>NZ_ACZO01000001.1 GCF_000176155.1 Vibrio metschnikovii CIP 69.14 | reverse complement strand
AAGATGTCACGCAAGCGGGTTGCATGGCCCATGCAAGACGTAAGTTCACCGATGCTCAAAAAGCTCAACCGACCAAGAAAGTTGGCCGTGTAGAAAAAGCGCTGAACTATATCGGGAAGCTTTACGGTATAGAACGGGAGACTAGAAAACTAAGCCCAGAAAAGCGGCGACAGATAAGGCAACAAAAAGCCAAGCCTATACTCGATGAGTTCCATCAATGGTTGGTCGGAATTAAGGAAACACAACTACCGAAAGGTAAGCTCGGGATCGCCATCAACTATGCGATAAACCAGTGGCCAAAACTTCTTACGTATCTTGAAGACGGTCATATCAGCATCGATAATAACGTGACTGAGAGAGATGTGCGTCCGTTTACCACGGGGCGCAAAAATTGGATGTTCTCAACTTCAGTAGACGGAGCAAAGGCCAGCGCAAACCTCTATAGCCTGGTCATGACTTGCCGTGCCAACGACATCAATCCCTACTTCTACTTCGTGCACCTGTTCAGGGAGTTACCGAAGCGTTCACCAAGCGATGATTTAACTGATCTTATGC
This sequence comes from Vibrio metschnikovii CIP 69.14, assembly GCF_000176155.1. Classification (GTDB taxonomy): domain Bacteria; phylum Pseudomonadota; class Gammaproteobacteria; order Enterobacterales; family Vibrionaceae; genus Vibrio; species Vibrio metschnikovii. The sequence goes on along the minus strand of NZ_ACZO01000001.1, from coordinate 7,540 downwards.
CATGGAATGTAGAAATCAGCGAGGCTGAATAAGGTCTCACTGGTTAACTAGGCGCTTACGTTAAGCCGAGATAACAATCAACTTGCTAGAAATTATTTAAAAAAGCTATCAGAAAAACTGTGAATGTTTGTATAACAAACGCCTCAAGAGGGACTGTCAACGCGTGGCGTTTCCAGTCCCATTGAGCCGCGGTGGTTACGGTTGTTGTGTTTGAGTTTAGTGTTATGCGTTGCCAGCCCCTTAGGCGGGCGTTATACGGAGAAATAGAGATTGAAGAACGTTGAAGCTATTTTAGTTAATTCCTTTACTGCGAATGGAACGGGTGGAAACCCTGCGGGTGTTGTACTTGACGCCGATTATTTGTCGAACGAAGAAAAATTACAAATAGCACAAGTTGTTGGCTATTCGGAAACTGCATTTGTATCTCAGGATAATGAAGCTGATTTTGAGGTGTCCTTTTTTACCGTAACAGGTGAAGTTGATTTTTGTGGACACGCTACATTAGCTGTATTTTCAACAATGTATCAAGACGGTATCATAAGTGAAGGTAAATACCTTCAAAGGACTAAAGCAGGTTTATTTGTCGTAACCATTGAGAGAAACGGTCTTGTAGTCATGGATCAGAAGCTACCAGAATACCGTGCACAGTTCAGTCATGAACTTATATCGGAGTTAGTCGGGCTAGACTCGAAAGTCCTTGAGTCAACACGGTTACCGATTGAGGTTGTTTCAACAGGTTTACCCGATATTATTGTTCCAGTCCCATATGGGTATCTCGATAAAATTCAAGTGAATAAAAATCTAACCATTAATTTTTGTAAAAGGCATGAAGTAATTGGTATTCATGCTTTTGAGTTATGTGAAAAAACAAGCATGGTTACAGCAAGCTGTCGTAACTTCGCTCCACTATTTGGTATTTCCGAGGAATCAGCGACGGGGAGTGCGAGTGGTGCATTAGCGTGTTACCTAACTAAACACCTTCCTAATACACATTCGAATAGTTTTATTTTCGAACAAGGTCGGGCAATGAAGTGTATTTCAAAAATTACCGCGTCTGTAGATTCAAACGAGCAAGGTATTATTAAGGTTAGAGTTGGTGGTTTCGCTCATAAAATTGGACGGTGGAAAATCTCCGTATAACAAACTGTTTAAGAGTGATTCGCAACGCGTGGCATTTTTACTATGCGTTGGTTTTAGTGTTTAAGGCGGTATACGGAGGTTTCGGTATTGCGTTGCTCACACCTTAACAGGGCGTTATGCTTTATTGAGCCTCAGCAAAATCAATATACAAATTTTAATAGGAAAGCTTGGTCTGATTTTAGCGGTTTTTCATCCTAATTAATTGATAATATTAGTATATTGTCCTTTTTTGTGGCTATTAAAAGTTGAACGATGCTCGTGCATTTTTAGCCAACTCTGCTCTGATAAATTGTGTACGCAAAAGGTTCGATTTTTGCTAAAAGGTCTCTTTCTTTGGCGTTGTTTGTTCATTGATCCCGCAGGCTATTTCGCTTCAGCATGTTTGGGATCTCATGAATACCTTACTTGCTGACAGTGTTTGGTTAGTTCAAGTTTATCGATGATTTTGTGCTTTTTTCCGGCTCTGCTCTGATAGATTGTGTTCGTAAAAGGTTCAATTGTCGCTGAATGGTCTCTTCCTTTGGTGCTGTTGACCCCTTGATTCCGCAGGCTCATTCGCTTCAACTTATTTGGGATCTTATCGGCAACAATGTTTGCTGAAAGTAGGCAAGTTTATCATTTTGAGTTAAAGTGGCTTGAACCAATAAATGTTGAAAAAGTTCAATTTAATCAATAAGTAATAAAGCATAACAAACGCTTCAAGAGGGACTTCCAACGCGCGGCATTTTTATTGTGCGTTGATTTTGGTGGTTTTAGTGTTATGCGGTAACTTGGTAGTAGCGTTGTCAGCCCCTTAAGCGGGCGTTAGGGCTATTAACCTTCAAGTTTGGGGTAAGTATGAAAATTGATAAAGTTGAGTACCCTGAAGAAGTAAAGGCATTTATTTTTAGCCTCACTGATGAAATAAAATCCCGCATTGAAGACCCTGAGTTTGATCTTTCAGGAATTTCAATCGAGTCAAAAGAAGAGTTCTTTTTGTTTACGGTTTTTACCTGGGTAAAAAATACAAATGAAATATTGACTGGACTCGATATTGTCATTCACGACATAGAGAGCCTCCCTTCGAATTATCACTCTCTTCTGTATGGGAGTATTGTGAGCCGTTTTGAATTGCTTGTAAGAATGTTTTTTCATGAGTTCTATCGGCTAAGGGAACTAAACGCAACAATGCTAGGTGCGTTAGTAAGGCAGGATGTCATCGATAAAGCAACATCAAGTCAGATCAAGCAGACATTCCACGACACCTTTGAACAAGCCATCAAAATTCGAAATAAGATGGTACATGATAAAATTGAATGGGAGTCAAAGGATCATCAAGTGCTTACAATGTATGATTTGATGACAAATGTTGGATTTGAAATGCGGCACCTAGATAGCGGTAATCCTTTGGACGTTGGAGTAGTTCTTGGTAAGCGTGTTAATGAATTTTTACCACTTATGCTAGCTTCAACTGATGCTGCTAGAGATTTCGTTGGCACCTTTTCGAGGACTATTTGTTCTGTACATAAAGAGTTTTTCGAACTACAAAAATAGCCCTAACAAAGCATTTAAGAGGGACAAGCAACGCGTGGCATTTTTGGTTTGGGTAGACATTTGAGGTTACGGCTGGTTAGTTTGAGTTCAGTTGTTTGCGTTGCTTGCCCCTTAATGCGGCGTTAGGCGATAGTAGACATCGACAGGCATTGATTGTGATAATGCGAGCCATTGTTATCAATCTCTAAATTTATATTTGGCTCATAATCAAAGGTTACAATCGATGCGTACTCCATTCCGTTTTATCTTGTCCTTACTTGGGCGAGCCAATTCTCATGAAGCGACAGAGCTCATTACTGGGGCAGACGAAATAAAGGTTGTTTCCAATGAGCCAGTGATGAGAAGAGCGCTGAAGACTCATATTAAAAATTTAGAAGGTGAGCAGCGTGTTTATGATGCGACCTTAGAGATGTTGATCGAAACCAACCAGTTTTCATTGAGCATTGCGGAAAAAAACTGTTTTGGATTTGAAACTGGGTATCGAGACCTTTGCAAGCTATTTGCGATTGGTCACTATCTGCCATCAGTCGCAGACTCTGAGGTAGTAGAGCATTTTTTCTCTGCTCAACAGTACGCGATATTATGGTTACGCCAGATGAATCAACCGAAAGGGGAGTTCATCCCCTTTCAATACCAAGGAGTAGATTTTGCAATTCCAGCCCAAGGTAGGAACGATAAGATTAGATCTTTCGCATGGCTTAACATGATCTACCTTACTATTGTGACGGGACGCAATGAAGATTTAAATCTGCTGATGAGGCTTTTACATAAGGAACAAATCGAGTTCAGTGGCCTGAATGCTCGTTATCACCTTGAGATAGTGCTGCATATGCTTGGCCTCCAAGCAAGCAGTGATATTACCGGCTTAATGGATGGTTTTGTTGCCCATATCCAGCGGGAAAATCAAACTCGGTAAGAGCGGAGAGTGAGCTCACATGGAATTAGAGTGACTTTAGGTTTTTTTGATGTGATGCAAGCTATACATCAGCAAGACCAAGTAGCGTATAACCTATCCATGTATCGCGCTTTAGAAATGCATAAAGAGTGGTGGACACGCGGTAAGGATTTTAAAACAGATCCGGATGGTTATATTTCACTACACCTCCTCACGGCAGCCAAATATGCGTATGAAAAATATGGCTATACACTGGATGTGAAGTCAGATTACATACCCAGTTATCTCTACCAGAAATAGTACATCTGCAAAATCGCCTAACAAAGCGTTTAAGAGGGATTCGCAACGCGTGGTATTTTCGTTATGCATTGATTTTATTAGTTTTTAGTGCAATGCGGTAAGTTAGTCGTTGCGTTGCTCACCCCTTAACGCGGCGTTAGCTGAATGGTGGTAAATATCAGCATGATCGAAATTAGAAAGTATCAAGAATCAGATGCGCTTGATTTATGGGCTATTTTTTATCATACGGTTCATAATGTGAACTTACGTGATTATTCGCAAGCCCAAGTTGAAGCATGGGCTCCAGATGGTTTTTCTTCTGAGATTTGGCAACGAAAAATGAACTTGCTGTCACCTTTTGTTGCTGAAATTGATGGGAAAATTGTTGGTTATAGTGATCTTCAAGAAAATGGATTAATTGATCATTTCTTTTGTCACCATGAACATCAAGGCCAAGGAGTTGGACGACAGTTAATGGAACATGTACTCAGAATGGGTGAGTTACAAGGAATTACTAGGTTTTATTCTGAGGTGAGTATTACAGCTCGTCCGTTTTACGAGAGATTTGGTTTCAATGTGATACAAGAACAAACCATAGAAGTTCGCGGTCAAAAGCTGTGCAACTTTGTCATGGAGAAATTCAGCTAACAAAGCATTTAAGAGGGACAGCCAACGCGTGGCATTTTTATTATGCGTTAGTTTTTGTGATTACGGTGTTATGCGGTGAGTTGGTAGTAGCGTTGGCTGCCCCTTAATGCGGCGTTATACGTGCTTATCAGAATTATCGTCAAACTGTTTATTTATACAGTTGTAAAATGTATGCTTCATATGAATCAATAGGAGCGTCATGATGACAATAAAATTCGAAGAAAAAGTGCCTAGTCCAAAAGAATTCTGTGACATGCGTGTAAAGGCTGGCCTCTCACCAAAATCTCTCAAAGCGGCCACAATTGCTTTACCAAATAGCTTATATGGTATTTCAATAAGAAATGGTGACGAGCTAATCGCAATGGGTCGTGTAGTTGGAGATGGCGCATGTAATTTTGAGGTAGTGGACGTTGCAGTTGATCCCTCTTACCAAGGTAGGGGGCTTGGTCGAAAAGTTATGGAATATATAGATAGTTATTTGTCATCAGTTGCTTTAGATGGTTCGTATGTATCAATGATTGCAGATGAACCGGCATTTTATGAAAAGTTAGGTTACAAGCTAGTATCTCCATCTAGCGAAGGTATGACAAAAAAGTTTAAACCGCACGTATAACAAAGCGTTTAAGAGGGATTCGCAACGCTTAGCATTTTCATTATGCGTTGATTTTATTAGTTTTTAGTGTAATGCGGTGAGTTGGTAGTTGCGTTACTCACCCCTTAACGCGGCGTTATATTTCATTCAATATCGAGGGAACGATGCAAGATAAAAGAGTCAAAGGCGTATATAGCTCTTACTTTCAATTTAATAATGAGCGAACTCTTTCCACAGATGTAAAAAGTGAACTTTTTTCGTCTGAGTTTGAAGGATGCTCAGTTTTTATCGATAGAACTCGTAAGTATGACAACCAGATAATAATCCATGGTGTTTGTACTATAGGAGACTTAGAGAGCCATTTGGGTTTGTACAAACATGACTTCTCTCCTGAAATTTCTATCGAACCACAGGCAATAACCAACGAATTGAAGGCATGGTTATCAAGTAGTGAGTTTGTCCCAGCTTACGAGCATGAGTTTCTAGAACTAAGGGCAGTAAACTACGTAGCGCACGAAGAAGTCTCTGAAGAAGTCACGGTTGAACGATGGACACACGATAATGTCGATGCGTTTCTAACTTTACTCAAAACGTCAGGTTTAGAGTGTTCAGATGAAATCTGGGATAAGAAGCGCTCATTTTATTGTACAGACACATTTCGCTGTTATGTCGCAAAAATAAATGGCGAGCCCTGTGCTTGGGCAACGAGCTTTATCGAAAATGAATATGCAATATTAGCCAATGCGTATACACAAGACAACTATCGTTCAAAAGGGTGTCAAACGGCTTTGCTTCGGGCTCGAATTTCGGATGCAATGTCTTTAGGTGTACAGGTTCTTTTAACTGATGTAATGCCAAGCAGCATTAGTAGCAAGAATTGTAAATCAGTTGGTTTTAATAGTGTTGGTGTGCGAAGTGTATGGTGTAAGGACTAGAAATATAACAAACAATTCAAGCAGACCCTCAACGCGTGGCATTTTTGTTTTGCGTTGAGTTTAGTGTTTACGGTGTAATGCAGGAAGTTGGTAGTTGCGTTTCGGGCTACTTAATTGGGCGTTATAAGCAAATTCAGCTCCAGAGGATGAAAAATGGAAATCGAGTACAAAGTAAACCATCCAATCTCAGTTGAACAATTCGTGAGTTTACTGAAGAAAACATCATTGGGTGAGCGGCGTCCTTTGGATAATGAGTCAACTATTCAGGGTATGCTCGATAACTCTAATTTAATTGTGACCGCATGGCTGAACGATCAACTTGTCGGTGTGGCTCGTTCAGTGACAGATTTCCATTATTGCTGCTATCTGTCTGATTTAGCTGTTGATGAAAGTGTTCAATCCAATGGTATAGGTAAATATCTGATCTTAGTGACCAAAGAAGAGCTGAGCCCAAGCTGTAAATTGGTTTTACTGTCAGCACCGAAAGCACAAGGTTATTATCCGAAAATTGGTTTTGAAGCTCTTAATAGTGCATGGGTTCTATATGGCGTAGAACAGTTGAAAATCAATTAAATCAATGTGTTATTTGCTTATAACAAAGCGTTCAAGAGGGACAGCCAACGCGTGGCATTTTTATTATGCGTTGGTTTTTGTGGTTACGGTGTTATGCGTAAGCTTGGCAGTTGCGTTGGCTGCCCCTTAACGCGGCGTTATGTTTTATTGAGCCTCAGCAAGATCAATTCACAAGTTTTAATGGAAAAATCTGGTCTGATTGTAAGCGCCTAGTTAACCAGTGAGACCTTATTCAGCCTCGCTGATTTCTACATTCCATGGCATAAGATCAGTTAAATCATCGCTTGGTGAACGCTTCGGTAACTCCCTGAACAGGTGCACGAAGTAGAAGTAGGGATTGATGTCGTTGGCACGGCAAGTCATGACCAGGCTATAGAGGTTTGCGCTGGCCTTTGCTCCGTCTACTGAAGTTGAGAACATCCAATTTTTGCGCCCCGTGGTAAACGGACGCACATCTCTCTCAGTCACGTTATTATCGATGCTGATATGACCGTCTTCAAGATACGTAAGAAGTTTTGGCCACTGGTTTATCGCATAGTTGATGGCGATCCCGAGCTTACCTTTCGGTAGTTGTGTTTCCTTAATTCCGACCAACCATTGATGGAACTCATCGAGTATAGGCTTGGCTTTTTGTTGCCTTATCTGTCGCCGCTTTTCTGGGCTTAGTTTTCTAGTCTCCCGTTCTATACCGTAAAGCTTCCCGATATAGTTCAGCGCTTTTTCTACACGGCCAACTTTCTTGGTCGGTTGAGCTTTTTGAGCATCGGTGAACTTACGTCTTGCATGGGCCATGCAACCCGCTTGCGTGACATCTTTAAGAGTGTCATATGCGGGATACCCATCCGACAGCAGATAACCAGAGTAATCACCAAGGAAGGTGTTGAGGCAGTTTGCCCCGCGCCCTGGCTGATAATCATAGATAACCACAGGTGACTTATGGAACTC
>NZ_ACZO01000002.1 GCF_000176155.1 Vibrio metschnikovii CIP 69.14 | reverse complement strand
GTATTCACGCAGCGATAAGTGCTTATGCACTTGGGTTTCCCCATTCGGAAATCGTAGACTCGAGTGGCTTTTACTGCCTCATCTACGCTTATCGCAAGTTAATACGTCCTTCATCGCCTCTGACTGCCTAGGCATCCACCGTGTACGCTTAGTCACTTAACCATACAACCCCAAAGGGTCTTTGGCTTCTTGCTTTCACGAAAGTGAAAACAAACAAGCGACCAAGTTGTCTCGCGTTTAATTTACATGAGTGCGAGACAGATTTTGCCGGACTCAATTTTGAAAAGCATCCGAAGATGTTTTTCACCAAGCACACTTGAATGTGTATTTTTGGTCTTTATCAAAAGATAAAGATTGAGAACTTTACAAGTAACCCATCAATGAAGATAAGTTACTTTGTCAGCTTTCCAAATTGTTAAAGAGCAAGATTTGTCGTTACAAAAACAACCAAACCATTTCTAAAGATTCTGTCTAAAAACCCTTAAAGATGGTGGAGCTATGCGGGATCGAACCGCAGACCTCCTGCGTGCAAGGCAGGCGCTCTCCCAGCTGAGCTATAGCCCCATCGTTAAGTGGTGGGTCTGAGTGGACTCGAACCACCGACCTCTCGCTTATCAGGCGAACGCTCTAACCACCTGAGCTACAGACCCACTATTCTCTTTTATCTAAACCAAATCAATCTGTGTGAACACTCATCAATGCACAATCTTTACGTAAGGAGGTGATCCAGCGCCAGGTTCCCCTAGCGCTACCTTGTTACGACTTCACCCCAGTCATGAACCACAAAGTGGCAAGCGTCCTCCCGAAGGTTAAACTACCTGCTTCTTTTGCAGCCCACTCCCATGGTGTGACGGGCGGTGTGTACAAGGCCCGGGAACGTATTCACCGTGGCATTCTGATCCACGATTACTAGCGATTCCGACTTCATGGAGTCGAGTTGCAGACTCCAATCCGGACTACGACGCACTTTTTGGGATTCGCTCACTATCGCTAGCTCGCCGCCCTCTGTATGCGCCATTGTAGCACGTGTGTAGCCCTACTCGTAAGGGCCATGATGACTTGACGTCGTCCCCACCTTCCTCCGGTTTATCACCGGCAGTCTCCCTGGAGTTCCCGACATTACTCGCTGGCAAACAAGGATAAGGGTTGCGCTCGTTGCGGGACTTAACCCAACATTTCACAACACGAGCTGACGACAGCCATGCAGCACCTGTCTCAGAGCTCCCGAAGGCACTCTAGCGTCTCCGCCAGATTCTCTGGATGTCAAGAGTAGGTAAGGTTCTTCGCGTTGCATCGAATTAAACCACATGCTCCACCGCTTGTGCGGGCCCCCGTCAATTCATTTGAGTTTTAATCTTGCGACCGTACTCCCCAGGCGGTCTACTTAACGCGTTAGCTCCGAAAGCCACGGCTCAAGGCCACAACCTCCAAGTAGACATCGTTTACAGCGTGGACTACCAGGGTATCTAATCCTGTTTGCTCCCCACGCTTTCGCATCTGAGTGTCAGTATCTGTCCAGGGGGCCGCCTTCGCCACCGGTATTCCTTCAGATCTCTACGCATTTCACCGCTACACCTGAAATTCTACCCCCCTCTACAGTACTCTAGCCTGCCAGTTTCAAATGCAACTCCGAGGTTGAGCCCCGGGCTTTCACATCTGACTTAACAAACCACCTGCATGCGCTTTACGCCCAGTAATTCCGATTAACGCTCGCACCCTCCGTATTACCGCGGCTGCTGGCACGGAGTTAGCCGGTGCTTCTTCTGTCGCTAACGTCAAAGAATACCGCTATTAACGATACCCCCTTCCTCACGACTGAAAGTACTTTACAACCCGAAGGCCTTCTTCATACACGCGGCATGGCTGCATCAGGCTTGCGCCCATTGTGCAATATTCCCCACTGCTGCCTCCCGTAGGAGTCTGGACCGTGTCTCAGTTCCAGTGTGGCTGATCATCCTCTCAGACCAGCTAGGGATCGTCGCCTTGGTGAGCCATTACCTCACCAACTAGCTAATCCCACCTGGGCATATCCTGACGCGAGAGGCCCGAAGGTCCCCCTCTTTGGTCCCTGTTCATTATAAACAAGGGCATCATGCGGTATTAGCCATCGTTTCCAATGGTTATCCCCCACATCAGGGCAATTTCCCAGGCATTACTCACCCGTCCGCCGCTCGTCAGCAAAGAAAGCAAGCTTCCTTCCTGTTACCGCTCGACTTGCATGTGTTAGGCCTGCCGCCAGCGTTCAATCTGAGCCATGATCAAACTCTTCAATTTAAGTTCTTTTTGGCTCAATGAATACTGACTCTAAATTACCTAGCTCCTATAAATAGAAGCGTAATTCAAAGCTATTATCGTTCCAACAGAACGATAATGAATTGACTGTGCCGATAGTGCTAAAAGCGCTATCAATTTGGTCACTCAGTTCATTGAAACCGAAGTGCTTATTGCTAAGTATTTTGATTATCATCAACGAGTGCCCACACAGATTGATTGGTTTAAATTGTTAAAGAGCTGGCTTGCGAATCTCTCGTTGAGCTTCGAAGCGGAGGTGAATTCTAGCGAGTTAATTTGAAGAGTCAAACACTTTTTCAAATTTTCTTTTTTAGAAGCTTTCCCTCAACCAACACTGCCTGAAGCCTTGCGGCATCTGCCGTGTCAGTGAGGGCGCATTATAGGGAGTTAGTTTAGCTTAGCAAGTACTTTTTTCTATTAATTTTCCGTTCGCTCAAAAAGCCATCGGATCATTAATTTTTGAATAAAATTCCAACATTTGAAGAGGGTCACAGCAATCGATTGGAAAAACTCCAAGCATAAACGTAAGATTCATGTGTCTATATTGTTAATCTTAGATACGCCTCTTACTTTCATTCTGATTAAGTAGTATTTCAATATGAGCTCGAATAAATCTACATTATTTATTGTTGCACTGGCTATCATTGGTGCACTGGTTTTTTCTCTATTATCGATTCATCCCGCGGTAAGTTTTGTTATTGGTGTTATTTCTGCCGCGATCACTCTGCAAGTTTTATCAAATCCTTCCGTAGTATCAGTGAATGCTCCATCAACCGATGAGTCATCCAGTAATACAAAAACGCTTTACGTCGGAAACCTACCCTATAAAGCTAATGAATCGGATGTGCGTGATTTGTTTGCTCAATACGGTGATGTGTTTGCGGTCCGATTAATGAAAGATAAACGCACAGGAAAACGCCGAGGGTTTGGATTTGTAGTCATTGCCACGGCCCATGCCTCTGCGGCGATTAATGCACTCAATGAAAAAGACTATATGCAGCGCACACTCAAAGTGAGAGTTGCTAATGATCCAAAACATCCAGATGAGGAAATGGACGAACAGGATTAAAGTCCATTTTAATTAAGTTCGCATTCAGAGCGCTCTCTTTCCAAGGGGGCGCACTGGCGAAAATCGTGTGCGGATGCTGATGCTTTAAGCCAGGTTCTACATCAAGCAACTGCTGTACCCGACGAGCTATCGCCTGACCAGAATCAATCAACATCACATCATCACCTAATACTTGTTGAATCTCTGCTTTAATGAGTGGGAAATGGGTGCATCCTAATACCGCAACATCTATCCGCTGAATCAGTGGACTTAAAATCGTCGCCAATTCCTCTTTATCGACTTCTTGCCCGCGCAGCTTCTCTTCCGCCATATCAACTAAACGTGTCGACCCAAGCAGTTCAACACTTTTTTTACTCGAAAAATTACGGATTAAATCATGAGTGTATTGTCTTGTGATCGTTGCGGGGGTAGCAATCAACCCAATCGCTTTATGGGCAACGAGTGAGGCTGGCTTTATCGCAGGAACCACGCCTACAACCGGAATGGATAATTTGGCACGCAGCATCGGGAGTACAATAGTACTAGCGGTATTACAAGCTATCACTACTAAATCAAAAGATTGCTGTTTGACTAATGAAATAATTAAACGCTCAACACGGTTAAGCAAAACTTCCTGCGCTAACTCGCCATAAGGATACGCTGCATTATCAAACAAATAGGTATAATCAAGCTGTGGTAATAGTGAAACTATCTCTTGATAAACTGACAATCCACCAACACCTGAGTCAAAAATTAGAACCTTATGTGACAACTGTTGCTGCATACTACACCCCAAGAAGAAAGAGTCAGTGATCATACTCCCTCTTTATCATTAGGCAACCACTCTCACTGTAATGAAATAGTAATATTATGAGTATGGTTTGTCAGATAGATCTAAAAATAAGACCGCCTTACAGCGGTCTTATTTTTTAGAACTGGTAACTGGCGTTTAGGTAAAAGGCCCGCTCTGGGGCACGATACCCGAGCGCACTTTGATACTGCTCATTAAAGAGATTTTCTATCCGACTACGAATGACCATGGTATCACTTAACCAGTAGCCTACAGACACATCCCACAGGTTAGTGGAGTGAATATAATCGTTACTGGTTGGCTCTGGTGTAGGCAAGTCTAGGCGCTTACCCGTATAGGTATAAGTTGTATTTATATCAAAGTTACCCAATTGTATGGCAGTCATCCACTTGTAGTTTTCTTTTGCCCGACGAGCCAACTGCACATGATTATCATCTTTATGATCTTTGTACTCCGCCACTAAAGTATGATTGATTGGACCAGTATCAAAGTTCACTTCCAATTCCACCCCTTTAATTCGTGCATCGGTATTCAAAGTGCATCCTCCCCAATTCACCACATCACACACGGCACCGTTAGGATCAGAATACCAGATAATCAAATTATCCACCTGGTTGTCATAAGCCGATACACTCACTCGCGCTAATGGATAAGTGATATAGAATCCTATCTCACTATTCTTAGACTTTTCTGGTTCAAGATCAGGTGCCGTTGATAAATCGGTGTAACTCGGTGCTTTAAATGCTGTGCCATAGCTGGCCCGCATACGATAATGATCGTTAACTTGATAACCGGCAGCGAAAGACCAAGTGGTGTAGTCATCATATTTATCATGCTTATCGTGACGAATATTCGCTTCAAAAACCCAATCACTCACCGTCAGTTTGCCAGAACCAAAAATACCGTAGGTATCTCGGCTTTCTCCCGCCAACACATGACGACTACCATAACTGAGCGCATCATGGTCTAATTTTTCCCAGCGGCCATCAATACCCGCTCCAAGTTTAATAATGTCATTCAGCTGATAAAGGTTCGCCCATTGCGTCTGGGTAAGAGCGATGTTCGCCTTGGTATTAGCATTATTTTTACCCTCGCTTTGGGTATAATCGAGTTTTTCTGTTTGCTGATAATTAAGCATCAACAAACTTTTTAAGCGCTTCCCTTCGTAATTCATCTTCCCAGCAAAACTCTGGTTATCGGAAAAACTGTGGTAGAGCGTACCGGAAGAATTGTATTCTACATCACTGTCAAACCAGCTAGCTGATACATACCCCAACCAGTTCTGATTGAAGCGATGTTCATAGCCTCCCATCAAATTCTGGCTTTCATAACCATAGTCCACACCTGTCTGCGAACTTTTTATATCGTAACCATCGGTTTTCTCAAAACCTGCAGAAAGTTGTAGATGCCCCAGCTCATTCACATCCGTCCTCGTGACCACTTCACCTTTACGGGATTGGTTGCTGCCAACACCAAGCGTCACTTGCTTGAGATTATTTCCACGATGAGAGCGAGTGATAATATTGATCACACCACCGATAGCATCAGATCCATACATCGCGGCACCAGAGCCACGAATCACCTCTAAACGCTCAACTAAGCCAATTGGAAAACGATTAATGGCAACCCCACCAGCGGCTGAATCAATCCGAACTCCATCCACTAAAATGAGAACATGACTGCTATTGGTACCTCGCATAAAAACAGAAGCCGTATGCCCTCGACCACCATTTTGAGCTATCTCGATTCCGGGTACTCGACGTAAAACCTCCGTCAAAGATCGCGCTTGATATTGTTCAATTTCTTGGCGTTCAATCACCGTTGTTGCCGCCAGTACCGATACCTGCTTTTGCTCAAACCGATTGGCTGTTATCACCATGGTCTCATCAACGGGTAAACTTTGGGCATAGGTAAGAGAGCAATAAGAGAGCGCTGACATCATCGCCAGGCTTAGATAAGATTTATTCATTATGTTGTTATCCTAAAACGCGTAGATTCTCCTGAGCAAAACACCACTGCTGACCCAGTTGCTGGCAGGTATTCGGACTCGAGAGCGTTAACCTAATAACTCGACTTCCCACCATTAGGCAGTGTCTTGATGAGCGTTCGTTCTCCCTTACCGCTGCGCGTCAGTTCTGGATTTACACCAGATTCCCTTTTCAGAATTTAGCCATCTAGGCAGCTAAATATCACCAGCTATAATGATACTATTGACCAATGGTGAGCTTGTCTAGTATCGCTGATGATAATCAAGTGATTTGTCATTACCTTAAACTTAGTAAATCAGCAACAAAACTGGACATGTAGGTCAGATTGAATAAAATCTGCGCTCTTTCAATAAATGCACCAGTAAAAGGTAATACCATCATGGCGACGCTTGACGTAAATCCTGAACATTATTCAGCACAACTGGCTGAGAAAATCACCCGCCTTACTGAAATGTTTCAGCCCTATCACGTCCCAAAGCTAGAAGTATTTGAATCTCCAAAGCAATATTACCGGATGCGCGCAGAATTTCGGGTTTGGCATGAAGGGGATGAAATGTATTACGTCATGTTTAATCCAACCACTCGTGAAAAGTATCGAGTTGATCAGTTCCCCGCCGCCAGCCGTTTAATTAACGACCTAATGCCACTGTTAATAGAAGCGATGCAAGGTAATAAAACATTGCGTCACAAACTGTTTCAGGTGGATTTTTTATCAACCTTGAGTGGCGAGCTATTAGTTTCTTTGATCTACCATCGTCAGCTTGATGAAGCATGGACATCTGAGGCTAAGCAACTCAAACAACGACTGAACGATGAAGGCTTTAATCTCAACGTGATCGGACGAGCTCGGAAAATGAAAATTGTCCTAGACCGAGACTACGTCGTAGAAAAACTACACGTTAACGATAAAGCTTATCTTTACCAACAAGTTGAGAATAGCTTTACCCAACCCAACGGAAAAGTTGCCGAGAAGATGCTCGAATGGGCAGTAGACTGCACGCAAGAAAGCCAAGGTGATCTACTAGAGTTGTATTGTGGCAATGGTAATTTCTCGCTCGCTCTCGCGCAAAATTTCGATCGCGTATTAGCGACAGAATTAGCGAAGCCTTCAGTAGAGTCCGCACAATACAATATTGCCGCGAATCATATAGACAATGTGCAAATTATTCGTATGTCTGCGGAAGATTTTACTCAAGCGATGGAAGGCAAACGCGAATTTAATCGCTTAAAAGAGGCTGGCATTGATCTTAAAAGTTACCGCTGTAACACCATTTTTGTTGATCCGCCGCGTGCAGGAATGGATGTTGATACCTGTAAAATGGTACAAGGGTATGAACGCATTTTGTATATTTCTTGTAATCCTGAGACCTTAAAAGAGAACCTAGATATTTTATCTACTACGCATAACATCACTCGCTTCGCTTTATTTGATCAATTCCCGTACACCCACCACATGGAAGCAGGTGTAATGCTAGAACGTAAAGCATAAAAGAAATTAACGAGCCTAGCGGCTCGTTAATTTTTGCGTCCGATAAAGCCGAGCTTTTTACCGATCCACCACAAAAGTCCTAGTACCACAATCACTGAGAACAACATTGATCCGGAGTCGGGGTATTGAGCCTTCATAAACGCCGAGTGGCCAAAAGCTCCGACAAAAAAACAGGCTAAACCAACCAACGGAATATCGTCTGCTACTGGATGACGTAAATAGTCTTGGTATAACATTTGTACCGATAACACGAGGGCAATCAGTGGAAAGAGGGAGAAAGAGACTTCGCTGATCGTCAGCCATGATAACAGTGCGTCACCGCACATGCCACTAATTAAGGCAAGTAGCAATGTTTTACTATTGGAAGTGGGTGATGTTTCGTTACTCATTACTCTATCCCATTTTTTAGTCGATTACGTTCACGCTCTTTGCGATACCAAAGCGCCCCTTTCGCCATCATACGCAACTGCATGATTAGTTGCTCTGACAATTCATCACGCGCTTGTCGTTCTAGATCTAATGCTTGTGCGCCGGAGCTAAAGACTAACGTCACTGACGCTTCAGCTTGGATGACCGCTTCTTCTCGTCCCATACCGGTATTGATCAGGTATTCGGTCAGCTCAGCAGAAAAATGTTGAATTTCACGCACTACTGCGGCGCGAAACTCAAACGAAGTGCCAGAACGTTCGCGCAACAGTAAACGAAACACATTAGGACTACTTTCAATAAATTCCATAAAGGTTTCCACTGACGTACGTATGACACTGCCCTCTTTAACAATTCTCTGCCGCGCTTGACGCATCAGTTGACGTAGCAGCAGTCCACCTTCATCAACCATGGTCAACCCTAACTCATCCATGTCTTTAAAATGTCGATAAAAAGAGGTCGGGGCAATCCCAGCTTCGCGTGCGACCTCACGTAAACTTAAATTAGAAAAGCTGCGATCCGCACTCAATTGGCTAAACGCTGCGTCAATCAATGAACGACGAGTTTTTTCTTTTTGTAGCGCGCGAATTCCGGTAGATTTCATACTGAACCTATTCTCATAGCCTTATCATCAACCGCATACTATAACGCGAAACGCACCATTGTCGATCCCAGCTTGCATAGCAGTGTCAGCATTTTCTCAACCATTCAACAACACAAAAATACCACACTTAAATTCTCCAGCCGCTATCCTATAAAATGTCGTGATCCTAAACACCCTATCGGGGAAATGAGATTTACCTAGCAACACAATCAGTTACAATCTCGCTACAGCACTGATAAGCATCGATAACAACAAGGATATCCTATGACACAGAAGCACCAGTTTGACGTTATCGTCATCGGCAGCGGACCTGGCGGAGAAGGCGCAGCAATGGGATTAGCCAAAGCTGGCATGAATGTCGCGATCATAGAAAAGGAAAGCACCGTCGGCGGCGGTTGTACACACTGGGGAACCATTCCCTCGAAAGCTTTACGTCACGCCGTCAGTCGAATCATTGAGTTCAACAGTAACCCGCTGTTTTGTAAAAACAACACCAGCATACACGCCACATTTTCATCCATTCTCGGTCATGCAAAAACCGTTATCGATAAACAAACTCGCTTACGACAAGGCTTTTATGACCGAAACCAATGTAGCTTAATTTTTGGTAGCGCCGAATTTATCGACCCTCACACTGTCGCAGTTCATAAACACGATGGCAGCATCGAGCACTATCAAGCCGATAAATTTGTGATTGCCACTGGCTCTCGACCTTACCAACCGAATGATATCGATTTTACCCATCCTCGGATCTACAACAGCGATTCGATTTTAAATTTAAAACACGATCCACAGCATATTATTATTTATGGCGCAGGGGTGATTGGTTGTGAATACGCCTCTATTTTTAGAGGGTTAGGCGTAAAGACCGATCTGATCAATACTCGCGATCGCTTATTGGCTTTTTTAGATAATGAAATTTCTGATGCGCTCTCTTACCACTTTTGGAATAGTGGCGTGGTGATTCGCAACGATGAAACCCATCAGAAAATTGAAGGTACTGATGATGGTGTAATTGTCCACTTACAATCGGGTAAAAAGATGAAAGCGGACTGCTTGTTGTACGCTAACGGTCGTACGGGTAATACCGATCAACTGAATTTATCAGCGGTTGGCCTCGCCGCCGACGCCCGTGGTCAATTAACCGTCAACCACAATTATCAAACCGATGTCGAGCACATCTATGCGGTTGGGGATGTGATTGGTTACCCAAGCCTTGCCAGTGCTGCTTACGATCAAGGCCGTTTTACCGCCCAAGCGATTACTCAGGGCCAAGCCGTGAATAAGTTGATCGAAGATATTCCAACGGGTATTTACACCATTCCAGAAATCAGTTCTGTGGGTAAAACTGAGCAAGAGCTCACCGCAGCGAAAATCCCTTACGAAGTAGGACGATCCTCATTTAAGCATTTAGCACGCGCACAGATCTCTGGTAAAGATATCGGTAGTTTAAAAATTCTCTTTCATCGCGATAGCAAAGAGATTTTGGGTATTCACTGCTTTGGGGAGCGCGCGGCAGAAATCATCCACATTGGACAAGCAATCATGGAACAAAAAGGCCCTGCTAATACCATCGACTATTTTGTCAACACGACCTTCAACTACCCCACCATGGCTGAAGCTTATCGTGTTGCCGCGCTCAATGGATTAAACCGCTTGTTTTAACCATGGTTTGTTTTAACCATGGCTTATTTTAAAAATGGTTGATGACGGCGACTTAAACAAAAGAGTCGTCGTCAGTTTAAGCTGTCTCTTCCTGAGCTAGAGAAAATCGCCTCGCTGCCACTGGCGCTTTAATACCCAACCTAAACTCAGTCCGCGCAGCGCCATAAACGTTAACATCGCTAGCCATAAAGCGTGGTTTTGCCAAGCAGAAAAAAGTATAAATACCAGAAAAAAACCACTGGCAGCAATAAACATGCTGTTACGCATCTCTCGCCCTTTCGTGGCACCAATAAATATCCCATCGAGTAAAAAACACCACATCGCCACCAGCGGCATCGCGACTAACCACGGCAGATATTCCTGAGCGGTCTGCTGTACACTTGGAATAGACGTAATTAAACCAATCAGGTTCAAGCCTGAAAACGCAAAGACGGCCGTTAGCCCAAGGCAAATTAGTAAGCTCCAAAACGTACTGCCAATAATAGAAGCTTTAAGTTGCGACGGGCTTTTCGCTCCTACCGCTTTGCCCACCATCGCCTCAATCGCGTATGCAAAACCATCCATGCCGTAAGAGATCATCATCAAGAAGCTCATCAGCACCGCATTTGCAGCGACAACTTGATCACCAAAAGCCGCGCCTTGAAAAGTCATAAAACTAAAGGCAGCCTGCAAACATAACGAACGCAAGAAAATATCACGATTTAAACGTACAAAACGACTCATCCCTTGAGTACTTTGCAATAATAAAGCCCAAGGTGATGGTAAACCTTTAGCACGCCAAAAGCGCCAGACACACCATAAACCAAAAGCCATACCAAGGTAATCGGCGATCACTGAAGCCAACGCGACGCCAGAGACTTTCCAACCAAAACCGAGCACAAACAGGACATCGAGCACAATATTGGTCAGATTGGTGATGATCACCATCCACATTGGCGCTTTAGCATTTTGCGTCCCCAATAACCAACCAAGCAGCACAAAGTTGATCAATACGGCCGGCGCACTCCAAGCTCGAATCATAAAGTACTGCTGAGCATAATGTTTCACTTGCTCACTGGCTTCACTTAAGGCAAAAACGCCTTCACCAATCAAACGGTGCAGTAACAAAAAGACCGCCGCAAATCCAAGAGACATCAGTACGCCCTGTACCCAGACTAAAGCCAACTGATTACGGTCATCAGCGCCATAGGCTTGTGCTGTTAATCCGGTCGTCGACATGCGTAAAAAGCCCAATAACCAGAAAGAAACGCTGATCAGCATGCCCCCAAGCGCGACGCCACCGAGATACCATGCGTGCTGTAAATGACCAATCACCGCCGCATCGACCAAGCCAAGTAATGGAATGGTAATGTTGGACAACACCATAGGAATGGAAAGCAGTAAGACTTGACGATGAATGGTGCGGTTGGTAAGAATTTGGACTAGCGACGCCACATAGAAACCCTCTTAAGATCGGCCATCCAGTGTACCGAAAATAATCAGCATTCCCAAGTGATGACGACGGACAGCGCTCAATGAACATCAATCCCAATAACGCCAAGACATTACCAACGAACTTGGACCACCACGGGGGTTAGGCGATGTTTGAATCCGTTGATTTTACTCACCAAACGTTGCCAAAGTTTCCAGCGATGGCAATGGCGGTCAAGGGGCGATAACAGCAAGGCGCTATGTGCCCAAGGCAAAGCATTGAGTATCGCTTGATCCGGTTTAGCAAAACCATGTTGATAATGACCAGAGCCCATTTTTTGTCCAAGACGTGTCATGGTTTTATCACCCGCCAGTACTAAACAAGCGCGAGCATTAACGAAATGCAGCCCCAACGCACGAATAAAAGAGGAAATCTGCTTTGCGTGGCAATCTAATAACGCATGTTCACATAAGATCAATACCGGAGCCGAATCAGGAATGATTAACCGCTCTAACCAGTCAAGATTATCGACACTACCGCAGCAATGCTGATAACGCTCACTACGATGAAACAGTTTTTGCCGCCATAACAAATGCTCACTCACATCGACTTCCACCCAGTGACAGCGCCCATTATCGACTCGGTAAAAACGCGTATCTAAACCAGCGCCAACATTAATGATCCAGCCATCAGGATGGGTCGCTAAAAAACGATGAATTTGCTGATCGCACAGTCGAGCCAGCGTAACATGCAATAGCTGTTTTTGCGGAATGTCGCCCGCGAGACAGTCTGGCGCAAGGTGACAACGCTGACAGGCACGAGCGGCTATCGGATCATAGACCAAGCCATCATCGACGAAACTTTCACGGCTACGCAACCAAAGCGGCTGCAGTAAACGAGTGGGTACTTGATAACGTGGTGATGAATGAGTGTACTTAGAGGGCATTATCATCTTCCTTATGTCACCATAAAAAGATGATAATGAATATCAATTAGATTGGCAAGCTAATGCGTGATATTTGAGCAGGGGTCACATCCAATCAGTATTACGGATAATACCAACGGCAATCCCTTCAATCGCTAAATCTTGACAAGTTAAGTCAACTTCAATCGGTGCAAAAGCGTCGTTCTCAGCATGCAGCCACACTTTCGCGCCTTTACGCTCTAAACGTTTGACCGTCACATCTTCTTCGACACGAGCGACAACAACTTGCCCATTACGCACATCCTGAGTTTTATGAACCGCGAGCAAATCACCATCCATAATACCAATGTCCTTCATGCTTTCCCCCTGAACACGGAGTAGAAAGTCGGCTTGAGGTCGAAACATACTCGGATCAACATGATAATGCGCTTCGATGTGCTCTTGCGCGAGGATCGGTTCACCAGCCGCGACTCGGCCGATCAAAGGTAAACCAAGATCTTGCTCAGCATCATTGGCAGCCCCTACTAAAATACGAATCCCACGTGAAGCACCGGGAACAATTTCAATCACTTGTTTACGAGCGAGAGCTTTTAAGTGCTCTTCTGCCGCATTGGCTGAACGAAAGCCCAGTTCGCGAGCGATTTCAGCGCGAGTGGGTGGCATTCCGGTTTCTTCGATCTTACTTTTAATTAGCTCGAAGACTTGTTGCTGGCGTGGCGTTAACGGCTTCATGACTCACCTGTCTTTTTATACAGTTAACTGTGAGTATATCCAGTAATTCACGAAAAGCAAAGTGGATTGCTGCTTTTTTGATTACTCCACCGCCCGTCACGGCTGGGCAGCGTTTCGAACAGGAATCATGAAACAAATCAAACCTCTAGTAAGCAATCAACTGACATGACGGAATAGTATTAAAAGGTTTGACCAGTTTCTGGTATTCTTGCGCTTCAAAAAAAGACACCGACTCAAATCGATCGCTCTCGGTTTGAGTTTTAGTACAGCATCTTGAGGCCTTGAACTCTTATGTCTTCCGGACACTCATTTTCTCGCTCTTTATTAAAATTACCGCTATCGGTAATGGTAAAAGGCACGGCGATCCCATCGAACCCGATTGATGATTTAGCCATTGATCTGCATAAACCGATTGTTTATGTCTTACCGTTTCGCTCGAATGTTGATCTACTGACGTTACAAACTCATGCGCTCAATGCGGGGCTCCCCGACCCACTGACCCCACTGACCATTAATGGTCAAACGCTAAAACGTTATGTTTTTATCGCTTCTCGTCCAGCGCTACTGCAAGACGACCATAATGTGCCTAACGAATCGATTACTACCTTTTCTGAACTGTTAGCCTTACATAAGCATGATTCTGAATTGGATGTTCAAATGATTCCTGCAAGTGTGCTATGGGGAAGACGTCCGGGTAAAGAGGGACAAGAAAAACCTTACTTACAAGCTCTAAACGGGTTACAAAAAGCCATCGCCGTGGTGATCTCTGGACGTGACTGTTTGGTCCGTTTTAGCCCTGTAGTTTCATTGCGTTACATGGCCGATGCTCACGGTACCGATAGTTCAATTGCCCATAAACTCGCACGTGTGGCACGCATTCACTTCTCTCGTCAAAAATTAGCCGCTTCCGGCCCTAATTTACCTCAGCGTCATCAGTTATTTTCAAGACTAATGACCTCCCCTGCGATAGAAAAAGCGATTGCCGATGAAGCCAACCGTAAAAACATCTCATTAGAGAAAGCTCGTAAAGAAGCGCATAATATTTTGGATGAGATCGCCGCCGACTTTTCATACTCTTTAATCAAAAAAGGGGATCATGTTCTTGGCTGGCTATGGAATCGCATTTATCAAGGGCTGAACATCAACAACGCGGCCACCGTGCGTCGACTCGCTCAAGATGGTCATGAAATTGTCTATGTTCCTTGCCATCGTAGCCATATGGATTATCTTCTACTCTCTTATGTGCTCTATCACGAAGGGTTAGTTCCTCCGCACATTGCCGCAGGCATTAATTTAAACTTTTTCCCTGCCGGACAAATATTCCGCCGTGGCGGAGCATTTTTTATCCGTCGGAGTTTTAAAGGCGATCCTCTTTATTCGACGATTTTCCGCGAATACCTGGCAGAATTGTTTGCTAAAGGCTACTCGGTAGAATATTTCAGTGAAGGTGGCCGCTCACGTACCGGACGTTTACTGCAAGCCAAAACCGGCATGTTAGCAATGACCATTCAAGCCATGCTGCGTGGCTTGAACCGTCCTGTAACCCTAGTGCCCGTCTACATTGGCTATGAACACGTGATGGAAGTGGGCACTTACGCCAAAGAGCTGCGCGGTAAACGCAAAGAAAAAGAGAATGCAGGCTTAGTGTTTCGCACGCTACGTAAACTACGTAACTTTGGCCAAGGCTACGTTAATTTCGGTGAGCCAATCCCTCTTAATCACTATCTTAATGAACATGCACCAGAGTGGACTCAAGACATTGATGCCATGGGGGGCAGCAAACCCCAATGGATGATGCCTATCGTTAACCAATTAGCGACCAAAATGATGACACACATTAACGATGCTGCTGCAGCCAATGCGATGACCTTGTGTGCGACCGCATTATTAGCCTCAAGGCAACGTGCATTAGCTCGGGACAATTTGGTCAAACAAATCGATTGTTATTTAGCGCTACTACGCAATGTTCCTTACTCGACGACCTTTACCGTACCTAGTGATAGCGCAGAGCAATTGGTCACCCATGCTGAGTCGTTAGATAAGTTTTTGGTTGAAACCGACAGTATTGGCGACATTATCTCATTAGATCGTAACCAGTCGATTTTGATGACTTATTATCGTAATAACATCATTCATTTACTGGCACTACCATCGCTAATTGCGCAGATGTTGATCCGTCAGCAATCATTATCGATCAGTGCTATCCAGCAAACCGTTGCTCAAGTCTATCCTTTCCTTAAGCAAGAGCTATTTTTAAGCTATGCCGAACATGAATTGGATGAAATTGTTGAGCGTTACCTATCCGAGCTTGAGCGCCAACACTTAGTGACGATTGAACAGCAAACGGTAACCATCAACCAAGCTCAGACACAAGTCTTGATGCTCCTTGGTCGAACGATTTCCGAAACACTGCAACGTTATGCGATTGCCTTGAATCTACTGGTTGCTAACCCAGATTTAGCCAAAACGGATCTCGAAGCTAAGAGCCAAGAGATTGCTCAACGGCTGGGACGACTGCATGGGATTAATGCGCCAGAATTTTTTGATAAAGGTGTTTTTGCGGCGCTGTTTGTCACTTTAACCGAACAAGGCTACTTAGGTCATGATGGTTATTGCCAATTGGAAAAAACTCAGCAGTTTGCCGATGCGCTTTACCTGATGCTCTATCCTGAAGTCCGTTTAACCATTCAAGAGAGTATCTGTCAGGTCGAGTGGTAACGAGTTAACGTCATCACGGTTACAGACGCTGGTTATCACTGACACAATAACACTAAGGCATCCCACGGGATGCCTTAGTCGTTGATCATCGAGTTACCACCACAGTGAGAGTATTAACCCCAGTGTAATGACCATACCGACATAGTTATTGTTCAAAAAAGCATGAAAGCAAGGCATGCGTTGTCGATGACGAATTAAATGCTGCTGATACACAAATAAACCACTGGCAATTAAAATCGCCCAGTAATAACTGGCTCCTAGCGAATAAACCCAACCCAGTGCGATCAATAAAACGATCGTCATCAGTTGCAACACACCAATGATCGCTTTATCACGACGACCAAATAAAATCGCGGTGGATTTCACTCCAATCAACAGATCGTCATCACGGTCAACCATCGCATATTGAGTATCATAAGCAATCGTCCACAGCAGGTTTACCCCAAAGACTAACCAGATGATTGGAGGCAAGGCATTGGCTTGAGCGGCCCATGCCATCGGAATCGACCAACTGAATGCTAAGCCCAGAAAAAGCTGAGGTACTTGAGTATAACGTTTCATGAAAGGATAGATGAAAGCCAGTAACACCCCGACTAAAGAGAGTTTTATTGTCAAAGGATTCATGGTTAGTACCAGTAAAAAAGACAGGATCACCAAGACTAAAAACAACCCAATCGCTTCCTTCTCACTCACTTTCCCAGTAGGTAACGGACGTTGAGCTGTGCGCTTCACATGCCCATCAACATGACGATCGGCAAAATCATTAATCACACAACCGGCGGAACGCATCGCAAACACCCCAACCACAAACACCACAAGTATGTGGAAATCCGGCATTCCTTGCGCTGCTAAAATCAGCGCCCATAACGTTGGCCATAACAGCAACAACGAACCAATAGGTCGATCCATACGCATCAGTTGCCAATAGGCATGCACTTTTGCTTGGTTCATTTACACACTCTCCTTCGCGTAAATTGGGCAATCGGGCAAAAATAATTCAGCGACTAACATCGGTTTATGATTCATCCATAATCGTGAACGTCGCGCAAGTAACGGGCCATCCGAGGTCATCGCCCAGCCAACTTGTAATCCATCCCGTCGAACATGATCACTGTTAAAGACGGTAAGGCCAAGCGGAATATCCCCTTGTTGAGTCAAATCCTCTGGCTGATCTTGCAAAGAGCTTTGAGGAATGAGTGTACGACCGAAGACCCAGGGTCTAGTATCTCCGGCTAAAATAACCTGACGTAATAGACACGTTTCTGCCGTTAACCACGTCACTTCCGTAAAATCCAGTTGTGCTGGTGCCAGCCACTGGTTATGGTGCTGAATAATACTCAGTCGCTGACAATACTGAGCCATCAGACGCGATAACGACCCTTGCTCTAATAGCCAAGATTGGGCGTTATCCGTAGGATAAGTAAAATCTTCCGGCCATTGCCAATTAACTTGGCGTAATGAAGAAAGATAGAGCGGAGTCATTCTATTCATACTAGTATTCAATATGACGCTTAATCGTCATACAATAACGCCGACATGCAGGTAAACCGAGCAGCGTTCAGACTCTATTAAGCATTTTATTTACAATCAGATGCGCTATTGTAACAAGAGTCGGGCGATTCGAATATCGTGAACAGAAGAAAGAACAGGCACAACTATGCTTAAACGTTATCTAGTCCCAATAATGCTCGCCTTTGGCCTGCTAGCCCCCTACTCTGCGATGGCGAGTACGGAGAATAGAACTCAATTCGCCTATTTTACATTAGAGCCGGAATTGACCACCAACTTCCATACCCGAGGTAATCGTCTTGGCTATATTCAGGTCAGAATTGATATTATGGTCGCCAATAGTGCCGATCTACCATTAATCGAGCTCCATCAACCACTCATTCGTGATGCGGTCATTGAGCAGCTTGGTAAACAAACCGAGGATTCCATCCGCTCTCTTGCTGGCCGAGAAAACTTACGAAAAACCCTCGTCGAGGATTTAAACAATATCTTATTGCCTGAAACCGGACGTACACTGATCGCTGATTTACTGTTTACCAAATACATTTATCAATAAAACAGAGTCAACGAATCTCTCACGGTCATCGAACTATCGCTCAATGGAACGCTTTCGATGACCGACTTGCATCGTGTAAACCCAATAACATACCGCTAACTAATCCGACCAAGTGCGCCGTATTGGCGATCGCCATAAATGGCTGAACAAATCCCAACACCAACCAAATCAGCATAAAACCAATTAACGGTTTAGGCATCTCTAAACCAAGTTGAGGCGCTCGCCAGCCCAACAGCCATAAATAACCCACCAAAGCATACACAACCCCAGATAAGCCACCAAAATTCGCGCCTTCCACCCAGTATTGTCCAGCACCAGAGAGAGCCGCAGCGATCAATGCTAGCTGGGTGAGTTTAAGACTACCAAGCCGCTTTTCAATATCACCGCCAAGCTGCCACCACCACAGTAGATTAAACGCAATATGCATGATGGAAAAATGCAGCAGCGCATGGCTAAACCAACGCCATAATTGCCATTGTTGACCCGCGAAAGCCGGAAAATGCAACGCCGCAAACACCTGACGAGCCAAACCAAGCTGTTGTAAAACAAAAATCCCGATGCAGACCATCATCACCAGTAATGTGATTGGCCCAGCTTTGCCTTTTACCAGTGATAGAAGACTCGGGGCTTGATAAGTAAACGGCGTTGGTTGAGTATTGGCTACCTGCCAAGAAGCCGCTTGATATTTACTGTCTTGAGGATAACGCAAAAAATGCTGTAGTTCGCTGTCGGTTTCTATTTGGTGCTGCTCATCGATGAGCCATAAAGAAACCTGACCACCTTCCTCTGGCTGCATCTGAATCTCGATATGCCGTGAGGCCATGTAATCAATGAAAGCTTGTGCCATCCGAGGATGAGCTAAGGTGATCAATTTTATCATTTGGGTTAACTCGTTGTTGTCGGTAAATGAGCGTGATGCCAGGCTTCAAAGCCTCCATCAATACTATACACCTGTTCAAAACCTTGGTTAACCAAGTATTGAGCCACACCTTGACTACTAATACCGTGGTAACACATGACTAAAATGGGCTGTGTGAATTCATGCTCTTTAATAAAAGCATTGAGCGTGTCATTGGTTAAATGAAACGCATCCCGAGGATGAGCTAACGCAAAAGACTGCGGATCACGGATATCAACCAGCGTGGCCTCCGTTTGTTCAAGTAACTGTTGTGCACTGATAACATCAATATGTTGAAATGGGTCCATGAAGTGATTCTCGTTAAGCCATAATTAGTTAGCACACATTGTAACCTAACCCACATTGAACAAGTACATAACGACTGTGGGGTTATGCTCAATAATCTTCACGCATTATATTGTGGATAATTCTGTGGATTGCGTTGATAAGGTATCTCAAGAGAAAATGATCCACTACATGTTGTGATGATCTTTATTTTTCTGTGTGTAAGAAAAACATATCCCCAAATAGAAAACAGCGTTCAAGCCTTGATTTATCGCCACTAATGATCATTCGTGATACTTTTCATCACAGAGTTATCCACAGAAAATCGACCCGGTGTTGATCACTGTTTTCGATCCCAATAAAAAAGCCGAGATCGATTGATCTCGGCTTTCTGCTCATTGATTGTCTAGCGGTTAAAAATCACCGACCGCCTCTTTGAGCTTTTTCATCGCATTCTTTTCTAGCTGGCGAATCCGCTCAGCAGAAACTTGATAAAGATCCGCTAATTCTTGCAAGGTCGCCTTTTGGTCATCCAGCCAACGAGAGCGCACAATATGCTGACTACGTTCATCCAAACTTGCCAAAGCTAAACTAAGGCGATGATTGGTATGATTCTCCCAGTTTTGCGCTTCGATATTTTCCGCTAAATCCGATTGCTTATCTTCCAGATACAGCACTGGCGCAGTGTAAGCATTCGGGTTGTCGTCATCTTCAGCAGAAAATTCAAACGTTGAATCGAGCGCCGCTAAACGAGATTCCATTTCTCGAACTTCAGCAGGTTCAACCCCGAGTTCACGAGCAACGGTTTCAACTTCACCGTTATTAAACCAACCGAGACGCTTTTTCGATTTACGTAGATTAAAAAACAATTTGCGTTGCGCTTTAGTGGTCGCAATTTTCACGATACGCCAGTTGCGTAACACGTATTCATGAATTTCGGCTTTGATCCAATGCACCGCAAAGGAGACCAATCTTACGCCGACCTCTGGGTTAAAGCGTTTGACCGCTTTCATTAAACCAATGTTTCCCTCTTGAACAAGATCCGCAATCGGTAACCCATAACCCGAGTAGCCACGAGCAACATGAACAACAAATCGAAGATGCGATAAGATCAACGTTTTCGCCGCTTCAATATCACCTGAGTAGTGCAACCGCTCAGCCAGTTCACGTTCCTCTTCAGCCGTTAGCATTGGGTAGCTGCTGACTGAACGGATGTAGCTATCTAAGCTATCTTGTGAAATAAGAGCCATTGGGTACGCTTGGTTAGTCATTCAAATCCTCATCAATCTGTGATTTTGAGTTAATTTTAACCTGACAATCTTGAACCGAAAATGAATTGGTTTCAAGCCTTGATTGCCGATAATTTTACTCTCAGCTCTGGGAGCCGATCAATAAGACCGCGCTATTTTATAGCGGTTCAATTTCTTTTAAATGCCGCTGCGCAGAAAGACGCGCCGCCAAACACCCCAACAGAGTTCCTAGCATCAGTAGCAATAACGACTCATCCCAATTAAGGCCAATCAATCGAAAACGGCTATCATAAAGTGTCGCTAATTCAGCCACAGCACCATTGAGGATAATGGTTACTAAAGCCGTTAACAGCCAAGCGGATAAGCTACCCAGCAAACCAAGCCACATCCCTGAATACAGGTAGGGACGTAGAATATAACTGTCCGTCGCGCCAATCAGTTTCATGGTTTGAATCTCATCTTTATTGGCTTGAACATTAAAACGCAAAGTATTACCGATGATCAAAAAGATCGATGACAACATCAGTATCGATAGACTAACCACGATGATCATCGCTAAATGTCGAATCGCATCTAACCTCGCTAACCAATCTTCATCTAATCTGACATCGGTAACGTTGGCTTGCTGACGAGCCTCCTCAGCAATCCGTTTGATTTGCTGATTGTCTTCAACACTAGGAGTAATGACGAGTACCCCTGGTAGGGCGTATTCATCCAGTAAACTAATGGCCTGATCAAACCCAGCATATTGACTGAGTTCAGCTAAACCTTGCTGTGGGGATATATAATCAACCAAAGCGATATCAGGGCGACTTTCTAACTGATCTTTTAATATCATCACCCGCGATTCAGGTGTCCCTTGTTGAAGATAAACACTCACTTGAGAAGGACTGGTGACATTCACCGCAACCGAAGCGATATTTTTCGTCAATAGATATAAGCTGGCCGGTAACGCTAGCGCCATTGAGATCACCGCTAATGTAAGCAAATTACCCAGTGGACGTTGCCATAATGCCGAAAATGCCATTTTGGCTTGCTTACTATGAGTGGTAATAAAGCTGTCTCGCGGGGCTCTGGGATAAGGCTGGCTGCGTTTTTTAGGATTGACTTTATTGCTGACCATACTCTTCCACCTCACTCAAAAAGCCTTGGTTCAACTCAAAATGACGATACTGAGGTCGAGATTGCACCAAGTTAATATCATGAGTTGCCAATAAAATCGTCACACCTGCGCGATTAAATTCTTCAAAGAGCCGTAAAATACGATTCGATAAATCAGGATCTAAGTTACCTGTCGGCTCATCCGCCAACAATAAGGTCGGCCGGTTCACTACCGCGCGAGCAATACCAACGCGTTGCTGCTCACCGCCCGATAATTGGCTAGGTAGACAACGGGCTTTGTCTAGTAAGCCGGTTTTATCTAATGCTGCTGAAACGCGCCGCTTGATATCTTGCTCTGCAATCGATTCGATACGCATGGGTAAAGCGACATTATCAAATACCGTTCTGTCCATCAGTAGGCGATGATCTTGAAACACAATTCCAATATTGCGCCGTAAAAAAGGAATGTCGCGGTTAGGAATACGAGTAATATCATGACCATTAAAACTAATTTTACCGTCACTGGGACGCTCAATCGCACAGATCAACTTAAGTAAGGTGCTCTTACCCGCTCCAGAGTGTCCGCCTAAAAAAGCCATTTCACCCCGACGCAGATGAAAATCGACTTTTTGTAACGCTTGCCGACCGCCACGATAAGCTTTACTGACTTGTTGAAACTTAATCACCCGTGATCCCTCTATGACACATAACACATCGCTGGCTAAAAATATTAACGGCGACAGGCAGGCCGGTCAGCCATGCATGATCGCCGGATTCAACACCGTAGTGGTTACTCTTCTCGGCTAAATAGCGCGTCGATAAATTCTTGGGTAACAAACGGACGCAAATCATCAATCCCCTCACCAACGCCAATATAACGGATGGGTATTTGAAATTGGTCAGCAATAGCAAAAATAACGCCGCCTTTCGCGGTGCCATCCAATTTAGTCAAAGTGATCCCGGTGAGTGGCGCGGCTTGGCTAAACAACTTGGCTTGGCTAATGGCATTTTGTCCGGTTCCCGCATCAAGGGTTAACATGATCTCGTGTGGCGCTTGCGGATCAATTTTCTTCATTACACGGACAATTTTTTTCAGCTCTTCCATTAAATTGGCTTTATTTTGTAGTCGACCTGCCGTATCAGCAATCACCACATCAATACCTCGAGCTTTAGCAGCTTCAATCGCATCATAAATCACCGAAGCGCTATCTGCTCCCGTATGTTGAGCAATAACCGGAACGTGATTACGCTCTCCCCAGACTTGCAATTGCTCAACAGCCGCGGCGCGAAACGTATCCCCTGCCGCCAGCATGACTTTTTTACCTTGCGCTTGGAATTGTTTGGCTAACTTACCAATCGTTGTGGTTTTACCGACCCCGTTAACACCGACCATTAAAATCACATAAGGCATGGTTTGGCTATCAATCTGCAACGGTTTTTCTACTTTGGCCAACATTTCTGCCATTTCTTGCTTTAATAACGCGTACAGCGCTTCACCGTCACGCAACTGCTGACGAGACGCTTTTTCGGTTAAACTGGTAATGATTTTAACCGTAGTTTCCATTCCTACATCAGCCATCAATAATTGCTCTTCAAGCTCTTCGAATAGCTGATCATCGATTTTTTTACCTTGAAACAACCCAAAAAAGCCAGCGCCGATATTTGCTTTAGTACGACTTAAACTCCGTTTAAGACGCACAAAAAAGCTTTCACTCGGTTTTTCTTGCTCTTGAATTCTAGGCGGTATTTGTTCTGTTTCTGTTTCTGTTTCTGTTTCTAAAAAAGCGTCTAAACTGGCTGCTTCTTGCTCAACGGGTAAGGTCGATGTCTCTAAAGCGGTACGCTCCGCTTCGGTTATTGACTCTGATTCTTTCTCTTCTGCTATTGTTGTTGTGTTTGGTTGTTCATCCCCAAACCCTAACCATGACAATAAGCCACGTTTCTTTTTTTCCGTCATTGGGAGCTATCCTGAATTTGACATAACGATGACTCTTTTCTTGCAAGATTATCCTTTTAAGAAAAGAAAAATGACAAAGCAGTGAAAACTTTCTCGTTCGCTTGATAAACTTTGTCATAATATTGAATTCTGCTGGCTATTTATCTCAATGTTTACATACAAGCTAAATAGATCAGTCATATAGTAACACTTAATTCACGGTCAAAAAATCTATGCTAAAACGTCGCCCGCAAACCCTATCACAAAAACGCCTCCCCAGTGGTCATGTTCGCATTATCAGTGGATTATGGCGCGGCCGAAAATTGCCCGTGCATGACGCACAGGGCTTGCGACCCACCACTGACCGAGTCAAAGAAACCGTGTTTAATTGGTTAGCGCAAGACATCGCAAAAGCAAAATGTTTAGATTTATTTGCCGGTTCAGGCAGTTTGGGATTTGAGTGCGCCTCCCGTCAAGCAAACCTAGTGACCATGCTCGAACTCAACGGGGCAGCCTATCATCAATTAAAGAGTAACATCGCTCGCTTACAAGCCAATAACATCAATGCTGTGCATGGCGATACTTTGCAGTATCTCAAACAATCCGCCAGCGCCTATGATGTCGTTTTCATTGATCCTCCTTTTCATCAAGGCTTGATCAACCACGTTGTACCGTTACTTGAATCCAACGGCTGGTTAGCAGAACAAGCGATTATTTATATTGAATGTGAAAAAGAGCTCTCATTGAATGAGCTACCTGACAACTGGCAACTGCATCGAGAAAAAACCGCTGGCCAAGTGTGCTACCGTTTATACCTCAGACAAGCGACGTCGGTATAACGTACGTCACCGACGATCGCTATCATTTAATGGTGCAAGATAAATAGCACTGATAGGGAGCGGAGCTATCCGCTCTCGATTACGCCATGCCCATGTAGCTTTTCACACCATTAAGGAACATTTGGGTCGAAATCATCACCAGTAACAAGCCCATTAAGCGTTCGACAGCTTTTAACCCCCGCTCGCCCAATACACGATGGAAAAAATTGTAGAACATTAAAATAACAAAAGTTCCTGACCAGGCAAGAATCACCGCCGCAGAGAGCTCAAGCATATGTTGGGGATGCTGAGTTGAAAGTAAAAGTAGCGCGGCAATGACAGAGGGCCCTGCAATCATAGGGATCGCCATCGGTACTAAGAATGGCTCTTCTCCTGCCGCTAAGCCTGTAATGCTACCCGCACTGGGAAAAATCATTTTAATCGCAATGATAAACAGAATAATGCCGCCAGAAATACTCAAGGTTTCAGGCTGAACATGCAAGAAACCGAGAATCGATCGCCCTGCAAACAAAAATAGCATCAGAATCACTAAGGCAAAGAATAGTTCGCGGATCAGCACTTTACGGCGACGTTTAGGATCAAGATGCTTAAGAATGGATAACACAACAGGCAGGTTACCCAGCGGATCCATGATCAAAAATAACATGGTTGCCGCCGATAAAATTTCCATAAAACCTCAATAGACACAGGGTGTGATAAATGGGTATGTCCGTGGCAAGGGAAAGGTTGAATTAAAAAAGTAAAACAACAGAAGCGACCATCAAAGATTGAGCGAGCAGATAACTCCCTGAAATCCAGTACTGTCCCCAAGGTAAAGAGTGTCGATAATCATGAATAGCCAATAATAACGCCGATAAAATAAACAGTAAGCTACCAACAAACCCTGCCAAAGATGCCAAAGAGGGGCGCTGCAGCAATACCTCACCGGACGCCCAAGCTAATTGTACCAGCACCAGCCCCATTATCGTAACCGGAAAAAGTAAAGTATCGATTTGTGGCAGAAGAAGAAAAAAAGTCACAATGCTGGTTGCAATCAATAAAGCGGGCAGCCACCACACCATATTACCGGATAATTGAATCCAAAATGCTTTGCTATAACAGAGCTGAGCAAATAGAAAGCCTAAAAAGCACAATTTAGGTCGCAAATGAAACGTATGTAATCCATCCGCCAACATAGCAATAACTAGGCCGATTGTTATCCATATTGCAGGCATAGAGCGAGAAAATAGTGGTTCAGTGATCATCGCTAGTAATAGCACTAAACTGACCATTTTAAACAATACGGCTTGCCGTCTATGATGGTTTTCCAACGCAGAAATGCTGATGAATCCCGATAATGCCACAGAAATCCAGCTCCACATGTCGATACCTCTTATCAATTCTGCCGCCAGTGTAGGCATGTCATCCATGAAGTCCAGAAGTGAACTGCAAAAATTGGATCTTGATTGCGATTCGATAGCGGTAAATTTACCATTGAAAACTTATCAGCATTTCTACCTTGTTGACTATTCTTTCACTGAATAAGCCCCGACACACAACCAACAAAACATAAAAAACATCGTTTTAAAGCAAAAAAAAGCAACCAGAAACCCATAAAAAATCAAAGTTAAAAAATAAAAACAAAATAAAATAACAATTAAAATCATACACTTAAAAAATTAAAATACAGAAAAAATTAATCTTAAACTAAAATAAAATAAAACATATTAAAATAACAACAAAAAACAAATATCGACTCATCCAACCAGAGACAAATGATAACTCATATCATTAACCTATTGGTTCATTCTTAAAAAAACATCAATTAACTGAAAAATGACAAAACTCGCCAAGTAGTCACCAAAACCAGAATAAACACATCATACAAACATTAAAATAACATTAAAAAAAACAACAAATTCAAAAACTTAAATTAAAAATGAATAATTCATTGCCAATAAGAATAAGAGACAACCAGCTCATAAACCTCGCCTTACCAAGCCAGAATCGGATAAACCATCACACTTTAAAGCCAACTTTCAAGGCTTTCAGCAAGATCCCCTTGATCAAGTCAATAAAGCAAGCTATTCTGATTACATAGATGAAACAGACAACAAAGGAGCAGTGTTATGATTTCTTCATCTCAAAAACAGGGATTGGTAATGATCGCGGTCATCGTAGGCTTAATGACACTGCCACTACTTTACTAACCCTTTGTTTAAAAAATAAAAAACACATATAAAAAAGGACACTAGGTGTCCTTTTTTATATGTGTTTTTTATTAACATGAGTAACAGATAAACCGAACGATACCGCTAGCCTTCCTTAACTTATCGATAAGGTTTATTTTTATTAATCGACAGCATAAGTCTCTAATCTAAAGCGTAAGATTCAGTCTCTGTGCTAGCTCTTGGGTAAAAAGTGGGGGAAAAACTTAGATAACTCATCCCAATGCAGGTAATAAAACGTTACCGCCGCCATCGTCATTAATAACATCAGCATCACAGCAACACGCCAAATAAAGCGCCCACTACGTGGAGCGAGTTCTTTTTCACACTGAAGGCACGCAAGTAAAAACGCTTTCCTATCCGGCAAATGAAAATGATCTTCATGAACAATTTTATTGCGAATCGTAGCGATGTATCTCAGCTTTTCAATAATATCATGCGGTAAACGCTCCTCGCAGCTAGAAATTAACTGATGTAACCCTTTACCTTGAGCATGATAATGCTGACGCAATAAGGTTTCTAATCTTCTCGTTCGTAATACGACTTGTTCTATCTCGGACATATCTGCCTCCTTGCTTATACCCTTGCTACTTGAAGCTGCAACGGTGTTGGCTACATTCGTTACCCCCAATCATAGAGTCTGTCTATGCTCATGGAGATGAACTCACTTGCTGCCTACCTGCAACTCCAAGTGGTTTGGGTATACACTACCACGATCCTATTGTTACCGATCGTCAAGCGTGGCACGACTGAATTGTCGTGCCAGAAAAAATCTCACCACCAAAATGTGAACTCAACCGAAAAATCTTGTTGTTCAATGCTGAGTTAATCACGCAATTTCGTTTCACTCCCCCTAAAGTCAACCACTTCGGTAAACTCAGTCTTCACTCTTTGTCTTTGGCTACTATCGAGCCCCGTAATGAGTTTAGCTCAGCGGTTTTTCCGGAGAATATCATGTCACCTTCTCTGTTACTTATCGTAACTATACTGGCCCTATTATTGATTGGCTTATGGTTATTTAGTCGTTTTTTTCGTCAACATTTTCAAGGTGAAAATGCCCCTGAACGTACCGCCTTCGTCACCGTTTTAGACAAACAAATCGTGATTATAGATAACCCACTTCCCGAACAAGAGGAACAAGAATATTGGATTTATGTCCAAAAGGGGACATTGGGCCCGAAACGAGAATTTCAAATTGGCCCGCATTACTACCACGCTTTAAATCCAGGCGATCAAGGCATACTAACCTACCAAGGACGAAAATTTCTCCACTTTGCTTTGAAAACTTAAGGCAGTAACCAACGAGTGGTTGTCGACCTTGATAAAGCATAACTGGTGAGTAATGCCCCCGCGCCACTCAATAATACCCAAAGTGGGATGACCCATAAGGGATGACCGTCATACCATGCGTAGGTTTTCATTGGCCATAGGAAAATCGGATGCAATAAATAAATGCCCAAACTGTGCTGGCTGATGATCACCACCCAACGCTGCACTGCACTTGGTAATCTTTCAGCTAATGAGCGACACAACACAAAGACCATGATCGCCGCAGCAACGACATTAAGCGTTTTATACGATAACCAACGCCCAACCGTATACCGTCCGTGTGTCAGACTCAATTCCAGTACCGCTTGGACCGTCATATACAGTGCAAACGAGCCTAGAATGACGACTAATAATAGGCTAAAAGACGATAGCCGCAGCTTTTGGTACAGCAGGTAACCTAGAGGCAAATAACCGCTATAGAGCCAAATCTCATGACTCCATGGCCCGTCAATACCGAATAAGTACAAGCCTGTTGTCATTAACCATATCGTCACCAAACTGTACCAAAAGCCATCATCAACTCGATTGACTAACCAATGTAAACAAGGAATAAGTAAATACAGCGGGATAAAATAGTAAAAGAACCCTAAATGGTAATAGGTCTCTTGATGAGGGCTATCGAGCAACGTTTGTTTTACTAGGTTGAGGTCAAATCCGCGAATACCCCACCCGCTTAAGTAAGCGTAAAACAGCGACCAAATAACAAAGGGAACCACCACTTTGCCTAATCTTCGCTGAAGGTAATAGCGTAACTCAAATGGCCTTGGGTCGCTCAGCATCAAGGCGCCAGAAATCATAATAAAAATCGGCACAGCCCAGCGACTAAGGCCATTAATCGTCACCGCACTGATCCATTGTGGATCAGCAATGGTCCCCATCATCGACCGATAAGGCGCTAAGACATGAATCGCAATCACTGCAACGGCAGCAACACAACGCAATAAATCAAAAAAAATCACTCGCTTAGTCATAACGTGCTCTAGAGGTGGTGAATAAGCAACAATCCCGCTCCCCCTAGAGCATAGACTGATGGACTTAGGGTTACCCAAAATAGAAAAATAACTATAACGGATGGATTTAAAAGAGAGGTAAAAATAAAGCTAATCGTCTGTCAATGGTGAGTTCATCAATCAAAGCGCAACCCAGTTCCATCGGTTTAACCTATTAAAACAATACCCACAACCCATTTTCTTAACACCTCATCGGGCGATAACATAGCTTCAACGTTTGCAAAACAGCAAAATCTTGTCATCGATTACCATCGATCGTTATAAAAATATTAATGAGGTGAGTGTATGAAAACCAATCTTATCGGCCTAGACAGTCATCAAAGCCAGCAACTCGCTGCATCCTTAAACCAGTTATTGGCTAATTACCAAGTGCTGTACATGAACACTCGTGGTTACCATTGGAATATCAAAGGCAAAGCTTTTTTTGAGTTGCACAGTAAATTTGAAGAGATCTACACCGATCTGCAAAGCAAAATTGATGAGTTAGCTGAACGCATCTTAACGCTCGGCGCTCAGCCCTTGCACAGTTTTAGCGCCTATTTACACGCCACGGAAATTGAAGAACACACTAACGCCACCGATGGTCAAACGACCATGCAAGGGCTGGTGAACGGCTTTGGTGCATTAATTACTCAGCAACGCGCGATCCTCGCTTTTGCCGCTGAAGTCGGCGATGAAGGCACCAGCGCACAAATGGGTGACTACATTCGCGAGCAAGAAAAACTGGTCTGGATGCTTAACGCTTGGCTGCAATAAACCGAAGTCACCGTTTAAACAGATCACGATTACTGAATCATTAAACCATCCATAAATAATCACCACCCTTTTGACCGGCGCGTATTCCCTCCCCAAAGACAAGGATGAATAAGCGCACGGTCTTTTTTATTGGCGGAACAAATTCATTAACACAGTGAATGGGCACAGCACCAATATTGTCATGCCTTTAATACAAACGATTTGGCGTTGCAGGTAGGCATTGCAATTCTGGTTGACTGGCTTATGCTAGCCAAGTCGGTCCTTTGCAGACGGCACCTCATCATCCATAGATTAGATAAGCGCATGCAAAACTCTTATACTCAAGAAGCCCAATTTCAATACGCGATGCAGCACGATATCGCACAATATTGGCAATCTCGTCAGCAAGGTTATCACTTGACGTTGGATAATAAACGGCTCTATTGGTGCTCGCTTACCGCGGCGCAGCATAATAAAGTCATTGTCATTGTTAATGGCCGTATTGAGTCAGCGTATAAGTATCAAGAACTGTTTTATGACTTATTTCGCCAAGGGTATGATATTTACTCTTTTGATCATCGAGGACAAGGACTGTCAGAGCGACTGCTTGCTGACCCACAAATGGGCTATGTCGCGCAGTTTGATGATTATGTGCGTGATATGGATGAACTTATCACTAGGTTTCCACTACAAAACTACGCGCGACGCTATCTGTTGGCTCACTCAAT
This sequence comes from Vibrio metschnikovii CIP 69.14, assembly GCF_000176155.1. Taxonomy (GTDB): domain Bacteria; phylum Pseudomonadota; class Gammaproteobacteria; order Enterobacterales; family Vibrionaceae; genus Vibrio; species Vibrio metschnikovii. Next base: position 83,235 of record NZ_ACZO01000002.1, on the reverse strand, counting down.
GGGCGGCGCCATTACCACACGCTACCTAGAAAGTTATCCAAACCAGCCTTTTGATGCGGTTGTACTTAGCGCCCCCATGCTGGGGATCAATATGCCTTGGCAGTTGCGGCCAATCGCCTTCACTCTGACCAAGCTGCTCAGTGCTACCTATGCGACTCCCCATTACGCTCCCGGCTATGGCGCTTATCTGCCAAAACCTTTTGCCACTAACCAACTTACCCACAGCGCTGTTCGCTACCAATGGTTTCGTGAGCTGTATGAACAACAGCCACAACTAAAATTGGGGGGACCAAGTGCACATTGGGTTTGGCAAAGCCTACTGGCGATTAAACGTTGCTTTACAGAGATGAAAAGTATTCGTCTCCCCTTGTTATTGCTGCAAGCAGGACAAGATACGATTGTCAGTAATCACGCTCAAACTCGCTTCATGACGCAATTAGCACGCACCAACCCTCAAGCCAAGATCGAGATTATTGATGGCGCAAGGCATGAGTTACTGTTTGAAAGCGATCATTACCGCACTCCCGTGTTAGATAAAATCCTGGCTTTTTTTGCACAGCATTCCCAATAATGACCACGCCTTGCCAATAGAGGAAAAGAACCCGTTCTAGGTTTACCCTCTTTTGGACAATCATTTTCACTTACACTAGTCTGCCACAGTTATGCCTTGGCATTTTAGCAGTACAACGAGGGTTTTATGACCACTGAACAAACAACACCGGTACGTATTGTCGCTTCCGATCTCGATGGCACCTTGTTAGCGCCTAACCATCAATTAAGTGAAATCACCAAGCAGACGCTGCACGCTCTTCATCAACAAGGTTTTACTTTCGTATTTGCTACCGGACGACATCATATTGATGTTGCTGGCATTCGTGAAATTGCTGGCATCCCTGCCTATATGATCACCTCAAATGGCGCTCGTGTGCATGATCAGCATGACAAAGAACTGTACAGTAAAAATGTACCTGCAGAGTTAGTCCAAGCGATCATCGATCTGGTCAAACACGATGACGATATTTATGTGCATATTTATCGCGATGACGACTGGTTACTCAATCGTGAAGATGAAGTACTGCGCCATTTCCACGAAGACTCCGGCTTTACTTATCAAGTCTTTGACGTCAATGCAGCCCCGAATCAAGGCGTCGCTAAAATCTTCTTCACTAATACCAAACAAGATCATGAGCAGCTCGTCCACTACGAAAACTTAATTAACCAACATTTCGCCGGACAGCTGAGTGTCGCTTTCTCAACCCCTTGGTGTTTAGAAGTGATGGGAGCGGAGGTATCGAAAGGCGAAGCGCTACAAGCGATTGCTCAATCTCTAGGCTTAACACTTGAACACTGTATCGCGTTTGGTGATGGCATGAACGATGTGGAAATGCTTTCAATGGCAGGTAAAGGATTAGTGATGGGAACGGCACATGAAAAAGTATTTCGCGCCTTACCCAATAACACCGTTATCGGCAGTCACGCCGACGACGCCGTCGCTCATTACCTACAGCAGCACTTACTGGGTCATAACCAACAATAGCTGTCAACAAACCACGTGAAGTCAAACAAAAGGGGATAATCACGCCTAACTCTGGTTGTGTTCATCCCCTTTATAACTCGCTCCAAAAGAAAGCAATAAACAATATCAACCCTTCACCCCTTCTTGGGCGATGATCGCTTGCCACTCTGACTCGCTGAGTGGCATCACCGATAACCGATTCCCCTTTTTCACCAAAGGCAATGCCGCCAGTTCCTGCAGTAGTTTTAGCTCTGACAGTGGGATCAAACGTTGAGTTTTACGTACAAACTCAACATCAACCATCAACCAACGCGGTGACTCTGGGCTCGATTTAGGGTCGAAATACGCGCTGTTGGCATCAAATGCAAAATGATCAACATAAGCTTCCCGTACCACTTGCGCAATGCCCGCCACACCAATATTCTGACAAGATGAATGATAAATCAGCACCTTATCACCTTCTTTGACAGCATCGCGTAGCCAATTTCTTGCCTGATAATTGCGTACCCCTTCCCAAGGCGAAACCTTTTGTGTTCGTAAAGTGTCAATAGAGAAGGTATCCGGTTCAGTTTTAAACAACCAATATGCCATAATGAAGCCCTATATTTTTGTATGTTCTGCCACGAGGAAGAGAGAACATGAAGCAGCTAACCACACTAGCCGCCCTTTTTGCGCTGCTTGCTATCCAAGCGTGTTCATCACCACCACCTGAGCAATCAGCAGTGGCGCCAAGTTCGGAGCCGATCCCTGCGACTCTCGATAACCCTGCCAGTGTAAAAATGCAAACCTTTATCCTGCGTGGCGAAGTCGTTCTCGGCCCAGATGTCAGCTCATTAACCCCTTGTGATAGCAATAACCAGTATTGGTTAGACTTATCACCGGAACTCAAACAACAAGCGAGAGCAGTGGCTCATCAACCTTATCAAGCTCTCTATGGTGAGGTCATCGGTTATCTGATGCCACCGAGTCAAACGGGATTTAATGGTGATTATACCGCACGCTTTGTCGTCCAGCAGATCAACCAGCTGAGCGCAGAAAACCCTCAGCGCTGCCAGCATCCCTCACGTCCGACCCGCGCTTTTGGTACGGAGCCGTTTTGGTCCATTCAATTCACGCCTCAAGGGCTAGAATTTCAGCCTTTAGGCGGCGATAAACAGCATTTTATGATTGAGAATAGCCAACTGTCGACTCAGCAACGTCATTATCAGTTTCCAGAAGGCCAGCTCAGTTTAGTGCGTGCCGTTTGCTCCGATAACATGAGTGACACGCTTTACAGTTGGCGATCAACCTTAACTTTATCCGCAACCACTTATCAAGGCTGTGCAACATTGAGCAACGTCGATACCACGCAAACTTGGGCGGGTACCTATTTTGCAAGTGCCAGTGATCAACGCGGCTTTGGCGTTACGCTAGAGCTGAACGCTGATCACAGTGCCATCACACGCTATCGTTATTTGAGTGGCGAACGGGAACTGGTTGAAAAAGGTTATTGGCAACAGCTCAATCCTAAGCAAGTGCAAGTAGTCATGACCCACCATCAACAGCAATACTTATTATCAGAACGGATTTACACCCGTGATGGCTTCCAGTTGCATGCTGATAAAGAAAAAATTGGCCACCAAGTCTATCCGATTAGTGAAGGGGGCCTGACGCTCTTTCAAGCCAAAAGCGTCACTGACGAGCAAGCGACCTTCCATCGACCAACCTTAAATGACCGTCCGCAGTCTATCCCCTCTCGCGGTGATTATGATGAGCAAGTCGACCAAGCGATCAAACGCTATTTTGCTCTGCACAAGACCGACCCAAGTCATGTCCATTATCGCTGGTTGAAGTACGACTTAAATGGCAACCAAACACCAGAGTTGCTCGTTCAACTGGACTGGTGTCAGCAAGATCAATGCACCTTACTGATTTTCGAGCAAAAAGCCGGTGAGTGGCGTTTTAACAGCCGTATCAATCAGGTCGCCACGCCTTTTCAACTCGGTAAGCTCGCTCATCATGGCTGGCAAGATCTGATTTTACCTCTCAGACGTGATCAGCAAACCCAGCATTATCAATTAGCCTATAATGGCATCAGCTATCCGGTCACCACTCGCGGCGCTCAACCGGCACAAACAACACAGATCAGCGGTGTCACGCTGTTTGCCGATGGATTAGCACCCAAAAGTGGAGTGAAATTATAATGGCTTGCTTAGAATGTGGTCTCAAATGGCAATGTCTTTGCTCTGCGGTTCCATCGCTCACCGGCCCATTAGCCCTCTCGTTACTGATGCATGAAAATGAATATCAACGTGAGACCAATACGGGTCGCTGGCTGGTTAAAGCCTTGCCCGATTGCGCAGACTATCTCTGGCAGCGACGCACGCCGCCCCCTGCCTTGCTCGAACGCCTCAATGATCCAGGCTATTACTCGCTGTTAATTTATCCCAGTGAGCACAGTGAACCTGTCGAGCAGCATCTGCAACATGCACAAGATAACGGGCAAATCCCTCACTTTATTGTCTTAGATGGCACTTGGCAGGAAGCGAAAAAAATGCTGCGTAAAAGTGCATGGTTAACGCTACCGCATGCCCATTTAACGACCATGCAAACCTCTCACTACCAGCTAAGACGTAACCAGCAAACGGGACATTTATGCACCTTAGAGGTAGCCAGTGAATTGCTCAAGCACATCCACCAACCTCAGCAAGCGCAGGCATTGACCGATTTTCTCGACACATTTATGAAAACCCTACAGGCCGACAAAAGTGGCCATCGATTACGCGAGCACTCGCTGACGTAAGCGCACAGGCTGACCTAAGTAAAAACCTTGCAGGTAATCAACCCCCATGTCTTCGCTTATCTGACAGACGGTTTGGTTATGGACAAATTCAGCCACCGTTTTGGCATTCAAAACTTGGCAAAGTTTGATCAATTGCTGAGCAATTTTACGCTGCTTAATATCTTGATCGATATTACAAATTAAGCTGCCATCTAGCTTAATGACTTGCGGCTCTAATTTAATAATCTCGTCAATATTCGAGTAACCACTGCCAAAATCGTCAACAATAATTCGCACGCCTAAACGCTTAAAGTGCTCACATACTTCAATCATCTGGCCATAATCTTTAATCTGTTCATTTTCGAGCACTTCTAACCCCACTCGCGATGGATCAGCCAGCGATTTCACGGCTTCCTCAAGACGCAGTAGCGTGCGTTCACTCATTAAATCTTGCGGAGAGAGATTAATAGAAAATGCTTCATGACGATCACGCATGATATCAAAGGTGCTTTTTATCATTTGCCGACTTAAGCGCGTGTAAAGATGACTGCCTTCGATGATCGGCAAAAATCGTCCCGGTAGAATAATCTCCCCGTCGTCTTCAATGCGCACCAAACACTCATAAGAAGCCAGTTGATGAGAATGAGTATGTACGATCGGCTGGCCGTACACCAACACATTATTATCCAAAACCGCCCGGCTCACACAGGATAACCAGCCCAATCGTTTTTGACGTAATTCATCTTGAGCACGTAATCGCGTCGCACTGCAAAAATGCCGATTACGCTGAAAGGCATGTCGACGTGCTTCAATCGCGCGTAGCAATAAATCATCCGCATCTTCAGCCGGAAATTCTTTACGGCTGACTAATCCCGCGCACAACGAAACAGAAACATAATCCACTTCCGGTAAACCATAAGGTTCAAAATTGACATGCTCAAGCTGCTCAACAAATTGCGAAAACAGACGATGAATCTCTTCTTCATCGCGATCAGCGCTAAACACCGTCGCCCACTCGCCAACACCAATCGCATACAGTGAACTTAGGCCTAGCAGATGTTCAGTCAGGTAATCTTGGAAATGGCCGGTTAAATCAACCAATAACTGATCACCAACTTGATAACCGTATTTTTCATTAATCTGATGGAAGTTGGTCAATTTTAGCGCGAGTAAATGTTCACCATTCACCATCTGTAATAGCCGTTCACGCAGCACCACTCGATTAGGTAAACCAGTACGTCGATCGACTCGATAGCTCGCGGTAAGCAAGGAAGCTTGATCTTGAATCTTCTGGGTCAAATCACGATTCATCTCGTCCAGATCATCTAACGCATTACGAATCAGACTGAATAACGGGGCAATTTCATCGTGTTTGGTGACATAGGCAGGGCTTAACGTAGTCTGAGCTGGCGTGCCTTCACGCAGAGCGAGATAGGTCATACTGTGATGAAGCATGCGTTGTGATTGTCCGTCATGCCACCACTCACCCGCTAAATAGCCACCATGAGTGGCCGCTTGGTTTTGTAAAGGCAGCAGTTCTTGGTTACCAGCAATAAAGTCCAAACGTGAAGTACAACTGTAAATCACGATTTGCTCGGCTTGGAATTCACGTAGTCGCTCAGCACCGATCGAGATTTGTTCCAAGGTTATCGATGGATGATCAAAACAAAACCGCACCTCATCCCCTACCGCTAATGGCGCATTAAAAAGTAAGCTCCCATCTTGTTCGGCAAGCGGCATGTATACGTCTTGTAAAGTGGCCTCACCTTTCATTAGCGGGAAATGGCTCAATCTCTCCAGCGGTACCGATTGACCATTGCCCAAGTAACGGTCATACAATTGACGAATCGGTATATCATCGATACGTTGTACCATGCAGCCATTGGCAGCCGTGACCCGAAAGGTTCGCCCAACCGGATTCCACTCCGTATAAGCCCCAGTTTGAACGTGTAAGCTCTCGCTATGCAAAGCAACACTCACCATCGCTTGATGATATAACTGTCGCCCGAGCAACACCCATTGCCCTTGTTTCGTTTCGGTGGCTAACCCCCCAGCGACGACAATCCCCGGAGCAAAGGTATTCAAGGCATGAAAACGCGCCTTATCATCAATGTGAGTTTGACTGACAAAACACACCATTAGCTGAGAGTCGGGCTGTAACATTAAGCCATCAATTAACGCTTGGGTGTCTTTTCTTCCAGAGTGGGAAAGCGCTTGCGCGGAGCAGGTAAGTTGAGTCTTAGCAAAGTGGCTGAAGATCAATAACGTACCGTCGTGGTACAACTGACCATCATGAATCATCGGTTCAGCGCTCAAACCAATCACCTTGGCCTCAGGATATAGGGTCAATAATCTATCAACCCATGCTTGAACTTTCTCTATCGATTCACTGGACATTAATTGGATCAGTAATTGACCCGCCTTGGCCAAGGCGTGATGAATAGGTAATTCAGGAACCTCAGATTGTGCCGGAAAAAATAACGATGTTGTGAACATACTCTCACTAACTCAGACTGCGAATACAACTTGTATCATTTGTGCAACTACGTTAATGATTAACCATATAGATCACAATGTTTATTCAAGAAATCAATTGATTAAGTTGCTCTAGTCGATGAATTTCAACATCAGGCAAAACCGTTGCACGAGAGTTTTCACGCAAAGTGAGACCTTGATCATTATACCAACACGATTGGAAACCATTTTGCTTCGCCCCTTGCACGTCGGTGACCAAGTGATCGCCAACATGCAAAATCATTCTGGCCGGAAGCGCTAACCTGTGACTCGCTTTCTCAAAAAGATCCGCATAAGGTTTAGCTCGCCCATCGGGACCGGCCTTCAGTACGCTCTGAAAGTAGCCACTTAACCCAATTTGCTCAACATCAACATTACCATTGGTGATCGCAATCAACGGCAGCTTTTCCGCTAGAGAACTCAATACCTGATGTGTCATTGGTGGTACATCAACCAAATTACGTAAGCGTAAGACTTCATGGATCGTTTCTTCTGCGACTTGTTGCGCCAAAGATGCAGAGTAGCCTAACTGCAACAATCCTTGTCTTACCTGCTCAAAACGCCACTGGGTAACATCGTGGCGCAACCAAGGATCTTGCACTGCAATCTGCCGCTTGAGGCTTACCCACCATGCGTTAGGTTGGCTAGCGGTCAATGGATGCTGCTGATGCAACCATTGCGTCACCTGCTGTTCTAAACGCTCAATCACTGGATGGTTATCGTACAAGGTGTCATCCAAATCAAAGCTCATCGCTCGAATCGGTCCTAACTGACGGTAAAACAGCATCAACTACTCCTTGGTTTTCTTTTTGGCTCGTGGATGAGCTTGGTCATACACCTCAGCAAGATGTTGAAAATCAAGGTGAGTATAAATTTGCGTAGTTGAAATGTTCTCATGGCCAAGTAATTCTTGTACGGCACGCAAATTATTACTCGATTCCAACACATGAGTGGCAAACGAATGACGCAGTTTATGAGGACTGATATGACTGGCCACCGACTGCTTGTGCCCCCACTCTGCCATGCGTTTTTGTACGCTGCGATGCGAGATTCGACCACCGAGCTTAGAAATAAATAACGCCACTTCCTCGCCTTTCAATAGCGAATCACGCACCTTCAACCATTTACCCACCCACTCTTTGGCTTGCCCTGAAAACGGTACTTTCCGTTCTTTATCGCCTTTACCAATCACTCGAATCTCGCCGCGGCTAAAGCTGAGATCTTTAAGATTAATCGCCACCAGCTCTGCCAAACGCAAACCAGCGCCATACATTAACTCCATCATCGCTCGATCACGAATCGACAAGGGGTCATTGTCGGTCACCTCAAGCAACTGGGCCATCTCATCAACATCCAGGTTTTTCGGCAGTGGCCGCTGTTTTCGTGGCGCAGAAACTCCTTTGGCAGGATTGGCGCTCAACTCACCCCGTAAAATTAAAAAATCAAAGAAGCTACGTAAAGAAGATAAACGCGTCGCTAAGCTGCTGGCTTTCATTCCATCGCGCATCCCTTTACTGGCTAGCTGACGAACCCAAGCCGCATCGACGTGTTGCCATTCACTCACACCGAGATGATGAAGATGACCAGCCATCGCTTGTAACTGCTGCTGATAATTACGCTGAGTATGTAAACTCAAACCTTTCTCACTGCGCAAATACTCATAAAAGCGCAATAGCGGCTGAGCTAATCCGCTCGGTAATACCGACGTTTCTTCACTCATGGCGATCACATTGCCAAGGTAACACGGTGATCAAGTGGCTCAGCAACAGCGCCAAATGACGTAAAAAAAGCGTATCCATGCAAGGTTGAAAATGGCCACCATCGGGGCTGGAAAAGGCCAGAATCCCTTGTGCGGCATTCTGACCAAGAGGCAATACGACATAAGAGCCCATTTCGGGTGCCGCGCACTGATCGCCAAATAATAACCCGCGATCGGCTTGCCGTAATCGACCTAAATAGGCTTGTTTGCCATTAAAATGATTGGTTGAGAAACGCTGCAACGACTCTTGGTTGATGCGGTATTCCGCCAGCGTTGTATCAACTAAGCGCAGATAAGCCATTAGCCCAAGTCGCTGCGCGGTCGCTTCAATCGCTCGACATACGGCAGGTAAACTCGAACACTTTAATAACTGTTCTTGTAAATCCATAAATTCATGGAAAGTGCGATCATTATTGGCGGCAAGAGACATTAAAGCGGTGATCTCTTCTTCCAACTCTTCAATCCGCTGCCGTTGACGGGCCATTTGAACATGAACCAGAGAAACGGCCCCTGCCTGTGGATGTGGCAGGGACAAGCGTTCCACCAATTGAGACCGGTGCTGGAAAAAATCGGGATGATCGGTTAAATATTCGGCCACGACCTCTGCGGTCAGAGCCTCTACCTGTGGTTGTAACAAAACACATCCTTACTTTAGCAAGAGAGTTGACCATCAAACACGTGAGTTGCCGGTCCTGTCATATACAAAGGCTGCCCTGGGCCTTGCCAACTGATCTCCAAACGACCACCGGGCAAATTAACCGTAACGGTATCATCCAACAAATCTTGTAAAATGCCGACCGCAACAGCGGCACAAGCACCGCTACCGCAGGCCTGAGTTTCACCAGCACCACGTTCGTAAACCCGCAGATTAATTTGCTGACGATTGACAACCTGCATAAAGCCAGCATTAACACGCTCAGGGAAACGTTCATGCGACTCTAATAAAGGACCGATTCGTTCAACCTCAGCGGTAGCGATATCCTCTACCACGGTCACCACATGGGGATTACCCATACTGACGGCGCCACAAAATAGCGTCTGTTCATCGACGCGCATAATGTACGTTTTTTCCGCTTGCTTAGCGCGAAACGGAATTTTACTCGGTTCGAATTCAGGGACGCCCATGTTCACGCACACCTGATCATCCTCTTCAATGCTCAGAATGATTTTGCCTTTTTTGGTGCTGACACTCAGGCTGTACTTATTGGTTAAGCCTTTCATGCGCACAAAGCGCGCAAAGCAGCGTGCGCCATTGCCACACTGCTCCACTTCACTGCCATCAGCATTAAAAATCCGATAGTGAAAATCGGTTTCTGGATCATACGGCGCTTCAACCACCAAGAGCTGATCAAAACCGACCCCAGTATGACGATTGGCTAAACGGCGAATCAGCTCCGGAGAAAAGAACACGTTTTGGGTAATACAATCAACGACCATAAAATCATTGCCCAAACCGTGCATTTTAGAAAAATGGAAATGCATAAATGGTCACTTTACTCCGGCAAAATAGTTTCTAACGCCCAAAGACTCGCTAGCGCTTCACGTTGACGAACAAGATGAATCTTATCGCCATCCACCATCACTTCTGCCGCTCGGGTCCGAGTATTGTAGTTGGATGACATCACAAAACCATACGCGCCCGCAGAACGAACTGCCAACAAATCGCCTTGCTCTAGCACCAACGCGCGATCTTTACCTAAGAAGTCGCCCGTTTCACACACCGGGCCAACCAAGTCATAAGTCACGGCTTCACCGGCACGCGGCGCGACTGGCACAATATCCTGCCAAGCTTGATACAACGCTGGACGCATCAAATCGTTCATTGCCGCATCAATAATCGCAAAGTTTTTATGCTCAGTGTGTTTTAAGAACTCAACTCGCGTTAATAACACCCCAGCATTGGCAGCAATGGCACGACCTGGTTCAAAAATCAGCTCTAAATGTGGATGATTGTGCAAACGAGCCAACAGGGCTTTCGCGTAATCTCCCGGCTGAGGTGGACGCTCATCACGATAGACAACACCCAGACCACCACCGACATCCAAATGCGCGATGGCGATCCCTTCGGCGTGCAATTGGTCAATCAACGCCAGTAGACGATCGGTAGCATCAATGAATGGCTCGAGCGCCGTCAATTGAGATCCAATATGGCAATCAATACCGCGCACATTGATGTGCTCCAGACTGTTAGCCAGACGATACACTTCTGGCGCACGTTCAAAGGCAATGCCAAATTTATTATCGCGCAGGCCTGTCGAAATATAGGGATGAGTATGCGCATCGACATCTGGATTGATCCGCAACGAGACCGGCGCTGTCACGCCAAGCTCACCCGCCACTTGATTTAATAACAGTAGCTCAGGTTCCGACTCAACATTAAAGCACTTAATCTGCAATGTCAGTGCACGTTTCATCTCAGCCGCCGTTTTTCCTACTCCAGAAAAAACCACTTTACTTGGGTTACCTCCCGCAGCCAGTACACGCTCTAATTCGCCACCAGAGACAATGTCAAACCCTGATCCCAAACGAGCTAACGTATTTAACACGCCTAAATTAGAATTGGCTTTCACCGCATAGCAGACTAAATGTGGGTGTGCGCCAACGGATTGATCAAAGGCATGCCAATGGCGCTCAAGCGTGGCTCTTGAATAAACGTATAACGGGGTGCCGAATTGCTCAGCTAACTGCGCGAGAGAGACGTTTTCTGCCCAAAGCTGACCATCTTCCTGATAATTAAAGTAATCCAAAATAATGTCCCTTAATCTAATGTCTTGAATTTACTGATTCTGTTCACTCGGTTGAGCACGATCAGGCGGATATAGCGGACCCGTTTGTCCACACCCTGCTAACGCAAGAGCAGATAACAAAAATAGGGCTGTTATAGTTTTTTTCATTGTGCATATCGTAATTATTGACTCAATGCTCTCTATAATCGCACCACAATCAGGAAAAGCAATAGCATAGACAGGATGAACGACGCTGAATTTTATCCACGGGTTGGCAGTTAATTCGAATACATCAGACAAATAAGGGGGGAATCATCATCGAATATTTCGCGCAACGCAGCCAAGCTGTCGGCTGGCTGGTGGCATATCAAAACACCATACCTCACCAAAATGAGGTGGTTCGATAGCCGTCGAGAATCAATCACAGGCTGCGATAAACTCAAACGATGTAAAATGGCAGAGAGGAAACAGCCTAAATCAGGCATCACGCCACTAGGGTCTGTTGACCTTAGGCATTGATCACTTTTGAAGGGCGAGAATAAACCGAGGAATCATTACGATAAGGCACCACGTAGCTCTCTCCTTCCTCAGGATGAATAATTTGGTAATACTGGGGCAGATTAAAGTTAATTAATTTAGCAGCAATCTGATTATCATCTTTTACTGACGTATAGAAGCTGTTAACACTGGTGATCATCTCATCTTTTTCACCGCTACACTGATGATACACCTCGATCCGATTCGCTTCATCGAGCACGTAAATGTTAAAGCCCTGCTCAGTATCCTCAAAAAAGAACTGCACTAAACCTTCACTGGCAAAACCATCAACCACATCCGGCAGTTGATAATCTTGCTCGCGATCCAACATCAGTAATGGGGAGCCTTTGAGTTTATTACTCGAAATGCTGCGATAAAAATCGACGGAATTTTCTAAGCGTTGTACCGAGACCCCTCGTCGCTCAAAAAACAGGCCATACATCTGTTTGCCAATCCGCATCGCTTTAAACCGACGCCGCTTCTCTTGCTCAACAGGCTTCAAACGCAAATCAATACACTCTGCAAGCAATTGATAAATCAAATTACGCATCACGCCACGCAAATGTTTGCTGTAGCAAAATACATCCACCGACTCAGGAGGAATCGCATCTTGGTGCATCTTACCTAATACCGTTTTCAGCGCATCCAATATCGCAGTTTCGCCTTTAAAGTGCAGGGTACGCACTTCTTGCCAAGAATTGCGATACACCAGATCAACACTGCCGACTAGGCATTGCTGCTGCTCAGAAAAACTAAAAATGTCCAAACGCTTAACGTCAACCTTAAGCGATTTGCCCGTGAGTTGGGTAGTTGGATCATTTTCAAAATTAATGAACATCGCCAGTTGGCTGATTTCGCAAGGGCTAGCGAGCGCGGCCATCGTCGGGCGACGTTTATGTAACGAGAAGGTATTTCTTAGATCACTGACCATTTGATAAAACTTATCGAGGTCGAGATGCGCATCACGCACAATAGAATGTAAATGCGTCGATTCGGTGATTAAGCCATTAAAGAAGGCCCACGCGACAAGTTTACTTAAATATTCGTGATGATCTAAACAGCGCTGACCGATCATGCGCTCTGCCCGTGGCGGCTGCTTATACAAATACCACCCTGGAGGGTTGCTTCGTCCCGGACGAACTTCAATAAAAGTCAGATCCGGTTCATGCAAATCTGGGGAGATTTGTGGATTAAGCAGCGTCACTTTGCCGGGCAGCACTTCAAACGCGGCATACAATTTACGCGCGAGAATAGAAATGTCTTGAGGGCTGATCGCCGAAGTGATGTCATGCCGACGCGCAAATTGAATCAAGTTACGATAACTGAGCATTAACGCATCCAATAAAGCATGATGAACAGTTTTTACTTGCTCTACTTTCCAATGACGGCGGTTATCTAGCTGCTCAATTGTTGCTGCATCCCACTGCCAATCTTGAACCATTTCAGTTAAGGCTTCACGCCGCCACGCAACTGACCCCGCGCTTGGATCTCGCGATAATTTCTCATGGGTTTTAAGATAAAAACAGCGGCGAACTAAATCGAGTCGTGAATAGTCACCAATTCGCTCTAAGTAGCGAGTGACTTTTTTCAGCATCAAATAGTACGCGTCCATCCCATAGAGATCGGGCTCATGGGCAAAAAAGCGTCGTTTAGTATCAATGCTGAGTAATTGAGTATGGGGATATTCCCAAGAGTAAGCTTCTAATAAGGTCGCTTTTAAGACCGATTTATAAGGCGAGTCAATACTTTTATACAATTGCCATAAATTGGCACCAAAATACTCTTCGGCAGGAATTCGATTTAGGCGTCCAAAATCAATCCATTCACTGCAATCAATGTAGTGATTAGCACACAACACATTGACGTATTCATCGTAGCACTCTTCCATTTCAGGCGGTACGATTTGCCACAATAAGCGCTTACCGGCCAAGCGAACCGCAGAACGATAGAACTCATCCAACAACAAAAGGTGTTGAGAAGAACCGCAGTTCTCACCGGTCATTTGATCCGATTGATTATGACGAAAACGTTGTTCATCCATAATAAAGAAATTGGCTTCGACACCTTGGCTTTTTGCCCAATCGGTGATCAGCAAACATTTATTGCTTAAGCGTTCACGCTGTTCGCAGCTCATACTGGCCGCCACACATACCCAAATATCTAAATCACTTGAGGTACTTTGGCCAATCGATGACGTGCTTCCCATCGTGTATAAACCTAAAATACTCAGCTGACTAGGAACCGGCAGCGTTTCTCCTAAAGCCAATTGCGTATCATCGATTAATTGTTGCTGAATCGGATCTAGGCTAAAACACTCAATACCGTGTGGCACTTGCTGTTCAAAATAGCCGGGGATCAAAGGATGGTTGTAGTGCAGCAAAGCGGGGATCAGATGAAAAACACGCTGACCTTGTAAATCCATAAGCGCCAGCGCACGCTCAGTGCGTTGCCGGTTAAGATTATCTAATCGCTGAATTAAGGTTTTTGTGTAAGCCTGCAAGGTTGGTTCCTTGGTTGAAACATTAACGCCCGCTTTGGATATGTTTTGTACGACAGACTAAACAAAACGTGATCAATTTAACACTTTAAATCCGCTGGGTAAAGTCATCTGCACTCTCTATCATACTAAAGTCGTAATTGATTGAGCAAATGACGACTCTAAAACACAAACGCGGCAGTACTGCTCATTTACTGTCTATTTTACTCGATATCGCCACAAACACCACTCAACTTGCTGGCTTACTTCGTCAAGCGAAGAGCGGTTTAGGGGGATACCAACGAGAAGCTCATCACACTATTTTCACTAAAAATCATCAATTTAGTCACAAATGAGCTTCATCGCCATCTAGTATTAAAACTTTCCTGCGCACAATGTTAGGATGTCAGTATTGTTGACTGTTTATCGGGATTATCATGACTTCCACGCCTCCAATTCGTATTGCCACTCGGCAAAGCCCGCTCGCTTTATGGCAAGCACATTTTGTAAAAGATGCCTTACAAGCTGCTCATCCACACTTAGCGGTAGAGCTGGTGACTATGGTTACTCGTGGTGATGTGCTATTGGATACGCCTCTCGCCAAAGTCGGCGGAAAAGGCCTGTTTGTGAAAGAATTGGAAGTCGCGATGCTGGAAGGACGCGCCGATTTAGCCGTCCATTCGATGAAAGATGTGCCGGTAGATTTTCCAGACGGATTAGGATTAGTCACGATTTGCGAACGTGAAGATCCCCGTGATGCTTTTGTCTCTAATACCTACCACTCCCTTGAAGCGCTGCCTCATGGTGCCATTGTCGGTACTTGCAGTCTCCGCCGCCAATGCCAAATTAAAGCAGCGCGCCCTGATATTATCATTAAAGAATTACGCGGCAATGTAGGAACGCGCCTAGCAAAATTGGATGCTGGGGAGTTTGATGCCATTGTCCTTGCCGCGGCAGGATTAAAACGCTTGAAACTGGAACAGCGCATCGCCAGCTTTATATCTCCAGAACAATCGCTCCCAGCGGTCGGTCAAGGCGCTGTCGGTATTGAGTGTCGCTTAGATGACCAACGTCTCCTCACCTTACTCGAACCCTTAAATCATGCCGATACTTATGATCGCGTGATCTGCGAACGAGCAATGAACCTGACCTTACAAGGTGGCTGCCAAGTGCCTATCGGTAGTTACACCGAATTAGACGGTGAGCAGATCTGGTTACGTGCTTTGGTTGGCGAGCCAGATGGCTCACGGATCATCCGTGGTGAGATTCGAGGCCCACGCCAACAAGCCGAACGCCTAGGCGTTGAATTAGCCCAGCAACTGCTTGACCAAGGTGCGCGTGATATCCTCAATAAACTCTACGCTGATCACGAGTAAACCATGGCGATCTTGGTCACTCGCCCAGAGCCACAAGGCGAAGCACTGTGCCAATTACTCCAGCAACATGGACATCACGCACTGCATCATCCATTAATCCGTATCGACGCCGGAATGGACTTAGCCTTACTCCGCTCAGAACTCTCCAGCTATGAGGTGATTGTTGTCGCCAGCCAACATGCGGTTAGTTGGGTTAAACACACGCTCCAAGCGGAGCGACTCTCGTGGCCAACCAGTGCGATTTATGTTGCCATTGGTCAAAAAACCGCACAGGTTTTAAGCAAAGCCAGCCAACAACTCGTACACTACCCCGAGATCAGTGATAGTGAACATCTTTTGGCGTTGCCAGCGCTACAATCGGTAGCCGGAAAACGAGTGGTCATCTGGCGTGGTAATGGCGGGCGAGAGTTAATTTACCAAACACTGCAGCAACGAGGAGCCAACGTTGACTACCGTGAAATGTATCAGCGACGCCCCTTGCCTTTTGACGGTGAAACGGCGTTAGCACGTTGGCAAGCAGCCAACGTCGATACCTTAATCATTACCAGCGGTGAGCAGCTGGCGTTTTTTTGTTCACAACTGCCTCGCAAAGCTCAAGCTTGGACGAGAACATTACGCTTATTGATCCCCAGTCAACGTATCGCTGAACAAGCACGAGAATTGGGGTTTCAGCATACAGTGATAACAGGAAGTGCGGCAAACCGCGATTTAGTGGCGGCTGTTTAGCCTTAACCCAGGATTTAGCCATGACAGATAATAACCAACCCTCTCCACAAAAACCGCAGCAAACTTCACCTCAATCCGGCGATCCGGTCGATAAGAGTGACCAGGCAAAAACCAAACAAACCGAGCGTAAGGCAGACTCAACAAGCCATGCCAATTCGCCGAAAACCGTCAATCCGCCAACGACCACCTCCGTCAGTAGTTCGGTAAGCGGTGGCAGTAAACTCGCCAGCATTGCGATTGTGTTAACGGTGTTGTTTAGTGGCGGCCTCACTTTACATATGCAGCAGCAGCGTGCCGACCATCAAGCGCAAATAGGCGCGCTACGAGCAGAACTCAATCAAGCTCGCAGCACCATCAATACTCAGCTTGGCGAAGCGAAAGAACAAGCGATTACCGCTACTCGTGATATAGCGACTCAAGCTGAACTGTTGCTTAATCAGCAAAAACAGAGCGTCGATAGCTTGCATCTCGCACTTGCTGAAATTCAAGGTCGACGCCCCAATGACTGGCTATTGGCAGAAGCGGATTACTTAGTCAAACTCGCGGGACGTAAACTGTATTTAGAGCGTGATATCGAGACCGCAACTCAATTAGTCCAAGAAGCCGATTTACGTGTTGCTGAGCTCAATGATCCAAGCTTAACTTCACTGCGTCGCGCACTACGCCATGATATCGCTCAGTTACAAGCGATGCCGATCATCGATAGAGATGGCTTAGTGCTGCGCTTGATGAGTCTGCAGCAGCGTATCGACCAACTACCGCTCGCCAATGCACTATTGCCAGAGGAAGCTCAACCTACCCAACCAACCGTTTCAGAGGATATTGCTGATTGGAAAACCAATCTCCGTACTTCTTTGCAAGCCTTTGCCGATAATTTTATTACCTTTCGC
This sequence comes from Vibrio metschnikovii CIP 69.14, assembly GCF_000176155.1. Classification (GTDB taxonomy): domain Bacteria; phylum Pseudomonadota; class Gammaproteobacteria; order Enterobacterales; family Vibrionaceae; genus Vibrio; species Vibrio metschnikovii. Next base: position 65,954 of record NZ_ACZO01000002.1, on the reverse strand, counting down.
GTAAGAGATGGACAAGCGATACCGCTATTATCACCACAGCAACATCTTTACCTTCGTGAAAACCTTAAAGCCAAATTAGATACTGCGATTAAAGCCGTCTATAGCGAACAACAAGACATTTACATGCTCTCCCTCAGTATGGCCCTAGAATGGTCAAACGATTATTTCAATCGATACGATCAGCAGGTCAAAGCCTTTACTCATAGCCTTGAGCAACTGGCCGAACAACACATTCAGCTTGATACACCTCAGCTCACAGCTCAACAGCCACTCGCTGATGTGATTCGTGAACGGTTACGTCGCTCTGTAGCACCAATAATGACGGAGGGACAACAATGATTCGTTTACTGTTTTTACTGGTTGTACTCGGCCTTGGTTTATTTGTGGGAACCCAATACGCCGGCCAACAAGGCTATGTTTTGATCTCCATCGCCAACACCAGTATCGAAATGAGCGTCACCACACTGATCATCATGATGGTCGCTTTACTGGCGGGACTATTTTTCCTGGAATATCTGATAAAAAAAATCCTTCGTGCCAGTAGCAGCACATGGAACTGGTTTACGATTCGTAAGCAACGCCGTTCCCGCCGTTACACCGATGAAGGCATGATTAAGCTACTTGAAGGGGATTGGAAACAAGCCGAGAAAAAAGTCACTCGCTGGGCGAATCATCATGATATGCCGCTACTCTGTTATTTAGCCGCGGCAGAAGCGGCTCACGAACAAGGCGATCAACGTAAACGAGACGACTATTTGACGTTAGCCGCTAAACAACCGAATGCCACCCTAGCGGTTGAATTGACTCGCGCCAAACAGTTATTGAGCGACCAAGCATGGCAGGCAGCGGTTGATATTCTGACCCCGTTAGCGCAGGCTTATCCTGATAATATTTTGGTTTTAAAGCGATTAAAACAAGCTTATCTCGCCTTAGAGCAATGGCAACCTCTCCTGGCCTTAATTCCAAAATTGACTAAAGCTCAATTACTCACCCCATCACAGGCCGATGCGCTGACCTTACAAGCTCAACAAGCAATGCTCAGCATTGTGGCAACTCAAGGTGGTAGCGAAGGATTACTGACCTATTGGCAATCGCTACCCAAAACCCTTAAAAACGAAACCCGTTTAATGGTTGAAGTGATTGAACAGTTATTACAGCGTCAAGCCGACCTAGCGGCGTTTAAATTACTCAAAGAGTGGCTAAATAAGCAGCCTACGACTGAGTTATATCGCTTTCTGCCTAAGTTAACGCTAAAAGATAAACAGCCACTTATCGCCTTACTGCAAGACAAGCTACGTCGCGATAAAAATAATGCCGAAGCCCACAGCGCGCTAGGCCAAATTCTGCTCGACGAGAAACAGTGGGCACAATCGCAACAGCACCTTGAACAGGCTTTATCACTTCGAGTGAATATTGAAGATTACGCCTGTTTAGCTCAAGCATTAGAGCAGCAAGATCGCCCGCAAGCGGCACACGATGTCAGTCGTAAAGCCTTATCCTTACTCACCACCGATTAATGGAAAAAGCGGTCCCTCTGTACGATGGACCGCTTTTTATACTCTTCTTATGCTCTTCCCAATCGTCGTGAGCGATCACGATATCAGGTATGATACGTGAGATTAGATAACCCGAGAAAACTGCTGCTGACGGGCGCGCTGACGTAAATACTTGTCAAAACACATGCAAATATTGCGGATCAATAATCTGCCACGTAAGGTGACGCGGATAAAACGAGAATCCACTTCAACCAATTGATCATCAATAAAGGTTTGCAATAACGCGAGGTCTTGTTGGAAATAGTCATTAAAACGCAGCTTAAAATGCTGTTCTATTGCCTGTTTATCCAACTGAAAATTACAAATAAGTTGTTTAATGACTTCACGGCGTAGCAGATCATCACTGTCTAATGACACCCCTTTCCATAGCGCGTGACGCATCTCATCCACTTGCTGATAATAGCGTTTCAGATCTTTTTGATTTTGGGCATACACATCGCCGACCATCGAAATAGCGGAAACACCAAATCCCAGTAAATCACAATCGCCCTGCGTGGTATAACCTTGGAAGTTGCGATGTAAAACACCGTTACGCTGCGCCACCGCTAACTCGTCATCGGGTAACGCAAAATGGTCCATGCCAATAAACTGATACCCCGCTCCCGTTAAGGTGCTAATGGTATCTTGTAAGATGGCCATTTTTTCCTCTATCGAGGGCAAAAAGTCAGATTTGATTTTACGCTGTGCGGCAAACAACTCAGGCATATGCGCATAGTTAAACACTGACAAACGCCCCGGACGCATCTCAATCACTTGTTGTAAAGTGGCATGGAAACTGGCGACCGTCTGCTTGGGTAAACCATAAATTAAATCTAGATTGGTCGAACGAAAACCCAGTTGCTTGGCGCGCGCTACTAAATCAACAATAAACTGTTCATCTTGTTCACGATTAACGTACTGCTGAACTTGTTTATCAAAATCCTGCACTCCGATACTGATGCGATTAAAACCTTCACTCCGCAAATGATCGAGTACCGAGAGTTCAATCTCACGCGGATCGACTTCAATGCTGATCTCCGCATCGGGCTGAAAATTAAACTCCGCCCGTAATAACGTCATTAAACGACTCATTTGAGCGTTGGTTAAAAACGTCGGTGTACCACCACCAAAATGCAATTGAGTCACTGGACGCGAAAGCAGCAATGGTGCGCGTTGACGAATTTCGTGTTCCAGAACATCTAAATACTCATCCGCTTTATGTGAATGGCGAGTGATGATTTTGTTGCAGCCACAGTAGTAGCAAAGCTTGTGACAAAAAGGAATATGGATATACAGGGATACCGGTCGCTGTGGATAACGCGCACAAGCCATATCAAATTCGGCAATCGTGAACGCTTCGTGAAATTCCACCGCGGTTGGATAGGAAGTGTAACGCGGCCCCGAGTAGTTGTACTTGTCTAAAATGGTTTGATCCCAAACAATCTGCTGACTGGGTACGACTGGCGACAACATAGTGACTCTTCCGTTATTGAACGTGGACTGATTATTTTGCCACACCAGAGACATAGCGTCGGGCAGCAAAAGAAGATTTACCGATAAAATAGTCTAAATTGCTAGCCGGATCACTTCTTATTACCCGTTAAACAAGGGCAATCAGACTCGTCTGCGTGTTGGCATTGCAACGGCTTTCGAGGTATAACGCGACAAGCGTACACCATCGAAAGCATTCACTGAAAACCGGATGAATAGATTAAACGAATTGAATAGGAATTTGTTGATTCAACGGCCGAATACGCTGTTGTAAGGCTTTTAGCTCAACAACAATCGCATCATTAAGACGCACTTCTGCTTTCTGACGCGTCAGGTTATGGCGCATTCTTTCTTGCTTTGGCATCGCTTGTCGAGCGTCGCCACGAGGCATATCTTTAACAATGTGGTACAGCTCAGCGGTGGCTGGATAGTCACGATCAAAGTCTACCCGTTGTTCACCCTGCACATAATCCATAATGCAGTAAACTCGAATGGCGATTTCTGATAAATCACACTGACCTTGAATACCGGCCAAACAGAGTGTATTCACACTATCAAAAATATTGGCGTTACGTTTTTCTATTGCCAGTGTTTGATGTTGCTGCTGTAACTGAGTTTGTTTTTTCACTTGCAATAACAAGTAAACGGCATAGCTTGCCAAACCAAGAATGATCAGTCCACCAACCATCACCAACAAAAGCGTATTCATACCATTGCCCTACTGTTTGTATCCATCCACATCTAGATTTTCAAATTGCGCCAACAACTCATCATCGGATTGAACTTTACGTACCTTAGATTGAGTAGCTTGTGGGATAGAAAAATCATCTTCAAGCTCATCGTCTTGATCAGCAGCATCATCGAACAACCCAAGTTGCTTCATCAATACTTCGATGCGATCGAGTTTTTCGTCGACGTATTTTTGTAAACCCGCACCCAGATTTTCACCACTATCAATTCTATCGAGCAAAACGTTCAACTGAGCATCATTTTCCAGCATCGCTAACTCTTGTTCAGCATCTAAACGGCGCTGCTGCTTACTGGCTTTTTTACCCGTTTCCACGATCAATGGAATTTTTTTCTTGCTTCCCAAGCGCGGATCGCGAGCTTGCTCAGCAGTACGTTGACTTTGCTCACCGCCATCGGAATGGCGACTACCACTTTTCAGTCCTTTGCGTTTTTTCAATTTTTTGCGCTCACGGCTTTCTACATCAGCCTCACTACGATTACGTTTACGAGCAACAATCAGTTCACCGTTAAAGCCGGTTTTTGCTTTCTTTGTACGAGACATTACTGGGGTTTCCTCAGTAAAATTACATCATTTCCGATAAATTCAAGTTCGAGCTTATCCCGCTCGGCCAGAAACTGAAAGGTATCACGACTAAAAAAACTCACATGAGTAAGATCATTTTTATAGTGCCATCCAGCAAACGCATCCACGTTTTTCACTAGTTTGGTCATGATACCAATCCAGCCTCCTGGCTTAACTAAATTCAGCCATTGCTGCCAAATACGGTGAGGATCATGTAAATGCTCAATCACTTCACTGGCAGTCATAAAATCATAGTCCCTTTGTAGGACTTCTTGCTGTCGATAATAAAAGAAGTCATACAATGCGACGTCGTGTCCAGCTTCTTCAAGCATGACCGACAAGGTCGGGCCTGGGCCACAGCCAAAATCCAATCCCTTCGATTGAGGATCAAGTCTCTCAAGCATTGGCTGAGAAAGACGCGATAAAAAACGGCGATAGCCCAGATCGTTGGGATTATTGTCGTGCAAATCGTAGAAACTTTTCTCACGTTCAGCGCTCAATCGATCAACCGGAGGCACAAAGACCAATCGACAAACCGAACACTCTCTATAAGCACGATGATTATCGGCAAAATAAGCGTGGGTTTGAACGCTGTGGCACAAAGGACAAGTATGCATTGTCGCCTCCTGATTGGGGGATGCGCAACATACCAGAAACTGGCGATAGTGTGGAGCCTCTTTGTTCAAAAACAGAGCAATTATTGTAAAAAGATCATCAATCCATTCATCACACGACAAAAAGGCCCGACCGCCGCGAATAAGCGATGCGCCATGCTTAACCTAAAAATCAACAACGGCTCTTCATCGCCCAGCGAAGAAGACAACATCCTTGGCGAGGTAACTCATTAATATAAAAAACTAAAACGTAATTTAAGACGAGCGGATGACTTTCTTCCCATCCGCTTGTTGATAATTGTCCAGCTTACCCAAGCACTCATGGTACAATCATCGGTCTTGTACCGAGTACGATTCTTCGACTAAGTTTTTATAAAAGCAATCAATCGACTACGCAAAGTCGAGATGGAGTTAACATTGAGCGTAAAAATTCACTATCAAAACACGCATTTCATTACCAGTGCGCCAGACATTCGCCATCTTCCCGCCGATGACGGTATCGAAATTGCGTTTGCCGGACGTTCAAATGCTGGCAAATCAAGCGCTCTCAATCGCTTAACCAACCAAAAAAGCTTGGCGAAAACCAGTAAAACCCCTGGAAGAACTCAGTTAATTAATCTATTTAAAGTCACCGATGGTTGCCATATCGTTGATTTACCGGGTTATGGCTTTGCACAAGTACCATTAGAAATGAAAAAGAAGTGGCAAAAATCACTGGGTGAGTATCTGCAACAGCGCTCTAGCCTAAAAGGCTTGGTGGTGTTAATGGATATCCGCCATCCAATGAAAGATCTCGACCAGCAATTGGTCTTGTGGGCGGTTGAATGTGCCATTCCGGTGCAAGTGCTACTGACGAAAGCGGACAAATTGAAAAGTGGTGCCCGTAAAGCCCAGCTCAACAAGATCAGAGAAGAGTCATTATCGTTCGGTGGTGATGTCAGTGTCGATGTGTACTCGTCGCTAAACGGTTTAGGGGTTGATACCTTACGCAGTAAACTCGATAGTTGGTTTATGCCAGAAGTATTGCGTCGTACCGAGCAACCGTTATCAACCGACGAGCCACCTGTCGCTTAGTCATCATTCGTTTGTTGATTTATCTCCAAGCAATAAAAATCCCCACCATCCTGGTGGGGCAACGGGAGAGAAATAGGAAGTCATTATTGTTATAGCGCTAGCATTCCTCAATCCCGCAAAAATTACAAGACGCTACCACCGACAATCTTGCTTCAACACCACAAAACATATCGCCATTTTTAATTTATTAATCAATAAATTAAATCAAAAAAACCACCATCCTATAGACTTGATTTTTCGCTAAAAAGAATCGAAAGTGTGAATGACGTTTAATGACAATATTGATCAAAAACCATCGTCAATCAGCTTTACATTGACGGGCCACTTAGCCGAAATCATCGACCAGATTTCAGCCACGAAGATCGATGATACGCTAGATAAAAAGATGGGAAGCGCACAATAAAAAACGCCCCAGTCAATAATCGACTGGGGCGGCTGAATCAGCCTAATCCAATAACGTGAAACAAAAGGTCTGAAAGATAGAACATCTTACCTCTGTACCGGCTTTGTTGCTTAATTCAGAGAAAAGGCATACCAGCCCATAATGCTTCATTTTTAAACAACATACTGAGTTTCAGGCATACCTAGCCCCGTAAGCTTGTTCAGCGCTTTGATCATTGCGTAAGTCTCGCCAACCTGAGCGTTGTAATTTCTTAGGCTTAATTTCCCACCTAACAACTGTTTCACTCGATGCATGGCTGTCTCTGATAGAGAGCGCTTATGATAACCATACCGCTTTTTCCACTTTTTGTTTGAGCCGTAGAGCTTCTGACAACCTACCGCCAAATTGCGAGGATGTCCTTGCTCCCAGAAAGCTGCCCCTTCTCGTGGCGGGATGAGCGGAACTGCTCGCTTGATTCGTATAGCTTCATGGCAGCTTCTTGTGTCATAAGCTCCATCACCTGATACTTCAATGATTTTACGACGTGTCTGCTTAAGTAAGTTGGGAAGCACTTCAGCATCGGTTACGTTAGAGAAACTCAGTTCTGCTGCGACTATTTCGTGAGTGCTGGCATCTACTGCAATATGCAGTTTACGCCAAACTCTACGCTTCCCGTCAGTACCATGCTTCTTAACCTTCCATTCACCTTCGCCATAAACCTTGAGACCAGTGGAATCAATGGCTAGATGTTGTATCGCTCCTCTGGTTTTAGTTTTAAATGAAACATCAACTTCCTTAGCTCGACGACTTATGCAGGTGTAATGCGGACAAAATAGCGGGATATTAGCCAGTTTAAATACTGAGTCTATAAATCCTTGCAGCGCTCTCAATGGCATAGAGAATACTCGTTTCACCATTAATGCAGTCGTAATGGCTAAATCACTGAATTGGCGTGGTCTACCACGCTTGCCTTGTTTGCTTTGCTTCCACTCAGCTATCGCTTCCTCATCAACCCAAAAGGTCAGTGAACCACGATTAATTAAGGCTTTATTGTACTGCTTCCAGTTGGTTGTTTTGTAACGAGGTTTAGGCATTAGGCTACGACGATTAATGGATGTAGCCGATCAGATCGTAGCTTCTTGATTTAGTTCCATCGATTTAAGCAACAAAGCCCTCTGTACCCTACGGAATTAAATCTACAGCAACTGGTCATAAATGAAAATAGTTTTTGTAGTTTTTTTTCATTAAAATTTTATTAAAATACATAAATACTTGAAAATCACTCAATTTTTTTCGATTAATCGAGTAGGAGGCGGGATCACTCCCGCCGTCCTCTCACACCACCGTACAAGCGTGGATCGCATACGGCGGTTCCGAATAGATTTTCAATGTTTCATACCCTTCCAACAATGAGTATAACCCCAACTCTTCCAACCGTTTGTTGGGTAAAGCCTGATTGACTTGGGGCGTCCGTGAGAGTTTCCACCATCCTTTATCTGAACCTGCGACTTTCCATGCATTAGGTTTGGCGACTCCTAAACTAATCAGCCACATCGCTATGCTGTATTTCCGCTTTTTCTGTTTTAGACGGTAGCACCGCAGTCGGCGTCTTATCCAACTGTCTAGGTGACTCATCGATGACGGCCTTAAGCCCAGTTTAAAGTAGTTCTGCCAACCTCGTAGATACGTCGATAGTTCCTTGATGATTGCCGGGAACGTTCGTCCTCTATTTCGTTTGGTGACTTGTCGCACTCGTTTCTTCATTTGATGCATGGCGTCATCACTGATACCTATCACACCATCATCGTTGAAGCGGTGTCCCAAGTAGCTACGCTCACTCACTCTGGTCGCCGCACTTTTCTCACGGTTTACCCGTAATTTAAGCGTCTGCTCCAAGAACTCCGTAACCGAGGTTTTCACCCGTTGCGCTGCTGCTTCACTACCTACGTAGATTTGGCAATCGTCTGCGTATCGGCAGAACTTATGACCTCTACGTTCTAACTCTTTATCAAGCTCATCCAATACGATATTAGAGAGCAGCGGCGACAGAGGACCTCCTTGTGGGGTTCCTCTTTGTCTTCGCTCTATCACTCCATTTCGCATCAGACCACTTTGTAGATATTTCCTGATCAGTTTCAGCACCCGTTTATCCGCGATATCTTGAGACAGCCGATACATCAGTCTGTCGTGATTGACGGTATCGAAGTACTTCTCCAGATCTATATCGACTACATATCCCCGCCCTTCTCGAATGTATTCACTCGCTTTCGACAAAGCATGATGAGCACTCCTTCTTGGTCTGAACCCGAAGCTGCTCTTTGAGAACTTCGGCTCATACAACTGTGTCAGGAGCTGTGCCATCGCTTGTTGTACGATGCGATCCTGAACGGTTGGGATACCCAGTTGGCGTACTCCACCTTTTGGCTTGGGGATTTCTACACCCAGAACGGGAGACGGTTGGTAACTTCCATCCAGTAAAGACTGGCGAAGTTGCTGCCCATTATCCAACTGGCGAAGCTTTTCCAAGGTCGCTGTGATCGTCAGTCTATCTACCCCACCGCACCCCTTGTTGCGCTTCACCTGTTTGGTCGCAGCGTTTAAATTACCCGGACTGAACATCTGTTCGAGTAATCGAGTGGTGTCCATCAAGACTCGTCCTTCTTTCTATGCCAAATCAGCTTGTTACGCTTCGTTTCCGTCAGTTCCACTTTTGGCTTCACCAATCGGAACGTAGAGATGGGTCGCATCGTTACTGTTACTCCACTGATTTGAATATCTGGCGACTGCTTCTTGACCTATTCAGTTCCGGCCTTCCCTTAAGTTGTACTTCCTCAAGGTACTATGCCTTCTGCTGACTCCTTATTACCCATCAGCATCCATCACTGGCTGCTTAGTTTCGTCCGAAACAGATAATAAGATCTCCCGAGGTAAGACGTTGTTCTTTCTCGTGGTCATGCCTGATTTACTGCATCGCACTTCTCGTCGAGTCGTTGGGCTATTCTATCTATTGCTAGGTTACCCAAGTCGACACAGCCTACTATCAGATTTCTGTTCGTCATCACCACGTTTTGCCATTTGCTTCCTTCAGATTTCACCTCACGATGAACACCCTTGCATAGGCTAACGGTTCCCGCTCGACTGAGCCCGTAGAGGACTTTCACCTCCTAGATCAACGCCATGCTCGGCGCACAAAAAAAGCCAGCGATAAGACGCTGGCTAGAATAATTGATTGATTTTATGCTAAATCGACGTTAATGGGCTTCATCCCAGTTATTTCCATGGCCAGCATCAGCCACTAACGGCACGTTAAGTTGGGCAGCAGATTCCATCAATTCTTGTACTTTACTTTCAATTTCGGATAAAGCTGACTCTTGTACTTCAAAAACCAGTTCATCGTGTACTTGCATTAACAATTTTACGCGTCCTTGCCCCTCTGTCTCGATCCAATTATCCACTAATAACATCGCTTTTTTAATGATATCAGCAGCAGTGCCTTGCATCGGTGCATTGATCGCCGCCCGCTCAGCGGCTTTACGACGCATGCCATTCCGTGATTGAATTTCAGGTAAATGCAAACGACGACCAAAGAGCGTTTCCACATACCCTTGCTCTGCCGCCATACTGCGCGTCTCTTCCATATAACGCAGCACACCCGGATAACGTTCAAAATATTTGTCCATGTAATGCTGTGCTTCAGAACGCGGAATACCGAGTTGCTTAGCAAGACCAAAGGCGCTCATGCCATAAATAAGGCCAAAGTTGACCGCTTTGGCGCGGCGACGCTGCTCACTGGTTACCTGATCAATACTCACGCCAATGATTTCTGCTGCCGTCGCGGTATGGATATCCTTGCCTTGCTGGAAAGCGTCCAGTAACGCAGGATCGCCAGACAAATGAGCCATGATTCGTAACTCAATCTGTGAATAGTCGACCGCCATGATTTTCCATCCCGATGGCGCAATAAAAGCCTGACGAATACGGCGTCCTTCTTGATTGCGGATCGGAATATTTTGTAAATTAGGATCCGTCGATGATAAACGTCCTGTCGCCGTCACCGCTTGATGATAAGAAGTGTGCACCCTACCAGTCGTTGGGTTGATCATCTTTGGTAGCTTGTCTGTGTAGGTCGACTTTAATTTAGCCAATCCACGGTATTCAAGGATCACCGCTGGTAACGGATAATCTAACGCCAATTCTTGCAGCACTTCTTCGTTGGTCGATGGGGTACCTGATGGCGTTTTTTTCACCACAGGTAACTTCATCTGCTCAAACAAAATCGTTTGTAATTGCTTTGGTGAACTTAAATTAAATTCTTGATCAGCCAGCTCATAGGCTTTGCGCTCTAGCTCAACCAAGCGCTGGGCAATTTCTTGAGATTGAATCGCCAGTAATTGATCGTCAATCAATACGCCAGTACGCTCCATGCGTGATAACACCGGCACTAATGGCACCTCAATATCACGATAAACACCGAATAGCGGCGCATCCGCCTCAAGCAAGGCTTGTAAACGATGGTGTAGCCTTAGTGTCACATCAGCATCTTCCGCGGCGTATGGCGCAGCCTGTTCAAGATCGATTTGATTGAAGGTCAGTTGATTTTTTCCCTTACCAGCCACTTGCTCAAAAGAAATGCAGCTATGTTGTAAAAAGCGTAGCGCTAAGCTATCCATATCCTGCTTACCACCGACGCTGTTATAGACATAAGAAGCCAGCATCGTATCATGAGCAATGCCACGCATCGTTATCCCATAACGCGCCACAACACTGGCGTCGTATTTCAGATTTTGACCAACTTTAGCCAATTGAGGATTTTCTAATAACGGTTTTAGCTGCGCCAGTACCCAATCACGGTCCAGTTGCTGAGGCGCATCAAGATAGTCATGCCCAACGGGCACATACGCCGCCTCTCCTTCTGCCACGGCGAACGAGAGACCCACCAAATTAGCGACCATATAATCGAGACTGTCTGTTTCCGTATCAAACGCAAACACTTCGGCTTGTTTGAGCTTGGCTAACCATATCGCAAAACTCTGTTCATCAAGGATCGTTTGGTACTGACTGCGATCAATCGTTACCGCTGAGTGCTCACTCATCACCGTGTGCGCTTGGCCAGAGGCCACTTCTCGCTGGGTGATAGGCTCACGGGCTTCGACGACGCCATTACCGCCGTCTAATAGTTCCGTTAACCAAGATTTAAACGCCATTTTCCCATACAGCGCAATTAAGGCGTCGCAGTCGGGAGTGGTTTTCAATAAAGACTGCGGCGTGTGATCCAATTCGACATCGAGCTTAATCGTGGCTAACTGATAAGATAACCAAGCATTGTCACGATTTTCTTCCAGCTTCTTCGCCATGGTTTTTGAACCACGGAAGCCTAACTCAGCAATTTTATCTAAATTGGCATATAACGCCTCAAGGCCACCAATCCCTTGTAACAAGGCGGTGGCGGTTTTATCACCCACACCGGGGACGCCAGGAATGTTATCGACTTTATCGCCCATCAAAGCGAGATAATCGATGATCAACTCAGGCGGAATACCAAATTTTTCAATCACCCCTTCGCGATCCATGACGACATTGGTCATGGTGTTAATCAAAGTGACATGATCGTTGACTAATTGCGCCATATCTTTATCGCCGGTACTGATCAGCACTGGCATTCCCGCTTGCGATGCTTGCGCCGCTAAGGTGCCGATCACATCATCCGCTTCCACACCTTCAATCGAAATCAGCGGTAAACCCATTGCACGAATAATCTGATGCAAAGGTTCAATTTGACACCTTAGGTCATCCGGCATCGGAGGGCGATGAGCTTTATACTGATCGTACATGTCATCACGAAAGGTTTTACCCTTCGCATCGAAAATCACGGCCATGCGCTCTGAAGCAAATTGACGCATCATGGCACGCAACATATTGACGACCCCATACACCGCATTGGTCGGGATCTCACCATTGGTCATGGTGCCTGGATAGGCGTGAAACGCGCGGTATAAATAAGAGGAGCCATCGATCAAAATGAGGGGGTTATCAGGGATACGAGCCATAGTTTTGCTATCCGATCAGAAACAATAAGCGCCTAGGATGCCATGACTGCTGCTTGGTTTCCATGCTGATCAAGCTGACTCGTTGCCTAAGCGTGCACCGAGATCGGTTCTGCTCACCCTTCATCTGTGGATAAGTCTGTTCATAGATTTTATCCACACCTCCATTACTCTCTTTTTACTACTGCCAATCAAAATAAAAGTGACTGATATTTAAGGGTTTTAATCTAGATCGACAAAGACAACAATGATCCTTTAACGATCATCCATTGTGGAAAAGATACTTGCTGTCCTTTTGCTCACGCTGAGATCCCGCTCGAAATTAGCTGATTACAATTGCAACAGTCTCACCCAATCTTGCTGACGTCATTGAGTAAAATCTACTCATATGACAGATTGACTTGCCGAACTCATAGCATAAAAAAAGCGACACCCGAAGATGTCGCCTAGCCGTATGCTGGTGAAGCTAATGGTAAAATCAACTCCCCAAAAAGCTAAATATTACACTGGAAGCAATGTGAGCAATGTCGTGTCAAAAAGAATCTGTGTTACCCAATAACCTCTGCTTATCCGCTAGCAATAGATAAAGCTAACATAATCAGCAGGTCTGTTGTTGAACTCGACTTATCCCCTAAGACAAGGTTAATAATAATCGTTCTCATCTTAATGTCAACACTCAAATGAGAAAAAATCTCATTTGTTGATCTAACCCACTTTTATTGTGGGGTGGTTTTTATTGTGAGTGTGAGGTAGCTTTTATTTTGAGGTAGTTTTCTGACGCAAATGCTTCGCCGCTTGAGCGTGATCATCGGCTAACCATTCGGCGACTTGTTTAGCAAAATAGGTCAAAATACCGTCGGCTCCAGCACGCTTAAAGCACAATAGTGACTCCATAACGGTTTCACGTTCTTTAAGCCAACCATTTAAGATCGCCGCTTTATGCATCGCATATTCACCCGATACTTGATAAGCAAAAGTGGGAACTTGCAACTCGCTTTTAACTCGGCGCACCACATCAAGATAGGGCATACCGGGCTTAACCATCACCATATCCGCGCCTTCGTTAATATCCATCGCGACTTCATGCAATGCTTCATCGCTATTCGCCGGGTCCATCTGATAGTTTTTCTTATTGCCCCCTTTGAGATTACTTGCCGAGCCGACCGCATCACGAAACGGTCCATAGTAACAAGACGCATATTTCGCCGAATAAGCCATGATCTGAGTATGAATATGCCCCGCCTCTTCAAGTGCTTGACGAATTTTACCGATTCGCCCATCCATCATGTCTGATGGTGCGACAACATCCGCGCCGGCTTGAGCATGGGACAACGCCTGCTTAATCAACACCTCGGTCGTTGCTTCGTTGAGCACATAGCCACTTTCATCAATGATTCCATCTTGGCCATGCGTGGTAAAAGGATCTAAAGCCACGTCGGTAATCACGCCCATTTGAGGGACATGCGCTTTCAGTAATTTGACTGCACGCTGCACTAATCCATCCGGATTATAGGCTTCTGCAGCATCGAGACTTTTTGCATCTGGAGTCACGACCGGAAACAGGGCGATGGCTGGAATTCCTAATTGCGCTAAATATTGCGCTTCTTCTAACATCAAATCGATAGATAGCCGTTCAACACCGGGCATCGATTCTACCGCTTCACGACGATCTTTACCCATTAAGATAAACATCGGATAGATCAAGTCATTCACCGAGACACTGTGCTCTGCGACTAAGCGACGACTAAAATCATGTTTGCGTAAACGGCGTAAACGACGGCCAGGGAACTGACCTTGGATTGATACAGACACTCGACTCTCCTTAGTTGTCGAACCGCACAGCAGTGATAGGACCACCCGCGGTCGTGATTGGAACGTGTAGTCGTGAAATCATATCACTCTAATAACTTGGCGCTAGGATCAATCCAAGAAAAGGCGAAAAATGATCTCCGTGGCCCACTCGCGTATACTGCTTCTTTATCGAATATCATCCCGCAGACGATAGTTCGGAAGCGTCAACAGCCACTAACCATAAAGAGATTACGATGATTGATACCCATGCCCATGTTTACGCCAGTGAATTTGATCACGATCGCGAGCAAGTGATACAACGCGCGATTGAACAAGGTATTGAGCACATTTTGTTACCCAATATCGATCTCGACTCTATCGCTCCTATGCTCGCTACCGAAGCGGCTTACCCTGATTTGTGCCGATCGATGATGGGCCTGCATCCTTGCTATGTAAACGCCGACGTCAAACAAACGCTCGAGCAGATAGAATACTGGTTTACGCAACGCGAGTTTATTGCCGTAGGTGAAATCGGCATTGATTTGTACTGGGACAAAACCTATCAAGCCGAACAAGAGATGGCATTCATTACCCAACTGAACTGGGCAAAAAGTCTTAACTTACCGGTCGTCATTCATACTCGTGATTCCATCGATCAAACCTTAGCCCTACTCAAGCAAGAGCAAAATGGTCAATTACGCGGTGTTTTCCATTGTTTTGGCGGAACGGTTGAACAAGCCAAAGCGATCAATGATCTTGGCTTTCACTTAGGTTTAGGGGGAGTATCAACGTTTAAAAATGGCGGAATGGATAAAGTAATTCCGGCGCTCGATTTGAACTATCTGGTATTAGAAACCGATTGTCCTTACCTTGCGCCAGTGCCGCATCGCGGTAAACGAAATGAGCCAGCGTACACTCGATTAGTCGCAGAGCGAATTGCAGAGTTACGCGGCCTAAGCACTGAGTACGTCGACCAATTCACCACTAACAATGCTAAAGCCTTATTTAAGTTATAACCAACGACGACCAAGGCATCGCGATATCGCGATTACTCTTGCGCCTCACGCGGCTCTCGCTGGCCGTAAAAGCGCGCAAAAAACAGCCCTACTTCAAATAACAAGCACATAGGTATGGCTAATAGGGTTTGAGAAATAATATCCGGTGGCGTGAGTAGCATGCCAATCACAAAAGCGGCGACCACAATATAGGGCCGCTTTTGACCAAGCGCTTTCGGTGTTGTCGCGCCAGTCCAACACAGCAAAATAATCGCCACGGGAACCTCAAACGCAATACCAAACGCCAAAAAGAGCGACAACACAAAGTCTAAATAACTAGCGATATCGGTAGCAAATTGTACGCCCCCCAGCGAAATAGCAGTAAAAAAGCCAAACACTAACGGAAACACCACAAAGTAAGCAAAGGCAACACCACAATAAAACAGCAAAGAACTGGAAACCAACAGTGGAAAAATCAACCGACGCTCATGTTTGTACAAACCAGGGGCAACAAACGCCCAGACTTGATACAAGATATACGGCACCGATAAAAAGATAGCGACAATTAACGTCAGTTTCAGGGGCGTAAAAAATGGCGAAGCGACATCAGTAGCAATCATCGTCGCACCAGCAGGCAAACGCTCAACCAAAGGCCGCGAAACAAACTCGTAAATCGTATTTGAAAAATAAATCAAACCAATAAAAACGACGATCACCGCCGCAATACTGCGTAATAAACGGTCACGTAATTCAAGTAAATGGGCGATGAGCGGCTGGGTTTGTTCAGCGGATGACATAACAACCTCGGTTAATATGGAGTACAAGTAATCAGTATCAGCTGATGACGGTTTCATCACAGAAAGAGACTATCGCTGTCGTGGCGCGATACTACGCCAACTCAATCACCGTTTTTATAAAGCCGAACCGTTCGGCTTACTCTGGCGCTTTGTTGGGTGTTTTTTTCGTCACAGCTAAGTCTGCTGTCGGGTTTGTTGGTTTCAGCGCAGAAACCGAGTCTGGCTCGACAATGTTCTCAGCATTAGCACCATAAGAACGCTGCACATCCTGTGCTGCTTTTTTTAGTGTATCGACCGATTCTTGTAGCTCTGGCGATAAATTTTTCATCCCCATTTGCTCAGCTTTACGTAATTGCTCTTGCAGTTCCTGCACTTTTAGCTCTTGGGCTAACTCTTCTTTGACGCTATTTGCCATCCCTTTGGCAGTAGCAACAAACTTAGCCACACTGCGTATTGCATGAGGTAAACGCTCTGGGCCCAGCACAACCAGTGCAACCACCGAGATCAATACCAGCTCCCAAAAACCGATATCAAACACAGCTTACACCTTCTCTTGGTCTTTTTTGGCTTCCGCCGTACTTTCCGTTTTCTGCTGCTGTAGATTTTTCTGCTCAAAATCGGCATCTTTTTTCGTCGGGTCTTCTTCTTCAGCCATCGCCTTTTTGAAGCCTTTCACCGCACTGCCTAAGTCACTGCCTATGCCACGTAGTTTCTTAGTGCCAAATAATAAAACAACGATCACCGCAATAATAAGCAGTTGCCAAATACTGATACCACCCATTTTCTCTACCTCGGGTTATGTGTTACACAATGATGAATTCTTCAGTGAATCCAAGTTATCGACGATACGCTCGCCAGCTTAACCACCAGCTAATTGCACCCGCCATCACCGCTCCCAGCGCTAATGAAGGGTAGTCGGTTAATAATAAAGCAGAGCATACGACTAAAGTGGCGCCAACACCAAATAAAAACTGCCCGGTCGATTGCTGCCGCTTCGATGTACAGTAGCCTTGATAAAACTGCTCCATACGCAGATTGAGGTTTTTCCCCTGTTTTAAGCTGTCATAGAGTAGCTCGGGTAACTCTGGGAGTTTCTCTGCCCAAAATGGCGCTTTCTCTTTGACCGCGTTAATCACCGCCTGAGGACCAACCTGATTACGCATCCATTTTTCTAAAAAGGGTTTTGCGGTCTGCCATAAATCTAATTGCGGATAAAGCTGACGACCTAATCCCTCAACGTACAACAACGTTTTTTGCAGTAATACCAGTTGGGGCTGCACTTCCATTTCAAACCGTCTGGCGGTATTAAACAGGTTCAATAACACGTGACCAAACGATATTTCACACAAAGGCTTGGCAAAAATCGGCTCACAAACAATGCGAATCGCGACTTCAAACTCATCGATATTGGTATCGTAGGGCACCCATCCTGAGTCAACATGCAACTGTGCCACTTTACGGTAATCACGATTAAAAAATGCTAAAAAATTCTCTGCCAAATAACGCTTATCTTCAGCATTCAACGTGCCGACGATCCCGCAATCTAAACCAATCCATTGCGGATTTTCTGGATGTTCAGGATTAACAAATACGTTACCCGGATGCATATCCGCATGGAAAAAACTATCGCGAAATACTTGGGTAAAAAACACCGTCACTCCACGCTCGGCCAACAGTTTCATATTGGTACCGTTGGCTTTTAACCCTGCCAAATCTGACACTTGAATACCATAAATTCGTTCAGAGACCATGACCGTTTTATTGCTAAAATCGGTGATGATTTCTGGTACGTACAGTTCTTCGCTGTTTTCAAAATTACGACGCAGTTGGATTGCATTGGCGGCTTCTCGTCGTAGATCCAGTTCATCGAGTAAGGTTTTTTCATACTCACGTACCACTTCAACCGGTTTTAAACGACGTGCTTCTGGCGTCATTTTGGCAATAATACGCGCTAAGCGGTACATCAGTTTTAGATCCGCATCAATAACGGGGCGAATATCGGGACGGATCACTTTCAAGACAATATCGCGACCATTAGATTTGAGTTTCGCGGTATGCACTTGGGCAATGGACGCCGAAGCTAAAGGCTCAATATCAAACTCATCAAACCAAGTATCTAATGGCCCGCCGAGCGCTTGCTCCATATGTTGCTGCGCTAAAGCACCATCAAACGGAGCAACTTTGTCTTGTAACATCGCCAATTGATCAGCGATATGCGGTGGGAATAAATCTCGTCGAGTTGACATCATCTGGCCAAATTTAATCCACACTGGACCAAGTTCTTGTAACGCAAGGCGCAGCCGTTCACCCAGTGGCTTATCGGAATGTTGATTACGAATCCAAAACAACATTTTACGTGCCAGTAATGGCGCTTTGCTTAATTGGTGTTGTGGGATCAGCTCATCTAAACCATATTCAAGCTGAACTTTGATGATGCGATATAAACGCTTAACTTCTGCAGGAGTCATACTTTTCCCAGTAACTGATGCAATTTGGCTTCTAAACGAGCGGCATGGCTTTTTACTTCATCCACTTGATCACAAAAATCCGCGATTTCGAGTGGCGGAGGAGCAATACGCCACTCTTCAGTAAGGACTTGGGCGACATAATGTTGCTGTTTGGCAAAATGGCTGGTCACTTGCTGATGCACATCCTTAATGCCTTGCACCACAGTATGAGCGACCACATCGCCAGTAATACGTGATAACCACTCTTCAAGATCGGGCTTACAATCCGTCAATAATTGAGCAAACTTTTGTGCTAGCTGAATATCGCCTTGTAACACCAGTTTGTCTTGTTTAATCAGTTGCGTGATATTGGCCTGCTCACGCAACTCAGGCAAAATAGTCAATGATAACGACAAGTAGCAATCGGGCTGAGCTTCATAAGCACCAAGCACATCAATTTGCTGACTGAATACAAAGGTAAAGGTTTGATCGATCTCTTTAATATGCAGCTGTATCACTTGCCCTTTCAAACGAGTAAGTCGACGGTGCAGTTGTGGATCATCCTCAATTAAGGTATTGAGCGTGGTTTCCATCACCGCAGTGATCAAAGATTGAAACGGCATAAGACCCCTTAGAATTTGTAACCACGGTGTAAAGCGACAATACCGCCAGTGAGGTTATAGTAAGTGGTTTGTTCAAAGCCTGCGCGCTCCATCATGCCTTTTAACGTCTCTTGATCGGGATGCATGCGAATCGATTCAGCCAGATAACGATAACTTTCTGCATCATTAGCAATCAACTGGCCCATTTTCGGCAGCAGATGAAACGAGTAGGCATCGTATATTTTGGAGAGTGGTTCAAGGACAGGTTTAGAGAATTCGAGCACGAGTAAACGACCACCCGGTTTTAATACTCGATACATCGAGCGTAGCGCTTGATCTTTATCGGTCACATTACGCAAACAAAAACTGATCGTGATGCAGTCAAAGTAGTTATCGGGAAACGGCAATTCTTCAGCATTAGCTTGCACATAGTGCACATTACCGACAATGCCTCGATCGCGCAGCTTATCACGGCCCACATTGAGCATTGAATTATTAATGTCCGCTAAGATCACATGGCCTTTTTCACCGACAATACGCGAAAACTTGGCGGTTAAATCCCCCGTACCACCGCCGAGATCAAGAATTTTCTGTCCAGGACGCGCACCCGCACAATCAATCGTAAAACGCTTCCATAAGCGATGAATACCACCAGACATCATGTCATTCATGATGTCGTATTTGGCAGCGACAGAATGAAATACTTGCGCCACTTTGGTGACTTTTTCGTCTTTGGCGACGGTAGTAAAACCGAAATGGGTGGTTTCTTGATTGTCTACTGTTGTATTGGTTTGCACGCTGATATCCGTCATTGTTATTCCTCTTGGGCAGTCTTACACCTAAACTGCAACTGCGGACGATTAGTTTACTTTATCCTCAGTGGGATGTCTTTCTAGTAAAGGCGCAAAATCAGGATCCGATTCACGCTGCGCTTGTTCAACCAACTCACTCGCTATCGAACGTTTAATCTCCACCCCAAGCTGCTTAAAACTTTCCGCTTGACGTATCGCATTACCGCGCCCTGTCGCCAGTTTATTCATCGCCGATTGATAGCTCTGATTAGCGCGATCCAGTGCACCGCCTAAACC
This sequence comes from Vibrio metschnikovii CIP 69.14, assembly GCF_000176155.1. Classification (GTDB taxonomy): domain Bacteria; phylum Pseudomonadota; class Gammaproteobacteria; order Enterobacterales; family Vibrionaceae; genus Vibrio; species Vibrio metschnikovii. The sequence continues at coordinate 45,782 of NZ_ACZO01000002.1, read as the reverse complement.
TTGCATATCTTCTACGAACAAACGCAGCTTATCGTACAATTTACTGGCTCGTTCTGCGATCTCTTGCGCATTTTGATTTTGACGTTCATAACGCCAGAGGTTATCAATGGTACGTAGCGCTACTAATAAAGTGGTTGGGCTAACTAAGATAATATTTTGCTCAAGGGCATCTTTGACTAGGCTTGGATCGGCTTGAATCGCCACCTGAAAGGCCGGTTCGACCGGAATGAACATCAGCACATAATCTAAACTGTGTAGCCCTTTCAACTGGTGATAATCTTTTTGACTCAAGCCTTTCAGGTGATTACGTAGCGCCGCTAAGTGATCATGCAGAGCGCGATCGCGTTCACTATCGGTCTCAGCATTAAAGTAGCGCTCGTAAGCCACCAGTGCCATTTTTGAATCAATCACCACTTGTTTGTCGCGTGGTAAATGGACGATCACATCCGGTTGATAGCGTTTCCCCGCGGCATTTTGTAAGCTGACTTGGGTGTGATATTCATGCCCTTCGCGCAAACCTGATTCTGCCAATACCCGAGCGAGAACCACTTCACCCCAATTGCCCTGTTGTTTATTATCCCCTTTTAACGCTTGGGTGAGGTTAAGCGCTTCTTTGGCCATTTGCTCATTCAATTGCTGTAAATTACGCAGCTCATGTACTAAAGTATGCCGCTCTTTCGCTTCTTGGTTAAAACTGTCATTGACCTGTTTTTTAAACCCTTCGAGCTGCTCTTTCAGTGGATTAAGCAGCCCAGCTAAACTCTGTTGGTTTTGCGCATCAACTTTGGCAGTTTTGTGTTCAAAGACCTGATTAGCCAGTTGCTCAAATTGCTGCTTTAAACGCTCTTCAGCTCGCTCAAGCAATTGCAGCTTATCTTGACTGGCCGCGAGTTGCTGCTCATGTCGGGCTTGCTGCTCATGGAGTTGCACTTCCAATTGAGTTTTGAGATCGCGCATCTGGTTCAATTGCTCAGCATAAGCCAAACGCTCTTGTTTGATCGCTTCAAAATGACGCAATTTTTCCATCACCGCCATCATCTTGCCATGAGCTTGTTTTAACTCAAATTCCGCTTTATCACGCTGCTGATCAAGCTCATCTAACTCTTGCTGAGCTTGTTGTAACGACTGTTCTAACTGCGTCGTTTGCTGCTGATGCCAACGTGCCTCACTCGCCAATTGCTGCTCTAGTAGTTGCAGTGAGAACTGCATTTTCTGCTTTACCCACCAGCCAGTGGCGATACCCGCAACGCCTGCAGCAGAGAGCGCCGCCAACCAGGTGGCTGCCTGTTCAATGATCCATTGCATATCAAGCACTTCATCAATTATCACTTTAATTAAAAATGGTATGGTGATACTGGATAAATGTCCAGTTTACTGACTGGTTTTTCCACCGTAGATTAGCACTTTGCACAAAGTAACCACACAATGACGTGTCACAGTGCGAGCTGCCAATCAAGGTCGCTAACCATTAGCAAGGAGTAGAAGCATGAATGAGCGCCGAGCGCTTGGACTGGCGTTATCCGCCGTGTTACTTTGGTCAACGGTCGCGACCGCGTTCAAACTCACCTTAGCCGAGCTGACCCCAATTCAAATGCTGACCATGGCGAGCATCGTCTCGGCCTGTACCTTAGCCATCATTTGTGGCCTACAAGGTAAACTGGCACAGCTTCTCCCGACCTTTATCGCCAATCCGTTTTACTATTGCTTGCTCGGTTTGATTAATCCGCTCGCCTATTATTTATTGCTCTTTAAAGCCTACGCTTTACTGCCCGCCTCTCAAGCACAAGCGATTAACTACAGTTGGGCGATTACACTCACGTTAATGGCTGCGCTATTTCTAGGCCAAACGATCCGCAAGCAAGATTGGCTCGCCTGCGTCGCAAGTTATTTTGGCGTACTGGTGATTGCCACTCAAGGCAACTTACTGGAATTACAATTTGAAAGCCCACTTGGCGTCACTCTGGCTTTATGCTCAACGTTATTATGGGCAGGATATTGGATTTTAAATACCAAGAACCAAGCGGATCCGGTGGTTGGCCTACTGCTCGGCTTTCTGGTTGCTATTCCCTGCGCGATGGGTTTAAGCCTTTATGAGGGAGCATCATGGCTAACTATTTCGTGGCAAGGCTGGCTGGCGGTGAGCTATGTTGGCTTATTTGAGATGGGAATTACCTTTGTGCTCTGGCTGAGCGCTTTGAAAAGTACTCAAAATACCGCGCGGATCAGTAATCTTATTTTTGCCTCGCCATTTATCTCTTTGATTTTATTGGCGACCATTATCGGTGAGCGCATTCATCCCACCACCATTATCGGTTTAGTGTTTATTATTAGCGGATTAGTGATTCAGCAAATGAAATTCTCAGCCCGCACTAAGCCAAGGAAAGCACGGCCATAAAACCCACCAGCGCAGCGGGTCAGGTGTTTGTGAAGAGACAATAAAGTTTGCCCGTAAGCGCTGAATGTGGCAATACGGTTTGCCCGTAGCACTCTATCGCCAAAACTTTAAAAGTTCAGAGAAATAATAAATTAGTTGTAAAGTTTTACATCAGACAAGTTTCGCTTTACAGAAGTAATCTATTAGCTAAATGAGTAAGTCCGTGTTTAAGAATATACTCTAATGAATGAAATAAGTAACAGACAACACAAGAAATACCACATCTGATTTTAAGACTACCCAAGCGTGGCGAAAGAAATAAAGTAGCCCTAGCATCTCCCTAAAATGACAAACATCAACTTCTTTCAAATTTATCTGATTCTCCAAGACTAGAACTGACTAATTATCTTGAGATAAACCTAGACATGTATGATCATGAGTGCATGTAATACATCGCACATATCAAAGGGAGATAGATTTGTTAGAAGATTCACAATCATTACGCCTCTTTATAGCGGAGATCTTACCAAGCTTCAGAATTGACGACGTTGTAAAAAAGAAGTCTGGACAAAGAGTCGTATACTTTGGAATGGTTGATAAACCATCTGATGAACTACCAGTTGATTCCCATCAATGGGGAGAAGTGGTACTAAAAATCTCTGAAATGAACACACGAGCAGCAATCGCGTACGTTCAAAAAGAAACAGAAATATTGTCACAGCTAAACAGCACCTCCTATCCAAAATCACTCTATAGCGAAGTCGTAACTCATGACCCATTCACCGAGGAAGCTCTCTCCCCACTAATTTACATCAGTATAGAAGAGAAAATCAAAGGTGTCCCTCTTACTGAGATTATTCATAATTACAACACAAACTCAAAAGTTATCGACTTCCTTCTTCAGTGTACCAATGCCTTAAAAAGCTTGTGGCTCCACCCTCAAAAGCTCGTTCATAGAGATCTAAAACCAGATAACATTCTTATAAAAAACGACAATAGCATATCCATCATTGATCTTGGTCTATTAAGGGAACAAGGTGGTAAAGGCGTGACAAATAGCTTCGCAGCTTTTGGACCTTGTACTCCAGCGTATGGTAGCCCGGAACAAATCCTCAACGAAAAACGAAATATCTCCTTCAAAAGTGACATGTTTTCACTAGGAATCATTGCTTATGAAATGCTTTCTGGGTGCAACCCATTTATTGAACCTGAAGGAAGTAATTTGATAGATGAGATTTTTGAACGAGTATGCTCACATAATCCAGCACACTTATCAACAAAAGGTATTCCACTAAAACTAGCTAATACCATTGAAAAAATGATTAGCAAAGAACCGTATAAAAGGCATAGAACACCTCAACTTTTGATTGACGAACTATTAGATATAAAGGAGAAATCATGGCCATAAACTTACTACATCAAGCAGGACACAATTCCAATTGGAATAGAGAGTCTTTCACAAAAGACAATGTTGGAGATGGCATCATTTACAGCCCAGTTCATGATAATTTTAATAGAATTAATAGTTTCAACAAAAAATTAAAGGCTACATCTATTTTTGACCCTCAATTCTACTTACCAAACTCCGCAAAGCCCAAATTTAAAACTTATAATTTCTTTCCGAACACTATTATGAATGAGCACCTAGGTAGCGGGTTTTCAACGGTTGATTATTCAATAGTAGCTCTAGAATCAGCAAGAAGGTGTGTGAAATTTCAACTGGAACAAGGTTTTGGAAAGTTAATTATTCCAACAAGAGCATTCGAACACTTTGACCCTAATTACATAGAAAGTCAATCTGAATCTTTTGTGAATCCATTCCTTACTGCCATGAAAGAGAATAATGCAATTGGAAAAAAAGAAATCTTTCTTACAGTTCCAATCACATCACACATGCTTAATATTGATGGGTATAAAAATAATATCCTTAACTGGATAACGAGTTATCCAGAAATTGATGGAATATATCTCATCTGCCAACATGATAGAAAAACAAAACAAATTATTGACACTTCATTTCTTGTGAATTACATGAAAATAATTAAATCAACATGTGATGCAGGATTAAAAGTAATTGTTGGGTATACGAATACTGAATCGTTGTTGTATTCATTATGTGGTGAGATATCTCTAACTGTGGGTGCATTTGAAAACACAAGGATATTTTCATTAGATAAATTTGTCGTATCTGATGAAGGAAAGCGAGGACCAAAGCCAAGAATCTATATACCAAAACTAATGAACTGGATTCTTTTTGAAGAAGCTAAACTAATTAAAGAATATGATGGAAATTTATGGAAAGATATCTATACAGAAACAAAATATTCAAAAGATGCGTTCTCAAAAACAAAAGATCCTGCATTTAATACACCTACACTGTATAAGCACTACTTTATAACATTCAGTGAACAAATAACTAGTTTAAGCAAGCTTACGATAGACCAAAGAAATCTAACCATCAATAATTGGCTAGATAATGCCAACAACTATTATGGAAGAATTAATGACATATTAATTCTTGACAATCACAGCTCAGAAAAACATGTCCTTCCATGGAAGAATTCGATTAAATTATTTAATAAATAAAAGAAAATAACAGGCCATTGTTATTGCAATGGCTGTTTCAATTAATTATTCTTTGAGCCAAAATAGTATTAGCTTTCCAATAAGCGATCTCTGATTTATGGATGTCCCTTCTAGGCTTAAAAAACACTTCATAACAGGTATCTGTAGAAAATGTCGCTAAACCAATATTAAACTTTTTAAAAACATCTATATTTTCTAATGCTGGTTTTACATTTTTTCTATCGAGTAAAACCCAAGATTCATGAGAAAAAGTCTTATACCGACTAGCCTGCCAAAGAGCACGTTTCCAATTTTTCAATTTAGCTTCTATAGCAACTATCTTGTTACTTACAGGTTTAGGTTGCTTTACCTTAACAAAAATATTATCTTTTTTTTCTACACAATAACCCGCATCAACAAATTGCTTTAATGCCACTTTTGCAGCTTGTATTGATGCACCAGAGATCTCAACAATATCCTCCAGAGAGAAATTTTTTCTGTAAGGCAATGATTTTAAGGTATAAGCCCAACTTGGATTGATCTGGGATAAGTTATACACCTCGACATCTCGATACTTAAAAAGTACAGCATCAGCGATCCCAAACCCACAGTCAAACTCTAGCTCTAACTTTAAATTCCTTGATCCGTTTGACAAAATAAGCTCTTCAAAGCCTTTGACTAGCTCGAATTCACTTTCAAACGGCTCTGTATGATTAATGTTCGCTATGTTCATCGTGGCATTTAAGTTATTGACGAAAATTGTATGTGTTCTATTATAGTGGATACATAAGAAAATTACTACGGAATTGTTAAAAATGAATAAAACAAACAAGTCATATAATATAAATATGTATAACTTTTTTAATAGAAATCATTTAGGGAATGACTATTTTGTTGGTGACATCCATGGGGAATATGAATTACTAATCTTACTTTTAAGTCATATTAATTTTGACATCAAAAAAGATAGATTGTTTTCTGTTGGAGACTTATGTGATAGAGGCCCAAAATCAATAGAGTGCATTGAGCTAGCAAAAAGAAATTGGTTTTTCCCTGTTATAGGTAATCATGAGTCATTCATTCTAGATTTTAATAATGAAAATATTTATGCCAAAAAAAATTGGATCATGAATGGCGGAAGTTGGTGGTTTGACTTAGGAGAAGATAAACAACAAGAGTTAAAAAATATAATTAATGAAAACTTTACTCTCTCTCTTGAAGTAAAAACCAAATTTGGTAATGTAGGGTTAGTCCATTCTTATTACCCATATTTAAAATGGCCTATAACAAAAATAGAAACAAGCCAAATAGACACTAAAAAAATATTATGGAACAGACACTTAGATCAAAGAAAAATAGCTGAACTAGACTTATTAATTACTGGTCACACACCTCTAAACATACCTAATTACAATGGATTTAACCTAAATATCGACACCGGAAGCGGGCATCAACCAAGTGACAAAATTTATAAACCATCATTAACAATTTGTACCTTAAGTGATAGTGAATTCAATTTTTTCTCAGCTTGTTGTGGAGATATTTCCGAGCACACACTGAAAGTAAAATAAAATTTAACCATTAACACTTTGACTCTTTCTAGAATTACATTCTTCGCATTGACAACTACTTAATCAAGAATTCTACAGGACTCCATGGCAAAGAATTGCAATGATTGAATTTATACCCTTGTGCACTCATAATTTTGACTAGTGAAGATGAATCCAAAATAAAATTTTGGCAAACATTGAACTCATCAATCTCTTGGTAATTATCTTGACTAACAAGGCATTCATGGGAATTATGGCACTTATCACAGCTAAAATTATTGGGAACCATAATCATTTCATAAATTTGTCCTCTAAATCCTATTGGTTGACAAATAATCCTCATATTTTCTAGGAGGTAACCTGATAAAATATCAATATCGTCACTGAAAGATTTAACAAATATTTCCCATTGTCCTAGGCTAAAGGCTCGCCGACTTCCCTCTTTATATGCATCTTGCAATGCTCCAGCTAGAACAAGCCAATCAACCTCATTGTATTCAGGTGTAATAGCTTCAAGTTCAAAAGCGGATTCACGAATAAACCAGCCAAAGTCATTGAGAGTGCAAAGTGTTGGCTTGACAGGAAAAATAACACCTTGTCCCACTCTTTCTATGGGGTATTCAATCGTATTAGCATCGGTAAAGTCACCAACGAATCGACCTCTCAGAATACTATTTATTTGTGCTATGGCATTGGTTCTACCTTGAACCTCTAACCGAGTTAAAGGAGATGAATGCTTTTCACAAAAAACACTCGAAATCCAATCTCGATGAAAGTACCCAAAGCCAAAAACAGCGATATATTCTTTAATACATTTCTGACAAAATCTAATCGACATTTTGCGCGATAACTGACCGTGATACTTTCGACCATAAAAAGTTTTGTCTAGATCTCCATAAAGCCAATTATAAGTATAAACCAGTGAATCATTCTCAATTCTAATCATGCCACTTTGAAAAAGCTTAGTAATTAGAAAATCGTCCGGTATACCATCAAACAAAAAACTAATTTCTTTGGGTATACAAGGAGCTTTATACCAACAACCATCAGAAGAAATGAGACCACTGTACGAGCTAGCCTCCAGCCCCCACAGTGCGAGTCTCCTAAATATAAAACTATGTAGTGATTCATCTTGTAAGTAATCCATTTAACTACAACCTCAAAGCTAGACAATCAACCCACTTGTATAAAACAATAAATCTGAAAAATTACTTAACGTAATTTAAAAACGTAAAAATCATAATAAGCCTTTAGTGTTAATGGTAATTTATTTTTTTTAGATGTAAGCCAACCGTGAGCACCCAACATCTTATCGAGTTCTGTTCGAGAAAGAATTCTCTCTGACCTCTCCAGAATTGAAGTTACCTTCTGCGACAGTAGGGCATCTCTTTCCTTCCAATTAACTCTATCTACATGCTGAGTTTTTCTAGCTTCAGGAAGAAACTTTTCCAGCCAATTAGGACAATGTGAATATAACCAGAAAAATGCGGCTCCACATGATTCTTTGATTTGTTGCCGGTTTGAATCAGGATGAGACTGGAGGTATCTTAATATTTGACATTGATGGCGTCGTCTTAAAGAATCAGATTTACACTTTTTCCTCCATTCAACTAACTTATCTGTAGTCGATATGATCTGCTCAACGCTACCAGATGAGATATCCATGCATTTAGCGATAGCTGTGCGATTAAAACCTTTGTATGCCATTTTTACAATTTTTTCTTTAACTTCCATTGTTAATTTTTTTGGTTTCAGGTTTACATGAATAGCGTACTTGAGTGCAACAGACTTTACGTAGCATCTGCTTTTACCTATTTCTCGACTAACTTGCGCCATAGACAAACCACGTAACAGTAGATTACAACAACGAGTTTCTATATCGATATAAAGATTTTCACTTATATTAAAGGTTGTATAATCCTGCTTACTATACGTAGAGGGAATAATCTTATTTAGGAAAAACTCCATCAACAGGTGTTTAAACGGATGAACTGTATACATTCCATCTATTAATGAGGAGATATACCTAAAGTCTTGTCGAGACTTTGTACTTAAAGGGTGATTTTTCGGCAGAATTTTATCTGTTAATTCATGAAGATCAGCCATCAATTTGATGCGTTTGACTCTTCTAGATCGAGTCAAAATCCCTTTATCTACAAACAAAGATTTATATTTTACAATCTCAGGCTTGCGTAAATGGCTTTCTTGAATAAATCGTAACTTACTCTCTGCAAATTGAGCAAACTGTAATGCAACTATTCCACATTCGTAGAAATTATCTTTTGGCGTTGGCAATAACATGTCCCTAATATGCTCTCTCTCACTAAAGACATAATGTGAAAGCCAGACTCCATGAATGAAACAAGCTTCAACACCAGGCATTTGATGAGCACAATGCCAATAAGAGACACCAAAATTGCGTATATCATCACAGGCACACAACGGACAAAATTTTACAGACAGTGTTTCTGATTCTCTGAAAGTTGAAATTTGACAAGCCCGAATCAGTTGATTAGTCCTAATTGAGTAGTCCAAAATAATCTCTCGATACTTAGGAAAATAATATCCGAATAATGGCCTTAGCGTTTGTATCTGGCTTAACTCATGAGCCGACTCACTAGTAAATCTACTTATAGACATGAGATCTGCTGTAAGATAAGGATGAATTACAGCACGGCGCTCACCTACCAATTTAATTAGGAACTGATCTTTACGAAGGCCAGATGATGACAGATAACGGACAATACGACTAAATAGAGTTTCATCTGGCAACACATTAGGCAATTGCATAAAATCCCTCTCATAACTAGATGTTTCATCAGCAAAATAATTCTGAGAGTGGATTACTAAGGATCACACCTTTCATCTTTAAAAATGAAATTGGATTACCAGTTTCGCCAGCCTGTTGAAATAGGTCTGGTTCATCTATCTTACTTGCTAAATCAATTTCATTTAGAAGTCTTATAATTTTATTAGCGAACTCAGGATGCTGAGGCTTCGTTATATCTCCCGTTTTATCCACCATTGAACTTACAGAACTTGGTATCGTTCTACGCTCTCTACCTTGCGGTAACACAACGCTTCTTTTTAAGCTTACAACTTCTTCTGTTTGTCGCGATAGTCCACATGCAATAGCATTACCAATCTCAAGTGTCTGGACTGTAATTCGTTCATCTACACTGCCTATAACCAATCTCTGTGCTTCTCTGTATGTTCTACTCGCCATATCAATATTCCCAACAGAGAGCCGATGTAGGGCGACACTCAACTCATCCGTAAGTTCTGTATAAATATTCGTCCACTGGTAATTCCATAATTGGTTGATAAATGCATTCCAAGACAAACTATCTCTAGAAAGAACTGACATGGTTTTATGGTAACCACTTTCTGCTCGTCGAGCTGCTTTTAGCTCTTTAGTTAAACTTTCATCGAAAGGAGGGTTGGCTACGAAAAAAAGAGGAACCCCCAGCTTGTTTACTAATCTGTGTAAAAAGCGAAGTAGGTTATTCTCACCACCAGTTCGCTTAAACTGCAAGTTTTGCATTTCATCAATCACAAGCATTCCGAGAAAACTAGCTTTGATATTTTGTTCTAACTGTCTTACTAATGCGCCAATTGTCGCTGCTGGCTTAGTTTTCATTCGGTCTAGAGCAATATCTAATGCCCCAAGAATCTCTTCACATAAATCTCTAACACTTGAGTTACTTGGGCAATCAACTTTAATCCAAACTACTTGCTTTTTAAATTCCAACGGTTTCCCATAATAATCATCATGTTCAATCACATTCGGAAAATAATTTAACACTTGTTCTAACATGCAAGTTTTACCAACTCCGCTTTCTCCAATTAGAGTTAATCCTTCTCCTTTGGGAGAGAAATAACCTGTCCTTGGTTCAATTTCTGGCTGCTCGTCTATAGGATAATGCAAATATTGGGCAGTAGTTGGGCTAAATGGATTTTTCGATGAATAGCCTTTTTTTAAAGCCCTTTCTATCGCTCTAAAACAGTCCATATAATCAACCAATGGTTGCCTTAATTCATCAATACGATTTAAGTATTCATCTCTAACTAAAGGATCAGGATCTTCTGCGATATGTTCAGAATAATCAGGGTAGTTACTTAATTCTTCTAATATTTCTTCCCAAGATCTTTTCGGCCTCAGAGCTTCAATTAATGGATTTCCTTGATGCTCAGGAAGTATTGCTGCGTTATATATGGCTTTTTCAATAATCATGATTTTTCCCTTTAACGCTCTTCCTTTCCCTTCCTTTCGGTAACACTACCACTGTATTTACGTTTTTAGCTGGTTCAGGGGGAGAACTTGACAATGGGCCAGAATGCTCTTCAGATATAATATTCGTAGTAGCATAAAGCTCATCTCTACGACGTTGACGTACATTCCTCGTTCTTTCTATGAAAGTTGATTTGTTTGAATTTTTACTGCGCTTTTTAGCTTCGAGAGTAAGTTGGTTTTGCGCCTTGTGATCTTCAATAGAAGCAATACTTATTGGAGATGTTTCTTTTTGAGAATCTAGCCAATCTTGGACAAAGTCAGCCTCTACCATAAATTTATTAGCAAACATTCTGCTTCTGGGTAAAAGTTCACATCTGGTAAACCCTTTATTCTTATCTAGTCTGATGTATATATAGTTTGTCGTATTCTCATCAACTCTAACTTCAAGACGCCACTGTCCTGACGTTCTTGCGATTGAAGCTAGATTCCTTTCTTCAACCTCAGGACAAGAATAATATAATCCATTGTAAAATATACCACTACGAGTCACGCTTGCTTCGGAAGGAGGCAGTAAACGTGCAATAATCTCATCGTGATTAGCTGTTCTTAAATCGTGCCGATGCTTAGCAATATGAATTTTCCAGTAGTTTAGAGGAGTTGGTGGAAGATCATGATTGATTAATAATGGGCTAGAAAAAGCGAGATTACTCAATATAGTACGATTGTGAGCTAATACGGTTTTTATGATCTCAATTGTGACTTCTTTCAAAGTATAGATTGCATCTTTTCTCGGGTCTCTATGCCCCCGAATTACTTGCCCACCTTTAGTCGTACCCAATAAATGGTGTAAAACTTCATTATTAAGAATATTAAATCGTTGCTCGACAACACCTTTACAGTCGGGTCGATATGGCGGGGTAAAAGATAATTGTGTCATAGGAGATAAAGCCTCATTAGGTTTGATCCCTATCATTTCGCCATTATCACAAACTAATTCTTTAGGTATATGGGCGCAAGGCCATTCTGAATCATCAATATCAATACCAAACTCTTTGCAGTAATCAGATTTAGGCAGGAAACTATTAGTTAACGCTTGTCGCGCCGCTCTCCACGATGCATGGTAAAGAGAAACATGCATTCCTACGATCATGCGACTGGCTCGATCAACAACAATGTAAATCGTAGGTCGACCAAGCACAAATTGAGAACCCAATTCAGATACAATATGAATATCAGCTACTGTGGCGTCAATTTCAAAGTAAGTACCGGGTAAGAAGCTATCTTGGGTAACCCCTTTAAGAATTTGGCGCTTGTTTCTAAGATAATCGCCTTCTGAAGACCTTCTTCTAACAATCTCATCCTCAGTAAGCAATTTTTTACTCCAATACGAAAACTGCTTTTTTGACGGTAATATCGGTGCTCTAGCATTTGCTTCTGCCAAACGAATCTCATTTTCATAACTATCTTTTAAAAGATTTCTGTAAGTTTTTACTAAGGATATCCCTGACTCCTTAAGATAGTATTTTTTTAGTGCTTTCATGAAATTGCATTTATCAATGTCAGAAACAATAAATTTATCAGCTCTTCCAAGAGCTAATGTTCTTGTTCTTTTTGGAGCTCCTAACGGCTTATCTGACGGTATACGATCAACTCCAAATCCACCACTATGCGCGAATGCAGGAATAAGAGCCATTTTAGTTTGACCATAACGCCAGTATCGGGTCAGTAGACGCGCAATAGTTTTTCTATCAACATCAACCTTGTTAGCATATTCGGACAATTGAGGGACCCGCTTCTTCGTTGCATAATCGAATATAAAAAGTTTATCGGAGATAAGTCCACTAACTAATTGATAATTTTTGTCTCGACGTACCGCATGCTCTTCTGAAACCGCATCTTCTGCTATCAGTAAGTAATCTGGCAACTGAAATCTCGAGGGTTTTAGCTTGTTTGATTTAACGAGCTCTATAAAATTGGCTATTGATATCGCTAAGGGGCGAACAGTTGAAGAGTTGTTATCCAGAGTGAAAAGAATTACTGTCTCAGCATTAAGCAGCACATCTAAAATTCGATAGGCGCCAGCTAGTAGATCTTCGCATCCTGCAGACTCCCATACACTGTTTCTAGGAAGCTCCATTTACTATACCTCGTTGTTGGATTAGTTGGATTTCCTCAATCCCGAGTATCCCAGATTCAGCAATGTTGTAAGATAAATCAACTTCAATATATTTCTCAGCAATCAAAAAACGTATCAGCAGTGATGAATCATCGTGAGATGCAATGCCTGTAGCAATAAAGCTATTACAGACATCATCGATGAAACACTGGCCTCGTTTTAGTATTGAAAGCGCATATTCAATTTGCTCATTTGAGAAATGGTAAGAGATTTCCCTAAATGCTGCCGTAGCCCACGAGATGTTACGACTCTGAGTTCGAGTTAAGTCATTGCCTACATAATAGCTAAATTTGACCCCCAATAATTCCCAACAAACTCTTTCGATATCTATTTTTTCTAGAACTCGTTGTTTGTCGGATTCGCTCTCCGGTTTGACAGATACAGCGTGATATGACAGGTTTTCTCGATTTTTAATTGTCAGTAACTGATCTGTCGTTATGATGATGGGCTCTCTTGATACTGGATGCGTAGGATGCTTTACACCAAGGGTTTTAGCTACTTTTTGTGTATAACCTAGAGGAAGGATAGGAAATTGTTCTCGTATGTCTGTTACTGAATCTGTAAACTCTGCTAAATAGAAAAAATCACTCTCAATAGAAGACAACATGTGGTGAATGCGTTGTGTTTTTATGCCTTGGATTAATGACCGAGTACCATTTGATTTGACGTCCTGAATCCTAAGCCAAGGCTTGTAGTCCCTCCCTGAACCAAGACCATATTTATTTTTAAGAGCACGTTGGTAATCTTGTAAAGAATCCAGCTTTCGTCCTCGCGCCATAGCATATCCAAGTAATTCATTATGAATATAACGTATCGTTGAAATGCCATATGGGCAAATTTTATTGTCTCAAAATCTCCTTACGGGCAATCTTTTTTGCTTGTGGGCAAACTTTTTTGTCTCTGCACAGTGTTACACCCATTGACCCGCAACATAGCCGCTTGACCAAGCCCATTGGAAATTATACCCACCGAGCCAGCCTGTCACGTCCATCACTTCACCGATAAAAAATAGGCCGGGTACGGTTTTACACTCCATGGTCTTAGAAGACAGCCAGTCGGTATCCACCCCACCTAAGGTAACTTCAGCAGTGCGATAACCTTCCGTTCCATTAGGGACAATTTGCCACTCTTGCAACACTTGCGCCGTTTGTTTGAGTGCGCTGGGGGGTAACTGCTTCATCGGTTTATCGACCAATAAACCACGCTCAATGAGCACTTCAACCAAGCGCTTAGGTAATAAACGCGACAAAGTGGTTTTTAACGTTTGATTAGGGTGTTGTTCACGGGCCTCGGCTAAGGCATCATCGACATCCACATTGGGCAATAAATTAATCGTCAACGTTTGCCCAGGCTGCCAATAAGAGGAAATTTGCAGCACCGCCGGCCCTGATAGGCCGCGATGAGTAAATAATAATGCTTCTTTAAAACTGGTGCCACAGGGAGCGTGGATCTCAACCGGCAGCGCAATACCCGACAGCTCAGCCAAGGCTTCTTTATCGGCAACATGCAGGGTAAATGGCACCAGCCCAGCACAAGTCGGTAATACGGGAATCGCAAATTGCTCCGCCACTTTATAGCCAAACGGGGTAGCCCCTAATTTAGGCATTGACAATCCTCCAGTGGCAATCACCAGCGATTGACACTGCCAAGTACCTTGTGAGGTTTGCAGTACAAAGCCGTCCTCGGTTTGACTAATGGTTTGGATATCAACTTGATAGCGCTGCTTCAGCGTTGGCTGATCGCACTCGGCCAGTAATAGGTTAACAATCTCTTTCGCTGAATCGACACAAAACAGCTGGCCATGTTCACGCTCTTCAAATTCAACCCCATGTTTACTGACCAGTGAGATAAAATCCCAGTTGCTGTACTGGGATAACGCTGATTTTACGAAATGTGGATTACGGCACAAGTAGTTCGCTGCCGAGACATCGTAATTGGTAAAATTACATCGCCCGCCACCGGAAATTAAAATTTTCCGGCCCGGTTTTTTAGCGTGATCCATCACCAATACTTGACGACCACGCTGCGCCGCTTGCGCCGCGCACATTAACCCAGCGGCACCAGCACCAATGACAATCACGTCTACTTGTTCACTCATCCACTACTCTCACGCGAATAAAAAAAGGATGTGCGACCAGCACATCCTTACTAGGGTGACTATTCTAACGATAAACGTCTGGCTTGCCAATCCATCCCCTTAGAGAACAAAAGCCGCCAATGAGGTCACCATAACTAAAGCGCAGCACAACACAAAGAGCTCTCTTACTCGGGAACATTTTCCGGTAAAGACGGGATCATGATGGTGGTGATACTCTTTGCTCTTCAGGTAATGATACAAACGTACTTGCTTGGTCACGTTACCTTGAGTACTAAAGAATCCTCGTCCGTCCACTTGTTGGTACAACAATGGATGAGCTTCACGCATGATATAAATGAGCGAACGTAACGCCGTTAAGTACCTAGCGATATTAATGCCCGTCACTATCATGAGCCCAAGTAAAATAGTATCTCCACTGATCATCTTTTCCTCCCTACATCTCATGTAAGCATGCCCAGAAAAAAAGACGACCACTTGCGCTTCAGTTTTTCTTTTTGCTGAGGTTACTCAGCAGGGGCACCCATTACCGACGATGAGCTTGCTTTGGCTAATGCTGCTAGATCTTTATCGATAAAGAACAACGCTTTTCCATCTTCGCCGACCAGTTCTAGCTTGTCTAAAATCCCTTTAAACAACTTCTCTTCTTCATGTTGCTCCGCCACATACCACTGAAGGAAGTTAAACGTTGAGTAATCTTGTGCGGTAAACGCAACATGAGCCAGTTTGTTGATCTTTTGGGTAATCATCTGTTCGTGTTCATAAGTTTCACGAAACACTTCCCCTAAGCTGGCAAAATCATGTTTCGGTGCAGCAATCGCACCAAGGATTGGCATTGCGCCAGTTTCACTCACGTAAGTGAACAGACGCTGCATATGCTGCATTTCTTCTACGGCATGAACCCGTAAAAATTCAGCGGCACCTTCAAATCCTTTGTCTTCGCACCAAGCACTCATTTGTAAGTATAGATTGGATGAAAAAAATTCGAGATTAATTTGCTCATTCAAATGATCAATCATGGCAGGTGAAAGCATTGATGACTCCTAATGGTTTGGTCTATGACTCTGATCACTATACCATGATCCCGCTTTATTGCGCTTTTACCATTACGAGTGACGATAGATATGAGATCACTTTAGCAAAAATGTCTGGCTCAAAGTGCTAACCTAATCATGTCATCAGCAAGGAGAGAGCATAATGAGTTATCAACATATTTTGGTTGCGGTCGATCTGTCGGAAGACAGCAAACTCTTGATCGATAAAGCCGTGGCACTGGCCAAGCCGCTGAATGCGGAGATCTCTTTTATTCATATCGATGTCAATTATGCTGAACTGTATACGGGATTGATTGATATTAACTTAGCGGAAACTCAGCACCACTCGATGGAAACAGCACAAAAACAGTTACAAGAATTGGCTACTTACGCCAATTACCCGATTAAGCACACCTTAGTCGGTAGTGGCGATTTGAGTAATGAGCTGTGTGATACCATTGGTGAGTTCAATATTGATCTCGTGGTGTGTGGTCATCATCAAGACTTCTGGAGTAAGATCCTCTCCTCCACTCGTCAGCTGATCAACTGCTCACCCGTGGACATGTTGGTAGTACCACTCAACGACTGACGAGCCTTAAAAACTCCGCTACACTGCAGACACGTTTTATCCATGATTACATCTTATGCTTTACTTATCTGCGGTGACCCTACTTTGGGCCTTCTCATTCAGCTTGATTGGCGTTTATCTTGCCGGTCAAGTCGACGCTTGGTTTTCCGTTTGGATGCGAGTGGCCCTTGCTAGTCTTGTTTTTTTACCTTTTTTAAAAATCAAACAGGTGCCATGGCCTCTGATCGCCAAGTTAATGGCGATTGGTGGCATTCAACTAGGTTTAATGTACTGCTTTTACTACCAGTCCTTTTTATTACTTTCTGTCCCTGAAGTACTGCTGTTTACCATCTTTACTCCGATTTATGTCACGCTCATTTATGACGGGTTGAAAGGACGCTTCTCTCCTTGGTATTTATTAACCGCCGCGATTGCCGTGCTCGGTACGGCATTTATTCAATTCTCAGGGATCAATGAACATTTTTTAAGTGGCTTTTTAGTCGTGCAAGGGGCCAACCTATGTTTTGCACTGGGCCAAGTTGGCTATAAATATGTCATGGAAAAAGAGCCCGTTCAGTTATCACAACATACAGTATTTGGTTATTTTTATCTCGGCGCGTTGGTGGTAGCAAGCGTAGCTTTCTTACTCTTAGGAAATACGGAGAAACTCCCCACCAACACATTGCAGTGGAGTGTCCTGATTTATCTTGGTCTTATCGCTTCAGGGCTTGGCTATTTTGCTTGGAACAAAGGTGCTTGTCTGGTGAATGCTGGTGCATTAGCGATCATGAATAACGCGTTAGTGCCCGCAGGATTAGTGGTGAATATCGTGATTTGGAACCGAGAGGCGGATCTGTTGCGCTTATCGGTGGGCGGCGCGATTATTTTGCTGTCATTATGGGTAAACGAAACTTGGGTGAAACGTCGTGTCGCGACACAATATGCGACCACTCTCAGCAAATAAACCGCAAAAAGCGCAGAGCAAACCTGTCAGTCTGCGCTAATCAATACGGCGGGAAACCTGCCAGATAGAAGGTTTAATGAACTTGAGCCAGATGAAGCGATGGATTAGCTGGATGAACCGATAACTGAGCAAATTTTGCGTTTATGGCATGTTGTTTTTTGAGTAATTTACGCTGCTTTTTTAATACTTTGGCTAATTTTTTCTGATATTTTTTCTGCTTTTTCAGCGTTTTTTTATTCGGTGTTAAAACCGTATTTTCAACCTGACCGGATACCGACGCCGCTACGGTTTGACTCTGCTTAACCGTTTTTAGTAATGGCTGTGGCTTGCACAAAGCCCCTTTTTCAGCAGAGCTACGAGCGCACGAACCACAAACGTAATTGGTTTGCGCCACTAAACGATGAATGTCTCCCAGTGAAGCACGAATATCATGACGATTTAATTTACATAAGCGCTTTACCATAAGAAACACAACTCCGACTAATAATGCTAATAATTCGCAGTTAGATATACCGCGAACCATTGACGAAGGCAAGGCGATTTTTTCTCCAATCTACCGATTATTTGCTTGCATGGCGGCAAGTACATAAACATCAAAGCGATTTTTTTTGGTTTCAATCGCCATACTCGGTTTTTGTTCCGCTAACCAAGGTGCGTAATCCGGCCGTTTGACCACTACCCGCTGACTGGCTAATTGCAATGCGGGAGCCAGTAGCCCATCAGCATCATGATCCGCGCCAACCAGAGATTGAAAAACTCGCATCTCTTTTTTAACGAGTGCGGTTTTTTTCTTATGTTCTGGATGTGGATACATAGGATCGAGATACACCACATCCGGTTGCTCAAACTGACTGTCGAGAGCTAAATGCTGCAAAGCCGCATGACTCGATGCATGGAGCAGCGTTACCCGCTGACTGACCCACGGACCAATTTCATGGTCTTGTTTGGCGCGGGCTAACCCATCGTCAAGCAAAGCCGCCACCACAGGATGACGCTCGACCATTTGTACTCGACAACCTAATGAAGCGAGAACGAACGCATCTCGACCTAAGCCAGCGGTTGCATCTAATACCGTCGGGACCATACCTTTATTTAACCCAACCGCTTTGGCTATCGACTGCCCTTTACCGCCACCAAACTTACGTCGATGAGCGACAGCACCGGTTACCCAATCGACGTAGATCGCGCCCAACTTTGGCTCATCCGTTTTACGTAGCTCTAAACGCTGCTCGGTCAACACCAAGGCAAAGACACTTTCGTTACTATGGGTCAGTTGCCAGCGCTGCGCCAGTTGCTCAAGCTCTGACGAGCGCTGTGGGGCTTCACATATCAGTTGTAGCTGCAAAGGGTCACTCCAGAGAGAAAAAACAGCGCTCAGTGTAGCGAATTTTCAACGGAACCGCGATATTTTCACAAGTCCGCTCGTTCCGCTTAAGGCGTTGAATCAAACCACAGTTGGCAGCAACGGTAAATAATGCTATATCCAACAGAGCTGATGCTGTAGGCCAACCTATTTAGCTCATACAATAAGTCGGATAATCATAGCGCTACCGCTTCAACCCAAAGGGTCTATCAACGGCAGATGGCCCATCGCCTAACGCTGAATTTAGGAATGGATATGCAAACCGCTTCAACAAAATTAGATGATTTAGATCGCGCCATTTTAAAAATTTTAATGGATGACGCACGCACCCCTTACGCTGAGATGGCCAAACAATTTTCGGTCAGTCCCGCCACGATTCATGTGCGAATCGAGAAAATGAAAGCGGCCGAGGTTATCCAAGGCACTGAAGTAGTAGTCAATACCAAAAAACTCGGTTACGACGTGTGTTGTTTCATTGGCATTAATCTTAACGCTGCTCGTGATTATCACTCTGCGCTGGCTAAGTTGAATGCGTTAGAAGAAGTGGTTGAAGCTTACTACACGACGGGCGCTTACAATATTTTTGTCAAATTAATGTGTAAATCGATTGAAGAGCTACAGTATGTATTGATCGATAAGCTACAAGCGATTGATGAAGTGCAATCGACCGAAACCTTAATCTCGTTGCAAAACCCGATTAACCGCAACGTCAATCCCTAAAACGCAATCACCCCAACCTGAACGATTGGGGTGATTGATGATAAACGGTGCTGATGTTTATTTATTGAGGTAGTTCAACAGATCTTGAGCAGAAATGCCTTGCTCAGAAAGTTGCTTGGCCAGCAATTCCACTTGCTCCCCTTTGCGAGCTTCGATGACTTGTTCAAATTGATAAACCAAGTCACGCAATACAGGAACCGGTACTTGCTTAGCTGCACTACGAATACGTTCACTACTTTGGTTACCCAGTTCATTGAGCAACTTGCCAAACATCACTTTTTCCGGTGATTCATCCAGCTGTTCCCAAATGCGAGCCATTTCATAAGTGGTCATTGACATCGTATCGTATTCCAAAAATATCGTTCAAAAGTAAGAGTGAACAATATACACATCTTCCACCCTTTAGAAAATAGCTAACCCGTCTATTTTCAGGCCAAACATGGCATGTTCTGAGCGCCTATGTTTTAGCGTATCCGATAACTATTAAGAATTGAGCGCCCATTGATGCCAACGACGACCAACTTTTGAAAACAAAATAATCAGTGCCGGAGCCACCAACCACATATGCAAAGCTATCAAGATTTGTGGTTCAAAACTTAAACGTTGTAATGTACCAACCAGTAAACCTGAACCACTCATTTGGAATAATCCTAATAAAGCGGCAGCGGTACCCGCTCGGTCACCAAACGGAGCTAACGCTTTGCCCGCTGCTGCACCGAGAATCCATGCAAAGCCTATTGATGAAATAAAGATTGGTAACATAAATGCTAATGCAGTGGCAACCTCAGCTAACATCACCATCACGCTACCACCCACCAGCAGGGCGATAATTCCCAACACTAACGTGCGGTGTGTGCCAACCCGATCCATCATTTTCGGAGCCGACAAACAAGCGACGATATTCACTAACGCGTTAATTCCAAACCAAAAAGTAAACTGGTTCATACTCAGACCTAAGCGATCCATCAGTATTAAAGGCGCAGAAACGACGTAAGCAAGGATCACTGCCATCGCTAACATACATAACGAAGCATGAAACAGAAACGAAGGCGTTTTTAATACTGACCAGTAACGAGACCAAGCAAAGTAAGCTTGCTTCTCGGTCGTGGGGTTGGTTTCTTTCATACTAAACAGGATCAGCAACCCAATCGTCATCGCAAAACCCGCCATAAAACTAAAATTAGCGCGCCAGCCGAATTGCTGGGTTAACCAACTGCCCAAAATAGGCGCCAGTGCCGGGATAAAACAGATCGCACCATTTAAATAGCTGATCATTTTTCCACTGCGCTCTGGGCCAAAAAGATCGCGAACTGTTGCAAAGGCTGCTACCGATGTCGCGCACGCACCTAAGCCTTGTAACAACCGAGCAATCAGCATCCATTCAATACTTTGTGCACTCCACGCCAATAAAGCGCTCAAGGCATAAATGCTGATTCCAACTAATGCAACAGTTCGACGTCCATATTTATCTGCGAGTGGTCCAGCGAACAGTTGTCCGACGCCCATCGCAAATAAAAACCAAGTGATCGTATCTTGTGCTAATGCATGTTCCACGTGAAACGTTTGGGCAATTTTCGGTAAAGCAGGTAAATAAATATCAATCGCCAAAGGGCTAAACAGCACTAACAGTGTCAGTAGCACCATTTGCAAACGACTTGGTGTCGGTAAAGCAGTCACGTTCACGGAATTATTCCACATCAATAAGGGTATAAATTAAGAGGTACCTATCATAGCGGCAAACAGATATGAATAGAAATGGCGTATACTCATCAGCATTATTCCCAAATGGAAAAATAGATGAAGATTGAAAGCTTAGCGCGCCTTGACCTCAATTTATTGGTTTGCTTAAAAGTATTGATCGAAGAGCTCAGCGTGACCCGTACCGCAAGTCGACTCTGTCTTAGTCAATCGGCGGTCAGTAAATCACTGGCCAAATTGCGTATTCAATTTGATGATCCGTTGTTTATTCGTCACTCATATGGATTAAAACCCACACCTAAAGCCTTATTTCTTAAACCTAAACTGGATATTTTGGTCAATCAGTTAGAGTTAATTAACCAGCCGGAAGTGTTTGCTCCCCAATCGAGTGAATATCGCTTTCACATTGCCGCTGTGGAAAGTGTGTACTCGCTGATTCTGCCACACTTTTTACCGGCTATTTTTAGCCAGGGGCCAAAACTGAATATCAGTACTCATGCCTGGAGTGATCAAACCTTCAAAAAATTACAGCTCGGCGAATTAGATCTGGGGATCACCGGCAAAGACATTGATATTAATGATGCACGGCTAACCATGCTGCCTCCGAAAGACATTTGCGAACAAGAAGTCTTCAGAGACACTCAAATGTGTGCCGTTCGCCAAGATCATCCGGTATTAGAACGCACATGGAATTTAGAAAGCTACCTCTCTTTACGCCACGTTCAAGTGCGCTGTGATGGCAACGATCGTTGGTTACTCGACTATCGACTCGCTGATATCGGCTTAGAACGAGATATTGCTATCACAGTGCCTGATTTTAATAGTGCTGCCAGCTTATGTACCTATACCGACTTTGTGTTTACCGCCCCGCGACACTTTACTTACATGATTGCTCGGCAGATGAATCTGGTGGTTTTACCTATCCCATTGGAATTTCCACCGATGGCCTACACGCTATTTTGGCACCGCGATCGAGAAGACGACCCTGCGCTCAGTTGGCTACGACAAATTATCGACAGCAAAACCACGCATCTTCGCCAACACGGTTATGGTGTTGAATAGAAAATTAAGACAAGCTCAGTAAACGCATCAATTAAGGCTTATCTACTGAGCCAAATCAGACAGATTTGCACCCCTATAGCAAAAGAGGTAGCTTATATTATCTCTGGCTTACCACTGCCATGAGCCTTTATCAAGGACCGTTAACAAGGATTACCCTCATGTCACACCCCATTGCTCAACGTATTACTGAACTGCGCCATTGGCTGATTCAACAAGGCTTAGATGCCCTAATTGTTCCTCATGAAGATGAGTATCTCGGGGAATACGTACCGATTCAAAACGAACGCTTAGAGTGGGTTACTGGCTTTACTGGCTCGGCCGGTGCTGCCGTGATCACCAGCGATAACGCCGCTATCTTTGCTGATGGTCGCTACACGGTGCAGGTGCCGAAGCAAGTACCTAGCGACATTTTCCAGTATCGTCATTTAATTGAAGAGCCTTATCTACAATGGATCACCGAACAGCTCCCTAAAGGCAGTAAAATCGGTTATGACCCAAGAATGCACCGAGCTAGCTGGTTAACCAACGCTCAACAGCTATTCGCTGGTGAATACTCACTGGTGGCCATCACTGAAAACCCGATTGACCTATTATGGCAAGACCGCCCAGCGCCAGTGACCTCGGCGATGAGACTGATGCCTGTTGAACAAGTGGGCGTCGATTGCCACACTAAACGTGCAACCATAGCTAATCTATTACAGGCTAAAAAAGCCGACTGCGCGATTCTCACTGAACTGGATTCTATTTGCTGGCTATTAAATATTCGTGGGCTCGATGTGGCTCGCCTGCCAGTTTTGCTCTCACACGCGATCATTCATGCTGATGCGAGCGTCGACTTTTTCTTCGAACCATCGCGCTTAGCAACCGGTTTTGAGCAGCACGTAGGCGCGGGAGTACGTGTTTATCACCCCGAGCAATTACAATCCAGATTAGAACAACTTACTGGCCGCACAGTGATGCTCGACCCAGCGACCAGTAATGCGTGGTTTACGCTGGTATTACAAAATGCTGGCGCCAAGCTGATCAATGATAGCGATCCATGCTTACTGCCCAAAGCGGCCAAAAACCCAACGGAAGTGGCAGGAATGAAAGCCTGTCATATCCGTGATGGCGTGGCGATGAGTAAATTTCTCTCTTGGCTAGACCATGAGGTCGCCGCTGGTCGTCTCTACAATGAAGCCCAGTTAGCTGACCAACTTTACGCTTTCCGTGCTCAAGACCCAACACTGGCCGATCTTAGCTTTGATACGATTTCTGCCGCTGGCAGTAATGCGGCAATGTGTCACTATAATCACCTCAATCAGCCGCAGCCCGGTGAGCTTAGTTTAAATAGTTTGTACTTAGTTGATTCAGGCGGTCAATATCTCGACGGTACTACCGATATCACGCGTACCATTGCGATTGGTCAGCCAAGCGCAGAGATGAAACACCAGTTTACGCTCGTGCTTAAAGGGCATATCGCCTTAGCTCAAGCTCGCTTTCCAGCAGGGACTTGCGGCCATCAATTGGATGCGCTTGCACGCCAATATTTATGGGCCGAAGGCTACGATTACGATCACGGTACAGGCCATGGTGTCGGACACTTTTTAAGTGTCCATGAAGGGCCACAACGGATCAGCAAAGTCCATAACCCCGTCGCTTTACGTCCTGGTATGGTGCTGTCTAACGAGCCTGGTTATTACCGAGCTGACGAGTTTGGCATTCGGATTGAAAATCTTGAGTTAGTGGTTGAGATCCCAACCCAAGGGGATAAAAACATGCTTGGCTTTGAAGCGCTGACTCGTTGCCCAATCGATACCAGAGTGATTGATTTTAGCCTGTTAGCCGCGTATGAGATTGCTTGGCTTAATGACTACCACCAGAAGGTGTGGCGCGACATTAGCCCACTGGTCGAGAGCGAGGTGAAACTCTGGTTAGAAAAAGCCACTCAGCCAATCACTCTATAAGCGGATAAATCCGAGTGTAAACCAGTCTGCACGCTGAAACCAACCACTCTGGTTACACCGATTTGCTTCGTGTTCTATTCTCTCGGCTAAGCTTTCATTTTAATCCCTTAACCTCTTGGTTAAGGGATTTTTTATACCCAACTCATCTCTTATCTATCGCCAAACAACGTGGAGTACAGTTTCAAGTAGGATGGATATAAACACTTCAATAGACTAAAACACCTCTAATTATTAATAAAAATTCAACAATCAAAAAAATAAAATAACCATTTGATTTAAAGGTAAAAATAAAACCAACACTTACCAAATCCTCATGCAAAACAAAAATAATAGTTTGAGATCTAACGATTATTTGAGTAAAGTTATTGTTAACTAATCGTTCAATTAAAGATAACAGGGAGTGTTAATGCCTAAGATTGGAATGCCTGACATACGAAAACCACAACTCGTACAGGCCACCATGACGGTGATTGAACAAGTTGGATTACACGCTGCTAGCATTGCCTTGATCAGCCGCCAAGCTGGGGTATCAACCGGGATCATTAATCATTATTTTGGTGGTAAGCACGGCTTATTAGAAGAAACCATGCGCGTTATCCTTCGTGAGCACTCACTCACCGTGACGAATGCGTTAAGCAAACTCAAAAAGGACGCTCATCAAGCGCGAATTAATGCCATAGTGCAAGCCAATTTCGCCGGCTTTCAAACCCAAAGTCACGTCGTCAAAACTTGGTTAGCTTTCTGGTCATATTCAATGCATGACCCACAACTCAACCGTTTACAACGGGTGAATGAAAAACGGCTAATTTCTCATTTACACATTGAACTCAAAGCATTACTCCCCAAAGCTCATGCCCAACGAGTTGCGCAGGGCATCGCCGCTCTAATCGATGGTTTCTGGCTACGTGGTGCGCTTAATCCCAACGGGATTAATGCCGACCAAGCCCAGCACTTAATTAACGATTACTTACAACAACAACTCGCTCAACATGCAGCACTTACTCAATAGGTCTTTATATGGAAATCGCTTCACTTTATATCGATGGCGCGCTTTGCTATGCGTCATCGGGAGAAACTTTCACCAGCTACAACCCCGCAACCGGAGAGCCACTGGCCATTTTAGGTCAAGCTAGCACCAGCGACGTGCAAGCGGCGATTGATTCCGCTCAACGAGGATTTGCGATTTGGTCAGCCATGACCGCGACTGAGCGTAGCCGAATTTTGTTAAAAGCGGTCGCGATACTCCGTGAGCGTAATGATGAGTTAGCCAAACTCGAAGTCCAAGACACCGGCAAACCGATTCAAGAAGCACTTACCGTTGATATCACCACGGGCGCCGATGTGATCGAGTACTTTGCCGGCCTAGCCCCAACGCTGCAGGGTGAGCAGCAACCACTCTCAAACAGCCAATTCTTTTATACCCGCAAAGAGCCGCTGGGCATTTGCGCAGGGATTGGCGCCTGGAACTATCCTATCCAAATTGCGATGTGGAAATCAGCCCCCGCTTTAGCAGCGGGTAATGCCATGATTTTTAAACCATCAGAAGAAACGCCGCTCAGCGTACTCAAACTGGCAGAAATTTTTACACAAGCAGGTTTACCGGATGGCGTGTTCAACGTAGTGCAAGGAGATGCCCGAGTAGGACAAATGCTCACCGCTCACCCTGAGATAGCAAAAGTATCTTTCACTGGGGAAAGTGGAACCGGTAAAGCGGTGATGGCCGATAGCGCGAAAACGTTAAAATCAGTGACCATGGAGCTGGGCGGTAAATCACCCTTGATCATTTTTGATGATGCTAAGCTCGCCCAAGCCGTCTCAGCGGCGATGACCGCTAATTTCTATACCCAAGGCGAAGTGTGTACTCACGGCACTCGGGTATTTGTTCATCAATCCATTTATCCAGCATTTATTGAACAACTTAAAGCGCGCACGGAAGCTCTCGTTGTTGGCGATCCGATGGATCCAAATACTCAAGTAGGCTCGCTGATCTCTCAACAACATTTTGACAAAGTGCTGTCAGCGATAGATAACGCCAAACAAAGTGGAGCCACCCTGCTCACCGGTGGAAAAGCGGTCACAGAAGGTTCATGCGCCAACGGTTACTTTGTTGCCCCTACTGTGTTTATCGATTGTGACGATGAAATGGCCTTTGTCCAACAGGAGATCTTTGGCCCAGTAATGGCGGTACTGAGCTTTGTGGATGAACAAGAAGTTATTCAACGGGCTAATAACACCGATTACGGCTTAGCCGCTGGGGTGTTTACCCAAAACCTTTCTCGCGCTCATCGTGTTATCCACCAGCTACAAGCCGGTATTTGCTGGATCAATACATGGGGAGACTCTCCAGCGCAAATGCCTGTCGGTGGTTACAAACTATCGGGCGTAGGAAGAGAAAATGGTATCGAAACCTTAGCTCACTATACCCAAACCAAAAGTGTGTTAATCGAACTCGATGACTTCGTCGGCCCTTATGCTTAAGGAGTGATCATGAAACAGCATTATGACTATATTATTATCGGTGCCGGATCAGCAGGATGTGTGTTAGCGGATCGATTAAGTGAACATCCAGATAACTCGGTGTTATTACTTGAAGCCGGCGGCAGTGATAAAAGCATTTTTATCCAAATGCCAACCGCCCTGTCTTACCCGATGAACAGCGCTAAATACGCTTGGCAATTTGAATCTCTCGCCGAACCTGGACTTGATGGCCGACAACTGCATTGTCCACGCGGCAAGGTCTTAGGGGGCAGCTCTTCCATCAACGGCATGGTTTATGTCAGAGGCCATGCTTGCGACTTTGATGAGTGGCAACAGCACGGTGCACAAGGCTGGGATTACGCCTCATGTTTACCCTACTTCAAACGTGCCGAATCATGGAGTCAAGGAGCGGATACCTATCGAGGCGGTGACGGTCCAGTGGCGACCTGCAACGGTAACGAGATGACGCTCAACCCACTTTACCAAGCCTTCATCGATGCTGGCGAACAAGCTGGCTACCCGAAAACCGATGATTACAATGGCTACCAACAAGAAGGTTTTGGGCCAATGCACATGACGGTTAATAACGGAGTGCGCGCTTCAACCGCCAATGCCTATTTAAAACGTGCTTTAGCTCGACCTAACTTAACCCTGCTTAAAGGCGTACTGACGCGTAAAGTGCTACTCAAAGATAAACGCGCGATTGGCGTCGAATTTGAAAAAGGCGGCCAAACCCAAGTGGCGTTTGCTAATCAAGAGGTCATTTCCAGCGCTGGCTCAATTGGTTCCGTACAATTACTGCAATTATCGGGGATTGGCCCTAGTGATGTATTAGAGAGTGCTGGCATTAAAGTGCAACACCAACTACCCGGCGTGGGTGAAAACCTGCAAGATCACTTAGAAGTTTATTTTCAGTATCGCTGCCAACAACCGATCACGTTAAACAGCAAACTCGGTTTAATCAGCAAAGGGATGATCGGCACCCAGTGGATCTTGACTAAACAAGGCCTAGGGGCAACCAACCATTTTGAATCTTGTGGCTTTATTCGCTCACGCGCCGGACTCAAATGGCCAAATATTCAATACCACTTTTTACCAGCCGCGATGCGTTACGATGGCCAAACCGCGTTTGATGGTCATGGCTTTCAAGTGCATGTTGGTCCCAATAAACCACACAGTCGCGGCCGGGTTTGGATTCGCTCCAGCGATCCAAAGCAAAAGCCAGCGATTCTGTTCCGTTATTTATCACACCAACAAGATATTCAAGATTGGCGAGACTGCATTCGCTTAACTCGTGAGTTACTCGCGCAGCCCGCATTAGATGACTATCGTGGTGAAGAAATTCAACCCGGCTTATCCATTAGCAGCGATGAAGCGATTGATAATTGGGTTAAACAAAATGTTGAGAGTGCTTATCACCCCTCTTGTAGCTGCAAAATGGGCTCAGCCGATGATGCCATGGCCGTCGTGGATCACCAGTGTCGAGTGTTTGGTATTCAAGGGTTACGGATTGTCGATTCCTCCATTTTCCCCACCATACCCAACGGTAACCTAAATGCTCCAACAATCATGGTTGCCGAACGTGCCGCTGATATGATCCTCAATAAATCGCTGTTACCTGCTGAACCTGCCCCAGTGTGGATTGCAGACAGTTGGCATAATAAACAGCGTAGCCGAGCAGCCATTCGACCAATGGAACGCTCAACTTCTCAGGAAAATAGTTCAATGACAAGGAAACATTATGCTTAAAATGACCACCTATCTCTCCGTCGCTGCATTATCATTCAATGCTTATGCTAACCAATGTCAAACGGTTCGCTTTGCCGATGTCGGCTGGACAGATATTACCGCCACCACCGCCGTAGCAAGTGAAATCCTGCAAGGACTTGGTTATCAGACTCGCACTCAATTACTCTCCGTACCCGTGACCTACTCTTCGATGGCTAATGGAGATATTGACGTATTCCTTGGCAACTGGATGCCAACCATGGAAGCGGATATCGCCCGTTACCGTGAAGCAGGGACCGTTGAAACCGTACGTGCTAACCTAGAAGGCGCAAAGTATACCCTAGCCGTCCCTCAGTATGTCTATGATGCAGGTATTACCTCTTTTGCCGATCTCGCCAAACACAGTGATAAATTTCGCAATCGAATCCTTGGCTTAGAGCCTGGCAATGACGGCAACCGCGCCCTGCTGTCTATGATTGAAGATGACGCCTATGGCCTCGGTGAGTTTTCGATTGTTGAATCGAGCGAAGCGGGCATGCTCTCACAGGTTCAACGCTCTGTACGTCGTCAACAATGGGTGGCTTTTCTTGGCTGGGAACCACATCCAATGAATACTATGGTTGATATGGTTTATTTAAGTGGTGGTGATGATTACTTTGGTCCTAATTACGGTGGCGCTAGTGTTCACACTAACGTGCGTCAAAACTACCTTAATGAATGTGAAAACGTTGGTAATTTCTTAACTAACCTCGTCTTTAGCTTAGAAAGTGAGAATGAGTTAATGGATGCTATCCTCAACCAAAATCAATCCCCTGAACAAGCGGCTCAGCAATGGCTACAAGCGAATCCTGAAACGCTAAGCCGCTGGCTCAACAATGTAACCACCATTGACGGCCAACCAGCTCTTGCCGCTGTAAACCTATATTTATCTCGCTAATTTTTACCCCTCGCGTGGCGATAGCTTCACCGGCCATCGCCAAGTGAATAAGGAACTATGCTTATGATTACT
This sequence comes from Vibrio metschnikovii CIP 69.14, assembly GCF_000176155.1. GTDB lineage: Bacteria > Pseudomonadota > Gammaproteobacteria > Enterobacterales > Vibrionaceae > Vibrio > Vibrio metschnikovii. The sequence goes on along the minus strand of NZ_ACZO01000002.1, from coordinate 16,218 downwards.
GAACACAAAATTCCTCTCGGACAATGGATGGAGTCGTTTGTTGACTGGCTGACTATTCATGGAGAACGATTTTTTGATGTGATCGCTTTTGTATTAGAAAGTAGTATTTTATTGTTAATTGATCTATTTAAAGCCATGCCACCAGCCGCTCCCATTTTGATCACGGCCGCTTTGGCTTGGTGGCTACATCGCAGCTTCTCTCTGGTCATTTTCATCATTGCTTCATTACTACTGATTCTTAACCTTGGCTACTGGCAAGAAATGCTGGAAACCTTTGTTTTGGTGTTTGCCGCAACAACGATTTCCGTATTAATTGGCGTACCAATTGGTATTATGGCTGCTCATCGAGCTTGGCTATACACCCTATTGAGACCGATTCTTGATTTGATGCAAACCGTACCAACGTTTGTCTACCTGATCCCGACCCTAGTTTTATTCGGTCTTGGCATTGTTCCGGGGCTAATCTCAACGATTATTTTTGCCATTGCCGCCCCGATTCGTCTGACCTATTTAGGGGTAACCCGAGTTCCAGAAGAGCTGCTTGAAGCAGGGAAAGCTTTTGGCGCTAGCAAAATGAAGCTGTTGTTTAAAGTCGAACTTCCCGCCGCTTTACCCAGTATCATGGCCGGTATCACCCAATGTATTATGCTTTCGCTCTCAATGGTGGTCATCGCAGCCTTAGTCGGTGCCGATGGTCTTGGTAAACCCGTCATTCGCGCCCTCAATACGGTTAATATTTCCCAAGGCTTTGAAGCCGGTCTCGCCATTGTATTGGTTGCCATCATTCTTGACCGTTTATGTAAAACGCCGCAACGTAAGGAAAACAGCTAATGAATGCGATCACGATACGTAACCTTGATGTCGTCTTTGGCGACAATCCCCAACCTGCATTGGATTTACTCGATCAAGGCAAGTCACGCCAAGAAATTAATGCTGCAACCGGCACTGTGGTTGGCGTGAATAACGTGAGCCTTGATGTTGAACAAGGTGAAATTTGCGTACTCATGGGGCTGTCCGGTTCCGGTAAATCAAGCTTGCTACGCGCTATTAATGGCTTAAATTCGGTGTCTCGCGGTTCACTACTGGTTCAAGATGGCCAGGATTCAATTAATCTGGCCGATTGTAATCAAACCACACTCCGTCAACTGAGAATGCATAAAGTCTCGATGGTATTTCAAAAGTTCGCCTTAATGCCATGGTTAACCGTGCTGGATAACGTCGCTTTTGGTTTAGAAATGCAGGGCGTTGGTAAAAAACAACGTCGCCAGCAAGCCAGAGAAAAGCTACAAATGGTTGATCTACAAGAGTGGGAAGATAAATACCCACATGAACTCTCAGGCGGAATGCAGCAAAGGGTTGGACTCGCCCGAGCCTTTGCCATGGACAGCGACATACTATTAATGGATGAGCCTTTCTCTGCTCTTGATCCTTTAATTCGTAGTCAGCTACAAGATGAGCTATTAAGCTTACAGAAGAAACTCAATAAAACCATTGTCTTTGTCAGCCACGATCTCGATGAAGCGTTAAAAATCGGCACCCATATTGCCATAATGGAATCAGGAGAGCTGATCCAACATGGTACACCGGAAGAGATTGTGTTAACCCCTACCAATCAATACGTCAAAGACTTTGTCGCTCATACCAATCCATTGAATGTACTGAAAGGTCGTTCGTTAATGAAAGACTCATCCTCTTTCAGTCAAGATCAACAACGCTGGCAAGTTTGTTCGCAACGTGATTTATGGTTAGAACATAAGGAACAAGGTTGGCAGTTAACTGGCACTAATCATCAGCCACCCTCATTACAGCTGATGGCTTGGCAATCGGGCATGTCAACCACGGAACTAAACTCGACCACTTTAGTGATGACCAGTCCTGAAATCAGTATGCGCGATGCGATAGAGATCCGTTACAAAACCGGCCTGCCAATCCTACTCATCGATAAGCAGCAACTTGTTGGCACGCTAAATGACGATGATTTTTATCACGCGCTATTAGGTAAATATCATCAAGCCGCTTAATCGCTTTGTGACTCATCGCTATCCGTTAACAGGCTTACTTATCTAATAAATGAAAAAAGCACCAAGAAAGTTATTCATTACCTTGGTGCTTTATCTCAACAACTTAATAAGCTTCGTTTGAGAATTGCTTTTAGCTTAAAAGACACATATTAACTAAGTTTTAAGTTAACTAAGCTTCAAGTGTCAAAGCATCCGTTAAAGTGATGACAAACTCTTACTGGTTAATGTTTCACGTGAAACATACCCTCCAGAATACACCGAGTGCCAGTCTTGCCATACCGGAGCAAGTCCACGAGCTTCAATAATAGTCGCCACCTCTGCCGCGCTTCGCTGATCACTGATCGTAAATTGCTCCAATTCTGGTTTATTATCCGCATACCCTCCCGGTTGGGTTTTCGACGCTGCCGACATACTAGTGATACCAAGCAACATAGCATGATCGCGAAATTCAGCCGATTCACGAGTAGAGAGCGATAACTCAACCTGCGAATTAAATAAACGAAAAGCACAAATAAGCTGCACCAGCTGTTTATCTGTCATCAGTGACTTGGGAGGCACCCCTCCCGTACAAGGCCGTAAGCGCGGAAAAGAAATTGAATAGCGACTTTGCCAATAGGTCTTCTCTAAATAATCGAGATGTGTTGCGACATAAAAACTGTCCGTACGCCAATCATCCAGACCAATTAAAGCCCCTAAACCGATTTTATCAATCCCAGCTTTGGCAAGGCGATCTGGAGTCGCTAACCTAAATTCAAAATCGGTTTTCTTGCCACGTAAATGATGCTGAGCATAAGTAGAAGGATGATACGTCTCCTGATAAACCATCACCGCATCTAAACCTAAGCTTTTTAATTCTGCATACTCCGCTTGTGCTAACGGCTGTACTTCCATTGCGACACGATGAAAAGCGGACTTTATTAACGGTAACATTTGCCGAAAATAATTCATGCCGACTTTAGTTTCATGCTCACCCGTCACCAATAACACACTATCAAAGTTCATTGCTTTAATAGCGGCTATTTCTTGCTGCACTTCATCAACATCAAGAGTTTTCCGCTTAATGCGATTTTCCATTGAAAAACCGCAATAGGTGCAACTATTGGCGCACAAGTTCGATAAATACAGCGGCACGTACAAGCCCATGGTGTGGCCGAAGCGTTGGCGAGTAGCAGCATAAGACAGCTGAGCCATCTGCTCAAGGTATGGCTCAGCGGCTGGTGATAGCAAGGCCTGGAAATCGGTTAATGTCCTAACTGGCTTGGCTAACGCCCGCTCGACATCTGTAGTTGTCTTGCTGTATATGGACAGCTTAATATCATCCCAATTAAGCTCAGCAAAGCGATTTAGAAAGCTCATAGTATCAATCCAAAAAAGCGGTCAACGGACTTGAGGCCACCGCTTGTTGACCACGAGCGGCTAATCCTGCTTGATAAGCTAAGCGTCCGGTTTCGACCGCTTGCTTAAAAGCCTGCCCCATCAAAACGGGATCAGCGGCAGTCGCAATCGCAGTATTGACTAATACCGCATCCGCGCCCATTTCCATCGCTAACATCGCATCAGAAGGGGCACCAATGCCGGCATCAATAATTACTGGCACATTGGCTTGTTCAATGATGATCTTTAGAAAGTCTTGCGTTCTTAACCCCTGATTACTGCCTATCGGCGCTCCTAATGGCATGACCGCCGCGCAGCCCACCTCTTCCAAGCGTTTACATAACACAGGGTCGGCGTGGCAATAAGGTAAAACAATAAAGCCATCTTTCACTAATTGTTCAGCGGCCAGTAAAGTTTCTATCGGATCGGGCATTAAATATTTCGGGTCTGGGTGGATTTCCAGTTTAAGCCAATTCGTTTGCAGCGCCTCTCGAGCAAGATGGGCAGCATAAATCGCTTCACGGGCAGTTTTCGCTCCCGAAGTATTGGGCAATAGCTGAACACCAGCAGCGATCAAGGGCGCGAGAATGTCATCCTCACGATGCTGTAAATCGACTCGCTTTAAAGCCATCGTCACCAGCTGGGATTTGCTAGCGGCTATCGCTGCTGCCATGGTGTGGCGATTGGCAAACTTGCCAGTGCCAGTTAATAGTCGTGATTGAAACTGAGTTCCTGCAATAGTTAACATCATTAACCTCCTGCGATGGCTTGAAATATGGCAATCGTGTCACCGTCGTTAACTATGGTTTGCTCCCATAAACCTTGGGGAATAATGCCATCATTAAGCGCAAATACACTGCCCACGGTGGGTAACTGTAATTGCTGTTGTAATTCAGCAATGGTGATCGGTTGTGCTAATTGCTGCAGCTGTTGATTAATAGTCACAGAGATGGTCATTAGGTAATCTCCTCTTGGTGAAAATGATCAGCAAAAGATGACGTTGCTGTTGAAGATGCTGAATGACACACCGGACAGTCAGGATCAGCCGCTAGTCGCCATTGCTGCCAACTTAACTTGTGTCCATCAAAATAGTGCAGCTGTTGATATTTAACCGGATCAATATCGAGCAAGACTTGTAAAGTCATTAAGGCTTGTAGATTACCTATCATCCCTACTACCGGTCCAATTACCCCACTATCACTGCAATTACGCGCTGAGTTATGCTCAGCCACTAGACAACGATAGCAAGCGGTATGTGGCTGACGAAAATTAAACGCGATACATTGACCTTGCCAGCCAATCGCTGAGCCAGAAATAAGTACAGCACCATGCTGGTGACAAACTTGGTTTATCGCAAAGCGCGTGACACTATTATCACTACAGTCGACAACAACATCGGCCATCGGTACTTCTAAATTTAATAGCGCCTCATCCATCCGCCGATTGACGCAACGGATGCGTACTTCAGGGTTTAAGCGCTGTAGAGATTGCTGTAAAGCAGAGACTTTCGACATGCCTACTTGTTGAGTTTGAAAAGCGATTTGCCGAGATAAGTTAGAGACTTCTACCGTATCGTCATCAGCTAGGATCAGTTTGCCAACCCCTGCAGCGGCAAGATATTGGCCTACCGCATTGCCTAAACCGCCACAACCAATAATCAACACCTTGCTTGCGAGCAATGTGATTTGCCCTTGCTCAGCAATATCAGGCAAACAAATCTGACGTTGATAACGTAAAAATTGCTTATCCGTTAACATCGGCCACCTCCTGAGTTGATAGCTTTTGCTCCTGCGGCTTACTGGCTAGTTGAGCTTGGAGATGCTTAACTGCGGCGTGTACATCATCGGCCTCAGTAATGGCACGCACGACGGCAACACTGGCAACGCCACATTCCACTACCGATTGAATATTGGTTAAATCAATACCCCCGATCGCTACCGTTGGTAACTCTCCCTTAATGGTACTGTCTCGTTCTATAGTGAGTTGTTGATCGAGAGCTGAGGCTGGCACTAAATATCGATAGTCGGTACTGCTATCTACTAACTGCTGGTATAGCGCCAAACGTACCAACCCCTGAGGACGTGAAGGCATTTGCTTGGTTGTGGTAGGAAAGATATGCCCTAATGCGATATAACTCGGCCTGATTTTTAACGCGGTCAGTAATTCAAAGTAACCATGGGTTGATAACCCTAAGTGGATGTTAGCCTTAGCTAAAGCATCAAGATCCGCTGATTGTAAATCTTCTTGGCCTAAATGAACGCCAAATGCACCATGCTTAAGCGCCAATGGCCAATAATCATTAATAAAGACTTGAGCTTGATATTGACGGCCCAATTCAATCGCACGAACAATTTGCTGTTCTAAATCCACTTGCTGAGGATTTTTTATCCGTAGCTGAAGTGTGTTTATGCCGAGCTTAAGCAAGGATTCTACCCAAGCGATATTATCCACCACCGGATAAAGACCTAAGCTCTGTTTAGCCAGTGAGGGAAAGCTGATCGCTCTAGTTTCATCGACCAGGCAAGATTGCACAGCAGGGAAATAAGCATAATCCTTTGGCCATGTTTCACGTGAAACATTCAGCGCAGCCCTAGCGATGCATAAAGCATCTTCAAGGGCAAACTCCAAACATAGTGCCGCGACCAACCACGCTAAATGATGCCAAGCCTGGGCTGGAGATAACATCGCCCCCGATAGGAACATTAATTCACCATCGGTGTGACGCCAAATATCCCTTTGCTGACCTTTATAAGCAGCGCCAATCAGTAAGGTGGCTGAGTCTAGGTTATCAATATCACTATCGCTCTTACGCGACTGATAGCCAAAGGCAATAGATGCCAAGTTTTGCCGTGATGGCTCTGAGCCTGAGAAAGAAGGAAAGAGATCCGTCTGCAACGAGTAACGATGCTGGCCAAGCAGCTGCATCGATTGGGTTGGACTAACGCCCAATTCAATCGATTCGATCGCAAAACCTTGCTGCTTAGCAAGTAGTAAGACTTGCTGAACGGCTCCCGTTAACTCAATACAATGAGCAGGGATTAATAGTTTCACGCTTTACTCCCCCGCTGTCACCGCTGGATGATACAACTGCGAACCGGAGGCACGAAACTCTTGCGATTTTTGCTGCATGCCTTGTAAAGGACTTTCCAGCATAGTCACCGAAATAGCCTGATCCGCCGCCACTTGCTGTACATCGTTAGCGTACTCTCTCACTTCTTGAGAGATCTTCATCGAGCAAAATTTAGGACCACACATTGAGCAGAAATGAGCAACTTTGCCAGATTCTTGCGGTAAGGTTTCATCATGAAAAGCTTTAGCAGTGATCGGATCAAGCGATAAGTTAAACTGGTCTTGCCAACGAAATTCAAAACGAGCCTTCGATAACGCATTATCTCTTACCTGAGCACCGGGATGACCTTTCGCTAAATCCGCCGCATGAGCTGCCAACTTATAGGTAATTAAGCCGGTTTTTACGTCTTCTTTATTCGGTAAGCCTAAATGCTCTTTGGGCGTCACATAGCACAGCATGGCGCAACCAAACCAGCCTATCATCGCCGCACCAATTCCTGACGTGATATGATCATAACCCGGTGCAATATCGGTGGTTAACGGGCCTAAAGTATAAAAAGGCGCTTCATGACAATGCTTAAGTTGCTCGTCCATATTGGCTTTAATCATATGCATGGGTACATGGCCAGGCCCTTCGATCATCACCTGAACATCATACTCCCAAGCAATTTTAGTTAACTCACCAAGGGTCCTTAGTTCGGCAAACTGCGCCTCATCATTGGCATCAGCAATCGATCCAGGACGTAAACCGTCACCAAGCGATAAGGAAATATCATATTGAGCACAAATCTCGCAAATCTCACGAAAATGGGTGTATAAGAAATTTTCTTGGTGATGGGCAAGGCACCATTTAGCAATGATAGAGCCGCCACGGGAGACAATCCCAGTAACACGTTTTGCGGTCATCGGTACATAACGCAACAGCACGCCTGCATGAATGGTAAAATAGTCAACGCCCTGCTCCGCTTGCTCTAACAAGGTATCGCGCATCACCTGCCAGGTCAGATTTTCAGCAACGCCGTTAACCTTTTCTAACGCTTGATACATAGGAACAGTGCCTATAGGTACTGGGCTATTACGTAAAATCCACTCCCGAGTTTCATGAATGTTACGTCCAGTGGATAAATCCATTACCGTATCTGCCCCCCAACGGGTGGCCCAAACCAACTTCTCCACCTCTTCTTCAATAGAAGAGCTCACTGAAGAATTACCGATATTCGCGTTCACTTTGACTAAAAAGTTGCGGCCGATGATCATGGGTTCAGATTCAGGATGATTGATATTACAAGGAATGATCGCTCGTCCAGCCGCGACCTCTTGACGGACAAATTCAGCGCTAATCTCAGCAGGTAAATGGGCACCAAAGTTTTCACCTGGGTGCTGATGATTAAGCTGCTGATCTTGATACTCTCGCCGTCCCATATTTTCACGTAAGGCGATAAACTCCATCTCAGGAGTAATGATGCCTTGTTTGGCATAATGTAACTGAGTGACTCGTCTACCCGCTTTAGCTCGTCGAATGTCAGGTAACTGGCCATATCTCAGCTCATCGAGAGTTTCATCGGCTAAGCGCTGACGGGCAAACTCTGAACTCATCACCGGTAGCGTTTCAGTATCACCACGCTCTGCAATCCATGAATCACGCAGCTTAGGCAAGCCATGCTTTAAATTGATCGTATAGTTTGGATCGGTATACACACCTGAGGTGTCATAAACAGGGATCGGTTGATTTGCTGAATAGATCGGTGCTTGTTTAGTGCCACCAATCAAGCTGTCAGCCAAAGTAATTTCGCGCATTGGTACGCGAATCTCTGGTTTCGAGCCTTGAATATAAACTTTATTAGAATTGGGGTAAGGTTGAACTGAAAGTGAATCAATAAACTGTTTTGCTTCCAGTCTCGCTTGTTTACGAATCGACATAGCATTTTCCTGTGTTATTCATTAGGGATAATGCTTGACGGAAAGATGCAACAAGAGGGGATCAACAGATCAGTGGTGTGTAGATAGGGTTACAATAAGACACCACAAATTGTCTTCTCTTGTTCCCTTCGCAGGTATTAGCCTGATCAGGTTCAACGGATCCCGAATAAACGGTCTCAGCCATATGGCACTCCGACAAGTGAAAACTAGCATACAAGATTATATAAATTTAGCAATCTAGTGATAACAGCAAAATAGTTAACAGTTATTGCTTATTCTTTTTACTCGCCATCGCCTGAGCGACGGTTTGGTCTATTTTAGGTGGTTGATAAGGAGAAATGCGTTTAGCCACCGCAATACGTTGTGAACCATAAATACCACTATGACCACTGGCGTAATAAGCAATAAAACAAACTAAAGCAAAGTAGATCAGATGATCAGCCCCAAACAATTCAACCCCCATAATAATGCAAGCTAGAGGAGTATTGGCTGCTGCAGCAAACACCGCTAAAAAGCCTAGCGCAGCGAACAGCTCAACCGGTGCCCCCATTACCCATGCGAGGAAATTACCTAATGTGGCTCCAATAAAGAACAAGGGGGTAACTTCGCCACCTTTAAAGCCAGCTGCTAAAGTTATCGCCGTTAAAATCAATTTTAATATCCAGCTATTCCATTCAGCGCCACCGGCCTCAAATGCAGAAGTGATACTCACTCCACCTTCACGTATAGGATAAACACCAATACCAATATAGTCATAGTTACCAATTAACTTAACGATAGCAATCACTAACAAACCACCACAAAATACAATTAAATAAGGATTGCGTAACCTACGTAGAAACCAAGCTTTCAAGCCTGATGTTAGTTCACTAAACAGTAAACCCACTAAGCCAAATATCACGCCAGCAATCAATATCTTGCCAGTTAAAATAAAATCAATCGATATAGGATGCTCAAACAAACTATTGAACTGGGCAAAGCCGATATTGTAGTGCGTATGATGAGCCCCTACCGCACTGCATACCACATCCGCTAAAACCGCAGCAATCAATGCCGGTAGTAATGCTTGATATTTAATCCTACCGACTGACAGGACTTCCACGGCAAAAATAGCTCCCGCAATCGGGGTGCCAAACACCGAACCAAACCCCGCGGCAATTCCTGCAACCAATATAGAGCGTTGATCAGATTCATCCAGTTTAAACACGCGACTAAACCAAGCTGATACCGCGCCGCCAATTTGCACCGCCGTACCTTCCCGTCCCGCAGAGCCACCAAATAGATGAGTAACTACCGTCGCAACGAGTACAAAAACACTCATCCGAAAAGGAATTTTCTCATTCGATTGATGAATTTGGTCGATAATCAGATTATTACCACGCTCGGAAATACCTCCCCACTGGCGATAAAAAAATACTAATCCTAAACCAGAAATAGGAAGCCCATAAATTAAATGCGGGTTATCGACACGAGTCTGAGTCGCAAATTCCAAAGCCCATAAGAAAAAAGCATTCATCAAGCCGACTAAAATTGCTAATGGGGTAACTAGCAATGTCCAACGTAATGTTTGTAGTACAACGTGAGGTAAATGATCCAGAGATTTGATAGACAAAATTTATGCTCCCAATGATGTACAAATCATTTAATAATGATTTGCTTCACTTCCACCGATCATCATTCAATAACGAGATTCAGCGCTAACTAAATAGATAACAGGCATAATAATAGTCGTGATTAATGTAAATAACGTAGCGAAACACTAATTAAGCGTCTTTAAAAAGCGTTAACTTTATAATACTGAATAATAAGCAATAAACGGTGTGAGGATAAAATTGGTTCTTTGAGGTGTGCATCATTGCTTCACTCTTAACAAAAGGGATAAAACGCAATGATTCTGTGATGAGCCAAATGAGCTGTACACAGACACAACAAGAACTTATCTTGTTATCTCATTGCATGTACAGACGTCATCAGCTTGAAAAGCGGTTTAGCATAACTGCTAGGTGGAACATCATCACCTAGCCGCATTTTACCTAACCAACAGCATTAAACAATACTTAGAATAAGGTTTATTTTGGGACTCTATCAGTGGAGCGGACGGGACTCCCTGCCGTTGAACAACCAGCGCGACCCCCGGCGTGACAGGCCGGTATTCTATTTAATTAAACTTATCCGCTGTCTGCTTTTCTTTCGTATTAATAACGAACAATAAAAAATCCCCAGCATTACTGCTAGGGACTCTTATCAGTGGCGGAGCGGACGGGACTCGAACCCGCGACCCCCGGCGTGACAGGCCGGTATTCTAACCAACTGAACTACCGCTCCACATTGTCTTGTTACTCGATAAAGTCTGATTGGCTGCTTTATTGAGTTTCTGTCTTCAGACCTTAGGTCTAAAAACCAGTATTAAAGCCTGGCGATGTTCTACTCTCACATGGGGAGACCCCACACTACCATCGACGCTGTTTCGTTTCACTTCTGAGTTCGGCATGGAGTCAGGTGGGTCCAAAACGCTATGGTCGCCAAGCAAATTTGGTTAATTCGGAAAGCTGTTTTTCATTCTCTACACATTCAATGCACTTCTTTGAGTCCACCAAAACCCCTTGGGTGTTGTATGGTTAAGCCTCACGGGCAATTAGTACAGGTTAGCTCAACGCCTCACAGCGCTTACACACCCTGCCTATCAACGTTCTAGTCTCGAACAACCCTTTAGGACACTTATAGTGCCAGGGAGAACTCATCTCAGGGCTCGCTTCGCGCTTAGATGCTTTCAGCGCTTATCAATTCCGAACTTAGCTACCGGGCAATGCCACTGGCGTGACAACCCGAACACCAGAGGTTCGTCCACTCCGGTCCTCTCGTACTAGGAGCAGCCCCCTTCAATTCTCCAACGCCCACGGCAGATAGGGACCGAACTGTCTCACGACGTTCTAAACCCAGCTCGCGTACCACTTTAAATGGCGAACAGCCATACCCTTGGGACCGACTTCAGCCCCAGGATGTGATGAGCCGACATCGAGGTGCCAAACACCGCCGTCGATATGAACTCTTGGGCGGTATCAGCCTGTTATCCCCGGAGTACCTTTTATCCGTTGAGCGATGGCCCTTCCATTCAGAACCACCGGATCACTATGACCTGCTTTCGCACCTGCTCGAACCGTCATTCTCGCAGTTAAGCGGGCTTATGCCATTGCACTAACCTCACGATGTCCAACCGTGATTAGCCCACCTTCGTGCTCCTCCGTTACTCTTTGGGAGGAGACCGCCCCAGTCAAACTACCCACCAGGCACTGTCCGCAACCCCGATTAGGGGCCAACGTTAGAACATCAAAACTACAAGGGTGGTATTTCAAGGTCGACTCCACGCAATCTAGCGACTGCGCTTCAAAGTCTCCCACCTATCCTACACATGTAGGTTCAATGTTCAGTGCCAAGCTGTAGTAAAGGTTCACGGGGTCTTTCCGTCTAGCCGCGGGTACACTGCATCTTCACAGCGATTTCAATTTCACTGAGTCTCGGGTGGAGACAGCGTGGCCATCATTACGCCATTCGTGCAGGTCGGAACTTACCCGACAAGGAATTTCGCTACCTTAGGACCGTTATAGTTACGGCCGCCGTTTACCGGGGCTTCGATCAAGAGCTTCGACTTGCGTCTAACCCCATCAATTAACCTTCCGGCACCGGGCAGGCGTCACACCGTATACGTCATCTTGCGATTTTGCACAGTGCTGTGTTTTTAATAAACAGTTGCAGCCACCTGGTATCTGCGACTCTCAATAGCTCCATCCGCAAGGGACTTCACCGTCAAGAGCGTACCTTCTCCCGAAGTTACGGTACCATTTTGCCTAGTTCCTTCACCCGAGTTCTCTCAAGCGCCTTGGTATTCTCTACCCGACCACCTGTGTCGGTTTGGGGTACGATTTCTTATGAACTGAAGCTTAGAGGCTTTTCCTGGAAGCAGGGCATCAATGACTTCACTGCCGTAGCAGCTCGACGTCGTGTCTCAGCCTAACAAGAAACCGGATTTACCTAGTCTCTTAGCCTACGCACTTGAACCTGGACAACCGTCGCCTGGCCCACCTAGCCTTCTCCGTCCCCCCATCGCATTCATAAGAAGTACGGGAATATTAACCCGTTTCCCATCGACTACGCCTTTCGGCCTCGCCTTAGGGGTCGACTTACCCTGCCCCGATTAACGTTGGACAGGAACCCTTGGTCTTCCGGCGGGGAGGTTTTTCACCCCCCTTGTCGTTACTCATGTCAGCATTCGCACTTCTGATACCTCCAGCAAACCTTACAGTTCACCTTCAACGGCTTACAGAACGCTCCCCTACCCAATACGATAAATCGCATTGCCGCAGCTTCGGTGTATTGCTTAGCCCCGTTACATCTTCCGCGCAGGCCGACTCGACTAGTGAGCTATTACGCTTTCTTTAAATGATGGCTGCTTCTAAGCCAACATCCTAGCTGTCTAAGCCTTCCCACATCGTTTCCCACTTAGCAATACTTTGGGACCTTAGCTGGCGGTCTGGGTTGTTTCCCTCTTCACGACGGACGTTAGCACCCGCCGTGTGTCTCCCGGATAGTACTTACTGGTATTCGGAGTTTGCAAAGGGTTGGTAAGTCGGGATGACCCCCTAGCCTTAACAGTGCTCTACCCCCAGTAGTATTCGTCCGAGGCGCTACCTAAATAGCTTTCGGGGAGAACCAGCTATCTCCGAGTTTGATTGGCCTTTCACCCCTAGCCACAAGTCATCCGCTAATTTTTCAACATTAGTCGGTTCGGTCCTCCAGTTGATGTTACTCAACCTTCAACCTGCCCATGGCTAGATCACCCGGTTTCGGGTCTATATCCAGAGACTGAACGCCCAGTTAAGACTCGGTTTCCCTACGGCTCCCCTATTTGGTTAACCTTGCCACTGAATATAAGTCGCTGACCCATTATACAAAAGGTACGCAGTCACCCCATTAAAGAGGCTCCTACTGCTTGTACGTACACGGTTTCAGGTTCTATTTCACTCCCCTCACAGGGGTTCTTTTCGCCTTTCCCTCACGGTACTGGTTCACTATCGGTCAGTCAGGAGTATTTAGCCTTGGAGGATGGTCCCCCCATATTCAGACAGGATATCACGTGTCCCGCCCTACTCGATTTCACTTTACTGGCGTTAACGGCTACGGGGCTATCACCCGGTATCGCGTGCCTTTCCAGAGCACTTCGCCTGACACCAATAAAGCTTAAGGGCTAATCCAATTTCGCTCGCCGCTACTTTCGGAATCTCGGTTGATTTCTTCTCCTCGGGGTACTTAGATGTTTCAGTTCCCCCGGTTTGCCTCGCTGCGCTATGTATTCACGCAGCGATAAGTGCTTATGCACTTGGGTTTCCCCATTCGGAAATCGTAGACTCGAGTGGCTTTTACTGCCTCATCTACGCTTATCGCAAGTTAATACGTCCTTCATCGCCTCTGACTGCCTAGGCATCCACCGTGTACGCTTAGTCACTTAACCATACAACCCCAAAGGGTCTTTGGCTTCTTGCTTTCACGAAAGTGAAAACAAACAAGCGACCAAGTTGTCTCGCGTTTAATTTACATGAGTGCGAGACAGATTTTGCCGGACTCAATTTTGAAAAGCATCCGAAGATGTTTTTCACCAAGCACACTTGAATGTGTATTTTTGGTCTTTATCAAAAGATAAAGATTGAGAACTTTACAAGTAACTCATCAATGAAGATAAGTTACTTTGTCAGCTTTCCAAATTGTTAAAGAGCTAGATTTATCGCTTTAAAACGAGTAAACCATCTTAAAAAACACTGCTTAGCAATGCGCTTTAAGATGGTATCCCGTAGGGGAGTCGAACCCCTGTTACCGCCGTGAAAGGGCGGTGTCCTAGGCCTCTAGACGAACGGGACACTAAGATACTCTCTTTACTACTTAAACCAATTCAATCTGTGTGAACACTCATCAATGCACAATCTTTACGTAAGGAGGTGATCCAGCGCCAGGTTCCCCTAGCGCTACCTTGTTACGACTTCACCCCAGTCATGAACCACAAAGTGGCAAGCGTCCTCCCGAAGGTTAAACTACCTGCTTCTTTTGCAGCCCACTCCCATGGTGTGACGGGCGGTGTGTACAAGGCCCGGGAACGTATTCACCGTGGCATTCTGATCCACGATTACTAGCGATTCCGACTTCATGGAGTCGAGTTGCAGACTCCAATCCGGACTACGACGCACTTTTTGGGATTCGCTCACTATCGCTAGCTTGCAGCCCTCTGTATGCGCCATTGTAGCACGTGTGTAGCCCTACTCGTAAGGGCCATGATGACTTGACGTCGTCCCCACCTTCCTCCGGTTTATCACCGGCAGTCTCCCTGGAGTTCCCGACATTACTCGCTGGCAAACAAGGATAAGGGTTGCGCTCGTTGCGGGACTTAACCCAACATTTCACAACACGAGCTGACGACAGCCATGCAGCACCTGTCTTACAGTTCCCGAAGGCACTCCCGCGTCTCCGCAGGATCCTGTAGATGTCAAGAGTAGGTAAGGTTCTTCGCGTTGCATCGAATTAAACCACATGCTCCACCGCTTGTGCGGGCCCCCGTCAATTCATTTGAGTTTTAATCTTGCGACCGTACTCCCCAGGCGGTCTACTTAACGCGTTAGCTCCGAAAGCCACGGCTCAAGGCCACAACCTCCAAGTAGACATCGTTTACAGCGTGGACTACCAGGGTATCTAATCCTGTTTGCTCCCCACGCTTTCGCATCTGAGTGTCAGTATCTGTCCAGGGGGCCGCCTTCGCCACCGGTATTCCTTCAGATCTCTACGCATTTCACCGCTACACCTGAAATTCTACCCCCCTCTACAGTACTCTAGCCTGCCAGTTTCAAATGCAACTCCGAGGTTGAGCCCCGGGCTTTCACATCTGACTTAACAAACCACCTGCATGCGCTTTACGCCCAGTAATTCCGATTAACGCTCGCACCCTCCGTATTACCGCGGCTGCTGGCACGGAGTTAGCCGGTGCTTCTTCTGTCGCTAACGTCAAAGAATACCGCTATTAACGATACCCCCTTCCTCACGACTGAAAGTACTTTACAACCCGAAGGCCTTCTTCATACACGCGGCATGGCTGCATCAGGCTTGCGCCCATTGTGCAATATTCCCCACTGCTGCCTCCCGTAGGAGTCTGGACCGTGTCTCAGTTCCAGTGTGGCTGATCATCCTCTCAGACCAGCTAGGGATCGTCGCCTTGGTGAGCCATTACCTCACCAACTAGCTAATCCCACCTGGGCATATCCTGACGCGAGAGGCCCGAAGGTCCCCCTCTTTGGCCCGTAGGCATCATGCGGTATTAGCCATCGTTTCCAATGGTTATCCCCCACATCAGGGCAATTTCCCAGGCATTACTCACCCGTCCGCCGCTCGTCAGCAAAGAAAGCAAGCTTCCTTCCTGTTACCGCTCGACTTGCATGTGTTAGGCCTGCCGCCAGCGTTCAATCTGAGCCATGATCAAACTCTTCAATTTAAGTTCTTTTTGGCTCAATGAATACTGACTCTAAATTACCTAGCTCCTATTAATAGAAGCGTAATTCAAAGCTATTATCGTTCCAACAGAACGATAATGAATTGACTGTGCCGATAGCGCTTCGAAAAGCCCTATCAATTTGGTCACTCAGTTCATTGAAACCGAAGTGCTTATTGCTAAGCATTTTGATTATCATCAACGAGTGCCCACACAGATTGATTGGTTTAAATTGTTAAAGAGCTGGCTTGCGAATCTCTCGTTGAGCTTCGAAGCGGAGGTGAATTCTAGCGAGTTAATTTGAAGAGTCAA
>NZ_ACZO01000003.1 GCF_000176155.1 Vibrio metschnikovii CIP 69.14 | reverse complement strand
ATTCACTCGCTTTCGACAAAGCATGATGAGCACTCCTTCTTGGTCTGAACCCGAAGCTGCTCTTTGAGAACTTCGGCTCATACAACTGTGTCAGGAGCTGTGCCATCGCTTGTTGTACGATGCGATCCTGAACGGTTGGGATACCCAGTTGGCGTACTCCACCTTTTGGCTTGGGGATTTCTACACCCAGAACGGGAGACGGTTGGTAACTTCCATCCAGTAAAGACTGGCGAAGTTGCTGCCCATTATCCAACTGGCGAAGCTTTTCCAAGGTCGCTGTGATCGTCAGTCTATCTACCCCACCGCACCCCTTGTTGCGCTTCACCTGTTTGGTCGCAGCGTTTAAATTACCCGGACTGAACATCTGTTCGAGTAATCGAGTGGTGTCCATCAAGACTCGTCCTTCTTTCTATGCCAAATCAGCTTGTTACGCTTCGTTTCCGTCAGTTCCACTTTTGGCTTCACCAATCGGAACGTAGAGATGGGTCGCATCGTTACTGTTACTCCACTGATTTGAATATCTGGCGACTGCTTCTTGACCTATTCAGTTCCGGCCTTCCCTTAAGTTGTACTTCCTCAAGGTACTATGCCTTCTGCTGACTCCTTATTACCCATCAGCATCCATCACTGGCTGCTTAGTTTCGTCCGAAACAGATAATAAGATAATAAGATCTCCCGAGGTAAGACGTTGTTCTTTCTCGTGGTCATTCCTGATTTACTGCATCGCACTTCTCGTCGAGTCGTTGGGCTATTCTATCTATTGCTAGGTTACCCAAGTCGACACAGCCTACTATCAGATTTCTGTTCGTCATCACCACGTTTTGCCATTTGCTTCCTTCAGATTTCACCTCACGATGAACACCCTTGCATAGGCTAACGGTTCCCGCTCGACTGAGCCCGTAGAGGACTTTCACCTCCTAGATCAACGCCATGCTCGGCGCACAAACCGTCGCTGAGCTAGCTCAGAAATATAACCTGCACGCTAACCAGATCTCAACATGGAAAAAGGAGCTGCTTGAAAACGCAGCCATGATTTTTGCCACCGAAAATCACTCAGGTAAAGAGAGTTCCGAAGAAGTGGACAAACTTCACGCCAAGATCGGTCAATTGACCATGGAAAATGATTTTTTGGCCAAAGTGCTCGGTCGTTAGACCGAGCCCAGCGAAAGAGTTCGCTGGTTAAATCCACCCCATTGCCGATAAAGCGCCAATGTGAGCTGCTCAATATTGCTCGCTCTACCGCTTACTATCAACCCATCGGACTCTCTGCTGAGGAGATCACGTTACGACGAATGATTGACGAAATTCATCTGCAGTATCCGTTTATGGGCAGTCGGCGCATTCGAACTGAGCTGGCTAAAAATGGCCATAGCGTTAATCGTAAGCGTGTTGTTCGACTCATGCGCGATATGGGGATTGGGGCGATTTACCCCAAGCCCAAAACGACGCTGGCGAACAAAGCACACAAGGTGTATCCCTACCTGTTGCGTGATATCGAAGTCACTTACCCAAACCAAGCTTGGGCGATTGATATCACATATATCCCAATGGCGAAGGGGTTCCTGTACCTCGTTGCGATTATCGACTGGTATAGCCGCAAAGTGCTGGCTTGGCGACTATCCAACACCATGGACACGAGTTTTTGTATCGAAGCGCTTGAGGAAGCGCTGAAGCATTATGGGCCACCTGATATCTTTAACTCAGATCAAGGCAGCCAGTTTACCAGCACAGAGTTCACACAGAAGTTAATTGAGCATAACGTACGTATAAGCATGGATGGGAAAGGCCGCTGGGTTGACAATGTTTTCATTGAGCGATTATGGCGAAGCCTGAAATATGAGGAGGTTTACTTAAAGGCTTATACCACGCCCCGTGAAGCCGAACTTGAAATCGGCAACTACATGGTGTTTTATAATGAAGAGCGTAACCATCAAGGACTCAATAACCTCACTCCTGATGAGGCCTACTTCGGTAGGCAAAGATACGCAGCATGAGCTGGGTCAACCACTTAAGAAATGAGCTTATGTGTCCAACCGTTGGGGTCCACTTCTGACTTTGCCCAGTGATCCGCAACAGCGTAGCGGGCTCGTATTTATATAACTTGCCTTTTTGACACTCGGGGCAACTATCGCCTTTCTTTAGATCGTCCAGTTTATGCTGAGTGACTTTCGGTTTCACTGGTGGTGTGCTGGGTTGGGTATTTTTAGGCTTAGGACGTTTTTGACCGCGGTTTTTGTTTTTCTTATTTTTCTGGCCGAGTAGAGTGTCCATCGTTTCAGATGACTTGACCATGCCAACCAACTTACGCAATTTATGCAGGGTGATATCGTTGTCAGACAGACGCTCTTGCAAGGCAGCCAGCGTCTTTAATGCCTTCAACAAGATGTGGCAATCTTCCGCACTCAGTGCTAAGTCGTGCTCCTTTGCCTCGTGCACTCGCTGGATAAGCCTGTCCAGCTCTTCGCTGTCAATATCGGTAAAGTCTTGCGCCATTTAAGTTCCTGTCGGCTGGCTTGCAGTGCTGATGTGCTCAATTATTCCAGCATTGTGGGATCGGTCAACATGATCGTGAGGATCGATAACTTAAAGGGGAATAGTGTGCGTACGGTCATACTTTTTGCCAGCCAGGCAGCCCCACCAACAGAGCTTTAAGCTGCTTCGCGGCGACAGGGGTCACCCCATCTTGGTGATGACGGGGCCAATCTTGAAAGCGGCCTTTGCTCAGGCGTTTATTGATTAACCAGAAGCCAGAGCCGTCATAACATAATGCTCTAAGCATGGTTTGACGGCGGTTGGTAAACACAAACAGGGTTCCGCTACGAGGCGACTGTTTTAGCTGATGACGACACAGGGCGGCGAGTCCATCAATACCACAGCGAAAATCGGCTGGTTGAGTCGCAAGCAGGATTTTACTCTCAGCAGTCAGGTGGATCATTTTACTTCTCCTGCTTCTTGTATCAGAGCTCGCAATAAGTCAGGAGAGACAAGGCCGCTGATACGGATCTGACTTGAATTAGGAAGAGTGAGCTGAAGGCTCAGGTCTGATTTAGGTAGTAAATCAGGCTCTATCTGTAACGGAACAAAATCAGGAGCGGACGACTTAACGGGAAGTTGCTTGCGCCAGTCATTGAGCTGGGTGGTGCAGATCCGTAGTGCTTTGGTCACGTGACTGATCGGATATTCTTCAAGCAGCTTGAGTGCTAAGCAGCGTAGTTCATCGGGGATACTGGCATGTTTATTAATGCGGGTTTGTCGCCAGTGCTCAAAGTCAGCAGTGGCCTGAATCAGGTTTTTCTGGTTTTGCATGGTGCCTTCCTTATATTGGATAAGCACTTAGTAAACCAGAGCTGGCGAGTTAAGTTGAGCTATGCTGCCGTAAGCTCACGGTTTATCGACTTTCACGCCTTGGCTTAGGTACTAAGGTGCGACTCATTGCGTAGAAGTTGTGGATCAAACTTAGAATCATGCTTTAGTCAGTCATACTCAGCTTTCACGTATGGGTCTTCAAATGCTTTTAACTTTAATGCTTCGAGCTTACTGAGCTTCCTTAAAGTCAAACTTCCATCACCATTATCAATCCATTCTATTGGATCACCTTCGTTCCAAGCCAAGTCTTTTTGTAATTCATCAGGTATTAAGAAGTAGCGTTCGCCATCTTCATTTTGTTCAATTTTCACTCGCACTAAATACATCCTCATACTAAATCTAAGGTATGTTATAGGTTTATCGCATTACAATCGATTAGGCAAAGAAGATAGCTGAAAAGTGTTAGATAAATCTGGGCTAAATTGGAACGGGACACTCACTCACGCGCCATGACAGATGGTCTTGACAATGACAACAATCAAGAGATCACAATAACTAAAATATACATACAAACGTTACAACTTAAAATGCTTTAAACATCATTAGTAATTTTTAACTGTAACGAGTCTTTTAACTGATTAGTCTTAAGATGGGAGCTTTAAAAACTTAAATCATCATAGATGCATTTACTGCGCATAGCAGTGAATGCATCTATGATGATCAACGAAGTCGCATCAGCGACGCACGTTACTGATCATATATAGATCCATAGGATCATAAGATCATAGGAGTAAAAACAAAGCTTAATAAAAGGAAATTTCCTAATTTTAAGCTTTGTTTGTGGTGGTGATAGCTTAATGTTAGGAAGTTAAAGCTTATTATTAGGAAATAACGCTTGTTCCAATAGCTTAATGTTAGGAAGTAAGCCTAATATTAAGCTTAATATTAGGAAATGAAACAATCCTAAAAATAGCTTAATAATAGGAAATTTATAACATTTCAAGACAGGAAAAGAGTAAAAATAACAAATAAACAGAGAGTTATAATTTTGATTTTGTCGTTCTTAGCTCAGACAATTCAGAAGCCATTCCGCTCCCAAATGGACCATGTGTTGTTTGCTCAGCCAAACGTTTTGATTCTTCAGATAAGAGAGAATCATTGCGTTCAATGATTACTTGCTTTTCAGATAATTGACTTAGGCGCTTTCTAGATACTTTTTGAGTCTTTCTCTCTTGACTAACCTCTTCTAGTTCCAATTGCATCAGACTTTTACTATCTAGATGTAACAAGGAACCTTCGCTCCAATGCAATTGAATTGGCCTTTTCCATTGTTGATCATATGGAATGTAATTCGCCTTGATATGTCGCAAGCGAGTCTCTTGGATTGTACCATCCTTTTTATCTACAACTTGATCTAAGTATAAATGCAGTTTCGATTTAGATAACGTCGAAGATAAACCTGAGCCAGAGACACTGTTTATAACGTCTTTTCCCCTACTCACATCTTTTGTTGGATGATGGACAACTAAAACGGCGGCATCTGCTTCCTGTGCGAGTTTTTCTAACGCTATTCTTATGTAATAGTCATCTTCAACAACGTTTGCAGAGCCAATGGCATCTCGAAGAGTATCTATAATTATGAGGTCAAATGATTTGGCCGTATTTATTAATTTATCTAGAGCTTTGGATGATTCTTGCCATTCTTTGGTATGTTTTGCTCCGCCTGAGCAACAAATAGGATCGGCATGACAGTAAATCCCCACATTTTCCTTCAAGCGCTCTTTCACACTAATCGAAAACCGCGACAAATGGGTTTGGATGCGAGGTAGAGTTCCAGGTAATGAATCTTCAATTGGCCAGATTAACGTTTTAAGCGCTTTGTTATTACTATGGCTTACCCCGATTAGTGGATATTCTGGTAACGCCATTTCATAAGCAATTGAAAGAGCGAGATAACTTTTTCCCGAATCAGGTGGAGCGATCAGAAAGCCAATACTACCTCTAAATAACCCTTTCAATATTTGTTCTTTCTGATTAGAGGCTAAATTACTGGTGATTTCCTGTTCGCTTAAGGCTATAACATCTTGATTATTTATAGAAGATGTCATTTTGTCGTCTCCTCTTTTTCGTCATCGCCGATATAAAGTAAGATATAATCTTTCTTTTTATCATGATTGTTTTTTTCTTGAAGTAGTAACCCAAAATCTCGATACAGAACTTCTTTTTTTAACACGACTTCAGTCATGGTATTGTTGATATGACGACTAACGTGCTGTTTTGATACTCTGATCTTATTTGCATAATAGTCTTTGATGAGCTCAGTTAAATACTTACCATGCAAGAATTCCCGTTTATGTGCATCAAGGTATTTACAAAAATCAGTGACAGCATGTTTTCCTGTCAGTTGTGGATAGACTTTTAAGAATCTTTTACGACTTATTGCCCCCTCTTGCCGTAAAGAAGCAGTAAACGTTTTATGTACACCGACAATAAAGTGAGTAATGGTATCGGCTCTAATTGAGCTTTTATTCTTGACTCCGTCCAGTACAAGTAGAGGGATGTAGTTACTGTCTACGAGTTTCATTCTTGTATGAAATTGTGGGAGTGTTTCGCCTTGTTTCTCGTAATCTAAGATTAACAGCATTTGTGAGAGTCTTTGTAGTCTCGTCATTACTGTGTTCTTGTTTGCCTTTTGATTTTTTAGATTAAGAAAATCAAATAAGGTAGTAAAATCACATAAAAAATAATCATATACACCACTAAACATTTTTGTATCTAGAAGATCGTGGTATTGATTAGAAAGCCTATCAATCTCGACGTTAATTTGTGCGATCTCAATCGCTTGTCTTAATGTTAATCCAGACAAATCAACATACATTCCTCCGACACTGACAATACCTTCTAGTAGATGTCTATCATCAGCTAAGCAAACAGCGCTATAGACATCAATACGAACAGTATCGAATTCTCTTTTGTTAGCTCCCTTTTTCCAGTATGGCTTGGAAAGACTGGTAGACATTAACGGTTTTTGAGCTAAAAGCTGCTGCTCTAAATGCCCTGGATCCGCGCTTATTTTTGACGTTAGGTCACGTGGAACTCGACCTGGGAGAAAAATGCAATCCATCAAAGTGGTAGTTGATGGTCTGTTGCCAAATGCTTCGTTGACTATTTCAGCCGGAAAGTAGCCTTCTAAATTATCCGTATTACTACTCATTGCCTGTACCTATTTACAATTTTATTAAGCATACCATATACCTTAAAAAGAGGAAAATTAGCTTGGTAAATGTGATTTATACCTTAAAATTAGACAATGAATAGCCGTATTTATAGATTTATAGCTTAATTTTAGGAAGTGTAGGTATAGCTTAATTTTGGGAAATTGAAACTGTTCAATTAAAAACTTGAGGATGATTTGTCGGTGTTTAGCTCAATTGTTCAGGCTGAACATTGACAAAGTTCAGCCTGAACATACCCTCCGATGAGGAGCTGAGAGCTCTCTCTGCATTACTATAATTGACATCCTCCACCGCCGAAATAAGCGAAGCTAGGCGGGAGGATGCCATTAAATCGCTCTATCAAAACGTGGAAGAGAGTTTGCTGCTTAAACTCGAAGGAGCGATTGTCCGTAAGCATTGGGCTGCACTGTCTAGCTGCACACGAGACAAATTAATCAGCCAAACGATTCGTTATCAGCAAGCCTTATTGCTATCACCAGAAAACCGCTGTTAACGAAAGCGAAAGACGAACAACCGATTTAAAAGAGAAATTATCTGATATGAATCACATTGAGATAAAGCTAGGCGTGGACGGTTTAATCACTATTTACGTGCGTGGTGAAGATTGACTAATAGAAGAAAAGCCAATGACGGCTTCTATCTAATAGTGGGATCATTTTGTCACCGATACCCCCTCTTTAATGTGAATCTGTAAAAATTTGAATCATCAATATACAATGTTAAGTACATAACAAAGTACATGAGCGTATTATGAAAACAAGTACAATTTATGCTGAGAAAGCCGTGTCATCAAGCGAGGCAAGAAAGTGCTTTGAAGATTGCTTATCTGGAGAACCCGTCGTGGCACTATCTAATAATGAAATGAACGCTGATTTTTTAAAAGTATTAGAAAGAAAGAGTGCTGGCTCTACGTCATCATTTAGCCCAATGAGCGCTCGCTTAGAGCTGATTGCTCATCTGAATGCTCAAGCATTAACTGAATTTGATGGAAGCGCTCTGAGTGAGTATCAAGAGTAAACAGCTAAAATATTTAGTTATGGTAATCATGACGGGCAGGGTAACACCACCTGTATTTACCTCTGCCTTTCACTACCGCTACCAACGAATGCTACACCATCATCAAAAAAAGCCAGACATGCGCACTGAGCCAATATATTTAGAGATGATCAACTTGTCGGGGAACCGACCAAACTCCTTGTGAAACACCGCTCCGTCGGCAAATTTCACATAATTTACACCACTGGACGACAGTCGTCTTAAATGGCTGTAGCAAAGCCTGTCCCTCTCAAACTGGCAATACACAAAGCAAGGGGAGGTTGAAATATCAGAATCCAAGAAATCATCCAGACTCAAAACGCTTCGAGCGATAAAGGCGGGAAGCTCTTTCTCGTTAAGATGAACAAAACTACTCTCCACTGGGCAACATTCCTTTAATCGTGCATATCCTAGCTAGTGTATGGGGAATGGCTCAATTGTGGAAATGATCAACAAAAAATTTAAAAAAGGAGAACTGTTGGACACAACAGGGGGGGTTAAGTCAGACGAACACCGTGGTACTATTGAAAAAAACAACGGCTTGGCTATTGCATTCTCAATAATGGCATTACGATAGCATCATCAAAGAAAACAACAGGGATTAACACCATGAAACGCACCATACTCAGCCTTACAATGAGTACACTACTGATTTCAGCAAACGTTCACGCCGTTGCCTACGGAGAGGACGTTCTTACCTCAGAATATCAAGACCACACCGTTCGATTTGAGGTCTTTCATCCATCAGACGGAGGAGATAAAAACAAAACCACTTGTGGTGGACTGCTTATTGCGGGTCAATACATCTTAACCGCTGGGCATTGCATTGGTACGAGAATATCAACGCAAGATGATGAAAACAAACGCTATGACTGGTACGTTGATAACGGTGCTGAGAATGAAATTACGGTTTTTCAGGGTATTGAGGTTGATACGCCCAATCGCACCACGCTCAAGTACAGCGTGATTGATATTGACACCACCAGCGCTGACCACGACGTGATTGATGCTGCTTGGCATGAAGAATACGAGTTTGTCAAAAACCGGCACCCTGAGTTTGACTGGGGGCAAATGGAGTGGGAATTATCATCAACACAAACAGGTAAACCCAAGACTCATCGCCACCAAGATATTGGCTTAATCAAGCTAGAAAAGGCCATCCCTCAAATGACACACGCTGCAATTGTGGCAGCGTTCGATTCAATTGAGCAAACCTTTCGCATATCGGATGAGCAGCGCTTCACCTTTAAAGGGTGGGGAAGAACCGATAAACACCCACAGCCTACCACCACCATGCAAAAAACCGAGTTAATCTGGCGATATACTGGAGGCACAGAAGAGTTTGGTGGGACAGGAAAATGGGTAAACGATGCCACTTACGCGCCCAGTTTTGCTAAACAATGGACAGGAGGAACACCTCCTGTAGAAAGCTGCACTGATAATACTCACAATTGCTTTTACGGGCGGGATGATTACGTCCCTCTTTTCCCTACAAGAAAAGGATCATTGCCGTTATCGGGTGACTCAGGAACCCCGTTGATGCTCAATAGCAACCAAGCGATTGCCATTGCAAAGAGCACTCACATGCACTTGAACCCTGAATTTGTGGAGTTCACTCACGTCGGTCACTACATTCCGCTATTGATTGACCGCATCGACACATTGGCGGCTCCTGCTTCCATTCAAGAAGTATTCGAAGTGGAAGTGGAATTTGAGGGGGCTATAGAAAAAAGCGGGTTAACGTGGGAGCAACTTGAGTTAGAGCCCATCACCACCTCGTTTGTGGTGCAAAACCTAACCAACGAAACATTAACGCTTGATCCTTTCTTGCAAGGCAGCAACGTTGAAGTGACCGTAACAGGCTGTGAAAGCAAAACGCTACAACCGTCTCAGTTTTGTGAAATGACCGTATCTATGAACGGATTAGGGAGCACTGTGTTGCATTTTGGTGACAACCGAAACACCGAGATGCCAATATCATTGTCTATTAAAGAGATCGTTAATCCAGATGAAAATAATGGTGACAATCCAGATGAAAACAATGGTGACGGTGGCGGTGACACTGGTAGTAGTGGCGGCTCAATGGGGCTATTCTCTCTACTACTGATGGTGGTACTACGCACAATAAGACAACAACGGTAAATTAATGCCTTTACAACAAGAAGCCAGCAGCGTTCGCGCTCTGGCCTTTTTTATGCCTGCAACAAAAAAACACAGAAATAGCAAGGGGGAGCTATCATTAAGGATTAAGGCGGTGGATTTTTAATCGCAACAATGTAAAAATAAAAACGTTCACGCCGAAAATAAAACAATAAACTCAATCTGATAGAGCGATAATCAATGGAAATTGACTTAGACATCGACATCGAAAGCACCGTCATGCAATTAAAAGATCAAGAGCAGGAGCTGTACAACTTTCTTATCGCTCTCAAACTTATCCAAAAGCATGTACAAGACGTCCCTCAGTTTCAGCGTGGGGAAGCCCTACCGCCAACCATTCACGCCAAGCGACTCGATTCTATGCCGCTTCATGAAGCCTTAAGGGTGAGCATTGAGCCTCAAAAGGTGTTTGAGTACCCGCACAATATCCCCAAGCGCTTTGCTGGACTTATCCAATTGGAAGCCAACGAAAAGGAATATGAGCAAGCTCAAGCACTCACGCATCAAATCAACGAACTTAGGGCTACCATCGTTAACTACATTGCGGAAAAAGAAACAGATTACCGAAAACGGGCCAGATTATCCCAACGGCTCTTTCCTGACACGCTATATCAGACGGTAAACAGAAAAATCCCCTTATTGCCAGACACCAGCACAAGGATTGATTTCTCTTGGTGCGAACAACAAAAAAGCGTCAAGAAACTTTCCACTGAGCAAGCCGTCAGTATGTTGCAGCGATTTGATGCCAACACTCCGCCTTGGCAAGCTGCAAAAAACATGGAGCGATTAATGAACTCAGCCTCGGCGTACAAGGTGACGAATGTGAGAACACACCCTCAAGCGCTAGTGAAGTATTACAATGAGGAAACAGGGGAGGTTTTTGTTGAAACCAGAAAGGTGCATTCGCCAATGATAGCGCTGATACAGAGCCGACAACCTATGGAAGTCAGCCCGTTACCAGACTTTCAGGAAAATGACAAAAAACATTTGTTGCTAAAGGGGTATAAACCCATCGTGGAGGGAACTTGCCTGTATTGCAAAGACTCACCGACCTGAACCACTCAAAGCGCTCAAGCCACTAATGGTAAAGCACCGCACTGAGCTAGGGTTAATCATCGCATAGGCGAAAATACCAAGCTGGATAAAGAACAAAACGCCAGCTTGGATAAGACCATAATCCAAATAGTTATAAGTAAACCACGTCATAAATATGCCACTCAACAATGGCGATGCCAGAAAAAAGCAAGCATAGAACATCAGTGGGTACAAAAGATAATGACTCACCTCCATTGAGTGAAACATCCACGGCAGCAAAAGCGAGTTGTAATACAGTGCGGAACCTACCATTAAGCCAACAAAGATAATGCCATGTACATTCACCTTTCCATCAGAAACAAAATTAAACTTGATCATAAATCACCTACAAATAAAGGTCAGGGGGAACTCCCAACGTTAACACCAGACTATCACGGCTTTTTTTAATGCAAGAGGATAAACGGCTATTTATTTTGTGCTTTCCAGCAAACCGCTAGTGACGAACAAGAAGCTGGATTCAATCAAACGCATGGGGGGAGGGGGATTCTTGTACCCACAAAGGCAGGTAAAGTTCGGCCTGTAGCAAATGCAGCCGCCAAGCGATGAACACCGTCCCATAATGCCATTCCATCTTGATGGCTGTTTCCAATAATGACAGGCTCCTCAATCTTATTTTCAAGCATGGATTTAAAATCATTTGAACGATGCTCCATACCATCTTCCTCAAACAAGCGGATCTCTTCAAGTAGCCACTGTTCAGCCTCTTTGGGAGAGTCAAAATACTGAAAACAAAGCAATTTGATAAATAATTTGGTTTAAATTCAATCAGGGACTCATAGAGTCGTCACTGACGATAGTTAACTTACTTGTATGATTATCCCTATGACTAAGATAGAGAACCCATCTTGAATCCAGTTTGAGTTCGAAATTCATCTAAATCCCGCGAGAAACCCCGTCCTTCTAGGGCGAGGAGGGATAGCGGTTGCTCCGAAGGAGCAAAAACTACCCGATTGGTTAATGTTAATATTTACTTTCACAAAAACAACTGTATTCTTGTGATCCATGAAAGAGATCGCTATTAAACAACGCTTTTACCCAACGACTGAACAGGCTCAATTGCTTGCGCAGACTTTCGGCTGTGTGCGTTTCGTTTACAACGCGATCCTTAAATGGCGTACCGACGCTTTCTACAACGAAAGCAAAAAGGTTAACTACAACACGGCAAGCTCTAAGCTGACTGAACTCAAGAAGCAAACTGAGTTTGAATGGCTTAACAGCGTGTCGTGTGTACCGCTCCAACAATCTTTGCGCCATCAACAAACTGCGTTTAAGAACTTCTTTGAAGGAAGGGCGAAGTATCCAGCCTTTAAGAAGAAGCGCAGCAAGCAAAGCGCAGAATTCACGAAGTCGGCGTTTAAGTTCAAAGATGGCAATATCTACATTGCCAAGTCCAAACAGCCGCTTGATATTCGCTGGTCGCGTGAACTTCCTAGCGAACCAACTACCGTCACTATCTCGAAAGACAGTGCAGGCCGCTACTTCGTGTCTATGCTTTGCCGCTTCGAGCCTAAACTACTGCCTGTTACCAAAAAGACAACGGGTATTGATTTGGGTTTGACCGACCTTGTGATTACCGCTGACGGGTTTAAATCTGGCAATCCCCGCCATACTGCAAAGTACGAGAAGAAATTGGCTCAGGCGCAACGCCACCTTTTCAAGAAGAAGAAAGGAACTGCCAACTTCCACAAAGCCAGAATCAAAGTTGCTCGCATTCAGGCGAAGATTGCCGACTGCCGCCGCGACTTTACCCACAAACTCACCACTACGTTGATAAACGAAAACCAAGTGATTAGCTGTGAGAGTTTGAGCGTTAAAAACATGGTCAAGAATCCGCGACTTGCTAAGGCCATTGGTGACGCCAATTGGGGCGAAATGGTTAGGCAGCTTGAGTACAAAGCAGAATGGCGCGGCAGAACACTTGTCCAGATTGACAAGTGGTATCCGTCTAGTAAGCGTTGTAATTGCTGTGGTCACGTAGTTGATTCTCTACCGTTACATATAAGGCATTGGACTTGTCCAGCGTGTGAAGCGCGCTTAGACCGTGATACCAATGCCGCTATTAATATCAAAGCCGCTGGGCAAGCGGTGTTAGCTTGTGGAGCGTAAGTAAGTCCCGATTGTTTTAATGAACTTCGGGCATAACGCCTTGAAACAAGAATCCCCTTCCTTTAGGGAGGGGAGCAGTCAATTCGTCACTTTAGTGATATCAAAAATAGGCTGTTGATTAGATCGATTGATCATGACTATTGAGATGATCTGAATCAGAGCTGTATTCTTTCTTTTAAGTACTAAAGAGTACTTAAAAGATCCTTAAAAGATCTAGTGATGCGCAGAAAACTATCGTAGTTAGCGTACATCTGGTATAGTATTTAGCGTACAAAGTGAATTTTCATTTAATTGGGCGTTAGCTTGCTAAAGGCTAGCAATACTAGCCTAAACTTGCCCTAATATCTGAAATGGTGATAAATAGCTTATTTTCTGCATCTTGAAACGCTTTAAAACCATAGCGCTCATAGAAATGTTTAGCGCCATCTTTTGCGTCAACAATAACGACGGGGAATGCCACGCTATCACTAGCGGCTAGTAGTTTTCGTAGAGCATCGATAAGTAACCATTCGCCAAATCCTTTACCTTTATAGCGCTCATCGATAGCTAAGCGAGCAATGAGTCCGCCAGACGTTGATGACTGATGCTTTTTCTGTAACTTATCGGGTAATGCTTTTAGGTCAATGGGTGTCATTGTTAAAGTGTAAAAACCGATGATAAGTGAGGTGTTATTTTCATCCTCTAAAACAAATGTTCGGGTATTATCTTTTTTAGCTTGCTGACTTGCCATGACTTTCAAATAGTTATTAAGCGCATCAATTCCGCAGTTGAATCGGTTTCTGTCGTGTTTATCTTTATCGAGCAATACCGTTTTCATCATTGGTTTTTGGTCTCATAGCGTTCGGCGGCAGTTTTAAGCTTTTGATTTAATGTTGTTGGTTTATCGAGAGCTTCCATAAGTAAAATGGCGTCTGCTTGGCTTAATTTTAGTGTTTGCTCGCGTTCAATCACTTGTTTTGCTTTTTCGATTGCAGCATTGAGTACAAATGAGTTAATACTAGACATGCCAGCGAGAGCAGCTGCTTTGGTTAATAGGTTTTGTGTATCGACATCAACTCTCGCAGTGATACGAGGTAAAGTGGTAGCCATAATGTGTTCTCCTTTGTGTCAAAATGTCACATTTTTATTATGGTGTTTAAATATACAAAAAGCAATCATTGTGTCACTTTGGCACGCAAGCTAACAAGAGACTATGGCGTCAAAATTTAATTTTCAGCTTTAGTAGCTAAGTACTTGATTAGAGGTTTCCAATACCTGAACTAATCCGTGAGATGCTAAATTAGCAATACCACTAATTCGTTTCTGGCCAGAAACTTCTTACGATTCCGGGATTTCTAGTTCTATTCTAGACAAAAGCGCCTTAGGAATTGAAAAACCAGCGCAGGTAGCACTGGTTTGGCAAGGAGTGTTTAGTTATTTAGTAAACTGCGCGGTAGGGAGGATAACTCGTGGTAGTCTCATGCGTTCACATTGGGAGCTTAAGTATTCGCGCCAGTATGGCCAAACATGATAGCTCGCATTTTTCAATGAGAACTCGTCGATGCATTCTTGTTCTAAATGAGCGTTTATTCTATATTCCGCTATAAAGTCGCTTTCAATAGTGGCTTTGATATCGGGCTCACTTTCATCATCAGATGGTACAACCCATCGTGTACCAAGGCGCACGAAGACACGAAGTAGTTCACCGTCATCTTCAACCTGAATAGTTTCGCTCTTATGAACAACGTGCATTTGTTGGATATGTAGATGTTCCATCTCACTATAAGATTTAGGATCAAAGTCATCAGCACAAAATGATCTTGAACTTTTTTGGTACACATCTTCAATTACTAGATTTTCAATGGCTTTCTGTAATTGATTACTATTTTTAGGAGCCATAATTCGCCTCTAAGCTAAATTCATGTTGGCACACAACGTGAGTTCGCTTGATATTTGATTTTTCGTGGAAATTGACCACTGCTACTGTGGTCCATTCGGCATCGATTTTGCGCTTAACACCAGCATCAGCGATTAGTTTATCGAGAGAGGCTGGCACATCACGAGCGATTCTAATTAGTCTATCCATTGCTTCGGATTGCATTACGTCATCAGACTCGTATTTAGAAAATGCTACGGGGCCGCCACCAAATATTTTTGCAGCATCTTCTTGACTGAAATTCCAGTCTTTACGAAGTTCTCGTACTTCCATTCCTGTCAAAAGACCTTGAACTTGCTTTTTGAAAGCAATCATTGCACGTTTGTTAAAACGAGCATTTTCAGGTGTTGCTTGTTCACTTCCACATACATCACAAGTTGAAAATTGACTAGAAATTGAACCTTGCTGCCCCATGTGTTCAACATGGATAATTTCTTCTTGGTTACTCAAGCGGCCTTGTTCGCAGATCGGACAAATTTTGGTTTTCATTGCTCAATCCTTATTGCGATACATGGCATGACACAAGTAAAAGAATTTTACCTGTCTTACCAATCGCAAATTTCACATAATAATTACAGCTCATATACTTATATGCATGCTCGCGCCACTCCTCTCTTTGTAAGCGGTAGCTATCACATGCAGCCCAAGGTCCTGTTGGCTTTTGAACGCACCATTCGGAGTTCACGTATTGGCCTTGGGTTATGGCTTGTTTTAATAAATCTCGAATATCGTCAGTATCAAGTGCAAGAGATTCTATGTTTTGTATACACTTACGAGTCCAAGGAATCGCCGTGTTCGCCTCAGATTCGAGAATTCTTAGAACGTCTTCTACCACATACAATGGACCATCAATATGGATCCGCTCAGTAGTAGTAGTAGCGGGTGGCTGCTGTTCAAAAGCACTAACGTTGAGTTGATTATTTACCATTATGGTAAGTTTTTCCAGTTGTTTTTATGATGTTTGCATTTCAAAATCTAAAAAATGCGTTTGGTTTGCGTCTAATACTACATGGTGTGACGTGCATGTTGCAATGAACAGGCTTCCTGTTATATAGGTTAATTAGCATGACCGAGAAGTAACGGGATAGCACGTAAGTTCTTGGTTTTGGGATAGATCAAAGAAGCCTTGGTGCGACGTAGCGAATGAGGGAATTTGGCCTGCCACATGTAGGCTGGCCGCATAGTTGCAATACTAGGGTCTGTTTATCTTTCGCGGTTAAATTTTGTTCGAGATAAAAGAGTTTTAATCGCGGCGAGAGGTTTGTAGCCTAGTATTCTAGACAAAAGACCTCTCAACAAAGAGTAAAACACTTTTAGCCGAACCCTTAGGGCAGCGTTTGTGGCTCCTTTCTACGGAGTTATCGGCTTCTCAGGTAGAATAACTACATTTCAAAGCCTCTGCCTTGTATAAAGAAGCCACAAACAGCTGCAAAAATCAGCTCGAAAGATAAACAGGCCCTAGAAGTGATTCGAAAAATCAGGGCTCTGTATGGTTCATAACTCCGAAATGTCCAAAACTTTCATAGGCGGCATTTCGTAACCCAGAAGTGCCCCAAAATGGCTTGTGGTAAATGATTTACCACAACTTACCACAAATTAATGCTTTGATTGAAAATTCACCAAAGGCGTGTCAGGCCATCTTTTATTGCGCGCGTTGGTGTCGATTTTATGATGCCAATCATTCAATCTATTTTGTTGGTAGTGAAAAGGGCGGCTTCAAGTTTAGTCGAGGTCAATTTAATCATCCTAGGTATATCGAAGGTCCTGAAGAGTTAAAATAAGTCTGTTTAGAGTTAACAAAGAGCTATTTTATTCGCAATAAACTGGCAACAGTTCGACCTTTTCCATTCAAGTATTTGTCGGAGATTCGAAAAAGTCGCGAACAGGCGTAATATTCACCAATTTTATTGAGTTATCCAAAACACAACGCAGTGCGTAGTGGATTGAGTTGGGATGAAAATTCGCACAAGTTAAAAAGAAATCCCTATCTAGCAAACAGCGGCAATTTAAATAACCGTTACTCAAGCTCCAACCGAATTCGAATGCGCCAAATGTCTTCCAATTTGAATGCTTACTTCTGCCCTGCTATTTTCCTTTATTCCAAGCAACCATAATGTACTCCTCACTTCATAAAATCACTGTTAAGTAAGGCGGAACCCAAAGAATTTGCTTGGTTAAAAGAACATGCCCACCCACCATGACTACAAAGATGCTCGCAATCGATTTAAAGCTTTGTCGCTCTCTATAAGGTAAACCTTGCATATTTAAAAACCTCTGGAAAATAGAAAGTTAACTCATGGTTGAACCAACAAAAGGAAACTTTCCATGTACCAAGACACCTACATTGAATACTGGGGCGAAATCTTCGTCTCTGCCCGCATCATTGAATTTGGCATTACGTTCGAGCGCTTTCTTAAAGACCCATGGATGCACTTGATGTCCTGTGGCCAAGAGTCTGCACCGGACGCGATTGCTGAAGGGATGCTGCCATTGCTACCAGCCCAGGCAGTAGTTGCCAAGCGCGTTCGGGAAAGTGAGCAACGAGCCCTGATGTCTACAGACTCGGACAAAGGTGAGTCTCAAAGCAGTAATATCGAGGTGCCATTGCTTCGGGTAGCACATTGATCACGACGGCTATCAGCAACGATACGAAACAAGGTCTTCACGCCCATATCTGAGCGATAATTGCAGTCCAGATCAAAAAGTTGTCGCTTAATCTACCCTACAAAATAATTTGTGATATGATGTTACCTAATAAAATTAATTAGGTTGAAGTCTGTTCAGTGTTTTATGCCCATTTGTCCAACTTCAACCGCTAGAGATTGATTTGTCATTGCGGATTAAGATCGGCGTTGTGCGTTGCCGCTCAATGTGATTAAGTGATGTCCGACCGTACTTTATAAACAAGAAACAGAGTTTTAAAAAACTGGTTGAATTGGATAAACAAGAAGCATGTCAAATGATGGTCTGAAACAAACGGTACCAGCGAGTGCACTCGCTCAAGAAAATGTGAAAGGCAAGCCAGATAGGCTTTCGCAGATAGCACAGTTGCCACAAGCAACCAGAGATCGCATTGCCCACATCGATTTCACCTTAATGTTTAAGGGGGAGGCGGTGCGGGCAGATTTAGTCGATCGCTTCAGCATCGCCGCCACACAGGCAACCAAAGACTTCACCCTATACCGAGAGCTTGCACCAGGCAACATTGAGTATGATCAAAAGCTCAAGTTGCATAAGCGTGGTGAGGCTTTTGATCCTTTGTTCGATTATGACGTTGTGAGAACGCTGGCGACGATTAGCCAAGGTTACGGCGATGGCTTTACTGGAAAGATAAAACCACCGCTGGCCTGTGAAGCGCCTTATCACCTTAACAAACCGAACTTATCGATAGTGGCCAAAGTTACCGAGGCCATACACAAAGGCAAAGCCTTGCGTATCACCTATGTGTCGTTATCGAGCGGTGAAACCACGCGTGAAATTGTGCCGCATACGCTGGTAGACAATGGCCTGCGTTGGCACGTTCGTGGTTTTGACCGCAAGCATAATGAGTTCCGTGATTTTGTACTGACCCGAATTAAAGCAGCGGTTGTGCTTGAAGACTCAAGGTTATCTGAAGTTGAACTTGAAACCCAGGACCGACAATGGAACCGATTTGTAGAGCTGGAGTTAGTGCCGCACCCACGCATAGAGTACAGCGAAGCGATAGAGCTGGACTATGGCATGAAAGGTGGCGTTCTAAAGGTTGAGATTAGAGCAGCAACCGCTGGCTATTTGCTTCGCCAATGGCATGTGGATTGTTCCAAAGCGGCTCAGCTAAAAACCCCCGAATTCCATTTATGGCTAAAAAATTATCAAACTTTATACGGTGTCGGTAACCTTGCCATTGCGCCTGGTTTTGACATGGTCACAGAATAGGAAATAACATGAACAAGCAACAATTAGCCGCAAAAATCTGGGAATCAGCCAACCAGATGCGCTCAAAAATCGAAGCCAACGAATACAAAGACTACATTTTAGGTTTCATCTTCTATAAATACCTCAGCGATCAACAGGTGCAGTTTGTTACCAAACAGGGCATGACCCCTGAAGACATTAAAGCCCTAAACGAAGAGGACGCGGACACGGTCAAATACA
Organism: Vibrio metschnikovii CIP 69.14; assembly: GCF_000176155.1. GTDB lineage: Bacteria > Pseudomonadota > Gammaproteobacteria > Enterobacterales > Vibrionaceae > Vibrio > Vibrio metschnikovii. The sequence goes on along the minus strand of NZ_ACZO01000003.1, from coordinate 95,003 downwards.
TCCAAGACAATCTCGGCTATTTCATCGCTTACGATAACCTGTTTTCAACTTGGATTGATCCAACGCATGACTTTGACGAGTCCAACGTTCGTGATGCGCTTTCAGCGTTCAGCCGCTTGATTTCTCCCACCTACAAAAAATTGTTCGAAGGTATTTTCACTACCCTAGAAAAGGGACTTAGCCAGCTCGGTGAAAGCGCGGGTAAGCGTACAAAAGCCATTAGTGACCTACTGCATTTAATCAAAAGCATCCCAATGAACGGTAAGCAAGGCTATGACGTACTGGGTTATATCTACGAGTACCTGATTGAAAAATTTGCCGCCAATGCCGGAAAAAAAGCCGGCGAGTTTTACACGCCCCATGAAGTCTCGGTACTGATGTCGCACATCATTGCCCATGAGTTAAAACATAAAGACACCATCGAGATTTACGACCCAACATCGGGTTCTGGTTCGCTACTGATCAATATCGGTGAAGCAGTTGGAAAATACGCCAAAAACAAAGACAGCATTACCTATTATGCCCAAGAACTAAAAGACAAAACCTACAACTTAACCCGTATGAACCTCATCATGCGCGGGATAAAAGCCAGCAACATCAAAACCCGTAACGGTGATACCTTAGAAGACGATTGGCCGTATTTTGATGAAAACGATCCGCAAGGTACTTATCATGCACTGTATGTGGATGCCGTTGTCTCTAACCCTCCTTACTCGCAGGCTTGGGACCCAAGTTTTAAAGACAGTGACCCACGTTATTCGCGTTTTGGCTTAGCGCCTAAAACCAAAGCCGATTTTGCCTTTTTGCTGCACGACCTTTACCATCTAAAACCCGATGGCATAATGACCATTGTCTTGCCCCATGGCGTGCTGTTTCGTGGTGGTGAGGAAGGTGAAATTCGCAAACAACTGATAGAGCAAAATCACATTGATGCCATAATCGGCTTACCGAGCAACATCTTTTTTGGCACCGGTATACCGACCGTGATTATCGTGCTCAAACAAAAAAGGCAAAATACCGATGTACTAATTGTGGATGCTTCCAAGCACTTTGTTAAAGAAGGCAAAAACAACAAACTGCAAGCCAGTGACATCAAGCGTATTGTTGATGCGGTCATCAACCGCGACAGCATCGATAAATTCTCGCAAGTAGTGAGTAAAGCAACGCTGCGCGACAACGGTTACAATTTAAACATACCACGCTATGTTGACTCCTCACCGGCCGCACAAAGTTGGGATTTACACGCCACGATGCTCGGTGGCATCCCCAACAGTGAAATTGCGCAGCTACACCCCTATTGGCAAGCATTCCCACAATTGCACGATGCTCTATTTGTGGCCAAATCTGCCGCCTACAGTGAATTAGCCATAGCCAAACAAGACGTTAACGTGAAGATAACGCAAAATGCGCAAGTCGGTGATTTTATCAGAGCTTTCAACAGCGCTTTTGCAGGTTTTGATGACTATTTACAGACTAGCTTGATTCAAGGCTGGCAAGGGGTTAACCGTAACCAACAAGAGCCGCTATTAAGCACAGAGCTCTTTACTCGTTTGAAACCGATCACCCTGATTGACAAATACCAAGCCTATCAATATCTAAACAATCAATGGCAAGTGATAAGTAGCGATTTAGAAATGATGCAAACCGAAGGTTTTGCTGCCACGAAACAAGTAGACCCCAATATTGTCATCAAAAAGGTTAAGGGCAAAGACGCCGAAGTACAAGATGGCTGGAAAGGTCATATCATGCCCTTTGAGTTAGTACAACAAACCCACTTGAGCGATGACCTAGCGGCACTGGCAAAACAAGAAAACCGCCTTGCCGAAATTGCCAGCACGCTGGAAGAAATACTCGAATCCCTTTCTGAAGAAGACAAAGAGCAAGACACCGTCAAAGAGAGTAAAGACGGCTTTGCCAATGCCGAAGTCGCCAAGGCGGCCAAAGCCTTCTTAAAAGAGCAAAAAGACAGCAAAGTTAAATTTGATCAAGACAGCCCGGAGCCAGAAGAAAGTTACAAAGCAAAAATAATTGCGGCAAACATTCTAATTGAGGAAGAAAAAGCCCTGAAAAAAGCGGTCAAAGAAGCACAAATCGCGTTGCACTTAAAAACCAAAACCACCATCGAAGGCTTAACCGATGATCAAGTCAATGAATTGCTGCACCTAAAATGGATCACACCGTTAAGCCAAGAGCTAGCTGCCATGCCAAGCGCCGTGATTACTCAGCTCACCAGCCAAGTGCAAGCCCTTGCCGATAAATACGCGGTGACCTATTCACAAGTGGCGAGTGATATTAAAACCACCGAGCAAGAGCTGGCCAAAATGATGGGCGAACTTACGGGCAATGAGTTTGATCTTCAGGGCTTGGCTGAACTCACCAACTTATTGAAGGGCGTATAAGATGAGTGTGGAAAATAATGTGCCTGAGATTCGCTTTAAGGGGTTTAGTGGGGAGTGGGTGGAAAAGCCACTAAATCATGAGGTTGAGCTTTTTAGCGGACTTACATACTCACCAAAAGATATTAGAAAACAGGGTGTTTTTGTAATTCGCTCTTCGAATGTTAAGAATGGACAAATTGTTCAAGCCGATAATGTGTATGTGAATCCTGAAGTAGTTAATTGCAGCAATGTACAAAAAGGTGACATTATTGTTGTTGTTCGTAACGGTTCAAGAGCTTTAATTGGAAAACATGCACAAGTTAATTCATTGATGGATAACACCGTTATTGGAGCTTTTATGACCGGGGTGCGAGCCGGTCACCCCGAGTTTATTAATGCATTGTTTGATACTGATAAATTTACAGCGCAAGTTGAGAAAAACTTAGGCGCAACTATTAATCAGATTACCAACGGCGCTTTTAATGGCATGGTATTTATGTTCCCTGAGGGACAAGAACAAACCGCCATCGGCAACACTTTCCAAAAGCTCGACAGCTTAATCAACCAACACCAAAAAAAGCATGACAAGCTCAGCAATATCAAAAAAGCCATGCTGGAAAAGATGTTTCCCAAACCAGGCGAAACCACGCCGGAAATTCGCTTTAAAGGGTTTAGTGGGGAGTGGGTGGAAAAGCCACTAAATCATGAGGTTGAGCTTTTTAGCGGACTTACATACTCACCAAAAGATATTAGAAAACAGGGTGTTTTTGTAATTCGCTCTTCGAATGTTAAGAATGGACAAATTGTTCAAGCCGATAATGTGTATGTGAATCCTGAAGTAGTTAATTGCAGCAATGTACAAAAAGGTGACATTATTGTTGTTGTTCGTAACGGTTCAAGAGCTTTAATTGGAAAACATGCACAAGTTAATTCATTGATGGATAACACCGTTATTGGAGCTTTTATGACCGGGGTGCGAGCCGGTCACCCCGAGTTTATTAATGCATTGTTTGATACTGATAAATTTACAGCGCAAGTTGAGAAAAACTTAGGCGCAACTATTAATCAGATTACCAACGGCGCTTTTAATGGCATGGTATTTATGTTCCCTGAGGGACAAGAACAAACCGCCATCGGCAACACTTTCCAAAAGCTCGACAGCTTAATCAACCAACACCAACAACAGATCACCAAACTTAATAACATCAAGCAGGCCTGCTTGAGCAAAATGTTTGTTTAGCAGGGAGCACCACCATGACGACGTTTAAAACCGAAGCACAATTTGAGCAGGCCTTTATCGAGGTGCTTACCCACAAGGGCTGGGAAAGCGATATACTTAAAAACAAAACCGAAGCGGATTTACTGCAAAACTGGGCGAACATTTTATTTGAGAACAATCGCCAGCAAGACAGATTAAACGACGTGCCACTGACGGCAACGGAAATGCAGCAGATTATTGAGCAGGTCAAAGAGCTGAAAACACCGCTTAAACTCAATGGTTTAATCAACGGAAAAACCGTGGCCATTAAGCGCGATAACCCCGCTGATGCCTTGCATCTTGGCAAAGAAGTCAGCCTAAAAATCTATGACCGCCAAGAGATTGCCGCAGGCCAAAGCCGTTACCAAATTGTGCAACAGCCTAAATTTGAACGTGGTAGCCCGCTGCGTAATGACCGCCGTGGTGATGTGCTGCTATTGATTAACGGTATGCCTGTCATTCATGTGGAACTTAAACGCAGTGGTGTGCCAGTAAGCCAAGCGGTTAACCAAATCGAAAAGTATTCCAAAGAAGGTATTTTTAGTGGCCTATTTTCACTGATCCAAGTGTTTGTCGCCATGGAGCCTAATGAGGCAAAATACTTTGCTAATCCGGGCATGGATGGCAAGTTTAACCCCGATTATCAATTTAACTGGGGGGACTTTAATAACGAAACCAAGAATAACGAAGCCATAAACGACTGGAAAGACATCTCTTCAACCTTGTTATCCATTCCCATGGCGCACCAATTAATCGGTTTTTATACTGTAGCCGATGATACTGATGGCGTGCTGAAAGTGATGCGCAGCTATCAGTATTTCGCCGCTAATGCGATATCGGACAAGGTGGCCAAAACCAACTGGCAGCAACTGGGTAGTGCGAATAACAAAGATCGATTAGGCGGTTATGTGTGGCATACCACAGGCTCAGGCAAAACCATGACCAGCTTTAAATCGGCGCAGCTGATTGCCCAATCTAAAGATGCCGATAAAGTCATTTTTTTGATGGATCGCATCGAGCTAGGCACCCAGTCTCTGGCCGAATACCGTAATTTTGCGAGCGATGGTGAAGATATACAAGCCACCGAAAATACCCATGTATTGGTCACCAAGCTAAAAAGCACTTCCCCAGCCGATACGCTCATTGTTAGCTCTATTCAAAAAATGAGTAATATTTTTGAAGCAGTAGATGATGAGGGGGCCGCAACTAACTCGGCAGATATTGAAAAAATCCGTGCTAAACGCTTGGTATTTATTATTGATGAGGCGCATCGCTCGACAATGAGTGGCGGCAAAGAAAACAAAGAAGGCATGTTGGTAAGGGTGAAAAAAACCTTCCCTAAAGCCCTTTTCTTTGGTTTTACCGGTACACCGATTCATGAAGAAAATAAGGTCAATAACAATACCACCACCGATGTATTTGGTAACGAGTTACACCGCTACAGCATCGCCGATGGCATTCGCGATGGTAACGTACTGGGCTTTGATCCCTATAAAGTGGCCACTTTTAAGGATGGCGACGTAAAAAAAGAAGTCGCGTTACAGCAAGCTAAGGCTGAGTCGGTGGCTGATGCGATGGCGGATCCCGTCAAAAAGAAAAAATTTAATCACTTTATGAATGAAGTGCCGATGGCGGGCTACAAAGATGCCACAGGGAAATATCATAAAGGCATCGAAGACTACGTACCTAAAAGCCAATATTTAACGGATGCTCACCAAGAAAAAGTCGTCAGTGACATCTTAGATAAATGGGATGTGCTCAGCCAAGGTAATAAATTCCACGCCATTTTAGCCACCAATAGTATCGCAGAGGCCATTGACTATTACCGCCGCCTAAAGGTCTCCAAACCGGAACTTAAGGTATCAGCGCTCTTTGACCCGAACATCGATAATGACGGCAGTGGCGATCGAGGCCCAACCTTTAAAGGTGATGGCCTAGAAGAAATCATGGCCGACTATAACGCTCGATACGGTCAAGATTTTGATTTTGCACGTCATGCCGCGTTTAAAAAAGATCTTGCTGCACGGTTAGCTCATAAGAAGCCTTATGAGCGCATTCATAACGCTCCTGAAAAGCAGCTCGATTTATTGATTGTCGTCGACCAAATGCTTACGGGGTTTGATTCCAAGTGGCTCAATACCCTGTATTTAGATAAGGTCATTAAATACCAAAACATTATTCAAGCTTTCTCGCGCACCAATCGCTTGTTTGGTCCCGATAAGCCTCACGGTATCATCCGCTATTATCGTTATCCGCACACGATGGAGCAGCATATCAACGATGCGGTAAAACTCTATTCCGGCGATAAGCCGATAGGATTATTTGTTGATAGGCTAGAAAGTAACTTAGAAGCAATGAATGAATTAGCGGCTGAGATGACCGAGCTTTTTGCTAACGCTGGCGTCGCGAATTTTGAAACCTTGCCCGATGATCTTGACGTTTGCGCCAAATTCGCCCAGCTCTTTAACAAATTTAACAAACATCTAGAAGCGGCCAAAGTGCAAGGGATGCATTGGGGGCAGTCTGTCTACACGGTTATAGACGCTTCAGAAGATGATAACGGTCTTAAGCGTGAAGTGTCGTTAACCATTGAAGAGCAAACCTATTTGGGGTTAGCCCTGCGTTATAAAGAACTATCATCAAAAGCTGATGGCAGCGGTGCAGGTGGCGGCGATGTGCCTTTTGATATCAGTGGCTATTTAACTGAAATTGATACTGGAAAGATTGATGCTGACTACATGAACAGTCGCTTTGATAAATATTTAAAAGAGCTAAACCAGCATAATGATCAAGCCAGCATTGAGCTTACTCTCAACGAGCTGCATAAGTCATTCTCATCATTGACTCAAGCAGAACAAAAGTACGCCAAGCTTTTCTTACACGATTTACAGCGCGGTGATGCAAAGTTAATCGAAGGTCATACTTTCAGAGATTACATCAACACCTACAAAGACAACGCTGAAAATGCCCAGATTAATGCCATTGTTAATGCGTTAGGTTTAGATAAAAGCCTGCTTGTCAACTTACTTAATGACAGTGTTAATGACAAAAATCTGAATAATTTCGGCCGCTTCGATGCACTTAAAGAAACCGTTGATAAGGCAAAAGCCAAAGTTTATTTTGAAAAATTAGATGGCCTAAGCATTCCACCCTTTAAGCTCAATATTCGCATCGATCAGTTTTTAAAGCAGTTTATTTTTGCTCAGACAAATGATCTGTTGAGTGATGTTGTGGATGAACTTGACGGAGCTATGGAATAATTTATTAACAAGGCGTCTCCCTCATTGTGAGGCTATCAGGGTTGTATCTTATCGCTTACTTGAAGCTGCAGCGGTGTTGGATACCTTCGTTTACTCCATGAACATAGTCTGTCTATGCTCATGGGGATTCACTCACTGACGCCGACCTGCAACTCCAAGTGGTTTGGGTATAAGTATATATTTGGCATTTCAATCAGAAATAGAGTTGAATTTATTGCTGTTGAACGTAAATGAGCCGATTTGTATCAAAACCTCGTTCTTTCGACATCTGAACGAATTTCTCAACAACATTAGGTTCGACAGTTGGCGTTCTTTAAAGTAACCACAGATATCCTGTATTTGGTCCTGACACAAAAGCGTAACTGTAGTTTTCACGATCTAACTCAAAAATCACGTAGGAACCATAAAATGGGCCAAAAAATGAAACTTTCAGATAGCCATCTGTCGGGCTATTGACAAAATAAGCTTTACCTTCAGCCTCTTTCCACTGGCCTTTATCTTCCGAATAACCACGATTAAGAACCGAAACACCGCCATCATTTCTAACTCGGTATTCCGCTGTGACCTGGCTTAACCCCCTTTCAAAGGAGTGGTCAAGTCGTGCTATCTCGTATCATTTGCCTAAATAATTATTCAGTTCAAAATCAGACACGGGTTTTACTGATTCGGGCATACCCAAGCAGCCATTTAACAAAGCTGATAAAATCATCAAAAAGAAAGCTCTCATCTCTACCCATCAATTAATGCACTATAACTTATTTGATATTGTTTATTTACCACTTTACCATCCTGTATTAAAAGGTAAACAAACAGAATTATGTCGTTGCTTATTTTGGTTAAAATTATGGTCAAATGAATAAGAAGCATAGCCTGATAAGGCGGTGAGAGGTTACCTTTTCTAACATTAAGATACGACAAGAGCCACTAAAAGTGGCTCTATTACGCGCTACCTGCAGTCAATACTCAATGAGCGGAAGAGAACAGGGCTATTTGAATTCATCTCTCTACAAGTGGAGCCGGAGCCGCGTTTCTTGTAGCATGCATCGGAAGTATATGCTTGTAATCTATCGAATTCAAATCTAGTTATTCATAATCGGTGACATCATGCAGGAATTGCTGGCAAACTTATGCCCGAAATCGTTTAGGTCTAATACCCTACATATTTAAAGGTATCCGCCCCATGACCCCCCACGGTGCGATATTATTACATTATTTGTGGTATTGCGATGAGCATTGGTTATTGGCTCTCTATGGCTTTGTTGCGTAATTCGGTCAGAGAACCAAACTGCCTGCAATTGGTTGATTCTTATACAATACACTGAGTTTCTGGCATACCAAGCCCTGTAAGTTTGTTCAGCGCTTTAATCATCGCGTAAGTTTCACCAACCTGAGCATTGTAGTTTCTCAGACTTAATCGCCCACCGGCTTTGTTGCTTAATTCGGTTGTAAGACATGGCAGTCCAAAGTTGTTCAGTTATTAAGCAATATACTGAGTTTCAGGCATACCAAGTCCTGTAAGCTTGTTCAGCGCTTTGATCATAGCGTAAGTCTCGCCAACCTGAGCATTGTAATTTCTTAGGCTTAATTTCCCACCTAGCAGCTGTTTTACTCGGTACATTGCTGTCTCTGATAGTGAGCGCTTATGATAGCCATACCGCTTTTTCCATTTCTGTTGGAGCCGTAGAGCTTTTGACAACCTACTGCTAAATTACGAGGGTGCCCTTGTTCCCAGAATGCAGCCCCTTCTCGTGGTGGGATAAGCGCAACCGCTTGCTTAATCCTTATCGCATCATGACAATTCCTTGTGTCATAAGCACCATCACCTGATATTTCAATTATTTTACGACGCGTTTGCTTGAGTAAGTTGGGGAGCACTTCGGCATCGGTTACGTTAGATAAACTCAGCTCTGCTGCGACTATTTCGTGAGTGCTTGTATCTACTGCAATATGCAGTTTACGCCAGACTCTGCGCTTCCCATCAGTACCATGCTTCTTGACCTTCCATTTACCCTCGCCATAAACCTTGAGGCCAGTGGCATCAATTGCCAGGTGTTGTATTGCTCCTCTGGTTTTGGTTTTAAATGAAACCTCAACTTCCTTAGCTCGGCGGCTTATACAGGTGTAGTGCGGGCAAACAAGCGGGATGTTAGCCAGCTTAAATACAGAGTCTAGAAAACCTTGTAGCGCTCTCAACGGCATAGAGAAAACGCGTTTTACCATCAGTGCTGTAGTAATGGCTAAGTCGCTGAATCGACGAGGTCTACCACGCTTGCCTTGTTTGTTTTGTTTCCACTCAGCTATCGTTTCCTCATCAATCCAAAAGGTCAGAGAACCACGGTTGATTAAGGCTTTGTTGTACTGTTTCCAGTTAGTTGTTTTGTAACGAGGTTTAGGCATGAGGCTACGACGATTGATGGGTGTAGCCGATCAGATCGTAGCTTCTAGATTTAGTTCCATCGATTTAAGCAACAAAGCCCGACAGCGCTGCATGGCCTGTTGGATCGCGATGATTTGTACGAATCGATGCAGAAAGTCAGCCAGATTTCGGTACAAACCGTCGCGCAATTGGAAGAAGCACAAACCGGTGAAACCATCACCAACGACAATCAGAAAGAGAACGAAGCCGTGTGCGAAGAGTGGGATGTGCAATGGGCCATCTACCGACCACTGCGTGAAGCGATTGAGCGCGATATCGACTTGATCAAAGATTTGCGTCAAGAGCTACGTGACGACTGCATCAGCAACATTGGTGTGTCACTGTAATTGATGGATGCGGGCGGGAGCACGCCTCCTGCCTGCGACGACCTGTCTGTTTTTCCCCTCTCGGCCTGCCCGCGGCCAATATTGTTATAAATTGTTAGCTGCCACAGCACGATACCCCATAATGCGTTAGGATGTGTATCACGTAGTCCAAAATGTAGGAGTAAAGGATGTTGCAGTCTTTGGAGACTTGGCTGGGCCAGTTTGGCATCGAAATGTCTCAGTTTATTAAGTTGTCAGAAGCGTTAGGTTTGATCGTGCTGATCGCGGTGGTGGTGCACATTGTGCTCCATCGAGGCGTGGTCGCGTGGCTGAAACGCCGCGCAGAAAAATCCGATGCGGTTTGGCGTCACGCGCTGTTTGCGGGCAAATTGTTTAGCCGCATCGCACTGGTGATTCAGGGCCTCTTGATTGGTGTGCAAACCAACCTATGGCTGGCGCCGGAGAGCGTGATTCGCGATGGGATTCTGACGCTGGTGGCACTGTGGATTGTGCTGTTTGCGTTGCTCGCCTTGTATTCGCTGCTGGATGTGGCGGACACACTGCTCTCGCGTACGCCATTGGGCCGCAACATGCCGATTCGCGGCATTGTACAGAGCCTGAAAATCGTCTTCTTTGTCATCGCGGCGCTGCTGACCACGTCGATTTTAGTGGGCAAATCGCCGGTGATTCTGCTCAGCGGACTTGGCGCACTGACCGCGGTCATCATGTTGGTGTTTAAAGATCCCATCCTTGGGTTGGTGGCTGGGATTCAGTTGTCAGCCAACAAAATGCTCAGTGTGGGCGATTGGTTGGAAATGCCTAAATATGGCGCCGATGGTGATGTGATTGACATCAGTTTGACCACCGTGAAAGTACAAAACTGGGACAGAACCATCACCACGATTCCAACTTACGCGCTGATTTCCGATTCGTTTAAGAACTGGAAAGGCATGCAAGACTCTGGCGGCCGCCGCATCAAACGCAGTGTGTTGATTGACGCCACCAGTGTGCACTTTTTATCGCAACAGGATATTGAGTATTTGACGCGCGCGAAACTGTTGGAGCCGTACATCAAAACCAAGTTGGAAGAGATCACGCAGCACAACCACAGTCAGCAGTTTGACGAGGAATGCTTAATCAATGGGCGTCGCCTGACCAATTTGGGCAGCTTCCGCGCTTATCTGGAACGCTACCTGCGTGCACATCCTGATATTCATCAAGGCATGACGTTGATGGTGCGACAGTTAGCGCCGACGCATGAAGGCATTTCACTGGAGTTGTACTGTTTTACCAACACCACCGCGTGGGTGGATTATGAGCGCATTCAGTCGGACATTTTTGATCATCTGTATGCGGTGTTGCCGGACTTTGGGTTACGGGCGGCGCAAGCGCCAACTGGGCACGATTTCCGTCATTTGCACGTCACGTCGTAAATACAACAACGCCCCTTATTTTTCGGGGCGTTTTTTTTGGCAGTGGGTTATTTGCGGCTATCGAGCGGCGCGTCCTCTTCTTCGTCGCGGCTTTCAATCACGCCGTGCTCGCGTTTCCAGCTTTCCCAGCGTTCGGTCGCGAGTTTTTGCATGTCGGTGGTGCGGTCCGCTTCGTCGATGATCTCTTCGCCAAGCAGATGTTCAAACACATCTTCTAGCGTCAACAATCCTTGCACGGTGCCGTATTCATCCACCACTAAGGACAGCTGCAGGCGGTTTTTCATCATCTGAGCAAACGCTTTGGGGAGCGTTTGGGTGTTGAGCAACACGTGAATCGGGCGCATCACCATGCCCAGTTGTTTGTCACCAAAGCCGCTTTGTTGCAACTTAAACAGTTCAAGGCGATGGACAAAGCCGATGATGTCGTCGATGTCTTCGCTGTACACCAGCGGGCGCGAGAACGGTGTGTCGCTGTGCTGGGAGAGAAATTCGTTGATGGTTAACGCGGCATTGACGCGAAACAGCACGGTACGCGGCGTCATCACTTGCGTGACCGGCACATCGCTGATGCTCAGCAGGTTGTTGAGAATCTTCGATTCTCCTTCTGCCAGTTCTCCGCTTTCGTTGGCGAGCAGCGCCATGGCCGACAGTTCATCGCGTATGCGTGGCACTTCAATGTTGCGCGCCAAGCGTTTGGTGATTTGCTGCGAGAACCAGACAAACGGCGTCAGACACCATACCATCCAATCGAGGATCACTGCACTGGCTGGTGCCAGTTGGCGCCAGTATGCCGCGCCAATGGTTTTGGGCACAATTTCAGATAGCACCAGAATGCCCAGCGTCAACACGGCTGAGAACACGCCGAGCCATTGGCTGCCAAAGACGACGGCGGCTTGTGCGCCTGCGCTCGCCGCTCCAATGGTGTGGGCAATGGTATTTAAGGTGAGGATCGACGCCAGTGGGCGGTCAATGTCGCCTTTGAGTCGAGCCAGTTTTTCAGCGGACGGATGCGCTTGTTGGCGCAACTGCGCCAGATAGCTGGGCGTTAGGCTGAGTAAAACGGCTTCAAGCACAGAACAAATAAACGATACGCTAATCGCCACAGTGACGTATATCGTAAGCAAAAGCATGCGGGTTCCTTAATGGTTATACCTATCATGACCCCCGAATGGGGATGTGTGACATTCGGGGGAGCAGCGTGGTCGTGTTTGCAAAACTGCCACGCTGATGGGCTAACACCGATCAGTTAAGCAAATGATCAGTTGAACGATCCTGTGATTGGTTGAAAATACCCTCAAGCATTTCATGTTTGAGGGTATTTTTTATGTTGGCTCACTGGCTCACTGGCTTATTGATGTTGATGACTTCGCTTCTCCTGATTCACTTGCGCTTTTTCAAAAAGAGCTTCCATTGGAATGGATAAATCAAGCACTTGATGAAACGAATAAAGCCAGCATGAGAAGACGAAAGCTACCTGCTGAGTTGGTCGTGTGGCTGCTAGTGGGTATTGGCTTATATCGCGACAGACCGATTACTGACGTTTTGGACAAGTTAGACTTAAAACTGTCCAGCTCTTTAGGTGAATCCATTGCGCCAAGTGCCATTCCTCAAGCCAGAAAACGTCTCACGGCAGAGCCACTAAAAGCGCTATTTACTATGACTGCTCAACACTGGACCCAGTCCGAAGATAGTGAGGATAAATGGTTTGGTTTAAGACTGTTTTCAGTTGATGGAACTCAATTTAGAACCCATGATACCGAGGCGCTTGCAGAGCATTATCAGTACGTAAAGCACAGTAAAAATCGTCACACCGCATACCCTATTGTTCGGCTATGCGCGCTTTGTTCTCTTCGCAGCCGCTTACTCCATGATGTCGCTTTTGGCCCTAGTTCAACCGGAGAAGTGAGCTACGCTAAACAGTTAATCTCATCAACAGTGCCTAACTCCCTCACAATTTTTGACCGATGTTATTTAAGTGCCGAGCTAATGATTAACTGGCAGCGTCAACACGGCTCTAGTCACTGGATGACCCCAATAAAATCGAATACACAGTATGAGGTCATTAGGAAACTAGACAAGGAGGGACGAGATTTAATTGTCGAAATGGATGTTTCACAACATGCGCGCAAGCAAGACCCAACTCTCCCAGAGAAATGGCAAGCGAGATTGGCCTTATATCCTGAATCAGAGCAACCTACCCATATAAAAGGCGTACTCACTTCTTTAACAGATAGCCAATATGACCTTCAATCCCTGTTGGATGTTTACTTCGAACGTTGGGAAATTGAGAGCAGTTATGGAGAGATAAAGCACGACATGCTAGAGGATGAACTTCTTCTCCGAAGCCAGTCTGTAGAAGGGATAGAACAAGAGGTATGGGGAATACTGATTGCTTACAATCTGGTTCGCTTAGAAATCAGCCGCATTGCGAAAGAAGCCAAGGTATCACCTCTTCGGATAAGCTTTATGATGGCACTTCGAGATATCCAAGATGAACTGATGTGGTGTGCGATAGCCTCACCCGGCTCAATCCCTAAAAAGCTGAGGGCAATGCGAGAGCGAGTAAAGCGTTACATTCTGCCAGAACGAAAAAAACGGCCCAAATCCAGGACCGTTCGTATGAGTAAAACTCGCTACCCTGTTCGCTCCAAACACGTTAAGTGATAGGAGTTAGCGTAACCATCACTTTGCAGATAGCCTGAGTAATCACCCAAGAAGTTCACGGGGCACACTCTCGCACGACTGTTTTGATAGTCGAACAAGACGATATTTTTCATGTCAGGGAGTTTAGCTTCAGGGGAGTCGGCTCCCGAGCAGTACAACCACATATAACATTGCTTGTCTTCCTTGAGCACATTGAGCGGCGTTTCATCGGCCTGAACCACCACTTGTTCGAGTAAGTGAGCCTTCAGTGCCTGATAAAGCGGTTTGAACTTTTCACTCACCTGGATTACCCACCTTGCCATGGTCGTTCTCGATAACTCGATACCTGATTGGGTGAACAATGTTTCCTGACGATACAGCGGAAGCGCATACTGATATTTGCCTAAGATAATATTGGCAAGCAGACTTTCGGTAGCGAAGCTTTTGGGGATGATACTTATCGGTGCGGGTTGTTGGTGAATGTGGCTTTTTTCAGCCTGTTGTTCACACTGACGACAGGCGTATTTCGGACGAACGACTTCCAATACTTTTAGGACGGCGGGCGTGAACTCGAGCTTTTCACTGCGGTCTTCGCCGATTTTATGCAAAATGTGTTGGCAGCATGAGCACTGCTTGTCGTGCTCATCTAGGTCAAGTACGAGTATTTCACGTGGCAAGTCTTTAGGAAGCGGTTGACGTTTACCACGACGTTTGATTGCCGTCGTTGTGGTGGTGATAACCTCATCTTCCGATTTCGCCGCTTCACATTCCACCTCATTAAAGAGGTCACCCTGTGCTTCGTTATACGGTTTTAACGCTTCCGAGCGTTTGGCGAATTGACGGTCAAGGGCCAGTTTAAACTGCTCAATTAAGGATTGGCGCTCTTGTTGCCATTGCGCTTCCTTCTTTTGCAGCTCACTTTTCTCCGACATCAACGCTTTCACCATAGCTTGAAGCTCGGCGATGTCTTGGCTTTCTGGGTTAATATCGGGCGTCTTTTTCATGGCATTGATTATACTAAAAACACCACGATAAGGCTTGGTATAACTGACTTTTATCGAGGTTAACTCATTGTAAAATTGTCTATTTTTATCTGTTTATGGCCGATTATTGTGAAGCCAGATAACAGTCTATCTAAGTCAAATTGAGTCAGGGTGTACATCTGTTTTTTCTCTTGAGTGGGCCATTTGAATTTGGCTTTTTCGAGCCGTTTGTACCACAGGGCAAAGCCCGTTTTATCCCAGTACAACACTTTGATTTTATCGCGTTGTTTATTGGTAAATAGGAACAGTGCGCCTGTGCCGAGCGGCAAATCGGTTTCAGACTCGATAATCGCCGCTAGGCCATTGATGGACTTTCTAAAATCCACGAACTCTCGATACAGGTAAACATTCGGGGCGCTCAACATTCGTTTTTCATGATAGTGCTCCGATTAACTCTGCCAGATACGAGGCAGGTGTACCCTGTGGAATGCTGAGTTCAGCGTCATTAATAAATAATGTCATGTTGGCGACGGGTGTTTGAGTTACTTGGTAGCGAGTCGTTTTTTCAACGACTTCAGCTTTGATAAAGCCACCAGTTTGAGATTGCCCAAAGCACTGCAATTGTTGACGTTTTGCATAAAAGGTCGAAAGACTCAGACTATGGCGCTCGCAGAAAACACGCTGGGATAGTTGACTGGATTGGTATTTTTCAAACAGGGTTTGCCATTCTTGGTCGGTACGTCGTTTTGCCATTTCAGATCTCCTTGAGGTTGGAGATTTGATCGTATAGCGTGCTGAGGTTGATTAGAATGCGGTGTTTATGATGCGCTTACGCCGGAGCCGCGTTTCTTGTAGCATGTATCGGAAGTATATGCTTGTAATCTATCGAATTCAAATCTAGTTATTCATAATCGGTGACATCATGCAGGAATTGCTGGCAAACTTATGCCCGAAATCGTTTAGATCTAATACCCTACACATTTAAAGGTATCCGCCCCATGATCCCACGGGGCGATATTGTTACATTATTTGTGGTATTGCGATGAGCATTGGCTTATTGGCTCTCTATGCACCCAATATTGAAAAATGGTGTGATAAACAATTGGGTAACCAAGATTAAGCTTGGTTATTGAGTCTTTTTTGTCTTCTTTCTATCTCAAGCGGTGTCTGCGCCGCGTTGTTCTTAATCATATCTTGTCCAGTGCCACCTGGCGGCGCTTTGGGAGGCTTAGTCGTTGGGCCGCCTTAAAAAAGAGGTTCGGGTTTTGCTTGGTTTTATAGTCATTACAATCTCAAATAATGGGGTAAGCAAGCAGGTCTGAAACGGTTTCTTGTTGATTGAACCAGTGGTATGTGTCGGAGCATCGCCATTTCATAGTTTTTGCCATGTAAGGCATGATGTTGGCAAGGTTCTGGTTGTTGAACACAGGCTCATGATGACCACAACGATTCCTAAATTTCCTGATGACATAGCACGCATCTTTAAGTTGTTTCCTTAGCTCTGGTGCTGTAATGGTTTTGGGTGCATTAGGAAATACATCATTTATATATGGCTTCCAAATGCGCCCATCGTGGCGTTTGGTTAATATGTTCTCAAAGAATACAAATTTAAGTTCAGGCAATAGTTTACCTACACCGTTATACCCACCTGAAAGCGCTTGATTCAATGTATGTTTGTCTTGGCTATTGAGTGAATTTACGAATACAGCATTTGTAGGCCAGTCTTGTCCATATCGCTTTGATAGGGCTTCGGAGATCGCATTACGTAGTGCAACTTCGTAGATATGTAAAGGAAAGAAAAATCTTGAGGCCAACTGAGCATTCCACTCATAGAGTTGAAGTGCGCTAATTGGACAGTCAGCCCCTTGAGCTGCAATAATGGCATTTCGGTATGTAGAAAACCGACTCACCGACAGAGTTTGTTCAATAGCATTGTGAGGCATTGAAGTTCCTTGAATATCGTTGGTTATTGACCTGCTGGGCAAAATGGCCTAGTATATGTCTTGAGAGCTTTGGATATCCCTGTTTCGGCAGCCCACCAAAGACATATGATAAAGAGAAAACCTGCCATCGTGCAGGTTTTTTCGTTTCTAGGGTACAGCAATGTATTTAAACGTCTGCAAACCCAAACGTTTAGCATTCTCCCTCGCTGCCACTTTATTAATGAACGGGTAAACATCATGCGCAGCTAAGCGGTGTAGCGACTCATCTACAGAGTCCACCAGCCAAACGTTGCCAGTGCAAGGTGGTGTTCCGCCGACTTGCTTGTGAGTTAGCTTGCCACTCTCATCGATAGATGAAATTAATTTAGTGTCAACGTAGTTCAATTCGATCTCTACAATCGAACCATCTGCTTTGTAGAATCTGGGAACGCGATGCCCAGTTGTTAATAAATATCTCATAACCTATCTCTAGTCTCGAAATGTCCATTGACGAACTTTCTTCATTCGGTCTATTCGAGCTTCTTTTGCTCGTTCTCGCTACTTGATTAGAGGTTTCCAATACCTGAACTAATCCATGAGGTGCTAAATTAGCAAAGTCACTGACAAACTTTTGTCCATAGACGTGTTGGGGCGACTATCGCTAACTCACTTTTTCCCCAAAATGGCTTGTGGTAAGTTGTGGTAAATCATTTACCACAACTTACCACAAATTAAGGCTTTGATTGAAAGTTCACCAAAGGCGTGTCAGGCTATCTTTTATGGCGCGTTAGTGCCCCAGTCTAATCTAGCCTAGATTTACCCTAACATTTTTATGCGATAAACCTAAAACATACCTTAGATTTAGTATGAGCATGTATTTAATGCGAGTGAAAATTGAACAAAATGAAGATGGCGAACGCTACTTCTTAATACCTGATGAATTACAAAAAGACTTGTTTTGGAACGAAGGTGATCCAATAGAATGGGTTGATAATGGTGATGGAAGTTTTACTTTAAGGAAGCTCAGTCAGCTCGAAGTATTAAAACTCAAAGCATTTGAAGATCCAGACGTGAAAGCTGAGTATGACCGACTAAAGGATGATTCTAAGTTTGATATTTAGATAAGCTATTCTGGTTGTAGTCAAACGGACCAAACAAGCTTTCTAATTATGAAACAGCCTGTTGCATAAACCACGGCTACACTCGGCATCTTCTAGCTCGAAAATGCCCCATTTCTTGCCAGCTGTGCTCAACCTCACAAATCATAGTGAGGTTATTTAACCTACTTTTTCTAATCTGTGTAATGTCTAATGCGTTAGAGCCCCACTACTTGTTCTGAGTCAACAGTCGATTGAGAACAAGAAATTCGATATTGGTAAATTGTAAGCGCATCATAAACCCCGCATTCTAATCGTCTAGCCCGAATAATAAGATCAAACCTCCAACCCAAAGGAGCAAAGGAGATTTGAAATGGCCAAACGACGCACTAACCAAGAATGGCGAACCCTGTTCGAACGCTATGAATCCAGCCAGCTATCACAACGATTATTCTGTGAACGTAACGGACTGAGCCTCTCCACTTTTTACGCTAAGCGCCAACAGTTAAAGCACATCGAAAAACCGAACACGGTTGGCTTTGTTAAAGCAGAAGTCGTTGAAAAGACCACAAAGTATCAAGCCACTCACCTTGCCGTTGCCAATATGACCCTGCTCGTCAATGATGTTGAACTGAGCATCCCACAAGGCACGCCAGCGACCTATCTTGCAGAACTTATCGGTGCGCTGTCATGAAACGTATGCTCAGTGCTCCCGAAATCTATCTCTATCGCGAAAGCGTCGATTTTAGAAAGTCCATCAACGGCCTCGCTGCGATTATCGAAAATGACACCGACTTGCCCTTGGGCAGCGGCGCACTGTTCCTGTTCACCAACAAACAGCGCGATAAAGTCAAAGTGTTGTACTGGGATAAAACAGGCTTTGCTCTTTGGTACAAGCGCCTTGAAAAAGCCAAATATAAATGGCCTTCCAAAGAGAAAAATGACGTGTTTACCCTGACTCATTTCGAGCTTGATAGGCTGCTTTCAGGCTTCACGATTATCGGCCATAAACCCGTTAAAATAGAAGATTTTACAATGACTTAATCGATAATATAGCCTTATCCACCAAGCGTTAACGGCATGATTTTAGTATAATAAATGCCATGAAGAAGACGCCAAATCTCAACCCAGAAAGCCAAGATGTTGCCGAGCTACAAGCGATGGTGAAAGCGCTGATGTCGGAGAAAAATGAGTGGCAACAAGAGCGTCAATCCCTACTTGAACAGCTCAAGCTTGCCTTCGACCGTCAGTTCGCTAAACGCTCAGAGGCGTTAAAACCTTACGATGAAGCTCAAGGTGACCTCTTCAACGAAGCGGAACGTGAAGCCGCTAAGGAAGAAGAGGTTGACGTTGTCACAACGACCACCACAACGAAGAAACGCGGTAAACGTCAGCCCCTGCCAAAGAGCTTGCCTCGTGAGGTTATCGAACTCGATTTAGACGACGATGAAAAGCAGTGCGCTTGCTGCCAACATAGTCTGCATAAAATCGGTGAAGACCGCAGTGAAAGTCGAATTAAAGGCGGCATGAAGCATCTTTGCTCCGGTCACGTGGTCAACCTTTATCAATACTGGCAGCAAGAAGTTCGCTCATAATCGGCATTTCAGAACTAAAAGCCTTTCCTATCCTGTAAGAAGCGGTTTGGAACAATAAATCTAAACCGTTTCTGTGCATCCGCAACTAAGTCTCTTGTGATGACTGAAATAGCTACTTCCTGTTTACCTTTATCTATTTCATTGCTCTAGTCCAATTTCCCAAGTAGGCATACGGCCTGATTTCAACGGTTATAATTACGGTATACAAAAACCGATTTCAGGTTAATTCAAGGATGTATTATGAATAAGAAATATCGAATTGAGAAAGATAGTATGGGGGAAGTTAACGTTCCTTCTGATGCCCTCTATCAGGCTCAAACACAAAGAGCCATCGATAACTTCAACATCAGTGAGCATAAGATGCCTAAAAACTTGATTGTGGCGTTAGCTTATATCAAACAGGCTGCAGCAAAGACAAACGCCAAGTTAGGCACATTAAATAGCCACATCGCTGATGCCATAATCAAAGCTGCGCAAAGCATTATTGATGGTCAGTATCATGACCAGTTTCCGATTGATGTCTTTCAGACGGGTTCAGGCACCAATACAAATATGAATGCCAATGAAGTATTGGCGACTCTGGCAAGCCAAATATTGAACGAGAAAGTAAGCCCTAACGACCACGTTAACATGGGGCAGAGCAGTAATGATGTGATTCCAACTTCCATTCAAGTGAGTGCTGTCATGACATGTGAGAAATTGTTGATTCCGGCACTCACTCATTTAGCTGAAACACTCAGAAGCAAACAGAAGGAACTGAACGGGATTGTTAAAACGGGCAGAACGCATCTAATGGACGCGATGCCAATTACGTTTAGTCAGGAACTAAGTGGCTGGGAAGCTCAAATACAACACGCTTCGCAGTCAATTACCTCTGCTTTGGAATCGGTAAGAGCACTTGGGCAGGGAGGAACCGCAGTGGGAACGGGTATCAATGCTCATACAGGCTTTGCTGCAGACTTAAGTCAGCTCAGTGGCTTATCCTTTAAGCCAAGTGACAACTTCTATTTTAATTTGAGCTGTCAGGATTCGATTGTTTCTCTATCTGGTCAGTTAAAGACGCTGGCTGTTGCCTTGATGAAAATATCCAATGATTTACGTTGGATGAATTCAGGTCCGCTTGCAGGGCTAGGTGAAATTGAGCTGGAAGCTTTACAACCGGGTTCATCAATCATGCCGGGCAAAGTAAACCCAGTGATCCCCGAGGCTGTGGCAATGGCTTCGGCACAGGTAATAGGTAACGATACAACCATTACAGTTGCCGGCCAGTCAGGCAACTTCCAACTTAATGTTATGTTGCCCGTCATTGCTTACAACCTGCTTGAATCGATACATTTGCTCACCAATTCATGCATTTCATTGGCAGATAAAGCGATTAAGCCGTTCAAAGTGCGTCAGGAAAATATTGATAAGGCTCTTGCCAAAAATCCCATCCTTATTACCGCTCTAAATCCGGTGGTAGGTTATTTGAAAGCGGCCGAAATAGCGAAAAAAGCCTATAAGGAAGGCAGAGCTGTCATTGATGTCGCGGAAGAAGAAACCGATTTGAGCCGCGAAGAATTAGAGCACCATCTTGATCCTAAAACATTAACGCGTGGTGGACTTGTATAAACGAAGCTGCGGGACAGAGTGACTGTGCCCGCAGCGTAGGAATAGTTCTCTGAATATTAATAAGATTTTGAATACATTGACGGATTTATTAAGGGTTCAGTTAGTCTCGCAACATAATGTCGAGCTGATCCACTACCTCTGCCCAGTCGGCATCTTGTTCGATAGCTTGTTTCAAAAAATCCGATTGTGACCTTGTCCAAAAACTCGCTTTATGTATTGGAGCTGAATCTCGGGTATGCCGGTGGTTCTTCACGAACTCTTTGATTTCTTTAGGTGAATGCCCTAAACCAAGCTGCTTAAATAGCTCCGGCATACCGTGTTGATATATTTCCATTATCGACCTCCTCAATAGCGTTCACTTACCTCAAGTATATACGCTACTCAGAAATTGATGGTGCTAAGCCAAATGCGAGAGTTTTCTCTCGTCTACTCAACAGTTTTTAACCTTGACTGCCATTCAGATATTTCATTTCAATCAGCGAACAATTCACCAGACAAATTGATGCATAAATGTGAAATTTGTCACGATAGCGTAAATATTATTTGACGTTGTCATGTAAAGGAATAGAGTGAAATCGATTTCACTTTGCGAATGGATTGCGATTTTATGTTTGATTTGAGCATCATTTATAAGTACTTGGGTTCGTTTATTGATGGCTTCGAAATCACAGCTTCAGTAAGTGCTTTGTCGATTATTGGTAGTTTCCTTGTTGGGCTAATGGTTATGGGGTTTGAAGTCCAACGGTACAGAAAACAACGCCAAGAGGGTTAACAGACTGATATTAATCATATTATTCTCTGTGAAGTCCAATGGAACGAAAACGTACGATAAGGCGTTAATGTATTACGTCCCATTCACCGAAACGTTCCATAAAGTCTAAAATATAATTATTAATCAATTGGTTAAATTCTTCACTTTAGCGACCGTTGAGCGGCTGCAACCCAATAAACTCTGTATTTTCGACCAGCTTTTTCCTTTGCCTAGAAGAAGCGCAATATTTTTCCTTAGTTGGTGATCAGGCTGTCTACCTTGATATTTTCCCAAAGCTTTCGCCTTTTCTATCCCTTGCGCCTGACGCTTTTGTCGAGTTTCATAATCATCTCTGGCCATTGCAGCGGCCAGGTCAATCATAAATTCTGTCAGCACTTTTGATATCATCGAGTTTTCAGCTATCCCATTTAAAATGGAATGCGTCATTGGCTGATCAAGAACGACGATATGAATGCCCGCATCAACTAATTGATGTTTGAGCAGCTTCCATTGTTCATAAGGTAATCGGGATAGCCGATCTACCTTTTCGATCAGCAAAATATCATTTTGATGTGAGTCCTCAATTAAGCGAGACAACTCCGCTCTTTCTAATTTTGAACCAGATTGGTTCTCAGTATAGAAACTGGCTATGCGTACACCTTTTTGCTTTGCAAACTGGATAAGTTCAGATTTTGCACGATGAGCATCTTGTTCATCTGTTGATGCTCTTAAGTAGCCTCTTATGAACATTTTTCAACCTACTGGTTCGTTTTGGGTAGAGTTCACAATAATAGTTCGCGTAGGGTTTTATTTCCATAATAAACGAACCAATTTTGCAGCGTTAGTGTGTGGTTTTCATGAGGTATACTTTAAAAGAACTGATTTATTCTTAACTGATGCTTGTTTTTATAATGGTAATCAGGTAGATGATGACAAGGCTTTTTAAAGATATTATAATAACCCTTATTAAAGTCTTTTAAGAGTCTCCATAGCGAGGGTTATATCATGAGTCTAACGAACAACATATTGACGGAAGTCAGTGCGGGGCTTACCCAACTGAAATCAAACCCGATGGGGGTACTGGAAGAAGGACACGGCGCTCCTGTGGCTATCCTAAATCGAAATAAGCCTGCGTTCTATGCCGTTCCCGTCGCTCTTTATGAGCATATGGTTGAAGAGCTTGAAAATATCGAACTGATGAAAATGGCACAGCAAGCCTATGAAGACGGTGATTTTGTCGAGGTCGATCTTGACAACTTATAACCTCAAATTTGAGCGTAAAGCCCAAAAGTTATTTTCAAAACTCGGTGAGCCCGTAAAGTCTCAGTTCAAAGAGAAGCTCAGAAAAGTGCTCGAAAACCCACACATCGAAGCCAATAGGCTTTATGGCGCTTTGTCTGGTTGTTACAAGATAAAACTTAAACAATCTGGCTATCGGTTGGTCTATAAAGTGGAAGATGGTGAGCTGCTTGTTCTCGTGCTTGCCATCGGTAAACGTGAAAGAAAAGAAGCTTATCTCATGGCTGAGAGAGTGCTCGATAAATAAATGAAGAGAAATCATCAATGTTTGATCAAACTTATCGCTGCCCAATAGGAAGTCCAAATCCCCAAACCTGTACCTGTAGCTCCTGCCATTTAAAAAATGAGATGGCAAAAAGTCAGGCGGCCTTAAGAGCGGCGGAAGCCCGTAATTTGGCTCACATAGGAAGACGCTTTTCTAGTGTGAACGCTGTTTCAGAGCCGGAACCAATAAAAGAAACGCTGAAAGAAAAAATCGAACGACAACGCAGTGAGCGCTTTGCTCAAAGTGAACGTAATTGGCAATACGTGCAAGCAAATGAAGATCGCTATGCAGCACAAAGAGCTGAAACCTTAGCGAATAGACGTGCGGCTAATTCAGCGTATCAACTCACAGAAAAAGAGTGGAACAAAGACTTACAAAAGCTGGCTAAAGAATATCAATGGGATACATCCCAACAAGAGAATGTCAGTATTGCCATTTTGACACTTGAAGAAGCGAACGAATATTTGGATTTATTGATCAAAGATACGCATGGACAGCTTTCTGTTGGGAAAGATTACACTGGCGTTGGAATGGGACTGAAAGGCGCTTATGAAGTTGCCAAAGAACTTGGCGGTTGGGGGGCGACGGCTAAAGCGGTCAATATCAACGGCGTGATGAATATTGTGGTTGAGAATTACAAACCTCGCTATTTAGATCTAGGCATCCGTGGCTTTGTTGCGTAATTCGGTCAGAGAACCAAACTGCCTGTAATTGGTTGATTCTTATACAATACACTGAGTTTCTGGCATACCAAGCCCTGTAAGTTTGTTCAGCGCTTTAATCATCGCGTAAGTTTCACCAACCTGAGCATTGTAGTTTCTCAGACTTAATCGCCCACCTAACAACTGCTTCACTCGATACATTGCTGTCTCTGATAGTGAGCGTTGATGATAGCCGTACCGCTTTTTCCACTTATTGTTGGAGCCGTAGAGCTTCTGGCAACCTACCGCTAAATTCCTAGGGTGACCATTCTCCCAGAAGGCTGCCCCTTCTCTTGGAGGGATGAGTGGACTTTCCATGGCTGGTTCAAAAAGGCAGGAAAGTATGGCGTGTTCAGGCTGTTTGACATCGCTAAGGTGCCAATTAAGCGACATGTTAAAATCATGAGTCAAGCGAATCCGTTTGATCCTTTTTGGGAAGGTTTTCTCAATGAACGTAAGGTGAAAAATACAGGTCGCAACTCATGGTTTGATCCTGTCGCCACTGCTTTGTGAGTTGCTGGGTAACAATAACGCCTTAGTGGAGGCTTGAGCCGTATGCAGTGAAAGTTGCACGTACGGTTCTTAGGAGGGCGGCATCTGGTAACAGGTGTCGCCTATCCGACAGAGGTGTGCTAAAGCTAATCGTGGCAAACACACCTTTGCCCCATTCCTTCTTTGCAGCAAAGCGCATTACTGTCAACTGTACTATGCGTAGCCCTCACAAAACTTATCTCTGATGAATTGTGAAACTGTGTATTGTTAGTTAGAGCAAAAACTCGTACACATACTATCAGCCCAAACTTTTTCTTATTTCAACTTATTCATTTAACATTTGATATAAATTGTATTTATTAGTTACAATTCCGCTCGTTTAAGGGAGTAGCCTTCCACCACCGATTAGTAGTGGAGTGAATATCAACAGTCTCCAAGCCTCACGCTTGTGGTATTCACGTTCGACATGTTCTGGCAAGACTTAAGCTAAATCGCGATACGGGTAGGATCGCGATTTAGCTTTTGTTTTTTGCCTGCCCGAAATGACAAAAGGAAACCTGCTGTGGATGCATGGTACGCTTTGTTTTTAGGGATTGTGCAAGGGATCACCGAGTTTCTCCCCATTTCTAGCTCTGCTCATTTGATCTTAATGCCTACCTTCCTTGGTGTAGTCGACCAGGGAGTTAGCTTTGATCTCGCCACTCATATCGGTACGCTGCTCGCCGTACTCGTCTATTTTCGACGAGATATTGTTCTATTGATCACTGAATGGGGGAAGTCGATCATTCATCGTCAATATTTCTCTGCCCACAGTCGCTTAGGTTGGGCGATTTTGTGGGGAACCTTTCCTGCGGCATTAGCTGGGTTATTTCTTCTTGACTTAACCAATGACCAGCTTCGCTCTGTTATAGTTATTCTGTTTACAACCGTTGGTTATGGCGTGATGCTGGGCTTAGCCGATATCTTTGGTCGAAAAGTTAGAGAGTTAGAATCTTTCGGTTGGAGAGATGTACTGATTGTCGGGTGTGCGCAAGCATTAGCCTTAATCCCTGGCACCTCTCGTTCAGGTGTAACCATCACCGCAGCATTGATACTAGGATTTAATCGACAAGCAGCCTCTCGCCTGTCCTTTTTGCTTGCCATACCGATTACTGCTCTCGCGGCAGCAGCTAAAATCGCTGAAGTAGCGATGGATAGTTCGGTAACCGTAGATTGGCTGGCACTTTTAATGGGTAGCGTTACATCTTTTCTCACCGCAATACTTGCGATCCACTACTTCCTCAAATTCCTGAATCAATTTGGGATGATGCCTTATGTCATCTACCGATTAATTTTGGCCGTTATTCTATACTTTTACGTTATTTAATAGGGATTAAACATGCTATTAGCTTCACTCGCGATTATCGCTGGCTTTGCACTGCTTGTCTGGAGTGCAGATAAATTTGTTGAAGGAGCAGCCGCTAGTGCCAACTACGCAGGAATGCCACCTTTATTGATTGGTATGCTGGTCGTCGGATTCGGTACATCGGCACCTGAAATGGTGGTTTCGGCTATGGCGGCTATGGATGGCAATCCTGCTCTGGCGCTTGGAAATGCCGTCGGTTCGAACATTGTCAACATTACCTTAATACTCGGTGTAACCGCGATCATTGCACCGATTGCTGTGCATTCAAGCATCATCCGTAAAGAACTTCCCATTCTTTTGGTCGTCACGCTTGTCATTGGCGCAATGCTGTGGGATCACCATATCAGCACATTAGAAGCCTGGGCGTTGATTGGTGGATTCATGCTTTTGATTGGTTGGTCAATCTGGAGCGTCTTACGCTCAAAGGGAGACCACTTAGAACAAGAGATGGACGACGAACTGTCTAGACAAAGTATGTCACTGAAGTCATCCATTTTCTGGCTGATTACAGGGTTAGTGTTACTGATTATCAGCTCGCGTATTTTGGTGTGGGGAGCGGTGGAAATCGCACAACAACTCGGTGTCAGCGATTTATTGATTGGCCTAACTATTGTTGCCTTAGGAACGTCCTTACCCGAATTAGCAGCATCCATCGTGGCAGCTCGTAAAGGCGAGCATGATATAGCTGTGGGTAATGTGGTCGGCTCAAATATGTTTAACTCCTTAGCCGTCATCGGTATTGCTGGTACCATTGAACCTATTGCCAATATTGGTGCTGAAGTCTTCTGGCGTGACTGGACATCGATGCTTTTTGTCACGGGATTACTGCTGTTGACCGCCGCTCGTTTTGGCAAATCACAGACGATTTCTCGCAGTGAAGGCGCTGTTCTGTTGTTGTGTTATTTGGGGTACAACGGTTATCTCATCTATGGAGCGCTGTAATAGACAAATACTGAACGGTGAACTTATTGATTCACGTAGTAACCATTATCAATCCGTACAAAAAGAGATAGAGGAGTAACCATGGAACATATCACGGGTTTTTACGATACGCATCAGGCGCTTATTATGCAGATCTTGCAAAATGCACTCTTGACGATTTTTATTTTTATCTTGGCTTCTGTGATATCTAAGCTCGTCAATCACGGGGTATTTAAAGCGACAGAGAAAATTAGCGGTAGGGATGAAATTATCGCTCGCTTGCTTTCTCAAGTGGCTTCTTATGCGGTTTATTTAGTCGCGTTGGTCATCGTTTTAGACCTCTTTGGTGTGAATACCGCCAGCTTGGTTGCCTTAGTCGGTGCTGCGGGTTTAGCTATTGGCCTTGCTCTGAAAGACACACTGAGCAACATTGCCGCAGGTATCATGATTTTATTTCTGAAACCGATCAAAAAAGGCGAGTTCGTTGAATTCGGAAGCTACTCTGGTCGCGTGGTCGATATTGGCCTATTCACTTCTGTGTTCAAGACGGCGGATGGCCTCTACATTTCCAGCCCGAACAGTGCCGTTTGGAATTCAACTATCCGTAATTTTAGTCGAAACAGCAAACGTCGTATGGATATCACGGTTTGCATCTCTTACCAAGATTCAGTCGAGGTCGGATTGAATGTGCTTAAAGAACTGGCATTATCTCAGCCACACATTCTTAAAGATCCTGAGCCTCAAGTGATTGTCCACATGCTGGCTGACAGTTCAGTGAACCTCCAACTTCGCGCCTGGTGTCCAACGGATAAAACAGGCAATATGTAACCTTTGCACCTTGGCGTTGGTCGATAATCGTTTGAAAATGTTCTTTGAAGTGGTCAATGTACATAGTGCTCTCCCTAAAAAGGGAGTATATGATCACAACTAAATGTGATCGTCAAATCGATCATGAGTTTGGTTAAAAAGTGTTCGCAATCTCACCCTGCGCATGATCCCAATGAAATGTTTACTTTTGGCCTTATGACCCTTTTTAGCGAATACGTCGATTAGAATAAACTTCTACTCAAGTAAATGATATAACCGCCGATAAATACCAACAAGATAAGATATTTAGTAACGAGGATATATGAAGCTTCAACAATCGATTGCTTTGGTCTTGCTAGCTTCTTTGTCATCAATTGCTTCTGCTGCACCTTTAAAAGTGGCAGGTAGACCTGATGATAAAAAGCTGCACCTTACTTTAGTCAAGGAAGTCGTTAAACGCTCAGAACGATTTGACGGCATCGAATATATTTATGCCAAAACTGGTGAGCCTGCAGCCACTCGAGTTCTATCTGACCTTGAGTCTGGAAAGCTTGATATAGTATGGACTGCAACCAGTACAGATCTTGAAAAGAGATTCATTCCTGTGCGTTTTCCGATTTTTCGCGGATTGCTTGGAATGCGTATAGGTTTGATCCACCAAAAAGACAGCCAACTGCTATCTAGTGTTCAATCCAAAGCCGATTTAATGCGCTTTAAGATCTGTACAGGTAAAACTTGGCCAGATACTCACATCTTGGATGCAAACGGATTAGTCACCGCGAAATCGCTTAAGTATCCAAACATATTTGAAATGATGCTTGCAGGAAACCGCTGCCACTTTTTCGCTCGAGGCGTAATGGAGCCGTTTGCTGAGGTTGCCTCTCATCCTGAACTACCACTCACTGTTGATTCCCACATCATGCTGCGTTACCGCATGCCATATATGTTGTTTGTCAGCAAGAGTAACCCAGATCTCGCTGAGCACTTGCTTGAAATTATGACTGAAATTTTCGATGAAGGCTTGTACGACGAAATGTTCTTTAACGACTCTGAAATTAAAGCTGTGCTATCTCAAGCTAATCTCAAGAACAGAGTGATTATCGATCTTGAAAATCCTTACTTAACAGGTGAAACTCGTTCGATTCCGGAGCGATTCTTCTATAACCCACTTCAGCCATAGTTGAGTTAAATATGAATAAACTTACAAAAAAAATAATGGTGCTAGTTACTGTCGTCATGGCTATAGTGTCTGCAATCGCACTACCAACACAGTATTTTATCAATAAAAGCTCGATTGAGTTGAAAACACAACAGACCATTCAAGCAATGGAAAGTGAATTAGCGGTCATTCTGCAAGAGCCTGTTTACGTTTATGACAAATCATTGATTCACAATATCATTGATGCCTACGCGCAAAAATCACTGATATCTTCAATTAAGGTTAATGATCAGAACGGAAAGGCATTGGCTCAAGTTAACCTACGTGAAATTGAATCTCGCGCTAACATCAAAATCACGTGGGATAACCTGCCTGTTGGTGAAGTAGAAATTGGTTATAACCGAGCCGCGGAACGACACGAACTAGCTAACATGACTAAGACTTCGTCAGCGATTATCTTTGCGATCGTTGTCGTAAATATTTTGCTAATCGGCTTTGTACTAGATAAAGGCGTAGTAACACCAATTAAACTGATGTCTGATCGAATGAATGATATTGCAGCAGGTGGTGGTGACCTAACGTCACGTGTAAAAGCTCAAGGTGATGATGAAGTTGCGGAACTGGCTAACGCGTTCAACAAATTTGTTAAAACGGTACAATCAATCATCGTAGATACGGCACAAACAACCGCAGAGCTTAGTACTAACGGTCAAGAGATCAGCCGCCTGCGAGATGAGATGAACCAGAAGACTCAGCTTCAATCAGCTCTAACCCACGAGAGCCTAAGCAAGATTGAGCAATTCAACTTGGCTATCAAAGAGATTGCTTCAAACACGGACAGCACACTTTCGAAAACTAACGAAGCGCTAGATCTTAGTCATAAGAGTGGCGAGACTATCAAGCTTAACGCTCAAAATATCGATCAGCTTGTTAGCAGCTTAGAAAGTGCTGCAGAGTGTGCTAACTCACTTAACATTAGTAGTGAAGACATAGGTCGCGTGATAGAAGTAATCAAAGCAATTGCAGAGCAGACTAACCTACTGGCATTGAACGCCGCTATTGAAGCCGCACGTGCTGGTGAAAGTGGTCGTGGTTTTGCGGTTGTTGCCGATGAAGTGCGTGCCCTTGCCTCTAAAACGCATGAATCGACTAATGAGATTGAGTCCATCATTGAACGTCTGCAGAGCGAAACCAAAGCGTCTTTCGAAGCGACTCAAGAATCAAAAGAATTAATTGAGAAAACTAAACAAAGTTCAGATGAAATCGAGTCTGCGCTTGGTGTGATTATTGAGTCAGTATCTTCAATCAATGGCATGGTTCACTCTGTGGCCTCTGCTTGTGAAGAGCAATCAAACGTAAGTGCAAACATTACAGAAGATATAAACCAGCTTGATGTTAGCGCAGGTGAACTAGAGGCAGTTAACTCTAACTTGCAAACTCTAGCTGATGAGATTTCTCATCACACTGGTGACTTGTCGAATCAGATAAGTCGCTTTAAGTACTAATAGGGACTGACACTTAACGACTACGAGCCCTCATCGTAGGGCTCTTCTTGTCTGTGAAAAGGTAGGGATTCAACTCGTCAGATTCTAATTTAATAACTCCCTAACATGGATTTATTTGTTACAGAGACCTGCTTAGACTTGTGATCACCAAGCGATTCTGTTGTACCGAATCTATATCGTGACACGAATTATCAATTTTTGGTAAATTTGATACTAATTGATTATGTACACAAAATAAAAATCGATGAGTAATAAAGTTGCATACTAAATTTGTTACGTTTATGCGGCTTTGTTGCGTAATTCGGTCAGAGAACTAAACTGCCTGCAATTGGTTGATTCTTATACAATACACTGAGTTTCTGGCATACCAAGCCCTGTAAGTTTGTTCAGCGCTTTAATCATCGCGTAAGTTTCACCAACCTGAGCATTGTAGTTTCTCAGACTTAATCGCCCACCTAACAACTGCTTCACTCGATACATTGCTGTCTCTGATAGTGAGCGTTGATGATAGCCGTACCGCTTTTTCCACTTATTGTTGGAGCCGTAGAGCTTCTGGCAACCTACCGCTAAATTCCTAGGGTGACCATTCTCCCAGAAGGCTGCCCCTTCTCTTGGAGGGATGAGTGGAACAGCTCGCTTGAACCGTATGGCATCGTAGCAATCCCTTGTGTCATAAGCGCCATCGCCAGATATCTCGATAATTCTTCGGCGGGTTTGCTTGAGCAAGTTAGGGAGGACTTCTGCATCGGTAACATTAGATAAACTCAGTTCTGCCGCGACGATTTCGTGAGTGCTGGTGTCTACCGCTAAATGCAACTTTCTCCAGACTCTACGCTTCCCGTCAGTACCATGCTTCTTGACCTTCCATTCACCTTCGCCATAAACCTTGAGACCTGTTGCATCAATAGCTAGATGCTGTATTGCGCCTCTACTCTTTGGTTTAAATGAAACCTCGACTTGCTTAGCTCTTCGACTGATACAACTGTAATGTGGGCAGACTATAGGGACGTTAGCCAATGAAAAAACAGAATCGATAAACCCTTGCAATGCTCTCAACGGCATTGAGAAAACTCGTTTCACCATAAGCGCAGTAGTAATGGCTAAGTCGCTGAACTGACGAGGTCTACCTCGTTTATTTTGTTTGCTCTGCTTCCACTGGCGAATGGCTTCTTCATCAATCCAGAAAGTGAGTGAACCGCGGTTGATTAAGGCTTTGTTGTACTGTTTCCAGTTCGTTGTTTTGTAGCGAGGTTTCGGCATGAGACTAGGATGATTAACTTACTTAGCCGATCAGATCGCAACCTTCTGATTTAGTTCCCTCGAATTACGCAACAAAGCCCCAAAGGTCAGAAATATAGCTAATCCAAGATTTGTAAAACACGCTGAGAAGAACCTCAGGCGTAAGCTGCGTCAGCTATCTAGAAAAGCAAAAGACATTGAAAATAGAGCGAAAGCTAGATTGCCGGCTCGTAGCCAAGTGATATGAAAAAGTAGCTAATGCTTGTGCTGATTTTCAACACAAAGTTTCTCGAACTCTCGATGCTATCGAACATTAGCTAAGATAGAGGCGGTGAGTAGTCACGAAATTTGGTAAAACTACCTCGAAATCAACTTAACGCGCCCTGATGCACTATAACTCGTTTATTTAAATATAGTTATTATCTCATCAACTCATGCATCCTTTTTACTCAATCTTGCAAGAGTAAGTTAGGGCTCTGATCATTATTTAAACCTCTTAAATAGCGCAAGACCATTTCATTGCTTTTCCAGTCCCCTAGCTGGATCAATTGAGTTAAATTCATTCCCGCCAAATAACCATCTTGTAAAGCGCCTACTCGACTCGAATGACCGCTCCATTTCTTTCTTTGTACAGCCCCAAAAGTGACGCCGTCACATCTTTCACCCAGCGCATCGTGTGCACGGCGATAAATTCTATCAATTGTCATACCTGACATAGGTGTTTCTCTATATTCAACGGGTCTTAAGCCGTTTTTAGTTAACCAGCTGAAGATATAGTTGTCGTCATCTAAGCTATGACAATATAGTTCTAAATAACGTCTTAAGATGAAAGAAAACTTTCCCGTTAAGCGTTTCGGTTCTGGGTTAATTGACGTTTTTGATGTAACACGCTCAATATTTACATCACCATTGGTTAATATTTTGATGTGTTTTTTTCTAATGGCACCTATTTCTGCTTCTCTTAACATTGTTCCATAGGCCACGGTTAAAACCGTTAGATCTCGGTATTGGATTACGTTTTGCTCATTACTCCATATTGACATAAGTGATGTCAAATGATGCTTTCTAAAAGGTTTAGCTTGTAGCTCGATTAATTGAGACCCGGTTAATTCAACTTCATCTTTCGCTAAAGAATTGAAAAAGTTTTTTACAATAGGTTTTTTAGTGACATCTTGAGCCCCCATAATGTTAAGAAACAAACTAATCTGGGCTCGATATTGCTTCAAGGTATTAATTTTTATATCTAAATTTAACTTTAGTTCCTTGAGCCAATTTAGAAAGATGTGCTCACTGATTGGAAAACTGTAAACCGATGCATTTTTGCAATATTTGTCCCACTTCCCAACAACAAAAGAAAGCATCCTTAAAGTATTAATACTGTAACCGCCTCTATCTTCGTCGAAGCTTTTCAAGTTAAATAGTGCTTTCGGTAATTCATGCCAGTCTGGATCAAAACTCTTCGATAGATCTGGAAACTCAACCTTAAATCTTTTTAGTTTTCTTTTACTTTCTTGCCACTTGTTACCGACATCTTCTTGAGATTTTAATTGTGACAGTGTCACTTGGCTTTGCAGTTTTACTATCTGTTTAGAGGAGTCCGCCATGATAAACCGTGCCCGATAGTGTTATATAAATATAATTATATAACACTATTAGATTTTTACCAAAATCGGCAAAAAAATCTTCGTTTTAGGGGAGGAGGCCACTACCAACTAAGTGCACAACTCTGTATTCACAAAAAACCAACATATAGTAAAAATGTCACACGTTGGTTATCTTGCTTGAAATGTTGGTACGGTATTTATTACGACTGAACGCAAATCAGACATTCTGTACCCAAGCCTCGCCCTTCAATATTAGAGCAAAACTTTTGTCAGCATTCATGAAAGTAACCACAAGCGATTTTGACACAAAAGCATAATTGTAGTTTTCGCGAGCTCAAATGCTATGTAAAAACCATCAAATTGACCAGAGTCTTCATAATAAGCTTTACCTTTATGAAGAAATTTATGCTTTTTTAAGCCAATAGTCATAGTTAGTTGAACGAACAAACTTTATGCCAATGAATATAAAGGCAATAATTAAAATCGGCATTGACTCCACCGACAAGAGTGAGTGCATATTTCGGAGCATTCCGATCAGTCATTTCGGGATTATCCGATCACCCATTTCGGTTTAAACCGATCGCTGATTCAGCGATTATCCGATCACTTTTAGCCTAACTCCGAAATCGGTGATCGGAATAGCGAAAACCGCGATCGGAATGCCCGAAATCCTTCCTTTTTCTCTTTTAAATCAATCACTCGCTATTCTTTACTTCTTAAACAAGAACGTAAGGAAGCGACCATGGCTAAAAAGAGAACTCCAATGAACAAAATTAAAGAGGTATTACGCCTGAAGTACGACTGCGGTCTCTCAAACCGCAGCATCGCTTCCTGCCTGAAACTCGGGCCGTCCACCATCTCGGAACTCCTCACTCGCTTTAAACAAAGCCAACTTGGCTGGCCTCTACCCGAAGGTTGCAGTGACACAGAACTCACTCAGGTGTTGTATCACGGCAAGAAAGCCTGTCGCGATAAGGTGATGTCAGACTTTACGCAATACGCTGTCGAACTCAGACGCAAAGGCATGACGAAGATGCTGCTCTGGCAGGAATATCATGAGCAATATCAAGAGAAAGCTTACGCTTACACTCAGTTCTGCGAGCACTTCACTCGCTGGCTCAAAACCCAAAAGCGCAGTATGCGTCAGCTCCATGTGGCAGGTGATAAGCTGTTTATCGATTACTGTGGGCCTCGGCTTCAGGTAGTCAATCCTGACACAGGCGAAGTGCGCGAAGCAGAAGTGTTCGTAGCAAGCTTAGGCGCGTCCAACTACACTTATGTGGAAGCCTTCCCCAGCCAAGGAAAGTCTTACTGGTTAGAGGCGCATGTGCGTCGTTTTGCCATTTCAGATCTCCTTGAGGTTGGAGATTTGATCGTATAGCGTGCTGAGGTTGATTAGAATGCGGTGTTTATGACGCGCTTACAGAAAATATATGGCTCTGAGTAGGTTTAAGTGAAGGTTCTAAACTAAATATTTTAGATATCTTGTTGAGGCTGCCTGTCTTCTTAACTATAAAAGCCATAACTTATAAGCCTTGTTCAAGTGACCCAAGTTACCATGCGAGAGTATGGTTATTTGTTCTTCTCAAACGATACATTGAATTAATCAGAGGCTATTGTAACCTCTGATTAATTCAGCCTACTTTCTAAAAACAGCTCTAAGTTTTTGAACGTGGCTCCCTTGATGCCATTCTGCCATTCGTATACTTCGCCATCCTGCCGCTGCAATATTAATAGCCCTTCGATACCAGTATTTTCCAGAACTATAGATCCTTTTGGGAAGGATTTATTCCATTGTGCTTCTTTCAACGTGACGCTGACAACATTTGCATAGCTATCAATATTAAGCCCCGTTAGCTCTGTTGAGCCAAAGGAAATTGCTCCAAACTCTAATAAATATTCTTTGTAATCCTCCGGGAAACTCAAATTGAGTTGCCTTTCAGCCTCGGCAATGAGCTCCTCGGAAGCGCCTTTTGTCCTGTAAAGTTTATATTTCTCTTCAATTCTCTTGATCGTATTACGCATTTTGAACTCCTTCGCCTGCTCTTTCATTCCAATGAGATTCTTTTTCTTTTTTCCAGCCACTACCATGCTCTACTTCAGATCCATCGCGAATTTTGTGCAATGTCAAGTTATTTGGAGGTTTTCGATGTTCACTCTCAGTTAACTCGGCGAGCGGGCTATTGCTTTTTTGGCCTATATGATGTAGTTCAACTTTTTCTCCATCTTTATTAATTGGGGAAAGACCATTAGGCTTAGCCTCTACTCTTTCTTTGTTAGTGCGCCCCATTGAATCCTTTTGATCCCAGTCAATATCGCTTCTAACCAAACATTTTCTACCGTTTATCTCCACTTCTTGAAGTCCCGCATCTCTATAAATTCTATACTCTTCCATAGAGCCAATGGCGTCAATTATCTCATCAGACCAACCGGTTTCATTCTTAATTTGTTGTTTTTCTTCTTCTGAGAGCCCTTTGTTTTCCTCGCTGTTATCACCTTCTTCGGTTTCTGATGGGGTTATATTATCCGTTTCAGTAAACGGCATGGTCTCGTTTTGAGCCTTCAGCCGTTCAAGCGAAGCGTTTTCAATTATCTCCATGGAAGATCTGAGTGGGGATGACTCCTTAAAGCTTTGGGCCGCTACTTCCTTGAAAGCGTCTTTTATTGACTCCACCCCTTTGGAGGCAATTGCACTAAGTTGTTCAAGCATGGGCGTCCCTCTCATTGTTTAAGATATTACGCGCAATATTCCGTGTCAGGTCATTATCCATGCATAACAAAAATGAGGAAACTACACCTTCAACTTCTTCCTGATTAAATTTAAGATCGTTCTTGTACAAGTACTGAATAGTCAGATTGTCAATAATGTCGTTTATATAATCACCCGCAACAAAGGGCTGCCATAGCAGATTCAAGCTGTCGACCAACCGATCCCTACATTCTTTAGTTGGCTTACTTATCGCGCTACTAAATATTGCTTTTAAATCATTCGGCATGGCATTTCTCCGAGCGTAAAGGCCCTTATTTAATAACATCATAATCTGCAAGCTAAAATAATCCTGTAAAAGTAACATATCAACCTGATAGTGGACATCATATAAAATGAGCAATTTTTTCAGTTCGTTATGAGCTACTCCAATGAGATGGTTTAAACCCTCAGCTTGTATTGTTATGAGTGAATTGAAAAATCGGATACACAACTCTCGCCCCGCATCGCCAAGCCATGCATCTATCTGATAGGCCTGATAAGTGTGCAAGGACTTATAATTCAACGATGTCATTAACCTTTTGACCTTGTGATCGCTAATAGCATGAGAGTCCACATTGCATAAAACAGAACACTCTACAGGTCTTCCCATTCCCTCCTTGTGGCATAGAGTATGACCGGTTTTTAACCTGTTAAGATAGAGTGCATCATAATCATCTATGCTAAGAGACCCCGCAAGAAGAGATTGATCGTCCTTCGAGACGAGACGATGTACAATTTTTGTGTTTGAATTTTTGATTACATCAGGCGAAATTTTTGATGGTATTTGTTCTACAACAGCAACACCCTGACCAAGCGAGCGCATTTCAGCAAGGATATTACAAAATACTTCAACTGCTTTGCCTTTAGGGTTGCCCATCATCTCACTTGACCGCTCAGTCTCAACATTTTTAAGCAGCCGATGAGCCTCTTCAATAACCATGAAATGACGCAATCCTTTATTTCCCATTCCCGGGTTTACTGCCGGATTTTCTTTCTGTCGATATTCACTGATTAGGACAAGGACTAGACCAACAAAAAATGCCTTGTCATCATCATCAGCTAAACTCTCCATTTCAAAAATAGTGTTTTTGTGTAAGAGCTTGTCCATTGCAAAGAAGTCATGAGTATTGAACATCAGTCCTTTGGTCCCAACGCAAAGGCTCTCAAGGCGAACAATGATGGCTGTGCGGATATTGTCCCGCAGCTCACCTTTATAATCGAGCTCCGTCTTGATATAACGATCCACCTCATTTTTAAGGTCGCTCAGTGTGGGAAAGCAGTAATAGTGCTCATCAAACTGGTATCGGCCTCCATCATAATCCCCATTCTTATCTATAAAATTAGGGTGGGTGCCTAAAGTCAGATCCCACCCTTTCTTTATATATATAGAATGAAGGCATTTTTCGACGATGCTGGGCATTGGGCCATAAAGCGAGAAACTTGCATTAAAGATGGCCTTCAAATAATCAATATGTTCAAGGGGGTGAACTCCTTCCTGAATATAAAAGGGGTTGAACCTAATCGGGCTGACTGTTGCATCACCAATTGTAAATATGTTTAAGTTGTCCTTAAATACTTCATTGGCTAAGAGCTGCCGGTAATCACGTTTTGCCGACTCCAACACCAAAAAGGGAGTTCCTTCTTTTTGAACAAGATCTTTAAGGATGTGTTTAACCGTAGTTGTTTTTCCGCTACCCGTTAAACCACAAACAAAAAGATGCTTATTCAGATCGTTTTTAGATAGATACAGTTTCGAATCGCGTATCGGGTTTCCATGATCGGCAATAGAGCCTAAGATCATTTCTGACTTACTGCCTATATCTGACAGAGCCAATGTAGGCATTTTCTGTATCTCATATCCGGGAATGGATTCCACGGGTGGAGAGGAAACTAAAGCTAATTCTTCGCTGGTGATATATGAAGCTAGTAACTTCGGGAAAAGAGAGTTCGAAGAACTGAGTTTAGGAATAAAAAGAACCTTATCCTCAAGTGAATCCAAATATATTCGTGGAGGCGGCAGCAATTTTCCATTTGGCTTTGAGAGTTCACCTGCGAATGTGCCAGCAAGAATATCGCTTGATATTTTATCTTGTGTGGCGAAGGTAATTGAGGTTTCCCAGTAGCCAGAGCCGAATCCTTGTATCAGTCGCTCAATGTATTGATCTGCAATTTTTTCCAATTCCACTGCATAGCCATTCTGCTGCTCAATGGATATTGAACGGGATTGGTTTTCTGAAGAAGTTTCTGTTTTACCCTTGGATGTGCTTTCTGTTTCTGTCTTTGACCGATTGTGAGAATAATTTACAGTATTACCAAGTATAAATCCCACAATAGCACCACCAGCGCCAGCAAAAGTATAACCAATACCAGCACCAATAAGTCCGCCTGTAGAGCCAACGCTATGCCCTCTTGTTTTTGAACTCCCCGTTGTTAATGTTTCAGTTTCAGAACTGGATATTCCTGAACCCTTTTCGTTACCAACCGTCTGTATAGCCAGAGTATGCATTTTGTCTCTAATCTTAATCAACTCACCAAATGATTCCTGCTTTTCTTGCTCAGAAATTGGTCGCGATATTATTGCAAGGAGATAGTCTTTTCCATATAGGCTGCGAGCAATAGAGGACAAGTTAAACTGAAATTTAGCATCCTCGTTTTTGACGATAGGTACACCCGTAACCATTCCACCGAACTTGCTGTCACTTGCAAGTGAGGAGATGCTTACTGTTTGAGCCAATTTGATATTCTTCCCCGGAAAGATGCCATTCACAATAGATTGAAAAAGCTCAGGCTCAGGAGAAGTACCTGGTTCATTCTTAAATCCAAGATACACCTTAACCGCTCCCCTTTGAGAGCTTAGTATAAGTGCGACTGATAAGTTAGATTGATTTGCCGCCGCCAGAATATTCTGAAAGCGTTCATTAATAAATTGTGGAATGTCTTTACAATCTGCATTGACTGACACCTCATCCAAGGCGAATAAATAAAAACTATCCAGATAGTTTCTCGGATTATCCTCTGTTCTTTCTTGCAGAACTTCTCTTGGGTTTGAAACCCACCAAGGCACCAGTTCTTGCGATGCATTAATAATTGCCTGTGTGTTTTGTTTGCTAGCGAGAAGAATATCACTCATTTTTCCTCCTCCACTTCAAAACCATTATCCGAACAAAACTTGTGAAAATCATCATTAAAGTTTTTTTCCACTTTTGATAACCATGCCAAGACTTGCGTTTGAGATTCCTTCAGATACTCATCAATGTCTAATTTTGTAACCTCACGGGCTTTGAGAGAGGCTTTATCAAAGGCTAGCTTGAATGCAAAAACGGAAAGAAGGACGGTAACGACACCAGCAACAATGGTTTCCACAATACTAGGATCCAAGGCTACAGTAATGCCCGTTCCGACAACAAACGTGATACCTGATGCTATTAACCCTTGTGTCAATCTAGGGTCAGACGCGTAATATACGACATTCGGTTCCAGAGAAAGCTTGTTCTCAAGTTGTATCGACCATTCGTGAATTCGTTTTCGAAAATCTGAATCAAAAAAGGCATTTTGCAATTTTACATCGCCGCTCTCTATTTTTTTTCGAGCATCTTCCATCAAATAATTCAATAGCGTATCCAGAAGAACTTCCGACTTGTAAATAATCTCTTTGGGAATATGTGTCTGCAGGAACTGTTTGATTTCAGACACATTAAAATCGCTATGCAAATGTATCTTCAGTGATTCCTTAAGACTTGAAAATTCATCTATGACATCAAGTTCGATTTTTTGGCTAATCATATTAGATCCTCCAACACTTCGATACATCGTGACTTCTCTGGCTGAATAGTCTTTTTTTTTCCGTTCAACACCTCAATTTCGGCAATGGTCTCTTCATTTGACTGTTTTTTAGTCTTCTCTTTTTCAAGAGCATGCTGTCTGTCGCCAATGGCCGATCCCATCTCTTTTTCAAAAAGATCTAGATAACTATTTAGAACTTCTTTTGACTTGTTCGGCAGATCATTGATTATTTTGTAAAACTGCTCATTACACTTCGTTTTGAATTCGCCAAGGAACTTTTCGTCATTAAACACCTTTTCTTTGCCAGTAGAATTCCTTTTTTTAACAAATAAATTCCATCTTCCACTAAATAAATTCCATATATTCCATATGCTTGCCTTCCTGTAACCTCCAGTTTCCTTCTCTTCATAAGCTCTTTTTTCTGCTTGTTGCTCCAAAGCTTTTAAGTCAACTTTTGGAATCGAAATTTTGTGTTCAGCACTAAAAGCTTTACCTATTTTCTTGAGAGTATCACCGAGCTTTTGCGTCAACTCTTTTGAAAACTCATCTACTTTTTCCTGAACCGCATCCAAGCCATCTACCATATTTTTCCGTGTGCTTTCTATGCTATCACTTCCTGTTATGAGTTCTGGATACTTCACTTTAAGGGAGTCGATATCGTTTTGCCACGACGAGTGCCGTCCCGAGTAGTTGGCCTTTAATTCTTCCTTGGTTTTCTTCGTAAGCAACTTGTATTTCTCAAGAGCCTTGTTTATACGGTTTATTTCTTCTTCAAACTCCTGTGGATTTCTCTTTTTCTTCTCCAGCAGGTCAACTCTCTCTGCGTATTGAATTTCCTGCTCCGCATACGCCATTTTTATCTGCTCCAAAATCTCTTGAAGCTGAAGGTTAGGCGCTTTCATGGAAAATTCATCAATTGCATCAAACATCTTTGCAAATCGAGAGCTCTCCCAAACAACGTCAATTAATTCTCTACCCTCATCATCTGCTTGTTCCCGGTAGCTAGAGAGAATTTTTTTCTTACTTTCAGATTTCCTGATATCTATTACCGAAACCCCGTTGTCAAGATCGCTGTGGATCAGCTTAAGCAAACTATCCACAACCAAAATGCGATTTTCAGGAATGATGTCTTTATATAGGCGACCAGCCTCTACATGCAGGCGCTCTACTTCATCATTGGAATATAACCCTGCATGAGTTAACACCAGAAAAAGCGTTTCTTTGCTACGATTTGATATAACCGAACGGACAAAATTTCTAAATGATTCCGACTCAATTGGTTTGATTGGGTGTACAAACAGAATGGCATTGGCCTCTTCAAAGAAGCGAAATGATACATCCTGAACTCCTCCAGTCGCATTGACACCTGGACTGTCAACAATGCGAAGCTCATCAAATTCCCACTTCAATGGGTAGCCAAACTCTATTTCAACCGGAATTTTATCCATTGTTCTTTCTGAAATATACTGAGTAACAACATCCTGTTTCCCCTGAAGATGTTCACCAGACTGCTGTTCAAGCTGCTCTATAAAAGTATCATTCACAGCTAAATTGCCGTCACTTTTAATGATGCAGTCGTCTATTAACGTTGTCGGTATATGACGGTACTCGTCATGAATTTTACATATTTCATGCAACCGCTCCTTTGCTTCATCAATATCGGGAGTCGACAGATCATCATAAAGGCGTTCTTCCTTTCCATCGGCAAATTTAACCTTCAAAAATGAGGTGTCAGACTTGAATATTTCAACAATTGCGCTTGATGCTTGAAGCACATCAGATGGAAGAATTTCTGCCCCGAGTAAGGCGTTAAGAAAGGTCGATTTTCCCGCCTTCACTTCCCCTGCTACGGCCAAAGTGAACTTGCCCTTTTTTAATGACTTCACGCGGCTTTCAAGAAATTCGGTATCGACACCATCAGCCATGTCACCTTTTTTATCTATATAAATGTTAAAAAGGTCAATTACATTATCTTTATGAGCTTTGTATTGTGTTCCAATCATGTATTGTTCCTTGTTATTTTCTGCTCAAGTATTCTTGTCACGAATTACATCATCAGTTAAAAAATAATAATTTCAATAGCACACACTCAATGGCTATCTAGGTACCAACTTTTCCAATCATACTTAGTACACACAAAGCGGCCGTTATATCCTTAGACATAACGTACTTCACTATTTATGCTCTAAAATATACATGCTTATACATATTAATTCTGTGCGTAACGCAATAAAGTTAAGCCTAATACCGGATCTTTGTATTCTGCCGCGGTAAGTTTTGAGTTAGCACGCAGTGAGTTTGTACTGACCCATAACTTTGTTTCTAGTTGCTTAATTTGTTGTTGATTCATCGCTTGCTCTATTATTTGCTGTTTCGGTACTAATAACACATTACATCAGCACGTAAAATTACTTTGATTTCTTAAAGTCTTACTAGTCTGTGCCTTTTTTCTCTTCTAGCCACGCTTCAAGATCTTCACGTTTGAAGCGCCATGAACCGCCGACTTTGAAACCAGGAAGCTTTCCTTCGCTTGCTAATCTATATGCTTTTTTTTTGGCCAGCTTTAGGTAAACAGCCACCTCTTTCAAGGTTGAAATTTGGTCTACCATTCAGAGTGTTATCTCATGTTGGCTTTATTCATCAGAATTAATAGTGAGAGAATATGGAGAAATTGGGTAGCGGGCAATGTTATGTATTCCATTATGCAACCCAACGCTTTATTAATGAACAACCATCAACAGCACTTCCTCAACCGATAAACAACAAGGTATTTAAACTTTCATCCGTTCGAAATCATCAATCTCTTCCTGAGCATTTCTTGGGAGTAAAAGAGAGTTTTTACTTATGCGTTCAACTAACACTTCCGGTAATTCCTGTATAAGCTCTTTTCTCTGTAGCAAATTAAAGCTGCTCTTGATTGCGCCTGTAAGATCATTAGTTAATTTTACAATTACATCTAAACGTTCAATTTTTTGGTCATATTCAGACTGGAGGTTTTGGCATTGAGCATCGATATTTTTAAACTCTTGCATTCGTTGACTCAATGCATTCCCATAATCTGTTCGAGCCAAATAAAACTCCTTTACTTCTTCAAAATTATTTATGTAGGTATCAGCAAGGTCTGACTCAAAGAGTTTTTCTTTAATCTTAATGGACAATCCCATAACCTGTTCAGACAAGGTGTTTTTTTGGTCAATCAATAATCTAAGCTGTGCATTTATGTCCCGCTCTTGCTGCTCTTTAATCAAAGTCTGATTAATAACCAAAGCATCAATCTCATCCTTTAAAACAGCTTTATCTTGCGCCAAAAGCTTTAATTGGTTAGCTAACTGTTTATGCTCAAATTTCCTGATGTTCATTATGTCTATTTCAGACTGAAACCTACGTTGAAACTCTTCACTCAGCTCCTGCTCGAATTGTTCTCGCCTAGAGTTCAATTCTTGCTGCCACAGTGCTTCAAACTCGGCTTTCAGTTGTTGCAATGTTACTTTGTTCCGTTCTTCAAGCTCAGTAAGTTTTAACTGGCTCCTTTCATTAAGTTCTTTTTCAAGATTGGCTTTGCGCGTTTCAAGTTCACTAAGACACTCTTTATGTACATCGATCGCACGTTCAAGTTCAGCAAGAATTTCATCTTGTGCGCTTTCGCGAAGCTTCATTTTCTCTAGACGTTCTTCATGCTTTTTCTGTTGTGCTTCGATACGTTCTTCGAGTGTTTTTTCTGCTTTTTCTTGTTTAGACTCTTTTTCTACTAGCTGTTTTTGAGATCGTGTTAACGCTTCGAACTGCTTTCTCACAGTTTCATGCTTGCTCGCTGTATTGCTGGCAATCTCATCTAGGTAATCGTTGCATACGTTCAGCGACTGAACCCGAACCAAGCAATGATCCAACGAATTAAATTGATCTAAGTGACCACAATCTGAAACATCAATTTCAATCACATTTCTATCGTGACTACGACAATCCCATACTTTTTTAGAGTCGCACTTATGCTTATTAGCAATTTCAACCCAATACAGCTCACTACCCACTTCGACAATAAGATCGGGGCGTCTACCATCCATGTAGACTTCGATTTGAACATCGGATATTTTCAACTCCGTACAACAATCTGGATGTATCCAACCAGCCTCAAGAGGCACAGGAATCTTTCCTGTTCTCGCAAAGAACTCCTTAGCGGTAAGATGCAGCTGGGTTTCATAAGCCAATACACATGCTTCATCAAAATAGTGAGAAAAATGCCAGGCTTTCTTCTGGCCTTTGTTCGCAACCAATTTTGCTCCACAACATGCGCATACAATGTTTTCTTGAAGGCCACTATTAACTTCTTCAATCGAAACAGGTTCTTTCGTGTTTTTATAGACCGCTCGCGTGATATGAATTTCACTCATGGCCTTCTCCTAGATAGCTATTGACGTTGTTGTGACCAGTAAATAGTATGACGTCATTAGCGACAGGTAAATACTGAATACATAAACATATCGAATAACTAGACAGGAGTATTAAAATGAGTGCGTGGCCGATACGTTGGGATCTGCTGTTTCGATACAGGATGATTGAGATTATTGCTTTATGGGAAGGTAGATTAAATACCAACCACTTAATGCAAAGTTTTGGCATTGGTCGGCAACAAGCATCGAAAGATATCAATACTTACCTATCAGACATTGCACCAGGTAACCTGATTTATGACAAAAAGCTAAAAGGCTACAAGCCAAGTGATAGCTTTGTTCCTAAGCTAACCAGCGGACATGCCGATGAGTATCTACATATTCTTTCTCGTACTGAAGATATGGCCGTGACGTTTACTGAACTGGATATGGGCTTTGAGAACACGGCGATGGTACGTCCAGTTACCCGTAATATTTCACCAGAAATTTTACGCACTCTTGTGCAAGCAATACGAGAAAAAAAACGTGTCGATATTTGCTACACATCGCTCAAAGATGGTGAGCAAACTGAGCGGATTATTTCCCCACATACTCTGGTTTGTACTCCACTGCGCTGGCATGTACGTGCTTATTGTGAGCAGGCTGGTGATTA
Source organism: Vibrio metschnikovii CIP 69.14 (assembly GCF_000176155.1). Taxonomy (GTDB): domain Bacteria; phylum Pseudomonadota; class Gammaproteobacteria; order Enterobacterales; family Vibrionaceae; genus Vibrio; species Vibrio metschnikovii. Next base: position 50,361 of record NZ_ACZO01000003.1, on the reverse strand, counting down.
TCGAGACTTTGTTTTAAGCCGTATTCATGGCATACCGGATATCAACGATAACGCCATTCATGGCAAACAAGAGGATGAACTTTGGAACACCCAAGTCACAATTGATATTGTGCCCGACCAACGGTTCAATGAAAAACAAAAAATGGTGATCGAAAAAGATTATGCCATGAGCAATGGCGCTCTCAGTATCGACACCAACGCGTCTCTCATTCGCTATGTACTGGATACTTACCATATTGATGTTTATACACAAAAATCTAACCCGCAAGGGCAACAGATTGTGCTGGGAAACTTTGAAGCGCTGAAAAGTTATTTAATGATTTAATCTTGGAGATAAAACGTGGCCGCGATGAAAGATATCGCGAGCCTAGCGGAGGGATCCACAGCAACGGTATCACGTGTAGTTATGTTGAGCCTGCAACCTAAGAGCGGGGCGAGCGTGCAATTAAAGCGCAGCCTCTAGTGATTCAAAACATATTCTCAGTACCTTAAATTAGTTGCTTGAAATTTATAGTTATCTAAAAAGTCGCTAATACCGACAACCTGCCACCCATTACTACGTGCATCTGCAATATCATTGTTTGATATCGCTATACCAAACTTATTTTTAGGCCAAGCAAGCTCAAGCCTAGCAGCTAAGCCGCCCAAATCATCCTCAACAAAATAGTTTATCTCTGGAAACTTTAAATGCGCCTCACGGCAGGCATGTAATACACCATGGACACCCGGATCAGAAAGTTCAAATAGTTCCTGCCAACCAAGTCTATTTTCTAACAAACCTTGCTCTTTACGTAGATCACTGATCGTCTGACGTTCTCTGTGGCTCAAAACCATATGTTGATGCATTGGCTGCTTACTATGACAATCTATGCACAATGATTTTAAGTTAATCACCCGATTGTCAGACTTGACCCCATTGATATGGTGTACATGGAGCAACGCTCTGTTTGAACGCATATTGACTTTACACTCTTCACAGTCAAAATTTTTCTCTGCCCGATAATGAGAAGATATTTTTGGCCAATCAGCGGTATAACCACTCTTTGCCGTTTCAGCTTGTCGTGATGGCATATGTGGAAAGAAAGAACTATAAGTTGAAAAAAACTCCGCCATGTCGAAGGATTGAACTACAGTGCTAATTTTTGATGTTGTATTACATCCTTTATAGTTAAGCTTACGCAAACAATTTTGGCACACCTTCAATCTTGCCTTTGTCTCGCCAAAGGAGGTATCAACCAAAAACTCCCCAGTAATGTTGTTTGTCACGACATAACGCTCAAATCTTCCATTTGCTCTCATCCCTTGCAATGTCGAACAATCAGAAACATGAAAACGAGCACTAGTTCCGTTTGCTTTTATGTAGAGTGTGACATGACGACCTTTATAGCTTAAAAGACCTGATTCAACCTCTATATCCTTTAGTTCTACATCTTTACCTTTTTCTAGCTCAGCAGAAACTTTATCAATGTGGCTTTCTTGAAGTTCAAGAGTAAACCTCCCTTTTTTTTCTGGCTTCATCACTTCAATCGCCTGCATCAGAGAATGGAGATTCAGCGTCAGTTTCATTCAGCCACCAATATCTTCAATATCTGATGTTCAGCGTTCGTAATGACTCGAAATGCTACTCGACGAGAGCGCTTTTCATCTTCAATACCGTTTTTTACCACTGCTTTAGATGAAGAGTAACCAACGGCTGCTACATTATTTTTTACCCAGTCATAATGTTCACTACCAACTGAATCAAGCTTCATCACATAACCAAGCACAGTTCGAGTCCTTGCTTGAGATAAATTCATATTATTAAAATACGCCTCATAGTCACTAGAATCTTGGTTCCAACGGCTAGAAGTATGTCCTTCAATTTTGATTTCTTGAATAATTGGCCTGTACTGATCCAAAACATTGAGATAACGAGGGAAAAAATCACTTAGAATCATTTGAAATTGTACAGTTAAATTTGCGTCACCGTTACCAAATAGCACTTCAGGTGCCGTAAAATTAACACTCAGCGTTTCTCTATCTATTTCAGCCCCCCACTTATCAAGATCCTTTGCAAAAGCTTCAAGTAAAGATAAATAAATGGCTTGCTGTGTTTGCTGATAAGTTTCAGCAACATCTTTTATCTTGTCACGCTCAAGCATTGCATCACGCATTAAAGCAACGGATATAAAAAGAAAAACCATCATCAGACCAGCCATTAAATCTGATACAGACATCCAATGCTCACCGCTGTCACTGGTCAATTTTGTTTTCCCGAATAATTTATCCATGATTAAACAGCAACTTTTGTATTTACAACGTTAGACATTTCGCGTGTTAATATCTGATAGTCACGAGTAAACTGCTGAGTTATCGTCGCTAACGCCTCACCCATTTCATTCATAGTGCGATTAATTTCCTGCTGCATTTGCAAATCGAGCACTTCCACCTGTTTTTCAACTGCACTACCAGTTTTTCCGACTGATTGGGTAATTTGATCTTCTAAACTATCGAAAGTCCTACGTACAGCTTGTGCTTGAACTTGGAAAACTTCTTCCAGTGTTGTTTCCAAACGATCGTGAAGTTTAGCTATCGACGAAGTGGTTTCTGACTGAATCTCTTTTGTACTGTTAAGTAGATCTTGGTTAGCCTCTTTCAGCACTTTACCTGTTTCACGTGCATCATCTTTAATATCAGCAACTAGTACCCGAAGCTGACTGTTAAGTTCCGTGATTGAATCTTCTAGATGTTGACGAATCTGTTCCGTGGTGTCGGTTAAATGACTAGTCACATTACTCAAGCCACCTGTGGCCGTGCCTACTTGCTCTTGAATATCAGACGATGCTTCTACAAGTTTTCCACCTAAAGTCTGCGAACTTTCAATCAATTGTTTAGATACTGTTTCTGCACCACTTTCAAGATTTGTGCGCATTAGTTCAACACTTTGATTCGCTGTAGAACTAAAATTATCAATAACTTTCTGTGATTCTTCCAACATAGATTCATAATGAATAGAGGCTGCTTTCACAGAGTCACCAATAACGGTCATAGTTGAATCCATCTGCTCTTTAATTAACGGCATGGCTTCTACAGCCTTATCTCTTAAATCTTTAAATGCCTCAAGTCTGTGTTCTAGCTCTGTCACTTGTTCATGGCCTAGCGTCATAACTTGATGAAGCTTTTCCATAGTCGCTGGAATTGTTTCGGCGCGTTGGTTAATACTCGCGACTGATTTTTCTGTTGAAGCTATTGCCTCAACTCCTAGTTGATATTTAAGACTCATATCTTCCAGTTGATTTTTGTAATTCTCTTGCCAGTCGACGAGTTTCTTCACTGATTCATCTAGACGTTTAAAGTTCTCACCAAATTGTTCTGTTAGCTTATCATTAAATTCTACAATGACTTCCTTTAGAGCATTGATCACTTGTTCCGTGGCAGATTTAGATAAGAGTTCACCGAACTCATCCATTTTTTGCCAAAGTCTAATTTGGAATTGATCACGGCTGTCTGCGGCTTTTTCCATATGCAGAACTAGTGACCTATTGCCATCATTGATGTCTATACGTAAATTTTTAATTTGCGAAGTCAGAGATGAATCTTCATCACCTTTGATGGCAGATAACAATTCATTAGATGCTTTCAGCTGTGCTGACATAACAGAATAAATTTCGTCTGGCCCTATAGATTTAACCGTCTCTTCAGATTTTTGCGGAATAGCACCGATGGCCGCTTTATAGATAATCGATGCAGCCATACCAACCAAACTTGTTAGAAAAGCAGTTTTCAAACCAGCCAATAACGATTCTATACTGCCATCAATATTTGTAGGGTCAAACTCCATTAGGCCAACGACGATGCCTGTAAAAGTACCTAAAATACCCAAAGAGGTGAGAATGTTCGTCGAACTAGCAGTAAGCCGAGGAAACTTCCCTTTGAAAGCGAAGTACAACGAAACTATAAATAATATTACTATAGTATAAATAAATGCATCGGAGATTAATGCCGCGCTGTACGAGGCTATAAAGGAAGAAATAAAATCAGACATTTTAGTAAATTCACTGCATATAAAAGGTCATTCTAAAACAAAAGTATGGTCTATGCGATATTTTAGAATGTCTCCAATACAATGTTGAGACTCAAAATAACCATCAAAAGTCAAAAAATGAACATATCTGAAAACAAGACAACTGTCCCTATCTATTTCAACTCGATGATCTACAGCCCAGGGCAAGATCATGAAATTTTTTTTGCGCAATGCGAGGTTAAATTTGACCTAACGTGCAAGATGTGATCTTTTGCTCCTTTTTAAAGGAGCTGCCATGAATATTAAACTACCATCAAAGAGTACTTCAGCATCATCCATGACGAACGGCAAAACGCAAAAGTTGACTACCTCTCTTTGATATTTTATTTGGTTCAATCTGCGCCGTGATAGCCGGTGACCAAGGCTTAACCGACATTCGTGAATATGTTCTTGGTCACCATGAGGAGTTTCTTAAACAGGGCGAGTTTGAAAAACTACATCAGTTCAGTTGAGCTGACTCCGGAGCAAGCTAGAAATGCTATTCGAGCCCACTGGGGCATTGAGTCCATGCATTGGACTTTAGATGTGAGCATGCGGGAAGATGCTTGTCAGATTTACCGAGAAAACGCAGCTGAAAACTTGGCTGGATTAAGAAACATGGCGCTTAACACTGAGGGATCCCCTCATAATTTCCCCAAAGCGCAACCGTACTTGAATAGATTTTGAGCAAGTATGGTTGCAGCTACGAGCAAGTCTTTCCTCGTTATTGCGTAGCCAGAATGCCGCAGAACTTCCATACCTAAGCGCACTGTTGAGAGTACATTTCGATTACTGACAGTGTTCGCTTGAAAGTGTTTATCCCAACCTTGTTTCTGTGCATGTACGCCAACAAGCCAAAATGTCAGTTGAAGCATTAGGGCGATTAGTAGCATGATATCAAAGCGCTCTGGGTTGCTAGTTCGGCTATGGCGGAGTCCTAGACCGTATGCTGGGCTTTTCAAATCTCGGAAGGTTTCTTCTATCTGCATACGCTTTGAGTAGATCCTAACGAGTTGCTTGGGTGTTCGGATTTCAACGGGCAAGTTAGTCGCTAAAACCCATGGTTCTTTTGTCGAAGCGAAGTAGATTTTAGGTGACGGATGATGACAATTAGTCCGTGTCGAGCGCTGATTTTTTCGGCCTTTAGGACGTGATTTATACAGTGCAATTTGACATGAAATTGGGTTGCTCTTAGTCAACCTCTTATAGCCTAAAGTCTTTGAGCGACTTGAGTGCATATTTCGGTTTAAACCGATCACTGATTCCGCGATTATCCGATCACTTTTAGCCTAACTCCGAAATCGGTGATCGGAATAGCGAAAACCGCGATCGGAATGCCCGAAATCCTTCCTTTTTCTCTTTTAAATCAATCACTCGCTATTCTTTACTTCTTAAACAAGAACGTAAGGAAGCGACCATGGCTAAAAAGAGAACTCCAATGAACAAAATTAAAGAGGTATTACGCCTGAAGTACGACTGCGGTCTCTCAAATCGCAGCATCGCTTCTTGCCTGAAACTCGGCCCTTCCACCATCTCGGAACTCCTCACTCGCTTTAAACAAAGCCAACTTGGCTGGCCTCTACCCGAAGGTTGCAGCGATGCTGATCTCACTCAGGTGTTGTATCACGGCAAGAAAGCCTGTCGCGATAAGGTGATGCCAGACTTTACGCAATACGCTGTCGAACTCAGACGCAAAGGCATGACGAAGATGCTGCTCTGGCAGGAATATCATGAGCAATATCAAGAGCAAGCCTACGCTTACACTCAGTTCTGTGAACACTTCACTCGTTGGTTCAAAACCCAAAAGCGCAGTATGCGTCAGCTCCATGTGGCAGGTGATAAGCTGTTTATCGATTACTGTGGGCCTCGGCTTCAGGTAGTCAATCCTGACACAGGCGAAGTGCGCGAAGCAGAAGTGTTCGTAGCAAGCTTAGGCGCGTCCAACTACACTTATGTGGAAGCCTTCCCCAGCCAAGGAAAGTCTTACTGGTTAGAGGCGCATGCCAATGCCTTCGAGCACTTCGGTGGCGTACCCCATCTCTTGGTCCCTGATAATCTACGTAGCGCGGTCACCAAAGCGAATCGTTATGAGCCGAGACTGAACGACAGCTATCAGAAACTGGCGAATCACTATCAAACTGCCGTAATGCCAGCTCGCCCCTACAAACCGAAAGACAAAGCCAAGGCAGAGAATGCCGTGCTCCTAGTGGAACGTTGGATCATGATGCGACTTCGCCATCAAACCTTCCATACCTTCAAAGAGCTGAACCTCGCCATCCGTGAGCTTATGAATGACTTAAACGAACGTGAGATGAAGCAGTATGGTGCGAGCCGAAAAGCACTGTTCGACAAACTCGATAAACCCGCGTTAAAGCCACTTCCTAAGCAGCGATATCTCTATACCGAAACCAAGCGAGCCAAAGTTGGGCCTGATTATCACATCGAATATCGCCGTCACTACTACTCGGTTCCCCATCAACTGGTTGGCCACCATGTCGAGCTGGAAGCCTCCAACCGTCTGGTGCAGATCTACCCGCTCAACATCCACGCAGCCAAAGAGAACGTGGAAACAGCACTCAACCAGAGCACATGCCGAGTAACCATCAACATCAAAAGTGGTCGCCTGGACGCTTGCTCAACTGGGGAGCCAATATCGGCCCAGCCACACGAGAAGTCGTTAATAAGATGCTGAACGCCAAACCTCATCCAGAGCAGGCCTATCGTTCCTGTCTTGGGCTGCTCAATCTGAGTAAAACTTATGGCGAGTCGCGCTTAGAGCAGGCCTGTAAAGATGCGCTGATGCTGACAAAACCGAACTACACCTTCATCAATAATCTGCTGAAAAACAATCGTGAGGGGCAACTGAATAAAGACACCTCAAGCACACCGAACCTTGTTCACAGCAATGTTCGTGGCCCGAACTGTTATCACTAGGAGAAAAGATATGAACGCACTGAACGACCAACTCAAAACCCTACGCTTAAGTCATGCGGCGAAAGCGTTAGAGCAGCAACAAGAGCAACTGACCACCTACGCAGAGCTAGACTTCGAGGAGAGGTTAAGCCTACTTCTTGAAAGTGAAATCTTGAATCGCAATCAGAGCAAAATCCAACGCTTAAAACAACAAGCCAAGCTGAGAGTGGATGCTCAGCCGAGCCAACTCATCTACAAGGAAGGGCGAAACCTCAACCGAAAACAGATGAGCGAACTTCTGACGGGGAGTTATCTGCACAAGCACCAGAACATCTTGATCACTGGCCCAACAGGCGCGGGTAAAACGTATCTTGGTTGCGCTCTGGCAACCAGCGCCTGCGACCAACAGCAAACCGTCAGATACTACCGATTAACTCGCTTGCTCGATGACCTGACCGCAGGTCGTCTAGATGGTAGCTATCAAAAGCAACTTCAATCGTTGGCTAAGAAAGCTCTACTGATCCTCGATGACTGGGGGATGGAAAAACTGACGCAAGAGCATGCTGGTCACTTGTTAGAAGTGCTTGAAGACCGTAACCAAAACAGCAGCACAATCGTCATCAGTCAACTACCCGTAAAGGAGTGGTACAACATGATCGGCAACGCCACCGTCGCAGACGCTCTCATGGATAGGCTGGTACACAATAGTCACCGAATAGAACTGGGCGGTGAGTCAATGAGAAAACTGGCGCAATCCGATCACTTAGAGTAAAAATAGGAAGAGAGAAAAACGGCAGGATCAAGTGATCGGAATAAACCGAAACGAGCGATCGCAATCACCGAAATACGCACGAAAGTTTTGGTGGGTACGCAAATTCCACATCTTAACGTGACCTTTTTAACGAAAGACGCTCCCGCACTTTTGTTCAGCAGGACGGAAAACGAGGTAAAAAAAAACAATTTCATCAGTGGTGCAGACTGGTTTGACAGTAAAATTAAAGTCATTTTAAATGCGGTTCGAGATGATGATCCGTTCGCTGACCAGTTAATTTTTAATATAGAAAATGCCATTAACAACCTATCGGCGCTCTACAAAGAAGAGCTCCAAGAGCTCAAGGCATCAATCGAAACAAAGTTAAATCATTTCAATGCGTCGCTAGAAATTTCAGACAAAATTCATGTAGAAACTCACGCGATAAGTTTCCAAAATCGACTAACATTTGATTTGCTATGGGCGTTAAAAGACCTTGATGAATCGCTCTATTATCTTTACCTGAGCGATAAGTATGCGATTCTTCCATCTCAAGTAGTCACAGAAAAAAGGCAGGATCTTCGCAAAGCATATCGCGTTATTTTACAGATGATCAACCGCTGGAAACCATCGGCAATAACTCGTGAAGATTTGGATCACAACACTCATCGAGTAGCAAAAACGTTCGAACTCAATGAGCAAATCCAGCTAACAAAAGATGTTCTTCTGCTAGAAAAACGGGCGGCTTGCGCTCCGAACATTAAGACGAGAAACTTCAACAAACTGGAACCTGCAATTAAAGAAAAGCTCAATGAACTTTACGGCTAAAACCTAAAATTCATCTGCTTTTAGATGCAAAAAAGCGATCTGGTTAGAAAGCCAAATCGCTTTTTTTTTGCATAAAGCCGAGTTAAATAGGTCAAAAAAATCTACCCTATTTAGCTAAATTGTTTACCCCTGTCCTGATGAGGACTACCCTGTTTTAATGGAATAATTACCCTATCTGGTGGGGTATCTACCCTGCTTTAATGAGAACTACCCTGTTTTAATAGAATGTTTACCCTATCTGATAGGGTATCTACCCTATTTTAATGAGGGCTACCCTGTTTTAATGGAATAATTACCCTAGCTGGTGGGGTATCTACCCTGTTTTGATGAGAACTACCCTATTTTAATGAAATGATTACCCTAGCTGGCGGGGTATCTACCCTATTTTAATGAGATCTACCCTGTTTTGATGGGATATCTACCCTGTTTTGATAGAGTTTTTACTTGGATTCACTTTTTTGAGCCCGCTTTTTTGTGCCCAATTTTCACTATATATATATATAAAGATAAGCTATATAACATCGGCGATCCGATGGTATGTAGCTTTCTCGTTTTTTGTCTTTTCTCTGTTTTGCTTTTGCCTTAAATGTGGTGTCAAAAATCGCATTTTTTTGATGTTTGATCGTTATTGTAAAAAAAGGAGAAAACAATGAAATTATTCGTTTATTCATTAGCGTTGATTTCCACGTCAGCATTTTCGTCCACAGTGACGACAAATGATGTCAGTGAAAATCTTTATCTTTAAAAAAGTGGTTATACAAAAATCAAAGTGGATACAAATCTTGAGCAGAGATTTCCGTTGCTAGAAGTGAGGACTTTCGACATTCCTTCATCGATAAAAAATATTGGCCAAGCTCTGAATTACAGTTTGTCGCTTTCAGGTTATCAACTTGACGATCTGAAAAGAACCGAGCAAAAAGTTTTAAATCTATATACGTTAAATTTGCCTTTCACCAATCGAGAGTTTGCAGCAGCAACAACCATGCAAGTTATCGAAACGATCATTGGTGCAGAGTTTGTTGCTCATGTCGATGAGAAAACAAGAACAGTGAAAATTAACGCAAGGGTACAATCTTAATGTCTAGAAAAAAAACAAGCTTGCATGATGCGACTAATGACGAACCAAGCTTCGTTGTTGAATCTGAGTTGAGTGAAAAAGAAAACTTAATCACTAGCGATGAAAAGAAAAACGCAAACAGTGGAGAAGAAATCCAAACTGATGATGAAAAAACTCAAGATGAAAGTTTGGATGATGGAAATCGCAACGATGAGAAAAATGAAGAAAAAGAAATAGCAGATTTAGAAAACGGTGACAACGGCCAAGAAAAAAAACTAAAATCAGCGCCTGTAAAAAAATAGCGTTAATTGCATTAACATCCGCTACCGCTGTCGGTATCGGCGTTGTCGCTACGCTTCTCTTGAAAAGTGAGCAGATAAATAACTACGTGACATTTGAAACGGGCGAAGACTCTGCTTTGTTAAGAGCCAATATAGAAATAGCAAAAATAAACGATCAGTTGAGTGGCCTATTAATGCTGCCAGAAGCAGTCAGTGAACTCAAACAGAGCAACCAACTCATGAAAGAAATAATCGAACAGTTAAGAGCGCAACTAGAAGAAGAGGTACAACTCTTTTACCAAAGTTCAAAAAATCGAGAAAGCCAACTGGACTCGATAAGAGCTGAACTAGAAACTGTTATCGAAACTCAAAACGGATAAATTGAAGATCTAAAAAAGCTAAGCGATCAAATGAGAGTGATCAAAGAGCAACAAGAAAAAGAAACTGAATCGATAAAAGCAAAGCTGGAAGATTTTGCCATTCAGGAATCCATGTCCAACGCTCAAGAAAAAAAATCGGAAAGTGAAAAGTCAAATAACGACGCTACCACTCAAAACTCAGCCAGCAGCAGAATTGGTTTTTTGGAGTTAACCCACATCCAGAAATTAGGGAGACAAAGAGTCGCTTTGTTTAGTGACGGCGTGTCAGGGGCCATACAAATTGTTGAAGGTAGAAACATAGGTCAATATCGAGTAACAGAGATCACTTCGGATTCTGTTATTGTGGTTTCGCCTAGCGGTGAGACGATGAGAATTAAAGTAAAAGGAAGTTAAAATGAAATACAGACGCTCAGCATTTTCCATCGCCTTTTTTTTCAATCGCCACAAATCCGTTAGCAGCGAATACGATTCACATCGCACCGCTGCAAGTTGAAAGAACGCAAGTTGTCGATACGCAAACGGGAAACAGTAGCGTAACTTTCGCTGTGGACGGAATTGAAATTGAGGTCACTGCCTTTTGCGATAACAAAAACCGAAGAAGGGATAACGGTTCGTGATATGTAACCTTGATATTTTCCGCAAACTTGGTGCTGGAGTGATTGTGTCTCAAATCGACTCACTTGTTGACTTGGAAGTTTTGCAGTCGCTAGCACCGGATTTAATGCTCCAACCCATGGACGCTAGAGATTTTTTGGAAGTCATAGGCGTAAATGTGTACCCCATCTTGATTTCAAATCAGGGTATGATTCAAGAAAGTTAACTTGAATCATAGCGAGGAAAGCCACCAGTGAGCACAGAGCGCGAGTTAGATAATCCTCCCCTGCCATCCCATGAGTTGTTAACTATAAGTGCTTAAATTGCCTCTTACGTTCGTTTTGTGGGCATGTTCAAGCCTGTAATTTAAATTGTGTATCTGCTTGTAATTAAGCCAGTCATGGCTAAGGATAAGCAATATGGATAAGAAAGCTCTAGAAGCCTTCGCTCGCGAAGCTGCTAAATCAATCAAGACTCCTTCCGATCTTGATGACTTCAGAAAAATGCTCACCAAGGTGACCGTTGAAACCGATCTCAATGCTGAACTCGATGAGTTTTGGTTATGAAAAGCACGCCCCCGCTCGTACTGACAACAGTCGGAAAGGTTATTCATCAAAACGGTTGATGACCGATGATGGTGAGATCCAATTGGATGTTCCGCGTGACTGCGATGCCTCCTTCGAGCCCAAACTAGTCTGAAAACACCAAACACGATTTCAATCTATGGACGACAAGATTTTAAGCTTATGCGCCAGAGGCATGACACGTATTTCGTTGATTGCGATCAGAAAGTTCCGAAATATGCAGGTTATTTAAACGTTATCGTTCACCGGTAGATAATTGACTTTTATCTACAGACCAAGAACGTTTGGGTATTGCTGACATGCGGTTACCGCCTGTACGATCTCTGTTAGCACAGACAAGCTGGATAGCCCACGTTTCTTGTAGGTTTCTACCAACGTGTCCATTCGGCCTCTGAACTTGTCGCCAGCATCTGAGGTAATACCAAAGCTAATTTTGCGTTGAATAACGCTACCACGGATGCGCCGCTCAGCTTCATTGTTGGTAAGCAGGATGGATTCATGCTTCAGGAACGGCCACAGGCTTTGCCGATGCTGCTCCAGCTTTTCGCAGCGACCTTTATACCTTTTAACCACGATCGACCGGCCCTTTTCAAGCCAGTTGTCGAACGCTTTTTGAAGCCTGATGCAGCCGCGTCAGCATTGAAGCCATGTGCCTCACTGATGGCTCCGATGGAGAATGTGGTGCCTAACTGTTCTTTGAGCAGAGACTGTATTTTAAGGACACTCAGGTGATAATGCCCAGCCAGGACCGCAGTATAGCTGAGCAGATTTGGATCCATGATGCCTTGCGGCGCGCCTTCTAGTCATCGAGCTCTACTCACTTCTCTGCGATGTTGGCATTGCCCTGAGTAAAGTTGGTATTCCGTAATATCTACGCAGAGGACCGGTATTTCATGGACTTGGTGACGATAAAAGGGTTTCTTGTGATAAACCATTTTCGATTCACCACAGCAAGGGCAACAGGTATCAGGCCAGCACTCAACCACGGTGTCGGTTTCTTTCAGTGCTGAGAGTTGTCGTTGATGCCCTGTGTGACCCGGTTTAGCTCCTCTCGGATGGCGACCACCAGAGCTTTGAGCTTTTTTCGTTCAGCTCGCTCTTTCGGTCCGTCGAATGAAGGTGGCTTTGACGAGTTGGATCCACTGGTCTTGAGTTTATCTTCAAACTCACGAAGCTGTGCCCACAACTCTTCGATGAGTGCGTTAGCTTGATGGATATCAGAAGCGACGGGTGGCGCGTCTGCAAATTTGGATTTTTTTCTTTTTCATGCTCTGATGATGAAGGATGAAAATGATCACTCAAGAGAAAAAAAGGGGTGCAAGTGCTGTTGGTCACACTTTAGAGGCTGTCAATGGGGGGACTGGTGAACGGTTACCAACAAGATGTGCGAACTCGATATTTTACACGACTCTCTTTACCAATTCTGCCCAGAATTACACTTAAAACGACTCAACAGCTTAACGTTGGCTTGCCACGCATTACTTGACTGTAAAACTCTCACTCTTACCGAACTTGGCCGTAACCTGCCGACCAAAGCGAGAAAAAAACATAACATCAAACGGATCGACCGATTGTTAGGTAATCGTCACCTCCACAAAGAGCGACTCGCTGTATACCGTTGGCATGCTAGCTTTATCTGTTCGGGCAATACGATGCCCATTGTACTTGTTGATTGGTCTGATATTCGTGAGCAAAAACGGCTTATGGTATTGCGAGCTTCAGTCGCACTACACGGTCGTTCTGTTACTCTTTATGAAAAAGCGTTCCCGCTTTCAGAGCAATGTTCAAAGAAAGCTCATGACCAATTTCTAGCCGACCTTGCAAGCATTCTACCGAGTAACACCACACCGCTCATTGTCAGTGATGCTGGCTTTAAAGTTCCATGGTATAAATCCGTTGAGAAGCTGGGTTGGTACTGGTTAAGTCGAGTCAGAGGGCAAGTGCAATATGCAGATTTAGGTGCGGAAAACTGGCAACCTATCAGCAACTTACATAGCATATCCTCAAGTCGCTCAAAGACTTTAGGCTATAAGAGGTTGACTAAGAGCAACCCAATTTCATGTCAAATTGCACTGTATAAATCACGTCCTAAAGGCCGAAAAAATCAGCGCTCGACACGGACTAATTGTCATCATCCGTCACCTAAAATCTACTCCGCTTCGACAAAAGAACCATGGGTTTTAGCGACTAACTTGCCCGTTGAAATCCGAACACCCAAGCAACTCGTTAGGATCTACTCAAAGCGTATGCAGATAGAAGAAACCTTCCGAGATTTGAAAAGCCCAGCATACGGTCTAGAGCACCATATAGTTTAAATTTTAAGCAGCCAAACTCATCGCTATATGCAGGTTGGTAATAGCTGCCGTTCTGTTTAAATCATATTCATTTAGCCGCAAGCCTCGGTACCTTGCTCTAGGACCTTTGCGGTTGCAGATTGATGCTAGAGAGTGCTCTACTTTGACCCGCTCTCTAGCATCAGCCCGACCTTGAGACGTACTTACGTACTTCTGAAGTTTTTGCAGCATCGCTTCCTGCTCGTGTATTTTAATTTTTCGACCTTTCTCTGATGTCGTACAATCTGCTTTTTTCGGACAAGCGTTGCATTCCGTTGATTTAAAACGGGCTTGCGTTACTTTTCCAGACTTTATCATGGCAACTTTCCCTGCTGGGCACATGACACTGCCTTCAACCAAGTCAATTTGGAATGCGTTTTTACTCAGTGCGCTCTTGGATGGCGGTGTCCATGGTTTTGCAACAACCTCTTTTCCTGCTTCGTACAGCTCCGTTGTCCAGTGAGCAGCTAAATAACCCCTATCTATTTGAATTTGTTTAACTTCACCGTAAGCATTGACTTTGGGTTTTAAGTACTCCGACGCCTTGTGCTCCGGTTCATTGGCAGGACGGACACAGGTCGCTAATATCAGCTTGTTGTCTAAGTCGACAGCAATATGTTGCTTAAACCCGCTAATCGTCCTTGAGCTTGATTTTCGTCCATGGCGCATTGTTGAGTCTGAGATAGAGATTTGCCTATCCGGCACCGAACCCTCTTTTACTTTAGGCCCATTTCCGTCCGGGTCAGGGTCTATATTCTGTTCCAAAACTTTTGCAAGTAAAGCGAGGCTCTCTTCCAGCCCTTTATGCTTAATAAAGGCGGAGGGTTGTTTTTCTAACCACTGCTTCAGAGCTTCAACATCATTTTGCAAGGTTTCAACGGCTTGATGCTTCTCGTTTTTATCTGACCAATCAATGTCTAACGCCGCTTTGACACTGCTTTTTCCTACCAGTTTTAGACCACATTCTTCGATGAGTTCTTCTTCTGAGATCATCTTTATTTGTGCAGCACAGTTGACGACTAATTCAAGAGCATGTCCCACTAAATTGAACGTATCTTCAACTCGACCAGCGCCCTGTAGTGGCGCTGAGTCTAGGGCCACTCTGAGCTGAACATGACTAAAACCTCCAACTTCACGAGCGACATTTACGGTATGTTCAAGTAAAACTACATCCATATCGTGTGCAATTAAACGATGACGAAAATCACATAAGGTGCCTTGTGAAAATGGCGATTCCTCGCTCCCTAGACAGTCCAGTACCATTTGCCAACGTTGGTCAAACATCGCTTCTAATGTCGCTCCGGCATCCGATTTTTGCTCGTATGCTTGAAGAATCGTTGCCATCGCTAAAAGAGCGGCCGGAACAGCAGGCTTTACTCTTGGGTGGTCAGCATACATCGACATAAGCTTATGATTAATCTCTTCATTAATGATGAGATGACGATTGGTGCGTAAGAACACAAACAGTTTTCCGGTCTGTTTTAACTTTTTGCAAAAAAAAGTATCCACCGGCATAGCCGGTGGTTTTTCATATGCGCCTATAAGGCTCTCCTACTGGCTGCGCCCTAGCAGGCGCATAGTGATCTGACATTTGCATATGACTATTTCCTGCGGCCCGTAAACGGGCTACCTGAATACGGGATCGACAATTGCTCTCCCATTTTATCCTGCTCTAGTTGGTGCTTTATGTAACTTTGTATTTTGCCGGTATTTTTTCCTACCGTATCGACATAATACCCTCGACACCAAAATTCCCGATTCCTGTACTTAAACTTCAAATCACCAAATCGCTCATAGAGCATCAGGCTACTTTTTCCTTTCAAATACCCCATAAAGGATGAAACACTCATCTTAGGTGGTATCTCTAAAAGCATATGAATATGATCTGCGCAGCATTCCGCTTCAATAATATTCACGTTTTTCCATTCACATAGCTTTCTAAGTATCTCGCCTACTGCCCTTCGTTTCTCACCATAGAACACCTGCCTTCGATACTTAGGTGCAAAAACCACATGATATTTACAGTTCCATCGCGTATGCGCTAAGCTCTTTTCGTCCCCCATTGGGACCCCCTTTCAATTCTTAATTAACTCTTGCAGTTGCCAGACCACAAGACATTTTTATCAAATTGAAAGGGGTTATATAACTGACTTATAGCTGTAAGCTTTACAGAACCCCCAGCCTAGCTGGGGGTTTTCTCTATACAATAAACTGCTCTTTTTTGGAAAGAGCAGTTGGTGGTTCCCAGTTTCTAGAATTAGACATAATCAATCAGTTGATAAGTTAATAATACTGTGTATTTGATCATGTTTTGGGGCTAAAGTCACTGTGTGTTTTTTAAACTGATCGGTGCTCTAGGACTCCGCCATAGCCGAACTAGCAACCCAGAGCGCTTTGATATCATGCTACTAATCGCCCTAATGCTTCAACTGACATTTTGGCTTGTTGGCGTACATGCACAGAAACAAGGTTGGGATAAACACTTTCAAGCGAACACTGTCAGTAATCGAAATGTACTCTCAACAGTGCGCTTAGGTATGGAAGTTCTGCGGCATTCTGGCTACGCAATAACGAGGAAAGACTTGCTCGTAGCTGCAACCATACTTGCTCAAAATCTATTCAAGTACGGTTGCGCTTTGGGGAAATTATGAGGGGATCCCTCAGGGCGGAGCCACCATTGACACACTCCGAGCTTATGTTGATAGCCAATCGACACCAGATTAAAGTTCTTCGAACTTTACGCCTTATATCCCCGCCCTAGAATCGGGCGAGGGTTTACGGCGAAATTGCTAACTCAAAAACATGCGTTGTCTAAAGCTTTGTTGACGAGACTTCAAGTATGGTTTTTCTTAAAATGAGTAAACACTTTTTCAAGCTTATCTCGTCTCTAATTTCAATACTCAGGTGCATAGTTTTCTTTCATAACTTTGAATAGGCTTCCAGAAACCATAGTCAGCATGATGAGCTTGTAAGAATCATAAGGTTGTTCATACTCTTTTTTGTACGGGACCAAATCTCTGTTAATTTCTTCAACATCAATCATTGCTTGAGTCGTAACGCTGGCAACAAGATTGATAAAATCTTCTTTAATGCCTACGTTGACAATTTCATTCCCTGTCAGTTTTTTATATTCCTCTCTATTGCTGATTTCTATTGAGAGAAAAATAAGAGTGCAGCGCTCAATAAGCGCAGTAAACTGTTGGAGATCGGCTTTTTCTGGAAGGGTTAAGTCTGGGAGCGTCCCATATTTGATGTGTTCATTTCCTATGATGCTTCTCATAAAATTTAACTTTTTTGTTAATGAGTCATAGCTTAGTTTCTTTTCGACAAACGTCGAATAAAAGACAGGGTGAGCACTCTTTAATTCATGGTGTAAGCCTCTCAATTCAGAAAGAGACTTAAACTCATGAGGTAAACAACCGCTATAAATTTCATTAAAAAAATTGATATAAGTATGAACATTATAAATAGTTTGCTTAGATAATAAGATGTCATTTTCATTCACTGTTTTTTTACTAATTATCAAATTAGCATAATCAATGGCCTTCATTTTATCTCCGTGGGGTCATTTTTTTTCAATACAGATAAACTAACGATTGAGAAAGGTTAACTTGACAGATACTGTTTCACATCTGTGATCTGTATCCCACTATTTTTTAACTCTTCCATTTTTTGGGCGATAAGCAGTTTCTTTTCTTCTTCCTGCTGTCTTCTTTCTGCACGTTTTGCTTTTTCACTTTCAAGAGTTGAGGTTATGATTTTCTCAATTTTTTTGAACTCAGAATTACTAAGCTTACTCAATGCACCCTTTAGTTGCGGCTTAGTGGAGAAAGAGATAACAGTGGATTTTTGAGGTTTATCTGTCATGTTTCACCTTCGTTTTTTTTGGAGAACAACAAAATGTTAAATGGTTTCTTGGCTAGTATATTCGGAGAACGAATAAACAGTACCCAACTTGAAAAAAAATCCGATAGTCATGTAGAAAATTTAAAGAATAACTCCGTTAATAAAAGAAGTGACCCCGATGGCTGGACACATAAGCTGACCTCTTAACAGGGAAAAATCATGAACACGCCCGTGCTTAAATGGTTTGTGGCATAGTAGGTGTACTCCTCAAATAAATGCAAACCTGGCAACTTTATGTCGTCCAGATAGCCATGGAGCTGTCCTGTACTGTGTTGATTATACTCTTGATCCCAAGCACTCAGGCTTTGTGCCTGTTGATTGACATCAAAACTGTATTGTTTGCACCTCATTGGTGCACATGGATTCCCTTTATGAAGCAATTGAACCAAATTCATTTTCACCCTCTTGCTCCAGCATTAAGCGCCAAGACCCCTATCTAACTGTTTTTATTGATTTATTTAGACTTGCCTATTTCCGTCATGTTCGCGGCACAATTTTCGCAGTCATTCTTTCAGTGATATTCCAAGACCAATTGCAATGTTCAGGCTGCACACCCCTGAGCAGACCTACACAGCATAACGGTACAGATGTAGAGAGGCACAATGAGTTCACGCTATCGATATCAACTAGGCAGTCAGACCTATCAGTTTTCTTCTTTGAAAGAAGTGATGGCGAAGGCATCACCGCTGCGCTCCGGCGACCAATTGGCGGGGGTGGCCGCAACATCAGCGCAAGAGCGTGTGATCGCGCAAATGGTGCTGGCAGATCTGCCCCTTAAAACCTTCCTCAACGAAACCTTGATTCCGTACGAGGACGACGAAATTACCCGTTTGATCATCGATGAGCATGATGCCTGCGCATTCTTGGAGATCGCGCATCTCACGGTCGGCGATTTTCGTAACTGGCTGCTGCAAGAAACCACCACCCATATTGAGTTGACGCGAGTTTGCGCTGGCATCACGCCCGAAATGGCCGCGGCAGTCAGCAAAATCATGCGCAACCAGGATCTGATTCTGGTGGCGAAAAAGTGTCAGGTGACCAGCACATTTCGCAATACGATAGGATTGCCCGGTCGCTTATCCACCCGTTTGCAACCCAATCACCCAACCGATGATATGAGCGGCATCGCGGCCTCGATTTTTGATGGCCTGATGTACGGCAACGGTGATGCCGTGATTGGCATCAACCCGGCCACCGACAGTGTGAGTCAGGCAATTAAGCTGATGAAGCTGATGAAGCTGATGGATGAAGTGATTCAGTATTATGACATCCCGACTCAATCGTGCGTGCTGACGCATGTGACGAACACTATCGAAGCCATTGAGAAAGGCGCGCCCGTCGATTTGGTGTTTCAATCAATCGGCGGCACCGAAGCGACCAATCAAGGATTTGGTATCAACCTGAATGTGATTGCCGAGGCCTATGATGCCGCCTTGAGCCTCAATCGCGGTACGGTCGGCAACAACGTGATGTATTTCGAAACGGGCCAAGGCAGCGCACTATCAGCCAACGGCCATCATAACATCGACCAACAAACCTGCGAAGTGCGAGCATACGCAATGGCACGCAAGTTCAAACCGTTACTGGTTAATACCGTGGTTGGCTTCATCGGCCCGGAATACCTGTTTGACGGCAAACAGATAACCCGTGCCGGACTAGAAGATCACTTCTGCGGCAAGCTGCTTGGCCTGCCGATGGGGTGTGACATCTGCTACACCAACCACGCTTACGCCGATCAAAACGACATGGACAATCTGCTGACGCTACTCGGTGTCGCCGAATGCTCGTTTATCATGGGCATTCCGGGCTCGGATGACATCATGCTCAACTACCAGACGACCTCGTTTCATGACGCGCTCTATGCCCGCCAAGTGTTGGGATGCCGTCCTGCTCCAGAATTTGAAGCCTGGCTGAAGAAAATGGAAATCTTCCATCAGGATGAACATAAGCAACTCGCCGACCATTTGTCGCCACATTTTAACCAACCGCTGCGACTGATTCAGGAGGCCGTATGAACAAGACACCGACATCCTTGTTGATCCATGAAGATCCATGGCACAAGTTGCGCCAGTTTACGCAGGCGCGCATCGGACTTGGCCGTGTGGGTACCAGCATTCCAACTGAGGAGCTATTGCGTTTTCAGCTCTCACACGCTCAAGCAATGGATGCGGTACATGTGCCGCTCAACGAAAAGGAGCTGGTTAATTCCTTAGCGAAAAAACCGGCCATTGTGCCCTATCTGCCTGCGTTTTCGCTGCATAGCCAAGCCAATGATCGCCTCATGTATCTGCAACGGCCAGATTTAGGGCGCAAGCTTGATGACACCTCAAATGCACGTTTGAAGCAGCACAGCGATAACACGCCAAATCCATACGACTTGGTGATTGTCATTGCCGATGGTTTGTCCTCTTACGCCATCAGTCATCACGCGGCGCCGTTTATTGACGCCTTATTCACGCAGATCCATGCCGACCAACGACATGAATGGTGCATCGCACCTCTCTGTATTGTGCATCAGGGCCGCGTGGCGGTTGGTGATGATGTGGGTGAAGCGATCAACGCACGCGAGGTGTTGGTACTGGTGGGCGAACGCCCGGGGTTAAGCTCCCCCGATAGCTTGGGGCTGTATCTTACTTGGCACCCACAGCGTGGCACCGAAGATTCACTGCGTAACTGTATTTCCAATGTGCGTCCGCAAGGGTTGTCTTATGAAGCAGCCGCAATGAAATGTTTTTATCTACTGGCTAAGTCGCGCCAGCTCAAACTCACCGGTGTAGGACTGAAAGATCGCTCGGACGATACGATTCTCGAACATAAAAGAACTCAATTTTTTTCTTTAACGTCAACGTCATAAAATAAGGAAATTGTATATGACCACATCAAACGACTAATCTGATCTAAATTGGACCGGAGAATTAACGCGCCATAAAAGATGGCCTGACACGTCTTTGGTGAATTTTCAATCAACGCCTTAATTTGTGGTAAGTTGTGGTAAATTATTTACCACAACTTACCACAAGCCATTTTGGAGAAAAAGTGAGTTAGCGATAGTCGCCCCAACACGTCTCTGGACATTTATTGGTTAGAGTAAAGATTCGATGCATCGAAACCTTCATGGAACAATGAAAATACTTATTCACCTTAAATGAATAGGCACTCGGATATAAATAATTTACCTAATCATCCACAACTTCAATCGTTACATGCTGAGCACCAAGGTAAGTACCTTCATCCACTTCATAGCGCAAGGTTTCATCACAGTGTGGGCAGTCAAAGGCTTCGTTTGGCTCGATGCACTCATCTTCGAGCCAATCCCAGCCAATATGCTTTTCACAAGTTGGGCATGTCATTCAACAATCCTTACTCATTCAAATACAGCTCCGCCATTCCATCTAAACGGGCTTTTACTGCTTTCCAATTAGGCATCACGCTTGTTAATAAGCGCCAGAATTTCTCACTGTGGTTGTGCTCAGCGATATGACAAAGCTCGTGCAGAATCACGTAATCAATACACTCTTTAGGCGCTTTAATTAGATGAATGCTCCACGAAAGGTTTACGGAAAGCTTGGTGGCAGCCCAAGCAGCTTTCCTGCACGTGGGCGAATGATTGGATCACCGCCTTGCCGTCGCTGCTCGCAGCAGCCAGCTTCATGGCCAGCGCCGCCTCGTGAGTCTGCGCGTCAAAGTTTCTGAACTTGGTCGCATCAGCGCCGAGGTAAGCAAGGATGCGCATTTTTTCAGTAAGCGGTGGCTCGGGGTGTGCAGCAACTTTTGGGGCGAGCTGAACGACCTGAACCCATTCCTCCTGCGAAATCGCACCGGTAATAGCCTGCATGTTGCGCCCGAGTTCCTGCATGATCTTGCGTAGCGCCAGTGGCTCAACCTGGGTAGCGTCACCAGCCCAAGCTGGCAACTGAAAACCCCATAAAGCAGGCAGGCCGTAACGGTCAGGGTGATAGTTCCAAATGCGTGGCTGTGTTTGCGGTGGGTCATGAAATTCTCCTGTAATTCAATCGTTCTCTCATTCGAACTCCCGCCCTTCGCCAGCTTCCTCATGGGTCACGCCGTCGCGGATGTGGTAGATGCGCTTGAATGTGGGGATGATCTTTTCGTCATGGGTGACGACGATGATGGCGGTCTCGAACTTCCGGGCCATGTCGTTGAGGATGCGGATTACAGCCATGGCGCGCTCGGAATCCAGCGGCGCAGTGGGTTCATCGGCCAGGATCACCGGCGGACGATTGACCAGTCCGCGCGCGATGGCGACCCGTTGCTGCTCGCCACCGGAGAGTTGCGAGGGCATTGCGCGAGCTCGGTGTTGCACATCAAGCGCTGTGAGCAATTCCAGTGCCTTCGCGCGCGACTCTCCATTCGCGACGCCTGCAAGCATCGGCAGCAGCGCCACGTTGTCGGTGACATCGAGAAACGGAATCAGGTACGGCGCCTGGAAAACGAAACCGATCTTGTCACGCCGTAAGGCGCGCAGGTCGCGGACTTTCCAGCCATCGGCGTAGATCACTTCATCGCCCAGCGTCATGCGACCGGCGGTCGGTTCGATCACCGCACCCAGACACTTGAGCAGCGTGCTCTTGCCGGACCCGGAAGGGCCGATCAGTCCCACCACTTCACCAGGCGCAACATGCATATTCACGTCTCTCAAGGCAAAGACAGCGGTGTCACCATCGCCATACCGCTTGCTTAAACTTTCGATGTGTATCCCTTTGCCACTCATCTCAACCTCCAATGGCTTCGGCCGGATCGACCTTGAGTGCCATGCGAATGGCGACGAGGCTAGCTAGAACGCAGATCACGAGCACGGCAAAAAAACCGGCGACAGAATCCATTGGCGTGAGCAGGACATATTTTGGAAAAGCCGGTGCTGAAAAGGTGGCTGTGATCTTGCCGACCACGAAGCCAATCACGCCCAGGGCGAGCGCCTGCTGCATGATCATCGCGGCGATGGTTCGGTTGCGTGTGCCGATGAGCTTCAACACCGCGATCTCACGGATTTTGTCCATCGTCAGCGAATAGATGATGAAGGCAACGATGGCCGCGCTAACGATGGCCAGAATCACAAGGAACATGCCGATCTGCTTGGCTGAGGTGGCGATCAGCTTGCCGACGAGGATGTCTTCCATCTGTGCCCGGGTGTAGACCGTCAAACGCTTCCAGCGCTGGATGGATTCGGCAACCTCGTCCGGCGCATGACCAGGTTTCAGAGTGACCAGCACGGCATTGACGAACGCGTTGCTGCTCTGTGAAGCAATCACGGCATCCAGCAAACCTGGATCACCGGGTCGATTGAAGACCGGGTTGGCTTCGGTGCGACGCCGGCTTTGCCAGATGGCATCGTTGTCCTTGAGGAACTGGGCCTCCTGGGCATCTTTGAGCGGAATGAATACCATCGGGTCGCCGCTGGACGACACCATGCGCCGTGTCAGCCCCACGACGGTGTAATGATTGCGGCGAATGGCAAGACGATCTCCCAGTTTGAAGCCGGTGGCGATGTCGGCCACAGCCTCGTAGTGACCGCGCGTGATCTGGCGTCCAGCGACGAGATAAGGAGGCCATCCGGGTGTAGCCCCCAACGCACCGGGCGCGATGCCGACCACCATGGTGCGTACATCACTCTCGCCCTTGCGTACCTGCATGGTCAGGTAGGTCGCGTTCGCTGCCTGTGAGACTCCCGGCATGGCGAGAATGGCGCGATACACGTCATCGTTGAGGCTGGACGACTCCGCATAAGGACCCAGAGTATCCTTTTGCACCACCCAAAGGTCAGCGCCACTGTTGTCGAGCAACGCCTTGCCGTCGTCCACCATACCTCGGTACACCCCAGCCATGACTAGGGTGACGCCGATCAGCAGACCCAGACCGATGCCGGTGAAGACGAATTTCCCCCAGGCATGGAGAATGTCGCGGCCGGCCAGGCTGATCATCGTGAAACTCCCGGGATATGCTCGACCACATGGATGCGGCTGCGCGCCGTCAGTGCCTTTTCGCTATAGGTCACAACCTGGTCCCCATTCTTGAGCCCTTCGCGCACCTGCACGTAACCATTGAGGTCGGAAGTGCCGAGCTTGACCGGGGAGAAATGCAGATCACCATCCACGATTTGCCAGACACCAACTTTATCGCCTTCACGCTGGACGGCAGCGTTGGGGATCAGTGGAGCGGCCGGGAGCGCCGGCAAGTCAACCGTGACTTCGGCCAGTTCACCCACTGGTGGCAAAGGTTCTGGTTTGTTATCGAATGTCACCTTGGCAAGCGTTTCCTCGGTTACCGCGTCGGCCTTGGGTTCCACCCGCAGCACGCGACCTTTCAAGGTCTGGCCACCACGCGAACGCAGGACGATATGAGCCGGCAGCCCCCCAGCCAGCCCCGATGCGCTGATCTGGTCGAAGCGCACATTGATCCACAAACTCTTGGGGTCGATCACTTCCACCACGGCCTGGCCCGCGACGATGGTCGTGCCGGGATCGGCATCGCGCACGGTGACTACACCATCGACCGGCGCGATCAGGCGCAGATTGCTCCGCTGCGCGACGAGTGCTTCGCGGTCGGAGCGTGCCCGGGCAATATCTTCCCGAGCGGCGGATAGGGCGGCATCGGCGATCTGCAGTTCCTGCCGCTTGGTGGTGACGATTTCCTCGCTGGTCGAGCGCACCGCAAACAATTGCTCATAGCGGCGCGCCTGGGTTTGCGCGTAGGCTTGCCGGGCTTCTGCCTCGCGCAAAGCCGCTTCCGCCCGCTTGAATACAGACTCCTGTGAGCGCACCCGAGCATCAAGGTCGACCGGCTCCATCTCGCCGAGCACCTGTCCGGCCTTGACCTGGTCGCCTACATGCACCTCCAGGCGTTTGACGCGCCCGGCAAACGTCGGTCCGATCTTGTAGGTGTAGCGCGCCTCCACCGTGCCGATGCCGAACAGCGCCGGTGTGATAGCCCGTGATTCCACGCTTGCCACCGTCACAGCGACCGGGGCGAGCGGCCCTGATCGCAGACCGACATAAATAAAAAGCACCAGCAAAGGAATGATGACGGCAAGCAGTGCCAGGGTGCGGCCTTGCAAGGGTAACTTTTTCATTGCGCACTCCTTATGCCACGCCGATAAATTGCAAAGACGCGCGGCGCATCGCGGTGCATACGTCCCACATCACCCGCCAACAGCGATTGCATGACCAAGCCCTGGATCGTGCCAATGAACAGCGTTGCCGCCGCCTCGTTGTCAAGCGAGGGAGACAACTCGCCGCTGGCCTTGCCTTTCTCGATGAGACGATGCAAACGTTCGCCGTAGCGCTGAATCAAGGTTTGCACCATGCGCTTGGCCGGTGTCGATTCGGCACGCTGAAGCTCACCAAACATCATTCTTGGCACGCCTGGGTGCTCAGCTACGAATTCGATGTGACTCATGAACATCGCCTCCATGGCTGCCAAGGGCGACTCGATTCCTTGTGCGGATCGATCGATTCTGGCTAATAGGCGCTCTGCTACCCACTCCATGACCGCCTGCCAAATGGCTTCCTTGTTCGGGAAGTGCCGAAACAGCGCACCCTGGGTCAAGTTCATGTGTTTAGCGATAGCCGCAGTGGTTATCTCGCTTGGGTTTTGTGAACCGGCAAGCGCCACGACGGACTCGACAGTTACGGCACGACGTTCATCGGCCGGCAGATGCTTTGGATGGGTGTCCACGAGCACTCCTGGTAAGATAGTAATTGATTACTATCTTACCACAAGAGGCAACTCAAACAAGAGAAAACCCGACGTACTCGTCAATATCTAGAGTCTGCAATGGGCTTAACGTGCTTTATTTTCCGTTTTCTGAGACGTCCCCAGTACTCGATTGCCGACTACCAGCTTGCGATTAAACTGCTTAGGATTCCATGAATAATGAACGGATGATGGTATTTGAGTGCTTTCACCTGAGAGGCTTTGCAGAGATAGGTTGTCCATCTCAAAATCGACCCCTTTCATCTTTAATATCTCACGCATCAGGGCATCGCTTCCCCCTGGGTTAGTAGGCATGGGTCTGCCTGTTAAGCTGTTAATCCTTGCCTTGGTATACAAGCCATAGCCAAGCTTGATTAACTCACCTTTTTTGACTAGTTGTTTTAGCGCACGACCAATTTGATCGTAGCTAGCAAAGCCATCAAAGTCTTTGCGCTCAAACACATAGCGTCTTGAACGCTTTATCTTTTGATAAATACGGTCAACGGCTGTCATTTGAACCTCCTAATTTCCTAAGTGTTCAGATTATAACTCAACCCTGTTGCCATAGGAATAAATACGGCACATGCATATGAGTAAATGCGACACTTGTTCAGTTGATAGTTAGCATAAAGCATTGAAATAAAGATACAATATTGATTCAACTCAAGATCGACATAATTTGAATTTAGTGTCTAACCTTGTTATGAGTCTATCCCTTCAGAGATGTTCAGCGCATCCTCTATCTCGACCCCCAAATATCGAATTGTATTATCTAGCTTCACGTGACCAAGTCACAGCTGAACAGCCCGAATGTTTTTGGTGCGAGCATAGATTAACGTCGCCTTGGTACGGCGCATTGAGTGCGTACCATAAAGATAAGGATCGTAGCCAAGTTCAGTTGCCCAGCGGCGAATAATGGTGGCATAGCAGCTATAACTCATTGGCTTACCTTGTTTGCGAGGGCTTGGGAAAAGATAATCTGGTGCAGATAATTGGCTGAGTATTAGCCATTGAGTCAAGGATTGTGCTGTGCGGGAAGTGATCTCAAACTGTACCTCTCGACCAGTTTTGCTTTGGCTGTAAAGAACACGATCTTGAATGACACCGCCAGAAGATATATCTCTAACTTTCATCCTAAGTAAATCGCATGAGCGTAACTTGCAGTCGATGGCGAGATTCAGCAACGCTAGCTCCATGATGTTTCCTTCGATTTCGAGTCTAGTGCGAATTCGCCAGATGTCTTCGAGCTTGAAGGGCTTTTTCTGCCCAGTTAAGTGACCTTTCTTCGTCCACATAATTGACCTCCAGTCTAACTTTAGAAGTGGCCTTAATAAGTTTAGATGAGGAAATTGAATGGCTATGCAGTTAGGGGGCCGAAAAATATTGCAGACTAAAGTGGGTTAGAATCTTTACTCTAGATGATAAAGGGGCATTTTCGAGCTAGAAGATGCCGAGTGTAGCCGTGGTTTATGCAACAGGCTGTTTCATAATTAGAAAGCTTGTTTGGTCCGTTTGACTACAACCAGAATAGCTTATCTAAATATCAAACTTAGAATCATCCTTTAGTCGGTCATACTCAGCTTTCACGTCTGGATCTTCAAATGCTTTGAGTTTTAATACTTCGAGCTGACTGAGCTTCCTTAAAGTAAAACTTCCATCACCATTATCAACCCATTCTATTGGATCACCTTCGTTCCAAAACAAGTCTTTTTGTAATTCATCAGGTATTAAGAAGTAGCGTTCGCCATCTTCATTTTGTTCAATTTTCACTCGCATTAAATACATGCTCATACTAAATCTAAGGTATGTTTTAGGTTTATCGCATAAAAATGTTAGGGTAAATCTAGGCTAGATTAGACTGGGGCACTAACGCGCCATAAAAGATAGCCTGACACGCCTTTGGTGAACTTTCAATCAAAGCCTTAATTTGTGGTAAGTTGTGGTAAATGATTTACCACAACTTACCACAAGCCATTTTGGGGAAAAAGTGAGTTAGCGATAGTCGCCCCAACACGTCTATGTCGGATAGGCGACACCTGTTACCAGATGCCGCCCTCCTAAGAACCGTACGTGCAACTTTCACTGCATACGGCTCAAGCCTCCACTAAGGCGTTATTGTTACCCAGCAACTCACAAAGCAGTGGCGACAGGATCAAACCATGAGTTGCGACCTGTATTTTTCACCTTACGTTCATTGAGAAAACCTTCCCAAAAAGGATCAAACGGATTCGCTTGACTCATGATTTTAACATGTCGCTTAATTGGCACCTTAGCGATGTCAAACAGCCTGAACACGCCATACTTTCCTGCCTTTTTGAACCAGCCATGGAAAGTCCATTGACCTTGCAAGTTCAGAAAATACTTATGTGCGACCCACTTGCGCCCCTTGTTTGGGTGACGCCTAACTGACCATCGCCATAACGCTAGAAACATCTGATGACCAACATAGCCGAAGGTTTGTTTAGCAACACAATGGCGATAGTAATTCGCCCATCCTCGTAGCTTTGGATTTATCATCTTGATGAGATCGGCTACTGGGATTGTTGCGTGTTTTCTAATGAGGTCACGCATGTTTCGTAAGAATGATAATACGTTGGACTTGCTCGGTTTAATGAGCAGTTTCCCTTTGTACTTTCTGGCGTTGAAGCCAAGAAAGTCAAAACCATCATTGATATGAGTTACGTGCGTTTTCTCTTCAGAAAGCGTTAAACCTCTTTCTTGTAGGAAAGCCATCAGTTGCAGCTTGATGTCATTCACAAGAACTTCCTTTGAAGACCCAGTGATAACAAAGTCGTCAGCATAACCTATAAAGTTTACTCTGCTGCCTGTCTTGCGAGCGATAGACTTAGTTAGCTTTTCTAGTCCGACAAGAGTGAGCAACATCAGGGTGGGTGAAATTATCCCGCCTTGTGGTGTTCCCTCCGCCGTTTTGTAGAAGAGACCTTTGTCTATATAGCCACATTCCAGCCATTGCTTGAGCATCCTTTTGTCTGTCGGGATATTATCAAGTAGCCATTGGTGACCTATCTTGTCAAAACAAGCTTTGATATCCCCCTCAAGAACCCATTGTGCTGCTCCCTTTTTGCATAGACATTTGAAGCACTGTTGTATTGCATCGGCTGCGCTTCGATTGGGTCTAAACCCATAGCTGTTAGGGTCGGCAATTGTTTCAGATATTGGTTCTAGTGCTAGAAGATGTAACGCTTGTTGCGCACGGTCTATCATGCACGGGATACCTAATGGTCTGAGTTTGCCGTTTTTCTTCGGGATATAGATCCTTCTGAGCGGTTTGGCCCGATAGCCTTTTCTGCTCAGTAAACTGACTGCCGCCATTCGACGTGCATCGGTGTTCCAGATGTCGCCGTCAATTCCTGGCGTTTTACTGCCTTTGTTTTGTGAGACTCGACGAACAGCGAGAAGCTTTGCTGCTTTCGAGTGAGTCAGTATCCACTGTAGTGCTTTCGCCTTACCGTGTTTACCTTCTCGGATTGCTTTTGCAATGCGCATCTGGAGCCTTAACACATGGCGCTCAACCGCTTTCCAGTCGATGGATTGCCATTGGGCGCTGCCAGAAGGGGCACTCACTTCATGAGAAGAGATCATCTGCGTTCCTTCTTAAATAAAGTTTTCCAAATCATCTTGCAATGGGAGACCAGTTGGAAGTGGGCACACTTTCGTGTCAGACATCTGTCTGTATCTGCATCATTACAATGCAGCGTTCGCTTTTTCCAACCTCCTTTACCAGCACCGCTATCGGCTCTCTTCACAGACAGCTTTCCCGAAGGAACGATACTGGCTTACCGTGTTCCGCATGTCGCGCAATATCAGGTTAGATGCCCACTATAGTGCGAGGAGCCTGTCGATCACGAAAGAGCACTGTCCAATCTCTTTCCTACTCCCATCGCCGTTTTGGCCACAGCGTATTAACCACTTCCGCTGCTTCATCGCATAACGCACCTTACATGGATTCACTTTCGTTCATCATACTGATTTATATGAACGCTTCCCCATTTGCTAGGTCATCATTGAGTTATTTTCAAACATGGTTAGGTGGCAGTTTTATATTCGGTCTACATTGGCAGACATTCTGCCGACCCTAATGATTTCCGCAGCCTTATTCCTCATTTCCCTAGCGAGCTTAATGCTCTGGTCAGTATTCAGGTTTTATAAGGCTTGGTCTTACCTGTTTGTCATTACTCTTTGATACACCTTGGCAAATTTTCTGCGAACATCCTGTGTTAGTTTAAATTAGTAGTCAGTCTTGCTTAACAAGGCTGATATTCGGTTTGGTTGGCCACTAATGCCCAAACGGTTCGAGCTATCTTGTTAGCTAACGCAACCGTCACGACATTTTTCGGTCGTCTTGCTTGCAAAGACACGAGCCATTCACTTTTTTCTTTACTATGGGTCATCACTGCTCGCGCCCCATGGATAAGCAAAGTACGTAAATACACATCGCCTCGTTTGCTGATCCCGTGTAAGTGCACTCGACCTCCCGTTCCTGTTTGTCGTGAAACCATGCCTACCCATGCTGCAAATTCTCGACTGGATTTAAACGCTGACGCATCCCCCATGGAAGCGATAAGTGCCGTGGCAGTGAGTGGTCCAATACCTGGTACTTTGGCGATACGCTGACAATCTTCATCGTGCTTAAACCAGCTTTGGATTTGTTTTTCCAGTTGTTTAATATCTTCGTCCAACTGAGTTAATCGTTCCACTTGAACCTGTAAGGCACACATAAAGGCACTTGGCGTATCCTCTTCCAGTTTTGCTAAACAATCTGGTAGCTTTTCCTTAAATGCTTGCTTGCCTTTTGGCATCACTAGGCCAAATTCGGTCAACAAACCGCGTATCGAGTTTATTTGCGCCGTCCTATGTTTAACCAGCAGTTCTCGCATGCGATGAATGCTAAGAATCGCTTGCTGCTCTTCAGTTTTTACTGCAATAAACTTCATGTCTGGTTGTTGCATGGCCGTCCATATCGCACGAGCATCTACCACATCATTTTTATTGCCATAAACGAAAGGTTTGACTTTCTTTGCTGGCAACAGCTTCACGGTATGACCCATTTCTTTAAACAGTCTTCCCCAGTGGTGAGCACCACCACAAGCTTCCATTCCTATCATTGATGGTTGTTGGTTGGCAAAGTACTGAACAAAATCTTTTCGCTTCACTTTGTCAGAGTGAATTTCACCGGTTTCTTGATCGACCCAGTGAATTTGAAAAACTTGTTTTGCGATGTCAACACCAAATACGTTACTGTTCATGTTGGATACTCCCAATGTCGATTGTTCACTAAATTGAACCATATTGGGCACTTTGATGCCGTGACAGGGAGTATCCTTCCTCGTCAATCGAATCATCGTCAGCCTCCGTAGGTTGGGGAGGCGTTCATATCATTTCCCTAGCACTCACCCAATTCGTGGTTATCAGGAGGAGCATCCCCTCACGGTTCTGCTCCCGTTTGGCACAATGCCAAACTTCGTTACATTGTCAGGCTCGCTGCTTTATTCAGAGCCTTAGGGTCGTCTGGTGATACAAACGGTTCACTCTTTTCGCGGTGAACAGCGCTTCATGAGACTTCACGTCGCACGGACAAAAACGTGTCAGCGCCTTTACTAAATTAGAAAGTCCTGAATAACTACAGGTATTGCAAAGTCACGTAATTAAAAGTCCAGTATTGCTTAAGGTTTAGTCTATGAATAAACATTAAATAATGTCTACTTCCACCAGAACCCCAAAGTGATCCGATACAACCGGATAAAAATCGTTATTAAAAATCACCTGATGCTGCTTTACCACCATCGGTTGATTACTAAGAACCAAATCAATGCGTAGCGCTTGGCTATTTTGTTCCCAACCGTCAATATTTTTAATTACAGTAGTTCCGGAGTCTTTTATTTCTGCTATTTCATAACAATCTATCAAACCGCACTGTAATACATAATCATAACCTTCATTGCGTATATGGCTTGGGTTGTTGAAATCGCCTAATAGAAAGCTCAACTCTGTTGATAATGTTGCCTTTATTCTGTTGAACTGGTCCTCAAATGAGCTCTCTGAGTCACTCCACCAGCCGCAATGACAATTATAAAGATTGAAATCACCTCGTTGAGAAGTGACCTTAATACGCACTGCTCGCCTATGTTTCCAAAAGTTCACATCATAGTTATCACTTAGGTCAATGACCTCATGCTCGACAATCGGCAGTCGCGTCAAGAATGCCAGTCCCTCTTGATATACGTCATAACTTTGATGAACGAAATCCCATGTAAGTTGGTAGTGATAGCCGTATTCCATGAGTTTTTTCTGTAATAAATATCCATAGTTATCAGCGAGCACGGTGTGATTAGTTAATATATTGGAATCAACAGCCGGGCTATTTTGATGTTGATTCACTTCCTGTAATGCAACGACATCGCACCCTTGCTCGATAATGGCTTGCGCTACCACATCCAACTTTTCTAGTTGTTTCTCTTCTTGCCAACTATGGGTATTTAGCGTCATTAACTTCATTTATTATTCACTTATTCATTGTAGCGAGTTAAACGCAGCTCAAGGCTGCGTTTCTCGAGGTTATTTTATCTAGGGTAGAGAATGAATTACGCAGGTTGTGCTGAAAGCTTCTCAACTAATCTAGATTTAATGACATCCACTCCTGGACCATAAATAACTTGTACTCCCTGTTCTTTAATTACAGCACCAAGTGCTCCTGTCGGCTTCCATAATGCATATTCAGCAACCAACTGCGGGTCATTAACTGTAATGCGCAAGCGAGTCATACAAGCATCAATCTCAGCAATATTGGCACGGCCACCTAAATTCTGAATAATAATGTCCATCTTCTCATCTTCTGACATGGATTCTGAACTTTCATCGAGGTAGTTACCCATACGGCCCGGTGTTGGCAATTTAAATTTGACAATGAGCACACGGAATAATCCATAGTTAACACCAAAGAAAACAATAGAAACCAATGCGAAGCGAACCAAATCACCACCGATTCCCGCTGAAACCATCATAGGTATACGAGTGAGTAACTCAATCAAACCAAAGGCATGTATACGTAGGTCCATCACATCGACCAACGCAAATGCAATCCCTGTTAATACCGCATGCGCAACATACAAAACAGGAGCAATAAACATAAACATGAATTCAATAGGCTCTGTCACACCGGTTAATAACACAGCAAGACACGCAGATAAAAACATTGGCTTGTATTGTGCGCGCTTATCACTATCAACACAGTGATACATCGCAAGTCCAATACCAATCAATGAAGACGCTGCGATAATAACTTGGCCCGCTTTAAAACGTGCTGGATGCACCGTATCTAATAGATGTTGGTAAGTTGTCGGATCGCTTAATTTAAGATTATTTAAATCGCTAACCCAAGCAAGCCATAGTGGATCTTGACCATAAACACTTGCCCCCGCATTCACCCCTGTTAAAAGCTCATAAGTACCACCCAACTCGGTGTAATTCATTGGAATAGTTAAAGTGTGGTGTAAACCAAATGGCAGTAATAAGCGCTCTAACGTACCATACAAGAAAGGAGCAGTGATCGGCGCAGTGTCTTTAGAGGTTGCAATCCATTGACCAAAATCATTAAGCGCACCTTGAATTAAAGGCCATACGATTGATAAAGCAAACGCAATAATCATCGAATAGAAAATAACAACAAAAGGTACAAAACGCTTACCGTTGAAAAATGCTAATGCCTGAGGTAAGCGAGCGAAGTCATGATAACGGTTAAATAAGTTGGCACCTAAATAGCCAGACATAATACCGATAAACACACCCATATTTAGAGCAGGAGCACCCAAAATATTAGTGAAGAATTGAGAGACAGGTAGCTCAGAACCAAATAGGCTCATCACAACCGCCTCGGGATCACTGAGCATAGCGTTATCCACGCCTAATATAACCCCAGTGATACGGTTAATTAAGATGAAGGCGATCAGCGCGGCAAATGCTCCTCCTGCACGTTCTTTAGCCCATGATCCACCAATAGCGACAGCAAATAATAGGTGAAGATTAACTATGATCCCCCAGCCTATGTTTTCCATAATAGCGCCTAGTGTTTCAATGGCACCAATACCACCGGCATACATTGCGACAACTTTACCGAGTGATATCATGATACCAGCGGCTGGCATCACCGCGATAACAACGATAAGGGATTTCCCAAATCGTTGCCAAAAATCAAAAGATAGTAACTGACTCATAAATGATTCCTTGGTTTAAATGCAGGGTAGCCTTATCAAGGCCCTGCGATAAATATAATTTAGTGCTTTCTTGCAAATATATACGCAGCATAAGGTGGGGCAATTTGCGTCGCTATAAAATCTGAGCGAACGTGTTCATTGTTGATATTCTGATTATCAAGCATTAACTCGCCTAATTGCATGCGGTCGATATCAACGATGCTCTCTTGTGGACTTAAATTGGTAATAATGGTCCATGTCATATCTTGTGCAACACGTTGATAAGCATAGATATTAGGGTCGTTAGGTAGCAGCAATTGATAGCGGCCAACCACTAAACTTACATTTGACTTACGCAGAGCAATCAGCTGCTTATAGAAACTCAAAATCGAATTTGGATCTTTCTGTTGTTGCTCAACATTGATATCTGCGTACTGTTGATTGACGGAGAACCAAGGTTGCACCTCAGAAAAACCGGCAAAATCCTGCGCATTCCATTGCATTGGCAAGCGACTGTGGTCGCGAGATACTTGATTTAACAAGGCTAAGATGTCTGCATCGCTTTGACCTTGTTGAGATAGCTTTTGAATTAAATTTCTAGCAGACACATCATTAAATTCATCAAGAGAAGTAAACTGATGATTTACCATACCAATCTCTTGGCCCTGATAAATAAACGGAGTTCCTTTCATCAAGAAATAACAACTCGCTAACGCGGTAGCACTGGCATACCTAGAGGTAGGGTCGGCAAAAGTATCAATGCTACGAGCTTGATCGTGGTTTTCTAAATAAAGCGCATTCCAGCCTTTACCTTCTAATGCATCTTGCCAACGCGATAAAATGCGTTTGAACTCCACTAGATCTAAAGGCACGTTGCTTTGTTCTTCCGACCATAGCTTCATGTGTTCAAACTGAAAAATCATGTTGAAAACACCGCCTTGATCGTGCTCGGTCGCTTCGGCAACCCAAAGTAATGCATTGTCGGCAGTCACCCCATTAGCCTCACCAACGGTCACTATGTTAAAGGGATCAAACGCCTGCTCTTTTAACTCATGCAGATGTTTTTCAATCCCTGCCACATTCATATGATAATCAAACGAAGAGACATACTTTTCACCCTTTGGATTGGGTAAAGAAGGTAAACCTGGTTGTTTCTGAATATGGCTAATTGCATCCACACGGAAGCCATCAATACCACGCTCCAACCACCAATAAATCATTTTAAATAGTGCTTGTTTAACTTCAGGATTTTCCCAATTCAGATCAGGTTGTTTTTTTGAAAATAGGTGCAAGTAGTACTGTGCAGTTTTTTTATCATATTCCCATGCACTGCCATGAAAAATACTTTCCCAGTTGTTTGGGTCGCAAGTCGGTTTTTCAGCGGTAGGCTCACAACCATCACGCCAAATATACCAATCGCGCTTAGGGCTATTTTTGTTATCTCGAGATTCAATGAACCATGGGTGCTCGTCGCTAGTGTGGTTGATCACTAAATCCATAATAATGCGAATGCCACGTTTATGAGCAGCACTGATTAGTTCATCCACATCCTCAAGGGTTCCAAAGTCAGGATGAATCGCTTGATAGTCACTAATATCGTACCCGTTATCATCATTAGGTGATGCATAGAATGGGCAAATCCATATTAAATCAATGCCCAAATCAGCAAGATAATCGAGCTTAGCAATGATGCCATTGATGTCACCAATACCGTCCTGGTTTGTATCATAAAAACTACGGGGATAAATTTGGTAGGCGGTTGCTTTCTTCCACCACGCGAGTGGTTTTGAGTGCATATTAGGAGCGAGTGTCATCGGTTATATTATATGCGTTATCGTTAACACATATAGTTAAGTAGAACCGATTTGGACTCAACGCAATTTCAGAGGAATTGTGAGCTTTCTCTCATCTTTATGTCGAATGTGCCTTCAACAGAACTGAAATCGCGCTTGAGCAATTTTTTGACAGCTTGGTAGCCCACTTGATAGTAGTTAAAAGCGACAGTCGTCAGGCTCGGGACTAACAAATCGCTGTAGTCATAGTCACCCATGCCTACAATCCATACGTTATGACCGATCTTGAGTTGCTGTTCTTTGGCGCGACGATATAAACGAATGGCAATATTATCGGTGGCACAAAAGTAGACATGATTAGGCTGTAATTGAACGGCCTGATAGCCAGCTTTGTCCTCCGAGTTGGCTAGGGCTTGTAGTGATAAATTCAACTCAGGGACGGTGTCGGTAATAGTGGCTTGCATCAACTTAGTGCGGCTAGAAAGCATACGCTCATCATAAATATAATGTACGGCAGCCAGCGGTGCCTGCTGCTGTTTTAACTGAGTGATGGTGTGGGAGACGAGGGCTTTAATCGCTGCATGATCGGGGTAATATAAACAGCAATGGTGGGGGGTATTTTTGCCAATAAATACCACATTGTCTAAGGTTCGATAAAAAGTCTCTTCGACACTGTGCTTTGACGCAATAATAATCGTGCCCAATGCATTTAAGCCGTTAAACTCTCTCACAGCTTGGCATTCTGACTCATGGTTAAACCCTGTGGCATGAAACAGCATTCGTACTTGTGATTCATTGGCAGCAGCCAGCGCCCCTTTAATCACTAAACTGGTCGTATATGACTCAATACGAGGCGCGATGAAACCAATAATATTGGATTGGCTACGAATGGAGCGAGCAAATATATTAGGCGTGTAATGACTATCTTTGACGATGGCATCAATTTTAAGGCGGTTCTCTTCCGAGACATAACCGCCATTAAAGTAACGCGACACAGTCATTGTTGAAATTCCAAGCTGCCTTGAAATCTCAGCCATGGTCATTTTTTTACTCATTACCTATTTCCTTCAATAATGCACTATTGCCATATCTCCAAGTGACTTCAAGATACAGAATTCAGAGTTGAGTCACTTGGGCATAGTATCCAATATATTGGCTAACAACACAGTAAATAAAACTGGATGGACGTATGAGTGTTTAATTTTCACTCACAAGATTTAGACCTGAACTCAAGACCAGGGAGCGAGCATACCTTGAGCAAGTTATCCCCAATGCTGACGAATAGAATATAGTGGGCTAACAATTTGTAATTCACGACTTAGCGCTTATGTAATATGAGGTATCTACACGGCCTTTACCATTTTTCACTTGATGCCGTACCATTACATGATGCCTCGTACCGTCAGTCATTCCTCAGCAAGCTCTCCGGGTAACTTGACCTTTAACTGGAATACGAATTGTTCTTCGCTGTGACCATGTTACAACTCTCTGTTTCGTAAATTATTTTCTCTTTGTTTGCTTCAACGGTAGTTTGACATTTGTCCACAATAACTACCATTGATTTGGGCTGGTTGTTATTCACTTGAACAACAATGAGGGCATTTTCTCTGCAATTTCCTCCAGCGTGTCGCGCTGACAATTCAGTGTAATAATAGTGATCGCAGCCATTTTTAAAATAAAAATCATATTCTTCCATCAAATTTACCGTATCCGCGCCATGAACCCACGGGGCGATATTGTTAGTGTTTGAAGTTCCAAGGCAGGAGTGCATCGATATCAGGTTCCGCTTTCGCTAACTCCTGCATGCACTTGACCATGTAGTCGTAAACGATAAGGCCGTTGGCTTTCGCTGTCTCGACGATACTGTAAAGCATCGCGCTCGCTTCAGCTCCATTGGGATTGGTCGAGAAGAGCCAGTTCTTTCTCCCAATAACCAGCGGTTTTATTGCGCGTTCAGCTCGGTTGTTGTCTATCGATAAGTGACCGTCATCGATATAGCGGGTGAGCTTCGGCCACTGACCGAGCGTGTATTTTATTGCTTTACCCAGCGGGCTAGACTCAAGCACTTTCTGAGTTGTCATCCATTCATAAAGCTCATCCAGTATCGGCTTAGCATGCTCTTGGCGCTCTGCTTTCCGTTTTTCGGCACTGGCACCTTTTAAGCGTGATTCTATTCCATAAAGCTTCTGGATTTTGGCCAACGCTTTATCCGCTTTACCTGACTTGCCTTTGCCTTGAAGCTTTTTCGCCTCCATGAACTTGCGCCGAGCATGCGCGAAGCAACCGACATTGGTGACGAGATGAAGCCCATCATAAACACCATAGCCATCGGTTTGCAGATACCCATCATAGTCGCCCAAGAAGGCAACGGGGCACGCCCTCGCGCGACTGTTTTGATAGTCGTACAAGACGATATTTTTCACATTGGGGAGCGCGGCATCTGGCGAGTCTGCGCCCGAGCAGTAGAGCCACATGTAACACTGTTTATCTTCTTTGAGGACATTGAGCGGCGTTTCATCCGCCTGAATCACCACTTGCTCAAGTAGGTGCGCTTTCAAGGCCGCGTAAAGCGGGGCGAACTTCTCACTGACTTGGATAATCCACCTTGCCATCGTGGTTCGTGAGAGTTCGATACCCGACTGGGTAAACAACGACTCTTGTCGATAAAGTGGCATCGCGTATTGGTATTTGCCGAGGATGATATTGGCCAACAAGCTTTCTGTGGCGAAGCTCTTCGGGATAATGCTTTGCGGCGCATTCAGACCAATCCCACCATTTCATTTCAATTAACATGGCTATTTCTGATTCTGAAAAGCGGAATTTTATATGTTTAGCTGGGTTTGAACCGACAACCTCATAGGGCGCAACATCTTTGGTCACTACTGCCCTGCTAGCGATAATGGCACCATCTCCGATTTTGACACCTAACATAATCATTGCTTCAGAACCGATCCATACATCATTGCCCACGATAGTGTCACCCGCTCGCTGAAAGCCATCTTCAGCATCGGCGAAATTCTCATTGTCTATGTAAAAAAATGGAAATGTACTGACCCAGTCATTTCGATGCCCTTGGTTGCCAGCCATCATAAAAACAGCGCCAGAACCAATAGAGCAGTACCGACCAATGATGAGTTTATCAACATCGTCTCTGTCTGGACTCAGATAGCGAGCGCAATCGTCAAAGCTATGGTTGTGGTAATAACCGGAATAATAACTATGTTCGCCGACAATGATATTCGGGTTCGTCACTTGCTGTTTGAGCGGAATACCGGCTTTGTTGCGTAATTCGGTCAGAGAACCAAACTGCCTGCAATTGGTTGATTCTTATACAATACACTGAGTTTCTGGCATACCAAGCCCTGTAAGTTTGTTCAGCGCTTTAATCATCGCGTAAGTTTCACCAACCTGAGCATTGTAGTTTCTCAGACTTAATCGCCCACCTAACAACTGCTTCACTCGATACATTGCTGTCTCTGATAGTGAGCGTTGATGATAGCCGTACCGCTTTTTCCACTTATTGTTGGAGCCGTAGAGCTTCTGGCAACCTACCGCTAAATTCCTAGGGTGACCATTCTCCCAGAAGGCTGCCCCTTCTCTTGGAGGGATGAGTGGAACAGCTCGCTTGAACCGTATGGCATCGTAGCAATCCCTTGTGTCATAAGCGCCATCGCCAGATATCTCGATAATTCTTCGGCGGGTTTGCTTGAGCAAGTTAGGGAGGACTTCTGCATCGGTAACATTAGATAAACTCAGTTCTGCCGCGACGATTTCGTGAGTGCTGGTGTCTACCGCTAAATGCAACTTTCTCCAGACTCTACGCTTCCCGTCAGTACCATGCTTCTTGACCTTCCATTCACCTTCGCCATAAACCTTGAGACCTGTTGCATCAATAGCTAGATGCTGTATTGCGCCTCTACTCTTTGGTTTAAATGAAACCTCGACTTGCTTAGCTCTTCGACTGATACAACTGTAATGTGGGCAGACTATAGGGACGTTAGCCAATGAAAAAACAGAATCGATAAACCCTTGCAATGCTCTCAACGGCATTGAGAAAACTCGTTTCACCATAAGCGCAGTAGTAATGGCTAAGTCGCTGAACTGACGAGGTCTACCTCGTTTATTTTGTTTGCTCTGCTTCCACTGGCGAATGGCTTCTTCATCAATCCAGAAAGTGAGTGAACCGCGGTTGATTAAGGCTTTGTTGTACTGTTTCCAGTTCGTTGTTTTGTAGCGAGGTTTCGGCATGAGACTAGGATGATTAACTTACTTAGCCGATCAGATCGCAACCTTCTGATTTAGTTCCCTCGAATTACGCAACAAAGCCCCGCCACATTGCTGAACAACTGGCTAGGAAGGATAAAATATCCTTTAGTGCGAACGGCATCATCTTTGGCAGCCAGAATGTTTTCGTCATCGTCAGACATGGCCGCATAATTAACGCTCTCATCACCACCAGTAATGTAAAGTTCAAAGTTCTCACTGATAAAGCGGTAGAACAGCGTACCCAGTACATATTGTTTAAAATCCCAGCCATCCACTGAGCCTCGAACATCATTGGCTATTGCCCATATTTGGCGTTGAAGTTCGGCACGTTGTTGTAAACTTGTCATTATTTAAATTCCTGATTTTAATTCGTCATCATTCGTTTATGGGTTGCGCAATGATCACTGTCGTCGAACATCATTCTTCAAACCCTGGGACTAAATTCAAATTTGCCACCCCATAAAGTGCCGGAGTATTCTTTAACCAAAGCTGGCATTCAGGGCCTTGCAGGCTGTGCGCTTTGGTACAATCCACATGCCATTGGCGAAGCAAATAGCCAGCGGTTGCCGCTCTAATCTCAACTCTTAAAACGCCATCTTTCATGCCATAGTCCAGCTCTATCGCTTCGCTGTGCTCTATGCGTGGGTGCGGCACTAATTCAAGCTCTACAAAGCGATTCCATTGGCGGTCTTGGGTTTCTAGTTCAGTCTCAGATAATGTAGAGCCTTCAAGCACAACCGCTGCTTTAATTCGGGTCAGTACAAAATTTCGGAATTCATTATGCTTGCGGTCAAAACCACGAATGTGCCAACGTAGACCATTATCCACCAGCGTATGCGGCACAATTTCACGCGTGGTTTCACCGCTCGATAACGATACATAGGTAATGCTCAAGGCTTTGCCTTTGTGGATGGCCTCAGTGACCTTCGCTACTATCGATAAACTCGGCTTGTTAAGGTGATAAGGCGCTTCACAAGCAAGAGGTGGTTTTACCTTGCCAGTAAAGCCATCTCCGTACCCTTGGCTAATCGTCGCCAGTGTTCGAACGACGTCATAGTCGAACAAGGGCTCAAAAGCTTCACCGCGTTTATGCAACTTGAGCTTTTGGTCATACTCAATGTTGCTTGGCGCAAGCTCTCGGTATAGGGTGAAGTCTTTGGTTGCCTGCGTGGCGGCGATGCTGAAGCGATCGACTAAATCCGCCCGTACCGCTTCGCCCTTAAACAATAAGGTGAAATCGATGTGGGCAATGCGATCCCTGGTTGCTTGTGGCAACTGCGCTATCTGCGAAAGCCTGTCTGGCTTTCCTTTCGCGCCTTCTTTAGCTAGTGAACTCGCCACTACCGTTTGTTTCAGACCATCATTTGTCATGCGTCTTGTTTATCCAATTCCACCAGATTCTTAAAACTCTGTTTATAAAGTAAAGACCGACATCGCGTAATCACATTGAAAAGCATCACTCAATACTGCTTTTCATCCGCAATGACTAATCAACCTCTCATGGCTGAAGCTGGACAGATGGCCATGAAACATTGAATAGGTTTCAACCTAATTAATTTTATTAGGTATCATCCTATCATAAATTATTTTGTAGGGAAGAATAAAAAATAACCCTGCCCCCCATTCCCATGAGTTTTTTAGCAAGCCTTAGAAATGAGAGCAACCAAAGCAAACTTTCTACCACTCAAAAACCTTAAATAGTCCATCACTTTTTAGTGTACACCTAAAAAAATAAGGTATATATTATTTTAAAACCCTCTAGGATTAACGATATGGACGCGGAAAAAACCACACAAACTTTTCAAGATTTGAAATTAGGTGCTGATGCTTACATTAAACGTAGAAATCAACGGTTGTTGGCTAATCATCGTAAAGAGCTTCGTAATTTTACGCGTGCTGAAGCGACAGCATATTTAGATATTGATTCTAAAACCTTAGATAAATATGTCGCTAATGCGGGCATAGACCCAAGGCGCCACGCTGACTCTCAATGGTCTATAGACATTGAGGAAATGTATATAGTACGTGCACTACTACCTGAAAATTTAAGAAAAGAGCCCTTGTTCCATCGCTTACCGTCACAAAAAACACAAGTGATAGTGATTCAAAATCAAAAAGGTGGCGTTGGGAAAACCGTTTCAGCAGCGACAATAGCTTCTGGGTTAGCTGCAGAGTTTCATCAAGAATACCGTATTGGCTTAATCGATATGGATGGTCAAGCTACCCTATCTATGTATTACGCCCCAGAAGCCGAGAAAGAAGGTTGTTTGTCTGTTGGCGATTTAATCATGCAAAACTATGACTTAGAGGAAGGTGAGACTTTTCCTCAAGTCGTTTCTGAAGCCTTTTTGCAAACGACAATTCCAAACTTAAGAATTCTCCCAGCATCACAATCAGATAGAGCCATTGAAGGCTGGTTTCATGAGCAAGTTTTTAGTCATAAACTTCCTTCTCCGTATTCTATCTTAAGTGAAGTGATTGATACTGTTCGTGATGAGTTTGATATTATTTTAATCGATACTCCCCCCTCGTTAGGTTATGCCACTTACAATGCCTACTTTGCAGCAACTAGTGTCGTTTTTCCTTTATCTATCACGGAAAACGATATTGATGCGACATGCTCTTATTTTAGTTATATCCCCCAAGTTTGGGCTTTATTGGCTAATGCTAATCATTCCGGCTACGACTTTATGAAAATTCTTCTTACTAATCACCGAGACGGTTCAACAACGAGTGAATTGATGAACAGCTTGTATGATCACTTTGCACCTTACCTTTATTCTAAAGAGTTCAAACACAGTGAAGCTATCCGCCAAGCATCCTCACTGCTTTCAACGGTTTTTGATATGTCTAAAAGTGAATATCCAAAAAGTAAGGGGACTTTCCAAAGCGCTCAACAAAACAGTTATGAAGTTACCAGTCAGATTCTAAGAGATATCGTCAATGTATGGCGTGAGGAGCAAAAATAATGGCAAAAAAAAGAGGCGCAAGTCCACTAGGCAATACACCCGGTTCAGCTGAAGCGCAAGCTGTAGCAGCTAAAGCTAATATTGAAAGCCTTACTCGCCAACTTTCCTCTGAGCTAACTAAAGCTGGTGAGAATACAGCCCATTACCTTCAAAATATATTCGGTATTGAATCTGTTGGTAACAGCGTAGCATGGCAATTAGAGTCAGGCGCTCAGGCAATATTTAACGAAGTAACTCTGTCATACGAACAAGTTCGTGATAAAACCTGCGTCACCTTTGAAGTGAATGGCCGTGATCAGTCTCTTTTGACTAAAGATTCATTATCCGACCTCGCCTCTCTTGAGTTTCAGCAATTTTACCCTGCCGTTGGTCGGGAAATAGATGGCAAAATAGATGTGCTTGACGGTTCACGCCGCCGCGCTTGGGTACTATTGCAACAAGGTCACATCAAAGAGTTTCGCATCTTAGTCACACAGGATGCCCTGTCCTATGCTGATGCCAAAGCATTGGCTAAACAATTACAAACAGCAAAAGAACATAATCAGCGTGAAATTGGTTTGCAATGTAAAGCGATTATGGACAGTGGTAATTACACTCAAGAAGATGTAGCTAAGATCACCGGGATCAGCAGACCTGCTGTCAGTAAAGCACTAAAAGCTGCCAGTATTGATCAAGCGCTTATTTCGTTATTTCCAGATGTAAACCTTTTATCGCATCCCGATTACTCGGTACTTGATAAGGTGATGAAGTTAATCGGGAAAGATAAATCCGAACTATCAGATTTTATTAAAGAAATACAAAAAATCACTGTCAATGTTCAGCCTGAACAAACTCATGATGACGTTAAGAATCTACTTTTATCCAAAATAAAATCTGAGCTAAAGATTGCCCAAAATAAACAAGATAAAGAAAGTGCTTCAGTCACACCATTAGCCACTTTCAAGAGTAAAGGCGTTTACGCTCGTAAACGAGTTAAAGGACGAAACTTCTCTTATGAATTTGGCCGTTTACCCAACGATATACAAAGACAGTTAGATAAAGCAATCGCTGAAGTATTAGAAGCGGTGGACAATTCATGACTTTTCACCACCCGAAAGTTTATGACGACGTTGCTAATTGATAAGAAATTGCTCACTGGCTGACTTAAAATAATCAACCAACAAACTCACGCACGACTATCGCTCGTGAGTTTGTTGAAATGATAAGCGGCGATTAACGAGGAATGAAAGGAAAAACAAATCCGACACTGTATTGAGTTTAGCGGCAAATAGAATAAAAACCTTAGCAATATTCCTGCCTTCTTTCATAACCTTATATCACATAAGGCAAAGAGAATGCCTTTCTCTCTCCATTCAACATACTAGCCGCTTCACCTATCATTTTGCCTAATACCTCACGTTATGTGTCAATCAACCATTAAGATGAACATTATAAATATAATGAAATCAATACATTAATTCAAAACCAAACTTCTATTCCAATTTTATTCTCTTATTTCATCGTGAATATGCGCATTTAGTGACTGTATTTAAATCTAGAAAAGTAAAGCTTGTACAAATAATGACGATTCTCACAATCCCTCTTTTTTCAGGAGGTATTATTTTTTATCTCTCCTAAAGTTTTGCTGTCTTTTTAGACAAAATACATTTTTTCTTACATTTTAAGATTTCAAACTTAAGGGAAGAACATGAAATTCAACAAGAGTTTGTCTGCCGGACTCATGTTATTCGGGAGCTTAATCGGGGGAACGCAAAGCTATGCTCAAACCGTTCCAAAGACAACATTCGTCCACTTATTTGAATGGAGTTGGCAAGATATTGCTCAGGAATGTGAAGAGTTCCTAGGGCCTAAAGGGTTTGCTGCGGTACAAGTCTCCCCTCCTCAGAAAAGTGTCGATAACCCGGCTTGGTGGTCTCGCTACCAACCCGTTAGTTATGCTTTTGAAGGCCGTAGTGGTAACCGTGCACAATTTGCGGATATGGTGCAACGTTGTAAAAACGTAGGGGTAGACATTTATGTGGATGCCGTCATTAACCATATGGCGGCATGGAATCGCAACTTCCCTGAAGTTCCATATGGAG
The DNA here is from genome assembly GCF_000176155.1 of Vibrio metschnikovii CIP 69.14. GTDB lineage: Bacteria > Pseudomonadota > Gammaproteobacteria > Enterobacterales > Vibrionaceae > Vibrio > Vibrio metschnikovii. The sequence continues at coordinate 5,663 of NZ_ACZO01000003.1, read as the reverse complement.
TTAATGACTTTAATAGCTGCACCAGTGACATCAACTATTCTAATCGCTGGTCAGTACAAAATTGTGATCTTGTCGGACTTAACGATCTCAAAACCAGTTCTGAGTATGTTCGCCAAAAAATTGCAGACTACATGAATGATGCGATCAGTATGGGGGTCGCTGGGTTTCGTATTGATGCGGCGAAACATATGCCAGCCGAAGATATCGCGGCAATAAAGAGTAAGTTACATGGCACCCCTTATATTTTCCAAGAAGTGATCGGTGCCGAGAATGAACCCGTTAAGCCTGCGGAATATACCTATATTGGTGATGTTACTGAGTTCTTCTTTGCTCGCACCCTAGGACCTAAGTTTAAGCACGGGGGAATTAAAGACTTACAAGGTATTGGTTCTTGGAATGGTTGGCTAAGCAGCAGCGATGCCGTGACTTTTGTAACCAACCATGATGAAGAACGCCATAACCCAGGGCAAGTACTCAGCCATCAAGACTTTGGTAACCTCTACTTCCTCGGTAACGTTTTTACTTTGGCCTATCCTTATGGGTATCCCAAAGTCATGTCAGGCTACTACTTCAATGATTTTGATGCAGGCCCTCCCGCAACAGGTATACATACGGGGAACGCCTGTGGTTTTGATGGAGGAGACTGGGTTTGTGAACACCGCTGGCGCGGCGTAGCCAATATGGTGGCTTTTCGTAATCACACCGCAGCAGAATGGCGCGTAACCAACTGGTGGGATGATGGCTATAACCAAGTCGCCTTTGGCCGTGGTGGGCTAGGTTTTGTTGTCATTAACCGAGACGACAACAAAGGCATCAACCAAGGTTTTGCTACCGGAATGCCAGCGGGTGAATATTGCGACATCATCAGTGGTGACTTTAACTCACAAACGGGAACATGTAGTGGCACCACCATCAGTGTAGACAGTTCAGGTTATGCCCATTTCACCGTGGCTTCTCATAATGCGGCGGCCATTCATGTCGGAGCAAAAGTAGGACAAACCTGCACCGATTGTGATGATGGTGAGAAAAAACCGGCTACGCCTGTTACGGCAACCAACCTCTGCTACGACAATGCCGCTAATCACACTTCACCAACACTCCACTACTGGGGAGCACAACCAGCAGGCTCACTCACAAACGCCACTTGGCCTGGCGTTACCATGACGGCAAATGGTGATTTCTATTGCCATGATGTTGAAACTGAGCTTTCAAGTGTGAATGTGATTTTTTCAAATCAAGGTGCCAATAAGAGTAACGATCTCACCACCACTACTGGAACGTGTTATAGCGATGGTAGCTGGAAATCTTTAGCCGACTGTGGGTTTACCCTAATCACAGAGAACGATGAGGATGAAGGTAACGCCACCCAAATCTGTTATGGCAATGAGCAAGGATTCTCTCAGCCTTACCTCTATTTCTGGAATGTGGCGGCCGCAACCCCCATTGCTAACGCAACTTGGCCTGGGCAAGCAATGACCCAACAAAATGGTCAATACTGTTATGACTTTGGTACTAACCTCAATAGTTTGAAAGTCATTTTCAGTGATCAAGGCAGCCGCCAAACCCTCGATATGGAGGTGTCAGCACCAAACCTTTGCTATGCCAATGGTGAATGGAAAGAGCTGTCTCAGTGCACCAGCAACACGAATGGTGGAAATGAAACTTGGTACTTCCGAGGTACAGCAAACGGGTGGGGATTAACACTGCTGGATTACAATGAGCAAACTGGCCTTTACACAACAACCCAAACCTTCAGTGGTGAAGAGTCACCCGCAAGGTTTAAAATTGATGATGGTTCGTGGACAGAATCCTACCCAAGTATGGATTATCAAGTCGGCGACTACGCCACCTATCAGATTCATTTCAATAGCAGTACAAAAGCCGTCAGTGTGACACAGCACTAATCACCTTATCGGTACAGTCTTGAGGCTGTACCGAGGCTTTGTTGCTTAATTCAGAGAAAAGGCATACCAGCCCATAATGCTTCATTTTTAAACAACATACTGAGTTTCAGGCATACCTAGCCCCGTAAGCTTGTTCAGCGCTTTGATCATTGCGTAAGTCTCGCCAACCTGAGCGTTGTAATTTCTTAGGCTTAATTTCCCACCTAACAACTGTTTCACTCGATGCATGGCTGTCTCTGATAGAGAGCGCTTATGATAACCATACCGCTTTTTCCACTTTTTGTTTGAGCCGTAGAGCTTCTGACAACCTACCGCCAAATTGCGAGGATGTCCTTGCTCCCAGAAAGCTGCCCCTTCTCGTGGCGGGATGAGCGGAACTGCTCGCTTGATTCGTATAGCTTCATGGCAGCTTCTTGTGTCATAAGCTCCATCACCTGATACTTCAATGATTTTACGACGTGTCTGCTTAAGTAAGTTGGGAAGCACTTCAGCATCGGTTACGTTAGAGAAACTCAGTTCTGCTGCGACTATTTCGTGAGTGCTGGCATCTACTGCAATATGCAGTTTACGCCAAACTCTACGCTTCCCGTCAGTACCATGCTTCTTAACCTTCCATTCACCTTCGCCATAAACCTTGAGACCAGTGGAATCAATGGCTAGATGTTGTATCGCTCCTCTGGTTTTAGTTTTAAATGAAACATCAACTTCCTTAGCTCGACGACTTATGCAGGTGTAATGCGGACAAAATAGCGGGATATTAGCCAGTTTAAATACTGAGTCTATAAATCCTTGCAGCGCTCTCAATGGCATAGAGAATACTCGTTTCACCATTAATGCAGTCGTAATGGCTAAATCACTGAATTGGCGTGGTCTACCACGCTTGCCTTGTTTGCTTTGCTTCCACTCAGCTATCGCTTCCTCATCAACCCAAAAGGTCAGTGAACCACGATTAATTAAGGCTTTATTGTACTGCTTCCAGTTGGTTGTTTTGTAACGAGGTTTAGGCATTAGGCTACGACGATTAATGGATGTAGCCGATCAGATCGTAGCTTCTTGATTTAGTTCCATCGATTTAAGCAACAAAGCCGCTCATACCTTACAGCCGGTAACTCACTATGCTATAAATCATCTAATGTTACTTTCAATCGAGGAGCGAGCCATGGGCCGTAAACCACTTTCAGAAAAAGAACTGCTTGAGGGTATTACACCCAAAACAACACACGCTGATGAACTCGCGACTACAAATGAAAAAGATTGGGGATCTTATTCTGAAGATACGGATAAAGCAGAAAGCGATTTTCTTGTTCAAAGAGACGATGCTCTTAACAACACCCGAATGGAAAAAATGCTAAAAATGGCTGAACGCTTTAACAAAAGCGGGAGTGTCGATAGGGAAACTCTCATGAAAGTTAAAGGACTTACTGAATCGGAAATACTGTCAGAAAACGAGTACAGGATGGTTTTAAAGAGGATTGAAACCATATTCGATGCTGAACCAGGCACACCCGAAGGTGACGAACTTGAAAAGCTAGTGACCTGGGTGGAAGCGTATGAAGAAGAGCACTACCCATTTTAAGCTAGTTAGCCCTCTGCTGACTCATCTTTGCCCTAAAGTTTCTTAGAGCAATTTGTTGCGACTCACTATGAACGTAGAAAATTTGAAGGAAGATATCTTAGCTTTTCTAACATTAAGATACGACAAGAGCCACTAGAAGTGGCTCTATTACGCGCTACCTGCGGTCAATACTCTATGAGCGTAAGAGAACAGGGCTATTTGAATTCATCTATCTACAAGTGGAGCCGAAGCCGCGTTTCTTATAGCAAGCATTAGAAGTATATGCTTGCTATCTATCGAATTCAAATTAGTTGTTCATAATCGGTGACTGTAGAGGTATCGTTGTTTAGAAATAGGTTTTAGCGCGGGTTTATCGTGAGCTTACGGCAGCATAGCTCAACTTAACTCGCCAGCTCTGGTTTACTAAGTGCTTATCCAATATAAGGAAGGCACCATGCAAAACCAGAAAAACCTGATTCAGGCCACTGCTGACTTTGAGCACTGGCGACAAACCCGCATTAATAAACATGCCAGTATCCCCGATGAACTACGCTGCTTAGCACTCAAGCTGCTTGAAGAATATCCGATCAGTCACGTGACCAAAGCACTACGGATCTGCACCACCCAGCTCAATGACTGGCGCAAGCAACTTCCCGTTAAGTCGTCCGCTCCTGATTTTGTTCCGTTACAGATAGAGCCTGATTTACTACCTAAATCAGACCTGAGCCTTCAGCTCACTCTTCCTAATTCAAGTCAGATCCGTATCAGCGGCCTTGTCTCTCCTGACTTATTGCGAGCTCTGATACAAGAAGCAGGAGAAGTAAAATGATCCACCTGACTGCTGAGAGTAAAATCCTGCTTGCGACTCAACCAGCCGATTTTCGCTGTGGTATTGATGGACTCGCCGCCCTGTGTCGTCATCAGCTAAAACAGTCGCCTCGTAGCGGAACCCTGTTTGTGTTTACCAACCGCCGTCAAACCATGCTTAGAGCATTATGTTATGACGGCTCTGGCTTCTGGTTAATCAATAAACGCCTGAGCAAAGGCCGCTTTCAAGATTGGCCCCGTCATCACCAAGATGGGGTGACCCCTGTCGCCGCGAAGCAGCTTAAAGCTCTGTTGGTGGGGCTGCCTGGCTGGCAAAAAGTATGACCGTACGCACACTATTCCCCTTTAAGTTATCGATCCTCACGATCATGTTGACCGATCCCACAATGCTGGAATAATTGAGCACATCAGCACTGCAAGCCAGCCGACAGGAACTTAAATGGCGCAAGACTTTACCGATATTGACAGCGAAGAGCTGGACAGGCTTATCCAGCGAGTGCACGAGGCAAAGGAGCACGACTTAGCACTGAGTGCGGAAGATTGCCACATCTTGTTGAAGGCATTAAAGACGCTGGCTGCCTTGCAAGAGCGTCTGTCTGACAACGATATCACCCTGCATAAATTGCGTAAGTTGGTTGGCATGGTCAAGTCATCTGAAACGATGGACACTCTACTCGGCCAGAAAAATAAGAAAAACAAAAACCGCGGTCAAAAACGTCCTAAGCCTAAAAAAGAAGTGGCCCCCAATTTTCGGACATGACTTTAAGTGGTCGATCTGTTTTGATAGTACCCAACAATACAGGGACAGATTATGACTAGAAAACGTAGAAACCACTCTCCTGAGTTTAAAGCTAAGGTGGCTCTCGATGCCGCTAAAGGCGATAATCGAGTAGGAGGCGGGATCACTCCCGCCGTCCTCTCACACCACCGTACAAGCGTGGATCGCATACGGCGGTTCCGAATAGATTTTCAATGTTTCATACCCTTCCAACAATGAGTATAACCCCAACTCTTCCAACCGTTTGTTGGGTAAAGCCTGATTGACTTGGGGCGTCCGTGAGAGTTTCCACCATCCTTTATCTGAACCTGCGACTTTCCATGCATTAGGTTTGGCGACTCCTAAACTAATCAGCCACATCGCTATGCTGTATTTCCGCTTTTTCTGTTTTAGACGGTAGCACCGCAGTCGGCGTCTTATCCAACTGTCTAGGTGACTCATCGATGACGGCCTTAAGCCCAGTTTAAAGTAGTTCTGCCAACCTCGTAGATACGTCGATAGTTCCTTGATGATTGCCGGGAACGTTCGTCCTCTATTTCGTTTGGTGACTTGTCGCACTCGTTTCTTCATTTGATGCATGGCGTCATCACTGATACCT
>NZ_ACZO01000004.1 GCF_000176155.1 Vibrio metschnikovii CIP 69.14 | reverse complement strand
TGGTTCTGAATGGAAGGGCCATCGCTCAACGGATAAAAGGTACTCCGGGGATAACAGGCTGATACCGCCCAAGAGTTCATATCGACGGCGGTGTTTGGCACCTCGATGTCGGCTCATCACATCCTGGGGCTGAAGTCGGTCCCAAGGGTATGGCTGTTCGCCATTTAAAGTGGTACGCGAGCTGGGTTTAGAACGTCGTGAGACAGTTCGGTCCCTATCTGCCGTGGGCGTTGGAGAATTGAAGGGGGCTGCTCCTAGTACGAGAGGACCGGAGTGGACGAACCTCTGGTGTTCGGGTTGTCACGCCAGTGGCATTGCCCGGTAGCTAAGTTCGGAATTGATAAGCGCTGAAAGCATCTAAGCGCGAAGCGAGCCCTGAGATGAGTTCTCCCTGGCACTATAAGTGTCCTAAAGGGTTGTTCGAGACTAGAACGTTGATAGGCAGGGTGTGTAAGCGCTGTGAGGCGTTGAGCTAACCTGTACTAATTGCCCGTGAGGCTTAACCATACAACACCCAAGGGGTTTTGGTGGACTCAAAGAAGTGCATTGAATGTGTAGAGAATGAAAAACAGCTTTCCGAATTAACCAAATTTGCTTGGCGACCATAGCGTTTTGGACCCACCTGATCCCATGCCGAACTCAGAAGTGAAACGAAACAGCGTCGATGGTAGTGTGGGGTCTCCCCATGTGAGAGTAGAACATCGCCAGGCTTTAATTTCTACTTCTTCTTACGAGAAGAAGTCACTCTAGCGCTGATAATAAGCGGACTAGCAGTTTAAAAATAGATCTGCTGATATAGCTCAGGCGGTAGAGCGCATCCTTGGTAAGGATGAGGTCCCCAGTTCGATTCTGGGTATCAGCACCAGTGATTCAATAGCATTAGCTATAAAAATTCACTTGGCGACCATAGCGTTTTGGACCCACCTGATTCCATGCCGAACTCAGAAGTGAAACGAAACAGCGTCGATGGTAGTGTGGGGTCTCCCCATGTGAGAGTAGAACATCGCCAGGTACTCATTTAAAAAGCCTCTGTAGCAATACAGAGGCTTTTTGCTATTTGCTATTTAGTCGCCAGTCATACTCATAACGGATTGTTCCACGATAGGTGGTAAGTTCTGGACGATACAGCGAAAGATGAGCCATCAACTCTGCTTGAGAACCAAAATCATCGGCATACCATTGATAGATGGAAGATAGAATAAGCTGGTCTTTGGTTATCTTGGCACCTTTCTCGCTGTTGATAAATTCATAGGTAGATTTCTCAAGTAATCGATCGATATTCTGCGCCGTAAAGGCTTCACTTTGCAGGTTTGGGCAACCGAGACTAGCACAATTAACGACGTAGTGAATTCTAGGATCTTGCCATATTGGTCTTAAAATTCGATGTTCAATATCATTAAGAGTGAGTTTTTGACTGGCGATCTCTAATAATGGTAGGTTCCAAGGACCAAACCGAAACCACCCTCCGATTTTAGTGATTGACGAGACTGGATAGTGCTCAAGAATGATATTAACGGTTAAGGCGTTGTACAAGTTTATCCAGTAAGCATATTGCTGCTGCTTGTTTAATGTTCTCGGATCCAATCTTGCCAATTGGTTAATATAAGTCTGTAATTTTTCTCGGTCGGAGATTTCTACATTGGCGTAATCGAAAAGGGTGTGCATACCTTGTTGAGAAAGATAGCGATCGAGAAGTTGTTGCCATGCTTGATGAGATACCTCTTGTGTATTAGCTTCATTACTTTGATTCCAGAAATCCCATAATTCTGATTTAGGCGCAGCACTAATCGATAATGACCAGGACAAGGATAAGAGTGATAGTAAAAATTTCATAAGTTCCTTGGTGAAAGTGAAATAAGTAGGATGATGTTGGAAAATAGTGCCGGTGATATTCGAAGATAGCCATGGATATTGAACAATAAAATTAGGGCTGTATGAGCAGCCCTAATTTTAGTTGTCGGATTTAAGCTAAAAAATGCGGTATCTTGGCTTCATATTCGGCGATTTTAGCTTCATGTTGCAGCGTTAAACCAATATTGTCTAATCCATTGAGTAAGCAGTGTCGACGAAAATCATCGATTTCAAAGCAGTAGGTTTTGTTGTTGGCGACGACATTGAGCGTTTGCAAATCGACGTCAATCGTTGCTCCTGGTGTGTTCTGAACATAGTGAAACAGCTCCTCTACCTCATGATCGGATAAGCGGACAGGGAGCATCTGATTATTTATTGCATTACCATAAAAAATATCGGCAAAGCTTGGAGCAATGATGACTTTTATCCCGTAATCAGCGAGTGCCCAAGGGGCGTGTTCTCTTGACGAACCACAACCAAAGTTTTCACGTGCGAGTAAGATGCTTGCTCCCTGATAACGCGGTTGATTCATGACAAAATCAGGGTTAGGGGTTAATCCTGCATCATCTAAAAACCGCCAATCATGGAAGAGGTGTTGTCCAAAGCTGATACGATTGACCTTTTGCAAAAACTGCTTTGGGATAATCGCATCAGTATCAATATTGGCTGCATCAAGAGCAACAGCTAAACCAGTGTGTTGTTGAAAACCTGACATATCACTTGCTCCTTATTAGCTAAATTGACGAATGTCGACAAAGTGTCCGGCAATCGCTGCGGCGGCTGCCATCGCAGGGCTGACTAAGTGAGTTCTTCCCGCTCGCCCTTGTCTGCCTTCAAAGTTTCGATTGGATGTCGAAGCACAACGCTCTTCTGGCCCTAAGCGATCATTATTCATTGCGAGACACATCGAACAGCCGGGTAAACGCCATTCAAACCCTGCATCGAGGAAGATTTTATCGAGACCTTCTGCTTCAGCTTGTGCTTTTACTTGCTCGGAGCCAGGGACTATCAATGCTTGTACATGAGGGGCGACTTTTTTACCTTTTGCAACGGCTGCGGCAGCACGAATGTCTTCGATTCGTGAATTAGTACACGATCCAACAAATACTTTATCGACTTTGTATTCAGATAGTGAACGGCCTGCTTCTAAGCCCATATAAGCCAGCGCTTTTTCAGCGGATGTTTTTTCGACCGGATCACTAAAGCTCTCTGGTGATGGGATTACCTCATCAACAGCGATAACCTGTCCTGGATTGGTTCCCCAAGTGATTTGTGGTTTTATTTCTGAGGCATCTAAAGTGACGATTGCATCGTATTGTGCATTGGGATCGGTCGTCAGTGTTTTCCAATACTCGACAGCGGCATCAAAATCAGCGCCTTTCGGTGCGAATTTACGTTGTTTAATATAATTAAAGGTTGTTTCATCAGGAGCGATCAGTCCTGCCTTTGCCCCTAATTCAATCGCCATGTTACACACGGTCATGCGTCCTTCCATAGAAAGATCACGAATTGCTTCACCACAGAATTCTACGACATAACCAGTACCTCCGGCAGCGGTTGTTTTGCCGATGATTGCTAGAACAATATCTTTGGCGGTGATGCCAGGAGCCACTTTACCTCGTACTTCGATTTTCATTGTCTTAGCACGGCCTTGCTTCAAGGTTTGGGTTGCTAATACATGTTCAACTTCAGAGGTACCAATACCAAACGCGAGTGAGCCAAAAGCGCCATGTGTCGCGGTGTGTGAATCCCCACAAACAATCGTCATGCCAGGTAGCGTGATACCAAGTTCTGGGCCCATAACATGGACAATGCCTTGATATTTATGGTTTAAATCGTAGAGAGTTACCCCAAATTCAGCGCAGTTTTTTGAGAGGGTTTCCATTTGAATCCGCGCCATTTCCCCTGACGCATTAATATCTTTGGTGGTGGTAGAGACGTTGTGGTCCATGGTCGCGAAGGTTTTGCTGACTTGGCGTACTGGACGACCTTTTTCTCTTAATCCATCAAAGGCTTGTGGTGAGGTTACTTCATGGACCAAATGGCGATCGATGTACAAAATAGGCGTTTCACCGGGGGCGGTAACAACCACATGCGCCTCATAAATTTTTTCATATAACGTTTTTGCTGATGACATTGCTTCTTCCTTGAGCTCTTTGAGCTGCATAGTGTGCTCGTATCGTTAACCGAGCACGACTTATTATGAGTGTAAAATATAACCAGCGATTTTATCGCCCATTTCTGAGGTAGAGAGTGCCGGTTTGTTGCCTGCAAGATCCGCCGTCAGTTCTCCGGCGGATAGTGCTTTTGACACGGCATTTTCAATATCTTGTGCTGCTTGTTCTTCACCTAAGCTATAACGTAACATTAATGCAGCAGAAAGAATTTGTGCTACGGGATTGGCAATATTTTTACCGGCAATATCCGGTGCTGATCCACCGGCTGGTTCATAAAGGCCAAAGTTACTCTCATTCAGGCTTGCAGAAGGCAGCATCCCCATTGAACCGGTGATCATTGCACACTCATCGGAGATGATGTCGCCAAAAATATTCGAGCACAACATCACATCAAACTGAGCAGGATCTTTGATAAGTTGCATAGTCGCGTTATCTATATAGAGATGAGAAAGTTCAATATCTGGGTAGTCTTGAGCTACCTGTTCAACCACCTCACGCCATAAAATAGAGCTTTGTAAAACGTTAGCTTTATCTACCGAACAGACTTTTTTACGACGTAAGCGAGCCGATTCAAAAGCAATTTTTGCGATACGTTCGATTTCATAACGATGATAGACTTCAGTATCAAAGGCTTTTTCATTCGCGCCTTCTCCTTCACGTCCTTTTGGCTGTCCAAAATAAATACCGCCAGTCAGCTCACGAACGACCACAATATCAAAGCCTCGCTCAGAAATATCGGCACGCAAAGGTGAAAAGCTCTCTAATCCAGGATGAATTTGTGCAGGGCGCAAATTACAAAATAGTTGGAAATGTTTACGTAAAGGCAGTAATGCACCACGCTCTGGTTGTTCGTTTGGTGGCAGATGCTCCCATTTGGGGCCGCCAACAGAACCAAAAAGTACCGCATCAGCTTCTTCACAGGCATCTAAGGTGCTTTGGGGTAATGGGCATCCATGATTATCAATGGCAATTCCGCCGACATCATGATATTCGCGGCTAAAGGTGAATGAGTACTTTTGTTCAATAGCATCAAGCACTTTTTCGGCTTGTTGCATTACTTCTGGTCCAATTCCATCACCGGGTAAAACAGCAATGCGGTAGTGTTTGTCTGTCATGGTCGTCCTTTATCTATTTGTCTAATTTTTATTGATCTGTGTTTGCGAATCCGTCGTTGCGGGATTTATACCGTGACGACGTTTTTCTTTTGTTTAATTTGGTCAATCTGGTTTGCACGATGAATGCTATTGATCACATGCAGTAGTGCTTGACCTGATGCTTCAACGATATCCGTAGAAACCCCTGTGCCGTGGTATTTTCTATTTTTATAGTTGGCAATAATGTCGGCTTGGCCAAGGCCATCCTCTCCTTCGCCTTTTGCGGTTAAATCGAATTTATCCAAGACGATGTCATAACCTGTGAGACGATAAATACATTGATAGAGCGCATCAACCGGACCATTACCGACGGCGGCTTCGCAATGTTCTTCATCACCACACTTAAGTTTAATTGTGGTGGTGGCCATGACACTGCCAGATTGCACACTAAGATAATTCAACTTATAGAAATCGTCTTCTTCACGTAAATTCGAAAAGTGCATTAAGGCTTCTAAGTCGTAGTCGAATACCTGACCTTTACGATCAGCCAATTTGAGGAAGTCTTCATATAACGCATCTAAATTATACTCATGTTCATGATAGCCCATGGATTCCATATGACTTTTCACGGCCGCACGACCACTACGACTGGTCAAATTCAGCGCTTGGTTTTTCAAACCAATCGATTCAGGGGTAATGATTTCGTAGGTATTCTTATTTTTTAATACCCCATCTTGATGAATACCCGATGAGTGGCTAAATGCATTCGCTCCAACAATCGCTTTATTGCTTTGGATAGGCATATTACACAGTTGGCTGACTAATTTACTTGTCCGACTGATTTCTTCATGACGAATATTGGTTTTAACGCCTAATAGGTCGTGACGAGTTTTCAATATCATGGCGATTTCTTCTAGGGCACAGTTACCAGCACGTTCACCAATACCATTGATCGTGCCTTCTATCTGCCTTGCACCGGCTTGAACCGCTGCAATCGAGTTGGCAACCGACATGCCTAAGTCATCATGACAATGAACGGAAATGATCGCCTTGTCGATGTTGGGAACACGATTAAATAAGGTTTGAATGATGCCACCAAACTCGCTAGGTACGGTATAGCCAACCGTATCGGGAATATTAATGGTACGTGCTCCAGCATTGATCGCTGCTTCTACCATGCGACAAAGGTTATCTATGGGAGTGCGTCCAGCATCTTCACAGGAAAATTCGACGTCATCGGTATAGTTTCTGGCATGTTTGACGGCTTGCACCGCCATGTCCACCACATCATCGTAACTGCGGCGCAATTTATCTTGTACGTGAATCGTGGATGTTGAAATGAAGGTGTGAATACGAAAAGCGTCGGCGACTTTTAATGCTTCGGCGGCAGCATCGATATCTTTCGCAACGGCACGCGAAAGGGCACAGACTCGGCTATTTTTAATGTGTTTAGCAATGGTTTGGACCGACTCAAAATCACCAGGAGAGGAGACAGGAAATCCGGCTTCGATTATATCAACGCCTAAGCGCTCAAGAGCATAAGCGATTTGTAGCTTTTCTTTGACGGTTAGACTCGCTGATAACGCCTGTTCGCCATCACGTAATGTGGTATCGAAGATAATGACCTGATCACTCATGTTTGCTCCCTGATAGTGTTGTGCCTGTCGGTTTAATTTAGCTAGACTGATGTTTTTGGGGTCTTAGCACTGGATTAAGCCGATGGTTTCTGGTTGACTTCCTGAATATTGATATAAAAAAACCCGCATCTCTGTGCGGGTTCTATGTAATCAGTGTGTTATTTTTCTTCCACAAGCTACCCGCGCGATTGGTTCACGATCAGAAGTAGGCCTAGCAGAAGAGAAATACGTAATATCATTATTAACATTCCACACGATTAAGTTAACAAATTAGTACCGCACTCCACTGAACTCGTCAACCCCTAAATCTATTTTTATTGATTAACGGTGATATTAAGCGATTAGAGTGAGGTCGGTCTGTCATCTATTTTCAAACAAAGGATCACGGTGTTGTCATTTGCCTTACCTATGCTCAATAAACATTGAGTAGATTAAGCAAGGAATAGAGCATGCGCACCATTGAACCACTGATTAAGTTAGATTTAGCTTTATCGACCTATTGTTTACGACATCAAGCGACTTCATCCTTAACGAATGTAAGTAAGGCGGTCTCTCATACGGGAGATGGCCATCTTTATTTAATATTAGGCTTATTGGCTTGGGGGCTTGATAGGAATCATGGTAGTCAATTTTTCATTATTGGTATGGCGGCTTTTGCCATCGAATTACCTATTTATTGGGTGGTGAAAAATGCGGTTCAGCGACGTAGACCACAAGACTATTCGCCTTGTTTTACCGCCTCTATTACTCCCTCTGATCGTTACAGCTTACCCTCAGGCCACACCGCCGCCGCTTTTTTAATGGCGACATTGATAGGGCAGTTTTACCCGAGTCTTTATCCTGCTGCTCTGATTTGGGCAGGATTGATCGGTAGTTCGCGTATTGTATTAGGCGTTCATTTTTTTACAGATGTCGTCGCTGGTGCGTTGTTGGGGTATGGCTCGGCTGTGATAGCGATGATTATTCTCGAGGGGGCATTATTATGAAAATACTTTATGGTGTCCAAGGAACGGGAAATGGGCATATTGCTCGCGCACGCGCGATGAGCAATGCCTTTAAGCAACGCCATATCGAAGTCGACTTCTTGTTTTCTGGTCGAGATGCCCAACACTATTTTTCGATGGAGTGTTTTGGTCATTATCAGACACGGCATGGTTTGACTTTTATTTCTCGGCGAGGAAAGGTGAGTTACTTAAAGACGCTTTGCGCGAATCGTCTTGGACGATATTACCAAGAGGTAACAAACCTTGATTTAAGTGGCTATGATTTAGTGATCAACGATTTTGAACCAGTGACGGCTTGGGCGGCGAAACAACAAGGGATTACGTCTATTAGCTTAAGTCACCAGAATGCGTTTCGTTATTCAGTACCTATTAAAGGAGCCAGTTGGTTGGACAAATCGATCATGCAGCATTTTTCTCCGGCTAATTATTATCTCGCTTTGCATTGGTACCACTTCAATCAACCTATTTTGCCGCCGATCATTCATTCGTCAAATCAATCGATTACTAATCAGGGATTTATCTTGGTTTATTTGCCTTTTGAAGACTTGGAACAAGTGTGTGAATTATTGACCCGCTTTACTCACCAATCTTTTATCTGCTATCACCCAGCGATTGAGCAGAGCCTGCAAGTTGATAATCTGCATTTAAAGCCATTGTCTCACCAATCATTTCAGATTGATTTACACCGTTGTTCAGGTGTTATCGCTAATGGTGGGTTTGAATTACCTTCTGAAGCCTTATCGTTAGGAAAAAAGCTCCTGTTAAAGCCATTAATCGGTCAATTTGAACAACAAAGCAATGTGGCCACTTTAGAGTTGCTTGGACTTGCAGCGAGCATGAACTCATTGGATGCTTTTGTGATCAGTGAATGGCTGAATGAACAAGACATTGAGCGCGTACATTACCCCGATGTGGCGGGGGCAATCGTTGACTGGTTGCTTAACGGAAACTGGGCTTGTCACTCGGAATTATCACAACAGCTTTGGAAGCAAGTCGATTTCCCTAATTATGCCGCGTTAAATTAATTCACTAAATTATTCTTACATCGAATGATATTTGTCGTGTGAATATTAGTTTTTGTTTACGTCTTAAAGTATTCGCGAGGTCAATGTTTTATAAAAAACACCGGAAAATAAACTTTATCTTTTTTTATAAAAAACTAACCAATTGAAATTAAAGGTGGTTTATTTGCTTGTGGTAAAATTTACTGACTTTTTCTCAATACTATTGCTATTAGTTAAATGAATCGTTGATAGTAGGTCTCACCAGAAATTATCTGGGTAATAAATACTTCTGCATTCTTTTTTTGCTTGAGATGGGTTACCACTCATTGCGGTGAAATTTGAGGTAGATGATAATAAAAAAGAGGCGTACTTTATGCTTAACAAAAAAGATCCAATGAGCGCAATTGCGAGTTACCGTATGGAAAGCACTCTGCGTAGCGTTGATTTAAATTTACTCACTGTGTTCGATGCGGTGATGCAAGAGCAAAATATTACTCGAGCTGCCCATAATTTAGGCATGTCTCAACCTGCAGTGAGCAATGCGGTTGCGCGTTTAAAAGTGATGTTTAATGACGAACTGTTTATGCGCCAAGGACGAGGGATTCAACCCACACCACGTGCTCGTCAGTTGTTTGGCCCGATTCGCCAAGCACTACAACTCATTCGTAATGAATTACCAAGCTCGGTGTTTTCTCCTCTGACCTCGACTCGTTTATTCAAACTAGCGATTTGTAGTCCTTGTGATATTCGTTTTGCACCACAAATTATGGCGACCATTCATGAGCAAGCGCCTCACGTTCAATTGCATCTTGATGCGGAGTTTGATCGTCAATTAGCTGAGCGCATGCGTTATCAAGAGATTGATTTTGTTATTGACTACGCCCGATTTGATGAACAAGGTTTTTCCAGTACCGAAATATTCCAAGATGAGTTAGTGGTGGTCGCTGCCAAATCTCATCCACGAATTCAAGGATCGATCACTCGTGAGTTACTGGCGAGTGAACAACACGCTAAGCTGTCAAAAGTTCATGGTCAACGCAGTTTTTCTGAGCAGGCATATCGTGAATTAGATTGCCAAGCAAACTACGAAGGAACCAGCTTGAGCAATGTACTTTATGTCGTTGGTCAATCTGAACTTGTGACGATTGCTCCACGTTGGGTCGTTGAACACGCAGCGAATAAAGAGCAGTTGCAAATTCTAGATTTTCCATTTGATCATGCAAGTATCAGCGGTTATTTAAGTTGGCACGAATCAAGTGAAAAAGACAAAGGCCATATTTGGTTACGTGACCAATTAATGATGACTTGTGGCAATGTCGTTGCCTTGTCGTAAATAATATTGGCGTGGCGTGAACTTCAGGTTAGGGAAAGCCTTAACCTGAAGTTCTTTTTGTTTTAAGAGACAATCTTTTCGTAAAAGTTTGATACCGTGCCATTGTCTTTTGAACGGTTAAATGTACACTTGTTCGCTCAAAAAATAGCTTACAAGTGTAAGCCATAGGTAAGAGACATGGTCAATTTAGATTTTCATATCGTTAACTGTATTCGTGAGCAAATTTCGCGCGGTGGCAATCGTATTGCATTACAGCATAAAGTGGATAAAGCGTGGCAGGACATTACTTGGCATCAATTTGGTCAACAAATGGATCAACTGTCCTTAGCATTATTATCGTTAGGTTTGGATGTTCAAGATAAAGTCGCAATTTGTTCCCCCAACATGCCACGATGGACAATTGCCGATTTTGCTGCCTTGCAAGCAAGATTGGTGACGGTGCCGATTTACCCCACCAATACACCAGAGCAGTGTGCTTACATTTTGCACAACGCAGATGCCAAAGTATTATTTGTCGGTGAGCAAGCACAGTA
This sequence comes from Vibrio metschnikovii CIP 69.14, assembly GCF_000176155.1. Lineage (GTDB taxonomy): Bacteria > Pseudomonadota > Gammaproteobacteria > Enterobacterales > Vibrionaceae > Vibrio > Vibrio metschnikovii. The sequence continues at coordinate 232,895 of NZ_ACZO01000004.1, read as the reverse complement.
TGATGTGGCTCTCGCTATTTTTGAACAATGTGAGACCTTACAATTGATCATCGCCATGAGTGATGACATTGATTTACAGGGTTTTTGCCATGCTTTTACTTGGAGTGATTTTATTGCTCAAGGTTCTACTGCTCAGCAAGCTGAGCTATCGGCACGTATCGCAAAGGCTAACTATGATGATCTTTATACCCTAATTTATACATCAGGCACGACCGGACAACCTAAAGGGGTGATGCTTGATTACCGTAACATTGGTGCTCAATTAGAAGGGCATGATCAACGGTTAACTCTTTCTGATCAGGACATCTCTTTGTGTTTCTTACCACTTTCGCATGTCTTTGAGCGCGCGTGGAGTTGCTATGTTTTGTATAAAGGAGCGACCAACGTTTATTTGCAAGAGGTATCTCAAGTCCGTGAGGCATTGAGTGAGGTGCGCCCTACCGTGATGTGTGCTGTGCCGCGTTTTTACGAAAAGATTTTCTCTGCTATCCATGAAAAAGTCGCGAAAGCGCCATTTCATCGCAAAGCCTTGTTTACTTGGGCGGTCAACATGGGAGCCAAAATGGCCTTATGTCGTCAAGAGAATCGTCAACCGTCATGGTTGTTAGTGCGTAGCTATCAGCTTGCGGATAAATTGGTGTTGGTTAAGTTAAGAGCTTTATTGGGCGGACGAATCCATTTTATGCCATGTGGTGGCGCAAAATTGGATGAAACGATCGGACGCTTTTTCCATGCGATTGGCATCAATGTCAAATTGGGTTATGGCATGACGGAAACCACTGCCACCGTCTCTTGTTGGAACGATCACCAGTTTAATCCTGATTCTATTGGTATCAGTATGCCGAATGTGCAGCTTAAAATTGGTGAAAATAATGAAATTTTGGTTCGCGGGCCGATGGTGATGCGTGGTTATTACAAAATGCCGCAAGAAACCGCGAATAGTTTTGATGAACAAGGCTTTTTAAAAACTGGTGATGCTGGACATATTGATGAATACGGTAACGTTTTTATTACCGATCGCATTAAAGAGTTAATGAAAACCTCGAATGGTAAATACATTGCACCTCAGCTTGTTGAAGGCACGATAGGCAAAGATCATTTTATTGAACAAATTGCCGTAATCGCTGATACGCGTAAGTTTGTTTCTGCATTGATTGTTCCGTGTTTTGATACACTGGAGAGCTACGCGAAAGAATTAAATATTAAGTATCACGATCGTCTTGAACTGATCAAACATAGCCAAGTGTTGGAAATGTTCGAAAAACGAGTTCATGATTTACAACAAGGCTTGGCTAAATTTGAGCAGGTAAAACAGTTTAAACTGCTGCCTAAAGCCTTTTCTATGGATGAAGGTGAATTAACCCCAACCCAGAAACTGCGTCGTAAAGTGATTAATGATCGCTATCAACACGAAATTGAAGACATGTATCGTGATAAATCAAAAGAGTAAATTCTCAAACGCCTTGTTACGCGATATGATTATCCGTTAAGCCAGAATGTTCTCCGCCCCGATCGCTCGATGACAGGGGCGGAAGTAATGATAGCTTATAGCCACTGTATTTTGATTGACTACGTTTTCTAGTGCTTTAAACCATTTTGCGTGGCGTTCGCGTGTGAATCTGGATGTATTGCTGCATCAAGAAGAGAGCGATGGACTAACGTAACAAAATATTACTCTGTTTTTTATCCCCTTTCTGCCTCTCTACTCTGTGTATGATGATAAATTCAACATTGAGCGCCTTTTATACATTTATTTACCTTATCTTATTGTTTGCTGGCGTTTTATGCCATTAGACCTAATGAAAATAAACCGTTACAGTTGTTGCGTTACCTTAGCACTTGTTATGACCGGTGCGGGACATAGCGGAAAGCGGAAGGCTTCCACATCAGGCTACAAATAAGCCCTAGACTATGTAAAACCAGCTTTATGCACTGACCCGGTGTAGAAGATTGGTCAAGGAGAAGAAAATGGCAGAATTACCCAATAGAGCGATGTTATCTGGCGCTGAAATGGTCGTGCAATCGCTGATAGAAGAAGGGGTGGAGCAGATTTTTGGCTATCCCGGTGGTTCCGTATTAGATATTTACGATGCATTACATCTCAAAGCTGATCAAATTAAGCATGTATTGGTTCGGCACGAACAAGCCGCCACGCACATGGCGGATGGTTATGCTCGAGCCACAGGAAAGACGGGAGTGGTATTGGTCTGCTCTGGACCTGGTGCGACCAATACCATCACCGGTATTGCCACCGCGTATATGGATTCCATTCCAATGATTGTTATCTCTGGTAACGTTGCCACCAATTTAATTGGTAATGATGCTTTTCAGGAGTGTGACATTGTTGGTGTGTCAAGGCCGATTGTAAAACACAGTTTTTTAGTTAAAAAAGCGCAAGATATCCCAGAAACGATCAAAAAAGCGTTTTACATCGCTGCCACTGGACGTCCTGGTCCTGTGGTGATTGATATTCCCAAAGATGTAATGAACCCTTTGGTTAAATTACCCTATCAATACCCAGATTCTATCCATCTACGCTCCTATAACCCAACGACTGCTGGTCATAAAGGGCAGATTAAAAAAGCCTTGAAAGCGCTGCTCGCTGCTAAAAAACCGGTACTGTATATCGGTGGTGGGGCGATCATTTCACAAGCCGATAAACCTATCAGAGCCTTAGCCGAACAGCTCAATCTTCCTGTGGTCAGTACATTGATGGGATTGGGCGCTTTTCCTGGTACCCATAAAAATAGTTTAGGCATGTTGGGTATGCATGGTTTGTATGAAGCCAATATGGCGATGCATCATGCGGATTTAATTTTTGGGGTCGGAGTTCGGTTTGATGATCGTACGACGAATAATTTGGAAAAATATTGTCCCAATGCCAAGATCATGCATATCGATATTGATCCATCTTCTATCTCAAAAAATGTCAAAGTTGATTTACCGATCGTCGGCTCAGCTGAACAAGTTTTAACGACCATGCTCAAATTATTGCACGAGCAAGAAGAAGCTAATGATCATCAAGCATTGGCCTTGTGGTGGCAAGAGATAGAGCAGTGGCGAGAGCGTCAATGTTTACGCTATGAAACTTCTGCCGAACGTATCAAACCTCAGCAAGTGATCGAAAGTTTATTTCGGCTTACCGAAGGCAATGCTTATGTAGCCTCTGATGTTGGTCAGCATCAAATGTTTGCTGCGCTTTACTATCCATTTGATAAGCCGCGTCGCTGGATTAACTCTGGTGGTCTTGGCACGATGGGGTTTGGTTTACCCGCGGCGCTTGGTGTTAAGTTTGCGCTTCCAGAGGAAGAAGTGGTGGTGGTGACGGGTGATGGCAGTATTCAAATGAATATCCAAGAGCTTTCTACCGCATTGCAGTATGGTATTCCGGTCAAGATCATCAACCTCAATAACCGTTTTTTAGGCATGGTCAAACAGTGGCAAGATATTATTTATCAAGGCCGCTACTCTAACTCTTACATGAGTTCAGTCCCTGATTTTGCCGCGATAGCGGAAGCGTATGGCCATGTTGGGATGCGCATTTCATCTCCTGATGAACTGGAATCAGGACTGGCTAAAGCGCTCGCGATGAAAGATCGTTTAGTGTTTGTTGATATTAACGTTGATGAGACCGAGCATGTTTACCCAATGCAAATTAAGGGTGAAGGCATGGATAAAATGTGGTTAAGCAGAACGGAGAGAACCTAAAATGAGATATATCATTTCCTTACTGTTAGAGAACCAGCCTGGTGCGCTTTCTCGTGTGGTTGGCTTGTTCTCTCAGCGTGGTTATAACATTGAAACGTTAAACGTCTCGCCCACAGATGATGCAACATTGTCGCGTTTGAACATCACCACGAAATCGGATCAGATGCAGTTAGAGCAGATTCAAAAGCAACTGCATAAATTGATCGATGTTTTGAAAGTGCAAGAAGTCTCGGAGTTTGAGCATATCGAGCGTGAATTGATGTTGGTTAAAGTCAAAGCCAGCGGTTTTGCTCGGGCTGAAGTTAAGCGCACGGCTGATATCTTTCGTGGTCAGATTGTTGATGTGACTGCTGCGCAATATACGGTTCAATTAACCGGAACCAGCGATAAATTGGACGCCTTTATCGCGGCGATCACCGAAGTCACGGAAGTGATTGAAGTGGCGCGAAGCGGTGTGGTTGGCATGACTCGTGGCGAGCGAGCGCTGCGCGGTTAAGGCAAGCTAAAAACGAAAAAACCAGCCTCGGCTGGTTTTTTCGTTGTATGGTTCGATTAATGAAGAATACGCGCACGAATGGTGCCATCGATAGCCTTAAGCTTGATTAAGGCTTCTTCCGAGCGTGCCGTTTCGACATCGATAACCACATAGCCAATATTGGCGCTAGTTTGTAAATATTGCGCGGCAATATTGATCCCATCTTGGGCAAAAATGGTGTTGATTTGGGTTAGGATACCGGGGCGATTCTCATGGATATGCAATAAACGAGAACAATCACGATGCTGAGGTAGTGATACTTCAGGGAAGTTAACACTCGATAGGGTTGAGCCGTTATCTGAGTATTTGGTGAGCTTACCAGCGACTTCGATACCAATGTTTTCTTGCGCTTCTTGAGTTGAACCGCCAACGTGTGGGGTAAGAAGGACATTATCAAATGCAGTGAGTGGTGACTCAAAGCGTTCTTTGTTTGACGCCGGCTCCGTTGGGAAAACATCAATCGCGGCTCCGGCAATATGGCCAGATTCAAGAGCGCCACACAGTGCCGGAATATCAACCACGGTACCCCGAGCTGCGTTGATAAATATAGCGCCTGGTTTCATGCGGGCGAACTCTTCTACGCCCATCATATTTTTGGTTTCCGGCGTTTCTGGGACATGCAAAGAGATAACATCACACTTATTGAGTAGCTCACTCATGGTATGTACTTGAGTGGCATTGCCCAAAGAGAGTTTATTCTCAATGTCATAGAAATAGACATGCATACCGAGGTTTTCAGCAATAATTCCGAGCTGAGTACCAATATGACCATAACCAATAATCCCTAAGCGTTTACCGCGCGCTTCATAGGAATTGTCGGCACTTTTTTTCCAGATGCCACGATGAGCCAAAGCATTTTTCTCTGGGATACCGCGCAACAACAAGAGGATTTCGCCTAAAACCAATTCGGCCACACTGCGTGTGTTAGAAAAGGGAGCATTAAATACCGGAATACCACGTTGGGCTGCGGCCTTTAAATTAACTTGGTTGGTGCCAATACAAAAACAACCGATAGCAACCAGCTTATTAGCGGCGTTAATCACCGACTCGGTGAGATTGGTTCGCGAGCGAATACCGATAAAATGGACGTCTTTGACGGCTTCCAGTAGCTCGGCTTCTTCGAGCGAACCTTTGTGATATTCAATATTGCTGTAACCAGCAGCTTGTAAAACTTCGACGGTGGAAGGGTGTAATCCTTCCAGCAGTAAGATTTTAATTTTATCTTTTTCTAGTGAAACTTTGGCCATGATACTCGTCCTTAAATATGGGAAATGGGCTTATTGAGTGAACCACAAGTATCCCCATTCCGTTTGAAGTCACCGCTTCACGTTGTTGATGATTGCGTGATAAATCGGTCATAGAGCTATTTTTCAAATGGTTTGGGTATCAAACGTCAATTATTGGACTTGTTTTATTCAACGCAAACGTTTTCCTTGTGTGTCTTTGCTCCAATAAACTAACAAATATTTTCCGGTTTGGGTAAGAAAATTACGGAATAAGCGAGAATATTCTTTAATGAAAAGCAATAAAAACGGCACACAAGGTGCCGTTTGTAATCAAATAACCAAAAAGGTGGTGATTTTCTCAATTTTATTCTTCGATTTTGGCACCTTGCTCGGTTCCCGTGATCACCACATCGGCACCGCGATGGGCAAATAAACCATTGGTCACGACGCCGGTAATCGAGTTAATTTTATCTTCCAGCGCTTTGGCTTGAGTAATGTGCAGATCGTGCACATCCAAAATAATATTGCCGTTATCAGTAATCACCCCTTCACGATAGACAGGTTTTCCACCCAATTTGCTTAATTCACGGCTAACGTAGCTACGTGCCATTGGGATAACTTCAACTGGCAGTGGAAATTTCCCTAGCACGGGAACAGCTTTGCTGCCATCGACGATACAGATAAATTGTTTAGCAATCGCTGCAACAATTTTTTCTCGCGTTAAGGCCGCACCACCGCCCTTAATCATTTCGCGTTGAGCGTTGATTTCATCAGCCCCATCCACGTAAACATCTAATGCTTCAATGTCATTACAGTCATAAACTTTGATACCAAGTGCTTGGAGTTTTTCTGTTGAAGCCAATGAGCTCGAGACTGCGCCTTGAATATCATCCTTAATAGAGCCTAAGGCATCGATGAAGTGATTAACAGTTGAGCCTGTACCGACACCAACAATACTGCCTTTTTTGACATAGTTAAGTGCAGCCCAGCCGGCGGCTTTTTTCATTTCATCTTGAGTCATGCCTATCTCCTGATTGTGAGTCATTGAATGTTGATTGGTATTGAACAAGTAACCCTGCCAATACATTAACCATAAAGGGGGAATAAGGGCGAGATTATATACTCAAATGGTGTTCAGCTGTACTGAGAGAAGGCAACTATCGAGTCGTTTATGTTTACGCTGATCACGCTTTCCACTGCCAAAGTCGGGTGGGAGTGACGATTTTAGGTAATGGGACATCCCAACTTTCGTGAGGTAATTGCTCTAGATATTGGCAGTCATGCGCAAGACCAATCGGTGTGGCTCCTTGCCCAGTTACAAACCAATTAGCGAGAGTGCGATCATAATATCCTCCGCCCATCCCTAAGCGTTGACCATGAGCATCAAAGGCTACTAACGGGGTGCAAATCAGATCCAGCTGTTTCAGTGGTTGAATCAGCTGTTGATTGAGTCGCGGCTCAAGAATCGCAAAACGATTACGCACCATGGGCGTGGTCGGTTGATAACGTAAAAAAAGAAGGTGACCGGGAGAAAATGGGTGCAATACCGGTAGATAAACATATTTACCTTGGGCCCATAACCATTCAATCAGAGGTTGAGTATTTAATTCGCCATCAGTAGCCAGATATAGGGCAATATGCTGGCTTGTTTGCGCTTCAGGAAGCTCGATAAAGCGTTGGATTAAGGCTTGACTGGCTTGTTGCTGCTCGGCCTGAGACAGTTGATTGCGTCGTTGACGAATCAATCCACGCAGCTGTTGACGGGTGTGTAACATTAGGAACCCCAGAGTGCCGTTGAGGACTGTGGCCCTTGAACCAGCTGGTTCAAGGCGGATTAGCAATGGCTACCGTAGGCTTCTCGGTACAAGCCGAGCCTGCTCAATAGTGACCAAGTACCAACCCTTATGTGTTGCTTATCGGCTCAGGGACGTACATCCTCTGACAAACACTCCAGGGTAAAACTTGTGCAGATAAAAATAACACTATCCGTGTGGTACTTTATTGAGTACTGCTTGTAGCGATGCAGTCAGCTCTTCCACTCGCTCACTGATTTGTTGCTGTTGTTCATTCTGCTTTTGCCGTTCCGTTTGTAGCTCATAGCAGATATTGAGAGCGGCAATGGTAAGTAGCTTAACCTCATTAGTTACCTTAGTACGTTCAGCCATATCTTTCAATCGTTGATCGAGATCTTGTGCGGCACGTATTAACGATGCTTCTTGTCCAGAGGGACAATTGACACGCGTTGTTTTGCCTAAAATTTCAACGTCAACCGCTTGATTACTCATGATAAGTGAACTCTATTCGCGTAACTAATGATGATTCTATCTGAGCAACCATCGAGGGGCAAACTATAGGTAAAGTGGTCACAAGATTCAAGCTTTTCACGTGGATAAATAGTAATTGGTAAAGCAAACACCGACTTATTAACCAATTTGCGTTAAAGCGAAGCACAAACCCTACACTGAGGATTTTCCCGATGACCTTGAAGTGATAGGATGGCAATTATTTACCATGATGAAGTGACCATGAGCGATACAACGTTTCCCAGTTATAACCAACTAGCCAGCGAACTCCAAGCGGCATCGTTAGCGATAAATCCAGCTGAACTGCATGGTTTGATCGCAGGGATGTTAGCCGGAGGCTTAACTTTGAACGATCAAAGCTGGCAGCCGCTGCTTTTTGATTATACCAATGATGGCATGGGCTGGCCGACGAGCGCATTAGAAAAAGCGAAACAGTTACTGTTAGCGACTCAAGCCGAGCTCGCCAGTGACGATTTTAAGTTAACCTTGTTGGTACCGATCACCGATGATACGAATGCCTTATTTCAGTTTGCGGATGGCGTCGCTGATTGGGTTAATCACTTCATTTCTGGACTGGGTTTAATGGCCGTTACGATGTCCGGTTTATCTGCACATGCCAAAGAAGCACTGCAAGATTTAGAAGAGATTGCAAAATTAGGTATTGATGAAGAGGATGACCTCGATCAGCAAGCGCAGTTACTTGAGCATGTGATTGAACATATCAAAGCGTGTGTGTTTATGTTGTACATCGAGTTTAAAGGGACCGTGAATCCTGATACCAAACCTATTGTGCATTAAGTGAGGGAGCTGTGAGAGAGCTGCAATCTTTTGATGTGATTATTGCTGGTGGTGCAATGGCGGGTTCGACATTGGCATTAGCGCTGAATGCGTTAAGTCAGCAGCCCCTATCGATCGCCATCATCGAACCGTTTCAAACCGACCATCATGCACATCCTGGGTTTGATTCTCGCTCGATTGCATTGGCTCATGGCACGGTAGAATTATTAAAAAACTGGGGGGTGTGGGACAGCTTATATCCTTTTGCAACACCAATCTCCCAGATCCACGTTTCTGACCGCTCTCATGCTGGGATGGTTAACTTCGATTCTGCCCATCTTGGTTTAGATGCTTTAGGGTATGTTGTGGAACTGTCTAAAGTCGGTCAACAGTACGCTGAGAAAATTAACGCCTGCGATAATATAACTTACTATTGTCCGCTCAGCGTTGAGCATGTTGAGCGGACGTCGGAACAGGTTAGCGTGACCTTATCTGATCAGCAGAGAATTGTAGGCAAGTTATTGGTTGCCGCCGATGGTGCGCTGTCGACATCTAGTTCCCAAATAGGATTCGTTCGCCAAGAGCATGATTTTGAACAGGTGGCCTTAATTGCCAATGTACTTTCTGATCAGGCACATCAGGGACGAGCCTTTGAACGTTTTACTTCATCTGGGCCTTTAGCGCTATTACCCATGAGTGATAATCGTTTATCGTTAGTCTGGTGCTTATCTGCCGAGCAAGCTGAACGGATGCAGCATGTCTCAGACAGTGAGTTTCTTACCCAATTACAAGCGACGTTTGGTTGGCGTTTGGGACGATTTTTACAGGTTGGACAGCGTTCTACCTACCCATTACTCCTACGTTATCATCCCCAGACTATCGCGCATCGATTTGTCACCATTGGTAATGCGGCGCAAACGCTGCATCCGATTGCCGGGCAAGGTTTTAATTTGGGGATCCGAGATATTGCCACGCTGGCGCAAGTGCTTAGCGAAGAAGATACTCGGTTGATGGGGGACTATCGTCAATTAGCGACGTTTCGTCAGCGCCGTGAAACGGATCGACAAGCAACGATTCAATTAACGTCGACATTAGTTCATCTATTTTCTAATGATTGGCTGACATTACGAGTGGGACGTAACCTGGGATTAATGGCGATGGAAATGCTTCCCTTGCTAAAAACCCCCTTGCTCAATCGCACTTTAGGATAAAGGTAATGAATATGATGCAAAGTGTGGATATTGCCATCGTCGGTGGCGGTATGGTTGGGTTAACACTTGCGGCAGCGCTAAAAGATTCCGATTTGAGAATCGCGATCATTGAAAGTAAAGCCCCCGACACTCAGCTTGATGCTTTGCCAGACGTTCGAGTGTCTGCTTTGAGCCGCGCGAGTGAAACGGTATTGAAAAACCTTGGCGTGTGGTCGGGTATCCTCGCTCGTCGAGCGAAGCCTTACTTGGGTATGGAAGTGTGGGAGCAAGATAGCTTCGCTCGGATAGCGTTTTCTGCGCAGCAGATTAACCAGCCCAACCTTGGACATATTGTTGAAAATAGAGTCATTCAGTTGGCACTGCTGGATGAAGTAAAAAAACAAGCCAATGTCAGTTTATATATGCCAGCCAATTGCCAACAATTGGCTATTGGCGAGAATGAAGCGTGGCTGACTCTCAGTGATGGCCACGCGTTGACCGCGAAACTGGTCGTGGGTGCGGATGGGGCTCACTCTTGGGTGCGTCGCCAAGTCGACATCCCCTTAACGTATTGGGATTACGGGCATCATGCTGTGGTTGCTAACGTGCGTACTGAGCTGGCGCATCAGGCGATGGCTCGACAAATTTTCACCCCGCAAGGACCGTTAGCCTTCTTGCCGATGAGTGAAGAGCACATGAGTTCGATTGTGTGGTCAACCGAAGCGAGTCGTGCGCAGCAATTGATGGCGCTAGATGATCTGGAATTTAATAAAGCACTGACGGTTGAGTTTGACGCTCGTCTTGGGCGGTGTGAAATCGTCGGAATACGACATGCGATTCCTTTGACGGCGCGTTATGCTCGTGATTTTGCTAGGTCGCGTATCGCATTAGTGGGTGATGCGGCGCATACTATTCATCCTCTGGCTGGGCAGGGCGTTAATTTGGGGCTACTTGATGCGGCGAGTTTAGCTGAGCATATACTGACGACTTGGCAGCAAGGATTTGATATTGGTCATCATCGCCATTTACGACCTTACGAACGCTGGCGTAAAGCAGAAGCCGCCAAAATGCTTGCTAGTATGCAAGGTTTTAAAGAATTATTTTCTGGGAGTCATCCTGCCAAGAAATGGCTGCGTGGTATGGGCATGCATTTGGCGAGTCAGCTTCCCGGAGGGAAGCAGATGATGATGATGCATGCGCTTGGTTTAAAAGGTGAACTACCTAAAATCGCTCAGGGCCTTCATACGGATTATCACCGTGATTATAATCCATTGAGTTAGCCAATTGGTTCACTGAACCATAGTTTCGCGTGTCGATGACGCATAAAAAAAGGGTTGGCCTTAGAGCCAACCCTTTTTCGATGAATGAGGTAATGAGTGAATTAAGCGTAAGCACAACGTAAGCGACGGATTTCTTGGTTGACCTCATTGACGGTCTGGAAATGTCGTTGTTCAGCACGTTCAGGTAAAATCAGTTTTCCATGGTCAAACTCAAATCGACCGACACCGTAGATATAGATTCTTCCTTTAAAAAGACGACTTACGTGCTTAGCAATCATACTGGGTGTATAGCGCTTAAACAGTCTCATATTTCGATCCTTTCTTTGTTTCCATGTTAGTAAGTATAAGTTAAATCACAGAAAAATAGTGTGATGAAGGCAGCTATACTTACTGCATTGACTGACGAGTTTAATAATTTGCCGTACTACCTATCCCGTTTCGGTTGATGATCATTTGGCGATAGGATAGACCATGGTTTAGGTATCGACAGCAGTAATGATTTTTTGTGGCACCTATTGAGCCAAATGAATATGACAGTAATAAGAATAGCGGAAGAAAATAAAAACGAGTGATAGGTGAGTGATTTTTTTGTAAAAAACGCCCGCAAGGTTGCGGGCTAAATAATCACAGATGCATTACACACAAAGCGAGTTACAGGCAAACCCTGCTAATCACTTTTTACTGACGATGCTACCGAACACTTAATCGGTACTTTGATATCAAGTGAACGGACTGACCTTCATCAGTAAAATTAGGGTAACTGAAAATCACACCATTAACTATTTATGATTGAAAAGTGATTTAATATTCACGTGGATACACTGAATAATTTAGCTGTGATCACACTATTTTGACCATGAATAGCGCTAATCGCGAACAATATCTGCAAATTGAGGTTGACATAATTTCACTAAGTCATTCAGTGCTAACGCTATCCCAGCATACGCTGAGCCACTGCTGATGGTTACCAGCGTGCGTTGCATTAATGAATAATCAAAAATAATCGGCAGCGATAGGCTCAAGCATAATGGAGTGACGGTCCCTATCGTATAGCCTGTTAACGCTTCAACTTGAGATCGGTCGACACAAGTCATTCTTCGCCAATCCAATATTTTGCGAACTAGCTTAGGGTCGACAGAGCGATCACCTGGTACACAAGCTAAAGCTAAGCGGTTACTCATGTCGCGCAATAAAAGACATTTGACCATTTGACTGGGATGGATGCCGCGCTGATGTGCGGCATCTTCGATGCTGATTGCGGCTGACTGATGGTGCAGCAGCTGATGATCGATTCCTTGTTGCTCTAGATAGCGGATGATTGGGGTTGAAAGTGGTTTAAGCATTATCCAGTGAATAAGGTAAAGGTTGCAGTGTCCAACGTGTCTCTGGCTGAGACTTGATGCGTAACAGAGTATCAGCCTCTAGGTTATTAGGCAGAACGATAAGCCCGATAGCACGTTGATCGGCAAACGAGTAATGAGCCATGAGCACTCCAGCACTGCGCCAGTTATCACCAACCGCTCGCTCTAATTCTATGCTTTGATCGGCGTTTAACGGCTGATGGATATCACCGGCGACCAGACATAAAGCCCGTTTGTTGATCCCACGATATTTGGCTCTTGCTACGGTTTCTTGCCCGGTATAGCAACCTTTATTAAAACTGATGCCACCTAAAGCCTGTAAGTTTAACGCTTGCGGGATATGTTCATTTTGCTGGTCTTGAGTGACGATCGGCAGTGCTTCTTGAATTTCAAAACGAGTCCAGATCTCTGAGTTGACACGTTGGGCCGGCATGCTTTCCAGTAATGCTTCTACGGAATCAGGCTTAATTAACAGTAACCAACGTTGAGCACTGATTTTCACCGCTGTGCCTTGCTCTAAAACGCGTACGTCATCGCGACAATCATTGAATTGGTTGAGCCGCAGCTCAGCTTGTTTCCCGAGCAGGCCTAAAGCGACATCTTGGCTTTGCTCGATGGCCACTTTAGAAAAAATCGCGTACTTTTTGAGTTCTCGTAATTCGACGTCAACCGCTGAAGCGGGTTGGAACATGGCGTAGCCATCTCGATGATGAAATAAACGAAAAGCGCTCCATACTTTGCCTTTCGCGTCGCAGTGGGCGCCGTAAACCATTTGTTGTGCAGGTAATGCAACCACATTACAGGTGAGCTGTCCTTGTAAGTAAGGTTTACTGTCGATGCCTGAAACGTAGATTGCGGCCCATTGTTCGAGATTGGTCACCATCAATTCAGGCAATCGGTCGTTGGCGGTCACTAAAAGAGGGGTAAATGTATTTTTCCAGCTCATATCCTTCACCTAACTGAAATGATTTTCACTATGTTAATCTGGATCAAGTTTTTTGTCAGCTTGAATAGGGACTGTGACTAAGCTACTAGTTGTATTGAGGGTTGCTTGTTACACTTGCTGAAAATCTACCTAAGGTGAGGAAAGTCGATGTACACTACGCAAGAGAAAGCACGAGTGAAATGGGCATGCCGTCGTGGCATGTTAGAGCTTGATGTGGTTGTCATGCCCTTTTTCGAGGAGTGTTTTGAAGCCTTGAGTGAATCAGAACAGCAAGATTTTGTCTCTTTACTTGAGTGCGATGATCCGGATCTTTTTACTTGGATCATGGGGCATGGTCGCTCAGAAAATCTCGGTCACGCTGCCATGGTAGACAAGATTGTCGCTTATAATCTCAGCAAAGTCCGTTAAGCTTGCTTTAACTCCTTCCCTGTTTGCCCATATTACCGCGTGGTGTCTGTTGATGCTGCTGATATGGGCATTATTAATTTCACCCATCCCTCTCGTGGCCGCAGTGGTTATTCTGTGTTATTGGTTAAAGACACCTTTATTAGATTGGCTGCCAGTCACCTTGTCAGAAGAGATCGAGATTGATTTTTCCGGACGGCTGCGATGGGCAGACCAAGAGTTTTCCTACCAAGGTGTATCGTTATTATATCGAGGATTATTCATTCGTTTTTATGGTCGACAGCGATCAGTGTTTTTATGGCGAGATAGCTGTTCTGAAACGGATTATCGTCAGTTGCTGGGGCGCTTAAAACGGGAGCACTCAGGCTCCCGTTGACGCTATCATCTTGGTGAGAGAATGGTTGGGCCACTCTTTTCTAGTGGTTGCGGATAGTCTAACGTGTAGTGTAACCCTCGGCTCTCTTTGCGTTGCATCGCACAGCGGACCATGAGCTCTGCGACCTGCAATAAGTTACGCAGCTCAAGGAGGTTATTGGATACTCGGAAATGACTGTAGTATTCATGGGTTTCTTGCTGCAATAACTGAATGCGTCGTAAAGCTCGTGCTAAGCGTTTATCGGTACGAACAATGCCCATGTAATCCCACATAAATAGACGGAGTTCATGCCAATTGTGTTGAATGACGACTTCTTCATCCGAGCAAGTCACTTTACTTTCATCCCAATGAGGTAGTGACGGCGGCATCTGGGCTTGAGGATGCTGACGTAAAATATCCTGCGCCGCAGACCAAGCATAAACCACACACTCTAACAAAGAGTTAGACGCCATGCGGTTGGCACCATGCAAACCGGTATAACTGACTTCACCAATCGCATACAACTGTTTAAGATCGGTTTGGCCCTGTTGATTGATAACCACACCACCACAGGTGTAATGAGCCGCTGGGACAATCGGGATCGGTTCTTTGGTCATATCAATGCCCAAATCCATCAGTCGACTATGTATGGTTGGAAAATGCTTCTCTATAAACTCAGCAGGCTTATGGCTGATGTCAAGATACATACAATCAGCGCCTAAGCGTTTCATCTCATAGTCGATGGCTCGAGCGACGATATCCCGTGGGGCTAGTTCGGCCCGCGGATCAAAATCGGTCATAAAGCGGCTGCCATCGGGGCGACGCAAATAAGCGCCTTCACCGCGCAGTGCTTCGGTAAGCAGGAAATTACGAGCCTCTGGATGATACAAACACGTTGGATGAAATTGGTTAAATTCCAGATTGGCGACTCGGCAACCTGCGCGCCATGCCATTGCGATACCATCTCCCGAAGAGACGTCTGGATTTGAGGTATATTGATATACCTTTGATGCTCCGCCGGTCGCGAGCACAACAAATTTAGCTCGAATCGTCTCAACGTGTTCATCGTTACGATTCCAGACATAAGCCCCGACCACTTTATCCGCATCGCCACCAATTTTATCTTCGGTGATCAAATCGAGCGCATTGTAGCGCTCAAACAGGCGAATATTAGGATGATGGAGAATATTATCTTGCAGCGAGGTTTGCATCGCCATGCCGGTGGCGTCAGCGGCGTGCAAAATACGTCGATGGCTATGACCACCTTCGCGGGTTAAATGGTAACGTGGCTGCCCCGCGGGATCGTTCTCTTCTCTATCAAAAGGAACACCGCCATCGATCAGCCACTGAACACACGCTTTGGCATGCTCGGCGATAAATTGTACCGTCTCTTGGTCGCAGATCCCTGCGCCAGCGATCAGCGTGTCTTGCACATGAGATTCGATACTATCGGATTCGTCAAACACCGCCGCAATACCGCCTTGTGCGTAATAGGTCGCCCCTTCACTACGAGGTCCTTTGCTCAATACAATCACATGACAGTGCTCGGCCACTTGCAGCGCTAAAGATAAGCCTGCCGCGCCACTACCTACTATCAATACGTCGCATTGATGTTCTCGAGAGTCGTTCATAAGATGGTTTACTTCCTGAATTTTAAGTGGAACATGCCCACTTGAAATTAAACTAAAGCTGACAAGGTATTTACTTGTTGTACACGTGACTAACCTTTAAGATCTTTATACCTTGCTGCCTATACCTCAAGTAATCTAACTTAGGTATCCGTTGTTCATTACAGCATAATGCGCAGCGTAAAGGAAAATTTTACCTGGCATTGAACTTTCTGTGTGTAATTGAGTCACAATAGTGCTCATGTAAGCAGTGGTGTCAAGCAAGCATTCTGCATAATTAGAGCCCATATCTGAGAAGGTAGGGGGATAACAATAGGAGTAACCGCTCGAATGAACGAGCAGCTGACCGATCAAGTGTTGATTGAGCGAGTTCAGAACGGAGATAAGCAGGCATTTAATCTTTTGGTGTTGAGATACCAAAATAAGGTGTGCAATCTTATTTCGCGGTATGTGAGCAACGCTGGAGACGTGCCCGATGTCGCACAAGAAGCGTTTATTAAAGCGTATCGTGCGATTCCGACGTTTCGCGGTGAGAGTGCGTTTTATACTTGGTTATATCGCATTGCTGTCAATACTGCGAAAAATCATATCGTCGCTCAAAGCCGCCGGCCACCCGCGAATGATATTGATGCTGAAGACGCTGAATTTTACGAAACTAACAATGCATTAAAAGAAATATCGAACCCTGAAAACATTACGCTGTCCAAAGAGTTGAAGCAGGCGGTGTTTAATGCGATAGAGGCGTTGCCTGAAGATTTAAAAACTGCGATGACGTTGCGAGAGCTGGAAGGTTTAAGCTACGAAGAGATCGCCGAAGTCATGGATTGCCCCGTTGGTACGGTGCGTTCTCGTATCTTCCGTGCTCGTGAAGCGGTCGAAAAGCGGATTAAACCGCTTTTGTAACCGATAATGAGCAATAAACATGGTGAAAATAATGGCTGACAAAGAAAAGCTTTCAGCGCTTATGGATGGCGAAGTGGTCGATAAATCGTTGTTACAAACGATCGCTCACGATAATGAAAGTCTCGATACGTGGAAAAACTACCACTTGATCGGTGATGTCATGCGTGGCGATGCCCCCGTGAGTTCAGAATGGAATATTGCTGGAAGAGTCGCTTTCGCTCTAGAAAATGAACCAGCTCATACTCGGTTAAGCGCCGTCACAACAAGTGAATCAGCTGAGCCTCGACTTGAGGATCAGCCTTCAGCGCAAAAAGCTCGTCGTCAATTACCTGCTTGGCTTAGCCAGCTTGGACAAGTGGCGATTGCTGCTAGCGTGTCGTTAGCGGTGATTATCGGTGTTCAGCAATACGGTGGCAGCGATACCGTTGGCGCGCAAGATGATCAAATACCGGTTTTACAGACGATCCCATTTTCAGGCAGTGCTGAGCCAGTGAGTTTGACGCGTGATTCTGTCAATCGACACTCCAGTAATGAAGCCAGCATGCAAGAGCAGCGTCGGCGAATTAATGCGTTACTGCAAGATTACGAACTACAGCTAAGATTAAACAGTGATAATCTAGCCCCTCACACTCACCTAACTGAACCGGTAGTGGAATGAAAAAAATCCTGATCAGTGTGCTGGCACTGTTCAGTTTGCATGTAACTCAGGCCTTTGCAGAGGAATTATCTGCAGAGGCTTTGTTGCATCAGATGAACGACGCAAGTCAGCATCTTAATTATGAACTCTCTTATATTCTGCTGAAGAAAAACAGCATCGAGCCTTTGCTGTATCGTCACGCACGGCAAGATGACCAACAGTTTGCACATTTAATTTATCTGAGCGGTCCTGTACGAGAAGTGATTCGCCGTGGTAACGAAGTCAGCTACATCGAGCCGGGTGTTGATCCTTTTACGATTGAATCCGGCACGATGGTCGCTCCAACCATCCCGATGCTCAATAGTGATGTGGCTAAACTTGGTCAATACTATGATTTTGTTAAGATGGGGCGCGCTCGTGAAGCTGGGGCCGCCTGCCAAGTATTACGGATTGTCCCTAAAGATGGTTTGCGCTATTCCTATGTATTGTGGATAGATGAGCACAGTTCGCTACCTTTACGTGCCGATTTAGTCGATCGTGATGGAGAAGTGCTTGAACAGTATCGTACCATTTCTTATTCGATTAATGATCAATTAGCTACGCTGATGTCTGGACTGAATAAGGTTCAACTGCCTGAAGTGTTGTCATTACCTAAAGGCAATATTCAGCAAACTTTTTGGACCGTGGGCTGGAAGCCTGATGGGTTTCAACCTCTTGAACTAAATCGCTATCGGATGGCGATGACGGAACGTTTAGTCGAGAGCCAGATGTTTTCCGACGGTCTGTTTAATTTTTCTGTGTATGTCTCCGTTCGTGATGATCACTCACTAAAAGGCCAGTTGGTTCGGCAAGGTCGACGTACCTTACACAGTGTGATTAATGGCGACAATGAAATTTCTGTGGTCGGTGATATCCCTCCAGCAACCGCGCAGCGTATTGCTCAGTCGATCACGTTTAGTCGTACTGAGGTTTCACCATGATGACCGCGCTAGCCACCGTGACTGAGGTAAAGCCCCAACCCAGTGGTTATCTCGTTGCGTTGAGTTGTGATCAGCAAACCAGCTGTAACCAGTGTGCTTCGGTTAAAAGCTGTGGGACGGGGATAGTCTCAAAAGCGATAGGCAATAAAGCCTTATTTTGGCGCTTAGTGACTGATAAACCAGTCACCATCGGACAAATCGTCGAGATTGGTTTACCCGAAAAAAGCCTGCTGCAGTCGGCAGCCTTGGTCTACTTAGTCCCATTATTGATGATGATTGTGGGAGCGGTATTGGGAGAACTGTGGTTTGCGCCATTGTTAGGAGCATCGGAAGGCATCGTGATCGCTTGCGCACTGCTGTTTATGGGCTTAGGTGTTGTGATCGCAAAATATTTTTCTACTCAGTTAGAAAATGACTCATCACAGCAGGTGATCTTGCTACGTGTCCTTGGTGAGCCGATCGCCTAAATTATGGTGCGAAGCCTAGCGAAATTGGGTAGAATCGGCCAACTTAAATGAAATGCCACTTCGGTGGCGTTTCTTATTCCCTAATCAGCAAAGAGTTTAGTCATCCCAAGCCTATGAAGCACATTCGTAACTTTTCGATCATCGCCCATATTGACCATGGTAAATCGACGTTATCTGACCGATTAATCCAAGTTTGTGGCGGATTAACCTCGCGTGAAATGTCAGAGCAAGTTCTTGATTCCATGGATCTTGAGCGTGAACGTGGTATCACCATCAAAGCGCAGAGTGTGACACTCGATTATCTCGCTAAAGATGGCCAAACCTATCAGCTTAACTTTATTGATACTCCGGGACACGTTGACTTCTCTTATGAAGTATCGCGTTCTCTTGCCGCTTGTGAAGGTGCCCTGTTGGTGGTGGATGCTGGTCAAGGGGTTGAAGCTCAAACCTTGGCTAACTGTTACACAGCCATTGAAATGGATCTTGAAGTCGTTCCTATCCTCAATAAAATCGATCTACCTGCTGCAGAGCCTGAGCGGGTTGCAGAAGAGATCGAAGACATTGTTGGGATTGATGCCATTGATGCCGTTCGTTGTTCCGCTAAAACCGGTTTAGGTGTCGATGATGTATTAGAGAAAATTGTTTCTCAAATACCGTCACCAGAAGGGGACCCTGAGGCACCGTTACAGGCGTTGATCATTGACTCTTGGTTTGATAACTACCTTGGTGTGGTTTCTTTAGTGCGTATCAAAAATGGCAGCTTGAAGAAAAACGACAAGATCAAAGTCATGAGCACTGGCCAAATCTGGGGCGTGGATCGAATTGGTATCTTTACTCCTAAGCAGGTTGATACTAACGGGTTGGGTTGTGGTGAAGTAGGTTGGGTCGTCTGCGGTATTAAAGATATCTTAGGTGCTCCCGTTGGTGATACGTTAACGCTTGCTAAGAATGGCAGTGAAAAACCGTTACCGGGTTTTAAGAAAGTAAAACCACAAGTTTACGCAGGACTTTTCCCTGTCTCATCGGATGATTATGAAAACTTCCGTGATGCTTTGGGTAAATTGAGCCTCAATGATGCGTCACTGTTTTATGAACCAGAAACGTCTGCGGCGCTAGGGTTTGGTTTCCGTTGTGGCTTCTTAGGGATGCTGCACATGGAGATCATCCAAGAGCGTTTAGAACGTGAGTACGATCTGGACTTGATCACGACGGCACCAACCGTTGTCTATGAAGTGCTTAAAACCGATAAAGAGACACTCTACGTTGATAGTCCGGCTAAATTACCGGCGATCAATGACATAGAAGAGATTCGTGAGCCGATTGCGCGTTGTAATATTTTAGTGCCATCCGATTATCTAGGTAGTGTTATTACCTTGTGTGTTGAAAAACGCGGTACTCAGGTGGATATGATTTATCATGGTAACCAAGTAGCGTTGACCTACGATATTCCTATGGCAGAAGTGGTTTTAGACTTCTTTGACCGTTTGAAATCGACATCACGCGGTTATGCATCACTGGATTATGGTTTTCAACGTTTTGAAGAATCGAGCATGGTTCGAGTCGATGTACTCCTTAACGGAGAGAAAGTCGATGCGTTGGCGATCATCACTCATAAAGATCTTGCTCAAAATCGTGGTCGTCAGTTGGTCGAGAAAATGAAAGAGTTCATTCCTCGTCAGATGTTTGATATCGCTATTCAAGCGGCGATTGGCAACCATATTATTGCCCGTTCAACGGTTAAGCAGTTACGTAAAAACGTATTAGCGAAATGTTACGGTGGTGATATTAGCCGTAAGAAAAAACTGTTGAAGAAGCAGAAAGAAGGTAAGAAACGCATGAAGCAGATTGGTAACGTAGAGTTACCACAAGAAGCGTTCTTGGCTATCTTGCACGTAGGTAAAGATTAATCTTTTACTCGTGCGTTCAGCATTTGCTCTCAAGTGAAAGGGTCTTGGCCCTTTCACTTTCGTATTTTTAGATAAGGGAAGTCAATGGCGAATACATTTTCACTCATTTTGGTGATCGTTACTCTCGTGACCGGGATCATCTGGGCGTTGGAAAAGTGGCTGTGGTCAAAAAAACGTCTACAAAAACAAGCTCAAGTGCAGAACGAAACCAATGGGATTGATGCGGCAGTGGTTAGCAAAATCGCGCCACAACCTTGGTGGGTAGAAAATGCGGTCTCGATTTTTCCAGTGATCGCTTTTGTCTTAGTATTACGCTCGTTTATTTTTGAACCATTTCAAATCCCATCCGGCTCGATGATGCCAACGTTATTGGTCGGGGATTTTATTCTGGTTGAAAAATACGCCTATGGCCTTAAAGATCCTGTATGGCGCACACAATTAGTGGAAACTGGCAAGCCTGAGCGCGGCGATGTGGTGGTGTTTAAATACCCACCTAACCCAAGTATTGACTATATTAAGCGTGTGGTTGGCATGCCGGGCGATATTGTTCGCTACAGCCCTACGAAAGAGATTTGCATTCAGACTCAACAAGATTCCCGTTGCCAAACGGTGAAATTATCTAATGTGCTTGAAAGCGAATTTGTACAGAATAATATTCCATTAATGCAGATGGATGAACAGTTGGGCCAGCAGGCGCACAGTATTTTAGTTAACCCGTTACGGATGGATAATATTCGAGATTATCAACCTCGCGCGGGTGTTAATGAGTGGATTGTTCCACAAGGACACTATTTTGTGATGGGTGATAACCGTGATAATAGTGCTGACAGCCGTTTTTGGGGCTTTGTACCAGAAGAAAACTTAGTGGGTAAAGCCGTTGCTATTTGGATCAGTTTTGAATTTGAACGATCTGCAGATAGCATCTTGCCAGCTTGGATCCCAACCGGAGTGCGATTTAATCGTATAGGTGGCATTAATTAGGTCAGCATTTCGCTGACCCGTAACACATCGAGAGAGCATGAATTCTCCAATTAGTAGATTAGAACCCAAACTCGGTTATCAATTTAATGATCCCGAGTTTATGGAATTGGCGCTTACTCATCGTAGCGCCAATGGTAAACACAATGAACGTCTTGAGTTTCTGGGCGATTCAATTTTAAGTTTTGTCATTGCTGACGAATTATATCGTCGCTTTCCTAAGATCAATGAAGGTGATATGAGCCGCATGCGTGCTACTCTCGTACGCGGAAATACCCTTGCGGAGTTAGGCCGAGAATTTGGCTTGGGAGATTACTTAAAATTAGGTCCAGGCGAGCTGAAAAGCGGCGGTTTTCGTCGTGATTCAATTTTAGCTGATGCCGTAGAAGCAATTATCGGTGCGATTTATCTGGATAGTGACATTGAGATGGCGCGCGGGATTATCTTAAATTGGTATCAGCCGAGATTGGATGCCATCAAACCCGGCGTATCGCAAAAAGATCCTAAAACGCGTTTACAAGAGTTTTTACAAGGTAAACGTAGCCCGCTCCCTATCTATATTGTGACTAATATTAAAGGGGAAGCACACAACCAAGAGTTTACGGTATCGTGTGATGTTGCTGGCATTGCCACACCAGTTATAGGTAAAGGCACTAGCCGACGTAAAGCCGAACAAGCAGCGGCTGAAACCGCTCTGGAGCAATTAAACCATGGCTGATAAAGAATTCGATATTGATGCGTACTTTTCATCAGATCAACAACCGAGCTCATCACCGGATAACCAACACTGTGGTTTTATCGCTATTGTTGGTCGACCTAACGTTGGTAAATCGACTCTGTTAAATAATATTCTTGGGCAAAAAATTTCCATTACCTCACGTAAACCACAGACCACTCGCCATCGTATTATGGGTGTGGATACCAAGGGTGATTATCAAGCGGTTTATGTTGATACTCCCGGGCTGCACATTGAAGAAAAGCGGGCGATCAACCGTTTAATGAATCGTGCTGCCAGTAGCTCACTCAGTGATGTCAATTTAGTACTGTTTGTGGTGGATGGGACGCACTGGACTGCCGATGATGAGATGGTGCTCAATAAACTGCGTCAAGCCAATTTTCCGGTCGTGCTGTGCATCAATAAGGTCGATAACGTCAAAGATCGTAACGATGTGATGCGACACATGCAGGATCTTTCCAGCTTGATGAACTTTGTCGATATTGTGCCTATTTCGGCTAAGTTGGGGAAAAATATTGATGTGCTGCATCAGCATGTTCGTCATCATTTACCGAAAGCAACGCACCATTTCCCTGAAGAGTATGTGACCGATCGTTCACAGCGTTTTATGGCTTCGGAAATTATCCGCGAGAAATTAATGCGCTTTACGGGAGAAGAATTACCTTACTCGGTTACCGTAGAGATTGAGCGTTTTGATTACAACCCAGAAACCGATGGTTTCCATATTAATGCCCTGATTTTGGTCGAACGGATTGGCCAGAAAAAAATGGTCATTGGTAAAAAGGGTGAGAAAATCAAAACCATTGGTCGTGAAGCCCGTCTCGATATGGAAGAGTTGTTTGGACGTAAAGTCTATTTAGAAACTTGGGTCAAAGTGAAATCTGGTTGGGCTGATGATGAGCGAGCTTTACGTTCATTAGGCTATATTGACGATTTATAAATCGTTTCTGGTGAGTTAAACGGCACACCAGAAGATGATCCACAATGAGCTTAACGAATAAGACAGAGTCGCTTTATGCGGCTCTTTGCATCGTACATTTGGCCTTCTACGCTGTACTTTGATTGGAGTGGTTGGTGTCGTTATGATTGATGGTTTTCAGCGTTGCTTTGTCCTTAATCGCCGTCCTTATAGCGAATCAAGCTTAATTTTAGATGTATTTAGTGAAGAGTATGGTCGATTAACGTTGATGGCGAAGGGGGCTCGTGGCAAGCGCTCTCAGCTTAAAGGCGCTTTACAGCCGTTTACTCCACTATTGCTGAAATGGTCTGGCAACAGCACCATGAAGACATTACGTCAGGCTGAGTCGATAAGCTTAGGTCTTCCTTTAAGTGGCATCAGTCTCTACTCGGCGATGTACGTCAATGAATTGGTTGGCCGGGTCTTAGCGAATGACGTTCCCAGTCCCGCCCTATTTCATGATTATTTGTTTGCGCTGACTGAGTTAGCACAAAGTGATAATCCTGAGCCAGCTTTGCGTCGTTTCGAACTGGCATTATTGTCCTCTCTTGGCTATGGCGTTGATTTTTTACATTGTGCGGGCACCGGTGAGCCAATCACTCCGACGATGACCTATCGTTATCGTGAACAAAAAGGCTTTATTGCATCGGTAAGACGCGATAATTTAACCTTTTATGGCGATGAGCTGATTGCGATCAGTGAGCGACGCTTTACCACCAAAAATCAATTACAAGCCGCAAAGCGCTTTACACGTATCGCCTTAAAGCCGTATCTTGGCGGCAAACCTTTAAAAAGTCGGGAGTTATTCCGACCAACAACGCTATCTAGAGCACGGAGTATAGAAACATGAGCTCAATTCTTTTAGGTGTCAATATTGACCACGTTGCCACGTTACGTAACGCGCGTGGTACCCGTTACCCTGATCCTGTGCATGCGGCAGAGATCGCTGAGCGAGCGGGAGCGGATGGCATTACCATTCACCTGCGAGAAGATCGTCGCCATATTCAAGACCGTGATGTGCGTATTTTGCGCGAAACCTTGCAAACGCGGATGAACCTTGAGATGGCGGTGACCGATGAGATGCTCGAAATTGCTTTAAACACTCAGCCTGAATTTGTTTGCTTGGTACCAGAAAAGCGTGAAGAGCTGACCACTGAAGGGGGGCTAGACGTACTGGGACAGTTAGAGAAAGTGAAAGCCGCGACCGAAAAATTGACCACTGCAGGAATTAAAGTTTCTCTATTTATTGATGCCGATCGTGAGCAAATTGACGCAGCAAAAGCATGCGGTGCGCCTTTTATTGAATTGCACACTGGGCATTATGCAGAAGCCTCTAATGAGACAGAGCAGCAAAATGAATTGAAAAAAATCGCGGCAGCGGCAGCCTACGCCAGCGATCTTGGTATTACGGTCAATGCCGGACACGGGTTGACGTACCACAACGTAGCGGCAATTGCTGCTATCCCTGAAATTTATGAGCTGAACATTGGTCATGCGATTGTTGGCCGAGCGGTGTTTGATGGTTTGAGCAAAGCGGTCGCGGATATGAAAGCGATCATGGATAACGTGCGTCGTTAATTGTCGATGATTGTTGGCTTAGGCACAGACATTACTGAGATTGAACGCATTGAGAAGGTGCTTACCCGTAGTGGTAGCGCCTTTGCGGCGCGGATCCTCACTCCTGAAGAACAGGTTAAATGTGCGGCTTTAAAACAGCCCGCGCGCTTTTTAGCCAAACGTTTTGCTGCCAAAGAAGCGGCGGCCAAAGCCTTAGGTACCGGGATCGCCAATGGTGTCACGTTCCATGATTTTCAAATTACCAATGATGCCCAAGGTAAACCTCATCTAATTCTGCATGGGCGAGCGCAGCAACTCGCCGAAGCCATGCAAGTCACATCCATTCATCTATCGCTTTCCGATGAGCGACATTATGCTGTCGCTACGGTGATTTTTGAGTCATAAAGTTTCTCTCGTTTCTGAGTCAATGCTTTGACTACGTTCGTTTTACTCCATCACATCATTTATCTGCGCTTTACCTACTGTCTACTGGTCACTCCAATTAGTTTAGGTATAGCTGTATGATATCTGCCATCCATCGCATACTGACGAAAATCAGCGTAAGACATTCTCACACTTTTGGGCTTATTATTGAGTATCTTTACGAATAATTTATGCTTTTTTAATGTTGTAATCTAGAGAATTTACTTCAATCCCTTTTATCTTAGTTTTGTTCATTTATTGAGGAAACTAGAGATGGAATGGTTGCTATTACTTCTTTCTATTGCGTTATTTATTTATTTATCAGTGGCAATGTATGCCCCTGAAAAATTTTAACGGTGGGCAATATGTTAGAAATATTTATAATTTGTTTATTAGCGTTTGGGTTAGCATTACCTTTAGGGTTGTATATGACGAAGGTGTTTTTGTATAAAAAACATCTTCCTGATCATATATTTAACCCAATCGAGAGGTTGATTTATCGTTTAATAGGAATTGATGCTGATAAATTAATGACATGGAAACAATATGCGTTTTCTTTTCTTGTTAGTAATTTAATGCTAGGAATTGTTGCTTTTCTAATTTTGAAGTATCAGCATATACTCCCATTAAACCCTGATGGTATTGACCCTTTATCTTGGGATTTAGCGCTTCATACTGCTATTTCATTTTTAACGAATACGAATCAACAGCACTATTCGGGACAGGCTCAATTAACTTATCTATCGCAAGGAACTTTGATTGTAACCTTACAATTTATTACTCCTGCGATGGGATTAGCTGTGTGTGTGGCAATTATCAAGGCTATGACTGGTGGCGTTAATAATGATTCCGCCAAAGAGGGCGAGGAGCGTCTACTGGGTAATTTTTATGTTGATACTATAAAAGGTACATTACGAGTTTTGATTCCTTTGGCATGTGTATTTGCCTTGGCATTATCCTGGCAAGGTGTTCCGAGTACATTTTCTGCTTCTCAAACGATACAAACTATTGATTCTCAATCTGAGCTGACCCATCAAACTATACCTGTCGGGCCAGTTGCTGCGATGGTCGCAATTAAGCAACTAGGTACAAATGGTGGGGGTTGGTATGCGCCAAACAGTAGTAATCCATTAGAAAACCCAACACCAGTGAGTAATGCGATTGAAACTATTGCTTTAGTACTGGTTCCGATGGCCATCGTTTTTATGGCTGGTGGATTGATGAGACGCAAATCTTTTTCAGTGATGACTTTTGTCGTTATGAGCATCATTAGTGTTAGTTTTATTACATTAACAGTGTATAGCGAACTTCAGCCAAATGCTGCTTTTCAGGGGTTAAGTCAAAGTGGCCCTAATATGGAAGGCAAAGAGGTACGATTAGGGGTAGGACCTTCGGCACTATGGGCAACTTTTACTACTCAAACTTCCAATGGTTCCGTTAATGCTATGCATGATTCGTTTAATCCTTTGGGTGGCTTAATCACTCGGAGCGGTATGCTTATCAGTGCCATTTGGGGGGGGATTGGTGGTGGGTTTGTGACCTTTATGGTCTATGTTTGGTTAGCTGTTTTTCTTTCTGGTCTGATGATTGGTCGAACGCCCGAGATATTTGGTCGTAAGATTGAAACAAAAGAGATAACGATGCTATCCAGTTTAATTCTACTACCAGCACTGACGATTTTATCATTTACTGCAATAACGCTGACTTTTCCTAGTTTGACTGGAAATTCCAATCCCGGATTCCATGGTATATCTCAAGTCTTTTATGAATATACATCAGCGTTTGCGAATAACGGCTCCGGTTTTGAAGGACTATCAGATGATACGATTTGGTGGAATATTTCCTGCTCAATTGTATTACTTTTAGGTCGTTATTTACCTTTAATTATTCCATTAATGATCGCTGGATCTTTAGCTAAAAAACGAGTGAGTCCGTCAAATGCAGGTAGTTTGCGTTTAGAATCTCCGACTTTCGCAGCTACTCTTATCGCCGTTATTCTAATCATTAATGTTTTATCATTTTTACCTGCTGCCGTTATTGGGCCTATTGGAGAAGCTCTTGAATTAACGACATCAGTAGTAGGGAATTAATTATGAATCAATCTATTGCAAGTAACGATACTTATATTGAATGGAAACATATTTTAGTCGATTCGTTCAAAAAACTATTGCCACAAAAAATGCTGTCTAATCCTATTATGTTTGTGGTTTGGGTTGGAACCGTACTTTGTATCGGTATTACTATTCATAATCTTGTCCATGAAAAGTCATATATTATGCCTTTTATCACGACATTGATCCTATTTTTTACAGTATGGTTTGCTAACTTAGCTGAGTCTGTTGCTGAAGCGAAAAGTCGTGGTCAGGCAGCTAGTTTACGTTCAGCTAAGCAATCATTAAGGGCTCGTCGTATCGATGGAGACTTTGAGCACTGGGTTGCTGCAACAAATTTAGCGAAAGGGGATCGGGTTCGTGTTGTTCAAGGTGATTATATTCCAGCAGATGGCGATATTGTTATAGGAGTGGCAACGGTTAATGAATCGGCAATAACAGGAGAGTCCGCAGCCGTACTGCGTGAAGCTGGTACTGATCATTCAAGTGTGATTGGTGGTACAAAATTATTGACGGGAGAAATAATTTTTGAAGTTTCTAATGATCCTGGCCACAGTTTTTTAGATCGTATGATTGGTCTGGTTGAAGGTGCTAAGCGTCAAAAAACGCCTAATGAGATGGCATTAACGGTATTGTTATCAGCATTAACTGCCGTGTTTCTTCTGACCGTAATGACTCTTCCTGCCATGGCAAACTTTATGGGTAGTGAATTAGATTATATTATGCTTATTGCTCTATTGGTTTGTTTGATCCCTACGACGATAGGAGGTTTATTACCTGCGATAGGTATTGCAGGGATGAATCGAGCATTAAAAGCAAATATTGTTGCAAAATCAGGTAAAGCTGTTGAAGTTGCTGGGGACATTGATACTTTATTAATCGATAAAACGGGAACAATAACCTTTGGTGATCGTCAAGCGACAGAGTTTTTACCTGTTGATGGAGTGACGGAAAGGGCTCTTATCGATGCTGCAGTATTAGCCTCATTAGATGATCCAACACCAGAAGGAAAGTCGATCTTAAGTTTGGCTTTGAGTAAAAGTATTCAAATAAATGCTAAACCTAAAGGAAGTGAATTCCTGCCATTTTCTCCTAAAACTCGAGTATCAGGGCTCAGATTAGCCGATAAGTCTCTTAAGTTAAAAGGAGCGAGTGATGCAATCAAAGCGTGGAGCGCAGATAAAAATCTCAGCTGGCCTCAGGATACCGATACATTAGTTCGTAGAGTTGCTCAAAAAGGAGGAACGCCTTTAGTTGTTGCATCAAATGAATGTGTATTAGGTGTTGTCGCACTATCTGATGTTGTTAAACCTGGTGTTGCAGAGCGTTTCTCTCGATTAAGAGCATTAGGGGTTCGAACTATTATGGTAACCGGAGACAATCCCATTACGGCTGGTGTTATTGCTGCGGAAGCTGGTGTTGATGATTTTATTGCAGAAGCTAAACCTGAAGATAAGTTGGCTTTAATTCGTCAAGAGCAAGCCAAAGGACGTTTAGTGGCGATGGTGGGGGATGGAACGAATGATGCTCCGGCATTAGCTCAAGCTGATGTCGGTTTGGCGATGAACTCTGGAACTCAAGCGGCTAAAGAAGCTGGTAATATGGTTGATTTGGATTCTGATCCATCAAAATTATTGTCCGTTGTTGAAGTCGGTAAACAGCTACTGATAACAAGAGGTGCATTAACGACGTTTTCACTAGCCAATGACGTTGCAAAGTATTTTGTTATTATTCCTGCAATCTTTGCTGGGACAATTCCAGCGATTGGAATGCTTGATTTTTTACGACTCAATAGCCCTGAAACTGCGGTTATCGCTGCGTTAGTCTTTAATGCACTGATTATTCCTGCTCTTATTCCACTGGCAATGAAAGGTGTCAAGGTTAGTGTTGCCTCCGCCGACAAATTATTGCGAAATAATATGCTTATTTATGGCTTAGGTGGGATGGTATTACCATTTTTTGTGATCAAAGCATTAGATATGTTGATTGGAACACTGTATTAGGATAAGTAAAATGAAGACAGATGTTAACTATTATTCTCAGAGAGAGTTGAATATTTCACAAACTGGTATGGTAGCTTACTGGATACAACAAATTATATGTGCTATTCGTGCAACTTTCGTATTTCTATTACTTTGTGGTGTAGTTTATACAGGGTTGATTACTTTATTAGGTCAGGCACTTTTTCCTTATCAATCATCAGGAAGTTTAATAGAAAAAAATGGAAAATTAATTGGTTCAGAATTGATTGGTCAGCACTTTGTATCAGACTCATATTTTCATGGACGTCCAACCGCTGTAGGGTATGACCCCATGGAAACGGGTGGGAGTAATTTAGCACCAAGTAATCCTGAATTGAGAGAGCGAGTTAAACAAGATAGTATCATTCAGCAAAATATGAATGGTATTTCTACAGAAAATATTCCTGTGGATCTATTGGCAACCTCTGGATCTGGCGTTGATCCTCATATTTCTTTATCGTCGGCTAAAGTTCAAGCTGCAAGAATATCAGCGAATCGTCAATTACCATTAGAGGTTGTGATGCAGGTTATTCATGAATATACAGAGAGTCCTCAATGGGGAATCTTTGGACAAGAACGTGTAAATGTTCTCAAATTAAACTTAGCACTTGACAGATTAACTACTCGTTCTTAAGTTACTTGTCAAAAATAAAACATGCCCATTTTTATAATGGGCATGTTTTTATGCTTCTATTATTAAGAGGTTATATCATTATTTATGCATGAAGAGCATCGTTCGCAAAAGGCTGAAGCATTACTCTGTCAAATCCAGAAAGAAAGCCAAGGAAAGTTGACGATTTTCCTTGGTGCGGCTCCGGGAGTTGGTAAAACATACGCTATGCTTAATGCAGGTAAGGAGTGTTTACAGCGCGGTGTTGATGTCGTTATTGGATTAGTCGAAACTCATGGCAGACAAGAAACTGAATCCACGATGAAAGGGCTAGAAATCCTCCCTCGTAAGAATATTCATTACCAACATACGCTACTCACTGAGTTTGATTTAGATGCAGCGTTGCAACGTAAACCATCACTTATTTTAGTTGATGAGTTAGCTCACACCAATGTACCAGGCAGCCGTCATATACGAAGGTGGCAAGATATTTCTGAGTTGTTATCCACAGGAATTGATGTCTATACAACGGTTAATATTCAGCATATTTCCAGTTTAAATGATGTCATTGCACAAGTTACAGGTGTGACTGTGCGTGAGATTGTACCTGATAACTTCATTGATGATGCCTATGAGATTCGATTTATTGATTTGCCGCCAGTTGCTTTAATTGAAAGGTTACACCAAGGTAAAGTGTACTTACCTGAGTATGCTAAGTTGGCATTAGATACCTTTTTCTCGATTGCTAATTTAACGGCATTACGAGAATTGGCGATGAAGCGAGTGATTTCCAAAGTTGATAGCCATTGGAACACTATGGTTGATGCTGAACAGGGGAAAATAAGTTACACACTCCAAGATAATCTTGTTGTATTGGTCAGTGCGAATAGTGATCACCGTTATCTAATTAGAATAGGTAGGAAAATTGCTGAACGGCGTCAAATATTATGGAGCGTTGTATGGGTTGATAAAGGAAGTCCGCTGACCTCTCAACAAAGAAAAATGCTTAACGATGCATTGAATCTTGGGAAAGATCTTGGTGCTAAAGTGGAGATTATGCGTGGTTCAAGTTGTTACGATACCGTTTATTCTTATTTAATTGACCAACGAGCAAGTACCGTTTTAGTTGGAGTTGGTGAACGTTATCGTTATTTATTCTGGCGTAAGCGTTTATATCAGCGTTTGATTGAATCTGGATTACCTTTAGAGGTATCAGTTTATCACTCCCCTGAATCAAAAGTAAAAATAGTAAAGTCTAATCCAATAGATCCAATTTACAATCGTATTAAAAAACATATTTATGCATTGATTAATGTAGGTTTAGCTTCTTTACTAGCACTTGCCCTTAAAGAAGTATTGAGTAGTGGCAATTTAGTTTTAGTGTTTGTTTTATCAATCATATTAACAGGATTAAAATTAGGAGCGAGGCCAGCTATTGCTGCTGCTATTTATTCATTTTTAAGTTTTAATTTTTTGTTAACGGAGCCATTGTTAACATTTAAAGTATATAGTCAAGATGATATAGCGACACTTGTTTTTTTAATTATAATTGGATTAGTAAGTGGTCCTACAGCATCTCGTATTAGAAATCAATTTATTTTATTAAAAGAGTCTAATCGTTATGCGGAAATTTTACGTGAGTTGGCCCAGCAGCTTTCCATTGTTGAAAGTGAAAAAACATTATGGTCTACAGTTTGCAAAAATATATCTTCCCTAGTGCAAGCCCCTAGTTGGTTTGTCACTCAACAGAATGATGAGATTATTTTTCCTTCAACGTTTATCAATATTAAATTAAAAGCATGTGATGAGTCGGCGATCAGCTGGTCATTAGCAAATGCTAAGCCAGCCGGGCGATTTACCGATACTTTGAATGCTTCACAAGTTACCGTCATTCCTATTGTTCATCATGAGCTAACGATTGGTGTTGTTGTTATTGGTTGGAAAAAAAATCATCGAGATTTTACGCAGTTTGATAAGGACTTAATAAATTCGATGTTAAACCAAGCATCAAATACTTGGCAGAGAATTCGATTGAGTACCGATCTTGAAGCATCACGTGTAAAAACAGAAGTTGAGCAAATTCGGTCTTCGCTACTTTCATCGGTATCCCATGATTTAAAATCTCCCTTGTCTGCAATGATGGGGGCTGCTGAAACATTAAAAGAATTTGATGACAAATTGATTAAATCTCAAAAAATAGAGATGTTAGATACTATTCTTCAAGAAAGTCGTCGTTTAGAAAGTTATATTCAAAACCTTCTGGATATGACAAAGTTAGGCTATGGTGGGCTAAAAATAGAAAGAGATTGGGTTTCTATTGATGATATTGTTTCTAGTGTAATATCAAGATTAAGACGCTATTTCCCAAACACTAAAGTTAATTATTTTTCTCAAGAAGATGCTCCCTTACTGTATGTTCACGCTGCTTTAATTGAGCAGGCTATATTTAATATATTAGAAAACTCATCTCGTTATACACCAGAGAAAGAATCTATAGCTGTCCATCTAAATATTGACAATAACTCATGTATAATTGCTATCGAAGATCGAGGTCCTGGAATTCCTGATGATAAGAAAGATAGTATTTTTAATATGTTTTATGTTATTTCCGATGGTGATAATAAGAAAAATAATACAGGAATGGGTTTAGCTATTTGCAAAGGAATGATTAGTGCTCATGGTGGTAAAGTGAGAGTGAAAGATAGAGCTCATGGTAGAGGAACTCGATTTGAGATTGAGCTGCCTCTGGCATATCCGACTGTAGAAATAAAGTAAGGTTGTATACTTGTGAGTATGAAAATAGTAGTGATTGATGATGAGGCTCAAATTCGTAGAATGCTTCGTGTTGCTTTAGGTAGTGAAGGCTATGAAATTATAGAAGCAGAAAATGGTAATATTGGAATAAGTATGGTTGCACGTCATCAGCCAAATTTAGTTGTACTGGATCTTGGTTTGCCTGATTTAGATGGGCAAGATGTGCTTAAGGAGCTTCGTAGTTGGAGTTCTATTCCTATTATAGTATTGTCGGTTAGGAACAAAGATAACGAAA
The DNA here is from genome assembly GCF_000176155.1 of Vibrio metschnikovii CIP 69.14. GTDB lineage: Bacteria > Pseudomonadota > Gammaproteobacteria > Enterobacterales > Vibrionaceae > Vibrio > Vibrio metschnikovii. The sequence goes on along the minus strand of NZ_ACZO01000004.1, from coordinate 199,844 downwards.
AAGTTAAGGCTCTAGATAATGGTGCTCAAGATTATGTCACTAAGCCATTTAGCGTTGTTGAGCTATTAGCACGTATAAGAGTTTGTTTAAGAGATAATATTAAGCCAGAGCAACAGGCAGTATTAGATGATGGGAGTTTAAAGATTGATTTAACTCGTAGAGTTGTAATGTTTGATAATGAGCTAGTTGAATTGACACCTAAAGAGTATGGGGTATTGTCGATTCTGGCATCATCGCCTAATTGTGTTATTACTCAGACGCAGTTACTGCGAGAAATATGGGGGCCAGGTCATAGTCAAGATACTCATTATTTACGAATTGTTATTAGCCACCTTAGACAAAAATTAGGCGATGAATCATTAAATCCTAAATACCTAAGAACAGAGCCAGGTGTAGGCTACAGATTTTGTTTTGATAATTAAATGTAAATAATTAACAATGATATTCACTGAGGTCGTATTGATTAATACTACCTCAGTGAATATTTTATAATTAGCTATATTAAGTTAGTAAATATTGTGGCGCTTCGCTGAGTAGCTTCTCCATTTCATCTTGCAGTTCAAATAATTCTGGTTCGATATCACTGAGTTGGCTCCCTGAGCGCAGCATGTGTTCCAAGGTTGCACAGATGGCTTTTAGTGATGGAGTACCACTGTAAGAGCAGCTTCCGTGTAGTTTATGGATGTGATGCAGTAAATCATCTAACGCATACTGATCATCTTGCTGTGCTTGATTCACCACTTGAATCACATCAGGAAGATAGCTGACCAACAGTTGTAGCATCTCTTTAGCTAAGTCTTCTTTGCCTGCGGCTTGCTTTAAGGCCAGCGGCCAATCAATCACCATTGAAGAGGATGGATTGGCGGTAGAGTGGGGCGAGAGGAGCGGCTCTGCTTGATGGTGGCTCAAGGGAAGTTTCTCTACACCATGAGTTAAGTGGGTTGGACTCCAGTGCACCAGTACTTGTTGTAAAATATGCTCTTCAATGGGTTTGGTTAGGTAATCGTCCATGCCCGCTTTGAGCAGCCGATCTCGCTCTCCGGCCATGGCGTGTGCGGTTACCGCAATAATCGGCGTGGTGGTATTGAGCGGTAACTGTTTAATCGCTTTACAAGCGCTAACCCCATCCATATGTGGCATCTGAATATCCATTAAAATGATATCAAAAGCACGCAGTGTCGCTTGCTCTACCGCGCTTATTCCATCGCTGCAAGTGACCACCTGTGCAACCCTTTCCTGCAGTAGGGCGCTGATCAGTTTTAAGTTTGCTGGGTTGTCATCAACCGCCATCACGGTCAAGGGCAGCTTATCTATTTCACGCGGTTGCTCGATAGGCGTCGGTAGTGTCGGCTGATGAGCTAATAAGGTTTGCAATAGTTTGCGGCGTGACAACGGTTTAGTGACGCATTGTACCGGATAATGCTTCATCAGTTGGTCTGCCAATGCCAGCTCGGTACTTGGCGTACCAATAATGACATGGGGGGCAGATTGCAACGCTTGTTGAATCCATTGCTCCACGATGGTGCTGTCGGTTTCTTTCGTTGGCGATAAATTCAGTAAAATATAATCGTAGTGTTCCGATTCTTCAGGCATCGATGAGCGATAGGTAACGGTTAACCCGGCTTGCACTAACTGTTGCTGAACAATAGAAGCGGCCTGCATGTTAGGTTCGACCAGTAACAGTTGCTTGTCTAATAAAGCCTGCGTATCAACCCAATCACTGATTGGCATGGTTGTCGTAGGTAAACGCAGCGTAAACCAGAATGTCGAACCTTGATGCAGCCGGCTGGTTAAACTGATTTCGCCGCCCATTTGCCCGACTAACTTTTGCGTGATGACTAAGCCCAAACCTGTGCCACCGTAACGACGCGAAATGCTCGCATCCGCTTGACTAAAGGCTTGGAAGAGCTGGGCCTGCTGACGTTCTGAAATGCCGATTCCGGTGTCGCGGACCATAAACTGCAACTCAACCATATCATCCCGTTGTGAGCGCATTTCGACGCTGATATCAATGTTGCCACGTTCGGTAAACTTAATCGAGTTGCCGACTAAATTGGTTAAGACTTGTTGAATGCGCAGTGGATCGCCGACGAGGCCTAACGGGATCTTTGGATCAACTTTTAGCGTGATTTCTAAGCCTTTTTCATGGGCGCTGGTGGCCTGCAGATTAACCACTTCTTCTAAGGTTTCTTGAAATTCAAAGGGAATATTTTCAAGAGCGAGCTTGCCTGCTTCGAGCTTCGAGAAGTCAAGGATGTCATTAATAATGGTTAATAAGTTATTGGCTGATTTTTCAATGGTTTGAAGGTAGTCAGTTTGGCTGTTGGTTAACTGGGTTTTTAGCATTTGACGCGTAAAGCCGATCACCCCATTGAGCGGAGTACGCAGTTCGTGTGACATATTGGCTAAAAACTCAGATTTAATTCGAGCGGCTTCTTGAGCGCGTTTTTTGGCAATATCCAGCTCAACGTTTTGGATCTCCAATTGCTCAAGGGTTTCACGCAGATCTGAGGTGGCTTGATCAATACTGTGTTGCATTTCTACATGGTATTCGGACAACGAGACCGCCATGGCATTGATGCCTTTACGTAGCGAGTCCAATTCACCATGCATTTTCCCTTCAATTCGAACGTCTAAATGGCCGCGTCGAATGCGGTCAACCATGTTTTTCATATGGGTAATAGGACGAGTCACATCGTGCATGAGGCGAACGGCGAAAACGCTAGAGAGCACTAAGCCCATAATTAATACTAAGCAGGCGGAGAAAATCTCTTGATATTGTTGCAGACGCAGCGAAGACAGATCCAGTTCAATGGCAATATAGCCCAGTACCGGTACCGAGCGCGCGCTGTTAGTATTATCTTCGAGTAGGCGACTTTCTGCCAAAATCGGTGTACGGAGAATCAGGGTGTTATCATGTTGCTGAGCGCTGCCGAGGACGGGGATCGGTTGCTCTTTAGGGTACATCAAGCTTTCAAAGTTGGGATGAAAGTTGGAGGTAACAAATAACTCATGGCGAGCATCAAACACCGCAATACTGCGTACTAATTTGGAATGTTTACGATGAGCATAACTAATGATCCGTCGTACCGATTCTCTGCTTTGGTTTTTTAACGCTTCTTCACTGGCAATCGCCAGCGGTTCAATGATACTTGCGCCAGAATTGAGAACCTGAATTTCCAAATCGTGGTAACGATTGAATGAGAATAAAGCGCTAAGCAGTAACCCAATAATTAAGGTTGGTGCTAAAGTCAGGGTAATAACACGCGCACGTAAGCCATATTTGGTCATTATTGTCTAAACATCGTGGTGTGGATATGGGAAAATAACCCGCATTACAGTGGCGAAGCTATTCAATAAGTCGCTATCGTTGTTGAGTCAGACGGAGGTTGTCTGCTCACAACGCTAAGCCACTATAGCTTAATGCAAGAGTAATGGCTTCGACAATCTTCCCCACACAGAATAGTGATGCTGGGGCAAAAACCTTTTTATAAATCACACTTAGGCACAGAGCATGGCACGTTTTTTCCAAGCGAAGAAGAACACCTCGATTCAATCTAAACATCAGTCAGTCATGGTGACTAAGCTGGATCATCTTGGCGCGGGGATTGCGTATCAGCAAGACAAACCGATTTTTATTGATGGAGCGTTGCCTGGTGAAGAAGTTGTGATTCAACTCACTGAGAGTAAAAGCAAATTTTCGCGGGCGAAGCTTATCAAAGTGCTTACTCCTAGTCTCGAGCGCGTCGTGCCATTTTGCCAATATTATCAGCAGTGTGGCGGATGCGATTTACAGCACCTCTCTCGTGAAGCGCAAATTACTCATAAACAGCAAACTCTTAGCCATTTAATGAGTAAGTTCGCTAAGCAAGCGGTACCATTGTCAGCGTCTATCATTGATGAAGATAAAGGCTACCGTCGCCGAGCGCGACTCAGTTTATGGTGGGATAAAAAAACACGGCAATTGCAGGTTGGGTTTCGGCGTAAACAGAGTAAAAGTATTGTCAATGTGACGGATTGCCCAGTCCTTGAACCTCATCTTAATCAATGCTTAGCTGAGTTAAAACCTTTACTAAGTGGGTTTAAGCAGCCAGAACAACTGGGGCATGTTGAGTTGATCAAAGCCGATAATACCAGTGTGCTTTTATTGCGCCATTTAGCGCCGTTACCGAGTGCCGATAAGCAACGTTTGTCTGAATTCGCTCAGCGTCATCAATTGGCATTGTATTTGTTGACCGATGATCACCCGTTGGAGCATGTGCAAGGTGAAACGCCTTACTATCAAGAGACGGGAGTGACGATGCATTTTTTGCCCACTCACTTCATTCAGGTTAATCAATCCATCAACCAGCGCATGGTTGCCCAAGCTATCGAATGGCTAGAGATTCAAGCCAATGACCGAGTGCTTGATCTCTTTTGTGGCTTAGGCAATTTTAGTTTACCGCTGGCACGCATTGCTCACTATGTGGTTGGGGTTGAAGGCGTCGATGAGATGGTTTCAGTGGCCAGTGAGAATGCTCATTTGAACCAGATCAATAATAGCGCCTTTTACCAAGCCAATTTGGAACAAGATATGACCAAGGCAACGTGGGCGGCTGAAAAGTTTGATAAAATACTGCTTGATCCGGCGCGAGCGGGCGCAGCAGGGATTGTTGAACAGTTGGGACAATTATCGGCTCAACGTATTGTTTATGTCTCGTGTAACCCCGCAACTTTAGCGCGTGATAGCCAAAGCTTACTCAATCAAGGTTATCATTTGGCGAAATTGGCTATGCTTGATATGTTTCCTCATACTAGTCATTTAGAATCGATGGCTCTGTTTGTAAAAAATCGGTAAGCGGCTGAACTTTCGGGAGCGAAAGTCAGTCGATACCCTAAAATCTAAAAATTAGGATTATCCCTATGGTTGCGGTTCGTAGCGCACATTTAAACCCAGACGAACAGTTTGAACTAGAAAAATGGATTGCTAGTTTGCAGCAAGATAGCAAAACGACGGCGAGACTGATGGAAGTCTATCGTCAGTGTGATCATTGGCTTGAGGGGCACTCTCAAGGTCCAATGTTGCTATGGCGTGGACGGGAAATGATCGAAATATTGATCACCTTGTCGATGGATAAACCCACCTTAGTGGCAGCGCTACTGTTTCCGATTGCCACCAGCGGTTTGTTGGATCAAGAAGAACTCGAAGAGCATTACGGCAAAGAGATCATCAAGTTGATTCATGGTGTTGAAGAGATGGCAGCGATTGGGCAACTCAATATCACCATGCAAGGCAGTGAAGCGTCGGCACAAGTTGATAATGTTCGCCGTATGTTGTTGGCGATGGTTGATGATTTTCGTTGTGTAGTCATTAAGTTAGCAGAACGAATTTGCAATTTACGTGAAGTAAAAGACCAGCCTGATGAAGTGCGTCGCGCCGCAGCTAAAGAGTGCGCCAATATCTATGCGCCACTAGCGAACCGTTTGGGGATTGGTCAGTTAAAATGGGAAATTGAAGATTACGCGTTTCGTTATCAACAACCAGATACTTATAAACAAATCGCTAAACAGCTCTCTGAGCGGCGTATTGTCCGTGAACAATACATCCGTGATTTCGTCAATGATCTTCGCCAAGAGATGCAAGCATTAAATATCAATGCAGAGGTGAGTGGTCGTCCTAAGCATATCTACAGCATTTGGCGCAAAATGCAGAAGAAAAACCTCGCGTTTGATGAGCTGTTTGATGTGCGTGCGGTGCGGATCATCGCTGATAAATTGCAAGACTGTTACGCCGCTTTAGGTATCGTGCATACTAAATATAAACACTTGCCGGGCGAATTTGACGACTATGTGGCCAATCCGAAACCTAATGGTTATCAGTCGATTCATACGGTGATTTTAGGCCCCGAAGGCAAAACCATTGAGATTCAGATCCGAACTAAGCAGATGCATGAAGAGTCTGAGCTTGGCGTTGCCGCACACTGGAAATATAAAGAAGGCGCATCGACGGCTCGTAGTGGTTATGATGAAAAAATCACCTGGCTACGTAAGCTGCTTGATTGGCAAGAAGAGATGTCCGACTCAGGGGAAATGCTTGATGAACTGCGCAGTCAAGTCTTTGACGATCGGGTCTATGCCTTTACGCCGCGTGGTGACGTCGTCGATTTACCGATGGGCGCAACACCGCTCGATTTTGCTTACCATATTCACTCAGAAGTGGGTCATCGCTGCATTGGCGCTAAAGTGGCAGGGCGAATTGTGCCGTTTACCCATAAATTACACATGGGAGATCAGGTAGAAATTATTACCGCTAAAGAGCCTAATCCTTCTCGTGATTGGTTAAATCCATCACTGGGCTTTGTGCATTCTGGTCGGGCTCGAGCCAAAATCAACGCTTGGTTTCGTAAACAGAGCCGAGAGAAAAACCTTGAAGCGGGGCGTGAAATTCTCGAAAACGAATTGGCAAAAATTGGCGCTAAGTTAAAAGATGCCGAAGCGTACGCGTTAAAGCGCTTTAATGTTAATAGCGCCGATGAGCTTTACGTTGGTGTTGGCAGTGGTGATCTGCGCATTAATCAAATCATTAATCATATCAATGCATTAGTGAATAAGCCCACCGCTGAAGAAGAAGATAAGATCGCCTTAGAAAAATTAGCCGGTGAAGTAAAAACGACCACGACTCAAACCACTCACAAGGATGCGGTCGTGGTGCAAGGGGTGGATAATTTAATGACCCATCTTGCTCGTTGTTGTCAGCCGATTCCTGGTGATGATATTCGCGGTTATATCACTCAAGGACGCGGTATTTCGGTACATCGTAGCGATTGCGAGCAGCTTGAAGAACTCAGTCACCATGCTCCTGAACGCATCATTGAAACGGTTTGGGGACGAGGTTTTGTGGGAACTTATCGCTTGACGTTACGGATTGAAGCGATGGAACGCAGCGGGTTATTAAAAGACATCACCACATTACTGGCTAACGAGAAAGTGAAAGTGATCAGCATGAAAAACCGCAGTGATTATAAACGTCAATTGACGATTATGGACTTTGAGTTAGAGGTCAATAGTGTTGAAGTTCTACAGCGGATCATGAAGCGCACGGAGCAAATCAAAGACGTTATGCTCGTCAAACGATTGGGCTGAACCACGACCTACGCCGATCAGTGCGAGTGGCGATGGCGCCATGTCGCTGATTAGCCCTTAATCAATAACGAGGTGCGATGATGCTCATTGGCCTCGTTATTACGTATCAGTAAAGAGAAAGTATGTCTCATCCTATTGTACAACTTGAACAGATTATGGCGCAGTTACGTGATAAAGAGCATGGCTGCCCATGGGATAAACAACAAACCTTTGAAACGATTATTCCGCATACCATCGAAGAAACCTATGAAGTCGTCGATGCGATAGTCCAGCAAGATTGGCCTAACTTACAAGAAGAGCTCGGCGATTTACTGTTCCAAGTGATTTTTTATAGCCAGCTTGCTAAAGAGCAAGGATTATTCGAGTTTTCTGATGTGGTAGACACCGTCAATGAAAAGCTCACTCGCCGACATCCGCACGTTTTTTCTGACGCCAAGTTTGCCGATGAGCAGCAACTCAACGCCCATTGGCAGGCAGAAAAACGTAAAGAAAAGCAGCAAGCAGGCAAAACAGAACAAAGTATTCTAGACTCAATACCACAGGCGTTACCGGCCTTGTCGCGGGCTAATAAAATCCAAAAAAAATGCGCTCAATTTGGTTTTGATTGGGCAAGTATCGGCCCTGTGGCGGAGAAGGTGCAGGAAGAGTTAGATGAGGTGATGGCGGAAGTACTGCAAGTGCCCGTCGATGAGCAAAAGGTAGAAGAAGAGCTTGGGGATTTACTGTTTGCGACGGTTAATCTGGTTCGTCATTTAGGTAAGGATCCTGAACTGGCCTTAAATAAAGCCAATCATAAATTTGTACGCCGTTTTCAAGCCGTAGAGCAATTAGCATCATTAGCTGAGCAGCCACTAACTAGCCTGACATTAAACGAGTTAGATGCGTTATGGGAGCAAGTGAAACGACAAGAGAAAAAGGTTCGTTGACTCCATGTATCGCATGGATCTTCTCACTGCGTCATTTTGAGCGAGTTAATCAACCGTGGTGAGCAAAGAAAAAGCACCGACTTCAATCTGTTTGATTTGAAGCAAAAAATAAAAAACTGAGTGTGATAGATTTCACGTTGTGGCGATAAATGGGTTCTGGTATAGTTTTATCCCGTCCAGAAGAAATCCATTTCCCTCATTCAACCAATTTCAGGTTAAACATGACAACAAATTATATTTTTGTTACTGGCGGGGTTGTATCCTCTCTAGGTAAAGGTATTGCAGCAGCATCGCTTGCGGCGATTTTAGAAGCTCGTGGTCTTAAAGTGACCATGATGAAGCTTGACCCTTACATCAACGTTGATCCGGGCACAATGAGCCCAACCCAACATGGTGAAGTGTTTGTCACGGAAGATGGCGCTGAAACTGACCTTGACCTTGGTCACTACGAACGTTTTATTCGTACCAAAATGACTAAGCGCAATAACTTTACTGCTGGTCGTGTTTATGCTGATGTATTGCGTAAAGAGCGTCGTGGTGATTACCTAGGTGCAACGATTCAGGTTATTCCTCATATTACCAATGCGATCAAAGATCGTGTTCTTGCTGGCTCTGAAGGCCATGAAATCGCGATTGTTGAAGTTGGTGGTACCGTCGGTGATATCGAGTCTTTACCTTTCATGGAAGCCATTCGTCAGCTAGCGATCGAAGTTGGTCGTGAGCGGGCGATGTTTATGCATCTGACGTTAGTGCCTTATCTTGCTGCCGCTGGTGAAGTAAAAACCAAACCAACCCAACATTCGGTTAAAGAGCTACTCTCGATTGGTATTCAACCTGACATTCTAGTTTGTCGTAGTGATCGAGTGATCCCTGCGAATGAGCGTAAGAAAATTGCTCTATTCTGTAACGTCCCTGAAAAAGCCGTTATCTCAATGAAGGATGTTGATTCGATCTACAAAATCCCTCAGCTTATCAAGTCACAAGGTTTAGATGACTTGGTATGTGCACGATTTGGTATTACCGCTCCAGAAGCCGATCTTACCGAGTGGGAACGAGTCATTTATGAAGATGCTAACCCAACGGGTGAAGTGACGATTGGCATGGTCGGTAAATACATCGAGTTACCGGATGCGTATAAATCGGTTAATGAAGCATTGAAACACGCGGGTCTTAAAAACCGTTTAAGCGTAGATATTAAATACATCGATTCGCAAGATGTTGAAACCAAAGGCGTTGAAATCTTAGAAGGTGTTGATGCTATTTTGGTTCCGGGTGGTTTTGGTGATCGTGGTATTGAAGGTAAAATTCTTGCTGCTCAATATGCACGTGAAAATAATGTCCCTTATTTAGGTATCTGTCTAGGGATGCAAGTGGCGTTGATTGAATACGCACGTAATGTCGCCGGTATGGAAGGCGCGCATTCAACAGAATTTAACAAAGAAACCCCATTCCCTGTGGTAGGCTTAATTACCGAGTGGGTTGATGGTGAAGGTAACGTAGAAGAGCGTACCGAAAGTTCCGATTTGGGCGGCACCATGCGTTTAGGTTCGCAACTTTGCCACTTGACGAAAGGCACCAAAGCTTATGAGCTTTATGGTAGCGCGACGATTCATGAGCGTCATCGCCATCGTTACGAAGTGAATAACCATCTTCGTCCAAAAATTGAAAAAGCAGGCTTGAAAGTGTCTGGATTGTCAGCAGACAAGAAACTAGTGGAAGTGATTGAAAACCCAGCTCATCCATGGTTTGTTGCGGCTCAATTCCACCCAGAGTTCACATCGACGCCTCGTGATGGTCATCCATTATTTGCAGGTTTTGTGAAAGCAGCCGGTCAGTTCCAACGCGGTGAATTAAAGTAAAAGGATATGGGTAGCGGCTTAAGTTGTGCGGCTATCCTTTTAGTTTTGACATTTAAATTCAATGAGAGGAAACATTAATGTCTAAGATCGTTAAAGTTCTAGGTCGTGAAATCATCGACTCACGTGGTAACCCAACAGTAGAAGCTGAAGTACACCTAGAAGGCGGTTTCGTTGGTATGGCAGCTGCTCCATCTGGTGCATCTACTGGTTCTCGCGAAGCGCTTGAGCTACGTGACGGCGACAAGTCTCGTTTCCTAGGTAAAGGTGTTCTTAAAGCGATTGCTGCGGTTAATGGCCCAATTGCTGATGCTCTTGTCGGTAAAGACGCCAAAGATCAAGCGACGATTGACCAAGTGATGATCGACCTTGATGGCACGGAAAACAAATCTAAGTTTGGTGCGAACGCGATTCTTGCGGTATCACTAGCGAACGCGAAAGCAGCCGCTGCCGCTAAAGGTATGCCTTTGTATGAGCACATCGCTGAGTTAAACGGCACCCCTGGTCAATTCTCTATGCCTCTACCAATGATGAACATCATCAACGGTGGTGAGCACGCCGATAACAACGTAGATATCCAAGAGTTCATGATCCAACCTGTTGGCGCAAAAACGCTAAAAGAAGCAGTACGTATGGGCGCAGAAGTGTTCCATAACCTAGCTAAAGTTCTAAAATCTAAAGGTTACAACACCGCTGTCGGTGACGAAGGTGGTTTTGCTCCTAACCTTAAATCTAACGCTGAAGCGCTAGAAGTTATCGCAGAAGCGGTTGCTGCTGCGGGTTACGTGTTAGGTAAAGACATCACATTAGCGATGGACTGTGCTGCTTCTGAGTTCTTCGACAAAGAAGCTGGCATCTACAACATGAAAGGTGAAGGTAAAACGTTCACTTCAGAAGAGTTCAACCACTACCTTGCTGAGCTAGCTAACAAGTTCCCAATCGTATCTATCGAAGACGGTCTTGATGAGTCAGATTGGGATGGCTTCAAGCACCAAACTGAACTGCTTGGTGACAAGCTACAATTAGTGGGTGATGATCTGTTCGTAACCAACACTAAGATCCTGAAAGAAGGTATCGAGAAAGGTATTGTTAACTCAATCCTGATCAAGTTTAACCAAATCGGTTCACTAACTGAAACATTGGCAGCTATCAAGATGGCGAAAGATGCTGGTTACACTGCAGTTATCTCTCACCGTTCAGGCGAAACTGAAGATGCAACGATTGCTGATCTAGCGGTAGGTACTGCTGCAGGTCAAATCAAAACAGGTTCTATGAGCCGTTCTGACCGTGTTGCTAAGTACAACCAATTGATCCGTATTGAAGAAGCACTAGCTGGTCGTGCTCCTTTCAACGGTCTAAAAGAAGTGAAAGGCCAAGCGTAATCCTTTTGGATACGGCTTAGCATCATCGCTTAGAGAACGCCCTGCCTAGCAGGGCGTTTTTTTGTATTGAAGATAGGAACAAGGCCGGTACAGTAGGGCTTATGCCGCTGCGCTAATCGCTTGTATTCGCCGTTTATTAAGCTCTTCTTTAATGGCTTTACCCTGAAAACCATCAGCGATCACCTGCTGTACCTCGACACTTAGAGCCGCTTGATAAGCATTAAGAAATAGATCGCGTTGCGGATAAGCGTTTGCTTCGCAGCCTAATCGACCTGCGTGATCCGCCTGACAACAGAGCAAAACGTCATATAAACGCTCGGGTTTACGCCAGACATCGAGTTTATCGAGTATCTTAAGCTTGGTGCTCGCTTTAAGCTCTGCCGCTCGATGAATGTTTGAATGCTGCTCACAGACTAATAATGCTAGATCTTTGCACTCATTAGGAATGCGGACACGTTCGCATAACGCGTTAATAATTTTAACTCCGGTATGGCAGTGCATTTTGTGGCTTGGCCATTCACTCTGCGGTGTTACTCCTTTGCCAACATCATGTACTTGCGCAGCAAAACGCACCGCAATGGATGGAGAGAGCTTTGCCGCTTGTGCGGCGACCATTAACGTGTGTACTCCGGTATCTATTTCAGGGTGCCACTGCTTTGGTTGTGGTACACCGAATAAGCGGTCAATTTCAGGTAATATGATCGCCAGCGCCCCACATTCGCGCAGTGTAGAGAGAAAGACCTCTGGATTCGCGGTCGAAAGCGATTTATGCCACTCTTGCCAGATGCGCTCCGCGGTTAAATGATGCAACTCTCCAGATTGAGCGATCTGTGTCATTAATTGCATTGTCTCGTTAGCAATCACAAACCCAAGGTGCGCCAACTTTGCCGCAAATCGTGCGACGCGAAGGACACGAAGCGGATCTTCGATAAAGGCATCAGAAACGTGGCGTAAGAGACGATTGTGCAAATCACGCTGGCCACCATAAGGATCAATCAGCTTGCCAGTGTTATCTTGTGCTATGGCATTAATCGTCAGATCGCGTCGAGCGAGGTCTTCTTCAAGACTGACATCTGGGGCGTAATAACAAGCAAATCCGGTATAGCCTGATCCTGTTTTACGCTCAGTACGAGCCAGAGCATATTCTTGTTTTGTCTCAGGGTGTAAGAAGACAGGGAAATCTTTACCGACCGCTTGATAGCCGGCTTGACGCATTTGCTCTGGACTACTGCCGACGACGACCCAATCTTGATCATGTACTGGCAAAGAGAGTAATTGATCGCGCACCGCGCCACCAACGAGATAAACTTGCACAGAGGCTCCTTATTGAGACAAACAAGTGCGAAGACAAAAACGGCCACCTTAGGTGACCGTTGATCGTGTCATTATGCCCATCCGGCAGGATTACGCTTACGGCGAGGGATAATGTGTGGTAGCACTAGACCAAACAGCAAGCCGCCGCCAGCAACGCCACCGCCATAGATAAAGTATTTCAAGAGTAAATCCTCTTTTTGGGTATCTAGGCGAGCACGCAGTTCACGGATTTCAGTTTGCGAAGCAATCAGTTGCTGACTGATATCGCTATAACTTTGTTCTAGATCGGCGATTTGTTTGTTACGAATTTCTAATGAATCGACCAGTCCCGCTTTTTCACTATCGGCATTTTGGCGAGCATTGGCCAGTTGGTTCTTCACTTCTTTGAGTTCTTTTTCAAGTAATGGCAGGCGAACCGCCATGCTGACTTCACGAGTCACAAAGCGGCTTTCTATCCAACCATTGCGTCCTCGTTCATCAACAATTTGGCTATAACCTGTCTCTTTATTGGTGTTGAGCAGTTTAACTTTCTCTCCCGCATCAATCGATCCAATAATACGAAACTGATTACTTGGGCCGGAATGCATATAAGTAAACAGTTTATCTGCGACATAACGGTCTTGGGCGAGCGCTGGTGCTGCTAATAAAGAAAATAGCACCATGCAGATGAGTTTTTTCACGGTAGATCCCTTAATTATGGTCAATATTGCGCGTGAGAGCTTTGAATCATCTCATTCTGTTGATGGGCGCGCAATAGGGTTATGTACGACTTTATTATCAGTCTTAAGGTTTGTTTTACAAATAGTAAAAACTTTCTGCGCGCGGCGCAACAAAGAAGGGAGGCTGAGCCTCCCTTTCTGTGCGTTTGAGTCAATAATGACAATCCGTTTACATTGGATTGACGAATCGATTAAGTAAACGCCGCTTGAATCGCATAGAAGAAGATCACGGCCAGTAAAGCACCGGCGGGTAAAGTCACAATCCATGACGCGACAATATTACGCACCACACCTAAATTGAGCGCGGCGATACCACGAGCAAAGCCTACTCCTAACACGGCACCGACTAAGGTCTGAGTGGTTGAAATCGGTAAGCCAGTGCCTGAAGCGAGTACCACCGTCGAAGCGGTAGCTAACTGAGCGGCAAAACCACGACTTGGTGTTAATTCAGTGATCCCTGTTCCGACGGTAGCCATCACTTTATGACCCAGTGTCGCTAGACCGATCACAATCCCGATACCACCGAGTGGTAATATCCACCAGGCAATCGCACTTTTAGAGGCGACATTACCTAGGCTTTCAACCGTAGAAACCACCGCGGCTAGGGGACCAATCGCATTCGCTACATCGTTTGAACCATGGGCAAACGCCATCGCACAGGCGGTAATAACCATTAAAACAGAGAAAATACGCTCAACATTAGAAAAACCATGGTTCTCTTCGGTATCGGCAAATTTCTTATAAATGTACAGATAGCCAATAACCATGACAATGCCTGAAACCAGAATCGAACAGATCCAAGCTTCACTACTGGTTAAGTGTAGTCCAACATGTTTTAAGCCTTTTTTAATGGTCACTAAGGCGATCACCATGGTGGTAATAAACATGTAAACGGGGACGAAACGCTTGGCATTAATCAGCGGCGTTTCTGTATCAAAGATCAGTTTTTGTGCACTGACAAAAATAGCGTAAGCCAATAAGCCGGAAATAAATGGCGTGATAACCCAACTGCCAACGATGCCTTGTACTGAGCTCCAATCAACAGCTTCTGAACCAACAGAAATCGTCGCAAAACCAATAATCGCACCAATAATTGAATGGGTGGTTGAGACTGGCCAGCCCATATAAGAGGCAACAAGCAGCCAAGTACCTGCGGCGAGCAGGGATGACATCATGCCATACACCAGCAGGTCTGGTTGATCGGCAAACAGGGTGGTGTCAATAACACCTTGGCGAATCGTATCGGTGACTTCGCCTCCGGCTAAATAAGCGCCAGCAAATTCAAAAATCATCGCAATGATGATCGCTTGCTTGACGGTGAGAGCTTTTGAGCCAACAGATGTGCCCATCGCATTGGCGACGTCATTTGCACCAATACCAATGGCCATTAATAAACCGAAGATCGCTGCAACAATAATCAGGACAATGCCGTAGTTCGCAAGGATATCCATCGTAATACCTAGTTGTTGATAACAAGCGGAGACTCATCGTGGTGCTTTTTAGGCACGAAAAAAACCATTAGCGCAAGAATATAGTCAGCGCTTGAATGGTGGGAAACACGATTATGGCTCTTAGTTATTTGGTTAACTTAAATGATTTAAGAACGGGAAAGCATCAGTTCAAGTCGAGCACCGACTCGCTGAGCTTGATCAGCGATACCGCCGACCCATTCAAAGATTTTGTACAAGAATATGACGTCAATCGGATTCATGGTTGACTCGATGGCCATTAACTGTTGGCGTAACCGAATCTGCATGTTATCCGTGTCATCTTCTATGACATCCAGTTGATTAATCATTTCCGCCACGAGCGTGACTTCACGACCTTTAAATCCGGTTTCCAATAACTCGTCAAGTTCATTGATTACCTTCTGTGCTAGTGTCGCTGCGTCAAGACAGCGTTGAACATAAGCGAGGAAATTATCTTGGAGAGGTTTAGGGATAATAAGCTGACGACCGTAAACACGGCCAGAAATGTCTTTAGCAAGATTTGCCAGCTTATCTTGTTGAGTGAGAAGCTCAAGCATGTCAGTACGATCAACCGGCAGAAACAGACCGCGAGGGAGTTTCAGACGAATTTCGCGTTTTAACACGTCGGCTTCTTTCTCTAAATGAGAAATTTGTGCGCGTATTTCTGCGGCTTTTTCCCAATCACCTTGAGCACAAACTTCAAAAAAGTTGATCAGGTGCGAGCAGCATTCATTGACACACACAACGTGTCGTTGCAAAGGCTTAATGGGGGACTTTGCAAATAACCCCATAATGGTATTTACTGGCATGGTCATTCAACCTAATTACTATAACCGAGAAAGAACAGACACCACGATAGCCTGGTGAAATGTTGAGCGTTGGCTATAAAGGCGCGCATGGTAACCTAATAATAGAATCATTAAAACTGTTTTAGATCATCAATAGGACGATATTTCTCACTTGCCCCGCTGTCTATTAGGCAATATCCTGTCGCTATCTGCTGTGAAAGGTATAACTATGGAAACCGAGATAGAACTGAAGTTTTTTGTTTCTCCTGATTTTTCAGACGTTTTGCGTAATAAAATTTCCGAAACCAAAGTGCTTCAGCACCATTGCCGGCAACTGGGTAACACCTATTTTGATTCTGCTGACCATTGGTTACGTCAACACGATATTGGGCTACGTATTCGTCGTTTTGATGAGGTGTACGTGCAAACCGTCAAAACTGCAGGACGAGTCGTTGCAGGCCTGCATCAAAGACCTGAATACAATGCAGAGCACACGGGTAATCAACCCGATTTAACCCTGCATCCTGAAGATATTTGGCCTCAAGGGCGTGATGCTGAAACGCTGCAATCGCAATTGGTCGCTTTATTTTCGACCAATTTCACCCGTGAACAGTGGCTAGTCGCCATGAATGATGGTAGTCAAATTGAAGTGGCGTTTGATCAAGGCGTTGTCGAGGCTGGCGATAAACAAGCGCCGATTTGTGAGGTTGAGTTAGAGCTTAAATCGGGACAGATAGATGCGCTATTTTTGCTTGCTCGTCACCTCTCTGAACAAGGTGGTATGCGGTTGGGGAACCAGAGTAAAGCGGCAAAAGGTTATCGTTTAGCGATGGGGTACGAAGGTGACGAGGTGCAAGGGCTTACACTGGTGAATACCCAGAGCAATGATAACGTTGAATCTTGCTTTATTCGCTCACTCGAGCACGCTCTTGCCCATTGGCATCGCCATGAACAAATTTATACCGAACAAGACTCGATAGCCGCTTTGCATGAGATTCGTCATGCAATCAGTTTTATTCGCCAATTACTCAGCGTATACGGTGGTATTGTTCCACGCCGAACCAGTGCGATTTTACGTCAAGAACTTAAATGGTTAGATGGTGAATTGGCGTGGTTAAAACAGTATGACTATCTAGAAGACTTACTCAAAGATAAGGGCTATGCGTTACGTAAGCTGGATGCCCGTAAGTTTTTAGTCAACGAGCTTAAGCAGCGCCAAGAAGCCTTACCTCAACGTGAAGCGTCATTAAAATTATTACACAGTGCCCGTTATACTGCGTTATTGCTGGATCTCAGCCGTTGGATTTTAACCCGCGGATGGCAGCCGTTTTTGGATGATAAAGCTCGTGAGCGAATGGCTCGACTGGTGGGGCCTTTTTCTGTCAAACAGCTTGACCGAGCGTGGGCGGAGTTGGTTGAGGTCTTTCCGCCAGAGGAGGCACTCTCAGCTGATGATTACATTGAACAGCAATATCGTTTGATACGCGCGCTTTATACTGGGGTCAGTTTCGCGCGTTTATATGATGCCGAGCAGCGTTTAGCGTTTCGGATGCCATGGATTGATTTATTACATGGTATCGATGACTTATTAACCTTAAAAACGTTAGAGCAACTGCTTGATCTGTTACAAGATGAACAAGATCAAGAGCAGTTAACCCGTTGGCTTAATCGTCAAGAAAACTCGATTTTGCACGCCATGGAGCAAACGCGTCGCATTGGGATAGAAGCGACGCCTTATTGGCGTGAATAGTGCCTATCCCCTTCGTACTTGCAGCTGCAGCGGTGTTGGCTACGTTCGTTCACCCCAATCACATCGTTTGCCTATGCTCATGGGGATTCACTCACTTGCCGCCTACCTGCAACTTCAAGTCGTTTGGGTATACGCTCATCAAGCACATTTCTGAACTTTCACTTCGGGAATGTGCCACTTTCATCCTATCTTTCCGTTACTTCTCTCTTTGTTGAAAAAACTAGAGTTAACTCACAAATAGCGTAACCGCTGGTTTATTCCATTGTAGCCATTTGATGTGTCGCCGATAAAAACGGTGATGGTTGGATATATACTGCATTAAAGAGTGTGTAATGCATAATCCATCGGCTTAGACAAATCACACCATCAATCTGCAAATTCGCGAGGTAATACACATCGAGAGCCGCTGGTTTTTGATAGTATTAATTTCATACGAAGCTCGAAATAATTCATACGTGGTAGGTGGGCATCACACCATGATGGGCGAGCATAAAAACAGAGTGGAGAATCAGTCATGGCGAGGATGGCATTTAAACCGTGGGAACGGGTGATCACAGACATACGTTTGATCCCTAAAATGGTCATGCTAATGTTTTTTAGTACGATTTTAGTGATCGGCAAGCAACTGTGGGATGCGAGCTTGTTCTATGACTCTTTACTTGCTGCGACTCAAAGTACGGAAATTGCCAAATTGCACTATGACACTTATATCGTGCAGGTCATTTGGCAAACTGGGTTTATGATCGTCACTTTTGTTTCATTACTGATGTTTGCCGCGCGAGTGATGTTACGTCAAACCCAATTTCTTAGTCAGTCAATCAAACAGATGGCTGAACGCGATTTATCTGAACCTATTTTTATGGACTGTAAAGATGAGTATGGTGATGTCGCTCGTGAGTTAGAGAAAACTCGCCGCCAACTGCAAGATTTAATTAAAGTGCAGATCACTACATCACAAGAATTAACCACCTTGACGGAAGTCATGACGATCAGTATGTCAGAGACGAAAGACTCCGCGCAGGAAGAGTTCCATGAGATTGACCAAATTGCTACGGCGATGAATCAAATGTCGTCAACGGTACAAACGGTCGCCGATCATGCACAAAGTGCGTCTTCATTGACCGAGACCGCTTCTCATAGTGCGGCTACGGGGCAGCAGTTTGTTCAAAAAACCATTCGTAAAATTGATCAGTTATCAAAAGATATTGCCGCTTCAGCTTCAGCCGTAAACCAAGTTGAAGAGCGAGTCGTTGCGATTGGCAGTGTGGTCGGTACCATTCAAAGTATTTCTGAACAAACCAATTTATTGGCGTTAAATGCCGCGATTGAAGCCGCTCGTGCTGGCGAGGCGGGGCGCGGTTTTGCTGTGGTTGCCGATGAAGTTCGTAACTTAGCTCAGCGTACTCAGACGGCAACGGTTGAAATTCAAGATATGATTAGCCATCTACAAAGCAGTGCTAACTCGGCAGTGGATTTAATGGAAAAAAGTGTCGTTGAAGCGGCTGATGGCGTTGAATTAATCACCAATGCCGGCACAGAGTTGGACGGTATTGTCCAACAAGTCAAACTCATCAATGATATGAACTTACAGATTGCGACAGCAGCGGGGCAACAAAGCAGTGTCGCGGTGGAGATCAATCAAAATATCACCAATGTGAGAGAGTTAGTCGAAGCATCGGTTACGGTAGTCAGTGAGTTGCTGGAAACTTCTGAGCTAATGCAAAATAATGCTGAAGAGCTGGATCGAAAAATCACCGTCTTCAAGGTGTGATCGGTTCAGATTAATTGATATCAACGACGCTCACTGTTTAGTGGGCGTTTTTATTTATCTCAGACTGCGATAGAGTGAGTCGATGATGAGAGACAAGGATGATTTATGCAGCTCCCCGAACACTTAATGACTCATGCCGATAACGCCTACCAACAGTTGCTTGCTGAGCAGCCTAAGCTGAGTCAGTGGCCGTCTGAATTACAGCAATCACTTCGTTATGTGACCACGTTGAGCCGTTTTGTCACCCAGACCTTCTCTCGTGATGAGTGGCTGGTCGATGAATTTCCTAATTGGTTACAAAGTGAATCGAGAGCAGAGACTTATCGCGAGCGATTACAGGCTTTATTAACGTCGTGCCCTGATGAACAAACCGGACAACGGATTTTACGTCAGTTTCGTTATCGAGAGATGGTCTATATTGCTTGGCGTGATTTTTTAGCCACTTGGCCTGTCGAGCAGAGCCTTGAGCATCTTTCTGAACTGGCGGAAGCGCTGATCGTCGAGACGTATCAATGGCAATATTCACTGTGCTGTCAAGAGTGGGGAACGCCATGCAATGCGCAAGGTGAGGCTCAACCGATGCTGATTATCGGCATGGGTAAATTAGGTGGTGGGGAGCTCAATTTCTCTTCGGATATCGATCTGATTTTTACTTATCCTGAAAACGGTCAAACTCAAGGCGTCAGGCGCAGTATTGATAACGGACAGTTCTTTACCCGTTTAGGCCAGCGGATCATAAAAATGCTTGATCAACCGACACTCGATGGTTTTTGTTATCGGGTTGATATGCGTTTGCGTCCGTTTGGCGAAAGTGGTCCTTTAGTGATGAGCTACGCCGCATTAGAGGATTACTACCAAGAACAAGGACGTGATTGGGAACGCTATGCGATGGTCAAAGCGCGGGTGATGGGCCGTGAAATGCATCATCAGTATCAAGAACTACGGCAAATGCTGCGGCCTTTTGTGTTTCGTCGTTATATCGATTTTAGTGCGATTCAATCGCTGCGGCGAATGAAATCGATGATCCGTAGTGAGGTACGTCGTCGTGGATTGAGTAATAACATTAAACTGGGTGCTGGTGGTATTCGGGAGATTGAATTTATTGCCCAAGTTTTCCAGCTCATTCGTGGCGGACGAGAGCCCAGTTTGCGCCAGCGAGGATTGTTAGAAACACTACAGGCGATTGCCGAACTTGAACTATTAACCACCGAACAAGTCGTGCAATTAGTGGCAGCGTATCGTTTTTTGCGCCGATTAGAAAACCTAATGCAGGCTATGGAAGACAAACAGACGCAAACGCTGCCAGAGAAAGAAGACGATCAATGGCGTCTGGCCATTGCGATGGGCTATGAATGTTGGGATGCGTTACTTAGCCAGTTACAACATCATATGACGCAGGTTCATCAAGTGTTCATCACTTTGATTGGTGAGGATGATGATGAAGAAAGCACCACGGCTGAGCATTTTCATGAACTGTGGGACATGGCAGATAAGCTGGATGTGATTGTACCTATTTTTAGGCAGGAGTTGGCGATTGAAGATCCTTCGAATTTGGCGCATTGCTGCTTAACGTTTAAGCAGGATTTAGCTAAAAAAACCATTGGTCCACGTGGCCGAGAGGTATTAAATCGCTTAATGCCTAAGGTTTATCAAGCCATATTCTCTCATCCCGATGCGCAATTTGGTTTAGCGCGAGTGCTGCATTTACTGAATAGTATTGCCACGCGCACCACCTATTTAGAGCTGTTGGATGAATATCCAGCAGCACTGCATCAACTGGTTCGTTTGTGCACAGCCAGCCCGATGATTTCCGAGCAACTGGCTCGTTACCCGATTTTATTGGATGAGTTGATTGATCCGCAGCATCTTTATCATCCGATCGATCTTGGTAGTTATAAAACCGAGCTGCGTGATTTTCTTGCTCGTATTCCAGAAGAGGACATGGAGCAGCAAATGGAAGCGCTGCGTCAATTTAAGCAGATCGGGATATTGAAAATCGCTGCTGCTGATATCGCGGGTGTGTTGCCAGTGATGAAAGTCAGTGATCATTTAACGTATTTAGCTGAAGCCATCGTCGATGCCGTCGTTAATCAAGCTTGGTTGCAAGTCAGTGCCAAACATGGTGTGCCGGATCATTTAACCCAACAAGCTGGTAAAGGCTTTGCTGTGGTAGGGTATGGCAAAGTGGGGGGCTGGGAGCTGGGTTATAACTCCGATTTAGATATTGTCTTTATTCATGATTGTCCGGCTTCTTCCATGACTCAAGGGATCAAACCGATTGATGGGCGACAATTTTATCTGCGTCTTGCTCAGCGGATCATTCACCTTTTTTCGACCCGTACCGCTTCCGGTATTTTGTACGAAGTCGATACCCGTCTACGTCCTTCCGGCGCTTCGGGGTTATTGGTCAGCTCGATAGACGCTTTTGCCGATTATCAGCATCAAGAGGCTTGGACGTGGGAGCATCAAGCCTTGGTCCGAGCAAGAATGATTTACGGTGAAGCGGATTTACAAGCCAAATTTAATCATGTCAGACATTCTGTACTCTGTTTGCCGCGAGATCCAAACACTTTGCAACAGCAAGTGGTCGAGATGCGTGACAAAATGCGTCAACACTTGGCCAGCAAAAAAGCCGGACGTTTCATGTTAAAGCACGATCAAGGTGGGATCACCGATATTGAGTTTCTCGCGCAATATTTTGTCTTACGTTATAGTCACCAGCATCCAAAGTTAACGCGTTGGTCGGATAATGTGCGTATTTTTGAATCGCTGATGAACGAAGCGGTACTGGGTCCCGCATCAGCTGAGGCATTAACTCGCGCGTATACCGAGATGCGAGATCAAATCCATCATCGTAACTTATTGAATCTTGATGCGGATGTGGATGAAGCACAATGGGTAGCTCAGCGAGAATGGGTGATTGAAACTTGGCATCACTGGTTAGGCTGAACGCTGTCAGCGAGGAAACGCTGCCTACTGAACCCGATAAAGATTGGTCGTACTGACACCGCTTAGCGGTAACTCAAAGTAGTTTGCCGATAGAGGGCTATGTTACACTGCGCCATAGATTAATAGTGGAGAAGATCGATAATGAAACCAATCCTACCTGACTACAGCAAAGCGGGTGTGCTTATCATTGGTGACGTCATGCTTGATCGTTATTGGTATGGTCCAACGGGACGTATTTCCCCTGAAGCGCCAGTGCCAGTGGTAAAAGTTGAGCATAACGAAGAGCGTCCTGGTGGCGCTGCTAACGTGGCGATGAACATTGCCTCTTTAGGTGGTTTGGCGCATATCATAGGTTTAACTGGCATTGACGAGCCAGCACAAGTGCTGCAAGAAAAATTAACCTCGCTGAATGTGCAGTGTGACTTCGTTGGTTTAGCTGATTACCCCACCATCACCAAATTACGAGTGTTAAGTCGTGGACAGCAATTGATCCGTCTTGATTTTGAAGACAAATTTGAGAATATTGATGCTCAGCTGATCCTGTCGCGCATGGAACGTTCTCTGGCGAGCGTGAACGCGGTGATTTTATCTGACTATGCGAAAGGCGCTTTGGAGCACGTTCAGCAGTTGATTCAAAAAGCACGCATGGCCAATGTCCCAGTGTTTATTGATCCTAAAGGGGCTGATTTTGAACGCTATCGTGGTGCAACCTTATTGACACCGAATATGGGTGAGTTTGAGCAGGTAGTAGGAAAAGTTAAGTCGGATCAAGAGTTGGTTGAAAAAGGCTTGGGGCTTATTGAACAGTTTGATCTACAAGCGTTGTTGGTGACTCGCAGTGAGCATGGTATGACCTTGTTGCGTCGTGGTATGGAGCCTTTCCATTTGCCAACGCAAGCCAAAGAAGTCTTTGATGTAACCGGTGCTGGTGATACGGTGATTTCGGTGCTTGCTGCGTCGGTGGCTGCGGGTAAATCTTTGGATGAAGCGTGTGTTTTAGCCAATGCTGCCGCTGGCGTTGTGGTTGGAAAACTGGGAACTTCGACGGTATCGACGATTGAGTTGGCTGAAGCCATTCATGGCAGCAAAGAGGCGGATTTTGGCATTATTGGTGAAAGTGCGCTGATTGAAGCGGTCAAAAAAGCCAAAGCCCGCGGTGAAAAAGTTGTCATGACTAACGGCTGTTTTGATATTTTACACGCTGGACATGTGTCTTATTTGAACCATGCAGCAGAGCTTGGCGATCGCTTAATTGTAGCGGTTAATACCGATGAGTCGGTGAAACGTTTGAAAGGCCCAGGGCGTCCGGTCAATCCAACCGATCGTCGTATGGCGGTGCTAGCCGGGCTAGGTGCCGTGGATTGGGTGGTTCCATTTAGCGAAGATACTCCGCAGCGCTTAATTTCAGAAGTGTTACCAAGCATTTTAGTTAAAGGTGGCGACTATAAACCTGAAGATATCGCTGGTGGTGAAGAAGTGATTGCTGCGGGTGGTGAAGTGAAAGTACTGAATTTCGAAGAAGGCTGTTCGACCACAGACATTATCAAGGCGATTAAAGGCGGTAAAGGTTAACGACGGTGATCTCGATGGAGATAGCCAATCGCTGTGTTTTCAGCGCGTAAGCGCATAAAAATAAGGGGCTTCAATTGAAGCCCCTTATTTCATTTAGGGATTGCTTTATCGACTCACGCGTTGTAGTCCAGCATTGATATCGAGAATATCTTGTTCGCTGAGAGAGCCAATTGCTTGACTAAGTTGTAGACGATTCAAAATATAATCGTAGCGCGCTGAAGAGAGATTACGGTTGGCATCATACAGACGTCGCGTTGCATCTAATACATCAACAATCGTCCGAGTACCAACTTCAAAACCGGCTTCGGTTGCTTCTAGGGCAGAACGAGCGGAAATCACCGATTGTTCATAAGCACGTAATGCGCCAATTGAAGCGTTGATATTGTTGTTATAGGCGCGCACATCTTTGACCACGCTGCGGAAGGTCGCTTCTAAGTCTTGGCTTGCGGCGACAAACGCATGTTCGGCTTGTTTGGTTAATGACGTTACGTTACCACCCGTATACAGCGGAACATTGAGATTTAGCCCAATGGTAAAATCGTTAAAATCGGTATTATTCGCGGAATTATTGCTATTCGACTCACGCGCATAATTATAACCACCGTTTAACTTCAACGACGGCAAATGACCGGAACTGGCGAGAGCGATATTATCTTTTGCCACATCTTGAGCAATACGCGAAGAAAGCAAGGCTAAGTTTTGTTGCTGAGCTCGCTCGATCAATGCCTGCATTGATTCCGTATTACGGCTGGCTGAAAAGCGTTGAGTATCAAGAATGCTTAATTGCGAATAGCCTTGCCCAGTAATTTCTCTCAAAGATTCATAGCTATTGATTAAGGTGTTATCCGCTAAAACTTCTTGTGCTAAAACACTATCGTATTGCGCTTGTGCATCATGGACATCCGTAATGGCTGAGAGCCCAACGTCAAAACGCTGCTTAGTTTGTTCTAACTGACGTGCCACCGCGGCTTTTTCGGCACGGACAAATTCTAAGTTATCTTGTGCACTCAACACTTCGAAGTAGGCTTGAGCGACGCGCAACATCAATCCTTGTTGTACGGCGGCGTATTGTGCATCGGCTTGGCGAGCTTGTTTCTCAGTAGTATCTAATGATACCCAACTTGAGCGGTTATACAGTTCTTGAGCAAAACTGATGCCTGCTGATAGGCGATCGCTATCGCGCGCATCAACATCGCTACGAGTTAGGTTATACCCAGCCGTTAAATTAATCTGTGGTAACAACGAACTACGGCTCGAATTGATTGCTTCAAAAGCGGCTTCACGACGAGCAGCAGCACTGAGCAATTGCGGATCATTTTGTTTTGCTTGATCATAAATTTGTGCAAGATCATCGGCCCATGCGTTAATACTAAAGCTACCAAGGGTTGCACTCACTAAAAAAGGAAGCAGTTTTTTCATCGGTCCTATTCCTGCCTAGATATGAAAGGAGTTACGTTGACAGAGTGTAACTCAAATTGTTGGTATTTCATGCGAAAGTTTGCACTTTTTTACACTTAATTATCCACTTGTGCAATATAAATTAATGTATTAACTAACCAGTGACAGAGCTTGCGAATGGTTCATTACACAAAAAGGTTTATTTAATCAGCTATCTATCATGATAAAAGATCAATCACTTAAAAAAAAACATAACTTTTATACAAAAAGTTGAGCAATGTCGTTGGCAGTCGTAAACCTTCATGAGTAAACTAATAGATTCACCGAGAAGGAATGGCTATGCAACCCACAGACCAAGAAAAAGACCAGTTTAGCGTTAATGATCTGCAGATTGTCTCAAAAAAGACACTGTTCCAAGGTTTTTTTCGCATGGTTAAATACCAATTTAAGCATCGATTATTCCAAGGTGGGTGGAGTGAGACGATCGAGCGAGAAATGTTCGAGCGTGGTCACGCCGCGGCGCTGTTAGCTTATGATCCTCAACGTGATGAAGTAGTGATCATTGAGCAGATCCGGGTCGGGGCACTAGAACATGATCAGCCATGGCAGAAAGAAATTATCGCAGGCATGATTGAACCGGGTGAGGATGCGCAGGACGTTGTACGTCGTGAAGCATTCGAAGAGGCTGGGATATCGGTGGCAAGATTAGAAAAAATCACCAGTTATTACCCTTCTTCAGGGGGATGTTCTGAGAAACTCGATGTCTACATTGGTGAAGTAGATACTACACTGGCGGGAGGTGTGCATGGTTTGGACACGGAAGGTGAAGATATTAAAGTGCATGTGCTCAGTCGTCAGCAAGCTTATCAATGGATCAAAGATGGTCAAATTGAGAATGGTGCCTCAATAATCGCACTACAATGGTTAGAGTTGCATCATCAGCAATTACAATCTCAATGGCGGAGTTGATAACCTCATGCGCAGAGCGATAGCCACTAAGCCGTATCATGTGGATCTTGCGGATCTGATGCGAACTTATGAAACCAATTACGCAAAACTCAATGCTCTGCTGCCAAAACCAGCGAGTGTAGGTGAAGTCCGTTGTTATCAAGCGGCTGATCTGATTTATCAGTTACAAGTGCTCGAGGTCACAAAGTACACAACTTTGGTGGAAATTTGTCAAAGTGATGATATTTCAACGTTTTCATTACCTGTGATGTCTGTCAGGCTGTATCACGATGCACGAGTTGCTGAAGTGTGTGCTAGCGATCAATTAACGCGTATTGCGGCTCGTTATGAGTATCCTAACCATAAGATGGTGCAAAAAGATGAGAAAGCACAAATCAACCGTTTTTTAGGTGATTGGCTCACCTTCTGTTTGAAACAAGGCATTAGCCGAGCGCCGATTAATATTAACTATTCATAGCATTAGGTTTATCAATTTGAACGTGTCGCCCAGTTTAGACCCATCAGACAATATTAAGCTTGTTCAGATCACGGACACGCACCTGTTTGCGGCTGATGACGGTTGTTTACTTAGTGTGAATACAGCAGACAGTTTTCATGCCATTGTGCAAGCGATTATTGAGCAAAAGGTTGCTTTTGATGCTCTGCTTGCTACTGGCGATATTTCACAAGATCATAGCGCGGAGTCTTATCAGCGTTTTGCTTCTGAGATCAGCGCCTTGCAAAAAGCGTGCTTTTGGTTACCGGGTAATCATGATTATAAACCCAACATGGGTAGTGTTATGCCGTCTTCACAACTGCATGCCCCCGAGCATGTCTTGCTTGGGAAGCACTGGCAAATGATTTTACTCGACTCTCAAGTCGTTGGCGTGCCGCATGGCCGTCTCAGTGATTACCAACTGAATCTATTAGATGAAAAACTCGCTCAACATCCAGATCGCTATGCGTTGATTTTATTGCATCATCATCCTCTGTTAGTGGGCAGTGCTTGGCTTGATCAACATACCTTAAAAGACAGTGATGCATTTTGGAGCGTCATTCAGCGACATCAAAACGCACGAGCCGTTTTGTGTGGTCACGTTCATCAAGATATGGACCGCACTTTCGCCGGGGTAAAAGTAATGGCAAGTCCGTCAACGTGTGTACAGTTTAAACCGAATTCCGATGATTTCGCGTTAGATCAATGCTCTCCTGGTTGGCGTGAGCTTGAATTGCACGCTGATGGTCAAGTGACAACGCAGGTCAAACGATTAGCACGCGGAGCCTTTGTGCCGGACTTTACTTCAAATGGGTATTAATATGGGTGTGCGCTCTTCGCTACTGCTGTATATACATGGTTTTAACAGCTCACCGCTTTCACACAAAGCTCAGGTGATCCAGCAGTATTGTGCTCAGCAACGGCCGGATATCAAGGTCGTTATCCCTAAATTAGCGCCTTTTCCACAGCAAGCTGCTGAACAGTTACGTAATTTAATGGAGTCTTATCAAGCCGATTATCAGATTGGTCTGGTGGGAAGTTCATTAGGTGGCTATTTAGCCACTTGGCTTAATGCGCACTATACGGTTCCTGCGGTATTGGTGAATCCAGCGGTGAAACCGTATGAATTGCTGCGTGATTTTCTTGGTGAGCAGCAGAATCCGTATACTCAACAACGTTACCTGCTGACGGTTGATCATATTGATGAATTAAAAGCGCTAGAGATTGACTCGATTGATCATCCTGAGCATTTTTGGCTATTACAGCAAACGGGTGATGAAGTGCTCGATTATCGACAAGCGGTAGAGAAATATCGTCATGCTCGCCAGACGGTTGAAGACGGTGGTGATCATAGTTTTGTTGGTTTTGAGCGCTATCCGTCGGCAATCATCGATTTTCTGCACTTATAAATTCGCTGTCATCCTGCGCGAAAAGTCATAATTTTACCTTAGGCTTACGGATGTCACTTGACATCGAAGGGGCTCTTCCAGACTATGTCTGTCTTGTTCTTGCTCCATTGAGCTGCTGTGTTTTATCACCAAATCTGCTTTTTGGTGGATAATTCAAGCGTAAATCCTTAATGGGTAGTAAAGTTACCAATCATTTATCGATAAAAGCATTCCGTATTATGACTGAACAATATAATGCTGGAGCCATCGAAGTTCTCAATGGCTTAGAACCAGTACGTCGCCGTCCCGGGATGTATACGGATACCACGCGTCCCAATCATCTTGGGCAAGAAGTCATCGACAACAGTGTCGATGAAGCGTTGGCCGGATACGCCACCAAGGTTCAGGTGATACTTCACGCTGATCAATCACTAGAGGTGATTGATGATGGGCGTGGTATGCCCGTAGACATTCATCCTGAAGAGAACGTTTCTGGGGTTGAACTTATTTTATGTAAGCTTCACGCTGGCGGTAAATTCTCCAATAAAAGCTACCAATTTTCTGGTGGTTTACACGGGGTGGGGATTTCGGTGGTTAACGCCCTTTCTAAACGGGTTGAAGTGACGGTTCGCCGTGACGGTCAGGTGTATGACATTGCCTTTGAACATGGTGAAAAAGTCTCTGATTTAACGGTCACTGGGACTTGTGGACGTCGTAATCGTGGTACTTCGGTGCATTTTTGGCCAGAAGCGCGTTATTTTGATTCTGCCAATTTTTCCGTCTCGCGTTTGGTCAATAATTTACGCGCCAAAGCCGTACTTTGCCCCGGTCTAGAAATTACTTTCACCGATAAAGTGAACAATAACGAGTATCGTTGGCTGTATGAAGACGGTTTGAAAGACTATCTTGCCGAAGGGGTAAAAGGTTATACCTTATTGCCTGAAGAGCCGTTTACGGGCGAGTTTAAAACCGAGACAGAAGCCGCAAACTGGGCGGTCATTTGGTTACCGGAAGGTGGCGATTTAATTACCGAAAGCTACGTGAACTTAATTCCCACCCCACAAGGTGGTACGCACGTTAATGGTTTACGCCAAGGGCTGCTTGATGCGATGCGTGAATTTTGTGAATTTCGTAATTTGTTGCCGCGTGGAGTCAAACTTACCGGTGAGGACGTATTCGATCGCTGCGCGTATGTCTTATCGATAAAAATGCAAGATCCACAATTTGCAGGGCAAACCAAAGAGCGGCTCTCTTCTCGCCAAACCGCCTCGTTTGTTGCCAGTGTTGTTAAAGATTCATTTAGCTTATGGTTGAATGAAAAGCCACAATTGGCTGAGTTATTGGCTGAAGTGTGTATCAGCAATGCTCATCGCCGGATGCGCGCGAGTAAAAAAGTGGTGCGTAAGAAAATCGCTTCTGGTCCTGCGCTGCCTGGTAAGTTAACCGATTGTTCTCAGCAAGATCTCAGCCGCACAGAACTGTTTCTGGTCGAAGGGGATTCGGCGGGTGGCAGTGCCAAACAGGCGCGAAACCGTGAGTTTCAAGCCATCATGCCACTGCGCGGTAAAATCCTTAATACTTGGGAAGTCTCGGCCGATCAAGTGCTGGCTTCACAAGAGGTACATGATATTTCTGTCGCCTTGGGGATTGACCCTGATAATGATGATTTAGAGGCGCTACGTTACGGTAAAGTCTGTATTTTAGCCGATGCGGACTCCGATGGGTTACACATTGCGACATTGCTGTGCGCCTTATTCACTCGTCATTTTCGTGCCTTGGTTCGTGCTGGTCACGTCTATGTGGCGATGCCGCCACTGTATCGGATTGATTGCGGTAAAGAAGTGCATTATGCACTTGATGACAATGAAAAAAAGGCAATCATCGAACGTCTCAGTAGTAAAAAAGCCAAAATCAACGTCCAACGTTTTAAAGGCTTGGGGGAGATGAATCCTCTGCAATTACGTGAGACCACCATGGATCCGAACACCCGCCGTTTAGTGCAATTAACCATTGATGACGATAAAGAGACCGATGAAATGATGGATATGTTGCTGGGTAAAAAACGCGCGGATGATCGGCGCAGTTGGCTACAACGCAATGGTGATATGGCCGAGGTACAATAGAATGTCGAGTGAAATCAGTTTTGAGGGCGTAGAACAGTTACCACTGCGCAAGTTTACCGAGGACGCCTATCTCAATTACTCTATGTATGTGATTATGGACCGCGCCTTACCTTATATCGGCGATGGTTTAAAGCCGGTTCAGCGGCGGATCATTTACGCCATGTCTGAGCTGGGGTTGTCGGCATCAGCGAAATACAAAAAATCGGCACGAACCGTCGGTGATGTACTGGGTAAGTATCATCCTCATGGCGATTCGGCCTGTTATGAAGCCATGGTATTGATGGCACAGCCGTTTTCTTATCGTTACCCACTGGTTGATGGTCAAGGCAACTGGGGGGCTCCGGATGATCCTAAATCGTTCGCCGCGATGCGTTATACCGAAGCTAAGTTGTCTAAATTTGCCGAAGTGCTATTGGGTGAATTAGGCCAAGGCACTGTCGAATGGCAGCCTAACTTTGATGGCACCATGCAAGAGCCGAAAATGTTACCGGCTCGCTTACCACATATTTTGCTTAATGGGGTTACCGGCATTGCTGTTGGTATGGCAACCGATATTCCGCCCCATAATGTCCGTGAAGTCGTTGAGGCGACGATTCACCTCATCGAGCATCCTTCTGCCAGTCTTATTGACTTGATGCAGTATGTCAAAGGTCCTGATTTTCCAACCGAAGCGGAAATAATTTCACCACCGTCTGATTTAGAAAAAATCTATCAAACCGGGCGTGGTAGCATCAAAATGCGTGCGGTATGGCACAAAGAAGGCTCGGATATCGTTATTTCAGCGCTGCCGCACCAAGTCTCTGGTGCGAAACTGTTGGAGCAAATCGCTGGGCAAATGCGCGCTAAAAAGCTGCCGATGGTGGAAGATTTACGCGATGAATCGGATCACGAAAACCCAACACGGATAGTGATTGTACCGCGCTCAAGTCGAGTTGATTGCGATACTTTGATGAATCATTTATTCGCTTCAACTGATTTAGAAAAGAGTTTTCGGGTTAACCTCAATATGATTGGCCTGAACAATCGCCCTGAAGTTAAAGGCTTAACGCAGATTCTGAGTGAATGGATTGAATTTCGCCGTGAAACGGTGCGCGCTCGTTTGCAATATCGTCTTGATAAGGTTTTGGCTCGCTTACATATCCTACAGGGTTTGTTGATTGCTTATCTCAATATTGACGAAGTGATAGAGATCATTCGTCAAGAAGATGAACCCAAAGGCATCTTGATGGAGCGCTTCGGGATTAGCGACATTCAAGCCGATGCGATTTTAGACACCAAACTGCGCCATTTGGCAAAACTTGAAGAAGTCAAAATTCGTGGCGAACAAGATGCTTTGGATAAAGAGCGCGCTAAATTAGAAGAGTTACTTGGTTCTGAGCGACGCTTGAACACGCTACTCAAGAAAGAATTAAAAGCGGATGCGGAAAAATACGGTGACGATCGTCGCTCACCGATTGTTGAGCGTGCGGAGGCCAAAGCCTTAACCGAACGTGACCTGATGCCTAACGAAATGATCACTGTGGTGATCTCAGAGAAAGGTTGGGTACGTCATGCCAAAGGGCATGAGGTTGATTGTCATAGCTTGAACTATAAATCCGGTGATAACTACCTCGCGCATGCTTGCGGGAAGAGTAATCAACAGGTGGCTTTTTTAGGCAGTGATGGGCGTAGTTATTCATTAGAAGCACATACTCTGCCTTCTGCTCGTGGTCAGGGAGAGCCGATTACCGGACGGTTGAACATTACTGAAGGCAGTTCGATTCGCCAAGTAATTATGGGTGAAGACGATCAGCTATGGTTGGTCGGTTCTGATGCCGGTTATGGTTTTGTGTGTAAAGGTTCGGATCTGTTATCGAAAAATCGCAGTGGTAAAGCTTTAGTGAATTTGCCGAATAACTCTGAGTTACTGGCACCACAAGCCGTCAATGATCTGCAACATGATGAGATTTTAGCGGTGACCAATCAGGGACGAATGCTGCTATTTCCAATCAAAGATCTGCCGCAATTAAGCAAAGGTAAAGGTAATAAGATCATTAATATTCCTAGTGCGAAAGCGAAAGCGCGAGAAGAAGTGGTTTCTCATTTGCTGGCTATTCCGTCTGGATCATCGATTACGCTTTACGCTGGAAAGCGAAAGTTAGGCTTAAAGCCTACGGATTTAGATAATTTCCGAGGTGAGCGAGGCCGCCGAGGGGCACTGCTACCGAGAGGATTACAGCGGGTGACGCAAATAGAGATTGATGCAGAACCTACCGAACCTTTGGTTGTAGAATAAGAGCATAAAAAATCCCCAGCCAATCTGCTGGGGATTTTTTTATGCTCATATTTACTTCAGGGTGGTGGGTTATTTTAAACCTCTATCCCTGAGAGACTTATAGCGGCTCTTCAGACCAACCGTCACTATCTGACATATCGGGTGCACCAGGAATGGTATTTTCTTCATCAGCCCAAGTACCAAAATCAATCATCTGACACTGTTTACTACAAAAGGGCCGGAAAGGACTTTGCGCGCTCCACGGCACATCATCGCCACATTGGGGGCACTTTACCACGGTGATTTTTTTTGACATGACACTATCCTGTAGGTAAACCAAATCAGAAGGATACGGATTTAGCAGCACACCGCAAGATCAAAAGGAATATTTCGGCTGCTGGCTTTACCAGAAGAAAAATCAATGAACTTAATGGCAAAGCGATTTTTATGACCAGAAATCATCGGATAGACGCCGTACTCTAAAGGAATCGATAAACGGAGAATATTCGCGTCTTCCGCGTCGCTTTGGTAGAAACCATCTTGTGCCATTCGTGCTCGGAAATGCCCGGTTTCTCGGGTGAGTTTTAACCATAATGCAAGCGCATCAGATAGGGGTTGCAAGGTTGCAACCCATTGTTTTATGTCGAGTTGCTTCTGTTCTGATGATAAGTGTAACCAGTAATGCAGAGCGGGAAGATCAAAGCAACAAGAGCCACCGGGGAGGTTAAATCGTTGACGAATGGTACTTAAGAATCGATCATCTTTTAACGATTGGCCGAAGCGTTCGCCGGCTAATAGGCAGCGATGAACACTGTCAATCTCTTGTAACAGGCTAGTCAGCATCTGTTGGTCGACACCGTCAATATCAATCCATTGTCGGTAGGTTTGACGCTGTTTTTCAATATCTTTTGCTAATTCACTTTTCAGTTGCATCTGCTCAAAAATATCTAGCAGGTCAAAGAGAGAACGAAACAGCAACTGATGCTGAATACCGTCAGCCGTTTGACAGGCTCGATCCATTTGATTGAGCAGCGCTTCGACGCGTAAATAAATGCGCGTTTTTTCATTTAGCGGATGTTCAAACTTATGTGTGCTCATGAAACTGGCCTTGATTGATTTACCTGTATTCTCACCGATTTGTACCGCTCATTACCAGATACTTTTGATGTAATTCTGTGATTTGCGGCAAAAGTTGTCGGTTTTTTGCTCCATTTTTAATCACATCATCGGCCATCACTAAACGCTCAGCTCGGGTTGCTTGAGCGGCTAAGATCGCTCGAGCTTGCTGTTCATCCACCTTGTCTCGTGCCATAGTGCGCGAAATTTGAGTCTGTTCATCTACATCAATCACTAACACGCGATCAACCATCGATTGTAATTGATTTTCAATTAATAACGGTACAACGAGTAAACCATAAGGCGATGTAACGAGCTTTAATTGCTCGGCCATTTGTTGGTTGATCAGTGGGTGTAACGTTGCGTTAAGCCATTGTTTTTCTTTAGGGTCGGCAAAAATTCGTTCACGCAAGGCGCTGCGGTTTAAATGGCCATCGTCTTGTAAAATATCCTCACCAAAGTGCTCGATGATGGCGCTCAGGCCCGGAGTACCGACTTCAACCACTTGCCGAGCAATGATATCGGCATCAACGATATCAATCGAGAAATGTTCTTGAAACAGATTGGCGACAGTGGTTTTACCACTCGCGATGCCTCCAGTTAGGCCAATAATCAGCGTCATGAGCGTTATCCTACTAATGAATGTAGATACCAAGCGATCAGTTTATCGCCCCACAACATCGCCAGCCAACCAGCAATCGCCAAGTAAGGACCAAACGGGAAAGCTTTATTAATGCCTTGTTTTTGCAAACGCAATTGAATCAATCCAAACACCAAACCGACCAGTGAAGAGAGTAATACGATTAACGGTAATAATTGCCAACCTAACCAAGCACCGAGCGCGGCAAGCAACTTAAAGTCACCATAGCCCATACCTTCTTTACCGGTCAGTAGCTTAAATAGCCAATAAATCGACCATAAGCAAAGATAGCCTGCTATCGCTCCAATCACGGCGTCATTGAGTGAGAGTGGGCTAATATTCAACAGTGCTAGGCTGATCCCTGCCCACAGTAAAGGCAGAGTCAATTGGTCTGGCAGCAACATACTATCCAAATCAATGAAGGTGGCGGCAATTAACACATAAGTAAATAGCAGCAGTGCCACACTATAAGGGCTAAAGCCAAAGTGCAGAGCAATGATCAAACTGCTCACGGCAGTTAATAGCTCAATCGCCGGATAGCGAGCGCTGATCGGTGCTGAACAGTGCGCGCATTTGCCTCGCAAGCAGAGCCAACTGATAAGTGGAATATTATCTCTTATGCGCAAAGGCGTATGGCATTTAGGGCAAGTTGAACGAGGTGTACTGAGCGTGAGCTTGCCATCAGGGGGTGTGATGCCATAGTCAGGAAAAGCATCGGCACATTCTTGACGCCATTCTCGTTGCATCATCGTTGGTAAGCGGTAAATCACCACATTCAAAAAACTACCAATGATTAACCCCAATAGCGTTGCTAAGGCGGGAAATAGCCAAGGTATATAGTAAAAAATGTCCATTTAGGGTGCTCTTGTTAGCAGCAGGAATGTTATTCCCTTTCAACTTAGAGTAGGCGTGAGGTGGGCTAAGCCTATTGATATTTAATGAGCGCTTAGCAAGGCGATGAGCTTATCACTCATCATGACCAATCTGCTTCTTCAGTGATTTGGGGATAAAACATCGAAAGTGAGTATACTACCCCAATACACTCATTAAGTTAAAGATAGGTAAATACATTGCCACAACCAGCCCACCAACCACTGTGCCAAGAAAGACAATAATTAACGGTTCAAGGATTTTACCTAAATTATCTACGGTGTTATCAACGTCGAATTCATAAATCGTTGCTACTTTATTCAGCATATCATCGAGCTTACCAGACTCCTCGCCAATCATAACCATTTGTAGAACCAATTCTGGGAAAGCGCCGGTATTGCGCATCGCGATATACATTGGCATGCCTGCCGCAGTATCTCGGTAGACTTGTTGAATAGCCGTTTCAAAATGAAGATTACCTGCGGTTTTCGCGGTCGTTTTTAGGCTATCAAGAATCGGGATTCCAGCCGCAAAGCTGGTGGCGAGGGTTCGGCTAAATTTGGCGATCGACGCTTTGCAGAGTATACAACCAACAATCGGTATAGTGAGTGCTAAGCGGCTGGTTTTTAAACGGAATTGGAACGATTTTTTACGGATAAGTTTAAAACCGAATACGATGGCAATGCAGAGCAGTACAAAGACTAAGCTGTAGGCTTGAACCAGATGCGACAGTTTAAGTACTTGTTGAGTAAACCAAGGTAACTCGGCACCAAAACCTTGAAACATAAGCTCAAATTCAGGAATAATCATGGTAAGCATTAAGTAAGAGACGCCAAGCGCAACCAACATCACCATCGCTGGATAGATTAACGCTTTGATCACTTTGGCGCGCAGTTGTTCGGTTTTCTCTCGATAGGTGGCAAGGCGCTCAAAAACTTCCGCCAAGTTACCCGATTGTTCACCCGTTTGTACCAAATCAACGTAAAGAGGGTCAAACAGGCTACTGGCGGTACGCATTGCTTTTGAGATCGGCGTCCCTGCTGCTACGCCTTTACTTATTTGAGTGATGATCGATTTCATTTCTGCTTTTTGATGACTATCAGCGACTAACTTTAAGGCTTGAACAATGGGGACCCCCGTCGCGAGCATGGTCGAGAGTTGGCGAGTCAGCAGGGTAATCTCTTTGTTTGTGGCGCGATGAGTGAGACGAGTGATCAAAGAGAGGCTGCTTTTTTTGATCTTTTGAATCTGCACATGTTGATCTTTGAGTTTATCGCGCACTTCCAATTCGCTGATCGCTAAAAATTGCCCTGACACTTTTTTGCCAGAGCTATTGATGCCTTTCCAGCGATAATTTTTCAGTTCTTGTGCTTTAGATAGCGTCATAGCGAGAAATCCAATCGATTAGAAGTAAAGAACACGCTGCAGCTCTTCAATGCTGGTGATCCCCTGTTGGAGTTTTTCTATTCCAGATTCTTGTAAAGTTTGCATACCATTAGCTTTAGCAATGGCTTCGATATGAGTAATGGAAGCGCGCTGCATGATCGCTTCAGCTAATTGGCTATTAAACGCCATCACTTCATAAATGCCGACTCGGCCACTGTAGCCTTTGGTGCATTCACTGCAACCGTTCGGATCCGCTGCGTAGAGAATGTCATCGGCTGATAAGTCAAACTGCTGTTGTTCCGTTACGTTTGGTTGTTTGGCGACTTTACAGTTCGGACATAAACGGCGTGCTAAGCGCTGAGCGATGATTAAGCTTAATGAAGAAGCGAGATTAAAAGGTTCAATGCCCATATTAGCCAGGCGAATCACGGTCTCTGCTGCTGAGTTAGTGTGTAACGTGGAGAGCACTAAATGCCCGGTTTGAGCAGCTTTAACGGCAATTTCAGCGGTCTCGACATCACGGATTTCACCGACCATGACAATGTCCGGATCTTGGCGTAAAAAAGAACGCAGCGCCTTAGCAAAGCCAAAACCGATTTTCGGTTGCACTTGTACCTGATTGATGCCGGGGAGATTGATTTCGACCGGATCTTCGGCTGTAGAAATATTCACCTGCTCACGATTTAATAAACTTAGCCCAGTATAAAGGGAAACGGTTTTGCCGCTGCCGGTCGGGCCAGTCATCAAAATCATCCCTTGTGGCTGTTTGAGAGCATTGAGATAGAGCTGCTTTTGCATCTCGTTGTAGCCTAATTTGTCAATATCTAAACTGGTGGCGCTGCTATCGAGTAAACGTAGGACAATTTTTTCTCCCCATAAGGTGGGTAAGGTGGAAACGCGCATATCAATCGCGGTGGTGGCATTGAGGCGCAGTTTAATTCGCCCGTCTTGTGGCAAGCGCCGCTCGGCGATATCCAGTTTCGCTAAAATTTTAATTCGCGCCGCTAGCCGGCGGCCTAAATGGCTGGCGGGTTGTTGGGTTTGCACCAAAATACCATCGCAGCGTAAACGAACTCGATAAAGGGACTCGTAAGGTTCAAAGTGAATATCGGACGCGCCTTTACGCACCGCATCAAGCAAGATTTGGTTAATAAATCGGCTCACTGGAGAGTCATCTTGGCTAAGATCCTCGACTTGTTGCTGCTCATCATCAGAAATATCGACTAAGCTGGCTAGCTCGTCTTGGCTGATCTCTTTGCCTTGCGCAGAATGTCCAGCTAATGAGCGTCCGTATAAGCGGCGAATAGCCCCTTGTAGTACTTTATAGTCTGCCAACACCACTTCAATCGCGAGTCCGGTGGCAAAGCGAAATTCTTCTTCTGCTTGCAGATGAGTCGGATCGGCCATGGCTAAGGTGAGTACCAAGCCATTATTCTCAATCGGTAGCGCTTGGTAGCGCATGATTAACTCACGTAATCCGAGCTGTTGGCACAGCTCTGGGTAGGCATAATCGCTGAGGTTTTGGATCGGCAGTGCGAACAGCTGACTGATGTGTTCGCTCAGCTCTTGGCTATCGAAGATCGCTAAATCCAACAAAGCTTCCGGCGCGCTAGCGCCAGAAGCTTGGATATGTTCGACCAGCGCTTTTTCTTGGGTCAGGCTAAGTAGTTGCGCCTGACGCAAAATCGCGATGAGATTGGTGAGCATAAATTATTGATAAATTATGATTTTGTTGTGTTACAAGATTTTATGTCGAAATCTGTTATCTCTTTATCAGCCTTACATGTCCAGCCAGTGTCCTTATCTCTTTCTAAAGTAATTTTCTTGGTATCCAATACACCCTTATCGAAGGTAAATACGATGCTTTCTTTATCTTCTCCAATTGATAATGTGCCTAATCCATTCGCTGTTGCCGAAGTGCCTAAATCACCGAGAGCAGTTAATGATCCATACTCTTGAATATGCAGTTCAGCCGGGGTTTGTAGTGCTTTCAATGTGGCAATAGCAGAGGATGCTTGAGATTTGGTGACATAATCTTTATAAGCAGGTACAGCGACTGCCGCTAGCACGCCAATAATCGCCACGACGATCATCAGTTCAATTAGAGTAAAGCCTTGTTGTTTAGTATAGTGAGTTTTCATGACTGAATTATCCTTGGGTATGGTCAGTTATTGAGACCGAATTAGGATAAGTGTCTGGTTGCATTAATAAAACTGTCACACAAATGTGTTTCGAGTCAGACGACAGTTTTTACATCCGCGTTGAAATGTCGTTGCTGAAATTCTGCGAGTCAGTTAAAGATATCCCGATAAACAGTGTGGCAATTGGTGTTTATCGGGATTAATAAAGAGGCAATGGTGGTTTGATATCAATTCGATGATAGGCTGAGGCGATGCTTCAGGGGTATAAAACCCGCTTAACCTTTAGCCTTTTAGGCGCATTGAGAGATCCAACGCTTGAATATGTTTGGTTAATGCACCAACTGAAATATAATCCACCCCCGTTTGCGCGTACTCGCGAATGGTCACTAAGGTAACATTACCTGAGTTTTCCAGAGCAGCCCGTCCTGCGTTGATACGCACCGCTTCACGCATCATCTCCAGAGTAAAATTATCGAGCATAATAATATCTGCACCAGCGTGAATTGCTTCTTCGAGTTCGGCTAAGTTTTCGGTTTCCACTTCAACCGGCTTGCCCGGATTAAGCGCTTTTGCAGTCGTGATCGCGGGTGTGATCCCGCCGCAAGCAATAATATGATTCTCTTTGATCAGGTAAGCATCAAATACACCGATACGATGGTTAAAGCCCCCACCACAAGTGACGGCGTATTTTAAGGCATTACGTAGTCCCGGTAGCGTTTTGCGGGTATCCAATAGACGACACGAGGTGCCTTCCAGTTGCTTGACGTATTGGGCGGTAACGGTAGCGCAGCCAGATAAGGTTTGGATAAAATTCATCGCGTTACGTTCACCGGTCAAGAGTGCGCGCGCAGGGCCGCTTAGCGTGCACAATACTTGATTGGGTTCGAGCGAGTCACCATCTTGCACATGCCAATCTATCGCTACTTCACCACCAAGTTGTCGAAAAACTTCATCAGCCCAAGCTTGGCCACAAAATACACCCGATTCGCGAGTAATAATGGTTGCCACATTATGGGCATCGGCAGGGATCAGGCTGGCGGTAATATCTGCCGTTGGATCGACACTACCACCAAGATCTTCTTCTAGTGCATCACGTACCGCACGCGTAATATCTAAGGGAAGCTGTTGTTTAAGGTAATCAAGGCGTTGTTGGCTGTTATGGGTGTTTTTCATCGCGAATCTAATCTAATATGCTATCGAACGGAGTCGGAATGATACGCTGACTAGGCGTGAAATTCAGCCACTAATCACGGATTTTGTGTAATCGATAAGGTGAAATTGATGATTGACCCAGCAGGCTGGTATCAAGTCGCTCGACATGTTCCGTCGCCTTTTTTTGATCAGCGCACTCAGCAACAACCCATCTCTCTATTGGTCGTGCATAACATCAGTTTACCGCCGGGGCAGTTCGGAGGGCCTTATATTGAACAGTTTTTTACCGGTCAATTGGATCCGAGCGCGCACCCATTTTTTGCCACCATTGCGACGATGCAGGTCTCAGCTCACTGTTTGATTCGCCGTGATGGCGAGGTCGTGCAGTTTGTGCCTTTTTCTGGGCGAGCTTGGCACGCAGGACAATCATCCTTTGCGGGTCAAGCGCGGTGTAATGATTATTCAATAGGCATCGAGTTAGAGGGCAGTGATTATGTCCCGTATACTTCAGCGCAATACCAATCATTGGTACGCTTAACAAAGGCTTTGCAACAGCATTATCCGGCAATCACTCAGCAGCGGATCACCGGTCATCAATATATCGCTCCGCAACGCAAAACCGATCCAGGATTGGTATTTGATTGGCGCTATTTTTTTCAGCAGCTATCGCTTTAATTGAGCTGTTGATATTCAGTGAGAATTTGTTCTACCCAGTTGGCTATGCGCTCATCACTGAGTTCATATTGTGAATCTTCATCAAGTGCTAAACCAACAAAATATTCGCCATCGGCGGTCAGTGCTTTCGAGGCATCAAAATGGTAACCATGATTAGGCCAGTAGCCAATAAGCTTAGCGCCGCTCTTCTGGATCTCGTCGTGCAGCATCCCCATCGCATCCAGATACCACTCGCCATAGCCTTCTTGATCGCCTAAGCCGAACAATGCGACGCACTTGTCGTTTAGCGGTACGCCATCGATGTGATCCCATATTGCACTCCAATCTTCTTGGATTTCACCAAAATCCCAAGTTGAGATGCCTAAAATCAGCAGGTCGTAATCACGCATTTTGCTTAGTGGCGTCTCCTTGACATTATGAATGGTCAATAATTCTTCGCCAATAATGGCGCGCATTTTTTCCGCTGCCATTTCGGTATAACAGGTGGTAGAACCGTAAAATAGGCCAATTTTCATAGAATCTTATTCATGGTTTAGAACGATGGACGAATTCTATACCCAATTCGACCAGAGATGCCACCTAGGAGTGGCGACTATTTTGTGGTATTAAGTTGAGGTCTAAATCTAATAAATAATGAGAAGAAGCGGTGTCAAAGCAATTGTCGGCAGACCATGGACTGGTTGAGCAGTTTTTAGATGCGATGTGGATGGAGCGAGGATTAGCGGAAAATACCCTGATGTCTTATCGCAATGATCTCACAAAATTATTGCTCTGGATGGAGCAACACGATTACCGATTAGATTTCATCAGCTTGGCTGGGTTATTGGAATATCAGAGCTGGCTAACCGATCAAGATTATAAACAAACCTCACGAGCAAGAATGCTCTCGGCGTTACGTCGTTTATTTCAGTATTTGCATCGTGAAAAAGTACGTAGTGACGATCCGAGTGCCTTATTGGTGAGCCCTAAATTGCCACAGCGTTTACCGAAAGATCTCAGTGAAGAGCAAGTCGAAGCGCTGTTGAATGCGCCGGATCCTAATGATCCATTGGAGTTGCGTGATAAAGCCATGTTAGAGTTGTTATATGCAACGGGGCTGCGCGTAACTGAGCTGATTTCGTTAACCATGGAAAATATCAGCTTACGTCAAGGTGTGGTGCGGGTGGTCGGTAAAGGTGGTAAAGAGCGTTTAGTGCCGATGGGTGAAAATGCCATTGAATGGATTGAAACGTTTATCGCTCAAGGGCGTTTACATTTACTGGGCGACAATACGTCTGACGTGGTCTTCCCAAGTAAACGTGCGCAACAAATGACGCGGCAGACCTTTTGGCATCGGATTAAATATTATGCCGTGATTGCTGGGATTGATGTCGAAAAGCTGTCTCCCCATGTTTTACGTCATGCCTTTGCCACTCATTTACTCAACTATGGTGCCGATTTACGCGTGGTACAGATGCTGCTTGGTCATAGTGACTTATCGACCACGCAAATTTATACTCATGTTGCGACTGAGCGACTCAAACAAATACACAGTGAGCACCATCCAAGGGCTTAAAAGAAAGGATTATTTATGAAGGTTTTACACCGTCTGACGCTTTTTGCTTTACCATTTTTCACCATGGCATGCCATGCACAGGAATCAAAAGAGCAAACGCCAAGTTTGGATAAAGCAGGGTTTGAGCAACGTTTTGCCCCATTGGGTATTGATGTCACGGCTATCGTTGCTTCTGAGATCAGCGGATTGGTCGAAGTGCAAACGCCCGGTGGCGTGTTATATGCCTCACCAGACGGTAAACATTTTATTGCTGGAACGTTATACGCATTGAAGGATGACGGCAGTTATGTCGATGTGTTAGCCAAGCGCCAAGCGCCGATTAATGCACAAAAACTACAACAAGTTGCATCGAGCACAATTGAATTTAAAGCGCCTCAAGAGCGCTATATCGTTAGTGTGTTTACCGATACGACCTGCGGTTATTGTGTTCGTTTGCATAGCCAAATTAAAGATTACAATGATTTGGGGATTACCATCCGTTATTTAGCTTTCCCTCGTCAAGGCGTTGCCGGCCCTGTTGCCGATCAAATGGCGGCGATGTGGTGTGCTAGCGATCCGAAGCAAGCCATGCACGAGGTGAAAATTGAGCGCAAAACGTTAACCCCGCAAGGGAATATCGCTCAATGTAAACAGACCATTGCTGAACATTATCAATTAGGTCAAGAGCTGGGTATTTCAGGTACGCCAGCAATGTTCTTACCAAACGGTGAGATGATCGGTGGCTACTTACCCGCAGCTCAATTACTGCAACGCCTTCAACAAGGCTAATCTCACGACGTTGTTTATTACGAGGAAACAGGCTTGGCATGTCCAAGCCTGATTATTTTTATGATCGAGATCCACAGAAGACCAGAAGTCGATTTAAGCCTATTGCCTGACAGTATCCCCGATTTATTGAAACGTATTTATCTTAATCGGGGTATTACTCGTGTTGAGCAATTAGAGAAAAGCGCTAAATCTTTGCATTCGTACCAAAGTCTGCACGGGATTGAACTAGCCGTGTCACTCCTATTGAATGCCATTGAGCAGCAAAAGCGGATCATTATTGTCGGCGATTTTGATGCCGATGGGGCCACGAGTTGCGCGTTGTCGGTATTAGCGCTGAGAATGCTGGGTAGCCGTAATGTTGATTATTTAGTCCCTAATCGTTTTGAAGATGGCTATGGACTCAGTCCTGAAGTGGTTGATCAAGCCTTACATATGGGCGCAGAGATGATCATGACGGTGGATAATGGCGTCTCTTCCATCGAAGGGGTACGTTATGCCAAGCAACATGGTTTGCAAGTCTTAGTCACCGATCACCATTTACCCGGACAAGTCTTGCCTGAGGTCGATGCCATGGTGAATCCTAATCTACAGCAGTGTGCGTTTCCGTCAAAAGCGCTTGCTGGAGTAGGGGTGGCGTTTTACTTAATGATGGCACTGTGCGTGCATATGCGTCAGTCAGGATGGTTTATTAAACACGGCATCCCTGAACCTAAACTTATGGAATTGATCGATTTAGTGGCATTAGGTACCGTGGCTGATGTGGTTCCGCTGGATGACAATAATCGGATTTTAGTCCATCAAGGTTTACAGCGTATTCGCGCAGGTAAAGCCCGTCCGGGGATCCAAGCCTTAATTGAAATTGCCAAACGCGATGCGCGAAAACTAGTGGCTGCCGATTTTGGTTTTGCGCTCGGGCCAAGGATTAATGCGGCAGGGCGGTTGGATGATATGTCGTTTGGCGTTGAACTGTTGTTGACCGACAATATTCATGCCGCGCGGCGTATGGCCAGCGAATTGGATGCCCTGAATCAAACTCGTAAAGAAATCGAAGAAGGGATGAAGCAAGAAGCGTTGGCGTTTTGTGAGCGTCTTCAGTTTGCCGATAATAGCGCGTTGCCACAGGGGTTAGTGTTATTTCAACGAGATTGGCATCAAGGGGTGATCGGTATTTTAGCTTCCCGGGTCAAAGACAAATACCACCGTCCCGTGATTGCCTTTGCCGATGGTGGCGACGGATTAATTAAAGGTTCTTGTCGCTCGATCCCTAGCTTACACATGCGAGATACCTTAGATAAAATTGATACCCAGAATCCGGGGATCATTATCAAATTCGGTGGTCATGCGATGGCGGCAGGGTTAACCATTGCTGAAGCTAACTTGCCGCGTTTTCGTCAGCTGTTTGAGCACGAAGTGGCTTTGCAGTTAGATGAAGCCAGCTTAAAAGGGATCGTACTCAGTGACGGTGAGTTAACTCCAGAAGAGTTCTCGATGCATACCGCTGAGTTATTAAGATCCGCAGGGCCTTGGGGACAAGCCTTCCCTGATCCACTGTTTGACGGTGAGTTTAAAGTTCTCCACCAAAAATTAGTCGGTGAAAAACACTTAAAATTAATGCTTGAACCGTTATTTAAAGGTCATCCAACCAATATCATGATCGATGGTATTGCTTTTAATGTTGATCTCCGTCGTTGGCCCGATGCTTCGGTGAAAACGGTACGCTTAGCTTATAAAATCGACATTAACGAATTCCGTGGCAACCAGTCTTTACAGTTACTGATTGATTGCTTAGAAGCCA
The DNA here is from genome assembly GCF_000176155.1 of Vibrio metschnikovii CIP 69.14. Lineage (GTDB taxonomy): Bacteria > Pseudomonadota > Gammaproteobacteria > Enterobacterales > Vibrionaceae > Vibrio > Vibrio metschnikovii. The sequence continues at coordinate 155,521 of NZ_ACZO01000004.1, read as the reverse complement.
AATAATCCTCGCCAACTTCTCATTCCGGACTGAGTTCACCTACACTCAGTCCGGTCACTCTATTGCTATTATTTTTCGCTACGACCTTATTAGGTTATTGACTTAGGCTTAATTTGTAATTGGTCTGACCTATACTATTGCTGTTTTAATGCGCGGTTGTTATCAAAGTGTTTTAACTTGGCTGGTTCTATGATTTGGGTCAACTTTTGACTGGACACTCGCGTTTTAATTATGTTAATTTCTACCCCAACTTGAAATTGGTATTACCAATTGCCTGCAAAAAATGACCAGTAGAAGAACAATAAATTATGGCTTATCAAAGGATTCGTCAGCCGAAACTTTCTGATGTGATAGAGCAAGAGTTAGAACGGTTGATTGTGGAAGGAACATTAGCCCCAGGGCAGCAACTCCCTCCGGAGCGCGAGCTGGCAAAACAGTTCGAGGTTTCTCGTCCTTCGATACGTGAAGCGATACAGCGTTTAGAAGCAAAACGTTTATTGACGCGTCGCCAAGGTGGCGGAACCTTTGTCAGTGAACATATCTGGCAAAGTTTCTCTGATCCTCTGCTAAATTTATTGTCTAGTCATTCGGAAACACAGTTAGATTTACTGGAAGCACGCCATGCGTTGGAAGGTATTTCAGCTTATTTTGCCGCTTTGCGTGGTACCGATGAAGATTTTGCTCGTATTCAAACCAGTTTGGCGCGAATTAGCGAAGTTCAAGACTTGAAAGATACCGAAGCAGAAGCCAGCACGGTCATGGCCTTTTTGATAGCGATTACCGAAGCCACTCATAATGTGGTGCTGCTGCATATCGTTCGTAGCCTTGCGCCTTTGCTTGAGCAAAATATTTTACAAAATTTTAAATTATTACGCCGCCGCCCCGAAGCGGAGGAGAAAGTAACTAAGCACCGAGCTAATATCGTGGATGCGATCGTTTCTGGTCAGCCAGAAAAAGCACGAGAAATGTCACACTCACATTTAGCTTATATCGAAGAAACATTGTTGGATTTGACCCGAGAAGAGTCTCGACGTGAACGTTCTCTCCGTCGCATCCAACAGGGTAATGAGCCGCAATAGCGGTCCATTGCGGTTCTAAATAAATCCAACCAACAGAAGGATAGATCGCCATGTCTGACATGAAGCATGACGTAGATGCACTGGAAACTCAGGAGTGGCTAGCTGCCCTGGAATCCGTTGTACGTGAAGAAGGCGTAGAGCGTGCGCAATTTTTACTAGAAGAAGTTCTAGAAAAAGCTCGTCTTGGTGGTGTTGATATGCCAACCGGTATCAACACTAATTACATCAATACGATCCCTGCAGCCCAAGAGCCCGCTTACCCTGGCGACACCACGATTGAAAAACGTATTCGTTCAATCATTCGTTGGAACGCGATCATGATTGTTCTTCGTGCTTCGAAGAAAGATCTTGATTTGGGTGGCCATATGGCTTCTTTCCAGTCTTCTGCCGCGTTTTATGAAACGTGCTTCAACCATTTCTTCCGTGCTCCTAACGAAAAAGATGGTGGTGACCTCGTTTATTATCAAGGTCATATTTCTCCAGGAATCTACGCGCGTGCCTTCGTTGAAGGTCGCCTGACTGCTGAACAATTGGACAACTTCCGTCAGGAAGTCGATGGCAAAGGTCTGCCTTCTTACCCACACCCGAAACTGATGCCTGAATTCTGGCAATTCCCGACCGTATCTATGGGTCTGGGTCCAATCGCCTCTATTTATCAAGCTCGTTTCCTTAAGTACCTAGATGGTCGTGGTCTTAAAGATACTTCTGAGCAACGCGTTTACGCTTTCCTTGGCGATGGTGAAATGGATGAGCCAGAATCACGCGGCGCAATCTCTTTCGCTGCTCGTGAAAAACTGGATAACCTATGTTTCCTTATCAACTGTAACTTGCAGCGTCTTGATGGCCCAGTGATGGGTAACGGCAAGATCATTCAAGAGCTAGAAGGCCTATTTAAAGGCGCTGGCTGGAATGTGGTTAAAGTGATTTGGGGTAACAACTGGGATGCACTATTAGCGAAAGACACCTCTGGTAAGCTACTGCAATTGATGAATGAAACCATCGATGGCGATTACCAAACTTTCAAAGCGAAAGACGGTGCTTACGTTCGTGAACACTTCTTTGGCAAATACCCAGAGACAGCGGCGCTCGTTGCCGATATGACTGATGATGAGATTTTTGCTCTGAAACGTGGTGGTCATGAGCCATCAAAACTGTTCGCAGCGTTTAAGAATGCGCAAGAAACTAAAGGTCGTCCAACCGTTATCCTAGCAAAAACCGTTAAAGGTTATGGCATGGGTGAAGCGGCGGAAGGTAAAAACATTGCGCACCAAGTGAAGAAAATGGACATGACTCATGTTCTGACAATGCGTAATCGTCTTGGTTTACAAGATCTTATTTCAGATGAAGCGATCAACGATTTACCTTACTTAACGCTTGAAGAAGGTTCAAAAGAGTACGAGTACCTGCATGCGCGTCGTAAAGCCTTACACGGTTATACACCACAGCGTTTGCCTAACTTTACTCAGCCTTTAATTATTCCTGAGTTAGAAGAATTCAAACCGCTACTTGAAGAGCAAAAGCGTGACATCTCTTCTACTATGGCGTTTGTACGTACGTTGAATATTCTTCTGAAAGACAAGAATATTGCCAAAAACATCGTACCGATCATTGCTGATGAAGCGCGTACCTTTGGTATGGAAGGTCTGTTCCGTCAAATTGGTATTTACAACCCGCATGGTCAGAACTACACCCCACAAGATCGTGATATCGTTTCTTACTACAAAGAAGCGACGTCAGGCCAAGTATTGCAAGAAGGCATCAACGAGCTAGGCGCGATGTCGTCATGGGTATCAGCGGCGACGTCTTACAGTACCAACGATCTACCGATGATCCCGTTCTATATCTACTACTCGATGTTTGGTTTCCAACGTGTTGGTGATATGGCATGGATGGCGGGTGACCAACAAGCTCGTGGCTTCCTATTGGGCGCAACGGCGGGTCGTACTACGCTAAATGGTGAAGGTCTACAGCACGAAGATGGCCACTCACACATTCTAGCCAGCACAGTACCAAACTGTATCTCTTATGATCCAACCTTCGCTTATGAAGTAGCGGTGATCATTCAAGATGGTATTCGTCGTATGTATGGCGACCAAGAGAACGTGTTCTACTACTTGACGCTAATGAACGAAAACTACGCAATGCCAGCAATGCCTGAAGGCGCTGAAGAAGGCATCCGTAAAGGTATCTACAAGCTAGAAACCTACACGGGTTCAAAAGCGAAAGTTCAGTTGATGAGCTCTGGCACGATCATGAATGAAGTGCGCAAAGCAGCACAAATTCTGAGTGACGATTATGGCGTTGCTTCTGATGTTTACTCGGTGACTTCATTTAACGAATTAGCTCGTGATGGTCAAGCGTGTGAGCGTGATGCGATGCTTCATCCTGAAGCGGAAGCCAAAGTACCTTATATTGCTCAAGTGATGGGTACAGAGCCTGCTATCGCTGCAACCGACTACATGAAGAACTATGCGGAGCAAGTACGTGCTTACGTACCAGCGGAGTCTTATAAAGTATTAGGTACAGATGGCTTTGGTCGTTCAGACAGCCGTGAAAACCTTCGCCGTCACTTTGAAGTGAATGCAGGTTATGTTGTGGTTGCAGCACTAAGCGAACTGGCCAAACGTGGCGAAGTTGAGAAATCGGTAGTGGTTGAAGCGATCAAGAAATTTGATATAGACACCGAAAAAACTAACCCGCTATACGCTTAATTGAAGGTAGGAAAGAATAATGGCAATCGAAATTAATGTACCGGATATCGGTGCCGATGAGGTTGAAGTTACTGAGATTCTTGTCAGCGTTGGCGACAAGGTTGAAGAAGATCAATCGCTTCTCACTGTTGAAGGTGATAAAGCCTCAATGGAAGTTCCTGCTTTTCAAGCAGGTATTGTTAAAGAGATCAAAGTGACTGTCGGTGATAAAGTCACAACGGGTTCTTTGATCATGGTGTTTGAAGCTGAAGGAGCCGCTGCAGCGGCTCCTGTGGCTGAGGCTCCTGTTGCTGCTACGGCCGCCGCTCCTGCCGCTACTGAACTGAAAGAAGTTCAAGTGCCAGATATTGGTGGTGATGAAGTTGAAGTCACTGAAATCATGGTTGCTATCGGCGACGTGGTAACAGAAGAGCAATCGTTGATCACCGTTGAAGGCGATAAAGCCTCGATGGAAGTACCAGCGCCTTTCGCTGGTACAGTGAAAGAGATCAAAATTGCCTCTGGTGACAAAGTGACGACGGGTTCTTTGATCATGGTGTTTGAAGTGGCTGGTTCAGGTGCTTCGGCTCCAGCGCCTGTTGCTCAAGCTAGCGCTCCAGCAGCTCCGGCTGCCGCAGCAGATAAAGACGTTCAAGTGCCAGATATCGGTGGCGATGAAGTTGAAGTGACCGAAATCATGGTTGCGGTTGGCGACATGGTTGAAGAAGAGCAATCGTTGATCACCGTTGAAGGCGATAAAGCCTCGATGGAAGTTCCGGCACCTTTTGCTGGTAAAGTGAAAGCGATTAAAGTGGCCGCTGGTGACAAAGTTTCTACTGGCTCACTGATCATGGTCTTTGAAGTGGCTGGCGCGGCTCCTGCGCAAGTGGCGGTTGCTGTTCCTGTACAAGCTTCTGCACCAAGCGCTGCCGCTGCTGCACCAGTAGCACAAACGAGCGCTGCTGCGACAGCAGACTTCCAAGAGAATCATGAATACGCTCATGCCTCTCCAGTGGTTCGTCGTCTCGCTCGTGAGTTCGGTGTTAACCTTTCTAAAGTGAAAGGATCTGGTCGTAAGAGCCGCATCTTAAAAGAAGACGTACAAAACTACGTTAAAGAAGCGCTAAAACGCCTTGAATCTGGATCAGCGGCGGTCGCTTCTGGCAAAGGTGATGGTGCAGCGCTTGGTCTTCTTCCTTGGCCAAAAGTGGACTTTAGCAAGTTTGGTGAAACTGAAGTTCAACCACTTTCTCGCATTAAGAAGATCTCTGGCGCTAACTTGCACCGTAACTGGGTAATGATCCCACACGTTACCCAATGGGATAACGCGGATATCACAGAGTTAGAGAACTTCCGTAAAGAGCAAAATGCGATTGAAGCGAAGAAAGACACTGGTATGAAGATCACACCACTGGTGTTCATCATGAAAGCGGTCGCTAAAGCACTAGAAGCCTTCCCAGCGTTTAACTCTTCATTGTCTGAAGATGGCGAAAGCTTGATTCTCAAGAAGTATGTTAACGTGGGTATTGCGGTTGATACACCAAACGGTCTAGTGGTACCTGTGTTTAAAGATGTTAATAAGAAAGGCATCTATGAACTTTCAGCTGAGCTGGCTGAAGTCTCGAAAAAAGCGCGTGCCGGTAAACTGACCGCTGCCGATATGCAAGGTGGCTGCTTTACTATCTCTAGCCTAGGTGGTATCGGTGGTACGGCATTTACGCCGATCGTCAATGCACCAGAAGTGGGTATTCTTGGTGTATCTAAGTCGGAAATTAAGCCAGTGTGGAACGGTAAAGAATTTGCTCCACGCTTACAGCTTCCATTGTCACTGTCTTACGATCACCGAGTGATCGACGGTGCGGAAGGTGCACGCTTTATTACGTACTTGAATGGCTGCCTAAGCGATATTCGTCGTTTAGTATTATAAGCAGTTAGCGAGTGAAGGCGGCTTTTCAGCCGCCTTGATTCAACTATTATCTTGTAATTGGCTGATATAGTGTTTTTTATTCAGCGAATTGTCGTCTAGCTCACAGGCTAAATGGATTTACTTTTCACACCATTAACATCTCTGTAAACTGTTGCGGTCTGAAAAATAATCGTTTTAAACCATTATGTTTGATTAAATTCTTTATTATCAAGCAAGATAGAACCCTCCACTCAGCCTGTTAGGGATATTGACTATAAGAGGTCGAAATGAGCAAAGAAATTAAAGCCCAAGTTGTTGTACTGGGCGCAGGTCCTGCCGGTTACTCTGCGGCTTTCCGTTGTGCGGATTTAGGTCTTGAAACCGTACTCGTTGAACGTTATAGCACCCTTGGTGGTGTTTGTTTGAATGTCGGCTGTATCCCATCAAAAGCGCTACTCCACGTTGCTAAAGTCATTGAAGAAGCGAAAGCGCTCGCTGATCACGGTATTGTGTTCGGTGAACCACAAACCGATATTGATAAAGTTCGTTTATGGAAAGAAAAAGTCATTAACCAGCTAACGGGCGGTCTTGGCGGTATGGCCAAGATGCGTAAAGTAACCGTGGTGAATGGTTTTGGTAAATTTACTGGTCCGAATACGCTTGAAGTTGATGGTGAAGAAGGTAAGACACTGGTTAACTTCGATAATGCGATCGTAGCTGCTGGGTCTCGTCCAATTAAATTGCCGTTTATTCCTCATGAAGATCCTCGTATTTGGGATTCAACCGATGCACTAGAGCTAAGAGAAGTTCCTGGGAAACTGCTTATTATGGGCGGTGGTATCATCGGTCTTGAGATGGCAACGGTTTACCACTCTCTAGGCTCTAAGATTGACGTTGTTGAGATGTTCGATCAAGTGATTCCTGCGGCAGATAAAGATGTTGTCAAGGTGTACACCAAGCGCATTCAGAACAAATTTAACTTAATGCTTGAGACCAAAGTGACCGCTGTAGAAGCCAAAGAAGATGGCATCTACGTGTCAATGGAAGGTAAGAAAGCACCAGCAGAAGCTGAACGTTATGATGCGGTCTTAGTTGCTATCGGTCGTGTGCCAAATGGTAAACTGATGGACGCTGAAAAAGCGGGTATTGAAGTTGATGAGCGTGGCTTTATCCATGTCGATAAGCAAATGCGTACCAATGTGCCACATATTTTTGCGATTGGTGACATTGTCGGTCAGCCAATGTTGGCACACAAAGGTGTCCATGAAGGTCACGTTGCCGCTGAAGTGATCTCTGGTAAGAAACACTACTTTGATCCAAAAGTGATTCCATCCATCGCGTATACCGAGCCAGAAGTTGCTTGGGTTGGTAAGACTGAGAAAGAAGCGAAAGCGGAAGGTCTTAACTACGAAGTCGCTACTTTCCCATGGGCTGCCTCAGGTCGTGCTATTGCTTCTGATTGTGCAGACGGTATGACTAAGCTTATCTTTGATAAAGAGACTCATCGTGTGATTGGTGGTGCGATTGTCGGTACCAATGGTGGTGAACTGCTTGGTGAAATTGGTTTAGCGATTGAAATGGGTTGTGATGCAGAAGATATCGCGCTCACGATTCACGCTCACCCAACGTTGCATGAATCAGTTGGTCTTGCTGCAGAAGTGTTTGAAGGGACAATTACTGACCTGCCAAACGCGAAAGCCAAAAAGAAAAAGTAATTGATCGTTTTTGAATAATAAAAGCCGCTGAATGATTCAGCGGCTTTTTGCTATCTCTTGAAGTTAACGGGATTCGATCCTCCCGTTATTCAAGATACAGCTGACTAGATAGCTACTGCGCGATCGCCTTGATAGATACAGAGCATATTTAAATAGTTATTAACCAGTTTCTGCATATCGGCCTCATCACGCGCTCGATTGGCTTGAACGAATAGCGAGTAGCAGATGCCGTGAAACAGGGTAGCAAGATCTTCAGGGTTATGTTTATTGCATACCTCTGAGCGCTCAATCGCTTTTGAAAAGACATTTTTCACTAGCAATTGATTGGTACGATTACTTGACATAAAGAGTGGCCATACTTCATCACGCGTAGAGGCGCTCCACTCAAACCATACTTTTAACCAGTGACAGTCGTCGATAGCCAAACTCACCATACCCGACGCGATATTGTGCATATTTTGCTTTGCATGCAAATCAAGATCGATATGGTCAGTTAAAAAGTTAGAGAACTCACGTACTACAAAAGTGAGAACATCGTCGACGAGATCTTCACGAGTCGGGAAGTAATTGAATACCGTGGCTACTGAGACCTAAGCAATCTCAGCATGGCCGCCACGACCAATACCTCGTTTCGCGAAGACTTCTAGCGCGATTTCCATGAGTTGTTGTTTACGTTTTTGTGGAGATAGCCTTGTTCTAGGGCGTTTCTCAATAGATGCGTCCATAGTTGTTTTCCTTGCCAATTGACTGAGTTGTTGCGTATTTAGTTACGCTAATGATTTTTTTATAATTTGTTTAAAAAACCGTATGAGTGTAATGGTGCATATGTTTCAGGTCAATACGTTGTGGGTAAAAAGTGCGCTTTGTTATGAAATGATTTGTCATTCAATGAGTTTTATTGATGGTTTAGCGAATGATGTTGATCATTCTGATATTTATAGGCGAGGGAAAACAGAGCGTTAAAGAGGGTAGGTGTTTTAGTCGGGTAATTATGCGCAGTAAGGTGGTGAAAGGTTAACACCCCGCGTCGGCGATGTTATTATACCTACCGAACCAACCTGCGATAGGCTGCACACTGGTGTCGAATGTCGCTCTAACCCATGAGATAGGTATGAAACATACAGTAGAAGTGATGATTTCTGAGCACGATGTTCAGCAACGCATTCGTGAATTAGGTAAACAGATTACTGAGCATTACCAAGAGAGTGAAGATTTAGTCTTGGTTGGATTATTACGTGGCTCATTTGTGTTTATGGCCGACTTAGCTCGTGCGATTGATAAAATTCATCACGTCGATTTTATGACAGCATCAAGTTACGGCAATAGCATGCAAAGTTCGCGTGATGTACGAATTTTGAAAGATCTGGATGATGACATCAAAGGCAAAGACGTTTTACTGGTTGAAGATATTATCGATACTGGCAATACTCTAACCAAGGTTAAGGAGTTTTTAGCGCTACGTGAGCCTAACTCCATCAATATTTGTACTCTATTAGATAAGCCTTCACGCCGTGAAGTTCACGTCGATGTTCAATGGGTTGGTTTTGAAATTCCTGATGAATTTGTGGTCGGTGTCGGTATTGATTATGCACAGAAGTACCGTCATTTGCCTTACATTGGTAAAGTCGTGCCGCAAGAGTAAGATCAATCTTCACCTAAAAGTATGCCCACCATCATGTGGGCATTACCTCATCGCTTAAAGCGCATCCTAGCTATGATTTAACGACACAATAGCTGATGTTGTGGATTAAGGATCTTCTCCATCGCTTTATGATAGCTTCCGTCAACCAGTTCTTGAGAATCGCAGCGTAGACCTAAATACTCAAGCTTACCGTCTTCAATACCATAGACCATACCATGCAGCTCAACGTCTTGACCACGTAACCAAGCGGTTTGCATGATGGTGGAGTTACCTAGGTTGTAGACTTGCTCTGCGACGTTAATTTCTGCCAGTTTGTCTGAGCGATCTTTCTCTGGCATCTGCTCTAAATAGTGACGATGCTTAAAGTACAAATCGCGAATATGCAGCAGCCAGTTATTGATTAGGCCTAATTGAGGATTATCGATCGCTGCCGTCACACCGCCACAGCCGTAATGACCACAGACAATAATGTGCTTCACTTTTAGTACATCGACCGCATATTGCACCACCGACAGACAGTTAAGATCAGTATGAATCACTTGATTGGCGACATTACGATGAACAAACAGCTCTCCGGAGTACAATCCAGTTAAGCGTTCTGCTGGGACACGGCTATCCGAGCAACCAATCCATAAAAAATCGGGGTTCTGTCCTTTGGCTAACTTTGCGAAGTATTCTGGCCGTTCGGATTTGATTGACTCTGACCAACGAGAGTTATTTTCAAAAAGCTGTTTAAGTACTGGCATCTTCGTTCCCTTTATTAACTGAGCCAACTATACACAATGTGCTTACACGATTCTCTGATAAATTAGCAGATAGATTACTCATCTGAGCAGTTTATCATAGTGGTTTTTATGCAAAATAATCTTGTTCTCTACGGCTTATTTGAGGCAATGGTAGTGATGGGGGGATATTTTATTATTTCCTAATGTAAGGGGTTGAAAAAACGTCATCTCGCCAGCACATCTAGAGATGTTGTTATCGTCATAGCCTAGAGTCTGTAATTAATATGTATGCATTAGAAATTGATCAGTTGCGTAAAACCTATCAAGGTGGGTTTGAAGCATTGAAAGGCATTAGTTTAACGGTAAAAAAAGGCGATTTTTACGCGTTACTCGGGCCAAATGGGGCAGGTAAATCGACTACTATCGGTATTATTTCTTCTCTGGTGAATAAAACCTCAGGCCAAGTTAACGTATTTGGATATGATATCGATACTCATCTTGAACAGGCTAAGCAGTATTTGGGGCTGGTCCCGCAGGAGTTTAACTTTAACCCTTTTGAAACCGTAGAGCAGATTGTTATTCAGCAAGCGGGCTATTACGGCGTGCCGAAGAGCTTAGCGAAAGAGCGAGCGAAAACTTATCTCAGCCAACTGGATTTATGGGATAAGCGCAAAGAGCGTGCTCGTAATCTCTCCGGCGGCATGAAACGGCGTTTAATGATTGCTCGAGCTTTGATGCATCAGCCACAACTGCTGATTTTAGATGAGCCAACCGCGGGGGTTGATATTGAGCTGCGTCGCTCGATGTGGGAGTTTTTAAAAAAAATTAATCAGCAGGGCATTACCATTATTCTGACTACTCACTATCTGGAAGAAGCGGAAATGCTCTGTCGTAATATTGGTATTATTCATCGTGGTGAGTTGATTGAAAACACCACCATGAAGGCACTGTTGGGTAAACTGAGTGTCGAGACGTTTATTCTCGATATCGATGATGAGCAGAAAGTGCAACCGTTATCCCAAGTGATCTCTCAGCGCATGGTTGATGGATCTTTAGAAATTGAACTGGATAAAAGCCAAGGCTTAAATGCCGTTTTTCAACAGTTAACTCAACAAGGTGTTAGCGTACGTTCAATGCGTAATAAGGCCAACCGCCTAGAAGAGTTGTTTGTCACGATAGTGCGTGATTCCAATCAAGGGGATAACTAATGTACGCGATTTATTGGACGGCTTTTTGTAGTCTACTGCGCAAAGAAATTACCCGTTTCACTCGTATTTGGGTGCAAACGCTGGTGCCTCCCGTGATTACCATGAGCCTGTATTTTGTGATTTTCGGTAACTTGATCGGTTCACGCATTGGTCAGATGAATGGCTTTAGCTATATGGAATATATTGTTCCTGGTCTTATCATGATGTCGGTGATCACCAACTCGTATTCTAATGTGGCTTCGTCATTTTTTAGTGCTAAGTTTCAAAAGAATATTGAAGAGTTATTGGTGGCGCCAGTACCGAACTACGTGATCATTGCCGGTTACGTCATGGGGGGAGTGGTACGCGGTCTGTTGGTTGGTGCATTAGTGACCTTTGTTTCATTGTTTTTTGTGAATTTACAAATCGAACATTGGGGTATTATCTGCGCAACGGTTTTTCTGACATCGATTGTGTTTTCTTTAGGCGGATTAATTAACGCAGTTTTTGCTCGAACCTTTGATGATATTTCGATCATCCCGACGTTTATTCTTACGCCATTGACTTATTTGGGCGGTGTTTTTTATTCAATCAGTTTATTACCGGACTTTTGGCAAGCGGTATCGAAAATTAACCCGATCGTTTATATGGTGAATGCGTTCCGTTATGGTTTCTTAGGCGTTTCGGATGTTAATGTTGTGACTTCATTTAGCGTCTTGGCGGTATTTATTATCGTCCTTTATTCGATTGCTCATTACTTAGTGAGTAAAGGTAAAGGATTACGCAGTTAATCACTATTATCGATGAGTATTATCGGTGGCTATCACCGAGAGGTAAGGCGCGAATAAAAAGGTCAACCCTTAGCAGGTTGACCTTTTTATTTAGAGAATCGCGCTCAATATACCGAGGGCCAAGGGTTATTCTTCTTCACTGCTACTTTTGGTATCAGCGTTAAGATCAACCACTTGGTTATCAATCAGCCGGACTTTACCTAAAAAAGCCGCCATTAAAATGACCGCTTGTTTACTCTCTGCGCTGATCGGTAATAGGGTTTGCGCATCGCGAATAAACAGATTATCAGGCTCAATATCCGCTGCTCGTAATTGATCAATCGCATCTTCAATGATCGAAGGATAATCATCTCGACCACCACGGATGGTGCTGCTTATCCAACGCATCGTGCGGGCGAGTACGGGAGCTCGTTGACGTTCATCAATGGTTAATAAATTATTACGCGAACTCATCGCTAAACCATCCATTTCACGTACGGTAGCGACACCGACGATCTCAATGTCTAGACATAAGTCTTGAACCATTTGTCGAATAACGGCTAACTGCTGATAATCTTTTTCGCCAAAACAGGCGATGTTAGGCTGAACGATATTAAACAGCTTATTAACGACCGTTGCCACACCACGAAAGTGACCTGGACGGGACGCTCCTTCCAGCATCTGAGAAAGCCCTGGGACTTCAACAAAGGTTTGTTTATCAAGTCCATTGGGGTAGATCGTCTCGGCAGTCGGAGTAAAGACCAACTCAACGCCTTCACTATTCAACTTACTAAGATCGTCATCTAAAGTGCGTGGGTAGTTATTAAGATCGTCGGCGCGTTCGAACTGCATTGGGTTGACAAAAATGCTAACCACGACAACATCAGCCAATTCACGAGCTTTACGAACTAAGGTCAAATGACCTTCGTGTAAATTGCCCATGGTTGGCACAAAAGCCACTTGGCGACCATCACGCTTATACTGTTTTATCTGCTCGCGAAGAGCTGAAATATCAGCAAAAGTCTGCATGGATTACTCCTTTAGGCAATAGTATGTGCATCATCAGGAAACGCGCCGCTTAACACATCAGCCATATATTTGGCGACCGCTTGGCGCATATCTCCTGTCTCTGCGAGGAAATTTTTGGAAAATTTTGGCATATAATTGGCCGAGATACCGAACATGTCGTGCATCACTAAGATCTGTCCATCCGTGCTATTACCAGCACCAATGCCAATCACCGGAACATCAAGTAACTCGGTGATTCTTTTTGCCAAAGCCGCTGGTACACACTCTAATAAAATAATTTGTGCTCCAGCTTCTTGTAGAGCGATCGCATCTTTCACCATACGATCGGCTTTGTCTTGCTCTCGACCTTGTACTTTATAACCACCAAAAATATTGACTGATTGAGGGGTAAGCCCTAAATGAGCGCAGACTGGAACAGCGCGTTCAGTGAGCATTTTGACCGTCTCAACCAACCAGTCGCCGCCTTCAATCTTGACCATGTTGGCTCCAGCACGCATCAGCTGAGCGGCGTTCTCACACGCTTGCTCAGGTGTTGCGTAACTCATGAAGGGCATGTCTGCCATCAGTAGGCAATTTGGACTCCCGGCTCTCACACAGCGCGTGTGATAAGCAATATCGGCAATAGTCACTGGCAGCGTATCATTTTGTCCTTGCAGTACCATACCTAGAGAGTCACCGACCAGTAACACGGGCATTTCTTGGCTTTCAAACAATTGAGCAAAGCTCGCATCGTAGGCGGTTACCGTTGGAAATTTACGGCCCTGCTGTTTCCAGTTTATCAGGTCGTTAATGGTTATTTTTTTCATAGGATGTCCTTATACTCAGGTTGGCGAGTGCCAAATACTAAGTCCATTACGATCAACCTCTGAGAGTAGATCGCTCAGCTTAGTTCCATCAGGGAGAGATAAATCAGGGGCTATTTCATCTAGGGGGTAAAGTACGAATTCACGCACTTTCATACCGTAGTGAGGTACCGTTAAGCGTGGTGAATCGATGATCTCATCGCCATAGAGAAGGATATCTAAATCGAGCGTTCTTGGCCCCCAACGTTCAGCTTTACGCTCACGTCCTTGCTCTTGTTCGATTGCTTGAGTGCAATCTAGCAGAGCTAATGGACTGAGCTGAGTATCAATTACGACAACAGCATTGATGTATTCTGGCTGATCTTGGGGCCCCATTGGCGTACTACTGTACAGCGATGAGGCTGCAATAAACTGTGATTGCGGCAACTGTTTGAGCGCCTCAATCGCTTGTTTGGCTTGTAATATGGGCTCCGCTAAATTACTGCCTACCGCAATATAAGCGATGGTCATAGCGCTGTTTTTCCCTTAGGTTTGCGCTTACGAGTGGACGGTTTACGTCGACGAGTGCTGGGGCCATCACTATCCGCACTGTCTAAGTCATTGACCATAGCTTGGCGCATATTACGACCAGCATTTTGGAATGTTTGCCACCATTTCGCGAGTTTTGCACGTCGCCGCCTTCAATCTCACCACGCATTTCAAGGAAATCAAATCCAGCGCGGAACTTATTGAGCTCTAATAAGCGGAAGGCGCGTTTGCCGTTACGACGAGGTAAACGCAACTGCATCTGCCAAATTTCTCGAATGGTCGTGGTATGGCGACGCGGAATCGCAATCGATTTAACCACTTGGTCGAGAATATCGTTGCTTGCTTCCATCACCGCATCGTAAAAATTAAGTGCTTTGGATGCCATTAATTGTTCAGCGATCGTGACCATTGGATACCAAAGAAATGCGGCAAACATAAAGGCCGGATTGATGCGTTTACCTTCTTCGATACGTAAATCAGTAGAGTCAAGCACCAAATCAAGCATCTGCTCAGTTTGTGATGAGTAATCTTCAGTAAAGTATTCAGCAACCTGCGGGAATAACTGTTGGAACAGGTTGTACTCACGCATCAAATGATAGGTCTCTAAACCATGACCACTTTGCAGCATTTTCAGCGATTCTTCGTACAAGCGTGCCGAAGGGATTTCTTTTAATAGTGGAGCCAGCGTTTCAATCGGGGCGGCGGTATCTTCTTCGATATCAAAATCCAATTTAACGGCGAAACGAATCGCGCGCAGCATGCGCACCGGATCTTCACGATAGCGAGTTTGTGGATCGCCGATTAAGCGGATCAACTTATCATCGAGATCTTCAATACCACCAGCATAATCATGAATACTATAGTCAGCAATGTTGTAGTACATCGCATTGACCGTGAAATCACGGCGTTCAGCATCTTCATCGATGGTGCCATACACGTTATCGCGCAACAGCATGCCCGCTTCTGACTGCGCTGCGATGTGTTGATTGATCTCTTGATGATGACCACGGAAAGTGGCGACTTCAATCACGTCACGACCAAACATGATGTGTGCTAAACGAAAGCGGCGGCCGATCAGGCGACAATTACGAAATAGCTGACGGATCTGCTCTGGGGTCGCATTGGTGGCAATATCAAAATCTTTTGGAGTATGGTTGAGCAATAAATCACGCACACCTCCTCCAACTAAATAAGCATCGAATCCGGCACCGTGTAAGCGGTACAAGACTTTTAAAGCATTTTCGCTAATCAACTGCCGAGAGATATTATGCTCTTGGCGAGTGATTACGTTGAGCGCAAGCTCTGGGTATACGCGAGGTTCGCGTGTTTCTAATTCATTATTATTCATGTGCATCTGACAATGATTGGTGTTGGCTATTCAAGCGTTGTGGTGCACCTGTTGTGGCTTAAATGGGCCGAATTGCGGCTAATAATAGCGTAGATAGCGCCGTTTGAGAATCACGGTGTGATCTTTGTCGCTTCAGGGAGCTGCGCGACTTGCCAATGTTGACTCCCCCAATGAATGATTTCGTCGAGCTGAGCATCGATAACATCGTCCGGTATCGCAAAGCCTAAAAACTGCATCGCGCGAATCAACGTCGGTTTGGGATGTTCAATATCAATCGCTGGGGCGTGATTTTGTTTAGAGAGTTTATTCCCGTTACCATCCATCGCCAATGGTAAATGTAAGTAGCGAATCGGCTTTTGTTGTAAAGTGTGATACAGGCTAATTTGTCGCCCGGTTGGCTCAATCAAATCGGCACCACGGACCACTTCAGTGACGCCTTGTGCGATATCATCAATGACCACGGCGAGATTATAAGCAAATAAGCCATCACGGCGTTTGATGATAAAATCTTCTTCTGCTAATGGCTTAGGAATGGTGAGGTTACCTTGTTTTATATCGGTAAATTGATAAGTTGGGTGGTCCATGCGTAGACGAATCGCACAAGGCTGATGTGGATTGAGGGATACCTCTCGGCAAGTGCCAGTATAAAATCCACCGCTTTGCTTGATCTGTTGGCGAGTGCATTGGCAGCGATAAGCTTGCCCTGAGTTAAGCCAAGCATCGATTTGCTCTTGATAGAGAGTGTGCCGCTGGCTTTGATAAACGACGTCACTATCCCATGTTAAGCCATAGGCTTCCAGTGTTTGTAAGATCGATTGTGCCGCGCCGGGCATTTCTCGTGGCGGGTCGAGATCTTCTATGCGTACCAGCCATTTCCCTTGCTGACTTTTGGCTTGAAAATAACTGCCCAACGCGGCAATCAGCGAACCAAAATGCAGTGGACCAGAAGGTGAGGGAGCAAAGCGACCGATGTAATTCATAGTGATAACAGTTAAATGTAGTAAAAAATACAGTCCGTTGAGTCGGAAATAGCTGCGGCAGAGTAACCGCGCTAGCTTGCAATAGTAAGCAAATCACCGCCAATAAAAAAGGAGCATGGTGCTCCTTTTTTATCATCAATCAGCGTTGCGACTGTGGTTAGCCCATCATCTGCTTTTCTTTGATTTCTGCCAGTGTCTTACAATCGATACACAAGTCTGCCGTTGGACGAGCTTCTAAACGGCGAATACCGATTTCAACACCGCAAGATTCACAGAAGCCGAAATCGTCTTCTTTGATCTTATCGAGCGTCTTTTCAATTTTTTTGATCAAGCGACGTTCACGATCACGGTTACGCAATTCTAGGCTGAATTCTTCTTCCTGAGACGCGCGATCCACGGGATCGGGAAAGTTTGCTGCTTCATCCAGCATATGGTGAACGGTGCGACTGACTTCTTCCCTAAGCTGGTTACGCCAAGCTTCTAAAATTTTAGTAAAATGAGCGATCTGATCCGGCGACATATACTCTTCACCGGGTTTGGTCTGATACGGCTCAACACCTGCAATGGCTAGGGTGCCTAGCGTTTTCTTTTTGGATTCTGGCATACAGCATCTCCTACTAACACCTAGTCAACTGCGAGAGCAGTTAATTTGAGGCGGGTATCTATAGCAAAAAGAAGGGGCCGAGGCAAATACTCAATCGTAAACTTATCGTCAATGTGAAGGTGTCATCATTTTTTTTACTGTGAAGGCACAAACTCGATTGGCGATACTAATTGGATTTCTCGTGGTGAAAGTTGCGCTTTATAGCACAGTACTTCGACACCGGCTTCTTGAGCCATGGTTAACAATTGTGAATAGTTCGCGTCAATATGGTGAGCGATAGAGACTTTTTCAATCCCTGAATGCAAAACAGTGAATAAAAGTACAGCTCTACTCCCATTTTTCGCCATTTCGGTCAGTTCACGTAAGTGTTTTTGTCCTCGTAAGGTTACCGCGTCTGGGAAATAACCTTGACCGACAGATGGCTTTCCTACGTGATGATTGAGAGAAGGATCATCAAGTAAGGTGACACTTTTCACTTCTACATAACAGTTTGGCAAATCTGGACCACTAAGCAAGAGATCAATTCGGCTATTTTCTTGGCCATATTTTACTTCGCTCTGTCGCTGAGGGTAGCCTTGTAGCTCCTTAATCGTCCCGTTTTCAATCGCTTCCAATGCCAATTGATTGGCTCGTAAGGTATTCACCACAATCTGTTGAGAGGAGAGGGTTTCGGTGAGTTCCCAACTGTGTGGATATTTACGCTTAGGATTGTTTGAGGTGGAATACCATACTCGACTGCCGGGTTGAGCACAGCCGGTCATCGCCCCTGTGTTGGCGCAGTGGATAGTCATGATTGAGCCATCGTCTAATTGGACATCGGCTAAAAAACGTTTGTAGCGTTTGATTAAGATGGCGCTGTGTAGCTCAGGGGTAAATTGCATCCGATAACCAGTTTGATAAGGGAAAGGCTTATTTTATACGTTAAAAACAATCTAAAGGCACGTTGAGTGATTCGGATTGACCATCAATCATGCCTATCGCGTCTGGCTTTTTACTGTTTGTAAAAGGTTTACTTTCGGGACACAACATAATGTACTGAAAGTAAGTTAGTTGGGTTTCACTACTGTTTTTATGTACAATACTACGTTGCTTTTTGAGAAGGACGCTATTTTGTCAGCTTTACCTATCGATGCGGTTATTCCTGAATTACTTCGTGCTATCCAACAGCAAAATCAAGTGATCCTTAAAGCGCCTCCTGGGGCAGGAAAATCGACCCGTTTTCCGTTACAACTTTTGCAGGCTAATCTGATCGACGGCAAGATTATTATGCTGGAGCCACGCAGACTAGCCGCGCGTAATATTGCTTATTATTTAGCACAGCAATTGGGTGAGTCGGTTGGTCAAACGGTGGGGTATCGAGTGCGTGGTGAGAGTCAGGTTAGTGCACAGACTCGCTTAGAAGTCGTCACTGAAGGGGTCATGACGCGGATGATTCAGCACGATCCAGAGTTAAGTGGTATTGATTTAGTGATCTTTGATGAATTTCACGAGCGCAGTCTGCACGCGGATACCGCCTTAGCGTTCAGTTTGGAAGTGCAAATGGCATTGCGTGATGACTTGAAAATTGTTGTTATGTCAGCAACTTTAGACAGCTCTGCATTACAAACGCTATTGCCTCGCGCTGGTTACCTTGAATCACAAGGACGCAGTTATCCCGTCACTGTTGACTATCGTCCGCTATCGTCCAATCAAACTTGGCAGGCGGTGATGGAGCAGCAGATCCGTGGCTTACTCACCCAGCACAGCGGATCGTTACTGGCATTTTTACCCAGTGCGGCCAGTATTGCTCAGTTACAACAGCGGCTCAGCGACTTGCCTAGCGAGATTAGCGTGCATGGCTTATTTGGTCAGATGCCTTTTGAGCAGCAACAACAAGCTCTGCTTCCTGCCAAGAGTGGTCAACGTAAAGTGGTATTAGCGACCAATATTGCCGAGACCTCATTAACCATTGAGGGCATTCGCTTAGTGGTTGATTCTGGGCTTGAGCGGCGAGCTCGTTTTGATTTGAAAACGGGTATTACTCGCCTAGAACAGGTCAGAATTAGTCAGTCTTCGGCTCAGCAAAGAGCCG
Organism: Vibrio metschnikovii CIP 69.14; assembly: GCF_000176155.1. Classification (GTDB taxonomy): domain Bacteria; phylum Pseudomonadota; class Gammaproteobacteria; order Enterobacterales; family Vibrionaceae; genus Vibrio; species Vibrio metschnikovii. The sequence goes on along the minus strand of NZ_ACZO01000004.1, from coordinate 136,444 downwards.
GGCGTGCGGGGCGTTTAGAGCCTGGTTTATGCGTGCGACTGTACAGTGAAGCGCAGTTGAAGCAGCAGCCATCCACACCACCACCAGAAATTTTACACAGTGATTTAGCCTCGCTGGCTTTAGAACTTGCCCAATGGGGAGCGCAATCAGCCAGTGATTTATTATGGTTGGATGTGCCTCCTCCATCGGCGCTTGAGCAAGCTCAAGCGTTGTTGGCTGATTTACAATTACTGGATACGCGGGGGCAACTGACTAGCGCGGGAAAACAAGCCCATCAATTAGGTGTTGAGCCTAGACTAGCAGCCATGCTCATTTGGGCGGCAACTCAAAGCCCCGCTTATTTATCGACGGCTGTGGCATTAACGGCCTTATTGGAGGAGCCTGAACGGCAAGTATTGGATATTCAGCACAGTCTGCATCGTTGGCAGCAGCGGTTACACCGCCAATCTTCCCGATTGGATCAGCGAGCGAGCTCATTAGCGAGTCTATTAAGCACTCGTTTTTGTCTTTCAGATGTGGATGAACGATTGCTGGCCAGTGTTGCCTATTTTGCGTTTCCTGATCGTTTAGCCCAGCAACGGGGGCGTCATGGGCAATATGTTTTAGCTAATGGTCATGGTGCCTTTACCTTTGATGATCATCCTCTTGCCAGTAGTCAATATTTGCTTGCGCTGGATTTGTTGCGTGGCCAGCAGCAAGCAAGTCAAATTTTTACGGCTCTGCAGGTTGATATTCAATCATTAGTTACCGATCACTGTGAGCGTCTTATCGAGCAGGAGTGGGTTGATTGGGATGATAAATCCCAGCGCTTTGTTGCGGAAAAGCAACAGCGATTCGGTAAGTTACTGATTGCTCGGCAAGTGCTTCCTGCCCCTGAATCTGAAAAAATCACCGAGGCTTTACTTAATTTTGTCCAGCGCCAAGGGCTTTCGGTATTACATTGGGATAGTGCTAGCCAAGAATGGTTTGCGCGGGTGCGCTGTGCTTGCCAATGGCTGCCGGAAGAGGCATGGCCTGATATGAGCGATGAAGGGTTATTGAATCATCTGGCAGATTGGTTAGCGCCTTATCTCATCGGTATTCGTTCTGGAAAGGCTTTGCAGCAAGTACCGATTATTGAAGCTCTGAATGCCTATTTAGCTTGGCCATTGAATCAGCAATTAGACGAATGGTTACCCACTCATCATCTTTTGCCAACGGGTACACGAAAAAAAATACGTTATCAAGTTGGGCATGATCCGGTGTTATCGGTGAGAATGCAGGAAGTCTTTGGTGAAAAAAGCTCTCCGTTGATAGCGAAAGGACGGATTGCCGTGGTAATGGAGTTGTTATCCCCCGCGCAACGCCCTCTACAGATCACCCGTGATTTAGCCAGTTTTTGGCAGGGCGCTTACCGTGATGTACAAAAAGAGATGAAAGGGCGATACCCAAAACATATTTGGCCGGATGATCCGGCTAACCACAGTGCGACGACAAAAACGAAACGACATCTAAACTCATGACCAATAAAAAAACTCCGCTTAAACGGCCAGCTTCGAAAAAAGCCGAGCCTACCAATAAAGCATCGAAAAAAACGGCTGCCAAAAGCAATTCTTCTTCAACGGCTCCTCGGGCAATCTCTTCTTGGTGGCGACGATTGTGGGGCGTCGCTTGGAAGTGTGCACTCGCTCTATTGGCCGTGTTACTGTTTGCTGGGCTGTATCTAGATAGTGTGGTTAAACAGCGCTTTGAAGGCCAATTGTTTGATTTGCCTACCGTGATGTATGCTCGAGTATTGACTCTGCAACCGGGCGATAGCATTACCTTAGCCGAGGTGCGTAATGAATTGGATATCTTAAATTATCGCAAAGTGAATCAACCTCGTTTGGCTGGCGAGTATTCGTCTTCGGCGACGCGTATTGAGTTAATTCGTCGTCCCTTTGAATTCGCCGATGGACCAGAAGCGGATCGGCACGTGATGTTGACGTTTGATCAAAACGGTTTACAACAGATCCAATCTTTAGAAGCGCGCCAAGGTCAGCTCGGTTTTTTCCGTTTAGATCCAAAAATGCTCGGCATGTTAGAGCGTAATGCGTTAGAGCAACGCTTATTCCTGCGTCGTGAGCAGTTTCCCGAAGTGATGGTTGATGCCTTGCTCGCTACCGAGGATCGCTATTTTTATCAGCATGATGGTATCTCTCCGTGGTCGATTGCACGTGCGATGCTTGCCAACCTTAAAGCGGGAAGAACGGTGCAGGGCGGCAGCACCTTAACTCAGCAGCTAGCGAAAAATATCTTTTTATCCAGCGACCGCACCTTATGGCGAAAAGTTCGTGAAGCTTATTTAGCGCTGATCATTGATTATCGCTACAGTAAAGACCGGATCCTTGAGGCTTACCTGAACGAAGTGTACCTTGGACAAAATGGTCGTGAGGCGATTCATGGTTTTGGATTAGCGTCGCGCCTGTATTTTGGTCAGCCTCTGCAAGAGTTACGCATTGATCAATTAGCTTTATTGGTCGGCATGGTCAAAGGACCGTCTTTTTATCATCCAGTACGTTTTCCTGAGCGCGCGCGTGAGCGACGTGATCTGGTACTGAGATTAATGATGGATCAAAACATTCTCACTGCTCAACAATATCAACAAGCGATAGCCAGACCATTGGATGTGCAGCCGCAACCAAGAATTGCCAGCCGGCAGCCCGCTTACTTCCAGCAAGTTTCGATTGAATTAAGATCGCAATTGGCAGAACGCTTTCAAGCGGATCAAGGGTTACGAGTGTTTACTTCGCTTGATCCGGTATCGCAAGCCAAACTGGAGCAAGCCATTGCGGAACAAGTACCAGTATTAGCCAAGCAAGCGGGTAATGAATTAGAAGCGGCGGCGATTGCTGTCGATCGGACCAGTGGTGAAATTCGTGCCATGGTCGGAGGTAAGCGCACAGGCTATGATGGCTTTAACCGCGCCCTCAATGCCAGTCGTCCGATTGGCTCATTAGTCAAACCAGCTGTGTACTTAACCGCGCTCGCGCAGCCGGATCGCTATCATTTGGCTACCACCTTAATGGATAAGCCAATCAGTCTAAAAGGCAGTGAGGGCAGTGTTTGGACACCGCGCAATTTTGATCGTCAATATCGAGGCGATGTGCCTTTGTATCAAGCGTTAGCCAAATCATTCAATGTACCGACTGTGCAACTGGGTATGGCATTAGGCATTGATAACGTCTCAAAAACCTTGCAGCAATTGGGTGTCGATAGCCAAGAGATTCGTCCTGTGCCAGCCATGTTACTAGGGGCATTTTCACTCACACCTTATCAAGTAGCGCAAATGTATCAAACCGTGACCAATTCCGGTAGAAAAGCGCCACTTTCTGCGCTACGTTCCGTCGTTGATTTACAAGGCAATGTGCTTTATCAGTCAATCCCGAGAGTTTCTCAGGTGGTGGATGAGCAAGCCGCATGGCTGACCACTTACGCTATGAAACAAGGTGTTCAGCAAGGTACGGGGCGATATCTCACGAATCAGTTTGCTTGGGCGGCATTAGCTGGAAAAACGGGTACCAGCAGTGATCGGCGTGATAGCTGGTTTGTCGGCGTTGATGGCCGTGAAGTGACCACCATTTGGCTTGGACGCGATGATAACCAACCGACACAATTAACCGGAGCGAGTGGTGCACTGCGCGTCTATGCCGAATATTTACGTCAGCGCACGCCTGAAGTCTTATCATTGCCGTGGCCAAGTGGGATTACGATGATCGGCTTTAAACCTACCGCCTCTGGCGCCTTACAAGTCGATTGCGGCAGTGAATTTACCTTGCCAGTTTGGGATCGAACCGGTGAAATGAAGAAACAGTGTGACAACCGCCCTCAAGAGTGGTTAAAAAATCTCTTTCGGTGGTAATCTATAATCTCGCTTATTTATAGTAGCTTGATTTTTAAGGATGAGAGGACAAGGTGTGAAGCGTTTTCAGCTTAGTGTGATGGTTATCTTTTCCACGATGTTCCCTTGGTTTGTATCAGCAGAGCATACAGAACATGTCGTTGTTACTAGCGATGATATCAATCATCCTCGTCCGATCATTGCGCTTGTTTTAGCAGGCGGCGGCGCAAAAGGCGCCGCCCATATGGGAGTGCTTAAAGCGCTCGAAGAGATGAAAATACCGGTCGATATTATTATCGGTACCAGCATGGGCGCCTATGTCGCGGGGCTTTATGCGACAGGCATGGATGCCGAAGAAATTGAAAGTGTCATTTATAGCGTTAACTGGCAATCGGGCTATCGAGATCGGGTCAGCCGCAGTCAGCGTCGAGTGCGTGATAAAGAGTACGAAGACCGTTATCAATTAACCACTGATTTAGGGTTTGGTTGGGATGGTATTCGTGCCCCGCGGGGCGTAGTGCAAGGGCAAAGTATGCTGCGTATTTTGCGTGAAACCTCAGGCAACCTTGCTAAGTTAGACTCGTTTGATGATTTAGTGATCCCATATCGTGCGGTAGCGACCGATATTATTGAAATGCAACCCGTGGTATTAGATAAAGGCTACTTAGTCGATGCGATGATGGCCAGTATGTCAGTACCTGGCGCCTTGCCACCTTATGATATTGACGGTCGTTGGTTAGTTGATGGCGGCGTGACCAATAATATGCCGGTCGATATTGCCAAGCAAATGGGCGCTGACGTGGTGATTGCGGTGGACATTAGCTCCGATTATAAACAGCAAGACTCTTTCAGCAGCTTTTTAAGTGCCGCTAACCAGCTGTCTAATTACCTTGTGCGCCGCACGACTGAGCGTCAAATTTCTCATCTTAGTGAGCAGGATATTTTACTCAGACCAAATGTTGGGCTGATGGAAACTACCGATTTTTATAAAATTCCCGATGCTTTTATTGAAGGCTATCAGACCGCGCTAGAGCATCAGCAGCAATTACAAGTCCTTGCTTTGAGTAGTGCTCAATATCAAGATTATATTGATGGCAAAGCGGAGCGCCGGCGACACTTACAATATGGCGATATGCTAACGGTCGACGATATCGCGATTCGTAACCACTCTCATTATAGTGACTTACTGCTAAAAAATAGGTTGAACTTAGCGCAAAATACGACGTTAAGTACCGAAGAGATCGAAGCCAGCGTTGATCGACTCTATGCCTTAGACCGATTTAAATTGGTCCGTTACCAATACGAACAAGTTGACCAAGAAAATCATTTGCTGATTGATGTCTACGAAAAAGGCTGGGGGCCTAATTACTTAAATTTTCGCTTTTTTTTAGAAGATGATTTTAGTACCACTAGTCAATATTCGTTAGGCGCGTCTTTGAATTTTACCGATCTGGGTTCTCATGGTGCCGAATTAGCGTTGAATATGGACTTAGGAACGGATAAACAACTAGAGGCCGAGCTCTATTCACCGCTGTTCTCCAGCCAAAAAACCTTTGTGTCGTTTACCGCGCGTTATCGGGATGATAATCGCCAATTACCATTCGATGATGGTTTTGAAAATACCGGACTGTCCGTGACACGCAATTATGTTCCCATTACTTATCTGACCTTGACTGGAGAGGCGGCGCTTGGTTATCAACAAACCTTATGGCGTCAGTTAAGAGTGGGTGCGCGTTATGTTGATGGACAAGTTCAACCATCAACTGCGCCAGATTATGGCAATGGCACTTTCACTCGCCAAGGCGTGTTTATCAATTATCGAATTGATTCACTGGATAATTTTAGTTTACCCCGTGAAGGTAACTACATTGATCTTGAATATTTCATCTCACATGACAAGGTGAAGGATTTTGATGAGCCTGTCGATAGTTCTTCTGATACGGTATACGATATTTCCGCTAAGTTGATGTCGGCAAAAAGTATTGGGCGGCACACATTAGTCGCCAATTTAGATTATGGAGAAGTGAGGAGTAAAAACTCAATTACTCCAGTTGAACCTAAAACTATTGGTGGTTTTTTAAATTTATCGGGCATTCCGCGTAAAAGTTTACTGGGACAGAATAAAATATTCACCAGTTTAGTCTATCGCTACCGTTGGTTTGATAATGATTTTGGTTTATTTAATGCGCCATTTTATTTAGGGGCGTCAATTGAATATGGTGGCGTGTGGTCGGATCCTGATGTGAAAATTGATACGGCACCTAAATATGTCGCGGGTTCAGTTTTTGCGGGTATCGACTCGCCGATTGGTCCAGTGATGTTCGGTTATGGACGAACCGAGCAAAATTACGATTCATTTTATCTTATTATTGGCACGACATTTTAAGTGCAGCTTGGTAGCGAGTAAGTTTCATCTTAACTTGCTATGTTGGTCAACATGATGAGATTTTAATTTATCGTTAATTTTGCTATTCTATTGTCCACAGTTTGGCCTCTAGGGCGCGGTTTCTCAATCATATTTGAATGAAAACATCAGCAATGGAGAGCCAAGTTTCCAAGGATGTTCACTCACCTTTTAATAATAACTGGGGTGAACCGCAATGAGAGGAAAAAGTCGTGCTTGAAGCCTACCGTAAACACGTCGCAGAGCGTGCCGCTGAAGGAGTGGTCCCTAAACCTTTAGACGCTGAGCAAGTTTCTGGACTTGTTGAATTATTGAAAAATCCCCCACAGGGTGAAGAAGACTTCATCCTTGATTTACTTGAAAATCGTATTCCTCCAGGTGTTGATGAAGCCGCTTATGTTAAAGCGGGTTTTTTAACTGCCGTCACCAAAGGTGAGGTGACGTCTCCTCTCGTTAGTCGGGAAAAAGCCGCGCAACTGCTTGGCACCATGCAAGGTGGTTATAATATTGAACCTCTGGTTTCTTTATTGGACGATACCACGCTTGCTCCGATTGCGGTTAAGGCGCTATCACACACGCTATTAATGTTTGACGCTTTTTATGACGTTGAAGAAAAAGCGCAAAAAGGCAATACCTTTGCTCAGCAAGTGATGCAAGCTTGGGCGGATGCCGATTGGTTCTTGTCTAAACCCGCTTTAGCAGAAAAGATCACCTTAACGGTCTTTAAAGTCACCGGTGAAACCAACACGGATGATTTATCTCCAGCGCCTGATGCGTGGTCTCGTCCTGATATTCCTGTCCACGCGTTAGCGATGCTGAAAAATGAGCGCGAAGGTATTCATCCGGATCAACCAGGCAGTATCGGACCGATTGGCCAGATCGAAGCCCTCAAACAAAAAGGCCATCAACTGGTGTATGTGGGCGATGTTGTCGGGACGGGTTCTTCTCGTAAGTCGGCGACTAACTCCGTACTTTGGTTTATGGGTGATGACATTCCGTTTGTCCCCAATAAACGCGCTGGCGGTTATGTTCTAGGCGGTAAAATTGCGCCTATTTTCTTAAATACGATGGAAGATGCGGGGGCTTTACCGATAGAAGTGGATGTCTCCAAGCTGCATATGGGGGACGTGATTGACGTGTATCCGTATGAAGGCAAAGTCTGCAATCATCAAACGGGTGAAGTACTCGCTACGTTTAAATTAAAAACGGACGTTTTGATTGATGAAGTACGTGCTGGTGGCCGTATTCCATTGATTATCGGCCGAGGATTAACCGATAAAGCACGTGAATCACTGGGTTTAGAGCCCTCAACGGTGTTTCGTCGTCCAGTGCCTGTGGCTGAAAGCAAAAAAGGTTTCACTCTGGCACAAAAAATGGTCGGCAAAGCGTGTGGCGTAAAAGGGGTGCGACCTGGAACGTATTGCGAACCGAGAATGACGACGGTTGGCTCGCAAGATACTACTGGGCCGATGACTCGTGATGAGCTGAAAGATTTGGCTTGTTTGGGCTTTTCTGCCGATTTAGTAATGCAGTCTTTCTGTCACACTTCCGCTTACCCGAAACCGGTCGATGTTAATACGCACCATACCCTGCCTGATTTCATCATGAATCGTGGCGGCGTTTCACTGCGTCCGGGAGATGGTGTTATTCACTCTTGGTTAAACCGTATGCTACTGCCAGATACGGTTGGAACCGGTGGGGATTCACATACCCGTTTTCCTCTAGGGATCTCTTTCCCAGCAGGATCCGGGCTGGTGGCGTTTGCAGCGGCAACGGGTGTCATGCCATTGGATATGCCAGAATCGATTTTGGTTCGTTTTAAAGGTGAGATGCAACCAGGGATCACTTTACGTGATCTGGTTCATGCCATCCCTTATTTCGGTATCAAGCAAGGTCTGTTAACGGTAGAGAAAGCGGGCAAGATCAACGAATTTTCAGGCCGCGTGTTAGAAATTGAAGGGGTTGAACATTTAACCGTTGAGCAAGCTTTCGAACTGTCAGATGCTTCTGCTGAGCGCTCTGCTGCCGGTTGTACGGTCAAGCTGTCGCAGGCGTCGATCGCCGAGTACCTGAATTCAAACATCACCATGCTTAAATGGATGATTGCCGAAGGGTATGGCGATCGCCGGACGATTGAGCGCCGCATTAAAGCGATGGAAGAGTGGTTAGCGAATCCGGAGCTGATGGAAGCCGATAAAGATGCGGAATATGCCCATGTGATCGACATTGACTTAGCCGATATCAAAGAGCCAATTCTTTGCGCGCCTAACGATCCTGATGATGCTCGTTTATTGTCTGATTGTGCAGGAACTAAAATCGACGAAGTCTTTATTGGTTCTTGTATGACCAATATCGGCCACTTCCGAGCGGCAGGTAAACTGTTGGAAAAATACAATGGTCAGCTCGATACTCGTTTATGGATAGCGCCACCGACTAAGATGGATCGCGACCAATTAACCGAAGAGGGCTACTACGGTATCTTTGGCCGTGCTGGGGTACGGATTGAAACTCCGGGATGCTCTTTGTGCATGGGTAACCAAGCGCGAGTCGCTGATAAATCAACCGTCATGTCGACTTCAACGCGTAACTTCCCGAACCGTTTGGGAACTGGAGCGAATGTGTATCTGGCTTCAGCGGAGCTATCAGCGGTTGGGGCGATATTGGGCCGTATTCCGACCATGACGGAGTATTTGGATTACGCGAAGCAGATTGATGCCACGGCAGCCGATACCTATCGCTATTTGAACTTCCATCTGATGCCTCATTACACCAAGAAGGCGGATACAGTGATTGTTCAGCAAGCCGTATAATAGAGAGATATACCCAAACGCTAAATCTTATCGTTTACCCGTCTGTTGACCAATCAAGAGCCACCGTTCCGGTGGCTCTTTTTTATTGCTGCTGGATGCTAAACCTAATTTTTACTTTCTCGATAACCGATTTTTCCCTTCTTTTTATCGTTCTGTATGTAAATAATGTAAATTGAATAAAAATGAGACTGCTTATCATGTAGCTTTCTGGGAGTTTTATTCGTTAATAGACCAGTCATGTTTTATAAGCACCGTACTTTTCAGCTTTGGGCTCGCCGTTTACACATTTATGTCTCTATGGCGGTATTAGGGCTAATGCTGTTTTTTGCTGTTACGGGGATAACGCTTAATCGGCCGGAACTGTTTGTGGCAGCTCAAGCTAAGACATCCGAATGGCGAGTCACTATTCCTCATCATTTATTGTTTGTTGAAAGCAAAGTTGCGATTAATGAACCGGAATTACGCCAATTTCTTGCTCAGCATACGCCAATCCGTGGCCAGATGTCGCGACTCGATATCTATCTAGATTCAGACAATGGTGTCTTACAAGAAGGTGAAGCGAGTGCGAGCTTTACCGCTCCCGGCTACAGTGCCGCGTTGTTTATCGATTTGGTCTCTAGAGAAGCGGAGCTCGATATCAGTGATTATGGCTGGGTAGCTAAATTCAATGATCTCCATAAAGGGCGTCATAGTGGTGAGTGGTGGAAGTGGGTGATTGATGTCTCATCACTCTTGATGCTGGTGTTTATCTTATCGGGTCTTGCCCTATTACTGCCAAAGAAAAGCACACTGCGTTATGCCATACGTTGGTGCAGCCTTGGTACGTTAATCACATTTGTTATTTATTGGCTGGCGGTGCCTTAAAGGCTGTTGATGCGCTCAGTCATTTTAGATTGATGGTTATTTTAGATATTTTTGTGGACGGTAGATCATGAAGAAACAGCGAGGACGGCTTTACGTTTGGTTATTGGGACTCAGTGTACTGAGCGTTAATGTATTCGCCGCGCCTTTGGGTAAGCTGGATATTGAGTTTGAACTGCCAAAACTGGACGTTGGAATGTACGCCAGACCTTATGTTGCGATTTGGATAGAAGACGCTCAAGGTCAGCCTGTGCGTACGGTTGCCTTATGGCAAAAAGAAGATACTTGGCTTAAAGATATTCGTCGCTGGTGGCGACAAGTGGGCCGTTACGATCGGGCATTGATCGATGCGGTGACATCCGCGACTCGTCCGGCGGGACAATACCGTTTGCAATGGGATGGTTTAGATGACCAAGGTCAGCCATTAGCGCAAGGGGACTACCTGTTTTATGCCGAAGTGGTTCGTGAGCACGGTGGCCGAGACGTAGTGCGACAAGCAATGACGTTGCATGCTCAGCCTGAGCAGTATCAACTCGATGCTACTTATGAAACGGGCGTGATCAGGCTACGTTATCAACCTTAATGATCGCCATTTAATCCAAGGATAGTCGTTAATAGTATGACGGCTCTTCAACTAAGAGCACTACATAGGAATGAATAAATGATGTTGTATCGCGTATTTTCTACCGGTTTATTAGCGGTTGCGGCCTTAGCGTCAGCGGCAGTGGTCGCCCATCCTCGTTGGGTGTTACCGAGTGAGTTTACGGTCTCTTCACAAGACGGTGATTGGATCACCACTGACGCCAGCGCGTCACACGGAACTTTTGTCTTCGATAAGCCGTTAGGATTAGATTCTGGCGTGGTGATCACGCCAAGTGGTCAGCGCGAGCGCTTTGCTTTTGTGGCTAAGCATAAGCGTAAGTCGAGCTTCGACTTCTTTTTCTCTGAACCGGGCACCCATAAAATCAGCCTTACGGGTCAGCCATTTTATATGACCACTTACACCATCGGAGCTCGTCAAACGCCACGACGTATTGCTGCCAATGCCGCAGAGCGTGATGCAGTGTTGCCTGAAGGAGCGCAGAATGTGCAAAGCGTTTTGGTGTTTAACCGTACTGAAGCTTATGTCACTGTGAATCAACCATCTAGACAAGTTTTTGAATTAGAAAAGAAATTCTTAGAGTTGGTTCCTGTGACTCATCCAGCCGACATTGTCGAAGGCGAAACCGCGATTTTGCAGTTTTTCTTTAATGGACAGCCCCAAGCTGGTGTAGAAGCAGAAATTCGTCAAGATGGCACTTTGTACCGTAATCAACAAGAAGCGGTGATTCTGACTAGCGATAAGGATGGCAAAATTCAATTCACGCCACATCAGGCGGGTCGCTATTTATTGATTGCTGGTTTTAGCGGTCCTTTAGACGATAATCCACTTGCTGAACAAGCGCGTTCTTCCATCCATTTAACTTTTGAAGCGGTTTTAAAATAAGAGGTATGCAATGAAGTGGCAACAGTGGCTTGTGTTGACGAGTGGTTTATTGAGTGGGTTGAGTTGGGCTCATTTTCCAGTCATGGAGTGCCAAAAACAGGCCGATCACATCTTGTGCCAAGCGGGATACAGCGACAGTAGTCCGGCCATCAATGAAACGGTACGTATGTTTGATTATGACGATGTACTGATTGAAATTGGAAAAACCGATCAACGTTCTGAGGTGACGTTTACTATCCCAAACGGTGACTATTACATTGTGTTTGATCCTGGCCATGAAGCACCTGTTGAGATTGATGGCGTTGAACTTTAATTCTCACTCATCAACGCCGTCGACGGTGCGCGTTCAGGTCAAGGCGGATAAGGGCAGTCAAGAAACATGGTGGGTACTCGGCAGCATGCTGTTGATCCTACTGGTCTCGGCACTGTTGTTGCGTGGCAGACTCGTTGAAGTCACACCACCGACGACGCCGTTATCCTTTGAGCTGCGTGCCCAGGATCTCAATGAAAAGCAAAAAAGTCTGTTGATTGAGCTAAGCCTTGCTGAACAAGAGCTGCATTTCTTTCACCATCTAGAGCATCAGTGGCCCTCGGTGCAATGGCTGGCAGAAGAGGGTATTGCGCCTTTTGTGCGTGATAGTAGCTGGCATTATTTGGGTGAACATCAATGGCAGCAGGTTGCTCAAGGCTATTTAGGATTGGCGCAAGACCCTAGTCAAGTTGGGCATGTTTTGATCTGGTACCCCCAAGGCCCTGATGCTGACGCGCAAGTCTGGTTTTTTACTCAGCCAATTGTGGGAGAGTTATCAGATTGGTTAGCACTTACTGATTCATCATGGATTCAAGCTGGGTGGAAGCGTTGGCCGCTGTCTGCCTCACTATCGCATTAATAAGAGAAAAATCGTTATGTTATCAAGCCAGATTAGAGCCGTCTTTCATAGAACGCTGTTAACGATCTCCTTACTGTTTGCCAGTCACGCGGTGGCAGGATCTGATAAATTGACCATCGGTATCACGCTACACCCTTACTACAGTTATGTTGCCACGATTGTCCAAGATAGAGCGACCATTTTGCCACTGGTTGATGCAGGCTTTAACCCACACAATTATCAACCGCAACCGGGGGATTTACTGCGTTTACAGCAGATGGATGTTTTGGTGGTCAATGGCATCGGTCATGATGATTATGCGATGAAAGTGCTTGCTGCTGCTCAGCGTTCCGATCTTCAAGTTATTTACGCTAATCAACAAGTGCCCTTATTGGCCGCAATGGGCGCGAGTGTTGGCGATGGTGCCAAAAATCCCCATACTTTTGTGGGTATCGCAACCTCGATTCAAAAGGTCTATACCATTGCTCAGGCTTTAGCTCAGCTTGATCCTGATAATGGTGAATTTTATCTCGCCAATGCGCGGCAATTTGCGCGCCAGATGCGTCAAATGAAGCAGGCGGCGATGCAACAATTAATTGATGCCAATGTTCAAGCTTTAAAAGTGGCAACCACTCATAACGCCTATAACTATTTACTGCAAGAATTTGGGATTGAAGTCAGTGCGGTGATTGAACCTGCCCACGGGGTTGAGCCGAGTGCCAGCCAGCTACAAGATACGATCAATAAAATTCGCCAGTCTGGAATTAATGTCCTGTTTTATGAACTAGAAATGCCGAATCGCTTTGTCGATACCATTGAGCGCGAAACTGGCGTTAAGTTATACCGGTTTTCACACATGACTCATGGTCCTTTTACGGCCGATAAAGTGATCAAAGAGATGCAAGACAACACACAAACGTTAGTGCAAGCCATTCATTATGCTAATCAGATGAGCGAGCAAGCTCAATGATGCTGGGACCGGCAATTCATCTTAGCCAACTGAGTTTGGGTTACGCCAATCAACAGGTTTTAATGCCGTTTGATCATGCGTTTGCCGCTGGCCAATGCCATATCATTATGGGGCCAAATGGCGGAGGGAAAACCTCTTTACTGCGTTCAATTATGGGCTTAACCCCTTTTCAGGGAGGTATTGCTCTTGAGTGGCCGCTGGGCGCTAAGCAGCAAATGGGTTATGTGCCTCAAAAAGCCTTATTTGAATCAAGTTTACCGATCAGTGTGATGGATTTTATGCTGCTCAATATCAGCCGGTTACCGCTGTTTTTACAAGCGCTGTCACCTTACAAGCGAACGAATCGCGAGCAGGTTTTGAACAGTCTACAGCGGGTTGGTATGGCGAGTCGTGCTCATTTACGTCTGGGTCAATTATCAGGCGGTGAATTGCAACGGGTGATGTTTGCTCAGGCGCTACTCGATAAGCCAGAGCTGCTGATTTTGGATGAACCGACAACCGGGATGGATGAGCAAGGCGTACAGTACTTAGAGCAACTGATTGCGGATTTAGTGGCCGAAGGTGTGACGGTATTAGCGGTACACCATGATATTGGCGCGGTACGGCGCATCTTACAAACTACACCTGGCCAAGTCCATGTCATCAATCGTCAATTGGTCGCCTCGGGACCGGTCGCACAAGTCTTGCACCCCGATAATATTGAGCGACTTTTTGAGCACTACAGTCAGCATGGGCATTTGGCGTCCAAACAAGAGCGAGCGGCTTAATGGAAACATTACAACAATGGCTGATCACCGGAGTTGAACGTGGTTGGTTAGCGGAAAGCTTTGCCTACGCTTTTATGCTCAATGCGTTAATTGCTGCGGTAATTTTAGGCCCTTTGCTTGGTGGGTTGGGGACTTTAGTGATAGCGAAACGCTTGGCATTTTTCTCCGAAGCGGTGGGCCATGCAGCGATTACGGGGATTGCTATCGGTATTTTATTGGGTGAAAGTCCCGAATCGCCGATGATTGGTTTGTTCAGCTTCTGCTTGATTTTTGCCTTACTACTGCATTACGTGCGTAATCGTACCCAAGTACCTTACGATACTTTAGTTGGCGTCTTTCTCTCCGCAGCCTTGGCATTGGGCGCAGCGCTACTGATGTACGTAGCGCGTAAAATTAATATTCATTTATTAGAAAATGTGTTGTTTGGGTCGATTTTAACCGTCACTCGGCAAGATATTATGTTGCTGGTTCTAGTGTGTAGCTTGATCATGTTAGTACTGCTACTCAGTTATAACCGTATCTTACTGGCTTGTTTAAGCCCGGATATCGCGAAAGTCCGTGGCTACCTGGTCAACGGTTATGACTACCTGTTTGTCATCATGATAACCCTAGTGACGATAGTTTCGGTCAAAGTGATTGGCGCAATTTTAGTTGGCGCCCTGCTGCTGATCCCCGGCGCGACGGCGCGTCTATTAACTCGCAATAATGCCAGCTTTGTGATGCTATCGGCTTGCTTAGCGACCTTAGCTTGCATTGGCGGGACCATTTTACCGGTTGTTTATCAATGGCCTTTACCTTCTGGGGCGGCGATTATTTTACTCTCAACCCTGTTTTTTATCAGCGCCACCTTATGGCGAGTATTAAGACCGAATGGATAATGTTATGTACCCTCACTGCCGAACCATCATGACCCAATTGTGGTTGCTATTGTGTAGTTCATTGCTGCTGGTGTCTCTATCAGCACAAGCTCAAGACCGTGTATTAACTTCTCTGCCGGTCACCTATTGGTTAACCAAGCAGCTGGTTGCTCAGACGCCAATAGAGGTTGTCTATCTGCCATCGCCTCGCTTTAGCTTGCAGCGTCATCAAAGCTGGTTTGATAGTGAGCAGCAAAAAGTGGCCAAGTACGCCAGAGAAGCGAAAGCGGTCGTGACCATCCGCTCCATTTGGCCGCAAGATCCGATTTATCCTCAGGTGCGTCAATACAATATTCATCTGGTGCCCATTGATGCTGCGCAAGCCTTAACGCCAAGAGCGCCAGCGGTTTCATCATTACGAGATGGACAAGGACAGATCTCGCCGTATGTGTGGCTCAATCCACTCAATTTAACCACCATGCTGAATAATATTAGCCTCGATTTACAGCAAATTTTTAGCTCACAACAAGCGAATATTCAGGCGAATCAGCAGCGCGTGGCTGGTGAACTACAGCAGCAGCTTTTTGCTAATCAAGCGCGATTGTTCAATCATGAGGTCGAAAGTGTGGTGTTATTGGATGAAGCACTGCTCGATTTTGCTGCGGGCTACAGTTTATCAATCCAAGGGCAGCAATTTAAGCCGGAGCTGGAGTGGAATACGCAAGATCAACAACAGTTAAAACAATGGTTGCAAACGTCATCCGATGTTTGGGTATTGACGACTCGTCCGCCGAGTCCTGCGTTAAAGGTCTTATTGGGAGAGTTTTCACGCTATATTGTGATCGATCCGTTAAGCCGTTTAGGGCAAGGATTTGATGTTGAACATCCCTGGCAGCGCTGGCAAATTGATTTAGATTAACTCGTATGAAGGCTATCGGCTGTTGTGCTTGTATTTGAGTTAATAATAAATAGAATAATAACAATTCCTATTTGTTATTATTAAGCTCATGCCGACCATTCTAATTGCTGATGATGATCCGATGATGTGCCAACTGCTCGAATCCGTGTTGGTGAATGAAGGCTATCAAGTCATCTGTGCCCATGATGGCGAGCAAGCGTTAACTCAGCTCGCCAGCCATCCCTTTGATCTGGTGTTACTCGATGTGATGATGCCTAAACTCAATGGATTGCAGGCGGCACGGCGCATCTGCCAGCGTTTTTCGACCCCGATTGTCATGATCAGTGCTTTTGCGGACGAAGCGGCAAAAATCGATGGCTATGAAGCCGGAGCGGATCACTATTTAACCAAACCGTTCAGTATTCCGAAATTACTCACTTTGATCAAAGCGACACTACGTCGAGTTGCATTAGAGAAACAGCGTCATACCCATCATTTTGCACTGAATTTTTCAGGGCAACTGTCAGCGCATATTGATACCTTACGTCGGCTGCCGTTCACCCAAACCGAACTCGATTTAGTGACTTATCTGGCGGCTCATCCGCAGCAAGTGATCTCCAAATCTGAGCTCCAGCATCAAGTGTTAAAACGAGAGTTGTGTCCGTTTGATCGTAATTTAGATATGCATATCAGTAATATACGTCGTAAGCTATCGCAAGCTGGATGGCCAAAATCCACCATTCGTACCGCGCGAGGCGTGGGATATCAATTTGCCAGTGCCCATGTTCAATAAAAGACAATGGTGTCTTTTTTCTGGAAACCATATTTGCCAGCGATTGGTGGTGCGTCTTTTTGCCAGTTTAGCGCTCAGTGTGTTGTTGATTTTGCTCTCTTTTACTGCCGTAGAGATGGTGCTCTACGAGCGTTTTTTAACCCTACCTAATAAAGTCCAACGAGAATTACAACAGTTAAGTACCAGCGCCAATCAACAGCGCCAGCTCGGTGCAGAGGCGTTAGCGCAATGGGAAATGTCTCAGCCTTATTTATTGTACGTGATAGACAGTACTAATCATGTCGTCAGTGGGCGAGATATTCACCCTCATGTGCAGATGAAAATGCGTAACGCTCGTCAGCTCACCGAGCCCATGGGGACTCGAGTCTCGAAACCGATGATCATTGTGCCGATGAGCGATGGATATTCGCTGATGGTCCAGTTACCATGGCAGCAACATCCTGCATCGCGAGCGGGCTATTATCTTTGGTCAACGAATCTGTTGCTCAGCCTATTAATTTTAACCTTGATCTCATGGGTATTAAGTCGTCAATTGCAAAGACCATTGGGACGTTTACAGTCTGCTAGTCGTGCGGTTGCTCAGGGGATCACGGAAACGCGTGTCTCACAGTCGATAGGTCATAGCCCGTGGGAGTTTCAACAACTGGCGGCTGATTTCGATAACATGGCCGAGCAGATCCAAGGATTGATTGAAGAGCAGCGAAAATTGGTTCGTACCTTATCCCATGAGTTAAAAACACCGCTGACTCGGCAAGCCTTAGCTCTGCATTTAGCCAGCCATACTGATGTTGCCCAAGAGCGCACTCAATGGTTAGTGCGCGCTGAACAAGAAGCTCAGTTGATGGATTCAATGATTGAGAAAATTCTTGAGCTTAGTCGGTTGCGCAGTCTTCATTGTGATGTGGTATTACAACCGTTGGATGTGCAGGCGTATTTAAGTCAGCAAACCGAGCAGTTTCGTCCACATTTACAACCCACTCAGCAACTGCGATTTGTGCCGAGTGGACAAGATGAATGGATACGGGGCGATCGAGTGTTACTCGGCAGTATATTGGATAACTTATTGACTAATGCGACTAAGTACGCGGGTGAGCAGTGTTGCATTACAGTGATGACAAAAAAGCAGGATCGGCAAGTCAAAATCATCGTGATGGATGATGGTCCTGGGGTGGAGAGTGAGCAATTAGAGGCGATTTTTCGTCCTTTTTATCAAACGATGTCGACACTATCTTCTCGTCATGGTTATGGATTAGGTTTGTCCATTGTTCAGCAATCGGTTGAGAAAATGCATGGCCATGTGAGTGCTGAAAATAATCACGGCTTAGTCGTTACGCTGAGCTTTCCTGTCTACCTTCCCTCTGAGTTAAGCCACCGTCACGATTAACGATTTACTTTTTTTCAGAATATTATCCAATTGAGAGGGGGCAATATCATTTTCGATTAGGATGTTGAGAAAAGTTCCCTTTATCAGTGTAAAGAATGTAAAGTAAATACAATTGATAATTATTATTAGTTAGATTCCTTCCGGTGATAGTTCAAGCCCATTTATTTCCAACCAACGTGAAGCTGTCGTGATGCGGCAATCATGGTGAGTGCCGCCATCATTATCGCTGTTGAGCGCCTCCTTGGACCAAACAATGGGCATTATGCAATAAAGATAAAGGAATAGAACCATGTTGTTAACTCGTAAAACGAGCTTAGCGGTGGCGATTGCCTCGCTGTGTCATTTGCCTGTGTTGGCCCAAGTGGAAAGTAAAGCGGATGAAGTGATGGTCGTCACCGCTTCTGGTTTTGAAAAGAAATTGACTCATGCTCCCGCTACCATCAGTGTGATCTCCCGTGCTGATCTGGAAATGAAGCGTTTTGCTAATCTTGCTGAAGCGCTACAAGATCAAGAAGGGATTGATGTTTTTGGTAATACTGGAAAAACCGGTGGTTTGAACATCAGTATCCGTGGTATGCCGTCTGAATATACGCTGATTTTGATTGATGGTCGCAGACAAAATGTTGCGGGAAATATCACACCAAATGGCTTTGGTGAGATGTCTGGTGGGGTTATGCCGCCGGTTAATGCTATTGAGCGAATTGAAATTGTCCGTGGCCCGATGTCAACGCTCTACGGCTCAGATGCGATGGGCGGGGTTATCAATATCATCACCCGTAAAGTAACCGACACTTGGAATACATCGATCACCCAAGATTATACTTGGCAGCAAGAGCGTGAATTTGGTGATACTCATAAAACCAGTTTGCATACCAGTGGTCCGCTGATCGCTGATACGCTAGGTCTAGCCGTTCGCGGTAGTTTTTATAAACGTAATGAATCCAATCTGACTGCGCAGGGAGCAGATGGTCGCGAGCTAGACGCCCGTGGGCAAAGCAAAGTCGATAATGAAAACTATACCTTTGGTACTCGTTTTGATTACATTGCGATAGACGATCATAACTTATGGTTCGATATGGACTTATCTCGTCAGAATTACGATAACGGTACTCCAGAAAATCGTAAACTGAGCAACAATGATACTGCAACCAATTGGCGCGGTTATGCTGACGAGTTACGCTATGAAAACCGTCAGTTTGCACTCGGTCATACTTCTCAAGTAGATTTAGGGGTATGGGAATCGAGTGTCATGTATAACGTTTCTGAGACCATTGGTCGCACCATTCCGGGGAATCCAAATCGTCCGAGTGGTATCCCAGGTAAGAATGTCAAAGATCAGCGTGAATTAGAAACCACCAATATTGTGTTTGATACCAAACTAAATACGACCATCGGTGATGATCATTACCTGACCGTGGGAGCGCAGTACTGGAATGCTTCTATGACTGACGGTATGGTCAGCGAAGATTTTGAGCAAAAAACGTGGTCACTGTTTGCCGAAGATGAATGGTTAATCACAGATGCTTTAAGCCTGACTTTAGGTGGACGTTACGATCATCATGATGCCTTTGGTAGCCACTTCAGTCCTCGTGCCTATGCAGTGTACAGCCTGAGTCCGACAATGACAGTCAAAGGTGGCGTGAGTACCGGTTATAAAGCACCACAAGTGAATGCGTTGCACAGTGGCATTAATGGGATTACTGGGCAAGGGACACAAATTACCATCGGTTCTCCGGATCTAAAACCAGAGACCACTCGCACTACCGAGATTGGTTTTTACTACAATGGTGAGCAAGGCATTACTACCAATGTAACGCTATTCCATAACCAGTTTGATGATAAAATCTCAACGGGTACGCCATTATACAACTGTTTCTCATCGACCAATCCGAACCGTCCTGGCTGCGTGAGTTATGGTGATAACTGGGCTCAAGATACCTTTAGCCAACAAACTAACGTTGATGAAGCTTACAGTCGTGGTGTTGAATTTGCCTTTGCGATGCCATTGCTCGACACCGTGAATTTCTCGATGAACTACACCTTTACCGAAACGGAAATTAAGGAAAAAGGTAAGGTTGCTGGCGAGCTGAGTGATACACCAAAACACAAAGCCAGTGCGAAAGTGAACTGGGCTGCGACTGAGCAAGCGAATGTTTGGTTAGCGGTGAATTATCGTGGCGAAAGTCGTCGCTTTAATGGTTTAGTGGAAGATCTCACTGCCGCTAATAAAGCGATGTACGATGCGGTAGGTGATATTAAAGCGTATACCCTGTTTGATCTGGGTGGTGCTTATCGGATCAATAAAAATTTCAGTGTCAATGCGACAATTTATAACTTATTTAACCAAGATTTTCGTAAGTTCACCGCTTATGAGTATGACGGTGATACCTACTACGCCAGTCAATACAGTCATCTTCAACAATCGACCAAAGGTGCGATTTTAGAAGGACGCCGCTTATGGATTTCGGCTAACTACACTTTCTAAGTCTCGTGTTGAGTGATAAGTCGTGAATAGACAATGCCAGTGATCTGACGATCACTGGCATTTTTATTAAGCAGCATGACATCATGCTGCTTGGTGTAATCTTAATCGTCATTGGCTAACGACGATTAAGATTGATCCGCGCGAGACAAACGCAATACTGCCGCCACATTGCGTGCAGTGAGCTCGATATTTTGCGCCGCCTCGGCAAAAGCGGTCGCTAAGTCAACGCAACCTGGTACTACGCTGAATACCGCATCCATCCCATGCTGATGCACAATGCCGCAATCGGCAGACAAACTCCCCGCAATGCCAATTACCGGAACCGAAAAACGTTTTGCAGTCCGTGCCACCCCGATGGGCGTTTTGCCATAAATAGTCTGGCTATCAATGCGCCCTTCGCCAGTAATCACTAAATCGGCATCTTTGACCATATCACTTAGATTGACGGCTTCCATGACAATCTCAATGCCGGGACGTAGGCTTGCACCAAGCAGACCAATCAGCGCTGCTCCTAAACCTCCCGCCGCGCCTGCGCCAGGGATATCTTTGACATCGATTGCCAGTTGCGTTTTGATGATCTGTGCGTAATGGGCAAGGTTGGTATCAAGCTGCGCAACCATCTCTGGTGTTGCGCCTTTTTGTGGGCCAAATATCTGCGTTGCCCCTTGTTTACCGCATAAAGGATTATTCACATCACAAGCCACTTGTAGCGTGATTTTAGCTAAGCGTGGGTCGATAGCAGAGGTATCAATGCGAGCCAGCTTAGCCAGTTCTTCACCACCAAAACCTAGCTCATCGCCTTGTGCATCCAGCATTTTAACCCCTAATGCTTGCGCCATGCCTAAACCGCCATCGTTAGTCGCGCTGCCACCAATCCCTATGATGATCTGCTCAACCTCGTGCTCGAGTGCAGCTTTGATCAGTTCACCGGTGCCATAGCTGGTGGTTTTCATTGGGTTGCGCAGCTCTGGCGCGACAAGGTGTAAACCAGATGCGGCCGCCATCTCTATGATAGCCGTTTTACCATCGCCCATTAATCCGTAGAAACCTTCAATCTGTTCACCTAAAGGGGCGGTGACTGTGGCCATAAAAATGGATCCACCGGTCGCGTCAACTAGGGATTGAACCGTGCCTTCTCCACCATCGGCCATGGGTAATTTTAGGTACTGGGCGTTAGGGAAGACTTGTTTAAATCCATTTTCAATCGCGGTAGCCACTTCCATCGCAGTTAGGCTTTCTTTGTATGAATCAGGAGCAATGACAATTTTCATTATTACACCTTATTGGGCTGAGGCCGTTGATTAGAGTAAACCATCGCTGAGCAAGGAGACCGTTGAGTTTCTTTAGTGTCGATAATCATCGATAATAACAAGATTCTATTTATCCCCAAGCATTAATGGCAGAGAACCTGATGGACTACGAATTTAAAAAAAATACCCTTGATGGCAGTTATTACTGCGCATTTTCAATGGGCCACGAAATCATTGGCCGCTGGTTGCAAGAAGAGATCAGTCATGACCGTCAAAAAGTCGATCAAGTGTTACAAGCCATTCATCAAGCCCAGCAAGCGCCGAACCAAGAGCATATCTTAGAAGGGCGTGAAATTAGCTTGATGATCCTAGCCGATGAAGTGACTGTGCAAGCCAATGTGTTGTCTCATGAGGATGAGTTAGACATCGAGAGTGACTTTGATTTTTATGATTGTGAAAGCACAGCGAGCTGTGGTTTGGATGATTTTATCTTGATGATTGAGCAGTGGTGTGAATTTATTCGCTATCGGCCGACTTCGCTCGGTTAGGTCGAGGCTGACAATACGTTGCACAACATCAGTGAAACGTGAAGCGGTTGCTTCAATAGTGGGAATTTACGCACCTTTATGGTGCGTTTTGCATATTTTAAGCGCTAATTTTAAGTAAATAATCTTTATAAACAATACGTTAAAAAGTTGGCACGTACCTTGGATTGTATGAGTAGGAAATGGATGACTGCGATTGAGAGGATACGATGAAACTGATTAACGCGATAATTAAACCTTTTAAGCTCGATGATGTACGTGAGGCTTTAGCGGATGTTGGCATTGAAGGGATGACGGTGACTGAAGTTAAAGGTTTTGGACGCCAAAAAGGGCACACTGAGTTATACCGCGGTGCTGAATACCAAGTGGATTTTTTACCCAAGGTGAAATTAGAAATTGCCACTCAAGCTGATAATGTTGATCGCGTTCTTGAGGCGATCATTAAAGCGGCGCACACCGGGAAAATCGGTGATGGCAAGATTTTTGTTTATGACTTAAGCCACGCGGTTCGCATTCGTACTGGCGAAACCGACAGTGAAGCGCTTTAACATTCAATGGATTGGAGAATATGACTATGGAATTGTCACTGACAGTAACTGAGCTGCGCTATGCACTGGATACGTTCTTTTTATTAATTTCTGGCGCATTAGTGATGTGGATGGCGGCTGGATTTGCCATGTTAGAAGCGGGTTTAGTTCGCTCTAAGAACACCACCGAAATTTTAACCAAAAACTTTGTTTTATATGCGATAGCTTGTACAACGTTTTTGATCGTCGGCTATCACATTATGTATGTTGATAATGCTGAAGGTGGTTTATTTCCTTCACTGGGTGGTTTAATTGGTAGCCAAGAAGAAGGTGCTGATTTTGCTTTGCAAGCGGATTTCTTTTTCCAAGTGGTGTTTGTGGCTACCGCGATGTCAGTGGTCTCTGGCGCCGTGGCTGAGCGAATGAAGCTGTGGGCGTTTTTGATTTTTGCCTTAGTGTTAACGGCATTTATTTATCCGGTTTCAGGTTACTGGACATGGGGTGGCGGCTTTTTGGATGCGGCAGGATACAGTGATTTTGCTGGTTCAGGAATTGTGCATATGGCGGGAGCCTCTGCGGCTTTAGCGGGTGTGCTCTTGCTCGGTGCTCGTAAAGGTAAGTATGGTAAAAATGGCCAAATCTTCCCGATCCCTGGTTCAAACATGCCGTTAGCAACCTTGGGGACCTTTATTCTATGGTTTGGTTGGTTTGGCTTTAACGGTGGCTCACAATTAATGATCTCCGATTTTGAGAATGCCACCTCAGTAGCGCAAGTGTTCTTAAATACTAATGCGGCAGCGGCAGCGGGAGCGATTGCAGCGCTACTGGTATGCAAAACTACTTGGGGTAAAGCCGATCTGACCATGATCCTCAATGGTGCATTAGCGGGTTTAGTGGCGATCACCGCCGATCCTCTGTCACCATCGCCTCTCTATTCGGTGGCGATTGGCGCAGTGGCTGGAGTGATTGTGGTGTTCAGTATTGTCGGTTTGGATAAACTCAAAATTGATGATCCAGTCGGTGCCATCTCAGTACACGGTGTGTGTGGTTTGTTTGGTTTGCTGGTGGTGCCTTTAAGTAACCCTGAAGCGACATTAACCGCTCAATTATTAGGTGCTGCGGTGATTTTTGCTTGGGTGTTTACGGCTAGCTTGGTGGTGTGGGCGATTCTCAAAGCGACGATTGGTATTCGAGTCACTGAAGAAGAAGAAATGCAAGGCATGGACATTCATGACTGCGGCGTTGATGCTTACCCTGAATTTGTCACTCTAAAATAGCGATATTGAATCGTTGATCATCCCCTTACTGAAGGCTCAGTAAGGGGATTTTTTATGCAAGTAAACGGCAAGCGTAAGCGATGTTGGTAATAGCGACCGTTTGACCCACGGCAAATTCAGCGTGACGGTTAGTGATGACTGATAAATTCAGTTCATCCAGTTGTAGGGTATAAAAGTAATCATGGCCACGAAATTCACGGCTGATCACCGTCGCTTGTGTCTGCTGCTGGTTTAGCTGGCTGCTCAGTTGAATATCTTCTGGTCGAATAGAGAGAGTAACACTGGGTTCAGACAATCCGGGAAGCGTGATATTGCCTAAGCGAGTCTGTACTTGATCGCCATCAACTTGACCGGTGATTAAATTAGTATGACCTAAGAACTGAGCAACAAACGCATTGATCGGTTGCTGATAGACCTGTTGTGGCGTACCGATTTGCACCAATTTACCTTGTTGCATCACGCCAATTTTATCGGCGAAGCACAGTGCTTCCGCTTGATCATGAGTCACTAAAATCACCGTTGTTCCTGAGCGTTTAAATAATTGACGCATTTCATTACGCGTGGCTTCACGCAGTGCCGCATCAAGGTTACTAAACGGCTCATCAAGTAGCACGAGATCGGGCTCTGCGGCTAAGGTGCGCGCGAGTGCAACTCGCTGTTGCTGACCGCCAGATAACTCATTGGGATAACGATGACATAAATGGCTTAGTCCCATTAACTCTAACCAAGGGATCGCTTTTTCTGCACGCTGATTTTTGGGCGTCGTACGCATGGCAAACATGATGTTTTGTTCCACCGTCATGTGCGGAAACAGCGCATAATCTTGAAAGACGATGCCGATATTACGTTCTTGTGCGGGTCGTTGAGTGACCTCTTGGCCATGAAGGGCAATCTGGCCTGAGTTAGGTTGCTCAAATCCAGCCAGCATGCGTAATGTGGTGGTTTTTCCGCAGCCGCTGGGACCTAATAAAGCCAAAATTTCACCGGCTTGCAGTTGAAAAGAAACATCGCTGACTGCAGGTTGATCGCTATCAGTAAACCATTTACTTAATTGCTGCGCTTGAATTTGGTATTGGCAATGAGGCGATTTTTCAGCCGCTAAGGTGTCTTGCATAGCGTCAATAACAAGGTTGTATGAACTCATTGGGTCCCTTTGATCTTTTCACGATTTAAGATTAAACCGATCGATAAACTAGAAAATAAAACAATCGCCGTCGCAAAGGGGGCAGCCTCTGCCATCAGCCCTTCCGAAGTTCGTGAAAACACCGTCACCGCTAAAGTGTGATAACCCGTAGGAGCGAGTAAGAAAGTGATCGGCAGTTCTTTCATGCAGAACAGAAATACCAAGGCTATCGAAGCTAAAATACCGCGTCTTAAGCGAGGGAGTACCACATACAAAAAACTAGCGCTTGAACTATAACCTAAGGACTGCGCCGCTTCTTCGGTATTTTGACGGGTTTGGATTAGCGCGCTGCGGATCGGGCCCATCGCTAAGGCAAGGGTGGCTAGACTCCAAGTCAAGATCAGCAATGCTAAGGTCTGGTATAAGAAAAATGCACTATGCAGAGCAAAAAACACCATGGCTAAAGCGAGGGTTAAAGGAGGCAGTGCATAACCAATGTAAGCACTGCGTTCCATGGTGCGTGTTAACGGCGATGGATAGCGAGTCACTAAATAACACAGCGGCAGCGCCATCAAAGCCGCCAATAACGCGGCGGGTGCGGCGGCAAAGGCAGAGCGTGCAAAAGTGAAAGGGACTTGCATGAGCAAATTGATATCCGGTGGTATGACGATCATCCAGTAACCGAGCATGGTTAAAGGCAAACCAATGGAGGCGGAAAACACGACAGTGACATAGAGCCAGGCTGCAGGAGTCCAAGCTCCTAAGGCGAACGGTTTTGCATGACGAGTAACACCACTACCGACACTGGACAGGCGTTTCCGTTTTAACAATGAGTATTCAATTAATAAAAAACTGCCCGCGAGTGCCAGTAACATGAGTGATAACCAAGCGGCGTAAATCCGATCAAATGCCCCTGAATACTGATTAAAAATCGCAAAACTAAACGCTTCATAGCGCATTAAGGCTACGGCGCCAAAATCGCCGAGCACATAAAGAGCCACCACTATATAGCCAGCGAGGAGCGCCGGTAATAAGTGTGGCAGCATCACAAAACGAAAGGTGGCCAATCGTGAATAACCAAGGCTGTAGGCACTTTCTTCCAAGCTACTGTCTAATCCTAACAGCGCTGCACGTAGATTCAGAAATATATACGGATAGGTATAAAGCGCCAGCGCCCACACCGCCCCCCAATAGCCGGAGATATTACTGATTCGAATATCAAATAGGTGAGCTAATGCCCCCATATTGCCGCCGATACCGAGTAGAGCATAAGCCATCACGTAACCGGGTATCGCAAGGGGAACAATGGCTAGAATGGTTAACAGCTGTTTTCCTGCTATCGAGGTACGGGTAACTAACCACGCCATGGGCAGTGCTAAAAAGGTACAAACGGCGAGTACGCCAAAGGTCAGAGATAATGTATTGAGTAAAAGTTGCCAATTGCGTGCGCGAAACACCAATTCAATCAGCTGATCATAATCAGCTTGTGATGCACGCAGAACCAAGTAAAACAGCGGAATGATCATCAATAGCGAGATAAAACCAGCACTGAGCAGTAAATAAAACGGAGGACGTTGACCAATCGCTCGTATAGAAAAGTCTGGTTGTGATGAAACACTCATAGGAGTTACTACCTGTATTCAGCGTCCTTGGTGGAGTTTACTAATTATTACTATCTCTTGATTGAGCGTGATAACGCTGAGACGGAGATAGTCTGATCAAGGCCAAATTATAGAGCCAAGTTGCATACTATAAATTACGATTAAATAGCAAAGCCAATGCTTGCGCACTGGCTTTGTGGTCGAGATATTACCATTAAGGGTAATGAATAAGGTACGAAATTATCGTAAAACTTATAGCAAACCTGCGTCACGCAACAGTTTTAAGGTACCTTGTAAATCAGCCAGTTGATCGAGATCAATACTTGGTGCCGCTTGCAATAGTGTATCTAGCTCACCCAAAACAGGGTTAGGAATAATGCCCTGAGTGACTGGGTATTCACCAACTACTGAGGTGAAGTATTGTTGAGCGGCAGGAGACAACATGTACTCAATAAATTGAATCGCTTGAGGCTGCTTTTTACTGCTTTTTAAGACAGCAACACCCGCGACATTAACTAAGTTACCAATGTCACCTTCGGCAAAGTAAGTCTGCTTAGCTGGGAAGCTCGCATTGGCGGCAACAAAGCGTGGTAAGTAGTAGTTATTGACCAACGCAAAATCAATTTCGCCATCGCCAATCGCTTGTATTTGAGTGGTGTTATTACGATAAATTTTCGGCTGGTTGGCTTTCATCGCCTTTAACCACGCCAAGGTTTTCTCGTCACCATGTTGTACTCGCATCGCTGTAACGAATGACTGGAAGCCCCCGTTGGTTGGTGCGAGACCAAAACGGCCTTGGTATTTTTCGGAAGTTAAATCAAACACAGAGGCTGGAATGTCTTCCGCAGAAGCGCGTTCAGTCGAATAAGCGATCACGCGTGAGCGGCCACTGGCGGCAACCCATTGACCCGTTTTACTGGTATAAATTTCAGGTAGCTGTTTGTAAACCGCTTCTGGTAGCGTGGCTAAGAGACCTGCGTTAGCCAGTGCTCCCATCGCGCCTGCATCTTGTCCCCAATACACATCGGCTGGTGAGCGAGCGCCTTCTTCTTGCAATAACACCGCAAGTTGAGCGGTATCACCATAACGTACGTTAACTTTAATGCCACTCTGCTTTTCAAATTGTTCGATGATCGGTTTAACAAGAGTTTCACCACGGCCTGAATAAAGCGTGATGTCTTGAGCGTGGAGCAAGGGGGCGGTAATCAAACTACTGACTAAAGCGACAGTTGAGAGCAACTTCTTTTGCATGAATAAACCTTTTATCTCAATGAGTAGGACAATCGACGGTATTTAACTTTACTTACTGCGCTGGCATTAAGCGTTATCGATACTATTATATAAATAAGTTTGATAATTATTATTAATCGCACTCTTTGGGTCAATAGCTAGTCATGGTGGAAAATATCAAAAATCAATAATGTGATTTAATGCCTTGAAAGAAAACAATAAAATCAAGAGTTGAGTAATTGTAACAAATTGTATGATAAAGAAAGGGGGGAGCGGTCTGAGCTTTATCAAAAGATGGGAAGATAAAGACGTTAGGTTGGCCGCTTTATTCGAGTATTGGAAGAAGTGAAAGTACGATGACTTTCACTTCGATATTGTACCCCTAGGGTCTGTTTATCTCGAACAAAATTTAACCGCGAAAAATAAACACACCCTAGTGAGCCTACAGAACTTTAATCGGGATTAAAGTTGTAAAAATGCTTTCATTTGGTCGACTAATCGTTCCGCGGTGGGCTTATCGGCCATCTCGGCAAAGATCCTCAGCAAAGGTTCAGTGCCGGAAAAACGGGCAATGATCCAGCCGCCGTTCGAAAAATAGACTTTCGCTCCATCTTCGTAGCTGACTTTTTCTATCTCATCATCAAAGTCTGGCAGCTGTTTTTCAACATACAGCTTATTGTACAGAGAGGCTTTTTGTTGCGGACTAAATTTACAATCCCCTTCGGCGGTGTAAGCATAACCATAGCGGCCATAAATCTCTTGCAATAATTCCGAGAGTTTTTTGCCGGTGACACTGAGCATTTCTACCAATAAGCTAGAAGCAAAGACGCCGTCTTTACCTTTGATATGCCCGCGAATGGTCAACCCCCCTGAACTTTCACCGCCAATCAAAGCATCAGCTGCTTCCATTTGTGAAGAAATATGCTTAAAGCCAACCGGAACTTCAAAGCATTGCTCGCCATGATCTGTGGCAATTTTATCCAGTAGATGCGTAGTGGCAATATTACGTACTACCGAACCTTTCCAGCCTTTATATTCCAGTAAGTAATAGTAAAGCAGCATTAGCACTTCGTTGGGATGAATAAAATGGCCTTTTTCATCAATAATCCCCAGTCGATCTGCATCGCCATCGGTGCCAATGCCAATGTCATAACCTTCATTTTTCACTAGGTGTTGCAGGCGATACAAGGTGGCGGCACTGGGCGATGGCATTAATCCGCCAAAATCGGGATTTTTCCCATCGTTGATCACATCGACATCACAGCGGCCATTGATCAGTACCGTTTGTAGCGCATTTTTCGCCACGCCAAACATAGGATCGATCAATACCCGTAAATTCGCTTTACGGATCGCGTCAATATCAATCAAGTTAATGATCGAATCAACAAAGTCATTCATCGGGTTAATGTTGATGATAAGCTGTTCCGCGATAGCTTGTTCAAAATCGAGCGATCGAATGTCGCTAAGCGTCAACCTTGCTGTCTGTTGTTCAATTTTTTTAGTAATAATTTCATCTGCGTCACGTCCACCGCGGATAAACACTTTAATGCCATTATAATCGGCCGGATTATGCGAAGCGGTAATGCAGGCAGAGTAAGCACAGTCCATAACTTTTGCTTGAAACATCACCACAGGCGTGGGGACAAATTTATTAATAAAACTGACCACGATGCCATTGCCCGCAAGGACTTCTGCAAACCAACGCCCGGCCTTATCGGAT
Organism: Vibrio metschnikovii CIP 69.14; assembly: GCF_000176155.1. Classification (GTDB taxonomy): domain Bacteria; phylum Pseudomonadota; class Gammaproteobacteria; order Enterobacterales; family Vibrionaceae; genus Vibrio; species Vibrio metschnikovii. The sequence continues at coordinate 106,728 of NZ_ACZO01000004.1, read as the reverse complement.
AAAAAGCGGCGATCATAGCCAATCACAAAGCCTTGCTCTGCGACCTGTTCTTGCTGAATGATATTGGCTAGTGCTTGTGCGACGATGCGTACATTATCTTTGGTAAACTCTTCACCAATGAAGGCTCGCCAGCCTCCGGTACCAAATTGAATCATGCTTCTCTCCTTAGAGGGGCGCAAAAATACGCCCCAAGCTGTTTAGTCCATAGGGACGACTTAGCCCATAGTGACGATGACTTGATTGACTGAGCCTGCTGTTTGCACCGGAATCGCCCCTTCAATTGCTTGACCGTTCAAAGTGATCGATTTCACACCTTTAGAGACGTGATCAGGGTTTTCCACCTTGATCTGATAGGTCGCATCGCGCCATTGACGGGTGACTTCAAAACCAGGCCATGAGGTTGGGATACAAGGATCGACGTCTAAGCCCTCAAAGCCAGTGCGAATCCCCAACATAAAGTTGGTGGTGGCGTAGTAAGCCCAACCAGAAGTACCAGTCAGCCAAGGATGGTTGGCTCGGCCATGATCTTTATGATCGCGACCCATGATGAACTGCACATAGGAGTAGGGCTCAGCGATACGAGTTTCGATATGATCGTTTTGATTATAAGGATTCAGCGCATCGTACAATTCCATCGCTCGATCGCCACGGCCGAGTTTTGCTTCAGCCACCCAGGCCCAAGGGTTAGGGTGAGAGAAAATCGCGCCATTTTCTTTTACCCCTTGGTAAACACGAGTCACAAAACCAATATCATCGTTCGGGGTAGCAAATGAGGGCGCATTGAGATGTAAGCCATATTGAGAGAATAGATATTCATACACTGCATCCATGGCTTTGATGCCACGTTCGTGACTCACCGCACCAGACAGCACAGCCAGTGAATTGGATTCCAGATGCACTTTGCCTTCCACTTGGTCAAAAGTGCCAATCTTATCGCCATCTTTAGTCAGGCCGCGAATGTACCATTGACCTTGTTCATCCCATAAATGGGTTTCACACGCGGCGCGCACCCCGTTAGCCATGGCTTGGTATTTATCGGTGGCCGCTTCATCGTGACGGAATCGAGACAGTTCGAGGAATGCTTCTAGTGCCCAGAAGTGAAGAAAAGACACCATCGCTGACTCACCGCCACCTAGATTTAGACAGTCGTTCCAGTCGGCGCGTAGACCTTTACAAATTCCGGTTTGACCCACGTATTCGGCGGAGAAATCGAGTGCTGACATCATATGCTGGTACACGGTGGCATCACCGCCATCGGCATAAGGAATGACTTGATCGATAAAGGCCATATCGCCAGTCTCTTTCACGTAATTTAAGATGGTCGGTACAATCCATAGGTGATCGTCAGAGCAAGTGTCTTTGATACCGTGGATCTTATCGTCATCAGAAGGCGTTGGAACGACGGTCGGCGATTTTGATGGTTTGACATTGGCTTTTTCTGGATCAAACCAGTCTGGATCAAAAAGGTGTAAACCGTAGCCCGCTTGCACTTGACCACGCAGCAGATCAACTAAGCGTTTACGGGTCATTTCAGGGTTAGTATGAGGAACTGAAATGGCATCTTGCGCGGTATCACGATAACCAAGCCCAGTACGCCCACCCACTTCGATGAAAGAGGCAAAGCGTGACCAGACTACGCAGGTTTCCGCTTGGTAGAGCGTCCAAGTGTTAATCATGGTATCCAAGCCTGGATTAGGGGATTTGACTTGAAACTTAGCGCAGCGTTCATCCCAATGGGCTTTTATCCCTGCCAATGCTTGATCAACCTGTTGCGGATCTTTATATTTTTCACGTAGTCTTGCGCCGTTACCTTTCCCGACCCCTAATACCACAGCAAAACGGACTTTTTCTCCGGGTTGGAGGACAAATTGTTTATGCAGCGCACCACAATGGTTATAGCAAGTTTGTGCGCTGTTTGAGCATCGACCTTGCTCTACCGCAATTGGGTTGGCTTCATCACGGTACATGCCGAGGAATTGGTCTCGTTGACCGTCGTAGCTGTCGGCATCGAAGGTCGCGGTGAGATAATAAAAACCTAAGAAATCATCAGTGTTGTAATACAGATCGTATTCAATCACCCCTTCTTTATATTCAGTACCAGCAGAATAAAGTGACATCTGATGGTTTTGGTTATCAGATTTAATATGGCTAAAGGAAAATTCAACGTAGTTGAAAGCACTGATGGTACGAGTCTCATTGGACGTGTTTTCAATCACCACATCCCACAGCTCAGCATCTTCTCCTTTGGGTACAAACAGCGTTTTGCTGGCGACGATACCTTGGTATTCGCATTTAAAGATTGAGTAAGACAGACCATGGCGAACTTCATATTTGGCTTGGGCAAGGCTTTTCGCCACCGGCTGCCAAGAAATAGACCAAAAATCACCACTGGTATCATCACGTAAATAAACATAATGACCGGGACGATCTTGAGTAAAGTTCGGTCGAAACTTAGTGACACGATTGTACTCAGGAGAATGATAGAAAGCGTATCCGCCAGCGTTATGTGAAATCACACTGCAGAATTTTTCTGTGCCAAGGTAATTGGTCCACGGGGCCGGAGCATCGGGGCGAGTAATGACGTATTCGCGATTTTCATTATCGAAATAGCCGTATTTCATGATGTTTTCCTTTTCAAACACTGCTCAATGGGGCAGATAAAAAATAAATAGTTAAGTGGGTTTAGTTCTGCTGCTTTGCTTGCCATGGATTGCGATAGTGAATACCTTGCTGCTCAAGTAGCGGCAGATGACCTTTTAAACGTGTCAAATAACGGGACCAATCACGATGCTGTTTTTTGGTCCAGCCAGCTTCGGCGAGAGCGGTTAAGCGTGGATAAATCATATAATCGAGACGTGATTGGTTATTGATTCGTTCGCACCATAGGGCGCATTGAATACCGAGAATACGTTTACGCAGCGGATCGTTATCGGCGACTTCAGCTAATGGCTCATAGCCATAAGCGCGTTCTAGCGGTGTCACTCCTGCCCAATCAACACCAGGTTCTTCTGGCGCGTAATCTTGTACGATGTCTAAGTAGGTAAATTGTCCCGGTTGTAAGATCACATCAAAGCCTTGCTTGGCGCAGTGCAAAGCGGCTTTTTCGGATAACCAAGAGTAGATCACGGTATCTTTGCTGACTTTATTGCCATGGTGCGCCTCTTCCCATCCGACCATGCGTTTACCCAGTGACTTGAGTTTTTGCTCAGCATAACGCAGCAGATGACCTTGTAATTCATGGCTACTGGTATAACCATGCTCTGCCATTAACGCTTGGCACTTAGGGCTATTGAGCCAGACACCCTCAGGGACTTCATCGCCACCGATGTGAACCCATGGGCTTGGAAACAGGGCCGCGACTTCTTCTAAAACCCGATCAATAAACTGATAGGTGCCGGGCAGAGCGGGAGAGAGCACGTTATCGGTATAATATTGAATACTGCGATAAGCAGAGGGATCCTCACTATCGATTAACCACTCTGGGAGTGACTTGATGGCCGCGCGGCTGTGACCGGGAATATCGATTTCTGGGATGACCGTGATCCCACGCTCAGCGGCATAGGCAATCACCTCTTTGATTTCGTGTTGACGATAAAATCCCCCATGACGTTCCGTGAGCGTGCTGTACTGGGGCTCTAGTTCCTCATCAACACCGCGCCATGCGCCAATGTCCGTTAGTTGCGGCAGCGATTTAATTTCAATCCGCCAGCCTTCGTCATCGGTTAAATGCCAATGAAAAGTATTGAATTTGTAGTAGGCCAGTTGATTGATTAAGCGTTTAACCGTCTCTAATGGGTGAAAATGTCGCGCGCAATCGAGCATCATGCCTCGGTAGTCAAAGCGCGGAGCATCACTAATGGTTAGGCAGGGAAAATCGAGAACCGGATCATTGTGTTGCGCGAGCTGTAATAGCGTAGCGCTGGCATACATAAAGCCAGTTTCGCTATTGGCGAAGACGCGAATGGCTTGTTGGTTGATCTCTAATTGATAACTTTGTGCATCAAGTGTCGGTTTAAGACAATAAAGGATCGGCGTGGCTTCCGCTTGCTCGTCAATAGGGAAAGCGTATAACGCCATCAGCTGCTGCTGAAACCACTGACTGGCGTGATGAGCTTTTTCCGTTTGTATTGCGAATCCACTTTGGCGAGGTAAAGAGAGTTTGCCATCGAGTCGCTGCAGCTGATTAGGGTAGGGAATTAAACACAGCTCTGCGCGTTCAACCACATCGACAACACTGCGCCGTTTATGGCTAGACAGCAGAGCGATGGGCGTGACGGTAACGGCTTGGCGATGAATAGTATTGGCACTTGACCATTCGATAAAAGCCTCTTTAATACCGTCGGTATAAAAATGGAATGGTGCGGTTTTTATGCTAAATTCACAGTAAAAGTGGCTATTGGCAGCTAAAATCTGGCAATTAGGCTCGATGGTGCAAAAGCTCCCTGTTTGCTGTAGCTGACCTTGAGTGAGAGAATTGGGGTCAATATAACGCTCAATCACAAAGTGTAAGCGCCAGTCAGTCAGGGGCTGATCGCTTAGATTATGCAAGGTTAAGCCAAAACGGCAATGGCTAGCTTGTTCGCTCAGCACAGCAAAATCCATTCGATAATTCATACTCTATCCTTACTGCCATTGACGTTGAGGAAGTGAGTTAAATGCGGACTCATGGTTATTCTCCTACGGAGGTAAAGTGAGCAAACTGAGTGGTCATTGCTAACAAATACCAAGCGGCATGAGGCATCCATTGCTCCGCCCAGCGCCAGTTTTGTAACAAATCGTCTTTTTGTGGTTCAGGGTTAAAGGCGATATCTTGCTCATCATCAAATCCTGCGGTAATCCCATTGCAGATCCCGCCCTTAGCATTAAAAAAGCCTAAATCTGGTAAATAATCGGGATTATGATGGCCATGACCATCGAGCATGCAGAGGTCATAAGGATTAAGCCCCAAAATCCAATTCAGTGAATTGTGGGCTAGTGCAAGTAATGACTGACTCAGGCGGTTATCGGTAAGATAAGGCTGTACTAAGTAAGCCATACTGGCTAATGAAGCGAGCCGAGCATTTTCCCCTTGCCACCAGTAACCAGTTTCGTTGTCGTGAGCCATGAAAAAAGCGCTGCGTTTTACGCCTTTAGTGTCACATACGTATTGTCGTGGGTAACCGAAAGGATTGTGTACTTGTGACGTAATGGCCAGTTCAAATTGACAGGCTTGAGTCACCACCTGCTGCACAGCTTCGCGCTGGGTCAGTTCAGGCTCAATTGCCAGATATTCACACAGTGCAATCACAGGAAAACCAGCTTCAACACCGTGATAATAAGGGCGCGAACCGTCCTGATTGGCTGACCAAAAATGGTTATGCTGTTCATCACTCATTTGTCGAGCAGATAAACGCTGAGCCCATTGGCGAGCTTCGAGTAAATAGTAGGCTTGCTGAGTGCTTTGATAGAGCTCACAACTGGCTAATAGGGCGCAATATTCATCAATAATATTTTCTTGCTGATCATCTAGATAAGCGAGATTGGCGGTGAGTAAATGTTGATAACCCCGCTGAGCTGCCTCTAGATACTGCTGTTGAGTAAACTCACCGTGCTCGGGTTGGCGAGCGGCGGCGGCTAGTGCGGCAATCGCCACTCCTGCACCTTGACGAAAGCCAGCTTGATAATCTTCTGATTTGTGCCCTTGTTGAGTGGCATAGCTACAAATTTCGCGTTGTTTGGGATCTTTACTCCACTTGTCAAATACCGTGACATAAAAAAAACCCTCGGCGTTTTGCATACGAACGAGAAAATCAGCACCAAACAACGCCTCTTCCATGAGACGAGTGCGAGAGAAATCAGCAAAACCCGAGTGATGGTTTACAAGCGCTAACCCTTTGAGCATATTCCATACCACCATAGGTGTTTGTTGTGGGTTCAAATAGTTAGCGTAAGAAAGGTGACTAAAATATTTACTGACGTCACCAGAAGCATCGTACCAACCGCCGTGCACATCGGCAGTGAGTGAAGTGCCCAGCAGTGGTACTTGCTTATCTTGTCTATCGAATACGCCAGCACAGCGTTGTGATTTAAAATAATGCAGTACATCCGAAAAGGTACGCTGCATTAGTAGCCCAGATTGAATACTAAAGGTGGCTGAGCGTGCGTTATCGACACAAAGATAGAATTGACCCATTTGCGTGATGGCCGAAAAATCGAGACGATGAAAATGACCTTGATGCCAACCATCCACTTGGCCACCAAATTCAATCGCAATACGAGCCATCGTTTGATGTGTATGCGCACACACCAAGCGAGCCTCTTCAACGTAAAAAGCCGATTGATAGGTCAATAATACGGCCTGTTTAGGTCCTAGCGCTTCATAACCAATGTGGTTAGTGAGTAATTGCATTCCTCTCTCCGTTAATCACGCAAAATCGTTGTTATGTTGATGATTCAATAGTTATTTATCTCCTTGCTATTTGACGCTCCAAGTTGTTTGCAGATAGCGATTCGACATTTCCTTATCGTGACCCCAAAGTCGCGAGCCAACGATAAGGCCAGTATTAATGTTCAAATAAATAACAGCGCACAAAATGGTTTTCTGATAGCTGGGTGACCTCGGGCAGTTTTTCTCGGCAGCGCTCGCTGGCGTGCAGGCATCGCCCAGCAAAGGGACAGCCAACGGAGTCGGGTGTCCAGAGTGGAATTTCACCTTTATTGCCTTTGAGCTTTTCATGAATCGACTTTTTAGGATCGGGAACCGCAGAGACGAGCAACTGGGTATAAGGATGCTGTGGATCGTGAATGATCTCATCGGTGTCTCCCCATTCGACCATATGACCGACATACATCACGGCGAGATCTTCGGCAATATAACGGGCGGTGGCGATATCATGGGTGATATAGAGTAGAGACATCTGTTTTTCAAACTTCATCTCTTGCATTAAGTTCAAGACCCCAGCACGAATCGACACATCGAGCATCGAGGTTGGTTCATCAGCGAGTACCACTTCTGCGCCAACGGCGATATTACGAGCTAAGTTGATGCGTTGTCGCTGTCCACCAGAGAGCTGATGAGGGTATTTTTCAGCGGTCTCTTTCGGCGGAATCAAACCAACCTGCTCAAGCAAATCATACACTCGCTCTTGCAGCTCTTTTTTATTCCCCGGTGTGACTTTTTTATGGATCAGTAGCGGACGAGCGATGTGATGAAAAATAGTATGGGTTGGATTGAGCGATCCAAAGGGATCTTGCCATACCATCTGCACACCCTCACGGTAGTGCATTAAATCTGAACGTGATTTAATGTTAAGAATATCTCTGCCTTTGTATTCAATCGTTCCTGAACTAGGGGCATACATCTTGGCGATCATTTTGGCCGTGGTTGATTTCCCTGAACCAGATTCTCCCACGACTGATAAGCCACGACTTTTGTACATTTTAAATGATACGTCATTGATAGCGCGCATCATCGGTTGTTTAAGACTATTGCTATTGAGTGGAAAATCCTTGACGAGATTCTTACCTTCCACCAACAGTTGGCCTAATACATTACTCATTGTTATCTCCAGAAATTCAGTTGTTTGCCTACCTCAATACTCATGCTTTTCGCTGAGCAATCGGCTCACCATAGAGATGGCAATTCGAGAAGCGTCCTTGTTCAATTAGACGCAACTCAGTGGGCACTTTGCTGCAGGCTTCATGAACGCGATCGCAGCGAGCTTGAAAACGGCAACCATGGGGAATTTCCAATAAGTTCAGTGGATTGCCAGGGATTCCTGTGAGTTTATTTTTCGGTCCGGTTAAGGGTGGGAACGAGCTGCCTAGCCCTTTGGTATAAGGGTGATAAGGGGTCTCTAAAATTTGTTTAGAAGGAGCCACCTCAATCAGTTCACCAGAGTACATAATCCCAATCCGGTCTGAGAATTCGACCATCAAAGACAAATCGTGAGTGATGAACAAAATGGCAAAGCCAAATTCCTCTTTTAACGCATAGATCTTTTGCAAGATCTCACGTTGGACGACCACATCCAATGCAGTAGTGGGCTCATCCATAATGATCATTTTTGGATTAAGGGCTAAAGCAATCGCAATCACTAGTCGTTGACGCATCCCTCCGGAAAATTGATGTGGATAGTCATTGAGACGGCTAGGATGAATGTCGACAATCTCTAATAAGCCTTCAGCACGCCGTTTGGCCTGTGAGCGGCTCATATTGGTGTGACGCATGATCACGTCACAAAACTGCTCTTCCATGGTCAATACAGGGTTAAGTGCATTCATGGCACTTTGGAAGACCATCGACATTTGGCTCCAGCGAAAGGACTGCATACGTTCTTCACTGTATTGCAAAATATTTTCGCCGTTGAAGATCACTTCTCCCCCAGTAATAAATGCGGGCGGCTTATGTAAACGCATTAACGAGAAAGCGACGGTCGATTTACCACAACCAGATTCGCCAGCGAGGCCAAAGATTTCTTTTGGCGCAATATCAAAGCTGACATTATTACAAGCGCGAACATCGCCCGCATCAGTAATATAATCAACACAGAGGTTGCGGATTGAGATAATAGGTTGGGTCATGATTATTTGTCTCCGCTCCAAATGGCTTGTTGAGGTTGCATGGCTGGTTTACGCTCTTTCTGTTCTTGCTTAGCAAGCTTCTTCCAACGTTTCATGCCTTTATGAGAACGCAATTGTGGGTTTGCTATCTCATCAACCGCGAAGTTAAGTAACGCTAAGCCAGTCACCAATAAGGTTAAAGAAAGGCAAGGAGCTAACAGTTCCCACCAAGCGCCAATTAACATCGAGGAGGAGGTTTGTACGTTATAGAGCATGATGCCCCAGCTGATGGTGTTTGGATCGCCTAAACCGAGGAAGGAGATGGTGGCTTCCATCATGATCGCGTACATCACCGAGCCGATAAAACTTGCCCCAACAATCGAAATCAGGTTAGGAAGAATTTCGACAAAAATGATCCGCCAAGAAGACTCACCAAGCACTTCTGCGGCTTTGACAAACTCTTTTTCACGCAGTGCCATGGTTTGTGCTCGCACGACTCGAGCGCCCCAAGCCCAGGAGGTACAACCGATTATCAGCGCGATGGTCAGTGGTCCAGCTTGACCAATGAAGGCGGCGACCACAAACAGTAAGGGGTATTGGGGAATCACCAACATGATGTTCATCGCAGCGGTAAGAAAATCATCGATTTTTCCACCAAAGTAACCCGCTGAGACGCCAATAATCGTGGCTAAAAAGCATACGGTGATCCCAGCGCCAAAACCGACCGCCAGTGATACTCTTGCTCCATAGGCCACTTGCGCCCACACATCTCGTCCCATACGGGTAGTGCCGAGCACATGGTTCTCTTTTTTGGACATCGCCAAAGTTCGACGATCGTTACCCAGATTAGTCGCTATCCAACCGTCTGGATTGGCTTTTGCAGCTTTGACGATAAAGCTTGGGTATTCATGTGGATTTCCCGTCCGTTTATCGGGTGCATGTTGAGTAATTAACGGCGCAAAAATGGCCATAAGTAAGAACAGGCTAAGAATGATCACTCCGAGCATTGCCATTCTATTACCACGAAGAAGTTTCACGAGTGCTTGCATAATTATTTACCTCCCCGGCGTAAACGCGGGTCGAGCACAACATAAAGCATGTCGGCGAGTAAGTTAAAGAACAGCATAAAGAGCGTCATGATGATCAATTGGCCTTGCAAAACTTGGTAATCTCGCGCGGTGATCGCGTTGAACAAAACCGTACCAAGGCCGGGGTAGTTAAAGATAATTTCAATAATTAATTGACCACCTATCGCCATGCCGAGTGACATTGAAAGAGCGGTGACGCTGGGTAATAGAGCATTACGAGCGGCGTAGTTAAAAACCACTCGGTTTTCACTGAGTCCTTTGCCTTTCGCCATCGTGATGTAATCTTCAGCCAATAAGTTAATCATGTTGTTGCGCATGTTGACTAAGAAGCCACCTATTTGCACGATTGAGGCGCAAAGCAAAGGCAGTACAGCGTGAAATCCTACGTTTTTAATAAAGGCCCAGCTTGTCCAGTCTGGAATAGTACCTGGTGTGTAAGCGTAACCAGTTGGGAACCATCTTAAGCCGATAGCAAAGGTGTACATGGCGAGCATGGCAATAACCACTTGGGGAACCGCTTGAATTACCAGCATCCCAGGGGTCACAAAAGAGTCGTAGTAACTGCCTCGTTTCCAAGCAGCAAAGATGCCGAGAATAGAGCCAATCGAAAATGAAATAATCACCGCTGTGCCTGCAAGGAATAGTGACCAACCAAAAGCACCCGCTAAAAGCTCATTAACACTTAATGGATAGAATTTGATCGATGTCCCAAGTTCCCAACTGAGGATGCTTTTCATATAAGTAAAATATTGAACCCAAATCGGCCCATCAACAAAGCCAAGCAGTTGTCTCATGGCTTCAATTCGTTCTGGTGTCACTTGTGCGGTTGCGTGTGCGAACATCATGGTCACCGGATCTCCGGGCATGGCTCGCGGTATAATAAAATTGAGGGTTGCTGCAACCAGCAACGCCGCAAAATAAAATGACAAACGTCTTAAAAAATATCCCATAACTTACCCCTTACTCACCCAGTCATCCTGATAACCCCGTGCTATTTGAAGTTGCGGTAATGTTGGCTAGCTGCAACTCCAAGCCGTTTGGTTATATCATTCAGGTCGCTCACAGAAAGTTGAGAGCGAGAAATCCCCTGACGACACGCGCCATACTTATCATTAATAAGAGAGGGGATTTTTAAAAGCGGCGCAACGAATGCGCCGCAGCAATCAACGTTTACTTAACGGGTTTTAAATCCAGTACATGCAGTAAACGCTCTGGGATACCAGCCCAAATACTTGGACGGCCTTTTGGATTTTCTTCGTTCCACCAGCCAGTAAAGCGCGTGGTGTTATATTGGTACATCCAAGCCCCAGACAAAACAGGAGCGGTGACTTGATTTTCAGCGATGATCTTTTGGATCTTGTGAGCAATGGCTAGCTGTTCATTACGGTCTGCGGTTTTGTAGAAGCTGTTTAGAAGACGGTCAAGCTCTTCATTTTTGAAGAAATGCATGGCGAAACGCGGCATTCCATCACCAGACTGTAGCGCTGAGTTATAACCACTATTCCAATAAGTATAAGGATCGGCACCATGGAAGTAGTTGGTATAAGCGACATCGTAGTTACCTTCGAGCATGGCTTGGTTATAAACTGCAAACTCAGGCGTACGTGCTCGAGCTCTAATGCCCACTTCTTGTAACTGTTCAACGGCTAGCTGAACGGTGTTATTAAAATCAGTCCAGCCATTAGGCGATTGAATTAACAACTCAAAGGTTTTACCTGATGGTGTTTCGACAAAACCATTACCGTTAATATCTTTAAAGCCAGCTTTGGCGAGTAGCGCTTTGGCACCTTCGACATTGTAGGTATTGAAGCCTTTATACTTATCGTGTACCGCTTTATCTGACCATGCTTCAAACGCGTAGCCGAGACCAGAAGCGAAATCGTTGACCGTACCACCGCCATAGAAGGCGATATCAATGATGGTTTGACGATCCAGTGCCATTGAGAAGGCGCGACGGAAATCAACGTTAGTCAGTGCTTCTTTTTTCGCAGGATCGGCGTTTTTGAAGTTAATCATAAACGCTTGTGTTCCTGCCGCTGGATACCAGTAGTGGTGATTTGGATTGGCCGCCGCGTAAGTACGATCGATATCGGGAACAAATGACGATGTCCAGTCAAGCTCAGAGTTAATAATTTGTCCCAATAATTGGTCGTTATTGGCAATTTGTGGCACGCGTAAACAATCGACTTTTAGGCTTGCTGCGTCCCAGTAATTCGGGTTGCGGCACTGGATGTAAAGTTGTGGAGTAAAGGTATCAATTTCGGTAAATGGGCCTGTGCCAACCGGATTTTGGTTAGTGAATGTCGTTGGTTCTTTAACATCTTTCCAGATATGTTGAGCAACAATCGGTACCTGAGCAATTTCATAAGGAACGTTGGAGTTAGCTTCACTTAAACGAAAACGCACTTTGTAGTCATTAATTTTCTCAACGCTGGTGACCCACTTATTGATACCGCGTTGATCTAGTTCAGGTTTTTCTTTCACTAGATTGAATGAGAAGATGACGTCGTTCGCGCTAAAGCCTTTACCATCTGACCATTTGACGCCTTTACGAATATCGAAAGTGACACTCATTAAATCGTCGGACATGGAGAAATTTTCGGCTAAACGCATAACGGGAGTATTACCGTGCATTTCATTAAAAATGACTAATGGTTCATAAATGAAGTCAGTGGTCGTTCTTAAGTTCGTGGCAAGATAAGGGTTAAAGTTACGCACCATGGTTGGGTAAAAATCGGGTACGATGGTCAACTCACTGCGTGCAAACGCTGGAGTTGACACGGTTGCAGCTGCAGTAATTACGGCAGCGGCTAGGGCAGTTTTTTTTATATTGGCAAGCATAGCTGTTCCTTACTATTTGCTTTCATTTCACATACGGATATGAATAGGGTTTGAATGTCATCATTGGATTAACACTCGGCAATGACCCACCTCATGATGTTCATTAAGTCAAAGCTCAATGGCATGAGTGGCCTGTAGGTCGTTGACAGAGGTAAGGAAACACCTTACAAGGAAAATTATCAATTCTAATTCCCGTTAAAAACGTCAAAATACTCTTGCTTGACGTTAGTTTTGTTAAAATGAATCTAATTGCCTCATAAGTGTTGAAATAGTAAACAGTGATGCACTTCGCAAATGAGTCAATCACGCTGCCCATTTGTGAGTGGTCACTATCTTTTTATCCCTTTATTTATAATGGGTAATCTTTTTTATTGGTTTACTGAGACCTTGCTCACTGGTGTTAAAAATAGAAATTTCACTTCATAAATTAAATCTGGCAAATTGTTGTGATTATCTTCGCAAACTTGACTTATTAGCCAGTTAAACAAGGTGCAATGCTGAATTGGTTGCCGATTTAACGGCAAAATTATAGGTATAGAGAGATAAATCAGAGGGTTGTTTTGATAAGAAAATCAACGAACGTTAGCTTGATGATGATTGAGTTGGTGGCCATCAGTTGGGGGATGGCGGTCATCATACTGTAGATACAAATGAGTGGTTGAGCATTCAAACAAGCCTATTTAAATAGGCTTGTTTGATAAAGGGTCGTGATTGTTATGCAGGAAAGGTTAGCCAGTACAGCGGCGCTTAATCGCTCGTTAACAATTGCTGTAATTTATCTCGTTGTACTTCGATGTAGGTTCGCTCTGGGCCTTGCTCCTGACAGTGTTCCAATATGTAGTCAAGTGAGTTCAGCACCGTGCGCCAGCGAGGCGTTTTGGGTAGCGTTTCAATACGTAAGTACTTATCCAATGTTCGAGTTTGCAAAGTACTACGGTCTAAATAGACGCGCCATAATCCGCTTTGTTCAGCAAACGTAAACTTACTTTGTCCTGTGACTTTTTCCCAGTAGTCGAGAGCGCTCGTCATCGCATCAACCAACACGGCGCGCATTAACGCCTGTTTTGATGGGGTTTCTCCGGCCACTTTTTCTGCGATGCGAGTAAATTCACCTCCTAGCTCTTTTAACTGCTGAAGTTTGTCTTTATCACCAGCAAAAGCATAGCTTGATAACGCGTCGACGGCGGTTTCTAGTTGGTGGATACGATTGGCGTTAAGATTTCCACCGACATTAAAAATGTACATTGTTTTAAAACTGCTTCCTTCCGGTAAGCGAAGCACATCAGCGGAGAGATGTTGTCTGACATCATCGATATAAATATCGATGTTCCCGCAATAATGCTCTTGCTCAACCAGTAAATATTTAGGGGCAATCAACTCTTCGGCGTTAGAGCGTTTGAGTTGATCTTGGCTGCGTTTAAATAGCTTACAGGCCGCCTCATTGGCAAAGCGGATTTTATTGTCTTCTCGTAAACACAAAATCGCTTCTGGCGCTGAATCCAGTTGCTCTAATAGTCGGCCTTGAGTTTCAAGTAAACTGGCTTCGACCATCGCTCGTTGTTTGAGCTCTTTTTGAAGTTGAGCATTTTCAATACGACGTTGCTCTGCTTTACTGGCGCTTAAGTGAGCTTTAATTCGAGCGGCGAGTTCTTGTTTATTAAAAGGTTTTGATAAATAGTCATTGGCGCCAGCGGCAAAGCCTCTGATCCGATCATCACTTTGGGTTAATGCGGTTAGCATTATAATTGGTAGTTGCGCATGATCGTACTGCTCTCTTAATTGCTCACAGACCTGATAACCACTCATGCCGGGCATCATCACATCGAGCAGTAAAAGTTCAGGTTTCTCTTTGGCAATCGCTTCAATAACCTCATGGCCATCGAGTGCTGTTCGGACACGATAGCCTTCTAGACGTAAAAAACTGTCTAATACACGCAGGTTAACCGGCTCATCATCGGCAATCAGCAGTAGAGGACCTTGTGGGTTTTCTGGTTGTTGCAGCTGTTCGAGATCGTCAATCGAGGATAATTCTGGTGCTTGAAAATGAGCAATTTGACTGCGCTGCGCTTGAGCAATTTGTTGTGAAGTCGCGAGTGGCAGCGTAAAACTAAAGGTGGTACCGACCATCGGCTGGCTACTGACGTACAAGGAGCCTTGCATTAATTCAATTAATTGGCGGCTAATCGTCAATCCTAAACCCGCACCTTGACGATAACGGCTGCTATCGTACCCGGCTTGAATTAGCGGTTCAAAAATATGCTCCAATTGCTCAGCAGGAATGCCTTGTCCAGTATCGACCACTTGGATTCTAACTTGATGCTCCATTGGGGTGGCTGAAATAACAATTTTTCCTTCAGAGGTATATTTAATCGCATTACCAATCAGGTTATACAGTACCTGTTCAAGTCGCTGAGCATCAGCCGATACCCATAATGGCTGATCGGCAATTTGGTTAATAATCCGTAGTGTTTTTTTACCGAGCAGATGATGAGACAGCTCAAGCACCATTCTGGTCGCATTGGAGAGATTAACGGCTTGAGTTTCGATATCGAGATGACCATAACGCATCTTGTGATAATCGAGTAAATCATCAACAAGATTGGCAAGACGTTGACCGCTACTGATAATAATGTCGAGTTGATAGCGGTGGGCTGCACTGATTGGCCCATTAGCACCGGAAGTCAAAGCTTCGGCAATGCCTATCATGCCGTGTAATGGAGTACGTAGCTCATGTGATGTGGTCGCTAAAAACTCATCTTTAAGTTTGTTGGCTAATTGCAGTTCATCATTTTGTTTACGAATCAGCTGGATATTATCTTCTAACTCAATATTTTGTGATTTGATCAGTTGGATTTTTTCACGGATCGAGCGTTGCATTCTTTCAAAACTAACTGCCAAACGGCCAATTTCATCGCGCCGTTGAGTATGAATGATCGGTTGATCCAAATCACCGGCGGAGACGCGTTCTGCTGCCCAAGTGAGTTTGAGTAAAGGGAGAGTAATAAAGTTAGAGAGATAGTGAGAAGCGATGACCACTAAGATGATCGCCGTTAACATCGCGAAAATAAATAATTTTTCCAGTTGTCTTACTCGGGCAAAGGCTTCTTTTTCAGGGAGTTCGACAACTAAAGCCCAATTGAGATTTTGCAAATGAATCGGCGCATAAGCGGCAATCTGTTTTTCACCGAGCGTATTCTCATAGGTTGTGACCGAGCGCGAGCCATTGAGTGCCAACTGAATCACGTCACTGCTGGTATCCACATCGGCTTGTTGATAAGCCAGCGTACGAGAACGGTGATCTTGGCCAACCAATAACGTCCTTTTGGCTGAGTCTTGATTATGATCGGCAATTAATTTGGTGATGCCATTATTCGGCAGACGGAACATGGCATAACTGTGAAGATAGCCTTGTTGAATAATGGGTGCGCCCATCCAAGCATATTGGCGTCCATTGTATTCAGCAAAATCAGACACAATGACAGGGGTATAGTCTTCATTGACCTTACGTTGCTCAGTCACTTGCTGTTCCAGTTGCTGGAAGGTTCGTCCTAGAGGTGAGTTCTGCGGATTATCGCTGAGTAGATTCGTGCCATAATACGCATGCTTGAAAATTGAATAGACCACATTACCCTGTAGATCGACGATCAGAATATCGTCAAAGTCAGACCGTTTCAGTAGCTCTAGATAACTTGCATGGTAACGTTTGTGCAGTAGACGATAACGTTCACTACCTGCGTAACTACTTGATTTAGGTAAAATAGAGGTTCTGATTTGATCGCCAGAACCGGGGATATAGCGTTGTTGAGCGTGCAGACGCGCTTGCTCAATATTTTCCCCTAATCGTTGAAAGGCATTGACCAAACCGTAAAAACGTCCACCGCTGGCATAGGCAAGTTCTGAACGAACAAATCCCATCACTTCAGACTCTTTGGCGCTGAGATAATCGATAATTTGTTGCTGCTTGGTATCTCGTACAGAAATGAGATGTGAGGTACTTTGTTCTTGTAAGTCTTTACTGTGTGAATGAAGAAAGAACAAGGCTGTTACCGTTAGCGGAGTGAGGCTGACCGCCAGAAACGCTAACATCAGAGTGTTTTGTAGACGTTTAAATTTATGTTGTCGATGAAACTTAAATTTAAACAAAGGGTTATTTGTAATGGTGCTCACAGTCAACAAAGCCTTAGTGAGAAAATTGAATAAAGTGACGTGTATGAAATAACGAAATTAACGTGTTTTTTTACTTTGACAAGTAAGTTGACAGTAAACCGTGTCGGTGGGCGCAATTTTTTGATGTTACTTCCGTAAATTGTCGTTAAAAACGGCAATTTACGGACAGTAAGCTTATTTTTGGGCGTGATAAATTGAGAATTTACCCGTCTTATTTAGTGTCACACAATTACCGAATGCTTGTTCTATTAATGGTGGGTATTTGAGGAAATTATTAGCAACGACAAACAGTTGACCAGACGCGGTCAAATGATTGGGGGCTTGCTGTAATAAGGTTTCCGTTGCTCGATAGCTGGTGTCTAGCCCTGAATGAAAGGGCGGGTTAGTAACAATCGATTGATAATCTTGGCCAGTATCTGAATAAACATCGGAAGCAAAGACTCGTCCCGTTAGGCCATTCGCCGCTAATGTCGCTTGGCTAGAGTAAATTGCGAGGGCGCTGATATCACACATTTCGAGTTGAATCTCTGGATTAAGTATACTCATTACACAGCCCAAAACGCCAGCACCGCAACCAAAATCAAGTACTTTGCCTTGCAGGGAGGGCAAGCTATCGAGCAGAAGTTGACTGCCTAAATCGAATTCACCGTGGCTAAATACCCCGGGTAGGCTGCGGATAGTCAGTGTGTGTTGCTGGTAATGAACGGTATAAGATTTAAACCAATCTTCTAAATCAAAAGCAACAACAGGTTGTGTACATTGTCCCCAATAGAATGAGCAACGACGAGCAGAATCGTATTTTTTTATCGTGCCATAAGGGGCAAACAGTTTTTCGACGGCTTTTATTCCTGAGCGGTTTTCTCCCACGACGATGACTTCACACGGTGCAGGCAGTTTAGCCAACAACATGGCGAGTAAAAATTGCGCTTCCAGTTTTGCTTTTGGCCAATAAATCAGCAACAAGTCAGCCGTAATGTCGGCAGTCAACTCTGCGCCAAAATAACTTTTCACGGCAGAAGAGGTCTGTAATTGACGATAATAGCCATAGTGGGTAGTAAAAACGGTCACTGCGTCGCAGTGTTTGCTTAACTCGATGGGAAAGCTATCTTCCACCTCCCCGGCAACCAAGACTTTTTTGCCTGCGAAATAAGCGAATTGACGCTGCGTGATCTGACTTGGGGCTGTGTAATGTGACATAACAAACTCGTGGTGAACGGCAAAGGGCGCAATTTTCGCATAATCAGCGCTTGGCTTGAAGCGCTTTAGTGACGGTCTTTTTGATTTAAAAAGCTCGCAAATTCTTCTTCATAGAGGTTAAACAGGACAATAGTAATCGCAAAAATCAGTGGTCCGTAGATAAGTCCTATCAAACCAAAGAGCTGGATCCCTCCCAATAGTGAGAAGAAGATCATTAAGGTATTCATGCCTGCGCTGCCTTGCATCAGCAGGGGACGCAATAAGTTATCAATCGAACCAACAATGGCAATACTCCAGATTAATAAGAACAATGCCCAAGCGGTGTCACCGATAACCAATAAGTACAGCGTTGCTGGGATCCAAATCAATGCTGTACCGATTAAAGGAATAAAAGAGGCGAAGCCCATCATGGTACCCCAAAACAGTCCGGGTAAGCCAACGAGCCACATTGCCAATCCGCCCGCTACGCCTTGCGCTATGGCAGTAAGAAATGACCCCATGATAGCGGATTTCGATACCTGCTGGATTTCATGCAGTAATTTATCTTCTTGGCTACGAGATAACGGCAAAATGTGTCGCAGTACATTAATGATCTTATCGTGATCGCGGAGCAGGAAAAACAGCACAAACAACATTAAGAAAAAGTTCATGACTAAATGCGTGACATCACCGACGATTTTGGCGCTAATGGCCACCAGACTGCTACCAAAAGAGGTTGCAAATTGAGCGGTTTTTTGGGCGATTTGCTGCGGTGTTACCTCATGAAAGGGGAGGTATTGGTTGGTAAACGTAAGTGTTTTAATGATCAAAGGGTGACTAAGCGCCGTTTGAATGCCACCTTCATTCCCCCAGTGATAGAGCGTTTGTGCAAAGCGAGCACCTTGTTGGACGATGGCTGAAAAAACCAATATCGACGGTATCACAATAATAAACGTCAAAATAATACACGAGAGTAGGGCAGTAAGATTTTTTTTTCTGAGCTAGACGATATTCTAAGCGTTGATGAATCGGGAAAATCAATAGCGATAGAATAAATGCCATCATGATCGCATTACTATAAGGTTGAATCAGTTGATAACAGCTGAATATGGCGATGCATAATGCGCCAATCAAAACCCAATGGTTGACGGTAAGTCTAGTTTTATCGGACACGCTAGTGGCCCCTTTCTACTGGTTGATTTTCTATGTCAGGATGTCGGATATCAGTGAGCGATGGACAGAATCATTAGAACCATTGTCTATTTACTAACACCATCGTCACAAACAGATAAATGACATAGAGTTAGTTTCGATTTCGTTGTGACACTGTCTATAATGGCTTGGATTGCGTATTTGGGCAATGGGAGAGATAAAAATGGGTTGTTGTGAAAAGAAATCTTGCTGCGCGACGAAAACCTCATGGGTTCAACGTATACCTTGGACGATGATTTTGCTTGCTTCACTTGCCATATTAGTGATGTTTTTTTGGCACTAACGGCAATAGACGTTGTGGGCTTTCTGCCTACATAGTAGGGGTGTTGAATATTCGCAATCAATGGCATGGCGAAAAATCAATACCCCTCAGTTCAATAAGTTAAATCCGATATATGTTAATTACCCTTCTTGAGCTAACTGAGCGAAGCTGCGGTCAGCGGCTTCTAAAGTAGCTTCTATTTCTCGGCTACCGTGCGCTAAAGAGGTAAAGCAAGCTTCAAATGCTGAAGGTGCTAGATACACCCCATAACCTAACATTAAATGGAAGAAACGCTTAAACCGCTCAATATCGCATTTTGCTACCTCTTCGTAGCAGGTTACGCTGGGTTGGTCGGTAAAGAAGAAGCCGAACATGCCACCGACCTGATTAACGACCAATGGGACAGCGTGCTTATCCGCGAGCTGTTTAAAGCCATCGGCCAGTTGTTTGGTTTTAGCGGCTAAATTTTTCTCATTACCTTCTTGTCTTAATAGCGACAGACAAGCGTAACCCGCTGCCATGGCAATCGGATTGCCTGAAAGCGTACCTGCTTGATAGACGGGGCCTGTTGGAGCAATATACTGCATAATTTCTTTACGACCACCAAAAGCTCCCACAGGCATTCCTCCGCCAATCACTTTACCTAAAGTGGTTAAGTCGGGGTGGATATTGTAGTGAGCTTGTGCTCCTCCAAGGGCAACGCGAAAGCCAGTCATGACTTCATCAAAGATCAATAACGCGCCTTCTTGATCACAGATTTCACGTAAACCTTCATGGAAGCCAGCTACTGGAGGAATGCAGTTCATATTCCCCGCGACTGGCTCAACGATAATACAGGCGATCTCACCAGGATGCGCCGCGAACAGCTCACGTACGGATTGTAAATCATTAAAACGGGCAGTGAGTGTGTGTTTGGCGAAATCAGCTGGAACACCTGGTGAGCTCGGTTGGCCGAGGGTTAAGGCTCCTGAACCAGCTTTGACTAATAGGCTATCGGCATGGCCGTGATAACAGCCTTCGAACTTTAGGATTTTATCCCGTCCAGTATAACCGCGAGCTAAACGAATGGCACTCATGGTTGCTTCTGTGCCAGAACTGACCATGCGCAACTGTTCCATGGAAGGGACCAGTTCAGAGACCAATTCTGCCATAGTGATTTCCATTTCCGTCGGCGCGCCAAAGCTGAGACCTCGCTGAGCGGCATGGATCACGGCATCGCGGATCACGGTATGATTATGACCAAGGATCATTGGGCCCCATGAGCCAACATAATCAATGTAGGCTTTACCATCTGCATCAAAAATCAGTGCGCCATCAGCACGGTCGATAAAAATTGGCGAGCCACCAACACCACTAAAAGCGCGCACCGGAGAATTAACGCCGCCAGGGATTTTGATTTGCGCTTTTTGATACAGATCTTCTGATTTGGTCATTGAGAATTCCTCTTAATATTGGTTAGGGCATGTAGACCTTTGTCGCTGAGGATATGTTTACCCTAAAAGCGATGATAAAGCGTAATCCTCGCGTTGCGATATAAGCCAGTTTATACTTTTCCCACGGCAAACTATGGCTGCCTTGGCGGTATTTATGTTGCTCAATCTCGCTATATTCATGGGAATAAAACGGCTTATCGTCCAGCGGCAACGCTTTGTTTTTTTATCGCTATATCGAATAAACGTTCACGTTGAAAGATTAATCTACCCTAAGATTCATTGCGTGGAACATTGTACGCTGCTCAGTGATGAGACGAAATCTTTTCCCTCAATTTATAACATTTATCGGTCTACTCAGTGCAAAATGGTGGCATTGCCGATAAAAATCGTTACTCTTGCTCGGCGATAGATGCTTATCGTTTTTTCCCTGAATGCCTACGATTTGGTGGAAGAGGAATGACGGGATCGGTGAGATTATTCGGCTAATACTTGAACGAAACAGTCAGGTATTAGATAATCATCAGATTAGAAAAAATAAACATGCTCATCAACAAGCAATGAGTATTGACACCAATGAGAGAGGTCGTCGTGAGCGAAGTCAATGTACCCTTAACTTTTTCTGATGCCGCTGCAACGCGAGTACGCACATTAATTGAAGAAGAAGAAAATCCACAGTTGAAACTGCGTGTTTATATTACTGGTGGCGGCTGCAGCGGTTTCCAATATGGTTTTACGTTTGACGAAAGTGTTAACGAAGGGGACACCACCATCGAAAATAGTGGCGTTACTTTAGTGGTTGACCCAATGAGTTTACAGTATTTGATTGGCGGTGTGGTGGATTATACCGATGGGTTAGACGGCTCGCGCTTTTTTATTAATAACCCTAATGCGACAACGACCTGTGGTTGTGGTGCGTCATTTAGTGTTTAACGTCCAAGCGTGTTGTAAATATAGAGTTATCAAAAAGCCCTTAGTCTAACAAGGGCTTTTTTGTAGGGTTAAGGGGTTGCGTAGAGTAGCTGCCCATAACGCGATAAAGTATCAAGGCGAATTTTAGCATTAGCTAAAAATGTCGCTTTTGCTTGTCCGGTTAAGGATTTTGATTGAGGAAGATCGACTGTGCGTGGATCTTTATGAACGCCATTAACCAGAAACTCGTAGTGTAAATGAGGGCCAGTGACCCGTCCGGTTCCTCCTAATGTACCAATCACTTGACCTTGGCGAACCCGCTCTCCGGTCTTCACCGTGCGTCGAGTTAGGTGGAGGTATTTGGTTAAATAGGTATTACTGTGGCGAATAAAGACATAATTACCATTAAATTGGTTATAGCTAGAGCGTTCAACTACGCCGTCACCAGCGGCCCAAATGGGTGTGCCCACTGGAGCAACGTAGTCTGTACCTCGATGCGCCCTTAGTTGGCCGGTGACTGGATGAAGGCGGCGAGGGTTGAAGTTTGATGATACGCGTCGAAAATCAAGAGGTGCACGTAGAAACGCTTTTTTCATTGCTCGGCCGGTTTCATCATAATATTGCCCAGTATGTTCGTCCAAAATGGCAGTAAAGGTTGTGCCTTGGTTAGTAAATTGAGTGGCGATAATTCGTCCTCGCCCCACCACTTCACCTTCGACAATTTTCTCTTCAAACAGTAAGCGAAAATGATCTCCTGAGCGAATATCTAACGCAAAGTCAATATCCCAACCAAAAATGCCCGCTAATTCCATAATCTGGTTAGCCGTTAAACCTGCGCCTCTCGCTGCATTCCAAAAGTTTGAGGTAATTTCAGCTTGAGCATAATTGTATTGGTAGAAGACCTCTTTTTTATCAAACCGAGCTGAAAAACCAGAATCGGTGCGCGTGATATCAAAGGTTTCATAAGGCGTAATGCGCCGTTTAAGTTGAATGAATTGGTTATTTTCATCAAACCCAAATTGCAACTCATCACCGGGGCGTAAACGACTCAATTGTTGGTTGATTTGTGGATCACTGGACGTCAGTTCATGGAGTAAACGAGCCGACAGGCCAAGACGTTGAAAAAGAAGTGCCGCACTTTCTCCCGAATTAACGTTATGCGTTTCCCAGCGTAGTAGAGCGGAAGGCAATACCGTACTGCCTGGAGCTAATGCTTCCCGGTCAATGGTCAAAGGATAGTGGCGACCAATTTGGAGTCGCTCTGGGTGGTTTCTTAATGCTTCCTGATCCGGGAGGAAAAATAACGCGATAACAATCACCGCACTAAAAAAGGCAATACATGCCTGATGCACCCAGGGAAGACGAGCAAAAATCGCTAGCATACTCGTGTTCGTTCAATCATTCGTGAATAAAATCGTTATTTGGTTAGTCTAACTGGTTTCAAAAGGCATCGCTATTCAAGTAAGATGTCAAACTATTAAATTTTTGCCAAATCTGTGGGAGTGAACAAGAATGGCGAGTATTGAAGCGGCGTTAGCTGAGATTAAGCGTGGTGTTGAAGAGTTAATTCCAGAAGAGGAATTAATCGCAAAACTGAAAGAAGGTCGTCCTTTGCGGATTAAGCTTGGGGCAGATCCAACGGCACCAGATATCCATTTAGGTCATACGGTGATCTTAAACAAGCTGCGCACTTTCCAAGATTTAGGCCATGATGTTACTTTCTTGATTGGTGACTTTACGGGAATGGTCGGTGACCCAACCGGTAAAAATACCACTCGTCCGCCGTTGACGCGCGAAGATGTTCTACGTAACGCGGAGACTTATAAGCAGCAAGTGTTTAAGATCCTTGATCCGGCAAAAACGAAAATTCAGTTTAACTCTGAATGGCTGTCTGAGCTCGGTGCTGAAGGGATGATCCGACTTGCCGCTAACCAAACTGTAGCGCGAATGTTGGAACGGGATGATTTTAAAAAGCGCTACACAGGCGGTCAACCGATTGCGATTCATGAGTTTATGTACCCTTTACTGCAAGGTTATGATTCCGTTGCGATGGA
The DNA here is from genome assembly GCF_000176155.1 of Vibrio metschnikovii CIP 69.14. Taxonomy (GTDB): domain Bacteria; phylum Pseudomonadota; class Gammaproteobacteria; order Enterobacterales; family Vibrionaceae; genus Vibrio; species Vibrio metschnikovii. The sequence goes on along the minus strand of NZ_ACZO01000004.1, from coordinate 83,045 downwards.
AACCGATGTTGAATTAGGGGGCACGGATCAGAAGTTCAATTTGCTGATGGGACGAGAGCTGCAAAAATCACATGGTCAGAAGCCTCAAGTAGTATTGATGATGCCACTACTGGTTGGCTTAGATGGCGAAAAGAAAATGTCTAAGTCCGCGCACAACTATATTGGGGTAAGCGAAGCGCCAAGCGAAATGTTTGGTAAGATCATGTCAATCTCTGACGATTTGATGTGGAGTTATTATGAATTGTTGTCTTTCCGTCCTTTAGCGGAAGTCGAGCAATTTAAAGCCGATGTGGCAAACGGTGCTAACCCAAGAGACGTTAAAATTCTACTGGCTAAAGAGATCATCGCTCGTTTCCATTCACAAGCGGACGCTGATGCGGCAGAACAAGAATTCATTAATCGTTTTCAAAAAGGTGCTCTACCTGATGAAATGCCAGAGTTTACCTTTGCTCAAGGAATCGCGATTGCTAACTTACTCAAAGAGGCTGGGCTGGTGGGCTCAACTTCGGATGCGATGCGTATGGTCAAACAAGGCGCGGCTAAGCAAGACGGTGAAAAGCTCGATGATGCGAAGTGCATTCCAGCGGTCGGAACTTATGTCTATCAAGTTGGTAAACGTAAGTTCGCGCGAGTAACCATTGAGTCATGATTTGTGATGAGCTACCGAGGGTAGTTAAACCGTGATGTGGTAAAGCGACAAGCTTATCCCCAAGAAATAAAAACCAATAAACAAAAAGCGCCGTTAGGCGCTTTTTGTTTATTGGCCGTGAGCCATGTTAATCACATCTTGATAGAAACGTAGCTCAAATTGGGTAATGGGTGGTTCTATCGGTAAGTGAGCATTGGCAGTGGATGGGAAATAATCCGTCACGTACTGAATAAATAGGCTTAGTGGTTTACCTTGCTCATTGACAACAAAACCCGCCATGTTATGTGTGCCGTATAACGAGCCACTTTTGGCGATAAGCTGACCTCGTACGCTACTATGACGCATACTACGACGATAGAGTAAAGTTCCACTCTCTCCGGCCGTTGGCAGCAAACTCAATAACGATAATTGCTGATCGTGAGCAGCCAAATAGGCAAGGATTTGACGCATCGACTCTAAGCGTAAGCGGTTATTACGTGATAACCCTGAGCCATCGACTAACTGAGCATCTTGCAAATCAATTCCGGTGTTGGCAAAGATAATTTGTTTCATGGCTTCAGTGCCATTAGCAAAGCTTCCGGGCTGCAAAAAAAAGTGCTGGCCTAAGGTTTTGGTGAGAGAGTCAGCAATCAAGTTATTCGAGTCTTGGAGCATGATTTTGAGCAGTTCAGGCAGTGCTGCCGAGCGATGTATCGCAATACTCGCCATAGTCTGTATTTCTGGAGGCTGACCGATTTTTATATCGCCTTCTAAATGGATGCCAAGTTGTCGTAGCAGTTGATGAATGACGCGTTGAGCGTAGAGTTCAGGATTTTGTACGGCAAAGCGAAGCGGTAGTGGTTGCTCACGTTCCGCTAAACAGCCTGACAATTGATAATGATTGTTAGGCGTGGCGATTAACTCTAAATCACAATGTAAGCTTTGCTGCAGAGCTTGAGAGACCGTTTTAGCCTCACTACTGACATGAACCGGGTAATGAGGGGGAACATAAACTCGAGTAGAACCGTTATCTTGGGTATAAATCGACGCTTGAATACAGTTGCCATCAAGATTAACCGCGCTGACCGGAGCGCTATAACACACGCCAAGACTATCCCAAGGCCAACCTACCGCTCGTTGATAACCACTGAATTGACTGATGTCGAGCCAGATATCTCCGCTAATCTTGCGACCGTGTTTAGAGCGATATTGACTGAATAATTGACGTAAGTTGGCGGTAGTTAAAGTTGGATCGCCAGAAAAAATCAAGGCCAGCTGATTGTTATCAGCACGTAACTCGGTGGTAAAACGAAATTGCTCACCGAGTTCGAGTTGGCTCGCCAAAGCCGTAATGATTTTTAAGGTGCTGGCAGGTGGGAAATACCCATCGGTGTATTGGTTAACGGTTTGCTGTTCATTGAGTAATTGGCTGATTAAACCGCTGCGAGTACCTGTTGGCAGTTGTGCTTTTGCTTGCTCAAAGTCTGCCCAAACGGGGAGCACGATAAACAGGTAAGACAACATGAAAATAGAGGAAAGACGGCGCCATAGACAATGCATAAACAATCGACAATCAATCAAACAGGAAGGCAAGTATAGCCAGAGAATAAAACGCCTGCTAGTGCGCAGGCGTTTGGAGTGTTAATTAAGCATCATTATGCGTAATTAGGGCGACTTAGAAGTCGTAACGTAGACCTAGAGCTAGCTCATCTTCAGCGTTCACTTTACCTACTTTATCTGAATCTAGCAGGTTAAAGTTGTATGAGATGTAAGAACGGAAGTTAGGCTTGAAGAAGTAAGTTGCATCGATAGCAATGCTATCAGCTTCGTCAGTTTTTTGACCTGAAGTTTTAGACTCTAAGTAGTTGTAAGAAGTCGTAAATACAGTTTGTTGCATCGTGTATTTAGCGGCTAACTCATAACCAGTTTTGTCTTTTTTGTTAACGCCACTCTTGTCTTGACCATCAACGTAAGTACCGGCAAAGTACAAATCGTTGATCGCGTAAGAGGCCGCTAGCATCCACTGATCAGCTTTGTCTTGATCGGCGTAACCAGCACCAACAGCAAAGCCAGTGTCAGCAAATGCATAAATTGCAGAGAGTGAGTAACCATCTTGGTTATTGTCACCAAAATTTACCCCTTCTACACGGTCAGCAAAACGGTAGCTGGCTTTTACTGCAAGATCATCAAATTGACCCGCGTAAGTCAGCATGTTGTCAGCACGGTCAGCAACGGTCAGTTTGTAAGCCGCTTTATTACCGTGGTAAGCCATGATATCGGTAAAGTCAGTGATCACACCTAGTGCGCCGTCATTTTTACCGTAAGTCACTAGACCAAAATCACCGCCGATACCAGCAAAAGCGTAACGGTTAGTTAGGTCATTACTTCCTTTATCTACTTCACCGCCTTTATCAGCTGTAGTGAATTCACCTTCGTAGAAACCAAGACCATACAGGCTGTCATTGATTTGAGTTTTGCCCAGTACATTGATACGTACACGTGAAGCATCTTCTGCTTTACCATCTTTTAGAGATAGACGAGCTTCAGCACGGCCACCTAGCGCAAGCGAAGTTCCATCTTGGTTGTAAATTTCACCAGCATTAACGCCAGCGGTCATTGCGGCAGCTGAAACTGCTAGAGCAATCAGAGTTTTGTTCATTTTATTAAGTCCTAATTTACTGTCCATAAATTGTTATCGGCGACATAACAGCGTTTGAAAGCGATGGTTCAAATCATTGATATGTGCAACGAACAACCAATGTTTCTACTCGTGTGACTTCAAAGAAGTGAACCCACAGGTGAAACATTCGACCTATTCGTGTCTACCTTTGTAACTGCAAAGTTCCGTTATCCGTTAGTAAAATGATATAAATTCCAGTAATGAACAGTGTTTTATTGCGATGTAAAAAATATCAAACCTTTGATTTTAATTCACTTTATAGGTTTTTGGTCGCTGGTCTGACCGTTGTTTCTAAGTGGGTTATTTAGATTTTTTTAGTCATTTTGAATGTTTTTTAACTAGGTTGGTGTGTGGGATGGATCACATTAAATTTACCTCATTGTGCCTAATCTCAATTTTTGATCGCAATGATTGAATTTGGATGATTTCATCGTCATGTTTGTTTACACTGATAAGTATGCATTCAAAGACGACTACCTGACCCCCTTATCGGGTTGGGTAGTTTTGTATTGTCCAAAGATAGTTTTGGCATAGAGGTAATAAGATGGAAAAAGTTCCAATGACCGTACGCGGTGAAAAATTGCTGCGTGATGAACTTGAGCGACTACTTAAGCTGCGTCCAAAAATCACTCAAGCGATTGCTGAAGCTCGTGAATTAGGTGATTTAAAAGAGAATGCCGAATATCATGCCGCTCGAGAAGAGCAAGGGATCTGCGAAGCTCAGATTCGCGATATCGAATATAAATTATCGGTAGCTCAAGTGATTGATATCGCAAAGATAGAAAACACAGGAAAAGTGATTTTTGGTTCGACAGTGAGCTTGATTGATGTCGATACTGATGAAGAGAAGCGTTATCAAATCGTGGGTGATGATGAAGCGGAAATCAAAGCAGGACGCATTTCAGTCAGTTCACCGATTGCTCGTGGGTTAATTGGTAAAATGGAAGGTGACGAAGTCACCATCTCGACCCCAGGCGGTGATAAAGTCTTTGAAATAGACAAGGTTGATTATCTGTAAATCGAGCTGAGACACTATTGAGATTAACCGTCGAGAGGTATTTCGTAGTGTGTACCGAGTGTTTAACAGAAACAACAATAAAAAGGTCGCCCAAGGCGACCTTTTTATAAGCTTAAGTAGCGATGCTCGCATACTTATCGAACGGAGCAATTTATTTGCGGGGTAATTCGATTTTACGCTGCTCAGATGGGCGGTAAAGGACCAAGGTTTTACCAATGACTTGGACTTTTTCTGCACCCGTTTCACGAACGATCGCATCAACAATCAATAGTTTCGTTTCACGGTCTTCTGATACTACCTTGACTTTAATGAGTTCATGATAGTTAAGCGCAATTTCGATTTCTGCCAAAACAGCTTCGGTGAGGCCATTGGCACCCATCAATACTACTGGGTTTAAGTGGTGAGCCAATCCTTTCAGGTGCTGCTTTTGTTTGTTGCTTAGATTCATTACGCGACCAAATTTATTAATATTAGGGTTGAAAACCACCATTTTAGCGCCATCTACTCAGGAAGACTATATTTTCTACAAGACTTTCTCGAATAGAAGCACCTTAGTTAGGTATCGAATGAGTAAACAGAAACATTCCGCGAGTTCTTCTCGTTGGTTGAAAGAGCATTTTGATGACATCTATGTTCATGAAGCAAAAAAGAAAGGTTATCGTTCACGTGCGATTTTTAAGCTAAAAGAGATCCAAAGTAAGGATAAGTTACTGCGTACTGGTATGACCGTCGTTGATTTAGGGGCTGCGCCCGGTGGTTGGTCACAATATGCGGCTAGTATTGTTGGTGATACAGGACAGGTCATTGCTTGTGACATTTTGCCGATGGATTCGATTGCCGGTGTCTCTTTTTTACAAGGTGACTTCCGAGAAGAGAGCGTTCTGGCTGCATTAATCGAACGTATTCAACCAGATATGGTTGATGTGGTGATGTCTGATATGGCCCCTAATATGGCCGGAAATAATTCAGTGGATCAACCAAGAGCGATGTATCTGGTGGAATTAGCATTAGATATGTGTCGACAAGTTCTTATCCCTAATGGTAGTTTTGTGGTCAAAGTGTTCCAGGGCGAAGGTTTTGATCATTATGTCCAAGAGGTACGTAGTATGTTCAAGGCGGTCAAAATTCGTAAACCAGATTCTTCAAGAGCACGCTCTCGAGAGGTTTATGTTGTTGCCACTGGTTACAAAGGTTAACTATTTGCCTTTATCGGTGAGAGTTAACACTATAGCTACAGCCTACAAACTGTAGTACCCTACCTTTAATTACAACTAGTTATCGCGAGGCTTGCACCTTGAGTGACATGGCAAAAAATCTAATACTGTGGCTGGTTATCGCCGTTGTGCTGATGTCGGTTTTCCAGAGCTTTGGCCCTGGTGACAGCAGCGGAAGAACAGTGGACTACAACTACACCACATTCGTACAAGAAGTTGGTCAAGGCCAAATTCAGGAAGCTCAATTCAAGAACAGCGAAATTACCTTTACTCGCCGTGGTAGTAACAGTCGATTCGTTACTTACATGCCAGTATATGATCAAAAGCTGCTTGATGATCTGATTAATCAAAACGTAAGAGTACAAGGAACACCACCAGAAGAACAAAGTCTGCTTGGAACCATCTTTATCTCTTGGTTCCCAATGATATTGCTAATTGGGGTGTGGATTTTCTTCATGCGTCAAATGCAGGGCGGCGGTGGCAAAGGCGCCATGTCCTTCGGCAAAAGTAAAGCTCGGATGATGAGTGAAGAGCAGATTAAAACGAATTTTACTGACGTTGCTGGCTGTGATGAAGCGAAAGAAGACGTCAAAGAATTGGTTGATTATCTGCGCGATCCTAGTCGATTCCAGAAGTTGGGTGGTAAAATCCCAACGGGTGTGTTGATGGTTGGTCCCCCTGGTACGGGTAAAACCTTGCTGGCTAAAGCAATTGCTGGTGAAGCCAAGGTGCCTTTTTTCACTATCTCTGGTTCTGACTTCGTTGAAATGTTTGTCGGTGTTGGTGCATCGCGCGTGCGCGACATGTTTGAGCAAGCTAAAAAAGCCTCGCCTTGTATCATTTTTATCGATGAAATTGATGCGGTCGGTCGTCAGCGTGGTGCTGGTGTCGGCGGTGGTCACGATGAACGTGAACAAACCTTAAACCAAATGTTGGTTGAGATGGACGGTTTTGAAGGTAACGAAGGCGTTATCGTTATTGCCGCAACTAACCGTCCTGATGTATTGGACCCTGCATTATTACGTCCAGGTCGTTTCGACCGCCAAGTTGTCGTTGGTTTACCTGATGTTCGTGGTCGTGAGCAAATCTTAAAAGTTCACATGCGTAAAGTCCCATTAGCGAATGATGTGCAACCGTCGTTGATTGCTCGTGGTACACCGGGCTTCTCGGGGGCAGATTTAGCCAACCTCGTCAATGAAGCGGCACTATTTGCGGCTCGTGGTAATAAACGCAATGTGTCTATGGTTGAGTTTGAACTGGCTAAAGACAAAATCATGATGGGTGCAGAGCGCCGCTCAATGGTGATGTCTGAAGAGACGAAAGCATCAACGGCTTATCACGAGGCTGGCCACGCGATTGTTGGGCGTTTAGTCCCTGAACATGATCCGGTGTACAAAGTTTCTATTATCCCTCGCGGAAGAGCGTTGGGTGTGACTATGTACTTACCAGAACAAGATCGTGTCAGCATGTCTAAGCAACATCTAGAATCGATGATATCCAGTCTTTATGGCGGCCGTCTTGCTGAAGAGCTGATTTATGGTGCTGATAACGTTTCTACTGGAGCTTCGAATGACATTGAGCGAGCCACAGCGATTGCTCGCAAGATGGTCACTCAATGGGGTTTTTCAGAGAAACTCGGTCCTCTTCTCTATGCAGAAGATGAAGGTGAAGTGTTCTTAGGTCGTAGTGTGACACAAACTAAGCACGTTTCTGAAGATACTGCCAAGCTGATTGATGATGAAGTTCGTAAGATCATTGACCGTAACTATGATCGTGCCCGTGAGATCCTTGAGAAAAACATGGATATTATGCACGCGATGAAAGACGCACTGATGAAATATGAAACCATCGATGCAGGACAGATTGATGATTTGATGGCTCGTAAATCGGAGATTCGTGAACCTGCTGGTTGGGCCGATCAGGCTGCTAGAGCCACTCAAGATAATGTTGAGCCAGAGTCTACCGCTTCTGCAGAATCTGATGTGGAAACTCCACCAGCTTCAGAACACAAAGATAAAGATTAACGTTTTATCTGATAATCAAACCCCGACTTGTTCGGGGTTTTTTACTTACTGGCGAACACGTTTTGGATTGCCATTTCGATGAATAAGTTATTTATCGTTTTGCTATAACTCTTGAGCTTAGTGAGTGATAGGGGTAACGTATTCTTTGTTAATCCATTCTATATTCAGAGGCTTATGAAAATTCAAACCACAACCAAACAGCTTCAGCTTGACCAGCCTCAAGTGATGGGAATACTGAATACGACCCCAGACTCTTTTTCTGACGGTGGTCAATACACCACTGTACAGCGTGCACTTTTACGAGCCAAACAGATGATTGATGCCGGAGTCAGCATTATTGATATCGGTGGTGAATCGACACGTCCGGGGGCGCCAGAGGTATCGCTCGCCGAAGAGCTTGGACGAGTGATCCCGGTTATTCAGGCTATCCGCCATCATTATCCTGAAATTTGGATATCGATTGATACCAGTAAAGCGGAAGTTATGCGTCAGGCGGTACAAGCGGGCGCTGATTTAATTAATGATGTACGAGCGTTACAAGAGCCGGGGGCTTTGCAAGCCGCCGCCGATGCCCAAGTGCCAGTGTGTATTATGCATATGAAAGGCCAGCCAAGAACGATGCAAATCGCTCCTGAATATGATGATATTTTAAAAGAGGTGGATGAATTTTTAGTCGAGCGTATTGCCGCATGTGAGAAAGCGGGGATCCTACGCCAGAATATTATTCTGGATCCTGGATTTGGTTTTGGTAAATCACTGGAACACAATTATCATCTGTTAGCGAATTTAGAGGCCTTTCACCATTTTGGTTTGCCTTTACTGGCTGGAATGTCTCGTAAATCAATGTTGTTTAAACCATTAGGTAAAAAGCCGGCACAATGCATGGTGGCGAGCGTGACGAGCGCAACATTAGCGGCTTTAAAAGGTGCGCAGATTCTTCGCGTACATGATGTTGAACAAACCGTAGAAGCATTGACGATCATACAAATGATGCAGCGTCATAAACATTAAGGAAGTATTATGTCTAACACTAGACGTTATTTTGGCACCGATGGTATTCGAGGCCGAGTTGGTGAGTATCCAATCACGCCTGATTTTGTTTTAAAACTTGGTTGGGCTGCGGGGCGTGTGTTGGCTCAGCAAGGCACCAAAAAAGTGATTATCGGTAAAGACACGCGAATTTCAGGTTATATGCTGGAGTCTGCATTAGAAGCAGGTCTAGCTGCTGCCGGGTTAAAAGCGATTTTCACTGGGCCAATGCCGACGCCTGCCGTTGCTTATCTTACCCAAACTTTTCGCGCCGAAGCGGGGATTGTGATTTCTGCATCGCATAACCCTTATTATGACAATGGCATCAAATTCTTCTCTTCTGCTGGGACTAAATTACCCGATGAACTGGAATTGGCTATCGAGGCTGAATTAGATAAACCGATTGAATGTGTTGAATCGGCTGAGTTGGGTAAAGCGACTCGTTTGGTCGATGCTGCTGGCCGTTATATCGAATTTTGCAAAAGTACTTTTCCTTCCACACTTAGTCTATCTGGTTTAAAAATCGTGGTCGATTGCGCTCATGGGGCAACCTACCATATCGCCCCTAATGTTTTTAAAGAGCTAGGTGCAGAAGTGGTCTCCATCGGCACTGAGCCGAATGGTTTAAACATCAACGATCAGGTGGGTGCGACCGATGTTCGTGCCTTGCAACAGAAAGTGGTGGCTGAGCAAGCCGATTTAGGGCTGGCTTTTGATGGTGATGGTGATCGAATCATCATGGTTGATCATTTGGGGCATAAAATCGATGGCGATCAGATAGCTTATATCATTGCTCGTGATGCTCTGCGCCGAGGTGAGCTGAAAGGTGGGGTGGTTGGCACCCTGATGACGAATTTAGGCATGGAAAATGGCTTAAAGCAGCTAGGTATTCCATTTGTCCGCGCAGCGGTCGGTGATCGCTATGTAATGGAAAAACTGCTCGAAAAAGGGTGGAAAATTGGTGCTGAAAATTCAGGGCATGTGATTTTACTCGACAAAGTCACGACTGGAGATGCCATTGTTGCCGCGTTGCAAGTGTTAGCCTCGGTTATTGACAGTAATTTGTCTTTATATGAATTATCGCAAGGTATGACTCTCTATCCACAAGTGTTAGAAAATGTTCGCTTTAGTGGGCAGAGCAAACCTCTTGAATCGACAGCGGTATTGGCGGCGGTAAAGCAGGTTGAATCTCAGCTCGGTGATAAAGGACGGGTACTGTTACGTGCGTCGGGCACCGAGCCTCTTATTCGAGTGATGGTAGAGGGCGAAGATGCCCAGTTAGTACAAGCATCAGCGTTAGAGATTGCGGCGGCGGTCAAAGCCAATTGCTAAGTTTTTAGCGTCTTTTTCTCTATTTTTTAATGGCGACCAATGTTAATAAATAGAGAGAATAGCGTTATCAATGCCGATTGTTGAGCCTTTTTTGACCGTTTGATTGATAAAAAAGACTTTTTTGCTAAATACCTCTTGTCAGCGAAACGGGCATTCGTTAGTATTGCGTCCGCCCTCGATGAGGAGGTCGCTAGCCTTGTTTAAGTCGCATGATTGAACGGCGCTGGCTCAACAATTTGGAACATAGGTGGAAGCAATGTTTACAGTTCTACTTGTGATTTACCTGTTGGCAGCGGTTGGTATTATCGGCCTAGTGTTGATTCAACAAGGTAAAGGCGCAGATATGGGAGCCTCATTCGGTGCCGGTGCTTCAAACACAGTGTTTGGTGCTGGTGGCTCAGGTAACTTTTTAACCCGAATGACTGCAGTTTTTGCAACCGCATTTTTTGTTATTAGCTTGGTGTTAGGCAATATGTCTACACACAAAACCGAATCACAATGGGTTGACCCGTTACAAGGTCATGTGGTCGAGCAAGCTGATAACTCAGTGAGTGATATTCCAGCCCCTAAAGGCGATGAGATTCCTCGCTAAACTTATCAAAAGATAAGTCAGGTTATGCCGAGATGGTGAAATTGGTAGACACACTAGCATGAGGTGCTAGCGCCTATGGTGTGAGGGTTCGAGTCCCTCTCTCGGCACCATTATTTACAAACTTGTAAATCACCTTGTAGCGCGTATAATTGCTTACAAGTCGGACGCGGGGTGGAGCAGCTTGGTAGCTCGTCGGGCTCATAACCCGAAGGTCGTCGGTTCAAATCCGGCCCCCGCAACCATTTACCTAAGTGGTAAATTGATGCAAGTTTGGCAGTGTTAACCTCACTGCAGTTGAGAATAATTTCTCAATTTATCAGGGTCCAGCAACAAAAAACCCCGACTTTCGGGGTTTTTTGTTATCTGAATTTCATCATGAAAATTTCAGGTGCTTGCTTGGAATTTAAATTGGGCTCTATGCCCTTTTTTTGTTTCTGGAGTGGTTTAAATGACTGGTTTAGAAAGACAACTTACTGAAATGCTTGAAGCGCCAGTAGCGGCAACAGGTTATGAATTAGTTGGATTAGAATTTGTGCGTGCTGGTGAACATTCAACACTGCGTATCTATATTGATCATGAAAATGGCATCACCGTTGATGCTTGTGCTGAAGTTAGTCACCAAGTCAGTGCGGTACTGGACGTTGAAGACCCGATCACGGTCGCTTACAACTTAGAAGTATCCTCGCCTGGTTTGGAAAGACCACTCTTTAAAGCAGCACATTACGAGCAGTTTATAGGTCACGAGGTCAGCATTGTCTTAAAAATGGCTGTTGCTAATCGCCGTAAATGGAAAGGTATTATCCATGCGGTTGAAGGCGAAACGGTCACCGTTATTGCTGATGGGCAAGAAGAATATTTCGCCCTGAGTAATATTGCCAAAGCTAACCTGATCCCTAAATTTTAGTTCTCCTAGAGAATAGAGCTTAAGAGGCTATAACAATGAGTAAAGAAATTTTAGCGGTCGTTGAGGCGGTTTCTAATGAGAAAGCGGTACCTCGTGAACGTATTTTTGAAGCGTTAGAGACAGCTTTGGCTACGTCGACCAAGAAAAAACACGAAATGGAAATTGAGGTTCGTGTTGCTATCGACCGTAAAACGGGTGAGTTTGAAACTTTCCGTCGTTGGTTAGTGGTTGAAAACGTTGAGCATCCAACCAAAGAGATCTCGTTTGATGCGGCGAATTATGATGATGAAACGGTTCAGTTGGGTGATTACATTGAAGATCAAATTGAGTCAGTGACTTTTGATCGCATTACCACTCAAACTGCTAAGCAAGTGATCGTACAGAAAGTCCGTGAAGCCGAACGTGCGCAAATTGTTGAACAGTTTATCGATAACGAAGGTGAGCTTGTCACTGGCGTGGTTAAGAAAGTTAACCGCGATAGCGTGATTGTTGATTTGGGTAATAACGCGGAAGCGGTAATTCTACGTGAAGACCAATTACCACGTGAAAACTTCCGCTCAGGTGACCGAGTGCGTGGTTTGCTCTTTAAAGTGGCACCTGAAGCTCGTGGTTTCCAACTGTTTATTACGCGCTCTAAACCGGAAATGCTTGCTGAACTCTTCCGTGTTGAAGTTCCAGAAATTGGCGAAGAGATGATCGAGCTAAAAGGCGCGGCACGTGATCCTGGTTCTCGCGCTAAAATCGCGGTGAAAAGTAACGATAAGCGCATCGACCCTGTCGGTGCTTGCGTAGGTATGCGTGGTGCACGTGTACAAGCGGTGTCTAGTGAGCTTGGTGGTGAGCGTATCGATATCGTGCTGTGGGATGATAACCCTGCGCAGTTCGTTATCAATGCGATGGCTCCTGCTGATGTTGCTTCGATCATTGTTGATGAAGACGCCCACTCAATGGATATTGCTGTTGAAGCCGATAATTTAGCTCAAGCGATTGGTCGCAATGGTCAAAACGTCCGCTTAGCCTCTCAACTTACTGGTTGGGAACTGAACGTGATGACGGTTGCAGATTTACAGAAAAAACATCAAGAAGAATCAACCGCCTCTATCGAGAAATTTATGAAGTACCTCGATATTGAGCAAGATTTTGCCGAGATGTTAGTAGAAGAAGGCTTCTCTACGTTAGAAGAGATAGCTTATGTTCCAGTAAGCGAGTTGCTTGAAATCGATGGTCTGAATGAAGAGATCATCGAAGAAATACGCGCTCGTGCCAAAGAGGCATTAACGACGATTGCCCTAACGCAAGAAGAGTCATTTGAAGGGCTTGAGCCAGCAGATGATCTGCTTGGTTTAGCTGGTTTAGAGCGTGATATGGCATTTAAATTGGCAGCGAAAGGAGTAGCAACTCTGGAAGATCTCGCTGACCAAGGCATCGACGATCTTGAAGGTATTGAAGGCCTAACCGAAGAGCGTGCGGGCGAATTAATTATGGCGGCTCGCAATATTTGTTGGTTTGGCGAAGACGCATAGTTTCAGCAGGGGAGGAAGCGGCATGACACAACTTACAGTTAAAGCACTGAGTGAAGAAATTGGTACGCCAGTTGACCGCTTATTAGAACAGCTTGCTGATGCAGGTATGGAAAAAGCGGGTTCAGATCATGTAAGTGAAGAAGAGAAACAAAAACTTCTTACTCATTTGCGTAAAGAACATGGTGAAGGTTCTGAGCCGACTCGTTTAACCCTCCAGCGTAAAACCCGCAGCACACTGAGTGTGAATGCCGGTGGTGGTAAAAGTAAGAATGTTCAGGTTGAAGTGCGCAAAAAACGGACGTATGTTAAGCGCAGTGTAATTGAAGATGATGCTAAACGTGAAGCTGAAGAAGCAGCGCAACGTGAAGCAGAAGAAAAAGCCAAACGTGAAGCCGAAGCAGCATTGAAACGTGAGGCTGAAGAAAAGGCTGCACGTGAAGCGCAAGAGAAAGCTCAGCGTGAAGCAGAAGAGAAGGCGAAGCGTGAAGCCGAAGAAGCTCAACGTGATGTACCGGTTGAAGTCAATCAAGCAAAACGTGAGCGTTCTGCACAAGATAAATCAAAGCAAGAAGCAGCACGAAAAGAGGCCGAACAATTAAAACGCCGCCAAGAAGAAGAGGCTCAGCGTAAAATTGAAGAGGAAAGTCAGCGTCAGCTAGAGATAGCACGCGAGTTGGCCGAAAAAAATAAAGATCGCTGGTCTGCTGAAGAAGAGAAAAAAGGCAATATGCAAGAAGATACAGATTACCATCTAACCACCTCAACTCATGCACGTGAGGCGGAAGATGAAGCAGACCGTCGTGAAGAAGGCGCTCGTCGTGCAGCCAAATTGAAAAAGACCAAATTATCCTCACGTGATGATAAACAAGAGCGTGGTTCACGTACTCGTGGCGGTAAAGCGGGACGTAAAGGTCGAATTAACAAACCTACATCAATGCAACATGGCTTCGATAAGAGCGCCGTTGTTGCTAAATCAGACGTTGTGATTGGTGAAACCATCGTAATTTCTGAGCTAGCCAATAAGATGTCGGTAAAAGCCACCGAAGTCATCAAAGTGATGATGAAAATGGGCGCTATGGCTACCATCAACCAAGTGATTGACCAAGAAACGGCTCAATTAGTGGCAGAAGAGATGGGACATAAAGTTATTTTGCGTAAAGAAAATGAGCTAGAAGAAGCCATTCTTTCTGATCGTGATAATAAGTTTGAACTGGTTTCTCGTGCTCCTGTCGTAACGATTATGGGCCACGTTGACCATGGTAAAACGTCAACGCTTGACTATATTCGTCGTACTCACGTGGCTGATGCCGAAGCGGGTGGTATTACCCAGCATATCGGTGCTTACCATGTAGAAACGCCTAATGGTATGATTACCTTCCTTGATACTCCGGGACACGCTGCGTTTACTTCAATGCGTGCTCGTGGTGCTCAAGCAACGGATATCGTTGTGTTGGTTGTTGCTGCAGATGATGGCGTAATGCCTCAAACGGTAGAAGCGATTCAGCATGCGAAAGCGGCAGGGGTTCCTCTTATCGTTGCGGTCAACAAAATCGATAAAGAAGCGGCTAATCCAGATAACGTGAAAAATGAGCTTGCTCAGTACGATATCATGCCTGAAGAGTGGGGCGGCGAAAACATGTTCGTCCATATCTCTGCTAAACAAGGCACCAATATTGATGGCTTACTTGAAGCGATTCTTCTACAAGCAGAAGTGCTTGAGTTGAAAGCCGTTAAAGAAGGTATGGCGTCAGGCGTGGTGATTGAATCTCGCTTAGATAAAGGCCGTGGCCCAGTCGCGACTGTGTTGGTTCAATCGGGTACCTTGAATAAAGGCGACATCGTTTTATGTGGTCAGGAATATGGCCGTGTACGTGCGATGCGTGATGAAGTGGGTAACGAGATTGAGCATGCTGGCCCATCAATTCCAGTTGAGATCCTCGGTTTATCTGGCGTTCCTTCTGCTGGTGATGAAGCAACCGTGGTTCGTGATGAGCGTAAAGCTCGTGAAGTGGCTAACTATCGTCAAGGTAAATTCCGTGATGTTAAACTCGCTCGTCAACAGAAGTCTAAACTTGAGAACATGTTCTCAAATATGGCGGCCGGTGATGTTGCTGAGTTGAACGTGGTACTGAAAGCCGACGTACAAGGTTCTGTAGAAGCGATTGCTGAATCACTGAAAAAACTATCAACTGATGAAGTTAAAGTGAACATTGTCGGTTCTGGTGTTGGCGGTATTACGGAAACGGATGCGGTATTAGCGGCAGCATCTAACGCTATCGTGGTTGGTTTTAACGTGCGTGCCGATGCCTCTGCTCGTCGTACGATTGAAGATGAAAATATCGATCTGCGTTACTACTCGATCATTTACCAATTGATCGATGAAGTGAAGCAAGCGATGAGCGGTATGCTTGCCCCTGAATTTAAGCAAGAGATCATTGGTCTTGCTCAAGTACGTGATGTCTTCAAATCACCAAAACTGGGTGCGATTGCTGGCTGTATGGTAACGGAAGGTACCATTAAGCGTAACAGTCCAATCCGTGTTCTACGTGATAACGTGGTTATTTATGAAGGCGAGCTTGAATCACTACGTCGTTTTAAAGATGATGTAGCTGAAGTTAAGAATGGTTACGAATGTGGTATCGGCGTTAAAAACTATAACGACGTACGCGTTGGTGACCAGATCGAAGTCTTTGAAATCGTTGAGATCCAGCGTACCATCGACTAGCAACTAAAATTGCATTTACGGTAATGTTAGGTTGTTGAATACACCATGGGGGGCTGGGAAACCATCCCCCCATTCTTTCTATTAGTGAGAAAAAATATGCCAAAAGAATTTAGCCGAACTCAGCGAGTGGCTCAGCAATTACAAAAAGAATTAGCGATGATTTTACAGCGTGAAGTTCGTGATTCACGTTTAGGAATGGTTACCATATCCGATGTGGAAGTCTCACGAGACTTAGCGTATGCGAAAGTGTTTGTGACCTTTCTTTGTATCGGAGAGCAAACACCAGAGTCTTGTATTAAAGCGCTGCGTGAGCACGAAGTGCACATTCGTATGATGCTTGGTAAGCGAATTCGCTTACGTCTAACACCAGAAATTCGTTTCCACTATGACAATACTCTTGTCGAAGGGATGCGGATGTCTAACTTAGTCACTGAAGTGGTCAATCAAGATAAACGTCGTCAACAAGATGCAGGTCGAGAGGACGAAGAGTAATGGCACGACGTCGTAAAGGCCGTGCAATTAACGGCGTCTTACTACTCGATAAAACCACGGGCATCTCATCGAACGATATACTACAGAAAGTGAAACGCCTCTATTTTGCTGAAAAAGCAGGACACACCGGTGCGCTTGATCCATTAGCGACGGGGATGTTACCGATTTGTTTGGGGGAGGCGACCAAGTTTTCTCAGTTTTTACTCGATTCTGATAAGCGTTATCGTGTGATTGCTAAACTAGGTCAGCGCACTGATACCTCAGATTCTGATGGTCAAGTAGTAGAAACTCGTCCGGTCAATGTACAGCGTGAAACACTGCTGACTCATATTGCTTCTTTTCAGGGGCAAACCTGGCAAGTTCCTTCGATGTTTTCTGCCTTAAAACATCAAGGTAAGCCACTTTATGAGTATGCGCGCCAAGGGATTGAAGTGGCCCGTGAAGCTCGAAAAATCAATGTCTATGAGATCACCTTACACCGTTTTGAAGGCGATGAAGTAGAGATGGAAGTCCACTGTTCTAAAGGGACTTACATTCGAACGATTGTTGATGATTTAGGTGAGATGCTCGGTTGTGGTGCTCATGTCACCATGTTGCGCCGTATTGGAGTCGCCAATTACCCGTATCAAAGCATGGTGACCTTAGAGCAATTGAATGCCTTGGTTGAAGAAGTACAGGGCGAAGAGAGTGAGAAGTATCAGCGATTGGATGAATTGCTACTGCCAATGGATACGGCTGTACAAGATTTGCCAGAGGTTAACCTGATTGCTGAACTTGCCCATATGGTTCAACATGGACAAGCGGTGCAAGTTTTCGGAGCCCCCACCGAAGGTCTGGTTAGAATGACCGAAGGCGAACAACGGCGTTTTCTTGGCGTAGGGCAAATTGATCAAGATGGAAAAGTCGCTCCGAAACGTTTAGTGGTTTATCCACAATAATCCGCTCAGGCTAAGCGAGTTTGCGCTTGTGTGTCTGCGCGTTATTCCCTATAATTCGCGCTCGCGTGTCGGCTGAATCAGAGATTGGCTGGCACAATAATAAACTTAACTCTTTAGGAGAGAATAATGTCTCTGAATGCAGAAACTAAAGCAGCAATCGTTGCTGAATACGCACGTGCCGAAGGCGATACTGGTTCACCAGAAGTACAAGTAGCACTACTGACTGCTTCTATCAACCACTTACAAGGTCACTTCAAAACGCACAAAGGCGATCACCACAGCCGTCGTGGTCTGCTACGTATGGTTTCAAGTCGTCGTAAACTTCTAGACTACCTAAAAGGTAAAGATCTAGGACGCTACCAAGACCTTATCAAACGTCTAGGCCTACGTCGCTAATCAGTGGCTGCATAGTACAGTTTGTTTAAAAAAGGGGCTAATGCCCCTTTTTTTGTTATCTAAATTTGGCATATCCCTAGCTAAGTAGTTTATACTACATCCCGTCCAACTTTGATGGTTGGCACGATTATTTCTCATCGCATTACAGTCACCCCAGTCGACCAGCAGGTCGCGGCTATTAAAAACAGATTAGGATCAGCGAGTCTTTTTTTACTAGTCGCGATTGGTAGTGCTTTGAGTCTTGTTCAATTTATCTAGGTCTCACCTAGAAAAGGAAAAACTTAATGTTCGAAAAACCAGTAGTGAAAACTTTCCAATACGGTAATCATACCGTGACGTTAGAAACCGGTGTAATGGCTCGCCAAGCGACAGCCGCTGTGATGGCGACGATGGATGATACCGCCGTTTTTGTTTCTGTGGTTGGTAAAAAAGACGCCGTAGAAGGACAAGATTTCTTCCCATTAACGGTTAACTACCAAGAGCGTACCTACGCTGCGGGTAAAATTCCTGGCGGTTTCTTTAAGCGTGAAGGTCGTCCTTCAGAAAGTGAAACGTTAATCGCTCGTCTTATCGACCGTCCTATTCGCCCTCTGTTCCATGATGCTTTTACTAACGAAGTACAAGTGATTGCCACGGTAGTATCGGTTAACCCAAATGTTCAACCAGATATCGTTACCATGATTGGTACCTCTGCTGCGTTAGCGATTTCTGGCATGCCATTTAATGGTCCAATTGGTGCTGCTCGTGTTGGTCATATCAATGGTCAATTGGTACTTAACCCAAGCCCGAAAGAGTTGGATCAATCACGTCTTGACCTTGTTGTTGCAGGTACGGAAGGCGCGGTGTTGATGGTTGAGTCAGAAGCCGACATCCTCAGCGAAGAAGAGATGCTAGCCGCGGTGGTTTATGGTCACGATCAACAACAAGTGGTCATTAATGCCATCAATGAATTTGCAGCTGAAGTGGCTACGCCATCTTGGGATTGGGTTGCACCACAAGAAAATACCGCATTAAAAGAGAAAATTGCTCAGCTAGCTGAAGTTCGTCTAACCGAAGCGTACCAAATCATCGAAAAAATGGCGCGTTACGAGAAAGTCGCGGCGATCAAAGCCGATGTCATTGCGGCGATCTTGGCTGAAGATGATTCGCAAGATGTAATGAAAATTAAGAAGCTGCTAGGCGCACTTGAAAAACAAGTCGTTCGTGGTCGCATCATTGCGGGTGAAAAACGTATTGATGGTCGTGAAAAAGACATGATCCGTGCCTTGGATGTACGTACCGGTGTATTACCACGTACACATGGTAGTTCTTTGTTCACTCGTGGTGAAACGCAAGCACTAGTCACGGCGACACTAGGCACTCAGCGTGATGCTCAAATTATCGATGAGTTAACGGGTGAGCGTAAAGATTACTTCATGCTGCATTACAACTTCCCTCCTTACTGTGTTGGTGAGACAGGTTTTGTTGGTTCACCTAAGCGTCGTGAAATTGGTCATGGTCGTTTGGCTAAGCGCGGTATCGCAGCGGTAATGCCTTCTGCGGATGAATTCCCGTACACGGTACGTGTTGTTTCTGAGATCACTGAATCAAACGGTTCATCATCAATGGCCTCAGTATGTGGTTCATCTTTGGCTCTTATGGATGCTGGCGTGCCTATTAAGGCTTCTGTTGCTGGTATCGCAATGGGCCTAGTCAAAGAAGACGAGAATTTCGTTGTTCTTTCTGACATTTTAGGTGATGAAGATCATCTTGGTGATATGGACTTTAAAGTGGCAGGTACCTCAAACGGTGTGACTGCACTACAGATGGATATCAAGATCGAAGGTATCACTAAAGAGATCATGCAGATTGCTCTGAACCAAGCGAAAGGTGCTCGTTTGCACATTCTTTCAGTTATGGATCAAGCAATTGCTGGTGCCCGTGATGATATTTCAGAATTTGCGCCTCGTATCCATACCATGAAGATCAGCTCTGAAAAGATCAAAGATGTGATTGGTAAAGGCGGTGCAGTGATTCGTATGTTGACCGAAGAAACGGGCACGACGATTGAAATCGAAGATGACGGTACGATCAAAATTGCTGCCACTGACGGTGATCAAGCGCAAGAAGCGATTCGTCGTATTCTGCAAATTACCGCGGAAGTCGAAGTCGGTAAGATTTATACGGGTAAAGTTGCTCGTCTTGCTGATTTTGGTGCCTTTGTAACGATTCTTCCTGGTAAAGATGGCCTAGTACATATTTCACAAATCGCAGATAAGCGTATTGAAAAAGTGTCAGACGTCCTTGCAGAAGGCCAAGAAGTACAAGTAAAAGTGTTGGAGATAGACCGTCAAGGTCGTGTTCGTTTGAGCATGAAAGAAGCGGTAGAGAAACCAGCAGAAGAAGCCAGTGCAGAAAACACTGCACCTGCGGCAGAATAATCGCTTAACGACAGAAGTGAAATAACAGTTTTCGCTTTTTCGTGATAAAGCATGTTATAAAGGGAGCCTATTCGCTCCCTTTTTTATTGATTAGGGGAACCACAGGAGTACTGATTTGTGAAATGGTTTCAAAGCGCTCTAGTAAGTGTCATGATTTTGTTATTGGCTGGATGCGCCGTAAAAGGTGGTTCTCAAGCAACGCACTGGGTTTATCCACCGATGGCGATTCCCTTGCAATCCACGATTCAGCAGGAAGTGCAGATTGCTCGTTTAAGCCAATTATTGCAGCGTACCGATTTGAACGATGAACTGCGAGCAAAAATGTTTTTTGAACGTGGCAATGGCTACGATAATCTCGGACTGCGAGATCTAGCACGATTAGACTTTACTCAGTCATTGGCCTTAAACCCGGCTCAGCCAGATATTTTTAATTTGCTTGGGGTTTATTATACCGAAGCAGGTGAATTTGATGCTGCCTATGAAGCATTTGACTCTACTTTAGAACTTGATCCAAGCAACGAATATGCCCTTAGAAACCGCGCTATCGCCCTGTATTATGGTGACCGTCCAGAGCTCGCGTTACAAGATATTCAAGCTCATTATCAGCAAGACCCGAGCGACCCTTTTCGCGCTTTGTGGCTCTACATTATTCAATCGGATGTCAATCCACAGCAAGCGAAGAACGATTTATTGAACCGCTATCAAGATCATGATGAACAGTGTGGCTGGGTATTGGTTGGTGTGATGCTGGATGAGATTCCACAAGATCAGGTGTTTAAAGCGCTATTAAGCACCACCCGTGATAATACCTTATTGGCACAGCAGCTCACCGAGGCGTACTTCTATCTTGGTAAACGTTATCAAATGGAAGATAACTTTGCACAGGCTATTTCGCTGTATAAATTAGCGATTGCTTTTAATGTCTATGAGTATGTTGAGCATCGTTATGCCTTTATTGAATTAGGCCGTATGTATCATGATTTACGAGAAGCTCATTTAGCCAAAGCGCGAGTCGCACAATAACGCGATTTACGGACGCCCAAGCCAATTTTTATGAGTTGGGCGTCAGAGAACTATTGATAATGAACGTCTAATCCTGGTAATTGATGCCAATAACCATTGCATTGATGGTTGTCTAACCGTTGAGGATGCTCGGCGTTTTGATTGGCTTTAAACGCATCGATAAGTGAAAAAGTCTCCTGCCCTAATGGACTAAGACGAACGACATCGACGAATCCTTGCATGCCCGCTTGCTCATTGATTAAGTTATAGCAATAGCCAGATTGAGTTTGAATGCCATTGAGGTTAAAGACGGCTTGCCCCTCCTGACTGGTGACCTGAATACCGGTCGGATAGCGAATACAACAGGTTTGACACTCGTCTTTGGCTAGGTTTTCTGCGCGCGCGGTGAAACAACGGGCCGAATAGGCGAGTGGTAAATAACCATGCGCAAACACCTCGGTGGTAAATTTGCCACGAATATTCAAATCATCACACTGATTCAACACATTGATTAACCATTCACGCGATAACTCGACGGGCATACACCAGCGAATCATACCTTGTTGTAGAAACCGTTTGAGCACATAAGCGTTATAACAATTGATAGCAGGACCAACGACAAACGGGACGCCTTGTTGATAAGCAAGCTGAATCGCTGCCACGTCATTCGCTTCAATAGTAAACTCACCATTATCAATGTACTTCTTCATCAGATTGATTTCACTGGGCGCTTCTAAGAGCGCCATGGTCGAGAGGACGACTTCTTTTCCTGCTGCCGCGAGCTGCTTGGCAATATCAAACCAATCGCCCGCTTTCATTTCGCGACGTTTCGAACAGACGGTTTCGCCTAAATAAACGATATCCGCTGAGCTAGACAGAGCGTGTTGATAAAACGATTCGACGTCTGTTTTGGGCCAAAAATACAGTAATGGGCCTAAAGCGTATTTCATGATTTTCTATCCTATCATTGCCACTGTCGATGGTATGCACCGAGTGTGGTTTGTCTTCCTTCCGACACATTCGCTAAGCAGTTATCCCATTCCGTTCGAACTTGGTAGCGCTCTGGTGCAGCAAGATAGCTATCAATGGCTGCACGCCAAGTTTTCGTCACTTGTTCAACGTAAGCAGGGCTGCGCTGTCGTCCTTCAATTTTGACCGAGGCAACGTTAGCCGCAAACAATTCAGGTAACATAGACAAGGTATTTAAACTGGTGGGCTCTTCAAGTGCATGATAATGCTTAGATTGACCGGCGATATCACTGATAAAGCGTCCTTTACACAGGGTCGGGTAGCCCGCATTTTCACCATGCGTATAGCGGTCGATAAGAACATTATTTAAGCGAGATTCAAGCCCATTAGCGGTTTCTTGCCAGCGAACATATTTGGCTGGTGAGCAAGCGCCAACCGTATTGGGAGACTCGCCGGTTAGGTAAGAAGACAGATAACAACGACCTTCGGACATAATGCATAAACTGCCAAAAGCGAAAACTTCTAGCTCTACACCGGAAGGGATTGTCCGAGACAGTTGCTTTACTTGATGAATGGAGAGTACTCGAGGCAGCACAACTCGCTTAATATTAAACTGTTGTTGGTAGTACTCAATTGCTTTGACATTCGTCGCTGAAGCTTGTACCGAAAGGTGCAGCTCCATATCCGGGTAATGTTGTGTCGCGTAATCGAGTAAGGCAATATCAGCGATGATCAAAGCATCAACACCAGAGTTTGCTGCATTATCGACGGCTTGCGTCCAACGCTGAAATCCCTCTGGATGAGCGAAAGTGTTTAAAGCGACATGAACTTTTTTATGTCGGTCATGGGCATATTGGATCGCTTTATCGAGTTTGTTACCACTGAAATTGAGTCCTGCGAAGTGCCGGGCATTGGTCTCATCTTTAAATCCGAGATAGACCGCGTCTGCGCCACAATCAACGGCGGTTTTTAGGGCGGGTAAATTACCCGCTGGGCAGAGTAGTTCCATTGCTCATTACTGTTTTTTGATAAATGTGCGTTAGTGTAGGAATTATTCTGTGTTAGGGAATTGATATAAGGCAGGTTTCACTCAATCAATGGCTATTTTAAGTGATTCAAAGGGAAGAAAATTCTCGGATTATTGATCATCAATCGCGACGAGAGTAGCCGGACGGAGTGCTTTAGTGGCTACGGCGATGCTGGGAAAAAAGTACTTCAACCTCTTCTTTAGGTTGGGGACGATAAAAATGAAAACCTTGGATCGTATGGCAATGAAGGTTAGATAACAGTATCGCCTGTTGTTGAGTTTCAACGCCTTCTGCTACCACGGTTAGATTGAGGGATTGACCCAGTTTAATAATGCTTTCGATCACCGTGATCTGTTTGGGTAAGTTATCCATATCGCTGATAAACGATCGATCAATTTTTAATTCGTCGATCGGGAAACGGGCTAAATACGCTAGCGATGAATAGCCAGTTCCAAAATCGTCAATCGATAAGCTAAAGCCTAATTTTTTTATTGCACTGAGCATTTGCAGAGTATGTTCACTACCACTCATGATCGCGCTTTCGGTTAATTCAAAGGTAATATAACGAGGATTTAACTGTGTTTGGCGAAGTAACTTAGTCAGATAATCGATCAACTGTGGGTTGGCAAATTGTTCAGGCGAGATATTGATCGCGACATTGCCTGGCAGTAGGTTTTGCTGCTCCCAACGCTTGACTGTGGTAAATACTTCACGGATCACCACTCGGCCCAAATGTTCGATTAACCCGGCTTTTTCTGCGACCGGAATAAAAGCCCCAGGACTGATGTACCCTTCAATCGGATGCTTCCAGCGTACCAATGCCTCAGCACCATTAATACTAAAATCACGAGCGTTGACTTTGGGTTGATACCAGACTTCCAAACCATTTTGTTGCAAGGCTTTTTGCAGCTCAATTTCCAGCCACAAGCGCATGCGCGCTTCTTTGTTCATTTGATTATCAAACTGCACTAAGCGGTTACGGCCACGCTCTTTGGCTTCATACATGGCAGTATCGGCATTTTGTAGTAGAACGCGAGCATTGTGGCCATCACCGGGGTAAAGCACGCTGCCAATAGAGCAGGCCAATCGTTTACTAAAGTGATGCAAATCAAAAGGTTGATTAATTAAGTTGATGATCCGTTCAGCGAGCATCTCACCGCTGTGGCGATGCTCTGGGTAAGGTAAAATAAGCGCAAATTCATCCCCACCCAGATGACCGAGTATCGCTTGCGCCGGAAGTAGGCGTTTTAGACGAATTGCCACTTCTTTAATGACGTTATCGCCGATATGGTGTCCTAATGAATCATTAATATTTTTAAAGTTATCAATGTCGAGATAGAGCATGATCAACGGCGTATGTTGTTCAATAAGATGATCAAGGCGTTTGATAAAACCAGTGCGCGTATAGACACCACTTAACGAATCCACATACCCTTCATCGGCCGGATAAGACGATGAAATAGGGGTCATTGTCGATTTATCTTCCATAACCACCAGCTGTACATGACTACCGAACAGTGGCGTTCTGACCGCGCTTAACTGGACTCTTTTAGGAGGGCCGTAATCAGCATGTGTGAAACAGTGGATAGGATTGATCAGCAACTGTTGAACTAAGGTGTGATTAAAACCACTTTGGTTGCTTTCATCGCTAAATAATGATGAAAGCGTTTCTCCCAGCAAATCCTGTGTTTCATCGAAGCCAAGTAAGCGCGCTGCAGAAGGATTCGCGGCCAATATACAATCATCTTCAATTAAGAAAACCCCTTCATTAAGGAGTGCACTGAGTGCGCTGAACTTAAGTTCAGATTCTTGCAGTGAATGTAAGAGCCGGTGTTGTTCTGAGGTCTCTAAGGCATGAACAATAATATAATCAGGGTGGTGAGGCGTCTGAATCAGTGGTGTAATATTGAGGTGCCATTGACTCGTGCTACGTGATGGATGATTGAGAGTTAATGTCAGTTCTTGTGCCTGTCCAGCAAAGGCATTGATATAATAAGGTTTTACTTGCTGATAGAAAGCGTCTCCGAACGTATCGCTATCATTCATACCAATCAATTCAAAGCAAGTTAAACCGGTTAGTTCGGCATAACGCTCATTGATTAAAACATAGTGATGTTGGTTATCTAAAATAGCCATAAACGCCGGACTAGAATCGGCAAGATGGCCAAACCAATAGGATAAATCTTGAGCGGCCATCAAAATATGACCAATGCTATACAGTATGTGCTATTCACGGTAAGAATTACTCATCAGAAACCCATCAACTATAACCTTGATTTGATACGCTGGAAAGCGTCATTGCTCATCTTAATCGATAACCATTTTTTGATGCATAACAGGTATTGTGACCTTAACATCCATTATGATGGGCGTTCAGTCTCTTAAGGTAACGGATAATACGCGTGATAAACAAGATTCGTCGTCAACTCGTACAAAACGCCCCATCAATTTTGCGATCTCCAGTCCATTTATTGCCTCATCGAGTACAAAAAACAGCCTTGTTAGAGGGGCTGAAGTTAGTGTTTCAAGAAGCGCTCGCTGATGGCGATTTTGAGTTTCTTGAGGGAAAATGGCTTAAAATAGAAATACATGATCTCGCATTACGTTGGTTTATTAGCTATCAACATCCGCAGTTAATTGTGGCCGATCGCCCTTGCCAAGAAGATGTCAGTTTTAGTGGGTATTTGAATGATTTTATTTTAATTGCTGGTCGTAAAGAGGATCCTGATACCTTGTTCTTCCAAAGACGTTTGTCGATTGAAGGAGATACCGAATTAGGATTGGCTGTCAAAAACTTGATGGATAGTGTGGATCTTGAACAATTACCTCCAGTATTGCAAATTTTGCTTCACCAGTTGGCTGATTTTGTGCATAAAGGCATGCAGATGCCAAACACACAAAATGAGGTAATGAATGCTTATTCGAACTGAAGCTCCTGCGGATATTCTCGCTGTTGAGCGATTATTAAGCGCGGTATTCGCTACCAATAGTGAAGCTAATTTGGTGACATCACTACGTGAGAATGGACGTCGAACACTGTCATTAGTGGCTTGTGACGAGCAAGGAGAGATTGTCGGCTACGCTCTGTTTAGTCCAGTGACACTCAATGGTGAGGATCTCAACTGGCAAGGGTTAGCACCATTAGCCGTGGCGAAAGAACATCGCAAGCAAGGCATCGGTGCATTGCTGGTGAATGAAGGGTTAAGTTCACTCGGTGAGCTTGGTTATCCTGCTTGTGTGGTGTTAGGTGATCCTAATTACTATCAACGGTTTGGGTTTAAAGAAGCACAGACTCATGGTTTTTCTTGTCCATGGCCTGAGCTTGCCTCTGCTTTTCAAGTGGTCGCTTTATGGGAGGATGCCTTCATTGATCGTCAAGGTATCATTGAATATTGCCCTGAATTTACCGATGCCTTTAAGCATTTAGATAAGTAACAGAATAGCTCTCAATACTTCCGCTATAGGCTTGATGGTCGATATTTGTTAGCATATGCAGATAAATTTCGTGAAGTAGAACACTATGTTTGAGCAGCAACATTATTTACAAGCGATGGGTATTCAAGAGTGGCAGCTTATTCATCCACAGCGATTGGCTGGCTACTCCCCCCCGATAGAGTCTCTCGATAAACAGTGCCGATTATTACTGGTTAGCTCGCTTTTGCCTTCCGGTTCACAATTGGTTTGGTTGGAACGAGTATTAAACAGTTTTAATCTCAATTTATCACAAGCCAGACATGTCTATCCTCAGCAACTCTGTCAATTGGAACTCAATGATCTGCAATGGATATGGTATGTCGATTGTCAAGCAAGTGCCGTCACAACGGCAAATGCATTACACACGCCAGCGTTAAGCGAGGTTGAAGGCAACACGCATTATCGACGAGATTTATGGCAACAAATCTGTGCCTACGGAGCGCAATAAATAATGAGTATCCATTTTGTTCCCCTTTCTGTTGAACATTTACGCCAAGTTTGGTCGATAGAACAACAGGCTCATTCTCACCCTTGGTCACAGAGCATGATTAATGATTTAGCTAGCCGTGGCGCATGCCATCGAGCTATGTTACTTAACGATCAGCTATTGGGGTACTATTATGCGCAGCATGTTGTCGGTGAAATTACCTTACTTAACTTAGCGATTGCGCCAAGTGAGCAGGGTAAAGGTTACGGTAAGCAATTGATTGAAGACTTTATTCAGCAAGGTGAGCGCTTGCAAGCACAAAGTGCTTGGTTAGAAGTGCGAGCGAGTAACCAACGCGCTTTTCAGTTGTATCAAGATGCAGGTTTTAACGAGATTGATCGACGTTTTAATTATTACCCGACCGAGCATGGCAAAGAAGATGCGATCATCATGAGTTATTTCTTCCTTTGATTTCTTCATTCACTAATACTTCAGCGTTGTGGGTATC
Organism: Vibrio metschnikovii CIP 69.14; assembly: GCF_000176155.1. GTDB lineage: Bacteria > Pseudomonadota > Gammaproteobacteria > Enterobacterales > Vibrionaceae > Vibrio > Vibrio metschnikovii. The sequence continues at coordinate 55,722 of NZ_ACZO01000004.1, read as the reverse complement.
GCGCTCTTTTTATTCATCGCTAAGACGTTTTTGAGTAACAATGGTGAGTAAATCGTTGCTCAAGTTCTTGACAGGTCAACGGCTTATCAAACAAATAACCTTGAAACTGTGTGCAACCCATGGTTTTTAGTGCTTCTAGCTCGAACTTATCTTCAACGCCCTCGGCAATCACTTGCAAATCAAGACGTTTGGCAATCAATAAAATAGTATCGACAATCGCCTGTGCGCTAGGATCTAAGTGTAATTGGGTAACAAAAGAACGATCGATTTTTAATACGTCAACCGCAAGATCTTTTAAGTAGCGTAGCGATGAATACCCCGTGCCAAAATCATCAATCGCCAAATGCAACGACTGATTTTTTAGTTGAGCAATTTTTTGAATGGCTTCATCGATATTCTCTAACAGTAAGCCTTCAGTGATTTCTAACTCAATATAATGACCACTGATCCCGCTTTGTTGCAAGGTTGCGACGATATGCTCCACAAAGGAAGCCTGTGAAAATTGAAGAGGGCTAATATTGATCGCTAGGCGGCGAAAATGTTCAGGAAGCACGCCACGTTTTTGCCATTGAGAGAGTTGATAACAAGCTTGCTCGATGATCCAGCGGCCAATCGGTAAAATCTGTCCGGTCTCTTCAGCGACTGGCATAAAAATACCGGGAGGAAGTAACCCTTTTTCTGGATGATGCCAGCGGATTAACGCTTCGACACCGATCAATTGATGCTGCTCATTCACTTGTGGTTGGTAATAAAGCTCTAATTGATGGAATTGCAAAGCTTCATGAAGCCCCTTCTCTATATCAAGAAACGTCTCTACTTGCGCCTGCATTTCGGGTTCATAAAATAGATATTTATTTCGCCCACAGGTTTTTGCACGGTAAAGGGCGGTATCCGCTTGTCGAAACACATCCAAACTAGAGACCCCTTCAGAAGGGAAGGTGGCAATGCCAATGCTGGCCGTACAATACAGCTGGTGGCCATCGATCGAGTGAGGGTTAGCCAACAAAGCCAGTAACTGCTGAGCGATACTGGAAATTTGTTGATAAGGTAAACTAGGAATAATGATTGCAAATTCATCACCACCGACTCTAGCGGCAGTATAACTATGGTTTGCCCAAGCTTGTAAACGGTGGGCAATGGATTGAATTAAGGTATCACCAATCGTGTGTCCTAAAGAATCATTAATGGTTTTAAAGCGGTCTAAATCTAAGTAAAAAAGCGCCCCAGTGTGCTGGCGTTGATGTGCGTATTCAATCGCTTGAGTCAGTGTTTGCAGCAATAGCCCTCGGTTAGCTAATCCAGTTAAGCCGTCGTAGTAAGCCAAATGGTTTAGTTTGGCTTGCGCTTTTTCTTTGTCTTGCCATAAAGAGTGAAAGCTAGAGGCAAGCTCGCTTAATTCATCTTTGGGGCGTAGTAAATTGGTGGGGATGGGCGATTGAGCCGTAGGTAATGAACGTACCCAGTCAATTAAGGTAGTGATAGGACGCGAGAGTTTACGGTAAAAAAAGGCCAGTAAAATAACCGTTAATAACGTATTACGCAGTAAGTCAAACAGAATCACTCGGGTGGTTTTGGCGATAAATGCATGAGCAATGCTATTGCCATCAATCATAAAACTCAGTTTGCCGACCACAATCTGTGAATCGGGTTGATGTAATTCACTGACAAAAACTGGACTTTCAGGTGTAAGGTAACTCACCAAACTGTTTATCATTAACGAGGAATGACTGATAGGTCGCTGCTGCTTAGCCAGTACATCACCAAAATCATCAATCACTGCTGCGTTAATGATGGCTGGATCCGTCATCAAAGAAGAGACCACTTGCTCTGCCAATAGATGATTAAGATGGTAAGCCGCTTGGCTGGCATTGGTGTAATTTTGCACGAGTTTGAATTGATAATACTCTTCAACTCGTTTTTGTTCATGATGCAAATCGACCAAAGTATGGTACATGCTAAAGCAGAGGCCAACCAACACGGAGACCCAAAATACGGTGTTCGCTTGTCGAAACGCAAGGGAGTTGATAGGCTTTAATGTCATCAGCGTTGAATCTATTTTTAAGTGTTTAGTATTTATAGTTCATAATGATAGATAAATTAACTTTTCTGATTAAATAATGCGATACGCCTTTAGTTGCTCCAAGCCTTAAGATCAGCGAGAATATCCGATAATTTGAACCATAAGGTCGACACCTCGCATTGAGTTAGCTGTCGGCCGAAAAAGAAGATACCTTGCATGTCAACGACTCCTTTTATCGGCGAAGTCTCAAAGCGCCGAACCTTTGCTATTATCTCGCACCCCGATGCGGGTAAAACCACCATCACCGAAAAAGTCTTATTATTTGGACGTGCTATCCAAACCGCAGGTACAGTAAAAGGCCGTGGTTCTGCACAGCATGCTAAATCTGACTGGATGGAGATGGAGAAAGAGCGCGGCATCTCTGTCACCACATCGGTAATGCAGTTCCCTTATCAAAATGCGTTGGTCAATCTGTTGGATACTCCGGGACATGAAGATTTCTCGGAGGATACCTATCGGACATTAACGGCGGTCGATTCATGTTTGATGGTGATCGATGCGGCAAAAGGGGTTGAGGATCGAACTCGTAAGTTGATGGAAGTCACTCGTCTGCGCGATACGCCAATTATTACCTTTATGAATAAATTGGACCGTGAAATTCGAGAACCGATGGAGCTGCTCGATGAGGTCGAAGATGAGCTAAACATTGCTTGTGCACCGATCACATGGCCGATTGGTTGTGGTAAAGCGTTTAAAGGGGTGTACCACATCCATCGTGATGAAACCATTTTATACTCTTCTGGACAGGGACATACTATCCAAGAGCAACGAGTGATCAAAGGGCTAAATAACCCGGAGTTAGATACTCAAATTGGGACTGATTTAGCCAATCAATTACGTGAAGAGTTAGAGTTGGTGTTGGGTGCCTCTCACGAGTTTGATCTTGATCTCTTTATGCAAGGTGCACTGACGCCGGTATTTTTTGGTACCGCACTCGGTAACTTTGGTGTTGATCATATGCTCGATGGGCTAACCGAGTGGGCTCCTGCGCCTTTGGCTCGTCAAGCAAATGAGCGCGTGGTTGAAGCGACAGAAGAGAAGTTCTCTGGTTTTGTATTTAAAATTCAAGCCAATATGGATCCTAAACACCGAGATCGTATTGCCTTTATGCGCATTGTTTCTGGGACGTACAAACAGGGCATGAAGATGAATCATGTTCGCCTTGGTAAGCAAGTTAGTATTTCTGATGCAGTGACTTTTATGGCTGGTGACCGCTCACGTGCCGAAGAAGCTTTCGCTGGAGATATCATTGGTTTACATAACCACGGTACAATTCAAATTGGCGATACTTTTACCCAAGGTGAATCACTGAAATTTTCTGGGATCCCTAACTTTGCTCCAGAGCTGTTCCGCCGCATTCGTCTGCGCGATCCTCTTAAACAAAAACAGCTACTGAAAGGGCTAGTGCAACTCTCTGAAGAGGGAGCCGTGCAAGTTTTCCGTCCACTGCAAAATAACGATTTGATTGTTGGTGCGGTGGGGGTACTGCAGTTTGACGTGGTCGTGGCACGTTTGAAATCAGAATACAATGTGGAAGCGATTTACGAAGGCGTCAATGTGGCAACCGCGCGTTGGGTTGAGTGTGCTGACGCGAAGAAGCTCGAAGAGTTTAAGCGTAAAAACCAAAGTAATTTAGCTCTGGATGGCGGTGATAACTTAGCGTATATCGCTCCAACCATGGTTAACCTTAACTTAGCGCAAGAACGTGCTCCGGAAATTATTTTCCGAGCGACACGTGAACACTAGCGGCATCGTTAACGGATGAGTAATAAAAAAAGCCGATGGATTGTTCATCGGCTTTTTTATTGGGCTTATTTCTTTTTCTTGGTTTTTTTCTTTACGCTTTTGGCGGCAACTTTCTTTTTACTCTCGTCTTTTTTCTTTTTCTTAAACACTGATTTTTTATGCGTTGGGCGTAATCCATCAATAAAGCGTTCTTTAATCTCTTCTTTTACATAACGAGCGACACGATCCATCATCATTTGATCATGCGCTTCGACTAAAGAGATCGCATTGCCTTTTTTACCAGCTCGAGCGGTTCGACCAATACGGTGGAGATAGACATCGGCACTGCGTGGCATATCAAAGTTAATCACGTGGCTGACATCGGGAATATCAATGCCTCGCGCAGCAACATCGGTCGCCAGTAGGATATTGATATCGCCTTCACGAAAACGACTGATGGCATTATTACGTCGATCTTGTGGCATTTCACCTTGGATCCAAGCGCAAGGGATTTGAGCTCGCTCTAACTCTCCCCGTAGTTCTGCTAAACGTTCACGAGTTTTGATAAACACGATTGAACGCTCAGCTTGCTGGGTAAGAATCACTTTCAATAGCTCGAGTTTATGCTTCATGCTGTCAGCACGATGATACCACTGTGCGATTTTTTTTCGTTCACGACGAGGCGGCTCTGCGGTAATTTCTGCTGGATTATTCAGGAGATCCGCGGTAAATCCTTCAACACCACGGCCTTCTAAGGTCGCAGAAAAGAGTAAGGTTTGTTTACGCCAACGGCATTCAGCCGCTAAACGATCGACGACAGGACCAAAGCCCATGTCCAGCATGCGGTCTGCTTCATCAAGGATCAACCACTCAATCGCTCGGCAATCAAAGCGCTCAGCGTTAATGTATTCAAGCAGACGCCCCGGTGTAGCCACCACAATATCTTGTGTGGTCGCTAAAATATCGGCGTGTTCTTGATATTGCACACCACCAGTGATGGTGAAGATATTCAGCCGAGTATGTTTGGCGAGCTGACGAGCTTGCTCAGTGATCTGCATCGCTAATTCACGTGTTGGGGTTAGGATCAGCATACGCGCTGGCCCCGGTTTCTTACGTGGAAAATCTTGTAAATATTGCAGAGCTGGAATCACAAACGCTGCCGTTTTTCCGGTGCCTGTCGGAGCAGAGGCAAGAATATCTCTACCGTCCAGGGCGTGGGGAATCGCCTCCTCTTGCACTTGAGTTGGGCGTTCGAAGCCTAATTCTTTAATTGCATCAAGGAGATTGTCATCCAGTTCTAGGTCAGCAAAGGTTTTAGTCACAGTTTATTTACTCCGCAAGGCTCGGGCTGAATAGTCTAAAATAGAGGGCGCACATTATAGTTGGATCCTCGTCTAGATCACATCTTTAATTACACCATCTTAAGATAAAAAGCACGGGTAAGCTGAATAAATGCTTCACTATAGTCATTGGATTCACGAATGATCAGCTCGCTCGCTTGTAATGGTTGGTGAGTTCGGCTCAGTTCAAATAATAGCCGTTGAATCGGTTTGTGTGGTGCGGTCCTAACTTGACAGAGTCGGGTTAAATACCAACCTTGTTGCTGCGCTTGATCAATAAAAATCTGCCCTTCTTGCTGAGGTAAAATCAAGCTGGCAGTACCTTGTGGGGGTAAATGTTGTGCGAAACAGTCTAGTAATTGTTGGTGAGACAGTGTTTCAGTATGGCGTGCGATCGCTCGCGTTTGCTGTTGAGCGGGTTGCCCACTATTAAAATAGGGCGGGTTACAAATTATGGCATCAAACGGCTGAGTAAAACGCAAGGTGTTAATATCACCATGCATCACTTCAATGCGTGACGACCATACTGAGCGACGAATATTATTTGAAGCGGCTAAAAATGCTTGCTGATCAATATCGACGGCGCAAATTTGGCTATGGGTAAAGCGTTGCGCGCACATCAAGCTTAATAAGCCAGTACCACAACCGATATCAAGTAAACGATCGGGTGGTCGGGTGAAAGCCCAAGCTCCCAATAGTACGCCATCAGTACTGACTGGCATCCCACTGTGTCCTGTTTCAATGGTAAATTGCTTAAAATGAAAGCCTTTGGTTATCGGTAAATCAGTATTCATTAAATATCGCTATGGATTTGTTTTTAGAAAGTTAAGCTACTGTTGGTTTTTTGTTTGGTGTTTTATGCTGACCAACACCGGAACATTTGGGGTGATAATTGAAATATCATTCCGTTAATGTTTTTAAAGTTAGTGTATTCAACTGCTATTGAACCTTCGGTATAAATTAATGTAGTGTTTTTCCCTTAGCTATTGCGAAATGCGGATAGGTTGTTCATTATTCGCCTTCACTAAAAATTAGATGGCTTGTACTGTCTAAAGATGCACACACAACATTCATTAAATACGTAATATAAGGGTTATCTGTGAAACAGACGTTAAAATTAACAGATATTGCCGCATTAGGCTTTATGCTATTTGCCTTCTTTTTAGGCGCAGGCAACATTATCTTTCCGCCATTAGCGGGTCAACAAGCTGGGATAAACTTGATGTCCGCCATGGGTGGCTTTTTATTGACGGCGGTAGGACTGCCTTTAGTGACGATCATTGCGGTGGCGATCGCTGGAGGCAGTTGGAATCACCTCACTAAAGATCTCCCCGCCAAAGTGGCGACACTGATTGCCGTATTGATCTTCATTATTATTGGTCCGGCTTTTGCTGCGCCACGAACCGGGCTCGTTGCTTATGAAATGGCCGTTAGTCCGCTCTTTGCTGATAGCTCTCAAGCTCACCTGACTATTTTTTCGATCCTTTTCTTTTTGGTAGCGATGTTTTTCTCTTGGTCGCAAGGGCGTTTAATTGATTTGATCGGTAAAGTGTTGACACCGGCCTTATTTATCGGTCTTGTGGTGTTGGCGATTGGCGTATTCCTAGACCCTCAAGGTGATTGGATGCCGGCCACTGGACCTTATGCCACTCAACCTTTCACTAAAGGTTTCTTGGAAGGTTACAACACCATGGATACCTTAGCAGCCTTGATGTTTGGGATGTTGATTGTTGATGCCTTGCGTAGTAAGGGCATTACCGAGCAGCGTGCGACGACGAAATACCTCATCAGTTCAGCTTTTATTGCTGCCTTTGGTCTTGCTTCGGTGTACATCTCTCTGTTTTATCTTGGCGCAACCAGCTCAGCCATCGCGGGTGGTGCGGACAATGGTGGCTTTATATTGAGCCAATATGTACAAGCCTTATTTGGTCCTTATGGTCAATTAGTCTTATCCACGATCGTCCTTTTAGCCTGTTTAACGACGGCGATTGGTCTTATTTCTGCATGTTCTGACTATTTCTGCTCCTTGACGCCTCTTCCATACCGCGCTTGGGTAGTGATTAATGGCGTTGCTTGTGCAGTGGTTGCTAATGTTGGTTTATCTCAGCTGATTGCTTTGTCGATTCCAGTTTTGGTTGCGCTTTATCCTGTCGCGATAGCTCTGGTAGTCCTCGCCTTTGTGCGCCACAAAATGCCTAATCCTAAAGTGGCATTTCGAGTCGTAACCTTGGTTGCGTTCTTGTTTGCTTTAATTGATGCTGCTCAGGTTGTTGGGCTTGATATGTCAATGTTCGACATGTTGCCACTGTTTGATGTCGGTATGGGTTGGGTTTTACCGTCTTTAGCGGCGCTAATATGCATGTTTTTTATGGCTCGCTCAGTGGTAGAACAATCTTCTAATGATGTCGCTTAGCGACACTGTTGATTGAGCGTGTCAATGAGGAATCTCTCCTCTAGGTACCGAAAGCGCTTAACCACCATCCATCCTAATGATGGTTAATGGCGGGTTGTCGCTAAAATCAAACTTTCCCCTCGGCGGAGTCGTTGACTCCGCCTTTTTTCTAGACAACTTTTCCTGTATCTTCGTCACATTTTTCAGTAGAATTCTGCGGTTAAATTCTATTCATAAAGTCAAAATAACTATGTTTGAAATCAATCCGATTAAAACCCGTATCCAGGACGTGTCACAGCGCACATCGATCCTCAGGGGGTATCTTTGACTATGACGCTAAGCAAGAGCGTCTAGAAGAAGTCAATGCTGAACTTGAACAACCTAATGTGTGGAATGAACCTGAGCGCGCACAAGCGTTAGGCAAAGAGCGATCTTCGTTACAAGCGGTAGTGGAAACCATTAACCAGCTTGAACAGGGGGTTGATGATGTCGAAGGTTTACTTGAACTGGCGATTGAAGCTCAGGATCAAGAAACGTTTGATGAAGTTTTGCCTGAACTCGAAGAGCTTGAAGCGAAACTCGCGCAATTAGAGTTTCGGCGCATGTTTTCTGGTGATCACGATGCTGCGCATTGCTACATTGATTTACAAGCTGGTTCTGGTGGTACAGAAGCTCAAGACTGGACATCAATGCTATTGCGGATGTATTTGCGTTGGGCGGATGACAAAGGCTTTAAGACCGAAGTGATTGAAGTTTCCGAGGGTGATGTTGCTGGACTTAAATCGGCGACTGTGCGTATTATCGGGGACTACGCTTATGGCTGGCTAAGAACCGAAACGGGAGTGCATCGTTTAGTTCGTAAATCCCCGTTTGATTCTGGCGGCCGTCGTCATACTTCTTTTGCTTCAGCATTTGTTTACCCAGAAATTGACGAAAATATTGCCGTAGATATTAACCCTGCAGATTTACGTATCGACGTATATCGTGCATCGGGGGCTGGTGGTCAGCACGTTAACACCACAGAATCAGCGGTGCGTATTACCCACGTTCCGACCAATACTGTGGTGCAGTGCCAAAACGATCGTTCTCAGCATAAAAACAAAGACCAAGCGATGAAGCAACTACGCGCCAAATTGTTTGAGTTGGAATTACAAAAACAAAATGCTGAAAAACAAGCCAATGAAGATGCTAAATCGGACATTGGTTGGGGAAGCCAAATTCGCTCTTACGTATTAGATGATTCACGGATCAAAGACTTGCGTACTGGAGTTGAGAACCGTAATACACAAGCGGTTCTCGATGGTGATTTAGATAAATTTATTGAAGCTAGCCTGAAATCAGGTCTGTAAGCTTTTTACCGACAAAACAAGGTACATGCAAAATGACTGATGCTGTTCAAAACGAAACGAATCAAGAGCAAATCGCGCAAGAAGAAAACAAACTAATTGCAGAGCGTCGTAGTAAGTTAGAGCACATTCGTAAAAGTTGTAAGGCGAACGGTCACCCGAATGACTTTCGTCGTGATAGCTTAGCGGGTGATCTACAAGCAGAGTTCGGTGAGAAGAGCAAAGAAGAACTGGAAGCACTCAATCATGTTGTTTCCATCGCGGGTCGAGTGATGGCTAAGCGTGGTCCTTTTTTAGTGATTCAAGAGACGTCTGGTCGTATTCAAGCTTATGCTGATAAAACGGTACAAGCTGAGCTAAAAGAAAAGTATCAAGGGCTTGATATTGGTGACATTATTGGGGTGAAAGGCGCTTTGCATAAGTCAGGTAAAGGCGATCTTTACGTGAACATTGAGCAGTATGAACTGCTTACTAAAGCGCTACGTCCATTGCCTGAAAAATTCCATGGTTTAACCGATCAAGAGATGCGTTATCGTCAACGTTACGTGGATTTGATTGTCAATGAAGATTCTCGTCAAGCGTTTGTCATCCGCTCTAAAGTGATGTCAGCGATTCGTAATTTTATGACTTCAAAACAGTTTATGGAAGTCGAAACTCCGATGATGCACGTCATTCCTGGTGGAGCCAGTGCACGTCCATTTATCACTCATCATAACGCGCTTGATATGCCAATGTATTTGCGTATTGCTCCAGAGCTTTACTTAAAACGTTTGGTTGTCGGTGGCTTTGATCGCGTTTTTGAAATCAACCGTAACTTCCGTAACGAAGGTTTGTCGCCGCGCCATAATCCAGAATTCACCATGATGGAATTCTATATGGCGTACGCGGATTATAAAGACTTGATGGATTTCACTGAAGAGCTACTGAGTACGGTTGCACTTGAAGTCCTCGGCTCAACGTCGATGCCTTATGGTGATGAAACCGTGGAATTTGGTGGTAAATACGCTCGCATGAGCATGTTTGAAGCCATCAAGCACTACAATCCTCAGCATGCGCAAATTCAAGCATTAACTGAAGATGATCTACAAAATCGTGATCTTATGGTGTCGATTGCCAAATCGGTTCATGTTGATGTCGAACCTTTCTGGACTTGCGGCCAGCTTCTTGAAGAGATTTTTGGTGAAACCGCAGAGCCGAAACTGATGCAGCCGACATTCATTACTGGCTATCCAGCGGATATCTCACCATTGGCTCGTCGTAGTGATGATAATCCATTCTTTACTGATCGCTTTGAGTTTTTCATTGGCGGTCGTGAAGTAGCAAACGGCTTCTCAGAACTGAATGATGCTGAAGATCAAGATGCACGCTTTAAATCACAAGTTGAAGCGAAAGAATCTGGTGATGATGAAGCGATGTTCTACGACGCAGATTATATTACTGCGCTTGAGCATGGTTTGCCGCCGACGGCAGGTCAAGGAATTGGTATTGACCGTTTAGTGATGCTATTGACTAATACGCATACGATTCGTGACGTTATTTTATTCCCAGCGATGCGTCCACAACAGTAATGGTTGATGATGATTTGAAAACCGCCTACGAGGCGGTTTTTTTATGCTTGATACTGGGGGGAGATGCATTGACGATGGTGTTAACGAGTAATGGATTGGTGTAATAAAGGCCGTGCGATCAAAAAAACCGTCATTACCCCTTCGTTTATGGGTGATATTTCCTATAGTCTTACTCGTGAGATAGATTCTATTTTAGAGTACCGCTAAGGTAGCGAAAACGATCTTTGCTTTTTGGCCAATTGGTGCGCTAATCCGATTGGTTAAGCGGGGCTTTTTGTCATCGTTAGTGGTATTGAGAGGCGGACCAAGCCCGTTTTGGTTGCCGACCGTATCTCCAAGCTGTATGGGTATCAATCAATTCAGCGCTGTATAACAATAATACTCATAAGGAAACCTGTTGATGGGCACTCAATTTCGGATGGATTGTGTTCCCGGTTCGCTGATTGTCGTTGGGGGCAGCTACGAACCGTGGTTAACCGTTTTAGAAAAGGCCGGATGGCGTTGCATGCAATGTGCTGATTTGCGTAAAGCAGACCAACAATTTACGAATACTGGGCCATGTATTGGTATTGTTGATCTTAGCCATGATGAATTTAGCTTAAATGGCATCGCTAATTTGGTGAGTAGCCATAAGCAGGTTCGTTGGTTGGCATTTATTCGAGAGTCTCAACTCAGCTCTGATACGATTTGCCAGTTTATCGTCAATTTCTGTATCGATTTTTTTACCGCGCCAATCCCTGATGCTCAATTACTGAGTACCATTGGCCATCAACTGGGTATGCTGCAATTAGAAAAAAAAGTATGGCCGAACTACGGTATTAATAACCAAATGGACTTATTGGGAGAATCACTGCCAATTAAACGGTTACGCGATCAAATTAAACGCATCGGGCCAACGGATGTCAGTATTCTTATCTCCGGCGAAAATGGAGTCGGTAAAGAAAGGGTCGCCAGAGCCATTCATAATACCTCTTCTCGCGCTCATCAACCTTTTGTCAGTGTTAATTGCCGAGCCATACCCGAACATCAACTTGAAGCCGAGTTATTTGGTATCGGACATCCCGATTCAATCCCCCCTCTTTTAGCGAAAGCTCATCAGGGGACACTATTACTCAATGACATCTTGGCCTTACCGAAACGACAACAGCTCAACTTATTGCATTTTTTCCAACAAGGGACCTTGCCGGCGTCAATTGGTGCAAAGGCGGTGGATGTCAGAATTCTAGCCACCCATACGACTGATATTGAAAAAGCCTTGATTGATGGTGATTTTAATGAAGAGCTCTATCATTACATTAATGTACTGCGGATTAATGTGCCTAGCTTGCGAGAGCGAGCGAGTGATATTGCACTGTTTGCTGGCCATTTTTTAAAGGAGTACTCCAAAGAGTACAACGCGCAAGCCCGCAGCTTTTCTGAGCAGGCGCTACAAAGTATGGAGCGATATGATTGGCCGGGTAACGTACGTGAGTTAATGAATCAAATTAAGCGAATGGTATTGATGTCTGATTCGATCATGCTTGATGAAACGCAGCTTGACCTACCTAAACGTGAAAGTAAAAGGACGTTAAAAAGTATTAAAGAGCGTTCAGAGCGAGAGGCATTAGTCCAAGCGTTAGAGTCTCATCGAGGACAAATCACTCATGCGGCAAGAGAGTTGGCCATATCCCGAGCGACCATGTATCGTCTCTTGAATAAGCATGGCTTACTCTCTGATTCGATTTTTTAGTGGTCAGCCGTTAGGTTCCTGAAAAAGAACCTAACGGTGCTGTATCGCGTTTATGGGCAGGGATTCGAGTATTGAATGGCAATCTGGTTGATTTTACCAAGCAGCTCTTCGCTCAGCACAACCTCTACGCTATCAATATTGGCTTTTAATTGCTCAAGCGTCGTTGCCCCAATGATATTAGCGGCGACAAACGGTCTTTGATTAACAAAAGCCAGCGCCATCTGTGCGGGATCCAAATCAAACTCATGCGCTAAATCAACATACGCTTGTGTCGCGGCTATTCCTTGTGGCGTGAAATAACGCTGAAAACGTTCGTATAAAGAACAGCGTGCACCACTAGGGCGTGCACCATGTAAATATTTACCACTCAAGGCACCAAATGCCAATGGAGAGTAGGCCAGTAACTTAACGCCTTCGTGATGACTTATCTCTGAAAGCCCGACTTCAAAACTACGATTCAGTAAGTTGTAAGGATTTTGGATAGAGACCATGCGTGGTAAATCGTGTTTCTCCGCCAGACGAAGATACGTCATTAATCCCCAAGGTGTTTCATTTGAAACGCCGATGTAACGTACTTTTCCCATCCGAACCAAATCGTTCATTGCTTCTAGGGTTTCGATCAAGGTGATCTCTTCTTGAGTTTCTGGATAAGGGTAATTGAGGAGACCAAAGGTATTGGTTTGACGTTGCGGCCAGTGTAATTGGTAGAGATCGATATAATCAGTTTTTAAGCGACGTAAACTATCGTCGATCGCTTGATGAATATTACGATGATCCAGAGCCATTTTATCGCGAATATAACTGACACTACGTGGGCCTGCCACTTTGGTGGCGAGAACGACTTTTTCGCGTTTCGCCGATTTCTCTAACCAGCGGCCGATGTACTCTTCGGTTAGGCCTTGGGTTTTTGCGCTGGGTGGGACAGGGTACATCTCAGCCGTGTCGATAAAATTGACGCCACGTTCAAGAGCGTAATCGAGTTGCTGAAAGGCCTGTGCTTGATCATTTTGTTCACCAAACGTCATGGTACCTAAGCAAATTTTACTTATTTCTAATGTTGAATGCGGTAATTTTGTATATTGCATTGTACTTCCTTGTTACCGTTAAGCTCCCTTACCTCTAGTCGGCGCTTCGTAAAACCGAGGGACGGAAAGTCCTCGTTTGTCGTAAACGCTCAGGATTTCGGGAGATAGAAACTGAATAGATTGATTCCACTATAATCCAAGGGATAGGGTAAAGTCACTGCCCGTTTCACCTTAAACGTAGAAGAGAAGGGATCACCCGTTGACAGTTTGGTGAGCATGGCTTAATACAGATAATGCTGTTGGAGTATTTGCGCGGTAAATTGAGTACGCAGATAAAAACCACGTGGCAACGTTCGGATAGGGCGACCATTGGCGCCATAGGCTTCGGTTAACGCTCGGCTATTAGCGGCTTTCGGCCTAAGTTGTAATACTTCACCATGTCTTGCGGTAATGTCAGCAATTTTACCGAGTACAATAAACTCCATCAATTCTTCCCAATCGGCTTTTAATTGTGCTTCTTCTGTAGCTGAAGGGCTCCAAATCAGAGGCGATCCTACTCGACGTTCCGCTAACGGGATCTCCCGCTCTCCTTGAACAGGGATCCATAACACCCGCGACAATTTTTGCCGGACATGACTATTTTCCCATGTCAGTCCTTGGACACCGGTTAACGGTGCGACGCACACAAAGGTGGTTTCAAGAGGCTTACCAGTATAACCAATCGGAATGCTTTTTAGCTCGATACCTAAATCGGCAAAGTCTTGTTGCGGTTTACTGCCAGCACTTGCGCCTAAATGCCACTCTAATAGTTGACCCACCCAACCTTTATCTTTTTTTAGATCCGCAGGAACTGGAATCCGCGCATGCTCAGCAAGTTCTGCAAAACTCAGTCCTGCAATGTGTTGTGCTCGATAAAGAAGCTCTTGTTCACTTTTAGGTTCTAATGGCATAGGAAAGGCACTGAGGTAAAAGTCCTAGTGTAACAAAAACTCCTTTCCGGGAGTAATAGACTCTTTACGATGAAGTGATGAAAAGATCATCATTAAAAGTTATCCACAACCGAACCTAAATAATCGTCGATAGTTAGGGTTTATCTAATTCATGTATGAATAAACAGGGTTTTCACTAGCGATATGAGCGATGAAAAACCAATGTTAGGCTGATAAATTCATTCAAGTGTGGATAACCACACATTTGATGGATCTTTGAGCGGCGTAGTTATACGTTTGATCTTTCCCTCGATATTCTAAGTGTTATATTTTAATTATTTTCATCTTTTTGTTTTTTAAGGTTTATTTCTCGTTTTATTTTTTGTTGTCGGTTTAATGATAGGATTAAATGTAGCATTTCTTTCCTAGCTCTTCGTTTTCTTCACATGGTTATTCACAGAAAACGTGAATAAATGTGCTCTGTCTCTCATTCTGTTGTTGATAACTATAGGAATGAGTGAAAGTTATGCAGTTTTCTCTTGATCGTTAATAAATCTCGCCTGAATCACACGAGTTCGTTTGCTCCTGCTGGGGATATGTGGAAAAATCAACATCATTAAGATTTTATGAGAGGTTTGCCAGTGATCGATGGCGATGGTTACCGACTCAATGTAGGTATTGTGATTTGTAACAACCATGGTCAGGTATTCTGGGCGAAACGATATGGACAACACTCATGGCAGTTTCCTCAAGGGGGAATTGATGAGGGTGAATCTCCCGAACAAGCAATGTTTAGGGAGCTTTACGAAGAGGTTGGTTTAACGAAGAAAGATGTCAAAGTCATTGCCACTAGTCGTCATTGGTTAAGATACAAATTACCAAAACGCTTAGTGCGATGGGACTCTCAACCTGTCTGTATTGGACAAAAACAGAAATGGTTCTTACTGCGTCTGGAATGTGATGAATCAAAAATCAACATGCAACGCGGTAGTACCCCTGAATTTGATGGTTGGCGCTGGGTAAGCTATTGGTATCCAGTTAGGCAAGTTGTGTCTTTTAAGCGTGATGTTTATCGGCGAGCAATGAAAGAGTTTGTCTCTTTAGCCATGCCGTTTAAGGAACGTAAAATAAAAGGTAAACGAAAAAACCGTAGGGGATAACATGCTCTCTCAGCTAAGGGATATTGTTGAACAAGTATCAAAAGTGGAAGATGTTTATCAAGCATTGGATATTTTTGTCAAACAGACGTGCATAGCGATGAGCACCGAGTGTTGTACGGTCTACTTAGCAAATGAAGAGATGTCTCGCCTCGAGTTAATGGCGACGCAAGGGTTAAAATTCAAAGGCGATAAAATTCATATTGGCTTTGATGAAGGCTTAGTGGGTTTAGTCAAACGCACCGCTGAGCCGATTAACCTTGCTAAAGCGTCACAACATCCTAATTTTAAATATTTTAAACAACTGGGAGAGGAGGTTTATCACTCTTTTCTTGGTACGCCCATCATTTATCGTAAACAAGTGTTGGGAGTTTTGGTGGTACAGCAAAAATCGCCCCGTCTGTTTAGCGAGATGGAAGTCTCTTTCTTGGTGACGCTGGCGGCTCAGTTAGCGGTGATCATTGCCCACTCACAAACGCAAGGACACTGGCTGTTATCTAAGAAACAACAGTCTG
Organism: Vibrio metschnikovii CIP 69.14; assembly: GCF_000176155.1. Classification (GTDB taxonomy): domain Bacteria; phylum Pseudomonadota; class Gammaproteobacteria; order Enterobacterales; family Vibrionaceae; genus Vibrio; species Vibrio metschnikovii. The sequence continues at coordinate 39,916 of NZ_ACZO01000004.1, read as the reverse complement.
TCAGTGGCATCGCTGCTTCAACGGGAGTCGCGATTGGTGAGTTATGGTGGGATGACTCTCAACCGCAGTTAACAGACGTCTCTCCCGCCTCAACCTTAGATAAAGAGAGAGAACAAGCTTGGTTAACGCGGGCAATTGAAAATGCGTTGAATGATTTTCGTAAGTTACGTAAAAAGCTTGATAACGATATCAATAAAGAAGCGCTGGCGATTTTCGATTTATTTACCCACTTACTCAATGATCCGATGTTGCGTAATGATCTGAAAGCGCAAGTTCTGAAAGGTGATCGCGCTGACTGGGCGGTGCGCCAAGTTGTCGAAAGCTATTCCAACCGCTTTGCTCGTATGTCCGATGCTTATTTGCGTGAGCGTTCACAAGACATACGTGAACTGGGGCAGCGGTTACTCTATTTTCTTTACAATACAGAACATGAACAGCAGCAGTTAGATAAACCGATTATCTTAGTGGTGCGAGAGCTAACCGCATCGATACTGGCGGGGTTACCAAAAGATAAGTTATTGGCCGTGGTCTCTTTAGAGGGGGCAGCCAATTCACATGCCGCCATTTTATCTCGCGCGTTGGGTATTCCAGCGGTGATGGGTGTGTCACTGAACTTAAAGCAAGTGAATGGCAAAAAAGCGATTGTTGATGGTTACAGTGGTAAGTTATATCTTTCTCCTAGTAAGCCTATTCTCGCTGAATATCGTGCGCTGGCTTATGAAGAGCGACAATTGGCACAAATGGTCAATGAGGCCATTTTAGAGCCCGCATTAACCGAAGATGGTGTGCAGATTGAGTTACTATTAAATGCGGGGTTAAGCGCTGATACGAATATTGCCATTAACCAAGGCATTGATGGTATCGGGCTCTATCGCACCGAAATTTCTTTTTTACTTCAACAGCGTTTACCTTCTGAAGAAGAGCAAATTCAGCAATATCGAGCGGTCCTTGAAGGCTATCCCGAGCAGCCCGTCGTGATGCGGACCTTAGATATTGGTGGTGATAAACCGCTTCCTTATTTACCCATTGATGAAGATAATCCATTTTTAGGCTGGCGTGGTATTCGTTTTACTTTAGATCACCCCGATATTTTCTTAATTCAATTACGAGCGATGCTGCGAGCCAGTAGTGGCCATGATAATTTGCGTATTTTGTTGCCGATGATTTCTGGGGTAAAAGAGCTTGATGATGCGAGGCGATTTATCGAGCAAGCCTATCAAGAATCGATCAAAGTCGATGCCAGCATTGTCAGACCTAAAATCGGTATTATGCTTGAAGTGCCTTCCATGCTCTATCTATTGCCATTGATTGCTAAGAAAGTCGATTTTATTTCAGTAGGAACCAACGATTTAACGCAGTATCTTTTAGCGGTTGATAGGAACAATACTCACGTTTCTGATGTCTATGATTCAATGCATCCTGCAGTGATTATGGCATTGAAACAAATTTCGCAAACCTGTCAGCAGTATTCTTTACCTGTCTGTGTCTGTGGTGAGCTAGCGGGGGATCCTTTTGGTGCTTTATTACTCATCGGTTTAGGCTACTCAACTCTGAGTATGAACGCATCGAATGTGGCTAAAGTAAAGTATTTGGTTCGCCATTCGGCAAGGCGTGAATTACAGTTATTGGCTGATAAAGCCTTGATGCAATCGTATGGTCATGACATTTATAATATGATGCTCACCCATTTTGAAACGAAAGGCTTCGCTGGATTTGTGCGGGCTGGTAAAAAATAAACAAATAGGACGCCACTGTGGGTATTGAGTTCATTCTTCTGCTAATTATATTAGGTTCTGTCGTTGGATTGTTGGCTGGTTTATTGGGCATTGGTGGTGGGCTATTAGTGGTTCCTGCCCTGCTGTTTTTGTTACCGAAAATGGGTATTAATCCAGAGATTGTTATGCATATTGCTCTGGCGACCTCTTTAGCGACGATCATCATCACCTCTATTTCCTCTGCGTTGAATCATCTTAAATTGGGTAATATCGATTTATTTGTTGTTAAATGGCTGCTGCCGGGCGTGCTTACTGGTGGTTTTTTAGGCTCAGTGGTTGCCGAGTGGATACCGAGCCATTATCTACCTAAAGTATTTGGTGTTATCGTTTTAGCTCTCGCGCTGCAGATGGTGCGTTCTTCGATGCAAGCCCGTTCAACACGGCCGATGCCGGGAGCAATAGTGACGTTATTATCAGGGAATGGGATCGGGATTATTTCTACGTTAGCGGGAATTGGCGGCGGATCATTGACTGTGCCTTTCCTCAATCACCACGGCGTTGAGATGCGCAAAGCAGTGGGTTCATCGGCGGTGTGTGGTTTGGTGATTGCCATTTCTGGTATGTTAGGTTTTATTTTGCATGGTTATCGAGTCGAAAACTTACCTGAGTACAGCTTAGGTTATGTGTATCTTCCTGCATTATTAGCCATTGCTTCCACCTCAATCTTGACTACTCGGATCGGAGCAAAATTAGCGTCACGATTACCGACGGTCACGTTAAAACGTTTTTTTGCTTTTTTCCTGATGCTCGTAGCAATAACGATGTTGTTGCAATAACTTTTTATCTAAGACAGAGAACGTTACTTTATGTCTCAAGGCTATCTTACTTTTCCTAATATTGATCCGGTGTTGTTTTCTATCGGTCCACTTTCTGTGCGCTGGTACGGAATGATGTATTTATTTGGCTTCTTATTTGCGATGTGGTTAGCTAATCGTCGAGCCGATAAGCCAGGCAGCGGTTGGACGCGTGAGCAGGTTTCAGATTTGCTTTTTGCTGGCTTTTTAGGGGTCGTGATTGGAGGACGAGTTGGTTATGTTCTTTTCTATAACTTTGAACTTTTCTTAGCCGATCCCTTGTATCTGTTTAAAGTATGGACTGGTGGAATGTCTTTCCACGGTGGTTTACTGGGCGTGATAACGGCGATGTTCTGGTACGCTCGTCGTCAGCAACGTACTTTTTTTGGTGTTGCTGATTTTGTCGCTCCTTTAGTGCCGTTCGGTTTAGGCATGGGGAGGCTCGGTAACTTCATGAACTCTGAACTGTGGGGAAGAGTGACCGATGTTCCTTGGGCGTTTGTTTTCCCGAATGGGGGGCCATTACCGCGCCATCCATCGCAACTTTATGAATTGGTTTTAGAAGGGATTGTACTGTTTTTTATTTTAAATTGGTTTATCAAAAAGCCGCGTCCTCTAGGCGCCGTTTCTGGGCTATTTTTGATCGGATATGGTACATTCCGTTTCCTTGTCGAGTTTGTTCGCGAACCGGATGTGCAACTCGGTTTGTTTGGTGATGTGATCTCCATGGGACAAATTCTATCTACGCCGATGATTATCTTCGGAATGATATTAATGGTATGGGCGTATCAACGCCAAATGTATCAAGATAGTCCGCAAAAAAGTAAGGTTGTAAAGTGAAGCAGTATTTAGACCTTTGCCAGAGAATTGTTGATCAAGGCATCTGGGTTGAGAACGAACGAACCGGTAAACGCTGTCTGACCGTGATTAATGCCGATCTCACTTATGATGTCGCAAATAATCAGTTTCCCTTAGTCACGACACGAAAGAGTTTTTGGAAATCAGCGGTTGCTGAGTTGCTTGGCTATATTCGTGGCTATGACAGTGCCGCAGATTTTCGTCAGCTAGGTACCAAAACATGGGATGCGAATGCGAATATGAACGCGGCTTGGCTCGCTAATCCTTATCGTCAAGGTGAAGATGATATGGGGCGAGTTTATGGCGTTCAAGGGCGAGCATGGACTAAACCCGATGGTGGCCATATTGACCAACTGAAAAAAATTGTTGATGACTTAACGCGCGGTATTGACGATAGAGGAGAAATTCTCAATTTTTACAATCCGGGTGAGTTTCACATGGGCTGTTTGCGGCCGTGTATGTATAGTCATCACTTTTCTTTGTTGGGCGATACACTCTATCTAAACAGCACTCAACGATCGTGTGATGTCCCGCTTGGACTGAATTTTAACATGGTTCAAGTGTATGTTTTTTTGGCAGTTATGGCGCAAATTACCGGTAAAAAACCGGGCTTGGCTTACCATAAAATTGTTAACGCGCACATTTATGAAGACCAACTGGAATTAATGCGTGATGTTCAATTAAAGCGTCACCCATTACCGGCTGCCCAGTTCCACATTAATCCAGAGATTCGTTCACTGGAAGATTTAGAAACATGGGTAACCCTTGATGATTTCTCGGTGACCGATTATCAGCATCATGATCCGATTCAATATCCTTTCTCAGTCTAGTGGTGGGTTCTTATCTATGTGTAGCGTGAGATAAGAGCCAACGCCGAGAAAGACGATCACTAAAGATAAGCGTGGTGAGTCTTGGTGAAGCGTTGATTGAAACATGAGTCGATGAATAATAACAAAGCCGCCAAGCACTATGCTTTGGCGGCTTTGTTGTTTTGGCGTAGTCGATAACGCTAAGGACTAGGTTGTCAGTGTGAGAACCGATCCAGGAAGAAGAACAAAGACCATGAATAAATAGAGTGCAACCGAAGCTTTATTCTTTACCGCACGGTCTGAAATCCAATCTGCTCCTTTCAGTGGAAGCTCACGTAAAAATGGAATGCCAAAGATTAAGAGTGTTGCACTGATATTAAACACCAAATGCACTAAAGCAATTTGTAAGGCAAAGACCGCAAATTCACCAGAGACCGCGGTTGCGGCTAGGAGCGCCGTAATACAAGTTCCGATGTTGGCCCCAAGGGTGAAAGGATAAACATCACGAACTTTTAACACTCCTGAGCCAACCAAAGGTACGATCAAGGTTGTCGTGGTGGTGGATGATTGGACCAAAACCGTAACGACGGTACCTGAAGCGATACCATGTAAAGGACCTTTGCCTATCGCGCTTTTCAAAATATCGCGAGCGGGGCCGACCATCAGTTTTTTCATTAATTTACCCATCATCAGTATCGCGACAAAAATAATACTGATCCCGAGTACAATCATGCTAACCCCGCCCCAGACATTACCGAATACGCTAAGCTGGTCTTGCAGCCCATTAACGATAGGTTTAGTCACTGGACCAATAAAATCGAGGCCTTTGACGCTCATATCACCCGTTGACATAAGAGGAGATACTAGCCAATAAGAGATTTTTTCGAAAATCCCAAACATCATCTCTAAAGGTAAGAAAATAAGTACGGCGAGCAAATTGAAAAAATCATGAATGGTTGCGCTAGCAAATGCTCGTTTAAACTCATGCTTACAGTGAACATGGCCTAAGCTAACCAGTGTGTTGGTGACGGTTGTACCAATATTGGCACCCATGACCATCGGAATGGCAATCTCAACGGGTAACCCTCCCGCGACTAAACCGACAATAATTGAGGTGACGGTACTGGATGATTGAATTAAGGCTGTGGCGACTAAGCCAATCATTAAACCGGCGATAGGGTGAGCGGCAAAGGCAAAGAGCGCTTTGGCATGCTCTCCCGTTGACCATTTAAATCCGCTGCCGACCATTGCTACGGCGAGTAACAATAGATAGAGCATCAGTGCCAAGTTAATCCAGCGTAGCCAACGTGTCATTGCTAAGCTTGGCACCGCTGTGGATGTCGCTTGGTTTATCATGGGGTTCTCCATTGACCGGATAAGTATTTGAGGTCTGTTGTTGAATCTGCCCGCGATGTTAGATGACAAATATTTCAGTAATATTACAAAGGAGGGGTTAAGTCAGTGTTTGGTTAATATGATGGATTTTAAGGTCTTATTTCTTTATTAACTAGATAATATTATTGAGTTTTTGAATTTGTATCTGGATGTGTTTTCGTCGAGAAAATGATGCTCTTTATGTCTGAACGATGACGGTTTGTTTTTTTTAATTCGTTAAAATGAAGAATGTTTTAGTAAATGTTTCGGTTAAACCGAAGTGTTTGCTGGTAAGAGCTGAGTTTGTTATAACAGACGCACCATATATTGATTGAGTACGCCATGTCACATCTTAATTATAATCATCTCTACTATTTTTGGATGGTCTGTAAGCAAGGCTCGGTTACTAAAGCGGCTGATGCACTTTTTCTTACTCCCCAAACTGTAACGGGGCAAATAAAAGCGCTAGAAGATAGGTTAGCGGGGAAGTTAACTAAGCGTAATGGTCGCAGTATAGAGCCAACCGAGTTGGGGCAGTTGGTGTTTAAATACGCTGATCGGATGTTTGGACTCAGCTATGAGATGCTTGATATTGTTAATTATAGCCAGCGATCCAATGTGCTCTTCGATGTCGGGGTTGCTGATGCGCTTTCTAAACGTTTAGTCAGTAAAATTTTGATGAGCACCGTACCGGAAGACAATCGAATTCATTTGCGTTGTTTTGAATCGACCCACGAGTTACTGCTGGAACAATTATCTCAGCATAAATTGGATATGATCCTTTCCGATTGTCCGGTTGATTCGAGTCAGAGCCCTGGTTTATTCAGCAAAAAATTAGGTGAAAGCCACATGGGGTTTTTCTCCAGTGGAGCGGTAGAGCGTGGCCAATATCCTGCCGTACTCACTCAGCGTAAACTGTTGCTTCCCGGAGGACGTACGGCGATGGGACGTAAAGTGAGGCAGTGGTTTGATCGTCAAGGTATGCAGCCGAATATTCTGGGAGAGTTTGATGATGCGGCTTTAATGAAGGCATTTGCTTTGTATCATCCGGATGTGATTTTTATGGCTCCGCTTTTATTACGTTCAGAGATGGAGCAGGAAGGTCCTTTACATTTACTGAGTCGTTTAGAAGAAATTAAAGAAGAATATTACGTGATTTTTGCGGAAAGAATGATTCAACACCCCGCAGTGAAGAGTGTCTGTGATGCTGATTTTAGTCATTTTTTTAAATAATCACGCGTGAATGGAACGCTTATCTTAATTCGCGATGCAGGACTTTTTCGATTTGTTTGGGTGTATATTATTGTTAATAAATAGATTACTATCTGTCAGATTGGTCAATCTATAGCAGGCTCGTTCTGATCTTGGATGCGCCAATATATTTAAACGAACTGCAGTGTTGATTTGCCTCTTAAGAGTTATAACTCATCGTCAAAATAATAAGTTGTTGAGCGTACGCTGAATGGCTTCACTTTTACTGTGGCGGATAGCACGTTAAGGTCAGTTTGTTTAAGTTGTTATTTTTAAAGGGGCTTACTCATGAACCTAGAACAAATGGAACAAAACTCCGCTCAGGCAGTGGTGTTATTAAAAGCCATGGCCAATGAGAGGCGGCTACAAATTCTTTGTTTGTTGCACAATCAAGAACTTTCCGTTGGTGAGTTATGCAGCAAATTAGAGTTGAGTCAGTCTGCGTTGTCACAACACCTAGCTTGGCTAAGACGGGATGGCTTAGTTGAGACGCGCAAAGAGGCGCAAACGGTATTTTATACCTTGAGCAGTAATGAAGTAAAAGCAATGATTGAGCTTTTACATGGTTTATATTGCGCTCGCTGACAGGATGTTACTCGACTTTGATTGAATGGAAATGAAAAACGATGCCCCCATGACAAAAAAGATTTTGTTATGATCAACAGAGTGAAAAATCAAAGTTGTTAGATAAATAAAAAACCGGCCTTAGCCGGTTTTTTTATCACTGATGGATATCAAGTTCTATTATAGAGCTTTAATCGCAGCAGAGAAACGAGACTTATGACGAGCTGCTTTATTCTTATGAATAAGGCCTTTAGTCGCCATGCGGTCAAGGATTGGTGTAACTACAGCAAACGCAGCAGTTGCAGCTTCTTTGTCGCCAGCAGCAATTGCAGCAACTGTTTTCTTCATATAAGTGCGCATCATTGAACGACGGCTAGCATTGTGCTGACGACGTTTTTCAGATTGGATAGCGCGCTTCTTAGCAGATTTGTTATTTGCCAAGGGTCTAACTCCCAAAAACTTTAGTTCGGTGACAATTTAAGGGCCGGAAATATCCCTTATTTGCACTTAAATGTCAAATGATTTGTGCAAAAACCCGTCTAAACCAAACAAGTTTGGTATCACAAGGCTTTCACGGTTAAGATGGCGTGGATTCTAACAGTATTTTTTGGGCAATGCTAATACTTATCTGATCTCATCCTGACATTCTTATTTAAGATTACGCGATATTATCCTTCATCCAGTGGTTACCCTCGCTTGGGAGCGTGATTGTTCAGGTAAGTTGGCGAGAAGGGCGGCTTATGCGCTCTACTCATTCTTTGTATTTATATTCAGGTTTTTTCTTCGAGGTTACTGTGAGTAAACGCTTACTCAAGTCTGGTATTGTCGTCAGTACTATGACCTTTATTTCCCGAGTATTGGGACTGGTGCGGGATATTGTCGTGGCCAATTTAATGGGAGCGGGAGCGAGTGCCGATGTGTTTTTCTTTGCTAATCGTATCCCCAACTTTTTACGCCGTCTATTTGCTGAAGGGGCTTTCTCGCAAGCTTTTGTTCCTGTCTTAACGGAATACCATGCTGCGGGAGACAAACAGAAAACGCGAGAGTTGATTGCCAAAGTCTCTGGTACTCTTGGTTTGTTAGTGACGATCGTGACTTTAATCGGTGTACTGTTTTCCGGTGTCGTAACGGCGCTATTCGGCGCTGGCTGGTTTTTAGATTGGTTATCGGGAGGTCCTGCTGCCGAAAAGTTTGAGTTGGCTAGCCTATTACTTAAAATCACGTTCCCTTATTTATGGTTTATTACCTTTGTCGCGCTTTCTGGGGCGGTACTAAACACGTTAGGAAAATTTGCCGTCTCGTCTTTTACGCCGGTATTTCTTAATGTAATGATGATTTTATCTGCTTGGTATATTTCGCCTAATCTCGCTAAACCAGAAATCGGTTTGGCAATAGGTGTGTTTTTGGGCGGTTTAGTCCAATTTCTATTCCAACTGCCATTTTTGATCCAAGCAGGTATGTTAGTTAGGCCGAAATGGGCTTGGAAAGATCCCGGTGTGGTTAAAATTCGTACATTGATGATTCCAGCACTTTTTGGGGTATCTGTTAGCCAAATTAACCTGCTATTTGACTCTTTTATTGCCAGTTTCTTACAAACGGGTTCGATCAGTTGGCTTTATTATTCCGATCGTTTACTTGAATTTCCGCTTGGTTTATTCGGAATCGCTATTGCAACCGTGATTTTACCAGCTTTATCCCGTAAACATGTCGATGCCCATCAAGCTGGTTTTGCGCAGACCATGGATTGGGGGGTCAGAATGGTCATCTTACTGGGTATTCCGGCGATGCTCGGATTGATGGTGTTAGCCAAACCCATGTTGATGGTGCTTTTTATGCGTGGTGAGTTTTCTGCTCATGATGTTCAACAGGCGTCACTGTCTTTGTTTGCTTATTCAACGGGCTTATTAAACTTTATGTTAATTAAGGTCTTAGCGCCGGGGTATTACTCACGACAAGACATTAAAACCCCGGTTCGCTATGGCATTGTAGCTATGTTGAGTAATATTATTTTCAATGCAATTTTTGCTTGGCCTTTTGGTTATGTCGGTTTAGCGGCAGCGACGGCCTTATCGGCATTCATTAATATGGCACTACTTTATCGCGGATTGCATCAGCAAGGCGTGTATAAAGTGACCACCCAAACGCTAGCATTTATTGCTCGTTTAGTTATTGCTGGTGCTGTGATGGTCATGGCGATTTATTGGCAGTTGGATTCCATGGCCGATTGGCTCAAGTGGAGTTTAACTGAACGAGCATTGACTTTATGTTGGTTGATTGTACTCGGAGCGGTTGCCTATTTGTTAACGGCCTTATTGTTAGGGATACGTTTAAAAGATTTAAAAGCGGCGACAGATTAATGACAATTAAGGTATAATCCGTCGGTTTTATATCCATATTAGAGATGCCCTGCTGATCGTCAGTTCTAATCGTGCTGGTGGTGTGTGTTTCTTACCGTTAATGATGGTTGAGATTCACTTGCGCCAGTCTGTTTTGCGATCGGGTGTCGGTACCATTAAGAATAATAGGTTTTAAGTTTATCCCAATGGAATTGATCCGCGGTATTCATAATATCAAGCCTCATCATCATGGTTGTGTGCTAACTATCGGTAACTTTGATGGCGTGCATCTTGGTCATCAACAAGTATTAAGCCAAGTTTCTCAGCGAGCCAAACAGCTGAATTTGCCTTCCGTGGTGATGACTTTTGAACCGCAGCCCATGGAGCTGTTTTTAACATCGAAAGCTCCCGCAAGGCTTACTCGTTTAAGAGATAAGTTTGTTCAGTTAGGGAAATTAGGCATTGATCGCTTACTGTGCGTTAATTTTAACCACCGTTTTGCTAATTTAGAAGCGCAGGCTTTTATCCGTGACTTGTTGGTCGGGCAATTGGGTGTTAAGTTTCTGGTTGTTGGTGATGATTTCTGTTTTGGACAAGGTCGCAAAGGTGATTTTGCGATGCTACGTCAAGCCGGTGAGCAATACGGTTTCGAGGTTGTCAGTACACAAAGTTTTTGTGTTCAGCAGTCACGTGTCAGTAGTACCTTAATCAGAGAAGCATTGGCCAGCGATCAACTTGCAACGGCCGATACGATGTTAGGCAGAGCCTACAGTATCAGTGGTCGTGTTTCGCACGGTCGTAAACTGGGGCGAACGATTGGTTTTCCAACGGCAAATATTCCTCTTAAACGATGCGTATCACCGGTTTCTGGTGTTTACGTGGTTGAGGTCTATGGTCTTTCGACATTGCCTTTGGGCGGCGTCGCGAATATTGGTCAACGTCCGACAGTCAATGGTGTTCGGCAACAACTTGAAGTGCATCTTTTTGACTTTCAAGGCAATCTATATGGTAAGCAACTTGAAGTGGCTTTATTGCACAAGTTGCGTGATGAGCAAAAATTTGCATCTTTTGATGCACTGAAACAGCAAATTGAATTGGATGCTGAGGCAGCAAGGGTGTGGCTGCAGCAGCTTTACAGCGAATCGGTTGATTCCACCGATTCGTATAATGTCTAACGTCGCCCAATACAACGGAATTAAGAATCGATGAGTGAATATAAAGATACCCTGAACTTACCTGAAACAGGGTTTCCAATGCGTGGCGATCTGGCTAAACGTGAGCCAGAAATGCTAGCACGTTGGTACAAAGAAGATCTGTACGGAGCAATCCGTCAAGCGAAACAAGGCAAAAAATCTTTCGTCCTGCACGATGGCCCTCCTTATGCCAACGGCGACATTCATATTGGTCACGCACTCAATAAGATTCTTAAAGACATTATTATTAAATCCAAAACGTTATCAGGTTTTGATGCGCCCTATATCCCTGGGTGGGATTGTCATGGCTTACCGATTGAATTAATGGTTGAGAAAAAAGTCGGTAAACCGGGTCAAAAAGTGACGGCGGCAGAGTTTCGCGAAAAATGTCGTGACTATGCGGCGGGGCAAGTTGAAGGACAAAAAGAGAGTTTTAAACGGTTAGGCATTCTTGGTGAATGGGATAAACCTTACCGGACAATGGATTTTTCCACTGAAGCGAACATTATCCGTGCGTTAGGTAAAATTGCCGATAATGGCCATCTGCTTAAGGGCTTTAAACCGGTTCACTGGTGTACCGATTGTGGCTCGGCGTTGGCTGAAGCAGAAGTTGAGTATAAGAACAAAGTATCGCCGTCGATTGATGTCCGTTTTCGTGCTACTGATGAAGCCAGCTTACTAGCAAAATTTGGCTTATCAGAGGGGCATCAAGGTCATGGGCCGGTTTCGATTGTGATTTGGACTACCACACCATGGACACTGCCAGCTAACCGTGCGGTTTGTTTACGCAATGATTTAGAATATGTATTGATCCAAGTTGAAGGTGAGCAACCTGAGCGAATCATTGTTGCTTCTGACCTTGCTAAGCAAGTCATCGATCGCGCTGGTATTGAGCACTTCCATAATCTTGGCTTTGCCACAGGTGCCGAGCTTGAGCTCACTCAGTTTAACCATCCATTCTATGATTTTACGGTTCCCGCCATTTTGGGCGATCATGTGACGACCGAGTCGGGGACGGGTGTGGTGCATACTGCGCCAGGACACGGTCAAGAAGACTTTGCCGTTGGTCAAAAATACGGTCTTGAAGTTGCCAACCCTGTCGGTTCAAATGGGGTTTATCTTTCAGATACCGAACTGTTTGCAGGACAACATGTCTTTAAAGCCAACGATGCGGTGGTTGAAGTATTGAAAGAAAAAGGTGCGTTGTTGCATCACCATGCTTATGAGCACAGCTATCCACATTGCTGGCGCCATAAAACGCCAATCATTTTCCGTGCGACGCCTCAATGGTTTATCTCGATGGATCAAGCGGGTCTTCGTGAACAAGCCTTAAGTGAAATCAAAGGCGTAAAATGGATGCCAGATTGGGGTCAAAGCCGTATTGAAGGTATGATTGAAGGCCGTCCTGAGTGGTGTATTTCTCGTCAGCGTACTTGGGGCGTTCCGATTGCTCTATTTGTGCATAAAGAGACGGCAGAATTACATCCTAACTCGCCTGCTTTAATTGAGAAAGTTGCACAGTTGGTTGAGCAAAAAGGCATTCAAGCGTGGTGGGATGTCGATACTGCTGAGCTCTTGGGTGCTGACGCTGAACAGTATGAAAAAGTACTGGATACATTGGATGTTTGGTTCGATTCAGGCGTAACTCATTATGCGGTTGTTGATACTCGTCCTGAGTTTAACGGAGCACAAGCTGACATGTACCTTGAAGGTTCGGATCAGCATCGCGGTTGGTTTCAATCGTCATTGATCTCATCGGTCGCAATGAAAGGTAAAGCACCTTATAAAGAGGTGTTAACCCATGGATTTGTGGTTGATGGTCAAGGACGTAAAATGTCTAAATCGATTGGTAACGTGGTTGCGCCGAAAGATGTCACCAATAAATTAGGTGCGGATATCTTACGTCTGTGGGTAGCGTCGACCGATTATACTGGTGAAGTGGCGGTGTCTGATGAAATTTTAAAACGCAGCGCCGATGCTTATCGCCGAATTCGCAATACGGCTCGTTTCTTCCTCGCTAACCTTAATGGCTTTAATCCTGCGACGGATATGATCCCTGTTGAGGAAATGGTGGCATTGGATCGTTGGGCTGTCGGTCGTGCATTGGCTGCGCAGCAAGAGATCATCAAAGCTTACGATGAATACAACACCCATGCAGTCGTACAGCGTTTAATGCATTTCTGTTCAATTGAAATGGGTTCATTCTATTTAGATGTGATCAAAGATCGCCAATACACGGCAAAACGCGGTAGCCATGCGCAGCGTAGCTGCCAAACGGCCTTGTATTATATCGTGGAAGCGTTAGTACGTTGGATGGCACCGATCATGTCATTCACAGCCGATGAGATTTGGCACGCGATGCCAGCCAAGCAAGCTGACGGTCAAGCACGCGGTCAATTTGTCTTTACCAGCGAATGGTATCAAGGTCTGGTTGGTTTAGACGAAAGTGAAACGTTTAACAACGCATTTTGGACCGATATCCAACACGTTCGTGGTGCGGTGAATAAGCTACTCGAAAATGCTCGAAATGAAAAAGTGATTGGTGGTTCGTTACAAGCGCAAGTTACTTTGTTTGTCGATGATGCACTGGCCGCTAAGCTTAAGCGACTGCATAACGAGTTACGGTTTGTTTTGTTAACGTCTAAAGCTGAAGTCAAATCGTTGAGTGAAAAAAGTGCGCTTGCCCAAGCCACTGAGATTAATGGTCTATGGGTTGAGGTGAGTAAAGTCGATGCCGAGAAATGCGAGCGCTGTTGGCACCATACCGATGATGTGGGTACGATTGCTGGCCATGAAACCATTTGTGGTCGTTGCGTGTCTAACATTGATGGCGATGGTGAACAACGTCAGTTCGCGTAATCGTATTGGTTTCTTTCATTACCAAGGTTATCTATGACTCAACAGGCATTAACGTTAAAACAATCCGGTGTGCGTTGGCTGTGGCTAGCGCTGCTGATTTTTCTGGCTGACATCGGGATTAAATCGATCGTCATGAACAACATGGGTTATGGATGGCATAATCGGATAGAAGTACTGCCATTTTTTAATTTATTGTATGTTCATAACTACGGCGCAGCATTCAGTTTTCTCAGTGAACAGGCGGGATGGCAGCGTTGGCTATTTACGGCCATTGCTTTTGCTGTCACAGCGTTATTGGTGTATTGGATGCGCCGTTTACCCGCCACGGAGAAATGGAATAATATTGCTTATGCATTGATCATTGGTGGTGCGGTTGGTAATGTTTTTGATCGTGTCGTACACGGTTTTGTGGTCGATTATCTCGATTTTTATTGGAAAACTTACCACTGGCCAGCCTTTAATTTAGCGGATAGCGCGATCTGTATTGGGGCTGCGATGGTTATTTTAGATGGCTTTCGCAATAAAAAATAACAGTTTGAAGTCTCGTCTCATTGAATAACCTTAAGCGTCGTCCGTTGATTCGGTCGGCGCTTTTTGTTAGAACGTGTCGGGAGTATTGCAACAACGCTAACGTGTTTATCACTCAGCGCCGAGATATCGAATAATGAGTGCCCTGTGCATCATTTCTGTTACTGATCATAATAAATCGCTCGATGAGAAGCGATTGACCATTTTAAGGAAGCCTAATAACGTGAGTATCATTACTGATAATTCTGCTGTGACGTTACATTTTACTATTAAACTCAAGGATGGATCGGTAGCGGATAGTACCCATAATATGGGAAAACCTGCCAAATTGATCATGGGGGATGGTAGTCTTAGTGATAATTTTGAACGTCACTTGCATGGTATGCAAGCGGGAGAGAAGAAAGTGATTGAGCTGGCTGCTGAAGATGCTTTTGGATTGCCGAACCCCGATCATATCCATTATATGGATCGTGGTAAATTTGTCGGTGACAGTGACGTCGATGTTGGGACTATTATGGCATTTAGTGGTCCTGATGGGATGGAAATTCCTGGTATTATTACCGCAATCGCTGGCGACTCAGTGACCGTTGATTTTAATCACCCTCTTGCTGGCCAAGAGGTTATTTTCGATGTAGAAATTGTCTCCGTTGATTAATTTATTTTACACTAGCCCGATTTGAATCCATGAGCCATAACATGAAAATATTGTTAGCCAATCCGCGCGGTTTTTGCGCTGGCGTTGATCGCGCGATCAGCATTGTTGAACGTGCATTAGAGCTGTATCAGCCGCCGATCTATGTTCGCCATGAAGTAGTCCATAACCGTTTTGTGGTTGAAGGACTAAAACAGCGTGGTGCTGTATTTGTTGAAGAGCTCAGTGAAGTTCCTGACGATAGCATCGTCATTTTCTCTGCTCATGGTGTTTCCCAAGCGGTTCGTCAAGAAGCCAAAGCACGAGCCTTGACGGTATTTGATGCCACTTGTCCTTTGGTCACTAAAGTCCATATGGAAGTGGCGCGTGCGAGTCGTCGCCATATGGAAGTGGTTTTGATTGGTCATGCGGGGCATCCTGAAGTGGAAGGCACCATGGGGCAATACGCCAGTCAAAAAGGCAAGATGTATTTGGTGGAAAAGCCGGAAGATGTCGATGCTTTAAAAACTCAAGTAAAAGATCCAAGTCATTTACACTATGTGAGTCAAACCACCCTATCCGTGGACGAAACGGCTGATGTGATTGAAAAGCTGCGTGAGGTTTTCCCTGAAATTCAGGGGCCGCGTAAAGATGATATCTGCTACGCGACACAAAATCGCCAAGACGCGGTGCGTATTTTGGCCGAGCAAGTGGACGTGATGGTCGTTGTGGGATCGAAAAATTCGTCCAACTCAACGCGGTTGAAAGAACTGGCAGAAAAATTAGGCACGCCTAGCTATTTGATTGATTGTATTGAGGATATCTCACCAGATTGGTTTAATGATGTCACTATGATCGGGGTAACCGCTGGTGCTTCTGCTCCTGAAGCGTTGGTTAATCAAATTTTGCAGCAAATTAAAGATTTTGGGGCTACGGACGTTGAAGAGGTATTAGGCCGAGAAGAAAATATGTTTTTCGAAGTACCTAAAGAGTTACAAATTAAGCAGATTCATTGATAACCGATTTAATGAGCCTGTTGGCTTAACCGTCACAGGCTAAAAAGGGGCTAATGTATTTAGCCCCTTTTTTACGCCGATCTTAATACGAGTAGCTTAACGATGACGTATTTTGCTAAGCGGTTTCGACCGAGTTCTTCTCAATCTCTTGCTGTTCAGCCAAATCGATATCGCCTTTGCCTTTGGAAATACGCATCACATAGACCATCGCGATTAATGACGTGCTTATTCCAATAATGGTCGAGAGCGTCATGGCTAAGCCAAAGCCCAGCGCACTATTGCTGAGGATAAAGGTCACACAAACCGTGGTCATAAACAGGGCTGGGACGGTTGTGATCCAATGCAACTTATTGTGACGTAGTAGATAAGCGGATGCGGTCCATAACATCATTACCGCGGTCAATTGGTTAGCGAAACCAAAGTAGCGCCAAATAATCGCAAAGTCGACTTGGGTTAACATCCCACCCAGAATAAACAGTGGTAGCGCCATCATGAGTCGATTGCGCAGCGTTTTTTGCTCCATATTAAAATATTCGGCAAGAATCAAACGGCTCGAACGAAACGCCGTATCGCCAGAGGTGATCGGTAAAATTACCACACCAAGAAAAGCCAGTATTCCACCAAATACGCCAAGCAAACCAAAGGAAGCACTATAAACGACATTGCCTGGTCCTCCATTCGCTACCGCTGCAGACAGTGAATCGAGTGAACCGAAGAAAGACAGGGCAATCGTACACCAAATTAGAGCAATGATCCCTTCACCGATCATCGCGCCAAAGAACACGAAGCGGCCATTTTTTTCATTTTCCATACAGCGTGCCATGAGCGGCGATTGCGTGGCATGAAAACCTGAGATAGCACCGCAAGCGATGGTAATAAATAGTGCAGGCCACAGTGGCATATCATTAGGGTTGAGATTACTGAACATATCTCGCATCTCAAAGCCACCAAGAACTTGATGATCGCTCGACCAAGCGATAGCGCTCATTAGCCCCACTGACATAAAAATCAGCAGCGCGCCAAACAGCGGGTAAAAACGGCCAATGATTTTATCCACCGGGACAATGGTGGCGATAATGTAGTAAGCAAAAATGATCACCACCATGCTGGTCATGGTGACGGTGAAATGGGTTTGTGAGTTGATAAGGTTGGTTATCATCCCAGCAGGCGCTGACACGAAGACGACACCGACCAGCAGTAGTAGAACAATGGCAAAAATGTTCATAAAATGTTTGGCGCCATTGCCTAAGTAACGTCCGGTGATCGCAGGTACCGATGCGCCACCGTTACGAATTGATAGCATGCCGGAGAAGTAATCGTGAACCGCACCAGCAAAAATACAGCCGACAACAATCCATAGCATCGCTGCTGGACCGTAAAGTGCGCCCATGATTGGACCAAAAATAGGCCCTACACCAGCAATATTAAGCAACTGGACTAAGTAGACTTTAGGTGTAGACATTGGTACATAATCGACCCCATCGGTTTTGGTGTGCGCGGGGGTTTTGCGTTGTTCATTGATGCCAAAGATTTTTTCAACGGCTAAACCGTAGAGAAAATAACCACCAATCAGCGCGGCAACACAGGTGAGAAACCACAACATAGTCAGTATCCTTTATCAGGTTGTATTATACCTAGCTCACTTTTCGTTGAGTGGCTTAGGTGTAGGATGTGTAGGGGTAAAATCGGTAGAAGACTAAATGAACAATTCGTGACTAGCACGGCGTTTTGTTATCAGTGGTCGTATAATTTATTAAGCGGCATTTAAGCTTGGTAAGTGGTTTTTAATAAAACGTTACAATGGTTAACGACAGTAGATAGGTGACTTATGAAAAGATGGGTAATGGCTTTATGGTTATTAGCAATGCTCGGTTGTGCCGCTAGCGATGATCAACTCGCCGCGAAAGGAGATTGGTATCAAATCGGTTATAACGATGGCATTGCTGGAAATTTACAACGCTCTTATCAAACGCTATCTCAATTAGGTAGTGCCAAGCATGCTGATTATGAACGTGGTTATCTAGACGGTGTTCAAGAATATTGCAACCCTAACTTTGCCTATCAGATGGGGCTCAGTGGACAGTATTACGAAGGCGTTTGCGAGGGGACTGAGCAAGCCCATAAGTTTCGCATGGAATGGCAGCGCGGTTGGCGAGAATACAACCGCTGATGTTCTGCCATGTTCGTTTGTTTAAGGTAAGTAAATAACGCCCAACGAAGTGCTTCGTTTAGCGCCGGTGACCTCCGGTAAGTTGCTTGGTAAACCATGGATCCTTCGCTGGGCTAACCAAGCAAAAGCCATGGCTTCCATATAATCACCATCGACGCCTTTCGCTTGAGTGGGAGCAACCAACCAAGTGGGTAAGTTGGCTTGTAAGCGCTCCATTAACAAGGGGTTTTGTGCCCCTCCACCGCAGACTAATAACTGTGGTGTAGCTCCTTGAGCATACTGATTCACTTGTTCACTAATGGTTTGTGCGGTGAGTTCGCATAATGTACGTTGAACATCTTGCTGGTTTACGCTTAATCCCGCCAATTTGCTTTCAAGCCAAGCGAGATTAAACCATTCCCTACCGGTACTTTTGGGCGCAGGTTGTGAAAAGTAAGTATCTTGTTTTAATCGCTGCAAGAGGGGGAAATCTACCTTCCCTTGTCGAGCCCATTGACCATTTTCGTCATAAGCTCGACCAGTGTGCTGCGCGCACCAATAATCCATTAGCACATTGCCAGGCCCTGTATCGTAGCCGATGACACGCTTATCAGTGGTGAGTACTGAGATATTAGCAATGCCACCAATGTTAAGAACGACGAGAGTTGAATCGGTGGCATTAAAAATGGTTTGGTGAAAAGCCGGGACCAGCGGAGCTCCTTGACCACCCAATGCGATATCTTTACGTCGAAAATCGGCTACGGTGGTGATCCCAGTACGGGTAGCAAGAATGTTCGCATCGCCCAACTGAATGGTAAATGGTGTTTCTCCCGTAGGTTGATGAAAGACGGTTTGCCCATGATTACCAATCGCCGTGATTTGCTCTGGGCGATAACCACTGCGCGCCAGTAATTGTTCTACTGCGTGTGCGTATAGATGACCCAGTTGATGATCCAATTGACCAATCTCGTGTAAGTTGGTGGGCTGGCCTAAGCAAATATTTAACAAGCGCTGCTTGATAGATTCTGGCATCGGTAAACTATCGTGTGCTAATAGTTTGATGGTATTACCAGTAAGGGAGACTAACGCACTGTCGACGCCATCCATACTGGTGCCAGACATGATGCCAATATACAGTTCAGGATTATCCACAAGCGACTCCGATCGTTATACGATTTGCCAAGTGATTGATAAGATAAACGACATTGTAATTGAAAAACTACCTGAATAACTTTACTCGCTATGCTAATTTGCATTTTTATTGCTCGTATCACGCTAACGACACGAGCATGGCGTCGATAATACTCTCAACTTTCTCATTGTATAAGGAGCCAACATGGGACCGCTATGGCTTGATATCGCTGGTTATGAATTGACGGCGGAAGACCGTGAAATTCTCGCTCACCCTACGGTAGGAGGCGTCATACTGTTTGCTCGTAACTATCATGATAACCAACAGTTAATTGCTCTTAATCACGCTATTCGTCAAGCGGCTAAACGGCCAATATTGATTGGAGTTGATCAAGAAGGGGGACGAGTGCAGCGTTTTCGTGATGGTTTTAGTCCAATTCCTGCAGCGCAATACTACGCACAATCGGCTGATGGTGAAGCGTTGGCGTATCGTGGTGGTTGGTTAATGGCTGCTGAACTGATTGCCCATGATATTGATCTCAGCTTCGCCCCAGTATTAGACAAAGGTTTTGATTGCCGAGCGATTGGTAATCGAGCTTTTGGTGATGATGTGCAGAGTGTACTGATCTATAGCGGAGCTTACCTGCGTGGCATGAAAGCGGTCGGGATGGCTACCACAGGGAAGCATTTTCCTGGGCATGGTGCGGTGCTGGCAGACTCACACCTTGAAACGCCAATCGATGAACGTGACTCGATTGCTGATGATATGGCCATTTTCAGTGCTCATATCGAGCAAGGTCTTTTGGATGCGATGATGCCTGCTCATGTGATTTATCCTCATTATGATCCACAACCAGCCAGTGGCTCGGCTTATTGGTTAAAGCAAGTACTGCGTCAACAGCTCGGTTTTCAAGGGATTGTCTTTTCTGATGATTTAAGTATGGAAGGGGCGGCAGTGATGGGCGGTCCAGCACAACGTGCACAGCAGTCTTTAGCGGCGGGATGCGACATGATTTTGATGTGTAATCGACGCGAATCGGCGGTTGAGGTGCTGGATAATCTACCGATCAGTGAAGTACCACAAGCATTATCCTTATTGAAAAAGCAGAGTTTTACTTATCGTGAGCTACAGTCTTCATCAGAGTGGCAGCAAGCGTCTTTGGCAATGCGCCGTTTGGTTGAGGCTTCTGCTTAACTTTAGCGTGGCAATAGGATTCTCTCATTAATAAATTGGGGCTAATAAAACCCCAATTTCTCTTTGAGTTCTTTTAAAAAACGGCGGCTTACTGGGACGATGTAGCCTGAACGGGTGATGATCTCGGCAAGACCGTTGTCTAATAATTTGATCTCTTTGATGGCTTTGAGATTGATCAGATATTGACGATGACAACGTAGCAGCGGCGTTTTTTCTTCTAGGACTTTTAACGTCAATTGACTACTGGCTCGCTGCTGCGCGGTTTGCACGTGCACTCCGGCAATATCACTACAAGCAAATTCGATCTCTCCCGTTGGGATGATCATGATTCGATTGAGGCCGATACACGGAACTTGATCAAGCTGATTGGGGGCGAGAATCGAGTAATCTGGAGTTTTCACTACGCTACGTTGTAAACGTTGGATGGTTTTTTCAAGCCGCGTTGGATCGACCGGTTTAAGTAAATAATCAAAGGCGTTATCTTCAAAGGCTTGCAGTGCATATTGATCATAGGCAGTCACGAAAACCACCTTGGGCATGGTGTCAGGATCGAGCATCGCGAGCAGATCTATTCCAGTAATTTGAGGCATTTGAATATCTAAGAAAACCACATCTGGTTTGTGTTGATTGATTTTTTTCAGTCCCTCAATCGCATTATTCGCTTCACCAATTACCTGCATGTTGCCATTTTCATTCAGTAATTCAATGAGTTCCTCTCGGGCCAAACACTCATCATCAATGACTAAAGCTGATAACGTTACCATCCCTTAAGCTCCTCGTTGTTGTTCAGGAATGAGAAAACTCATTCGCGTGCAATGGTTTGGCTCAACGTCAATTTTAAGCGTTGCTGAGTGACCAAACTTATGGATTAAACGTTTATCGACAATGTGCATTCCTAAACCATCGTGATCGTGTTGTGGCGTTTGATAACTCCCCGCATTATCTTCCACCACTATGCGCTGACCGGCAGGCTCGGCGAGATTATAGATGCGTATTTTACCGCCTTCGAGCAGATTAGATACTCCATGTTTAATCGCATTCTCCACTAAGGGCTGCAAAGTAAAGCTCGGTAATTGACGAGTTAATAGTGGCTCATCGATCGTAATCTCAACTTCTAAACGATCGCTAAAACGTGCTTTTTCAATGGTTAAATAGGCATTCACGTGTGCGAGCTCATCTTGCAAGGTGACCGTTTCAACATTTTGCTTGAGATTACTGCGGAAAAATTGCGAAAGATGCTGAATAAGATCGCGGGCTTTAGCTGGATCACGTCGGATCACGGCGCTAATCGTATTGAGTGCATTGAATAAAAAATGTGGGTTGACTTGAGCTTGCAGTAATTTGATTTCAGCTCGTGAGAGAAGAATTTGTTTCGCTTGATATTCACCATACAGAATTTGGCTTGAGAGTAGTTGAGCAATACCTTGGCCCATTGAGACATTAATGGTTGAAAATAATTTCCGTTTCGGCTCGTACAACTTGATGGTCCCGATCACTCGATCTCCTGCTCGTAGTGGAATAATCAATGCGGAACCCAATTTACAGTTTGCCGATAATGAGCATTGATAGGGATGCTCTTTACCATCAAGATAAATGATCGCATTACGATTTATGGCGTCTAAAGTGCTTTGTGAAGATATCGCGGTATTCGGTCGATGGTGATCATCGCCAACGCCGACAAAAGCGAGGATTTTGTCGCAATCGGTAATTGAAACGGCACCCACATTGGTTTGTTCATAAACAATACGAGCAATTTTATGGGCATTTTCTGGAGTGAAACCTGCCGCTAAAATGCCAACCGAACGTTCGGCGATGTTTAACGCTCGGCGTGAAAAAGTCGCCGAATACTCATCAAAAATGGTTTTCCTATCTTGTAAAATACTCATAAACAGTGCCGCCCCTACTGAGTTGGCGATGATCATCGGCGCCGCAATCGCAGACACGAGGTGATAAGCCTCACTAAACGGCTTAGCAATCAGTAAGATCAAAACCATCTGCACAATTTCAGCGACGAAGGTAATGCCAAACACCACACTAGGGCTAAACAGTAAATGGCGTTTGCCTCGTTTAAGTAAATAAGCATGAAAGATGCCGCCAATCAGCCCTTCTGCAGTGGTCGAAATAGCGCAAGCAAGATCGGTAAACCCACCAAGAGAATAACGGTGCAGACCTCCTGTTAACCCGACAGCAAAACCGACCAAAGGACCACCAAATAACCCGCCCATAACCGCGCCAATGGCTCGCGTGTTGGCTATCGCATCATCAATGTGCAATCCGAAGTAGGTGCCCATAATACAAAACAATGAAAACAGCACATAAACGGTCATTTTATGACTAAAATGACCTGAAATGTTGAGTAATGGCAGAAAGATTGGGGTTTTACTCAGCATATAAGCCAAGACTAAGTAGACACACATTTGCTGTAGTAGGGAGAGGATCAGTTCCATCGATGTTTGCGCCTAGTCATAAAGAGTCAAAGCCGCTATTTTAAGTAACTTGAAGGCAATAAAATACATTGGTTTAATGAATTACTTTTCCAATGCTATGCCGCACCCAGTGTGTAATTTTTAGTTTACACAAATTGTTTTTTTAAATTTACACTTGCAATGTTTTTTTAGCCTGTTATTTTGTGTTTAGTTGAGTTTTGGTCACCAAATACATTTTGGTGTAAATTAAAGATTACAGGTGTAGCAATGAAGAAAAGTGATTTAAGTGACATTAATATCGTTGATGAACAGGTATTGATTACCCCTGATGCATTAAAAGCTAAACTGCCATTAAGTGAAAAAGCCAGACTGTCGATTCGACAATCTCGGCAAACCATCGCGGATATTATCCATAAACGTGATCACCGTTTATTGGTGGTTTGTGGCCCTTGTTCTATTCATGATATTCAAGCCGCAAAAGAGTATGCTAAACGACTGCAGGCATTGGCGGCTGAGCTGAGCGATCAACTGTATATTGTGATGCGAGTTTACTTTGAGAAACCACGTACCACGGTTGGCTGGAAAGGTCTGATTAATGACCCGCATCTTGATGGATCGTTTGATATTGAGCATGGCTTACATGTTGGCCGTCAATTATTGGTAGATTTAGCGGAGATGGGCATGCCACTTGCGACAGAGGCGCTTGATCCGATCAGTCCGCAATATTTAGCCGATACTTTCAGCTGGGCAGCGATTGGCGCTCGAACGACGGAATCACAAACTCACCGTGAGATGGCCAGTGGTCTTTCTATGCCGATTGGCTTTAAAAATGGTACCGATGGTAGCTTATCGACGGCGATTAACGCGATGCAAGCCGCGTCATCAAGCCACCGTTTTATGGGCATTAATCGTGAAGGGCAAGTGGCTCTTTTAACCACACAAGGCAATATGAATGGCCATGTTATTTTACGTGGCGGCAAACAAACCAATTACGATTCCGTTTCGGTCGCTGAGTGTGAACAACAATTAACCGGTTTTGGGTTGGACGCGGCATTGATGGTCGATTGCAGTCATGCCAACTCACGTAAAGATTATCGTCGCCAGCCATTGGTGGCCGAAGATGTGATTCATCAAATTCGCGAAGGAAACCGCTCGATCATCGGTGTGATGATTGAAAGTCACTTAAACGAAGGAAATCAATCAGCGGAGCTACCTAAATCGCAAATGCAATACGGCGTTTCAATCACGGATGCATGTATTGATTGGCAAACGACAGAACAATTATTGCGTCATGCTCACCAGGCGCTGGTGCCTTTTTTAGCAGACCGCTGTAAATCGTAGATAAAGGAACAACGATGGCTGAAGAGTTGAATGCATTACGGGAACAAATCGACGCATTGGATAAACAGATGATTGATTTACTGGCTCGCCGTTTAGCATTAGTTGAGCAAGTCGGAGAGGTCAAAAGCCGTTACGGATTGCCGATTTATGTTCCAGAACGGGAAGCGAGTATGCTGGCGTCGCGCCGTACTGAAGCTGAAGCACAAGGTGTGCCACCACAATTAATCGAAGATATTTTACGCCGAACCATGCGCGAGTCTTACGCCAGTGAGAAAGACTCAGGTTTTAAATGTTTAAAGCCTGAATTACGCTCAGTGGTGATCATCGGTGGTCATGGTCAACTCGGTCGCCTGTTTGCTCGCATGTTTGATTTATCCGGTTATCAGGTCAAAGTACTGGGTAGCCAAGATTGGCATCGCGCCGATGAACTCTTACATAATGCAGGTTTAGTGGTGGTGACAGTACCGATAGATTTGACTGTCGATGTGATTGAGAAACTCAATCAACTCCCTTCCGATTGTATTTTATGTGATTTAACGTCAATTAAATCGAAGCCGTTGGCGGCCATGTTGAAGGTTCATTCTGGCCCTGTGGTTGGTTTACACCCGATGTTCGGACCTGATGTTCCAAGCTTAGCAAAGCAAGTCATCGTGTATTGTGATGGCCGAGGAGTGGAGCAGTATCAATGGCTGCTGGACCAATTTGCGATTTGGGGAGCGAGTTTATGTGCCATTGATGCCCAAGAGCACGATCAAGGTATGACCTTAATTCAAGCATTACGTCACTTCACTTCATTTGTTTACGGTCTGCATTTAAGTAAAGTTAATCCTAATATTGAACAGTTGCTTAAATTAAGCTCACCGATTTACCGTCTCGAATTGGCGATGGTCGGGCGTTTGTTTGGGCAAGACCCAAATTTATACGCGGATATTATTTTATCTTCGCAAGAGAATATTGAGATGATTGGCCGTTTTCAGGATAGTTTGGAACAAGCGGTCGGCTTGCTTAAACAAGGGGATAAACTAGGTTTTGTTAGCCAATTTAACCAAGTGAGCGATTGGTTTGGCGACTATTCTCAGCAGTTTATGCAAGAGAGTCAGCACTTACTTAAACACGCCAGCGATGCTTGGCAACGTTGAGAAACGTTATGGAGCCTCAGTCACTAAATGTTCTAAATCGCGGTGTAAAAGCTCGTCATCACCGATATTGAGTTCTACTAGGCGTTTTAAATGGGCGATACTCTCTAAATCAATATGAACTATCTTGATATGCAGAATACGCTCATTTTGCCGCACCAATTGTCCGCTTAAACGAATCGTGATCTCGCTTTCCGGCAGGGTAAACGCCACGTCTACTAACTGATCGCTATCTAAATTGGGTTCATCGACGGCCCACAAGAGTAAACCTCGTAAAGAGAGATCGTGGATACAAGTCGTGAGCTGTATATCGCCTTGCTGTAACATTGCTGGCGCTTGGTAAAGGATGCGTGAAAACTGTCGACGTTCGATCATAAGTCCTACAATTGCGTAATGAGTACGCATTAAGCATAGCAGAGTGCAGGTGCCTTAAC
This sequence comes from Vibrio metschnikovii CIP 69.14, assembly GCF_000176155.1. Lineage (GTDB taxonomy): Bacteria > Pseudomonadota > Gammaproteobacteria > Enterobacterales > Vibrionaceae > Vibrio > Vibrio metschnikovii. The sequence goes on along the minus strand of NZ_ACZO01000004.1, from coordinate 14,116 downwards.
TCGAATTTGGCGCACGAAATAAGGTTTTGTGCAGAGCAAAAAAAGCTACCCGAAGGTAGCTTTAATCTGGGCAACGGGTTATTTGCTGATCCGTTTGTACTTAATACGATGTGGCTCAGCCGCTTGAGCGCCAAGCGTGCGCTTTAGCCATTCCATATATTCGGTATAGTTACCTTCATAGAAGTTCACTTGTCCCTCATCCCGATAATCAAGGATATGAGTGGCAATACGGTCAAGGAACCAACGGTCGTGCGAAATCACCATCGCACAGCCTGGGAATCCCAATAAGGCTTCTTCGAGTGCGCGTAGGGTTTCAACATCTAAGTCGTTGGTTGGTTCATCGAGCAGTAGGACGTTGCCTCCCGCTTTAAGCAGCTTGGCTAGATGGACGCGGTTACGCTCCCCCCCAGATAGCTCACCAATGATTTTTTGCTGATCATTACCTTTAAAGTTGAAGCGAGAGCAGTACGCTCGCGCTGGAATTTCAAAGTTATTGATCTTAATGATATCCGCGCCTTCAGAGATCTCTTGGAAGACCGTTTTCTTGTCATCCATGCTGTCACGGAACTGGTCGACCGAAGCTAATTTAACCGTTTCACCTAACTCAATGGTTCCTGAATCGGGCTGCTCAGCGCCACTAAGCATTTTAAATAAGGTTGATTTACCGGCGCCGTTAGCACCGACAATACCAACGATCGCGCCTTTCGGCATGCTGAATGACAGATTATCAATCAGTACGCGATCACCAAACGATTTGGTTAGGTTGTTGACTTCTAGCACTTTATCACCGAGACGCTCACCAGGTGGGATGAACAATTCATTGGTTTCGTTACGTTTTTGGTATTGGCCAGTGGTCATCTCTTCAAAGCGAGCCATCCGCGCTTTAGATTTAGCTTGACGACCTTTTGGATTTTGACGAACCCATTCTAGCTCTTTTTCGATAGTTTTTTGACGGGCACTTTCCCCAGCTTTTTCTTGTTTCAAACGTTCATCTTTTTGTTCTAGCCAAGACGTGTAGTTACCTTGCCATGGAATACCTTCACCACGGTCCAGTTCTAAAATCCAACCTGCAGCATTATCGAGGAAGTAACGGTCGTGGGTAATCGCCACCACAGTACCGCTATAATCAACCAAGAAGTGCTCAAGCCAAGCCACAGATTCAGCATCTAAGTGGTTGGTGGGCTCATCGAGCAGTAGCATATCGGGCTTTTCAAGCAGTAAACGACAAATCGCTACTCGGCGGCGTTCACCACCTGATAGAGTGGCGATTTTGGCATCCCATTCAGGCAGACGTAAAGCGTCGGCGGCGCGCTCAAGAGCGGCTTCTAAATTATGACCATCTTTGGCTTGGATCAGCGATTCTAACTCGCCTTGCTCTTTGGCTAGGGCGTCGAAGTCTGCGTCCGGTTCAGCATAAGCGGCGTAGACTTCATCGAGTCGCTTGAGTGCATGGGCCACATCAGCAACCGCTTCTTCAACCACTTCACGCACCGTCTTATTTTCGTCCAAGACAGGCTCTTGGGGAAGGTATCCCACATTTAAGCCGGGTTGCGGACGAGCTTCGCCATCAAAATCTTGATCAATCCCTGCCATAATGCGTAGGAGTGTCGATTTACCTGAGCCATTGAGGCCAAGCACGCCGATTTTAGCACCAGGGAAAAAGCTTAACGAAATATCTTTGAGGATTTGACGCTTAGGAGGCACAACTTTGCTCACCCGCGACATGGTATAGACGTATTCAGCCATTGCCGATCATTCCTAATCTTTCAAACAGAACAAAGCCATTATTCTATATCAAAGCTAATCCTTTTGTTACTCGTCAGCCAGTTATTTTGCTTGGTTGACGGTTTCTGACTGGGGAAATGAACCACACAATGTGTAAGAAAATTAAATGCAACAAGTAGATTAAGGTTTTTTATTACTATTGACTTCAAGTTTACATCTTACACCTTTACATTTCGCTGAAGAATCTGCGTAATAATGTGAATTGGGAAAGGGAAATAGAAGGGATCATCGCAATGGGGTATCGGGTTTTATTGAAACGGCATAAGCACAGTTCATCAATGCTGCTCGGCTGCGTTTTGATCGGTGCAATGAGTTTTAGTCACTTAGGGGTTAGCAAAACCTTAGACTTAGAAGCGCAACGTGAATTGTATGAACAAGCACACCAATGGTTAGATAATAAAGATGTCACACGTTTCAAAAAAGCGCGCAAACAGATAGCCGATTATCCATTAACACCATATCTCGACTATCGGAGCTTTTTGATTGATTTAGGTGATAAATCTCCGATTGTGGTGCGTAATTTTATCGATAGTCATAAAACATTTCCTTTTTCAAATCGGATCAGTGCACCTTATTTTGATGCTTTAGCGAGTCAGGGAAAGTGGGCGGAGATGTTGAAGTTTTCACCGAATGAACCCAATGGAGAAACGTATCGCTGTCACTATTATCATGCCAAGTTAAAAACTGGGCGTTACAACGAAGCCTTCGTTGGCGCTAAAGCGCTGTGGCAAAGTGGCGCAAGTGTTTCTTCGGCTTGCGATCCGCTCTTCACGGTGTGGGAGCAGCAAGGTGGCTTGACGGATAGTCTAGTTTTACAACGTATGCTATTGGCTTTTGAAGGGCGAAATCGGTCATTAATGCGTCATTTAGCCAGTAAGCTGGATGGCAAACCGACACATGCAGAAGCGTTGGCAATGATCGGCTTGTACGACAAACCTGAAACGGTAGTGAGTTTTATTACCCAGTATCGCGATAAAACCCTGTTGTATCGTCAGGTGGAGCTGGCGTTAGAAAAAGCAGCGAGAGCCGATGCGATTCAAGCCCAACGGTTATGGATATTAGTTGATAAACAGCTAGATTGGTCGGATTCGTTGCGTGCTCGGACTGGGCAATATATCGCTTTACGTATGATGAGTGTCGAACCACCTGAGCTTCAACAATGGCGCGATAGTATGATTATGGGCAGTGATAATACCCACTTAATTGAAACTCGAATACGTTTAGCGTTGCGCAGTATGGATTGGCAGGGAATAGCTAAGTGGATAGAGCAATTACCCGCAGAAGATAAAGCTTCAACGCGTTGGCAATATTGGTTAGCACGCAGTGAATTACAAGCAGGACAAGCGGAACAGGGACTGAAAAGAATGCGTAGCTTACTCGGGTTACGTAATTTTTATAGTGTTGCTGCAGCAGAAGCATTACAACAATCTATTCAATACCCAAGTTCGACGCTCTCTTTAAATCGCGAGTTGATTAAACCTTATCAAACAGAGCTCATTCGCATCGGTGAGTTGATTGAGCGCGATAAAATCGCCGCAGCGAAGAGCGAATGGAATTGGCTATTGCAGCGAGTGGAACAACCCAGCAAAGAGATGCTCGCGGTCTATGCTGCCACACAACATTGGTATCATTTAACGGTCCGCGCGACGATATCGGCTAATTTATGGGATAACACTCAGTTACGTTTTCCTCTCGCTCATCAATGGTGGTTCAATTTTTATGGAGAGAAACATGGTATTGATCCGATTACCTTGATGTCGTTGGCGAGGCAAGAAAGTGCGATGGATATCGAAGCGCGTTCTCCTGTTGGTGCTCGGGGCATTATGCAGGTCATGCCGACAACGGCTCGCTATACCGCGCAAAAATATCGTTTAAGTTATCAACATGAGGATGAGCTTTTCCAAGTCGGTAAAAATATTGAAATTGGCAGTCACTATTTGAATGATTTATTGGCGAGATACAACAATAATCGTATTTTAGCTTTTGCTGCTTACAATGCTGGCCCCAGCCGAGTCGATCGCTGGCGAGAACAGACTCAAGGTCAGTTAGATGCTTATGCGTTTATTGAGGCGATTCCATTTCGCGAAACCAGAGGCTATATCCAAAACGTGTTGATGTTTGAAACTTACTATCGCGATGTGATGGGAGTAAATGGCCCATTTTTAACCGACAATGAGTTGCAGACTATGTATTGATTCCCTCGCAGTCTGTTCTACAATACGGATCATGTATCACTTAACGAGTACAACCATGTCAACACAACCGGATTACAGTGACTGGAGCGAATTATTAACCTTGGTGCAACAAGCAGCATCACTCGATCAACATGAGATGCTACTGACCATGTTAATGACCCCTGATGAACGAGAGGCATTAGTTGCACGAGTTAATATTCTCTGTGAGTTACTGAAAGGGGAGTTATCTCAACGACAAATGAGCCAACTTCTAGGAGTGGGCGTAGCGACCATTACTCGTGGGTCTAATGAGCTGAAATCCCGCTCATTAACAGAGCGTGAAGCTTTGGCGGCGTTATTACTGAAGTAGCGCGATTTATTACTTGCCGTGATATGAATCATTTCGCAGTAAACCAGAAAAAAACGTTTTATTTTATTAAGTTAAGCTTGTACTTATTTGTTTATACCGCATAAGTATAAGCTTAACCTACCAACTACTTTTTCAGATCGTTACCTGCAGATAAAAACAAATCAGGGTTCAAAAATGGTACTAACGCTAAAATAAGTGCCTGATGGTAAACTGAGCTACGAGTTAAGTGATGTTGAGTAAGTAAACTGATCGCTCCTCCTTTTTGTTTGATGTTATCGGTACCAAATACTTCATCCATAATCTCACCAAGTTCATTATTGGCGTGTAAACGTTGGTTAATGGCAGGAGGTAACATTAAGCTGGCAGAACGAGATTCTCCATATTGTTCTGCCGATTTAACGATCATCCAAGCAAACGTCATTCCGTGTTCAATGCCGGCTTCTAAGCCCACATAAAAATCAGCTCCTGGATGAGCTTGTTCGGCATGGTGTACTCGATTAAGTGCGCCTTGTTTGGTCTCTTCATCGCTCATTGGTTGAGCAGCAACACCGCTATCAACCGTTACGCCCTGTAATTGCAATGTATGATTAGGAAATAATTGCTCAAAAGCGCTTTTGACGGCATTAATTTTGGCAGGATTCAGTGAAGCGACGATGATGTGGATAATGGCTTGATTTGATGACATGTTGTGATTCTCTTTATTTCCTAGTCAATATGTTGTTGCTACTTGAATTGTTGCGGTGTTATCCCCTCCTACTTGAAGTTGTAGCGGTGTTGGCTCCCCAATCACATAGTTTGCCTATGCTCATCGGGATTTACTTACTTGCCGTCTACCTGCAACTCCAAGTCGTTTGGGTATAGCTACGTTCGTTTCAATCACTATGGTTATCTATATTAATGGTGACTGACGTGCTTCCCACTTATCAGTCACTCAATATTGTTAGATATTGCACCATCAGCAGTGTTTTTACGCTGGGGTTAACTTAACCTGAGTGGGTTTAATATTTTCAATAGGATAACAGCCAAGCACCTTTAAATGTTTGGTCAGTTTAGTTAGCTCACTGAGTGCTTTTTGCATCTCGTCTGAATCCAGATGAGCTTGCAAGTCGACATAGAACATCTCTTCCCACGGATTACCCATGATAGGTCTGGATTCCAGTTTGGTCATATTAATACCATAACGTTGGAGCACTAATAGGGTGGCGACTAATGAGCCAGCCTCTTGTGCCGTGGACATAATCAGGGTGGTTTTTGCTGGAATTTGAGTTGAGACTTCAATCGGTTTACGGGCAACGACGATAAACCGAGTATGGTTTTCTGTTTGGTTAGCGATATTGGTTTTAATCGATTGTAAGCCATACAATTTGCCACTTGCTGCATTGCCAATTGCTGCAACATCATCACGTTGCAGTTGTTGTACTTTTTTCATCGCATCGGCAGTGCTAGCGCAGGTTTCTAGTTTGACCCCTTGCAAGCGACTTAAAAACTCACTGCATTGTTGGTGTGGCTGTGGGTGTGAATAGAGAATTTTCAACGCTTCTAAGCGGATATCTTGTGTGGCTACTAAGCAGTGTTCTATTGGTTGAGTGATCTCGCCGACGATATATAGGGTGGTATGTTGAAGTAAGTCATAAACTTCATTAATCGAGCCTGAACTGGTGTTTTCAATCGGTAAAACACCATAATCCGCATGGCCGGATTCAACGGTTTTGGTAATGTCTCTAAATTGTTCGCAATTGAGTTCGATAAGCTCAGTATTTTTACGGCTGAAATATTCTCGGGTCGCAAGATGTGAGTAAGAGCCTTTCGCACCGAGAAAAGCAACTCTAGCCAATGGCTTACGGTTTTGTGGATTAGCTAGGTTTTGTAAATAAGCTTGCTGCAGTAATACGGAATCTTCAATAATCGTATGGAACAGTTTGGTAATGTATTGGGCGTCTAATTGATAATCCTGTTTACCGATTTGAATTAACTTAACCAATAGTTGCTGCTCTCGAACAGGGTCGCGTACGGGCTTTGAAGTTTGTACTTTACTCTTGGCGACCTCGACACTCAGTTGGCGACGTTCGGAAAGCAACTTAAGTAGCTGATTATCAATGGTGTTTAATCGGTCTCGAATCTCTTCTAGTGACAGTTTTGGGCTGGTCATAACTAAATCCTTATAAAAAAGCCTCCCGATGGGAGGCTTTCTGTCTGTTCGTTTTTGACTTATTTTCTTTAAACGAGCAAGCCTCCAAGATTATTGGAGAAAAAAGAAGTTAAAAACAAACAGAAAATGAGAGGTTAACATCGGTTATTGCTACCTTAGCGACTGAATGGACACAATAAGCAAGCCAGTAAACAGCGTCAAGCAAAAAAATAGCGCCCTAAGGCGCTAAATGGATAACAGGGGAAGATTATTCTTCGACTTCTACAATTTCAGGTTTCTCGGTACGACGAGCATCGGGTTTATGGCGCAATTTATTGAGCTGTCGCTCTAATTTTTGTTCAACTTCATTAATCGCGGCATAGAGATCCTCGTGAATTGCAGAAGCGACTAGTTGACCTTTCGGGATAGTGACCGTCGCTTCAAATTTTTTCTGCTTATTGGGTTGTTCACTAAAGCTTGCTTGGCAACCGGTAATATCGACTTGCCATTTTTCGAGCTTTTTAAACTTACTCTCAATGTAGCTACGGATTGCAGAGGTGATTTCAATGTTTTTGCCAGTGATGTTCATTTGCATAGTGTTTTCCTCTGTTGCATCCCTTATGGGTTAACTTCAGATTACAGGTTTCTGGATAAAATAATGTGATCCAGATCTCTTTTTTGTTGGGTGTTGAGACGCTTGAAAGCAAACGTGATCTTTCGCAAAGTGTGGTAGGAATAGTGGATAAAAAGACTTGTTATTATCAAAGAAAGCGCTAGATTGGTGAGTGGAATCACTAAATATTATACCTATTTTAGCGCTTTGTTACGGCCTAAAAAATGCCATATAGCTTCCTTAATGCTTCGCTTTATTACGATTTAATCCTTTGTTACTTATCCACTTGAGTCACGATGCCCCCACTTGCATTATTGATTAATGCAAGTTGGGGCATTGATTTTTCGCTTACCCATAACTCAGTCGTTTAGTTATAGAACTGAGGGGTAATCATGATACTGAATTTAAGCTTAAGGAAGAGTGTTCAGTTGCATTAGCTGTTTGGTTCGCTCGGCCGCATCCGTCAAGCCTAGTTGTTGATAGGCTTTTAGCTGAATAGATAAGGATTTGCGTGCCGCTTCAGTACCCGGATAGGTTTTCTGTAGCTCTTGAGTTCGATTAATTGCGGCGATCCAAGCCTCACGGCGTAAATAAAAATCAGCCGTCGCTAAGTCATATTCAGCTAAACGATTTTTCAAAGCAATCATGCGTTGTTGTGCATCATTAGCGTATAAACTGTTTGGGTAACGTTCGAGTAGACGCTTAAAATCTGCGAAAGCGGCTTTTACCGGTTCAGGGTCGCGATCACTACGGTCAATGTTGAATAGATCGTGCATAAAGTTTCGATCTTGGGCCATATGAGTTAAGCCGCGCATGTACAGAACCCAATCCATTTTTTCATGAGTGGGATTGAGTCGAATAAAACGTTCAATGGTCGCAAGCCCTAAAGCGAGATCATCATTTTTATAGTAAGCGTAGATCAAGTCCAGCTGAACCTGCTCTGAATACGCTCCGAATGGATAGCGAGAGTCTAGCGCTTCTAACTTATCGATGGCGGTTAACCAATTACCGCTTTGCAATGAGGTTTGAGCATCGCTGTACAACTCTGCGGGTGGAACGTCAGGGACAATCTCTTCTTTACTTGAACAGCCAACTAATAAAGATAATGCGAGTAAGCCTGATAAAGTTTGGTATTTCATGTCAGGGTTAGGTTCCTTGCAATAAAGCTTCTTAAACTTGGAGCGAGCTTGCTCCGTAAATCGTTTCGTTACTTTCCGATCAGTAACAGATACAATGAAAACATATTTTTCCACACTCGTGGCTATTAGTCTCACGGTTTTTAAAAAAGTTCGATATGGCTCAGCAGATTGAATTAACTCAAACAGTAAAAGAAAGCCAGCTTGGTCAGCGTTTAGATCAAGCGGTAGCAGAATTATTTGTCGATTTTTCCCGCTCTCGTCTTAAAGAGTGGTTATTAGATGGCAAAATTACAGTCAATGGAACGGTGGTCACTAAACCACGGACCAAAGTGATGGGGGGAGAGTGCATTACCGTTCTAGCCGAGCTAGAAGATGAACAACGCTGGGAAGCGCAAGATATTCCACTTAATATCGTTTATGAAGATGACGATATTTTGGTGATCAATAAACCCAGAGATTTTGTCGTTCATCCGGGGGCGGGAACGCCAGATCGGACCGTATTAAATGCTTTACTCTTTCATTATCCACCGATTGCCGAAGTGCCACGTGCAGGGATTGTGCATCGTCTTGATAAAGATACGACAGGTTTAATGGTGGTCGCAAAGACAGTACCAGCACAAACACGTTTGGTAAGAGATTTGCAAAAACGCAATATTACCCGTGAATATGAAGCGATTGCGATCGGTAAAATGACCGCGGGTGGCATGATTGATAAACCAATCGGTCGTCATTCAACAAAGCGTACCTTAATGGCGGTGAATCAAATGGGCAAACCTGCGGTCACGCATTATCGTGTCGCAGAACATTTTCGTGAACATACCCGGATTCGCTTGCGTTTAGAAACCGGCCGAACTCACCAAATTCGAGTACACATGGCTTATCTGCAACATCCGTTGTTAGGTGACAGTGCTTATGGTGGTCGGGCGCGTATTCCTAAAGGAGCAACCCCTGAGCTCACAGAAATGATTAGAGCTTTTGATAGACAAGCACTGCATGCCGTAATGTTAAAATTTGAACACCCGATCACTGGCGAAGAGCTTGAGTTTCATGCTCCGGTGCCCGATGATATGGTTATTATGACAGAAGCGCTACGTGAAGATGCTAAACTAAACTATTCGCAAGAGTATTAAACCATGTCGGTGATCATTCCTAACTGGCCAGCGCCTAACAATGTGAAAGCGTTTTGTTCAACCCGTGATGGTGGATTTTCTGTACCGCCTTACGATGGTTTGAATGTTGGCATGCATGTTGGGGATGATCCGTCGATAGTGACAAGGAATCGCGACTGGTTGCAACAATACTGTCAGATGCCATCCTCGCCTATCTGGCTTAATCAAACACATTCCACTCGAGTGATTGAAGTCAGCCAGCCTAGTCATAAAGTGCTGGATGCTGATGGTCTTGTCACTTCGACTCCGCGTGTCGTTTGTTCAGCCATGATAGCTGATTGTTTACCAGTATTGATTACCAATATACAAGGTACTCGAGTTGCCGCGGTTCATGCGGGTTGGCGAGGATTAGCCGGAGGGATTGTGGAACAGGCTCTAGACAAGTTTTCTGATGATGTTTTAATCTGGCTTGGTCCTGCGATTGGTCCTCAAGCCTTTGAGGTTGGTGACGAAGTTAGGCAGGCTTTTTGCGATTATGATAGTCATGCGCAAAGGGCTTTTTCAGCAACATCAAATTGTGGAAAATGGTTGGCCGATATCGCTCAACTTGCACAATTACGTTTAGCAAAAATTGGTATTGATCAGGTGATTAAAAGTGATTTATGTACTTATCAACATGATCAACAATTTTATTCGTACCGCCGCGATGGTGTAACAGGCCGACAGGCTTGCTTCATCTGGATAGAATAGCCAGACAAAATAGCACGGTTTCATGATTAAAATCTGACTCTGTATAGTTAACCTTTTTTTGTCACCTAACGAGCTAGCGCTTGTTAGTCACTTTAAGTTTGTCCTTTGTCCTTTGTTCTATAGCGCTTATATAGCGTGTTTTTTGCTCATAAAGTTATCCTCTTTGACTTGAAATATCTTCTTTGCGTAACCATGTTCTCTATGTGATTAGTTTCTCTTGAATGAGATTAGGAAGGTGGTTATGCGTCTTGATAGATTTACCAGTAAATTTCAAATAGCCATTTCTGATGCGCAGTCTTTGGCTCTAGGTCGTGATCATCAGTATATCGAGCCAGTTCATTTAATGGTGGCACTGCTCGATCAAAATGGCAGCCCTATTCGTCCGTTGTTAACCATGTTGAATATTGACGTGGCACAGTTACGCTCAAAACTAGGCGAGATGCTCGACAGGCTCCCTAAAGTGAGTGGGATTGGTGGTGATGTTCAGCTATCTGGTGCGTTGGGTACGTTATTTAATCTCTGTGATAAAGTGGCACAAAAACGCCAAGATGCGTACATCTCCTCTGAAATATTCTTGCTAGCGGCAATCGAAGATAAAGGACCTCTTGGTCAATTATTAAAAGAGGTTGGATTGAGTGAGAAAAAGCTCTCTGCAGCGATTGAAACTATCCGTGGTGGGCAAAAAGTTAATGATCCTAATGCCGAAGAACTGCGTCAAGCTTTAGAAAAATTCACGATTGATCTGACTGAACGAGCTGAGCAGAGCAAATTAGACCCGGTGATAGGTCGTGACGATGAAATTCGCCGTACCATTCAAGTATTGCAACGGCGTACGAAAAACAACCCAGTGATCATCGGTGAACCTGGTGTTGGTAAAACCGCCATTGTCGAAGGTTTAGCACAGCGAATTATTAATAATGAAGTACCAGAAGGGCTACGCGGTCGGCGAGTTCTGTCTCTTGATATGGGCGCTTTAGTTGCAGGAGCTAAATATCGCGGTGAATTTGAAGAGCGTTTAAAATCGGTGCTGAACGAGCTGGCCAAAGAAGAAGGTAATGTCATCTTATTTATTGATGAATTACATACCATGGTCGGCGCGGGTAAAGGTGAAGGCTCGATGGATGCCGGGAATATGCTCAAACCGGCATTGGCGCGTGGAGAATTGCATTGCGTTGGCGCGACAACACTCGATGAATATCGCCAGTATATCGAAAAAGATCCGGCATTGGAGCGTCGTTTCCAAAAAGTCTTAGTCGATGAGCCGAGCGTTGAAGATACGGTGGCGATCCTAAGAGGGTTAAAAGAGCGCTATGAATTGCACCATCATGTTGAGATTACCGATCCTGCGATTGTTGCTGCGGCAACATTATCGCATCGTTATATCTCCGATCGTCAATTACCAGATAAAGCGATCGATTTAATCGATGAAGCCGCTTCGAGTATTCGTATCCAAATGGACTCGAAACCGGAAGTGCTCGACAAATTGGAACGAAAAATCATTCAATTGAAGATTGAACAGCAAGCATTAAGCAATGAACACGATGATGCGAGCGAAAAGCGTTTGGGCATTATTAATGATGAGTTAAAAGAAAAAGAGCGCGAGTATTCAGAATTAGAAGAAATTTGGAACACAGAAAAAGCAGCGTTATCGGGAACGCAACACATTAAATCAGCATTAGAACAAGCGCGTTTAGATTTAGAAGTGGCAAGACGTGCTGGTGATTTAAACCGCATGTCTGAGTTACAATATGGACGGATTCCTGAACTAGAAAAACAGCTAGATTTAGCGACTCAAGCTGAAATGCAAGAGATGACCTTGTTACGCAATAAAGTTACCGATGAAGAAATTGCTGAAGTATTGTCAAAACAGACGGGGATTCCTGTTGCGAAAATGCTGGAAGCCGAAAAAGAGAAGCTGTTGCAGATGGAAACGTTTTTACATCAACGTGTCATCGGGCAGTCGGAGGCGGTTGAGGTGGTTGCTGATGCTATTCGTCGTAGTCGAGCTGGATTATCGGATCCTAATCGCCCAATAGGTTCTTTTTTATTCTTAGGTCCAACGGGTGTAGGGAAAACTGAGCTTTGTAAAACGCTGGCTAATTTCATGTTCGATAGTGAAGATGCCATGGTGCGTATCGACATGTCTGAATTTATGGAAAAACATTCAGTAGCTCGTCTTGTTGGTGCGCCTCCTGGTTATGTAGGTTATGAAGAGGGCGGATACTTGACTGAAGCGGTACGGCGTAAACCCTATTCCGTATTGTTGTTGGACGAGGTTGAGAAAGCGCATCCTGATGTGTTCAATATTTTATTACAAGTGCTCGATGATGGTCGATTAACCGATGGTCAAGGTCGAACCGTTGATTTTCGTAATACGGTAGTGATCATGACCTCGAATTTAGGGTCATCACGCATCCAAGAAAATTTTGCTCATTTGGATTATCAGACTATGAAAGAGCAAGTTATGGAGGTCGTGAGCAAACATTTTCGTCCCGAGTTTTTAAACCGGATTGATGAAAGTGTGGTGTTCCATCCATTAGCTCAAGAGCAGATTAAATCTATTGCCTTTATTCAGTTAGAGCGTTTACGTCAACGTTTAGCGGATAAAGATTATGGATTAATTGTTAGCGATGACGCGTTAGATCTTGTTGCCCACATTGGTTTTGATCCAGTATATGGTGCAAGACCGTTAAAACGTGCTATTCAGCAAACAATAGAGAATCCATTAGCAAAATCGATATTATCAGGGCAATTTATTCCTGGTACACCAATCTATCTTGATGTTAAAGAGGGTGATATCGTCGCTCATCAGTAACTCTTTTTTATGAAGGCTATGCTCGTGGCATAGCCTTCTTTGTTTATTGACCAAGGTCGAAATCAGTCAATAAATCGGGTGAATTCAGTTTTTTGATGGTTTATTGAGCGCTTGATTCGCTTGTGTGCTTTTTTCTTGTTTTTACTATTGCCAACCTGAATTTTATCCCTATAATGCGCCCTCACTGACACGGCAGACGCCGCAAGGCTTCAGGCAGTGTTGGTTGAGGGAAAGCTTCTAAAAAAGAAAATTTGAAAAAGTGTTTGACTCTTCAAATTAACTCGCTAGAATTCACCTCCGCTTCGAAGCTCAACGAGAGATTCGCAAGCCAGCTCTTTAACAATTTAAACCAATCAATCTGTGTGGGCACTCGTTGATGATAATCAAAATGCTTAGCAATAAGCACTTCGGTTTCAATGAACTGAGTGACCAAATTGATAGCGCTTTTAGCACTATCGGCACAGTCAATTCATTATCGTTCTGTTGGAACGATAATAGCTTTGAATTACGCTTCTATTTATAGGAGCTAGGTAATTTAGAGTCAGTATTCATTGAGCCAAAAAGAACTTAAATTGAAGAGTTTGATCATGGCTCAGATTGAACGCTGGCGGCAGGCCTAACACATGCAAGTCGAGCGGTAACAGGAAGGAAGCTTGCTTTCTTTGCTGACGAGCGGCGGACGGGTGAGTAATGCCTGGGAAATTGCCCTGATGTGGGGGATAACCATTGGAAACGATGGCTAATACCGCATGATGCCCTTGTTTATAATGAACAGGGACCAAAGAGGGGGACCGCAAGGCCTCTCGCGTCAGGATATGCCCAGGTGGGATTAGCTAGTTGGTGAGGTAATGGCTCACCAAGGCGACGATCCCTAGCTGGTCTGAGAGGATGATCAGCCACACTGGAACTGAGACACGGTCCAGACTCCTACGGGAGGCAGCAGTGGGGAATATTGCACAATGGGCGCAAGCCTGATGCAGCCATGCCGCGTGTATGAAGAAGGCCTTCGGGTTGTAAAGTACTTTCAGTCGTGAGGAAGGGAGTATCGTTAATAGCGGTATTCTTTGACGTTAGCGACAGAAGAAGCACCGGCTAACTCCGTGCCAGCAGCCGCGGTAATACGGAGGGTGCGAGCGTTAATCGGAATTACTGGGCGTAAAGCGCATGCAGGTGGTTTGTTAAGTCAGATGTGAAAGCCCGGGGCTCAACCTCGGAGTTGCATTTGAAACTGGC
>NZ_ACZO01000005.1 GCF_000176155.1 Vibrio metschnikovii CIP 69.14 | reverse complement strand
TGGCAAGCGTAAATTTTAAATTTTCCCGAAAAAAAACACTGTTTGCGCAAATAACCAGCAAGCCATTATTTACCTACCACTTATCATCATATAGCCAACATATTACCCACACCCTCCTGTGGATAACTAATCATCACTGTCAAAGAAATAGGAAATCCGAGCTCTTGGATTTAAGTAATCACGAATGTTATCAGGAAGCTTATGTGGCAAAATTGCACTCAGGATTTTTATTTCCTTATCGGCGAGATCGATAATCGGCGCTTGTGTTCTAGGAACCGAAGGATCATAAATCAATACATTCGGCGATAATAGTTGCTTAGCATTGACGGATATCACCAAGCCAATAGCATGATTCGACAATTGCACTACTGTACCTGGTGGATATACCCCCATAAATTTCACTAAAATACTTAAGTTTTCCTGGTTATAAAGATGCTTGGCATTTTTATATAGATAAGAAAGTGCGATATAAGGAATTTTTTGCTCGCTGGCAATCGCTGGATGACACAGATTATCAAATGCATTCGCAACCGAAATGACTTGAGCTAATTCATCAATATCGGCTTCTTTAAGACCTTTAGGGTATCCAGAACCATCGCTTAACTCATGGTGCTGCTCAATAACAATTTTTGCGCTTTCTGGAAAAGCTTCAAAACTACTCACCATTTCTAAGCCATATTTTGTGTGTAGCTTAAGATAATTTTTCTCTGGTTCAGTGAGCGGAGTGGTTTTACGTACAATCGCACTCGGTACTCTTATTTTACCAATGTCATGAAATAGTGCTGCAAAAGCAATTTGTTTGATTTGTTGCTCTGTGAGCCCTTTAGCTTTAGCGATCATCATTGAGATCACCGAAACATTCAGTGAATGGAAATAGATATCTTCAAATTCACTTTTACTATTCATTAAGTGCAAAGTGACATTCTCATCACTCAATAACTTGTCGACGATCTCTTCAACTAAGGCACTGGCTTCATCAATAGCATCAGCCGGGCGACTACGAATTTTATTCATAATTGCTCGCATACGCGCCAAAGAACGTTCGAACTCTTTTTCACACTCTAATACTTGGCGACGATAACGATTGAGTTTTTCTATCCGCTGTTCTTTCTCCTGCCAGAGCTTATCCGCCTGTTCATCAAGATCCGTCGGTTCTGCTACTGTTTGAGACTCACTATCGAGAGGTAAAGGCGAAGTATCACTTTGTGCGGGATTTAAAAAGACATGCTGTATGCCCAAGTGCTTGATCAACTGAATTTGTTCAATGGACTGAATTTTAAAACTATTAAATAAGAAAGGATGCTCATTCCATTTAACTGGTAAGCGAATATGTAAACCTGGCTGCAATCTATCGACGGTGATTTTTATGCTTGTACTTGCCACGATCAGGACCAACAAAATAGAATTTTTTCTAGTGTAGGAGATACGCAGGGCAAGATCACCTTCAGAGGTCGCTAACTGTGCTTGCGGTTAACATATTAGCGGCATGAAATTGAAAATATCGATGTGGTTGCTTCAGAAACAACAAAGCCCCGACTTTCGTCGAGGCTTTGTTGTATAAATAATGGTACCGATGGGCGGACTTGAACCGCCACTCCCGAAGGAAACGGATTTTGAATCCGTCGTGTCTACCAATTTCACCACATCGGCATCTTGGCTATTGCCATCTGATGTTCGGCATTATACGTAAGAACGACGCTAGCGCAATAACAAAATATTGAAAAACAAATCGTTTGCTGAATATTTCACCACAACGCCTCTTGTTTTTCTAACTCTCTTTCCAGAGCGACAAACTACCGATATGCTGATGGTCATTTATCGCACTTTACACAGACGACTATGAATAAAACTTCAACCTTACTGTCAGCCGGATTTTTCCGCCGATTGACCGCTCTACTCTATGATTCATTGATTGTTGTTTCTTTGTTGATCGTCGCGGGCGGTATGATAATGGTTATTTTAGAAACCTTAGTCGCCATTGGTGTCCTAAGTTATGGCCCTTATCAAAATGTCAGCCAATTTTTAACTCGTCATCCCACTTTCAGTCCAGCCTATACCTTGTATCTGGCCTCTATTTGGATTTACTTTTTTGTTTATTGTTGGACCAAGCATGGGCAAACCTTAGGTATGAAAGCATCGAAGATCTTGGTCCGTAATCAAGACGGTAGCTTAATTACGACCACACAAGCTCTTATTCGGCTTGCAACTGCAGGGTTAGGATTAGGGAATCTAACGGTGCTGATTGATCCACAAAAACGCAGTTTTCAAGATATATGGGCTAAAACAGAAGTGGTTGTAATCAATCAATCTCGTTGAAACGCATAACCAAGCGGCGTTGAGCTGTAAAAAGAAAGGTATCTTGCTCGAAAAGAAGAAAGGGGAGATAAATTATCTCCCCTTTCTTTGTTTCATTCTACAACTTACGACGTAATAACATAACGGCAATCGTGAGAAAGACCAAGCTAGGGGCAATAGCACCAAAAGCTGGGGGGAAACCGTAAACTAAGCTTAATGGACCAAAAAACTCACTGGAAATGTAAAAAGTGAAACCCGCAATCACCCCAGAAAGAATTCTCGCTCCCATGGTTACGCTGCGCAGTGGACCAAAAATAAATGACAATGCCATCAACATCATCACACCAATCGAGAATGGTTGAGTCAATTTACGCCACAAGGCTAATTCATAACGAGAGGCGTCTTGCTCAGAGGCTTTCAAGTAATGTACATAATCGTAAAGGCCGCTTAAGGCGAGCTCTTCAGGTTTAACCGTCACAACCGCTAATTTATCGGGTGCTAAGGCCGTACGCCATTGGTAGACATCTAAATACTGTTTGGTCAGAACCACATTATCTTGTAAATCAGTTATCTGTACTTGTTTCATTAACCAATGATTATCACCTAGATAATCCACCTGTTCAGCAAATACCACATGACGAAGCTGTTTCTGCTCATCAAAACGCCACATATTCAGACCATAGAGGCGTTCATTATCAATCTTCGCAACAAAGATAAAATCATTGGCGTCTCTGGCCCATACACCTGTCCTTACGGAAAGGATATTACCACCAGAGGTTGCGAAGGCGCGCATATCACGCGCCATTTTTTGAGCTTGAGGAGCGCCCCATTCACCCAGTAACGTAACAATAATCATTAAGGGAATCGCGGTTTTGAGCACCGATAAACCGATATCTAATTTAGAAAAGCCAGAGGCTTGCATCACCACTAATTCTGAACTGGCGGCTAAGGCTCCTAAACCGATGAGCGCACCCAGTAGCGCCGCCATAGGAAAAAACATTTCCACATCACGCGGCACACTTAACAGCACAAAAAACAAGGCTTGCAAAAGATCATAGCTGCCATCACCAACTTTTCTTAACTGTTCAACATATTTAATAATGCCGGACAAGCCCACGAAGGTCACCAGTACAAGAGTTGTGGTAGCAATAATGGTTCGCCCGATATACCAATCTAAAATTTTAAACACGAATTAGGCCACCTTGCGCTTTGGTCTGAATTTGTCTTTCATCTTTCTTACCCATACGCTATCCAAGGTATTTGCAATAATCGCTGCAAATAACAAGGCGGCGTTGATGGGCCACATACCGATTTCAATCGGAATCGTTCCATCTTCTAAAGCCGATTTCATGGCGCTGATGGTTAAGAAATAGGTTAAATAAATCAAAATGGCGGGGCCCATTTTGGCGAATCGTCCCTGTCTCGGATTGACTGCCGACAGTGGCACCACCAACATTGTTAATAGTGGAATACACAATACCAATGAAATACGCCATTGCAGCTCTGCTTGCGCACGCGAGTCAGGATTCCGAATCAGAGCTAAAGTCGGCGTTTCTTGCCAATCACGTCCTTTAGCCTTGACCGAGCGTTGACCAATTAAGCCTTCGTATTGATCAAAACGCGTGATCATATAGTCTAATCGCGTCGGAACCCCTTCATAACGAACCCCATTATGCATAGTGATCATCTGCCGGCCATCACTCAATTCTTTGACTTCGCCAGAATCAGAAAACATCACGCTAGGTAAAATCGATTGACGGGGGGCAAGCTGTGCGACAAAAACATTCTGTAACTTTCTATTTTCGATGTTATCAATAAAAACCACTGATGAACCATCTGGCGAGCGCTGAAATTGACCTTTTTGTAATAAATCAACGCTACTTTCCGCCGCTAACTGTTCAATGAGTTGAGCTTCTTTATCTTGGCTCCATGGCGATAACCAAAAAGCATTAAAAGCCGCGGCACTTGAGGTAATGATCGCTAAGTAAAGCGCGGCGCGGATCAGAAACTTATTTCCGATACCCGTTGCGTTCATTACGGTGATTTCGCTTTCTGCGTACAAACGACCAAAGGTCAGCAGAATACCGATGTATAAGCTCAGCGGCAGCATGAGCAATCCCATCGCTGGCATATTTAACGCGACGATTGATAGGATCATTCGCGCAGGAATTTCACCATCCGAAGCATCAGCGAGAACACGAATGAATTTTTGGCTCAAAAACACTAAAAACAGCACGAAAAAGATCGCAAACTGGCTCTTTAATGTCTCTCTGATCAAATATCTAACAATAATCACGCTGAAATAACCTATGCAAAACTTGTTTTTTTGATTGAATCACTATAATTTCCCGTTGAACCTTTTATTTTTTTAAAATTTCGCTATCTGTTAGAACACCTAAACTATAGGTTGATCCATTAACGGATTCATCAAGTAAGAATGCATTATCTAACATTTAGTTCTATTTGTCTTTAGGATGTAGGAGTACGCATGGAGTTCAGTGTTAAAAGTGGTAGCCCAGAAAAACAACGCAGTGCATGCATTGTGGTGGGGGTTTTTGAACCACGCCGACTTTCTCCAGTAGCAGAACAGCTTGATAAAATCAGTGATGGCTACATCAGTTCACTATTGCGTCGCGGTGATCTAGAAGGAAAACCGGGCCAGATGCTGCTGTTGCATCAAGTTCCGGGAGTCTTGTCTGAACGAGTATTACTGGTAGGTTGTGGTAAAGAGCGTGAACTGGGTGAACGTCAATATAAAGAGATCATCCAAAAAACCATTAGCACTCTTAACGAAACTGGCTCAATGGAAGCGGTATGCTTCTTAACTGAGTTACACGTTAAAGGCCGCGACACCTACTGGAAAGTTCGTCAAGCCGTAGAAGCAACCAAAGATGGTTTGTATACCTTTGATCAATTTAAAAGTGTTAAGCCAGAAACTCGTCGCCCACTTCGTAAGCTGGTATTTAATGTACCAACTCGCCGAGAATTAAGCTTAGGTGAACGAGCCATCAACCATGGTTTAGCCATTGCTTCTGGTGTGAAAGCCAGTAAAGATCTTGGTAATATGCCACCGAATATCGCCAACCCAGCCTATTTGGCTTCTCAAGCCCGTCGTTTAGCGGACGATTATCCGACCATCACCACCAAAATCATTGGTGAAGAAGAGATGGAAAAACTCGGTATGACGTCTTATTTAGCGGTAGGCCGAGGTTCGAAAAATGAATCCATGATGTCGGTGATCGAATATAAAGGACACGCAGACCCAACAGCAAAACCGATTGTGCTGGTTGGTAAAGGCTTAACCTTTGATTCAGGCGGTATCTCACTCAAACCAGGCGAAGCCATGGATGAGATGAAATACGACATGTGTGGCGCAGCTTCAGTTTTTGGTGCCATGAAGGCACTGGCAAAGCTGAATCTACCCATTAATGTGGTGGGTATTTTGGCTGGTTGTGAAAATATGCCTGGCAGTAATGCCTATCGCCCAGGCGATATCCTGACTACCATGTCAGGCCAAACCGTTGAAGTATTGAATACCGATGCTGAAGGGCGATTAGTACTGTGTGATGCTCTAACTTATGTTGAGCGTTTTGAACCCGATTGCGTCATTGATGTCGCAACCTTAACGGGAGCTTGCGTCATTGCTCTTGGTCATCACATCAGTGCCGTTATGTCGAACCATAACCCTCTGGCTCATGAGTTGATCAACGCCTCTGAGCAATCAAGTGATCGTGCTTGGCGTTTACCGCTAGCAGATGAATATCATGAACAATTAAAGAGCCCGTTTGCTGATATGGCTAATATCGGCGGTCGTCCAGGTGGTGCCATCACCGCAGGATGTTTCTTATCGAAGTTTACCAAGAAATATAACTGGGCACATATTGATGTGGCTGGTACAGCTTGGAAATCGGGTGCAGCCAAAGGTTCGACTGGACGTCCAGTCTCGATGTTAGTGCAATTTCTCCTCAATCGTAGTGGCCACGATAGCGAGGAATAAACCTCAAAAAAGGGCCAAACGGCCCTTTTTTATTGCAATCAATGTGAGGTAACCAATGGCAACCGCAACCTTTTATTTAATTGCTAATGATAGCCCTCAAGCGACCATTACAGGATTTGAGCACTATATTGTTTACCTAGCGCACCATTTTGCTCGGCAAGGTGCCAAGGTGTACGTACATTGCCAAGACCAGCTTCACGCAGAACAGTTAGCGGAACGCTTTTGGCAAGTTGAGCCCACTCAGTTTATCGCTCATAACCTGATCGGTGAAGGTCCCAAATATGGCACTCTGATTGAAATTGGCTATCAAGGAGTGAAGCCAACCTACAATCGCCAATTGGTAATAAATCTGGCCGATAATCATACAACCTTTGCGAACGCCTTTAGAGAGGTGGTAGACTTCGTCCCCTGCGAAGAAAAAACCAAGCAGCTGGCACGTGAACGATATAAAATCTATCGTCAAGCAGGCTATCAGTTACAAACGATCGAGCTACAGCATCCGTAGGTCAAACCTTATAGTTAAGGCGATCTTGACCAAGATCCTTCACTTATGAAGTTTGACTAAGATTAACCATTCACAGTATCCATTTAAGAGCACTATGGAAAAGACATATAACCCAACAGCAATCGAACAAGCTCTCTATCAGACTTGGGAAGAGAACGGCTACTTTAAGCCACACGGTGACACCTCAAAGCCAGCGTACAGCATTATGATTCCGCCACCGAACGTCACTGGTAGCCTTCATATGGGTCACGCTTTCCAAGATACCATCATGGATACTTTGATCCGTTGCGAACGTATGAAAGGTAAAAATACCTTATGGCAAGTCGGAACAGACCACGCTGGTATCGCCACCCAAATGGTTGTTGAACGCAAAATTGCTGCTGAAGAAGGCAAAACGAAGCACGATTATGGTCGTGAAGCGTTTATCGACAAAATTTGGGAGTGGAAGGCTGAATCTGGCGGTACGATTACTCAACAGTTACGTCGCCTAGGGGCCTCAGTTGATTGGGACCGTGAACGCTTTACCATGGATGAAGGTTTATCAAATGCCGTGCAAGAGGTCTTTGTTCGTTTGCATGAAGATGATTTGATCTATCGTGGCAAACGTCTGGTTAACTGGGATCCAAAACTGCACACCGCGATTTCCGATCTTGAAGTTGAAAATAAAGATATCAAAGGCCACATGTGGCACTTCCGCTACCCGTTAGCCGATGGTATTACAACCGCGGACGGTAAAGATTACATCGTCGTCGCCACCACTCGTCCTGAAACCATGCTCGGTGATACTGGTGTCGCGGTTAACCCTGAAGATCCTCGTTACCAAGCATTGATCGGTAAAGAAATCCTACTCCCTATCGTTAATCGCCGCATTCCTATCGTTGCCGATGAGCACGCCGATATGGAAAAAGGCACGGGTTGTGTAAAAATCACCCCGGCTCATGACTTCAATGACTACGAAGTGGGTAAACGCCATCAATTACCGATGATCAACATTCTCACCTTTGATGCCAACATTCGTGATGCTGCCGAAGTGTTTAATAGTAATGGTGAAGCAAGTGATGTTTACAGCAGTGAGCTTCCAGAAAAATACCACGGTATGGAGCGTTTTGCCGCACGCAAGGCAATCGTTGCGGAATTTACTGAACTGGGCTTACTGGATGAAATCAAAGATCACGATCTGACGGTACCGTATGGTGATCGTGGTGGTGTCGTAATTGAACCGATGCTGACCGATCAATGGTATGTACGCACTGCTCCGTTAGCAAAAACAGCGGTCGAAGCCGTCGAAAACGGTGACATTCAGTTTGTGCCTAAGCAGTACGAAAACATGTACTTCTCTTGGATGCGCGACGTACAAGATTGGTGTATTTCTCGTCAGCTCTGGTGGGGACATCGTATTCCGGCTTGGTATGATAATGATGGCAACGTTTATGTCGGTCGTGATGAACAAGAAGTCCGTACTAAACACAACCTTGCGCCAGTCGTGGTGCTTAAGCAAGATAACGATGTGTTAGATACGTGGTTCTCCTCTGCACTTTGGACGTTTGGTACTCAAGGCTGGCCAGACAATACCGATGCACTAAAAACCTTCCATCCATCGGATGTGTTGGTGACAGGCTTTGACATTATTTTCTTCTGGGTAGCACGGATGATCATGATGACCATGCATTTCTGTAAAGATGAGCATGGCAAACCTCAAGTCCCATTTAAAACCGTTTATGTCACCGGTCTTATCCGTGATGAAAATGGCGATAAAATGTCAAAATCGAAAGGTAATGTCCTCGATCCTATCGATATGATCGATGGTATTGATCTAGAGTCATTAGTTGAGAAACGTTGTGGCAACATGATGCAGCCTCAACTTGCCGCTAAAATCGAGAAAAACACGCGTAAAACGTTTGAAAACGGTATCGAACCTTATGGAACCGACGCACTGCGCTTCACGCTAGCAGCCATGGCTTCAACCGGTCGTGATATTAACTGGGATATGAAACGCTTAGAGGGCTACCGTAACTTCTGTAATAAGTTGTGGAATGCCAGCCGTTACGTGTTGATGAATACCGAAGCGCAAGACTGTGGGTTTACTGCTGGCGAGATCGAGTACTCACTGGCCGACAAGTGGATTGAATCCCAGTTTGAGCTAGCAGCCAAAGAGTTTAACAACCATATCAATAACTTCCGATTAGATATGGCTGCAAATACCTTATACGAGTTTATCTGGAACCAATTCTGTGACTGGTATCTAGAGCTAACCAAACCCATTCTTTGGAAAGGGTCTGAAGCTCAGCAACGCGGTACGCGTCGCACCCTTATTACCGTTCTCGAAAAAACACTGCGTTTGGCTCACCCGGTGATCCCTTATATTACCGAAACCATCTGGCAAAGCATCAAGCCTCTGGTTGACGGGGTTGAGGGCGAGACCATCATGCTCCAAGCACTACCTCAATATAATCCAGAGAACTTTAATCAACAGGCACTGGATGATATTGAATGGGTAAAAGCCTTTATTACCAGCATTCGTAACCTACGTGCTGAGTATGACATTAATCCGGGCAAACCTTTATCGGTGATGTTAAAAGTTGCTAGCGAAGAAGATGCCGCACGCGTTGAAGCCAATAAACCTGTGCTGATTTCTCTCGCCAAACTTGAGTCCGTACGAGTGATTGAAAGCAATGAAGTAACGGCAGCTTGTGCTACCGCACTGGTCGGCAAATCGGAATTGATGATCCCGATGGCAGGATTGATTGATAAACAAGCTGAACTTGAGCGTCTAGCGAAAGAAATCGCCAAAACCGAAGGCGAGATCAAACGCATCGAAGGCAAACTGAGCAATCAAGGGTTTGTCGCTAAAGCCCCAGAAGCAGTGGTTGCTGTCGAGCGTGACAAACTCAATGGCTATCAAGAAACCCTGGTGAAGTTAATCGAACAAAAAGCCACTATCAGCGCTTTATAAATATCATCTTTACTTAACAAGAAAGGCAGCGATAGCGCTGCCTTTCTCTTTATACCCCGTGACTAAACCAACCTATTTTGCGACTTTCCAGCAATAAATGCCTCGATATTAGCGATTAGTATCGTCACCAGACGTTGAATGGCACTATCACTTCCCCAAGCAACATGTGGCGTGAGTAATAAATTCGGTAAGTCCATATTGGCAATCAGTGGATTCCCCATGTCAGCGGGTTCTTGAGTAAACACATCCACCCCAGCTCCAGCAATACGACGTTGCTTTAACGCATCCACCAGAGCCACTTCATCAATTAACCCTCCTCGACCAGTATTAATAACCAGCGCATTCGGTTTCATTAACGCCAACTCTGGCTGACTGATTAAATGGGTGGTCGCTGCCGTTAAAGGGCAATGCAGTGTTAATACATCAGCCGTCGTTAATACCTGCTCAAAATGAACATACCCTTCACGGCAAGACTCAGCACCTTTGTGTTCTGCAAAGACCACTTGCATCCCTAATGCTTGAGCTAGGGCAGCCGTTGCTTTGCCGAGCGAACCACCACCAATAATACCCATCACACTACCGGCAATATCACCAATCGGATGAGTAAAGAAACAAAACTGCTTATTGCGTTGCCACTCTCCAGCAGCAATATCTTGATGATACCCAAAGAGATTGCGTCTTAAGGCAAACATCATCGCAATGACATGTTCAGGTACCGATTGAGTGGCATAGCCCTGCACATTACACACCGCAATGTTTAGCTCACGACACGCCGGTAAATCAACATTATTCGTGCCCGTAGCAGAAATCGCGACCAACTTGAGTTTCGGCAGTTGAGCCAGTATCTCGCGAGTGAGTACCACTTTATTAGTGATCACGATATCAGCGTCACCGATGCGATCAAGCACCTGATCAGGAGTCGTAAAATCATACTCTCGCCACTGGTGAGCAACGCTCAGATCGGGAAGATCAATATGACGAGGGATCGTCGCTCGATCCAAAAACACAATGTTAAGTAATGACATAAACCACTCCCTATAAAATCACTTTAATCGCACAATGATTACTTAGCTGAGTCTCGTTCAATCACATTAAGGACGAGGCAGAGTTTTATAATCCGGTAGTTTTCTTTCTGGATCAAAATGATCCAAGATAACCGCCTCAGCTTCGGGATAGAAATCACACGGTACAAAAATGGTGCGCAGCCAATGACTGCGTGGATGATAAAAGCTGAGTTCTGCAGCGTGCAGGGCTAATCGATCAGAAAAGGCTAATGCCTCCGGAGAAGCATAAAACTCGTCACCGACTATCGGATGCCCAATCGCTAACATATGTACTCGTAACTGATGAGAACGCCCAGTGACAGGAAACAAACGAACAATCGTTGTCTGCTCCTCTTGCTTAACCACCTGATACAACGTTTTCGATGCTTTACCGTGCTCAAAACAGACTTTTTGTCGCGGACGATTCGGCCAATCGCAGATTAATGGTAAATCAACTTCACCTTGCTGCTGCTCAAGCTTGCCCCATACTCGCGCATAGTAGACTTTATGGGTTAATCGATACTGAAACTGCTTTTTCAGCGCCGCTTCCATGTATTTATTCTTAGCAAACAGCATTAAACCTGACGTCGACATATCTAAACGATGCACGACTTGGATTTCCGAATGCTCAGCCACCAAGCGACTCCACATACTGTCATAGTGCTCAATGTGTTTGCCGGGCACAGAGAGTAATCCTGACGGTTTATTGACCGCCAAAATATACTCATCTTCATACACCACATCTATCCACGGATCGGTGGGGGGATGGTATTCAATCATCGCCATTATTATTGTCTCATCAGGAAAAAACGCCGCATTATATACTTAAATAGGGTCAAGTTGCAGATTGATGGTAAGAGGAATGATCGGCGCTTTATGCATCGCTTGTGCTTAGTGGCCCTACCGAAAACGTAACTAAAAGTTGACAGAATATTAACCTATGATATTGATACGATATATTGACATAAGATCAATAAGTCATATGCCAAAATCACTTGGAGTGGCAGGTAAGCGGCAAGTGGGTTCATCACCACAATCATAGCCAGACTATCTGATTGAGGTGAACCAACGTAGCCAACACCGCTGCAGCTTCAAGTAGGAAGGGGATAGTGACCATGACCATAACAATAAATCAAACACAACTATCAATCATACCTCTGGCATTGAAGATTGCTGAATCATGGCCTAAAACCAAGTGACCGCAAGCGTAAGTCAAAGGTAGAAAAAGGATCGAGAATGGAAAACAGTGTCCCTTATTCAAACACCGAAAAACTCAGGTTAAAACAATTAGCTCGCTCACTTGGTCCAGGGATCATGATGGCCGCAGCGGCAGTCGGAGGCTCCCATCTTGTCGCTTCCACTCAAGCTGGCGCAATTTATGGCTGGCAATTAGCAGCATTGATTTTATTGGTGAATTTATTCAAATACCCTTTCTTTAAAGCTGGTGTTCAATACACCATGGGAACCGGAGAAAGTCTCGTTGAAGGTTACGCTAAGCTAGGAAAAACCTACCTGTGGGGATTCACTCTCTTAAGTATTTTCTCCGCGATTGTTAATACGGCTGCGTTACTGTTATTCAGTGCCAGTTTACTGGGTTACTTCATCCCATTTGAAATAGCGACCAGCGTACTTAGCGGCCTCATTTTAGTGACTTGTTTGATTATTTTGATCGCAGGGCACTACAAAGCTTTGGATATTCTCTCCAAAACCATCATGGCAGTGCTCACCCTGGCAACTCTCACTGCGGTCTTTATTGCCGCGACTGGGCCCGCCCCATTAACCGTTGTCAGCGAAACGCCCTCACCTTGGACATTCGCTGCAATCGGCTTTATCGTCGTGACAATGGGCTGGATGCCGGCACCGATTGAAATTTCGAGCTTAACCTCAATGTGGCTAAAAAGTCAGCGCCGCCAACAACATGTGACTGCACAATCGGCACTGTTTGATTTCAATGTCGGCTATATTGGTACAGCCTTACTCGCTATTGTGTTTCTTGCACTGGGCAGTTTGGTGCTACACGGTACAGGGGTTGAGCTAGCACAATCAGGCATTGGATTTTCTCATCAACTGGTCGGTTTGTACGCTTCCACCATTGGTGAATGGTCGCGCTATTTGATTGCTGTTATCGCCTTTTTCTGTATTTTTGGCAGTACGATTACGGTGATTGATGGCTATTCGCGTGTGATTGCCGAAGCACAGCGTTTACTGCAGCATAAAACTCACGCTTCGCCTCGTTTGTTTCAAACATGGCTATTTATCGTTTCAGCGCTGGCGTTAGCCATCATTGTCTTTTGGGCGTTTGCCTTGATGCCAATGCTCAACTTTGCCATGGTGATGGCGTTTATGACCACACCATTTTTTGCCCTACTCAATTACATCTTAGTCACTAAGACCCCTTTACCAGCCGAATTAGCGCTCGGTAAAAAAACGCGAGCGTTATCGATCGTAGGATTGATTTATCTATTCGGTTTCTTAGCACTGTTTATTTGGTGGAAATGGCTAGTCTAATCGTAAAATCGGGTGCTCTATTTCGCATCCGATTCAAACGGATCAAAAAAGGCTTTGTCATTTGACAAAGCCTTTTAACATTAAAGCGTACAAGATATAACGTTAGTTATGTGAAACCACAATCAAACGCACTGAATCAAGCTGATATTGCGCTTGAGAAATATACCCACTTAATGCGCTCATTTGTTGCTCTAATGCGCTGATCTCTTCATCACGGATATTCGGGTTAACCGCTTTCAGTGCCAATAAACGCGCTAACTCTGCGTGCAAATTATGCTCCATCTCCTGCTTGGCCTGCTCACGAATCGCCTCTACTTTCGCGCTAACCGCAGGATCGCTGGCCACAATCAAGCGATGAATCTCAGCCTGTACAGAAGCGACTAATTTACTGGCTAAATGACGATTCACTGGGCTTAGCTGGCGATTAAAGCTTTCAAAATCGACTTGCGCCGATAAATCATTGCCGCGGCCATCCATCAGAATACGGATTGGGGTTGCGGGTAAGAAACGGCTGATACCGCTACTCTTAGGCGCTTGAGCATCCACCAAATAGACCATCTCTAATAGAATCGTCCCCACTGGCAGCGCTTTATTTTTCAACAGGGATACCGCACAAACGCCAACCCCTTCACTCATTAGAAGATCAATCCCACCTTGAATCATCGGGTGCTCCCAACTGATAAAGTGCATATCTTCACGAGAGAGCGCTGTATTACGGTCAAAAGTAATCGTCGCCCCTTCATAAGGCAAACCGGGATAACTCGAAACCATCATATGTTCAGAGGGCGTGACCACTAAAGCATTGTCACCACGGTCATCTTGATTTAACCCAACGGTATCAAACAGACTTAATGCGAAAGAAACCAGATTGGTATCACCATCGGTTTCTGCAATCGACTGAGCGATCTGCAGTGCTTTTTCTCCACCATTCGAGTGCATTTCCAATAAACGGTCACGCCCTTGTTCCAATTGGCTTTTTAGGGTTTGATTGAGCTTAGCTGAGGCGTCGATCACGCCTTCTAATTCACTGCTGTCTGCCGTGGCTAGCATTGCGATCAAAGCTTCGGAGAATTGATCGTAGACCGCACGCCCGGTTGGGCATGTTTCCGCAAAAGCATTCAATCCTTCATTAAACCAGCGGGCCAAAATTCCTTGTGACGTCCCTTGCAAATAAGGTACATAAATATCGATGTCATTTTCTTGACCAATACGATCTAAGCGACCAATCCGCTGCTCAAGCAAATCAGGGTTAAACGGCAGATCAAACATAACCAGCTGGTGAGCAAACTGGAAGTTACGTCCTTCAGAGCCAATCTCACTACAAATCAGTACCTGAGCTCCGCCCTCTTCTTGAGCAAAATAAGCCGCCGCTTTATCGCGATCAATGATTGACATTCCTTCATGGAACACCGTCGCACGGATCCCTTCTCGCTCACGAAGAGCTTGCTCTAATTGCAACGCGGTACTTGAGCGAGATGCAATGACTAAAATCTTTTCGCTACGTTTGGCTTTAACCTTATCAATCAACCAATTGACTCGTGAATCAAACTGCCACCAGCTCGCATCATCGCCTTCAAACTCTTGGAAGATTTCTTCTGGATAGAGCATTTTCATCGCTCGCGCTTGTGGACTTAGCTTACCACCAATCATCCCCGCGACGCGCATTGAAGTACTGTACTGCGCTGGAATCTCCATCGGTAATAAATGCACGTTCCGCTTAGGAAAGCCTTTAATCGCAGCGCGTGTATTTCTAAATAGAACACGTCCTGTACCGTGGCGATCCATAAGATTGCTGATCAACTCATCACGGGCAGCGGCTTTTTCCTGTTCGTCAGCTTGACTGTCTAATACCCGCAGTAAGGGCTCGACGTCCTGCTCGGATAATAATTCTGCGATTTGATTTTTTGCGGTATCAGTCAATGCAAGACCAGATAACAGCGCGCTCACGGCATCAGCGACAGGCGCATATTGCTCTTCTTCTTTAACAAACGCGTCATAGTCATAAAAACGATCCGCATCCAACAAGCGTAAACGAGCAAAATGACTTTCGCGCCCCAGTTGCTCTGGTGTCGCGGTTAACAATAATACCGCAGGTGTGCGTTCTGCTAATCCTTCGATGACTTGATATTCACGACTCGGTTTATCTTGGCTCCATTGTAAATGGTGCGCCTCATCAACCACTAACAGATCCCATTCCGCTTCCAGCGCTTGTTCAAAACGTTGCCGGCTTTTACGTAAGAAATCTAATGAACATAAGACATATTGCTGGGTTTCAAACGGATTATCCGCTTCAGCATAGGCCTCAACGCAGCGCTCTTCATCAAATACCGAAAAATGCAAGTTAAAGCGACGCAACATTTCTACCAGCCACTGATGCTGCAATGTTTCAGGCACCACGATTAAAATCCGCTCTGCGCGTCCAGATAGCACTTGCTGATGAATGATCATCCCCGCTTCGATGGTTTTACCTAGACCCACTTCATCGGCTAACAAGACACGAGGCGCATAACGGCGACCCACTTCATGGGCAATGTATAATTGATGAGGAATTAACCCCGCACGCATACCACATAGGCCGCGCATTGGGCTTTTATGTTGCTGGTATTGATTGGTCAGCGCACGATAACGCAACACAAAGTTATCCATCCGATCAATTTGCCCAGCAAACAACTTATCTTGTGGTTTATTGAAGCGGATTTGGTTACTCAGAAAAATCTCTCGCAACGCAATGCCGGCTTGTTGAGTATCTTCACGAGTCCCTAAATAGGTGAGTACGCCCTGATCTTCCACCACTTGTTCAACATTGAGTGACCAACCTTCTTGACTATCAACCGTATCACCGACATTAAAAGCCACCCGTGTAACTGGCGCATCATGACGCGCATACACTCGGTTTTCTTCGGATGCGGCAAACATTAACGTCACCGTACGAGCGTCCATCGCGACCACTGTACCCAACCCTAAATCACTTTCTGTATCACTTATCCAGCGTTGCCCTAAAGCAAAAGTCATCAAGACTACCTCATCTATTGGGATTAAACATTATCCGTTACCGTGACTGCACCGGTGCCAAGAAAAAGTCTACTTGTCCTACCGTTATGGTGCAGAAAAAGGTCGCTAATCTTACTTGATGGCGTGATACAGGTCACGTCCATTCCACGCTTTTTTTCTTGAGTGGCTGGCTGACATCAAAGTGTCACATTTTAATGTCAATGCTAATTCAATAGGTTGCTATACTGAAAAAGACCAGCAGGTTGCCAAACGATACTAAACTGGTATCACCTTACGTCGGCGTAAGGTTTGTTGGCATACGATATGCTTGTTCAAACAGAGAGTATCCATACCAGTTTGCCTTCTATCCGCAGTGATCGACAACCTGGCGACAGCGTAGAATCGATCGTAAGCACGAGAATGCAGACCTTCATTATACCCGCTATCACATAGCAAGGAGACGCTTATGGGCGATACTGACCGGAAACTGTTTGTCCTAGACACCAACATACTATTGCATGAACCGCTTGCAATTTATTCCTTCCAAGAACATGACGTCGTCATCCCGATGACCGTCCTCGAAGAACTCGACAGAATTAAAGACAGCAAACGCGATGTGGCCCGAGACGCACGAGTCGCCATTCGTGCCTTGGAAAACATTTTCCACGATGCAACACCGGATGAGATTTCTGAAGGTATCCCCTTAAAAAATTCAGGTGGCAATAAAGGAACCATTGCCATTTTGGCCGATTACGAAGTGCATGAAACGGTTAAAGCGTTTACCGACAAAGAGGGAGACAACCGGATCTTGAATGCCGTGTTGCACCTACAAAACAAGCGCGCACCGCGCTCGGTGGTATTAATCACCAAAGACATCAACATGCGTTTACGTGCGAAGGGAGCGGGAGTACGCTTTGTTGAAGATTACCGAACTGACCAATTAATTGACGATGTACAATACCTAACAAAAGGCTTTCAGACCCGTCCCGGTAATTTTTGGGATAATGTCGATAGTGTGGACAGTTATACTTTGGGAGGCAAAACCTTCCATAAATTGGATCGCAAACCTTTCGAGCCCACCTACATTAATCAATATGTATTGGATGAAGAAAGCGACTTCACCGCTCGAGTCGAAACCCTCAGCGATGACTCAATAACCCTACGTGATCTTGGACGTGAGCGGCTCATGCACCGTAAAGTCTGGGATATTATGCCAAAAAACATTTATCAAGCCATGGCATTAGATGCCTTGCTCGATCCTGAGATTGATTTAGTCATTCTCACCGGCGCGGCCGGTAGTGGTAAAACGTTGCTGGCCATGGCGGCCGCCTTAGACCAAACCATCGAACGCAAAATGTTCGATAAAATCATTGTTACTCGCAATACACCCGATATTGGTGAGTCGATTGGCTTTTTACCGGGTAGTGAAGAAGAGAAAATGATGCCTTGGTTAGCCGCTATCACCGATACTTTAGAAGCGCTGCACAAGCACGATCACTGTACCGAGGGCTCGCTCAAATACATCTGTGATAAAGCGAATATTCAATTTAAATCCATCAACTTTATGCGTGGTCGCTCAATACAAAATGCCTTTGTCTTATTGGATGAGTGCCAAAACTTAACCGCATCACAAATTAAAACCATCATTACTCGCTGTGGGGAAGGAACCAAAATTGTCTGTTCCGGTAACTTGGCACAAATTGATTCCCACTATCTCACGCCTGTCACCTCCGGGCTCACCTACATGGTTGAGCGGTTCAAAAACTTCGAAGGCAGTGCCAACATTCACCTCAATGGTGTCGTTCGTAGCCGCTTAGCTGAATTTGCGGAAGAAAACTTATAACCCAATGCGGTGAGTTATTTCACATGACTCACCGCTAATAAAAAAATAATTATTCACTTTTATAGCATTTATATGTTTAACTGGTCCTATTCTTTTTTATGGTTAAGGACTCCCCATGGCTTTTAATTTGCGTCAGCGTAATTTTCTAAAATTACTTGATTTCACTCCCCAAGAAATTCAATTTTTATTGAGTCTAGCGGCGGACTTAAAGCGAGCCAAATACGCAGGCACCGAGCAAAAAACCTTGCTGGGTAAAAATATTGCGCTTATTTTTGAGAAAGCCTCCACACGTACCCGCTGCGCTTTTGAAGTTGCTGCCTTTGATCAAGGCGCTCAAGTCACCTATATTGGCCCTTCCGGATCGCAAATTGGCCATAAAGAATCAATGAAAGATACGGCACGAGTATTGGGCCGTATGTACGATGGCATACAATATCGCGGTTATGGTCAATCGATCGTCGAAGAACTTGGCCAATATGCTGGGGTTCCAGTATGGAATGGCCTCACTGATGAGTTCCATCCAACGCAAATTCTGGCTGATTTCCTAACCATGCAAGAGTTTTCTCATGGTAAAGCTCTAGATCAAATCCGCTTTGCTTATCTTGGTGATGCGCGCAATAACATGGGTAATTCGCTCATGGTCGGCGCGGCAAAAATGGGCATGGATATTCGCTTAGTCGCTCCTAAAGCTTTCTGGCCAGATCGTCAATTAGTCGATACTTGTCAAAGTATTGCTCAACAAACAGGGGCAAGTATTACCTTGACCGAAGATGTGGCAGAG
The DNA here is from genome assembly GCF_000176155.1 of Vibrio metschnikovii CIP 69.14. Lineage (GTDB taxonomy): Bacteria > Pseudomonadota > Gammaproteobacteria > Enterobacterales > Vibrionaceae > Vibrio > Vibrio metschnikovii. The sequence continues at coordinate 234,024 of NZ_ACZO01000005.1, read as the reverse complement.
GGCGTCAAAGGCTGCGATTTCCTCTACACCGATGTTTGGGTCTCAATGGGAGAAGAACCCGAAGCATGGGACGAACGTGTGGCGATCATGACGCCTTATCAAGTTAATATGGCGGCGATTCACGCCACGGGTAATCCTCGCGTTAAATTTATGCACTGCTTACCTGCCTTTCATAACGATCAAACCATCATCGGTAAACAAGTGGCTGAAAAATATGGTATGCAAGGCTTAGAGGTTACTGAAGAAGTGTTTGAGTCCGAACACGCGATCGTGTTTGATCAAGCGGAAAACCGACTCCATACCATCAAAGCCGTGATGGTCGCCACCTTAGGTGGATAACTATGCATTTAATGGTTAATAAGTAAACGAAAAACTCACTAAGCAAACGCTTGCCTTGAGAAAAGTTAGGCGTATAATGCCCAACAATTTGTCTAAGGGGTGGCTTGTGAACAGAAACGATATCAACCATGTTTCTATGCTTCATTGCGGTGAGCAATTTTGCTTACTAGTCAATGCGTTGCTACCCTTTATTGATAATAAATAGCCTCCCAGATCGGGGGGCTTTTTTATGGCCGAAACACCAAGCAAGGGAAGAAATTATGACCAATTCGCTTTACCAAAAGCACATCATCTCCATTTCTGAGCTATCACGAGCAGAACTGGAATTGATTGTCCGCACCGCAGGTCAATTAAAAGCCGAACCGAAACCGACTCTGATTAAAGATAAGGTTATTGCCAGCTGTTTTTTCGAACCCTCAACTCGAACGCGACTCTCTTTTGAAACGGCAGTACAACGTATCGGTGGCAGCGTGATTGGTTTTGACAACGGTGGCAATACGTCACTGGCTAAAAAAGGCGAAACCTTAGCCGATTCGGTTCAGGTAATTGCCTCTTACGTCGATGCGTTTGTTATGCGTCATCCTCAAGAGGGAGCCGCTCGTCTTGCTTCTGAATTTTCCAATGGCATACCGGTGATCAATGCTGGTGATGGTTCTAACCAACATCCGACACAAACCCTGCTCGATTTATTCTCAATTTTTGAAACCCAAGGCCGTTTAAATAACTTAAATATCGCCTTTGTCGGGGATTTGAAATATGGCCGTACCGTCCACTCTTTAACTCAAGCATTGGCGAAATTTGACAATAATCGCTTCTTCTTTGTCGCACCAGAAGCTCTGGCGATGCCTGATTATATTTGTGAAGAGCTCGATGATGCAGGGCTGCAGTACAGCTTACATAGCGATATGGAAAGCGTGATCCCTGAACTCGACATTTTATACATGACACGAGTCCAAAAAGAACGTTTCGATGAATCAGAATATGCGCATATTAAATCCGCCTTCGTGTTAACGGCAGCGATGCTGCAAGACGCTCGTTCAAACATGAAAGTCCTCCATCCACTGCCACGAGTTGATGAAATCACAACGGATGTCGATAAAACCTCGCACGCCTACTTCTTTCAACAAGCCGAGAATGGGGTCTATGCCCGTGAAGCACTGCTTGCCCTTGTGTTAAATGAGTCACTGTAATGGAGCCGAACATGAATAAAGAGACTAAACTGCAAGTTGAAGCGATTAAAAACGGGACGGTTATTGATCACATCCCAGCCAAGGTTGGGATCAAAGTCTTGCGTTTATTTGATATGCACAACTCTCACCAACGCGTCACCATTGGCCTCAACCTACCCTCATCAGCACTCGGCCATAAAGATCTCCTGAAGATAGAGAATGTCTTTATCAACGAAGATCAAGCCAATAAACTCGCACTCTATGCCCCCCATGCTACGGTTAACCAAATAGAAGATTATCAAGTCGTTAAAAAATTAGCCTTAACGCTGCCAGAAAAGATCAATAACGTCTTTGCTTGCCCAAACAGCAACTGTATCTCACACAATGAACCCGTTGAGAGTAGCTTCCGCATTTTTGAGAAAACCAATGAAATTCGTCTTAAGTGTAAATACTGTGAGAAAGTCTTCTCACGCGAAGTAGTAACCGAACGCGAAGCCTAAACAGAGTTCATCCGTACTAACGACGTAACATCCATAAACGGAGTGCGAACCACTAAGGTTCTGCCGATTGCCTCTTTACCTCTACTGGGTTTAGAGGCACACTAAAAACTCATTTTTAATCAAGATTATGGAATAACTCGCATGACTAAAGTTCTGCATACCGAATCGGCTCCAGCGGCAATCGGTCCTTATATTCAGGGGATTGATTTAGGTAACATGGTTCTGACTTCAGGCCAAATCCCTGTAAACCCAGTGACAGGAGAAGTCCCTGCTGATATCGCTGCTCAAGCAAAACAATCTTTAGATAACGTTAAAGCGGTGGTTGAATCGGCGGGATTAACGGTAGGCGATATCGTTAAAATGACCGTCTTCGTCAAAGATCTCAACGATTTCGCTACCGTGAATCAGGTTTATGGCCAGTTTTTTGATGATCACAACGTCGCCAATTACCCTGCACGTTCTTGCGTTGAAGTTGCACGTTTACCGAAAGATGTTGGGATTGAAATTGAAGCGATCGCTGTTCGTCGATAAGCGCTCTCGCGATAAAAAAGGTTGCTTGATAAGCAACCTTTTTTCTTTTCTCTGATGTATTAGCGCAATTTTAATAGCTCAGTGATTCTATAAAAGGCAATTATCCACGAGCTGGTTGAGCATCTAATCGCGCCACTTCGGCATCAAGTTCAGCCAATTTGATTTGCATATCATGGTGACACTGCTTAGATAATTCACGGACTTGTTCTCGAGTTAACCCTTCCGTACTAACGGGCGGCAGCATTTCGACAATCACATGACCATTATTCCAACGATTTAAACGTAAATGATTGGTAGAACTACAGACGATCGGAATAATCGGCACTTTCGCACCTATCGCAGCATGAAAAGCACCCGCTTTAAAAGGCAGTAACCCCCGGCCACGGGAACGCGTTCCTTCAGGGAACATCCAGACCGAAACGTCACTGTTATTCATACTATCCACCACTTGATCAATCGTGCCTTTGGCTTTGGCCTTATTGCTGCGATCAATCAAAATATTGCCGGTTAGCCAATACAACTGACCAAACAACGGCGTCCATAATAGGCTTTTTTTGCCTACCGTGACCACTTTGGGCGTCACCGCCGCAGAGACTGTAAAAAGATCCCAAGTATTTTGATGGTTAGCAATATAAATCGCCTGACCACGATGATAAGCATCCTCAGGAATACGCAGCTCTAAAGTAATACCAAATACCCGAGACATTTTGGCAAACAGACGGCCAAAGGTGAAAACGTGTTTTGGATTGCGCGGACTGAGCAAACAATAGCCACATCCAAAAACAAACATCACAACAGCAAATAGAGCTAATGCCAAAAGACGCAAGACAGCAATCATGCAGATTCTCCAATGGAGCTTAAATAAAAAAGCCGAAATCCTAAAATTTCGGCTCATTAACCCTTGAGCCCGTTAGTTTGGCTCACTGACACGTTCGATATGAGCCCCTAACGCCGACAATTTATCTTCGATGCGCTCATAGCCACGATCGATATGATAAATCCGATCAACGATGGTTTCACCTTTCGCAATACAACCCGCGATCACTAAGCTCGCAGAAGCTCGTAGATCCGTTGCCATCACTTGAGCTCCACTCAATGATTCGACATCACCACAAATCACCGTATTCCCCTCAACTTCGGCTTTGGCTCCCATACGCATCAATTCAGGTACGTGCATAAAACGGTTTTCAAAGATGGTTTCGGTAATTTTACCGCCACCTTTGGCCATCATATTCAGGAGAGTAAATTGGGCTTGCATATCAGTAGGAAAACCAGGATGGGGAGCGGTGCGAATTGACACAGCTTTCAGCTCTCGCCCAGTCATGTCCAAACTTATCCAATCATCGCCAGTTTCAATTTCTGCGCCAGCTTCTTCCAATTTAGCAAGTACCGCTTCCAGTAAACTGGCTTTGGTATTACGACAGATTATCTTGCCATGAGATACCGCAGCAGCAACTAAAAAGGTGCCCGTTTCAATGCGATCAGCAACCACAGCATGACGACCACCACCAAGACGTTCAACACCCTCGATAGTGATACTGTCTGTACCTGCACCGGTAATTTTAGCGCCGAGCTTATTTAAAAAGGCGGCAGTATCAACAATTTCCGGCTCGCGAGCCGCGTTATCTAATACCGTTTTACCTTCTGCCAATGTCGCGGCACACATGATGGTAATCGTGGCACCAACACTGACTTTATCCATGACAATATGAGCACCTTGTAAGCGCCCATCAACGCTCGCTTTAACATAACCGTCTTCTAACGTAATCGTCGCACCCAATTGCTCGAGGCCATGAATATGCAGATCGACGGGACGTGCACCAATTGCACAACCGCCCGGTAGCGAAACTTGACCTTGACCAAAGCGAGCAACCAGTGGGCCTAACGCCCAAATTGAGGCACGCATGGTTTTCACCAGATCGTATGGCGCGCAATATTGGTTAATTTGGCTCGCATCAACATGAACCGAGCCATTACGCTCCACTTTTGCGCCTAAGCGTTTGAGCAGTTCCATCGTAGTGTTAATGTCACGTAAGTGAGGAACGTTAGCGACTTCAATCGGTTCTTCAGCCAAAATCGACGCAAATAAAATAGGCAGTGCAGCATTTTTTGCACCGGAAATGGTCACTTCACCTTGCAGCGGCTTATCTGACCCAATAACTCGAAATTTTTCCATTAAAAAACCTTACAGCGACATCAACTTTTTATTGCGAGCCCACTCTTGTGGGGTGAACGTTTTGATTGATACCGCGTGAATATCATTACGCTGAATGTACGCCATTAATGGAGCATAAATCAGTTGCTGTTTCTTCACTCGACTCATCGTCTCGAAGCTCGCATCAATCGCGATCACCTCATAATGGCTACCCTCACCTTTGACATGTAGCTCTTCAAGGTTGAGCGCTTGTTGTAATAATTGTTGTACTTGTGTGCTATCCACAATTCACCCCTGCTAATGGTTGAATATGTTGAGCCATCATCGCTTCGATGTTGCTCAACTGAAATAATGTGCGCAGTTGTTGTGGCACAAAACTCAGCATTATATGACAGTTTTGTGTTTTTGCATGCTCTATTAAGTGAATGAGCATTACCATCCCCGCAGAATCGATACGTTGTACCTCTGCTAAAGAAATCTCGCATTGCAAAGCCGTCGGTTGCCAAGTTTGTAAATGACGCCACAAGTTAGGAACGGTTTCTCTATCCAGCGCGCCTTTTAATAAGGCGTGTTCAGGATTGGTCATTTGCCATTGCTCACTCATTGTGACTCACTCTCAAAACGGATCGGTTGCTCTGATAAGCGTTGCAACTCTTTCGCGACCGCTAAGATCCCGTCTTGACGGATTTTACCGCTCCACTCAGATTGCTTACTTGATAACAAACTGATCCCTTCTGCAATCATATCAAATCCTTTCCATTCTCCATTTCTCTCCTGACGCAGACGAAATTCAATTTTCACATTCGGTCTTGGTGGGTCGATCAGTTCCACCTGTACGCCAGTGATCCGTCGCCCTTCTGGGACTGGAACTTCGGGAGCAAACTCAACACGCTGATCGTTATATTGGGTTAAGGCTTGTGCATAGCTTGTCACCATATAAGCGCGAAACGCCGTAATGAACTGGCCAACCTCTTCACGATTGGCCCCTTGTAAATGTGTACCGAGTAGTTTCAAAGCTGCATACTGCTCATTGATGTAAGGCATCAGCTCTTCTTCAACAATGACTTTAAGATACTCTGGATTGTCGTGAATCTTAGGTTGTTCCGCTTTTAAACGAGCAAATGACTTTTCTGCCACTTGTTTCATCATCTGATAAGGCTGCGTTTTATCAATCACTTCGGCTTGAATTGCCAATGAAAAAAACAGGCCTAGAACTAAAACCCAATACCGTTTCAACATGATTTACTCCTGTTTTTTACTGTCTGAATTGCCCACGCTATACAGCACTTGGCCGATTAAATCTTCCAATACCAGCGCTGATTTGGTGTCTTCAATATGGTCACCATCTTTGAGCATTTGCTCATCATCAAAGACAAATCCGGGCACTAAACCTATGTATTGCTCACCAATTAATCCTGAAGTGAGTATTTTCACACTGGAGTTTTCAGAAAACTGATCATATTGGCTATCGATAGCCATGGTCACAACAGGCAATAAACGATGACGATCCAACTGAATATCCGATACACGCCCCACCACTACGCCACCCACTTTGACTGGTGAGCGAACTTTCAAGTTACCGATATTATCGAACTCAGCGGTTAGTGAGTAAGTATCGTTTGAACCTAACCCTTTCACGTCAGCTACGTGAAAAATCATAATAAGAATTGCGCAAATTCCTGCTAGCACAAAACTCCCTACCCAAAATTCTACTTTTCGTGTTTGCTGCATGTTTAATTCCCAAACATCAATGCGGTCAGAACAAAATCCAGTGCTAACACCGCCAAAGACGAGTGTACCACGGTGCGTGTTGTCGCTCGGCTAATCCCTTCTGAAGTAGGAATAGCGTCATAACCGTTAAACAGCGCGATCCAAGTTACCGTGATCGCAAAGACCACACATTTGATCACGCTATTACCAATATCTCTACCTAATTCAACCGACGATTGCATTACCGACCAAAAACTACCTTGATCAATACCTTTCCAATCAACGCCGACTAAATGTCCCCCCCAAATGCCCACCGCCATAAAGATCATCGCCAGTAAAGGCATCGAAATCAGTCCAGCCCACAGACGTGGAGCAATGATTCGCTTAAGCGGATCCACGGCCATCATTTCTAAACTGGAAATTTGTTCGGTAGCTTTCATTAAGCCAATTTCTGCCGTCAACGCCGAACCGGCTCGTCCCGCGAACAGCAATGCCGTGACAACAGGGCCAAGCTCACGCAACAACGACAAAGCCACCATTTGCCCTAAGCTGGTTTCAGCCCCAAAATCAACTAGGATCACATAACCTTGCAGGCTGAGAACCATACCAATGAACAGGCCAGAGACGATAATAATCGCCAGAGACTGTACGCCCACGCTGTACAACTGTTTCATCAGCAGAGGTAAATGTTGGATCGGTCTTGGTCTTCCCACCAGAGCCCCAAACAGCATCAAGCTCGCTCGCCCAAAAGATTCGCCAACGCCTAAACAGCGCCGACCAAAGCGACTGATTGCTTGCTCCCAATTATTGGCCATCAAACAAGTCCTTCTCTATCGACTGCGCAGGAAAACGAAAAGGGACAGGCCCATCCGCTTCACCACGTAAAAATTGTTGCACGCGTGGATCTGGGTTATTTTCCAGTTCCTGCGGCGTACCAAAAGCAATCACCTTCCCATCCGCCAATAAATAAACCCAATCAGCAATACTCATGACCTCGGGCACATCATGAGATACCACCACCGACGTTAAACCTAATGCTTGATTTAAGTTACGGATCAGCTCAACCAGAACCCCCATAGTGATAGGATCTTGGCCAACAAACGGTTCATCGTACATGATCAGTTCCGGATCGAGCGCGATGGCTCGCGCTAAGGCGGCTCGACGAGCCATACCACCAGACAGCTCACTTGGCATTAAATGGGCAGCACCACGCAAACCCACCGCTTCAAGCTTAAGAAGGACCAGTGTTTTTATCAACGCCTCGTTTAATTTCGTATGTTCGCGGAGTGGAAAGGCGACATTATCAAACACATTAAGATCGGTAAATAGAGCACCCGATTGGAAAAGCATGCTCATTTTTTTACGAGCTTGATAAAGCTGTTTACGTGATAAATGGGGAATATTATCGCCATCAAACCAAATGTCACCGGCTTCAGGCAGGAGTTGACCACCAATCAAACGCAATAAGGTCGTCTTGCCTATTCCAGAAGGACCCATAATGGCGGTGATTTTCCCTTTCGGTACCTGCAAACTCACCTGATCAAAGATGAGACGATTGGCTCGGGAAAAGGTTAACTTATTGATGGTCACTAGATCAGTTTCGGACATACTCTCGATTCGCTGTTGTGGTTTTCCATCCAGATAATGCGCAATCATAAGCAGATTAGGCTTAAATTAAAAGCGCTGTTCAATTAGTCATTCGATAAGCCCTCTCTCTGGCCAATGATATTTTCCTCTAATAACCTTACATCACTGACGATAAGAACAGTGATGAAAACGTCATCGAACCTTTCACTATCCGGAAAAATCGGTAACAAAGTGTAAGCAAAGCGTCCGATTTCTCTCAATTAAGCGCAATCACGCATGAAAACCCTTGATAAAAATGCCACAATAAATGTTATCTTCGACTTCCCTTTTAGTGACCAACACGTCAAAATTAGCGGTTACTCATTCATTTTTTATTGAGATTAGGAATCGCCATGCTCGAAGCCTCTGGATTACTGATTGTCGGCCTGATTCTACTGGTTTGGAGTGCCGATAAACTGGTTTTCGGCGCTGCCGCCATCGCACGTAACGTCGGCATTTCTCCCTTAGTTATCGGGATGACTATTTTAGCGATGGGTTCATCAGCGCCTGAAATGATGGTTTCAGCTACCGCCGCTTTAGATGGCAAAACGGATACCGCGGTCGGTAACGTACTCGGTTCGAACATCGCCAATATTGCGTTGATCCTCGGCATCACGGCATTAATCAAACCATTATCGATCAGTTCAATGGTCTTGCGTCGCGAATTACCACTGATGGTTGGCGTGACGTTATTATCCGGTCTTCTGCTCTGGAATAGCTATTTAGGCTTTTATGAAGGTATTCTGCTGTTTGTTCTCTTTGCGGTGTTTATCTTAGCGATGTTACAGATTAGCCGTAAAGAGCAGCAAAATGGTGATGCCTTATTGGCTGAATGTGAATCAGAGATTCCAACAGACGTTAGTAATAAAAAAGCCATCATCTGGGTCGTTATTGGTCTAATACTACTGCCTTTTGCAGCCAGTATGCTCGTTGATAACTCGGTGATTATTGCTAAGTATTTTGGTATGAGTGATTTAGTTATTGGACTAACGATCATTGCCGTTGGCACCAGCTTACCAGAACTTGCCGCCTCGCTGGCTGGAGTATTAAAAGGTGAAGATGATATGGCCGTCGGCAATATCATCGGCTCGAATGTGTTTAATATTCTTGCCGTGATGGGTATTCCTGGGATTTTAAACCCATCGATACTGAGCGATAGCATCATGGGCCGTGACTTTTGGGTCATGTTAGCGGTCTCATTATTACTAGTGATCATGGCCCTTGGTAAATCACGCAGTATTAACCGTCTCGAGGGTGCTGTACTGTTTATCATATTCATTGCCTATCAAGGGTATTTATTGATGAATATGGCTGCTTAATGTAGGGAATGGGAATGTCTGAAAACTTTGATTACCGCCGTGTTGCTCAGCAAGTGCTGGCCACTGAAATTGCCGGATTACAACAATTAGAACAGTACTTTAATGCTGATTTTACTCAAGCGTGTGAAATGATTATCGCGAATAAACAGGGTAAAGTCGCCGTAATGGGGATCGGTAAATCTGGGCATATTGGTAAAAAAATTGCCGCGACCTTAGCCAGTACAGGCACTTCGGCTTTTTTCGTACACCCAGGCGAAGCCTCGCATGGCGATCTTGGTATGATAGAACGCGGTGATATTGTGCTTGCCATTTCTAACTCTGGTGAATCTTCTGAGATTCTAGCGCTATTTCCGGTATTAAAACGGCTCAATAATCGCATCATCAGTATGACTGGTAACCCCCGTTCAACCATGGCGAACTTGGCCGATATCCACTTACAAATCACCGTTCCTGAAGAAGCCTGCCCGCTAGGGTTAGCACCGACATCAAGCACCACAGCCACGTTAGTCATGGGCGATGCATTAGCAGTTGCACTTCTGCAAGCACGGGGGTTTACCGCTGAAGATTTTGCGTTATCACATCCTGGGGGCGCCCTTGGCCGTAAATTACTGCTTAAGCTATCGGATATCATGCACCAAGGAGAAGCGCTGCCTAAAGTTTCGCCTAATGCACTGATCAGAGAAGCACTACTAGAAATCAGTCAAAAAGGCTTAGGCATGACCGCCGTCGTCAGCGACGATGACCGCTTAGTGGGGATTTTCACTGATGGCGATCTGCGCCGAATTCTCGATAAACGAGTGGATATTCATAGCGCGACTATCGAGCAAGTCATGACGCAAAACCCAACCGTTGCTTCCCCCCACCTACTCGCGGTAGAAGGACTAAACTTAATGCAAGAGAAACGCATTAATGGCTTAATGCTGGTCGATAACCATAAGTTGGTTGGCGCTTTAAATATGCACGACCTACTCAAAGCAGGAGTGATGTGATGACTCAACCAATCACCACTTTATATGGCCAAGTGGATGCCAACGTATTCGCCATCGCTAAGCAGATCCAACTGCTGATTTGTGATGTTGACGGTGTGTTCTCTGACGGGTTGGTCTACATGGGTAACCAGGGGGAAGAGCTAAAAACCTTCCATACCCGCGATGGCTATGGCGTAAAGTCTCTAATGAAGGCGGGAATTCAGATTGCGATCATTACAGGTCGTCAGTCAAAAATAGTCGAAAATCGCATGAAAGCGTTAGGTATTTCACTGGTTTACCAAGGCCAAGATGATAAGCTCAGTGCTTATCACGATATTTGTCAAAAGCTGGCCATTACCCCAGAACACACCGCTTATATTGGCGATGATCTGATCGATTGGCCCGTCATGGACAAGGTCGCACTCAAAGTATGTGTCGCTGATGGACACCCTTTGCTGGTTCAAAAAGCCAATTATGTCACTCATATTAAAGGGGGACATGGGGCGGTACGTGAAGTCTGTGATCTTATTTTACAAGCTCGAGATCAACTGGAAACCTATCAAGGTCTGAGCATATGAGCTTGACTCGTATCCTTTATCTTTGTTTATTTTTTGTTGCTGCTTGGTCGGGGTATTATCTGCTGGATAAAGATCAATCGACGGCGATTCAAGTTACCCCAAATTTTGAGCTGCCGATGTTCAGCGGCAAACATCTCAACAACGTCACCTACAATCAACAAGGTGTACGGAATTATGAGATTATCTCACAACACTTAGATTTTTATGCGGAAAGTGGCAACACGACGTTTGAGTATCCCGTCCTTAAAGTGTATCGAGATGGAACAACCCAAGAGTGGCAATTAACGGCAAAACGCGGAATTCTCACTAAACAGCAAGTGTTGATCCTTTATGATGACGTTGTGGCCCATAATTTATTGGCGGATTCTGGCTTTGAACGACTCACAACCAGTAAATTTAGCATTCAACTCGATAATCGTGACTTTTGGTCTGATAGCCAAGTCACATTGATCGGGCCACAGTTTGAAACTCACGGGCAGGCGATGAAGGGTAATTTGTCTGACCATTCGGCGGTTCTCTATAACCATGTACAAGGTAGATATGAAACTTTCACACCTTAGTCTTTTGGCTTGTTTATTTGCTTCGGCACCGACATTGGCTCTGTCTACTGATACCCAACAGCCCATTCATATCAACTCAGATAGCCTGCAGTTGGATATGAAGAACAACCGAGTGACCTATATTTCTAATGTTAAACTTGTTCAGGGCAGTATTAATATCAATGCTGAACGACTGGTCGTGATTCGTAATCCGGAAAACGGCAAAATCGAACAAATTGAAGGTTATGGCAATCCTGCTACCTTTTCCCAGTTGACCGATGAGGGAAAAACCTTGCACGGTCAAGCAAAGCAGCTGTATTACAAAATGGCTGACGACGAACTGCTGATGATTGGTCAAGCGATGTTAGCTCAAGATGACAGCGAGATCCGGGGTCAGCAAATTCGCTATCAGATCTCATCACAAAAACTGATTGCTGATGGACAGGGATCGGAACGCGTCTCTACCATTCTTCAACCTCAAGCCGTGCAGCAAGATTAATTATGTCGATACTCAAAGCAGAACATTTAGCCAAAAGCTATAAAAAACGTAAAGTTGTCTCCGATGTGAGCCTACAAGTTGAATCTGGGCAGATCGTCGGTTTACTTGGCCCCAATGGTGCCGGTAAAACCACCTCATTCTATATGATTGTTGGCTTGGTCGCGCGCGATGAAGGCTCAATCATGATCGACGATAAAGACATTAGCATTTTGCCGATGCACAGCCGATCACGACTAGGCATTGGTTATCTACCGCAAGAAGCCTCGATTTTTCGCAAATTATCGGTCGAGGATAACATCATGGCGGTCTTACAAACGCGTGAAGAAATGACCCATGAAGAGCGACAAGATAAACTTGAAGATCTTCTCGAAGAGTTTCATATTCAACATATTCGTCACAGTGCGGGCATGGCACTGTCAGGTGGTGAACGCCGCCGAGTAGAAATTGCCCGCGCATTGGCTGCCAATCCGAAATTTATCTTACTCGATGAGCCATTTGCTGGCGTCGATCCTATTTCAGTCATTGATATTAAGAAAATCATTGAGCACTTGCGCGATCGTGGACTGGGTGTGCTGATCACCGACCATAACGTACGAGAAACCCTCGACGTGTGTGAAAAAGCGTATATTGTCAGTCAAGGACGTTTGATTGCCGAAGGCACTCCACACGAAGTCCTGAATAATGAACAAGTAAAACAGGTTTATCTTGGTGAACAATTCCGTCTATGATTACAGTACGACTACTTATCAATGATCAGTAGGATAGGCATCAACGTCGCAGGATAAACATCAAGTAAGGCATCACCTAGACAAGGTAGTTAATACTGAATGAAACCTTCATTACAGCTCAAGCTTGGTCAACAGTTAGCCATGACTCCCCAGTTGCAGCAAGCCATCCGTTTGCTGCAACTTTCTACCTTGGATCTACAACAAGAGATTCAAGAAGCCTTGATCTCTAACCCGCTATTGGATGTTGAAGAGACCATTGAAGAGTTCTCGGCTAACGACAACTCTGCGCGCAATGAAGACCCAGCTCCGAGTGCAGAGGCGAGCGAACCAGAAGACAGTTCACAATTAATCGAAAAATCAGAAATCAGTGCCGAACTAGAAATGGACGCCACTTGGGATGATGTCTACAGCGCTAACAGTGGCAGTACGGGGTTAGCCTTCGACGATGACTTACCGGTTTATCAAGGAGAGACCACCGAAACGCTACAAGATTATTTATTGTGGCAACTCGATCTGACCCCCTTTAGTGATACCGATCGTACCATCGCCCGAGCGTTAATCGACGCGATCGACGATCACGGTTATCTCACCGTCCCCCTAAGTGAGATTTTAGAAAACTTCGCAGAACAAGAGATCGAACTGGATGAAGTCGAAGCGGTTCGAAAACGTATCCAACAGTTTGATCCCCTTGGCGTCGCGTCGATCAATCTGCAAGATTGTTTATTACTGCAATTGGCAACCTATCCAAGTGAGACACCTTGGTTAAGCGAAGCCAAACTGCTACTCACTGATTACATCGACCTGTTGGGTAACCGTGACTTTAAATTGATTGTTAAAGAGAGCAAACTCAAAGAAGAGGCCTTACGTGACGCGCTACAACTGATTCAACAGTTAGATCCTCGTCCAGGTAATCGAATCTCTCAAGAACAAGCGGAATATGTCGTTCCCGATGTCTCGGTTTATAAAGACCGAGGTAAATGGCAAGTCAGCATTAATCCTGATAGTGTCCCGAAATTAAAGATCAATCAGCAATACGCTAGTCTTGCCCGCGGTAATAATCCCGACAGCAACTACATTCGGTCGAATTTGCAAGAGGCAAAGTGGTTAATTAAGAGCCTAGAAAGCCGAAACGAGACCTTGCTCAAAGTTGCCAAGTGCATAGTTGAACATCAACGTGATTTCTTCGAATATGGCGAAGAAGCCATGAAACCGATGGTGTTAAATGACGTGGCACAGATCGTGGAAATGCATGAATCAACCATTTCTCGAGTGACGACCCAGAAATACATGCACACCCCACGGGGTATTTTTGAATTAAAGTACTTTTTCTCGAGTCATGTCAGTACCGATAATGGCGGAGAGTGTTCATCGACTGCGATTCGCGCCCTGATTAAAAAATTGGTGGCGGCAGAAAACCCAGCGAAGCCATTAAGTGATAGTAAAATCGCAGCCCTACTCGCTGATCAAGGGATTCAGGTAGCAAGACGGACAATTGCGAAATACCGTGAATCTTTGGCCATTGCGCCCTCGAGTCAGCGGAAACGCCTGTTATAAGGCCCAACAGAGAAGGAATGTCTATGCAAATCAATATCCAAGGCCACCACATTGATCTTACCGATGCAATGCAAGACTATGTTCATTCGAAGTTTCAAAAGCTTGAGCGCTTTTTCGAGCATATCAATACCACTCAAGTGATTTTACGGGTTGAAAAACTTCGCCAGATCGCCGAAGCTACGCTCCACGTAAACCAGGGAGAAATCCACGCGACGGCAGACGATGAAAATATGTACGCCGCGATCGACAGTTTAGTGGATAAACTCTCTCGTCAACTCAACAAGCATAAAGAAAAGCTAAGTAGCCATTAACATGCAATTAAGCGAAGTACTCTCATTGGACTGCACCAAAAGTGCAGTCCAATGTTCTAGCAAGAAACGAGCATTAGAAATCATCAGTGAAATCGCCGCTCAACATACCGGCCAAAATGCCACTGAGCTGTTTGAATGCATGCTCAGTCGTGAAAAAATGGGCAGTACTGGCATCGGTAATGGTATTGCGATTCCCCATGCCCGAATGACTGACAGTGAAAAGGCGGTCGCCGTATTGATTCAGTGTGCTGAACCGATTGAGTTTGATGCCATTGATAACCGACCGGTTGATCTTTTGTTTGCTTTACTGGTTCCAGAAGAGCAGTGTAAAGAGCACTTGAAAACCTTATCTTGCATGGCCGAACGCCTCAACGACAAGCAAATTCTTAAGCAGCTCAGACACGCCGAAAGCGACCAAGAGCTATACGATATTATGCTCAATCAACCTCAATAGGTCTTGTGATGCGTTTAATTGTAGTGAGTGGTCAATCTGGCGCGGGGAAAAGTGTCGCCTTACGAGTCCTTGAAGACTTAGGTTACTATTGTGTCGATAATCTGCCCGTTAGCTTATTAGATGCCTTCATACAATCGGTGCAAGACAGCAAGCAAAATGTCGCGGTGAGTATTGATATCCGTAACTTACCGAAAGAACCGAGTTTGGTGGAAGATGTTTTAGACCAACTCAAAAAAAATAATGACGTCAGTGTGCTCTTTCTGGATGCCAGCAAAGAGACACTGCTCAAACGCTACAGTGAAACACGCCGCATTCACCCCTTATCATTACAAGATGATAAACCGACCTTAGCTCAAGCCATCGAGCGGGAACAGTGTCTATTAGCACCATTAAAAGAGCAGGCGGATCTGTTACTAGACAGCAGCAATCAATCTTTGCATGAGCTGAGCGAAACTGTACGTATGCGAGTCGAAGGGCGTGAACGGCGTGATTTAGTGATGGTCTTCCAATCCTTTGGCTTTAAATATGGTATACCAAGCGACGCGGATTACGTGTTTGATGTGCGTTTTTTGCCCAACCCTCATTGGGAGCCGGATTTACGCCCTCTCACTGGACTTGATGCGCCCATCAAATCGTTTCTTGAAAGTCACAGCGACGTCCTTGAATTAAAACTGCATATTCAACGTTTTTTTGAATATTGGTTACCGCTGCTGGAAAAAAACAATCGCAGTTATTTAACCATTGCGATTGGCTGTACAGGGGGCAAACATCGCTCGGTGTATCTCACTCAACAACTCGGTGAGTACTTCGCCCAACTGGGTCATCAAGTCCAGATACGCCATCATTCATTAGAGAAACACCAAGGATAATCCCTTATGGCACACGAGCATCGTACGGTCTTTATTCAAAATAAACTGGGGCTACATGCGCGTGCTGCGGTGAAGCTAGTCGAGCTCGCTCAATCTTTTCAAGCGGTAATTACCATTAAAGGCGAAGATGATAAGCAAGCCACCGCCGACAGTGTGATGGGCTTGCTGATGCTCGAATCGGCCCAAGGACAGAGAATCTCGATTTGTGCTGATGGCGACGATGCCAGCACGGCTCTGGATGCGGTATGCCAACTGATTGAAAGTAAATTTGATGAGAGCGAATAAACGTTATCGGGTCTTCTTCACCTATCCCTACCGTCGAATGTTAATTCGTTGTTAATCCTATTGACATTGACCGCTCCAATATCTTCAGGTTACTTGATTCGCAAATTAAGTTACTATTCTGTCTATTGTCAAAAACTTAATAACCGTGAGGAGGAAGCATGGCCGAACCGATTGAATTTGACCAAGCCCATAACACCCTCCAAGAAATTACTGAAGCCCTAGAAAATGGCCGCTTTGTTCATGTGCGCAGGCAACTGCAGGACATGGAACCGGAAGATATAGCCCACCTGTTAGAAGCCTCTCCCCGCAAAGCTCGTGATGTTTTGTGGCAATTGACCGACCCTGAAGATTACGGCGAGATCCTTGAAGAGCTCAACGAAGACGTCAAAGATGCGTTAGTCTCGAAGATGGCTCCAGAGATGCTCATCGAAGCAACCGAAGGGATGCACAGTGACGATTTAGCTTATGTACTGCGTAGCTTACCGGATGACGTCTCTCGTGAAGTATTGGCACAAATGGATGCCGCCGAGCGTCAACGTGTCGAAACAGCGATGTCTTATCCAGAAGATACCGCTGGCGGTCTAATGAATACTGACGTCATCACTATTCGTGGTGACGTTGATGTTGATGTTGTACTGCGTTATTTACGGATGAAAGGCCAACTGCCCTATGCCACAGACTCACTGTACGTCATTGACGAAGAGAGCAAACTGATTGGTTACCTACCTTTAGCCACCCTCATCACGACTCAGCCTGACATTCAAGTCAGTGAAGTGATGGAAGATGCCGATGAAGCGATTAAGGTCGATGCTAAAGACTCGGATGTCGCTAGTCTGTTTGAGCGACGTAACTGGGTCTCTGCTCCGGTGGTCGATGAGCACCAACACTTAGTGGGTCGAATTACCATCGATGATGTGGTCGATGTGATTCGTGAAGATGCCGAGCACTCAATGATGAGCATGGCGGGCATGAATGACGATGAAGATACCTTTGCCCCCGTGTTAAAATCGACTCGTAAGCGCAGTATTTGGCTAGGTGCCAACGTCTTAGCGGCACTGACTGCCGCTTCGGTGTCGAATATGTTTGAAGCGACATTAGAGCAAATGGCTGCCATTGCGGTATTAATGACCATTGTACCCTCTATGGGGGGGGTAGCTGGTAATCAAACCGTAGCGTTGGTGATCCGTGGATTGGCTCTTGGCCACATTGGTGATAGTAATAAACGCGAACTGTTGCTTAAAGAGGCCGCGATCGGTTTTTTTAATGGCATATTATGGGCGCTGATCATTGGTGCGATCGTCGTGTTATGGAAAGGAGAATGGCTGTTGGGTGGGATTATTTCTGCCGCCATGATGGCCAACCTATTCATTGCGGGCGTCGCGGGTGTGACGATTCCTATCCTACTCAAAAAAATGAATATCGATCCCGCATTAGCTGGTGGTATGGCATTAACCACCGTGACCGACGTGGTCGGTTTATCGGTTTTCTTGGGTTTAGCGACACTACTGATTTAGCGACATCGTTTTAATGTCGGATGACTCAAAGCGCTGATGGTATTCAGCGCTTTGGGGCCTAGCTGTTAGCGTTATTCACCGGCAACTTTCATTGATTCGATCAACATCGAACCCGTTTGAATTTGTGAACGAGTTTCGACATCAGTCCCGACCGCCAGCAATTGCTGAAACATGGTTTTTAAGTTACCAGCAATGGTTACACCAGATACAGGATACTGAATTTGGCCATCTTCTACCCAAAATCCTGCTGCGCCGCGAGAATAATCTCCAGTCACCGTATTCACACCTTGCCCCATCACCTCAGTAACCAACAAACCACGGCCCATTGTTTTGAGTAATTGAGCAAAATCTTGCCCAGTAGAAGCAATAAACCAGTTATGGATCCCACCAGCATGCCCTGTTGGCTGCATGTTCATCTTCCGTGCGGCGTAACTGGTTAATAAGTACGTTGCTAGAACACCATCAGTGATGATCTCTCGGTCAATCGTCGCCACCCCTTCACTATCGAAAGGGGTCGAAGCGAGGCCGCGCAATAAGTGTGGACGCTCATTAATCGTGAACCAACTGGGCAGAATTTGCTGACCTAAATGATCCAACAAAAAAGAGGATTTACGATACAGACTGCCACCACTGATCGCCGTCACTAAGTGGCCCATTAAGCCAGTCGCGACATCGGCAGCAAACATCACCGGATATTGACCCGTTTTCAGTTGGCGAGCATCCAAACGTTGGATGGTTTTCTCTGCCGCTTGTTGACCAACACGCTGGGGTGTCCATAAGTCATCCCGATGACGTGCCACCGTATAGCTGTAGTCTCGCTCCATCTCGCCATTTTTGCCTTCACCGATGACGCTACAACTGATGCTGTGACGACTCGAAGCATAACTGGCTAATAAACCGTGGCTATTACCATAAACTTTGACGCCGTAATGACTGTCGTAGCTCGCGCCATCGCTTTGTTTGATTTTACTGCTGTAGTTGAGAGCTTCACGCTCGGCCGCAATCGCGATAGAAGCGGCCCGGTCTGGATTTGGCTCATCAGGGTGAAACAGGTCTAAATCAGGGATCTGTTTGACCATTAACGCTTTGGGCGCAGGGCCAGCATACGGATCTTCCGAGGTAAAGTGAGCAATATCTAAAGCCGCTAATACGGTCTGATGAATGGCTTTCTCACTCAAATCAGAGGTTGATGCACTGCCTTTACGTTGACCTCGATAGACGGTAATCCCCAAGGCACCATCGCTATTAAATTCAACATTTTCCACTTCACACATATGAGTGGAAACACTTAACCCGGTACTTTTGCTGATTGCCACTTCGGCGGCATCCGCTTGAGCAGAGGCCATATCGAGTGCTTTAGCTACCGCCGCTTCAAGTTCGGCACGTTGGATCATCACTTGCTGTCTAATATCCATCTCTCATCCACAACTAATTGAGCTTTTATCGTCTTAGGATAACAAGAATTTCGCTTTCTCCCCACGATTCTTGCTAAAATAGCAGAGATAAATAACTAATTAGTGAAGACTATGGCGCGTAAAAACCAGAAAGCCCCTTGGGAAGAGGAAGAAGAGATCATCTTAGTCAGTAAGACTGAGCTGAAAAATGACATGATTGTCTTACAAAAACTCGGTGAAGAATTGGTGGAGTTAAAACCATCTGCCTTGCAAAAAGTCCCGCTATCTGAAGAGTTAGCCGAAGCGGTGAAAGATGCACAACGCTTTAAAAACGAGGCACGTCGCCGTCAATTACAGTACATTGGCAAAATGATGCGTCACGTTGATCCGGAGCCAATTCAAATCGCTTTGGATAAATTACGCAATAAACACGCTCAAACTACCGCTATCTTGCATAAGATAGAGCAATGGCGAGATAAAATTGTTGAACAAGGTGATAGCGCGATTGAAGCTTTGATGGAGCACTATCCTGAAGCCGATAGACAGCGTTTACGCCAATTGGCTCGTCAAGCCAGTAAAGAGAAACAAGGTCAAAAGCCGCCCAAAGCGGCGCGAGAAATTTATCAAATGATCAAAACCCTTTATGGGCAAGATAGCTAAACTTCTCCGCCGTTGGAATAAAACCGTTCGCCTTCAATAACCTCAACTCACCGGGGAATTGAGGGCAAAGCGGAGCAAGGTTAACGATCAGATCAACCAGTCATCGTGACCATTAGCTACGATGACTTCCTGCGCGGACAAACTCGCTAAATAATGGGTGAGCGTTGCGCTCGTGCAACTGCTCAATCTCGCCGGTCACCTGTACTTGACCTTGAGCTAAAAACGCAAAGTGACTAGCAATGGTTTGAGTATCGTTAAGATGATGCGTGACCATCAATACCGTCACTGAGCGCGCTTTAGCTAATGATTTAACCAATTCCAACATTTCTTCACGTAATAACGGGTCAAGAGCCGAGAAAGGTTCATCCAACAACCAAATAGGATGGGCTTGTACAAAACATCGCGCCAAGGCTACCCGTTGTTTTTGGCCCCCGGAGAGTTGCTCAGGCAAACGCGTCAGTAACGCTTCAAGCCCCACTTGCCGTGCCGCCTCAACCACTTGTTGTCGCTGGCTATCGGTTAATTTAAGGCTTGGATTTAGCCCGAGTGCAATATTTTCCCAGACGGTGAGATGATGAAATAAATTGTGGTCTTGAAACAGCATTGCAAAAGGTCGCTGATGGGGTGGTTGACCGAGCACAGAATGCCCCTCAACCTCAACCTGACCACTTTGAGGGTCGATAAAACCAGCAATTAAACTGAGCAACGTTGACTTACCTGCCCCACTGGGTCCCATCAACGCCATGATACTGCCTTGCTTGATCGTTAAATCAAACATGAAACTCTCATCTTGATATTGATAAGTAAGCTTTGCAATATTTAGCATGATTTACTCTCTCTGTTTAATCTGCAATAGCCGTTCAACGCCGTAATAAAGACCCACGCTAAAGACCAATAAAGCTAATGACACTACCGCGGCAGCCTGCATCTGATAGCTACCCATGAGTTGGTATAAGTACAGCGGGAGGGTGCGAAACTGCTGACTACCAAATAGCGCTACCGCACTCAAGTCACCCATTGAGACTAAAAAACTAATGATGAAAGCGTGGGCAAACGGCTTTTTTAGCGCTCGCCACTCAATCAGTCGCAAACGCTGCCAACCGCTTAAACCAAGGCTGGCACACAGTAAATGATATTGCTGGGCCAGATGCAGCATCGGTTGCGATAAGGTTTTAATCACATAAGGCAGAGCCATGACACTATTGACGACGACCACCAACCAATAAGCCATGCTAAAGATATCTATCGCCTGACGCAGTAACAAAAATAACCCAGTACTGATCACCAAGCCAGGCGTAACCAGAATAATGGTGCCCACCCATTCGATACTATTGGCTTTTATGGACTGTTGATTGATTCGCCAATGACGACTCGTTATGACAATCGAACATCCTGCGAGTAACGCTATCGCACCGGTAACACTGGCCACTTGAAAAGAGGCAGCGGTGGCAAACCAAAATTCCTGACTACTCAACACTTGCCAGAGGTAGCTATTTAAACCACTTAAGACCACCATTAGTAACGGAGGAATGACTAATAAGATCACCACACCAATCCACATTCCATCCCACAATTGTTTTAATCGAGTGTCCCCCCCCCAAACTTGGACAGGATAATCCCCTCCTTGAGTTGCAGGTAAACAACGAGTAAACCATTGCATCGAAAAATATAAGCATCCACAGAGTAACATTTGCCAAATGGCTAATAACGCCCCCGTCGCTAAATCAAAATCAAACTTAATCGCTTGATAAATTGCCAGCTCAATGGTTGTCGCTTTCGGTCCTCCGCCTAATGCCATAACCGTAGCAAAGCTGGTAAAACAGAGCATAAATACTAGACTAGCGACATGAGGTAATTGTTGGCGCAGTCTTGGCCACTCAACCCATTTAAATTTTTGCCAACTGCTCATGCCTAAATGGGCGCATAACTTGTGCTGCTCAAGTGGAATCGCGACCAAACTTTGCAATAACAATCGACTTGCATAGGGCAAATTAAAAAATACATGGGCCAATAAAATTCCGTTTAAACCATAAATCGAAAAAGGCAGGCGGATTTGCCAGTAGCCAAGTATTTTGGCGACTAATCCTTGATTGCCGTAAATCGCGAGTAAACCAAATACCCCGACTAAAACGGGCAACACCAAGGTCATCGCAAACAGCTTGAGGAGAAGATCTTTACCTTTAAAGCGGCGACGACTTAAGGCGTGAGCGACTGGAATAGCAAAACCCACACTCAGTAACGTAGACAAAAATGCTTGATAGAAACTAAACCAAGTAACATGACGGTAATAAGCGTCATGCCATAATTGACTAATCGCAAAAGAAGGGGGTTGCCACAACAAAGCGGCCAATGCACTAATAACTAGGGCCGCAACCAACGTTGCGACCCCTATACCCAATTTAGGCGTCGTTGATAAGATCATCGATTAAAAAGTCAATGCATGTTGCCACTCACGAATCCAATGGCGACGTTGTGCCGCTACTTCGTTGGCACTAAAGGTCAATGATTGGCTGGGTTGTTGTAATTCAGAGAAGGCGTCAGGCAAAGCCACATTGGTTACAGGATACATCCAGTTGGTGGTTGGGATAGCCGATTGGAAGGCATCACTGACGATAAATTGCATAAATTGAGCCGCTAATGCTTGATTCGGACTACTTTTCACCTTAGCCGCGACTTCAACCTGCATGTAGTGACCTTCAGCAAAGTTAGCCGTGGTATAACGATGGTCATTTTCAGCCATCTTATGATAAGCAGGAGAAGTCGTATAAGAGAGCACCATATCGGCCTCCCCTTTTAAAAACATCGAATAAGCTTCCGACCATCCTTTGGTCACCGTGACGGTTTTTTTCGCTAACTGCTGCCATGCGGTGGCCACTTGATCACCGTAGACCGACTTCATCCATAGTAGCAATCCTTGACCTGGAGTTGAGGTCCGCGGATCTTGATAAATAACAGTCAAGTCATCACGCTGTTCGACAAGTTCCCGCAGACTCTGTGGCGGATGAGTTAAGGTTTGCTGGTTATACACAAACGCAAAATAGCCATAATCGTAAGGGATAAAGGTCTTATCACTCCAACCATTCGGCAGCGTCAGCGCTGATAAATCGACGGAATGAGGAGCCAATAGTCCTGTTTGTTCTGCTTCGGCCATCAAATTATTATCCAGCCCTAACAGGACATCCGCTTTAGTATGGCGACCTTCAAGACGTAAGCGATTTAAAATCGATACGCCGTCATCCAAACCAACTAAGTTCAATTGACAGTTACACTCGGCTTCAAACGCTTTTTGAATCACCGGACCCGGCCCCCAATCAGCGATAAATGAACTATAGGTATACACCGTCAAGGTTGGTTTATCGGTTGTCGTGGGTGGCGCGGCAAGCGCGAGGGAAGAACAGAATAGGCCAGTTAATGCGATGATAGAGTATTGATTTTTCAAGGCTTGCGCTCCATGGTGAGCGGCACAGGCTTGAGAAAGAGTAAGACAGCGTCCATGAGTCTGTGTCGAATCTCCTGCTCAATTCCTACGCCAGTATTATCTGGTTCAGGTGTTTAGTCAGTATCGCTTGACGGTCAAGACGATGACTAATGCGGGTCCCAAGCATGGCTTGATCTCAGCGCCATTCGACGATGAATGGTAGGCTCCCCGATGAGTGAATAAGATTGTAATGCTAAAACATGAAAGAAGCTACTTAACGCTGATCATAACCCCAACGCGGCACAAGTCCCTGTTCAATCCCTAGATGGTCGAGAATTCGAGCTACCATAAAATCAACCAAATCATCGATCGATTTAGGCTGATGATAAAAACCGGGCGCTGCCGGCATAATGGTGACGCCCATTTGCGATAATTTATGCATATTCTCTAAATGTAAAGTAGAGAACGGTGTCTCACGAACCACCAGCAGTAACTGTCCTCGTTCTTTGAGCACCACATCTGCAGCGCGCTCAATCAAGTTGTCCGACATGCCATGGGCGATAGCAGCAACGCTGCCTGCTGAACAAGGACAAACCACCATTTTTTTCGGTGCCGCAGAGCCTGAAGCCACGGGGGAAAACCACTCTTCTTTGCCACAGACGATCAGTTTATTCGGATCGCAATTAAACAGCTTAACCAACTGCTGCTGCGCCGCTTGGGGTTGACTAGACAATTGCAAACCATGTTCCGTCGCTAATACCACTCTGGCGGCCGATGAGATAAGCAAATACACGGTGTGATCACTGGTGAGTAAACATTCTAAAAGACGCAGTCCATAGGGTGCGCCAGAGGCTCCGGTCCAGGCTAATGTAATGGCTTGGTTATGTGTTGTCATGTCGGTCACTTTTTATTTAATGCCTAAAGTGTTACTGAGCGCGCTTTTTAAGCGTTGCAAGTAACTTGTTATGTATGCCGCCAAAGCCACCATTACTCATCACTAAAATGTGCGTGCCCGGTTTGGCTGCTGCGCAAATTCTCTCAACTAAGTCGTCGATATTATTGCTCACATAAGCGGGTGAGGAGCATTGCTGAGCCACCTCATCAACCGACCACGCTAATTCGTTAGGCTGAAAAAGATAGACTGAATCAGCTTGCGCGAAAGATGCCGCCAGCGTGCCTTTGTGCACACCTAATTTCATGGTTGCAGAGCGAGGTTCAACGACAGCAATGATCTTCTCACTGCCGACCTTGTTACGTAAGCCAGACAAAGTTAGTTCAATCGCCGTCGGATGATGAGCAAAATCATCATAAACAGTCACGCCATTTTCCTGACCTTTTTGCTCTAAACGGCGCTTAGTATTGATAAAGCTTGCTAATGCCTGACAGGCTAAATCTGGCGTGACTCCCACATGACGCGCCGCGGCAATCGCCATTAAGGCATTATTTACATTGTGATCACCAATCAATGACCACTCAACGTCACCCACTCGCTGATCTTGAAAATAGACCGCAAATTGTGAGCCTTGCGGGTTGTGTTTTTTAGCCTGCCATTGCCCCTGCTGACCAATAAATTCTCGTTCACTCCAGCATCCTCGACTCAACACATCCGCTAAGGCCGAGTCTTGCTGCGGAGCAAACACTCGCCCATTACCCGGTAAAGTGCGGATTAAGTGATGGAACTGGCGTTTGATCGCTTCGAGATCATCAAAAATATCCGCATGATCAAACTCCAAATTATTCAAGATCAAGGTGCGAGGATGATAATGAACAAACTTAGAACGCTTATCAAAAAAAGCGCTGTCATACTCGTCTGCCTCGACCACAAAAAACATGCTTTCTCCCAAACGGGCAGAGAGATCAAAGTTGCCTAATACGCCACCGACAAGAAAACCGGGCTGATACCCACACTGTTCTAAAATCCACGTCAACATGCTCGCGGTGGTCGTTTTACCATGCGTTCCCGCCACAGCCAGAACCCAACGATCTTGCAATAAGAAATCATGTAACCATTGCGGCCCAGAGCTATAGCGTAAATTATGGTTTAAGACATACTCAACACAAGGATTGCCACGACTCATCGCGTTACCAATCACCACCAGATCAGGACGTGGGTTTAGCTGATCAGGATTGAAACCCTCAATAATTTCAATCCCTTGTGATGATAGCATCGTACTCATTGGTGGGTAGACATTGGCATCACTCCCCGTCACTTGATGACCTAACTGACGAGCGAGGATCGCCAATCCGCCCATAAAAGTGCCACAAATCCCTAAAATATGAATATGCATCAACCTGATCTCACTTGTGCTGTTTGTCTGCCTGACCATTATCCTGATTCATACCATAAAAGCGAGTACCGCAAATCGCCACAATGTAATTTATCGAAAGTCGACATCTAAATTGAGATCTTCGGCAGTTAGTTTATTACTCGTAAAAAGTTCTAGGATTTAAAATCACCGCTATAACGAAACACCTTGAAAAGGTAGCTAAATTTGCTTTCTTCTCAAGGAGTAAGAACACCAACGCCGATGATCCTACTCTCTCGCGTTACCTTTCTCCCCCAGAACCAATAAGTGTTAAGGAAATAACATGTCGAAGATGCGCACCCTTGGTGAGTTTATTGTTGAAAAACAACACGACTTCCCCCATGCAAGCGGTGAACTCTCCTCTCTACTTGCGTCCATTCGTCTTGCCGCCAAAATCGTTAACCGAGAAATCAACAAAGCTGGATTAGCCGATATTACTGGCGCATCGGGTAACGATAATATTCAAGGTGAAGAACAACAAAAACTGGATGTCTACGCTAACGATAAGTTTAAAGCGGCTTTAGAAGCGCGCGATCAAGTCTGCGGCGTTGCTAGTGAAGAAGAAGATGAGGCGGTCGCCTTCAATAAAGAACTCAACCAAAATGCGAAATATGTCGTGTTAATGGATCCGCTCGATGGCTCATCGAATATTGATGTCAACGTTTCAGTGGGGACCATTTTCTCGATTTATCGCCGTATCTCTCCCGTTGGCGGACCGCCAACTGCAGAAGATTTCCTTCAGCCCGGCCATAAGCAGGTTGCTGCTGGGTATGTGATTTATGGCTCTTCAACCATGTTGGTGTACACCACAGGCAATGGCGTCAATGGTTTTACTTACGACCCGTCGATTGGTTCATTTTGTCTCTCTCATGAAAATATGCGTATCCCAGAGCAGGGAAAAATTTATTCCATCAACGAAGGTAACTACATCCGCTTTCCAACCGGCGTAAAAAAATACATTAAATACTGCCAAGAGAGCGTACCGGAAGATAACCGCCCTTACACCTCACGTTATATTGGTTCACTCGTCGCCGACTTTCATCGTAACTTGCTCAAAGGCGGCATCTATCTTTATCCAAGCACTCAAAGCCACCCCAACGGTAAGCTGCGTTTGCTGTATGAATGCAACCCGATGGCACTATTGATTGAGCAAGCGGGGGGCTTAGCGACAGATGGCAGACAACGTATCCTTGATATCAAACCGACTGAGTTACATCAACGCGTACCGTTTTTTGTCGGTTCAAAACAGATGGTAGAAAAAGTCTCTCAGTTCCTTGAAACCTACCCAGATGAATAGTCATCTGAATGGGGCTCAACTGACCGAGCGTTGTCGGTAAATATCGAACAACCATAGAGCAAATCTAACCAATAGCGCTGATCCTTAAAGGTAGCAGGAGCTAAAAGCTCATCGAGTTGATCACTGCTACTTGGGTATCCGGCTTTTTACAGGTAAACTTCGCCTTTTTCTGCACGTCGGTTTTGCACCGACGTGCAGTTTGCATAATAATGAGCGACACTTTTTAAAATCCGGCTAACCAAAAGGAAACCGTAATGAGCTTAAATAATGTGCCAGCAGGAAAATCTCTGCCAGATGATATCTATGTAGTGATTGAGATCCCTGCGAACGCTGATCCAATCAAATACGAAGTAGATAAAGATTCTGGTGCTGTATTCGTTGACCGTTTTATGTCTGCGCCTATGTTCTACCCATGTAACTACGGTTATGTGAACCACACGCTATCTCTTGATGGTGATCCAGTTGATGTATTGGTTCCAACACCATACCCATTGATCCCTGGTTCTGTGATTCGTTGTCGTCCAGTGGGTGTTCTGAAGATGAGTGATGAGTCAGGTGAAGATGCAAAAGTCATCGCCGTACCACATTCTAAGCTGTCTAAAGAGTACGATCACATTCAAGATGTGAATGATATCCCTGCCCTACTGAAAGCTCAGATCACGCATTTCTTCGAGCGTTATAAAGAGCTAGAAAGCGGTAAATGGGTAAAAGTAGAAGGTTGGGAAGATGCTGCTTCTGCGCGTGCTGAAATCCTTTCTTCTTACGAGCGTGCACAGCAAAAATAATGCTCGTTTTCCCTGATTAAGTCAGGATGAATAAGCTCAAAAAGCCAGCATTGCTGGCTTTTTTATTGAGAAAATACGGCTTAAATACGCTGGCACCAATCGCCAGATTCAATTTCAGAATCAAGCCGCGAAGCCTCTTGATAAATGTATATCCACGCCAGACCGTAAGGAGTATCAATCGTTTCACGTCGATACTCAACGGGGACATCTTCTAATACATCGAGTTTTGCCAGTGTTTGCTCATCGACTTGATACACTTCCCCTTTGATTGATTGCTGACCTGCAATTAATCCCGGATACGGGCCAAGATCGTGTAACGCATAGCTTGGCGGTGTTTCAAAGTAGCCTAAGAGCTTACTCTCACTTAAATAATCGTGATGGTTTTCACCTTGTCGTAAGGTGCCATAGACAAACACTAGAGACAGCAATGTAACCCTCCTTAGTTAAATTCGAAGCGATAGAGTAAATCAACCGTATTACTCTCTCTTGAATTAACAATCTCTAAGTAGAGATCCCTCATCAAACGATAGCGAATAGTAAATTGCTCTAGCGCATTAAAGACACCTACTCCATATTTGACTTGTAACCCAGGTAAAATATAGCCACTCACAGTAATTTGTGCATCCTCCCCCGAACCTGCTGTATCCAATTGCAGATCTTGCACACCAAATTCTTCGCCAATTCGCCCCACCACTTTACCGCTTTGCGCTAAGCTTAGCCCAATCAGGGTCATGGTCATCGCATCTCCTCCTGCTTCACCATCAATATCTTGCCCGCGCAATAAATAAGACAAAGCATTGGCTTGTGGTTTCGCTGGCTCAGAGAAAATGGTGATCATCGGCTCATCAGCGGGTCCCGTTACTTGGATACCGGCAATCACACCATCTTGGGTATTGTTTGGGTTACGAATCGCTTTGATCGACACAAAAGGCTGATCGACTGGGCCATTCATTAAAATTTTACCTTCTTGGATCTGTAGATCTTGGCCAAATGAGCGATACTGCCCCTGCAAAATATTTACCTCACCAATCACCATGGGCCCACGATCGCGCTGAGTAAAATTCAATCGGCCTCGAAGGCCCCCCTCTAAACCAAAAGCACTCAGACGAAAGTCATCACCAATCACAATCTCTAAATCTGTTTCAAGCCGCAACGGTAAACGACTTTGCTCACTTAAAGGCTGTAAATCTTTACTCAGTATGACTTGATCCTTGGACACCTCAATAGCGCTCGGTGGTAGCTCTTCGACCGTAATCCGTCCCCAAGGCAGATGGATCGATCCTGTGACTTGTGCCACATCTGGTTGCATGGTTAAGGTTAAATCAGGGATCACCTTCATTTTTACAATCGGTGGCATATCCACCAGCAGCGAATCAGCAAACACTCGACTGTTTACTCGCCAATCGTCGATATTGTGCCAATCAGCCTCACCAGTGGCATTCAGTAAGCCCTCTGGCGTGCCAATTTGCGCATTTAGCGCCGCTTGATAACCAGAAAAGTCTAGCGTAACTTGGCCTGAGTCTATATCAATCGGAGAGATATCACCTTTGAGCTGTAACCCCGTCAACTCAATATTGCCCATCACCTGTGGATGAAGCATGGCTCCTTGCAAACTTAAATCGGCCGTTATCGTCGCATCTGCTTGACTAAACTCACCGACTAATGGCTGCAAAAAATCAAGATGAAAAGGGGTTAACTTTAATCCTGCTTGCCATTGTGGGTCCTCTTTTGTGACATCAATAATGTGAAGATTTCCCGACAGATGACCATTGTTCGTTATTTGAAATTGCCAATCCGCTTTTAATCCATTGTTCGCCAGCTCAGCGTTGAGTTCTATCGCATCCCAAGCCAACGTGATCGGCTGTGACAAATTTTGCTCCACCTCACCGGCAGGTAAGGTAACGGAAAGTTTTACTTGTGGTGCCGCCTGTGTTGACCACTGAGCCGACAATTGACCATCAAACCCTCCCTTTATCTGGGTTTCCGGAGGCAGTAACGCTTGAATTTGACTAAACTGGAAATCCTTTAATGCCACTTGAACCGCCCCGCTATCCCCCAAACTGGCACTTTCTTCAAGACACAATGATGCATCCGCTTGTAACCAACAGTGAGGAGCAACCTTCACTCGTGACTGCTCAAGATCAACACTGATCTCAGTAGCATGATTTAACTGCCATGGCCCTTGAATTGACTCGATGTTCATACGCTCAAGCTGACCATCCCAGCGCCAAGCGGTCGACTCAGTAAGACGTCCTGTGATTGCCAGTTGGCTGGAAACTATCGGCGAATTAACCTCTAGCGTTAAATGGTGCTGCTCTTGCTGACCACTCAAGGATAACAAAAGTGACTCAATGCTCTGATCTTGATAATGAATATCAGCAATAGAAAGGTGTAAATCCGCTTGAGGTAAAGGCAGCGGCGTTAACTGGCCGACTAACGATAATTCACGAATCGTTGCCTCGTTTAACCAAGCCAACTGTTCGGCGCGAAGATCAAGCTGAATATCAGGTTTCGCCAGTTGCCCACGTAGCGTCACTTGACCTGTTACTTGCCCCGATAGATCCGGCACTGTTTTCGCTAAATCCTTTAACGATAAAGCAATATCCATTTGCCACTGTTGGTCTAATTGGCCTTTGGCGGTCAATCGATTTGGTCCGTGCGCGAACGTTAACCCAGAGGTAGAGACGCGATACTCCCCTTGACCTCGCGGATCGGCAGCATTGAGTTGCCCTTTAATATCCAACGGATAGCCACGAAAATCACCATGAATAGCCAGTAATGGCAGGGCAATATCAAAGCCGCCTTGCTCGGTCAACTTGCCAGAAGTGATTAACTGGCCGCTGATCATCCCTTGTGCTTCAGGCCATTGCAAACCGGGATTAATCTGCTTAACGTTGAGCTTGGCTTGCCAATCAATGTTTGGTTGCCAGTTGGCTTGCAGTTCGCCCTCAATCTCACCATTTAGGGTCTTCAAAAGCAGTGAATGCAAGGCTATCTGGGCCGATGACCCCTGTCCTTGAACGGCCAAGTTCATCTCAGGGAGATCCAGTCCCGATAATGTTGCTTCGATGGCTAGCTGATAGTCATTGATCCCCCCCTTTGCGTTAAGCAAAGGGGCTTGCACAACATAATTGCCTTCACCGACCAGCGGCCACTGTGCTTTTAGCTGCTGCACCGTGATATCAAAAGGCATATCGGGTTGTAGCGGTTTTAATTTCGCCTGCAACTGGGCCTGTGCCAATCCTGCAAGTTGCGCCTCCAGAGAGAGAGCCGCCATACTGCCTGAGGCTTTAAATTGTAAAGTTTGCCCCTTCGCTTCTGGTAACTTCAGCAATGACTGAAAAGTGAGATTCAGAGGATAATCACCACGCAAAGTCGCACGCCCCGTCAGAGAGGCATCCAGCTCTGGCATATCAAGGGTCATGTTTTTTACGTCAACTTGAGACTGAAAGGCTTGAGCTTGTAGCACCAACTGATTAATAGCGATTGGTGATGCTTGCTCGAGGAGAAAATCGCGCAACTCAAACCGACTCAGCTCAATCCGCAGTGGGATAATAACCTCCGGTAAGCTTATCGGCAGCGCATCGGATGAAGAGCTGTTCGTCGCAGTCGACGGCTCCTTCGGTTCTTCAGCCAACGCAATGCGTACGCCTCGCCATAACGTGCGATCAATGGTTAATCGATCGCCTTGTAGCGAGCCACTGGTCGTAAAGTGCTGCCAGTCAATCTGATTACCGAGTAGATTAAGCTGAATATTATTCAAGGTTAATCTACCCAATTTGATTGGCACTGGGGTTGACATCGTGGTCATTGGAGCCGCTGCACGTTCTGACGGCTCACTTGTTGAATCAGCGATAGACTCTACATTGAGCTGCAATCCCGAGACAATCACCTCATTAATACAGATCATCGGTTCTAGCAAACAGTTCGCATTTACCGCGAGCGTTAACTGTTCAAGCTGCAGAGCAATAGAGGATGATGGCTCTTGATATTCAATGCCATAAAGAGTGAAACGGGGAAAAATAGCCCCTTGGGTCGATTGAACCGAGAAATCGGGTAACGCTCTTTGAGCGCCCCACACTAAGACATTTAAGCCACTGTTGGTAAAAAATAACCCAGCAAACAACAGCAACAGAAGCGTGACGATGCCAGCCAAGCTTGCGGATAACCAACCGGTCCATTTCATCGCTCGCTTAATCATAATTCAGGCCCTAACGTAAAATGCAGTTTGAATCGATCGCCGGGCTCAGAGTCTAATCCCCATGCAAAATCAAGTCGCAGCGGCCCCACGGGTGAAACCCAACGCAAACCAAATCCGGTCCCCGTTTTCCAATCAGGGGTGTCATTAAAAGCATCACCATAATCGACAAACAGCGCAGCCCACCAATTACCACCAATTCGATATTGATATTCTAATGAGCTGGTGGCCATGTATTTCGCCCCCGTTAACGAGCCACTGGCATCCCGCGGCGAAATAGATTGATAACCATAACCACGTAGGTTGTTGTCTCCACCTGCAAAAAAACGCAGCGAAGGAGGGAGCTTATCGAACTCGTCGGCAAAGTTGGCACTGCCGTCAATTCTGAATAGGCCACGATGACGCTCACCTAAGCTTCTGACCCAAGAGCTACCAGCTTGGACTCGAGTGGCTCGAGTTTCCGAAATCACTGAGGGATCGGCGTATTCTAAGGTGATAGTTTGCTTATCGCCCCAAGTTAATAACGAGCGATTCAGCCGTGTACGAGTACGGGTATAAGTAATGCCTGGCATTAAAAATTGCGCTCCATCATCTTGTAAACCCTGCTCATAACTTTCAATCAGATAGCGCAAAAACACCGTTCGATGCCAGCCACTATCAAGCAACCAATGACGCTCTAGCACGAGATTAGATTCAAGACTTTCAGTATCTCGATTATCGACATGCTTCATACCATATTGAATACGGTAATACTCATGAAGCACATTTTCGAGAGGAATTTTATACCCTGCGGTAATACTCTGTTCAGGACCCGATATCGATAGACTGCTATCAAAACTGTGGCCATACTCATTTAACCACGGCTTCTTCCATTTTAATGAGCCTCTTACGCCAACATCGGTTGAATAACCAATACCCGTTTCTAGTTGATTACGCGCTTTTGGCGCTAAAGCAACCACCATAGGTAATTCACGCTGCTCAGGATTTAACTGTTCCAAATCGGGTTTGACGAATACCGATGAAAACCAATCCGTATTGGCTAGGTTAAGGTTAAATTGACCAACTTGTGAGACTAAATAAGGATCACCTTGTTTAAACGGTTGCAGTGAACGAACACGAACCTCTTCAATTTGACTCCCAGAGATCGACGTGGCGCCAAAATGATAGCGAATGCCACTGTCAAAGTGTAAACGAACGAACGCTTGATGCCGATCGGGAACCACTTCCAAACGACTTAACTGAAAATCGCCATCGAAATACCCCTTTTGGAGCGCTAAGTTACGCAAGGAGGATTTAAGGCTATCGTATTGGCTATGATTCAGTGTCTCACCAACCTTTAAGCCACTACGTTCAATCACGCGAGCAAAATCCGCATCTTGCTGCGCTTCTCCCTCAATCACGATCTCAACCACCGCCAAACGTACCACTTCTCCGGGAGAAACATGCACCGTCATCGCTCGATCCGGTTCCGTGACTTCAAAAACAAACGTCGGGTGATAGTAACCTAGCGCATTTAATGCAGCGGTTATCCTTTGTTCTAGACGCGACTGAAAACGTAACTGGGTCGAGTAATCGCTGGTCGATATTGAGGACAGATAGGCATCGACGTTATCTTTTAGATCGCCGCTTAATCCTCGAATGGTTAAATCGACTTTCGCCAACACAGTGCAGGAGAAGAATAACGTCGCGAATAGTACATAGAATGGGAGTGATCTCATGTTAAATAGTGGTTAAGCGCCTTACCGCAATTCAGGTTAATAGACTTTAAATCATACCGACTATAGGATAAGAAGTCTGTAGGATAATCGCTCACGCGCCAATAGATTACACGCAGATGTGGCGATAAAGCGATCTCGGCACGTAAGACGAACAACGAACGTCATCACATCATCAATGCTGATATTCCAGAACAATACTCTGGATCAATCGCATCCGATGTTGAATAAAAATTGTATCAGTGAGACACAGAATTTCACTCAACGTTCCATTGACTATGACTAATAAGGAATTGCTATGCTCAACAAATCTTCGCTTATTTCAGCGGATCAAGCCTTACCAGGCCGTGCTACTCCCATCGAGTTTGAAGACAAACATTTTATCCATCATACCCCCCTAAGCAGCAAACCTAGCGCGGGACAAGAGCAATTACTGATTGGAATGGGCTGTTTTTGGGGAGCGGAACGTTTATTTTGGCGTTTAGACGGTGTCGTTTCTACTTCTGTCGGCTATGCTGGCGGCTTTACTCCAAACCCAACCTATCAAGAAGTTTGTACGGGTAAAACTGGCCATGCGGAAGTCGTCCGAGTGATCTACGATCCTAAGGTGTTACCCTTGAGAACACTGTTGCAAGCCTTCTGGGAAAATCACGATCCAACCCAAGGTATGCGCCAAGGCAATGATTTAGGAACTCAATATCGTTCGGTGATCTACACTTACACCGATGAACAGCAAACGCTAGCAGAGCAAAGCCGCGCAGAATATCAAGCTTTGCTAAGCGAACACCATAAAACGGAGATCACCACCGAAATTACTCCTGCTGGCGCTTATTATTTTGCGGAAAGTTCTCACCAGCAATACCTCGCTAAAAACCCGCAAGGATATTGTGGCCTTGGTGGTACAGGGGTGTGCTTTTTGTGAGGAATAATCGAGCTCACTAATATAACGCTCGCTTCAGCAATATCAACGAAGCGAGCTGATTAATGGCTCATTAAATGATGAAAGAGCATTCTGTTATGATCAATTATTTAAGAACGAGCGTTATTTTTACTCTTTGCTATAGCCTCCCAATTTGCGCTATTGAGCTCAATCTGGGTCTACAATTAACCACCAACAACATTGATGTGCGCGACGAGTCCGATCAAAACATTGCACAAATGAATAATAAGCTCGCTCTTTCTCCAACGGTCTCTCTCTTATCAAAAGGCTATTATCTTTCAGAGCAAAGTGCGTTGGGCGTACAATTTCAACTGGATGGCAATCTCGTCAAAGTTAATCGACAAACGCTTCATCAAAACAATCAGCTAACCAATCTTGATACCAAAATATCTGGCTATGCGCTGTATGCGATGCCATTATTTTTTTACCATTTTAATCGCCACCAGCCAGAGAAATGGCAAGTAAAAACGGGGATTGGTATTGGGCTAGGTTATCTTAATCTGAGTGGTAATTATCAAATTACTCAGCCCCTACATCCCGAGTTTGGCGAGACAAAAAACATCAAACTTAGTGAGTTTGGTCAGGCGGTCGGGGTTTATTTAGAGATCAAAAAAGGCAAACATGCGTTCTTGCTCTATAATTTTAGTCCCTACGTCAATAACAGTAATTACCAATTTCAAGAACACAATGCGGTCCTTGCATACCGATACACCATCAACTTAAACCACTTATTTACTAAAACGGACTTACCATGATAAAAAAAATACTACTCACTCTATTGATCGCCACTCATAGTCTCGTTGCGTCAGCACACAATCTAGTACTCGGTCAACCACTGCCAGCCGTCGACGTCGCAAAATATGGCGAAGTGATATTGGAGGGTAAAGACACTCAGTTTGTACCATGGAGTAGCACTCAACTCCCAGGTAAGGTTCGAGTGATTCAAGCTATTGCTGGTCGAAGCGCCGCCAAGGAAATGAACGCCCCTCTCATGACCGCACTCACCGCAGCAGAGTTTCCTCGTGATGTATACCAAACTACAACGATCATTAATCAAAATGATGCGGTATGGGGAACGGGCTCGTTTGTAAAATCATCGGCTCAAAGCAGCAAAACCGATTTCCCTTGGTCGTCGATTGTCCTTGACCAAGCGGGTATCGTGGCACAAAGTTGGCAGTTACAAAACCGCTCATCAGCGATCATCGTGCTCGATAAACAGGGTATCGTGCAATTTGTCCAAGAAGGCGCTTTAAATGACGATGCTATTCAAAACCTACTATCGCTCATTCAACAACAGCTAGAAAAATAACCTTAAGGCTTGCCAGACAAGAAGATTGTTATACTATAACAATCTTCTTGTTGTATTGGGTATAAGATGATGGTCAAACCACAGCCTTTACGTCTATCGACCAACACTGTCAGTATACTGACCGTATTGTTGGTGCTGTGGCTCAATATCGCCGTGATAAATCATCAATTAGACATTCATCCAACTCAACATACCGATCATCATTGCCAACTGTTTTCCGTAATGAAACATGGCCTTGAGCATGCCACTCTGATCATCCCTATCTGGCCAGCACAGGGTTTTATACTAGCCATCGTTAGCCCATTTTGTTTGGTACTCGACTACATTACTTATGTAGCACGTTCACCACCAAAACGTTGAACCGTTCAATACATTAACCAACACAATATTTACTATCCCTATGTTATGGAATCAACACTATGCTAACTAAACCTTTGCTTGCCTTAAGTATTTCTGCCGTATTATCAACCGCCGCGTTTGCTCATCAAGAATTTCGTCAACACGATGCTCATGTTCATGGACAAGTTGAGCTTAACATCGCTCAAGATGGCACGGATTTGCTGATTGAGATCACTGCTCCGGGCGCAGATGTGGTGGGTTTTGAGCACGCACCACACAACGAAACCCAAGTTCAAGCACTTAATCGCGCATTAGATATCTTAGGACAAGCAGAGTCACTGTTTACCTTAAGCTCGGCAGCGAAATGTCAATTGGAAGAAACCCATGTTAGCCACACCCTAAGTGGCGACAAAGATAACCACGATCATAGCGATCATGCTCATCATGATCACGGACATGATCATAAGCATGACCATGACCATGACCATGACGATCATAAGCATCACGATCACAAGCATCAACACGGTGAATTTACTGCGCAATATCACTATCAATGTGAAAATGTTGGCGCGCTCACTCAGATCAATACGGAATGGTTCGCCTTGTTCCCAAGCACGGAAAAAATGCTGGTTAATTTACTCACCGAGCGTACGCAAACCGCCGTTGAGCTGACCAAACAACAAACTCGCCTGTCACTGTAAATGCATCAGCCGATGTAAGCGTTCACGCCCCAATCGGGTAAGCCAGGCTTACCCGATTTTCCATCAAATAAGGATAAGTGATGAACAGCCAACCGCTGCCAAGCGCCACTCCCGTAATTGACCTTATCGATGTACAATTTCAGTGGCCAAATAATCCTCAACCAACCCTCCATATTGATGCTTTGAGCGTGCTTGCCAAGCAACATCTTTTTGTAAAGGGTCCAAGTGGTTGTGGTAAATCTACCTTACTAAGCTTACTGACCGGAATTAATACCGCCACTCAAGGCCATGTCCACTTACTCGGTCATG
Source organism: Vibrio metschnikovii CIP 69.14 (assembly GCF_000176155.1). Classification (GTDB taxonomy): domain Bacteria; phylum Pseudomonadota; class Gammaproteobacteria; order Enterobacterales; family Vibrionaceae; genus Vibrio; species Vibrio metschnikovii. The sequence continues at coordinate 197,005 of NZ_ACZO01000005.1, read as the reverse complement.
ACTTAGCTAAACTCAAATCTCGCCAACGAGATAAATTTCGCGCTGACAATATTGGTTATATTTTCCAACAATTTAACTTATTACCTTACTTGTCAGTGATTGATAACGTCATTCTGCCCTGTCAATTTTCAGCTCATCGTCGCACTAACGTCTCGGGAGATATCCGCGAGCGAGCCAAACAGTTACTCGCTCAACTGAAGCTCAGTGACACACTGCTTAATAAGCCGGTGACGGAATTAAGTATCGGTCAACAACAACGCGTTGCCGCAGCAAGAGCATTGATTGGCGATCCGCCACTACTGATTGCCGATGAGCCCACCTCCGCACTCGATTACGATAACCGCAGTGCCTTTATCGAGCTGTTATTAGATGAAGCCAATCGTGTCGGCACAACCCTAGTTTTTGTTAGCCACGATCCAACTTTAGAGAAACTGTTTGAGCGAAGTGTGTACTTACCTACCATCAATCAAGCCCGAGGTATTGCATGAACGTAATCACTACGTTAGCTTGGAAAAGCTTACTGAATCGTAAAAGCACCGCTGTATTAACCATTCTTACCGTAGCAATTTCCGTCATTTTATTAATGGGCGTTGAGCGCATTCGCACCCAAGCAAAGAGCAGTTTTGCTAATACCATTTCAGGCACCGACCTGATTGTCGGAGGCCGCTCTGGGCAAGTGAATCTTCTGCTTTATTCGGTATTTCGGATTGGCAACGCGACCAATAATATTGATTGGAAAAGCTATCAAGAATTTAGCCAGCATCGCGCCGTAAAATGGGCTATCCCGATTTCACTGGGCGATTCACACCGTGGTTTTCGTGTCATGGGCACCAACCATAACTACTTTGAACACTTTCGCTATGGAAGTAAGCAACCACTTACTTTTTCTCAAGGCAGAGAGTTTTCCGGCTTATTTGAGACTGTACTCGGTGCCGACGTCGCCAAACAACTCGGTTATCACTTAGGCAGTGAGATCATTATCGCTCATGGCATCAGTGATGTCGGCTTCAGTCGGCACGATAATCTGCCTTTTACTGTCGTCGGCATTTTAGCGCCAACCGGCACACCAGTAGATAAAACCGTCCACGTATCTCTTGAAGCGATTGAAGCGATCCATGTTGGCTGGGAGTCTGGGGCAAATTTAGGCAATACCCCGAGCAAAGAAGAGTTAAAGCAGCGCGAATTTGAACCGCAGCAAATCACGGCGATGCTACTCGGTTTGCATTCAAAAATTCAGACCTTTGCGCTACAAAGACAAATTAACCAATACCGAGCGGAACCATTAAGTGCCATTCTACCCGGTGTAGCACTGCATGAACTGTGGGGAATGATGTCCGTTGCAGAGCAAGCATTAATGACGGTGTCGGTTTTTGTCGTTATTGCCGGATTACTCGGCATGCTAAGTAGCTTATTGACTAGCCTGCAAGAACGTCGTCGTGAAATGTCGATTTTACGTGCGATGGGCGCACAACCAAAACACATTTTTGCCTTACTGATCAGCGAAGCGAGTGTCTTAACCTTATTAGGCATTGTCACCGGTTTAATCGGCTTATATCTTGTGCTTGCTGTCGCTTCCCCTATCGTCGCGAGTCAATATGGTATTCAACTACAACTCCAAGCCCTCACTCATTATGAGTGGCAACTGCTTGGCTATGTGCAAGTGGCTGGCACCATGATAGGCTTTATTCCTGCACTGCGTGCCTACCGTCAATCACTCAGTGATGGTATGACGATACGACTCTAGGAGAAACAAAGACATGCATAAATGGTTACTGAATATACTCTTGCCACTACTTACGGCGATGAGCTTTAACGTCTACGCCAATAGTGAACCGCTGCAATTAGACTGGATTGATCTGATCCCAGAAAATGAGCGCAATCAATTTAACGCGATGGGCATGCCGATGATCGATCACAACCTCGATTTACCCGCCCAGCAAATCAAAGTGGGCAGTGTACGCAGTGAGCTCAATGGCAGTCAGGTAAAAATTCCGGGGTTTGTCATTCCTCTTGAGGGAGACGAAAACTCCATCACCGAGTTTTTACTGGTTCCTTACTTTGGGGCTTGTATTCATGTCCCACCACCGCCACCGAATCAGATCATTTACGTCAAATACCCTCAAGGAGCGCCGATTCAACAGTTATGGGATGTGGTGTATGTGATAGGAACATTGAAAACCGAAGTGGTCAGTGCTGAGCTGGCGGAAACCGCCTATCTGATTGAAGGAACCGCGATCGAAGATTACGATGATATGTAACCATTTGTTAAATAATTGCTAAACCAAAGACCACCTTACTCGTTACATCATGTATTTGGCTAAATAACTTAATAACCCCAAATAGATCAAAAACAGTAAAGTGGTCGATAGATGCTTAAACCAGCGATTTTCTTTATCGTACTTCATTGTGTCAGTGCGCCCCCACAGTTGTTGATAACAATTTTAACAAGTTATTATCATTTATGATAGCGCAAATTTGTGCGCTATCACCAAGAGTTTCACTGGTTACCTTAGCCAATCCACGGTACATTTTAGAGTATGATTCAATGGTAAAATTTGGTAACCCATGGCTGAGCTAAAATCCTCGGTTGTGATTGAGCATCCAACCACGACCCATTCACACACAGAGAAAAAATCCAGTTATCTGAAAGATAGCGCGAGTCGTATCTCATCGATTGCTCAGCAACATGGGTTAGATGCGTTATTACTGGATGAAAAGCCGCAAAAAACGCCGTTAGATAGAGCGTTAAAACGTGAGCGAGAGAGAAAAGAGCAGCGACAAAAAAATCTGGAGCAGATCGTGCGTCTTGCGCATCTCTCGTGTCATAACGAAACGGCGGGCGATCCTGATCAAGACTGGCTATACCGTTTCTTCGATATGGCGCAAGATATTCATAACTCATCCATGCAACGTCTATGGGCTCAAGTTCTGAAACGTGAAGTGACCAACCCAGGGTTTACTTCGATGAAAGCACTGAGTATTTTGCAAAACATGACCCCCAAAGAAGCGCAAATTTTACAGCGTGCCGCCGGTTTGAGTTGCAGTTTCGGCAGCGATCCGAGTTTGAAATTACTGTTTGGTCTTAAAGTACAAAACAGTATTTTTAGTTTAGGCAAACGCAATATCACCTCAACATTAAATATTGGTAGTCACCAATTACCTTATTCCAGCTTACTGGTATTAATCGAACTTGGCTTACTGCATGCCACAGAATTAGAATCGGGGGCAATTGAATTTGATCCGCCGCTCACGCTAAGCTACCAAGGTAAACAGCTCACATTAAACGTCACTGCCAAAGGAGTGCACTTGCTGTACTATCGCTTCACTCCTACCGGTAATGAACTCTGCCGACTATTAGGCAATAAACCCAATAGTGGTTACTATGATCAACTGATCGCTCTGTTAGGACAAAAATTTATTGTCCATAGTGACGCCAGCAGTACCATTCATCACACGGTATAAATCGCACGCATAAAAAAGCCACTCATCGGGATGAATGGCTTTCACGATCAAGGGGTGATTGGTATCGCTTTAACGAATAATCCCTCGTTGCTGTAACGCCATAATGCAGCGCTCAACCAATACCTCAACGGGCTCTTCACCAGCGGGCAAATCAATCTCTGCCTCCAGCGGCGCTTCATACACTGAATCAATCCCAGTAAACTGGGGAATTTCACCAGCTCGAGCCTTTTTATACAAACCTTTTGGATCACGCTGCTCACACACCGCTAAGTGAGTATTCACAAACACTTCCAAAAATTCACCTTCAGGCATTAATGCTCGAACTCGTTGCCTTTCAGCACGATGCGGCGAGATAAAAGCCGTTAACACAATCAATCCTGCATCTGCCATTAATTTGGCAAGCTCACCGATGCGGCGAATGTTCTCTCGGCGATCTTGCTCTGAAAAACCTAAATCTGCGCACAATCCGTGACGCACATTATCGCCATCCAATAAATAGGTATGGTAACCAAGCTCAGCAAGGCGTTGTTCTAGAGCTCCCGCAATGGTTGACTTTCCAGCTCCAGATAGCCCAGTGAACCACAATACCGCTGGGCGCTGTTGTTTCAATCGTGCTCGATGGGCTTTATCAACATGATGCTCATGCCAAACGATCGTCGGTTCAGTGACATTATCGATAGTGTGCATTATTGCCCCTTAAACTGGCTGAGATCTTTCGCGTCCCAATGAGGGAAATGTTTTCGGACCAACGCATTAAATTCTAACTCAAAAGCCGACAATCCCGTTGCGGTTGGTAAGTCTACGGCTTGCAGCGACTCGCGAATCAAACCCGCTCCGACCGTAACGTTAGTCAAACGATCAATAATAATAAAACCGCCAGTATCCGCACAATCTTGATAGTTATCCACCGCCAGTTGATGGGTAAAGCGCCATTGACAACGGGCAATACCATTCAGTGGTAGCTGTTCAGTATTGAAGGTGCTTAGCTGATTAATATCGTATTGATGCTCAATGCTGGTCACTCGACCCAGAGTTTTCTTACCAGCGATTTTAATATCGTATTCACGATCAAGTTGTAGTGGCTGCTCTGTCATCCATACCACATCCGCGACGAGTTGCGAGGTTAGCGAAACATCAGCATCGGCCAACACTAACAGATCACCACGACTGATATCGATCTCATCTTGTAACGTCAAGGTGACTGCTTGTCCTGCATTGGCGTGGCTTAAGTCTCCGTCAAAAGTAACAATCCGCGTAATCGCAGAGGTTTTTCCAGACGGTAACACTTTGACCTTATCACCAACATGAATTGTGCCCGCAGCAACCGTGCCAGCAAAACCACGAAAATCTAAATGGGGACGATTGACATACTGAACGGGAAAACGAAAATCTGCGTTGAGACTCGGTGGCTTAATCTGCACGTTTTCTAATCGCTCGAGCAGTGATTCACCTTGATACCAAGACATAAATTGGCTTTTCTCGACGACATTGTCACCTTCTAGCGCGGAGATAGGAATCAACTGAATAGCAATATCTTGGGCAAGATGCTTTGAAAAATCAGCGTATTGCTGAGCAATTTCTTCAAATCGCGCTTGGGAATAATCCACTAAATCCATCTTATTGATCGCGACGATAAAGTGTTTGATCCCCAATAAATGGGCAATAAACGAATGTCGGCGGGTTTGATCTAATACCCCTTTACGAGCATCAATCAAGATAATCGCTAAGTCGCAGGTCGATGCCCCAGTAGCCATATTACGCGTATACTGTTCATGCCCTGGGGTATCGGCAATGATAAATTTGCGTTTTTGAGTGGAAAAATAGCGATAAGCAACGTCGATAGTGATTCCTTGCTCACGCTCGGCTTGTAAACCATCGACCAATAGCGCGAGATCGGGCCGCTCTCCGGTGGTTCCCACGCGCTGACTGTCCGAATGAACCGCGGCGAGCTGATCTTCATAGATCTGCTTAGAATCATGCAACAGACGACCAATTAACGTACTTTTTCCATCATCAACCGAGCCGCAGGTTAGAAAGCGTAATAATGATTTATGTTGATGTTGGCTGAGGTATCCTTCAATACCCAGCTCAGCAAGTTGAGCATGCACTGCACTGTTCATTTTCTTTCCTCAAATCCTTAGAAGTAACCCTGGCGTTTTTTCAGTTCCATCGATCCAGACTGATCGTGATCGATCGCCCGCCCCTGTCGCTCACTGGACGTTGCCACCAACATCTCTTCAATAATCCCGGTCAACGTATCGGCTTCAGATTCTACGGCTCCGGTCAGGGGATAGCAGCCGAGGGTTCGGAACCGAACTCGCTTATATTGAACCTCTTCACCTGGTTGTAATGGCATCCGCTGATCATCGACCATAATTAACATGCCATTTCGCTCAACCACCGGGCGAACATCAGCAAGATACAGCGGCACAATATCGATGTTTTCTAGATAGATGTATTGCCAAATATCCAATTCCGTCCAGTTCGATAAAGGGAATACGCGAATACTTTCCCCTTTATTAATTTGCCCGTTATAGGTTTTCCATAGCTCTGGACGTTGGTTTTTCGGATCCCACGTGTGGTTTTGATCTCGAAACGAATAGACCCGCTCTTTGGCTCGAGATTTTTCTTCATCACGACGCGCACCACCAAAAGCGGCATCAAACCCATAGTGATTGAGAGCTTGTTTCAACCCTTGGGTTTTCATGATATCGGTGTGTTTTGAGGAGCCATGCACAAAGGGATTTATCCCCATCGCCAATCCTTCTGGGTTTTTATGTACCAAAAGTTCAAAACCATACTTTTCAGCTGCCGCATCACGAAACTCGATCATCTCGCGAAATTTCCAATCCGTATCCACATGCAGTAAAGGAAAAGGAATTTTTCCCGGATAAAACGCTTTGCGAGCCAGATGCAACATCACGGAGGAGTCTTTACCTATCGAGTACATCATCACTAGGTTAGCAAATTCTGCCGCCACCTCACGAAGAATATGAATACTCTCCGCTTCAAGCTGCTGTAAATGGGTTAAACGTTGTGGATCCATTCTGTCGGTTTCCTTTTCGCTGCCTTGTCATTATCTCGAACAAGAAAATGGCAAGAGTAAAATAATCAATTAGGCATAGTGGTAGTGAGTGGGACGCTCAGTTTGCTCGCCAAACCAAGCCAATTTATCGGCTAACGCGACCACCTCACCAATCACAATTAAGGCCGGTGATTGCGCTTGAGTCGCTAATTGGGGTAAATCTTGCAAAACGCCTCGAAAGACTTTTTGGGCTTGTTGAGTACCGCGCTCGATGATCGCAATCGGCGTCGAGGCTTGACGTCCATGTAGGAGGAGTTGTTGCGTGATCATCGTGGCATTCATCAATCCCATATAGATGACTAAGGTTTGATGACCGCGCGCTAAGGTCGGCCACTCCATCTCATCAATGGTGTCATTTTTTAAGTGTCCGGTAATAAATAAAGCCGATTGTGCATAATCACGGTGGGTTAATGGAATACCAGCGTACGCGGTCGCTCCTGCTGCTGCAGTAATGCCAGGGATCACTTGAAATGCGATGCCAGCATCCGCCAACACTTCCAACTCTTCACCACCACGACCAAACATAAAAGGATCACCGCCTTTGATCCTCACCACGCGATGACCCAATTGGGCAAAATCGACCAGCAGTTGATTGGTTTTTTCTTGTGGAACACTATGATGACCAGCCCGTTTCCCCACACAAACTAAAATGGTTGTGCTGGGGATCAGCGCCATAATGTCCTCTGAGACCAAATAGTCATAGAGCACAACATCCGCTTGTTGTAGATAGTTGAGCGCTTTGACCGTCAGCAGTTCAGGATCGCCAGGACCGGCACCAATCAACGCCACTTCGCCGGCGCGCAATTGACTACGAGACAGGCGAGTATAAGGGCTCGATGTTGCCCCTCCATCCAATGCCACCAGCGTTGCCTGTTTGACCTTTGTGGTCGTAACGTGTTGAAAACCCGCCATCGTTGTCATCCTTAACTCAAATTGATGACGTCATTATGAGCGGTGGATGTTATTACTCGAAATTCTAAAATTTCATTTTTTATACTAAAAGCTGATAAGCAGTCACTCACCTGACTTTTAAGCGGTAAAAGACCCGGAATAACTCACACTTTGTGATGTTCAGTCCGACACATTGCATCACAATTTGTTACATTTGCAGCCATTGCCAATGAGGTAACTCAAACCGTACCCCAGATAATCAACAGGAAATGACCTATGCCATCAGTACATCACTCTTTATCCATCGCCGTGTTAACGGGTCTTTTAAGCATGGCAGGACCAGCAATGGCGGAAACACTCCAACTCAGGATTATTGAAACTACTGATATTCATACCAATTTAATGGATTATGATTACTACAAAGATATGCCATCCAAACAATTAGGGTTGGCTCGTGCGGCAAGCTTAGTCAAGCAAGCTCAGCAAGAAGTGACCAACTCGGTACTGGTCGATAACGGTGATTTACTGCAAGGTAGCCCTATGGGTGACTATATGGCGGCAAAAGGCATCACTCCAGGCGAGATTCACCCGGCTTATAAAGCAATGAATCAACTCGGCTACGATGTGGGCAACATTGGTAACCACGAGTTTAATTACGGTTTAGATTTTCTCCAGCAGGCGATCAAGGGAGCGGACTTTCCTTACATTAATGCCAATGTGTTTGATCAACACACTGGCAAGCACTATTTCCAACCCTATTTGATTAAAACCCACACTTTTACTGATCAAAGTGGTCAATCTCAAACCGTGAAGGTGGGTTACATTGGCTTTGTCCCTCCGCAGATCATGGTCTGGGATAAGAAAAATCTTGAAGGCAAAGTGTTTGCTAAAGACATTAAGCAAACCGCAGAAACGCTTATTCCACAAATGAAACAGCAAGGCGCCGAGGTAATCATCGCGATTCCTCATTCAGGGATCTCGACCGATCCTTATCAAGCTGGGGCGGAAAACTCGGTTTATTATCTCACCCAAGTCAAAGGCATTGATGCAATCGCCTTTGGACACTCACACGCGGTATTCCCAAGTGCAGACTATGCCAACTTACCAGGTGCTGATATTAATCAAGGTACTATCAATGGCATTCCTGCTGTGATGCCCGGTCGCTGGGGCAGTCACGTCGGCGTGATGGATTTAACCCTAAAAAATGATAACGGCCAATGGCAAGTCGTAAACGGACGTGCCGAAGCTCGGCCAATTTTCGATCGTAAAACGCAGCAAGCGCTGGTGTCGGCAGATAAGAATATCGTCAAAGCCTTAGCTAATGACCATCAAGCAACACGAGAGTTTGTCAATCAACCCATAGGTAAAGCCGATGATGTGATGTACAGCTTTTTAGCTCTAGTGCAAGATGACCCAACCATACAAATCGTCAACTTAGCCCAAAAAGATTACGTTGAACGCTTTATCCAAGGCGATGCCAATCTGGCTGGATTACCCGTTTTATCAGCAGCTGCACCTTTTAAAGTCGGGGGCCGTAAAGATGATCCTAATGGCTTTACTGAAGTCGAAGCTGGACAACTGACCTTCCGTAACGCGGCGGATCTTTATCTCTACCCTAACACACTGGTGGCGCTGAAAATGACCGGTAAAGAGGTCAAAGAGTGGTTAGAGTGCAGTGCTGGTCAATTTAATCAGATTGACCCACACAGTACAGAGCCACAAAGTCTGATTAATTGGCAGGGTTTCCGTACTTATAATTTTGATGTCATCGATGGGGTCAATTATCAAATTGATATCACTCAACCGGCAAAATACGACGGTGATTGTAAGCTAATCAATAAAGAGGCTGAGCGTATTGTCGGTTTAACTTATCAAGGTCAACCGCTGGATCTTAAGCAAACCTTTTTGGTTGCTACCAATAACTATCGCGCCTACAGTAATAAATTTGCTGGTACGGGCAGTGAGTTTGTTGCCTTTGATTCACCAGATGAAAACCGCACCGTGGTAGCAAGCTATATTTCGCGCATCAGCGCAGAAAAAGGCCACGTTACCCCTAGTGCTGATAACAATTGGTCATTTGCGCCTATCAAAACCGATGCTCGCTTAGATGTGCGTTTTGAAACCTCGCCTAGCGACAAGGCGGCACAATTTATTGAGGCCAAAGGCCAGTACCCCATGCAAAAAGTCGCTCGCGATCCCCTCGGCTTTGCTATTTACCGGATTGATCTCACCCAATAAGTTTTTATCACTTACCCATGAACCGAATAATGAGGTTCATGGGTTTTGATGATATTAACTGACCTTCAAGTTCGTCTAACGACACAACATGACATTGCCAGTCGACGCTAAATAAAGCTATCTCTATCAGTATCAATAACGATGTCATTGAGCGAACGAAGCTAACCAATACCGCTACAATTTCAGGTAATATGGTGATATCAATTTCTTATTTCAATTGGACAGCCTGATATGTATGTCGAGTTTGAACAACAACTCTCAAGTGATGGATTTGAACCACATGAGATCAATCAATTAATTTCATGCAGCCAACCGCTTGAACTACCGACGCGACATATTTTAATTCACCAAGGCGACATCCCCCAACAGATCTATTTCGTGTTAGAGGGCGTGTGTCATGCTTGCTATCTAACCGAGCAAGGTAAGTCGTTCAGTAAAGAATTTTATTGGGCTCAAGACTGGGTAATTGGTTTTGAAAGTCTCATCAAGCATCAAGCTTCTCCCTATTTATTAGAAACGTTAACCCCAGTGCGTTTAATTGAATTGCCGATCCACATCTTACATTCTTGGCGCGCGACTCGTCACTCTCTCTACCTCAAACTACTGGAAACTCAGTTGATGCATAAAGAAAATAAAGAACGCTTTATGCTGCTTTATAGCCCCGAAGAACGTTATCAACTTTTTAATGACCATTTTTCAGCCCTTAAAAAACAGTTGACCAATGGTCAGATTGCCGCCTACTTAGGGATCACTCCCATCAGCTTAAGTCGAATTAAAGCCCGCATAAACGCAAAAGCCAGCGACTAAACGCTGGCCTTGTAACAACACCGCAGTGCGGCTTTATTTCAATAAACGGGCACGAAATTGGCGGCCTTTCATTTTGCCGGTTTCCATTGTCTTCAGCGCTCGCTTAGCTACCGATTTATGTACAGCAACGTAAGCACGCATTGGCAGAACATTAATCTTACCAACGAACTTGCCATCAATCCCATCATCACTGGTTAAAGCGCCTAAAATATCACCTGGACGAACTTTTTGTTTTTTACCACCATCGATCTGGATCGTTACCATATTCGCTTGATAAGGCGTAGTGTTCTGCCCACTCATATCTGGCCATTGAGCAGGCTCAATGGGCATATCCATGTATTCATCAATCATCGCCACGCGATGCATCTCATTGTCGCTAAAGAAACTGATCGCTAATCCTTGACTACCAGCGCGCCCGGTACGACCAATACGATGCACATGCACTTCAGGATCGCGGGACAACTCAAAGTTAAACACGGCATCTAAGTTATCGACATCCAGTCCACGAGCGGCCACATCGGTAGCGACCAAAATCGAGATACTTTTATTGGCAAACTGCACCAAGGCTTGGTCACGATCGCGCTGCTCTAAATCACCGTGTAGCTCAATCACACTGAACCCTTTATGCTTTAACTGCTCGGCAACATGAGTGACTTCCTTTTTGGTATTACAAAATACCACCGCTGATTCTGGTTGATGATGCAATAACAACTGGGCTAACGCTTTATCTCGTGCCTCCGCACCTTCAAGTTTATAAAAGTATTGTTTAATTGTGGTTGAGCTATGGGTAGATTCAACTTTAACCATTTCCGGATTACGCATGATCCGCTCAGCCACCTGCTTGATTTGTGCAGGAAAAGTGGCACTGAATAGTAAGGTTTGTCTGACTGTTGGCGCTTGAGCAATAATCGCATCTAACGCATCTTGAAAGCCCATCTCCAACATTCGATCTGCTTCATCGAGTACTAAAGTGTTCAGCTCGGAAAGATCAATCCGTCCTTTTTCAAGATGATCCAAAATACGTCCTGGTGTGCCAACCAGAATATGCGCGCCATGCTCTAATGAACCGATTTGCGGCCCCATCGGCATACCACCGCACAAGGTGAGAATTTTAATATTATGGATAGCGCGACCTAACGTACGGATTTCAGTCGCCACTTGATCGGCCAGCTCACGAGTAGGACAGAGCACTAGCGCTTGCACGCGAAAGCGTTTGACATCAAGATTGGATAAAACGCCTAATCCAAAAGCGGCCGTTTTCCCTGAGCCTGTCTTTCCTTGGCCGATAACGTCCCTGCCCGCTAAAATGGTCGGTAAACTTAATGCCTGAATGGGAGTCATTTGGGTGTATCCCAACGTCTCAAGATTAGAAAGTAGTTCAGGTTTTAGTGGTACGGTCGAAAATGCACAATTACTCAAGGGGCGTCCTTTGGTTAGACGAAATTAAACGTCTATTATCGTTATTTAACCTCGTGTGGCTAGTGAATCTTTAATGATCTATACCCAAACAACGTGGAGTTACAGGTGGGCGGCAAGTGAGTTCATCTCCATGAGCATAGACAGACTCTATGATTGGGGTGAACGAACGTAGCCAACACCCCGCAGCTTCAAGTAGAAAGGGGATAGCGGTGAAATTCTTCATCAATATTAACCTTTGTTAATGAATCCTGTTGTTAAGCTTGCTAGAGTCAAGTTTTCATTTTCAAAGGAAGCTCACGATGATCACTTGGCAATGCCTTCCCTTTACGGGTTTAACCACTCAACAACTGTATGAATTACTCAAACTGCGAGTGGATGTGTTTGTCGTCGAACAAGCCTGCGCTTACCCGGAACTCGATGATAAAGATATTCAGTCTGACGTATGGCATTTGTTAGGCTATCAAGATCAATCCTTGATTGCTTATGCAAGACTACTCGCTCCGGGAATCAGCTACCCTTCTGCAAGTATTGGTAGAGTCGCCACCCAACAACAAGCAAGGGGAAACGGCCTTGGACGACAATTGCTAGATCAAGCATTGGTCGAGTGCCAACATCAATGGCCAGATAAGGACATAGAAATCGGTGCACAGCATTATCTAGAGAATTTTTATCAGAGCTATGGTTTCCAACCAACCTCTGCTGTCTACTTAGAAGACGGTATTCCTCACATCGATATGAAGCTGGTTAAGTAGCGTGTTTATCACTCTCGATTATTGACTGCGCCCAAAGCCGCCATCCGATAATCGGAAAAACATCACTGACTGATTATTACGTTCTAACTGTAAAATATCCAGTTGCCCATCTGCGGCTAACTTAAAACGGATCCGTTGCCCTTGCTGTATTTGACTCAAGGGCTTATCACTACCTTCAATTCTTACTAACGCATTAAGATCAGCTAAGGGCAAGTTGTTGCTTCTAAACACCTGTGACAAAGTATCCCCTTGCTTAATAATATATTCTTGCCATACCTTTTCCTGAGGGGTAGCAGAGATAGTCACCGCTGTAGGTTGCTCGACGCTTTGTTCACTTAAACCTTGGGTATTAAGAGCAATCGAGACTCGAGTACTGGCTGGTGCGGGAGTACGAGTTGGAGCATCCTGTTTCGGTGAGGAAGGGAAAAATAACAACAAGATCACAACCGGAATCAAAACCATTAAGCCGCGTTGATGATAAACCGGCAGTTGCCCCCAAAGAAGCTTAAGACGTAACCAGATAGGATACTGAGCCAGCCGCTTAGCATAAGATCGCCAATCAATAGCCGCCCACTGATGCAACCATTGTTGTTTAATTTTCCCCAGAGAATGGGGCTGTTGCTTTTTTCTGTGTCGACGATTCATTTTTATCCGCCCTTCATTGACTTGGTACAGTATAAAAACTCATGCGCTAAGAGTATAGAGCATGACCCTGCTTCAACCAAAGGTTGACACAATCTTGAAGATTAAAGCTTGAAGTCTCGATCTGAATCACACCTTGGCACCTTTATAACATGAATCTTCGTCAAGCATTTCATCATAGCGCTGAAGCTGGTATTCTGTGGGCTTTCTTTTTGTGACAAAGAGTGACGTGTATGTCTGACGTAAAATTTGAAACCGTAGAACAAAAAGCCAGCTACGGCATTGGTCTACAAATGGGCCAACAACTAGCGGGCAGCGGCCTTGAAGGGCTAAATGTGGATGCCATTGCTGCTGGTATCGCGACAGCGCTTGTCGGTGATATGCCGGCAATTGAAATCGACGAAATTAACCAAGCCTTACAAGCGATGCATATGCGTGCTGAAGAAGCAATGCAAGCGGCCGCTAAAGTCGCTGCTGCAGAAGGTGAAACGTTCCTTAAAGATAATGCTCTACGCTCAGAAGTTACCGTGCTTGACTCAGGCTTACAGTATGAAGTGATCACTCAAGGTTCTGGTGAAATTCCGACGTCTGATAAATCTGTCCGTGTCCATTATCATGGTGAGCTGACGGATGGTACCGTTTTTGATAGTTCAGTTTCTCGTGGCCAGCCTGCAGAGTTCCCTGTGACCGGCGTTATTAAAGGCTGGGTCGAAGCCCTACAATTGATGCCTGTAGGCTCAAAGTGGAAACTGTATATTCCACATGAACTCGCATACGGTGAACGTGGCGCTGGCGCAGCAATTCCACCCTTTGCCGCACTCGTATTTGAAGTAGAATTGCTCGATATTCTTTAATCATCATTAATACGCTATTCTATTGTTAAGCGGTGCAATGCACCGCTTTTTTTATACGAATTTTCTGAGATTAATCGCCAGAGATGAATCAGTCATCATAGGTTTGCTACACTGTTCAGACACATAACCTCTATTTACGACAAAAAGTGATCAATAGCATTTTAGGAGCCTATCCCCCCATGAACAAAACCTTATTCCGTACACTACTGATCTCAACGCTACTCAGTAGTACACCTAGCATGGCTTTTATCAAAATTGGTGGACAATCAAATCAAGACCTAGCCACATTAGTGGGTAGTGGCTTATTGGAAACCAAGCAACATACCACACTGATTAACCAAGTAAAAAGTCAACTTCCAATCTCAGACCAACAGGCTGGTAGTGGAATAGCAGCATTATTAGCCCTCGCCGAGAATCAATTAGCGGATCAACATCAAACTGAACTTAACGGATTAATCCCTAACCTTGAGCAACTCACTCAATTAGGCTTATCGACAACCGGTTTATCGCCAGCAAAGATGGCTAATCTCAGCGACGTTACTCATGTCTTTAACCAATTAGGTTTGGATGCCAATATGATCGGACAATTTACACCAATTATTATTCAGTATTTAACAAGTCAGGGGGCTGGAAGCAGTTTAGTTGGTGCGTTGCAAGGTCTCTGGAAATAACAATAAGAGAACGGTCCAATATTAAAGGACAAAGAAAATCCAAGCAGAGGATCGGAAGACAAGATTATGTTTGACGTGAGCTATAGATAAGATACCCCGATAGGGTAATAAAAAAGCCGAGCTAATGCTCGGCCTTTTATTCGCGAACTGATTACTCAGCAGCAGCTTCAACAGCTACTTCTGGGCGGTCAACAAGCTCAATGTAAGCCATTGGAGCTTTATCGCCAGCACGGAAACCACACTTAAGAATACGAGTGTAGCCACCTTGACGTGCAGCAAAACGTGGACCTAATTCGTTAAATAGTTTTGCAACAACTTCGTTATCACGAGTACGTGCAAATGCAAGACGACGGTTAGCAACACTGTCAGTCTTAGCTAGTGTAATCAAAGGCTCAACGACGCGACGCAGCTCTTTCGCTTTTGGCAAAGTAGTCTTGATAACTTCATGACGTACTAAAGAGCTAGCCATGTTGCTGAACATCGCTTTGCGATGACTGCTGTTGCGGTTGAGTTGACGACCACTCTTACGATGGCGCATGACCAAATCCTTCTAACTAATATCGATTAATCTTCAGCGATTGACGCTGGCGGCCAGTTTTCTAGGCGCATGCCCAGAGAAAGACCACGTGATGCAAGCACGTCTTTAATCTCAGTAAGAGATTTCTTACCAAGGTTAGGCGTTTTCAGTAGCTCAACCTCAGTGCGCTGTACTAGATCACCGATGTAGTGAATCGCTTCTGCTTTCAAACAGTTAGCAGAGCGAACTGTTAGTTCAAGATCGTCTACAGGACGCAGTAGGATCGGATCGAATTCTGGCTTCTCTTCCTTCTCCTCAGGAACGCGTACATCACGAAGATCTACGAACGCATCCAACTGTTCAGCAAGAATCGTTGCTGCACGGCGGATAGCTTCCTCAGGTTCTAGAGTACCGTTCGTTTCCATATCGATGACGAGTTTGTCTAAGTCTGTACGTTGCTCAACACGAGCAGCATCAACAGAGTAGGCAATTTTGTCTACTGGGCTGAATGTTGCGTCGACAAGCAAACGACCGATTGGACGTTCATCTTCTTCAGTATGAATACGAGCAGAAGCAGGAACATAACCACGTCCACGTTCTACTTTGATACGCATAGCGATCTCAGCGTTGTCATCAGTGAGATGACAAATAACGTGTTCAGGGTTTACGATCTCTACATCACCATCATGGGTGATGTCACCTGCAACCACAGGGCCCGAGCCTGATTTATTTAATGTAATGAACACTTCATCTTTATTTTCGCCTAAGCGAACAGCCAGTCCTTTCAGGTTAAGAAGAATCTCAAGGATATCTTCTTGTACACCTTCTTTGGTACTGTACTCATGAAGTACGCCTTCAATTTCTACCTCTGTTACGGCACAACCCGGCATAGATGATAAAAGAATTCGGCGAAGTGCATTACCAAGAGTATGGCCGAAACCACGCTCTAATGGCTCAAGAGTTACTTTTGCGTGTGTCGTGCTGACCTGTTCGATATCAACAAGACGTGGCTTAAGAAATTCTGTTACAGAACCCTGCATTGTGTCCTCTCTTTAGTTTAAACCTTACTTAGAGTAAAGCTCGACGATCAATTGTTCGTTGATGTCAGCAGATAGGTCTGAACGTTCAGGCTTACGCTTGAATGTACCTTCCATCTGGCTTGCATCTACTTCAATCCAAGTTGGTTTTTCGCGTTGTTCTGCAACTTCTAGAGCTGCTTTAATGCGAGATTGCTTTTTCGCTTTCTCACGGATTGCAACAACGTCGTTAGCCGCAACATTGAAAGAAGGTACGTTTACAACGCTACCGTTTACTAGGATAGCTTTATGGCTAACTAGCTGACGAGCTTCAGCGCGAGTCGCACCAAAACCCATACGGTAAACTACGTTGTCCAAACGGCCTTCAAGAAGCTGAAGTAAGTTTTCACCTGTGTTACCTTTTAGGCGAGCAGCTTCTTTGTAGTAGTTACGGAATTGTTTTTCTAGAACGCCATAGATACGACGAACTTTTTGCTTCTCACGAAGCTGAACGCCATACTCAGATAGACGACCGCGACGAGCGCCGTGTACACCTGGTGCGTTATCAATTTTACACTTGGTATCAATCGCACGAACGCCTGACTTAAGGAACAAGTCAGTACCTTCGCGGCGGCTAAGCTTCAGCTTAGGACCCAAATATCTTGCCATGATCTTTCTCCAATGTTCCCAGAAACGTTAAACGCGACGTTTCTTAGGTGGACGACAACCGTTATGAGGGATTGGTGTCGCATCAACGATGTTTGTGATACGGAAACCAGCAGCATTCAGTGCGCGAACTGTAGATTCACGACCTGGACCTGGACCCTTAACCATAACCTCTAGGTTCTTTAGGCCATATTCTTTAGCCATTTCAGCACAACGTTCAGCAGCAACCTGTGCAGCAAACGGTGTTGATTTACGAGAACCGCGGAAACCTGAACCACCAGCAGTAGCCCAAGCTAATGCGTTACCTTGACGGTCAGTGATGGTTACGATTGTGTTGTTGAAAGATGCGTGGATATGCGCTACGCCATCAGCAACTTGCTTGCGTACACGCTTACGTGCGCGAGTTGGTTGTTTAGCCATTGTACTCTACCCTTCCCGATTATTTCTTGATCGGCTTACGCGGACCCTTGCGGGTGCGAGCGTTGGTTTTAGTACGCTGTCCACGTAGTGGTAGACTGCGACGATGACGAAGACCACGGTAACAACCAAGGTCCATAAGACGCTTGATGTTCATGGAAACTTCACGACGAAGATCACCCTCTACAGTGTATTTAGCTACACCATCACGCAGTTGATCGATCTGCTCTTCAGTTAGTTCACTGATCTTAACACTTTCAGCAATACCCACGTCAGCTAGGATAGCTTTTGAACGGGTTTTACCGATGCCGTAGATTGCAGTTAATGCGATCACAGCATGCTTTTGATCAGGAATGTTAATGCCTGCTATACGGGCCACTATTCACTCCTAGTACTTTCTATAAAAGAATTATCCGCAGCAAAGCCCGTCGAGGATACGCTGCGGGATACTACTTCTTTTGCACGCAAAAGGTAGGCCGAGAAATATACTCGACCACCCTTTAATTTTCAAGTAAAAATTTCTGCTTATTAGCCTTGGCGCTGCTTGTGCTTTGGCTCACTGCAAATCACGCGAACGACACCGTTACGCTTGATAACTTTACAGTTACGGCAGATTTTTTTAACGGAAGCACGAACTTTCATTGCTAAACTCCGTAAATCTAACTTAAATGGCGACCGTATTAGCGGCCATAGCCTTTTAAATTTGCCTTTTTCAACACAGAGTCATATTGATTTGACATCAAATGAGTCTGTACCTGTGCCATAAAGTCCATAATAACCACTACTACAATCAGTAATGATGTACCGCCGAAGTAGAAACGTACGTTCCACGCGACCATCATGAACTCAGGGATCAGACAGATAAAGGTAATGTATAACGCACCGGCTAGGGTTAAACGAGTCATTACTTTATCAATGTATCTTGCTGTCTGTTCGCCTGGGCGGATACCGGGTACGAATGCACCTGACTTCTTCAGGTTATCAGCTGTTTCACGTGGGTTGAAAACCAACGCCGTATAAAAGAAACAGAAGAAAATAATCGCTGCGGCATAAAGCATTACATACAATGGTTGACCAGGGCTAAGCGCTAATGATACGTCGGTTAACCAACCGAACCATTGGCTCTCACCATTTTGACCAAACCACTGAGCGAGTGTTCCTGGGAACAAAATAATGCTTGATGCAAAAATTGCAGGTATAACACCAGCCATATTGATTTTTAATGGCAAGTGAGTACTTTGCGCTGCAAAAACTTTACGACCTTGTTGACGTTTTGCGTAGTTAACAACGATACGACGTTGACCACGCTCCATGAAAACAACAAAGTAGATAACAGCAAAAGCTAATACCGCAATCAACAACAGAAGAAGCACATGCAGTTCACCTTGACGCGCTTGCTCGATAGTATGTCCTATTGCCGATGGCAATCCAGCAACAATACCTGCAAATATAAGAATGGAGATACCATTCCCAATCCCTCGCTCTGTAATCTGTTCACCTAACCACATCAAAAACATGGTACCGGTTACTAAACTCACGGTCGCAATCAGGGTAAACATGGTTTGGTCAATAACAACCAGATTGTTGACCATGTTTGGTAGGCCTGTTGCAATACCTATCGCTTGGAATGTTGCAAGTACAAGCGTGCCGTAGCGTGTATATTGGCTTATCTTACGACGGCCTGCTTCACCCTCTTTTTTGAGCTCGGCTAACGCTGGATGAACTACAGTTAGCAACTGGACAACAATTGACGCCGAAATATACGGCATGATGCCCAGTGCTAATATAGATGCACGCTCAAGAGCACCACCAGAGAACATGTTAAACATTTCTATGATGGTACCTTTTTGCTGTTCGAACAAATCGGCAAGTACAGCAGCGTCAATACCAGGAATCGGCACAAAAGAGCCCGCTCGGAATACTAAAAGTGCACCAATTACGAATAATAAGCGCGACTTTAACTCACCTAAGCCGCTCTGAGCACTACGAAAATCTTGTCCTGGTTTCTTAGCCATCTGTACCTCAATCCTCGAGATTATTCCTCGATTTTACCGCCTGCAGCTTCGATTGCAGCTTTAGCGCCTTTAGTCACGCGTAGACCTTTAACAGTCACTGCTTTATTGATCTCGCCAGAAAGAACAACTTTAACGAATTCAATATTCTTCGTTACAAGGTTTGCTGCTTTCAAGCTGTTTAGATCAATAACATCACCCGTTACTTTCGCTAGCTCAGCTAGACGAATTTCAGCAGTCACAAGGCTCTTACGAGAAGTGAAACCGAATTTAGGTAGACGTTGTTTCAGAGGCATCTGACCGCCTTCAAAACCTGGACGAACACCGCCGCCAGAACGTGACTTTTGACCTTTGTGACCACGGCCACCAGTTTTACCAAGGCCAGAACCGATACCACGACCTAAACGCTTCTTAGAAGGCTTAGAACCCGCAGCCGGCGATAGAGTATTCAAATGCATTCTGATTACTCCTCAACTTTAACCATGTAGTAAACCTTGTTGATCATACCGCGTACACACGGTGTATCTTCAAGTTCTACTGTATGGTTGATTTTACGAAGACCTAAACCGCGCAAAGTAGCTTTATGCTTTGGTAGGCGACCAATTGAGCTTTTAGTTTGAGTTACTTTAATCGTTGCCATGTGTTCTTACTCCGAAATCGCTTCAACAGTTAGACCACGTTTAGCTGCAACCATTTCTGGTGACTTAACATCTACTAGAGCATCGATCGTAGCACGAACGATGTTGATAGGGTTCGTAGAACCGTATGCTTTAGATAGAACGTTATGTACGCCGGCAACTTCAAGTACAGCACGCATCGCACCACCGGCGATAACACCTGTACCTTCTGCAGCTGGCTGCATGTAAACTTTAGAGCCCGAGTGGCGACCTTTCACTGGATGGTGAAGAGTGCCTTCGTTAAGTGCGATAGTAAACATGTTACGACGCGCTTTTTCCATTGCTTTTTGAATCGCTGCAGGTACTTCACGTGCTTTGCCGTAACCGAAACCTACACGACCATTACCGTCACCAACAACTGTTAGTGCAGTGAAGCTCATGATTCGACCACCTTTAACCGTTTTAGAAACACGGTTAACTGCGATTAATTTTTCTTGCAAATCATTCGCTTGAACTTGTTGTTCTTTAGCCATCTTCCAACCCTACCTTAGAATTTCAGACCAGCTTCGCGAGCAGATTCTGCTAGCGCGGCTACTCGACCGTGGTATTGGAAACCAGAACGATCAAACGCAACTGACGATACGCCTTTTTCAAGCGCACGCTCAGCAACAGTTTTACCTACTGCTTTTGCTGCATCGATGTTACCAGTATTCTTCACTTGCTCACGGATCGCTTTTTCTACAGTAGAAGCTGCGGCGATAACCTCAGAGCCATTAGCTGCAATCACTTGAGCGTACACGTGACGAGGAGTACGGTGTACTACTAGGCGAGTTGCACCCAGTTCTGCAATCTTACGACGTGCGCGTGTAGCACGACGGATGCGAGATGCTTTCTTATCCATAGTGTTACCTTACTTCTTCTTAGCTTCTTTAGTACGCACATTTTCATCTGCGTAACGAATACCTTTACCTTTATAAGGCTCAGGCGCGCGGTAAGAACGAATGTCAGCCGCAACTTGACCAACTTCTTGCTTATCACAACCAGTTAGGACAATTTCAGTTTGGCTTGGACATTCGGCTTTAACACCCGCTGGCAACTCGTGCTCAACTGGGTGAGAGAAGCCTAGAGTTAGACCTACAGCGTTGCCTTTCATAGCAGCACGGTAACCTACACCCTTAAGAACGAGCTTCTTAGTAAAGCCTTCAGTAACACCAACAACCATATTGTTCACTAGTGCACGAGCAGTACCTGCTTGAGCCCAAGCGTTTGCGATTCCCTCACGAGGACCGAACGTTAGGTTGTTTTCTTCCTGTGCGATCACGACGCCAGTATGAACTACACGAGATAGTTCACCTTTAGGACCTTTAACCGTGATCTCTTGGCCGTTTAGTTTCACCTCTACGCCAGCTGGAATAGCGACAGGTGCTTTAGCAACACGAGACATGTTCTACTCCTATTTATTAAGCTACGTAGCAAATGATTTCACCGCCAAGACCTGCTTTACGTGCAGCGCGGTCTGACATGAGACCCTTGGAAGTGGAAACAACAGCAACACCAAGACCGCCCATCACTGATGGTAGTTCGTCTTTCTTCTTATAAACACGAAGACCTGGACGAGACACGCGCTTGATTTGCTCGATTACTGGTTTAGCTTGGAAGTACTTAAGAGTAACTTCTAGCTCAGGTTTTGCTTCGCCTTCAACAGCGAAGTCTGCGATATAACCTTCAGCTTTAAGTAGTGCAGCAATTGCAACTTTAAGCTTTGAAGAAGGCATTTTAACAGCAACTTTGTTTGCTGCCTGACCGTTACGAATACGGGTCAGCATATCCGAAATCGGATCTTGCATGCTCATAAACTTTACTCCAAATGATTAAGTGGCAATTACCAGCTGGCCTTACGAAGTCCAGGAATCTCGCCTTTCATGCAAGCTTCACGAACTTTAATACGGCTCAGACCGAATTTACGTAGGAAACCGTGTGGACGACCAGTTTGGTTGCAACGGTTGCGCTTACGTGATGCACTCGAATCACGTGGAAGTGATTGCAGTTTAAGAACTGCATTCCAACGATCTTCTTCAGATGCGTTTACATCGCTGATGATAGCTTTAAGTGTTGCACGCTTTTCTGCGTACTGAACTACTAGCTTGGCACGTTTTACTTCACGTGCTTTCATTGATTGTTTAGCCATAACAGTAACCCTTCACCTTACTTACGGAATGGGAAGTTAAAGGCAGCCAGCAGAGCACGGCCTTCCTCATCGGTACCAGCAGACGTCGTGATAGTGATATCAAGACCGCGTACACGATCGACTTTATCGTAGTCGATTTCCGGAAAGATGATTTGCTCGCGAACGCCCATGCTGTAGTTACCGCGTCCGTCAAAAGACTTAGCGCTAACACCACGGAAATCTCGTACACGTGGTAGAGCGATAAAAATCAAACGCTCTAAGAAATCCCACATGCGCTCGCCACGCAAGGTTACTTTACAACCAATTGGGTAGCCTTCACGGATTTTGAAACCAGCTACAGATTTGCGAGCTTTAGTGATAAGTGGCTTTTGACCAGAGATGGTCGCCATATCAGAAGCTGCGTTTTCTAGTAGTTTCTTATCGTTGATTGCTTCACCAACGCCCATATTGAGGGTGATTTTCTCAATTCTAGGGACTTGCATGACGCTTGTGTAACCGAACTGTTTGGCCAGTTCAGCGACTACAGACGACTTGTAGTAATCATGCAGTTTCGCCATAGTAGAACTCCAAATTACTCTATTAGTTAGAAACGATTTCGTTGTTAGACTTAAAGAAACGAACTTTCTTACCATCTTCGAAACGGAAACCGATACGGTCCGCTTTACCGGTTGCTGCATTAAAGATCGCAATGTTAGATGCATCAATCGCTGCTTCTTGCTCTACGATACCACCTTGGATACCAAGCGCAGGAACTGGCTTTTGATGTTTCTTAACTAGATTGATACCTTCAACGATAACTTTACCAGTTGTTAGAACCTTAGTTACTTTACCTTTCTTGCCTTTGTCTTTCCCAGCAAGAACGATCACTTCGTCATTACGACGGATTTTAGCTGCCATTTTTTGCCGCTCCTTACAGAACTTCAGGTGCTAGTGACACAATCTTCATGAATTTCGCGTTACGAAGCTCACGAGTCACTGGACCAAAGATACGTGTACCGATTGGTTGCTCGGTATTGTTGTTTAGCAATACGCAAGCATTACGGTCGAAGCGAATGACAGAACCGTCTGGACGACGTACGCCTTTACGGGTGCGAACTACCACCGCCTTCAATACATCACCTTTTTTCACTTTACCGCGAGGAATTGCTTCTTTCACAGTAACTTTGATGATGTCGCCAACATGGGCGTAACGACGGTGAGAGCCACCCAGAACCTTAATACACATTACGCTGCGAGCGCCTGAGTTATCAGCTGCGTCCAGCATACTTTGCATTTGGATCATGTTAGTGCTCCGCTAAATATTAAAAAAACTAGACCCATCTCGGGTCGGGCTGCCTCTTTAAAGGGACGCGAATTGTACCACCCTTTTTTGTGATTGGGTAGTCAAAAAACAAGCGGCCCCAAAAATAATCGGGGCCGCTGTATTCGCATTAAAAGCTCAATTAAATTTTCGCTTTTTCTACTACTTTTACCAAAGTCCAAGACTTAGTCTTAGACAATGGACGACACTCACGGATTTCAACGGTATCGCCTGCGCCACACTCGTTGTTTTCATCATGTGCGTGTACTTTAGTCGTGCGACGAACGAATTTACCGTAAATTGGGTGCTTCACGAAACGTTCGATAGCAACAACGATAGATTTGTCCATCTTGTTACTGATAACACGACCTTGTTGGGTACGAATTTTATCGCTCATTATGCGCCTGCCTTCTCAGTCAAAACAGTTTTCACACGTGCGATATCACGACGGACAGCTTTCAGAGTATGAGTTTGCTGAAGTTGACCAGTCGCCGCTTGCATGCGCAAGTTGAACTGCTCTTTCAATAAACCTAGTAGCTCTACATTAAGCTCTTCAACGTTTTTCTCGCGTAGATCTTGTGCTTTCATCACATCACCTGCTTAGTTACAAATGTAGTCTTGAATGGCAGTTTACGTGCCGCTAGGCGGAACGCTTCACGAGCCAATTCTTCAGGTACACCATCAACTTCGTACATCACCTTGCCAGGTTGGATTTGGGCTACCCAGTACTCAACGTTACCTTTACCCTTACCTTGACGAACTTCAAGTGGTTTTTCTGTGATTGGTTTGTCTGGGAAAACACGGATCCAGATTTTACCTTGACGCTTAATGTGACGTGTCATAGCACGACGTGCCGCTTCGATTTGACGAGCAGTTAGACGACCACGGCCTACAGCTTTCAAACCAAAGGTGCCGAAGCTTACTTCAGTACCTTTTGCTAGACCACGGTTACGACCTGTATGAACCTTACGGAACTTGGTACGTTTAGGTTGTAGCATCTGTCGACTCCTTACTTACGGCCTTTGCGCTGCTTCTTAGGCTTGTCAGCCTTTGGCTCTACTGCGTTAGCAGCTGGCATACCGCCTAGGATTTCACCTTTGAAGATCCAGACTTTAACACCAATCACACCATAGGTAGTGTGAGCCGAAGAAGTTGCGTAATCAATGTCAGCACGTAGAGTGTGTAGAGGCACACGGCCTTCACGATACCACTCAGAACGTGCAATTTCAGCGCCGCCTAAACGGCCACTTACTTCCACTTTGATACCTTTAGCGCCTAGACGCATAGCGTTTTGTACCGCGCGCTTCATAGCACGACGGAACATAACACGACGCTCTAGTTGAGACGCGATGCTATCAGCCACTAGCTGACCGTCTAGCTCAGGTTTACGTACCTCAGAAATATTAATCTGAGCTGGTACACCTGCAATCTTCGCTACTGCTGCGCGTAGCTTCTCAACGTCTTCACCTTTCTTACCGATAACAACGCCTGGGCGAGCAGTGTGAATAGTCACACGGATGCTCTTAGCAGGACGCTCGATAACGATGCGTGATAGAGACGCTTTTGCCAATTCCTTAGTGAGGTATTGACGTACCTTGAAGTCGCCGTCTAGGTTGTCAGCGAAATCTTTGGTATTAGCAAACCATGTAGCATTCCAAGGCTTAACGATGCCTAGACGAATACCATTAGGATGTACTTTCTGACCCATTGCTTACTCTCCTAGTCTTTTAGCGGTCTGCGACAACAATAGTGATGTGGCTTGAACGCTTCAAGATACGATCCGCACGACCTTTTGCACGAGGCATAATACGCTTCATGGTTGGGCCCTCATCTACGAAGATTTTAGCGACACGTAGGTCGTCAATGTCAGCACCTTCGTTGTGCTCCGCGTTAGCGATTGCTGACTCTAGAACTTTCTTAATAAGTTCAGCCGCTTTTTTGTTGCTGAACGTTAACGTTTCTAGAGCTTGGTCAACTGACTTACCACGAATTTGATCTGCAACTAAGCGAGCTTTCTGAGGCGAAATGCGAGCAAAGTTATGTTTAGCGAATGCTTCCATCATCTACTCCTTAACGCTTCTTAGCTTTCTTATCCGCAGCATGGCCGCGGTAAGTGCGAGTTGGGGCAAATTCACCCAGTTTGTGACCGATCATCTCGTCAGTTACAAAAACTGGAACGTGTTGACGACCATTATGGACAGCGATGGTCAAACCGATCATTGTTGGAATGATCATTGAACGACGGGACCAAGTCTTAATAGGCTTTTTGTCTCCGCTTTCCACCGCTTTCTCTACCTTCTTCAGCAAGTGTAGGTCAATAAATGGACCTTTCTTGAGAGAACGTGGCATGGCGATTCCTCTTTAAATAGATTACTTATTACGACGACGTACGATGTACTTGTCAGTGCGTTTGTTGCTACGAGTTTTGTAGCCTTTCGTTGGTACGCCCCATGGAGATACAGGATGACGACCACCAGAAGTACGGCCTTCACCACCACCATGTGGGTGATCAACAGGGTTCATTACTACACCACGTACGGTTGGACGTACGCCGCGCCAGCGTGAAGCACCCGCTTTACCAAGCTCACGTAGCATGTGCTCAGAGTTACCAACTTCACCGATTGTTGCACGGCCTTCAGAAAGTACTTTGCGCATTTCGCCAGAACGTAGACGGATAGTAACGTATGCACCGTCGCGAGCGACAAGTTGAGCATACGCACCAGCAGAACGAGCTAGCTGTGCACCTTTACCCGGAGTTAACTCAACGTTATGAATCGTTGAACCAACAGGGATGTTGCGCAATGGCAGGGTGTTACCTGCTTTGATTGGCGCATCAACACCAGACTGGATAGTATCACCAGCTTGGAGGCCTTTAGGTGCAATAATGTAACGACGTTCACCATCTGCGTATAATACGAGAGCGATGTTTGCGCTACGGTTTGGATCGTATTCTAGACGTTCAACTTTCGCTGGGATACCGTCTTTAGTACGTTTGAAGTCAATCAAACGATAGTGTTGTTTATGACCACCACCGATATGACGTACTGTGATACGACCGTTGTTGTTACGACCACCATTCTTAGAGTTTTTCTCTAGAAGAGGTGCGTATGGCTTACCCTTGTGGAGGTCAGCGTTAACAACTTTAACAACGTGACGACGACCAGGGGAAGTCGGCTTACATTTAACAATAGCCATTATTCAACTACTCCTGTTATTCCGCGCCGCCAACAAAGTCAAGATCTTGACCTTCTTTCAAAGTCACATACGCTTTTTTAACGTCGCTGCGGCGACCTTGGCGTAGACCTTGACGTTTGGTCTTACCCTTAAGAATAAGAGTATTTACAGACTTAACTTCAACTTCAAATAGCTTTTCTACAGCTGCTTTGATCTCTTTCTTAGTTGCATCTTTTGCTACTTTGAAAACGATCGTGTTCGCTTTTTCAGCAGCCATAGTGGCTTTTTCAGAGATGTGCGGTGCACGTAGAACTTTTAGTAGACGCTCTTCACGGATCATGCCAGCATCTCCTCAACTTGCTTAACTGCAGCAGCAGTCATTAGAACCTTGTCAAATGCGATTAGGCTCACTGGATCAATACCAGTTACATCACGCACGTCAACTTTGTACAGGTTACGAGCAGCTAAGAATAGATTCTCGTCTACTTCGCCAGTCACGATAAGAACATCGTTCAGCTCAAGTTCTTTCAACTTAGCCGCTAGCTCTTTCGTTTTTGGTGCTTCAACCGAGAAGTTATCAACAACGATTAAACGCTCTTGACGAACTAACTCAGAAAGAATGCTTTTCATAGCGCCGCGGTACATTTTTTTGTTTACTTTAACGCTGTGATCTTGTGGTTTCGCAGCAAAAGTAACACCACCTGTACGCCAGATTGGGCTACGGATTGTACCAGCACGTGCACGGCCAGTACCTTTTTGACGCCATGGCTTAGCGCCACCGCCAGAAACTTCTGAACGTGTCTTTTGAGCACGAGTACCTTGACGAGCACCTGCTGCATACGCAACAACTACTTGATGTACAAGAGCTTCGTTGAACTCACGTCCGAAAGTAGTTTCGGAAACAGTTAGTGCGTTAGCACCTTTAACCATCAATTCCATTACTTACTCCTAGACGTTATGCTTTAATAGCTGGTTTGACGATCACGTTAGCGCCAGTTGCACCTGGGACTGCACCTTTAATAAGAAGCAGATTGCGCTCAGCGTCAACACGTACGATCTCTAGGTTTTGAGTCGTTACACGCTCAGCACCCATGTGACCTGCCATTTTTTTGCCTTTAAATACGCGACCTGGAGTTTGACATTGGCCAATTGAACCAGGAGCACGGTGAGACAAAGAGTTACCGTGAGTCATATCTTGAGTACGGAAGTTCCAGCGCTTAACAGCACCTTGGAAGCCTTTACCTTTCGATGTACCAGTAACGTCTACTTTCTTAATTTCGTTGAACAGTTCAACAGTCAGTTCAGCACCAACTTCGAACTCTTCGCCGTTTTCTAAACGGAATTCCCAAAGACCGCGACCAGCTTCTACACCTGCTTTCGCAAAGTGACCAGCTTCTGGCTTAGTTACGCGGTTAGCTTTCTTAGTTCCAGCTGTTACTTGAATAGCAGCATAGCCGTCAGTCTCAAGAGTTTTCACTTGAGAAACACGGTTCGCTTCAACCTCAACAACAGTTACTGGGATAGAAACGCCTTCTTCAGTAAATACGCGGGTCATACCCACTTTACGTCCGACTAGACCAATCATTCTTCTAATCTCCCTTAACCTAGGCTGATTTGAACATCAACACCAGCAGCAAGATCAAGACGCATAAGTGCATCAACAGTCTTGTCAGTTGGTTCAACGATGTCGATCAGACGCTTGTGAGTACGAATTTCGTACTGGTCACGTGCATCTTTGTTTACGTGTGGAGAGATAAGAACAGTGAAACGCTCTTTACGAGTAGGCAGTGGAATTGGACCACGAACCTGTGCGCCGGTACGCTTAGCTGTTTCAACGATTTCCGCTGTAGAAGCATCGATTAGTTTGTAATCGAAAGCTTTAAGGCGGATACGGATGCGTTGGTTCTGCATGAGACAGGGCTCCAATAAGTAAAAATTACACAAACAATATCGCCATTCGAACCTGCCATGGCGGGTGAATGTCGATTGATTTATGTGAAACCGTAGTACCCCGATTGGGCACATTGTCAGCTAATTAAATTGACTAAAGCTAATCCTATTAACTGCGAACATAAGCTGAGTATACGTTACCTCACCTGTGTTGCCACAAGCTTGCTCCTCGCTGCTCATTGGTTCACAACTGGCTTAACCAGTGGGGGTGCATTATACAGATCACAGATTGACTTGCAAGGGGGTGTTGGAAAAATAAACGAATGAGGCGAAAAACAAGAAACCTAGGTCAGTAGACCTAGGTTTCTTAACGATGACATCAGCATAAACATTAAACGTTATTGCGTTGACGGACCGCTTCAAATAAGCAAATCCCGGTCGCGACTGAGACATTTAAACTGGAAACACTACCTGCCATTGGGATTTTGATTAGATCATCACAAGTATCACGAGTTAAACGGCGCATACCATCGCCTTCAGCTCCCATGACAATCGCTAACGGACCAGTCAGCTTGCTATGATAAAGATCATGCGTCGCCTCGCCCGCTGTGCCAACAAACCAAACACCTTGCTCTTGTAGAGCACGCATCGTGCGCGCTAAGTTGGTCACACGCACTAAAGGAACGGTTTCTGCAGCACCACAAGCGACCTTGCTTACCGTGGCCGTCATCGGTGCTGAACGATCTTTAGGGACAATCACCGCCGCCACACCAGCAGCATCTGCATTACGCAAACACGCCCCTAAGTTATGCGGATCGGTCACGCCATCCAGTACTAGCAGCAACGGTTGTTCATGCTGACTTAATATTGCGTCTAGATCATGTTCGTTTAATGCTTTAGCTGGTTTGACTTTGGCTATCAACCCTTGGTGATTAGCACCTTGAGCTTTGTCATCCAGTGCCTTACGCCCCATCTCCTGAATGGATAGCCCTAAACGCTGCAATTCATTCAATACCGGAAGTAGCCGATCATCTTGACGACCTTTCAAAACATACACTTCAATGATACGGGCTGGCTCACGCTGCATCACAGCGTTGACCGAATGAATGCCGTAAATCAGTTCATTACTCATTACTTACCTATTTCGTTTTTGTCCGGCTCTTTGCCGTTTTAGAACGAGATTTCGCTTTACTGGCTTTATCAGACTTAGCGCGTTTACTTTTCGCTGAATCTGCGCTCTCTGATTTATCTGGACGCTTGGTTGGCTCAACCATTGGAACGGCTTTTCCACCACGCGTGCCCGCTTTTTTACTCTTGGCTTTTGCTTGCGCTTCTACTGCCCGCTTTTTGGCCGTTTTACCTTCGCCGCGTAGCTTACGACTTGTTTCGACTAATTCAAAGTCAATTTGTCGATCATCCAGATTCACCGATAATACTTTCACTTTCACCGCATCACCTAAACGATAAATATTACCGAATGACTCACCAATCAAACGTTGACCGATAGGGTCAAACTGATAATAGTCATTAGCCAAATTGGAGATGTGAACCAAACCATCGATATGTAATTCCGTGAGTCGAACAAAAAAACCAAATCCAGTCACATTGGCAATCACACCATCAAGCTCTTCACCGACATGATCTTGCATGTACTCGCACTTCAGCCAATCAGACACTTCTCGTGTTGCATCATCAGCACGGCGTTCGGTCATTGAACACTGTTGTCCATAAAAGTCCATCTCTTCAAACGAGTAGTGATAGCCTCCGGTTGGTGTCCAGCGATCTTGGGTCTGATGTTGTTCTTTCGCTATCAAATATTTGATTGCACGGTGTAAAAGTAAATCTGGATAGCGGCGGATTGGAGAAGTAAAGTGCGCATAACGTTTTAATGCCAGACCAAAGTGACCTGCGTTATGGGCGTTATAGACAGCCTGCTTCATTGAGCGCAGTAGCATGGTTTGAATCAGCTCTTTATCTGCACGCTCACCGATTTGTTTCATCAGATTGGCGTAATCGGTTGGCGATGGCTCAAGCCCACCACTCAAGTCGAGTCCTAGTTCGCCCAAGAAGTCTCTAAAGCCCATTAAACGTTCTTCACCTGGTGGCTCATGCACTCGGAACAGAGCGGCTTCCTTGGCTTTTTCGACTAGCGATGCTGAGGCAATATTGGCAAGGATCATACACTCTTCAATCAGCTTATGAGCATCGTTACGGATCACTGGCTCAATGCTTTCGATCTTACGCTGGGCATTAAAGATGAATTTGGTTTCTACCGTTTCAAATTCAATCGCACCACGTTGATCACGAGCCGTTTTCAGCACCTGATACATGTTATGTAACTGTTCAAGATGAGGCACGACCGCTTGGTAGCGCTCACGCAGTTCTTCATCACCCTGCAAAATATCGTTAACTTTGGTATAGGTTAGTCGAGCATGAGAACTCATCACCGCTTCATAATGCTGATAATCGATGAGTTTGCCGCCATCAGAGATCGTCATTTCACACACCATGCATAACCGATCGACTTGTGGGTTGAGCGAGCACAGACCGTTAGATAAAACTTCCGGCAACATGGGGACCACTTGCGATGGGAAATACACGGAGTTACCACGATTGGTCGCCTCTTTATCCAAGGCGCTGCCAGGACGGACATAATAGCTCACGTCGGCGATGGCTACCCATAAACGCCAGCCCCCCTCTTTTCTAGCTTCACAATACACAGCATCATCAAAGTCACGGGCATCTTCCCCATCAATAGTCACCAAAGGCAATTGCCGTAAATCGACTCGACCTTGTTTGGCCTCTTCAGGGACTTCTTCTTTTAGTCCACTGACTTGCTTTAAGACTTCATCAGGCCATTCATGGGGAATTTGATGGGTGCGAATAGCGATTTGAGTCTCCATACCCGGTGCCATACTTTCACCCAGTACTTCTACAACCTTACCCATCATGCCTCGGGTACGAGTGCCACGATCGGTTACTTCAATCACCACCACATTACCCATCCGAGCGCCTTCGCGGTGTTCGGTTGGGATTAAAATATCTTT
Organism: Vibrio metschnikovii CIP 69.14; assembly: GCF_000176155.1. Lineage (GTDB taxonomy): Bacteria > Pseudomonadota > Gammaproteobacteria > Enterobacterales > Vibrionaceae > Vibrio > Vibrio metschnikovii. The sequence goes on along the minus strand of NZ_ACZO01000005.1, from coordinate 165,340 downwards.
ATGGATGCGCGAGTCATCCGGCACCACATACGAATAACCTTGTTCAAGGAAAAAACGCCCGACAATTTGTGCATTACGAGCTTCAAGGATACGAACCAAGCGCCCTTCTTTTCGGCCTCGTTTGTCGGTGCCAGTTGGCTGCACTAATACAAAGTCACCATGAATCAAGGTGCGCATTTGGTGGTGCGGCAGTAAAATATCGTTTTCTTTGTTTAGACCACCCTCTGGGCGAACCCAGCCATGGCCATCTTTATGACCAATAACATGGCCTTTAATCATTTCCAGTTTTTCTGGTAGGGCGTAACATTGACGACGCGTAAACACCAATTGACCATCTCGCTCCATCGCTCTGAGGCGGCGACGTAGACCTTCGTAATGATCCTCACCCGATAATTCAAGGGCGGCAAACAGATCGTTACGGTTCATGGGGACATTGGCTTTGGTTAGGAATTCTAAAATATATTCACGACTTGGGATCGGGTTATCGTAGTTATCGGCTTCGCGATCCGCAAACGGATCAGTATGGGTAGTATCAGACATAGGCAGACCTGCTTTTCTAGGAAGGTACATAAAGTATATCCTACTGTGTTCTTAAGCTTAATAGCTAATCCCAACCGGCAGAAGCGCAACAACTTTGTGTATTACGTGACCGGAATCAAGTTGTCACAATAAATAACGAAGAGTTGAATCGTGTGTATGATGACAGGATGTTGAGAGAAAGTGGTAAAGCGAGCGTTAAACGCTAAGTAGGAAATAATAAGATAGGATTGAGTATTAATAATATTCTATATCTATCACTTACTGCATGACAATCATCCAGCAAGCGACAGAATGATAGAGAAAAAAGCTAAGATAAACAAGCTTTATTTACCAGAAGCTGCCACGGCGCTTTGCTCGAGCAATGATATTTTCTGGCATCCTCATTTCTAATCCTTGTCGCAGCAAGGTAATTCGATTATGAGTTCGCTGATCGGCAGTCACGGAATTGTATAACCAACGATAGGCATCTTCATAATCTAACGGGCTACCATGATCGCGTAATAACAGCTCAGCAAGATGAATCCGAGCATTAAGATTGCCCATCGCCGCCGCTTCACGAAGATACGGAATGGCTCGCTCTCTATCTTGCTGGACTAACGTGCCTCGCGAATAATAACGACCAAGCTGCTCTAGGGCACTGGCTAATCCTTGATGGGCAGCATTTTCCATATAATATAAGCCCAGCTCAACATCTTGTTCAACGCAAACGCCCCACGCCAGCATATCACCATATAAAAACTCGTACGCAGGCAGACTGATCCGAGTTGCACGAGCAACAATGTCCTCAACCAACTGGCAGCGATCGGCTTTCAGTCGCTCCAAGTGTTGGTTCTGTTCAATCAGTTTGATTAGCTCAGCTTCAGAATAAATCGGCACAGGCTCTTTAACATCCGCCACGTTGGCGTGACCGAAGGAAGAGTGAAATGCGAATAATATAGAAGCGGCTACCGTACGTAGCTTCATACTTGCACTCTTGGTTGAATCCGATAGCCATACTAGTATAGCGCGACAGCGCGCAAGGGCTCGGCTTGATTCTTGTATCGGCAGCCCTAGCATTCACTTTAGGATAAATTGCCTCTTTGCGGCAACTTTTTGCCACCAAGACTAAGAGTATGAAGAATGAGGCATAAAAAAAGCTGGCGAAGCGCCAGCTTTTTAAATAGAGAAATCGTCAAACGAATCAAAAAATCACACGTTAAATGGGTGTACTTTGATGATCGTTTCGTTACGGTCTGGGCCCGTTGAAATAATATCAATTGGCACGCCCGTTAACTCTTCAATGCGTTTAATGTAATTAATCGCCGCTTGAGGTAATGATTCAATTGATGTCGCGCCAAAAGTATTTTCTGACCAACCTGGCATGGTTTCGTAAATAGGCGTCACCGCCTCGAAAGCATCTGCTGCCATTGGTGATACCTGTGCAACAGAACCATCCGGCATTTGATAACCCGTACAGATTTTTAGCTCTTCCAGTCCATCAAGTACATCTAACTTAGTTAAGCAAAAGCCAGTGACTGAGTTGATTTGAATCGCACGGCGCATAGCCACCGCATCAAACCAACCACAACGACGTTTACGACCCGTCGTCGCGCCAAATTCATGACCTTTAGTACCTAAGTGGTTACCTACTTCATCATCCAATTCTGTTGGGAATGGACCCGCACCAACACGAGTACAGTAGGCTTTTGCAATACCTAAGATATAACCTAGATGACGAGGACCAAAACCTGAACCAGCAGCTACACCACCAGCGGTCGTGTTAGAAGACGTTACATAAGGATAAGTACCGTGGTCAATATCCAACAGCGTACCTTGTGCACCTTCAAACATGATCTTGTCGCCACGCTTGCGGGCTGCATCCAATTCATCCGTCACATCGATGACCATAGAGGTCAACAATTCAGCGTACCCTTGGACTTGAGCTAAGACGTCGTCATAGCTCACTGGATCTACTTTATAAAAATGCTCTAGCTGGAAGTTATGGAATTCCATGACTTCTTTAAGTTTTTCAGCAAAGGAAACCATGTTGAACAAATCGCCAACACGCAGACCACGACGCGCCACTTTATCTTCATAAGCAGGACCAATGCCGCGACCTGTGGTACCAATGGCTTTTTTGCCACGAGCCAGTTCACGCGCTTGATCAAGAGCGATATGATAAGGAAGAATCAAAGGACAAGCTTCAGAAATAAACAGACGCTCCTTAACAGGAATGCCACGCTCTTCAAGCGGTGTCATCTCTTTGATTAATGCATCGGGTGACAGAACCACGCCATTACCAATGATGCATTTTACGTTGTTGCGGAGAATACCGGACGGAATTAAGTGAAGAACGGTTTTTTCACCGTCGATGACTAGAGTATGTCCAGCGTTATGGCCACCTTGATAGCGAACCACATATTTGGCATCTTCTGTTAAAAGGTCAACTATCTTGCCTTTACCTTCGTCACCCCACTGGGTGCCTAGAACGACTACGTTATTTCCCATCTTTCCAAGTCTGATTGCTAGTTAAAAAAGGATTCTAGCACCGAATCCTTCGACTTGCAGTTATTTTTTAAACGCGTGGCAATTGCCAGTCGCCAGTAGTGAGACACTGATGAAAATCAACCTGACACTCAGAAGGCATCTCCGCGTTTATTCATCAGCATAAATTTTTACCGAACAAACCCCATCACAGTCAATCGCCGCGCGATACATGCCGGAACTGTTCATCGCAAAGTGAATGTGGCCCTGTTGATCAATAGCGATCAATCCGCCCTCTCCTCCCACTTGCTTGAGTTCACCTTGAATGACCGTCTCACAGGCGGTGACGAGGTCTTGTTGCAGATACCGCATTCGAGCGGCGACTTCTCCCGCTACCTGATAGCGAATAAAATATTCACCCACTCCAGTGGCTGAGATAGCCACATTACCATTTTCAGCCAGCGTACCTGCGCCAATGATCGGCGAATCCCCGACGCGTCCATAGCGCTTGTTGCTGATGCCACCTGTACTGGTCGCCGCCGCCAAATTACCCTGTTGATCGAGCGCAACCGCACCCACGGTGCCATATTTCTTATCATCTGGATAAACCGATTCAGATAACGCCGTTTGATCACTGGCTTTCATGGCTAATAATTGCTCATAACGTCGCTCAGTAAAAAAATAGTCCTGTTCGGTATACGTATGCCCCTGCGCAAAAGCAAAGGCTTCTGCTCCTTCCCCAATCAAAAATACATGCTCACTGTGCAACAGCACATCTCTCGCCAGAACAACCGGATTTTTGATGTGTTTTACCCCAGCAATCGCGCCAACGCGCCGTTGTTGACCATCCATCACCGCGGCATCCATCTCAACCATTTCTTGATGAGTCAAGACGGAGCCTTTGCCAGCATTAAACAACGGCGAATCTTCAAGTAAAGTAACAGCAGCGACAACCGCATCTAGCGCATCGCCGCCTTGCTCTAAGTGCTGATGTCCCGCGCGCACCGCCGCCTCTAAGGTTTGGGTTATTTCTTGCTGCAGTGAAGCGCTCATCTGCTCACGCAAGATAGTGCCAGCTCCGCCATGAATGGCGATTGCAAAGGGAGATTTCATCGTAGAGTTCCTTTAAAAAAAGCGCTAACCGCAGAACAGTTAACGCTTTCAATATCGACAAACTTACACGATTTCCGAATACCAATCGGTCTTAGCCGCTCGTTTCCATCGTAATAAGTTATCTTTGGCTATCGATTAATGAGAGCCGCAGCTACCGCCACCACAGCAGCCTTCTTTTTCTTGTCCATGATGGTGATGACCTTCGCCACCGCAGCAACCATCGTGATCGTGGTCATGCCCATGGTCGTGACCACAGCCACCAGCATGATGAATGTGACCATGCTCAAGCTCTTCAGCTGTCGCTTCACGTAGCGCAATCACTTCAACATCAAACGTCAAGGTCTGGCCGGCTAACATGTGGTTACCATCAACCACCACTTCATCACCATCGACTTCGGTGATCTCAACAGGGATAGGACCTTGATCGGTATCAGCTAAGAAACGCATACCGACTTCCAACTCATCCACACCTTGGAAAACATCCGCAGGAACACGTTGTACTAGCGCATCACTGTGTTCACCGTAAGCATCTTCTGGTGCGACAGTAGCGCTAAATTTATCACCGATAACTTTACCTTCTAGCTCACGCTCAAGACCAGTGATTAGGTTGTTGTGACCATGTAGATACTCCAGTGGGGCTTCCACTGTTGATTGGTCTACGACCACGCCATCTTCCATTTTTACTTGGTAGGCAATGCTCACAACCATGTTTTTTTCAATTTTCATAACGGCTCCAAGGAGGTTGGTTTTGTTTTGCTCATCTCAGATTAAGAGAGAGATGAGCAATATTATGAAGATTATACACTGAAACTCAATTATTCTGGTTTAAAAATCCCAATCATTTGCTCAGTAGCATGTTGGCTTTTTTCTACCGATTGCGGTTTACGTTGCTCTGCGTAATCACATTCTACACACTCAACCAGCTCAATATTATTCTCTATCCACCAGCGCAGTGTGTCTTGTGTTTTACAATTTGGGCAACTGGCTCCAGCAATAAAACGTTTTTTTGTGCTCACTATTTCGTCCTACGTTTTTCCCAATAATCACGAGCTTGACGATCATTAGCCATCTCTCGTCCAAAAATCTCTTCCAGCTCTTTACGAGCCGCTTTAGTCCGTAACGTTAAGTTTTTATCATCACTGTGCTGCGGCAATAATTCTTTAAGCATCGTGACATCCAACCGCCGAAAGTGCGCTTCTGCTCGTTTCGCCTGATAAGGGTGCATGCCTAATTGCACAAGCACTTGGCGGCCTAAATCTAAAGCGCCAAGAAACGTCTCTCGAGAATGCCCTGCGATACCGTGGCTTAATAATTGATAGGCCTCTACCCGACTTCGCGCCCGTGCTAAGATTTTTAATTGTGGGAAGTGCTGTTGACACAAAGTCACAATCCGCATCACTTCATCGGGTTCATCGGTACAGATCACTATCGCCTCTGCCTGTGCAGCCCCCGCAGAGCGCAACAGTTCAAGGTGGGTCGCATCGCCATAAAACACCTTATAACCATATTTACGCAGCAGTTTAATTTGGCTGGCATCACTCTCTAATACGGTAATTTTAATCTTATTGGCGTACATTAATCGGCCAACGATCTGTCCAAAGCGGCCAAAACCAGCGATGATCACTTGCGGAGTTTGATGGCCAATCGTGTTGTCAGGCTCCTCTTCAGGGCTATTTAACGTCTGGCTATAATAGAAGGTTTGGAGTTTGAGCAATAATGGGGTCGTCATCATCGAGACACTGATCACTAAAACCAGCAACGCTGACTGACTAGCCGTGAATAATTGCCCCTCCGTCGCGGCAGTCAAAATGACAAAACCAATTTCTCCGCCTTGACTCAAAATCAACGCGCTGCGACTGCGTGCTTTCGAACGCACTTTAGCTAGACGCGCTAAACCATACATGATCGCCATTTTGACACTGATTAGCCCGATCACCAGTAGACTGACCAACCACCACTCCTGCCACAGTAAGTCGATATTAACCGACATGCCCACGGCGATAAAAAATAGCCCCAACAATAAGCCTTTAAAAGGCTCAATGGCTGTACTTAACTCATGACGAAACTCACTTTCCGCAAGCAGCATGCCTGCCAGAAAAGCCCCTAAGGCCATCGACAAACCCAGCTTTTCCATCAATAAGGCAATCGCAATCACCAACAATAGCGAGGCTACGGTAAATAGCTCGCGCACTTGGCTATTCACCACCCACCGAAATAAAGGCTGCAATAGGAAATGCCCAGCCATTAATAGCCCTGCTACCCCTGCCAACATCCACATTAATGGTAAGCTGTCACCCGTTGTTTGGCCGGCAAAAATGGCCACTAAAGCGAGCGTTGGAATAACCGCTAAATCTTGAAACAGCGACACGGCAAATACCGTGCGTCCCGTATCACTTAAGGTTAACCGCATTTCATCAATGGTACGTAGCGCTATTGCCGTCGATGATTGAGCAAGAATCAACCCAACCGTGATACTCACTGGCCAAGAGAAACCGTACATCCATAAACCGCTCGCGATCACGCTACTGGTGATTAACATCTGTGACCCACCTTGCCCAAGGATCGGTCCTTTCATTTGCCACAATCGCTTAGGGTTTAGCTCTAAGCCAATCAAAAATAGCAGCAGTACCACACCAAATTCGGCAAAGTTCAAAATCGCATTAACATCAGTGATAAGCTTAAAACCCCAAGGACCAATCACAATCCCGGCGAGTAAATAGCCCAAAATAGCCCCAAGCCCTAAACGTTGAGCAATCGGTACTGCGACCACGGCAGCCGTCAAAAAAATCACCGAACTGGACAGCCAATCAGTCATCATGACGTAACCCTTCTAGCCAAGCGACATACTGATCAGCATGTTGCCTGCGTTCAGCATCACTGATGTGCCTTGCCCAATACATCACTAACGGATCAATCCAGCGCATACGACATAACGCGGCGGTTAATTCAAAAGGTTGTAGAATTGCACTCAATGGATAACGATTGTATCCCTCAGCACTAAAAGCCTCTCGATGCCCACCGGTCGTGATCACGCTTCGCCAACACTTACCTTGCAGCGCACTTTCTGGTCCAAAGGCAAAACCTTTACCGAGCACTTTATCAATCCACTCTTTTAATAATGCAGGACACGAATACATGTACAACGGGTGTTGAAAGACAATCACATCAACTTCCAGTAAACGTTGATGCTCTTGATTCACATCGATAAAAAAATCGGGATAGGTCGCGTACAGATCAAGCACTTCAACATGAGGCAAAGCGATAATTCGTTCAATCAGCAGACGATTAGCCAGCGAGTGATCAGGGTCGGGGTGAGCGTAAATAACCAATACCTTGGGTCGATCGGCGGTGCCCACTTGATGATGGGAGGATGCGTTCTCTTTATCCTTATCCTTGGTCATTCCTTGATTCTCTTTAATAGATGCGAACGGTCGATAGAGCAACCAACGGATTTCCTTATCGTAAGCGGCTCAACAGTAACACAAATTGTAGCCTTAAAGCCGACCAAGCGATAGCCGAGCATGTAACGAGCCAATGTCGCTAAACGATAGAGAACCGCCTAGGAAGACCATCAACGAATCGGTATAATCATCGACATTGATCAAGATTACTCCTACTATTCGCGGCGACATACACGGCTAACTAGACACGACTCTTTATGATTATCTTCTCTGACATTCAATTACTCCGTGGCGGAAAACCGCTGCTTGATAAAACCTCAGCCACTATTCATCCCGGCGATAAAGTCGGTTTAGTCGGTAAAAACGGCTGTGGTAAATCAACACTATTTGCATTAATGAAAGAGGAGTTATCGATTGATGCCGGCTCATTTAATCAACCGGCTCACTGGGAGTTGGCTTGGGTTGCCCAAGAAACGCCCGCTTTAGAGCGACAAGCTTTAGAATACGTGATTGATGGTGATCGAGAATATCGTCGCTTAGAACAACAACTCCGTGAAGCAGAACAGCAAGATAATGGCACCCGTGTTGCCGAGTTGCATGGTCATATTGAAACCATTGGTGGTTACAGCATTCAAGCGCGCGCTGCCGAACTGCTGGATGGTTTAGGTTTCAGTCAACAACAAATGAGTTGGAATTTAACCCAATTTTCTGGTGGCTGGCGCATGCGTCTTAACCTTGCCCAAGCGCTGATCTGTCGCTCTGATTTATTGCTCCTCGACGAGCCCACTAACCACCTCGATTTAGATGCAGTGATGTGGCTTGAGCGTTGGCTACAGAGCTATCCTGGTACGCTACTGTTGATCTCTCACGATCGTGATTTTCTTGACCCGATCGTCAATCGGATTATTCATATTGAAAATCAACAGCTCAATGAGTACACCGGTAACTACTCATCGTTTGAAGTGCAACGCGCACAAAAGCTAATGCAGCAACAAGCGCAATATCAAAAACAGCAAAAGCAGATGGCACATATGCAAAGCTACATTGATCGCTTTCGCTATAAAGCCTCAAAAGCGCGCCAAGCACAAAGCCGAATTAAAGCACTGGAAAAAATGGAGCAAGTTTTACCAGCGCAATTTGATAACCCGTTTAGCTTTGAGTTTCGTCAACCTGCCGCCTTGCCTAATCCGATTTTAATGATGGATAACGTGGCCGCCGGATATGACGGTCGGCTGATCCTCGAAAAGATTCGTCTTAACTTAGTCCCGGGTAGCCGAATTGGTTTGCTAGGTCGTAATGGCGCGGGTAAATCAACATTAATTAAACTGCTCTCCAGTGAACTGAAACCGCAAAGTGGCGATCTCACTTACTCTCAAGGCGTGAAAATCGGCTACTTTGCCCAGCATCAGTTGGAAACATTACACCCACAAGAAACGCCGTTGCAGCACATGATGCAAATTGCCCCGGATAAAACCGAACTTGAGCTGCGCAATTATTTAGGCAGTTTTGGTTTTCAGGGTGAAAAAGCGCTAGAAAAAGTGGCCCCTTTCTCCGGTGGCGAAAAAGCCCGTTTGGTGCTGGCGCTGATTGTGTGGCAAAAACCTAATCTGTTGTTGTTGGACGAACCCACCAACCATTTAGATTTAGACATGCGCCAAGCACTAACCTTTGCCTTACAAAGCTTGAAGGTGCAATGGTTATCGTCAGTCATGACCGCTACCTATTACGCGCGACCACTGACGAGCTGTACTTAGTGCATGATCAGCAAGTCGCTCCTTTTGATGGCGACTTAACCGATTACTACAAATGGCTAACCGATCAACAGAAAATTGCCCGTAAAGAAGCTCAAGCGACTCAACCAGTCAAAGACAGCACCAACAGTGCTGCGGCGAAAAAAGAGCAAAAACGTCGCGAAGCTGATTTTCGTAAACAAACCGCGCCAATTCGCAAAAAATTGACACAGTTAGAAGAGAAAATGGATAAATTGAATGCCATTCTCGCCCAAGCCGAGTTAAATCTCTCTGAGGCCAGTTTGTATGACGCAGAGAATAAAGCCCAATTAACCGAAGTGATTGCTAATCAAGCGTCAGCAAAAAGCGCGCTTGAGCAAGTAGAAAGTGATTGGATGGCCGAGCAAGAACATCTTGAACAACTGGAACAGGAATTCACTCAGTAATGATCCCAACGCACGCTCATTCATCATTAACGTTAGAAGGCTTATGGCAATTTAGCCTCGACTATTATGCGGTTAATGAAGTGAAAGAAGCGTGCTTGTGTCTGCAAAACCAGTTTCAGGGGAATGTAAATTTACTCTTGCTGCTCAAGTGGTTAGACGAACAACAACTCAGTATTAACGATTCAGAATGGCCACGCTTATTGGCGTGTTTAAATCATTCAGAAAGCTTAGTTCACTCTTTTCGTGAGTTGCGCCGTAAACTAAAGTCTCACCTATCAGAAACACTGTACCGTGAAGCGCTACAGTTTGAATTGCGGTTAGAAAAACAGCAACAAGCAGAGCTGATCGCCTGCGTACAGGGATTCCGATTATCCCCGACCAAAGACCTAGCGTTGACTGAGCGCTACTGTCGACAACTTGGCGCTGAGCATTTGATCTCTCTATTCTCTACCCCGGTAAAACCAACATGATGCTCATAAAGAATTGAGGTTTTTGATGTCGCCGTTTACTGCCGCGAAGGGATTAACCAACCCACATTTACAAACCCTACTACCGCGCTTAATTCGTCGAGCGGCTTGCTTTACGCCGGTTTGGCAAACCTTAACCACGCCAGATAACGATTTTCTTGATTTAGCATGGAGTGAACCAGCCTTCCCCGGTGTCGATAAACCCATTTTTGTCTTATTTCACGGTTTAGAAGGCAGTTTTTATAGCCCTTATGCTAATGGCTTAATGGATGCGTTTGCTCGACATGGTTGGCTATCGGTGATGATGCATTTTCGAGGCTGCAGCGGAAAACCCAACCGCTTAGCTCGAGCTTACCATTCGGGTGAAACGGAAGACGCGCGTTTCGTACTTGAATACCTACGAGCGCAATTCCCTCAGCGTACCATCATTGCGACTGGAGTCTCTTTAGGCGGTAATATGCTGGTCAACTATCTGGCGTGCTATCGGGATGATCCGATTGTCGATGCGGCAACCATCATTTCCGCACCACTGGATTTAGCAGCGTGTTCGCAACGTATTGAACAGGGCTTTTCAAAAATTTATCGCCGTTATTTACTCTCATCATTAAAAAATAATGCGTTAAGAAAAGCCCCATTGCTACAAAATGAGCTAGGTTTAACCACGCAATCCATTCGTCAAGTAAGCAAGCTCTATCAATTTGATGATTTGATCACCGCACCGCTACACGGCTTTAAAGATGCGCAAGAGTACTATCAACAATGCTCAGGACTCATGAAATTAGGCGCGATTACTATCCCTACGCTGATCATTCATGCTGCCGATGATCCGTTTATGACTGAAGCAGTGATCCCGCGCGGTCCTTTAAACCCACAGATTAACTACCAATTATTTGAACACGGTGGCCATGTTGGTTTTTTAGCTGGCAGCTTACGTCAACCTAGGTTCTGGCTTGAGCAGGCTTTGCCGAGTTACTACGCTAATTGGCGACAGAAATAAAAATTAGCGTCATTTGGCGTCATATGGCAGCAAAATATCGTAAAACAGAGATTATCAGTTCATAAAATCATGAGGTATTTATGATCGTTCCTTGGCAACATATCGCCAGTGACACTCTAGACAATTTAATTCGTGAGTTTGTATTACGCGAAGGCACTGACTACGGTGAAAGTGAAATCAGCTTACAAGACAAAATCGATCAAGTCATCGCTCAACTGCGCAGTGGGCAAGCGATGATCGTCTATTCTGAGTTACACGAAACGATCGATATCAAAAGTACCGCACGCTGACGGCAAAAATCGGCGTTTTCTGCTGCGTTTTTTCCATGATATAGTGAAACCAGTCATGGGCTTTGCCCCTCAAGGATCAACAGACAAGGTATGTCATGTCAGCAAAACACCCCATTATTGCGGTCACCGGTTCATCAGGCGCTGGTACAACGACCACATCAGAAGCTTTCCGCAAAATGTTCAATATGATGAACATTAAACCCGCTTGGGTGGAAGGTGATAGCTTCCACCGCTTCACTCGTCCAGAAATGGATATTGAAATTCGTAAAGCAAGAGAACAAGGTCGACATATTAGCTACTTCGGTCCGCAAGCGAATGACTTCCCTGCTCTGCAGGATTTTTTCCGCCAATATGGCAAAACGGGCGCAGGACAAATTCGTCGTTATCTGCATACTTTTGATGAAGCCGTCCCCTATAATCAGATGCCTGGTACCTTCACACCTTGGCAGCAGTTGCCTGATGATACCAATGTCTTATTTTATGAAGGCTTACATGGTGGAGTGGTCGATGGTGACATTAATGTCGCGCAACATGTCGATTTTTTGATTGGCATGGTTCCAATTGTCAATTTGGAATGGATCCAAAAATACGTGCGCGATACTCGTGACCGCGGCCATTCTCGTGAAGCCGTCATGGATTCTATCGTTCGCTCAATGGACGATTATCTGAATTACATTACCCCTCAGTTTTCGCGTACGCACATTAACTTTCAACGAGTGCCTACGGTCGACACCTCAAATCCTCTCAATGCGAAAGGCATCCCGAGTTTAGATGAAAGCTTTGTGGTGATCCGTTTACGCGGAATAAAGAATGTCGATTATCCCTATTTACTGGCAATGATTGATGGCTCGTTTATGTCGCGTCACAACACGATTGTGGTTCCTGGCGGCAAAATGGGCTTTGCTATGGAACTTATCGTGCAACCCTTACTCCAGCAATTAATTGAATCCGGAAAAATTGGTTGAGATTGCCTTATCTTGACCTGATGAGTAAGAAATTCGCATAATCGGTCAGGCTACGGTCTTATTAACACGATTACTTTTCATACCGTGATCATGTGCACGTTTTTGCGTAAAATATCCATGGTTTGATACGATTAAAATCAAGAAATCGCGTTCGAAAAAGGATACTATTCCTTACCGAACACAAGATAGCTTGCAGCCATTAGGAAGTCCTCTTATTCTAGTTAATCCATTAAGGCTTCGCTAAAATATACGGACAGCAGCGAGCGTACCCTGCAGAGGAAGTGAGATATTATGGTTCTAGGTAAACCTCAAACCGACCCAACACTAGAGTGGTTCCTTTCACATTGTCATATTCATAAGTACCCTTCAAAAAGCACGCTGATCCATGCGGGCGAAAAAGCGGAAACCTTGTACTACATTGTTAAAGGTTCTGTTGCGGTACTAATTAAAGACGAAGAAGGTAAAGAGATGATTCTTTCTTACCTTAACCAAGGTGATTTCATCGGCGAGCTTGGTCTGTTCGAAGAAGATCAAGAACGTACCGCTTGGGTTCGAGCTAAATCCCCTTGTGAAGTCGCGGAAATTTCTTTTAAGAAGTTCCGTCAATTGATTCAAGTTAACCCCGATATCCTGATGCGTCTATCAGGGCAAATGGCTCGTCGCCTACAAGTGACCAGCCAAAAAGTCGGTGATTTGGCGTTCCTTGATGTGACTGGTCGTATTGCACAAACTCTACTAAACCTAGCAAAACAACCCGATGCAATGACTCACCCTGATGGGATGCAAATCAAAATCACTCGTCAAGAAATTGGTCAAATCGTTGGTTGCTCTCGTGAAACCGTTGGCCGGATTCTGAAAATGCTTGAAGAGCAAAATCTGATATCAGCACACGGTAAAACCATCGTGGTCTACGGCACTCGTTAACCTCTGGTTTAACATGCTTAAAGCCTGAATAAGCTACTTTAGTTGACCTAAAGTAGCTTTTTTGTTGTTCATCGTTGGCTACCCGTTCCGTTTTTTTACTAACGAAGATCGGTACTTTCAAAGATTTTATCTGCTGAAGCCGCCACAAAGCCGCTATACAGTTGACCGTTCGCCATCGGATAACGTTTAGCGAACTCATAAAAACCACCAGGGATCACTTCAACACCGTCGTTAAACGAGACTGGCACCTTATCAGCCATAGTCGAGGACTGTTCTAGTAATACTTCTGGTGTGCCTTTCACTTCACCGCCATTTTCATTGATAGTAAAGCCCGCCTGACGCAGATGATCATTGACCGCTTTGACCTCATTAAATGCCTTGAGCTGATTAACACTCACCGTAAAGTGATTGGCCCCATAACCATGGGCGGCTAACCACGCCGCATACTCGCTTTCTTTGGCTAAGATTTGATAATCTGCAAACGAGAGATCCCATAGACGGCCGGCGTAAAGAAAATCGACATCATCAAGGCGAGTCGTCTCGACTTGAGCCACTAACTTAGCGACTATCGCTTGTAACTCTGCTGAGCACTCTTCGACCTTCAATTCACTAATAAATACCTTAGGTTGCTTAGGATCAGGGTGCTCATAATGCTTCGCCACCAGCTTTTTGCTTTCAAACAGATAATCACCGCAAGCAACGTAGCCTAAGGCCAGAAACGGCTTGGCCAAAGTCTCTATACCCAGTGGTGCGATATTAAAAGTTCGTAAAGCAATGTGGTCATTGATCAGTGCTTCGTCTTCCTGGAGCAAATGATGGACTTTTTCTGCCGCAGGGCAAAGACGCTGAATATAGTCATTCCATAAACATTGAAAAAGCGCACTTGGCGTCATGACGCCTCCTTGTCAGTGGGTGGATAACGCCTCTCGCGATAGAGACGTTATGGGTTAAACATTATCTACACTCTTTAGCTGTGTTGACGACTTAAGGCAAAACAACCCCTGGTGATAGTGTCGCGGGTAATTCTGTCGTTTGCCCTTCCATCGACGCCATTGGGTAAGCACAGTAATCCGCGGCGTAAAACGCGCTGGGGCGTAAGTTACCTGACGCACCCGGCCCACCAAAGGGAGCATCGCCACTGGCTCCGGTAAGTTGACGGTTACGGTTAACAATTCCGGCGCGAATATGATCAATAAAATATTGCCACTCTTGATCGTCGGTCGACACTAAGCCTGCTGACAAACCAAAGCGCGTATTATTAGCCAGTGCTACAGCTTGAGGCAGTGTTTGATAACGAATGACTTGCAATAATGGGCCGAAATATTCTTCATCAGGTAAATCATTAATCGCAGTGACATCAATAATCCCTGGTGTGACGAACGCCGCTTGTTGTGCCTTCGCGGTTAATAAACTTTTTCCGCCTAACGCTTGTAAATTCGCTTGTGCCGTCAAAATAAACTCAGCGGCAGCACGTGAAATCTGTGGCCCCATAAAGGGTGCAGGATCAGCAAAAGGCTGATCAATGCGCAGCTGCTCGGTCGCTTTTAGCAACTTATCAAGCAACTTATCGCCTTTTTCACCTTCAGGTAAATAAAGACGACGAGCGCAAGTACAACGTTGTCCCGCACTAATAAACGCTGACTGAATAATAGTGTATACCGCCGCATCAATATCGCCATAGTGCTCAGAAATCACCATCGGATTATTGCCGCCCATCTCCAGTGCTAACATTTTATCGGGTTGACCGGCAAACTGACGATGTAAGAGGTGCCCCGTATTCGCACTACCAGTAAAGAGCAAGCCATCAATATTTTTTGATTGCGCGAGCGCAATACCCGTTTCTTTCGCACCTTGTACTAGGTTAAGCACACCATCAGGTAATCCCGCCGCTTGCCATAACTGCATCGCTAGCTCACCAGTCCATGGGGTTTGCTCTGAAGGTTTAAACACCACGGTATTACCAGCCAGTAAAGCAGGAACAATATGGCCATTGGGTAAATGGGCAGGAAAATTATATGGACCAAATACCGCCATTACGCCAAGAGGACGATGCCGCAATACAATCGTATTACCTGCCACCTCACGTTGCTGCTGCCCAGTACGTTCATGGTAAGCACGAATAGAAATCGCAATTTTACCAGCCATCGCCGCGGCTTCGGTGCGCGTTTCCCATAATGGTTTGCCGGTTTCTTTAGCGATCACTTCAGCAATTTTTTCACTGTTGGCTTTGACCTGCTCAGCAAAAGCCAACACCACTTGTTCACGCTCAGCAAACGGGCGATTTTTCCATGCGATGAATGCTTGACGAGCCGCGCTGATCGCTTGTTCAACCTGTTCTGCTGTGGCGCTATTACCTTGCCAAACCACTTGGTCATCGTAAGGGCTGATTGAACTCAACGCATCGCCTTGTCCAGCAATCCATTGACCTGCTATCCACTGAGTCATTGTATCTTCCTTATCTAAAAACTATTGAGCCAAAATTCGCAACCAATCCCCTTGGTCAACGTTTAATGCTTGAGCCACTTCGGGAGTAATCAACACCGTTTCTCGCTCACGGTTGTAGGCCGCTTTTTCGGCGGTAGCACGAAAATGAGTAAATGAGGTATTACACATCAAATATTGTTGGGTGCTGGAATGACGCGCGACTTCAACCCTAGCACGAACAGAATTACGCACCGATTCAATATTACGGACATCACATTCTACGGCTGGGCCGGCATCAAAAATATCGACGTAATTACGGCAAGTAAATCCTTCGTCTTCCAATAACTTGAGGGCTGGACGAGTATTCTCGTGCACTTGGCCAATCACCGCTTGGGCTTCAGGACTAAGTAAATTGATATAAATCGGCAACTTGGGCATTAAGTCGGCAATAAAACCTTTTTTACCGATCCCAGTTAAATAGTCAGCCAAGGTAAAGTCGATTGAAAAGAAGTGCTCTTGCAGCCACTGCCAAAAGGGAGAATTACCATCCGCATCAGAGACGCCTCGCATCTCAGCAAAGATGGTTTTAGAGAAACGTTCTGGATGCTCCGCCATCATTAAAAAACGACTCTTCGACATTAAGCGACCATTCAAACCTTGGCGAAAGTGCTCTCGCAAAAATAAGCTGCAAATTTCTGAGCATCCGGTGTAGTTGTTACCAAAGGTGAGTAATTTAACGACATTGTTGACCCCAAGCTTATGTGAGGCATGGACAATCGTACTAATATGATAAGAATAAAAAGGACGATCCCAACCAACCGCCGCTTCGATCCCCGTCGTACCAGCCACCTCTCCGGTTACACTGTCTACACCGACCATTAAATAACCTTCATCCCCTGGTTGCGTTACGGACGGTTTAGCAAAGCTGTATTCTGAGTGTTCAATACGATTGGTGAGTAATTCTTGATTAACGGGCAGTGACGTAAAGCCATGACCCGATTCAATGGCACAGTCATGAAGTGCCGGATAGTCAGACGTTGCAATAGGGCGAATAACTAGCATCAATATTCCCTCCAGATGCATAGCACTAGGCCAGCTTGACCTAGCGAAGACAGCAAACACCCACCGCTATCCATGGTGGGTGTGAATAGCAGAAAGACTACACGAGTGTTGCGATCGCTTGCTCGAGTTTAGCCAATCCTTGTTCGATTTCTTGTTGAGTGATCAATAATGAAGGCGTCATACGGATCACGTTCGGTCCCGCCACCAACAGCATTAATCCATGCTCTCCAGCCGCTAATAAAATGTCTCGAGAACGGCCTTGCCACTGCTCATTGAGCGCCGCGCCAAGCAGTAAACCTTGACCACGGATTTCAGAAAACACATGGTACTTATCATTAATTTTGGTTAATCCCTCGCGAAACCAAGCTTCACGTTGCTTCACACCCGCTAAGGTTTCTGGTTGACTAACAATATCAACGACGGCCAGACCAACAGCGCACGCTAACGGGTTACCGCCATACGTTGAACCGTGGGTACCGACTTTCATATGCTCGGCAAGCTTATTAGTGGTTAACATCGCACCAATCGGGAAGCCGCCACCTAATGATTTCGCCGTACTTAAGATATCTGGCGTGACACCTAAACCTTGGTAAGCATAAAAGTGCCCCGTACGCCCATTACCAGTTTGAACTTCATCAAAAATCAGTAGCGCGTTATGCTTATCGCACAGTTCACGCACCGCCTGAACAAATTCTGGCGTTGGCGAAATAATACCGCCTTCGCCTTGCAGAGGCTCCATCATGATCGCGCAGGTGCGATCCGACATATGCGCTTGCAAAGCATCAATATCGTTATAAGGCAGGTGAGTAATATCGCCGGGTTTCGGTCCAAAACCGTCAGAATAAGCCGCTTGTCCACCTACCGTGACAGTGAAGAAGGTTCGGCCATGGAAGCCTTGTTTAAAGGCAATGATTTCCGTTTTCTCTGGACCATAAACGTCAGCCGCATAACGACGAGCTAATTTCAGTGCCGCTTCATTGGCTTCAGCGCCTGAGTTGGCAAAAAAGACTTTGT
This sequence comes from Vibrio metschnikovii CIP 69.14, assembly GCF_000176155.1. Taxonomy (GTDB): domain Bacteria; phylum Pseudomonadota; class Gammaproteobacteria; order Enterobacterales; family Vibrionaceae; genus Vibrio; species Vibrio metschnikovii. The sequence goes on along the minus strand of NZ_ACZO01000005.1, from coordinate 147,504 downwards.
CAGCAAAACTCAGTTCAATCAATTTATTAGCAAGTTGTAATGCTGGCTCATTAGTCATCACATTACTCAAATGCCACAATTTATTGGCTTGCTCGGTTAATGCATTAACCATGGCCGGATGGCAGTGTCCTAAGCAACTGACTGCGATACCACCAGCAAAATCGATGTACTCTCGTCCCTGCTGATCCCAAACTCGGGAACCTTGTCCTTTTACTGGGATGAACGCCATCGGGTTATAACAAGGCACCATCACCTCATCAAATAAACCACGTTGTATCTGTTTTTCCATTGTCATTACCCATTCCTTCTTATACCGCATGCCAAGTTGCTCTGCCATTTGGCGACAAAACCTTAGCGTAAGATTTTGTATGGCATTATCACTAATACGGCATTGTATTTACAAAATATTAACCAATTCAATAGCGAAATATTCTTTTCACGACATCAATACCAGTGTACTCGATATCGTCTCTGATTATTTATGCACTAACGACTGTCTTTTATGAAGTATTTTTTACCTTCGCATGCAAAATAGAATAGATAGCCATTGTAAGGCAAGGGGTTCACTAAGGAGAGAGGCTATAAAGGCGCATAAAATTGCACATCACAATCAAGCGCCATTCAGCACAAAGAAATGTTAAGAAAAGTGATCAAGATCGGTAATGATTGGCTTAACGATTTAAGAAATTGGCCAGTAGCTGATGCCCTTGCTCAGTTTTAATCGATTCGGGATGAAACTGCACCGCATCAATCGGTAACGTTCGGTGTTGATAACCCATAATTTCATCGACAGAACCATCGTCTAATTCCGTCCACGCCGTGAGCTCAAAACAAGCTGGTAATGAATGAGCCTCAACCACTAATGAGTGATAACGAGTAACCGTCAATGGGTTATTTAAGCCAACAAATACACTGCGTCCATTGTGCTTAATCTGTGATGTTTTACCGTGCATGACTTGTCTGGCGCGCACCACTTGTCCACCAAACACTTGCGCAATCGCCTGATGACCAAGACATACCCCTAATATCGGTAGTTTCCCGGCAAAATGAGCGATAGCTTGAAGAGAGATCCCCGCCTCGTTCGGTGTGCAAGGTCCGGGGGAAATCACTAAATGGCTCGGATTAAGGGCTTCAATCCCCTTTATGTCAATCTGATCATTACGTACGACTTTGACCTCTTTCCCTAATTCACAGAAATATTGATATAAGTTGTAGGTAAAAGAATCGTAGTTATCGATGAGAAGCAACATAATATCAGCCGTGCCAGTCAGTTGAAGAAACAGAAGGCGATATTGTGCAGCACCGTTGTAGAAAGGCAAGTGCTTTACTTGAGTCGAATAAGAGTCATCGACATTAAGGGTCTTGATGTTCCGCCGCATTGAACAATAAAAAACGATCAAATACAGCTTGTGCATGCCCGCTCTGTTGAGCATCAATTAAGAATTGATTGATGTTATTCAGCAAGAGCAACGCATTCGGATAATCACGACGAATTTGCACATGAAACTGCTTATCTCTCCCCAATAAGTGAGGTGTAATTGGCCGTTCAAGCTGATAAAGGCCAAGCTGAATACCACCATAAATTGGCTCAATTTCACTTAGAAACCAATCACAGCGCTGCTTTTGTAACATATCTAACGCTTGTTGGACGGTGTTTAAACGCAACGATGGCTCGCGAGATAGGCCAAAGTCTTGATAGTTAAAACCGTGTACACCACACAATACGCCAGAATCTTGATGATGACTGAGGAGATTATTCGAATCAGCGAGAGTAAAATAACCGAGTTGAATACGATACAGGGTGACTGAAAAGTAGCTGTATTCCGCTCTGTCATGACGATAGCTGGCATTCCACGTCAAATCACAGCGTCCATTCGCCTGAGCTAGCTCATGCTGTACCCTCGCCCACGGCATAAACAAAAGCTGATAATCCACGTTTAAGTGTTCAAGGGATTGTAATACCAATGTCGTGGCTGATCCGGTTAATGATTGAGCTTTTTCTTCATCGGTAGCGCCTTGCCAATAAGTAAAAGGTGGCCATACATTCATATTACCTACACAAACCCGTAAAGGGCTCGCAGCTAATCCATTGCTGATGATCAGCAATCCACACAATAACCACCATTTCATCGCGATCCCCTTACTGTACTACTCCCACTAAGTGTAGACCGTGTTGATTTATCTTGTAGTCGCTAGCAGACAAATAAGCCCAAAGTGAGTCATTCGCTTTGGGCTTATTCAGTATCGTAGAATCAAGGGGGGGAGCTTATGGACGAGGCACAAATCCAACCGCTTGCTGAACGTTTTTCAGTGTGAGAGCAGCGCGAGCGGAGGCTTTTTCGGCCCCGGCTTTCATGACCGCATCCAGATAGGCTCTGTCATCGCGAATACGATGGTACTCCGCTTGTACCGGAGCAAGCATCGCGACTAATGCCTCTCCAACATCCTTTTTAAAAGGACCGTACATTTCAACGCCTTGGTATTGCGCTTCAATCTCAGCAAAGGTTTTGCCTGTGGCCGCGGAATATAGGCTCATTAAATTCGAGATACCGGCTTTTTGCTCAGTATCAAAGGCGATACGCGGTGGTGTTTCGGTATCCGTTTGCGCTTTATTGATCTTCTTGATAATCGACTTGGGATCTTCTAATAACGTAATCACATTTTTACGATTATCGTCCGATTTTGACATTTTCTTAGTCGCATCTTGCAGGCTCATGACTCGTGCATTGACCTGCGGAATATACGGTTCAGGAATGGTGAAGATCGGTTGTTCCGGACTGTAAATATTGTTAAAACGTGTCGCGATATCACGCGCGAGTTCTAGGTGCTGTTTTTGATCGCTGCCCACGGGAACTTGATGCGCGCCATAGAGCAAGATATCGGCCGCCATCAATACTGGATAACCAAATAGTCCGGCATTGACATCATTGGCATAACGAGCCGATTTGTCTTTAAACTGAGTCATGCGACTGAGTTCACCCATTTGGGTATAACAATTAAGTATCCAGCCAAGTTGAGTATGTTCAGGCACATGAGATTGGACAAACAAGGTGCTTTTTTGCGGATCGACACCAACGGCAAGACAGATGGATAACGCATCGAGTGTCGCTTCATATAACGCCTTTGGATCTTGACGTACGGTAATCGCATGTAAATCAACCACACAGTACTGACAATCATAATCATCTTGCATCTGTTGCCATTGACGCAGAGCACCCAAATAGTTACCAATGCTGAGTTCACCAGATGGTTGAACACCACTCAATACGATGGGTTTGCTCATGAGTATAATTTCCTTGTGATTCAAAATAAGGGAAGGCGATACCCACACCACTGAGCATGGCTAATCGGCAGCAAATGAATCTAGCCCACGAGCATAGATAAGTTCTATGCTTGGGGTGAACGAACGTCGCCAACACCGCAATAGCTTCGAGTAGGAAGGGTATAAAACCAATAAAAAACTGCGCTTACAGTGAATAGGCGCAGTTTAGCAGTGTACTCATTGATGAGTATTTTACCAGAGGCAAGTGATAATTTTTACGCGCAAACCATAACAACATCGAGGAGTTGAACGATATCATCCGCCACCACATCAGGCTTGGCATTGGCAATTGGCTCACCGTGGTTATAACCATAGGTTAAGCCAAATGAAGCACAGCCCGCATTTTGGGCCGCTAAAATGTCGTTTTTCGAATCACCGACCATCAACATTTGCTCTGCCTTCAAGTGGTGCTTTTCGAGCAACCAATTAAGGGCCATAGGATCGGGTTTTTTATGGCTAAAGGTATCGCCACCAATCACATCACTAAATAGCTCAGCTAAACCATGTTGAGCAAGAACATCAGGCACAAATTTACTCGGCTTATTGGTCACCAACGCTAAGATAAACCCCGCGCGATGCAGTTCCGCCAAGGTATGCTTTACATTCGGATAGAGGTGGCTCAATTGGTGGCCCGTTTGCGCATAATACTCATCAAATAACAAACGCGCTTGTTGATGAGTATCATTATTCAGCTCAGGGTCGATATTGAGACTTTGGCTTAAACAGCGACCGATTAACACATCGGCACCATTGCCAACATAGTCACGTACCTGAGATTCCGTTACCCCAGGATAGCCCAAAGCGCGCACCGCTTGATCAGCAGCAACAGCAAGATCTGGCACACTATCAAGCAGTGTCCCATCGAGATCAAACGCGATTAATTTTATTGATTGCAAAACTCTGTCCTATTTGTGCTCTCCCTACCGACGAATCACAGTCGCTTGCCGATGGACGTCATCGGCGCTCAGCGGTAAGGAATAATAACTATCTTATTAATTACGACGTTCAACACCAGCCAGTTCACTACGCATAGCATCAATCACCGCTTTATAATCTGGCTCGCCAAAAATTGCCGACCCGGCAACAAACATATCCGCGCCAGCTTGGGCGATTTCACGGATATTCTCGACCTTTACGCCCCCGTCTATTTCTAAACGAATGGAGCGACCACTTTGCGTAATACGCTCACGTACCGCACGTAGCTTATCTAACGTGTGCGGAATAAAGGACTGGCCTCCAAAACCTGGATTGACCGACATTAGGAGAATCAAATCGACTTTGTCCATAATGTAATCGAGGTGACTGAGCGGCGTGGCTGGATTCAGCACCACTCCAGCCTGACAACCATGCTCTTTGATCAGTTGCAAGGTGCGATCAACATGCTTCGAGGCTTCCACATGAAAGGTGATCATTGATGCGCCAGCGTTAGCAAAATCAGGAATAATTCGATCAACCGGCTCAACCATAAGATGCACATCGATTGGCGCGGTAATACCATAATCACGTAGCGCTTTACAAATTGGCGCACCAAAGGTCAGATTAGGTACGTAATGATTATCCATCACATCAAAGTGAATCACATCCGCTCCAGCGGCAAGCACTTTATCAACATCGTCGCCAAGGCGCGCAAAATCTGCAGAGAGAATGGATGGAGCAATAAGAAAATCTTTCATACCTGACCTCTTCGGTGATAGAACATAGCAAACAAAATATGCCCAGTATTCTAACCTAGGGGTGGCAAAGATCCTAACCGGAAGCGACGTTCACTCCCTCAGAGAGTGAGAATTACTTTATTAACTAAGGTGTAAATAAGGCCAATAACTCATCGACTTTATTCCGCCCAGCACCATTACGACTGATCGTGCGCTTAACTTTAACCACATTCAGTTGCGCACCATGGTAAAGGCGACGAGTTAAAATCGTATCATGATTGGAAATAAGGACCGGAATACCCCGCTCTTGGGCGGTTTTCTCAGCCAAATCGGCTAAAGCCGCTTGGTCATCAAGACTAAATCCATTCCCTGCATAAGCCGTAAAATTCGCGGTATTCGACAACGGCGCATAAGGAGGATCACAGTAAATAGCACTGGATGCCATGGCTTGATGAAAAGTTTGTTGGTAACTTGCGCAAATAAACGTGGCACGCTGCGCTTTCTGTGCAAAAAACTCTAGCTCGGCTTCAGGAAAATACGGTTTTTTGTACGAGCCAAACGGCACGTTAAATCCACCTTTTTTGTTATAACGGCATAAACCATTAAACCCAAAACGATTCATATACAGAAAAGCCAACGAACGATACATCACATCATCGCAGTCATTAAACTGTTTACGTACGTCTAAATAGGCTTCTTTACGATTATTTTCTGGTGTAAACCAACGCTTGGCTTCGCGAATATACTCTTGCGGCTGATGTTTTAATAAATTGTATAAATTGATTAAATCCGGATTAATATCCGCCAACAAATAATGTTCAAAATCGCTATTAAGGAAAATCGAACCTGCACCGACAAAAGGCTCAACCAACTGACTTGCAGGTGGCAGATGGCGTTGAATCTCTTCGACTAGGCCAAACTTTCCCCCAGCCCATTTCAAAAAGGCACGCTGCTTTTTCATCTACTGCTCTAATCAATCACCAAAAATAAGGGTGCGGAATGTAACATATTTTCTACTGAATCTCAGCGTTATTTCGCACGTTGAATTTCACGTTGAACTTGGCTAAGTGATTTGGCCCAAGGACCGAGTGCTTGTACCGCAGGCGGTAAAGTAGCCACCGCGTCACGAGCTAACTGGATGGTTGGATAGTTATCATAAGTAACGATATACCAATCCACCTCATCACGAACGGTTGGGTAGACGTATAGCGTTTCTGTCAGTGAATAACGGTCAATAAAGTTTTGGACTTCTTGCAGAGAATTCACCGCCGCCAACTGTAAGGTATAGCTGCGCGGCGACATCGCCATCAACTCTTCTCTGGCGAAAGAGAAACGAATAGATCCTGATGACGGAGCAGATTCCACTATCGACAAATCGTCATTCGTCCCTTGAGTGATAGGATAGCGATTAACCTCAACAGCGACTGATTCCGAACGACCATCCAGTAAGGCATCCACCACATCGGAAGTGATCACCACTCGCTGATGTGCAGTATCAGCGATACCAACCCCTTCTAAACTCTCAACCACTTTGGGAGGCAAAGCAATGGCATCATCGGCCATCGCATTGGATGGGTTCGGTTGTGAAGACGTCACAGCGACGTTTTGATAAGAACGAGCATTGTCCTCTTGAGACGGTAACGTCGGAATCGCCGTTTGCTCAGCTCGTTGAGTTAATACAGGCAATGTCTCATTTGGCGACGGCTGGGACCATAGCCACCAGTAGCCACCACCAATAAATAACATCAATAACAGTACCAGCAAGCCAATATTCAGCGGTGAGCCGATGATCGAGCGAATAATGATGCGCTTCTCACGCTTTTGATCGACTAACGCCATGATCTCCCCCGGAAGATAATTCACTTTTTTATATGCGCTACGAGCTTGACGCTCCAGTGTTGGATCAACATAACGCATGACTCGCTGTTCAAATAACCGGTCGGCCTCATACTCTGATAATGGCTCGATCTCGAGTTCAATCGGTTTATGTTCTTGACCATAAGTTAAGCGAGTTAATAACGCATCAAGACGATTAGCTTGCGCAAATAACACCACATTAATGGTCCAGCGAGGATTAGTCTGAGCTTCAAGCACCCACATCCATAACTCGGAGAGTAACGTATCAGACAACAAATGCGCATCATCAATCACCACAACAATATCGCATGTCGTACGCTCGCCAATCAAACGTGAAAAACTATCAAGCAACGCATCTTTGGCATTAAACAGTGGCTCTGATAACACTTGGCTAAGAATGGTGGTGCGATGCTGCTCATCGCTTTGATTAGGATGACATAAAAGTAAGGATTGATTTTTATCCGCCACCCAATACTCAAGGTAACGTTGCGCTAACCAAGATTTTCCGGCACCTAGACCGCCAAAAACATTCACTAGGTTGGAACCAAAACGCGTCAGTAACTGTAATCGTTCCAACAGTTCAGTTTGCGAATCTAACTCTAGTTCATGTTCCACACTCATCGACGATCCTAATGGCTTAATGTCTGATACTGATACCGAAACTGACTGATCAACGATACAGCGGTCAGGTAGACTCATTCTAATTTAGATTGAATGGGAACGTCTGGCCAACACCGCTGTAACATCAAGTAGGCAGAATACCACTATATATTACGACAATCTTCTATCGCTTGCTTAATCACCGTTTGCGAAACCCCTTTTACCACTTCAGACGTTCCGATACCGGTTGGGAGCACTAAGCGTAACTCACCCGCCAAAACCTTTTTATCACGCATCATATGTTTAATGAAATCATCAAAACTCATGCTGCTCGGCGTGTGCACAGGTAAGCGCGCTTTTTTCAGTATGGCATGAATACGCTGTTGCTGCTGCTCTGAGATCAAACCTTGTAACTTAGCCGTTACTGCGGCCATCATCGTGCCTGCCGCTACGGCTTCACCATGCAACCAGCAGCCATAACCTAACTCGGCTTCAATGGCATGGCCAAAGGTATGACCTAGATTTAATAAAGCGCGAATTCCGGATTCCTTTTCGTCTTGAGCAACGACTTCCGCCTTTATCTGGCAGCAACGAGCAATCGCATAAGACAGCGCGGACGCCTCTAACGCATACAAGTCTTCAAGATGGTTTTCAAGCCACACAAAGAAATCATGATCATAAATAATGCCATATTTGATCACTTCAGCCATGCCGGCGGCAAACTCTCGGGGGGGCAGTGTCGCTAGGCAGTCAGTATCAATAATCACCGCTTGAGGCTGGTAAAATGCCCCAATCATATTTTTACCCAACGGATGATTCACCGCGGTTTTTCCACCGACAGAAGAGTCGACTTGAGCCAATAATGTGGTTGGGATTTGAATAAAATCGACACCGCGTTGATAACACGCTGACGCAAATCCGACGAGATCACCAATCACCCCACCACCAAGCGCAATAATCACCACATCGCGGCTGTAATTATGCTCAAGGAGATAGCTCATGACCGTATTGAAGGTATCGAGATTTTTGTACTGTTCGCCGTCTGGAAGTTCCAGTAGAGCCGATGAACAGCCGATTTGGTTTAGAACGGCAAGTAATCGCTCAGCATAAAGTGGCGCAACCGTATGATTGGTGATCACCACCACTTTTTGCTGGGCGGAAAGAGGAAGAAGGGCCGGATTATTTAATAATCCGGCACCAATTGAAATGGGGTAGCTACGCTCACCTAGGCTGACCGTAATCCGTTCCATGGTTTGCACTCCAAAATAAAAGAACTGGTTAGTGTTCTTCTAGCATTTTTACGATCTGGTTGGCTACCACTTTTGCACTTTGATCGTCGGTACGTACTGTGATGTCCGCAATTTCTTCATACAAAGGATTACGCTCATCAGCAAGTGCTTCTAGCACTTCTCGAGGATGATCCGTCTGTAATAAAGGGCGTTTCTTGTCACGGTTAGTACGTGCTAATTGTTTTTCAATAGTGGTTTCTAAGTAGACAACCACGCCTCGAGCAGAAAGGCGGTTACGGTTTTCTTTGCTGATCACTGAGCCACCACCAGTGGCGAGAACAATACCTTGTTGCTCAGTAAGATCATTGATCACCGCTTCCTCGCGTTTGCGGAAGCCTTCTTCACCTTCAACGTCAAATACCCATGCGATATCTGCGCCAGTGCGCTCTTCAATGACAGTATCGGAATCAACAAACTCCATATGAAGTTGTTGAGCCAAGTGTCTACCAATTGTACTTTTGCCAGCGCCCATCGGGCCAACAAGAAAAATATTGCGTTTTTCGGCCATGTTTAGCAGTAATTTACAACGTTAATTCAATGACATCGCCACAAGATTCGCCAGACAGCGGTCGACGATAGGAATGCTTGTGGCACCTATTCCTCACAGATAATTCGTGATAAGACCCGAAATTATCTAGATAAGGTGCCACTAATGCAACTTTAATTTTGCTTTAGCGGAAATAATCACACTAAGTTACTGAATTACAACCTTTGGAGTAACAAAAATCAGTAGCTCACTTTTGCCCATTTGCTGATAGCTACGTCGAAAAAGCGCACCGAGTAACGGTAAATCACCCAGTAATGGCACTTTATCGACAGTATTAGTGATGCTGTGTTGGAAAATACCGCCCAGTACCACGGTTTCGCCATTATTGACTAAAACTTGAGTACCAATCCGTTGCGTGTGGATCGCTACCGCTTCTCCGGTACCGGTTTTGACAATATCGCCAGGTCGGTCTTGGGTAACACTTAAATCCAGCACCAAACGATTATCCGGCGTAATCTGCGGGGTAACCTGTAAACTCAGTACCGCTTTCTTAAATGCCACCGTAGTCGCACCGCTGGAAGACGATTCTAAATAGGGGATCTCTGTCCCCTGCTCTATATAAGCTGGCTTTTTATTGGTAGTGATAAGCCGTGGACTGGAAATAATTTCCGCCTTCGATTCTCGCTGCATCGCTGACAGTTCAAGATCGAGCAGTGTCCCTGAACCCAGCTTTGCCACCTGAAACGCGATGCTCGAAGCATTCGCTGCTGTGGCTCCCAAATTGACATTAAGGAAGTTATTGATCATTTCGCTACCATCTTCTGGTTGATAGAGACCAATACCCGTTAAGTTACCTTCTATTGAACCACCAACTGTATTATTACCGCGTGTTGAGCTCACGCCCCAACGAATACCGAGTTCATCAAGATTACCTTCATTCACGGTCACAATTCGCGCTTCAATTTGTACCTGCTTAACAGGGATATCTAACGCCGAAATGATCTCTCGGATCACATGAATATTTTCCGGCAATTCGCGAATTAATAAGGCATTGGTGCGTTCATCGATACTGATTGAACCTCGTTCAGAGAGCATATTCACCGCTCCCGTCCCACCAATCATCTCAGCGATATCTGACGCCTTCGCGAAACTTATTTTGATGATGGCTGACTGCAATTCTCCCAACTCTTCTGCTAAACGGGCTTTTTCCAGCTGTTGTTTTTCACGTAAATCGAGTTCCGCCTTAGGCGCTACCAAAATCACATTGCCCTCAACCCGTTTATCCAACCCTTTCACCTGCAAAATAATGTCCAACACTTGCTGCCATGGCACACCATCTAAACGCAGGGTTAAATTCCCTACCACTGAATCAGATACCACTAAGTTAAACTGATTATAATCAGCGATCAGTTGTAAAACGTTACGTACCGGAATATCTTGAAAGTTAATCGAAATCAGCTTGGCTGATGGTTCAAGTAGATTGGCTGGCGCACTTTGAACCTCGGCTTTTAACGGCGTGATCGTCACTTCAACGTAACGACCTTTGAGCTGATAATCATAATGAAAGGGACCGTGTATTTTAGCCAACAACAACGTGCTTGGTGTTTGACGAAAAACTTCCACACTCTCAACTATGGTTGCGAAATCTTGGACATCGAGTAAATAAAGCTGCTCCTCAGCCACATCGGTTTTTAATAATTCAATACTCAACCCCTGCGTCGTTTTCTGAACATCAACCACACTCGATGCCGACGCTAACTCAATCACAATCACCGCGGCTTTGTCGGGGGTTACCCGAAAATCGATGTGTTTAAACTGATTGCTATCACTCGCTAGAGCAGCCTGCGTCGTCAATGCTAAACCTAGCCATAGCGTGATGCACAGGTAGCGCAGCACTACCGCGATACTTGAAGGTAATCCTTTAATCATAATTTAGTCTCTAAACAGAAATGTTTATTTCAAAGCCAATGTGACGTGACGCTGATTCCAGCACCCCAATCCATCTGGTAAGGTTTCTTTAATCAATAGATGATCCTCGGCCACGCGTATAACTTGTCCATTATTTACTCCGACGTACTGACCCGCTTGGAGAGTAACCACCATCCCATCAGGTGTTTGAATCAAAGCAGAAACCTCTCTTTCACGGCGCATCACACCACGCAATTGCAACTGATTTAGCGGATATCGCTCCAGTGAAGTGGTTTTTCCTCTCGACTTAGGCTGCCAGCAATGGCGATTGGTGATCGGTTGATTTTGGGCAATCGCTTCTCGTGGTAAAACAAAAGGCTCGCGTGCGTCATGCTGTGCATATTCAAAAGCTTGAAACGCAATCACTGGCGTTAGCTGAGCAACCTCTTGTTGACTCTTAGCTTCCACTTCCGCTAAGTAGTCCACCAGAGACTCTTGATTGGCTTTACAGCCGATCAAAGAAACAAAAGTGACTAGCGCAGTCACGATTGACGTACTATTTCTCATCGCCTGCCTCCGCTTTAAATTGATAGGTGTAAGCCCGTACTCTGAAATGTAAGGTACTGCTCTCTTGACTGACTCTTTGCCAATCCACATCATCAACATTGATGATTCTTGGTAGCGTCGCTATCGCCTGAGAAAAATCGCCAATGTTGTGGTAACTCCCCGTGAGTTCAATATTCAATGGTAAGCGATACAAAAATGCCTGCGGTTGCTTTTCTCCCCAATCAATTCGAGTAAAGGTTAACCCATGTTCTAATCCCAGCTCGTTGACGGAAGCAAGCAAACTGGCCAGCTCTTGCTGCGCTGGGAGTTGGCGCAATAAAAAATCATAACGCTCAGCCAACTCATCCAATTGAGATTGCAACTGAGGTAATGCCGCGACTTTATTGGCCTTAATGCGTACTATCGATTTAAGACTCTGCTCTTGCTGATTGAGTCCTTCAAGTGCCTCTTGTTTAGGCGATAAATACATGCCATAGCCGATGACTTGAATCACTACCATGACCAACACAATCACCATCAGTTGTGCGTTGAGCGGCCATTCAAGCAATTCATCGACATCCAGATCACGAAAATTAGTCATGATGTTCACCTTGCCGAATTAACGCTTCTAATCCTGGTTGAGCAGTATGAAAATGAAAAGAGACCTTGAAGCTCTGAAAATCTTTATTAAAACGCTGATTCCCAGCGACAATCGAGTGCATGCCTACTGCTGATAAGTGTGGTGACCTTTCTAATTTATCTAACATGGTGGCTAAGCGTGCGGTACTGTCGCTAATTCCGCTGACTTCGACGGCATCCCCCTTCATACTAATTTTGTCAACGTAAACCCCTTCAGGAATCAACTCTGGCATCAAGTTCATCAATTGTGTGGTTTTATTGCGCTTTTGCTGTAAGGACTCAACAACACTTAACCGGGCTTGCAGTGCTTGATGCTCAGCTTCGGTCATTTTGAGTGCCCGTAATCGCTGATCCAGTTGCTGAAGATGCTGATTCAAAAAACCTAATCGTGCCTGTTGGTGCTGTTGTTGCTGATCAAGATAATGGCCGGCCCCCCATTGCATGGCCAAAGCGACTAAGACGCCAAGACTCATAAGCTGGAGAAAACGCCGTTTATGATCAGCACGCTGTGCCTCTCGCCAAGGGAATAAATTGATGCTATGCAACATGCCCACTCTCCAACCATGCTATACCTCGCAACGCAAGACCGGCAGCCGTCGTGAATTTAGGCTGATCGTTTAACCGCTTACGTTGAGTGATTTTGTTGACAAAAGTCGCTAATGGCGCGAACCGTTCACAGGGTAATCCAAGCTGCTCGGTGATGGTTTCTGCTAGCCCATCCATCATCGCCCCGCCACCAGATAACCAGATCCCCGCGAGGCTTTGCTGACCATGAACGGAAGTAAATAGCTGCAGTTGACGGGTTAGGCGTTCGACAAACAATCGATTGAATAGCCATTGGTTACGTTCATCGCTGCGCGCCATCGTTTCCGCCAGAGATGGCAATTCAAACCAGCGTGTACCTAAGGCAATATCCTTATAAAACGGCGCTTTATCGGCAAAATCGATACATAACGTAGTTTGGGTATAACCGACATCGACCAACATCCAATTCGAGCGCTGTTGAGCCTGACTCACCTGCTGCCAAATCTGAGCCAGACCATGTAATTGCACATCCAGTAAAGTCGCTTCCAGCCCAGCTTGTTGAATCGCCGATAATCGACTCGCGACGACTTCTCTTCGGGTGGCATACACCTGATAGGTCGCTGTTCGGTTTTTAGCGAACGCTTGAATCGGTAAAGGAACAAAATCTAAGCTCAGCTCTTCCATCGGCAACGGGGATTGATGAGAAAAAGCCTGATAAATAGCAAACTCTTTTTCACGAGGGTCTAAGTCGCTATCTATTTGTAATACTTTACTAATTACCGCCGTGTCAGGCAGAGCAATCGCAACCTTGCGACTAAATAGCGGGAAACTCTTTTTTAGTTCTTTGAGTTTCTTTACAATTTTCTGATAATTCAACGTATCGTTATCGGCGAAAATGTCGTCAGTAATGACGATTTCTGTGCAACCGTGCAGCGAATAATTGTCGCCGTTTGGTTTAAGAGCCACAGCTTTGATACTGTGATGACCGATATCGACACCAATAACTAATGATTTACTCATGCCATTAACTCCAGTGACAATTCTCAGCCTCACACACTTATTTGTGAGAAAATAACCGTTCACTATTTTTAAGTGCTGAGGTTTTAGTCTAGAGTACAGGGGTTTGTACTAAGACAGCCTCTACTAAACAGGGATTCTCCGGTGAAGTTCATAAAGCGTTTACTCATATTTTCATTGATTTGCATTATTCTTGGAGTCACTACAATCTTTGGCTTCTATTTTTATGTAAAGCCAGATCTACCCGATGTCGCTGAATTAAAAGACGTTCGGCTACAAACTCCCATGCAGGTGTTTAGTGAAGACGGTAAACTGATTGCTCAATTTGGTGAAAAACGACGCATTCCATTGCGCCTTGATGAAATGCCACCAGAATTACTCGAAGCAGTAATCGCAACCGAGGATTCACGTTTTTACGAACACTACGGCTTTGACCCGATCGGGATTACTCGTGCCGCTGTGGCCGTCATGGCGTCAGGGAGTGCCTCTCAAGGGGCAAGTACCATTACCCAACAACTGGCCCGTAATTTCTTCTTATCCAATGAGAAGAAAATTATGCGTAAAATTAAAGAGATCTTTATTGCCATTCATATTGAGCAGCTCTTGAGTAAAGAAGAGATCTTGGAGCTTTACCTGAATAAAATTTATCTCGGTCATCGTTCTTACGGCGTTGGTGCAGCAGCTCAAACCTACTTTGGTAAAGAAGTCAAAGATCTGACGTTAAGTGAAATAGCGATGATTGCTGGCCTACCCAAAGCCCCTTCTACCATGAATCCCCTTTTCTCTGTGGAGCGAGCCACTCACCGTCGCAATGTCGTCTTATTACGCATGCTGGCAGAAAACTACATCACCCAACAAGAGTATGATCAGGCTCGTAATGAACCATTAATCTCCAAATTCCATGGCGCAGAAATTGAGCTACGAGCTCCTTACGTGGCAGAAATTGCTCGCGCATGGATGGTCGAACGTTATGGTGAAGAAGCGGCCTATACCTCTGGGATGAATGTCTACACGACGGTCAATACCAAGTTACAACAAGCCGCAAACCAAGCCGCTATCGATAATCTCCTCGCTTATGACATGCGTCACGGCTACCGTGGTGCCGAAAAAGTACTCTGGAAAGCTGGGCAATCGGCTTGGGATACCCCCACCATGATCGCTCACTTACGTAGTGAACCCACTTACGGTGATCTTCTGCCTTCGATTGTGGTTAAGGTCGAAGAAAAATCGGCTCAGGTTTGGGTAAAAAATGCCGGACTAAAAACCATTACATGGGAAGACATGAACTGGGCAAGGCGATTTATTACTGACGATCGTCAAGGGCCTTTACCGAGTAAAGCCAGTGATATTCTTGCGGTAGGTGAACAAGTGTGGATTCGTCGCCAGCACGCTATAGGTGATGAACAAGAACACTGGACACTGAGCCAAGTGCCTAATGCAAATACCGCATTCGTTGCTATGGATCCTGAGAATGGGGCGATACTAGCACTGGTTGGTGGCTTTAACTTCGTACACAGTAATTTTAACCGTGCAACCCAATCGGTCCGTCAGGTGGGGTCAAGTATAAAGCCGTTCATTTACTCTGCGGCTTTGGAGAAAGGCCTCACTCTAGCCTCATTAATCAATGATGCTCCGATTAACCAATGGGATCAAAGCCAAGGCATTGCTTGGCGTCCCAAAAACTCGCCCCCGACTTACGTCGGTCCAACTCGTCTGCGGATTGGTCTGGCGCAGTCGAAAAACGTGATGGCAGTTCGTGTACTGCGTGAAGTCGGTTTGGAAGAGACTCGACAATTCTTGACCCGATTCGGCTTTGAATTATCGCAACTACCGCGTTCTGAAACCATTGCTCTCGGCGCGGGCAGCTTAACGCCCGTCAAAATGGCTCAAGGCTATTCAGTATTTGCTAACGGCGGGTATTATGTTGAGCCGTTTTACATCAGCAAAGTGGAAGACAGTTTTGGCCATGTCGAGTTTTTAGCTAACCCCAAAGTGGTTTGTCACCAGGATTGTCAATCGTCATCCGATAATCCGTTTAATGAGCAAGATGCCACGGTCAATTATGCACCACAGGTGATTTCCGAACAGAATGCTTTTCTCGTTCGTGAAATGATGTATAGCAATATCTGGGGTGGCGGTGATTGGCGTGCAGGAACGGGATGGAATGGTACCGGCTGGCGCGCACAAACCTTAAGACGTCGTGATGTGGGCGGAAAAACAGGAACAACTAACGACTCGAAAGATGCTTGGTATAATGGCTTTGGACCAGGCATGGTCGCAACGGCTTGGGTTGGATTTGATGACCATAGCCGCAACTTAGGGAGCACAGCCCCAAACCCGAATACTGATGACGATATTACTGGTGCTGAAGCTGGTGCGAAAACAGCCCAACCAGGCTGGGTAGAGTTTATGCGCATTGCTCTCGATGGCGTGCCGGCTCAACCCAAAGCCATGCCACCGAACATTATTCGTGTGAGAATTGATCGTGACAGTGGGCTACTCACCAATAAATTAGATGCCAGTTCTATGTTCGAATACTTTGTTCAAGGAACGGAGCCGAAAGAGTATGTACAAGAGGATACCCCTCACAGCATCTACTTAGATGATAGTGACAGCTTATTTTAATCTTGACCGCCCCGATTAGGGGCGGTGTTATTTTCAGACACTGAACAGGCAGGCTATTGAGTGGCCAACGCTTGTAGACGCTCTTTCATCACCTGAGCTAGCTGTTCATAGCGCTGACGCAACGGTGAACCCGGTCGATAAGCCAAAACAATTTGTCGTGATGGCTGTGGATTGACCGCTTTGATGTAACAGACGCCATCTTTGGTTTTTTCATCCGGTAGCGAGAGCTGGGGCAACAAGGTAATCCCAGCACCAGCAGCGACCATATTACGTAAGGTTTCTAAACTGGTAGCTTTAAAACGCTCATCATCTTTCGCTCCCGCAGCAAAACAAAAACCTAACGCTTGGTCACGTAAGCAGTGGCCATCGCCTAATGCCAATACGGTTTTCCCGTTCAATTCCAACATATCTACCTCATCACGATTAGCCCATTCGTGTGAGCAAGGCACAGCGATACTCATTGGCTCATTATAGATATCGATCTCTTTAAAAGGGGCACTCTCTTCCACCGAGGCTAATACCAAACAATCGAGCTTGCCCTCTTCTAACTGACGGACTAATTGATGCGTTTGCGCTTCATGTAAATAGAGTTCCAAGTCAGGAAATCGAGCTTTGAGCTCTGGGATAATCTTCGGCAATAAATAAGGGCCTAATGTCGGAATAAACCCGATGTGCATCGGGCCACTCATGGCTCCTCCCTGTTGACTGGCCATATCTTTGAAAACTTTAATTTCACTGAGAATACGTTTGGCTTGGTCAACAAGCTGTAGCCCAGAATCGGTAAATAATACCCGCCGACTACTACGCTCTAACAATACCGTACCCAGTTCATCTTCTAGCTTGCGAATTTGTCCACTAAGAGTCGGCTGACTCACAAAGCAGGATTCAGCGGCTTTACGAAAATGCTTGTGCTCAGCAAGAGCAACTAAGTATTCAAAATCTCGAATGTTCATCTTATTCCTAGATAAAAACCATCAATCATATCGAAAGCAACAGAAAAGGCGTCTCGTTATAGCGTCACTGCTGCAGTAAGAATATACCTATCAAAAACCATAACATTGAATGCTGCTGACTATCAAAGTTTTTATATTCTCCTCACCCGCATTACACGAGTAGGTAAAAACTTCACGGGCTTTGTCGATAGCGGTAACATACTCACAAGCCAACAATCACTCATAAGGAGTCACCATGAAACTCACCAGTTGTCACTACTGTGATCAAGCATGGTTCTGGAAAAAAATCGGTCGTTGCCAACGCTGTATTGATTGGTTAACCGTACTATCTGTCGCTTGCTGGGGAGTCTGGTTTTGGTTATTTAGAAATGAGCCAACCGCTATCGCGTCCATCGCCCTTCTCTTCGCAGGTTTCGCTTTTAATGGTTTGTTATTTTTACATTTATGGATGAAGTTTGTCGTACTGCCTTGGCGAGAGCGTCAAAAAAACTCGACTGATCACTCGCCCACAAAAAAGCCCTAAAACGAAAAGGAGTTTTAGGGCTCTCTTAGAGCGATCTAAGAAAAAGCAGTGGTACGGGTATAGACTGTGCTTTTTCTGGTTGGTTCCACTTTACACGATCTTTTTTGATCTTTTCTTTTGCTTGGTTTCACCATAAAAGATCTCAACACTTATCGTTGATGGATAACAATCCGCTGGGCAAAATCCACTTCTAAGGCTACTTCATCACAAGCGTGTTGCCGCGGGCACTGCTCACAATCTTTTAATACCTTTTCCGGCAATAACGTTTTCGAGGTTGGAATAAAGTTCAGTTTCATAAAGAACTCCGGAGAACGAGTCAGTACGAACACTTTATTAATCGCCATTTGCTGGGCTTTTTTCACTAAGTAATGGACAATCGCACGCCCTTGACCTTGACGCTGCCAGCCCGCTTCAACCCCAAGAGAACGAATTTCTGCTAATCCTGAATCGTAAACGTAGAGCGAGGCGCATCCCGTTATCTCACCATGATGTTCAGCCACAGCGAACGAACCAATATCCCGTACAATGTCGCTTCGTGAACGGGGTAAGTTCTCGCCCATGTTTGCCCAATAAGCAACCATGCCTTCTAAACGTTCAATATCGGTTAAACGTGCTGGACGTACTTTGACCGCACTTGCATCCCGCTTCGCCAAACGTTTTTCGGCCTCTTCAACGGCATAGGCGACTTGTGAAGGAGCGACGCCACCGAGTGCACTGCGTTTTTCTAAGCATGATTCGATGGTTAAAATGGCGTAAACATCTTCTTCAATCACAGGAGAAAAGACTTTTAACTCAGCCAAAGAGAGCGCTTCCAATGCACAGCCTTTCTCGATAGCACCAACCACCGCGACGCCAACAATATGGTGCGCTTCACGGAATGGAATACCTTTAGCGACTAAATAATCCGCCAGTTCAGTCGCATTGGCGTAACCTTGTTTAGCGGCTTCTAAGGTTCGCTCAGCTTTGACTTTTATCCCGTCAAAACAAAGAGTGGCCATTTCCATACAATCATGCCAAGTATCAAGCGCATCAAACAGCCCTTCTTTATCTTCTTGCATGTCTTTGTTGTAAGCCAAAGGCAAAGCTTTCACGGTCATCATCATCGCCGCTAATGACCCATAAACCCGACCAGTTTTACCACGGATCAATTCCAGAGCATCGGGGTTTTTCTTCTGCGGCATTAATGATGAACCAGAGGTTACCGTATCTGCTAATTCAATAAATCCAGACTCACCGGAGTTATAGAAGATCATATCTTCGGCTAAACGCGACAAGTGAAGCATCGAAATCGATGCTACCGACATTAGTTCCATCACATGATCGCGATCCGACACCGAATCGAGTGAATTACGCGTAGCCCGGCGAAACCCGAGATCATGAGCTAATTGCTGACGATCGATAGGATAAGCGGTTCCTGCCAAAGCGCCAGAGCCGAGGGGACAAGTATCCAGCCGTTGTAGCGCATCTTGTAAACGTGAGTAGTCACGCTCAAACATCTCAACATATGCCAAACACCAATGAGCAAACGTGACGGGTTGAGCGCGTTGCAAGTGCGTATAACCAGGTAGTACTGTCGCTTGATGTTGTTCGGCGACCGAAACCAACTGACTCTGCAATCTATCCAAGCCGAGCAGTAATTGCTGGCCTTGCTGACGACACCATAATTTTAAATCGGTGGCGACTTGATCATTACGTGAACGTCCAGTGTGCAGTTTCTTACCTAAATCACCCACTTTACTGATTAACTGCTGTTCAACCCACGAGTGAATATCTTCCGCATCCGATAACAAGATCTGCTCAGGATCTTCCATTACTGCGAGCTTCAACTCATTTAATGCCAATTCTAATGCTTGTTGCTCTTGTTCTGTCAGTACATTCACCGACCGTAACGCTTTCGACCAAGCAATCGAGCCGACAATATCTTGCTCAGCCAATCGGTAGTCAAAACGCAGGGAGTCGTTAAATTGTTTAAACCGGGTGTCTGCTGCTTGGGTAAATCTTCCGCCCCATAATGCCATTGCGTTTCTCCTACCTTTGACCTAAGGCGCATACGCCATAGGAAAACATCTTGTACTCGGGTTAAAAACAAGGATCGCCGAGCGATCCTTATGAGCTAATCTCTAACGATGGCCTCATTCAATCCAGTGAGGCTTATTTATTTTCGTTCAAGGCACGAATCCGACTCGCCAAAGAATACAAACGAATGAATCCACCAGCATGACTTTGGTCATATACTTCATCAGCCCCAAAGGTAGCAAACGCTTCTGAATACAAACTGTTCGCAGAACGCTTCTGAGTAGCGATCGCTTGTCCTTTGTAAAGCTTGATCACCACTTCACCATTAACCTGCTGAGCGAGCTGATCGGCAGCGGCAAATACTGCTTCACGTAGTGGGGTGAACCAACGGCCATCATACACCAGATGTGAGGCTTTAATGCCGAGCTCTTCACGAAACTCAAACGATGCCTTGTCTAACACCAGTTGCTCTACTGCACGTAGTGCTTCCATCATGATCGTGCCTCCCGGAGTTTCATAACAGCCGCGAGATTTCATCCCCACCAGACGGTTTTCAACAATATCGATCCGACCAACACCATGCTTAGCGCCTTTTTCGTTCAGATAAACTAAGGCGTTATAAGGTGTCATCAGCTCACCGTCGACACCAACCACTTGACCTTTTTCCACTTGTACAGTGACATATTCAGCGTCATTCGGTGCTTGTTCAGGATCAACGGTCCACACCCAGCAGTCTTCATTAGGTGCATTCCAAGTACTCTCCAGTACACCACCTTCCGTGGAAATGTGCCATGCATTAGCATCACGTGAGTAAATTTTAGT
The DNA here is from genome assembly GCF_000176155.1 of Vibrio metschnikovii CIP 69.14. Classification (GTDB taxonomy): domain Bacteria; phylum Pseudomonadota; class Gammaproteobacteria; order Enterobacterales; family Vibrionaceae; genus Vibrio; species Vibrio metschnikovii. The sequence continues at coordinate 126,723 of NZ_ACZO01000005.1, read as the reverse complement.
TAACGATGCGGCGCAAGGGATATTACGCTCAGCCAGATAGTCGAGGCACTCTTCACGGCTGACAATATCCCACTCTCGCCATGGCGCGATTACATGTAAATCTGGTGCAAGGGCAGCAAACGCACCTTCAAAACGTACTTGATCGTTACCTTTACCAGTACAACCATGACACAGCGCATCAGCGCCTACTTTACGAGCAATCTCTACTTGTGCTTTAGCGATGATTGGGCGAGCCATTGAGGTGCCCAGTAGATATTTCCCTTCGTAATACGCGCCGGTTTTTAAGGTCGGATAGATGTATTCAGCAACCATTTGTTCTTTTAAATCGACCACATAACACTCTGAAGCGCCCGAGGCTTTCGCTTTTGCTTCAATGCCTTGTAGCTCTTCTTCTCCTTGGCCTACATCCGCGACAAAGGCAACCACTTCACAGGCATAGTTTTCTTTTAGCCACGGAATAATCACTGAAGTATCTAGACCACCAGAATAGGCAACCACTACTTTATTAACTTGAACTTTACTCATTGATGCTTTCTCCATTACCCAGTGCCCGCTTAGCAGTCTGCACTAAGGTCTATTGATTGTGTTTAGTGGTCATGCGCCACCCATTGCCTATTGTGATTTATTGCGGTAAAAATTGGGTTCCAATACTTTCACCAGCAAATAGTTTGTGCAGCTTTTCCGGATAGCGCCATGTAGCGACTTGAATCGGACGCCCCAAATCATTGGCGGCCTCTAGCGCGGCTTTGACTTTGACGATCATGCCATCGGTGATCACTTTACCAGCAATCAAACTATTGGCTTGCTGAGCGTTCAAGCTCGGCAATAAGTGCCCTTTGCCATCCAATACACCACTCACATCAGAGAGCAGAACTAACTCGGCATCCAGTGCACCGGCCACGGCCACCGCCGCCTGATCGGCATTGACATTCATCATTTGTCCGCTTGCAGTAAGCCCAATCGAACTGATGATCGGTAGCCCGCCAGCATTAAGAATGGCTTGTAACAGTTGTGAATCGCCCGGCAGGGCTTTACCCACCGCTCCCAGCTCAGGGTCGAGTTCCTCGACTTGACATAAGCCGCCATCCGCTAAACATAAACCGATGGCATTCAAACCGTCTTTTATGGCTTGTCCTTGGAGCATTTTATTGGCCGTTCCGGCTAACGCTCCGGCAATAAAAGGAATTTGTTCATAAGGGGTAACGCGTAGCCCTTCTTTCTTTACCGTCGGCAGGTGTAATTTTGCCATCAACTCATCGACCAAATAACCGCCACCATGAACAATGACAATTCGTCGCTGAGCTTGAGCTTGATACAGTGCGATAGCGCCAAACAATTTGCTTAGCGTGTCAGAACAAGACAGCGCTGCGCCGCCTAATTTAATCACCAATGGATTATGCTGTGTATCTGTCATATTTCACCCTTACGCTTGGTGCTTTACACCAAAGCCGTTAGCTCAGAAAAACCGTAATGAATATTTAAACATTGCATCGCTTGACTCGATGCCCCTTTTAATAAGTTATCGATCGCTGAAACGACGATGACATGCTCACCTTGAACTCGCCATCCCAAATCGCAAAACGGCGTAAATTCCACATCTTTAATGGATGGCAAACTGGATTTTAGCCTCACCGCAGGCTGATCAGCATAAGCTTGAGTAAATGCCTCATCGACCTGCTGCGCCGTAACACCGACTGCCAACTTCATGGTTATTGTGGCTAAAATACCCCGTTTAAAATTGCCCAGATGAGGGGTGAAAATCACCTCACAGCCTAAATGGGTGGCAATTTCAGGTTGATGACGATGAGTAAAGACGCCATAAGGCTGCAGACTAACTTCACAAAAACTGTTGTTTAAGGTCGCTTTTCGACCCGCCCCCGTCACGCCGCTGGTCGCGTTAATCACTGGCCATTGCTCAGTATCCAACAAATTTGCGTTAATCAACGGTTTAATAGCCAGTTGCGCCGCCGTCGGATAGCATCCTGCCACGGCAATCAGTGAGCTATGCTGAATGGCTTCACGGTTCCATTCTGCTAAGCCATACACCGCCTTATCTAACCACTCACGGTGCTGGTGCTCAAAACCATAATAATTAGGATAAAAATCCTCACTTTTCACACGAAAGGCACCAGATAAATCAAAAACCTGACAATCTTGGGCAAGGAAAATTGGTGCTAGGTCGTGACTCACTTCATGAGCCGTCGCTAAAAACACCACATCGCACTGACTCGCAACAACAAGTGGGTCAACTAAAGGCTCAATCTCCATGTCAACCAGCCCGGCTAATTTACCATGCAGCTCAGCCATTGATTTTCCTGCATCGAGACTGTTGGCGGAAACATATAAACCTGCTAGTTTGAGTTGAGGGTGTTTTTCCACCATCAGTGCTAATTCAGCACCGGTATAGCCACTTGCACCAATAATTGCGGTTTTTAACATTAATACCCATCCCAAAGCGGAGTGAAAGCCAAGTTAAAACTGATTTTTAATTTACAAAAAATGGGTTTTAACTGGTTTTTTATTCATAAAAAGTGATTTAATATGTGTTTTACATTTTCAGCGATACTCTGTCAATAGTAGGAGCAAAGATAATATGCAATTACCCAGTTTCTTGGAGGTCTATTCGGGCCTGATTTCCACGCCTTCCATTAGCTCCACTGACCCGACATGGGATCACGGCAACAGTGAGGTGATTGCTAAATTAGCCGAATGGTTTGAAGCACTCGGCTTTACCACTCAAGTGGAAGTGGTTGCGCCAGGCAAACATAATTTAATCGCTAAAAAAGGCGCGGGAGAAGGCGGACTACTCTTGGCTGGGCATAGTGATACGGTGCCTTTTGATCAAGGTCGCTGGAATTTTGAACCTCATGCTTTAACTCAAGCGAACGATCGTTTCTACGGCTTAGGGACCGCCGATATGAAGGGATTTTTTGCTTTCATTTATCAAGCAGTAAAAAATATCGATTGGAGTAAGCAAAATAAACCCCTGTATGTCTTAGCGACCTGTGATGAAGAGACGACCATGCTGGGTGCCAGACATTTTACGGCTAACGCACCTTTTCAACCCGATTACTGCATTATTGGTGAACCGACCAGCTTAGTGCCAGTTCGTGGACATAAAGGCCACGTCGCCAATGCCATTCGCGTTACAGGGCAGTCTGGTCATTCATCCAATCCTGCGCTGGGTGTTAATGCGATTGAGATTATGTACGAAGTCATGTTTGCCCTGATGCAACTGCGTGACCGACTGATTAAAGAGTATCACCATCCTGGCTTCGAGATTCCAAGCCCGACCCTCAATCTCGGCCATATTCATGGCGGCGATAGTCCAAACCGTATCTGTGGCTGCTGTGAGCTGCATTATGATGTCCGGCCTTTACCGGGAATTAGCTTAGATGGACTCGATAACCTACTGCGCGGTGCACTCAAAGACGTTCAAGACAAATGGCCTGGCCGTATTGCGATTGAAGCATTGCATGAACCCATCCCTGGTTATGAATGTCAGCACGATCACCCGTTTATCCTTGGCGTGAGTGAACTGTGTGGACAACCCTCGCAAACGGTCAACTATTGCACTGAAGCTCCGTTTCTACAGCAGTTGTGTCCAACCTTAGTTCTCGGTCCCGGCTCCATCGATCAAGCGCATCAACCCGATGAATATTTATCCTTCGATTTTATCGAACCGACCGTCAATATTCTTTCTCAAGCCATCAATAAATACTGCTTTACTGAGTAATCCCATTTCCCCCGCGCCGCTCGTTGGATGGTGTTGATAGCGAGAGCGGCGCAACATCTCATCAAGGTTTCACATTGATGATGCCGGCATAACCATGCTAATGGTTTCAATCAATTGTAAGAAAATTTCAACAAAATAAGTTATTTTGCCACCATTTCTCTAACAAAACGCAGCCTGACATAAATGGAATCTTTGTATGCTTTGTTTGACTCCACTAGACAAACTTCGCTAGATTGTGTAATTAAATAGATGACATTGGATGTAATTTTTTTACAAGGCAGGATGATAATGAATGAAAAATACGCCGCTCTAAAAAGTAACGTGAGCATGCTAGGTCGATTATTAGGGCAAACCATCCAAGCCGCTGACGGCGACGTTATTTTGGCAAAAGTCGAAACCATCCGACAACTTTCTAAATCAGCTCGAGCCGGTAACCAAGCCGATCGAGAAAAACTCATCGAAGAAATCAAACACCTCAATAATGATCAACTGACTCCGGTCGCGCGCGCCTTTAACCAATTTCTCAACTTAACCAATATCGCGGACCAATATCATACCATTTCTCGGCATAGCGAAGACCATCTTGGTGAAGCCAATGCGCTGCAAAGCTTGTTCGCAAAATTGGCCGATAAAAAAATCAGCCAATTTGATGCAATCCAAGCCGTTCGTGATTTAAACATTGAATTAGTTCTTACCGCCCATCCGACGGAGATTACTCGTCGTACCATGATCAATAATTTGGTCAAAATTAACCAATGTTTATCGAATCTTGAGCTGAGCGATCTGTCTTCTAAAGAACGTCAAAAAACTGAACGTCGTTTAGAGCAATTAATTGCTCAAGGCTGGCACTCTGACGTCATTCGTAAACAACGTCCAACACCACTCGATGAAGCGAAATGGGGCTTTGCGGTGGTCGAAAACTCACTCTGGCAAGCCGTTCCAGAATTTTTACGTGAGCTAAACGACAATATTAAAGCTAACCTTGGTGAAGGGTTACCGATTGACGCACGTCCCGTGCATTTTTCGTCTTGGATGGGTGGAGATCGCGACGGCAACCCCTTTGTGACCCATAGTGTCACACGTGAAGTTTTACTCCTCTCACGCTGGAAAGCCGCCGATTTATACTTAGCTGACATTAATGAATTGATCAGCGAATTATCAATGACTAAGTGTACCGATGCACTCCGCGCTTTAGCGGGTGAAGAAGAGCACGAACCTTATCGCGCGGTCCTCAAAGGTGTACGTCACTTATTGCAAGACACACTGGATATTCTCGACAGTAAGTTACATGGCCAAAAATTGGCGGTTAAAGCGCCTTTAAGGACCGAAAGTCAGTTATGGGACCCATTATACGCGTGCTATCAATCACTGCATGAATGTGGCATGGGAGTCATTGCCGATGGATCACTGCTCGATGCTCTGCGCCGAGTCAAAGCCTTTGGCGTCCACTTGGTTCGTCTCGATATTCGTCAAGAAAGTAGCCGCCACGCTGAGGCATTATCCGAACTGACACGCTATCTAGGGATTGGCGATTACAATCAGTGGAGCGAACAAGACAAACTGGCTTTTTTAACCAATGAGCTGAGCTCTAAACGTCCGCTACTTCCGCTAGATTGGCAGCCGTCTGAATCGGTCAAAGAGGTTTTAGAAACGTGCAAAATCATTGCCGCCCAACCGCAAGATGCTTTTGGTGCTTATGTGATTTCTATGGCTCATACCGCCTCTGATGTCTTGGCTGTTCATCTATTATTAAAAGAGTCTGGCTGCCCTTACCGCATGAGTGTCTGCCCGTTGTTTGAAACGCTCGACGATCTCAATAATGCCGAAAGCGTGATTAAACAGCTACTCGCTATCGATCTCTATCGTGGCTTCATTCAAAACCAACAAATGGTGATGATTGGCTATTCTGATTCCGCGAAAGATGCAGGGGTGATGGCCGCCGGATGGGCTCAATATCGGGCCATGGAAGACTTGGTCAAGGTGTGTGAAGAAGAGAGCATTGATCTGACGTTATTCCATGGCCGTGGTGGCTCGATTGGTCGTGGCGGTGCGCCAGCGCATGCTGCGCTGTTGTCTCAACCACCGAAGAGTTTAAAAGCCGGATTACGAGTCACCGAACAAGGGGAAATGATTCGTTTTAAACTTGGCTTGCCCGAAGTTGCGATCAACAGCTTACATCTTTACGCGAGCGCTATTTTAGAAGCGAATCTATTACCACCACCAGAACCCAAACAAGAGTGGCGCGACTTAATGGAAGTCCTCTCACAAGTCTCTTGTGAAGCGTATCGAGCTATTGTTCGTGGCGAACCGGATTTTGTCCCTTACTTCCGTCAAGCAACCCCTGAACTTGAGTTAGGTAAACTGCCGCTTGGCTCACGCCCAGCCAAACGTAATCCGCAAGGTGGTGTGGAGAGCCTACGAGCGATCCCTTGGATCTTCTCATGGAGTCAAAACCGTTTGGTACTCCCAGCGTGGCTCGGTGCTGGGGAAGCGATTCAATACTCGGTTGATAAAGGCCATCAAGCTCTGCTTGAGGAGATGTGTCGTGAGTGGCCATTCTTCTCTACTCGCTTAGGTATGTTAGAGATGGTATACACAAAATGTAACCTTGATGTCTCTCGTTACTATGACCAACGTTTGGTCGAGCCAACATTACGTCCATTGGGTGACCGCTTGCGAGACCAGCTCCAAAAAGACATCAAAGCGGTACTTAATGTTGAAAACAATGAGAACCTGATGCAAAGCGATCCGTGGGGTCATGAGTCGATTCGTCTGCGTAACATCTATGTTGAGCCATTGAACATGCTGCAGGCTGAATTGTTGTATCGGACTCGTCAATCTACCGAGGCGGATCCCGAGTTAGAGGAAGCGTTAATGGTCACTATTGCTGGCATTGCAGCCGGAATGCGCAATACAGGTTAGCAAAATCAGAATAAAACTCTAGACAGAGACCAAAAGGCCATCTTTAGATGGCCTTTTCTACGCCTTGTCGCGATTTTTGAGAAAATTATCAACTTTTTTATTCGAAAAACTGTTTTTATTCTACTTTATGCTTATTATTTAGATATAATGCTAAACCCTGTGATGCCCTAATAACTATTTCAAATCACAGTCCAATCAATACAACATCATAATCCTAGGTGATAGAAGGCTTTTTAAGGTGACAGAGACAGCACTCGATGCTGCATGACTGATACCTCATATCCCAATGTACCGATAGAAGTACATAAGATGGTTCAGTCGATTACGAAGTTACTCACCATTTGGATTAAAGACATGTCATTACCACACGTTATTCTCACCGTTCTTAGTACTCGTGACGCTACTGGATACGATATCACTAAGGAATTTTCAGCCAGTATTGGCTATTTTTGGAAGGCAAGTCATCAACAAGTTTATCGTGAACTGAACAAAATGGGGCAGCAAGGGTTAGTGACTTGTGTACTAGAGCCTCAAGATGGCAAGCCTGATCGTAAAGTTTACTCAATAACGGAAGCCGGCCGCCGCGCTTTAGGCGAATGGTTTGACCAACCAACTGCGCATCCAACCGTTAGAGACGAGTTCAGTGCGAAGCTCATGGCGTGTTCAGTACAATCCGCTGAACCTTACCGTCTCCAATTAATTGGATTAATTGAAGAATCTCGTAAACTTGTTAGCCACTATCAAGACATCGAGTCTGCATACTATGCCAATCCTGCGATGATGGATAAACAGCAGCGCTTAGAACGCCTGACCTTACGCCGCAATTTACTTACCCGTCAAGCATGGATCGAATGGGCAGAAGAGACGCTCGCTGAACTCAATGCGATGGCTTGATTGACTCCACATGAAAAAGAGGATGCTGAGCATCCTCTTTTTTTGTTGGTTTGCTTCCCTTCCTAACCGCCACTCAAAGTGGTCAGGGCAGCTAAGGGAGATAGCCGGTCAAATACCATCACCACCAATAAAAGTTTGTGAGCGACCATTAAATTGCTGGTCCATATCTAATGAGGGCTTATCGGTTTTCGGACGACCGACAATACGCGCTGGCACTCCAGCAACGGTGGTATGAGGCGGTACCGGCTGCAATACCACTGAACACGAGCCAATTTTCGCGCCTTCACCGACCTCAATATTGCCAAGGATCTTGGCCCCTGCACCAATCATCACCCCTTCGCGAATTTTTGGATGACGATCACCACACTCTTTACCAGTACCACCTAACGTCACATCTTGTAAAATGGAGACGTCATTTTCAACCACGGCGGTTTCACCAATCACAATCCCAGTTGCATGGTCAAGCATGATGCCACAGCCAATAGTTGCAGCAGGATGAATGTCCACCTGACAAGCCACTGAGATTTGATTTTGTAGATAAGTCGCCAGTGCAATGCGCCCTTGCTTCCAAAGCCAGTTGGCGACGCGATAACCCTGTAGCGCATGATAACCTTTGAGATACAATAACGGCATCGAGTACATCGATACGGCAGGATCGCGATTAACGGTCGCACAAATATCACACGCAGCAAACTCACTAATCGTCGGATCAGCAGCCAAAGCTTCCTCTACTACTTCACGCACCGCCATGGCCGGCATAGAAGCCGTATTGAGTTTATTGGCTAAAATATAGCTTAATGCCGCCGATAAACTGTCATGCTTAATGATCGTCGCGTGATAGAAACTCGCCAACATCGGCTCTTGCTCCGATTGTTCACGTGCTTCTTGGATGATGGTTTGCCAAACTTTTTTCTGTGCGCACTGCTTCATTTTATTTTGCCTTTCACTGAGTTAGCCTCATCACGCTCATCCTCCAGACGGGTCGCGATAGCACTATCCTTCCACAGTATCTATCAGGTATTGGAAATTCAACCGTTATCGATTACTGATCACATCAGCAGTCTCGATCATTGCTCAGCTTTTTTATCTCGTGCGAGCAAGTCTTGCGCAGCCAAACGGGCATCTTTACCTTGATATAAGACCTGATAAATTTGCTCAACAATCGGCATTTCAACCCCCATACGTGCAGCCAATAACGACACTTCCTTGGTGTTACGATAACCTTCAACCACTTGCCCAATCTCCTGCTGAGCAGCATCCACCGCTTTACCTTGACCTAACGCTAAACCAAAACGACGATTACGAGACTGGTTATCGGTGCACGTTAATACTAAGTCGCCTAATCCTGCCATCCCCATAAAGGTTTCTGGCTGTGCTCCTAAGGCAGCGCCAAGACGAGACATCTCCGCTAAACCTCGAGTAATTAACGCCGTACGTGCATTAGCACCAAAACCAATCCCATCGGACATGCCTGCACCAATCGCAATCACGTTTTTCACTGCACCGCCCAGTTGCATGCCGATAAAATCATGGTTGGCATACACTCGAAAGGTTTTGTTGCAATGGATTTTTTCCTGCAAGTCGACAACAAACTGAGCATCAGGCGAAGCCACCGCTATTGCCGTTGGCATACCCATAGCAAGCTCTTTTGCAAAGGTAGGGCCAGACAGTACCGCTAATGGCACACGACTGCCGAGAATGTCGAGGGCGACGTCTTGCAATAAACGTCCCGTTTCAGGTTCAAGGCCTTTGGTTGCCCAGCAAAGACGACTGTCTTGACGCAGATGAGGTTGTAAGCTGCGTAATACTACCCCGAAGACATGGCTCGGAACGACAACCAGTAAATCTTGGCTGGCCTGCACCGCTTTCGACAAATCAGATTCAATAATTAAACTGTCTGGAAAGGCAATCCCGGGAAGAAACTCTTGGTTGGCACGATCAGACTGTAAACGAGCCATATGCTGAGGATCATGCCCCCATAGCACAATATTTGCTCCATTACGTGCTAGCGAAATAGCCAGAGAAGTACCGTAAGAACCGGCACCAATCACGGTCATGGTTATCGGTTTGCTACTGACATGCTGTGCTTTCGAATCGGTCATTTTTTTACCTAATGAATAGCGAATGAATGAATGGGTAACCTGAACGGCTCGTAACCGCTTATTAGATCGAGACTAAAAACAAAAATGCACATCGCTTAGCTCAATGAGCGGCTCTGTGCATTTTTCTACCTATTCCTAAGCGAGGTCAAGCAGTAAGGAATATAGACAGCCATTAAATCAAATTAAGCTTGCGCAGTTTCACCGGCAGCTTGCTGTTGTAGGTAGTTCATAAATAGAGCGTCGAAGTTGACTGGCGCTAGGTTTAACTGCGGGAAAGTACCTTTAACTACTAAGCTCGAAATAGTTTCACGCGCATAAGGGAAAAGAATATTTGGGCAGAATGCACCCAAACAATGAGCCAGTTGGCCCGCTTCCATTTGCTCTGCAGTAAAAATACCCGCTTGCTGAACTTCACACAGGAAGGCCGTTTCTTCAGCATTTTTTACCGTTACTGTCAAACGAAGCACGACTTCATAGACACCCTCACCCAACTCACGACTTTGCGTGTCTAGATCTAATTTAACATCTGGATTCCACTCTTTTTGAAACATCGTCGGAGAGTTTGGTGCTTCAAATGAAACGTCTTTGAGGAAGATACGTTGAATTGCGAAATTTTGTTGTGGTGCTTCTTGTTGTGCGGCTTCAGCCATGATTAAAATCCTTAATATCAAAAATAGTGGTCAGTCAACTGTCTTGAGACTAAACGAGTACCGATAAATCATCCAGAGGGCGTTGCCAATCAATGGCAACGATCACAACTCGAATCATTTAGCGCAGCTTGTGGCAAGCAACATTACTCAAAACGACACAGCAACGATTACTTTTTGCCACGAACCAAAGGTAACTTCGCTTCACTCCACGTTACTAAACCATTTTTAAGCAGACTGACATTTTCAAATCCTGCTTTGGCTAGATGTGTCGCGGCTTCACGAGAGTTATGGCCTGTTTTACATACGACTATGATGGGGTCAGCTTTATGTTTTTCAATAGCAGGGAAGTTACCCGCTTTGATCTCAGATGGTAAAATGTGAACTGCGTCAGTAATATGTCCCTGCTTATATTCATCTTTAGTACGAATATCAACCACAACCCCATTTTCACGGTTCATTAAATGGGTCACCTGAGCGGCACCGATCTCTTTATAGACGGCGGTGGAAGATTTATAAATATTTAAGATCAACGCGATAAACACCCCTACCCATGCGAGGGAGAGGATCATGTTCTGTTGAAAAAAGTCAATGTACTCTTGCATATCCTGTGCTCTTACAGTGGAAGTTCAAAACAGTGATGGAGTATAACGGGCTTGCCAGTTTGACGCGAGTGCTAAGCGCGAGGAAAAGGAAAAGCCGTGACCTTATCAATGTGATCTTCACCTAAAGCCAACATAATCAAACGATCAATACCTAATGCGACTCCCGCGCAAGTTGGTAATCCTGCGGTCAAAGCCGCAAGCAAATTTTCATCGATCGGCTGCGCAACAAGACCCATAGCAATTCTTTTTTGGTTGTCTTGCTCAAAGCGCTTACGCTGCTCAGCCGCATCGTCTAGTTCATGGAATCCATTCGCTAATTCAATACCTTTAAAATACACCTCAAAGCGATCTGCAACTCGTGGATCGTTTCGGTTTACCTTGGCTAACGCGGCTTGAGAAGCCGGAAAATCGTACACAAACACAGGTTTATGTTGCCCGATATGAGCTTCAACCCCAATGCTGAACAGCAATTGCAACAAAGTATCACGATCTTGCTCAGGCTCAGCGATATCACTGAGACCTAATTGAGCAGCCACCTGCTTAAGCTCGACGAGGCTAGCCTCAAGCGGACAAACGTTTAATACCTGCAAAAAAGCATCTTGATAAGTGATTCTCTCCGCGGTATCGGTAGAAAGTATCATCTGCAGTAAAGCATCCACCTCATCCATCAAATCATGATGATCAAAACCGACTCGATACCATTCGAGTAAGGTGAACTCGGGATTATGATAACGACCATTTTCTTCATTACGAAATGCTTTGTTGATTTGATAAATAGAGCCACTACCTGCCGCCAGTAAGCGTTTCATATGAAATTCAGGACTGGTCATCAGATACAAGGTTTTTCCTGCGGCATAATCCGGCCCAACAAATTGAGTTTGAAAGGTTTGCAGATGGATGTCAGTTACCGTCGCCTGACTCATGGCTGGAGTATCTACCTCTAGTACCTCACGCTCAGCAAAAAATTGGCGGATATTCTGTAATAAACGGGCACGCTGCTGTAATTGGGCAATTGATGCACTCGGCATCCACTGTGGCTGACTCATAAAAAATATCTGTTATTGAACAAAGAGCATCATTTTACTCTGAGAAACCAAAAAACCAAATAAACCACAGCACACACTCTGTACGTGATCGTTATCACACAAAGCACATTAAGTATGCTTGTACTTGCACTACCGAAGCAAAAACCCAACAGAATCAATTTTTTCTTCGCTCTGCTCTTCTACACTAGAGCCAGCACTTGAGTTCAAGTGTTGAGTAGCGAGAGCGGATCAAGAATCTTTCTAGCCGCATCACGCGCCACATAATAATCAGAGGCGATAACCAAGCCTCACAATACACTACACTGGAGGATAACTGTGCAAACGATTACCACAGATATCGCAGTCATCGGCGCTGGTGGCGCTGGTCTTCGTACTGCTATTGCAGCGGCTGAAGCTAACCCAAATTTAGAAGTTGCACTAATTTCTAAAGTTTACCCTATGCGTTCCCATACCGTTGCCGCTGAAGGTGGCTCCGCAGCAGTTATCAAGGAAGAAGACAGCCTAGACAATCACTTTAACGATACCGTTGGTGGTGGTGATTGGCTGTGTGAACAGGATGTTGTCGAATATTTCGTTGCTAATGCAACCCGTGAAATGATCCAAATGGAGCAATGGGGTTGTCCTTGGAGTCGTAAAGACAATGGGGAAGTCAACGTTCGTCGTTTTGGAGGCATGAAAGTCGAACGGACTTGGTTTGCCGCCGACAAAACCGGCTTTCATATGCTGCATACTCTCTTCCAAACTTCAATTAAATACCCACAAATCAAGCGTTTTGACGAATACTTTGTGGTCGATTTATTAGTCGTTGATGGTGAAGTGCAAGGCCTGATTGCCATTCATATGGCAGAAGGTGAACTGGTCATTATTAAAGCAAAATCGGTAGTGCTCGCTACTGGCGGTGCTGGGCGTGTCTACCATTGCAATACCAACGGCGGTATTGTAACGGGTGATGGCATGGCGATGGCGTATCGTCATGGTGTGCCACTGCGTGATATGGAATTTGTCCAGTATCACCCAACCGGACTACCAGGTACCGGTATTTTAATGACCGAAGGCTGCCGTGGTGAAGGCGGTATCATCGTCAATAAACATGGTTACCGTTATTTACAAGATTACGGCATGGGGCCAGAAACGCCTGTCGGTCAGCCGAAAAATAAATACATGGAACTTGGACCACGTGACAAAGTGTCACAAGCCTTCTGGCACGAACAGCAAAAAGGCAACACCATTAAACATCCATTAGGTGATGTTGTCCTACTTGATTTGCGTCATCTTGGTGAAGAATATCTGCAAGAACGTTTACCGTTTATTTGCGAACTATCAAAAGCCTACGTTAACGTTGACCCAGCGAAAGAGCCTATTCCTATTCGTCCAACGGTCCATTACACCATGGGTGGTATCGAAACCAATGGCCAGTGTGAAACTCGCATTAAAGGCTTATTTGCGGTGGGTGAATGTGCCTCCGTTGGTCTACACGGGGCCAACCGTTTAGGCTCTAACTCATTAGCTGAATTTGTTGTCTTTGGCCGCGTCGCTGGTGAACATGCCGTGCAACGGGCGGAAAGCTTTAAAGGCTGGAACGACTCGGCGATTAACGAGCAAGTCAAGGCCGTTGAAGCACGGATTCAAGCATTGATGAATCAAGAGGGCGATGAAAACTGGGCGACGATCCGTACCGAAATGGGTCATACCATGGAAGCGGGTTGTGGAATCTATCGCCAAGAAGATCTGATGCAAACCACCATCGATAAGTTAGCTGAACTGAAAGAGCGTTATAAGCGCATCAGCATCAAAGATAAAGGTAAAGTCTTTAATACCGATCTACTGTATGCGATTGAAGTCGGTTATGGCTTAGAGGTGGCGCAAGCCATGGCACACTCAGCGATGCTACGTAAAGAATCGCGTGGTGCTCACCAGCGTCTTGATGAAGGCTGCACTGAGCGTGATGATATCAACTTCCTGAAACACTCATTGGCCTTTTATCAACCGGATAGCGCACCAAAGATTGATTACAGCGATGTGAAAATCACTAAGTCTCAACCTAAAGCGCGCCTCTACGGTGAAGCCGCTGATCAAGCCGCAGCCGCAGAAAAAGCCGCCGAGCAACGCGCAGAGGAGCAAAAATAATGGCCGCAGACCGTATTCAAAAAGTCGATATTTTACGTTACGACCCAGAGCAAGATGCAAAGCCTCATTTACAGGCGTTTGAGATACCGTTTGATGACACGATGTCGGTCCTCGATGCCCTCGGTTACATCAAAGATAATGTCGATAAAGATCTCGCCTATCGCTGGTCTTGTCGGATGGCGATTTGTGGCTCTTGCGGCATCATGGTCAATGGTGTGCCCAAGTTAGCCTGTAAAAGCTTCCTGCGCGACTATCCAAATGGTGTCAAGATTGAACCGCTCGCTAACTTCGCGATTGAGAAAGATTTAATCGTCGATATGACGCCGTTTATCGAACGACTAGAAGCGATTAAACCGTACATCATTGGCAATGATCGCACCCCTGAAGATGGTGCGAACTTACAAACGCCAGAGCAGATGGCTCGCTATAAGCAGTTTGCAGGCTGCATCAACTGTGGTCTGTGTTATGCCGCTTGCCCTCAATTTGGACTTAACTCTGAGTTTATCGGCCCGGCAGCACTGACCTTGGCGCACCGTTATAATTTGGATAGCCGAGATAACGGTAAAGCCGAGCGCATGAAACTGATCAACGGTGATAACGGCGCTTGGGGCTGTACTTTCGTTGGCTACTGCTCAGAAGTCTGCCCAAAACATGTTGATCCGGCTGCAGCCGTTAACCAAGGCAAAATCGAGTCTTCCATGGATTTCGTGATTGCCATGTTGAAACCTGACGGTTCACCTAAAAAAGTGGAGGCATAGAATGAGTAATCGTAAACCTTACGTTCGTGAAATGACCCGTACGTGGTGGAAGGATGATCCTTTCTATCGTCTTTATATGGTACGCGAAGCAACCGTACTGCCACTCATTCTATTCACGCTATTTTTGACTATCGGGCTGGGATCTTTAGTCAAAGGTCCCGAGGCTTGGCAGAGTTGGTTAGCGTTTATGGCGAATCCACTGGTTGTAGCGATTAACATCGTTGCTCTAGCGGGGAGCTTATTTCATGCACACACCTTTTTTGGCATGATGCCGCAAGTCATGCCGATTCGCATTAAAGGTAAGTTGCTGGATAAAAAGATCATTGTCTTAACTCAGTGGGCGGCAGTGGCTGTCATTTCACTGATCGTTCTCATTGTGGTGTAAGGAGCTTATTGTGGTGAATACCAATCCAAAACGTTCAGACGAACCCATCTGGTGGAGCCTATTTGGTGCTGGTGGTACTTGGTTTGCGATGATTACTCCAGTCACGGTACTCGTGCTTGGGATCATGGTTCCACTGGGTATGATTGATGCGCAAGCCATGAGTTATGAGCGAGTCAGTGCTTTCGCGACCAGCATTATTGGTGCTTTATTTATTATAGGCACCCTTGCTTTGCCGATGTGGCATGCCATGCACCGTCTACATCATGGTATGCACGATCTGAAATTTCACACTGGCTTGGCGGGAAAAATTGCTTGTTACGCATTTGCGGCGCTGATTTCTGTGTTAGCCGTTGTGTTTATTTTTCTGATCTAGTTACGCAAGCTGATTTAACCATTCAACCTTCCATCGATGCTCACCCCTGATGGAAGGACACTAAACGTAAGAGCCAGCGCATTGCGCTGGCTCTTTTATCTCTATTTGATGAGATATGCCCAAACGAGTTGAAGATGCAGGTAGGCGGCAAGTGAGTAAATCCTCATGAGCATAGGCAAACTATGTGATTGAGGTGAACAAACGTAGCCAATACCGCAGCAGCTTCAAGTAGGAAGGGGATAGAAGCTTATTTCACGCGTCCAACATACTCGCCACTGCGGGTATCGACTTTAATCACTTCACCAATAGCGATAAATAAAGGTACGCGAACTACAGCGCCAGTAGCTAAAGTCGCAGGTTTGCCACCAGTACCTTGCGTATCGCCTTTTAGGCCAGGATCGGTTTCGGTGACTTCTAATTCAACGAAGTTTGGTGGCGTAACCGAGATTGGGTTACCATTCCATAATGTCAAAGTGCAACTGGTGTTTTCAACCAACCATTTCGCGCTATCACCGACTGATTTTACATCCGCGGCAATTTGCTCAAACGTTTCGTTGTTCATAAAATGATAGAATTCACCATCGCTGTACAAATAATCCAGATCGATGTCGATCACATCAGCCACTTCGGCAGAATCACCTGACTTGAAGGTTTTCTCTAACACTTTACCAGAAAGCAATTTACGGATACGTACACGGTTAAATGCTTGACCTTTACCTGGCTTCACATACTCGTTTTCGAGAATGACACAAGGCTCATTATCAAGCATAATTTTCAGACCGCCTTTAAATTCGTTCGTGCTAACAGTAGCCATTTTTTCCTCTTACCTTCTTCGAGTTAAATTCAATGCCAAATATAATAACCCGAAAACACCAATCTGTTGAGCAAAACTGGCTGCAACAGCTAGCGAATGGGATCTCCGATCCCGAGCAGTTACTCACACAGTTAGCCATCGATCCATCGCCTTGGCAATCTGGCTTTAAAGCCAGAGCGCTTTTTGCGCAGCGAGTACCCCAGAGTTTTGTTGAGCGGATGGAAAAAGGTAATCCTCACGATCCCCTTTTGCGCCAAGTGCTACCATTGAGTGACGAATTTATTATTCACCCTGGCTACTCGACGGATCCACTCGAAGAACAAAATAACTCGACGCCGGGGTTATTGCATAAATACCGTAATCGCTGCTTACTGATCGTCAAAGGTGGCTGCGCGATCAATTGTCGCTACTGTTTTCGACGCCATTTCCCTTATCAAGACAATAAAGGCAATAAATTGGTGTGGCAGCAAAGCCTCGACTACATCGCCCAACATCGACAGCTCAATGAAGTAATCCTTTCCGGTGGCGATCCACTCATGGCAAAAGATCATGAGCTGGGCTGGCTCATCGAACAGATTGCCGCTATCCCACACATTAAGCGATTACGGATTCATTCTCGCTTACCCGTGGTGATCCCCGCTCGCATTACCGATGAACTCGTAAGCTTATGCGCCGAAACTCGTTTGCAGGTGATCCTCGTAACCCATATTAATCACGCTAATGAAATTAATGCTGAACTGAGCCAACAACTGGCTCGCTTAAGGGCCGAAAAAGTAACGCTACTCAATCAAAGTGTGCTATTAAAAGGCGTCAACGATTCAGTACCGGCACAAGTCGCATTAAGTGAAGCATTATTTGATGCTGGGATCCTGCCCTATTACTTGCATGTGTTAGATAAAGTGCAAGGCGCAGCCCATTTTTATGTCAGTGATGAGCAAGCCAGAACTATTATCGCAGGGCTGATCGAGCAAGTGTCTGGTTACTTAGTTCCCAAGCTAACCAGAGAAATTGGTGGGCGACCGAGCAAAACGCCATTAGATCTCCACCTCGAATGATTCACTAGCTCTATCGGTCACCATACAACCGTCAAAAGTCATCACTGCGGTGATTTTGGTCGATGATGATAAAAAGAGTATAAACATTTTTTATCAAAACCAATAAAGTCTATGATTTAACTAATCAAACAAGATCACGCATACTGACGCCTTTGTCGCGCGCTCACTTTTGGAGACAACATGTTCACTTTAGACACCCTACTTGATCTAGGGCCGTTCAACTGGTATGCACTGTTTTGTTGTGCGGTTAATGGGTTGTTGGTCGGTATTGAGCGACAAACTCGTGGCAAACCCGTTGGGATTAGAACCTCGATTTTGATTATCTCCGGAACCTATTTTTTTATGGCGATGGCGGTGTCTTTATCGCCAAATACCTTAGATCAAGCGCGCGTACTAGGACAAATTATTACTGGGGTCGGTTTTTTAGGCGCCGGAGTAATGATGACTCAAGATGGTAAAATTCATGGTGTAACCTCTGCCGCCGTGATTTGGGTACTCGCAGCACTCGGTTTAATGATCGGCTTAGGGTATTGGGTACAATCGGTGGTGATTACCCTGCTGGTTTTGTTAGTTCTCTATGGTGTTGATAAAGTGGAAAATACTTTTCAAAGCTTACGCCGTGGTGTTCATCAACGATTTCGTGGCCGTTAATTGCATCATTTCACTCTCGATAAACATAAAAAAACCGGAGTTTTCACTCCGGTTTTTTATTGATTAGCGCATTAGGCTAGCATGTCGGGTAGCAGCAGCGCATTACTGCGCCACCGCCCCCTAAGAACCGTACGTGCGAGTTTCCCCGCATACGGCTCAAGCCTTTATAAGTTCCATTATGGATGAAACCAGCAACTAACTTTTACCAAGATGTTTTCAAAGAGGCATTGGCAACTGAGATACATGAATTTGTCGATGACAATTCACATGCAACATCATTAAATTCGAACTGTCGTCGCTGCCCCCATCAACCCGTCGGATGATATGGTGAATATCCCATTCATCTTCTGAGTTGAACGTCTGTTGGCAGACCGCACATTGAAAATTTTGTCTTTCAACAATCTTCCACAACTTCATGTTACCTGCCAAAGATTTCTTCAATCTTTGCATCTTCAGACGTTCAAAATACTGCTCGTCTTCGGGTAGGTAACAATTGGCTGTTGCCCGAATTTTCACATGCTTGTCGATCTTCACTCGCGCTGCGTAAAACAGACGATAGTAGCCTTCTTCCCCTTTTTGTTTTGGTGCGCTAAACACCCAATTTCTTTCACCCACCGTCTTAAAATACTTGTTCTTAATCCAGCGTTTACGGCGATTAGAATGAATGCGTCGGCACCATTTCCAAAGCATTTTCCAGATCCGGTAATCCACATACTTAAATGTCTCACTAGCACAAATCCAACGATGGTAGTTACACCATCCCCGAATCATCGGATTCAGCTTGGCAATGATCGCCTGAGCTGGAGCCATTTTATTGCTATTGAGATAATCCCGTATGTTGTTCAGCAATGTCTGTACGTTTTTCTTCGACGGTTTGATTAACATCTTACCGTTGTATTTTCGTACATTTTGCCCAAGGAAATCGAACCCTCGCTCTATATGTGTAATCAACGTCTTTTCCTTCGATAGTGCCAGCCCACGCTCTGCCATAAAGGCTTCGACTAAAGGTAACACCTCATTTTCCAGCAGCTCTTGCGAGATCCCAGTGATGATGAAGTCATCCGCATAACGTACATAGTTGACCTTAGTTTTATAACTCGCCTTAGTATTCTTCCTCCCAAAATGAGATTCCAATACCTCGTCAAGTCCATCTAAAGCCATGTTGGCCAACACAGGAGAGATAATTCCCCCTTGTGGTGTGCCTGCCACAGTAGGATTCCAACTTCCGGATTCCATAAATCCGGCTTTCAGCCATTTCTTTAATATCGCTTTATCCATAGGGACGTGGGCAATAAGCCATTCATGACTGATATGGTCGAAACACCCTTTGATATCGCCCTCTAGTACCCATTGGGCACTCGACTTACGGCTGAGATTCACGAAACATTGTTCGATAGCATCAGCGCAAGCACGATGAGGACGAAAGCCATAGCTATTCCTGTCCGCTGTGGTTTCCGATACGGGCTCTAAAGCTAGCAGGTACAAGGCCTGCATCGCTCTGTCCCGCATGATCGGTATCCCCAATGGTCGGGTTTTTCCGTTAGCTTTAGGAATGTGAACACGTCTTAGTGGCATCGGTTTATAACCTTTACGACTGAGATTGTGTATAGCTTCCCATTTCAATTGTGGTGTATTCCAGATTGCTCCGTCGACACCGGGTGTTTTCTTGCCACGGTTCTCAGTAACCTTTCGAACCGCTAATGCTCTGGCAGAAAAAGACTTCACAAGCATTCGTTGCAGTTGCTTTACTTGTCGCCAATTTTTCCTTTGCGTTGCTTTCGCAATCCGCACTTGTAGCTTCTTCACTGTCCGATGGCATAGTTTCCAATCTAGGGTATGCCAGCCATCGTTTTGGTGTGAGAATGCAGGTAAACACTGTGTGCTACTCATCTTGCTTTCCTCATGGTTATCCCCATGGGAAATGAAGACAGATCCCCCCTGAGGGTGAAATGTCATTCACCCTAGGGGGGATTGTTTCAGGTTAACGCAATAACATTAACCCGCCTTCAGCTTTACAAGCCATCTTACGATTAAAGACCCTGTGGAAGTCTGCACTCTTTCGAGTCGAGGCAAAGTCTGAACCTCTATCATGACCATTACAGCCAAGCATTCGCTTTTTCCATCGTTCCCATACCCACTTACCCAACAGCTTCTCTTACGAGTCACCTGCCACTTGGGCGGATAATTGGGCTTACCAAGTTCCTGTGTTTGTACAAATAGTTACTTAGGTTCTGTCTATCCAACAGTGGCACAACAGTAGCGTCTTCCCAGATGTAAAGGAAAGAACCTGTCCACATACCTTTTGGTCAGAGCGTAACAAAGACATTTCGCTCAACGCGGCTGACGTTGTTTATCAACAGTTCACGTACGTTAACCCTATAACCAAGCCTAGCCCCTCAACCACTTGTCATTAGTGATATCTACAATTCTGTTCACACAGAAATTGCACCTTTTCAGGGGGTACATTGTCAGGAAGCTTCGCACCAATCCATTACTAGATTCGCACTATCCCTAGGCTACAACTTGCTACAAAGTTGGTCTTATCAATTCAGGCTGCTGCTGAAAGTAAGACAATACAACACACAAGCTTCAGTCGTATTGACCGCGAAGCGCATCTTCTTGTGATGAAGCACAGTAAATTACCGAGTTCTGTTAAGAAGCCAGCGCTTTCAAATGAAGGGCATGTCGGGCATTACCCGATATGTCGGTCCCAAGTTTTATTTTCCTAAATTGCGGTTTCCCGCTCACGTTGTACACCTTTAGAAGGTACGTGATCATAGTGAAAATGTGAGGCAGCGGTGCTGCCTCAACACTTGTTTCCTTATTGCTGTTTCCAGCGGGTGGTTTAATGGTGAGGAACTCTTGGGAGAGCGCTATCTTTACATCCTCGGGTGACAGCTAGGACAGTTATATCTTCTGATATTTCTGTCCACCTTAGTGATTAACACCAAGGAACGGTCAAATGCGACCCTTGTCGCATCACATCATGCCGCCCATGCCACCCATGCCGCCCATATCAGGCATTGCTGGGCCATCTTTCTTTGGTAGCTCAGTCACCATCGCTTCCGTAGTGATCATAAGACCGGCAACTGAAGCAGCGAATTGTAGTGCACTACGAGTGACTTTAGTTGGATCCAAAATACCCATCTCGATCATATCGCCATATTCACCCGTTGCTGCGTTGTAACCGTAGTTACCTTCACCAGCACGAACATTATTGGCAACCACCGAATCTTCTTCGCCAGCGTTTTTAACGATTTGACGAATAGGGGCTTCCATTGCACGAAGGGCAAGGCGGATACCCACGGTTTGATCTTCGTTGTCACCTTCAAGGCCGGCTACTTTAGCGGCAGCACGGATAAGTGCAACACCACCACCCGCAACAACACCTTCTTCAACCGCAGCGCGAGTCGCGTGTAGCGCATCTTCTACGCGGTCTTTCTTCTCTTTCATTTCAACTTCAGTGGTTGCACCGACTTTGATTACTGCTACACCGCCAGCCAATTTAGCAACGCGCTCTTGCAGTTTCTCTTTGTCGTAATCTGATGTTGCATCTTCAATTTGTTGGCGAATTTGAGCTACGCGGCCTTTGATCGCCCCTTCTTCACCAGCACCATCAATAATGGTGGTGTTTTCTTTGGTGATAGAAATACGTTTTGCTTGGCCAAGATCTTCCAGCGTCACTTTTTCAAGTTCAAGACCAATCTCTTCAGAGATAACGGTACCGCCAGTGAGAATAGCAATGTCTTGTAGCATTGATTTACGACGGTCACCAAAACCAGGCGCTTTAACCGCAGCAACTTTAACAATACCGCGCATGTTGTTAACCACTAAAGTCGCTAACGCTTCGCCTTCGACATCTTCCGCAACAATCAGTAATGGACGAGACGCTTTAGCGACACCTTCAAGAGCAGGCAGTAATTCACGAATGTTAGAAATTTTCTTATCAACCAACAGAATGAATGGGTTGTCTAAGTCAACGCTACCCGCTTCTTGGTTGTTAATGAAGTAAGGAGATAGGTAACCGCGATCAAATTGCATACCTTCCACAACATCAAGCTCATCTTGTAGACCTTGACCTTCTTCAACCGTAATAACGCCATCACGGCCAACTTTTTCCATTGCTTCAGCAATGATATTACCTACGCTTGAATCAGAGTTTGCAGAGATGGTACCCACTTGAGCGATGGCTTTGGTGTCTGCACATGGTGCTGATAGGTCTTTCAACGCTTCAACGGCAGCAACCACGGCTTTATCAATACCGCGTTTCAAATCCATTGGATTCATACCCGCAGCGACGGCTTTCAAGCCTTCAGTGATAATCGCTTGCGCTAATACGGTTGCCGTTGTCGTACCGTCACCAGAAGCATCATTGGCTTGTGAAGCCACTTCTTTTAGCATTTGTGCGCCCATGTTCTGGAATTTGTCTTCCAGTTCAATTTCACGCGCAACAGATACACCATCTTTAGTGATAACTGGAGCACCAAACGATTTGTCTAATACTACGTTACGACCTTTAGGGCCAAGAGTCACTTTTACCGCGTCAGCGAGAACATTAACGCCTTCTAGCATTTTAATGCGTGCATCGTTACCAAATTTAACGTCTTTAGCAGCCATGTTTCATTTCCTTTTCTTAATTCTGTTTTAATCAATCGTTTTTGAATCAGAGCAAAAATTACTCAATGCTTACTCTTACTCGACAATCGCCATGATGTCGTTTTCAGATAGAATCAACACTTCTTTGCCATCGATCTTTTCTGTTTTGGTACCGTAACCTTCAGAGAAGATAACAGTATCACCCACTTTTACATCCAGCGCTTGAACCGAACCATTCTCAAGGATACGGCCTTTACCGACAGCTAATACTTTGCCACGAGTGGATTTTTCTGCCGCTGAGCCCGTTAGAACAATGCCACCAGCAGACTTAGATTCAACTTCTTGGCGTTCAACGATAACTCGGTCGTGTAATGGACGAATGTTCATCGGTCGTCTCTCCTGATTTTATTTTCTATGAGGTTAATGAAAAGGCTGATTACTCAGCTTGTGACTGTTATGTGGGGGAGAAAGCCAACAATCCCAAGGGGGAACAATAAAAAAAACGTGATTTAGTTAACAAATTTATCGAGAAAAGATTCAGCGCCCAAGGAAACGATCGATCGACAACGATCCATAGGATCAAGAATTGCAGACTCAACGGTCATTCAGCGCGACGTTCAGAGAGGATTCTATTCTCAGGCGATTGTAAATCCTTTGCTTTATTAAGAGGCTTATCCATAATAGACAGAGTAATTAAAGAGGAAAACCATGAAGACCATCGAGCGGATTTTACACACCATCAAACGAGAAGGTGCTGTCACAGCAAAACAAGTGGCAAATGATCTGCACATTACCACCATGGGGGCTCGACAGCATTTACAAAGCTTAGAAGATGAGGGGATCCTGATTTTCTATGATGTCAAAGTCAAAGTCGGTCGCCCGACTCGTCATTGGTCGCTAACCAAAAAAGGACATGATCAGTTTGCGGACCGACATGGTGAGCTAACGATTCAAATGATCGACGCGGTTGAACATCTATTTGGTCAAGATGGCTTAGCCAAAGTCACTGCTGAACGAGAAGCGCATACACTGCAACATTACCGACAAGCATTAATCGCCTGCAATGATTTAGCAACTAAATTACATACCTTAGTCAAATTGCGTGAGCAAGAAGGCTATATGGCTGAACTAGAACGTACAGAATGGGGCTATTTATTGATTGAAAATCACTGCCCAATCTGTCGAGCAGCCAAACGTTGCCCCGCACTCTGCGTCTCCGAACTCAATGTGTTTAAGCAGCTACTTGGCCCAGAGTGCCATATCGAACGTAGCGAGCACATTATTGAAGGCCAGCACCGCTGCGCTTACCGTATCCAACCTTTCTCAGCACATCCTTGAGCGCCGTAGCCTATTTTCTGTTTCAATAATGAGAATAGCGTGATTCTCTTCTCATTATTTTGATCTGTTATCTATACTGATCATTAAGTCATTAGGAGGCATGGCCTGTAACAAGTAAACACGTGGTGAGCTTCAACCAACCAACAAGTTCAGCAACGCTATTTGCTTTCGGGTCATCTCTTCATCCGCCATGATTTACCTTATGGCATGGTACTCATAGAAGATAAGGTGCACTCAATGTCTCGATCACCCAGTCCTATCCAAGTTCTCCCCTCTTTTGATGAGTTAGTATTGCTAGCGGAGCAAAATCCTGAAGCGTTTAGCTCATTGAAACAATCGCTCTGTGATGAATTGATTGATTCTGCTTCCGCTATCATGCAGGAGCGATTACGCGCTCAGCAAAACCATATTGATCGCATACTGAGCCGTTGTAAAAATCCTCACCATGCAAATGTAAAACTGATGCAGGAACTGAGTGTACAAATGATAAAGTTTCGAGGTGCTTTAGAAGGTGATAGCAAACCAACCACCTCGGCACAAATTATCCCTTTTCAAGCTCGCCACGATGATTGGCGCTAGGAATTCGTTGCATGGGGGGATTTTCCAAAACGATTATCGGTCACTTTACCCGCAAGAAAGCCACATTCGACTAAAATCCAACTTCCGCAGCCTAATGCAAGTAACGCAAGGGCGGTTTCCCACCAATTGGGAGTGGTCGCCATCGCCGTCTCCCCAACAGGCATACCCATTCGCCCTAGTAACAATGGTAAATTCAATAGTAACCACCAACTCGACTTATCGCGATCATGCCAGCGCTTAGCCGTTACCGCTAAGTCTGGTAATAAAAGTCCAAGCAGTAGCAAAGGCCAAAGGTAAGCCGCAAAGCTCGGCAACCAGCGACTCACTGTTAACATGAAAACAATAATGGTCAAATAATAACCGAGATTCCATAACCAATAGGTTTGGCGACCAATCCGGCCATGGAAAGAGAACAACAATTGGGTTAATGGCATCACTTGCTCACTCAATAAATAATTTTCTGAAAGCTGTCTTTGTCCATATCACGCACATTGATCGTTAATGAATGAACCTGACTTGCTTGCTCTGCGAGCACGGTCATTAACTGACGAGAAAGCTCACGTTTTTGTTGGCCACTGCGTCCATCGAGTAATTCAAAACTGAGATGGATAAAGTCGACACTATCGCCCTGTTCACCAATCAACCAATGATGGCAGCGTAAAGTGCGAGATTTGATCGAGGCGGTTTCAAATAACCCACTGTCTATCGCTACTTGATGTAAATCTTCCAGTAATCCTTGGATGTTGACTCGTTCTTCAACAGAATTTGAATACTCTAAGACTAAATTTGGCATGAAAACTCCCTGTTTATCACTCTCGATGACTCATTTGCCACGATAGCAAAAATCATTACCCTTAATATCGACTCTCGTCAGCTTAACGCACTATGGGCAAGACAGAAAAGAGGATCCAAGAAAGTCATGACCCTAATCATGATCTACGCGCTTTTATCTGTTATATTCTTTGCCAGTCGTTCTTTTTTTATCAATTAAATTGGAGATATTCCTATGCGTCGTCCTGTTGTGATGGGTAACTGGAAACTTAACGGTAGCAAAACTATGGTGACTGAGCTACTGAATGGCCTGAATGCTGAGCTAGAAGGTGTAAACGGTGTCGACGTTGCTGTCGCTCCACCAGCGCTATACCTCGATCTTGCTGAGCGTTTAATCAAACAAGGTGGCAACAAAATCATTCTTGGTGCACAAAATACCGACCTGAATAACAGTGGTGCTTTTACCGGTGATATGTCTCCAGCGATGTTAAAAGACTTCGGCGCAACCCACATCATCATTGGTCACTCTGAGCGTCGTCAATACCATCATGAATCTGACGAATTTGTCGCTAAGAAATTTGCATTCTTAAAAGAGAACGGTCTAACACCAGTGTTCTGTATCGGTGAATCAGAAGCACAAAATGAAGCGGGCGAAACCGAAGCGGTTTGTGCGCGCCAAATTGATGCCGTGATCAATGCTTACGGCGTAGAAGCACTAAACGAT
The DNA here is from genome assembly GCF_000176155.1 of Vibrio metschnikovii CIP 69.14. Classification (GTDB taxonomy): domain Bacteria; phylum Pseudomonadota; class Gammaproteobacteria; order Enterobacterales; family Vibrionaceae; genus Vibrio; species Vibrio metschnikovii. The sequence continues at coordinate 100,600 of NZ_ACZO01000005.1, read as the reverse complement.
GCGATCATCGCTTATGAGCCCATCTGGGCAATCGGTACTGGTAAAGCAGCAACAGCGGATGACGCACAGCGTATCCATGCTTCTATTCGTGCTCACATCGCCGCGAAAAGCCCTGCCGTTGCCGAGCAAGTGATCATTCAATACGGTGGCTCAGTGAAAGCAGAAAATGCAGAAGCTTACTTCTCACAACCAGACATTGATGGCGCTTTAGTTGGCGGTGCTGCACTGGATGCGAAGAGCTTTGCTGCAATCGCGAAAGCAGCCGCTAAAATGAAAAATGCTTAATCATTATCAATAGGTTAGCTAAAGGCCAGCCATGCTGGCCTTATTTTTATCGCCAAGTTCATCGCTAGTACCTGATCCTGATATAGAGTATCCTAGCCCATCTTGCACTTTCTATTCGCTGATTCACCATGCACGATAAACACGGCCTGTTGTCCGCACCGATCCCCCAAGTACTGCGCCAAATGACACTGCCGATGACGGTAGGGATGATCGCTATCTTACTGTTTAACTTAGTGGATACGTTTTTTATTTCGTTGCTCGGCACCCAAGCGCTAGCCGCCATCAGCTACACCTTTCCGGTCACCTTCGCCGTCAACTGCATCACCATGGGTATTGGCGTTGGACTCTCTACCTGTATTGGCCGCTTATTAGGTCAAGGAGAAACCAAGCAAGCGGCGCGCCTGACTAGCCATGGTTTGTTATTGGCCGTGGTCCTGGTACTGTGCGCCTCCTTCATTGGTGTTCTTACTATCGACCCACTATTTCGTTTACTCGGCGCACAAGCTGAACTCCTCCCCCTGATTAACCAGTATATGCAAATTTGGTATCTGACCATTCCTCTACTGGTGATCCCCATGGCAGGCAATAGCGCGATTCGTGCCACAGGAGATACCAAGACCCCAGCTAAAATCATGTTACTGGCAGGGATCATCAACGGCGTACTCGATCCACTACTGATTTTTGGTTATGGTCCGTTTCCAGAATTAGGCATACAAGGAGCAGCGATTGCCAGCGCCTGCTCTTGGCTCGGTGCGCTAATCGGCTCACTGTATATTTTGGCTCGACGTGACAAACTGCTTGCTCGAGCTAATTTGAAAATGCTTAATAGTGACTGGCGACAAATTTTAACCATTGGCACCCCGGCTGCACTATCGAGTGCGATGAATCCATTATGTGGTGCCGTGTTAATGATCATGCTTTCCCAACATGGCACCGCAGCCGTCGCGGCTTATGGTGCCGCGCAGCGTATTGAATCGATTTTAATCTTGGTATTAATGTCGCTCACTTCTGCCTTAACGCCATTCATGGCACAAAACTTAGGGGCCGATAATCCACAGCGCAGCTTTGAAGGGTTATTTGTTGGCCTACGTTTTGCCGTGGTTTTTCAGTTCTTGATTTTTATCATGATGGTGCCACTGAGCATTCCTCTGGCGGCGTTGTTTTCACAAGAGCAAAGCGTGCGTGACTTACTGTGGTACTACTTACTGATTGTCCCTATCAGTTATGGCTTTCAAGGTATCGTGATGATGTTGGTTTCGGCGTTGAACGCCCTTCATCAACCGCTAAAAGCATTTCAATGGAGCGTAATGCGTCTTTTCATCTTTACTTTACCTGCGGCTTGGCTTGGGGCGTATTGGTATGGTGTGATCGGATTATTTATCGGCATCGCTTTAGGCAATATTATGGGCGGTTTGCTTGGCTACCTATATGCGTTACGGCTACGTCAACGAATACTGTCGATGACAAACTAGATATTAAGACAAGTTTTATGGCAACAAAAAACCGAAGCTTTTCGACTTCGGTTCTGCTTAAGATTATCTAATCGCGCGCGAAGATTAGATCTCTTCGGGCTCGTCGTCTTCAACGTCTAAATCGACGTTTAACGGCTCAGGTGATAAAATCACCCCTGTGTTATCGGCGTAGAGATAATCTTCAGGTAGGAAGGTCACCCCACCAAAGTTCACCGCAACATCAATTTCACCGATACCCAGTGACACTGCGCCAACAGGAATAGAAGCCAGCGCTTGAATACCCACGCTCATCTCTTCCAGTTCATCGACTTCTCGAACGCAGCCATAAACGACAATGCCTTCCCACTCGTTTTCTTCAGCAATCGCAGCGAGCTCGGCATCAATCAATGCGCGACGTAACGAACCACCACCATCGATCAACAGCACACGGCCAACTCCGTCTTGCTCAAGAACTTCGCGAATCAACCCATTATCTTCGAAACATTTAATGGTCGTCACTTGACCAGCAAAGGATGCACGGCCTCCAAAGTTACTGAACATCGGTTCTAGTACATCGACTTGCTCGAGATAGATATCGCACAGCGCAGAGGTGTTGTATTCCATAGCTTTACTCTCTTAACGAACCATTATCCCACGAGTATATAGTGTCAGTAAGTCAATGCAATGACAGAACGCAAATTAACGTAGGATTGTTTGAGCGATGACGACCGAAATAAACAATACATTGGTAACTAAAGCGCATTTGACTGCATTGGGTAACAAAGGCGCCATCTGTACCGGTTGCGAAGTTCGATACACGGCTCGCCCATGATTAATCAATACCATCAGGCTGAACAAAAAAGGAGCACTAAGCCAAGCTGAGCGGTCTTGAATCAATAAGTAGCTGGCAAAGGCGCATAGGGCTCCGGCTAATAACAACAGATGATACACCTTGGCACGCTGCTGCCCTAAACGTACCACTACCGTACGTTTACCACATAAGGCATCGTTTTCAATATCTCGCATATTATTAATATTGAGCACCGATACCGCTAATAACCCACAACCAACAGAGGGCAATAACAACCGCCATTCGATCTGCCCCGTATGTAAAAAATAACTGCCGGAGACACCGAGTAAACCAAAAAAGATGAAAACGGATACATCCCCTAAACCGACGTAGCCATAAGGTTTATTACCAACGGTGTAAGCAATCGCGGCTAAAATGGCTAATACACCCAGAGCTAAAAAGGCAGCGATACTTTGGGCACTGTCTAACGCATAAAAAACCAAGGCTAATCCAGAGACGATCGTTAATAGCACGTTGATGATCATCGCCTGCTTCATATCGGCTAATGAAACCGCGCCAGATTGAATCGCCCGCATCGGTCCAAGACGCTGTTCGTTATCCGTTCCTTTTAGCGCATCACCGTAGTCATTGGCTAAATTGGAGAGAATTTGCAATAAGGTTGCGGTCAGTAACGCTAAACCGGTAACAGGCCAAGACCACGAACCGACAGAAAACGCCAGTACACTACCCGTAAGAATAGAGACCAAAGCGAGAGGAAGAGTTTTCGGCCGCGCCGCATCAACCCAAATACATAAAGAGTTATTCATAATAAATAGCAATGACAAAACCGTGCGCTGAGTATACGCGCAAACGAGAGCGATAAAAAAGCCCACCAGTGCGGTGGGCTAGTAATTTATAAGATAAAGCGGCTAAGATCCTCGTCTTCCACCAATTCACTAAGGCGGTCATGCACGTAGTCACCATCAATCACCATTTGACTACCCGGACGCTCTGTCGCTTCATAAGAGATCTCATCCATCAAACGCTCCATCACCGTATGCAAACGTCGTGCACCAATATTTTCTGTGCTTTCATTGACTTGCCACGCGGCTTCGGCAATTTGTTTAATGCCATCTTCAGTAAAGCTGATATCGACCTGTTCAGTCTTCATCAATGCGATATATTGCTCAGTTAAAGACGCTTTCGGTTCGGTAAGAATACGTTTGAAATCATGACTCGATAACGCTTCTAACTCAACACGAATCGGTAAACGACCTTGCAGCTCTGGAATTAAATCCGAAGGTTTAGCCACTTGGAAGGCACCCGAAGCGATAAACAGAATATGATCGGTTCTTACCATACCGTGCTTAGTTGAAACGGTACTTCCTTCAATCAGTGGTAATAAATCACGCTGTACCCCTTCACGAGACACATCAGGGCCAGAGCTTTCACCGCGCTTACAAATTTTATCAATTTCATCGATAAACACGATGCCGTTGTTCTCAACGTTGTAAATAGCTTGCTCTTTTAACTCTTCTTGGTTAACCAGTTTCGCTGCTTCTTCTTCAACCAAGGCTTTTAACGCCTCTTTGATTTTCAGTTTACGCTTTTTCTTGGTATCACCTGCGAGATTTTGAAACAACCCTTGCAGTTGATTGGTCATCTCTTCCATACCTGGAGGAGCCATAATTTCAACGCCCATTTGTGGTACGGCAACGTTAATTTCAATCTCTTTGTCGTCTAACTGGCCTTCACGAAGTTTTTTACGAAACACTTGGCGAGTGGTCGATGACTGCTCGGTTTTTTCTGACTCTCCCCACGCATCGCGCGCAGGAGGCAAAAGGGCGTCAAGTACCCTTTCTTCGGCCAATTCTTCAGCGCGAAACTTAACCTTTTCCATCGCCTGTTGATGGGTTAATTTAACCGCAACATCGGTCAAATCACGGATAATACTTTCGACTTCTTTACCGACATAACCCACTTCGGTAAATTTCGTCGCTTCTACTTTGATAAACGGTGCATTGGCTAGCTTAGCTAAGCGGCGAGCAATTTCTGTTTTACCCACCCCTGTTGGGCCGATCATCAGAATGTTTTTCGGTGTCACTTCGACCCGTAAACTTTCTTCAAGTTGCATACGGCGCCAGCGGTTACGTAATGCAATCGCTACAGCACGTTTGGCTTTCTCTTGACCGATAATATGGCGGTTTAGTTCGTGAACAATTTCACGAGGCGTCATTTCAGACATCATCAATTCCTTACATTCAGTACAGAGTTCACACCAGATTATGCGTTCTTTTCAGGCAATAATGCGGCTGGTATTTCTAGTTCTTCAATGGTGTGATGGTGGTTGGTAAATACACAAATATTGCCAGCAATATTTAACGCTTTTTCAGCAATTTCACGCGCGTCTAATTGAGTGTTTTCCAACAACGCGAGTGCTGCGGCTTGAGCATAATTACCACCAGAACCAATCGCAATCAGATCGTGTTCTGGCTGCACCACATCGCCATTACCAGTAATGATCAACGATGTGGTTTCATCAGCAACCGCTAAAATCGCTTCCAAACGACGCAAAGCACGATCACTACGCCAATCTTTCGCAAGCTCAACCGCTGCTTTGGTCAAATGACCTTGGTGCATTTGCAACTTACTTTCAAAACGCTCGAATAGCGTGAAGGCATCTGCGGTACCACCAGCGAATCCGGCCAGAACTTTATTGTTGTATAAACGACGAACCTTGCGCGCATTACCCTTCATTACGGTATTGCCAAGCGAGACTTGGCCGTCTCCGGCAATCACAACTTTATTATCACGACGTACAGATACAATGGTAGTCACGTGAGGACCTCTTTATTATTTCACTAGGGTGTTTAAGGTATATGAGGATGCGGAAAAACGATTTCAAGGTAAGGAGAAACGGAATGCAGAAAAAAGGCCAACGCGGCCGTTTTCTCTCCTCTTACGAAGAAGAGCGAGAGAAAGTGACTCGTTAGCCATCTTGAAAGGTTGAATCGCCTAAATTCTGTTTATTGTGATTCTTTCCATATCGCACAAGGCTCAATTTTAGCGCGTTGTAAACGGTGGCGATCTCGCTCAGCATCTCGTTTTAATGGATATGGTCCTAACACCACTCGAAACCAACTGCTATTTTCAGTTTTGCGGATGTTGCTCTTCAGCCCTTGAAAAGCAATCTCGACCTTACGCGCTTCCGCTTGTTGCAAGGTTTTAAATGCCCCACACTGCATGATGTACGGGATCTCCGACAGTTGCTGCTCTTTAGCGGTGACTTCAATTTCACGCTGAGGCAGACTCTGCACATAGTCCCACTTTTCCGTCGGTGGTGGCGGGATCACTCGCGCAGGTGGCGTCGCAGGTTTAACCGGAGAAACGGTTTTGACTGGTGGTGCAGGCGGCTCAGGTTTCTGGTTGAGCCAATACAATCCATAAACAAACCCACTGAGGAGGATTAACGCGATCAATCCACTGCGCCAAGGTTTTCGGCGCGTTGTTGTTTTTGCGGTCGGCTTCTTTGGACTACGACCCCTTCTTACATAATCTTTATTAGCCACGATTCAATTCAAACGCTGACAATTGTAGCTCCATGGTAAAGGAGTTTGCCGTCGGATAACAGCGTCAATATGTAAGCAACGCTGGTTATCTTCTGCAAACCCGCTCAGTCAGGGCAATATTTACCTTGGCGGCGCGGCGCTGGATCTCACTACCAGATGAGTTTCTAACAACCGTGATCCGGCCTGAACATCTCGACCTCGCAGTAATTCAAGCATCATCAACATCGTTTGTCGGCCAATTTCATAGCGTGGCTGGCAAATCGTCGTTAACGGTGGATCGCAATACTGAGCAAACTGAATATCATCAAACCCCACAACGGATAAATCTTGCGGAACTCGTAAACCTAAGCGTTTCGCCTCTTGCATTGCCCCAATCGCCATCGCGTCATTATGACAAAAAATCGCACTTGGTGGCTCAGATAGTGCTAATAACTGTCGTACCGCTTTAGCACCGGATTCAAAAGAGAAGTCACCAACAACGGTATAGGTTGGGTTTTTCACCAATCCAGCTCTACGCAGTGCTTGCTGGTAACCTTGCTGACGAAATTCACACAACACAGCACCTACTGGCCCGCTGATTTGAGCAATTTTTTTATGTCCCATCTGAGTGAGGTAATTCACCGCCTCAAATGCTGAGGTAAGGTTATCAATATGTACCGTCGGCAGTTCTAACTCTGGAGCATATTCACAGGCCATCACCATCGGTGGCAGATTTTTTTGTTCCGCTTTACTGACATCAAACGGCAGATCAGCACCAAGCAATAACATACCGTCGGCTTGCTTGGTGAAGACTAGGTTCACAAACGAGCTTTCACGCTTCTTTTGTTGACCACTGTCACCCAGCAGCACCAAATACCCATGCTCCATCGCCACATCTTCGATACCACGAATGATCTCGGTGTAATAAGGGTCACAAATATCGGGCACGATCACCACAATGGTTTTTGATTCATTACGGCGCAGATTTCGCGCTAAAGAGTTGGGGGAGTAGCCAGCTTCAAGTACCGCTTCTTCCACTCGTTTACGAGTGGTGGTCGATACTTTCTCAGGATTCATCAACGCACGAGATACCGTCGCGGTAGAGACACCTGCCAACTGGGCAACGTCCTTCATTGTCGCCATAAATTTTTAACCCTCTCTATTTTCTCTCAATACCTAAGCCGAATAAACGTTGTCGGTAAAACGACTCCCTTCGTCGTAAAGTCATAACATGGTCGACGAAAACGATTCACTGAACGTATAGTGCCCCTAGTTTATTTCTTTCCATAGAGAAAGTTACGGCTTAAGTAACATTTTTTGCATTACAAATATGACATCGATCACAGCAAGTGATTTTAGTTGCGCAAATAAAACTCACTGCTATTTAGAACCCCTAAAAAACAGCGCTCAGTCAGCCCTACTTTCAATAAGCATCAAGCGAGTGAGGGGAGAGATTTAACTCAAATCTTGCGGCTCAATATCCAAAGACCAACGCACTTTATTGGCTAAAGGCAACAACTGAATAGCCGTTTTTGAACTGGTTAATATCGCCTGCATCGTGCTACGTGAAGGGGTTTGTAGTAACAGTTGCCAACGGTGCTTACCCGCTCGCTTAGCCAATGGTGCTGGCGTTGGCCCAAGTACCACGCAGGCTTGATCAAACAACGGATGAACTTGTAAGGTTTGCCGAACTTGCCTTAAGAAGGTTTCCACCACCGATGATTGATTCGCTTCAGCGCGAAACAGCGTTAAATAGGTGTAGGGCGGAAGTTGAGCGACGTGCCGCTCAGCCAGAGCGGTTCGAGCAAAATGATCGTATCCCTTATGCAGTAGCGCTTGTAATAAGCTGTGCTCAGGATGATGAGTTTGCAAAACCACTTCCCCTGGCTTACTTGCCCTTCCCGCGCGGCCAGCAACTTGAATGAATAACTGTGCCAAGCGCTCTGGGGCACGAAAATCACTGCTGTACAAAGAACCATCCACATCCAACAGCGCGACTAAGGTTACATTGGGAAAATGGTGCCCTTTGGCCAACATTTGCGTACCAATCAAAATTTGATACTGATTATTGTGGATGGCGGTCAGCGCAGCTTCTAAACTGCCTTTACGCCTAGTGCTGTCTCGATCAATACGAATGGTGCGATAATCAGAAAATAACTGAGCAAGCTGCTGCTCAAGTTGCTCAGTCCCAACGCCAACGGTCACTAATTGATGTGAGCCACAACTTTGACAGTGCTGAATCACCGGACGTTGCGAGCCACAATGATGACAACGGACCTCGTTACTGTGTTGATGATAGGTGTAATAAGCATCACAGCGCTGACAATCGGCAATCCAACCACATTCATGGCACATCAAGGCGGGAGAAAAACCACGTCGATTAAGAAACAACAAGACTTGATTGCCTTGCTGTAAATGACGACGCATTTCGGCTATCAACGGCGCAGAGAGTCCGCTCTCTAAATACTCACCTTTAATATCCAGCACTCGATTTTTCGTGGGTACGGCGTGCCCGGCTCGCTCGGTGAGTTGCAAATGATAATATTTTCTGCTCAACGCATTATGCAGCGTTTCTAAAGCCGGAGTTGCCGAGCCGAGGACAATCGCCACTTGCTCAAGATTGGCTCGCATGACCGCAACATCGCGCGCGTGATAACGCAAGCTATCTTGCTGCTTATAAGAAGTATCATGTTCTTCATCAACAATAATAATCCCGAGATCAGCAAAAGGGGTCAATAAAGCTGAACGAGTACCAATAATAATCCCCGCCGCTTTATCCCGTGCTGCTAACCAAGCATTAAGACGCTCCGTGTCATTTAATCCCGAGTGAATCACGACCACGGGCACGGTAAAACGTTGACGAAAACGTTGAATCGTTTGTGGCGTCAAGCCAATTTCTGGCACTAACACTAAGGCTTGTTTGCCTTGTTCCAAAACAGGCTTGATCAAATTTAAGTACACTTCGGTCTTACCTGACCCCGTGACGCCTTGCAACAAGTAGCATCCAAAGCCCGGCTGACTGTTCACCGTCGCAATCGCAATCGCCTGCTCTGGGTTTAATTTCGGTTTATCAACCCGAGCTTCAACATCAGAAGGCCAAGGTACGATCTGCGGAGCTTGCTCAAGCACCTCTATCCATTGCTTATCAAGCAGAGTATTTAGCGTGCTACTTGATACCGCTTCATCCAACATGGTCTGATGAGAAACGGGCCCCGCTTGCAATAACTGCATAACCTTGGCCTGCTTGATGGCACGACCAAAGCCTTGGAGTAGTTGATTGCGCCCTTGCTCAGTCAGTCGCCACTCCTTAGTCACCGCAAATTGCGCCGCTTTGCCTTTACGCAACGCACTTGGCATCGCGTTAGCTAGGGTTTCTCCCAGAGGGTAATGGTAATATTGACTGCACCACTGCAATAACCCATAGAGTGTTTCTGGCCATAACGGCTGTGTATCTAATACCGCATGCAGCGATTTCAATTGATGCAAAGGAAAATCGGATTCAGACACGAGAGCAATGACAATCCCCACTAAGGTTTGGCGACCAAACGGAACCGAAACCCGTCCGCCAACCACAGGACACACACCGTCAGCAATCAAATAATCGAAGGATTTATCAAGAGGAACCGGTAAAGCAACACGAGCAATAGTGGGGCGCATAACCATCCGTTAGCAATAAAAAGGGGCAGAAAACACAGTCTACTGGATGACAACCAGAAATTCGACCAACAAAAGTGGTGAAAATAGCGCCGAAAGCAGTTGATCCCATGGCGTGGATTCATTAATATATCGCGCCTTAAAGATGCTTGGCAAATCGGTTTAGCATCTGCATATTATCATTAACATTACGTGTGGTGTCCGGCATTGATCCGGATAGCGACGCGGCCTACATTTGAGGTTATCCCATGAAAGCTGGTATCCACCCAGAATACAAAGAAGTCAGCGCAACTTGCTCTTGCGGCAATGCTTTCACATTTAAGTCAACGCTTGCTAAAGAAAGCATCTACCTTGACGTATGTGACAAATGCCACCCATTCTACACTGGTAAGCAACGTATCGTTGATACCGGTGGCCGCGTTGACCGCTTCAACAAGCGTTTCGGTGCTCTATCCAGCAAGAAGTAATCCTTACTTCACGCGAAGATTATTAAAAGAGAACGCTCCGGCGTTCTTTTTTTATGTGGTCATGTTATTGCTCTCTGCTTTATCTTATTTGACGCTCATCTGGTCTTATCAGTCTTCATCTTACCGATTTGATGGTTTGTGATCGCAATCCCACCTAGGCAGCTCAATCGACATCCTTTAGAATCATAGTTTCGTTGATAACATTATAAGAGAAGCTCCCCCTATGTCTGATGATCATCGCCAAGACCTCTCGCCACAAGAAGCATTTCGCCAACGCGCTCTTGATTACCATGCACTACCGACTCCAGGTAAAATTGGCATTGCCTTAACCAAGCCGGCCGATTCAGCCAGTGACCTTGCGCTTGCCTATAGCCCAGGCGTGGCAGAACCGGTACGTGAAATCGCCCAACAACCTGATAACGTGTACAAGTACACCGCCAAAGGCAATACGGTTGCCGTCATTTCGAATGGCACCGCAATTCTTGGTTTAGGTAATCTTGGTCCGATGGCATCAAAGCCGGTAATGGAAGGTAAAGCGCTACTCTTTAAACGCTTTGCTGGTCTTGATTCGATCGACATCGAAGTCAAACATCGCACTATCGATGAGTTTGTCGATACCGTTGCCAACATCGCCGACACCTTTGGCGGGATCAATTTAGAAGATATTAAAGCGCCAGATTGCTTTGAAATTGAACGCCGCCTCATCGAGCGCTGTGATATCCCTGTCTTCCATGATGATCAACACGGCACCGCGATTGTGACGGCCGCTGGAATGCTCAACGCGATTGAACTGCAAGGCAAACAACTCAATGAATGTATTATTGTTTGTCTGGGTGCGGGCGCCGCAGCGGTCGCTTGTATGGAACTGTTGATTAAATGCGGGGCGATGCGTGAAAAAATTTACATGCTGGATCGCCAAGGCGTCATTCATACCCGTCGTGATGACTTAAACGAATACAAACAATTGTTTGCCAACAATACTGATAAGCGCACTTTGGAAGATGTGATTGCCGGTGCCGATTTATTCCTTGGGGTTTCTGGCCCGAATTTATTACCACCAGAAGCCCTAGCATTAATGGCCGATAAACCCGTTGTTTTTGCTTGCTCCAACCCCGATCCAGAAATCAAACCTGAGTTAGCTCATCAGGTGAGAAACGATTTAATCCTCGGTACTGGGCGCAGCGATTACCCCAACCAAGTGAATAATGTGCTGTGTTTCCCATTTATTTTCCGTGGTGCATTGGACGTTCGCGCCAGCGAAATCAATGATGCAATGAAACTTGCCGCCGTCGATGCGATTCGTCAATTAGCCAAAGAACCGATTCCAAGTGAGGTACTCAAAGCCGCTGGGGTTGAAAAACTTAGCTATGGTACTGATTATATTATTCCAAAACCAATGGACCCGCGCTTACTACCACGTGTCGCCAAAGCGGTTGCTCAAGCCGCCGTCGAGTCAGGTGTTGCGCGTATCGACATGCCAGAAAATTATATGGCAGAAAATAGTCGTTAATGGTGACCTTATCGCGACCCTTGATCTAAAAAAACCTAGCATAGCTAGGTTTTTTTATGGGCATCATTCAGTCATCGTACGCTTCAAACTCAATACCCATTGCGGTCATCAAGGCTTTCGCTTCACTTGGAATATCATCTGGCCTGTCTTTACGTAAATCCTCATCGGTCGGTAAAGGTTGACCGGTATACGCATGCAGAAAAGCTTCACACAATAATTCACTGTTGGTAGCGTGACGTAAATTGTTGATTTGTCGGCGAGTTCTTTCATCAGTAAGCACTTTGAGTACCTTCAACGGAATGGATACCGTGATTTTTTTTACCTGCTCACTCTTTTTACCATGCTCCGCGTAGGGGCTAATATAATCGCCATTCCAGTCTGCCATTGCGCACCTTCGTTGTGTGAATTTGAGTCTACTAATCAAAGTCCCTAATTTTAGCGGGATTTACCGCCATAAGCAAAGACATATAGACATCTAGATGTGTTGACGTCTTCTTTTTTGATCAGTAAAGTGTGACTCTATTGACGATGAGATCCCCTCTGCCGTTAGCCCATTTATTGTAGATTCAGAAAGGAAGCCACTATGACCACTCGCCAACCCGCCACCATTGCGGTTCGCACAGGAATAGAATCGGACAGCCAATATCATGCGGTGGTACCACCGATCTATCTATCGACTAACTTTGGCTTTCCTGCCTTCGGTGAAGTGCCTACCTATGATTACACCCGCTCTGGTAACCCAAACCGTAGCTTACTTGAACAAACCCTAGCGGATCTCGAAGGGGGGCAAGCGGCGATTGTCACCAACTGTGGAACCTCGGCTATCAATCTGTGGATTTCGACCTTTTTGTCTCCTCAAGAGTGGATTGTCGCTCCTCATGACTGTTATGGCGGTACCTATCGACTGCTCAACTCACGAGCGAAAAAAGGTGATTTCAAAGTCTTGTTTATTGATCAATCGGATCCGACTGCGGTGAGTGAGGCGTTAACGCTCAAGCCCAAACTGCTGCTGATCGAAACCCCTTCTAACCCTTTAGTACGAGTGGTCGATATTCAGCAGCTCTGCCAACAAGCCAAAGCAGCTAATACATTGGTTGCTGTAGACAATACGTTTTTAACTCCTATTTATCAGCAACCTATCGCCTTAGGGGCGGATTTTGTCATTCACTCCACCACCAAGTATCTCAATGGGCATTCTGATGTGATTGGTGGCGTCATCATCAGCCGAATAGCCGAGCATGGCGAACTATTAGCGTGGTGGGGAAATTGCCTTGGTTCAACCGGCACACCGTTTGATAGTTATATGACTTTGCGCGGCTTACGAACTTTATCGGCCCGGATGCGCGTTCACGAAGAGAGTGCACAACAAGTACTCGCTTACCTACAAACTCAACCACTGGTTGGGCAAATTTATCACCCTAGCTTAGTCAGCCATCCCGGCCATGAGATTGCGAAACAACAGCAAAGTGGCTTTGGTGCCATGCTCAGTTTTGAATTTGCAGGCACCTTTGAACAACTCAAATACTTTGTCGGTGCATTAGGTCTGTTTTCGCTAGCGGAATCGTTAGGTGGCGTCGAAAGCTTAATTTGCCACCCAGCCTCAATGACTCATCGAGCCATGGGGGAGATTGCCCTTGCCGAAGCTGGCGTCGGCCAACAACTGCTGCGCCTCTCTGTCGGATTGGAAGCGGCTTGCGATCTGATTGCTGACCTTGAACAAGCCTTTCATCAAGCACAGGAAAAAAATTAATGAAGCAGCAGTTACATAAATTTGGCGGTAGTAGCCTAGCCGATGGTGATTGCTACCGAAATGTGGTCGATATTTTACAGCAGTATTCGCAGCAGCACGATCTGGTGGTGGTCTCTGCCGCTGGCAAAACCACCAATCAATTGATTGATTTTGTCGGTCACCTTGAAAAAGATAGTCTAACGGCACATCAACAACTGCAAGCTATCCGTCAGTATCAAACTCAACTGATTGAGGAATTACTGAACGGCGATATCGCCGACCATCTTATGAGTCAACTCAATCAGGAGTGCTCTCAACTGGCCGCACTCACCCCGCCACTGAACTATGCCCAACAATCCGCGGTGCTGGCGCATGGTGAAGTATGGTCAGCGCGCTTATTGGCAGCACTACTCAATCAGCAACAATTACCCGCTATTGCGCAAGATGCACGTGCTTTCTTACGTGCCGAAACTGGGCCACAACCTGAGGTTGATCGCACTCGTTCCGCGCCTTTACTCAAAGAGATTCTTGCTCAGCACCCGCAGCAGCGCGTCATCATTACTGGCTTCATTGCACAAAATAGCGCAATGGAAACCGTTCTGCTTGGGCGTAATGGCTCCGATTATTCTGCAACCATGATTGGCGCTTTAGCGGACGTTGAACGAGTCACCATTTGGAGTGATGTCGCGGGTGTATATAGTGCGGATCCAAGAGTGGTGGATGACGCTTGTTTATTGCCACTGCTGCGCTTAGATGAAGCCAATGAACTGGCTCGATTGGCAGCTCCCGTGCTGCATAGCCGCACTTTACAGCCGGTCGTACACAGCACGATGGAACTGCATTTACGCTCTAGTCATCAGCCAGAATCGGGCTCGACACGCATTGAGCGTATTCTCGCTTCTGGGCGAGGAGCAAAAATCATCACCTCTTTGGAGGATGTACTGCTGATTGAATTGACGTTAGCCGCCGGACAAGATTTCCAACGCCTACAACACACGGTATTAGCACACCTCAAACGGGCCCAACTTGAGCCATTGGCATTTGAAGTACAAGCCGATCAGCATCAACTTCGTCTTGCCTACACCCGAGAGATGGCCAGTGATGTATTCAGTTATTTACAGGATTCGGCACTCGCCACAGAGAGTAAACTCAAAGAAGGTTATTCACTATTAGCCGCCGTAGGTGCAGGCGTCACTCGTAACGCGCAGCATAATCACGGTTTTTACCAGCAACTGAAAACCTGCCCAGTTGAGTTTATCTGCACAGCGGAATCCGAGCTCAGCTTAGTAGCAGTGTTAAGACAAAATACGTTAACCGAAAGGGTCATTGACTTACATAAGCAGCTGTTTCAAGCCCAAAAACGCGTGGCCTTAGCGCTCTGTGGTAAAGGTAACATTGGTAGCAGTTGGTTAAAGCTGTTTACAGAGCAGCAAACCGAATTAGAAAAACGCTACGGCATGCAATTTTCATTAGTCGCGATTATCGATAGCCAAACCTTTTGGTTTGATGAGGCTGGCATCAATCCAAGCCAAGTTGCGGCTCGATATCAAGATGAAGCACAACCCAATGATGGTCAGCGCTGGCTGCAACAGCTCGGTGAACTGCGTAACTATGATGAGGCCATTGTCTTAGACGTGACGGCCAGCGAACATCTAGCGCAGCAATATTTAGCCATGGCGCAGCATGGTTTGCATTTGATCAGTGCCAATAAAGTCGCAGGATCGGCAGAGGGTGAGTACTATCATCAAGTCAAACACGCTTTCAGTAAAATTGGCCGTCATTGGCTATACAATGCTACGGTTGGAGCGGGCCTACCCATCAATCATACTGTGCGTGATCTGCGTGAAAGTGGCGATGATATCACCGCTTTATCTGGGATTTTCTCGGGTACACTGTCGTGGCTATTTCAACAATACGACGGCTCGATTCCATTTAGCGAACTGGTTGAATTAGCTTGGCAACAAGGACTGACGGAACCGGATCCACGCCATGATCTCGATGGTTCCGATGTGATGCGTAAACTGGTTATTCTGGCAAGGGAATCTGGTCTGAACATTGAACCTCAACACGTCAAGGTCGAGTCTTTGGTGCCAGAGGCACTGCGTCACTTATCTTTGGATGATTTTCTTGAGCAAAGCCACTTGCTCAATCAAAGTCTTGCTGAGCGCTTAGCTCGCGCCCAAAAAGAACATAAGGTGATCCGTTATGTCGCTCGCTTAGAGAAAAATGGCCAAGCCTCGGTTGGCGTAGAGGCCGTAGAACTCGACCACCCACTGGCTAACTTGCGCCCTTGCGATAATATTTTTGCCATTGAAAGCAAATGGTACCGAGATAACCCTCTGGTCATTCGCGGTCCAGGTGCTGGACGTGAAGTTACCGCTGGCGCCATTCAATCGGATCTGAACCGACTCGCCAGCCTGTTATGAGCGAGCATTAACACACCTTACCTCTGCTTGCCTGCTCCTCATTCAACACGTCTCTCCTTTACAACAGGGAGAGACGCTTCGGCCTCGCTCAATTTCTCTTCAGTTAAATCTGTGAATTTTACTCAGCATCAACATGAAAAACCTTCATACTAGTAATGTTGACATTAAAATCGATTCATTACATTCTGTAGACATATGGACGTCTATACGTAAAGAATGTTGTGTTTGCGTTGTGGTCGTTAGCACAGGGAGAGAAAAATGGGATACACGCACGCCAGTCATATCGACGCTTTAAATCAAAGCATCGCTGAAGTTTCAGATATCAATGTCTCGTTTGAGTTTTTTCCACCGAGTACCCCTCAAATGGAAGAAACCTTGTGGAGCTCGGTGCATCGCTTAAAAGAACTCAAACCCAAATTTGTTTCCGTGACCTACGGAGCAAACTCTGGTGAGCGTGATAGAACCCACTCGATCATCAAAGCCATCAAAGATCAAACCGGATTGATCGCGGCACCGCATCTGACCTGTATTGATGCCAGCCGCGAAGCGTTAATCACTATCGCCGATGACTACTGGCACAACGGCATTGAAAGTATTGTCGCCCTACGTGGGGATATTCCACCGGGTGGTGGCAAGCCGGAGATGTACGCCGCTGACTTAGTTGCTCTACTCAAATCTCGCCACGATTTTGATATTTCCGTGGCCGCGTTTCCCGAAGTGCATCCAGAAGCGAAAAGTGCCCAAGCCGATCTGCTCAATTTAAAACGTAAAGTCGAAGCGGGAGCCAACCGAGCCATCACTCAGTTCTTTTTTGATATTGAGAGCTATCTACGCTTTCGAGATCGCTGCGTTGCCGCCGGAATCGATGCCGAAATCATTCCCGGTATTTTACCCGTTTCAAACTTTAAACAAGCCGCACGCTTTGCCGCGCAAAACCACGTTAAAGTGCCGCAGTGGATGGCTAAACAGTTTGCAGGATTAGATGATGATCCCGTCACTCGACAATTAGTTGGGGCGAGTCAGGCTATTGATATGATTAGAGTCCTGAGCCGTGAGGGGGTAAAAGATTTTCACTTCTACACTTTGAACCGCGCCGAAATGACCTACGCGCTTTGTCATACCCTTGGTGTACGCCCGATTGCAGTGACTTAATAACCAACGTATATAACAATAACGCCGAACAAAGTTCGGCGTTATTAGCAATCAGCGTAGGTAGAGATTACTCAACCTCTTCCATCTTACCTAGCAGGCTACGAATACGCGTTTGCCATGCTGTATGCTCTTGCTCCATTTCTTGCGCTTTTTGCTCAAGCTCTGCACGGCTGGCTTTTAATTCATCCGCTTCTTGCATGAGCTGTTGTTTTTCTTCTTTCAGCTCTTCCACTTCCATTTGCAGTAAGGCGATGGTATCAACCGCAGTTTGAATTTTTGCTTCGAGTTGTTCTAGTACTTCAAAAGACATGTGACTTACCCTTGTTTATTCCGTGATGTGAATTCAATTCACTCTATTTAACCATTCTACTCAGCCATGCGCAGAGAAACACTTACTATATTCGATCTTGTTCGCTATTCGGTCAAAAAAACAACGCAATTGACGCTATCTTTACTTCTCTCGCTTAAAACGCCCTTAAAAGACAAATTTTTGATCCACTACAAGGCTTGCAACGCTAAATAGCAAACGTTTACTTATGAATGTGCTAGAATCCGCGCAACTTTTTTATCCTCTTTAATTTGTGGTTGGAGTAAGCATGAAACGCGATTTAGCAATGGCTTTTTCTCGGGTAACCGAAGGTGCTGCACTGGCAGGTTACCAATGGCTTGGCCGAGGTGATAAAAACGCGGCTGACGGCGCAGCCGTAGAAGTAATGCGGATTTTATTGAATAAGACAGAAATCAATGGCGAAATTGTTATTGGTGAAGGAGAGATCGATCAAGCTCCGATGCTCTATATCGGGGAACAGGTCGGCTTAGGTGGTGACGATGTCGATATCGCCGTCGACCCGATTGAAGGGACACGAATGACCGCGATGGGGCAATCCAATGCATTAGCGGTATTGGCAGCGGGAGAAAAAGGCAGCTTTCTCAAAGCACCGGACATGTACATGGAAAAACTCGTCGTCGGTCCTGGAACCAAAGGCTGCATCGATTTAAATAAGCCATTAGCCGATAACTTACAGGCCATCGCCACTGCACTGGATAAAGCGTTACACCAACTGACGGTGGTGACTCTGGCAAAACCACGTCACGATGCCGTGATACGCGAAATGCAGCAACTGGGTGTACGGGTCTTTGCAGTGCCGGATGGCGATGTGGCCGCATCGATTCTTACTTGCATGCCAGATAGCGAAGTCGATGCCATGTACTGTATTGGTGGCGCTCCTGAAGGGGTGATTTCTGCGGCGGCGATTCGGGCCTTGGATGGCGATATGCAAGGTCGCTTATTAGCTCGCCATCAAGTCAAAGGCGATAGTGAAGATAACCGTATTTGGGGAGCCAAAGAGTTGGCTCGCTGTGCCCAAATGGGCGTACAAGCTAACCAAGTACTGGCACTCCATGATATGGCACGCAGTGATAATGTCATTTTCTCGGCGACGGGGATCACCAAAGGCGATTTATTGGAAGGCATTAGCCGACAAGGTAATATCGCGACGACCGAAACGCTGTTGATCCGTGGCCGCTGCCGAACCATCCGACGGATTAAATCCATCCATTACTTAGAGCGTAAAGATAGCGATGTGTTACCGATGATCCTTTAAGGCATGGTACTCGATTCAACGTTACGAAGAAAAAAGACCGCGATGCGGTCTTTTTTGATTGGTGATTGTTTTCTTCACTCAGGTTGAATAACCCACGTTCTTAAAATAACTCTTCAGCAACTTTATACAAATCTTGGCGTACCGGGCGTTTCATGGTTTCAATCGCTTCGATGATATCATGATGCACCAGTTCTTCTTTTTGAATGCCAACGCAACGACCACCGTGCCCTTCTAGCAACATATGCACCGCATAGTTACCCATGCGTGAGGCTAAAATACGGTCAAATGCGGTTGGTCGACCACCACGTTGAATATGCCCCAGTACCGTCGCACGAGTTTCACGACCGGTTGATTTCTCAATCTCTTTTGCCAATTGGTTGGCGTCGGTCATCAGTTCCGTTAAGGCAATGATCGCGTGTTTTTTGCCTTTTTTGATCCCGTCTTGGATATTAGAAATCAGTTGCTGCATATCCAGCCCCGTTTCCGGCGTAATGATGTACTCACAGCCACCAGCAATCGCTGACATCAGAGTTAAATCACCACAGTGACGGCCCATGATCTCAACAATTGAAATACGTTGATGTGACGAAGAAGTATCACGCAGACGGTCAATCGCATCGATAACGGTA
The DNA here is from genome assembly GCF_000176155.1 of Vibrio metschnikovii CIP 69.14. Lineage (GTDB taxonomy): Bacteria > Pseudomonadota > Gammaproteobacteria > Enterobacterales > Vibrionaceae > Vibrio > Vibrio metschnikovii. Next base: position 81,355 of record NZ_ACZO01000005.1, on the reverse strand, counting down.
TTAATCGCCGATAAATAACCGATGGTGTAATCAGTACCCGCAATATCGTTATCGATCGTGCCTGGTAAACCAATGCAAGGGAAGCCCATTTCGGTGAGCTTTTTCGCGCCCATGTAAGAACCATCACCACCGATCACAACTAAAGCATCAATATTGTGCTGCTTTAAATTCTCAATCGCTTTTAAACGCACTTCTTCATTACGAAACTCAGGGAAACGCGCTGAACCTAAAAAGGTACCGCCTTTGTTGATCACATCGGAGACGCTGTAGCGATCCAGTTGCTTAATGTTCCCTTCATAGAGTCCAAGATAACCATCATAGATACCATAGACACCTAAACCTTCACCTAATGCAGTACGAACAACGCCACGAATCGCTGCGTTCATGCCGGGCGCATCACCACCACTTGTCAAAACACCGATATTTTTAATCATGCTCACCCTCGATTTTTTGAGAATTCAAAACTCATTTTTGGTTGTGCTCATTCAAATAAAACAAGCAACAAAATTGTGCGTTATGTTACCTCGCCCGATAAGGAATACTACTGTTATTTGAGCGTTTTTTTGTAACTTTATTACTTATGTAAGAGTATTACAGCTTTATTCTATCGCTTCGTTGATTCATATCAGGATACTGTTTTTTAATTAAACTGACTGAAATATAGTCAAGTTGAGCGCACTTTGCCTTACCACGTCGATAATTTTTGTTTACGTTCCACATTAAACACTACGGAGTAAGGATCTTGGTGAATAATTACATCCGCACCGGGAAATAGGTTGCGTAATTTGTCTTCAACTTGATCAGAAATGCGATGGGCTTCAATCAACGGAATATGATCATCTAATTCGAGATGCAATTGAATGAATCTTACCGGCCCCGCCATGCGAGTTCGCAATTGATGAACCCCTAACACACCATTAACCGACAAACAGGCGGCCCGAATCTGTGCCAGCTCGTCATCAGGGAGCTTTCTATCCAGCAGCGTTTGCACGGCCTGATAGGCCATGCCAATCGCACTGTATAAAATGTACAAGCCTATCCCAATGGCAAAAATGGCATCAGCCTGTTTGAAACCTAACCAACTCAAACCGAGGGCCAGAATAATCGCCGCATTCATGTATAAATCGGTTTGGTAATGTAAAGAGTCGGCGGCAATCGCTTGGCTGTTGGTTTTTTTGACCACGTAACGCTGAAACGAGACTAAGCCAAAGGTCACCAATAAGGCAAACACGCTGACATAAATTCCATATTCTGGCGATTGAAGTTCATGAGGACGGAAAAAACGTTCAACCCCATTGAGGAGTAAGAAACAGGCTGAACCGGAGATAAACATCGCTTGCGCTAAGGCCGCTAAAGATTCGGCCTTACCATGACCAAAGGTATGTTCTCGATCGGCAGGTTGCAAGGCATAACGTATCACAATTAAATTGACCACAGAGGCGGCAATATCGAGTAAAGAATCCACCACAGAGGCAAGCAGACTGACGGACCCCGTCACCCACCATGCGGCTATTTTAACGATTAATAGACCACTGGCCACAATGGTGGCGGTCCAGGCAGCCAGTGTCACTAAGCGAGCGTACTCTTTCTTCATTACTTTTAACCATAACGTAATAGACCCATGCACAGGATATAGCTTGGTGCTGAGCGATAAAATGGCCTACCCTTGCTTCGTTATTTTGTAACACAAGGAGTGAAATTAACCACCCTACACCAGCATCTCAATTGCATCAAGTCAGTAAAGTAACACCCGCTGTTGACTTTAGTTATCCACGGCCTTTGTCTTTACTTCCGTGTTTATGCCCACGTGGCTCACCACCCTCTCGATGATGCTTTTCCATACACTCTTGCTGTAAAGTTTGTAGCTGGGTCTTTTGCTCATCGGTTAAAATACTCATCATTTGATGACGTTTTTCGAGCATGTTTATTCGGCGTTCAACCTGTTTATCCACCATCTGTTTAGCCAGATCGTTAGCCGCGGCGCGATCAAAATCAGCAGAGAGCACTAACGCTCGCTCTTGTTCACGCAAGGTATTCATTTCATCACGCGAGCCACGACCACGCTGATCTTGCATGGCTTGGCGATGTTCTTCGCGCAAGGCTTTTAGCTGGCTCTGCTGTTCTGTGGTTAAGTTCAGTTGACTGACGATACCTCTTTCACCGTGTAAACCACATCGTTGCTGTTGATGCTCCGTGTGCTTACCCTTTCCATAAGCCAGTACACTGGCACTACCGATAGCCAAAGGTAAGGCGACTGCAGCGAGAATCATTGTCTTGGTCATATTCATCATTATTTCCTCTCTCAATAGTTATCGTTGATAAGCTTTAGCCTTCCAAGCTTGTTACGATGGGAGAGCTGCACAAGCAGCGCTTAATCAAACAATACAAGTTGACGAGTAAAGTGGCGTGTAGAGAGCGTAAAGAATCGTAAATAGTCACTAATAGCCCATTATCCAAGCCGATTTCGCAGTAAACTATGCTCATTGACTAGGAAAGTAATATCGGTAACGAGGCACCAATGGCACATATTCTTCTGATTGACGATGACACCGAACTCACCAATCTACTTAAAGAAGTCCTCAGTTATGAGGGGTTTGACGTCTCTGAAGCCAATGACGGTCAATCGGGGTTGGCGGCGCTTAACGATGAGATTGATCTGATTCTATTGGATGTCATGATGCCTAAACTCAATGGCATGGAAACCTTGAAGAGACTGCGTGAAAACTGGACAACCCCAGTACTGATGCTAACCGCAAAAGGCGAAGAGATTGATCGCGTAATTGGTCTCGAATTAGGGGCCGATGATTACCTTCCCAAACCATTTAGTGATCGTGAATTACTCGCCAGAATTCGAGCGATTTTACGCCGCACACAGCATCAATCCGTACATAAACCGTCGGATGTGATTGAGTGTCAAGACATACAAGTTTACCCAGGCAAACAAGAAGCCTATTGCCAAGGGCAACTCCTCGACCTAACCACTACCGAGTTTGCTCTATTAGGCCATTTTGCCCAAAATCCAGGGGAAACCCTCACCAAAGAGATGCTCAGCCTCGATGTATTAGGTAAACGGCTGGCCGCTTTCGATCGAGCCATTGATATGCATGTCTCGAATTTACGCAAAAAATTACCCGAACGGGTCGATGGCAAGCCTCGAATTAAAACCTTACGTGGCCGTGGCTACTTAATGGTGGCGGAAGAGTAATGCGCTTACCTAAATTCAATAGCCTGTATGGCCGTATCTTTGCCATTTTCTGGCTAACCATGCTACTGGTGGTGATTGCGGTGCTATCTTTACCACATCTCGATCCGCGTAAATCACGCGATCTTCCATCTGAAAGCTTGCAAAGAATGCTCGACTATCAGCAACTTTTGGAAAAACGTTTCATCCAACAAAATAACCTTTCGCGGATCATTACCGAACTAGAATCAGGCAGTAATCATAGTTCGCGGCCGCGTTTTTTTGTTACCGATCAAGAGGGCAATATCCTCACCACGAAACGGCATGAAAATTTTCAATTAAAGGCATTAAAGAACTTTACCACCAGTATTGAGTCGGTTGATAAACCGCAACAACGTTTGTATGGTCGTTATATGATTTCTGGCCCAGTCTCAATTCGATTGGCTGATCAGGATCTATTACTATTCATGGGCATGCGTTGGGATCAGCCGCCACCATTTCTACTGAGATTATTTGATAAACCGCTGCATCTACTGTTGTCGGTTATGTTAGTCAGCACTCCTTTGTTGTTATGGCTCGCTTGGGCATTGAGTCAACCCGCTCAGCGGCTCGCGCTCGCCGCTCAACGTGTTGCTCGGGGCGAGTTTATCGTCGACCCTGAACTGGAAAAAGGCACTACAGAATTTCGTCAAGCCGGACGTAGTTTTAATCGCATGGTACAGGCGGTTAACCAGATGATCTCCGGCCAACAGCGCTTATTATCAGACATCTCCCATGAATTACGCTCACCGCTGACTCGCCTAAGAATGGCCAATGCCTTAGCCAGCCGTAAGCAAGGAGAGAGTAAAGAATTAGAAAGAATCGATACCGAAGCCCAACGTTTAGAACGAATGATCGGTGAGCTACTTGAACTGTCTCGCATGCAGACCAATAGTCATTTAAGTCGCGAAATACAGCCATTGTCTAGCTTATGGGAAGCATTGCTCGATGATGCACAGTTTGAGGCCGAGCAAATGCAAAAACAACTGCTCCTCGACCCAATTCCTGATCAATACATTTCTGGTAATCCCCAATTATTGATGAGTGCGTTAGAAAATGTCGTCCGCAATGCAATTAACTATAGTCAGGATCGGATTCAAGTTAGCTTTCGTTGTGTGGCACAACAAATCATCATCACCGTTGAAGATGACGGACCTGGCGTTCCGGACAGCGAGCTGAATGAAATATTTCGACCATTTTACCGAGTATCAACCGCAAGAGACAGAGACAGCGGAGGAACGGGGCTCGGGTTAGCAATCACGGAAAGTGCCATTCGTCAGCATAGTGGTCAGGTTAGCGCGAGCCGAAGTGATCTTGGCGGCTTAAAAGTGCAAATCACCCTACCGATTCAACGGGATCAATGAGCGATGACGGTAAACCCATTCGATAAGATAAACATCTAAGCTTCTGTGCAGTATACTGATGCGCTCTATTGATAAGGAACCGTTCAACCATGTTTGACATCGCCCTCTATGAACCTGAAATCGCCCCTAATACGGGGAATATTATTCGCTTATCCGCTAATTGCGGCGCGAACTTACATTTAATAGAACCTTTAGGGTTTGATTTTGAGGAGAAAAAACTGCGCAGAGCCGGTTTAGATTATCATGACCTCACCCGAGTCACTCGCCATCAAAATTATCAAGCCTTTCTCGACTACTTAACGGCTCGTGGTGAATTTCGACTCTTTGCCTGCACCACAAAAACCACTGGACATCATGTTGATGCACAGTTTCAAGTTGGGGACGTATTACTGTTTGGCCCAGAAACGCGCGGCTTACCCGCCGACCTGATCCATAGCTTACCGATGAATCAACGCATTCGTATTCCAATGATGCCCAATGCTCGCAGTCTAAACTTATCCAATGCGGTAGCCATCATTGCCTTTGAAGCTTGGCGTCAATTGGGTTTTTCGGGAGCTCAATAAGCTACCCACCGAGTATTTAAGGAGAGGCGATCGATATTAACGCGTTTTCCATGCGTAATCTGAGATGATCAATCCGCCTCAACCTTAAGTGATACTAAAGGTGAGGTATGCTCACGATTCCGACAGCCAGAAACTACAAACCGACACTTTTGCAAACAAGCGATACGAAGAGCAGAGTAGAGCAGATAGCTTTAGACATAGACTGGATCGACAATAGACACTGACGTAGGAGAGAGCAATCACGACCAAGCCATGAAAAGATCAATGACAGCCATTAAAAAATGACAGACAGCAAAAAGGCCGCCTAGGCGACCTTTAAATATTCTGATGAGTATCAGTAAATTATAGAGTTACAACTTGAGCAGCTTGTAAACCTTTTTGGCCGTTTTCAACGACGAATGATACTTTTTGACCTTCGATAAGAGTTTTGAAACCCTCAGAAGCGATTGCGTTGAAGTGTACAAACACATCCGCGCCGCCGTTGTCTTGAGATAGGAAACCAAAACCTTTAGTTTCGTTGAACCACTTTACTGTACCAGTTGCTTTGTTAGACATAATTTGTCCCTTATATAGAATTCATTGGATTACTGCGCAAATGCGCAAGGTGCTGAAGCATGAATTATTTAATGTAGCTAATCATGTAAGGGAAATATTAGGATAACAACTTTTACGATGGGATTCTAAGAATTTACTTTTACTTTTGATTTTCATTAATAACTCTTAACTATAGAGCCAGATAACTATAAGGGTTTCCTTCTCATTAAGCAAACGTTTTATTCAAAAATAACCAAATAAACTCGAATCTCCAGACAGATCAATCAATTGAGTCGATTCGAGTCGTCCCGCGGATGATCCTTTTGTTCTTTATACTCATACTCACCATCAAACGTCTCCCCCTCGGCGTTCGGTCGAGATTGTGATGATTGATGGGAAAACGAGTCAGGACCACTCATGGTATTCACAACCAGATAGCCCATTAAGTAATGAGCCAAACGCGCCCTTGGAATAGGCAGCAAAACGAGCATGCCTATTCCATCTGTAATAAATCCAGGCGTCAGTAATAAAACACCGGCGACAGCTAACAACATACCTTCGATGATTTGCTGTGCTGGCACTTCACCCCGTTGAAGGCGCTGCTGGACGGACAGAAACGTCAAGACACCTTGACTACGCACCAGTATCGCCCCAACCAAAGCTGTAAATAGAATTAAAGCAAGCGTTGGCCATAAGCCTAACAAACCACCGAGCTGAATCAGCACCGCAATTTCAATGATTGGCAAAGCAATAAATAAACATAATAAAATAAGCAACCTAGCTTCTCCTTAACTGAGCCCGACTTTACCTGACTGCACTGCTCAGCCGTTTGTTGATGAGCCAATGGGAATCCTCGTTCACCACTGAACGTTTTTCAAATTAACGTGATGGCCACGGAACTGCAACCTTGTTAGGTCATCAGCCGGTCATTTCTCATCACCCATCAGACTATTCTAACCATCTATGATTGATGAATCATACGATTACGAGGTTCACCCAACACCACTCTCGATTAGGCCAACAAACATTCCATAAAATAATTCTTATTTTCAATATCTTAACTTTCTATTAAACCAATTCACTCAAACCGTGAGATCTTAGCTAAAGATCCTAAACCTCTCCGGAGTTATGCACCGGAAAGGTGATCCAGTTCCTATTTTTTATCTACTGGTCAAGTATGATTAGCGAAGAAGTCAGGACAGATTTTCCCAGCCAACCATTCTGGTGAACGGATTCTTAAGACAGAGATGGCTAAGTGTGACTAATCAGAACAATTATCTTAAGGATCCTGTGATGGCTACCCTATCTGAAACCCCTATTACCAACCAAGCAACCCGCATCGAAGAAGACCTGCTCGGCGAACGCCATGTTCCTGCTGATGCTTATTATGGTATCCATACCCTGCGGGCGATAGAAAACTTCAATATTTCTAATGTTACGATCTCAGATGTCCCTGAATTTGTTCGTGGCATGGTCATGACCAAAAAAGCGGCCACGCTCGCTAATAAAGAGCAAGGCGTGATCCCTAAAGATGTCGCTAACTATATTATTCAAGCGTGTGATCTGATTTTGGAAACCGGCAAGTGTATGGATCAATTCCCTTCCGACGTTTTCCAAGGTGGTGCAGGCACTTCAGTCAATATGAACACCAATGAAGTGATTGCTAACGTAGCCCTTGAACTGATGGGTAAAGAAAAAGGTCAATACCAATTTATTAACCCCAATGATCACGTTAATAAAAGTCAATCCACCAACTGTGCGTATCCAACCGGATTCCGAATCGCCGTTTACAACAGCATTCTCAAACTGATTGAATCGATTGAGTACATCAAAGGCGCTTTTGAACTTAAAGCCGTTGAGTTTAAACAGATTCTCAAAATGGGGCGTACTCAGCTCCAAGACGCCGTACCGATGACCGTTGGTCAAGAGTTCCATGCGTGGGCCGTGACGCTGAACGAAGAGATCCGTGCTCTGCAATACACCTCTAAGTTATTATTAGAAGTTAACCTTGGTGCGACGGCCATCGGCACCGGTTTAAACACCGCTCCAGGCTATCAAGCATTAGCAATAAAATATTTAGGCGAAGTCACTGGCCTAGAAGTGGTACCTGCTGAAGACTTAATTGAAGCAACGTCCGACTGCGGTGCTTACGTAATGACTCATGGCGCGCTGAAACGCTTAGCAATGAAGCTTTCGAAAATCTGTAACGATTTGCGCTTGCTCTCCTCTGGCCCTCGTGCGGGTTTCAATGAACTGAACTTACCTGAATTACAAGCGGGTTCATCGATCATGCCGGCCAAAGTTAACCCGGTTATCCCTGAAGTGGTTAACCAAGTGTGCTTTAAAGTCTTCGGTAATGACAACACCATTACTTATGCCGCTGAAGCGGGTCAATTACAGCTTAACGTAATGGAGCCAGTGATTGCTCAAGCGATGTTTGAGTCTATCTCCTTGCTTTCTAACGCGTGCGTTAACCTGCGTGATAAGTGTGTCGATGGCATTACGGTCAACAAAGAGGTTTGTGAAGGCTATGTGTTTAACTCGATCGGCATCGTCACTTACCTTAACCCTTACATCGGCCACCATGAAGGTGACATCGTTGGTAAAATCTGTGCCGAAACGGGCAAAAGCGTCCGTGAGGTCGTACTGGAGCGTGGCTTGCTCACTGAAGAAGAGTTGGACGATATTTTCTCAGTCGACAACTTGATGTACCCTAAATACAAGGCAAAACGTTACGAGTAATTCGATTTACTCTACAAGAAGGCTCTGATTCAGAGCCTTCTTGGTTTTTGCCAGATGGAAAGTCGCCAAAACTTATTCTAAATCATGGTAATTAATTAAAAGCGTTGGCTACCTTCCATTGAGACTAAAAAATAAGATAAACCTATGAATTCACAGCCTTGCGTTAGCTTAACACTGGGCGGTAAAGCGGATTTTCCCATAATCTTTTAGGAGTATAAGATGTTCATAATTGAGTTCCTTATCGTATTAGGATGTATCCTAATCGGGGCAAGGATTGGTGGTATCGGACTGGGTGTCATGGGGGGGATTGGTCTTGCCATTCTCAGTTTTGTGTTTGGTATGCGTCCAACCAGTCCACCGATTGATGTGATGCTGATGATCATGGCGGTGGTGGCAGCGGCGGCTTAGATTACTTAATCAAAATCGCCAGTAACATCTTGCGCAAAAATCCTCGTCATATCACTTTCATCGCCCCATTAGTCACTTACTTTTTTACCATGATGGCTGGAACTGGACACGTAGCCTACTCGGTATTACCCGTGATCGCAGAAGTCAGTCGTCGTAGTGGTATTCGCCCAGAGCGTCCGCTTGGTATGGCAGTCATCGCATCACAGTTTGCGATTGTGGCTAGCCCTATCGCGGCCGCCGTCGTGGCATTAGTGGCCTTCTTAGAACCGCAAGGGATCACCTTGGGTAACGTATTGATCGTCACCATTCCAAGTACTTTCCTTGGCCTTGCCTGTGCTTGTATTTTTGTCAATAAAATCGGTAAAGAGCTGAAAGACGATCCAGAATATCAACGTCGTCTACAAGACCCTGAGTTCCGTGCAGAAATGGAACAAGAGATGAAAGTGGAAGATATTCAAATCACGCCACAGGCCAAAACATCGGTTTCTCTGTTCCTATTTGGTGCGATTATCGTGGTCTTTATGGGCGCGATTCCTAGCTTGCGTCCGCACTTTGATGGCTCACCAATGGGCATGGCACATACGATTGAAATCGTGATGCTATCCATTGCAGCCCTGATCATCCTGATTTGTAAACCGGACGGCAATACCATTACTCAAGGCTCTGTATTCCATGCCGGGATGCGCGCAATCGTGGCCATTTTCGGTATCGCTTGGCTAGGTGACACCTTCATCGCGGGTCACGGCGATATGGTGAAAGAAGCGGTATCTGGTCTGGTTGAAGTTGCGCCATGGACCTTTGCTTTTGCCCTATTTGGACTATCGGTGATGGTCAATAGCCAAGGAGCCACCACAGCAGTATTGGTACCGGTTGCGATTACCTTAGGCTTACCACCTGCAATCATCATTGCGGTGTTTGTCGCAGTTAACGGATATTTCTTTATTCCGAACTACGGCCCGATCATTGCGTCGATTGACTTTGACCGCACAGGGACAACGCGGATCGGTAAGTACATCTTTAACCACAGCTTTATGCTGCCGGGTTTATTGAGCATGATCTTCAGTATCGGTTTTGGTTTAGTCTTAGCGAATATTTTCCTCTAATTTTCATACTAACCATCATCAAAGGGAGCTCAGGCTCCCTTATTATTTTTGATATAAATCAAACAAACTTCGATTAATTCAACTGTTCATACCCACTATCAAAAGTGCATAATATTTCTTCCTGAACGTTCTAAATAATCAATCCTGTAGCGCAAGCTTACTGTTTAGGCACAACTGACCAAGATGAGTCTAAAAAGAGAGTAGTCTTTGAGAATATTATTTCATTATTCATAAACAAATACCCTAAAACAAATAATCAACATTCTCTCGCCTTTTATATCTAAGAATATTATGTGAAGCAAAGCCAAGATAATAAAACTTACTATCTTTAAAATAAAACCCATTAAAGCATCCGTCTAAAAACCTCACTCAACATTTTAATATCATATATTTCATTTAATTCACTGATTAATAAAATCCATGCTGTTTGATTAAAAAGTGAATATTAGCCACCAAGCACATTTAGGCCAGATTATCTAAATGTAAGGAGAACGCTATGACAAGCCAAACTTTACCAACGGACCATAAGAAAGGCTTTTTTGCTAACTTAAAGTTTCCCTCTGCCTATACCATTTTATTTTTACTGATTGCCTTTGTGGCATTACTCACGTGGATAGTCCCTGCTGGTCAATATGAACGAACCATGAATGCCGAGCTCGGTAAAGAAGTGCCGATTGCGGGTACTTATGCTCCAACCGAAGGTAATCCACAGGGTGTGATTGATGTACTTCTCGCTCCCATTGATGGTTTTTATGATCATACGACTTACGAAGCGGCGGCAATTGATGTTTCGTTATTTATCCTCATCATCGGCGGTTTTCTTGGCTTAGTCACCAAAACGGGAGCGATTGACGCGGGTATTGAACGAGTCACCTCGCGCTTACAAGGGCGAGAGGAATTAATGATCCCCATCCTGATGGCACTCTTTGCCGCGGGAGGCACCATCTACGGCATGGCAGAAGAGTCACTCCCCTTCTATACCCTATTAGTGCCAGTGATGATGGCAGCTCGTTTTGACCCAGTAGTCGCAGCGGCAACCGTATTACTAGGGGCTGGCATTGGTACTTTAGGTTCCACCATTAACCCCTTCGCGACCGTGATTGCCGCCAACGCAGCGGGGATTCCTTTTACCGACGGTATTTTCCTGCGTCTTGCAATTTTATTAGTCGGCTGGATCATCTGTGTCATGTACGTGATGCGCTATGCGAAAATGGTTCGTGCCGATCAAAGTAAGTCGATTGTTTACGATAAATATGAAGAAAACCAAGCACACTTTTTAGGTAACCGTAACGGAGAAAGCTTAGTTTTTACTACCACTCGCAAAATTATTTTAGCCATTTTTGCCCTCTCCTTTGCCGTGATGATTTACGGTGTATCCGTCGCCGGCTGGTGGATGGCCGAAATATCGGCGATGTTCTTGGGTTCAACGATTCTGATTGGTCTTGTAGCCAGAATGAGCGAAGAAGAATTCACCACTAGCTTTATTGATGGTGCACGTGATTTGCTTGGCGTCGCGTTAATCATCGGGATTGCGCGTGGTATTGTCGTGGTGATGGACCGAGGCATGATCACTGATACGATACTCAATTCAGCTGAGCATATCGTGACTGGATTATCGTCAGTGATGTTTATTAACGTGATGTACTGGCTAGAGATTTTATTGTCGTTCTTAGTGCCATCGTCTTCTGGTCTAGCCGTGTTAACCATGCCAATCATGGCGCCACTGGCCGATTTTGCCGGCGTCAGTCGCGATCTGGTAGTGACGGCATACCAATCTGCATCTGGGATAGTTAACCTCGTCACACCAACGTCTGCAGTGGTGATGGGCGGCTTAGCCATTGCCCGCGTCCCTTATGTACGCTGGATAAAATGGGTCGCGCCATTACTGGGAATTTTGTGTGTATTGATTATGATTATGCTCAGTATTGGTGTGTTACTTTAAAGGTTCACGTGAACGTCGCTTAATCAACGTCATCCTAGCCATAACAAAACAATAAAATCATTGCTTGATCATATTCTTATTCTGTAAAGCCGCACGCTATCTGGTGCGGCTTTTTGCTTTCCTACTATCCCCTATCGTCATGTTACCAACAACGATCTGACTTGCGATTAATTATACCCTTCCTATTTGAAGCTGCAGCGGTGTTGGCTACGTCCGTTTACCCCAATCACATAGTTTGCCTATGCTTATGGGGATTCACTCACTTGCCGCCTACCTGCAATTTCAAGTCGTTTGGGTATAGTTTTATTTATCAAACCATGAATTAAATTAATCCATTAATTCTAGACTCCCATAAATCACCAGCGATTTATAATTGTTCTAGATCAATCTTTCCTCGCTTATTTTTTTAACATTAGGGGAAATAAAACCATAAAAACCGTTACCTAATCCCGAATAGTGAATAAATTCGCCACTCTAATACCACCCAACATTTTTATGGTTTGCATAATATTTCCAAATCAAATGCTATCAGACTGAAAACTGGCTGATGAACAATAATAAAAAGCATTTTATTCCATAAAAAACCATTAAAAAACCGCCGATTTAAACGTTATCAAATGAATAATATTTGTTAATAACTCATCTAAAATGGCAAATTAATATAAAAAGTAAACTGTGAGCCACATCCAAGAAAGAACATCCACACAAGGTAATATAAAACACAGAACAAAGAGATGAATTTAAATATAAATTTCAATCTCCCTCATACACCCTACAAAATAATTATACCTTTAGTTAATCAAGGTATACAAAATAAGAGAGACACGATTATGAGTAAGTTATACGTAGGTTCTGAAGTAGGTCAATTACGCCGCGTTTTAATTCATCGTCCACGACGTGCATTAACTCATTTAACCCCCTCTAACTGTCACGACTTATTATTTGATGATGTGTTAGATATTGAACGTGCAGGTAAAGAGCACGATATTTTTGCACAAACCCTCCGCGATCAAGGTGTTGAGGTTTTGCTGCTAACGAATTTGCTTGCCGAAACCCTCGATGTCAGTGAAGCCAAAGAGTGGTTGTTACATACGCAAATCTCAGATAATCGTTTTGGACCAACCTTTGCCAACGATGTTCGCTGCTTCCTTAATGATTTACCGCATATTGAATTAGCTAAAATCCTAACCGGTGGCTTGTCTTACGGCCAGTTCCCGATGCAATCATCGTCTATCTTACAATCGATGCATAAAGCCGATGATTTCATTATTAAACCACTACCTAACCATTTATTTACTCGCGATACCTCGTGCTGGGTATACGGTGGCGTCTCCATTAACCCGATGGCGAAAGTCGCTCGTCAGCGTGAAACTAACCATCTCAGAGCAATCTATCGCTGGCACCCAACCTTCGCTGGCCAAGACTTCATCAAATATTTCGGTGATGAACAACGCAACTACGATAAGTCTACCATCGAAGGTGGTGATGTTTTAGTCATCGGACGCGGCGCGGTGTTAATCGGTATGTCAGAGCGCACTACGCCACAAGGGGTGGAACAACTGGCCTCGGCGCTCTTTAAACATGGTCAAGCCAAACAAGTGATTGCCCTTGAGCTGCCTCAAGAACGCTCTTGTATGCATCTCGATACCGTCATGACTCACATGCGTGAAGATACCTTCTCTGTCTATCCAAATGTGATTCCAGATGATGTGAAATGTTGGAGCTTAACCGGCGATGCTTCTGGCAAAGTTAAAGCCACTCAACAAGCCTCTTACATTCATACCATAGAGCGCGCACTGGGTGTTGATAAGCTACAGATGATCACCACCGGCGGCGATAGCTTCGAAGCAGAACGCGAGCAGTGGAACGATGCCAACAACGTCCTAACGGTTCGCCCAGGCGTCGTTATTGGTTATGAGCGCAATACTTACACCAATGAGAAATACGATAAAGCAGGCATCACCGTGCTGCCTATCCCAGGTGATGAATTAGGCCGTGGCCGTGGTGGCGCTCGCTGCATGAGCTGCCCCATTGAACGTGATGATATCTAAGTTAGGGCGAGTGATATGGAAGGAGAGTTCTCCTTCCATCCATCAACGAGAGAATGACCATGACAAAACAAACTGTTGTCGTCGCCTTAGGAGGCAATGCCTTACTTCGTCGCGGCGAGCCATTAGAAGCGGATGTTCAACGCCACAATATTCAGATTGCCGCGCAAGCCATCGCGAAAGTGGCCGAGCAATACAATGTGGTACTGGTGCACGGTAATGGCCCACAAGTCGGATTATTAGCACTACAAGGGCTAGAGTACAAAAAAGTTAACCCATATCCACTTGACGTATTGGGCAGTGAAACTCAAGGCATGATTGGTTATATGCTAATGCAAGAGTTTAAAAACCTACTTCCAGAACGCAACGTGACTTGTATGTTGACTCAAATGACCGTTGATGCCAATGACCCTGCGTTTGCCAATCCAACCAAACCGATTGGCCCGGTTTATCAAGCCGAAGAAGCGCGAGCTTTGGCAGAAAAATACCATTGGACAGTAAAACCTGATGGCCAGTATTTCCGCCGTGTGGTGCCAAGCCCACTACCAACGGGGATTGTTGAACATCAAGCCATCAATACCTTGATTGCCGATGGCCATTTAGTGATTTGTACTGGCGGTGGCGGCATTCCAGTTAAGTACCAGCAAGGCAAACTAGTGGGCGTTGAAGCGGTGATCGATAAAGACATGTCAGCCGCCTTTCTCGCCAAACAAATTGGCGCCGATGCATTGCTTATTTTAACCGATGCCGATGCGGTTTATCTCGACTGGGGAACCCCAACTCAACATGCTTTGCGTCAAGCAACGCCAAGTGAATTAGCGGCTTATCAATTTGACGAAGGGTCTATGGGACCGAAAATTCAAGCTTCCTGTGAATTTATTAAACAAGGTGGCCGTCTGGTAGGCATTGGAGCTCTGGAAGACGCGGTAGCCATTTTAGAAGGTCAAGCGGGGACCAATATCATTCGTGACCATTAAATACTAGGTTTCAGGCTGGATGACAACCTCCCACCAATCTAGGTTGTCACCACGTCAATCAGCGAAATACTCAGCGCTCGCGCACATCATGCTAGCGCCTAAAACGAGGATAACATCATGGCTTTTAATTTACGTAACCGTAACTTCCTAAAACTGCTTGATTTCACACCAAGAGAGATCCAGCATCTATTAGATTTATCGATTGAGCTGAAAAAAGCCAAATACAATGGCTATGAACAGCCTCGCCTGAAAGGCAAAAATATTGCCTTAATTTTCGAAAAAACCTCGACCCGCACTCGCTGCGCCTTTGAAGTCGCGGCTTTTGATCAAGGCGCGCAAGTCTCCTACCTTGGCCCTTCTGGCTCACAGATCGGCCACAAAGAATCGATGAAAGACACCGCTCGCGTACTAGGTCGGATGTATGATGGGATTGAGTACCGTGGTTTTGGCCAAGAGATTGTCGAAGAACTCGGCCAATACGCTGGCGTTCCGGTATGGAATGGCCTAACCGATGAGTTCCACCCAACGCAAATTCTTGCTGACTTTATGACCATGCTCGAACACGGCCGTGGTAAAGCACTGCATCAAATCAAATTTGCTTATTTAGGCGATGCGCGCAATAACATGGGTAACTCGTTAATGGTCGGCGCTGCGAAAATGGGCATGGACATTCGCCTCGTCGCGCCAAAAGCATTCTGGCCAACAGAATCACTGGTTGCCACTTGCCGCGCAATTGCTGAAGAAACGGGAGCAAAAATCACCCTAACTGAAGATGTGCAAGAAGGCGTCATGGGTTGTGATTTCCTCTACACCGATGTTTGGGTCTCGATGGGTGAAGCCAAAGAAGCGTGGGCCGAGCGCATCCAGTTAATGCTGCCTTATCAAGTCAATATGGACATGCTTAAAGCCACAGGTAATCCGCATGTCAAATTCATGCACTGTTTACCGGCATTCCACGGTGAAGATACCACCGTCGGCAAAGAGTTGGCCCAAGCTTACCCAGAGCTAAAACAAGGGGTTGAAGTCACTAATGAAGTGATCGAATCAGAACATTCGATTGTGTTTGACGAAGCAGAAAACCGGATGCACACCATTAAAGCGGTGATGGTAGCCACCCTCGGTGACTGATCGATAACCCTTTATCTTCCTCTCACTACATCACGAGCCGAAGTCCGGCTCGTGATTTTCCCTACCTCGTTGTTCATCCATTTAAACAACTAACTAATCATCATAATGCAGTTTTTTATTTGGTGATCTGCCGCAATAAGCCGTAAATCAATAAGTGATATGCTCAACTCCAGAATGATGTTTGCTTAATCGTTAAACGAGGGCACGACCGTGAACCGAACCATCCCTGACATTGATGCTGATGAACGCTCATTAACCGCGGCCTGCAAGAGGCTGCTACAACAGCAAAGCTTCGCCAATCAACATGAATTACGCGAGCGCTTAGTTGAACTGGGTTTTGAAGGCGTAAGCCAATCAACCGTATCACGCTTACTTTCTCAGCTCGGCGTGGTCAAAATCCGTAATGCTTGTGGTAAAAAAGTTTATTGCATCACGGTAGAAACCGCACCAGTACGCGTTGAATCTTCGATTGCTTCGCAAATTGAATTTATTACTCACAACCAATCCGTCGTGGTGGTCAAGACCCATCCGGGCAGCGCTCAGTTAGTTGCTCGTTTGGTTGATATCGATCCGCACAGCGAAATCATTGGTACCGTGGGCGGTAATGATACCGTACTCGTGATTCCGCGCGACGCCAATCGTGTCGAAGCCTGTGAGCGGATTGTCAAAAGTCGCTTAGGGGTGGCTTAAGCCCAGCGCTGCACTGTATCTTCCAACCCGTTGTCTATATAGTAAAGCCAATCGTGTTTTGGATATTCTAGTGATGATGCGTCTATTTATTTCTCTTTTACTGCTGCTGAGTACGGCAATCAGTACGCCGGCATTGGCCACATTGACCGTTAATCCCTCATTTGAGTTAAACGGAGCATCGCGCTTTGCTCCGGTCGATCAAGCCTTTCCGCTGTCTTTTTTCCAACAAGCTGATCAACTATTTTTAGATTGGCAGATCAAGCCAGGGTACTATTTATATCAAAGTAGCCTAACCATTGAGGCTAAAAACGCCCAGTTGGCCGATTACGTGTTGCCGCAAGCACAGCCGTATCATGATGAATTTTTTGGCGATGTGATGATTTATGATACGCCACTGTCGATAAACGTATCACTGAACAATGCCCAATCTGGTGCTACATTGACCGTGCGCTATCAAGGCTGCGCCGCCGCAGGTTTTTGTTACCCACCTGAAACTCGGGTTATTGATCTGGAACCCGTCATCGCCCAAGCATCCAGCGAATCTATCTCTAGCACGACCGTTAACGAAACCAACCTTGCCACTTCACAACAAGATTCTTTAGCGAATCGATTAGCGCACAGTGCTTGGACTCCGCTGCTGTTTTTATTACTCGGTATTGGCTTGGCTTTTACCCCATGCGTATTACCCATGTACCCAATTTTAACCAGTATCGTACTTGGTGGCGGAGCTATCTCACAACGCCGCGCATTGCTGCTAAGTGTGGTCTATGTGCAAGGGATGGCGTTGACCTACACCTTATTGGGTTTAGTGGTAGCTTCTGCGGGTTTACAATTTCAAGCCGCTTTGCAGCACCCTTATGTCCTGATGACATTGAGTGTCTTATTTGTCGCCTTAGCGTTATCGATGTTTGGTTTATACAGTTTGCAACTGCCAAGTAGCGTGCAAACTTGGCTAAGTAGCTTAAGTCAGCGCCAACAAGGTGGACGGCTTGGCGGCGTGTTTATGATGGGCGCAATTTCGGGTTTAGTCTGCTCTCCTTGCACCACAGCTCCTTTATCGGGAGCCTTGCTCTACGTGGCACAAAGTGGTGATTTGGTCACGGGGGGCGTGGCGCTCTACGCATTGGCCTTAGGCATGGGAATTCCCTTAATCGCTGTCGCCGTATTCGGTAACCAGTTATTGCCTAAAGCAGGGGATTGGATGAATCGCATCAAGATCTTGTTTGGTTTTGTTCTGCTCGCCGCACCCATTTTCCTACTGGAGAGAATTATCCCTAGCTTATGGAGCACGATATTATGGTCGGCGTTAGGATTAAGCGCATTCGGTTGGCTCTATCATGCAAAAAACAGCTTACCTTTTGCAGGCTGGAAACAAAGCCTGATAGGGATCATCGCTATCCTCGGCTTATTATTCTCTGCTCAACCACTGCTGAGTTATTGGCTGAATCCCAATCATTACAGCGCTGAGCAAGCTAACATTCAGTTTCAACCGATTAAAACCGTCGAGCAGCTTAATCAAGCTTTGCTCGACGCTAAAGCAGCCGGAAAACCGGTGATGCTCGATTTTTACGCTGACTGGTGTGTCGCGTGTAAAGAATTTGAGCGTTATACCTTTCACCAGCCCGCCGTTGAAGCGCAGCTAAAAAACTTTGTATTACTGCAAGTGGATGTCACCCGTAGTGAGCCGGAAGATTTTGAACTCTTACAACATCTGCAAGTACTTGGTTTACCGACCATCGATTTCTGGGATGGACAAGGAAACCGACGACCTCAAGCACGTATTACCGGCTTTATGGCCGAACATCCTTTTCTTGCTCATCTAGAAAAATTTCAACGCTAATCGGCTTGGCAGATAAATCCCCATCGATTTATCTGCCATCTTTATTTCCCTTGTTAAATATCTCTCTCTTTTTTGTGATACCACACGCCGTTTACGATAATCATAACCAGAGGCCAGGCTTCAGCAGCTAAGCATTTACTTGGCCAATAAGGCTATTGCTGTACATTTTCTTCAACTCATCCCCCTTGCTCATCCTGCAAAGTGTGCGCTTACCGAACGCCATTCAACCTACCAAACGTGATAATGGTTCGTAGATTGTAATTTTTATCGCTCTAAAAAATCTTTACCGCGGTGGCTCACATTTTGTATAGGTCACTTATCCCTAGCATATCCAGTGAACTCATAACCTCACTAATTCTATGAAATTTTTAATTAACTTTTTATAGATTAGATAGAAAACTAGGGACTTAGAACGTGAACAAACCTAACTTTTCGACATTAAGTAAAGCCATGCTGCCCATTTTGGCAGGCGGTTTACTGGTCGGTTGTAACTCGTCATCGGATGACAATATCGCCGCAGAAACACAAACGGTCACCGTTTTTTATAAAGCTGACCCCACATTACGTAGTCAAACTAGCGATAACGAACTTTATCAAGGGCTCACTCTCCACGTATGGAACGATAACCATTGTCGTGCCTATGCAGGAAGCAATACCGAGTGGAACAATAGTCTCGTTCCTAATGGGATTGATGCCACCTTCGGAGCTTACTGGCACCTACCCTACAGGCAAGATGCTTCACAGTGCATCAATATGATCCCTCACTTTGGTAACGATAAACCACTGGGTGAACTTGATACGAAAATTGACTTAACCCAACTAGGGGAAAATGCCAGCGTCTATACTCAACAAGGAGTAGCTGCCGTTTACCCTGAGTTAATTGCTAGAAGTCACTTAAAACAAGATACATTACGTATTTATCTTAATAGTCAAGATGGTGACGAAAGCGATTTTACACTACATGTTTGGAACGCCGGCGAATGCAGCAGTTACGATGCCGGAGACACAATCTGGCCGGGACTCCGCCCTTCTGGATTCAGTCCAACCTATGGCGCTTATTGGGACTTACCCATAAACAACAATGGTGATTGTATAAACCTTATCGCCAATACTAACGGCAATGGCGATTATCAAACCGATAACTTAAAGTTTGAGTTTGCTCAACAAGGGGTGATTGGAGCGATTGGGATGCTATTTAAAGGCACCAATAAAGTCTTTTATCAACCATTAGCACGCTTGCCACAAGGCCAAGTGGATGTCATCGGTGCCAGTGCTATATTTGCTGACGCTAAGACTTTGTTAGTCGGCAATAAAGAGGCAACCTCAGTAACACTCTATCACTCAGCGCAAGGTGAGCTTAGTTTTGATTCCGCCAATAAATCGGTAACTGGTTTTGATAGCCAGTTCACCTCTAAGCTTAGAGCCGCCGATGATTGGACATCAGATAAACCACATCTCAAAGATGACTTTGTTGGTTTTAGTTTTGACTATAGCGAAGAGCAATTGAAACAATTAGTCAAAGGTCAGCTCTGGTTAGTTGCTAGTGATAATCAAGGAGTAATTCAAGTCACAGAAGTGCAACCCGCCAGAGCCTTAGATGCTCTCTATGCCGATGAAGCTGTCAAGTTGCCATACGGCGCGCTAACAAATGGTAATACAACCACTTTCCGTCTCTGGGCGCCAACCGCTCAATCCGTCAAGCTGATCCCTTATGGTACTGATAAAAAAGCCCAAACGCCTATAAAAATGGAATTTGATGCCAAATCCGGCAGTTGGTCAGTAGAAGACACCAACCTCAAGCATGGCGATTTTTATCGCTATCAAGTAACGGTTTATCATCCAGCCACGGATAAAGTGGAAAGCTATGAAGTCACGGACCCGTATTCACTTAGCTTGGCGATGAACTCAGAATATAGCCAAGTGGTGGATCTCTATCATCCTGACCTTAAACCTGCCGGTTGGGATGACTTAAAAGCGCCTCATTCGCAAACCAACCCTGCTCAGTTTGTGCTTTATGAAGCCCATGTGCGCGATTTCTCCGCTTTAGATGA
Organism: Vibrio metschnikovii CIP 69.14; assembly: GCF_000176155.1. Taxonomy (GTDB): domain Bacteria; phylum Pseudomonadota; class Gammaproteobacteria; order Enterobacterales; family Vibrionaceae; genus Vibrio; species Vibrio metschnikovii. The sequence continues at coordinate 60,745 of NZ_ACZO01000005.1, read as the reverse complement.
CAGCACACCGAAAGTCCACCGTGGTAAATATACGGCCTTTGCTCAGCCAGACACCGTACCGGTTAAGCATTTAAAGGCGTTAGTAGACTCAGGCGTTACTCACCTACACCTACTGCCGGTGTTTGATATTGCTACCATTAATGAAGACCCAACCAAAGTGGCCGATATTGATCAGCCATTCAGTAAACTGTGTCAATTACAGCCCGCGGTGAAAAACGACGATGATTTTGGCCATTATTGTAGCGATAGCATGACCATTTCAGCGGTATTCCATCAGCTAAAAGGCAATGACACTAAACAAAACCCAGTGGTGCAGCGCCTAAATAGCTTTGTGCGCGATGTCGATAGCTTTAACTGGGGTTACGATCCTTTCCACTTTACCGTTCCCGAAGGCTCTTACTCAACCAACCCTGATGGCACAACGCGCATTAAAGAGTTTCGTCAGATGGTGATGGCGGTGAAGCAAGAGATTGGCATGAACATGGTGATCGACGTTGCCTATAACCACACCAATGAAGCTGGCGTCTCAGATAAGTCGGTACTCGATAAAATTGTCCCTTGGTATTACCAACGCTTGAACGAGTTTTCTGGTCAAGTGGAAACCTCCACCTGCTGCTCGAATACCGCGCCAGAAAATCGGATGTTTGCGAAGCTCATTGACGACTCCATTTATACTTGGACTAAAGCATACAAAATTGATGCTTTCCGTTGGGATTTAATGGGCCATCACCCACTTGAGCAAATTCTAGGCACTTTCAAAGTAGCGCAACAGGCCAATCCTGAGGTCTACTTCTATGGTGAAGGTTGGAACTTTGGTGAAGTGGCCAATGATCGTCAATTCAAGCAAGCGACACAGCTTAACTTAGCCGGTACGGGGATCGGTTCATTCTCGGATCGTCTACGGGATGCTGTGCGTGGCGGCGGCCCCTTTGATAGTCAAGATTCCCTACGTAGTAACCAAGGCTTTGGTAGTGGGAGCTATGTTCTGCCTAATGATCTAGCTACAGACAATAACCGTGCCACCGCGCTACATTGGACGGATATTGTGCGAGTTGGTATGGCTGGTAACTTAAAAGATTTTAAATTTACTGATAGCAAAGACCAATTAATCAAGGGCTCTGAACTCGATTACAACGGCCAGCCCACAGGCTATGCGCAAGATGCCTGGGAAATACAGAACTACGTTTCCAAACATGACAACCAAACCTTATGGGACAATAACCAGTTCAAGATTGCCTATGGTGTTACCACCGCCGATCGCGTGCGCATGCAGGCGGTGAGTTTATCCACGGCGATATTAGGTCAAGGGGTACCGTTTATTCATATGGGTAGCGAGATCTTGCGCTCTAAATCGATGCAGCGTGACTCTTACGACTCTGGTGATTGGTATAACCGCGTCGACTTCACCATGGACACTCACAACTGGAATATCGGTTTACCTCGTGAAGATAAAGATGGCGAAAACTGGAAGATAATTGAAGACGTGATAACCGGAGCAGGCACTAACGCTCAGCCAGATAAAGCGCAGAAAGAAGCCATGTTGAATTACTTCCATGAGCTGGTTCAATTGCGTACTTCATCCGGTCTGTTTACTCTAGGTAAAGGGCAAACCATTATCGATAGAGTTCAATTCCACAACACAGGCAGCGAGCAAATTGCTGGTGTGATTGTCATGAGCATGGATAATAGCGGTGAGCGTTTTGACGGTGCGATTGATGCCGAGCGCCAAGGTTTGGTAGTGGTAATTAACGCCTCACCAGAACCTTTAGCAAACTTTGCCAACTTTGACGCTACTGGCTATCAGCAGCATAGCATTCAGCAAGATGCTGGCGCGAACTCGATTGGTGCAGGAGCCAGTGTCAATAACGGTAAGTTATCGGTTCCGGCTTGGTCTGTGGCGGTGTTTGAGAAACCGGCCAGCTAATAGGCTAAAAAAGTAGCTCGTAAACGAAGCCTATTATTAAGCGTCAAGTGCTTACCCATTTGACGCTTTTTTCATTGAGCACAATAAAAAGGCGATACAGTTCAGACTTTTAGTTCATCGCCATTGTGACTATCAACAAACAAGACAATAATTTCTGTAACTAAATATTCAAAAGTAATTAACGTCATGGATTCGACCTACACCATTATTATCGCTGATGATCACCCATTGTTTCGTAATGCGCTGTTTCAATCCGTGCATATGGCGATCAGCGGGGCTCATTTACTTGAAGCAGATTCATTAGACGCTTTATTGAGCTTATTAAGCCAGCAAGCGGATGTTGACCTACTGCTGCTCGACCTGAAAATGCCCGGAGCCAATGGCATGTCGGGCTTGATTCAATTGCGCGCGCTTTACCCTGAGTTGCCCATCGTGGTTATTTCTGCCAGTGAAGAATCAGCGATAGTCTCTCAAGTCAAACATCATGGTGCGTTTGGTTTTATTCCTAAATCGAGCGATATGCGCAGCTTGATCAGCGCCCTTAATCAGGTACTCAATGGCGAACCTTATTTCCCCGCAGGATTAGCGGACATGCCTAATCAAGGCAATGATTTAGCCGAGAAAATCGCTACGCTCACGCCCCAACAATATAAAGTGTTAGGGATGCTCTCCGACGGTTTACTGAATAAACAAATCGCCTATGAATTAAATGTCTCTGAAGCGACCATTAAAGCACATATGACAGCAATTTTTCGCAAACTCAATGTCACCAACCGAACTCAAGCGGTGATTTTGCTCAAACAAATCGAATGGTAGTTGACTGGCTGTGTGCGTCATCACCCACGCTCACTGCCAGTCCATTGAATTAACTATAGGACTTATTCTGTCGACTCTTCCTCTTCGGCAGGTAAGCGTAAACCGACTTTGGTCACTTGCCAATCGATCACATCCGCTACCACCCACTGCAAGCCGTACCATTCAAAATAGTCCCCCAATACAGGGCTGTTACCTAACTGCTCAGCAACCAACTCTTTCAGCGTCATATTTGCCGATTGATCACCTAAATCTAAACCGTACAACAATGCGACATCGACCAACTTGGTATTAATGTCCAAGAAAAAATCACCAAAAAAGCGAGCCAACGAGGCTTTTTCTGGCGCTTCACTGAACAATTGGCTTAAAGCTGGAAGATCGTTCTCTTGACCTAAGACACAAAGAATATCCGCCTCTTGTAGCTGAGTGCTACCGGACGGATAAAGCAATTGTTGATCGCGAAACACTGCCACAATTCGAGTTCCTTCCGGCATAAACAAGTTGCGTAGCGGTTCACCGATACACCATTTATCTTCTTTGAGTCGATAGACAAACAGCTCCCACTGACTGGCAGGAAAAGCTTCGACACCAGTACGATAAATCGGCTCGGGTTTTGGGGGCAGTTCCACTTTAGCCAAACTCATCGCTTGAGTTAGTGAGCCTCCCTGCACGATTAGGGAGACCATAACCACGAAAAATGCGAGATTAAAATACAACTGCGCGTCTGGTAATCCGGCCATCATCGGAAACACGGCCAAAATAATCGGCACCGCGCCACGCAACCCCACCCAAGAGACAAACCACTTTTCACGAGCGGTAAAGCTTTTAAAGGGCAGTAAGCTTATCCACACCGACAACGGACGCGCAAAGACGATCATCCCAAACGCTAAAGCTAATCCTGGTAAAGCAATATCCAGTAAATTAGAAGGAGTGACTAATAACCCTAGCACCAAGAACATGCCAATTTGAGCCAACCACGTCATGCCATCCAGCACGTTTAAAATAGATTGACGACCACGAGTTGGACGGTTACCGAGCAGTAAACCGACTAAGTAAATCGACAAAATACCGCTACCACCTAAAGCATTGGACAAAGCGAAAATGATTAAACCACCACTGACGGTTAAGATTGAGTAGAGCCCTTCAGGTAGCTGAGTGTGGTTAATCAACTTCCACAATAGCCAACCTCCGATCAAGCCCATCAACGCACCAACACCAAATTGCTGAACAAAACTCAGCGCTAAAAATCCAGCACTTAAATCTAGGCCTTGATTACCCAATACAGCAATCAGAGTCACAGTAAGAAATATCGCCATTGGATCGTTGGTGCCCGATTCAATCTCCAGTGTCGCCCCTACCCGTTCATTTAGGCTGCGACCTTTAAGTAACGAGAAAACGGCCGCCGCATCCGTAGAACCAACAATGGCACCGACTAAGATCCCTTGTAATAAACTCAGGTCAAAGAGCCACATGGCCATCAAGCCTGTCAGCATGGTGGTAATCGCCACCCCAAAAGTAGCGAGGGAGATCGATGGCCATAAAGCGACACGGAAACTCGCCACCCGAGTGCGCATCCCACCATCCAGCAAAATGATTGCTAACGCCAAATTACCAATCAAATAAGCCAAGGGGTAATTATCAAAAACAATGCCCCCTAAACCATCTTCTCCCGCCAGCATACCGACGGCGAGAAACACCAATAAAATTGGAATGCCTAATTTGGATGATACGGGACTGAGCAAAACGCTTAATGCGATCAGTAATGCTCCAATCAGAAAAAAACTATTAATGGTAACTGCGTCCACGTATCCTCCTATCATCGATTAATGATATCGCCCTAACACATTGTCTTTGGTCTATATTGTGCACTACTTTATGACACAGTAACGAAAAGTTTATGTAAACAAATGACGATTTAGACAAAATAGATCCAGCAAAGACGCCTCACTGAGCGAATAGCGCTTATTATACCTTTGGCTAATCTCTTCGCTCTACTCACTAAAAAAACCGCTAAAAACAAAAATAAACCATTATAAATCAAGCAAATAAAACAGCCCCCATCACGACTAAAGTTGCACAGATCGCTAGCATAAAGCCTGCTAACCTTCAAGAGTAACAATAATTTAACATTACAGGGAAGAAGGGACACAACTATGGCTGATCATAACAACAACGCCGCTGCTTACTGGAGCGCTAACCTGCGCTACATAACAATTAGCCTGATCGTTTGGGCCTTAGTATCTTATGGATTTGCAATCTTGCTGCGCCCGATGCTCGCTGACATTCATATTGGCGGGACGGATCTGGGCTTCTGGTTTGCACAACAAGGTTCAATTATTACCTTTATCGCGATCATTTTTATCTATGCATGGAAAATGAACAAGTTAGATAAAAAATTTGGTGTAGAGGAGTAATTTTCATGAGTCAATTTGCAATCAACTTACTGTTTGTTGGTGCCTCTTTTGCACTCTACATCGGTATCGCCATTTGGGCCCGCGCTGGGTCAACGAAAGAGTTTTACGTCGCCGGTGGTGGCGTTAATCCGATTACTAACGGTATGGCAACCGCCGCCGACTGGATGTCTGCTGCTTCATTTATCTCGATGGCGGGTTTGCTGGCTGCCGGTGGTTATGCCAACTCTTCTTTCTTAATGGGCTGGACGGGAGGGTATGTCCTTTTAGCCATGCTGTTAGCACCCTACCTACGTAAATTCGGTAAATTTACCGTGCCTGATTTTATCGGTGATCGCTTTTACAGCAAAGGCGCTCGTATCACGGCAGTTGTTTGTTTAATTATCATGTCCGTGACCTATGTTATCGGTCAAATGACCGGCGCAGGTGTCGCTTTCTCCCGCTTCCTAGAAGTCAGCTCTTCTACGGGGATCTGGATCGCTGCTGCTGTGGTATTTATTTACGCCGTATTCGGCGGTATGAAAGGCATTACTTACACCCAAGTTGCTCAATATGTAGTGTTAATTATTGCCTATACCATTCCTGCGGTTTTTATTTCATTACAGCTAACCAATAATCCGATTCCGATGTTCGGTATGTTTAGTACTCACACTGAATCAGGCCTACCACTGCTGGTGAAATTAAACGAAATTGTCAGTGAACTTGGCTTCCAAGATTACACCGCTGACGTCAGTAATAAACTGAATATGGTACTGTTTACCTTATCATTAATGATAGGTACGGCAGGCTTACCACACGTTATTATCCGTTTCTTCACGGTACCGAAAGTGGCGGATGCACGTTGGTCGGCTGGCTGGACCTTAGTGTTTATCGCCTTACTGTATTTAACTGCTCCAGCGGTTGCCTCTATGGCACGTTTAAACTTGTTAACCACCCTTTATCCTGATGGTCCTAGTGCGCCTGCGCTTAATTACGCAGAACGTCCTGACTGGATTCAAACTTGGGAGCAAACTGGCTTAATCCGCTGGGATGATAAAAACAATGATGGCCGAATCCAAATGTACAACGACACTCCTGCTTTTGCTGAAAAAGCGGCAGAGCGCGGCTGGGCTGGCAATGAGTTAACGGTAAATAATGATATCTTAGTATTAGCCAACCCTGAGATTGCCAATTTACCAAGTTGGGTTATCGGCTTAATCGCCGCCGGTGGTATTGCCGCTGCATTATCAACCGCCGCAGGCTTGTTACTAGCCATCTCATCAGCCATTAGTCATGACTTAATCAAAAATATTATTAATCCACGCATCAGTGAAAAAGGAGAAATGTTAGCCGCTCGGATCTCCATGGCCGGTGCTATCTTGCTGGCTACCTATCTAGGGCTCAATCCGCCCGGGTTTGCTGCGCAGGTGGTGGCCCTTGCCTTTGGTATCGCAGCAGCAACCTTATTCCCAGCATTGATGATGGGGATATTCTCTAAGCGTATTAACAGCGCTGGTGCCATTGCCGGTATGCTAACTGGTTTAATTGTGACTCTACTCTATATCTTTACTTATTTAGGTTGGTTCTTTATCCCGGGCACGAATATGCTGCCCAATACACCGGATAACTGGCTATTTGGCTCATTCGGTTATGGTATTTCACCGCTATCATTCGGTGCTGTGGGTGCCATGATTAACTTTGCTGTTGCCTTTGCGGTATCCGCGGTTACAGCGCCACCACCAAAAGAAATCCAGGACTTGGTAGAAAGTGTTCGTTATCCAAAAGGCGCTGGTGTTGCGATTGACCATTAATCAATCGCAACCAAGGTGACAAGATTAACATCAACTCACCACTGTACACTCGGGCTTTCAACTGAAAGCCCGAATTTTTAGCAAGACACTATGTTTGAGTAGGATGACCGTATGTTTTGGGAATTAATTGCCACCTTTTCCGCTGGTTTAGGCGCCGCAGGCATCGCCTTGTTATTGAGAGCGATCACCCTGAAAAAACTACCTAATTGGATTATTCCGGTATTTGCCGGAGCTGGCATGTTGGGTTTTCAGATTTACTCAGAATACACCTGGTTTAGCCATCAACGCAGTCTATTACCTGCTGGCGTTGAAGTGATACGCACAGCGCAAGAAAGTTCAGGCTGGCGACCTTGGAGTTATCTTTACCCACAAACACTGCGCTTTGTTGCCGCTGATATTAATAATGCCAGCGTTAATCAACGCTACTCTGCATTAGTTCTGGTTGACTTATATTTTTTTGAACGACGAATGCATGCCAGACGCGTACCTCAAGTCGTGGATTGTGAGGCCGGTGCCCGCGCAGATTTTAGCGAAGATTTACAGATCCCTGCGACAGAAGAAAACTTAACAGCCGGTTGGTACAAGCTAGCAGCCGATGATCGATTATTGCTTTTATTGTGTCAGCGAAACTAACCCAACGTTAAAAATAAGCTTAGTGATTATCAGCGTTTTGCTGTCTCGAGTAAGGCATGACTGGCTAACATTAAACGGTCCGTCGCTTTAAGTGCAATTCAGCCCAGCATTATGCTGGGCTGATTATTCATATCTTGATCGGCTTACCTGACGTTTCGGGTTTAACCAAGGTCAATTTATTAATTAAATAATTCAGTAGCACCCCATACATCGGAACAAATAGACCTAAGCTGATCAAGAGCTTCAAACCATAATCGACCAAAGCAATCTCAGTCCAATGCTCAGCCATGAACGGATCTGGACTTTGGTAAAAAGCAATTGCAAAAAAGGCTACTGTATCCAGTGCATTACCGAATAGGGTTGACGCGGTTGGCGCTACCCACCATTGTTTCATCTGTCTTAGGCGATTAAAGACATGCACATCTAAGATCTGCCCCAGCAAATAAGCCATAAAACTCGCTACCGCAATACGCGCAACAAACAAGTTAAATTCACTGAGTGGTGTGAAACCTTGGAACTGGCCTTCAAAGAAAATTACCGATAACAAATAGGAAACCGCAAGCGCAGGAAGCATCACCCAAAAGATGATTCTACGCGCTAAACCAGCACCAAAAATACGTACCGTTAAATCGGTGGCAAGGAAGATAAAAGGAAACGTAAACGCGCCCCACGTGGTGTGAAAACCGAAGAGTGTGAACGGTAGTTGAACAAGGTAATTACTTGACGCAATAATCACCAAATGAAATAACACTAAATACACCAGCGCTTTGCGCAACTGAGCAGGAGTAAACGGACTCATATTGGACCTTTTTAGTTTGGTTTGGGGGCGAGGGAACCCAAAGGAAAGCCGCAGCTTCAGTTAATAATGTTACTTAATCGAACAACAATTGCTGAATTAAGGGCGGCGATTATACGCAAACAGGATAAGCTCGCAAGGGTTACTTATTAAGCAATCGTTATCTTCAATAAGAAATTTTTCTGTACACAGATTAGCCTATCGAGATAGCCACAGCTTTTACTTGAGCCGATCCGCTGGATCATGCTACTCTTCGCGTCCATTTTTCTGACCTAAATTGCCACTTTCTAAACGGCATTACACTGGGTCAGTGCTAGTCTTAAGATAAAACTAGCGTTAATTTACAATGATAAAATAGCGTTTCTCTCATCTTCCAACTCAAACGTGGAACCGAATAAATGGGCAAAGGTACTCTGTATATTGTCTCTGCACCTAGTGGCGCAGGAAAATCTAGCCTAATTGCAGGACTATTGGAACGAAACCCAACCTATGCGATGAAGGTTTCCGTCTCACATACCACTCGTGGAATGCGGCCTGGAGAGCAAGATGGCGTGCATTATCACTTTGTGCAAAAAGAACAATTTGAAGCACTGATTGAGCAAGGTGAATTCCTTGAATACGCCGAAGTGTTCGGTAATTACTACGGAACCTCGCGAGTCTGGATCGAAGATACGCTAGAGAAAGGCATTGATGTTTTCCTAGATATCGATTGGCAAGGCGCGCAACAAATTCGCCAGCAAATGCCTCACGCAAAAAGCGTATTTATTCTACCGCCCTCCAAGGAAGAGCTGGAGCGCCGGTTGAATACACGTGGACAAGATAGCGTAGCCGTGATTGCTAAACGTATGAGCGAAGCTCGCTCTGAGATCTCTCACTATTGTGAATACGACTATGTGATCGTCAATGACGACTTCGATGTCGCTTTGATGGACTTTAAAGCCATCTTACGCGCAGAAAGATTAAAGCAAGATAAACAAGCCGCTAAATATCAATCGATGATCGCGGCTTTATTGGCGGAATAACCCCGCCTTGTCCACCAACGAAAGTCGCCATCACTAACACGGCTGACTTGCGTTGGATGACGATGTAATTTGGGCATCGCCTGTCGCTAGTATCTGTTAGCGTTAGGCTGTATACTTTACAATCAACCCTATTTTAGTTAACTATTTGGAGTTCTCATGGCACGCGTAACTGTTCAAGACGCTGTTGAAAAAGTTGGCAACCGTTTCGACTTAGTTCTGATTGCGGCTCGCCGCGCTCGTCAAATTCAAACGGGCGGTAAAGACGCTCTAGTGCCGGAAGAGAACGATAAGACCACGGTTATCGCTCTACGCGAAATCGAAGAAGGTCTGATCACGAAAGATGTACTTGATAATCGTGAGCGTCAAGAGCAACAAGAGCAAGAAGCAGCAGAATTAGCCGCGGTAAGCAGCATCGTTCATAACCGCTAATTCTGTATCAGCAAGGATTCAACTGACGGGCCTGAAATTTGTATCTATTCGATAGCCTCAAAAGTGTTGTCCAAGAATATCTCACAGAGCCTCAAATAGAGGCTCTGCGCCAATCTTACCTAGTGGCAAGAGATGCTCATGAAGGGCAAACCCGCTCAAGCGGGGAACCGTATATTATCCACCCTGTTGCAGTGGCTCGAATCCTAGCGGAAATGCGTTTGGATTTAGAAACACTGCAAGCGGCCTTGCTGCACGATGTTATCGAAGATACCTCTGCCACTAAAGCACAACTAGAAGCCCAATTTGGGAGCGCTGTCGCCGAACTGGTCGATGGTGTGTCTAAACTGGATAAACTCAAGTTTCGCGATCGTAAAGAAGCCCAAGCGGAAAATTTTCGCAAAATGGTGCTAGCGATGGTGCAAGACATTCGAGTCATCTTGATCAAACTCTCTGACCGTACGAACAACATGCGTACGCTCGGTGCGTTGCGTCCCGATAAAAAACGGCGAATTGCCCGTGAAACATTAGAGATCTATGCCCCTCTCGCTCACCGCTTAGGTATCCATAATATTAAAACTGAGCTCGAAGAGCTGGGTTTTGAAGCCTTATATCCGAATCGCTTTCGGGTCCTCAAAGAAGTGGTCAAAGCGGCTCGTGGTAATCGCAAAGAGATGATTCAACGCATCCATAGTGAAATTGAAGATCGCTTACGAGAAGTCAACCTCTCAGCGCGAGTGGTTGGCCGAGAGAAAAATCTTTATTCCATCTATAACAAGATGAAGACTAAAGAACTGCGCTTTCACACCATTATGGATATCTATGCTTTTCGAGTGATTGTCGACTCTGCCGATACCTGTTATCGCGTATTGGGCCAAGTCCATAGCCTATATAAACCACGCCCAGGGCGAGTGAAAGATTACATCGCGGTCCCTAAAGCCAACGGCTATCAATCGTTACATACCTCCATGGTCGGCCCACATGGCGTCCCTGTCGAAGTGCAAATTCGCACCGAAGATATGGATCAAATGGCCGACAAAGGGGTTGCCGCTCATTGGTCTTATAAAGCTAATGGCGAACGAGGAGGCACCACGGCGCAAGTCAAAGCCCAGCGTTGGATGCAAAGTTTACTTGAGCTACAACAAAGCGCGGGTAACTCGTTTGAATTTATTGAAAACGTAAAATCGGATCTCTTCCCCGATGAAATCTACGTCTTTACTCCCAAAGGGCGCATCGTGGAACTGCCGATGGGCGCTACCGCGGTCGATTTTGCTTACGCGGTTCATACTGATGTGGGCAATACTTGCGTGGGTTCACGAGTCGATCGCAACCCTTACCCGCTGAGCAAACCACTTAAAAATGGTCAAACCGTTGAGATTATCAGTGCGCCCGGCGCAAGACCAAACGCCGCTTGGCTCAACTATGTGGTGACCTCTCGGGCGCGAACTAAAATTCGCCAAGTGCTGAAAACCATGCGCCGCGAAGAGTCAATCACCTTAGGTCGCCGACTGCTCAACCACGCCCTCGGTGAGCGCTCACTGGCCGACATCAGCCCAGAAAATTTTGCCCATGTATTAAGTGAACTTAAAATCGCTAACGAGCAAGATTTACTCGCCGCGATTGGTTTGGGTGAACTAATGAGTATCGTCATCGCACGTCGCTTACTGGGCAATGCCGATGAGCTCAACGAAACAGAAAACCCTGACGGTTCGGCGAAGAAAAAATTACCTATCCGCGGCGCAGAAGGCATTTTATTAACCTTCGCTAATTGCTGCCATCCAATCCCTGATGATTCGATTATTGCTCATGTTTCTCCGGGACGCGGCTTGGTTGTACACCGTGAAACCTGTCCAAATGTACGCGGCTACCAACGAGAGCCCGATAAATACATGGCGGTGGAATGGACCAAAGATTACGACCAAGACTTTATCGCTGAACTGACGGTGGATATGCACAATCGTCAAGGTGCGCTGGCCGATTTAACCAATGTTATTTCCAATACCGGTTCAAACATTCACGGCCTCTCTACCGAAGAGCGCGATGGCCGTTTGTATACCGTGACGGTACTGTTAAGCACCAAAGACCGAGTCCACTTAGCGGGGATCATGCGAAAAATCCGCGTGATGCCAAACGCCTTAAAAGTGCGGCGTAGAAAGTACTAACCCTTTAACGCACAGAAAGCCCTGAATCAGGGCTTTTTTATTAGCAATAGACTGACTAAGAAAAGGTGTGCAGCACAACGCGAGCACATAAATAGATTTATGAATTTAGAACGTTATCAACGCATTCAAGATGTGCTTAAAGCCCGTCAAACCGATTTAACCGTCTGTTTGGAAGAAGTCCACAAACCGAATAATGTCTCTGCAGTGATCCGCACCGCCGATGCGGTTGGGTTACACCAAATTCATGCTGTATGGCCAAACGAACAAATGCGTACCTTAAGCCACACATCGGCTGGGGCGCGCAATTGGGTTGAAGTCCAGACTCACAACAGCACGCTAGAGGCCGTCAGTCACTTAAAAGAGACTGGCATGCAAATACTGGTGACCAATTTATCCGAGCACGCTATCGATTTTCGAGCGATTGATTACACCCAACCCACCGCCATCATTTTCGGCAGTGAAAAGTCAGGCATCTCGCCACAGGCCTTACAATTGGCCGATCATGATATTGTTATTCCCATGGTGGGTATGGTTCAATCCTTGAATGTTTCGGTGGCTAGTGCGCTGATCTTATATGAAGCGCAGCGCCAGCGTCAGCAAGCCGGGATGTATGACCGCGAGCAAAGCGCCCTATCCCAAGCAACGATTCAACGTATTTTGTTTGAACGCGGTCATCCGGTTCTGGCTAAAGTCGCCAAACGTAAAGGATTGGCATACCCATTACTGGACGATCAAGGGCAGATCATCGCTGATAAAAAGTGGTGGGACGCGATGCAGCGCGCATAATTTAACTGTACAAATACACAGCTCAATGATTGAATAACACGTACCATTTCTGATTAACTGGTTGATATTATGTCGCAGCTTCTTTCCGCAATACCATTAACATCGCTATCGGGTGTCGGCGCTAAAGTCGCGGAAAAGCTTGTTAAAGTTGGCTTAAGCAATGTACAGGATCTGCTGTTTCATCTTCCACTGCGTTATGAAGACCGCTCACGCATCTATCCGATGGTCAAGCTACATCCAGGCTTATGGGCAGCAGTCCAAGGTAAAATAACCGCCACTGATACCCATTTTGGGCGGCGGAAAATGCTCACCGTAAAGATCAGTGATGGTAATGGCTCTCTCACGCTGCGTTTTTTCAATTTTACTGCAGCGATGAAAAATAGCTTTGCGATTGGTAAGGTGATTTATGCGTTTGGCGAGATCAAACCCGGAAATCACGGACTGGAGATCATCCATCCCGATTATCAGCTTTATACTCAGCCACAAGAAACACAACCCGAAGAGGCAACCCTGACCCCTGTTTATCCAACCACGGAAGGCCTAAGGCAAAGCACACTGCGCAGCTTAACCGAACAAGCTCTTGCGCTACTCGATAAAGCCGCGGTACAAGAACTGATGCCTGATGGATTGTACGATAAACAGATCAGCCTCGCTCAAGCGCTGCATATTTTGCATCGCCCGCCTACTGATATCGATCTGAGCCAATTTGATGAAGGGCGTCATCCCGCTCAAGTTCGCCTGATCATCGAGGAGTTATTAGCGCAAAACCTCTCCATGCTCGCGGTGCGTAGCAAAGGTCAACAAGACGCGGCGCTGCCTCTCATCACTCAAGGCCAACTCAAAAAACAATTTCTTGCCCAGCTGCCTTTTCAACCGACTCAAGCGCAAACGCGAGTCGTACAAGAGATTGAAACCGATCTCAGCCAAGCCCATCCAATGATGCGCCTAGTGCAAGGGGATGTCGGTTCCGGAAAAACGTTGGTCGCCGCTTTAGCCGCACTCAGAGCCATTGAACACGGTTATCAAGTAGCGCTGATGGCGCCAACCGAATTGCTTGCCGAACAACATGCGGCGAACTTCGCCAACTGGTTTGCTCCGTTAGGTATTCAAGTTGCTTGGCTTGCTGGCAAACTAAAAGGTAAAGCTCGACAAACTGAATTAACACAGATTGCCAGCGGCACCGCAAAAATGATCGTCGGCACCCATGCACTTTTTCAAGAGCAGGTTGAGTTTGATCACCTTGCGTTAGTCATTATCGATGAGCAGCACCGTTTCGGGGTCCATCAACGCTTAGAGCTACGTGAAAAAGGCGCAAAACAAGGCGCTTATCCACACCAGTTAATTATGACTGCGACCCCGATCCCACGTACTCTTGCCATGACCGCCTATGCGGATTTAGAAACTTCAATTATTGATGAACTGCCTCCCGGACGCACGCCAATCCAAACCGTGGCGATCCCGGATACCAAGCGCAGTGATATCATCGAACGGGTTCGTCACGCTTGCCTGCATGAGCATAAACAAGCTTATTGGGTCTGTACTTTAATTGATGAATCTGAAGTGCTTGAAGCTCAAGCAGCGGCTGATACCGCTGAAGAACTACAGCGCCAGTTGACTGAACTTAAGATTGGCTTGGTCCATGGACGCATGAAACCCGCAGAAAAACAGCAGGTGATGCAAGCCTTTAAAGACAATCAATTGCATCTTCTCGTAGCAACCACCGTCATTGAAGTCGGCGTCGATGTACCGAACGCTAGCTTGATGATCATTGAAAATCCAGAGCGATTAGGTTTAGCACAATTGCATCAATTGCGTGGCCGAGTCGGTCGAGGCTCTGTCGCCAGTCACTGTGTGCTGCTGTACCGTTCACCCTTATCGAAAACCGCACAAAAACGTTTAGCAGTATTACGAGAGAGCAACGATGGTTTTGTGATTGCTCAGCGCGATCTAGAAATTCGTGGTCCGGGTGAATTATTGGGCACGAAACAAACCGGATTAGCTGATTTCAAAATTGCCGATCTGGTTCGTGATCAACGCTTAATTCCAGAAGTACAAAGAATAGCGCGGCACATTCATGATCACTATCCCACTCATGCTGATGCGATTATTGAACGCTGGCTCGGTGAGCGCGAAGTCTACGCCAAAGCATAATATTCACCACATTCTCGTTTTCGTGTTACTTGAACGTACAATAATGTCTGTTACCCCTTATTGACACATTGAAAAGCAAACGTTTGCTTTTTCTGATTAAGGATCTATAATCCTCGCCCAAAATCACCAAGATGACGATTTCTCTACTAGCACTGGACTATAGCAAGCAGAGAATCCGGCTTGGTCAACTCAGAGTTGAGCCTGATTAACAGCAATCACAGGCGATAAAAACTCAACGGTGACGGCCCATTCAGCGCACGTCATCGACTGTCATTTTAGGATACCATCATGAGTCACCAACACGATACGCGTCCCTCTGAATTGATCTATCAATTAAATGAGCGCCCGCCTTTGCCCCAAACTTTATTCGCCGCGATCCAGCATTTACTGGCGATGTTCGTTGCCGTCATCACACCGTCGCTGATCATTTGCCAAGCGTTAGGGGTTCCGGCCGATCAGACCAATACCATTATTAGCATGTCGCTGTTTGCCTCTGGTCTTTCATCTTTTATTCAGATCCGAACCTTCGGGCCGATTGGCTCGGGACTGCTCTCGATTCAAGGCACCAGCTTTAACTTTCTTGGGCCAATCATTGGCGCGGGCCTCGCGCTGAAAGCGGGCGGAGCGGATATCGCCACTATGATGGCGGCGATTTTTGGTACCATTTTAGTTGCCTCTTTTGCTGAAATTTTACTATCACGTGTGCTGCAGTTTGCCCAGCGGATCATTACCCCTTTAGTTTCTGGTATCGTGGTCACGTTAATCGGTTTGACCTTAGTCCAAGTGGGCTTAGTCTCTATCGGAGGCGGCTACAGCGCACTGAGTGATGGTAGCTTTGGTAGCCTTGATAAACTCGCCTTAGCGGGCACCGTATTAGCGCTTATCGTGATCCTTAACCGAGCTCGCAATCCGTATATTCGCGTTGCCTCTATCGTCATCGCTATGCTGGTCGGTTATATCATGGCTTACTTACTCGGCATGGTCGATACCACACAGCGCCCTCAAAGCAGTCTCATCGCCCTGCCTATCCCAATGCAATATGGGCTAAGCTTTGATTGGTCTTTATTCATTCCATTAGTGTTGATTTTTTTGATCACGGCGTTAGAAGCGATTGGCGATATCACTGCGACCTCGGAAGTCTCAGGAGAACCGGTCAAAGGCCCAGTCTATATGAAGCGTATCAAAGGAGGCGTACTGGCTGATGGGATTAACTCCGCTCTCGCCGCACTGCTGAATAGTTTCCCTAACTCAACCTTTAGCCAAAATAATGGGGTGATATTATTAACTGGCGTTGCCAGCCGTTATGTCGGTTATTTTATCGCGGCGATGCTGATGTTACTTGGGCTATTTCCCGGTGTAGCAAGCTTTGTGCAGTTAATTCCAGAGCCGGTACTGGGTGGCGCAACGATTGTCATGTTCGGTACGATTGCCGCCGCTGGGGTACGAATCATTTCGCGAGTTGAGCTTGATCGCCGAGCGATTTTAATCATGGCACTGTCTTTCTCGATGGGATTAGGCATTGCGCAAAAACCTGAAATTCTGCAATTTATGCCAGAAATCATCAAAAGTATTTTCTCTTCTGGTGTTGCCGCAGGTGGCATTACCGCGATTCTACTCAATCTCTTATTGCCGGAGCACTCGACTCGCCAAGAGTCAGAAACCACAGTCACTGAGCAACCATAAGCGAGTTCAAATAATTAAGCCGGTTGGCGATACGCTAACCGGCTTAATCCCTGACTGACGACTACCACGCTTACTTGGTTGGAAAACTGAGCTGAATTTTCAAACCACCTTCGCTACGATTATTTAATACTACCGCTCCATGATGCTGACCAACGATACGTTTTACGATCGCCAACCCAAGGCCAGTACCTTCACTGCCTCGCGCAGTATCGCCTCGAATGAAGGGCTCAAAGACCTTTTGCACTTGGCTCGGATCAATCCCTGGACCATTGTCTTCAACACAGACCCAAGCCATACGTTTATCCGCCGTTACCCCAGTACTGATTTTCACCCAGCCATTGCCATAACGTAACGCGTTCACTACTAAGTTACTCACCGCCCGTTTAATGGCAATCGGATTACCAAATACTGGTTCAATCGACGCTTGAAAATCCGTTTCAATGTGCAGCTCATAACCACCTTCGGAACTGGCAATGTCTCCGCCAATCTCATTGAGATCGACGGCTTGGAAGGTTTGTTTATCGACCGGTTTTAAGTAGTCCATAAACTGGCTGATGATCTCGTTACACTCCTCGGTGTCGCTAATGATCCCTTCAGCGAGATAACTGTCTTGAGGAGACATCATTTCGGTTGCTAAGCGGATTCGCGTTAGTGGCGTTCGCAAATCATGACTGATTCCCGCCATCAGTAAAGCGCGATCTTCTTCCAGCGCTTGAATGCCTTGCGACATTTGATTAAATGCGCGAGTTACCGCGCGAATTTCACTGGCCCCACTCTCTACAATTGGCGGCGGGATCTCCCCTCGTCCTACTGCCAACGCGGCTCTTTCTAACGCAATCAAAGGACGATTTTGCAAACGAATGAATAACCATCCTCCGACCAAGATCAGTACGGCGACAAAAATACTGTTACGAAACAGTGGAGCAAAATCATCTTCCCGTAATTCAGTCAGCGGAATACGTAAGATTTGCTCAGGTAACTGTTCGATTTTCATCCATAAAATATAACTTTCTGCTCCAACGCCCATGCGTACTTCCGTCGGAGAGCCCAGTTCTTCGGTCATTTTATCACTCATCAAATCGATACTGATCGCGCGTTGAAACTCATCCGCCGCCGGACCATCATCACTAAAAATCTCAACCCCAAGCTTTTCCAACACCCGCAAACGTAGCGATCTGTCTAAATTAGGCTCCGCATCGGTAAAGCTATCATCCAACATCAAACTGATTTCATGGCTGAGAATTTTATTGAACTGCTGCAAGCTTGGGATCAGCGCATAATTAATCAGCGCAAAATAGGAATACGCTTGACTGGCAACCAAGAGGGTAAAAAACAGCAGAATCGTTTGGGTAAATGAACTACGGATTCGCATAGTGCACCTAAGGTGTGAGAATAATGGAGGGATAAAACGATAACAGCCAGTGAACCTATTGAACACTGGCTGCAGACAATAATCTTAACTGGCGGCTTTACCATCAGGCACAAAGACGTAACCTAGGCCCCACACCGTTTGAATATAACGCGGTTTGCTTGGGTCAACCTCTAACATACGGCGCAAACGAGAAATTTGCACATCGATAGAACGCTCCATCGCTGAGTATTCTCGACCACGGGCCATATTCATTAATTTATCACGTGACAAAGGCTCACGAGCATTGGTGACCAAGGCTTTTAATACCGCAAACTCACCAGAAGTCAGTGGCATCGCTTCCTCACCACGAAACATTTCTCGCGTGCCCAGATTTAAACGAAACTCACCAAATTCGACAATCGTATCTTCAGCACTCGGCGCTCCGGGTGCTTCGATTACTTGGCGACGTAATACGGCTTTAATCCGCGCCAATAGCTCACGGGGGTTAAAGGGTTTCGGCAAATAATCATCCGCACCCACTTCTAAACCTACGATGCGATCAATCTCGTCGCCTTTTGCCGTCAGCATTAAAATCGGAATAAGATTATTGGCATTTCTTAAGCGACGACAAATCGATAAGCCATCTTCGCCCGGCAGCATCAGATCGAGCACCATCAAATGGAAAGTTTCACGGGTTAACAGCCGATCCATTTGCTCGCTATTGGCAACGCTACGAACTTGGAAACCTTGTTCAGATAAGTAACGCTCGAGCAATGCACGCAAACGCGCATCATCATCAACCACTAAAATTTTATAGTTTTCTTGCATGTCCACTGATCCCACTAAAAAGAGATGACACCCGCACAGATGAGGGCAAACAAAATGTAACACTGTTGCACGGTGAGCAATTTAAAGAATTGTTAGCATTTATTACCTATTTTCGTCCGACTACTCATCATAACGGATAATCGAAGCCAAAAAAGCCCCTTATTTCAAGCTTTAACGCTTACACATCGCTAGCGAAGATAAAATAAGGCATCGACTGATCAAAAAAGCCAACCATCACGGTTGGCTTAGACATTTATCTCTGCATGGTGCCAAGGACCGATAAAACGTTATAGCTCTCGTACCAACTTAGCAATCGCTGGCCAATCGCCTTTATCCATCAAATCCGTTGGTACCATCCACGTACCACCACAAGCCACTACCGATGGTAAATCCAAATAGTGCTGTACATTAGCCGCACTGATGCCACCCGTTGGCATAAATTTGACCGGATAGACCGCACTGAGCGCTTTGAGCATAGCAACGCCACCAGAGGGTTCGGCAGGGAAGAATTTTAAGGTGCGTAACCCCAGTTCCATCGCTTGCTCGACTAAGCTGGGGTTATTCACTCCTGGCACGATGGCGATACCACGTTGCTGACAATATTTCACTGTGGTGGGATTGAGTCCTGGACTCACAATGAAATCGGCTCCCGCCTGCTGAGCTTGATCGACTTGCGCTGTGGTCAGTACCGTCCCAGCGCCAATCAACATCTCTGGATACGCGTCGCGCATTAGACGAATAGCCTCTTGCGCCGCCTCTGTACGAAAAGTGATTTCCGCGCACGGCAGGCCATTTTCCATCAATACTTTGGCCAGCGGCAGCGCTTGCTGAGCATGGTTAATCGCAATCACAGGAACAATTTTTATCTGCGCCAAGCGCTGTTCAAGAGTCATCATACCTAAACCTTATAGAAGATAGCTGAGAGTGGCGACAATAATAAACGCAATACTACCCAGTAGTGTTTCCATTACCGTCCACGTTTTGAGCGTGGTTTTTTCATCCATTTCCAGCAAGCGAGAGACGAGCCAAAAACCAGAATCATTAAAGTGAGACAGCACCGTCGCTCCACCAGCAATAGCAATCACGATAAAGCATAAGTCTAACTCTGACAAACCTGTGGTTTGCGCAACAATCGGTGCCATCAGCGCCGCCGTGGTGGTTAAGGCAACCGTGGCAGAACCTTGCGCAACCCGTAAACAAGTTGAAATCACAAAGGCAGCGACAATCACTGGCATGCCAGTATGCGCTAATACATCGGCTAGGGCTTGGCCAATACCACTAGAGCGTAATACGCCACCAAACATACCGCCTGCACCTGTGACCAAAATAACGGCACAGATCGGGGCTAACGCATCGGTACACAGTTTTTCTAGCTTACTCATGCCATATTTACCAGCAAAGGTGAATAAACACACCAATAGCGTGATAAGTAACGCAATCGGCGTTTTTCCTAGCATGCGTAAAAATTCAATCCAAGGCTGCTGACCGTCCAGCACACCAGCCACCGCTAACGTATTTAACCCGGTATCCAAGAAGATCAACAATACGGGTAGAACCAAAATAAACAGTACGGTAGAAAATTTCGGTAAATCCGCTTTGTCTTTGAACATTACTTCGGCATTTAAAAAGGCTTTAGAGAGCGGTAAGTTAAATTTTTCACCGCAATAAAGACCAAACAGATACGAGCCAAGATACCAAGTCGGGATCGCGACCAGCAAACCCACCACTAACAGTAGACCAATATCAGCACCCAATAACTCAGCGGCGGCAACTGGGCCGGGATGCGGAGGAACAAACGCATGCATCACCGCAAACGCACCCGCCGCTGGCAAAGCGTATTTGAGTGTCGATCCGCCAAAGCGTTTCGCGACGCTAAACAAAATCGGCATCATGACGATTAAGCCGGCATCAAAAAAGATCGGAAAACCAAACAATAATGAGGCAACACCGAGGGCCAGAGGCGCACGCTGTTCTCCGAACCGACCTATTAGGGTATCAGCTAAGACTTTTGCCCCGCCCGTCACTTCTAAAATCTTACCAATCATGGCTCCTAAACCAACCAGTAAAGCAACAGAAGCGAGCGTGCCGCCGAATCCAGACATCATGCTCGGAACCACTTGATTGGCTGGAATACCAGCGGCCAGCGCGGTGCCGAAACTGACTAACGTTAATGAAGCAAAAGCATGGACTTTTAACTTCATGATCAAAAACAGTAGAGCAACGATCGCCGCAAGGGCGAGCAACAACAGATAGGTAGGGCTATGTGCTATTTGGTCCATTTCGTTCACCTTTATCAAAAATGGGATGTTTGTGTTTCGGTTCACAAATCTATAAGTTACGGGTAACATGTTACCGATAACAAGATTAAGATAAAGCCAATTCGTTAGGCAAAGTTAAAAATTGGGATCTCGCTCAGATCTCGGACTAAGGAGTCGATATGACTGGTAAAAGCATTATTGTGATGGGTGTCAGTGGCTGTGGAAAAAGCACCATTGGGGCACGCATTGCTGAACGTCTGCAAGCAAAATTTATCGATGGTGATGATTTGCATCCTCGCGCCAACATTGAAAAAATGCGCCAAGGTCAACCACTCAATGACCACGATCGCGCCCCTTGGTTAGAACGGATTCGTGACGCGGCTTTTAGCTTAGAAAATAAGAGTGAGCAAGGCATCATCGTCTGTTCGGCTCTGAAAAAAAGCTATCGCGATCAAATTCGCGATGGCAATCAACAGGTGACGTTTCTGTTTCTGGACGGTGATAAAGCACTGATTATAGAACGGATGCAAGCGCGGCAGGGTCACTTTATGAAAACCAGCATGCTCGATAGCCAATTTGCTACCTTAGAACGCCCCAGCGAAACAGAACACGATGTTCTCACCATCAGTATTGACGGTGACATTGAGGAAGTGGTCAATCAAGCGATCCTCGCCCTACAAGCTCGGGAGGAATAACCATGACTCAGCCGCTCCTTTTGCAAGTCACCGAACGAATTGCACAGCGTAGCCGTGAACTTCGTCACGTATTCTTAACCAGAACCGCTCAGCAGCTCGCCGCAGGAAAAGGCAAAGCCAGTTTATCATGCGGTAACTTAGCTCATGCGATTGCGGCCTCTTGTCAGAGTGAAAAATCGCACATTCTTGACTTAACCAAATCTAACCTTGCGATCATCACCGCTTACAATGACATGCTCAGTGCCCATCAAGTGTATCTGGATTACCCTGCGCGCATTAAAGCCGCATTACAGCTCAGTGGACACACAGCGCAAGTGGCCGGTGGCGTACCGGCGATGTGCGATGGCGTTACTCAAGGTCAGCCAGGGATGGATATGTCACTATTTTCCCGAGACATGATAGCCCAAGCCACCGCGATGTCGCTTAGCCACAATATGTTTGATGGCACTTTACTGCTTGGTATCTGCGATAAAATTGCCCCGGGACAATTAATGGGCGCGCTCAGTTATGCTCATCTACCGACCGCTTTTATTCCCGCTGGCCCAATGGGTACTGGGATCAGTAATGAACAAAAAGTCGAGATTCGCCAACAATACAGCGCAGGGCAAGTCGGGCGTGAAGCACTGCTCGATATGGAGTGTCATTCTTATCACTCCCCCGGCACATGCACCTTTTACGGCACCGCCAACACCAATCAATTGGTGTTTGAAGCCATGGGTTTGATGCTACCCGGATCCGCTTTTGTTGCACCGAATAGCCCATTGCGTCATGCCTTAACCGACTATGCGGCCAACGCAATTGCCACTATGGCACCAGGTACACCGAGTTATCGACCACTGAGTACAGTGATCAACGAGAAAAGTTTGGTCAATGGCCTTGTCGCCTTACTGGCTTCGGGTGGCAGTACCAATCACACCATTCACATGCTCGCGGTTGCACGAGCCGCTGGGCTGATCTTAACTTGGCAGGACATCAGCGACTTGTCGCAAATCGTGCCGTTATTAACCAATATTTATCCGAATGGTAGCGCTGATATTAATGCTTTTGAGGCGGCGGGAGGGGTACCGATGCTGCTCACCCGCCTCAATGAACGAAATCTGCTGCATACCGATGTCACGCCCGCTTTCGGTCAGTTTACCGATCAATTAACTCGCCCGGTGTTAACCGAGGGGCAACTCAGTTGGCAACCTTGCCAAGAGACACTGGATGCCAGCGTGATTGCCGCTCAGCATCAGCAATTTCAATCAACCGGAGGGATTAAGGTACTGAGCGGTAACCTTGGCCAAGCGGTGATCAAAGTCTCGGCAGTCAAACCCTCTCATCATATCGTTGAGGCTCCCGCTAAGGTGTTTAATTCACAACATGACGTGGAAGCGGCTTATCAACGCGGCGAGCTGAATCAAGATTGCATTGTGGTGGTTCGTTACAGCGGCCCAGCAGCCAATGGTATGCCTGAACTGCATAAATTGATGCCAGTCCTCGGTAACGTACAAAAGGCCGGCTTTAAAATCGCATTAGTGACCGATGGTCGCTTATCCGGAGCTTCAGGCAAAATCCCCGCCGCGATCCACGTCTCTCCTGAAGCACTGCGCGGTGGCGCGATAGGATTACTGCGCGATGGTGATTTACTGAGATTGGATGCCACCAAGGGTGAGCTAACCTGTTTAGACGATTTAAGTCAACGCGTGGCGCAGCCGCCGCTGACTGAACAGGATCAACAGAGTTGGGGGCGAGAGCTGTTCACCCTCGCCCGCCAACACGTGACTTCGGCGGATCAAGGCGCGAGCTTTTTATTCACTCGTTAATCGCTAGGCAGCGCAAACAATTACCAGCTTTCGCCATGGGTTAATCGATAGCCTAAATCATAAACCTTCGGCTCGACAGCTTGACCAGAGAGTGCCGCCAGCAATAGCTCGGCACTTTTTTTACCAATCGCCAAGCGGGGCGTTTCCACACTGGTTAAACGCGGCACCATTGCCTGCCCGATATCCAACGCATTGTACCCCACTACGGCAATCTGCTGCGGAACCGCAATACGATGGTGATGACAATACATCATCGCCCCGACCGCTAAATCATCATTGGTACAAAAAATACCATCCAGCGCTGGGTACTGTTGCAACGCCTGTTGTAGCAAAATACCGCCCAAGGTAAAACTGGAATGCTCACCAGTGGACACCTGCATCGGCTGAAGACCCGCTTCACGCATGGCTCGCTCATAACCTTGCCGACGCAGTTGAGTTCGCGTGTCTAACCGAGCGCCAAGATAGATAACCTGCTGTCGACCACGGGCAATCATCTGCTGCACCACTTGATACGAGATCTGTTCGTGATCCAGCCCCACTGCCATATCAATCGGCTGAGTCGGGATTTCCATCGTTTCAACCACCGGAATCCCGGCAGATTTGAGCATTTGCCGACTGCGCTCGGTATGGTTAGTTTCGGTTAAAATTAGGCCATCCACCCGATAAGAAAGAAACGCGGCGATTTTATCTTCTTCAACTTGGGGGTTATAACCGGTGTGGGCAATTAAGGTATCGTAGCCTGCGGCCTGAGTAACCTCTTCGATGCCTTGCACCAAATGAGCAAACACTTGGTTAGAGAGCGAAGGCAAAATGATGCCAATGGCCCGACTGGACGATTTAGACATGATCGCCGGTACACGGTTATGGATATAACCAAGCTGCTCAACCACCGCGGCGATTTTTTGTTGGGTAACTTGCGCCACAGAATTAGGATCGCGCATGTAACGCGAGACGGTCATTTTGGTAATGCCGACTTGATCAGCAATATCTTGCAGAGTCGGTCTGTTTTTTTTGTGCATATTTTTCCTAGCCCCAACTTGACGAACCAATGGGGTAACTATTTTTCGTAACGAATGGCATTAATAAACCAGAGTTTATCACCGGTTGGCGTTTTTACTGTCACTTCTTCATCCACTTGCTTTTTCAGCAAGGCGCGCGCCATCGGAGAGTCAATGGAAATGTAGTCTTTGGCATCACCATAAATCTCTTCTGGACCGACAATACGTAAGGTTTTCATCTCGCCAGCTTCATTTTCAATCTCAACCCAAGCACCAAAAAACACTTTACCCTCTTGCTGTGGCGAGTAATCAACAATCTTCAACTCTGGCAATAATTTACGCAAATAGCGCACCCGACGATCGATCTGACGCAACAAACGCTTATTGAAGGTGTAATCGGCATTTTCAGAGCGATCGCCTAGGCTGGCCGCCCAAGTAACAATCTTGGTAATTTCCGGGCGTTTTTCATGCCATAGATGATCATGCTCTTGCTTAAGCTTTTCATAACCAGCACGTGTAATCAGTTTCGTTTTCACCTACTACCTCAATCATCGTTACAGACCTTATTATTAGCCAGTATGTTACCTAATTCACTAAACAGGGCATAGCATTCATCGTTTCACTCCCCTATTCCAGCTCGATTTCAGGGTCAGTTTTCGGTATGAGCAATGTTAAAAATCGACCTGAACCGCCAACCATCAGCAAAAGACATTGCAGCTAAAAATTGACTACGTACAATCCCTGCATGATTGTTCAAAAGAGAGACCACGGATGAGCCACGCTATCTGCCAACAGATTGCCAACGAGCTGAATGTCAGCCCTACACAAGTTATCGCTGCTGTTAGCTTAATTGATGACGGCAACACAGTGCCGTTTATTGCTCGCTACCGCAAAGAGGTAACGGGAGGATTAGATGATACGCAACTGCGTCACTTAGATACCCGCTTAAGTTATTTGCGAGAAATGGATGAGCGCCGTCAGACGATTCTCAAATCGATTCAAGAGCAAGGTAAGCTCACTCCAGAGCTCGAACAAGCAATTCTTGCTGCTGACAACAAAACTCGCTTAGAAGATCTCTACCTACCTTATAAGCCGAAGCGACGCACCAAAGGTCACATCGCCATTGAAGCCGGTCTTGAACCGTTAGCGGATCGTTTATGGCTACAAGGGGATATCGAACCAGAGCAAGCCGCCTTAGCTTATATCGACGTCAATAAAGGCGCTGCCGATAGTAAAGCGGCATTGGATGGCGCACGAGCGATCATCATGGAGCGCATCGCTGAAGATGCCGACCTATTAGCCAAAATACGCCACTATTTAACCCGTCACGCGGAGATTGTTGCTCAAGTCGTGGCAGGTAAAGAGCAAGCGGGTGAAAAGTTTAAAGACTATTTTGATCACCGAGAGCCGATCAGTAAAACGCCATCACATCGTGCTTTAGCCATGCTACGTGGCCGTAACGAAGGCTTCTTAACTCTGAGCTTAAATGCCGATCCCCAGCAAGATGAGAGCCTACGCCACTCGTATTGCGAAACCTTAATCGCCGAACATTATCAGTTGCACCTCAGTCAAGCCGCCGCAGATCAATGGCGTCAGCAAGTGATCAGTTGGGCATGGCGAATTAAAGTCTCGATGCACATGGAGACTGAGCTGATGGCCGCGATGAAAGAACGCGCGGAGATTGAGGCTATCGATGTGTTTGCTAATAATCTCAAAGATCTCCTGATGGCAGCACCAGCTGGCCCTCGTGCAACACTGGGGCTCGATCCTGGGCTGCGGACGGGCTGTAAAGTCGCCGTCGTCGATGCAACCGGAAAAGTACTCGCCACCGACACCATTTATCCGCATGTACCACAAAATCAATACGAGCGAGCGATGCAAACCGTCGCGGCATTGGTCAACAAACATCAGGTGGATCTGATTGCCATCGGTAACGGTACCGCCTCACGTGAAACCGATACTTTTGTTGCCGACTTAATTAAACGCGGCAATCTTAAGGTACAAAAAATCATCGTCAGCGAAGCGGGGGCCTCGGTGTATTCTGCGTCTGAACTGGCCGCGAAAGAGTTTCCCAATATGGACGTCTCACTGCGCGGTGCCGTATCCATTGCTCGTCGTTTGCAAGATCCACTGGCAGAATTGGTCAAAATTGATCCTAAATCGATTGGTGTGGGTCAATACCAACACGATGTCAGCCAAACGTTGCTCGCCAAGCGTCTTGATGCGGTAGTTGAAGACTGTGTGAACGCCGTTGGGGTTGATGTCAATACCGCCTCGGCTGCACTCCTGACTCGCGTTGCTGGCTTATCTGCAGCATTAGCACAAAATATTGTTCAATATCGTGATGAGCATGGCCGCTTTGAAGGACGAACCAGCTTGAAAAAAGTACCGCGCCTTGGCCCCAAAGCCTTTGAGCAATGTGCGGGGTTCTTGCGAATTATGGCGGGGAAAAATCCACTCGACGCCTCAGCGGTCCACCCTGAAGCTTATCCCGTGGTCAAAGCGATTGCTGAGAAAAACCAGCAAGAGATTAAATCATTGATTGGTAACAGTACCTTTTTGCGCTCGCTACGCGCGGTCGATTATACCGATGAGCATTTTGGCCTACCAACCATCACCGACATCATTAAAGAGCTGGATAAACCGGGACGCGATCCTCGCCCGGAATTCAAAACGGCGACCTTTGCTGATGGAGTCAATGAGATGAAAGATCTCGAAGTGGGGATGATTTTGGAAGGCGTGGTGTCTAACGTAGCGAATTTTGGCGCTTTCGTTGATATTGGTGTTCATCAAGATGGTTTAGTGCATATCTCGGCGCTCACTGACCGTTTCATTGCTGACCCAAGAGACGTGGTAAAAGCGGGTGATATTGTTAAAGTGAAAGTGATGGAAGTGGACGCACAGCGCAAACGCATTGCACTATCCATGCGCTTAAACGACGAGCCGGGACAAGAGAGCCGCGGACAACGCTCGTCATCCACCACTCAAGCGCGTCAGCAAACCTCGCAACCTCCTCGTCGCCGAGATGAACCGGCGCAAAATGGCGCGATGGGCGGTGCCTTTGCGGCCGCCTTTGCTAAAGCGAAAAAATAACGCCAACGTACACCCAAACCACTTGGAGTTACAGGTAGAAGGCAAGTGAGAGACCCATGTGAACAGCCGTAGGCTAGCTTTTGGTGGAGAGCCAAGGACAGCGCTCATTATCCCGATAAGCATAGACAGGCGATGTGATTGAGGTGAACGAACGTCGCCCCTGCAGCTTCAGGAATATTAACACATCGTCAAGGTTCTACTTGGTAAAAACAAATCCCCGCAGCATTGGCTGTGGGGATTTTTTATTCACCTTATCATTCCAGCTTATGCTCAATGATAACTACAGGATCGCTATCACTTCTGATGGCGTATTGGGCGCTACAGAATGACCGTAATGAAATTTAATCACTGTCCGTCGTTTCGCCATTTTGCCTTCAGTTATTGCCGCATCAATGATCCGCGTTGGCAACCGAAAACGCATTGTATAGCCTTTACCTTGCTCCTCACTGTAAGAAGATAATGCTAATAAATCAAACAACCGATCCAATTCACTGCGTAGTGCTTCACGCTGTCGTCGTTTAGACTCTTGATCACTCTCTTGCTCATAGTTAGGGTGCTCAGCAGGATCCCAAGCGGATTGTTTACGCCGCTTGTCCTCTGCTTTGGTTTTACGCTCAGCTTGGCTTTTGGTGAGCTCTACCGGTGCCGTAACAGGCGCACGTATCCGATTATCTCGTGACGCTTGCTCTGTTTGCACATTCACTGACGGGGCGATAAGTGGCACGCTAACATTAGTCGGTGACACGATCATAACCGAGTCCTCCTCAGTGTCGCACACCCCTTCGATTAGGCTACCGTTGGGGATAACCTATATATCGACCAATCGGGGCGATTTTTTAGCGCTTATTCACTAATCGGCAACAAAATTTACCGTTATTTTGCAAAGCTGAGCAATTGCTGACAAAAGGCGTCTTGCTCGGTCATAAAAGGCGCATGCGAAGAGGCTTGGAAAATAGAGGTCTGACTATTGGATTGCAACTGCTGCACTGCCTCAACAATACGAATCGGAACTAAACCATCTAACCGACCATACATACGCAGTACTGGCATGGTTAACTGGGTCAATTGCTGACGCATATCGGTCTCGGAAAGCAGTTGTAATCCGGTTAATAACGCTTGGTGAGTCGGCATTGGCCGCGCTAATACCGCTTGCTTAAGCGCTTTGATTTCTTGACGCGCACTCGGGCTACCCATGGCTTGTAAAGCAATAAACCGCTCAATCATCAAGGGTAAATCGGTTAACAACTGGTCGGTAAAGGTATCCAATACCTGTGGTTTGATTCCCCGCCATACTGGCGTCTCTTGCTCGCTAGCGGTAAATTTAGGTGACGAAGCAACCGTGACTAACTGGGTAACTCGTTGCGGGTAATGCAGCGCGATATGGGTAGCAATTAATCCCCCTAAAGACCATCCTACCCAGATCGCCTGCGACGGTGCTTGGTCCAATACCACTTGAGCGATCTCGGCTAAACTCGCTGCCGACGATTGAGCGCTATAACCATAACCAGGCAAATCCAGGATATGGACACGAAACTGGGTTTGTAACCGTTGACTGGTTTGCTGCCACACAGCACCATTCATCCCCCATCCGTGAATCAGCACCAGATCAGGCCCTTCGCCTATCACTTGCCAGTACAGCTTTTCGGTCATGTTCACACTTTCTCCTACTAAAACCCGCCTCTTAAGACGACTATCTTCGCCATACTTTACCTCAATCTCTATCGCATCATCCGAGGTTTATTATGTCAATGTGGCGAAATCGGATATCGGCTATCACCCACGCTTGGCTCACGCCAACCTGCACCTTATGCCATCTGCCTTTAGAGCCTCAAGCGCAGCATGGTACTTGCCACGCCTGCCAAGCTTGGTATGCTCCCAGCCTTCGTTGCCAGCGCTGTGGTTTACCTTGCCTAACCCTCACTCCCCAGTGTGGTCAATGCTTACGTACCCCTCCCCCTTGGCAACGGCTGTTTTGCATCGGTGACTACCGATTCCCATTGAGCCACACCATTCATCAACTTAAATATCAGCGTCAGTTTTGGCAAGCGCTTCATTTAGCCGCTCGACTCGCTGAATGCATCACCGAGCCAGCTCCGCTGATCACTTGCGTCCCATTACACTGGCGCAGACAATGGCAAAGAGGGTTTAATCAAAGCGAGCGTCTTGCTCGCCCCCTTGCCAAGCACGTAGGTAGCCAGTTTGACCCGCATCTGTTTACCCGCACTCGAGCCACTCCCGCTCAACAACAATTAACCAAATCACAGCGTGAGAAAAATTTATCTGGTGCATTTCAACGTCTATCGATTCCACACGTTAACCATGTCGCTATCGTCGACGATGTGGTCACTACCGGTAGCACTATCCGACAATTATGTGATTTACTGCTTGAAGTTGGCATCGAAAGGATTGATATTTATTGCTTATGCCGCACTCCTGAGCCGAGCGATGCATTCCAGCCATAATCGAAGTAAAAAAGGGCTGGATCCTCGGCGCGACTGGAGTAGAATGGCTAGCAAATAACCTACAAAATTACTCAGGTATTCGTCGTGTCAACAACTACTATCGTTATTACTGAATCCGCTCAGTCTCATTTTGCCAAACTCTTGGCACAGCAACCCGAAGGAACGAACATTCGTGTGTTTGTGGTTAATCCCGGAACACAAAATGCCGAGTGTGGCGTCTCTTATTGTCCACCAGAAGCGGTAGAAAAAACCGATACCGTGATCCCTTTCACTGATTTTTCTGCGTATGTCGATGAACTCAGCTTACCGTTCCTCGAAAACGCTGAAATTGATTTTGTGACCGATAAGATGGGCTCACAACTTACCCTTAAAGCGCCAAACGCTAAAATGCGCAAAGTAGACGATGATGCCCCATTAATGGCGCGCGTTGAGTATGCGATTCAAACTCAAGTTAACCCTCAACTTGCTGGGCATGGCGGTCACGTGAGCTTAGTGAACATTACCGATGAGGGTGTCGCTTTACTGCAATTTGGTGGTGGTTGTAATGGCTGCTCGATGGTCGATGTCACTCTAAAAGAAGGCATTGAGAAAGAACTATTGGCCCAATTTGCTGGCGAGCTAACCGCGGTACGTGATGCAACGGAACATGATCGCGGCGACCACTCTTACTACTAAATCAGAGACAAACAGCGCAGGCGTGACTTACGCTGTTTGTGTATTCCCCCTTCTCGCGGGTTGAACGTTCAGCACGATTGATGGCGTCAATATGATCCGTACGGCCAATACAGCAAGTAAAAGGGAGATATTTCCACCTATCTCATTTTCTTATATAGTAAGAATAGTTTGCCTGCCAAGGAGTTAGTGGATGTCCTCGAAAACAGCACCAGAAATTTTAGCGCAACGCGCCGTCGCCCAATCTAAACTGTTTACGATTGAAGCTCTCGACCTCCGCTTCTCGAATGGCGAACAGCGTACCTATGAGCGTATGAAGCCCAGTGGGCGTCATGCCGTCATGATGGTACCGATCACCGCTCAAGGCGATTTGTTGCTGGTTCGGGAATACGCAGCAGGCACAGAGCGCTATGAACTCGGCTTTCCCAAAGGTTTGATCGATGCTGGAGAATCCGCAGAACAAGCTGCTGTTCGCGAATTAAAAGAAGAGATTGGTATGGGAGCCGATCGTTTAATACCGCTCAAAGAAGTGGTGCTTGCCCCCTCCTACTTCTCCAGTCGAATGACACTTTTTATTGCACAAAACCTATACTCAGATCAGTTAATTGGTGATGAACCGGAGCCACTCGAAGTCATACGCTGGCCTTTAGCACAAGCCGAAGAGTTATTAACCCATCTTGATTTTAGTGAAGCTCGCAGTATTACCGCTTTATTGCTGGCTCTTCGTCACTTGTCTATTGCCGCAAACGAATAGGAAATATCATGCCCACAGCCAAAGATCTCTCTCATCTTTTACCTGATGTGATCAGCATTGCCCGCTCTGCAGGCCAACTGATTCTTGATATATACGAGAATAAATCTTACGAATCGTTTGTAAAAAGTGATGAAACGCCAGTCACCAGCGCCGATCTCGCCGCCCACAAATTAGTCACTGAACGGTTAATGGAACTCACTCCAGACATTCCGGTTCTTTCTGAAGAAGCGGCGAATATTGGTTTAGAAACCCGTGAAACGTGGCAGCGCTACTGGCTGGTTGACCCTCTCGATGGTACCCAAGAGTTTATTGCGCGCAGCGGAGACTTCGCGACTGTGATTGCCTTAGTGGAACATAACCGACCAGTGATGGGGGTGGTGTATGGACCCGTTTCTGGCGTCACTTATTATGCTTATCAGGGCAAAGGGGCATGGAAAATTCCCGATATGTCAGAAAGTCTGCGTATTTATAGTCATAAGCATGAGTTAGCCGGTCAATCAATCGCTATCGCCATCAGTCGCCGACAAGACATTAATCGCATCACTCAGCGTTTAAGCCACCAATGGAATTACGATTTAATCCCACTAGGTTCCGCGGCGCTCAAAGCATGTTTAGTCGCCGAAGGGGCGGTTGATTGCTATCTACGTTTAGGGCCAACCGGAGAGTGGGATACCGCCGCGACACAGTGCATTGTCGAAGAAGCGGGAGGTCGGATCTTAAATACTCAACTCGACCCCTTGTCTTATAATGAACGAGATACTTTAGAGAATCCCAATTTCATCGTATTAGGCGATGCCGATTTGCCTTGGGATGAAATATTAAAGATAAAAGATTAGCAACGTGCAGGGCATCCCCTGCACGCCCATCTTACCCCTTTATAACCACTTTACAGACGTCCCTGTTGATTAAATGAGTAACGACCTTGGCTATCTGGACTGGGTAAATAATCTAACTGCTGAGCCAGTGATGCGGGAAATTGTGCGCCCGGCTTAAACCAAGCTTGAGCTGCAAAGCTTCGATCTGCTTGAAGCCGTAACGAAAACTCACTGCTTACTTGCTCCGTCTGTTGACCGCCCGTTATTTCAAACACACTCTGCTGACAAGTAAAATCAGCAACCACCGCTCCTAACGCTAGCTCACCAAGTGGAGAACCAACTTGACCTTGATCCCAAGTCATCACGCCTTGCGCTGTGTCACACCAAGGAACACGGTAGCGATAATCACGTAAAGTCAGCTCCACTTGTCCTTCAAAGGTCAGAGGAATAGGTAAGGTTAAATAAGGTTGTAGCTGCTTAGCCGGTAAGGAGATCACCAGATGTTCAGCAAAAGGACCCGACCAACCATAACCAACCACACCACGTCCTTGCCACTGTACATCACTACCCCGTCCAAAACGCACCGCTAGCCGTGCTTGGGCTTTTAACAGCGCCGACCATTGCCACTGCCATTGAACCGCCCCCGCATTCTGTTGTTGCCAACGAACTTGACTCGCGCTGCCATTCCAAATAGTCCCTTTAACACCTTGCAAAGCTAAACCTGAAGGTAATGGAAAGTGCTTAATCACGACATGAGCGGGAAGGTGAAGCAGCGCACTAACGAAAGCGACCGAGATAAATAGACTCAAATAGCCAATAATACGCTTCATGTTATCCGACCCGCTTAAACTGTAGACGTCTGACTTCTACCATGCCCGAAACTTTACCGCGTTCGAGATCCATAAACTCAACCTCAATCCCTTGTCGCTCTTTTAAATGAGCCAACCAAGCAACCAACTGGGTAAATGGTACTGGTTGAATCCATACTTGCATACGGTCGCCACGCGGCTGCACTCTGACTAACTCAATATTGAATTGCCCGGTCGATGCGGCGATCACTTGGTTTAACGGTTGAGCAGAGCGCACCACACCGCCTTGCTGACGTAGAGCGCTAATTTGATCGGCCGTATTTTCTACCCATTGTAATAGTTGGCGTTCACTTTGGATGCGAGTTTTGGCTTCCTGACTGCGTTGATTGAGTGGTGCAATTGCCCCCCAATAGACGAACCCGAGCACCAAACAGAGCACCGCGACCGATAATAAGCGTTGCTCACGCTGACTAATACTTTGCCACCATAGATAAAGTGGAGTTAATTTGTCTTTCATTACTCACTCCCTTCCTTAGGTTTCAAAACAAACGATCCTGATACCCGTTGCTCATTACGGCTGAGCTGTCCTTGCTCGACCAAAAAGTACTCCGCTAACTTGACTCTCGCTTGTTCAAACGATTGAAAATCACTACTAGTGACATCAAGACGCACTTCACTGCGATTGCCGTCAAAACGTAAACTTTGCACTTGCATATCAGTCACACTACCAATCGTCTCTGGTAATCGGCTGAACCAACTTAGGACATCTTCACCTTGCGCTGAACCAGAGAGCGCCGTTAACTCATCCGTCATCTGTCGTCTCAAATAACTGACGGTTGGAATACGCTGCTTATCAGGAAAAATCTCTCTAAAAATACGTTCACTTTCATCACGATAGCTTTGCGCGAGCTGCGTATCTTTATGAACTTGTAAACCATAACTGGTCATCAATACCACCAGCAAAAACAAACCGGCGATCACGGCCTTACGCCAAATCAACCAATATTTATTCCAAGAGGATTTGGGCTTAAAAGGCCCAGTCAGCAAATTTATTTTATGTGTGAGCACTTGCTCAGTGAGCAGCACCAACAACGACGGACAAGCCATCGACTGCCACGATTGTTGCTCACTCAAGGGAAGTTCGGGTAAAGGAGTATAAGCTGTGAGAGGTAAATACTCGGTCTGATTCTTAACCCAGTCCGACGCACAAAACCACGTTAACCAGTCCTTATCAACCGATAATCCACTGTATTCACCTTTACGCACCAGCCATTGATCACCCATTTGACCGGCACTTAATCCCTCCTCATGCACCGGCAAAGCCAACACATCGGGGACCACTCGCTTAACGTCTAGTCCTAACGCTTGTAACTGCTCCAGCATGGCCTGTAACCAGGCACGATCAACGCCAGCAACAAAAGCTTGATCACCTTGTTTACCTAATACACTAAAATGCAGTTCATCAACATCTTGCGCGATCTCTTCTTCTAAAAGATAGGGAAGCATGGCGGCAAACTGCCGACTGCCTCCTGCAGGGATCGTGACTTGAGTTAACAGTAAGTCGCTGGTTGATAGCAAAATTATCGTTGAACGCTGAACCGCGTGCGGGGTCAGTTGTTCGAGTTGTTGTCCATTGCTTAGCTCACCACTGGCGATCACTTGTTGCTGAGTCGATGACCAGACTAACCAAGGGATAATTGCATTTTGTTGACTACTCAGCCGAACGATCAAGCTTTCGCTCACTGACTCCTCCATAGCGACGGCTAACTACCGTAGCATCCTTTTTATTACTGCTATAAAACAGACTACGAACACGCACTCGGGACGTATCCACCATCACCTGAGCATCCAATTCAAAATAGTGACTATCGACACTTAAATACGCTCTTGCCTCTTCACGACGCGCATTATCGACGGCCGCGATCGCTGGCTCGGCGAGAAAACTCGCCACGCTATCCCAACCATCAAAGGGGCGAGATTCTAACACAGACTTAGCGTTGGCCTCATTTAAATACGGGCTAAACATGGCCACCAATAATGGCGCTTTTTCTGGTGGTAACGTATTGATATTTAAACGCCAATCTTGGGTGGGTAGCGCACAGACATAAGGTGACAGCTGATGCATTGCTTCGCCACTCACTTGATACACTGCCCGCAATTCACTGGCATCGGCCAATAAACCATTTGGCGGTAAATACGCTGGTGTCATCGATTCATACAAGCTATCTTCTGCACCATTGGAACGATTAACCCGATCATCGGCATCAATAAAATCCCATGTCGCATCGGCAATCGTCTCAGCTTGAAAATTATCAATCTCTACTTCATCCAACAACGCGCGCCACACTCGATAGAGATAAGGTGGCGTTGGCTCATTGCTGGGCAGTAAACCTGCGAATGCATTGAGATTAAAACAGGCTTGTGCATCGACTAAACTGCCCGTCACCACGCCATAATCTAGCGGGTAAGTTTGATGTTGTTGAGACCAAGGCTGATTCAAACTGATCACATCACTGTCTTGATAACTCTGTTCAATCGCGGCTTTGGCTAACGCCTCCACCCCCAGCGTATACCAATACGCTTGCTGATAGCCCAGTTGGTGATTAGCACGTTGAAACTGACTAAACATACGCTGCGACATCGTCGCAGCAATCGAAACCATCACCGCCAGCAGTAATAACACGACGATTAACGCGACTCCGCGCTGGGCATTAGGATGCGCCATCGGCCTCTCCTAATGAAGCGCCAGTTAATAAATAGACTCGCTCAATCTCACCATAATCTTTCAGTGTTAAGCGCACGCTGACCGCTTCGGGCAATCGACGCTCCGATTCCCATTGTTCTGACCACTCTCCCCGTTGATAAAAGCGCATCGACCAGCTTTCAACCTCGCTCAGCACTGGCGCAATGACTGGCTCTTGTGCAACAGGAGTGTCAGGATAACGCCACCACACTCTTTCTAGGACATGATCTTTTAAACGATAACCGACTTTAAGTACTTCACCACGCGGAAACTGTTGCTGGGGGTTATGCCAACCTAAGCGGGTAAATAACACGCCTTTTTCATCTGAATCGAGCAAATAATCTCGCCACTGGACAAGGAGTCCGGTCGGAGCTTCACCATTAGTACGAAAAGCGCGTGCCGCCATTTGTCGAAAGTCGGCATCCATCATTACCATCGCGCGCTGTAGCTCACTCAATCGGGCTTCTCGTTGTGCAGAAACTTGATTACTCAGTTGTACCTGATAAAGCACCTGATAAGCTGCAATACTTAAACTGGCAAAAATCGCTATCGCCACTAGGACTTCGATTAAGGTAAATCCGCGTGTTTTATTTGCTGACATAGCTTCTAACCGTGACCAAAGGTTGGCCTTTTTCTGCGCTGGCAACACTGACATCAAAGGCAGATAACACTGGCGCAGTGGTCGCAATCGGCGCAACGCGCCAGTACCAAGTGCGACCAGCAAGTTCCTCTTTGCCTTCTTTTGCCGCGAGTGAAGCGGGGGTTAACATGACCTTGGCCATCTGATTATCGGCTACCATTGCCGCGAACATTTTATCTTCCAGATAACCAATCGTATTGACGTGCTGAGTCACCGCTCGAATCACACTGATCGCCGCGGTAGCAAAAATCGCTAACGCGACCAAAACTTCCAACAGCGTAAAACCGCGCTTCCTTTTACTCATCACTCTCTCCTGGTGCGAATAGGCGAATATGCCCATTATCTTCGACCACGACTTGCCAAGCTTGTTCGACGCTCTCCTGATGAGGGTAAAGCAATAAACGAAACGGGGTGATTTCACCACTAGAGAGAATAAATACTTGTGGCGCAGGTTCGCTTTGCTGTTCTTTGTACTCAGCAAACCTCTCCTCATCAAACAAAGATCCTGGGGTGAAGAGTCGGTTTTTATCCTGCCAAACGCCGCTACCGAGAACAAAATCGAGATTGAGTGAATCGGCTAAGCTAAGTTGAGCAGCAAAACCAATTTTATCGATCTTTTGCCAGCCTTTCTCGGTCAGCTGTACAAAGGTAAAACGTTTATTGGGCTCATCAATCCGTAAGCCAAAATCAAAACCACTGAGCAGTGCCTCTTCATTGAGTAACTGTAAACGCTGAAACAAGCTCTGCGCAGCCACATTAGCCTGATCATTTTGTCGAGCTGGCAACGTGGCGATCACCGCTACCGCACTGATTGAAATCAGTACCAATACGAGCATGATTTCAAGTAGCGTAAAGCCTCGGGTAAATTTCATTACTGATGACTGCTCAATGGGTTATCGGTAAGCAACAGGAATGTCACGGGATTTATTGAAAATCCTGCAAATTCCAGTTACCAATCACGGCGTTCGAACCTTCGCCACCTTCTTGACCATCCGCCCCTAAAGTAAAGACATCAATCCGACCATGATCGCCAGGGCTTAAATATTGATAATCATTGCCCCAAGGATCTTTCGGTAGACGACGAATGTATCCACCGTCACGATAATTACGCGGTTCAGGGTTTGATGGCTTAGTCACCAACGCCTCTAAGCCTTGATCCGTCGTTGGGTAAACATTGTTATCCAAGCGATACATATCCAAGGCATTTTCTAAGGCAACAATATCGGTAATGGCTTTTTGTTGATCGGCCTTTTCTTTGTTACCCAATAAATTAGGCACTACGAAACTGGCCAAAATGCCTAAAATCACCACCACCACCATCACTTCCAGTAAGGTAAAACCTGACTGTTTACTTGCTCTTCTATTCATAGTTACTCCATTTCGATCCAAGCATCGTACACCGATTAACGGCTCATTAAATTATTCATTTCTAAAATCGGCATCAAGGTTGCCATGACAATAAACAGTACCAATCCAGCCATTAACGCGATTAACGCAGGGGTAAAAATCCCCAGTGCTATATTCACCGTCGATTCAAAGTTGGCATCCTGATTATCGGCAGCACGGGTCAACATACTCTCTAATTCACCACTTTGTTCACCACTGGCAATCATGTGCAACATCATGGGCGGGAACAACTTGGTTTGAGATAAGGCTTTACGCAAGCTAGAGCCTTCACGTACGTTATCGGCCGCCAGTAAGACTTGCTGCTTAACGTATTGATTGGTCATCACATCAACCGCCACTCGCATGCCATCGAGGATCGGAATCGCACTGGAAGTACAAATCGATAGCGTGCGCGCAAAACGCGACGTGTTCAGTCCTTTGGCAATTTTGCCAATCATTGGCATAAATAGCAGCTTTTTATGCCAGTACAAACGAACGTTAGGTTTACGCAGTAACCATTTGATAAAGTAAATACTCACTAACACACTGGCGAGTAAGGTTAATCCCCACTGCTGAACAAAATCACTTGAAGAGAGCAAAAATTGGGTCGATGCAGGCAGCGCCTGTCCCATCTGTACAAATTGACCGACAATTTTCGGCACCACCGCAGCAAGTAGAAAAGCCACGATTCCAACAGCAAACACTACTAAGACAATCGGATACAACAAGGCTTGCATCAACTTAGAACGCATTTTTTGTCGGTTTTCAGCGTAATCCGCTAATCGCTCTAAAATCGCATCCAAATGCCCAGATTTTTCACCCGCAGCGACCATTGAACGAAACAGATCATCAAAGATATGTGGGTAGTCGGCCAAGCTATCGGCTAACGTATAGCCTTCGGTGACTTTAGCCCGCACTGCAGCCAGCATATTACGGATCCGAGGTTTTTCCGATTGTTCAGACACGGCGCGTAAGCACTCTTCTAACGGCATCCCTGACTGAACCAACGTCGAAAGCTGACGAGTCAACAAAGCCAGATCGGGTGTACTAATGCCGCGAGGTTTGACCCAACTGCTTTGCTGAGCTTTAGCTGCTTTGGCTTGCGTCTCCACCACTTCAATTGGCAGCAAACCTTGCTCTTTTAAGCGTTGACGGACTTGACGAGCATTATCACCTTCGAGAATGCCTTTTTTTTGCCGGCCTTTGGCATCTAATGCTCGATATTCAAACGCTGCCATTTACGACTCCTTGGTCACGCGCAACACCTCTTCAAGAGAAGTGATCCCTTGGCGGACTTTATCCAAACCATCATCGCGAATGCTTGGCGTTTGTTCACGAATCGCTTGTTCTATCGCTTGCTCCCCCGCTTCGCGATGGATCAGCGCTTGAACCTTATCATCCACTAACATCAGTTCATGAATCCCCGTTCGCCCACGGTACCCCTTAAAATTACATTTCTCACAACCTGCGGCGCGATAAAGGGTTAATGGCTCTTTTTTACTGACCGAAAACAGCTTACGCTGCTCTTTATCCGCCTCGTATGGCTGCTTACAATCTGGGCATAAAGTACGTACCAAACGCTGTGCCAGCACGCCCAACAACGAAGAGGAAATTAAAAAAGGTTCGATACCCATGTCACGTAAACGAGTAATCGCACCAATTGCGGTATTGGTATGCAACGTCGACATCACTAAGTGACCGGTCAAAGAAGCTTGCACCGCTATTTGCGCCGTTTCCAAATCACGAATTTCTCCGACCATCACCACATCCGGATCTTGACGTAAAATCGCCCGCAGACCACGAGCAAAAGTCATATCGACTTTGGGGTTAACTTGCGTCTGGCCAATACCGTCAATATCAAACTCTATCGGGTCTTCTACCGTGAGGATATTCCGCTCACTGCTATTCAGTTCTTGCAGTCCGGCATATAACGTAGTCGATTTCCCCGACCCCGTCGGTCCAGTGACCAATAAAATACCGTGTGGCCGAGCAATTAACTGACGGAAATTATCGTGATTCGCTTTGGTCATGCCTAAACTGTATAAATCTAACCGAGTGGCATTTTTATCCAACAAACGCATCACGACTCGCTCACCATGAGAAGAAGGCATAGTAGAAACACGCACGTCGACTGCCCGCCCGCCGATACGCAGAGAAATCCGCCCATCTTGAGGAACGCGTTTCTCGGCAATATCGAGTTTAGCCATCACCTTTACCCGTGAAATAAGCAGGGGCGATAATTTACGGCTCGGTGATAGCACCTCACGCAGGACACCATCGACACGAAAACGGATCGATAACACTTTCTCAAAGGTTTCAATATGAATATCCGATGCGCCTTCTTTGATCGCCTCACCTAACATGGCATTGATCAATTTAATGATCGGCGCATCATCTTCGGACTCTAATAAATCTTCACTTTGCGGCAACTCTTCAGCAAGAGAAAAGAAATCATCGCTATCGGCACCAATGTCTTCCATTAACTGACGCGCTTCAGATGAATCTCGTTGGTAGACTTGGGTGATTTTGGCTTCAAATGCTTCAGCACTGATCTCACTCAACGCAAACGGCTGTTTGATTACGCGTTTAATTTCAACCAGAGCAGGAATCGACAATGGCGCAACGCAATACACCGTGGCATGGTGTTGCGCTTCATCCCACTCTAAAACTAACTTATGGCGCTGAGCAAAACTGAACGGTAAGCGACGAATCCGCTGCAACCCCTGCGTATCAATCACATCCACACTCATTATTTATTATCCATTTGATCAAGAAAAGCTTGCAATTCAGCAGGATGACGACGAGATTCACCATATTTCGGTAATACAGGAATATTGTTATTATCCATTAACTTGAGCCCCTGATCGGCTTTAAATAGCTGCTCGGCACGAATGTAGTTGTACTTGCGCTGAGTGATACCGTCTGCAGTCATACCATCACGAATGATGGTTGGCTTAATAAACACCATCAGGTTTTTCTTTTCTACCGTGGTATTGGTTGAGCGGAATAGATAACCTAACAATGGAATGTCACCAAGAATCGGCACCTTAGATTCGCTCTCTGCGGTACGCTCATCAATCAACCCGCCAAGCACCAGCATTTGTCCATCTTGCACCATCACCGTGGTATTCAACTGACGCTTAGCAAAACGCACATCGACCGCGCCCTGAGCACCAAGCACGTTGGAAACTTCTTGTTCAATCGAGAGCTGAACGGAATCACCTTCGTTAATTTGTGGCACAACTTTCAGTTTGATGCCGACTTCTTTGCGCTCTACGGTTTGGAATGGATTATCGTTATTCGAACCAGCGGTTGAACCGGTTAATACTGGCACTTCTTCACCAACAATAAACGAGGCTTCACCGTTATCCATTACCGTAATGCTCGGTGATGATAAGATATTGGTGCTGGAGGTGCTCGATACCGCGCTGATCAGCGCCGTCCAGTCACCCATCATTACTCCAAGCGCGGCACCATTGACTCCTGATAAAGCCGAAGCAAGTGTTGAGTAGTCACCTTTTTTTGTGGTTGTCTCATTTCTTAAAAAATTACCATCTCGATCATAAACCGCTCTCGATTCAGTAGTATCTTTCGCTTGCTCTAATCCAACCATAACCTGGCCCACTTGCGCACCACTATTGCCGTATTGAATTACCGCGCCATCTTTTAATGAGCCCCATTGTACGCCGAGATTAATCCCATCACCTTCAGCCATTTCAACAATCAAAGCTTCGATCAGCACTTGAGCGCGGCGAATATCCAGTTGAGAAATCACGTCCAACAAAGAGTTCATGATATCTTGCGGCGCAGTGATCACCAGCGAGTTGGTATCGGTATGCGCGGAAATCATCACGCTGCTACGTGATGAACTTGCACTACGCTGACCGCCTTGTTTCTCGGCCTGGAGGTTTTCAGACACATCTTTTAACACGGTGACTAAATCAGCGGCTTTAGCGTATTTCAGATAGACCACGCGGTTATTACCTCGCGTAGCCATTTCAACATCTAACTGATTAATCAAACGTTTAATCCGCTCACGCACTTTCGGATCACCCGAAATCAAAATCGAATTGGTACGATCATCGGCCACAAATTTAGGTTGTAAAAACTCAGGTGCATTTTGAGTATTGTTAGCACGGCTCAGCGCTTCGACGATCCGCACCATTTCGGAAGCAGAAGCATTGCGCAGCTCGACCACTTCAATGTCAGTATCGCCAGCCTGATCAACGCGATGAATAATATTGGCTAAGCGATTGACCACCGCAGCATGGCCCGTAATCAAAATGATATTCGCCGGATCATAGTGCACTACGTTGCCCGCGCCAGCGTTATCAATCAACTGACGCAATAGCGGAGATAGCTCACGAACGGAAACATTCTTCACGGTCACCACTTGAGTGACGACACTGTCACCAAAAGCGCGATCATCATTGCCCAGCACCGGAATAGCCGAGGTTTTAGCATCTTTAGAGCGAATCACCTTCAGTACACCGTTATCCATCTCCACCACGGCAAATCCATACACTTCAAGGACATTCAAAAAGAAGCTGTAGTACTGCTCTTCATTGAGAGTGTCGTAGCTGCGTACATCAATTTTTCCGCGTACCGAAGGATCGACGATGATGGTTTTTTCAAGATTTCGTCCAACGATAGTAATAAACTCTTGAATATCGGTGCCTTTGAAACTGACACTGAAGGTTTGATTCGCCTGTGCTAATGGCGCTGCAATTAGGCTTGCCACCAAAAGCCAGCTACTTTTCTTAAGCCAATGCTTCACACAATACTCCCTTAATGATTACCGCCAATTGGCTGTTAAAACTGAATATAAATATCATGCTGTTGTCCATCTCGCTCTACTGTCAGATTCAGCTCAGTCAGATCAGAAATGGACTCAAACACTTGCGTCATTGCACTCGGGTCGGTTAAATCGAGTCCATTCAGCTGCACAGCGATGTCCCCATTTTGTAAACCAACGGCTTCAAAAAGCGCAGGATCTCGCCCAGCACTAACGCGATAACCGACGATTTGATCATCTTGTTTGACTTGCGACAAGCTCACGTACTGAAACACCTCACGGGGATTTTGACTGATCGCCGAACGAATAGCAGCCAGCTTGTCTTCTACTACCGCTTGTGCGGCAGGCGCTGTGCGCTGAGCCACATTGTTGGTGCTCGGCTTACCATAATCGAGTCCTTCTAGCATTAGCGTTTCATCCCGACCAGCATTATCAATAATAACTCGGTCAGCCAATACCGCCTTTAACGTCACGCGGGTTCCTTCTATTTGTTCATTCAATCCGTAAGTGGCTTGCTGGCCTCGGTTAGCAATAACCGCCAAACTGCGCTCCAGCTCATTACTGGCAACGACACCAACTAAGGTTAAATTAAGACGCGTGGGCGGCGCATCGACTTGAACGGGAGCCACGACAACAGGAGCCGCTTGGGGATTATAAACGCCAAATAGATGACTATTTTGCAACGGACCAATATCCGTTCTCGCCGTCGCCACTTGGCTACTGATTGGTTTCGCCACCCATGGTACGATCGAACTCTCTTGTTTTGGCAACAACCACACCAGTTGGCCAATGATCCAAGCAGAGAAGACAAGGCAAGTTAAAGTGAGAATGAGACTCAACGGATTCTGCCAACGAAGAACCTGCGCCATGCGCTCGCTAAAAGTCTGTTGATTAAATTCCATTGATTATTTCAATCCTTGCTGATTCATCATCCAAAGCGTTCACTAGTTATTGAGTCAGTTAATATACATCAGCTCGATAATCGGTGCGACTGACGACGTTATTTTATGATGATTATTTACCGCTTCGCTTGAAAATCTGGGAGCTTGTCTCCATAGTTTGTTGATAAATCCACTCCGAAAGCTGTGCTATCTTTACAAGATAAACACCAAAGGCGTAGCGCGAAACCGCAGACAGCGTGACTACCTTAGAGGCCACCAATAATCATGAGTTCCCCAGAACAAGCAGTTCGCTTAGATAAATGGCTTTGGGCCGCTCGATTTTATAAAACACGCGCATTAGCCCGAGAGATGGTTGAAGGGGGCAAAGTTCACTATAATGGTCAGCGGAGTAAACCCAGTAAAGCGGTTGAAGTCGGTGCGATGATTACCTTACGTCAAGGTAATGAAGAAAAAACCGTTGTCATTGAACAGATTGCTCAG
This sequence comes from Vibrio metschnikovii CIP 69.14, assembly GCF_000176155.1. Lineage (GTDB taxonomy): Bacteria > Pseudomonadota > Gammaproteobacteria > Enterobacterales > Vibrionaceae > Vibrio > Vibrio metschnikovii. The sequence goes on along the minus strand of NZ_ACZO01000005.1, from coordinate 16,662 downwards.
CAACGGCGCGGCGCAGCCGAAGCACAGGCTTTGTATAGCGAAACTTCAGAGAGTATCGTCAAACGAGAACGCCAAGCGTTGCTTCGTAAGCTCAATGCCCATAACCCAAGTCCAGAACGGCGTCCAGATAAGAAACAGCGCCGTGATCTTATCAAATTCAAACATCAATAAATTAGTCGGATCATTCACTATGACAACACAAGTAACCCCCAACAATCTATTACATCGCTATCTGTTTGAAGACTTATCGGTGCGTGGTGAATTGGTACAACTCAATGATGTTTACCAACGAATTATCACCAGTAAAGATTACCCCGTACCAATTCAACACTTACTCGGTGAGCTATTGGTCGCCACCAGCTTACTGACGGCGACGTTAAAGTTTGAAGGGTCAATCACCATGCAATTGCAAGGCGATGGTCCCGTTTCGTTGGTCGTGATCAATGGCGATAATCAACAAAAGATGCGCGGTGTCGCTCGCTGGGATGGGCAAATTGCCGCGGATGCTACTCTGCATCAATTGGTCGGTAACGGTTATTTAGTCATTACCATTGAACCTAAAAAAGGTGAGCGTTACCAAGGTGTCGTCGGGCTTGAAGGAGATAACCTAGCACAAGTGCTCGAAGGTTATTTCTTGCGCTCTGAGCAATTAAAAACACGCTTATGGATCCGCACCGGTGAACACGATGGCAAACCTCATGCCGCAGGCATGTTGTTACAAGTGATGCCTGATGGTACGGGTTCTGAAGAGGACTTTGAGCATCTAGAACAGTTGACGAACACTGTTAAAGATAGTGAGTTATTTGGTCTAGAAGCGACGGATCTTCTCTATCGTCTTTATAACCAAGAAAAGGTGCAACTCTTTACACCACAAGTCGTTGAGTTTGTTTGTGGCTGCTCTCGAGAACGCAGCGCCGCCGCGATCATCACTATCGCCCAAGAAGAAGTAAACAGTATTCTCGCCGAAGAGGGTCAAGTCTCCTTGCACTGTGATTATTGTGGAACGACTTACTCTTTTGACAGCGCCCAAGTCAGTGAACTCTTTGCTCAAAGCGCTCCCAACAATCCAACGGTGCATTAATTTTCATCGCTCAACAAGCACGATAAAATCACCTTACAGCCAGCATTTTGCTGGCTTTTTTGTGCACAAACCGTCAATAAATCAAGCATAAACCATACCGTACAGCATACTTATTTTCTTTTGAATATTAATCATTTACGCTAGCGCAAAGGTTTGCGTACACGATAGAATAGGTAATGCCAGTATCTGTGACGGGTTGCTTATAATCTTCGAAAAGGCATGGGTAATATTTGACCTAGCTCCCTGTTTTTTCGGTACCCCGTTGTTAGCATGGTAAACAGATAACAATTACAAAAAGTTACATAAAATCCCTACAAAATCCTTATAAGGAGCACCTAACTGACCGTTATGGAACATACCAAGGCTGCACAATTAGATCTTACCCAATATGGAATTACCAACGCGACAGAAGTGATCCGTAACCCCAGTTACGAGCTGTTGTTTGCGGAAGAAACTCGCTCAGATTTGACTGGCTATGAAAAAGGCATCGTAACAGAACTAGGAGCGGTCGCTGTTGATACGGGTATTTTCACTGGCCGATCACCAAAAGATAAATTCATTGTCAATGACGATACTACCCGCGATACCTTATGGTGGACTTCAGATCACGCCAAAAATGATAACAAACCTATCAATCAAGCGGTTTGGAATGACCTAAAATCTCTTGTTACTAAACAGCTATCAGGCAAACGTCTATTCGTTATTGACGGCTATTGTGGTGCTAACCCAGATACTCGTCTGAATATTCGCGTGATTACTGAAGTTGCTTGGCAAGCTCACTTCGTGAAAAATATGTTTATTCGCCCAAGTGAAGAAGAGTTAGCGACCTTCAAAGCTGACTTTGTGGTGATGAACGGCGCGAAATGCACCAATGATAAATGGCAACAACAGGGATTAAATTCAGAAAACTTTACCGTATTTAATCTCACCGAGAAAATGCAGCTGATCGGCGGCACTTGGTACGGCGGCGAGATGAAGAAAGGTATGTTCGCGATGATGAACTACTTCCTTCCATTACAAGGTATCGCTTCAATGCACTGCTCAGCCAATATGGGTAAAGACGGCGATGTGGCGATTTTCTTCGGTCTATCCGGCACTGGCAAAACCACGCTCTCTACCGATCCGAAACGTGCTTTGATCGGTGATGATGAACATGGCTGGGATGATGACGGCGTGTTTAACTTTGAAGGTGGCTGCTACGCTAAAACCATTAAATTGTCCAAAGAAGCCGAACCCGACATTTATAATGCGATTCGTCGTGATGCATTACTAGAAAACGTCACTGTACGTGGTGATGGCTCCATCGATTTTGATGACGGTTCTAAAACTGAGAACACCCGTGTCTCTTACCCCATTTACCATATCGAAAATATTGTTAAGCCGGTCTCTAAAGGTGGTCATGCGAATAAAGTGATCTTCCTTTCCGCCGATGCTTTTGGCGTACTGCCTCCAGTATCGAAACTGACCCCTGAGCAGACGAAGTATCACTTCCTATCTGGGTTTACCGCTAAACTAGCGGGTACCGAACGTGGCATAACCGAACCAACACCAACTTTCTCGGCGTGTTTTGGTGCGGCATTCCTGACCTTGCACCCAACTCAGTACGCCGAAGTACTCGTTAAACGCATGGAACAAGCTGGCGCAGAAGCCTATCTGGTCAATACTGGTTGGAACGGTTCAGGTAAACGCATCTCAATTAAAGATACTCGTGCAATCATTGATGCAATTTTGGATGGTTCGATTGAACAGGCACAAACCAAATCGATTCCTATCTTTAATCTAGAAATCCCGACCGCTTTACCTGGGGTTGATCCTGCTATTTTAGATCCTCGTGACACTTACGTCGATCCATTACAGTGGGAAAGCAAAGCAAAAGATCTTGCTGCTCGCTTTATCAACAACTTTGCTAAGTATACAGACAACGCGGAAGGCAAAGCGTTAGTGAGCGCTGGCCCACAGCTTGATTAAGCGATTCTAACTAGACTAGCCCCTCGCAATGAGGGGCTATTTTTGGCTTGAACCGTTACGCAAGATACGCCAAGCTATGCATTCGCATAATGACAGTATGAGAGAATGATGAAAAAACTGCTGACTCTGTGTATCGCAAGTCTTCTTGTCATGACCAGTGGTGTATTATTGCTTTTCGCCCTACTGCATACCCGCTACCTGACCCCTTGCGCACAATGGTTCGTTAATCAGCGATGGCCACAAACCCTCACTTTCCATCAACTCGAGTATACTTATCCACTGCACTTTCGTTTCATCAATCCAACGCTTTATCTCTCATCCAACCCTTTTCACGCCCAACAAGTAGATATTTGGCTCAACCCCGGTTTACGAAAACAGGGGCAGTGGCAAATTGATAGCCTATTAATCGATGGAGCAAATCTCTCTTCTGGACTACCGAGTTATCAATGGCCTAAGCAGTGGGCACTGCATCAGTTAGCGGTGCGCAATATTGATTATGTGCATCATGATTGGATCATCCGCGGCCTAAGTGGTCAAATAGAGCAACCGCAATGGCCAGCAACGACTAACTCATTACCTTACGGTAAACTGCAGTTATCTGCGGAACAGGTTTATTGGCAAGGTGAAGCGTTAAGTCAATTATTGATTGATGCCGATCATCGAGCGCAACAGAGCACCATTTACGGCTTTTCCTTTGCTTGGCGACAGGCGCTTTTTTCTGGCCAAGCGGAACAGTATCCACAAGGTTGGTCATTAGTGAATGCCACCATCAATCGCTTAAATATCACCCCAAACTCACCATTACCTCCGCTGGCTTGGCGACAACTTATTGAAAAGCATCTATTTCATATTAATAGCTTAGATGTTCTTAATAGCGATATTCAGCAAGGTGACGTTACCTTGAATAACGTGAGTTTTTCTCTCGAGAATCTATTACTTACCCCATCTTGGTGGCAGCAAGAAAATGGCTATCTCTCCCTTAATGCCGATAGTCTGCTCTGGCAAAATCAGCAATGGAACGAACCCACGTTTAAACTGGAATTGACTCCCCAAAAAATCACAATCACTGAATTTACTGCCGACTGGCTTGATGGGCATGTTCAATTTAATGGCTTTGTTACCCCAGATGAGCTCTATCTACATCGACTGGCCATCAGCCGAAGTCGCTGGATTCAAGAGCAAATTGGTCAGTTTTCATTACCCAGTCATGCCCTCTCTGCCTTAAAAAACTTACACATTGAACAGTTGAACTTAAATAACTTACAACTGATTCAGTTAGCTGACTCCCCCCATTGGCAACTCTCTGGATTCAACGCTGCTGGGCAAGGGCTGGAATTGAAGCGTCATGGACGATGGGGATTATGGAACGGGGAACTGACTTTAAGTGCTAATAATGCCAGTATTGAACAAACACTAACCTCACAAGCGATTGTCGAGGTCAGTAGCCACAATGGCCTTGGGCATATCACTCGAGCTTTTTTCCCTCTCGAACAAGGGTATCTTGATGCGACAGCAAGTTGGGATGCCACAACAGCCAGTGCGCCTTGGCAACTCCAATTGCATGCCGATGGCCTACCACTGCAGCTTTTTAACCATTGGGTTCCACTGCCATTAAACGTCGATGCTTTAGCTGAGTTTACTGTTACCGCACAAGGGCTAGCTGGTGATTACCCGATGTTCAGCCACTCCTTAACTGGGCAACTTAATGGCTACTTACGTCAAGGAACCTTTACTTATCAACATCATGATACGCTGGTGGTTCAACCTTTTGAATCAGATGCCATTCAGCTAACGGCTGACCGAGGACGACTACAACTCCCACCAATCACTCTATCTGGCCCTAAACTGAATGCCAAACTTGACGGAAAGATGGATTTATTAACCCCCGATCAAGCAATACTAGAACTGCATCTGTGGCAAGATTGCACTGAGCATCACTTCGATCTATTACGAGATCAACAGGCGACACAAGTTAACGCGCCATGCCGATCAACGGAGAATCCATCGGCAAGATAACTGATCTCACTGATATGGATAGATCACCATGCTTAAGCGAGGAACGATTAAGCTCGAGCGTTATCAATGATCGTCAAATAATCGGGGATGAGCATATAGGTACCAATAAATTCTACCGCATCTTTAGTACCACTACTGATATCCACTTTGACCACAATACGTGCTTTTCTCCCTGAAGCCAGGCGATCAAGATCACCGCTGATCCCATCTAATGAGGTCGATGCAACGGGATTATGCACCACTGGATGCCGATAACGAATGCGGCTATCAACCAACACAATGTCCCCTTGCAGATTACGCTCACGCATTAATAACCAAGCCATTCCCCACCCCGTCAGAGTGGCCAAAGTGAACGCCGAACCAGCGAATAACGTATTGTGAGGATTTAAATTAGGGTTAAGCTGCGCACTGCATTGAAACTGATACCCGGTATACTGTTGGACTTTAATACCCATCTTGTCACTGATCGGAATATGCGTCGCCCAGCGTTCTTGTAACTCTGTACACCACTCTGGTTTACGCAATACATCGGCCATCGGGTCTAGCGGTTTAACCATTTGCTGATGACGCACCGGGCCTCGCTCATCCGTTAAGGGCCCTCGTCGCTCAAAGCCATTTTGTGCATAAAAAGCAATCGCATCTTCGCGAGCATTACACACTAAACGCTTCGCTCCTTCCTGACGAGCTAAAGACTCAAGTGCCACTAACAACAAGGATCCCATCCCTTTGTTACGCGCACTAGACTTCACCGCCATGTAGCGAATTTGCCCTTCACTGTCAGGAGTGATATAGACCCGACCAATCGCAATCGGTCGTCCTCGTCCATCGACAATCATTCGATGATGACTCATGGGATCGTATTCATCACGCTCCGAACCTAAGGGCATTCGCCACGGCTCACGTAGCATCTGCCAACGAAAATGGTAATACTTGTTGAGCTGGTTTTCCGTCTTGGGAGTGATAAGCTTAAACATTGATTCCCTTCCTAAAGCGCTATTTCGCTCAGATTAAGCCTGTAACCAAAAAGTCACTGGACCATCGTTAATAAGTGAGACTTGCATATCCTTCGCAAAACGTCCTCGCTGCGTCGGTAAAATGGTCGCACATAGATCTGAAAAATAATCGTACAGGCGTTCCGCTTCTTGTGGTGCAGCCCCACGTGAGAAACCAGCTCGGGTGCCTTTTTTGGTATCAGCAGGCAGCGTAAACTGTGAAACGACCAAAACACTACCACCAACATCTTGCACGCTCAGGTTCATTTTACCGGCTTCATCTTCAAAAACGCGATACTGCGTGACCCGCTCGACCAAACGCTTCGCCTTAGCCTCATCATCATCACGCTCGACTCCCAGTAACACCAATAAACCGCGCTCAATTTGTCCGACGACGTCACCATCGACGCGAACCGCAGCTTCACTCACCCGTTGAATTAAAGCGATCACTTGGATCTCCTTGTGGTTTCTCTGCTAATTTATCTAATCGAGTGGTTGAGTCTACCACGTTAGGCTCGCGCTTCCATTGCTCACTTTCACCTAACGCGGCAGTAAACTCAGCACCAATCAGTACAATCAACCAACATAAATATACCCAGACGAATAAAATCGGTATCGCTGCGAGTGCGCCATAAATCAATTGATAAGACGGAAATTGGGTAATATAAGCGGCAAAGGCTTTTTTGCTTAACTCAAACAACAAAGCGGCAACAAATGCTCCGGATAGAGCGTGAACGAGGCGAACTTTTTTATTGGGAACCAAAACATACAAACCCACAAAAGCAAAAAAGGACAATAAAAAAGGCAATCGGCTTAAAAACAATCGAAAAACACCGCTAAACGCTTCACTTTCCACCAATTTCAAAGACGTTACATAGGAGGTCACCGCAATGCTCGTGCCGACAAGAATCGGCCCTAAGGTCAAAATCATCCAATACATAGAAAATGAAAAGACGACCCGCCGCTTATTGCGTACTCGCCAAATAAAATTCATATTCTTATCGATATTTGAGATCAGCATTAACGCGGCAATAAATAAGAAGGCCCCACCAACGGCGGTCATTTTTCCCGTATTAGCAACAAACTGCAGTAAAGCGTTACTAACCGCATCGCCGGCCGCAGGAACAAAGTGAGTGATCACAAACTCTTGGATAATTTCCCCTACATTATCAAAAATGGCAAACGAGGAAAGAATGGATAACAGCACCGTTAACATCGGCACAAGGGACAATAAAGTAATATAAGCTAAATAGCCGGCATTAATATTGATTCGGTCATGATTCATTCGGTTGAATAAATAACGAACAAACCGCACGCTTTGCTTAAATAACATCTCTAGGGCCAAAATCTCACTCCTACGTTGTGCTGTCCAATATGCTAGTGTACTGAAAAATTGACGCTATTGCCTCTCCACCAGCACAACATCTTATGTCAGGATATCCTTAAACGCATCATCCAACGCTTCATTTCCCCTTGATTAGACATCACTCTCACACCAAGCCAACTCGCGATATAAAAAAACCCTTAGCCTTTACAGGATAAGGGTTTTCACTGCCATCATGACCATTAATTAGCCACGAGAAGCACGTTTACGCTCGTTTTCGGTTAGGTGTTTCTTACGAATACGAATGCTCTTTGGCGTCACTTCAACCAATTCATCATCATCAATGAACTCAAGTGCCTGCTCAAGAGTAAATTTAATCGCAGGGGTTAGCACCTGAGCTTCGTCCGTACCAGAAGCACGTACGTTGGTCAGCTGCTTACCTTTTAGACAGTTTACGGTTAGATCGTTAGAACGATTATGAATGCCGATCACTTGACCTTCGTAGACTTCGTCAGCATGCTCAGTAAACAAGCGACCACGCTCTTGCAAGTTAAACAATGCGTAAGTTAATGCCTTACCCGTCGCATTAGAAATCAGTACGCCATTCACTCGCTGACCAATATCACCACCTTTGTGAGGTCCATAATGATCAAACGTATGATAAAGCAAACCTGAACCTGACGTTAGTGTCATAAACTCTGTTTGGAAACCAATCAGTCCACGAGAAGGCATCACAAAGTCTAAACGAACTCGGCCTTTACCATCTGGCGACATATCTTTCATCTCGCCTTTGCGCAGACCAATTTTCTCCATGATCCCGCCTTGATGCTCTTCCATCACGTCGATAGTCACGGTCTCGAACGGTTCCATTAACTGGCCATTTTCTTCTTTAAGAATAACTTCTGGACGTGAAACCGCTAATTCAAAGCCTTCGCGACGCATGTTTTCGATCAAGATAGAGAGGTGTAATTCCCCACGACCAGAAACACGGAATTTATCGGGATCTTCGGTTTGCTCTACACGAAGTGCCACGTTATGCACTAACTCTTTCTCAAGACGTTCAAGAATATTACGTGAAGTAACGAACTTACCTTCTTTACCAGCAAAAGGAGAAGTATTTACTTGGAAAGTCATGGTCACAGTAGGCTCATCAACGCTCAATGGTGGTAACGCTTCAACGGCATTAACATCACAAATCGTATCCGATATCTTCAGCTCACCCAATCCAGTAACCGCGACGATATCACCAGCAGTGGCCAGTTCGGTTTCCGTACGTTGTAAACCAAGGTATCCGAGTACAGTACCGACTTTACCGTTGCGTTTTTTACCATCAGCAGAAATAACCGTTACTTGTTGGTTAGCCTTTACGCTACCACGAGTCACACGGCCTACACCGATAACGCCAACGTACGAGCTATAATCAAGTTGTGAAATTTGCATCTGTAATGGACCAGAAAGATCCACTTGTGGAGGCTCCACATTATCGACGATGGCTTGGAACAATGGTTCCATGTTTTCACCAATAACACCTTCTTCTAAGGTCGCCCAACCATTCAGTGCTGAAGCATAAACCACTTGGAAATCCAACTGTTCATCACTTGCACCTAGATTATCAAACAAGTCAAACACTTGATCCATTACCCAGTCAGGGCGAGCACCTGGACGGTCAATTTTATTGATAACGACAATCGGCTTTAAGCCATGAGCAAAAGCTTTTTGAGTCACAAATCGTGTTTGTGGCATAGGACCATCAACAGCATCGACAATCAAGCAAACACAATCAACCATCGACATAATACGCTCAACTTCACCACCGAAGTCAGCGTGTCCAGGGGTGTCTACGATGTTAATGCGGTAATCGTGCCAATTGATCGCGGTATTTTTGGCAAGAATCGTAATACCACGTTCTTTTTCAATATCGTTCGAGTCCATGACTCGCTCTTCAGCGTCACCGCGAGACTCTAAGGTACCCGACTGCTGGAGTAGTTTATCCACCAAGGTCGTTTTGCCGTGGTCAACGTGCGCGATGATCGCGATGTTTCTTAGTTTTTCAATTTGTGGAGTAGCCATGGAGTTTTGCTTCACTTATTTTACACAGATAGCTCGTTTCTACGGGAGTGCACAAACGTAGCCAAAATTTTCGTTAAAAAAATGGTCAATAATGTACCAGATTTTGGCGAAAAACCTAGAAAAATGTGATCTATCACGCTCAATATTGTCCCATTACATCCTAGTCGTCGTTCCCGCTTAATTCAAACCCGATTCCCACACAGAAATGAAGATTGACAAAGCCATGAATAATCGGCTGAATGAACAAGTTTTGTTAGCCGTAGTGAGCAACGCTACCGCATTGCACCACAAAAGTGCAACGTGTGACCTTTTTGGTGCAACGATACGCACCAAACTCACCCATCAAAACATAAACAATTGATTTTATGGACAATAAAAACTGGCACGATTATCGCTTAGGTAAATACAGTACGGATTAAGCTTGATGAAAAACCATTAATCTGTGCTGATTTCATTTTGATTCGAGCCCAAACCGCTTTATTTAACACTGGAGGTTATCCAAGATGTCAGTAGAAAACGTACTATCGCTGATCCAAGAAAACGAAGTTAAGTTTGTTGACTTACGCTTTACCGATACAAAAGGTAAAGAGCAACATATCTCTATTCCTGCTCACCAAATCGACGCAGACTTCTTCGAAGAAGGTAAGATGTTCGATGGTTCATCAGTTGCTGGCTGGAAAGGAATCAATGAATCTGACATGGTGATGATGCCTGATGCATCCAGTGCCGTGCTTGACCCATTTACCGATGATGTCACTCTCAATATTCGTTGTGACATTCTTGAACCAGCCACGATGCAAGGCTACGACCGTGACCCACGCTCTATTGCTAAGCGTGCCGAAGATTATATGCGTTCAACCGGTATCGCTGATACCGTTCTTGTCGGCCCAGAGCCAGAATTTTTCCTCTTTGATGACGTAAAATATACCAACAGCATGTCTGGCGCGTCATTCAAGATTGATGATGTCGAAGCGGCTTGGAATACGGGTGCAGAAATTGAAGGTGGTAACAAAGGTCACCGTCCTGGCGTAAAAGGCGGTTACTTCCCTGTTGCTCCGGTCGATTCATCACAAAACATCCGCTCTGCGATGTGCTTGATCATGGAAGAAATGGGCTTAGTCGTTGAAGCACATCACCATGAAGTGGCCACCGCAGGTCAAAACGAAATCGCGACTCGCTTTAATACGTTGACCACAAAAGCAGATGAGATCCAAATTTACAAATACGTTGTACACAACGTTGCTCATGCGTTTGGCAAAACCGCGACCTTTATGCCTAAACCTCTCGTTGGTGATAATGGGTCAGGCATGCACGTACACCAATCACTAGCAAAAGATGGCGTCAATTTATTTGCGGGTGACAAATACGGCGGTCTCTCTGATCTTGCCCTGTATTACATTGGCGGTATTATCAAACACGCACGTGCAATTAACGCTTTCGCTAACCCATCAACTAACTCGTACAAACGTCTTGTTCCAGGGTTTGAAGCACCAGTCATGCTCGCTTATTCAGCGCGCAATCGTTCTGCATCGATCCGCATCCCTGTCGTGCCAAGCCCGAAAGCGCGTCGTATTGAAGCTCGCTTCCCAGACCCAGCAGCCAACCCATACCTTGCGTTCGCTGCACTGCTAATGGCAGGCCTTGATGGTATCAAAAATAAAATCCATCCCGGTGAAGCCATGGATAAAGATTTATACGACTTACCAGCAGAAGAAGCCGCTGAAATTCCAAAAGTCGCCGAATCTTTAGAAGTCGCGCTAAAAGCACTTGACGAAGATCGTGAGTTCCTGACCGTAGGTGGCGTGTTCTCTGATGATTTCATTAACTCTTATATTGCTCTGAAATCAAAAGATGTTGAGCGTGTTAACATGGCCGTTCATCCACTTGAGTTTGAACTTTATTATTCGGTGTAATCAGCACCTAATGTAAATCTCAGCTTATTTTGCAACGTAATTCTAGGCTCGCCTCGCAGGCGGGCCTTTTGTTTATTTGGCTTTCTTTCCATTCACTTTAACATCATCATCGCCTAACCAAACAGGAGCATAACCGTCAAACCTAACACCTAACTCGGTGCTCACTAGCCCCATTGCACCATTTCTGAGCAAAGAAGCCGTAAAATATGAGGTAAAAAATGAATCCGATAGTCATCGTGTGTTTACTTATCTACAGCGTGCTGTTGCCAATCACCAGTCATGCACAAACGGTGTACGTTTGGGAAGATGAACAAGGGATAGTTCATTTTAGTGATTTTGCTCAGAGCCCACATGCTCAATTAATTACCTTATCAGTCGACGATCATCCTGCTCCCGATCCTCAATTTAGTGAAGCAATACCAATCGATGAAACCCTACCAAGTAAAACCTCTCAACCTAGCAGCTCCCTGTTGCCAGCCTTAGCACTACAGATAATCTCGCCACTTGATCAACAAACGATTCGTGATAACCAAGGACGTATTAAAGTTGTCGTTGAGTTAAGTCGCCCTTTGACAACCCATCAGCACCTACAACTGATGCTTAATAACCAAGCCTATGGCGCGCCTAATACGCAAAATTATTGGGAGTTAAAAAATATCGATCGAGGTGAACATCGTTTGATGATTCAAGCAATTGAAAACGGCAAGGTTATTGCATCAACTAATTCAGTAACGGTTTATTTACATCGAGCTGCGCGGCATTAATCGGTCATCGTATGATCTCATACTGAGTGAACAAACCATAGCAAGCTGATATCTCATGCTTTATCAATGCAAAAGGGTGACAACACCCAGTGATCCAATGCCGCGATAACTGGCAGCCATGAGAAATGAAGACTCCCGCTCTTATTTAAGCTTTTGCTTTTTATTCCGTTGCGCCATACTGAACTGTCGACCGCACCAAACTGGTGCAATGTATCAATGGGTAATAGGATGCCGCTGTGAATCTAGACCGAAGTGAAGCGATATTAAATAATCTCGTCACCGCGACGTTACTACTCGATGAGAACTTATCTGTTCGTTATGCTAATCCAGCGGCGGAGCAACTCTTCTCGCAAAGTGCTAAACGCATTCTTCATCAATCACTGTCTGCACTCGTACAACATGCCTCGCTTGATCTCGCTTTATTAACTCAACCACTACAAAGCGGCCAAAGTATTACCGACAGTGACGTCACGTTTGTAGTGGATGGCAAACCACTGATGCTAGAAGTCACGGTAAGCCCTTTTTCATGGCAAAAAGAGCTCATGCTATTGGTTGAAATGAGGAAGATTGGTCAACAGCGACGTTTAACACAAGAACTCAACCAACATGCTCAGCAACAAGCAGCGAAGTTATTGGTGCGTAGTTTGGCCCATGAAATTAAAAATCCGTTAGGAGGATTACGCGGCGCAGCACAACTACTCGAGAGAATGCTTCCTAATCGTGAACTAACTGAATATACGCAAATCATTATTGAACAAGCCGATCGTTTAAGAACGCTAGTCGACAGGCTGCTTGGCCCCCAAAAACCTGGAAAAAAAACGCATGAGAATTTACATGTTATTCTAGAAAAAGTAAGGCAATTGATTGAATTGGAAACAACCCACTCAATCACCATTGAAAGAGATTATGATCCGAGTCTACCTGAGCTATTGATGGATACCGATCAAATTGAACAAGCACTATTAAATATTGTTAGTAACGCTGCGCAAATTCTCGCTCACCAACCTTATGGAATGATTACGCTGCGTACCAGAACCGTGCATCAAGCCAATATTCACGGTCATCGTCATAAATTGGCCGCTAAAATTGAAATCATCGACAATGGTCCTGGCATCCCTCTTGAACTACAAGATACCTTATTTTATCCCATGGTGAGTGGCCGAGAAGGAGGAACAGGACTAGGACTGTCCATCTCACAAAACCTCATTGATCAACACAATGGAAAAATTGACGTTGAAAGCTGGCCAGGGCGTACCGCATTTACCATTTATTTACCCATTTAACCTGACCAGGATCCGGTCGAATAAAAAGGAGAACAAACATGAGCAAAGGATACGTCTGGGTGGTTGATGATGATAGCTCAATCCGCTGGGTTCTCGAAAAAACCTTAGCCGCAGCCAATATAAAATGTGAAACTTTTTCTGATGCAGAAAGTGTCCTAATGGCGTTAGAAAGAGAAACACCAGATGCACTGATCTCTGATATTCGAATGCCTGGCATGGATGGTATTGAGCTACTTAACCAAGTCCATTCTCGTACGCCTGAATTACCGATCATTATTATGACGGCTCATTCTGATTTAGATGCAGCCGTGAATGCGTATCAGAAAGGCGCTTTTGAATATCTCGCCAAACCTTTTGACGTCGATGAAGCCGTTACCTTAGTCGAACGAGCGATGGCACACGGACAAGAGCAGCGCACGACTCAAGTACAGCACACAATCTCAACCTATAGATCACCTGAAATTATTGGCGAAGCACCGGCGATGCAAGAGGTGTTTCGAGCGATTGGCCGACTTTCCCGTTCCTCCATCTCGGTACTGATTAATGGAGAGTCAGGAACAGGTAAAGAATTGGTCGCTCATGCTTTACATCGTCATAGTCCTAGAGCACAAAAACCATTTATCGCCCTTAATATGGCTGCCATTCCGAAGGACTTAATTGAATCCGAACTGTTTGGACACGAAAAAGGGGCTTTCACTGGAGCAAATAGTGTTCGTCAAGGGCGCTTTGAACAGGCCAACGGGGGAACTCTCTTCCTTGACGAAATTGGTGATATGCCACTTGATATACAAACACGATTATTGCGAGTCCTTTCTGACGGACAATTTTATCGCGTTGGTGGGCACCTAGCTTTAAAAGTTGATGTTCGCATTGTGGCTGCAACCCATCAACACTTAGAAAAATTAGTTCAACAAGGAAAATTTCGTGAAGACTTATTTCATCGCCTTAATGTGATCCGAATTCACATTCCGGCTTTACGTGAGCGGCGACAAGATATTGAAAAACTGACTAAACATTTTTTAGCATTAGCAGCAAAAGAGCTCAGTGTAGAAATGAAAACATTGCATCCTAAGAGTGTTGAAATTCTTAATCGCTTGGATTGGCCAGGTAATGTAAGGCAACTAGAAAATATGTGCCGATGGCTAACAGTAATGGCCAGCGGCAGTGAAGTTTTGCCAAGCGACTTTCCGCCAGAGCTACTCCAACAACGTAAAGCAGTAGAAACAACAACGGATATACATTGGCAAGCTCAGCTTGAGGTCTGGGCAAGATCTGCATTAGCGGCTGGTGAAACCGATCTTTTAACCCATGCTCAACCAGAATTTGAACGTATCCTATTAGAGGTAGCGCTCGATCATACTCACGGCCATAAACAAGAGGCAGCTAAAGTATTAGGCTGGGGACGCAACACCTTAACGCGTAAATTAAAAGAGCTTTACTCGTAAGCTATCAACACTTTCAGTAAACAATAACAAAATAAAGATGAATTGTGCAGATTCCCAAGCTCGTCTTACTGACAGACATGCGTTTGGTTTTTATACTTGATTGACAATATGACTTGGAAAAATGCCATGATAACCAAAAACTTCCCTCTTACCGATTTACATCGCCATTTAGATGGCAACATACGCACTCAAACCATTCTCGACCTAGGTCGTAAGTTTAATGTCGCACTGCCTGCCAATACGGTAGAAGGCTTAACACCTTATGTACAAATCGTTGAAGCAGAGCCTTCGTTAGTCGCTTTCCTATCTAAATTGGACTGGGGAGTTGCGGTACTAGGTGATTTAGAGGCATGCCGTAGAGTCGCCTATGAGAATGTAGAAGATGCTTTACGTGCTCAGATTGATTATACCGAATTACGATTTTCACCTTACTACATGGCCATGAAACATAATCTCCCTATTGCTGGTGTCGTTGAAGCCGTCGTGGATGGTGTACAAGCTGGGGTTCGCGACTTCGGGATTCAAGCTAATCTGATTGGTATTATGAGCCGAACTTTCGGAACCGATGCATGCCAGAAAGAATTAGAGGCGATTCTTAGCCAAAAAGATCATATTGTCGCAGTCGATCTTGCTGGTGATGAATTAGGACAACCTGGAGAGCGCTTTGTCCAACATTTTAAACAAGTTAAAGATGCAGGGTTACATGTCACAGTACACGCTGGAGAAGCCGCTGGTCCTGAAAGTATGTGGCAGGCGATTAAAGAATTAGGGGCTACACGTATTGGCCATGGCGTCAAAGCGATTAACGATCCCAAGCTGATGGATTATCTGGCAAAACATCATATTGGTATTGAATCTTGTCTAACATCTAATATTCAAACCAGTACGGTTGAAAGCTTAGAGAAACACCCAATTAAACTCTTTTTAAATCACGGTATCTTGGCTTGCCTTAACACAGATGACCCTGCTGTAGAAGGTATAGAACTTCCTCACGAATATCTGGTCGCGGCGCCTAAAGCGGGCCTTAGTAACGAACAGATTTATCAGGCACAGAAGAATGGTGTAACACTTGCCTTCTTATCTGAAAGTGAAAAACAGACGTTAATAAACAAAGTCGCCGCACGCCACTAGGCCAATATAAAAAAGGCCAATAATATAAAAAATAAAAAAGATCGAAACATTCGATCTTTTTTATTGAGATTTAATCAGGTGCGTAACGCAAAAAAGCCGCTAATAAATTAGCGGCTTTTTAAATAGTGGCGGAGAGATAGGGATTTGAACCCTAGGATAGCTATTAACCATCGCCGGTTTTCAAGACCGGTGCTTTCAACCACTCAGCCATCTCTCCACAATTTTTAATCCACAAGTAAATAATATTTACTCATGGCCGGCCGCTTATTAAGCGGCAAAATTAAAGCCTGGCGATGTTCTACTCTCACATGGGGAGACCCCACACTACCATCGACGCTGTTTCGTTTCACTTCTGAGTTCGGCATGGGATCAGGTGGGTCCAAAACGCTATGGTCGCCAAGCAAATTTGGTTAATTCGGAAAGCTGTTTTTTTGTTCTCACACATTCAATGCACTTCTTTGAGTCCACCAAAACCCCTTGGGTGTTGTATGGTTAAGCCTCACGGGCAATTAGTACAGGTTAGCTCAACGCCTCACAGCGCTTACACACCCTGCCTATCAACGTTCTAGTCTCGAACAACCCTTTAGGACACTTATAGTGCCAGGGAGAACTCATCTCAGGGCTCGCTTCGCGCTTAGATGCTTTCAGCGCTTATCAATTCCGAACTTAGCTACC
>NZ_ACZO01000006.1 GCF_000176155.1 Vibrio metschnikovii CIP 69.14 | reverse complement strand
TTCGATAATCTTTTGTTATCACTATTAAAAGGGAAGCGTTGGCTTCCCTTTTTTATTGCCTGTAAATCTGTTTTTTTTCAGTCTTTTTCTTTTCGCATTATTTTCATCTTTCAGTTCAGAGGGCCTGCCTATCTTTAGCCTGAGACAAGTATATTTCACTTGCTAAACTACTAGCCATTCTGTACTATTCTCGCTCCTTAATTCTCGGTCAATTTTCATTCGTTCCTTGCTTCCTTTGGATGACCGGGCCAAATCTGGAAGCTGAATAATCCGTAAGGAGCAAAATCAATGCGTCATTACGAAATCGTATTCATGGTGCACCCTGATCAAAGCGAGCAAGTTGCTGGCATGATCGAGCGTTACACTGGTTCAATCACTGAAGCTGGCGGTACAGTTCACCGTCTAGAAGATTGGGGCCGCCGTCAAATGGCTTACCCAATTAACAAGCTTCACAAAGCTCACTACGTTCTAATGAACGTTGAAGCTGACCAAGCTGTGATTGATGAGTTAGAAACTGCATTCCGTTTTAACGATGCTGTTCTACGTAACATGATCATGCGTACTAAAGCTGCTATCACTGAACCTTCAATCATGCTTAAAGCTCGTGACGAGCGTTCTAAGCGTGAAGAAGTGAAATTTGAAGCAGACGCTGAGTAATTTCAGATGACCGTCTGAGTCAACGTTCTTGATCATTAAAGAAGGTTGAATCAAGCTAACTCTTATTATTAATCGTGGTCTTCCTCTTTTAGTGATAAGTCATGTTGGGTTAAGTGAATTTCAGTTTCTTAACTTAGGATGTAGGCAACGGTCAAACGCATTCACTCATCTTTTAGTATTAGGCGGTATTGCTATAGAGAATGATTCATTCTCTAGTCGAAACAAAGTGTTCGTTATAGCCATACTTAACGTCTACAACATTTTTCAAATTTAGATCAGGAGATAGCCCATGGCTCGTTTCTTCCGCCGTCGTAAATTCTGCCGTTTTACAGCAGAAGGCGTTCAAGAGATTGATTACAAAGATGTAGCGACTCTTAAGAATTACATCACTGAAGCTGGTAAAATTGTACCTAGCCGCATCACTGGCACAAGTGCTAAGTATCAGCGTCAGCTAGCTCGTGCAATCAAACGCTCTCGCTACCTAGCTCTACTGCCATATACTGACAAGCATCAGTAATCGGCACCGTTTATTAAGAAAGAGGATTAAGTAATGCAAGTTATTCTACTTGATAAAATCGGTAACCTAGGCAGCCTTGGCGATGCAGTTAATGTTAAATCTGGTTACGCTCGTAACTTCCTTATCCCACAAGGTAAGGCTGTAATGGCAACCAAATCTAACGTTGAGATGTTTGAAACTCGTCGCGCTGAACTTGAAGCAAAAGTTGCTGAGCAACTTACTGCTGCACAAGCTCGTGCTGACCAAGTTAATGCACTAGAAGCAGTTGTTATTGCTTCTAAAGCTGGTGATGAAGGCAAACTGTTCGGTTCTATCGGGACTCGTGACATCGCTGATGCAGTAACTGCAGCCGGTGTTAAGCTTGAGAAAAGCGAAGTTCGTCTACCTGAAGGTGCTCTACGTACTACAGGTGAATTCGAAGTTAGCGTTCAACTTCATTCAGAAGTTTTCGCTACAGTGAAATTACAAGTTGTTGCTGAATAATTTCAGTTTCTAGACTCGTTTAAACACCAGCTTAGGCTGGTGTTTTTTTATGTCCAATTTATGACGTTTAGCGATGAAAATGATCAGTTTGGCGAGGTGGGATACTGAGTGTTGATGCTTAGAATAAGAAAATTAAACTTACCGATAGCACGCTATCGGCTTTACTTAAACCGGTAGGTACTCGGTTATGGTATTGACGTGATTGACTCACTTTAAGAGCAATATCATCGGTAATATTGTTGATAATGCTGATATCACTGTCAAAACGAGTGTTACTTTCGCCGCCAACCAAGGTTAGATCGGTGAGTAATTTAAAATTGCTCAGTGCTTGCCATTCAACTTTAAGGTTACCACGATAAATCGGCTCTTTGACTAAGTGTGGGAAGACGACATCGCCACTGCTAATTTTATCCAAATTCGGCTCTTGATAGCGGTAGCCCGGTCCGACTTCGAGTTCAATCAGTAAATCGTCGGTATGAGTAAACTGATAGCCAAGCCCACCAGACCAAGTGTAATCTGAAAAGTAGGCGCTATAGCGTGAATCAGACCCTCTAAAACTACCATATAAGTAGGTTTTAGGGCCGAGCTTATAGTCGCTTTGTACGCTGTAGCTGGATTGTCGTTTATTCTCTTTACCATTTTTATCTAATTTATAAAAACGCCACTCACCGTTGGTTCGATGACGACCACGGGTATATTCTCCTTTAACACGAGTATTAAGGGCTTCTGAGTCTGTGTTACCAGAGTGCGCTTGATAGCCAAATTCGATTTGACTTTGCCAAGGTGAGGGTGCGTTAATGTCCTTACTGCGATTTGTCTGTTTGTTGGCGTGGACATGGAAACTTGTCAACAGAGCCAGACTTAGAAGCCAAGTTTTGGACACATGAAACCTCTCTCAAAGAATAGAATCGCTGAATAATAAGCATCAGTTTTTGAAATTGGGTCATATTAAGGTTAATTCTATCTAAGTCATAGACAAACTTTTCGATGCCTAATTACAAATGTTCTATTCTCGCTATAATGAGCGGTTATTAAAAAGAGTGACTGAGTGAAGTGATGGCTGATCCCCGAACAGATAACCGAAATCGTAAACCTGCCGATGCACAAGTTGAAGCAATGAAAACTCCTCCTCATTCATTAGAGGCTGAGCAGTCCGTTATTGGCGGTCTATTGCTAGATAATCAACGTTGGGACACAGTCTCTGAACGTGTGATTGCTCAAGACTTTTATAGTCGACCTCATCGGTTAATCTTTGAAGCAGTAAAGAGCCTACTTGAATCTGGGCAACCGCTGGACTTAATTACCCTTTCCGAATATCTCGAGTTGCGCGAACAGTTAGAAGATGTTGGCGGCTTTGCCTATTTGGCTGATCTGGTTAAAAATACGCCAAGTGCTGCTAATATTAATGCTTACGCGGATATTGTTGCGGAGCGTGCCTTGGTGCGTAACTTGATTGGTGTTGCGAACGAAATCGCTGACGCAGGTTATGACCCTCAAGGGCGCAGCTCGGAAGATTTACTCGATTTAGCCGAAAGCAAGGTATTTGCGATTGCAGAGGCGCGTAGTAGCGAAAACGAAGGGCCACAAAACGTTGATACGATTTTAGAAAAAACCTTAGAGCGTATCGAGTTATTGTATAAGACTCCACAAGATGGCGTCACCGGCGTCAACACTGGATTCACTGATCTCAATAAAAAAACGGCGGGGTTACAAGGTTCAGATTTAATTATTGTTGCCGCTCGCCCTTCGATGGGAAAAACGACCTTTGCCATGAACCTGTGTGAAAACGCAGCGATGCAACAAGATAAACCAGTATTGATATTCTCACTCGAGATGCCAGCAGAACAAATCATGATGCGTATGCTGGCGTCGCTCTCGCGGGTAGATCAAACCAAGATCCGAACCGGTCAACTCGATGATGAAGATTGGGCGCGTATTTCTTCGACCATGGGGATGCTGATGGAGAAGAAAAACATGTTTATCGACGACAGCTCGGCGTTGACTCCCACAGAGGTGCGTTCACGTGCGCGTCGTATTGCTCGTGAGCATGGTGGGCTATCTTTAATCATGGTCGACTATTTGCAGCTGATGCGGGTTCCTTCTCAATCCGATAACCGTACTTTAGAAATTGCCGAAATTTCTCGTTCATTAAAAGCCTTAGCCAAAGAGCTCAATGTCCCTGTAGTGGCGCTTTCACAGTTAAACCGCTCGTTGGAGCAACGTGCGGATAAGCGGCCAGTCAACTCCGATTTGCGTGAATCAGGCTCTATTGAACAAGATGCCGATTTGATCATGTTTATTTACCGTGATGAAGTCTATCACCCGGATAGTCCAATGAAAGGCATTGCGGAAATCATTATCGGTAAGCAACGGAATGGTCCGATAGGCTCGGTACGCTTGACCTTTCAAGGTCAATATTCTCGTTTTGACAACTACGCAGGCCCAGCGTTTGATGATGAATAATAGTATGAACTACATGAAAGCCGCTAAAGCGAGTATTGATCTGCAAGCGTTGCAGTATAACTTACAAAGAATTAAGCAGCAGGCTCCTAGTAGTAAAGTCATGGCGGTCGTTAAGGCTAATGGTTATGGTCATGGTTCTTGTCAGGTTGCTCGCTACGCTCAAGATGCTGATGCTTTTGGTGTTGCTCGAATTCAAGAAGCCCTGCAACTCAGAGCGAATGGCATTGTTAAGCCAATACTCCTCTTAGAAGGTTTTTATTCTGCTGGCGATCTCCCGGTTTTAATGACCAACAATATCCAAACAGTCGTGCACTGTGAAGAGCAGCTACAAGCTTTAGAGCGTGCACAATTAGACACGCCAGTATCGGTATGGTTAAAAATCGACAGTGGGATGCATCGTCTTGGTGTGCGTCCTGAGCAGCACGCTGAGTTTGTTGAGCGTTTACATCGCTGCCCAAATGTGGCTAAACCTCTACGTTATATGAGCCATTTTGGCTGTGCTGATGAACTGAATAGCCCGATCACGCGCCAACAAATTGAGCTGTTTTTATCGTTGACCGAGGGGTGTAAAGGCGAGCGCTCATTGGCTGCATCGGCTGGATTATTAGCATGGCCGGAAAGTCAGCTAGACTGGGTAAGACCAGGAATCATTCTTTATGGTGTTTCTCCTTTTGCCCATCAGGACGCCCAGGCGATGGGATACCGTCCAGTAATGACCTTAACGGCACCTCTGATTGCTGTTCGAGAGGTGAAGGCCGGAGAGAGCATCGGTTATGGCGCCTTATGGACCGCTCAACGAGAGACTAAAATCGGTGTCATTGCGATTGGTTATGGTGATGGTTATCCACGTACTGCCCCGAATGGTACGCCAGTGTTAGTCAATGGTCGTATTGTGCCAATGGCAGGGCGAGTTTCTATGGATATGCTGACGGTTGATTTAGGCCCAGAGTCCCAGGATAACGTCGGTGATGAAGCCATTCTGTGGGGGCAAGACCTTCCAGTTGAGCGAGTGGCTGAACATATCGGTACCGTGGGTTATGAACTCGTGACCAAACTGACCTCTCGAGTAGAGATGCATTATCTCACCGGAGAAATAGGCTAAACAAGTCAGTGATTAAACAAGTTGAGCCTCCGATGTGGGTTTCACTGACTTATCTCAAAGTCGCGCGACGATGGCTCAGCGATAATGAGTTTATTGAGCAGTGGTTCTGCTTTATCGAACGATGATGATTTTCTTTTTTTGCATTAACAGGGATTCCAACCTAGCTAATAGGCAAGGTAATAAGGAATAAAACCTACCGTAACATTGGGATAGAGAATATGTTGAAAAACATTAATCCAACGCAAACCAACGCTTGGAAAGCACTAACCGCGCATTTTGAATCTGCGCAAGACATGGATTTAACCACTCTGTTCGCTGAGGATAACCAGCGTTTTAGTCATTACTCGGCGCGTTTTGGTCAAGATATTCTGGTTGATTATTCGAAGAATTTAATCAATCAAGAGACCATGCAACACCTGTTTGCTTTAGCCAAAGAGACTCATCTCGAAGATGCAATTCAAGCAATGTTTAACGGTGAGGCGATTAACCAAACTGAAGGTCGCGCCGTCTTACATACTGCACTACGTAATCGCAGTAATGCCCCAGTAATGGTCGATGGCCAAGATGTGATGCCAGCCGTTAATGCCGTATTAGAAAAGATGCGTGTATTTTCAGAGCGCGTGATCAAGGGTGAATGGAAAGGTTTTACCGGTAAAGCGATTACCGATGTAGTGAATATTGGTATTGGTGGTTCAGATTTAGGTCCCTATATGGTGACTGAAGCGCTCGCACCGTATAAAAATCATCTGACCATGCACTTTGTATCCAACGTCGATGGTACTCATATTGCTGAGACATTGAAGAAAGTGGATCCGGAAACCACGCTGTTCTTAGTGGCGTCGAAAACGTTCACCACGCAAGAAACCATGACTAACGCTCACTCTGCGCGTGATTGGTTTTTAAACGTAGCGGGCGATCAAGCGCATGTGGCGAAGCACTTTGCTGCGCTGTCGACCAACGGTCAGGCGGTGACTGAGTTTGGTATTGATACCGAAAATATGTTTGAGTTCTGGGATTGGGTTGGTGGCCGTTATTCTCTTTGGTCAGCCATCGGTTTATCGATCATCTTATCAATTGGTTACGATAACTTTATTGAGTTGCTGGCTGGGGCTCACGAGATGGATCAGCATTTTGTTGATACACCGTTTGAGCGTAATATTCCGGTGATCCTTGCTCTGATTGGTATTTGGTATAACAACTTCCATGGCGCTGAATCAGAAGCGATTTTACCTTACGATCAATACATGCATCGTTTTGCGGCTTATTTCCAACAAGGGAATATGGAATCGAACGGTAAATACGTTGATCGTAATGGTCAGGCTGTGACTTATCAAACAGGGCCGATCATTTGGGGGGAGCCAGGTACCAATGGTCAGCATGCGTTTTATCAGTTGATCCATCAAGGCACCAAGCTGATCCCTTGTGATTTTATTGCGCCGGCATTGACTCATAATGCAGTCAGCGATCATCATCAAAAATTGATGTCGAACTTTTTTGCGCAAACCGAAGCGCTTGCATTTGGTAAATCTGCCGATGTAGTGAAAGCTGAATTGCTTAAAGCGGGTAAATCGGCTGCGGAAATTGAAGCGTTAGTCCCCTTTAAAGTTTTTGAAGGTAACCGTCCAACTAACTCGATTTTAGTTAAACAGATCACGCCACGAACCTTAGGCAATTTGATTGCGATGTATGAGCATAAGATTTTTGTGCAAGGTGTGATTTGGAATATCTTCTCGTTTGATCAATGGGGCGTAGAGTTAGGTAAGCAATTAGCGAATCAGATTCTTCCTGAGTTGGCGGATGGTCAAGACGTTATCTCTCATGACAGTTCAACCAATGGTTTGATCAATGCGTTTAAAGCCTTTCGGGGTTAGTAGCACGCTAAGTAGGCTGGCTTTTCACCGATCTTGAACCAGATTCTTCGTCGATAAGTCTGCTACTACGAATACACAAAAGGGTTGATGCGAAACATCAACCCTTTTCTTTGCTAGATAAGTAAAAGCTATATACTTTGATTTACTCGAAACAGATCTCAATAAAGGCATTTCCCCACTGAGAGGAGAACGGCATGATGATGATCGAACCTTCGCATTTGTGTCGTATTGTATGACCTTTGCCCGATACCACCACTGGGGTCGCTAAATCAAAATCAAAACCACTTTCGGCTAAGATGCGTTTTGCTCCACCCGTTACCATGTTGGTGATTTCACCGACCATATCCGTGACTTCTTCATTTAAGCCATTCGGTCGTTCGCCCAACATGTTTTCCATGATTTGTAACGCTAAAGCCTCATCAAAGGTAATCGACATGGAACCGCGTGTTTGAGGCCCGATCATACCGATAAGACCGGATACATCGCCACGAGCAATTTCATCTTTTTTGAGGCGAGGCTTTTGGGGCTTCAGTTCTAATGAAGCCATCGTTTTTAGTACATTTAGCAAAGACGCTAAGAACGGATTGACAAATTCAGCGCGCATAACTCTCTTCTATAGTCTAATTCTTTGTTTCTGAAGAACAGGATTGGCAAATACCATGAGATTCAATGACATGGTTAGTAATTGTAAATCCGTGTTGCTCCGCGTTGTTCGCCAGCATTGTTATCAGATTATCATTTTGTAACTCCACAACGTTACCGCATTGGTCACAAATTAACAGCTGAGAAAAGTGCTTATGGGCATTACAAGAGCAGCAAGAGATAAAGCTATTCGTTGACTCTACACGATGAATAAAGCCTTGTTCTAACAGAAAATCTAAGGCTCGATACACCGTCGGTGGTTTTGCTTGTGGCTCACTGACTTTTAAATCTTCAAGCAAATCGTAGGCGCTGGATGCTTTTTGACTGGCGCAGATAAGTTCAAAAACGCGCTTACGTTGTGAAGTTAGACGAACGCCCCTTGCTGCACATATTTCTTCAATTTGTTGGCTAAGCTTCTTGTCCAAATCTATCACCATCATTGCTGGACTCTAGTAATCATATACTATTTCAAGATAAATATCGTTTTGAACATCAATAAATCATTAGTGATTGATTGACTATGAACGATATTGTCATAAATAGTGCCTAACTTACCTCATCTTGCGATAAAACGATACAGTGAAGAAAATCGGCGATTCACTTTCCTACTTAACGTTGTGATTATGATCGTAGTCCCCCTTTAATCCCCTTACCCAGCTCTCGCTGGATTAGCGGCCGCGTTTGCTGGTGTTGCTGGTAGGTACGTGGATTTCTATCTGAGTGGTTGAGCCACGCTTAGCGCGTTACTCTTGCACGGGCTTTCCCATTGAAGTGATATTGTGGGTGTACGTTTTCCATCTACCCCTCGGTGTGGTGTGATCTTGTAAACATCGAGAAAGGTCATCGTCCAGCGCTTTGATGAGTTTTTGCTACATGAGCTCGACACTTGTGTATAATCTGCAAATTATTTTTCATAACAGCCTGTCTGGTTAAATTCGTATTATCGTTTTAGCTAAGCTGCGCTTATTGCGGAATACGGGCTAACTTTTGTTACTCTTATCGTATAAAAGTTAGCCTAAGCTTTTGGCTTACATGACCGCCTCTCAACCAAACGTAAACTATGACTATTTCTACTGACACTGATAAATTTAAAGCTCATCGTCTTTCTGTGGCCCCTATGCTCGATTGGACGGATAGACATTGTCGCTATTTTCATCGTCTCCTCACTTCGCAAACCTTGTTGTATACCGAAATGGTGACCACAGGAGCGATCATTCACGGTAAGGGCGATTTTCTTACTTATAACCAAGAAGAGCATCCAGTCTCGTTGCAGCTCGGTGGCTCGAATCCTACGGATTTAGCCCATTGTGCCAAGTTAGCTCAAGATCGTGGTTATGATGAGATTAATCTAAATGTCGGCTGCCCTTCTGATCGGGTACAAAATGGTAAGTTTGGCGCCTGTTTAATGGCTGAGCCGCAATTGGTTGCCGATTGCGTTGCTGCGATGCGTGAGGTGGTGGATATTCCAGTAACCGTCAAAACCCGTATTGGGATTGATGATCAAGACTCTTATGAGTTCTTAACCCGCTTTGTGCAGTTAGTCTCGGAACAAGGCGGATGTGAGCAATTCACTATTCATGCTCGTAAGGCTTGGTTAAGTGGTTTAAGCCCGAAAGAAAACCGTGAAATACCGCCTCTCGATTATCCACGTGCTTATCAGCTCAAGCAGGATTTTCCTCACTTGACTATTGCGATTAATGGTGGAGTCAAATCGCTGACCGAAGTGTTAGATCATTTACAACATCTTGATGGGGTAATGGTTGGACGTGAAGCTTATCAAAATCCTTATTTACTCGCGGAAGCGGATCAACAGATTTTTGGTCTTGATAAGCCTATTAAAAAGCGCTCACAAGTGGTTCAAGAGATGTACCCTTATATTGAACAGCAACTGACTCAAGGTGCTTATCTTGGGCATATTACTCGACATATGTTAGGGCTTTTCCAAAGCATGCCAGGAGCGCGCCAGTGGCGACGTTATATTAGTGAAAATGCCCATAAGCCGGGATCGGGTGTTGAGGTTGTTGAAACCGCGTTGGCGAAAATTCCTTATCAAGAATTAAATGTGTAATCGCTTGGCGTAGTTGACGAACGCACAAATGCCATCGTCACCATTCAATGGAAGCAATTAGGAGAAGAGAGCATCATGAATCGAATCAAAACCATCTTGTGTGGCGTAGCGGTGTGCGTTTCAAGTTCGGCGTTAGCGGAAGAGGCAGCGTATGGTGTGAAAGTAGGCGCTGAAATGTGGTGGGGAAAAACGAAGATTGATAACGTGCGTTATGATACCGCTCAGGTACCCGTGATCTCGTTTGCAGTGGAGCATTCATTCGATTATTGGCCGAACATGAGTTTTCGTTATAGCCATGTTGATGCACAGACGGTGGTCTTTGATAAGTACGATTACACCTTGTATTACCGGTTACTTGACAGGCAATCGTTGCGTTTTAATACAGGGGTGATGCTCAGTCAATATCGCTCTACGGACTATCGAG
Source organism: Vibrio metschnikovii CIP 69.14 (assembly GCF_000176155.1). Lineage (GTDB taxonomy): Bacteria > Pseudomonadota > Gammaproteobacteria > Enterobacterales > Vibrionaceae > Vibrio > Vibrio metschnikovii. Next base: position 1,855,858 of record NZ_ACZO01000006.1, on the reverse strand, counting down.
CGCCAGATAATCAGCACTATGATTTTAATGATTTGACCTTCAATTGGTTTGGATATGCAGAGTTAAGTATCCCGAATTCAAATGTTGATATCATTGGTCAAATTGATTTTGGTGAGAGTAAAGGCATTAAAAGCGCAGATATGACGGCTGGTATTCAGTATGTCATCGATAACCCAACTTACCCATTGAGTTTAAAAGCTGGCTATCGTGTGATTGATTTGGAGTTTACCAATTTAGCAACCCAATCACCACAAACTAGCGAATCATTGGTGTTTGTCGATGGCTGGTTTATTGGTGCTGAAATGCGTTTTTGATGGTTGACTACTTCGCGATGGATTAGCTGAAAATTTGCGCTGCTTACTCGCAATTTGCTCGAAATAAACCATGCTTAATCTAATGGATGAGCAATGGAAGCGAGATTAGCCATGACAATCACGGAACTAAGAAATCTGTATCGGGAGCAAATGCTGATTGAAGCCATTATTGAACCCTCATCGGCGGAAGGAACATGGATTGTTGAATTTCGTCACCAACGAGGTGGTTTTGTGCCGCTCACCGATGCTAGCGGTGAAGAGTGCCATTACACGGATTTAGATAGTGCCTCAAAATCTGCTATGGCGGTTGGTTTTAAGCAGGTCAGAATCGAAAGTCGCTTTGATTGAGTGGTGATTTTCTTACTTCCAAAAAGTTATAAAACATTCTCTTCTATTCTTTCTTGTTATTAAAGAGAGTGGTTAATCTATCGTCACGCAATGAATAAGGACGTCGTGACAATGTCTTCAGGAAATACCTTACCACAAGAATTGGCATCGTTAGCCAGCCCAATCAACGACTCTCAGCTTTCACAACTCCAGCAAACTGCAACGGAACTATCGCCGCATCAATTGGCTTGGTTGAGTGGTTATTTCTGGGGGTTAAGTCAAGCGCCGGCTAATCGTGTTGGTGCTGCGGTGTCTCAAGCTTTATCAGTAACTTCAACACCACAGGGTCAATTAACCATTATTTTTGCTTCGCAAACCGGTAATGCCAAAGGGGTTGCGCAGCAGCTTCAACGCGAAGCACAAGCGTTAGGTATTAAGGTGCAGTTATTTGATGCCAGCGATTACAAAGGCAAAGATCTGGCGAAAGAAACGCATGTGATCATCGTTGCTTCAACCAATGGTGAAGGTGAAGCGCCTGATAACGCCCTTGTCTTGCATGAGTTTTTGCAATCTAAAAAAGCACCTAAATTACCGCACTTAAAATACGGCGTGATTGGCTTAGGAGACTCGAGCTACGAATTTTTCTGTCAAACGGGCAAAGATTTTGACCTGTTTTTGGAAAAATTAGGTGCGCAGCGTTTTATTGAACGCATCGATTGTGATGTCGATTACGCGCAACCCGTGGCTGATTGGCAGGCGAAAGCGTTGCAAGTAGTGCAACAAGCTCTATCTTCTCAGCAAGGGCAGGTTGTACAGCTACCGCTTAGTCAAGTCGATGCCAAGCAAGCGATCTATTCAAAACAGAAACCTTATCTAGCGACGTTGCTGACTAGCCAAAAAATTACTGGTCGTGACTCCGGAAAAGAGGTTCGACACATCGAAATTGATTTAACCGATTCAGAATTAACCTATCAACCTGGTGATGCGCTGGGTGTCTGGTATGAGAATAATCCTCAATTAGTACAACAGATCTTAACGCTGGTGGGCTTAACAGGAGATGAACAGGTTGACGTCGACGGTACGGCATACACAATTCATGATGCATTAATTAAGCATTATGAGATCACTACGTCTAATCCTCTGTTTATCAGTCAGTTTGCCGAGTTGTCAGCCAGTAAAAAGCTGCAAAAACTGGCCGTAGATAAAGACAAACTTCGTGAGTATTCAGCGCGGACGCAAATTATTGATGTCTTAAAAGAGAAGAAATGCTCGTTATCGGCCGAACAACTGGTTGGTTTACTGCGCCGATTAACCCCTCGTCTGTATTCGATAGCCTCTAGTCAATCGGAAGTTGATGAAGAAGTACATCTCACCGTTGCTGTCGTTGAATATCAGGTTAATGATGAGTTGCGCCAAGGCGGCGCATCGAGCTTTATTGCTCATCAATTAGCCGAAGGCGAACAAGTAAAAGTCTTTGTTGAAGCGAATAACCATTTCAAACTCCCTGAAGATGATAATACCGCAATCATCATGATTGGTCCGGGAACCGGAATTGCGCCTTTCCGCAGCTTTATTCAAGAGCGAGATAATCGGGCTGCACCGGGTAAAAATTGGCTATTTTTTGGCGATCGAACTTTTACCCAAGATTTCCTCTATCAAGTTGAGTGGCAGAAATACCTAAAATCCGGTGTGTTAACCCGTTTGGATGTGGCATTCAGCCGAGATCAACATGAAAAAGTTTATGTACAGCATCGTTTGTTAGAACAAGCTGAGCAAGTTTGGCAGTGGATTAACCAAGGTGCTTACCTTTATGTGTGTGGCGACGCTCAGTATATGGCGAAAGATGTTCATCAAGCTTTGATCACGATTGCGATGCAGCAAGGTGGTTTAGACAAAGAGCAAGCAGAACAATTTATTAATGATTTACGTAAAGCGAAGCGTTACCAAAGGGATGTTTACTAATGAGCACGAAATCGCAAACAAGCCATCAAGAAGTATTAGGCCAAGTGTTAGGTCCATTCTCGGATAACGAACGCTTAAAACGCGAAAGCAATTTTTTACGGGGTACGATCGAGCAGGATCTGCAAGATCGTATTACCGGTGGATTTAGTGCGGATAATTTTCAGCTGATCCGTTTTCACGGTATGTATCAACAAGATGATCGTGATATTCGTAATGAACGAACCAAGCAAAAATTAGAGCCTCTACATAATGTTATGCTGCGAGCTCGTATGCCGGGGGGAATTATTACTCCTCAGCAGTGGTTAGCGATAGATAAGTTTGCTAGTGAGCACTCTCTTTATGGCAGCATTCGTTTAACTACGCGGCAGACCTTTCAGTTTCATGGCGTGTTAAAGCCCAATATTAAGTTGATGCACCAAACGCTGAATAGTATCGGAATTGATTCGATTGCTACGGCTGGTGATGTGAACCGCAATGTGTTGTGTACTTCAAACCCTGTTGAGTCTGAATTGCATCAAGAAGCTTATCAGTGGGCGAAAAAAATCAGTGAGCATCTGTTACCGAAAACTCGTGCTTACGCTGAAATCTGGTTGGACGGTGAAAAAGTAGAAACCACAGAAGATGATGAGCCAATTTTAGGTCAGCACTATCTACCACGTAAGTTTAAAACGACAGTGGTGATCCCGCCGCAAAATGATGTCGATGTACATGCCAACGATCTGAATTTCGTTGCAATTGCCGAGCTGGGAAAATTAGTTGGTTTCAATGTGCTGGTGGGCGGCGGTTTGGCGATGACGCATGGTGATACGTCGACTTATCCACGCCGTGCCGACGATTTTGGTTTCATACCTTTAGATAAAACCCTAGATGTCGCTGCCGCTGTGGTTACGACTCAGCGTGACTGGGGCAACCGTTCTAATCGTAAAAATGCCAAAACCAAATACACCTTAGACAGAGTCGGTGTAGAGGTATTTAAAGCGGAAGTCGAACAGCGTGCTGGTATCCAATTTGCGCCAAGTCGTCCCTATCAATTTACCGATCGTGGCGATCGGATCGGTTGGATAGAAGGTATTGACGGTAAGCACCACCTAACGCTGTTTATTGAAAATGGCCGTTTATTGGATTTCCCTGACAAGCCTCTGAAAACCGGTGTTGCTGAGATAGCGAAGATCCATCAAGGCGATTTTCGTATGACAGCCAATCAAAACTTGATCGTTGCTGGCGTTGCAGTGGAAGATAAAGCAGAGATTGAACAGATCGCTCGGCTACATGGTTTAATCAATGATCAGGTTAGCGAGCAGCGTAAGAATTCGATGGCCTGTGTGTCATTCCCAACCTGTCCATTGGCGATGGCCGAAGCTGAGCGTTTTCTGCCTCAGTTTGTCACCGATATCGAGAATCTCCTGAGCAAGCATGGCTTACCAAAAGAAGACAATATTATCTTGCGTGTTACAGGATGCCCGAATGGCTGTGGGCGGGCGATGCTTGCCGAAGTCGGCTTAGTTGGCAAAGCGCCGGGGCGTTACAATCTTCATTTAGGGGGCAATCGAGCGGGAACGCGCATCCCTAAAATGTATAAAGAGAACATCACTGACCAACAGATTTTACAAGAGCTTGATGTATTGATTGATCGCTGGGCACATGAGCGAAATGCTGATGAAGGATTTGGTGATTTCACCATTCGTGTTGGGATAATAGAAGAGGTGATTATTTCTAAGAGGGATTTTTATGCCTAAGCATCCTATTTTAACCCTCGAGCTTGAGCATCTATTAACATTGAGTAAGGTCGAGCAAACGCTCTACCTTGCCGAGTTAAATGGCTATCTTGAGACACTGACCGCTCAGCAGCGCGTTGCATGGGCTTTAGAGAATCTATCGGGCACTCATGTTTTATCATCGAGTTTTGGTATTCAGGCTGCTCTGATGTTACACTTGGTATCGGATATTAAGCCTGGCATTCCAGTTATTTTGACCGATACCGGCTATTTGTTCCCAGAAACCTATCAATTCATAGACCAATTAATCGAAAGCCTAAACCTGAATTTGCATGTTACTCGTGCCGAGATCACACCAGCTTGGCAAGAAGCTAAGTATGGCAAACTTTGGGAGCAGGGGATTGATGGCATCAGCCGTTATAACCAAATAAATAAAGTTGAGCCTATGCGTCGTGCTTTAAGCAACTTATCGGTCGGTACTTGGTTTTCTGGTTTACGTCGCGAGCAGTCTCAATCGAGAGCCAACTTGCCGATTCTGTCGATTCAAAATAATGTTTTTAAATTTTTACCAGTGATCGACTGGAGTAATAAAGATGTGCATTATTATTTAAAAGAAAATAACCTTCCTTACCATCCATTATGGGAGCAAGGCTATCTTTCGGTTGGTGACTGGCATACCACTCGCCAATGGAAACCAGGAATGAGTGAAGAAGAAACTCGATTTTTCGGTTTGAAAAGAGAGTGTGGCCTTCATGAAGAGGCAAAAGAAGTGAATGGTTCAGGCATATAATTAGGTTAATGTGCATAACTCTGTGGGTAACGTGTTTGTTTCGTCTTGATAAAGTGGGATAAATAAGGCTTTGGCTAAAAAAGTCCCCTTTAAGCATTATTTTGACTATTTTCGTTAAATAAAGCTTGCCAAGATTAAACGGATCTCTATAATGCGACCTCACTGACACGGCAGACGCCGCAAGGCTTCAGGCAGTGTTGGTTGAGGGAAAGCTTCTAAAAAGAAAATTTGAAAAAGTGTTTGACTCTTCAAATTAACTCGCTAGAATTCACCTCCGCTTCGAAGCTCAACGAGAGATTCGCAAGCCAGCTCTTTAACAATTTAAACCAATCAATCTGTGTGGGCACTCGTTGATGACAATCAAAATGCTTAGCAATAAGCACTTCGGTTTCAATGAACTGAGTGACCAAATTGATAGGGCTTTTCGAAGCGCTATCGGCACAGTCAATTCATTATCGTTCTGTTGGAACGATAATAGCTTTGAATTACGCTTCTATTAATAGGAGCTAGGTAATTTAGAGTCAGTATTCATTGAGCCAAAAAGAACTTAAATTGAAGAGTTTGATCATGGCTCAGATTGAACGCTGGCGGCAGGCCTAACACATGCAAGTCGAGCGGTAACAGGAAGGAAGCTTGCTTTCTTTGCTGACGAGCGGCGGACGGGTGAGTAATGCCTGGGAAATTGCCCTGATGTGGGGGATAACCATTGGAAACGATGGCTAATACCGCATGATGCCCTTGTTTATAATGAACAGGGACCAAAGAGGGGGACCTTCGGGCCTCTCGCGTCAGGATATGCCCAGGTGGGATTAGCTAGTTGGTGAGGTAATGGCTCACCAAGGCGACGATCCCTAGCTGGTCTGAGAGGATGATCAGCCACACTGGAACTGAGACACGGTCCAGACTCCTACGGGAGGCAGCAGTGGGGAATATTGCACAATGGGCGCAAGCCTGATGCAGCCATGCCGCGTGTATGAAGAAGGCCTTCGGGTTGTAAAGTACTTTCAGTCGTGAGGAAGGGGGTATCGTTAATAGCGGTATTCTTTGACGTTAGCGACAGAAGAAGCACCGGCTAACTCCGTGCCAGCAGCCGCGGTAATACGGAGGGTGCGAGCGTTAATCGGAATTACTGGGCGTAAAGCGCATGCAGGTGGTTTGTTAAGTCAGATGTGAAAGCCCGGGGCTCAACCTCGGAGTTGCATTTGAAACTGGCAGGCTAGAGTACTGTAGAGGGGGGTAGAATTTCAGGTGTAGCGGTGAAATGCGTAGAGATCTGAAGGAATACCGGTGGCGAAGGCGGCCCCCTGGACAGATACTGACACTCAGATGCGAAAGCGTGGGGAGCAAACAGGATTAGATACCCTGGTAGTCCACGCTGTAAACGATGTCTACTTGGAGGTTGTGGCCTTGAGCCGTGGCTTTCGGAGCTAACGCGTTAAGTAGACCGCCTGGGGAGTACGGTCGCAAGATTAAAACTCAAATGAATTGACGGGGGCCCGCACAAGCGGTGGAGCATGTGGTTTAATTCGATGCAACGCGAAGAACCTTACCTACTCTTGACATCTACAGGATCCTGCGGAGACGCGGGAGTGCCTTCGGGAACTGTAAGACAGGTGCTGCATGGCTGTCGTCAGCTCGTGTTGTGAAATGTTGGGTTAAGTCCCGCAACGAGCGCAACCCTTATCCTTGTTTGCCAGCGAGTAATGTCGGGAACTCCAGGGAGACTGCCGGTGATAAACCGGAGGAAGGTGGGGACGACGTCAAGTCATCATGGCCCTTACGAGTAGGGCTACACACGTGCTACAATGGCGCATACAGAGGGCGGCGAGCTAGCGATAGTGAGCGAATCCCAAAAAGTGCGTCGTAGTCCGGATTGGAGTCTGCAACTCGACTCCATGAAGTCGGAATCGCTAGTAATCGTGGATCAGAATGCCACGGTGAATACGTTCCCGGGCCTTGTACACACCGCCCGTCACACCATGGGAGTGGGCTGCAAAAGAAGCAGGTAGTTTAACCTTCGGGAGGACGCTTGCCACTTTGTGGTTCATGACTGGGGTGAAGTCGTAACAAGGTAGCGCTAGGGGAACCTGGCGCTGGATCACCTCCTTACGTAAAGATTGTGCATTGATGAGTGTTCACACAGATTGATTTGGTTTAGATAAAAGAGAATAGTGGGTCTGTAGCTCAGGTGGTTAGAGCGTTCGCCTGATAAGCGAGAGGTCGGTGGTTCGAGTCCACTCAGACCCACCACTTAACGATGGGGCTATAGCTCAGCTGGGAGAGCGCCTGCCTTGCACGCAGGAGGTCTGCGGTTCGATCCCGCATAGCTCCACCATCTTTAAGGGTTTTTAGACAGAATCTTTAGAAATGGTTTGGTTGTTTTTGTAACGACAAATCTAGCTCTTTAACAATTTGGAAAGCTGACAAAGTAACTTATCTTCATTGATGGGTTACTTGTAAAGTTCTCAATCTTTATCTTTTGATAAAGACCAAAAATACACATTCAAGTGTGCTTGGTGAAAAACATCTTCGGATGCTTTTCAAAATTGAGTCCGGCAAAATCTGTCTCGCACTCATGTAAATTAAACGCGAGACAACTTGGTCGCTTGTTTGTTTTCACTTTCGTGAAAGCAAGAAGCCAAAGACCCTTTGGGGTTGTATGGTTAAGTGACTAAGCGTACACGGTGGATGCCTAGGCAGTCAGAGGCGATGAAGGACGTATTAACTTGCGATAAGCGTAGATGAGGCAGTAAAAGCCACTCGAGTCTACGATTTCCGAATGGGGAAACCCAAGTGCATAAGCACTTATCGCTGCGTGAATACATAGCGCAGCGAGGCAAACCGGGGGAACTGAAACATCTAAGTACCCCGAGGAGAAGAAATCAACCGAGATTCCGAAAGTAGCGGCGAGCGAAATTGGATTAGCCCTTAAGCTTTATTGGTGTCAGGCGAAGTGCTCTGGAAAGGCACGCGATACCGGGTGATAGCCCCGTAGCCGTTAACGCCAGTAAAGTGAAATCGAGTAGGGCGGGACACGTGATATCCTGTCTGAATATGGGGGGACCATCCTCCAAGGCTAAATACTCCTGACTGACCGATAGTGAACCAGTACCGTGAGGGAAAGGCGAAAAGAACCCCTGTGAGGGGAGTGAAATAGAACCTGAAACCGTGTACGTACAAGCAGTAGGAGCCTCTTTAATGGGGTGACTGCGTACCTTTTGTATAATGGGTCAGCGACTTATATTCAGTGGCAAGGTTAACCAAATAGGGGAGCCGTAGGGAAACCGAGTCTTAACTGGGCGTTCAGTCTCTGGATATAGACCCGAAACCGGGTGATCTAGCCATGGGCAGGTTGAAGGTTGAGTAACATCAACTGGAGGACCGAACCGACTAATGTTGAAAAATTAGCGGATGACTTGTGGCTAGGGGTGAAAGGCCAATCAAACTCGGAGATAGCTGGTTCTCCCCGAAAGCTATTTAGGTAGCGCCTCGGACGAATACTACTGGGGGTAGAGCACTGTTAAGGCTAGGGGGTCATCCCGACTTACCAACCCTTTGCAAACTCCGAATACCAGTAAGTACTATCCGGGAGACACACGGCGGGTGCTAACGTCCGTCGTGAAGAGGGAAACAACCCAGACCGCCAGCTAAGGTCCCAAAGTATTGCTAAGTGGGAAACGATGTGGGAAGGCTTAGACAGCTAGGATGTTGGCTTAGAAGCAGCCATCATTTAAAGAAAGCGTAATAGCTCACTAGTCGAGTCGGCCTGCGCGGAAGATGTAACGGGGCTAAGCAATACACCGAAGCTGCGGCAATGCGATTTATCGTATTGGGTAGGGGAGCGTTCTGTAAGCCGTTGAAGGTGAACTGTAAGGTTTGCTGGAGGTATCAGAAGTGCGAATGCTGACATGAGTAACGACAAGGGGGGTGAAAAACCTCCCCGCCGGAAGACCAAGGGTTCCTGTCCAACGTTAATCGGGGCAGGGTAAGTCGACCCCTAAGGCGAGGCCGAAAGGCGTAGTCGATGGGAAACGGGTTAATATTCCCGTACTTCTTATGAATGCGATGGGGGGACGGAGAAGGCTAGGTGGGCCAGGCGACGGTTGTCCAGGTTCAAGTGCGTAGGCTAAGAGACTAGGTAAATCCGGTTTCTTGTTAGGCTGAGACACGACGTCGAGCTGCTACGGCAGTGAAGTCATTGATGCCCTGCTTCCAGGAAAAGCCTCTAAGCTTCAGTTCATAAGAAATCGTACCCCAAACCGACACAGGTGGTCGGGTAGAGAATACCAAGGCGCTTGAGAGAACTCGGGTGAAGGAACTAGGCAAAATGGTACCGTAACTTCGGGAGAAGGTACGCTCTTGACGGTGAAGTCCCTTGCGGATGGAGCTATTGAGAGTCGCAGATACCAGGTGGCTGCAACTGTTTATTAAAAACACAGCACTGTGCAAAATCGCAAGATGACGTATACGGTGTGACGCCTGCCCGGTGCCGGAAGGTTAATTGATGGGGTTAGACGCAAGTCGAAGCTCTTGATCGAAGCCCCGGTAAACGGCGGCCGTAACTATAACGGTCCTAAGGTAGCGAAATTCCTTGTCGGGTAAGTTCCGACCTGCACGAATGGCGTAATGATGGCCACGCTGTCTCCACCCGAGACTCAGTGAAATTGAAATCGCTGTGAAGATGCAGTGTACCCGCGGCTAGACGGAAAGACCCCGTGAACCTTTACTACAGCTTGGCACTGAACATTGAACCTACATGTGTAGGATAGGTGGGAGACTTTGAAGCGCAGACGCTAGTTTGCGTGGAGTCAACCTTGAAATACCACCCTTGTAGTTTTGATGTTCTAACGTTGGCCCCTAATCGGGGTTGCGGACAGTGCCTGGTGGGTAGTTTGACTGGGGCGGTCTCCTCCCAAAGAGTAACGGAGGAGCACGAAGGTGGGCTAATCACGGTTGGACATCGTGAGGTTAGTGCAATGGCATAAGCCCGCTTAACTGCGAGAATGACGGTTCGAGCAGGTGCGAAAGCAGGTCATAGTGATCCGGTGGTTCTGAATGGAAGGGCCATCGCTCAACGGATAAAAGGTACTCCGGGGATAACAGGCTGATACCGCCCAAGAGTTCATATCGACGGCGGTGTTTGGCACCTCGATGTCGGCTCATCACATCCTGGGGCTGAAGTCGGTCCCAAGGGTATGGCTGTTCGCCATTTAAAGTGGTACGCGAGCTGGGTTTAGAACGTCGTGAGACAGTTCGGTCCCTATCTGCCGTGGGCGTTGGAGAATTGAAGGGGGCTGCTCCTAGTACGAGAGGACCGGAGTGGACGAACCTCTGGTGTTCGGGTTGTCACGCCAGTGGCATTGCCCGGTAGCTAAGTTCGGAATTGATAAGCGCTGAAAGCATCTAAGCGCGAAGCGAGCCCTGAGATGAGTTCTCCCTGGCACTATAAGTGTCCTAAAGGGTTGTTCGAGACTAGAACGTTGATAGGCAGGGTGTGTAAGCGCTGTGAGGCGTTGAGCTAACCTGTACTAATTGCCCGTGAGGCTTAACCATACAACACCCAAGGGGTTTTGGTGGACTCAAAGAAGTGCATTGAATGTGTAGAGAACGAAAAACAGCTTTCCAGATTATTCTCTAGAGATTAGAGAAACAAATTTTGCTTGGCGACCATAGCGTTTTGGACCCACCTGACTCCATGCCGAACTCAGAAGTGAAACGAAACAGCGTCGATGGTAGTGTGGGGTCTCCCCATGTGAGAGTAGAACATCGCCAGGCTTTAATCGTGGTTTTTAGACTTAAGGTCTGAAGACACAAACTCAATAAAGCAGCTAATCAGACTTTATCGAGTAACAAGACAATGTGGAGCGGTAGTTCAGTTGGTTAGAATACCGGCCTGTCACGCCGGGGGTCGCGGGTTCGAGTCCCGTCCGCTCCGCCACTGATAAAGAGCTTTGCTAAACGGCAAGGCTTTAGTTGTAAGATTATTTAGGGGTGTAGCTCCAATTGGTAGAGCAGCGGATTCCAAATCCGCGTGTTGGGAGTTCGAATCTCTCCACCCCTGCCAGATTCAAAAGGTCTTAGTCGCTTGACTAAGACCTTTTTTGATCTAAGAGCCATATCTTTGTTGTTAGCTTGGTTGGTTCCGAAGCTGAGTATTCTACTGCTCCCTGATAAATGCTGGTATTGAGCGTCATCATCTCTTTAAAAAAATTAAGCCTTAACTAACGTTAGGGCTTAATTTTTTGGCTATTTGCCTTATTCGAACACAAAGATTGATATCTGAAAGTGGAAAATAAGGCAAAAAATAGCCCTATAGTATTCGCTTTATAGGGCTATTTTCATCTCAGTCTTTAGTATTGTCTGGCTCGGCCTGCTTCGCTTTTTCAATCATTGGAGTAATGGTAGAACCTTGCACTAAGATGGAAAACACAACTACAGCATAGGTCATTACCATTACCAATTCTTTCACATCAATTAATTTATCTGGAATGACCATTACCCCGGCGGGGATAGAGAGCGCCATGGCTAACGCCAATCCACCTCGTAATCCTCCCCAAGTCAGAATTCTCACTGACCATGGGTTGTAATGACGAAAGCGTTTAAAGCCCAAATAAGATACCCACACACTCAGATAGCGTGCACATAATACAAGTGGAATGGCAAATGCCATTAGAATCCAATCTTCTTGATGAAATTCAAACAGCAACATTGACATACCGATCAACAAAAATAGTACACCATTTAAAAATTCATCTACGAGCTCCCAGAAATGATCTAGGTGTTCTTCACTCTCTTTAGAAAACCCAATGAAGCGAGTCCAGTTACCGATCATAATGCCAGAGACCACCATCGCTAAGGGACCGGAGACATGGATGACATCAGCAAAAACATACCCTGCTGTTGGGATACCGATAGTGAGTAAGAGCTCCATAGAATGGTCATCAGTAGCACTGATCAAGTAATGAAAGAGTAGGCCAAGTAAAAAGCCGTAAGCAATTCCGCCTAATGCTTCTTGAGCAAACAGTACAGTAACACTGCCAATCGTTGGTGTTTCATGACCAAAAGCGATCGTGAATAGCGTGACAAAAATAACCAATCCGAAGCCGTCATTGAATAACGATTCTCCTTCAATTTGGGTCGAAATACGCTTGGGTGCATTGAGTTTTTTTACAATCGCAAGCACGGCAATCGGGTCCGTGGGGGAGATAAGGGAGCCAAATAGTAAACAATAAATCAGGTCAAGTTGAATACCAATAAACTGACAAAAGGCATATAACACTAGGCCGATGAAGAAGGTAGAGAAGAGTGTTGCTCCTAGAGCAAGTACGGTAATCTCCCACTTTTGTTCTTTTAGATTAGGTAGTTTGATCCCCAAGCCACCTGCAAATAGTAGAAACCCTAATATGCCTTTTAACAAAAAGCTTTCAAAATTAATTCTCGTCACGGTATCAGTGGCAATTTGTGCGAGATAAAACCAATCATTTTGTCCAGCAATGATGATTAATATCGAAAGCATCATTGAACCAGCGGTAATAGCAATGGTGGTTTGCATCTTGATTATTTTACTGTTGATAAAAGCAATCAGCATCGCCGCGGCAGATAAAAAGCATAGGGTGTAGTAGACCGACATTCTCTTTCTCATTATGTAACAAGGTGTGATTAAAATTTTCGTTGTATAGATAACAAATAGCAAACATTTTCTAACAATTAGGTTTTGTTAATCGCAGGATTTTCGGTGTCATTAATCTGTTTTTTAGACGTCTAGATTTCTAACTAAACTGTGATAGGATGAGGAATAAATACAAGGGAGTGAGGTTTTACAGTGGGAAGTCAGGTATCCAAGCAAATTGAGCAGCAACTCAAACACAGAATTTTACTGATTGATGGTGGCATGGGCACCATGATTCAGAGTTATCAGTTACAAGAGCAAGACTACCGAGGTAACAGGTTTGCTGATTGGCATTGTGACCTTAAAGGTAATAATGATCTCTTGGTTCTATCTCAACCATCATTGATCAAAGAGATCCATCATGCTTATTTAGCCGCTGGCGCTGATATTTTAGAAACGAATACTTTCAACTCGACCACCATTGCGATGGCTGATTACGATATGCAGTCATTAAGCGCAGAAATTAATTATGTTGCTGCGCAACTAGCACGACAAGTTGCTGATGAATGGACTGAAAAAACGCCCGATAAACCACGCTATGTTGCGGGTGTACTCGGTCCGACCAACCGGACTTGTTCGATCTCCCCCGATGTGAATGATCCCGGTTACCGCAATGTCAGCTTTGATCAACTGGTTGACGCCTATTCAGAATCTACTCGTGCGTTGATTGAAGGCGGGTGCGATCTGATCATGATTGAAACGGTATTTGATACGCTTAATGCGAAAGCCTGTGCTTTTGCGGTTGATTGTATCTTTGATGAATTAGGTTACGCATTACCTGTGATGATCTCAGGCACGATCACCGATGCGTCCGGAAGAACCCTTTCAGGCCAGACAACGGAAGCCTTCTATCATTCTTTGCGCCATGTTCGACCACTCTCTTTCGGTCTTAACTGTGCGCTTGGCCCAGATGAGCTGCGCCCATACGTCGCTGAATTATCGAGAATATCAGAAAGCTATGTCTCTGCTCATCCTAATGCGGGCTTACCGAATGCGTTTGGTGACTATGATCTCGGTCCAGAAGAGATGGCTGAGCATATTGCTGAATGGGCACAAGCCGGATTCTTGAATCTGGTTGGCGGTTGCTGTGGTACGACGCCAGAGCACATTGCTGCGATGGCTAAAGCGGTCGAGGGCGTGGTACCTCGTCGTTTACCTGAGCTTAACGTTGCTTGTCGTCTCTCTGGCTTAGAGCCACTCACAATTGCCAAGGGAACGTTGTTTGTTAATGTTGGTGAGCGGACTAATGTCACCGGCTCTGCACGCTTCAAACGCTTGATTCGTGAAGAGCTTTACGATGAAGCGTTAGACGTAGCCCGTGAACAAGTGGCTAATGGCGCACAAATCATCGATATCAATATGGATGAAGGCATGCTCGATGCCAAAGCCTGTATGGTGCGTTTTTTACAGTTATGTGCTTCCGAACCAGAGATTTCTAAAGTACCGATCATGGTTGACTCGTCGAAGTGGGAAGTCATTGAAGCGGGGTTAAAGTGCATTCAAGGTAAAGGAATTGTTAACTCGATCTCTTTAAAAGAAGGTAAAGCGAAATTTATTGAACAAGCAAAGCTGGTTCGCCGTTATGGCGCGGCCGTGATTGTGATGGCATTTGATGAAGTGGGTCAAGCGGATACCCGCGAGCGTAAAGTAGCGATCTGCAGCAATGCGTATCGAATCTTAGTCGATGAAGTCGGTTTTCCACCGGAAGATATTATCTTTGATCCCAATATTTTTGCGATTGCCACAGGGATTGATGAACACAATAACTATGCGGTCGATTTTATTGAAGCGATTGCAGATATCAAGCGTGACTTACCTTATGCGATGATTTCCGGTGGGGTATCTAACGTTTCTTTTTCATTTCGAGGTAATAACTACGTTCGAGAGGCGATTCATGCCGTATTCCTCTATCACTGTTTTAAGCACGGTATGGACATGGGGATCGTTAACGCAGGTCAGTTGGAAATTTATGACAATGTGCCAGTCAGTTTGCGTGAAGCAGTAGAAGATGTGGTCTTAAATCGCCGACCTGATGCCACAGAGCGCTTACTTGAGATGGCAGAGCAGTACCGTGACAATGCGGTTGGTAAAGTTGACGATCCGGCCTTACTCGAGTGGCGTAGTTGGCCAGTAGCAAAGCGTTTAGAGCATGCTTTGGTGAAAGGAATTACTGAATTTATTATTGAAGATACCGAAGACGCTCGCCAGCAGTCCTCAAGACCATTGGATGTGATTGAAGGACCGTTGATGGATGGCATGAACGTTGTTGGTGACTTATTTGGTGAAGGTAAAATGTTTTTACCGCAAGTGGTTAAATCGGCGCGAGTGATGAAACAGGCGGTGGCTTATCTTGAGCCGTATATTAATGCGCTCAAACAGGCCAGCTCTGCTAATGGAAAAATTTTACTCGCTACGGTGAAAGGGGATGTACACGATATCGGTAAAAATATTGTTGGTGTGGTACTGCAGTGCAATAACTACGAAATAATTGATCTGGGTGTGATGGTACCGTGTGAACAAATCCTGAAAGTCGCCAAAGAGCAGCAAGTGGATATTATCGGTTTATCCGGTTTGATTACCCCTTCACTAGATGAAATGGTCCATGTTGCGAAAGAGATGGAGAGACAGGGATTCAATCTGCCGTTGTTGATTGGGGGGGCAACAACGTCTAAGGCGCATACCGCGGTCAAAATTGAACAAAATTATCGTCATCCTGTCGTCTATGTGAATAACGCGTCACGCGCGGTTGGAGTGTGCAGTGCTTTGTTGTCGGATGAATTACGGCCCGCATTTGTTGAAAAGTTGGATCTCGATTATCAACGTACCAGAGAGCAGCATGCGCGCAAAACGCCGAAGACACGGCCCATCAGTTTAGATAAAGCGCGTGCTAATAAAGTCGCTATTGATTGGCAAACCTATACACCGCCAACGCCAGCTAAACCTGGTATCCATGTCTTTGATAACTGCTCAATTGCCGTATTACGCCAGTATATCGATTGGACCCCTTTCTTTATGACGTGGTCTTTGATGGGTAAATACCCAGCCATTTTGCAGCACGAAGAAGTCGGTGAAGAAGCGCAGCGTTTATTTCACGATGCTAATACACTCTTAGATAGGGTGGAGCGAGAAGGATTACTGCAAGCGAAAGGTATTTGTGGTTTGTTTCCTGCTGCTAGTGTGGGCGATGATATTGAGGTCTATGCCGATGAAACACGCACTGAGGTTGTGCATGTTTTACACCATTTACGCCAACAGACTGAAAAACCGAAAGGGGCGAACTATTGTCTTGCCGATTACATTGCTCCGAAATCGTCAGCTAAGCGAGATTGGATTGGCGCTTTTGCCGTGACGGGTGGGATTGGAGAAAGGGAGCTTGCCGATGCCTATAAAGCACAAGGGGATGATTATAATGCGATCATGATTCAAGCGGTGGCGGATCGTTTAGCGGAAGCCTTTGCTGAGTACTTACATGATCGAGTGCGTAAAGAAATCTGGGGCTATGCGGTAGAGGAAGATCTGGCTTGTGATGATTTGATCCGCGAAAAGTATCAGGGGATTCGCCCGGCACCCGGTTATCCGGCTTGTCCTGAGCACACTGAAAAAGGCACGCTATGGCAATTGCTATCGGTTGAAGAAAATATAGGCATGTCGTTAACCAGTAGTTACGCGATGTGGCCGGGATCATCGGTCTCGGGATGGTATTTTTCTCATCCAGATTCACGCTATTTTGCCATAGCTCAGATCCAAGAAGATCAAGTTCAAAGTTATGCTGAGCGTAAAGGCTGGGATAAATTAACCGCCGAAAAGTGGCTTGGCCCCAATATTAACGGTTAACACTTCAAGCTCGGCAGGTCGCATCATGACGACCTGCCTGTTTGAGTTTAGTGTTATTCAAATAACTCTTGATGCAGCTTTTGAATGACCGATTTAGAGACGTGGCTATTGACTAAAAAGCAGAGATTATGGGCGCTGGCACCATAACAAATCATACGTAGATTAAATTCATCCAACACACCGAAGACCTGTTTGGCGTAGCCGGGTCTATCTTTCATCTTATTACCAATCAGCGCAACTAAGCAGAGATCGTGTTCGACTTCTACCGTACATAACGCTTCTAACTCTTGGCGAACGTGCTGCGGTAATTCTGGATTTCCGCCCGATGTATCGGTTTTATCTAAGGTTAGCGATACGCTAATTTCTGAAGTCGTGATCAGATCAACGGAAATCTTATGTTTTGCCAAAATCTCAAACACTTTGGCTAAAAAACCATAAGCATGAAACATGTTAGCACTGCGTAGCGTTACCATGGTTTGATTACAGCGCAGTGCAAGGGCTCGAAACAGCGGGGTACTGTCGACCTGTTGGCGGATCCAAGTGCCTCCCTCTTGTGGTGCTTTGGACGAGCCCACAAAAACAGGAATACCATGACGAATCGCAGGTACTAGTGTTGAAGGGTGAAGAATTTTAGCACCAAAATTGGCCATTTCTGATGCTTCACTAAAACTGATTTCGGAAATTGGAGCGGCTTTGGCAACAATCCGTGGATCGGTGGTGTAAATACCCGGTACATCGGTCCAAATTTCTAGGCCACAGGCTTGCATTGCTTCGGCAAATAATGCCGCTGAATAATCACTGCCTCCTCGACCAAGGGTCGTGGTATTACCTTCTTGATCGGCACCAATAAAACCTTGAGTAATCACGACGTGTTGTTGGCACAGTGGGTGTAATTTTTCAGTCACTAAAGATTGTACGGCGGCCAGCTGTGGTTCGGCTCGGCCATAGTGATCATCAGTACGCATCACTTGACGAGCATCAAAGCGTACGGCATCGACGCCACGTTCACGAAGGATTTGGGTAAGTAAATAAGTGGACATTAACTCGCCACAAGCCACAAGATGGTCGGTTAACTTTTTACTGACTTCAAACGCGGCGGCCTCTGCGGCTCGGCGTACCGTGTCTAAAATGGTTTCTATCTCAGCGCTGACCGTTTGCGGTGCGGTTAAAGACTCGATAATCGTGTAGTGAATATCCGCTAATTGCTGAATAATCATCGCTCGCTGTTGGCTCTCTTGTACTCCGTTTGCCAATTCAACCAGTAGATTGGTTACTCCTGAACAGGCACTGATCACCACTAACTTCGTCGTCGGATTATTTTCGATGATCGCGGCACAGCCGCTCATCGCTTGAAAATTAGCAACACTTGTTCCGCCAAATTTAGCGACATTGAATGCGTTCACAGTATGTCTCCCAAGACTTCCTATAAATAAAAAATAGTTGGTAATCCAACGTCCAATGTTTTGAAGAGTGTGAACTGAGAGCAAATAAAGAGGGATAACGGTTAAGCGATGTCCTCAGAAGCTCTTCACCAGTCTCGTCTGATGACAGTCACAGGGATTCAGCCCATGCAACCGGTAAATCAAAGCCTCACCTTTGTTTTACCTCGGCACTGCTCCCCATGGATCGTTTGTATTGGAGTTGAGGCTCCACAAATGATCTGCCTGGGCAGTGCTCCTCTTCTGCTATACCGTCAAGATTTAACGTGGTGTTGTTAGGTTTCGTCTCTTCGGTATAGATAGCGCATTCATTGAACGGTTTTGTTTCATTAATGTCAATTGCAAATGTTGCTACTAATGCAAATAAAAATGATCAGAATGTGAAAGTGGTTGGACCCCTAGACTTCGGTCGGATTGTGGTGGGAGATAATTTGCATTAACCTCAACCATTCACGCCATCGAAAAAGCAAGGAGCAATTATGGCTATTAGCAGTTTTATTCCACCTCGTCGGATCTTGATGGGGCCTGGACCTTCAGATATTTCACCGCAAGTATTACAGGCTTTAAGCCGACCGACCGTTGGTCATCTTGATCCATTATTTATTCGCATGATGGATGAACTGAAACAGTTACTACAATATGCTTTTCAAACCCAAAACGAATTCACGATTGCGGTTTCAGCACCAGGGAGTGCGGGTATGGAGGCCTGTTTTGTCAATTTGGTCGAACCTGGTGACAAAGTGATTGTCTGTCGTAATGGGGTGTTTGGGGAGCGAATGCGAGAAAATGCCGTTCGCTGTGGCGGACAAGTGGTTGTGATTGATGATGAATGGGGAAAGCCAGTTTCAATCGAAAAAGTAGCCGCTACGTTAGCTGAACATAGCGATGCGAAAATTTTGGCTTTTGTACATGCCGAGACCTCAACGGGTGCTTGCAGTGATGCGCAAGCCCTCAGTCAATTAGCAAAACAGTATGGCATGTTGACAATCGTGGATGCCGTGACATCGCTTGGTGGTGTACCGCTATTGGTCGATGAGTGGCAACTGGATGCGGTGTATTCTGGAAGTCAGAAATGCCTATCTTGTGTGCCCGGTTTATCACCATTAACTTTTTCTCCCGCTGCGATTGATAAAATACACGCGCGTACCACACCGATTCAAAGTTGGTTCCTAGACCAAAGCTTAGTCCTCGGGTATTGGAGTGGGGCAAGCAAACGCAGTTACCACCATACGGCTCCTGTGAATAGCTTGTACGCTTTACACGAAGCGTTACTGCTACTGCAACAAGAGGGACTAGACAACGCGTGGGATCGCCATCGCCGAATGCACAATATATTGAAACAAGGTTTAGAGGCGCTGGGATTAACCTTTGTGGTTGATGAAGCCAGTCGTCTACCGCAACTGAATACGGTGTATATTCCTCAAGGCGTAGATGATGCAGCCCTGCGTGACTATTTGCTTAATCATTACAACTTAGAGATAGGTGCTGGATTAGGATCATTAGCAGGCAAAGCATGGCGAATTGGGTTGATGGGATACGCGGCGCGCCCAGAAAACATCGCCTTATGTCTGAAAGCGTTGCAAGACGGACTTGCCTTACAGCGATAACGCCGTATCGATGACGTGTTAAACGGCGGTATTCCCCTAATTCATTGATGAATGTTTATTGTCTGGTTAGGGGATTCTTAGCCTCTTTTGACGACACGTGTTGTTGGAAAGGCGTATCGTTGCTGGTTAAGCATCATCACTCACTAGACGCCGGAACGATGGTGCTGTCCGATGACGGAAAAGAAGAACTCGGCGGCGTGAAATCGAGCGTCGGGAAGAGGAACTCCGCTTCTGAACGGATTTGCGCCGCTCGGCTCTCATCGCCTAAGCCAAGATGAGGTTACGATAAAAAGCGGGTCTTGGTTTATGCTGAATAACCGATAATGACCAATCGATATAAGGCTGGATGTAGTCAGTTCGTTGCTGATGCAAGCCTAGATTGAGGTAGGTGCTGTAAATATTCCAGTCGAAACGATCTCGCCATACCAATGGATTGGTGACCTTATGTAAAATATCAGGATTGGGTGGATTCGATTTTTCGAATTGAGTAAGCACATAATTACTGTGCAGTGACGTTAACATATATAGGCTAGTGATAATCGGTAGCACTAAGCTCAGGATGCGTAGTAATGAACCACTGAGATGGCTAAAAGAGAAGGTGCGATATCGGGTAACTCGCTGATCAATCCAATACAGCAGAACGATAAAGCTAATCCAGTGAATGGCTGAATGATAAAACGGGTACTCCAATTGACTATGCACAACAATCGGCACGAGAAGTGCAAGCATAGCGAGGCGAGTCCCTTTTTTCGCTGTCCGGATTTTCAGTAATACAAACCCAGCAGCAATCGCAATTCCCAGTAGGGGTAATAGTCCGCCTTCGACGCCCCAAAAAAGCAGTTCATTATGTGGATGATCCATAGCAGGTAATCCTGCAGGATAATTAGGGTTCAGTTGATGTTGGCGGGCAGTGTACAGCAAATATTCGGTTTCAAAATTCCCATAGCCATAACCGGTAAACGGCTTTTCAATCAACATGTCTACGGTTTGTGGAAAGGTATAGCGTCTTGGGCTATCAAGGTCCGCTTTACTGGTCACCATATCGCTGGTGCTCTGGCTGTACATGGCCACAAACCCCAGTAACACACCGCTAAGACTGGCGCTGATCCAGTAAACCAATCGGCGACGCGGAGCAAAACGATAAAGATAAGGTAAAATCATCATCGTTCCTAACACGGCAGATAACCAGCCAGTACGTGACGCTAACACGACTAACAAAGGCAGAGTTAGCAGCGGTGTAAGATAGAGCAGACCAATTTCAAACAGTTTGGTGTCATATTTTTTAGGTTGGCGAGCCAATAAATAGCCTGATACGATCAATCCCGTTGCCATAAAACTCGCCATCACATTCGGTTGTTGGAAAATACCGTAGGGACGATTAGCTAACGTATTATAACCAAACCAGTTATTGGGGCTTAACAGTAAGTATTGATACAGCCCAAATGATGCCTGAATAAGAACCGCCAGCAAGATATACCATAGTAAGCGCTGTTTATGCTTATTGCTCAAATAGAACTGTTGTAAGCAGATGAACAGCGCTAAGCCAGCCCATAACCCCGTTAACCGTCCGATAGCACCAGTGAGATAAGCGTTTCCATACAAGAGTGGTGTGCTTAAAATGCAGCAACTGACAAAAAACACGACCGTTAATTTTGAATAACGCAGGCTTTGGTTGAGGGTAATTTGATACCAACCGATGGCGATGGTGATACTGACGGCTATCCATGTCGTGGGGTTAAACGATAAGGCTAATCCTGCACCACCTGGATTAGGCATAAAGAAATGCATCGCAAGCAAATAAACAGCGCCAAGGGCAATCAGGAAAGCCTTATTTAAAGGGGCTTTTGGAACAGTCGGTTGCAGTTGAGTGCCGCTGAGTAGCAAAGTCGCCATAAATCTCACAATCTATTGTTGAACATCAATCCATTATTTTTTGAAACGCAACCAGTCATAAGTGACTGGTTGCGTTACTTTAGCGTTTTTTCGCGCGGCAATATAGCCTTATTGAATGAGCAGTGGTTTTAAAAAGCGAGCAGTATGTGAGCCTGCGACTTGTGCGACCTCTTCTGGGGTACCTTCGGCAATAATTAGCCCACCCCCTTGCCCACCTTCTGGACCCAAATCGACGATCCAGTCAGCCGTTTTAATCACATCAAGGTTGTGTTCGATAACGACGACGGTATTGCCGCGATCACGCAAGCGATGTAGCACGATCAGCAATTGCTGAATATCATGGAAATGGAGTCCAGTAGTCGGTTCATCAAGAATATAGAGTGTTTTACCGGTATCACGTTTGGATAACTCACGCGCAAGCTTAACGCGTTGTGCTTCACCTCCGGATAGAGTTGTGGCTGATTGGCCCAAGCGAATATAGGATAAACCGACATCGATCAGCGTTTGCAGCTTACGTGCAATCACAGGGACAGGCTCAAAAAACGCATGGGCTTCTTCGATGGTCATTTGCAATACTTCATCAATGCTTTTGCCCTTGTAATGGACTTCTAAGGTTTCACGGTTATAGCGTTTGCCCTTACATGCATCACAAGGCACATAAACATCGGGTAGGAAATGCATCTCAACTTTGATAACCCCATCTCCCTGACACGCCTCACAGCGCCCGCCACGGACGTTAAAACTGAATCGGCCGGGCTTATAACCTCGAGAACGAGATTCTTGAGTGCCAGCAAACAGCTCACGGATAGGCGTAAAAATACCAGTATAGGTCGCGGGGTTAGAGCGTGGTGTTCTACCGATTGGGCTTTGATCAATATCGATCACCTTATCAAAATGTTCAAGACCTTTAATCGCCTTATAAGGCGCTGGTGTTGCTGTCGTCGCGCCATTTAAAGCAGTATGGGCAATGCTGAAGAAAGTATCGTTGATTAACGTTGATTTACCAGAGCCAGAAACACCAGTGACGCAGGTAAAGAGCCCGACAGGCAAAGAAAGATCGACACTTTTTAGGTTATTGCCAGACGCACCAAGCAGCTCGACCGTTTTATTCGGATCACGAGGCACTCGCTGAGTCGGAATGGCAATCTTCTTGGCTCCACTGAGATATTGGCCGGTCAATGAATGTGGATTAGCGATGATCTGCTCTACATGGCCTTCAGCAACGATGGTCCCACCATGTACACCAGCACCGGGGCCGATATCAATCACATGATCCGCCATACGAATGGCATCTTCATCATGCTCGACAACCAGCACGGTATTACCTAAATCACGTAAATGAGTCAGGGTTTTCAGTAATCGTTCATTGTCTCGTTGATGTAAACCAATCGATGGTTCATCCAGTACATACATCACGCCAACCAGTCCAGCACCAATTTGACTGGCTAAGCGAATACGCTGTGCTTCACCGCCAGAGAGCGTTTCGGCACTGCGTGATAAGTTTAGATAATTGAGTCCGACGTTGACTAAAAACTGCAAACGGTCATTAATTTCTTTCATGACCTTGTCAGCAATTTGTGCTCGCTGACCTTCGAGCTGCATAGTGGCAAAAAAGTCTAAGGCGTCGGCGATACTTAACTCAACGATCTCCGGCAGAGTGGTGTTATTGATAAACACATGGCGAGATTCCAAACGTAAGCGAGTGCCGTTACAGCTGCTGCAAGGTTTGGTTGAGATGTATTTCACCAGTTCTTCACGCACGGAGTTCGATTCGGTATCACGATAGCGGCGTTCTAAATTATGCAAGATACCTTCAAAAGGATGGCGTTTAACACGAATGTCGCCGCGATCATTGATGTATTTAAACTCGATTTCACTTCGTCCTGAGCCATGTAATACAACTTCTTGAATGCGTTTGGGTAGTTGATTAAATGGGCGATGGAGATCAAAATCGTAGTGTTCTGCTAACGCATTCAGCATTTGAAAATAGTAATAGTTTTTCTGGTCCCAACCACGGATGGCACCTTGCGCTAAACTTAAATTAGCATCTTGGATCACTCGGCTTGGGTCAAAATACTGCTGCACCCCTAAACCATCACACGTTGGGCAAGCGCCTGCTGGATTATTAAATGAGAACATTCGTGGTTCTAACTCTCGCATGCTATATCCACAGTGCGGACAAGCGAAGTTAGCGGAAAATATTTGTTCTTCACCCGGTTGATCCATCGGCGCGATGACGACAATCCCTCCCGAAAGCTCTAAGGCAGTTTCGAACGATTCGGCTAAGCGTTGTTGAAGATCGCTGCGTACCTTAAACCGATCCACCACCACTTCAATGGTGTGTTTTTTATGCAGTTCTAACGTTGGTGGATCGGAAAGATCACAGGTTTCGCCGTCAATTCGGGCACGAATAAAACCTTGCGCAGCGAGATTTTCCAGCGTTTTAACGTGTTCACCTTTACGCTCTTTAATGATAGGCGCAAGCAGCATCAATTTACTGCCTTCCGGCATTTCGAGCACCTTATCGACCATCTGACTGATGGTTTGTGCCGTTAATGGGACTTGATGTTCAGGGCAACGCGGCTCGCCAACTCGTGCATAGAGTAGACGTAGATAATCATACACTTCGGTAATGGTACCGACAGTAGAGCGAGGGTTATGCGAGGTGGATTTTTGTTCAATCGAGATAGCAGGGGATAAGCCTTCAATATGATCAACATCGGGTTTCTCCATCAATGAGAGAAATTGCCGAGCATAAGCGGATAACGATTCGACATAACGACGTTGCCCCTCAGCATAAAGGGTATCGAACGCCAGCGAAGATTTCCCAGAGCCGGAAAGACCGGTGATCACAATCAGTTTGTCACGGGGAATCGTTAGATTAATGTTTTTCAGGTTGTGGGTACGCGCCCCACGTACTTCAATGTTGTCCATCCGATAAAGTCTACTGTAATACCAAGTAGGGTCAGTATTACATAGAGTGCGATTTGTGCAAATATTCACTGGATAAAAAAACAGTAAAAACGGAGCCGTTATCCAGAGGGCTCCGTCAATAAAGTGCTGACTAACCCTGAATGATTAGCCTTTAGTGGTTGATTGTTTCGCGAGTGCTACTTTTTGTTCATTCTGTTGGTATAAATGCTCAAAGCAGTAATTGGTTGCTTGGATATAGCCTTCGACGCTACCGCAATCAAAACGTTGACCTTTAAATTTATAAGCCAATACACAGCCAGACTGGGCTTGTTTGAGTAGCGCATCGGTGATTTGAATCTCGCCACCCTTGCCAGGTTCGGTTTGCTCAATCAAATCAAAAATATCAGGAGTTAAAATATAGCGCCCAATGATCGCTAAATTACTCGGCGCTGTGCCCGGTTCTGGTTTTTCAACCATGTTATCGACACGGAACAGATCGTCTTTGATCATCTCACCAGCAATCACACCGTACTTATGTGTTTCTTCTGCAGGCACTTCTTGCACCGCAACAATCGAGCAGCGGAATTGTTTATACAGCGCGACCATTTGTGCTAAGACTCCTTGCCGAGCATTGACACATAAATCATCGGCAAGAACCACAGCAAAAGGTTCATCACCGACAAGCTCGCGGCCCGTTAAAATGGCATGCCCTAAGCCTTTCATTTCACGTTGACGAATGTAGGTAAAGTGAGCAGTATCAATAATTTGTCGAATATCGATCAGCAGTTCTTCTTTGTTGGTACCACGAATTTGGTGTTCCAACTCATAGTTCATATCAAAGTGATCCATGATTGCGTGTTTGCCCCGTCCGGTAACAATACACATTCCAGTCATACCGGCTTGAATCGCTTCTTCAACCCCATACTCGATCAATGGTTTATTCACCACTGGCATCATCTCTTTTGGCATTGATTTGGTCGCGGGTAAAAAACGAGTACCATAGCCGGCCGCAGGAAAAAGGCATTTATTAATCATTAGTCAGAACCCTATTGTTATTAAAGTGCAGTCGCTGTAAGCCCATAAAGGTTGTTGATCTTGGTTGATATCCCCTTCCTACTTGAAGCTGCAGGGGTGTTGGCTACGTTCGTTCACCCCAATCATAGAGTCTATCTATGCTCATGGGGAGTCACTCACTTACTGCCTACCTGCAACTCCACGTTGTTTGGGTATAAGCTTAATGCGCAACAATAGGCTAACTTTATCATGTTCTGATCGTGTGATTGAGCACATTCTGTATTGGGGTATCGAAAATGTGCCATTCTACCTATTCTCGATAACATCCTAACAGCCCGATATCATTACTGAAAAAGATGGTGATTGGCCCAAGATATCGCTTGGGCGCGGTTTTTCACCGCGAGTTTTTTATAAATTTGGTACAAATGAGATTTTACGGTTAGTTCGCTGATAAATAAGTTCTTCGCAATATCATCGTTGGAAGCTTGCGCTTGCAAACAGCGTAAAATCTGTATTTCTCGAACCGTAAGATCGAGAGTGGCTTTGGTATGTTGCTCATGAAAGGCGTAACGAAAATGATGCAGTAATTGGTTCGAAACATGACGAGGCAACCAATTTTGGCCATTAATGATCTGTGCTAAGCCATGGGAAAGTTGCTCCGCGCTATCGGTTTGGTAAAAGAGCCCCTTTAAATTCCCAAAGCTGATTAATAGATCGGTCGGTAATCGTTTATCAACATTGAACAAAATGGTTTCCAGATAGTGAGTGGTCAGCTTTAAAGGGCCAAGTCGATGACGGATAGTGCGATGATCTTGATAATCGAGCAGCAGTATCTTGTGTTTACTGTGTCGGTATTGTTGTACTAACGGTTCAGGCTCCACTTTTTCGATAGGGATCGCGAGTAGATGAAATGCTTTTTGTAACCGACTCGGAGTCGATTGATTTACGTCTGTGGTCAGATAGTAGATGGTACGCGCGTAACTCGATTTGGGCATAGGGTTCATCCTGATTGATGTACAAACACGGTTTGTTCAGCATGCCGAAAGATGAGGTACGATACGAACGGTTAATCAACACTTTGCGTAACATATCCATGAGCTAAGTAAATGATACTATTGTCAAAACCTGAAATAACGACAAGGATCGAAAAAATGATCAGCGTGTCTGGATTTTCTCTTTTGCTGATAACAGATTAAGAGCGGAGATTGGTAGTAGTCACAAAGCGTGTTATTCTTTAGCACAATATTAAAAAACCAAATTTGATGACGGAGCAGAACATGGCAACCCGTGGCGTAAATAAAGTAATTTTGGTCGGTAACTTAGGGGCTGACCCTGAAGTTCGCTATATGGCAAGTGGTGCTGCGGTAGCAAATATCACTCTGGCAACCTCAGAAAGCTGGCGTGATAAAACCACCGGCGAGCAACGTGAAAGAACGGAATGGCACCGCGTAGCCTTATATGGCAAACTCGCTGAAGTTGCGGGCGAATATTTACGTAAGGGATCGCAGGTTTATATCGAAGGTCAATTACAAACGCGTAAATGGCAAGATCAGAGCGGCCAAGATCGTTATACCACGGAAGTTGTGGTGCAAGGTTATAATGGCATTATGCAAATGTTGGGTGGTCGTCAGCAAGGTGCAGCGCCTGGACAGGGGGCTCCTCAAGGTCAACAAAGTAACTGGGGACAGCCACAACAACCTTCAGCGCAGCAATCACCGAAGCAGTCAGCACCTCAGCAAGCTCAGCCACAATATAATGAGCCGCCGATGGATTTTGATGACGATATCCCGTTCTAGCCATTTGATTTTCAAAAAAAGCCGCGAAGTTCGCGGCTTTTTTATATAGTTAAGGATAAGCCCAAATCATTGAGTGACTTCAAGAAATTCAGGGCTCACTAATCTTACTTTTATAGCCGATGAATTAAGAAGGGAATTCAGCTTCATGCGGTATACGCCAACGCTTAAATTGAGCACACGTTTAGTCGCTTTTGTGACCTTAATTGTCACCAGTGCCATGTTCATCTTATTTATTGGTGGTGCACTCTCGTTTCAGCGTATGGGACAAGATTATCTCAAACACTATTTAAGTGGGATTGTTGACGTTGTCGATCAAGAGTTACACGATCCGCAAGCGGCAAACTCAATGCCGGATTGGATGCCAAAAATACTTCAGGCATCGAGTATTGTTGAGCTCGAACTCACCACGTCATCCGAGATTGTCTATCGTTTTTATGATAACACATCGAGAATCACAGCCGATCGCTTAACTCAGATGACCTTCCCATTACCGAGTCATCCCAGTTACGTCATTCATTTTAAAGCAGTACCACCCTATCTAGGGTATAACTACTCTTTTGGTGCCATGTGGTCGATCACTTTAGCGATTGGACTGGTCATTTTTTGTTTGGTCCGAGCGACAAAATGGTTGCGTGAACAGTTATTAGGGTCTGAGTTATTGGAAGAGCGCGGACGGATGATTTTAGCCGGACGTGTTGAGCAGTATGCCAAAGGAGATGAACGAGAGTGGCCTTATACGGCGAGTGAAGCTATCGATGTACTGATTGAAGAGCTACAAGATGCTCGTCAAGAGCGAAGTCGATTTGATAGCTTTATTCGTAGTCAAACCTTTCTTGATCAATTGACTGGCGCCGCTAATCGAGTTCTGTTTGATAGCAAATTAGAATCAGCTTTACTGGAAAGTGGTGCTCGTGGTGGGGTCATTATGATCCGGCTCGATGAACTGGATACCGCGCGTGAGCAGCAAGGAAAAGTCATCATTGATGATTTTATCGTTGAAGTGGGTGAATGTATTGCAAATGTCATTGCCCGCTATCCCGATGTGGTTCTGTCACGCTATTATGAATCGGTCTTCGCGATTTTTATGCCTCACCAAACCTCTAAAGATGTCAGTCATGTGGCGAGCCAATGTCTAAAATTGCTTGAGCGCCTAAGCCCGCCTTATCCTTTAGAACGAGAAAACTGGTTCCATATTGGAATGAGTATGTACCAAGAGGGCGAACGACGTGGACGAATCATTGATGAAACAGAAACCGCGTTACGTAGTGCGCAGATGCAAGGCTGTAATGCGTGGAGCCGGTTTAAGAAGTTGGTTACGGTGGATGACGAGCGCGGTAGCGTACGCTGGCGAACCTTGTTCGAACAAAGTCTCATTCCTGAGAAAATTCGTTTATTCCGGCAGCCGTGTTATTTAATTAGCGAAGAGAATCAATTAACATTGATTCACGATGAGCTGTTTGTCCGCATTTATGATCCTGTCCAAGGCATGCTCAAGGCCTCACGTTTTAATTCTGCTTTAGAAACCGTTGGTTACGAAGCGATGCTTGATCGCGCAGTCTTCGTCCGTGTACTACAATTATTGAAAAACCAAGTATCGACAGAGCATTACTCGATTAATTTACATGTTGTTCCCTTTGCCGATAAACACTATTGGCGTTGGTTTCGTCATGAAATCATGCAGTTACCTTATGCTTTACGCACTCGGTTGTCTTTTGAGTTTGCTGAGGGGCGTTTAGTGCAACATTTAGATTATATGCGTCCAGTGCTAAGAATGATTGCGGGGTTGGGATGTAAATTGGTGGTTGGTCAAGCGGGACGAACGATCGTTGCGACTCATTACATTAAAGATTTACGAATTAATTACCTTAAATTACACCGCAGCTTAATTAAAAATATTGATCAACGGCACGAGAATCAACTGTTTGTGCGCAGTATGATCGGAGTGTGCGGGGGAACCAGTACCCAAGTGATCGCTGTGGGAGTGGAAACGCAAGCCGAATGGCAAATGTTAATTGCCCTTGGCATTCATGGTGGACAAGGTCGATGGTTTGCTGCAGAGCAGCCTTGGATTGTGGCTCCCAGTACTGAACAGCCCTCTGTCAAGCCGGGCAAAAGAAATCGATGGCGGACTAAGTAGAGAAAAATGAAGATGAATACGCTGTTTCATAAAATCACTCGTCGAGCGCAGCAAGACCGCAAATTATTTGCGGTTGTACAGCCGGACGCGATTTATTTCTCTGCTACTCAAGACTCCCCTCTTGCGACGCGTTATCCGCTCAGAGACGGGGCTTGGTTAACTTCTCTGTGTCAAGCGCTGCAAGCCAATCCCGTTAAGGGTGATGTCGTGGACGTGGTGTTACACGCTCAACTATACCAATGTTATCAAATGGATAAGCCAGCAGTGCCACGCGAAGAGTGGTCTGGTGCGCTGCCTTTTTTGCTCAAAGATTTGATCAGTGAAAAACCCACTGAGATTGTCGCTGATGCTTATGAGTTAAGTGGCAGTAACAAAATCCAAGCTTATGTGATCAGTATTAAGGTTATTCTAGAGCTTGCCCAAGCATTACAAAGCATTGGCTACCAATTAGGGCAAGTGATCCCTGAGCAAGAGATTTGGGCTAACAGCGTTCAAACGCCACACTTTTTATTATTACAACGCAGCAGAGAAGGCCAATTTAAGTTAGATGCCTTTGTTGACCAGCGTTGTTATTTTCAGCGCACTTTACGTGGTGTGGTCGCGCCAGTGACTGGGGAAACGAGCCCTGCATTGCAATTGGATGGCTTAGCGCTTGAACTCCAACGCTCAATTGATTACCTCTCTTCGCAATTAAAAGGTGTCGCGCTCCATCAGCTTAAAGTGTGCTGTGATGATGAAGATCATACCCAATTAGTGGCGGCACTGAATGAACGGCTGAACGTTAAAGCGAGCCCTTTATCTGAAGAGCAACAACCGCCGTTATCTGGGCAGGTATTAGCTCATTATCTGCCTTTAATGACTCGGCCTACATTAAACTTTTATCCGCGGCACTTGCATCCTAAGACCGATCACTTTTCTCTACGTAATGTTATCGTAGCACTAAGTGGTGTCACGCTAGTCATGTTGGCGGTTGCTGGTTTTTACGCTTATCAAACGACTCAATTGGATCAGCAGGTCGCGTTGGCTCAGCAACAGACGGATCGTTTGAATCAACAGTTGGCAGAGCTTCAGCAACAACAAGCCAAACATCGTCCTTCGGCAGGAAAAGTTGCGGCCATCGAACGTATAAAACGGCAGATTGCAGGTCAGCAAGCTTCGCTAAGCGCAATGGATCAATTTACACACAGCCAGCAAGAAGGTTACTCAGGAATCATGAACGCATTAGCGAGCGTCGCTCATCGTGATATTTCGCTGACTCATATCGAAATTTCTCCCAATCGGTTAGATATTCAAGGCTTAGCTACCGAAGCTAAAGTTATCCCGTACTGGATCGGTAAATTTAAGCAGCAAACGCCGTTAGTCGGCCGTAATTTTGAACGTTTAACCATGGGGCGCAATGAGCAAGATCTGGTGACATTTGAACTGAAAACTCAGCAAGGAGCGAGATAATGAGTCAATATTGGCAAACGCTCAGTCATCTATTTGCTGAGCGAAAAAACAGCGAAAAGGGACTTATCAGTCTGTGTGGATTGGTGATCATTGTATTATCGATACAAACTTGGCTGGTTGATCCTTTGCTTGCTCAGCATCAAATGCAAACCAATCGTTTGATGAGTTTGCAAACTCATCAGCAAAGTATGCAAAACACTATCCAACAGTTACAACATCAACTCAGTACCAATCCGGATGCGGATATCGACATTGAGCTCGCTCAATTACAAGCTTATCACCATCAATTAACAGAGCAGTTAGCGGAAAAAGTCGGCAGCTTAGTTTCTCCGTCACAAATGGCCTCACTATTGCAAGAAGTGTTAGAAAAAAGCCAGCGATTGAAATTGGAAAGTTTAATTTCATTACCCGCAGAGCCGATTGCTCTCCAAGAGCCTGTGGTGGGGGCCGAACGCTACTTTGTTCATCCGGTGCGTATCGAACTAACAGGTAGCTATTTTGCGATTCGTGATTATTTACAGGCGTTAGAGAACTTACCGGTTCGTTATTATTGGCGACGTTTTCACTATCAAGTAGGCGAGCATCCACAAGCGAGACTGTTACTTGAAGTGTACACGCTCGGTACGCAGAAGGAGTTCATCGGTGGCTAACATTCAATATAGCGCAATACTGATGGTGTTGATGAGCTCTTGTGCCATCGCCGCCCAAGATCCGACAGCGCCTCTCGGAGGACGTTCCTCTAACGCTGGTGCGGTATCATCGGTGACAACGGCATTGCCTGAATTGCAGAGCATTGTTTGCCAGCAAGCTTGTTACGCAACGCTTAATCAACAAGTATTGTCTACAGGCGATGAGATCGATGGCTATCGGGTTAAGCAAGTCAGTGAGGAGCA
This sequence comes from Vibrio metschnikovii CIP 69.14, assembly GCF_000176155.1. Classification (GTDB taxonomy): domain Bacteria; phylum Pseudomonadota; class Gammaproteobacteria; order Enterobacterales; family Vibrionaceae; genus Vibrio; species Vibrio metschnikovii. The sequence continues at coordinate 1,824,106 of NZ_ACZO01000006.1, read as the reverse complement.
GGTGACGTTAACTAAAGGGCAGCAGACTTGGCAACTGCAGTTATTTTCGCTGGATATCAAAGAGTAGGGTATAAAAATGATGCGTCAAGTTGTTATCGCAGTAATGGTTACCACTTTAGCGGGTTGCGCTATGGGGCACCGAGATCCGGTGGAAATAAAGCAAGCCTTGAACGAAGCAATTAATGAGGCCAATAGTCGCCAACTACAACAGTTACCCGCCTCTGTTGAAGCAGATTTAATGCCTGAGTTAGTCGACAGAAGCCGTGAGCAGCCGCTGCATATTGCTCGTTTTCGAGTGCAAGCTAACCAAGTTGATGCCGCCGCTTTTTTCACTAGTTTGGTTAAAGGCAGTGACTACAGCGTCGCCATTCATCCTGCGGTTTCTGGGCAGATTACCTTGAACCTAAGCAATGTGACTTTAGATGAAGTGCTGGCGGTGGTGCGAGATTTGTATGGTTTTGAAGTCGAAAAAGTCGGCAGAGTGCTACAAGTCTATCCTGCTGGATTAAGAACGGTCACTATACCGGTGGATTATTTGCAATTTCAGCGTAGTGGACGCTCCATTACGTCAATCAGTACCGGAACGGTGACTAACCCGACTTCATCCAACAATTCAAGTAATAATACCGGTTCAAGCAATAATAATGCTTCCCGTGGGGGAACGGAAATTGAAACCATCAGTGAAAGTAATTTTTGGCAGCAATTAGAAAGTACCATTGGTCGATTAATTGGGTCGGGCAGTGGTCAGAGTGTGATGGTCACACCACAAGCGTCAGTGATCACCGTGCGCGCTTACCCAGACGAAATTCGTGAGGTTCGCCAGTTTCTCGATATGTCTCATTTACGGATTCAGCGTCAAGTGATCCTTGAAGCGAAAATTCTTGAAGTGACATTAAATGATGGTTTCCAACAAGGGATCAATTGGTCAAAAACCTTTTCATCTAATGGCAATGATTACCAGTTAGGTCAGGGGGTTATATCTAATCCAGTCTCTAGCTTACCGGGGATGGATGCGATTGGTACTTTATTGGGAGGACAGACTAATCTGGTTGTCAAAAGTGGCAGCTTTGATGCAGTGCTAAGTTTTATGTCGACGCAAGGCGATCTTAATGTCCTGTCTAGCCCGCGAGTCACGGCTGCCAATAACCAAAAAGCGGTGATTAAAGTCGGCACCGATGAATATTATGTGACTGACCTGACTAGTGAAGTCGGTACTGGTGATAATGCTAACGTCGCTCCCAATATTCAATTAACCCCATTTTTCTCGGGTATCTCACTCGATGTGACGCCACAAATTGACGATGATGGGTATGTCTTTCTGCATGTTCACCCTTCGGTGATTGAAGTGGAAGAGCAGAAGAAATCGGTGCAATTTAACGATCGAATCATTACTTTACCGTTAGCGCGTAGCTCAATTCGTGAGTCTGATTCGGTGATTCGAGCGCAAGATGGCGATGTGGTCGTGATTGGTGGGTTAATGAAATCGAATACCATGAATCAAACCTCTAAAGTGCCGTTTTTTGGTGATATTCCACTGTTGGGGCATCTGTTCCGTCAAACCTCCAATGTGACCCAAAAAACGGAGTTGGTGATTTTACTCAAGCCGACGGTAGTTGGGGTCAACACGTGGCAAAAAGAGTTGGAGCGTTCACGAGACTTATTGCAAGAATGGTTTCCTGATTCCCAATAGTGGTTGGTCGTAACACGTCGTCTTCATCGGGGGGATAAATCAGCCGTGTATTTAGCACACTTTGGTTTTGAGCAGCTACCGTTTCATCTCACCCCAGATACGCAGTTGTTTTTGGGGCTGGCTCCTCACTATGAAGCGATTCAAACCGTCAGTGGTGCGTTGACGATGGGAGAGGGGATCGTCAAAGTGACCGGAGAGGTCGGCACAGGAAAGACCATGGTTTGTCGGATGCTATTGACCCATATGGGTGATGATATTCTGTGGCTCTATTTGCCGAATCCGTTGTTAACCGGCGCGGAATTACGCCGCGCTATTGCCAATGAATTGCAATTGCCTGACGTGCCAGAGTTGCAACTGATTGAAGCTATCCAAACTCGATTATTGACGTGCCATCAGCAAGGGCAACGAGTAGTGGTTATTGTCGATGAAGCTCAGGCTTTGCAAGATGAAGGGCTCGAAACCTTAAGGTTGCTTGGCAATCTAGAAACTGAGCAGAGTAAGCTGTTACAAATTGTCTTACTGGGACAACCCGAACTAGATCGTCGATTGGCAGAACATCACTTAAGGCAATTTCGTCAGCGGATCACCTTTAGTGCTCACTTGCGAGCGTTATCGTTGGCCGAGTCAATGGCTTATATTGATAACCGTTTATTAAAATCGGGTTGCCAGCAGCCATTATTTTCTCGCCGACAGAAAAAAGCGTTATGGAAAGCCTGTCACGGCATTCCTCGTTTATTAAATCAGGTATGCCATAAGGCGTTATTATTAGCGTTTTATGCTCAGCAACCCTCGGTTTCCAATGGCCATGTATTTGATGCGATTCATGATACGTTTGATACTTGTAAACCTAAATTTAAAACCCCGCTGTTTTGGGGATGGAGTCAGCAATGAGTGTGATTAATAAAGCGTTATCGCAATTGGTGACTAAGCAACCGAATGGTTTAGCGGGTATAGAGCGAGCTAAGGTCGTTCCTGTCGCTGCTCGTCCAGCTTGGGTATGGGCATTGGCTGGCTTTGCGGTGAGTGTTGCTGTCGGTGGGTGGGCCGTTTCTTGGCAAGCGACCTCGTTAGATGCTTCTTATGGCCAACATTCGCTGTCGGTCACCGCTTCCTCTAGGCTGGCTGATAATCATCTTGAAGTCTCTACGCCGCGTTCACCAACTCAAAATACTCAGATGCCAGCGGTTCCTGTGTATCGGGTGGCTTCGGCTACGCGAACGGTATCGGCAGAGGTTTCTCAATCTCATACAGCGGCTAGTCATTCTGCGCCGCAGACGGTTTCTGCTCCAATGGCTCCTTTACCGGCTTTGCAAGAGCAAAATGTGCCCGCACTGAGTAGAGTAAAAACAGCACAAGCGCCAGCCACGACGGTGACGAATGTTCCCGACATCGCTGTTGCTCAGATGTCGATTGAATCGGTACAGCTAACGCCAGAACAATTAGCTCATAAAGCCATGGCTCGTGCGGAGCGAGCACTGGCACACAATGATTTTAATCAAGCCGTGACGGGTTACAGTGAAGCGTTACGTCATACCCCTTTAGATGAAGGGGTGCGTCAACAGTTGGCTGCACTGTATTATGGCAAAGGTGAATTAAGAAAAGCCTTTGATTTGTTGCAGCGTGGGATGCAACTCAATCATGAAGGAGAAACGTTACGAATTGCGCTTGCTCGAATGCTACTCAAAGAAGAGCAAAGTCAAGCGGCGCTGACTCCACTCGCGTATTTACCCGTCAACCCATCGATTGAGTATTTATCGTTACGAGCGGCGGTTGCTCAGCGCAATCGAGTTGATGATATCGCTTTGCAGAGTTATCGATTGTTGGCGGAGCAAGAACCGAGTAATGGACGCTGGTGGTTAGGCTTGGCGATTACTCAAGAGCGTTTAGCGCAATGGAGCGAAGCGAAGTACGCTTATCAACAAGCATTGAACCATGTCGGGCTATCCTCTCAGTCTCACCTGTTTATTCGTGAACGTTTACAAGCGCTGGCCCATAGCGAGGAGATGAATCTTGCAAATTAAACTTAGAAAGCGCCTTGGGGATCTCCTGGTTGAAGAAGGGATCATTACTGAGCAACAAGTGCAACAAGCACTGGCGGCCCAAAAGCAGACAGGCAGTAAATTAGGCGCAACCTTAATTGAGCTGGGTTTTGTTTCCGAGCAACAAATGCTCAGCTTTTTATCTCAGCAACTGTTTATTCCACTGATTGATCTTAATCGCGCTCATGTTGACATTGATGCAGTACAAATTCTCCCTGAAGTTCATGCGCGGCGTCTACGAGCCTTGGTGATGAGCAGGCAAGGCAATCTATTGCGAGTGGTCATGAGTGATCCTGCGGATCTCTTTGCACAAGAATCATTACTCAATCAATTGTCTGACTATCAATTTGAGTTTGCGATTGCGCCAGAAAAGCAATTGGTTGAAGCGTTTGATCGCTACTATCGCCGTACCAAAGAAATCGCTTCATTTGCTGAACGTTTGCAAGCAGAACATCAAGAAAATGACGCGTTTGATTACGCCATTTCCGGTGAGGAAACCGAAGATGTCACGGTGGTTAAACTGATCAATTCACTGTTTGAAGATGCGATTCAAGTTGGCGCATCCGATATTCATATTGAGCCAGATGCCAATATTTTGCGCATTCGGCAGCGAATTGATGGGGTATTACATGAAACGCTGCTTAATGAAGTCAATATCGCCTCAGCCTTAGTTCTACGTCTTAAACTGATGGCCAATTTAGATATCTCCGAAAAACGCCTACCGCAAGATGGGCGATTTAATATTCGTGCCAAGGGGCAATCGGTGGATATCCGCTTATCGACTATGCCTGTGCAATATGGTGAATCGGTGGTGATGCGTTTGCTTAACCAAACCAGTGGCGTACGTAAATTGGAAGAATCTGGTTTACCAGAGGATTTACTTCTGCGCTTACGTAAGCAACTCAAACGCTCTTACGGAATGATTTTAGTCACCGGACCCACGGGGTCGGGTAAAACCACCACTTTGTATGGTGCATTATCAGAACTCAATGAAGCGGGTAAAAAGATCCTCACGGCAGAAGATCCCGTTGAGTATCGCATTCCTCGTCTGAATCAAGTGCAAGTGAATCCCAAAATTGGCTTAGATTTTTCAACCTTACTGCGAACGTTTTTACGCCAAGACCCAGACATTATTTTGGTCGGTGAGATGCGCGACCAAGAAACGGTTGAAATCGGTTTACGTGCCTCGTTAACCGGTCACTTAGTGTTAAGCACACTGCATACCAATGATGCGATCGATAGTGCATTACGCTTGATTGATATGGGCGCTCCCGGTTATCTCGTCGCCAGTGCCGTGCGTGCCGTGGTCGCGCAGCGTCTGATCCGTAAAGTTTGCCCAGATTGCAAAACCGAAGAGACACTCGATGATGCTCGCCAGCAATGGTTGAATGTACGTTTTCCTAACCAAGTGTCGGCAACCTTTATGCGTGGGAGAGGCTGTCAAAGCTGCAACCTAACCGGATACCGAGGACGGATCGGGGTGTTTGAAATGTTGGAACTCGAAGCGCATATGATGGATGCCTTGCGGTCAAACGATGCAGTCGGGTTTGCGGAAGCGGCTCGCGCTTCAGCGGGATATAAGCCTTTATTGGCTTCCGCGATGGATCTGGCTTTACAAGGCATTGTGAGTTTAGATGAAGTGATGGCGCTGGGTGAGGGGGATATTTCTGGCCTTAATCAGCCGATTCATCTCTAGGAGAGCGAATAGACTATGCCGAGATACCACTATACTGGACGACATGCTGATGGTAGTAAGGCGTCTGGATCTGTTGAGGCAGCGACAGAAAATTTGGCCGCCGAAAGCTTGCTCAATAAAGGCATTATTCCAACAGCGATCACTGCTAAATCATCCAGTCAAACTCCGTCGATTGATTGGCAAGCGTGGTTTATGCCTTCGCTGCCGCTTGAGGTTCTGGTGATTTTCTGTCGTCAGCTTTATAGCTTAACAAAAGCGGGAGTGCCGATTTTACGCTCGATGCGTGGCTTAACTCAAAATTGTTCCAATAAGCAGTTACAACGAGCATTAGAAGACGTTGGCCGAGAACTGACGAATGGCCGCAGTTTATCGGCGGCAATGCAAATGCACAGTCGAGTTTTCAGCCCGCTGTTTGTCTCAATGATCAATGTTGGGGAAAATACCGGTCGTCTGGATCAGGCTTTGCTGCAGTTGGCGAATTACTATGAGCAAGAAGTTGAAACCCGTAAACGAATTAAAACCGCCATGCGTTATCCAACCTTTGTGATCAGTTTTATCACCTTGGCGATGTTTATCCTCAACCTAAAAGTGATCCCACAATTTACTACCATGTTCAGTCGTTTCGGGGTTGAGCTGCCCTTACCGACACGAATTTTAATTGGTATGTCGAATTTTTTTGTTAATTACTGGATGGTGATGATAGGAGCGATGGTTGCTTTACTGTTTGCATTCCGGACGTGGATTAATACTCGTCGTGGCGCTGAAACGTGGGATAAATTTCGTTTACGGATGCCGATTGTTGGTGGAATTGTTAATCGCGCGCAATTAGCCCGTTTTTCACGCACTTTTTCCTTAATGCTTAAAGCGGGAGTGCCGCTCAACCAGTCGCTCTCTTTATCGGCTGAAGCGTTGGAAAATAAGTTTTTAGAGAATCGAATTCTAAAAATGAAAAGCGAAATCGAAGCGGGGACCAGTGTCTCAGTGACCGCGGCCAATGCCAATATTTTTACTCCGTTAGTGCTGCAGATGATTGCGGTGGGTGAAGAAACGGGACGGATTGATGAGTTATTACTTGAAGTGGCTGATTTTTATGATCGCGAAGTCGATTATGAATTAAAAACCCTCACCGCACGAATTGAACCAATTTTATTAACCTTGGTCGCAGGCATGGTGTTGGTGCTTGCCCTTGGCATTTTCTTACCAATGTGGGGCATGCTCGATGCTTTGAAAGGTTAATGTTATGCAGCGGTGATGAAATTAACGTGCGTTATCATTAGTCTTATTTTTAAGACGATGTAAAAATTTATCTGCTCAGCACAGTTTATTACTGTATTTCATTCTATAATCATCATCATAGGTAAAGTATTACAGAGGTCATGGATGCAAATTACCACTTTCACGACGATGCCTAATTTGTCTCATCGGCATCATATAACGCAACCATCAGAGCAGGGGTTTTCTCTGGTTGAGTTAGTGATCGTCATTGTGATCATTGGCCTATTAGCCGTCGCGGCATTACCGAAATTTCTTGATGTCACTGATGAAGCGAAAAAAGCCAGTATTGAAGGCGTTGCCGGTGGCTTTGCGACTGGGGTGTTATCTGCCAGAGCACAATGGGAAGCGAAATCGCGACCGAGTGTCGCCTCCGGTGAGCAAAATCAAAACAGTATTGATTACGATGGCGTGCAGTTTTGGCTCACGCGTGCCCAAGACAGCAGTGGCAATGCAACGGGGTTTCGAGATGGTTATCCGATCGCGGTCAATAATAACGGCAGCTTTCCTTCCGGCTTAACCGATCAAATCTGTGTCGATTTGATGGAAAATTTATTACAAAACCCACCGCCAGTGGCCAGTGCGTCTCAGGCGGGGGAAAGTAATAATTTGCGTTATCTCGCGCGAGCGAATAGTGCAGAGTGGCAGTGCGTTTATATCCAGCAAGAGGGAAAAACCGCACACCAATTTGTGTATGAAATTACTACCGGACGAGTGACGGTGACCTTAAATTAACCCGATCATGAATTGTTAATTAAATCAAGAATAGAGAGAGAGTCATAATGAAAAAACAAGGCGGTTTTACCCTAATTGAATTGGTGGTGGTGATCGTAATTTTGGGCATCCTCGCCGTGACGGCAGCTCCACGATTTTTAAATTTTCAAGGCGATGCACGTAAAGCTTCTCTGCAAGGTCTCAAAGGTGCGATTGATGGTGCAAGTGGAATTGTATATGGTAAGGCAGCGTTAGCGGGCTTAGAAACTTCAGCGGCTGCTACCCTAACAGATGGCAATATAGCTATTGTTTATGGTTATCCAGCAGCAACGCCTACAGGGATTGGTAGAGCTGTTATTGGACTTGATTCAGACTGGGAGGCTCAGTCGCCAGCTGTCGTTACCACTCCTCCATCGATACGTTATTCATTTATAGGTAATGAAAAGTGGGGCACAACTAGTACTGCTTGTAATGTTATTTATACTCAAGCTACTGTATCACAGGCTGCATCTACCCTAGTATTCTCTGGTTGTTAACCATAGAAAATAAACGGTTTATGAGTATAGAAGGGAGACAGGTGACCGTTTAAGTCACTTGTCTTTATCCGTGTTATTTATAATGGAATCTCGTTTTCTGTAAGATCCCGATTCAGTGAGACAACGATGCGCAAATCCCTTCGTCGAACATTGGGCTTTACCTTAGTCGAGCTGATCGTGGTTATTCTCTTGCTCGGTATTCTGTCTGCCTATGCGGCGAGCCGCTATTCGGGTACCAGCTCGGTCGCTGCGCTCACCACTCAACAAGAAATTCTTGCTTCACTGCGTTTAACCCAAAACCGCGCCATGCAGCGCACGGGTTATTGTAATCGCTGGTTAGTCACCGCTAACCAAGCTGGTCAAATATCACCACAGGCTGAAGCAGGTAATTGCGGAACTGCTTTTGCTGCTGTTGATAACGACATTTCTCGGGTTGAGGCGCCAAGTGGTGTAACGTTAAGCCTTTCTACACCTAACGGTTATCTTGATTTTGACTCTCTAGGCCGCGCCGCTCAATGCACCGCTTCACCCTGTACAGTAATGATTTCCAGTGCAAGCGATCAGCGCCAAGTATGCATTAATACTGAGGGCTATATCTATGCCTGTTAACTTAATTAACCGAACGCGTGGTTTTACCCTGGTGGAAATGATCATTGTCATCACCATCACCGCGATTGCGATTACTGGCTTGGCAGCGGCGCTTTACCCGCGTTCGCAGCAGAGCGCCGAGCAGGTGATTGCAGTCAAAGCCGCTGAGCTAGGCAGAGCAGTATTGGATGAAATTTTAGGTCGTCAGTTTGATCGCAATTCAGGCCCCAATGGTGGCTTGCCGGAGTGCGTGTTAGTCGCGACTACTGGCCGCGCGCAGTGCACAGTTCCTACCTCACTTGGGCCTAATGCAGCTGAAAACGATCGAACATTGTTTAACGACGTCGATGATTTTATCACGGGGGATCAACCTAGACCGATTCAAGACGTGCTCGGTGAAACTCTTGATAGCAGTTATCGTAATTTTAAAGTCGTGATTGATGTTTTCTATGAGCAGGATAATAGCGGTCAGTTTACTGGCGTTAATGCTAATCAGCTCAGCCATTATAAACGCATCGAGGTGGTGATTATTGATTCACAAGGCAATCGCTACCCGTTTGCCGCGATTAAGGGGAACTACTGATGGCGCGTGGTTTTACCTTAATGGAAATGGTGATTGCGATTATTTTACTCGGCATTGTTGGCCTGTTTTTGGGCAATGTCGCCGGTCAAGCGATGGGGATCGCGGCGACCAGTTCGTCTCGTGAAGCGTTAATTCAGCAAGGGCGATTTATTACAGAGCGGTTGAGCCGAGAAATTCGTGAGGCGGTGCCCAATAGTGTCATCGTCGAGAATAACTGCATTGAGTTTTTGCCGATCATTAATAGCGGCATTTATAGCCAATTAGCCAATAACACTAACCAGCTGAAATTTTTACCTCTCAAAAAACAGAATTTGCTGCAAGGGGATCGACTCGTGGTGTTTCCAACCCAAGCACAGCCGCTACGCCAGTCGTTAAGCGATCCTGCCCCGCCAAGGCAAGTCGCTCAGTTAGATGATAACGTATTAATCACTACTGAAAACAGAGCGGAAATTGAAGTACCACTTACCCGTCAAACCTTATTTCCTCTGCAATCGCCAGCACGACGCGTCTATGTCTATCGAGAACCGGTTGCGTACTGCTATCTCAAGGCTGAAAAAAAAATCTACCGTTATCAAGGTCACCTATTAACGCTCAATCAACGTCCCCCACAGCAACCCAATGCCAAGGTATTGATGGCAGAAAACCTCAGCCAAGCCAGCTTTGAGGTGGCAGAGCCCGAGTTGCAGCGCAACGGTTTAATTAAAATTGAATTAACCTTTGAAGATCGCGGTGAAAAGGTGGAGTTTGTTCATAATGCACTTATCTATAATGCGCCGTAGTCAGCAAGGCAGCGGCTTGGTGATCGTTATTTTTATCATCGTCGTGGTCGGCTTTGTCGCCGCGGTCGCTAATCGTAATCAGCAACGTAATAGTCAGCAGTTGGTGTCTATGGTGATGGGCACTCGCGCCGAAATGGCCGCCCGCTCGGCGGCGGAGATCGAGATTAGCCGCTATTATCAAGAAAATAATCAACAAAGTAGTTGTCGCCAAGCTGAAGATCGAACCGGTACTTCTGACATCGGTCCTATAACATTTCAAGGGGATGGTTTAGCGCAATGTGCGGCGCAAGTTAGCTGTGAATATATTGGTGTATTAGATAATCAGCAAACGGTGCTGCAAATTACCAGCATCGGACAATGCAGCAGTGGCGACTGGCCATGGCAACGGACAATTCAAGTGGGGGTAAGGGGTGAATAAATCGTTAGGTCTACTTCTATTAACGTTGGCTGTCCTGTTATCGTCTTTTAAGGCCGCTGCTCAGCAATATAATTTATCGCATGGGCAGTATCCACCATGTAATACCACATGGCTGGTGAGCGGAAATACCTACACCTGCTCTGGAAATGGGAAAGTTACACTGAGTAGTGGTGATATTATTATTGCTAATGCTGAGTCGACGCTTGTGGCTAATAATGGTTTCGAACTGCGTGGAAATGTTATTGGTAGTCAAGCAAATAAAATTAATCTACAAGCTGACTATGGACAGGTTCAAACCTTTACAACACAAACAACAACCATATATGGAAACATCACTGCTACTAGCTCTAATATCAACCTGAGTTATCTGTCTTTGGTGGGTAATATCACTTCTGGTGGAATTATTACCCTAAATCATGGTGTGGTAGAGGGGCATGTGACCAGCCAGAATAAGTCAGTTAATATAAGCAATATACAATTTAGTGGGAATATTCGTGCTAATGATGCGGTAAATATAACCGGTGGCACTTACAGCGGGAATATTACCATGTCGGCTAATAATCCAGTGACGTTTAATTCAGTTACGATGACAAGCGGCAGTGTTTCAGGAGCTAATCGCTTCCATGCTTCAAACAGCACCTTAGGTTCATTATCTACTCCTATTTCGGTAACCACAAACTCAAATGAGATCACCATTACTAACTCGACTGTTTATGGCAATCTGACTTCGGCGGTAAATAATCAGGGAGGAGTAGTGAATGTCAATAATAGTTCCGTTATCGGTAGTTGTTTACCTAGTACAAATCCACTCAATGCCTGTATGCCTGCAGCTGTCGCATTATACCGCTTTGAGGAAGCGCAGTGGACAGGGCAAGTTGGTGAAGTCAAAAATGCGGTAAGTAATACCTTGCATGGGCGAGCAATAAACGGTGCGACAACCAATAACACGAGTCCAGCACTCCCTGTCGATTTAAATAATATGGGCACTTGTGGTTATGGGGTATTCATAGGTAACCAAAATCAATATGTAGAGATTCCTCATAATCAACAATTATCATTTAGCGAGAGATTAACCGTTTCTGCTTGGGTTTATCCGGTGAGTCGGCCGACGGGTAATGGTTTACATACGATTGTTGCCAAAGATGATAACTATGAATTCCACTTAGACTCTCAAGGTAGAGTATTTTGGTATTGGGCCACGAGTAATAATAGTAATAACTCACTAAGAACTAATCAAAGTATTCCATTAAATACATGGTCACATATTACTATTCGTTATGATCGTACTTTGCCAGAAAATCAACGACAACGGATCTATATTAACGGTGTCTCGGTTGCATCAAGTGATGATTCAAGGTCACTAAGGCCTAACACTCGCAATTTAGAAATTGGTCGTGATTACAGCTTTAATAGCCGTAGTTTTGATGGCCGTATCGATGAGGTGGCGATTTATGGGTCGGCGCTAACCGATGCGCAAATTATGGCTTTGTATCATCAACGCCACCCTTGTGGTGGTGAGATTCCACAGTGTTTTACTGATAACTTTAATCGCCCCGAACTAGGCCAAGATTGGGTTGCTTTTAAAAGTATAGGTGACTTTACTCCGAGAATAGTCGGTAATCGCTTGCGGCTTACCGAGGCTATTGGTAATCAAGCCACTGCAGTTACCTATCAACGAATTTTTCCTGCTGCAAATAACTTAGTGCAAGTAGAACTGGATTATTACGCATGGGCCAACTTAACGGGTAATGGTGCCGATGGAATTTCACTGATTTTTTCTGATGCAACCGTTACGCCACGTACCGGTGGGTTTGGCGGTTCACTTGGTTATGCGCCTCGTAATCCAACGTCTACCACTCCAGCTGTACCTGGGTTTGCTGGTGGTTGGCTGGGTATTGGCTTAGATGAATGGGGTAATTTTGCTAATCCTACCGAAGGGCGTGTGGGTGGTGTTGGGTTCACCCCTCAGTCTATTACCGTCAGAGGTTCAGAGGCTAATAATTATCGCTATATCACTCATCAGACGGTGAGCCCTAAGATTGATCTTCGTCCAACCAATACACCGGGGCCGGGCGATCGTTACTTGATTGAAATTGACTCGCGCAATGCGAACCAAGTTTTACTTTCCATTCGTCGCACTAACAATAATTCTACAACGACCGTTCTCAATCAGTATCAGATAAATTTGGCTGAGCAAGGTGCTATACCGGAGGATTTTTTCTTATCTCTTGCTGGCTCAACAGGTGCTTCAGTAAACCATCATGAAATCGATAATTTTCGTGTCTGCGCACTAAACTCTCGTCCTGTGGGGGAGCAAATTAATCATTTCCGTATCACACTTCCACAGCAAGCGTTAACCTGTGATGTGGCAGAAGTATCGGTAAAAGCCTGTGCTAATGGTGACTGCAGTAGCTCTTTTACTGAACCTGTTACGGCTAACTTAAAACCTAACTCATTACCAGGTGCGACAGGAGGATGGGTTAATGGCTCAACATTAAGTTTTAATAACGGGATTGGACAGGCTCAATTAAGGCGAAATCAAGCGGGACCTGTCGAAGTTGGCGTTTTAGGCTCAAACCCTACCGCAGTAGCTTTTAATAACACCAAGTGCAGTTACAACGGTAGCGATTTTTCTGAAGCTAATTGTGTGGTGGAATTTGTTGACAGCGGGTTTGTACTTGATGTCCCCCATGCTTATGCCAATCAATCTGTTCCCGCCACGATTAAAGCGGTACGTAAAGATGACGCTTCACAGCAATGTGTGCCCAGTTTTGGCGATGTAGTTAAATCAGTGGATTTTTGGAGTAGTTATATCAATCCAAATAATAGTGATATGTCAGTGGGAATTAACAGTAACTTAATTGGTCAATCATCTAACAATGCTATACCGATTAATTTGAGCTTTAATCAAGATGGCGAGGCCACTTTCGAACTCTCATACCGTGAGGTTGGCGAACTGTTATTACACGCTCGCTTTACTGGCACTGGCGATGAGCAAGACCTGCTTTTGGAGGGACAAGCGAATTTTATTCGGGTGCCAAGAGCATTGGTGCTTAGAACCGATAGTCGATTCGATATGTCTCCAGTAGATGGTGCATGTGAGACTTTAGATCCTATTACTGAGTGTGCCCCATTTGCTAAATCAGGAGAGGCATTTGATCTCTATATCAAAGCGGTAGCGGCTGAACCGAATGAAGATAATGACTTTACCAATAACTTGGGAGTAATTAATTATCAGCAATCGTCGATTATTCTCAATCATACGCTCGTTGAACCTTCCAATGGTTCTGAGGGGTCGATAGGCACACTCGATTACCGTCACGAATTGGGCAGTTCTACTACGATCCAGCAGAGTGTGAGCGAAGTCGGAGTGTTTGATTTTTCATTAGTGCCACCTACTTCTTATCTTGGCCTAGATTTAATTGAAGCTAGTTTGCCGATAGCTGTTGCTTCAACAGGGCCGATAGGCCGCTTTATCCCGGCATATTTTGCTGTCTCACCGATGACGGTCACATTGACTGCTGCGTGTTCGACAGGCGGTCAACCTTTTACCTATCTAGGCCAACCGTTTGGTTATGCGAACAATCCAGGCCTCTATTTACAGCCCAAATCAGGTAGTGGTTCTGATACGCTTAATTATTTAATTGGCGATTGGTGGCGTTATAACAATGATTGGGGAAATAGAGACTATCTTGATGCCAATGGTATAAACATAAGTTTAGATACGACGAGTAATCCCGCTCCCACTGTTGTAAGAGTGCAGTCAGATTCGAGTGCTATTGCACTAAACAACGAAGTGATGGTCTACGACAAACCAGCTACGCCAATTAATCCGTTTACGGCTAGTTTCCAACTTGTTTTGGACAAAAATGATCTCAAAGACTCAGATGGCGTTTGCTTCAAAACGGCTGATTCAGATCAAGAGAGCGACTGTCAAGGCATTAGCTTTGATGATGTAGATGGAAGCATGTCACTGTATTGGGGACGTTTAACCATTGAAAATGTTGATGGCCCAGAAACGCAAGGATTACAGCAAAAAATACTCAGTGAGTATTTTACCTCAGCCGGATTTGTGATTAATAGCCATGATAGTTGTACTGAATTACCTCAGCTAAGTGCTTTTGAGTTCCAATCGGACGATTTTAGTGTTAACCAAGGTGGGCCAATCCCCCCTCTCGTTACCGTAAGCATGCAACCAGATACAAGCCCATTTATTTTAGTGCAAGGGGTGAGAAGGTTAGACTATACCGAGCCGGGGGTAGGCAATCGCGGTGTGATCAAAGCGTTACTCGATTTAGAACAGCATGGACTGCCTTGGTTACGCCGTTATAATCCTCAAAGCGGAACTTGGGATGATAGTGTCGCTGGGCAGGTTCAGTTTGGAATCTATAGTGGTAGTAACCGAGTTATTTGGTGGCGTGAGACCAATTAAGCGACTTATTGTCGCTCAGATCGATGCTTAAGTTAGGGAATGGTCAGAAATTATGGGTTTTCCTTCATGTTTATGGATCAACGCCTTGCTGTGATTGCAAGGCGTTGGTACATTTAGTGCAATTTTCATTTTATTCACCTTGCAGGACGAACGAAGATTATGTTTAAGAAACTTCGTGGCATGTTTTCCAATGACCTATCAATAGATTTAGGTACTGCCAACACGCTTATTTATGTAAAAGGTCAAGGGATTGTCCTTAATGAACCTTCTGTTGTTGCTATCCGCCAAGATAAAGGGCGCGGTGGTAAAACTGTGGCTGCTGTCGGCCATGCTGCTAAACAAATGCTTGGCCGTACGCCGGGTAATATCTCTGCCATTCGTCCAATGAAAGATGGCGTAATTGCTGATTTTTATGTAACCGAGAAAATGCTACAGCATTTTATTCGTCAAGTGCATGACAACAGCGTATTAAAACCAAGCCCTCGCGTTTTGGTTTGTGTGCCTTGTGGGTCGACTCAAGTTGAGCGCCGCGCGATTCGTGAATCAGCGCTTGGCGCTGGTGCTCGTGAAGTCTATTTGATTGATGAGCCAATGGCGGCGGCGATCGGTGCTGGCCTTCGTGTTTCTGAGCCAACAGGTTCAATGGTGATCGATATCGGTGGTGGTACTACCGAAGTCGCGGTTATCTCGCTTAATGGTGTGGTTTACTCCTCTTCTGTGCGGATTGGTGGTGATCGTTTTGATGAAGCGATCATTAATTATGTGCGTCGTAATTACGGCAGTTTGATTGGTGAAGCAACCGCAGAAAGAATCAAACATGAGATTGGTTCTGCCTATCCTGGCGATCAAGTGCTTGAAATTGAAGTGCGTGGTCGAAACTTAGCGGAAGGGGTTCCACGGAGTTTTACCCTTAATTCCAATGAAATTCTCGAAGCCCTACAAGAACCACTAAGTGGAATTGTTTCTGCGGTAATGGTCGCTTTAGAGCAGTGTCCACCAGAGCTGGCTTCAGATATCTCTGAGAATGGCATGGTACTGACCGGTGGTGGCGCACTACTGAAAGAGCTCGATCGTTTATTGACCGAAGAGACGGGTATTCCTGTGGTGATCGCTGATGATCCGTTGACCTGTGTTGCTCGTGGTGGCGGTAAAGCATTAGAAATGATTGATATGCACGGCGGCGATCTGTTCAGTGATGAGTAATGGCGAATAATGCCCTATCTGCTTGCAGCGTTAGTGGTATTGGCTAAGTTAGTAGACCCCAACACATAGTGTTTACCTATGCGTTGGGGTTTGTCTACCTGTCGCCTTACTGCAACGCCAAGTTGTTTGGGTACAGGTGTCGCCTGATGCCTGAATCAACATTTGGGATTATTTAACATGAAGCCTATATTTGGTCGAGGACCCTCTTTACAGCAACGTCTCTTTTTCGCAGTGATCGCTTCAGCCAGCTTAATGCTGGCTGACAGTCGTTTAGATGCCTTCTCTCAGGTCCGTTTTCTCTTAAACAGTGCTGTGGCGCCGATTCAATACGCTGCTGATTTACCGCGCAGTATGTTTGATGGTTTCTATGATCGATTCAGCTCTCGTCAGCAACTGATGGAGAGTAATCATGGTTTAAAACGTGAAGTATTGATCTTGAAAAGTGATCTCATTTTGTTGGATCAATATCGTGAAGAGAACCAACGTCTGCGTAAGTTACTTGGGTCGTCTTTTGTCCGTGATGAGAAAAAAGTGGTTGCTGAGGTGATGGGGGTCGATACCTCACCTTATCGTCATCAAGTCGTGATCGATAAAGGTCGAGTGGATGGCGTTTATGAAGGTCAACCAGTCATTAATGAAAAAGGGATTGTCGGTCAGGTGACGTTTGTCGCCGCACATAATAGCCGAGTTCTACTATTAATCGACCCTAATAGCGCCATACCCGTGCAAAATATTCGTAACGATATTCGTGTGATTGCTTCCGGTAATGGACAAACGGATGAGATTCAACTTGAGCACATTGCCACCAGTACGGATATGAACGTAGGAGATATGTTAGTGACGTCTGGATTGGGAGGGATTTACCCAGAAGGTTATCCGGTGGCTTATATTGCTGAGGTAGATAAAGATACTCGACGTGAATTTGCCGTGATCAAAGCCACTCCGGTAGTTGATTTTACCCGTTTGCGTTATTTACTGTTGATTTGGCCGAATGAAGATCGGCAGCAAAAGGTATTACAAGCCACGCCTCAACATATGCTTAAGGAGGCACGACATGGCTCGCAATGATTGGTCAAGCCGCTTAGTGATTTGGGGCTCATTTTTATTAGCGCTAATTGTACAAACGATCCCTTGGCCGGGGACATTAGATCTACTGCGTCCTTCTTGGTTGCTGTTAGTGATCTGCTATTGGGTAATGGCCTTACCTCATCGGGTTAATGTCGGTACTGCATTTATCATGGGCTTGTTGTGGGATCTTTTACTCGGCTCCACGCTCGGCATTCGTGGCATGATGATGTCTATCGTGATTTACCTTGTTGCCGTTAACTTTTTATTACTGCGTAATATGGCACTCTGGCAGCAAGCGATTGTGATTGCTTTATTAGCGATGGGGTTAGAGGTACTGATTTTTTGTGGTGAGTTTTTAATACAAGATGTCACTTTTAACCCTTTGTCACTCTGGAGTGGCGTGATTAGCTGTATACTTTGGCCATGGATGTTTTTATTACTGCGCCGTATTCGTCGCCATTGGAATATAAAATGAACCATAAAAAATTACTGCTCGCCTCAGGTTCTCCGAGGCGACGTGAGCTATTGGCTCAGTTGGGATACGATTTTGATATTGTCGTGCCTAATGTGCAAGAACAGCGTCAAACAGAAGAATCTGCCCAAGATTATGTGTTACGTCTCTCTGAGGATAAAGCTCGCGCAGGGTTGGCTATGGCTAACTCAGACGCGGTTGTACTCGGGTCGGATACGATTGTTGTCTTGAATGAACAAGTGCTGGAAAAACCGCAAGATTTTGCTGATGCTCGACGCATGCTGTTACAGCTCTCTAATACTAGCCATCAAGTGATGACCGCGGTAACGGTAGTCAGTGCTGATCGCCAGCGCTCGATACTGGTCACTACCGAGGTGTGGTTTAAAGCATTATCTGAACCAGAGATTGAGCATTATTGGCAAACGGGTGAGCCTTGCGATAAAGCGGGCAGTTATGCCATTCAAGGATTAGGGGGACGCTTTGTCACTCGAATAGAAGGCAGTTATTACGCTGTGGTCGGCTTGCCTCTTTATGAAACGGACCAGCTCTTGCACGAATTTTTATAACTTACATCATTGAGGTGCGCTCATGAGTGCGGAGTTGTTGTTAAACGTTACCCCAAGTGAAACTCGGGTAGCGATGATTGAAGGTGGAGTACTGCAAGAGATCCACATAGAACGTGAAGCCAAACGGGGTATTGTCGGGAATATTTATAAAGGCAAAGTCAGTCGTGTCTTACCCGGTATGCAGGCGGCGTTTGTTGATATTGGTTTAGATAAAGCGGCATTTTTGCACGCCTCTGATATTGTGCCCCACACAGAATGCGTTGCTGAAAATGAGAAGCAACAGTTTAAGGTGCGCGATATTTCTGAGCTAGTGCGTCAAGGGCAAGATATTGTGGTGCAAGTGGTGAAAGATCCATTAGGCACCAAAGGCGCTCGCTTAACCACGGATATCACGCTTCCTTCTCGCTATTTGGTTTATATGCCGGGTGCCATTCATGTCGGTGTTTCGCAACGCATTGAAAGTGAGCGAGAGCGAAATCGTTTAAAAAGTGTCGTCGGTCAATATTGTGATGAACATGGCGGCTTTATTATTCGCACCGCAGCTGAAGGGGCGAATGAAAAAGAGTTAGCACAAGATGCTGCGTTTTTAAAACGGCTATGGACCAAAATCATGGAGCGGCGCGCGAAATACAAAACGCGTACCACGTTGTATGGTGAGCTGGGTCTAGCGCAGCGAATTTTACGTGATTTTGTTGGTACTGAGTTAACCAAGATTTTGGTCGATTCGCGAACAGAATTCGATAATTTGCTTGAGTTTACCTCTGAATACGTCCCTGAACTGACCGATAAATTAAGCTTGTATGAAGGCGATAAGCCGATTTTTGATATGTATGACACCGAGAATGAGATTCAGCGCTCGTTAGAACGAAAAGTTGAGTTGAAATCGGGTGGCTACTTGATCATTGATCAAACGGAAGCAATGACCACCGTGGACATCAATACCGGAGCTTTTGTTGGGCGTCGAAATCTCGAAGAAACGATTTTTAATACCAATGTCGAAGCCACTCAAGCCATTGCGCGTCAGCTGAGATTGCGTAATCTTGGCGGGATCATCATCATTGATTTTATCGATATGATTTCAGATGACCATCGTAAGCGTGTATTGGTTTCTCTTGAAGCGGCGTTAAGCAAAGATCGAGTAAAAACCAATATCAATGGTTTTACTCAATTAGGCTTAGTGGAAATGACCCGTAAACGAACTCGCGAAAGTATTGAACATGTTCTGTGTTCGACTTGTCCAACTTGTGAAGGGCGTGGCAGCGTAAAAACCGTTGAGACGGTCTGTTTTGAAATTTTACGTGAGATTACCCGAGTGAATCGTGCTTATGACGCTGATAAATTTGTCGTGTATGCCTCACCGGCCGTCGCGGATACCTTACAAGGGGATGAGTCTCACTCACTTGCTGAATTAGAGGTGTTTATCGGTAAGCAAGTTCGTATTCAAGCGGAACCTTTATATGTACAAGAGCAATTTGATGTTGTCATGATGTAAGTAGGATTGTGAGTGCTTTCGATATTAACTCGCCTTAGGCGGATAGTGTTGTGGTTACTGGTAAGTCTGTTGGTGGTGTTGGCCTTGGTCATCACCACTTTACGTATCGTCTTACCAGAAATGAATCGTTTTAAAGACGAGATTCAACAGTGGGTTGGTGAACAAACCCAAATTCAAATTACCATTGCCGATGTGCGTGGCTTTTGGCGTAATACCCATCCTTCGCTTGCTCTGCAAGGGGTTCAGGCGAACCTGCCTGATGGCAGTCAAATACAACTTGAAACCGCGCGGATTGATGTCGAGTTTGATTTATTAGAAAGCTTCAGACAGCGGGCGCCTGTGGTGGCCAATCTCGTTATTCATCAATTAAATCTCGATGTTCGTTCTGTCGATTGGTTGGCAATTAACCAAGCATCGGATGAGCCGTCAAGCCAAACCGGTGATCAAGGACGAATTCTACAGCGCTTAGACGATTTATTCCTACGTCAGCTCGATGATTTTTCTATCCAAGATTCGACCATCCTCTATCAAACGATGGCAGGCGACTTTCGTCAATTAGATGTCGAAAAACTGCATTGGAAGAATCGTGGACGTCAACACATCGCGGAAGGGATCATCAGTTTAGCCGATAGCGAAATTAACTCATTAAAAGTAAGTGCTCACTTTAAAGATCATGGTTCATTGCGTGATGTTTCGGGGCAATTTTATATCAGCGCCGATAAACTGCGAGTTCGTCCATGGTTGACGCGTTATTTGGCTGATGCCACGGGCATTGAGCGTGGTTTGATCAGTTTTAATGCTTGGATCACGTTGCAACATAACCAGCCTATTGATGGTTATGTTGAGCTCAAACCTTCAGAGCTCGCGTGGCATGATACGGAACGGCATGAGTTACTGCTAGAGTCGGGGATTGTTCAACTCTTTCCCACCGAAGATGGTTGGCAAGTTAGCGCTCACTCACTCAAGTTGCGAACCGATGATAATCCATGGCCGGAATTGGATTTCGCTTTAGACTGGCAGCCACAAGGTTGGCGTTTGAATGTCTCTCAACTGGCGCTACCAACCCTAACGCCATTAGTCAGACTGATACCAAATTCACAAACGGCACAAAGCTGGCTTACACATTTAGAACCCCATGGTTTGTTGGATGATGTACGGCTGTCAGTGAATCAAGACGATGATATCCAGTATTCTGTTCGACTGAATCAAGGCGGGATTAAGCAGTGGGATTTGTTGCCCGGGATCGAGCATCTGCAAGCCACTATCCGAGGGACGGCAGAGAGCGCCGTGATACATGCGAGCTTGACTGATGAAACTCTGCCTTATGGTGATGTGTTTCAAGCGCCGCTGTCTCTGCGTCAAGGCGCGGTTGATCTGGTGTGGCAGCGTGATGAAAACGGTTGGCGTTTATGGGCCGATAAGGTAAGCGCTGCGACCGATGATCTTCAAGTATTAGGTGCATTTCGGCTTGATTTTCCGGCGCAAGGAGAGCCCTTCTTATCTTTTTATGCCGAAGCCGATCTCTACAATGCGGGCGAAACGTGGCGTTATTTACCTACGAGAGCACTGGGCCAGTCTCTTACCGATTACTTATCGACATCGATTCAGGGCGGTAACGTTGATACTGCTAAATTACTTTGGTATGGCGAACTAGCCGCGTTTCCTTATCAGGATAACAACGGTATTTTCCAAGCTTGGGTCGGTTTAAAAAACGCGAAATTCAGCTTTGATACCGCCTGGCCAGCGATCACCGATCTACAGCTTGATCTACTGTTTGAAAATGAATCCATGTACCTTGATTCTCGGTCAGCGACATTAATGGATGTCGAGGCGGAGCGGATTGTTGGGCAAATTGCTCACTTGTCTGAAGATGGTTGGTTAGAACTCAGTGCCACGGTGAAAGCTCAAGGTAATGCAGTGCGAGATTATATGACCGCAAGCCCATTAGTCGATTCCGTTGGCGCTGCATTAACCGCGATTGACGTACGTGGGCTGGTCAATTCTCAGTTCCAATTAGCGATTCCTTTTGCGCATGGTCATGATGTTCGAGCGTGGGGGTGGGCCGATTTGATGAATAATCAGGTTGAGATCAACACGCCACCAATGACGTTAAATGGTGTTTCGGGACGAATTCATTTTGATAATGATCAGGTCTCGGCCGCAGGGCTAACCGGCGAGCTGCTCACACAACCGATTTCCTTTGATTTTAAAGGTGAGAGTGCCGCGCAAGGTTATCATGTCGGAATCGATTTAGTCGGTGACTGGGATATCTTGCCGCTAGCGCCTTATGTCGGTGAGCACTGGATAGCGCCGGTCACTGGTCATGCGCCTTGGCAAATGGGGGTCAATATTCAGCTCAATGATGTTGGCTTTACTTATCAAATCGATGCACAGGCTAATTTACAGTCTATCGCGAGTGACTATCCATATCCTTTGGGTAAACCTGCCAACCGTCAAGGCACGGCACGTTTGCAAGCCTCAGGTAACCAGCAAACGGTGTCCGCTCGTTTACAACTGCCTGATGCGAAGTACCAAACTGAGATTGATATTACTCAGCCAGTGCCACACTTAACGGCAAGCTATTTGTTGCTGGGGCAAGGCAGTTTTAAAATGAGCCCTGTCGCCGGGCATGATGTTCAGATTCGCAGTGAGAGATTTAATCTTGATCAATGGTTGGATATTCTTGATCAGCAACCGGATAGCCAAGCGGTCAGTGTGTTAGCTGAATTGCAAACGCCAAGTCTGCCGATTCCTGAGCGAGTCGACGTTGATGTCCAAGAGCTCACTTTCGCTGGTTTAGAGTGGCATGATGTTGCCTTCAGTGCACGCCAAAAAAATCTTGGATGGTCAGTAACGGTCAATAGCCAAGAGATGCAAGGCCAAGCCAGTTATATTCAACCTTATGATCTGACGGTGGCTTTACAACGTCTCCACCTCTATCTTCCACAGCTCGATCAACATCAAGGTCACAGTCTGTTGATTGATAGAGAAAAGCAAGATGCGCCACTGATCTCCGAGTTTGAGCGACGTTTTCATCAGTTAATGCCGAATCTCACTCTCGTGATTGATGATTTTTGGCTACAAGGATACAGCGTCGGTAAGCTGAGTATGGACTTTCAGCGTCAGGGCGATACTTTAGCTTGGAAAAAAATTGATATTGTCAGCGGTACCAATCAAATCAATATTAGTGGTGAGTGGACACTAACTGAAGATCACAGTCATACCCTGATGAATATCGATATGCAAGGCGAGAATAACAGTGATCTTATGGAACGTTTTGGGATCACCTCAGGGATACAACGAGCCCCGTTTTCGCTGAAAAGTCATAGCGAATGGGACGGTGCGCCATGGTCGATGCGGATTAATACCTTACGGGGTTCGGTAGAAACGGAATTAGGTAAAGGGGTTATTTCTAATGTCAGTGGGGCGGCGAATCTGCTTGGATTATTCAGTCTCGATTCGATCATTCGTAAAATGCAGCTCGATTTTAGCGATATTTTTGACAAAGGGATGGCGTTCAGCCGTATAACGGGTAGTGGAGATATCGAGCAAGGTATTTTTGTGACCAATAATATTAAAATGGATGCGATTGCTGGTGAAATGACCATCCGTGGTATGGCGGATCTCAATACCCAGATGGTGGATGCACAAGTGAACTTTGTTCCTGATCTTACCTCTGGGATCCCTGTGATGACAGCGTTTGCCGTTACTCCAGTTACCGCCTTATATGTGTTAGCGATCACTACGGTTATTTCACCGGTCGTTGAGGTGTTTACTCAAGTTAATTATGAGGTTAAAGGGCCTTTGAACTCGCCGAATGTACGTGAAATATCACGTCGTAAAGGGGAATTTAAGTTGCCTGAGCGGCTAAAAAAATAAGCCAAGGAGAGAATCATGCTGCGAATAGGATTGGTGCAAATGACGTCAAGTGACGTCGTAAATGATAACCTAAGCTACATTGAACAGCAGGTCGCCCAGCTGGCGAGCCAAGGCGCACAATTGATAGTCACGCCAGAAAACGCGACCCTATTTGCTAGCCATATGCAATACCAGCAAAATGCAGAGCCATTGAATGTAGGACCTATTCAGCAGCGGTTCGCTCTATTGGCTAAACAGCATCAGGTTTATTTACTGCTGGGGAGCTTACCCATTCGGCGCACAACGGGGATCACCAGCACCTCGATTTTATTCGGACCTCAGGGCGAATGGCTAGCAGACTATGATAAGCTACACTTGTTCGATGTTGATGTCGCTGATCAGCATCGCTGTTATCGTGAATCGTCGTTATTCTGTGCGGGGCAGCGCGTAGTGGTAGCGAACACGGGATTGGCTAATTTAGGCTTATCGATTTGTTATGATCTGCGTTTTGCTACCTTATACAGTGAGCTACGCCGAAAAGGTGCACAAATTTTACTGGTCCCTGCTGCGTTTACCGCGGTGACTGGTCAAGCCCACTGGGAGTTGTTATTACGGGCGAGAGCGATTGAAACTCAGTGTTGGGTCGTCGCCGTTGGACAAACAGGGCAGCACTCAGGGGGAAGGCAGACTTGGGGACATTCGATGGTGATCAACCCTTGGGGAGAGATCACTGCCGCTCTCGGTTGTGAAGCCGATAATCTCTTGGTCGATATTGATTTACGCTCGCTGCAAACTATTCGTCAAAACATGCCCGTGCTTGAGCACACACGTTTTCATCATCAATTTATAGAGAAAAAGAATCCGCTATGAGTATTACCCGTATTGAACAAGCGTTACTCGCCCCAACCGGCCTGACTGAACAGGATATTGCTGACACGCTAGCCAGTATCATGACTCGCGATATTGATTATGCTGATCTCTATTTTCAATCGAGTTGGCATGAATCGCTGGTTTTAGAAGATAGCATTATTAAAGATGGTTCATTTAATATCGACTGTGGGGTTGGTGTACGGGCGATCAGCGGTGAAAAAACCGGTTTTGCTTACTCGGATCAAATTCAGCTTGATGGATTAAAGCAAAGTGCGATTGCCGCACGAGGCATTGCGACTCAAGCCAAAAATGGTCAGGTTCAGGCGTTTCGACGCAGTGATAACCAAGCATATTATGCGGCGGATAACCCATTAGAGAATTGGCAAAAACAGAAAAAAACTGAGCTACTACAACAGCTCGATGCTTATATTCGAACCAAAGAGCCTTTGATTCAAGAAGTCTCGGTGAGCCTGAGTGGGGTTCATGAACAGATGCTGGTTGCGGCAACTGATGGGACTTATGCTGGTGATATTCGTCCGTTGGTGCGTTTATCGATCTCCGTGTTGGCTAAAAAAGGCGATCGTCGTGAGCGCGGCAGCGCAGGAGGCGGCGGCCGATTTAATTATGATTACTTTTTAAATGAAGAAAATGGCCAAAAAATTGCTTTTGCCTACGCCGATGAAGCGATTCGCCAAGCGTTGGTGAATTTAGAAGCGGTGGCAGCTCCTGCGGGTACCATGCCAGTAGTATTGGGTTCTGGATGGCCTGGTGTCTTATTGCATGAAGCGGTAGGGCATGGCTTGGAAGGTGATTTCAATCGTAAAGGGTCTTCTGTTTTCTCTGGAAAAATCGGTCAGCAAGTGACCTCTAAGCTGTGCACGATTGTCGATGATGGAACGTTAAAGGATTTACGTGGTTCATTGAATGTCGATGATGAAGGGGTCCACGGTCAATACAATGTGCTGATTGAAAAAGGTGTGCTTAAAGGTTACATGCAAGATAAGCACAATGCGCATTTAATGGGCGTTGCCCCAACGGGAAATGGTCGTCGTGAATCCTATGCTCATTTGCCGATGCCTCGCATGACCAATACCTATATGTTACCCGGCGAGCATACTCCAGAAGAGATCATTGCCAGTGTTAAGAAAGGGATTTACGCGCCTAATTTTGGGGGGGGGGCAAGTGGATATTACTTCTGGAAAATTTGTTTTCTCGGCCTCAGAGGCGTATTTGATTGAAAATGGTAAAGTGACACGCCCTATCAAGGGAGCGACATTAATTGGCTCTGGCATTGAAGCGATGCAGCAAGTCTCAATGGTCGGTAATGATCTGAGTATTGATCGCGGTGTTGGTGTCTGTGGTAAAGCGGGACAAAGTGTTCCGGTCGGTGTTGGCCAACCAACGTTGAAGTTGGATGCGTTAACTGTGGGTGGGACAGAATAATTGACGGAATAAAATCGGCCGCTTACACGAGAAGTTAGTGTAAAGCGGCTTTTCTCGGTAGTAATTATTGACGATCCGTGCGATATTTCGCGCTAATTTTTGAGCCTGTTTATAAACTCTGGAGTCACCATTATGTCTCATGAAGATGAATATCTCTCTGTTGAAGCCTTTATCGAAATGCAAAAAGAAGAGACTCGCGATATTATCCAAGCACTACTCGACGACGGCAGTGATCCAGAAGCCTTGTACGATATCGAGCATCACTTGTTTGCTGAAGATTTTGAAATTTTAGAGAAAGCGGCCGTTGAAGCTTTCAAACTGGGTTTTGAAGTATTGGAAGCGGAAGAGACTGAAGATGAAGATGGTCATAAACTGTTCTGTTTTGATGCGACGATGCAATCGGTTTTGGACCCGCAAGCGATCGATCAGCAAGTCGCAAAATTGGTCGAGTTAGCTGAAAAGTTTGATGTTATCTACGATGGGTGGGGCACGTATTACGAAGGTGAAGATGCCCTTTATCCAGAAGAAGATGACGAAGACGAAGAGCAAGCCTAACCTTCAGTGGTTGCCGTTATCGATTAACGCGGCCACAGTGAGCAATTAATTTGTCACAGTAAATACCAGTCAGCCGGCTGGTATTTTTGATCCCGCTCAGGTATATATGAGATAAATTTGCTCAAGATAATCAATGACAATGCAGCTTTCTCTCTCTGGTCCATGGCAGCTTTCGCCTCTGACAGACGTATCCATTCCTCAAGTTGATCTTTATTTTCCCAATCCATTCAGTTGCGCCTTGCCAAGTGAATTGGCCGAGCATGATCTCGCGCAGCAAGAATGGCATTTAATGCATGATATTGAAGTCGATGACCATCTCTTAGCGTTTGCTGCTATTGATGTCGTGATAGAAGGCATCGATTATCCAGCCGAAGTGCGTCTTAATGGTGCCGCTATTTTTGATTGTGATGGGACGCAACATCGTTATAAAAAAGAGATCCGCTTGCTGCTTAAGTTAGGTCGAAATCGGTTTGAAATTTTATTCTTAAATCAGGAAGACGATTGGTTGATTGAAGAGCCAATTTGTCCGCTTGGTGAAGAAAAGCGAGTCGCATACGACTCGAGGATGGGGATTTGGCGAGCGCCTTATTTACAGGCTATTTCTCACTTACGTCTTGAACATCTGACGACAGAGCAAATCTGGCATCATGGTGGTGGCTGTGAGCTGTTAGTGAATCTTTACTTCACCACCTACGCGAGTGGTTTAGTATCTGCTGCGGTTCGTTTTGATGGTATGACTTACCATTTACCGATAGATGTACGCAGTGATCATGTGACGGCTATTTTCCAAGTCGATGCGCCTCGCTATTACGACGCAGAAAAACCGAATCCTGAAGATCTTTATACGATTGATGTTGAGTTAGACGGACAACAAGCCTCGGTTAAACTCGCATTGAGTGACACTTTATGTGTCACTCATTTTCCGTTATAACGCGGCGGGTGGATCCGATCATTTTGGCTCATCTTACCTAGTGTGCACAGCCAAAGTGTTTGTCGGTGCCTTTTTTCTGTGGATGCAAACTTTGCCATACTTTTTCATGAAAGTAGTAAGCACAGGTATTAAAGCTGGGTTCAATCATCGCCATGATGCCGCCAATTAACCAACTTCCAGTGAGTAAATAAGCAATACCAAAAGCAACGCTAAAGTGGATGACGGCGAAGCTGGCGGTTTTTATCCGAGTCTTGCCCGCGTAACGTTGCAGTGCTGGATGCTGAGTCCATACCCGTTCATGGAAATAAAAAGCGACAGTATTGACCATCGGTTCCAGCATAGCGATTAAACTACCGAGAATGATATCGCCTGTCAGTAGATAAGCGATAGTAAAAGCGATGGTAAAGTGAATAGCAGCGAAGCTGAGTGTTTTTTTCATGATCCGGTCCCACCTATTTCTTTTTGATGTAAACATTATTGATAATTATTCTCAAAAAGAAAAGGAGAATCGAACAATTAATCTCATCGGTAAAATCGATGAACCTTCCGTTTGCTAATTAACCTTGCGGTTTGATGACTAAAACGGGGATGGGGGCGTTCTCGACGACCTTGCTGGCTACCGAACCGAGCATCACTTTGTCCATTCGTGAGCGTTTATGGCTGGGCATAATAATTAACTCTGCCTTGAGCTTGGCTGCATACTCCAGAATGGT
The DNA here is from genome assembly GCF_000176155.1 of Vibrio metschnikovii CIP 69.14. Taxonomy (GTDB): domain Bacteria; phylum Pseudomonadota; class Gammaproteobacteria; order Enterobacterales; family Vibrionaceae; genus Vibrio; species Vibrio metschnikovii. Next base: position 1,796,188 of record NZ_ACZO01000006.1, on the reverse strand, counting down.
CGTATAGGGCTTTCCTTCAGCGACATGCAACTGATAGTGAATGTCCTCTGGCAGATACTGCTGAGCAAACGCTTGTAAACGTTGCCCAACGTCTTGTTTCATTTTATTGGCAGCGTCACGCGGGAAATAAGTTGCGACCATCGACATGTGAATACCCGGCAGTACCGTTAAAAGATGCAGTTGAGCACCACTGTGTCTTGCTTGCCATACCGCACTTTGTGCGGCTTTATCAGCAAAGCCTTGTTCATTTAAATCGACGGGGACTAAGATATGTTTATACATGGTTTCTGATCTCTGTATGGCTTTCCCCCGCAGATTCGACAGGCAGGGGAAAGCAAAGTCACAATGGGTTAAGGTTGTATCGTCGTTTTTTTGAGGGCGCGGCGTCTTTGGTTCCAGCCAAGCAGTAAGGTCAGCAACAGTGCAGGGACAAAGACCCATTCTTTCATTGGACGATCACTATCCACGACTACCGTACGGACTTCCCAATCAAAATCGATCCCGGCCGCTTCAGCTGGACTACGAAACTCAACAGCGTCGATCAACATTCGATTATTGATCTTATTAACGGTAAGCCCCATCGAACGAATCCGTTCTTCGGCCGTTAGCGCTCGATCATCAAACGGCAGTTGCACGGTTTTCGACACATAGTCGCCCATTAAGGTTTCTCCGGCGACGATCATCACAATTGGTTGACCCACTGGCGCTTTATCGACGATATAGGCTAAGTCCGTACCTGGGTATTGATACTTAGCCGGATAAATTTTGTCCCACCAAAATCCAGGTCGTAAAAAGCTAAAGGTCAGCAACAATAGCAACAGGACTTCCCACCATTTTGCTTTGGTAAACCACCAGCCTTGAGTCGCGGCTGAAAATAACAGCATGGCGATGATCGAGGAGCCGACAGTTAAGGCTAAGTGCCACCATGATTCAATGCCCATCAGTAATAACTGGGTATTAAAGATAAACATAAATGGCAGAATAGCGGTTCGTATGTCGTAGGTGAAGCCTTGAATACCGGTACGAATGGGGTCCGATTTTGCTATCGCGGCAGCAGCAAAAGCAGCCAGGCCGACAGGGGGCGTATCATCGGCTAAAATACCGAAATAAAATACAAACAGGTGTACGGCAATTAATGGAATGATCAATCCACTCTGTGCGCCTAAGGTGACGATCACCGGAGCCATCAACGTTGATACCACAATGTAGTTGGCAGTTGTCGGTAATCCCATGCCTAAAAGTAAGCTGATCACAGCGGTGAACAGCAACATCAGCATAATGTTACCGCCAGAGATAAATTCGACAAAGTCGGTCATCACTAAGCCAATGCCCGTTAAGGTGACTACACCAACCACGGTCCCAGCGGCTGCAGTCGCGACACCAATCCCTATCATATTGCGTGCACCAGACACTAAACTTTCGAGTAAGTCTGTAATGCCAGCTTTGGCTTGTTGAGCGGCATCGTTAGTGCGATTAAACCAAGCAATGATCGGTCTTTGCGTTAAGAGAATAAAAATCATAAACACACTGGCCCAGAAAGCCGACAATCCGGGGGAGAAACGCTCAACGGTCAAACACCAGACTAAGACAACGATCGGCAGTAAGTAATGCAGTCCAGATTTAACTGTAGGGCCAACGTCTGGGATTTCCTGAATGTTTTCATCCAAACTAAATTCACGCTCGTGAGTGTATTGAGCGGAGATTTTCAACAGCAAAAAATAACAGATTAACAGTGCCAGCGTGACGATCGGTGTCGCTGCCGCGCCAAACACATCTTTTGTCCAACCGACCCCGTAATAGACCACTGCACTCACTACACATAACCCTAAAATGGTGCCAGTGAAAGAGAGCAAACTGTTGAGTAATGTTGAAGGGCGACGGCGAGGTAGGCCGGTCATCCCTGCTTTACAGGCTTCGAGGTGGACAATATAGATAAGCGCTATGTACGAGATAAGCGCAGGCAGCAGTGCCGCTCGTATCACTTCGACATAAGAGATACCCACGTATTCGACCATCAAAAAGGCCGCAGCGCCCATGATTGGTGGCGTAAGCTGGCCATTGGTTGAAGCGGCAACTTCGATGGCTCCAGCTTTCGTACCAGAAAAGCCCACTCGCTTCATGAGCGGAATAGTAAAGGTTCCGGTTGTGACCACGTTGGCTATCGACGACCCTGAGACTAAACCGGACAGTCCTGAGGCGACAACGGCTGCTTTCGCCGGTCCGCCACGCATGTGACCGAGTAAAGAAAACGCGACTTTGATAAAATAAGCACCAGCACCAGCCCGTTCTAGCATCGCACCAAAGAGCACGAATAAGAACACAAAAGAAGTCGAAACCCCTAAAGCGATACCAAATACGCCTTCAGTAGTCAGCCAGAGATGGGACATGGCCTTATTAAAGCTTGCCCCTTTGTGTGCGATGACGTCGGGCATATGTGGCCCAGCAAAGGTGTAGAGCAAAAATAGCCCTGCCACACACATTAACGGCGGACCTAATGCACGACGCGTAGCTTCCAGTAGCAACAGCATACCCATACCAGCGACAATGATGTCAGTATCGGTGGGGGCGCCTGAGCGACCGGATAAAGAAGTATAAAAAAGATAGATATAAGCAGCCGAGAAACTGCCCGCAAGAGCTAAGACCCAATCCACGGCTGGTATGCGGTCACGGGGAGAATGTTTTAACGCGGGATAAGCAGTAAAAGCGAGAAAAACCGCAAAGCTTAAATGGATAGCGCGAGCTTCGGTATCATTTAAAATCGCAAAGTTAAAAATAAATGGCAGGGGTGAAGCATACCAAAGTTGGAAAAGAGACCAGCACAGTGGTACAAACCACAAAATGCGCCCAGAGAAACCCTGTGGATTTCTTGCGCCAGTATCTGCCTGTGCAACCATCTCTTGCACATCCTGCGACGGAGTTGTTGCCTGCGTCATGTACGTTATCCTTAATATTGATGGTTTATCCCTTTTCTATTGTGCAGCCGATAGTCAGTGAACGGTATTGATACTCTCAAGTACATGGAGACTCACAACATAACGCTGAGCGTTAGGCTGTATGGTGTTCGCTGAAGGCTCAATAGAAGAGGGTGCTGTGCAAATAAATAATCATTCTATGCCTCTCCCTAAAAATGCGGATGTTCAGTCACTTTACTGTGTCAGCCATGGTTGTCAGGAGAAGAAATAGATAGCCATAAAACAAAGTACTTTGAGTAGAGACCGCCAATCAATCCCCACGCGCCGTATGCTGGGCATGGGGATTGGAGGATGGGTCGACTACCTACAACGAATCGCGATTTATTTTAGTAAACCAACCTCTTTGTAATATTTTTCAGCACCAGGGTGGAGCGGAATAGAAAGACCGGCTTTGACCATGTCTTCTTTTTTCAAGGTTGCAAAGGCGGGATGAAGACGAGTAAAGGTATCAAAGTTTTCAAATACCGCTTTAGCAACATTATAAGCAACTTCATCGGAGACATCGGCACTGGTTACCAGTGTGGCGGCAACCCCAAAGCTTGTCACTTCGTTATCGGTCCCACGATACATGCCCGCAGGAATGGTGCTGTAAGCGTAGTAAGGACGTTCGGCTACAATTTTTGTTACTTCAGGTCCAGTTGCTGAGACTAATTTAGCATTACAAGAAGTCGTCGCCTCTTGGATGGCTCCATTGGGATGTCCGACCATATAGATAAAGGCATCAATACGATTATCACATAACGCTTGTGAGCGCTCAGAACCTCTTAGTTCAGAGGCCAGTCTGAAACTGCTATTGGTCCAGCCAAAGGCGTCCATTACCACTTGCATGGTGGCGCGATCACCGGAGCCTGGGTTTCCGATATTAACGCGTTTTCCTTCAAGATCTTTTACATTATTGATGCCCGAGTCTGCGCGAGTGATGATGTTAAAAGGTTCAGTATGCAAAGAGAACATCGCGCGTAGCTTTTTGTAAGGGCCGAGTTCAGAAAACTGACTGGTGCCATTATAACCGTGGTATTGCCAGTCAGATTGAACGATAGCAAAATCGAGCTCGCCATTACGCATGGTATTGACGTTGTAAATCGAACCACCGGTTGATTCCACAGAGCAACGAATATTGTGCTCTTGACGGTCTCGATTCACTAAGCGACAAATGGCACCGCCAGTTGGATAGTAAACGCCGGTTACGGCTCCAGTACCAATAGTAATAAATTCCTGAGCGTGAACCGCACTCGCTCCCATGACAGCCGCAGCGATAGCACCCACTTTAATGATCTTGTTCAATAACATGAATATCCCTTCCTTTTATTTATTATTCCCAAAGAGCTTGTACGGTTGTCGAGGGGTATGATTCCTTTCCCCTGATGACTTGAGGTTATTGCGCGGTTAGCGCCCTCGGCAAGTCGTTTGGTTCTAGAAATTGGCGCTGGTTCTGCTGAAAAACAGAAAAAGTGCCGAATGATAATAACAAAAAATACTCAATAAATTATAGAATTGTAAAAAATTATCATCGGTAGCACTGTGGTATTGAGCGATAGGTAATGTTATTGAATGAGGCTAATTATTTGATAAGTATTAATTTAACGTCTTTTTTATTGGCTATAGCAAGATACGCGAGATGTGAATTGGGTCACATTTGTTTAACAATGTAACCCGTCATTAATGCGCTTTAGCCAGCGTATTCAAATAGCTCGCAGACAGAAGTAAATAGCTGTTTAGTCGTAATATTCATGGTTGGAGTAATGAAAATAGTATCATCACCAGCGACAACACCTAAAATACCTTCTGATTTACCAAGAGAGTCGAGTAAACGAGCAATTAACTGCGCGGCACCTGGGCCGGTGTGTATCACAACTAAAGCGTTATTATGATCGACATCGAGGACAAGCTCTCTTAGTGAGCTGGATACCGTTGGCACTCCGAGCTCAGCGGGTAAGCAATACACCATCTCCATTTTGGCATTGCGAGTACGAACGGCACCAAACTTGGTTAGCATACGCGATACTTTAGACTGATTGATGTTATCAAATCCTTCATTCTTTAAAGCATCAACAATATCGCTTTGTGAGCCAAAGCGTTCTTCTTTCAATAGGGCTTTAAAAACACGAACTAAGTTATCTTGTTTATCTGTAGGGCGCATTGTGGATTTTCTTTTGCTGTTCAACCATTAATGACTATTGTCACATAGCTCACGATAGAGAGGCAAATTATCGTCGAAAACTGTCTAAATGGTCACTGTAAAAATACCGTATTTACGTTTATATCCTTCTTACTTGTCGCTACAGTGGGATTGGTTACGCTCATCATAGCGTTATCGATGCTCATGGGGATTCTCTCACTTGTCGCCTATCTGTAACGCTCAGTCGTTTGCTTATCAATGGGGGCTAATGCTTTGTCATAACTGATAAATCCCCTCATAATGCCTAACGAGCGGTCGCGTCTTAATGAGGAATTGCGCAAAGTCGCAAAGCTGAGGTTAATTGATTGTAATCAAGATGTAGTTGCTATAGCTTTTTGACATCGGATAAAAAGATACCCTACCAAAACATATAAAAGATTCACTCTCAAGGAGAACTACGATGAAAGTCGCTGTTATTGGTGCCGCTGGCGGCATCGGTCAAGCCCTAGCTCTGTTATTAAAAAATCATCTTCCTGCTGGTTCAGATCTTGCTTTGTATGATATCGCTCCAGTGACGCCTGGCGTGGCTGCTGATTTGAGTCATATTCCAACGCCAGTGTCGATCAAAGGTTATTGCGGTGAAGATCCAACGCCAGCATTAGAAGGCGCGGATGTCGTGCTGATTTCAGCAGGTGTGGCACGTAAGCCGGGAATGGATCGTGCTGATCTCTTCAATGTTAACGCTGGAATCGTTAAATCACTCGCTGAACGAATTGCCAACGTTTGTCCAACAGCTTGTATTGGGATCATCACTAACCCGGTTAATACAACCGTCCCTATTGCGGCTGAAGTATTGAAAAAAGCAGGTGTTTACGACAAGCGTAAGCTATTTGGTGTCACGACACTGGACGTTATTCGTTCTGAAACTTTTGTTGCGGAATTAAAAGGCAAAAATCCTAGCGAAGTCCATGTTCCTGTGATTGGTGGCCATTCTGGGGTAACGATTCTACCTTTACTATCACAAGTTGATGGTGTTGAGTTTACCGAGCAGGAAATTGCGGCACTGACTAAACGCATTCAAAACGCGGGCACTGAAGTCGTGGAAGCCAAAGCGGGTGGCGGCTCGGCAACACTATCGATGGGGCAGGCTGCTTGCCGTTTTGGCCTCTCTTTAGTGAAAGCATTACAAGGCGAATCAGTGATTGAATACGCTTATGTTGAAGGTGGTAGCGAACACGCTCCTTTCTTTGCTCAACCAATTAAACTGGGTAAAAATGGTGTCGAGGAAGTGCTGAGCTACGGACCATTGAGTGACTTTGAAAAAGCAGCGCTCGATGGCATGTTAGAAACGCTTAATAAAGACATTGAGATCGGCGTTGAGTTCGTTAAATAACGATCATTAGACGTAAGCTCATTTGACTCGCTATTTCGTTCGCTCACCCTGCGTGCGTATTGGCAGTCGTTATGGTAAAGCATAAAAACTAAGAATAATGCCGCAGGTTTCGACTTCGCGGCATTTTTTTGCGATGATCTTATGATCTAAAACCCGTATCAACCATCCTTCTTATCTTGCCTAAAAGATCAAGAATTGATCGTCCATTCTTGAGGTTCTCTTGAGTACTTGTATTCATCATCCTTTAGCAAGCCCCACGGCATCGGTTGTGTTGTAGATCGATGTTATTCGAGTGTATTTTTCTCAGTTTTAACTGATGATTAAGCTTTTGATTGTTTGAATTTTTTATCTATACCAGTAGTCATAAAAGTGGCATTAGATTAAATTTTTATTCATTAATTCTGGAAAAATAGTATTATCTGGCCTTTTTTATGGTAGCTAAGGCTATTTTATGGCGCAATCTGACATAGATTTGATCGTTGGCAATGAATGTGTAAAAACGTTGGCTTTGTTAGTGAAGTGGATCACGTTGAGTCTGCTATTGAATGCTATTTCTGACTACTATAGCGTTTTCCAGAAGCAAGGTTGGAAATAATCATGGATAACAAATTAGGTTTAGGCTCTTTAACCGCCTTGGTTATCGGTTCTATGATCGGGGCTGGGGTATTCAGTCTGCCGCAAAATATGGCAGCAGTGGCGAGTCCTTTGGCGGTGATGATTGGCTGGTGTATTACTGGGATCGGTATGATCTTCCTTGCCCTATCATTTCAGCAATTAGCGATCCATAAACCAGAGATCAATAGCGGTGTGTTTGGTTATGCCCGTGCTGGCTTTGGTGATTTTGCCGGATTTTGTTCGGCCTGGGGATACTGGTTCAGTGCGATGGTCGCTAATGTTTCCTATCTAGTGATTGTCTTTAGTACTTTCGGCATGTTGTTTGATACGCCTGATCGGGTTATTTTTGGTGATGGTAATACGTTGATTTCGATTGCGGGTGCCTCGGTACTCCTTTGGTTAGTGCATTGGCTGGTTTTACGTGGCGTGCAAACGGCAGCGTTGATCAATTTGGTGACCACCTGCGCGAAAATGATCCCGTTGGTACTGTTTATTGGATGTGCCATGGTCGCTTTTCGGTGGCAGACGTTTACGGTCGACTTTTCCGGACTCCACTTTGGAGCTGAGCACGATTTATGGTCGCAAGTCAAAGCCACCATGTTGATTACAGTTTGGGTGTTTATTGGGGTCGAGGGAGCGGTGGTGGTCTCTAACCGAGCTCGGGTGCGACGCGATATTGGACGAGCGACGATCTTTGGTTTACTGACCGCGTTAGCCATTTATGTCTTAGTGACATTGCTATCGATGGGCGTGATTGTCCCCGTCGAGCTGGCCAGCTATCAGAATCCGTCGATGGCGAGAGTACTAACCGAGATATTGGGTCCTTGGGGGCAGTATATTATTGCGATTGGTTTAATTATCTCTGTTTGTGGCGCATTTTTAAGCTGGACAGTGTTGGCTTCGGAAGCGCCATTTTTAGGGGCAAAAGACGGTATGTTTCCAGCACGGTTGGCGAAACAAAACGCGGCAGGTAGCCCGGCGAGTGCATTGACGTTAACCAACGTTTGTATCCAAGTGTCATTAATCGTCGTGATGTTTGCTGGTAGTACCTACGACACCTTGCTGATTTTTGCTTCGGAAATGATCTTAGTGCCGTACTTTTTGGTCGGCGCTTACACGCTGAAGTTGGCGCTTAGTGAGTCTAAACAAGGCAAAATATTACTAATAGGATGTGGAGCAACGCTTTACGGTGCTTGGTTGTTGTATGCCTCTGGATTGCATTATTTATTGCTTTCAAGCCTGTTGTATCTGCCTGGTATTGCTTTTTATATTAAAGCCAAACGAGAGCAGGGAGTGCAGCCTTTTTTGGGGCGAGAGAAACTCGGTGCTGGCACTTTAACCCTGTGTGCTTTGTTTGCCTTTGGTTTAATCTGGCAAGGGTGGTTTTAGTTAACAAGCAAAGACTCACTTGTCGCCTTACTTGAGTCGGGGCGACAAGTGAATGAAGTAATAAGACTGAGTTCGCTTACGATGTCTTATTACTTAGTGCGTTTGACCGCCATATGAGCCAAAGCGATCAATGCTTGTTTGTAGTCACTTTCGGGTAGAATAGCCAATTCGGCAATCGCTTTATCGGCTTCTTGTTGCGCTTTAGCGGTGGTGTATTCTAATGAGCCTGCTTGCTGCATCGTTGCTAAAATCGCCGTTAATTTCTCCATCCCATTGGCTTTTTCAATCGCCTCACGAATCATCGCCGATTGCTCTCCTTGGCTATTGCGCATTGCATGCAGCAAAGGAAGCGTGGGTTTACCTTCTGCGAGATCATCACCGACATTCTTGCCCATTTCTTTGCCGTCGGCAGTGTAATCCATCACATCGTCAATCAATTGGAAGGCGGTACCTAAATATTTACCGTAGTTTTGCATCGCCCGTTCAACTTCGGGGGAGGCATCACATAACATCGCTCCAATTTGAGTAGCGGCTTCGAATAATCGCGCGGTTTTTGAGTAAATGACCTGCATATAACTCTCTTCCGTAGTCTCGGGATCGTTACAGTTCATTAATTGCAGCACTTCACCTTCAGCGATAATGTTGACGGAATGGCTCATCAGCTTGAGGATCTTCATCGAACCGAGTTCGGTCATCATTTGGAAAGAGCGGGTGTAGATAAAATCGCCCACCAGTACGCTAGCGGCGTTACCAAACGTCGCATTGGCGGTAGCTTTGCCCCGCCGCATATCGGATTCATCCACCACATCATCATGTAGCAAGGTTGCCGTATGAATAAATTCAATAAACGCAGCAGCCATGGTGTGTCCCTCACCTTGATAACCTAAGGCTTTGGCTGACAAAATGGCCAGTAATGGACGTAGGCGTTTACCGCCACCACTGACGATATAAAACCCCAGTTGATTGATAAGGGAAACGTCAGAATTGAGTTGAGCAAGTATCGTTTTATCCACTTTTGCCATGTCATCGGCAGTAAGCGCTTGGATAGCTTTAAAATCCATCATAAATCCGGCTGAAGTTAGAGCTTGTAAGGCATTATGTTCTGCTTGAGTTAGTGAATAATACACTAAAAAAATATTGATTAATACATGGCTTAAAGGCATGATTGCCGCACTTTTGTTTGGCGATTAGCTTTTCGCCAATTTTTTTTAAATATGGCTTGTCATGGGGACGCCATTCACGTAGAATCTGCGCCCTATTGATGATTAGTTTAGCGCACACCCTTTTTGCTCAAAAATGTTAGCATAGGCTGTGCGGAAAGAGCGGAGTAAAATATGTACGCTGTTTTCCAATCTGGTGGTAAACAACACCGTGTAAGTGAAGGTCAAACTCTTCGCTTAGAGAAATTAGACGTTGAAACTGGCGCAACAGTAGAATTTGATAAAGTTCTTCTGATCGCTAATGGTGAAGCAATTCAAGTTGGTGCTCCTCTGGTTGAGGGCGGTAAAGTGACTGCTGAAGTGGTACAACATGGTCGTGGCGATAAAATCAAAATCGTTAAGTTCCGTCGTCGTAAACACTCTCGTAAGCAACAAGGTCACCGTCAGTGGTTCACGGAAGTGAAAATCACTGGTATCAACGCTTAAGTTATTAGGAGAGTTTAACAATGGCACACAAAAAAGCTGGTGGTTCTACTCGTAACGGCCGCGATTCAGAAAGTAAACGTCTTGGTGTTAAGCGTTTCGGTGGTGAAGCTGTATTAGCAGGTAACATCATCGTTCGTCAACGTGGTACTAAGTTCCACGCTGGTAATAACGTTGGTATCGGTAAAGACCACACTCTTTTTGCTCTGTCTGATGGCAAAGTAAAATTCGAAGTGAAAGGTCCTAAGAACCGTAAATTCGTTAGCATCGAAGCTGAATAAGTTTAGTTTCTCGCTGAATTTAAAAACCCTGCCGTTTGGTGGGGTTTTTTATTTATCGGCAAAGTGCTTATAACTAGTGATCCCTATTGTTTGGGTTGACTCGTTATGTGTTCTAAAGCAGAGATGAGACGCTGATTAATGTCTTCTGCTAAAATTGATACTATTAATAAGCAATGGTATTGCAGCGCAAATTGTGCGGAGTAACAAATGAAATTCGTTGATGAAGCGGTAATAAAAGTTCAGGCTGGTGACGGCGGCAACGGCGTGGTCAGTTTCTGGCGTGAAAAATTCATTACCAAAGGCGGTCCAGATGGTGGTGACGGCGGTGACGGTGGTGATGTTTATATACTGGCTGATGAAAACCTAAATACATTGATTGACTACCGTTTTCAGCGTTTTTACGACGCTGAGCGCGGAGAAAATGGGCGTGGTGCGAACTGTACTGGTAAGCGTGGTAAAGACAAAGTATTGCGCGTTCCTGTTGGTACACGTGCTGTTGATATCCATACTAATGAAGTGATCGCTGAAGTCGCTGAGCATGGCAAAAAGGTGATGATTGCTAAAGGTGGTTGGCACGGTTTAGGCAATGCTCGTTTTAAATCTTCGGTAAACCGTGCTCCGCGCCAGAAAAGTATGGGTACTAAAGGTGAAGTGAGAGAAGTGCGTTTAGAGCTACTTCTGCTCGCTGATGTCGGTATGCTTGGCTTGCCTAATGCCGGTAAATCAACCTTTATTCGTGCTGTATCGGCAGCAAAACCTAAAGTGGCTGATTATCCTTTTACCACCTTGATCCCAAGTTTAGGTGTTGTGAGTGTCGTCCCAGAAAAGAGTTTTGTGGTTGCTGATATTCCCGGGTTGATTGAAGGTGCTGCGGAAGGTGCTGGGCTAGGTATTCGATTCCTGAAACACCTAGAGCGTTGTCGAGTATTGCTGCACATGATCGATATCATGCCTGCAGATCAAAGCGATCCTGTTCAAAATGCATTAACGATCCTTGATGAGCTTGAGCAATACAGTGAGAAATTGGCTCAAAAACCACGTTGGTTAGTGTTCAATAAAACCGATCTCATGCCAGAGCAAGAAGCCAATGAAGTGATTCAAAACGTTTTGGACGCACTGGGATGGGAAGATCAATACTTTAAGATTTCTGCTATCAATCGTCAGGGTACCAAAGAGTTGTGCATGAAGTTAGCTGACTTTATGGAAACCTTACCTCGTCAGCAAGAAGAGATTTCTGAAGAGCAAAAAGTGGAATTTATGTGGAATGATTACCACAAAGATGCCATTGCTAATCAACCGATCATTGACGAAGATGACGACGATGATGATTGGGATGATGAAGAAGATGACGGCCATGTTATTTATGTGCGTGAATGATCGATTTGATCTCTAAAGTTAATAAGCCGCAATATTGATTGCGGCTTTTTTTATATTCTAAATCATATCGTCACGACACATTTTGTTGCAAACTAGGCCTTCGATAAATCGAGGCAGTTAGGAATGGAATCATGACATCCAAACAACGAGCAATTTCACGTTTGATTGCTCAAGCAGGTCAAATGTTACTCGCACATGGTGCAGAAAGTACTTTGGTTGGCGATATTATGCGACGTATGGGGCTGGCTTCTGGCATGGATGAAGTGGAAGTCTCGCTCTCTGCGAGCTCATTAGTGGTGACTACCGTTTATCATCAGCATTGTATTACCACCGCTCGACGTTGTGCTGATCGTGGCATTAACATGCGAGTAGTGACCCAGATCCAGCGTATTTGTATTTTGATGGAGCGAGGCTTACTCGATTACTCGATGGCACAGCACAAACTTGAACGAATAACGCCAGAGCGTTATAACCGATGGTTAGTGGTGGTGATGATCGGTTTGTCATGCGCGGCATTCAGCCGTTTGGCTGGTGGTGATGGAATCGTATTTCTAATGACTTTTATCGCTTCGGCGATAGGTATGATGGTCCGTCAAGAGATTGGCCATCGCCAATTTAACCCTTTACTTAATTTTGCGGCGACAGCGTTTGTTACGTCACTCATTTCTACTCAAGCGGTGATCTATCAGCTTGGTAATAAACCAACCATCGTAATGGCGTCTTCAGTATTAATGCTGGTACCGGGCTTTCCATTGATCAACTCGGTTTCTGATATGCTGAAAGGTTACATTAATATGGGCATCGCTCGCTTTGTGATGGCAAGCTTACTGACCTTAGCAACCAGTTTAGGGATTATTGCCGCGATGAGCGTTACGGGAGTGTGGGGATGGTAGAGCTGGTGAATTGGGATTTATTGCTAAGGTTAATCAACGATATGTTGTTTGCCTCGATTCCGGCTGTTGGGTTTGCGTTGATCTTTAATGTCCCAGTCCCAGCATTAAAGTATTGCGCTTTAGGAGGAGCCATCGGTCATGGCTCGCGTTATTTGATGCTGCATTTTGGTATTCCGATTGAGTGGGCGAGTCTGTTTGCGGCAGGGATTGTGGGTATGATTGGTGTTCAGTGGTCGAGACGATTTTTGGCTCATCCTAAAGTCTTTACCGTAGCAGCATTAATTCCTATGGTTCCCGGTGTATTTGCTTATAAGGCAATGATTGCTATGGTAGAAATTCACCACTTAGGCTTTAAACCGGAGCTGTTTGCGAGTTTAATGGAAAATTTCTTAAAAGCGATGTTTATCATTGCGGGATTAGCGGTTGGCTTAGCAATACCTGGGCTGTTATTCTATCGTCGCAAACCCATTGTCTAGAAGCTTAAGCAAAAGTAGGAATAGAAAGATGATCATCAGTATGATTGCCGCGATGGCAAACGAAAGAGTGATAGGTAAAGACAACCAAATGCCGTGGCATTTACCCGCTGACTTTGCTTGGTTCAAACGGTGTACTATCGGCAAACCGGTGATCATGGGACGCAAAACTTATCAATCGATTGGACGTCCTTTGCCTGGGCGTCACAATATTGTTATCAGCCGAGATCCCGAATTGGTGATCGATGGGGTTGATGTTGTCTCTTCACTGGACGCTGCCTTGCTTAAGGCGGGGGCGGTCCCTGAGGTGATGATCATTGGTGGTGGCAGTATTTACACGGAGTGTTTACCTCAAGCCGATAAACTGTACATCACGCTGATTGATGCTCAGTTCATTGGCGATACTCATTTCCCCAATTGGGGAACGAATTGGCATGAATGTTACCGTGAACATTACTCGGCGGATGACAAAAATGCCTATTCAATGGACTTTATCATCTTAGAACGCGAGACTGAAAAACCTAGAACCTAGAACCTATGACTTAGACTCTAATGCTGGCTGCTTAAAGACCTGTTTATCTTCCCAACGTAACATGGTCAGCGGCCCGCCCCATACGCAGCCAGTGTCTAAGCCAATTACGTTTGGACTGAAGTAGCCCTCTAGCGCTGCCCAGTGGCCAAAAATCACCGTTTTTTCTAATTCAATCCTTTGGGGTAGGGCAAACCAAGGCATTAGCTCGTGGCTACTCACTTGAGCGGGAGGAAGTTTACACGCCATATCAAGACGCCCATCAAAAAAGCAAAAGCGCATGCGAGTAAAGGCATTAATGATATAGCGATAACGCTCAATCCCTTGTAAATCGTCATTCCATAAGTCCGGAGTATTGGAATACATATTGGTGAGTAACCATGGCCATCGTTGGCTACGTAATACCGTTTCTACCTCGTGGGCAGCTTTTCGAGCGGTCTGTAAATTCCATTGGGGTGAGATGCCCGCATGAGTGAGGACAAACTCGGGGTGTTCTAACAAGAGTGGCCATTGGCGAACCCAATCTAGTAGCTCATCAGCGTCAGGCGCAGCAAAAATGGCCAATGTTTTATCTTTGTTTTTGGCTGGGTGAATGCCCAGTGATACGGCTAATAGATGTAAATCATGATTGCCGAGCACCGTTTTTGCAGCGGGTCCTAAGTCACGAATAAAGCGCAGTGTTTCTAGTGATTTTGGGCCACGCGCGACCAAATCACCGGCGAGCCATAAGGTGTCGCTAATAGGATGAAAGTTGACTTGTTTGAGCAATAGCTGCAGTTCATCTAAACAGCCTTGAATATCGCCGACAATGTAATTTGCCACACAAACTCCGTTAATTCAGTACGTTGGGAACGGCTAGGCGAAAGGGGTCTATTTCAGCTAGAAAAGGTTCACCGAGGCTGTTGATCATTCCATAATGACCTTGCATGACGCCAACGGGCGTTTCTAATGCCGTGCCACTGGTGTAGGTATACTCATCATTGGCGGCAATAACGGGTTGTTCTCCAACGACGCCTTCACCTTCAATCCGCATCTGTTTTCCGTTAGCGTCGGTCACTAACCAAGAGCGACTGATGAGTTGCACGGTTTCGGTGCTGAGATTTTTTATGGTAATAAGATAAGCAAAAACGTAACGGTGCGCTTCAGGATGGGATTGTTCTGGCACGTACTTAGTTTGAACCTGAATCTTGATACAAGGATGAGTAATATCCATAAATACTCCTGATTCGGATGACAAAACGAAGAAAATATAGGATGGCACATTGGCCATCCTAGTCTATTTATGCGGGTTGAGCATTCTGAGCATCAAGCCAATTTGCCATCGATACAAACTGCTGCAAGGTCAGGTTCTCTGGACGCATCGTTGAGTCAATCGCAAGCTGTGCAAAGGTCTCATCATCCAATAACCCTTTATAGCAGTTACGTACCGTTTTACGGCGTTGATTGAATCCTTCACGTACGACACGATCCAACCATTTTAAACTCGTTGCAGGGTGCGGTAGTTCTTCGTAAGGCAATAAACGAACCACCGCCGAATCAACTTTAGGTGGCGGAACAAAGGCACTCGGTGGGACTTCTAATACCGGAACAACTTTACAGTAGTATTGTGCCATGACGGTTAATCGACCGTACGCTTTGCTACCCGGTCCTGCCGCTAAACGGTTGACGACCTCTTTTTGCAGCATAAAGTGCATATCTTGAATTTCTTTGTGAAATTCAAATAAATGAAACATCAGCGGTGTCGAGATGTTATAAGGCAAGTTACCAAAAATACGCAGTTTATTATTCGGTTTAACCAATTGCTGAAAGTCAAAACGCATGGCGTCACCTTCGTGAATCGTCAACTTGCTCGATAATTCAGGATGGTTGCGTAAACGCTCGGCTAGATCACGATCGAGCTCGATCACCGTAAACTTATCAACTTCACGGCCTACGGGCTCTGTAATGGCCCCTAAACCTGGACCAATTTCTACCAAATTTTGACCTGGTAAAGGATTAATAGCGGATACGATCCCATCAATAATATAAGGATCGTTTAAAAAGTTTTGACCAAAACGTTTACGCGCTTTGTGCCCTAAATGGACATCATTTCTCATAGTGTTCTCAAAGTTATTGCGTTTTTTTATCAACTAATTCAATTGCTTGATCGAGAGCGGTTTTAAAACTGCCCACATCGGCTAATCCCGTTGCGGCTAAATCGAGCGCTGTTCCATGGTCTACCGAGGTTCGAATAAAGGGCAAGCCCAAGGTAATGTTGACTGAACGACCAAAGCCTTTGTATTTTAGTACAGGGAGAACTTGATCGTGATACATTCCTAAAACGGCATCCGCTTTTTGCAAATATTTTTCGCTAAAGATCGTATCTGCTGGTAAAGGGCCCACTAAATCGATACCTTGTTGGCGAAGTTTTTCTAAACTTGGGGTGATGGTATCTATCTCTTCATGACCCAATACCCCTTCTTCTCCTGCGTGAGGATTAAGACCGCAAACATAAATTGTCGGCTGAGCAATCGCAAATTTCTCGACCAAATCATGGTGAAGAATACGAATGATGCTTTCTAGACGTTCAGCCGTTACCGCGGCAGAGACCGTTGCCAATGGTATGTGTGTGGTCACGAGAGCGACGCGTAGTCCTTCCGTTGCCAGCATCATTACCACTAATGGGGTATTGGATAGCTCGGCAAAAAACTCCGTATGACCACTAAAAGCGACGCCTGCGCGATTGATCACGCCCTTATGCACTGGGCCGGTGACAATAGCATCAAATTCACCATTCATACAGCCTAATGCCGCTCTTTCTAGAGTTTTTAATACATAATGACCGTTCGCGGAATCGAGCTGCCCAGCAATGACCTTTTCTGATACGGCAATTGAGTCAACCAGCAAATACCCCGCTTTCTGCGGTGTGGCTTTTTGATCGGGCTGATAATCAAGTAGCTTTACTGCAATTCCCAGTGCTTTGGCGCGTTCTGCGAGCATCTGTTTATCGGCGCAAATCACCAGTTGATGTGGCCAATCATTTTGCGATAGTGCCAGTACTAAATCAGGGCCGATACCGGCAGGCTCGCCGGCGGTGACTACGATGCGTTTAATCGTCATCTTGATCATCCTGTAGGATCTCAACAAAAGCACCAGCGCGCAGCTCTTGTAACCAAGTACTGGCTTCTTCATTGAATTTACGGTTAAACAAAATGCGATAAGCCCGATTTTTCATCGCGGCATCAGTACGGTCAACTTCGCGGCGATCCAGGACTTCGACAATATGCCAGCCGTGTACGGTTTTAAAGGGTTCACTAATGGTTCCAACCGGAAGTGTCTCGATTTGATGTTTAAACTCAGGAACATACAATTCAGGCGTTTGATAACCTAATTCGCCATTTTGCGCTGCAGAGCCTGGGTCTTGGCTATATTGCTGAGCTAATTCAGCAAAGCTGGCTTCGCCAGCATTGATGCGACGTACTAAATCATTAAGTTGATTTTTGGCACCTTCATCGCTCAAAATAATCGTTGGTTTAATCAGAATGTGACGTGCATTGACTTCTGTCACTGCAACCGTTTCTAAGCCTTTGATATCATCAATTTTTAGAATGTGGAAACCGACACCACTGCGAAATGGGCCAATAATACTGCCTTTATTTTGCATTTTAATTTGGTCGGCGAAAATCGTCGGCATTTCTTCTTTACGCATCCATCCCCAATCTCCCCCTTGTAGTGCCCGTGGGCCTTTTGAATAGGTGATGGCCATGGTGCTAAAGTCTGCGCCTTGGTTGAGTTCAGCGACTAATTTATTGGCTTGTGCTTCAACCTCGGATTTGTCTTGTCCGTCGTTAAAACGCAGTTGAATATGGCTGATTTTATACTGTACTGTCGCGCTGGTTTCTTGAGCGAGCAACTCCGCCAAGGTATCGACTTCGGCTGGAATAATATTAATACGGCGGCGTACTAATGCGTTACGTGCTTCGCTGGCGGCGATCTCTTTTCTGATTTGTTCACGAAATTCTGGGTAGGTTAATCCTTGTTCAGCAATCGATAAGCGAAGTTGTTCTGGTGTTTGTTGGTTATTGTGAGCAATCTCGGTAATCGCGTCATTTAGGGTATTGTCATCAATACGTACCCCAATACGATCGGCTTCTTGCTGTTGCAAAGTATCGACAATCAGTTTTTCGATGATTTGTTCACGCAAAATGTTTTCAGGAGGGAGTGTTTGCTGGTTTGTTTTTGCATTCGCTCTTACTGTTAGTAGTGCGCTGTCTATATCGCTTTGCAAAATCACACCACTATTCACAATCACGGCTACGCGATCAAGCTCGACGGGTTGAGCTTGCACCGTCGCAATACTCACTAAGCTGGTTAACGTATATAAAGCCAATGTCCACAGTTTCATTAGAAATCCTATTCATTATCGAGCGTTAATCGTTGTTGCTCACGGTCATTATCCCCTTTCTACTTGATGAAGCTACAGCGATGTTGGCTATGTTCGTTCGCCGCAATCACATAGTCTGTCTATGTTCATTGGGACTCACTCACTTATCGCCTACCTACAACTCCAAGTAGTTTGGGGATATTCGGAAAATTCAGAGTTTTTAGGCTTAGATGCCCAAATTTACTGCCCTAATTATTTAAGAAAAACGGGCGTCCATAACCCAAGGAATTATCAGAACTTTTAATTCCAGCCATGCTTTCACTGGAGCTCACTTTGGTGCCAAAGCCGATAATACCAATGTTAAAACTAAAGTTATTTTCATAGTTTGGATCTTCGAAACCCAGATAATCGCCATTTGGGGTTCTATTCCAATCTTTTAACTGATTACTGTAAGAGAAACCCATGTACCAGCAATCAGAGGTATAGCGAATGCCCACCAGCCATTCCAGTGCTTCATTGGTGGTCATGTCGTAAAAATATTGTCCAGTAACATGCCATTTATGAGAAAGCTGATAGCCGCCAAGTAGGCCTGCTTGAGATATCCCTCGTCGAGTAATACTGCTCACCGGAATACTGTCACCCACCGTATCTTCGATATACTCTTTGGTAACGTAACGATAATTGGTTTGTAGATAGCCGCCGTTAAATCGGTATTCCAAGGTACTGTTGGCCAATTGCATCGCACTGGTGTCGATGTCGTACTGAATGCCGCCGTGATAAAAGAGAAAATCATCGTAATTAAAATCCATTTCTACCGCCCAAGCGGAATAGTTCGATTGCGTATCTTCCACTTGGCTCGTATCGGTATTACTCGATTTTAAGCCTTTATCGATATAGAAAATTTGTCCAAACGCGATGTTTAGTCGTTCTTTGTATTGGTCATCAAAAAACCGCGTTGATGCGCCGTAGCTGACTTGGTTGGCGGCAGAGATAAAATCTACGCCGCTGTACTTTCTACTTCTGAATAGGCCGTAGTAATCGGTTTGTAATAATGTCGTATCATAACGTGCGATATTTTGTTGGTTTTCTTTTGGAACATACAAGTACTGAACTTGTGGTTCAAGCGTTTGGGTATAGCCATTAAATAGCGTGGTGTCTCGTTCTAAGACGATACCGGCATGCGTTCTGAATTCAGGAATAACCCTTGATACACTTTCTTCTAATTCTTGGTAATCACTACTGATCACGCCAGATAAATCTTGTTGGTAATAGGTCGCTAACAGCCTTGCTTCTGTGGTCCATGTTCCCCATGTGTTTCCTAGCGGGATGCTAATACCGGGTTCGATATGGGCACGAGTTGCCGACGGTTTACCGATTGCATCGGTTTCAAAACGTGAAATGTGGCTTTTAATGTCTACATCTAGATAGCGCAGCAGCTCTGGTGCATAGTAGTTAAAAGCGACTTGCGGCATTAATCGATAGGGGAGGTTATCTTTATCGGTTAATACTTGAAAGTCTCTTGCCAACAATGAGGTATCCCATGCGGAAGAGCGGTAAGTCACTCGTGCTTGCTGCATCAGTTGGCCATCTTCTCGATTACCAATCCCTGAGCTTAAATCTGAAAAATACTCGACATCACTGACACGGGAGTAATCCAGATCCAGTTTCCATGCTTGTTGATAAATACCATCGTGGCGATATTGGAAACCCCAACGTTTCCCTTGTTCTGGATGTAATTCATCATCAGGTAAAAATTCACCTTTGAGGCTACCAGAACCAAATTCGGTGAGATAACGAAACACGGTATTTAACTGAGTCCCACGATTATCCATATAACGCAGAGTGGTTTCTAAATCGTAGTTAGGCGCTAAGTTCCAATAAAAAGGAACTGAGATTTCAAAACCATCACGTGAACCATAGGAAATATCTGGATAGAGGAAACCCGTTTTACGAGTATCGCCAATCGGTACCGTGAGATAAGGTAAATAGAACACGGGGACGTTTTGGATCTCTAAACGAGGATTGTAAAACGTCGCTTGTTCAGCGTCTTGGTCAACGTCAATACTTGAGGCACGCAAACGCCAAGCGCTATCACCTTCTGGACAAGAAGTGATTGAGCCATCTTCAATCTCATAAATGGTTTTACCAGTTTTGGCGATATAAGCGGCATGACCGCGACCCGGTTGACATAAAAACTGATATTGGGTGTTCTCTAATGTGATTTGATCAATATTGAGTTGATTGGTCACTCTATCTGAGGTTGCTTTGACTTGACCATCACTAAAGGTCACATTACCTTCGGCCACAACAATATTTTCTTGTTGATGGAGTGTCACATTATTAGCGCGGATCTGTTTTTGTCCTTGTAGAACGACGACATCGCCAGAATAAGTGGCGCGCTGACCACTAATTGCTTCTAGCTTATCCGCTTTGACCTTGATAGGCTGTGGATTCGGATTTTCCGACTCGGGTTCATTCACTAAGCATTGATCAAGAGTGGGCAGTTCCTGCACACTGTTATCCACCGTTGCTTCTGCTTGAGTCTGTGGCGCAAAGAGCGCGGCGCTGATCGAAGCGGCTAAAAATGTGCGGGAAAAACGTGACATCGAGTTGTACTATCCTGTTGTTCTGTTTGATTCCGACTTTAAGAGTGTTAAGTCAATAAAATGCTTCCTTATCATAAAGGAAAATAACGCTCCCGGCACTATCAGACCACAGCACACCTAAAAAATTCATAGATTGAGAGCACATAATGCATATTTTTGGCAAAATTCTTGGCGCTTTCTTTGGCCTGCTATTTGGCGGCCCATTGGGCGCAATCTTTGGTCTATTTCTTGGCCACCAGTTTGATAAGGCTCGTTATCGAAGCCAAAACCCGTTTACAAATGGACAATTCAGTTCAGGACCAACACAAACCGAAAGACAGGAAGAATTCTTTAAATCCGCTTTCGCTGTGATGGGACACGTTGCCAAAGCTAAAGGTCAAGTCACCCAGCAAGAAATTCAATTGGCCAGTATTATGATGGACAGAATGAACTTGCATGGTGACCAGCGCCGCGCTGCACAAGATGCTTTTCGCGAAGGTAAAGAAGCGGACTTTCCTTTGCAACAAACATTAGAAAATGTCCGTTTTTTTACGGGTGGCCGATTTGATTTAATGCAATTCTTCCTTGAATTACAAGTTTCTGCTGCCTTTGCTGATGGTGATTTACACCCAAGCGAACGTCAGGTTTTACATAAAATTGCTCAGGGACTTGGATTCTCATCGGATCAACTAGAGCGCCGTTTACGTATGCAAGAAGCCGCGTTTCGTTTTCAGCAAAGTGGTGGTTTTACCGGACAGCAAAGTTCGGGGTCGAGTCAATGGCAGCAACCCTCTAATCGAGATAGATTGGCCGATGCCTTTTCCGTTCTGGGTGTTAATCAAGATGCGGATGTACAAACCATTAAACGGGCCTATCGTAAATTGATGAATGAGCATCACCCAGATAAATTGATGGCTAAAGGCTTACCCCCTGAGATGATGAACATGGCAAAAGAGAAATCACAAGAGATCCAACATGCTTATGATTTGATAAAGAAAGAGCAGGGGTTTAAGTGAAACGGTTTATGTATGGTGATTAAAGTCCAGTGACGGTTCGACATCGCAAGGCTTATCTCTGAGAGGGATAAGCCTTTTTAATCACCATTGAATTGCCATAAAAAAAGCCCAGTCAATGACTGGGCTTTAAAATTTGGCTCCTCCTGCTGGGCTCGAACCAGCGACCTGCGGATTAACAGTCCGTCGCTCTACCAACTGAGCTAAGGAGGAACAGATTTTTTAAAATGGTGCCGACTACCGGAATCGAACTGGTGACCTACTGATTACAAGTCAGTTGCTCTACCTACTGAGCTAAGTCGGCATTAATAACGGATGACGTGTCATCGGTTAATAATAGTGGCTCCTCCTGCTGGGCTCGAACCAGCGACCTGCGGATTAACAGTCCGTCGCTCTACCAACTGAGCTAAGGAGGAACAGATTTTTTGATAATGGTGCCGGCTGCCGGAGTCGAACTGGCGACCTACTGATTACAAGTCAGTTGCTCTACCAACTGAGCTAAGCCGGCTCACTTTATCAGTTAAGATACTGGTTGCGCTTGCACCAATCTCTATCAGAATATGGTGCCTCGAGGCGGAATCGAACCACCGACACGAGGATTTTCAATCCTCTGCTCTACCGACTGAGCTATCGAGGCAACGGGGTGTATTAAACGAGTTTTCCGATCCTTCGTCAACAGTAAAATGCAAAAAAAAACTCGTTTGCTGATTTTCTATACTTAGTGGGCTGTTTTTATCCATTTTTGTTTAGAAAAGCTAACAGAAACAGCGGTAAATTCTTATATCTCCTGAGACTTAACGTCTTTATCGTGTCGTTAATCGGATGGGGAAGAATCGTTTGATTAAGCTCAAGCTAGGATGAGTGAATGGTTTGTGGTTAAACGTTGTCCGCGATAAAAGTTTTTTAATCGCGCTGAAAAAGAAATCACCTTGTCTTCTCGGTAAGGTGTAGAACAGAGTATCGACGGATTAGTTCAAACAGTTTGCGTACCATTGAATGTGGCAGGGGGGAATAGGGTGATCGCCAGTGATGGCTAGATAAAGAAAAGCCCAGTCAATGACTGGGCTTTGAAAAGTGGCTCCTCCTGCTGGGCTCGAACCAGCGACCTGCGGATTAACAGTCCGTCGCTCTACCAACTGAGCTAAGGAGGAACAGCTTTAATATGGTGCCTCGAGGCGGAATCGAACCACCGACACGAGGATTTTCAATCCTCTGCTCTACCGACTGAGCTATCGAGGCAATAAATGGTGCCGACTACCGGAATCGAACTGGTGACCTACTGATTACAAGTCAGTTGCTCTACCTACTGAGCTAAGTCGGCGCACTTAATTTATTGCTTGTTGTTACTGACTACAGCACCAACAATAAAATTTGTGGTGCCCGGAGGCGGAATCGAACCACCGACACGAGGATTTTCAATCCTCTGCTCTACCGACTGAGCTATCCGGGCAACGGAGCGCTATTAAACGGATTTTCCCTCTGTACGTCAACCACTATTTTAAAAAAAATAGAAAACCGGTTTAAGTGTCGCTATTTTAGGCAAGTAGGGCGTGAAAGATTACTTCGCGTTAAATTCTCGTTTAAATTGAGTTACTTTTTCTAAGTAGCGCCGTGCTTCCGCATTAGGATGACGGTTGGTCAAAGCCCAATACACCTGATTAGGTTGTAGGCTATTTAAATTATTCATGGCTCGCTGTCGATCTTGATGGAATGTTCGCAGAACACCGCCAGCGCCTCCGTTGTAAGCAGAAATCATGCTGTACTCAAGAGAAAGAGGATGACGGACATCTTTCAAATAACGGTTTTTGAGTAGATAAAAATAGGCGGTACCGGTATCTATGTTATTTTCTGGATTAAAGAGGTATTCAGGTGTTGGCTCACCGGGTTTATTTTTTACCAAGTTAAACACATCCCGTCCCGCAGTTTTCGGCACTACTTGCATTAAGCCATAAGCGTTAGCCCAGCTGACCGCATAAGGGTTGAAGCTACTTTCTGTTTTGATGATCGCGTAAATAAGATCTTCCGGAATACCATATTTACGGGAAGCTCGGCGAACAATGTCGGCGTATTGGTAGCTACGGATCTGCATTTGATCCGCGACCATCGGAATTTCAACATAATAGGCTTTCTTAAAATCAACTTGTTTGACTTTGAGGTGATGAGCAATCAGGTAATCGGCGTAGCGGTTGGCACGCCAGCGCCACTGAATGGGTTGCTTATCTTGGTCGACAACTTGTTGGTATAAGAAAGGTTGTCCTTTTAGCTCAATGTTTTGTGATGAAAAAAGATCGACGCTAGCCGGATCGTCAGGCGTTAATAACGTGGTGATGATCGCTCTTTTTAAGTGTCCTTGAGGATCCGTGGGTGAGATGGTTTCAACCAATATTTTACCATCACTAAAATTGACTTCCGTTCGGCTAAGGTAATTATCGATGTATTTTACGTAATTACTTTTACCAGCAATTTTGATTTCTCGGCTACCCCAGCGACGTTCGATATTGCCAGAGAAACTGAGGATCAAGCTATCTAATGCGGCGGTGTCTTTTTCAAATTGCCCGGGTAATTGAGCGAGATTTTTTGCAAAACGGTTGGTTGGCTCATAATCCACCGCATAGAAACGTTCAACAAACTCACGACTGCAGCCGACTAAGAGTAAGAGTGTGGTTAAACAGTACAGTGATTTTTTCATCGCTTTCCTAGGCAAATCAATTTCCCTGCTGATTTGATCTTGCAGCGAAAATAAACAGCTGCAAGATCAAATTATCTAGAGATTATCTGTGAAACTCAAGCTTGGCTTGGTGGAGTATAACCTTCAATATGGACCTCTTTACCTTCGAAGAGGAAATTGACCATTTCATTTTCGAGAAATTTGCGGTGTTCAGGATCCATCATATTGAGTTTTTTTTCATTGATCAGCATAGTTTGTTTGGTTTGCCACTCTGCCCAAGCTTGCTTACAAATATGATCAAAAATACGTTTACCCAGCTCTCCGGGGTAGAGCTGAAAATCCAAACCGTCAGCTTCTTTCTGTAATCGAGCACAAAATACCGTGCGGCTCATAATGACTTCCTCTTAATCGTTTACGGATGAATTTCAAAGGGTAAGCTGTGCAACAACTGCTTCACAGGGGCTGCTAAGCCGATTTCTTCAGGCTGTTGTAAGTTATACCAAAGACCTTTCGTTCCTTCCATGATGATGTCTGGTTTATGAGTCAGTTCCAATAGAATCGGGGTAATATCTAAATGGTAATGACTAAAAGTATGCCGAAAGGCAATTAATGTGCGCTGAGATTGAATGTGGTTATCTTGTACAGCACGATGCGCTAACGTTGTTTCAATCTGCTGATCGATATGTTGTGGAAAACAGTATAATCCGCCCCAAATCCCGACTTGTGGGCGTTGTTCAAGCCAGACTTGACCCTGATGATAAAGAATGACAAACCACGTTTGCTTGACTGGTTTGTCGCTTTTCGGTTTTTTACCAGGATAATCTAAGGGGTTACCTTGTTGCTTGGCAATACATAAGGATTCCACTGGACACAGTGTACATTTTGGCTTGCTACGGGTACAGATCATCGCTCCCATGTCCATCATCGCTTGATTGTATTTATCGACATCGACGCTTGGGGTCTGTTGCTCCGCATGCAGCCAAAGCTGGTTTTCAACGATTTTCTTTCCCGGCCATCCTTCAACAGCAAAGCAGCGAGCTAGGGTCCGTTTAACGTTGCCATCTAAAATAGCATGCGGCTTTTTAAACACTGAAGAGAGCACTGCCGCTGCTGTCGAGCGACCAACACCAGGTAACGCATTCATCGCCTCCAGCTCGGTTGGAAACTGGCCTTGATACTGATCGACAATGATCTTTGCAGTTTTATGTAAGTTCCTCGCCCGAGCGTAGTAACCAAGGCCGGTCCAATGGTGTAGCACTTCGTCTTGTTGAGCCGCCGCTAAGTCAGCAACACTAGGAAAACGTTCAACAAAGCGCTGGTAATAAGGGATCACTGTGGTTACTTGGGTTTGTTGCAGCATGATTTCTGATAACCATACCGTATAGGCCGTTTTATTTTGCTGCCAAGGCAGATGCTTTCGCCCATAGGCGTCATACCAAGTCAAAATTGCGGAAGCGAATGGAGTCACGACATGCTCTGTAATAATAAAAATAATGAATCAAAATTGCACCACAGAATGCCCGTCGAGTACAACCGATAAATTATAAGGGTATCTTTAAGGTTTCAGGTGATCGTTCTAGTGAAGCGCTAGACTATAATAACACTTGCATGGCAAGCAATTCTTTGGATAATCACACTCCCTTTGAGTGAAGACGAAAAAATAGACAGGCAATCGCAATGAGTGAAGTTACCACCAATCAATTGACAGAAGATGGCAAAGTGCTACGTAGAATCCGTAGTTTTGTGCGTCGTGAAGGTCGACTAACCAAAGGTCAAGAAGCGGCGATGAAAGCCTGCTGGCCAACCATGGGGATTGATTATCAAACCGAGTTACTGGATTGGGCTCAGGTGTTTGGTAACCAAAATCCAGTGGTGTTAGAAATTGGGTTTGGCATGGGAGCCTCATTGGTTGAAATGGCAAAAAATGCCCCACATAAAAATTTCATTGGTATTGAAGTGCATAGCCCTGGTGTTGGCGCTTGTTTGGCTTCCGCCCGCGATGCTGGTGTGACTAACTTACGAGTGATGTGCCACGATGCGGTTGAAGTTTTTGCTAACATGATCCCTGATAATAGCTTGGCGACGCTACAACTGTTTTTTCCTGATCCTTGGCATAAAAAACGTCACCATAAGCGCCGTATTGTGCAGTTAGAGTTTGCAGAAATGGTGCGACAAAAACTGATCGTTGGCGAAGGGGTGTTTCATATGGCAACGGACTGGGAAAATTACGCTGAGCATATGATTGAAGTGATGAATCAAGCACCTGGTTATCGTAATCTCGCGCAGGAAGGGGATTATATTCCACGTCCAGAAGAGCGTCCGTTAACCAAGTTTGAACAGCGCGGCCATCGCCTAGGCCATGGCGTATGGGATATTAAATTCCAACGAGTGAATTAACCTGTCCTACCAGTTTATGCTGGACAAGTATCAAGCTCGGCAAGATACTGCTTAGAACTTAGCCAACATGGTTTATCGTGTTGGCTTTTTTGACTCTCCCTACATTAAAAATCTGTTGGGCGATGAGACGGTAACTCATTTGGCCGTTCCATTGTTTTCAGCGGCAATAATAATAAAAGTAAACTCAGACTATGAAACCAAGCTCCGCTATTTTAGCGACCATTCTCGATGAAGTTCGTCCATTGATTGGACAAGGCAAAGTGGCTAACTACATTCCCGCGCTGGCCCAAGTGGCGAGCGATAAACTCGGTATCGCGGTTTACACTAACCAAGGCGAGATCTTTGCTGCTGGTGATGCGCAGGAGGGATTTTCCATCCAATCCATTTCCAAAGCGTTAAGTTTAACCTTGGCGATGGGTTTATATCAGCCAGAGGAGCTGTGGCAGCGGGTTGGCAAAGAGCCTTCTGGACAAGCTTTTAATTCATTGATTCAGCTGGAAATGGAGCAGGGCATCCCGCGTAATCCATTTATTAATGCCGGAGCGATTGTGATCGCGGATATGCTTTATAGCCGCTTATCCGCCCCTCGCCAGCGTTTGCTGGAATTTGTGCGTCAGTTAAGTGGTGAAGAGCAGATCATCTATGACAAAGTGGTGGCAGCGTCGGAAATGATGCACAGTGATCGTAATGCTTCGATTGCTTATTTAATGCGCTCGTTTGGTAATTTTGAAAACGAAGTGATTCCGGTCTTAAATAACTATTTTCACGCTTGTGCACTAAAAATGAGCTGTGTTGAATTAGCCAAAACATTCAGCTATTTGGCCAACAAAGGGGTATCGGTACACACGGGTCAGCGCGTGGTTAGTGTGACGCAAAGTAAGCAAATCAATGCGTTATTAGCTACCTGTGGTCTTTATGATGGTGCGGGTGAATTTGCTTATCGAGTGGGCATGCCGGGTAAATCGGGGGTCGGTGGTGGCATCATTGCTATTGTACCCGGTGAGATGACCATTGCGGTTTGGTCTCCTGAGCTTGATCAATCAGGTAATTCGTTAGCGGGCACTAAAGCGCTGGAGCTGCTATCTGAGCGTATTGGCCGTTCCATTTTCTAGCTGATTAAAATGGCTACTGGCAATCATTCGATTGTCAGTAGCGAGTTGTTATTGAGTTACTCTTCAGCCATAAATGCCGCCAGTAAATCATTCAAAAATAGCTTACCGTGTTCAGTGATCTGCCACGAGGTGGCATCTTGGGTTAGATAATTCATCTCACACGCCCATTGGATGGTTGGCTCAATTACACTTAACGCTAGCCCTGTTGTGGTGATGAAATCTTGTTTTGGACACGCTTCGAGCAGACGAAATCGGTTCATGAAAAATTCAAAAGGACGATCGCTTTCGGCAACGAGCTGTTCATCACTCAAATAAGGCTTCACCATATTTTGATAAGCCGCTAAGTAACCACGTGGATGCTTGATTTTAGTGGTGCGAATAATTCGGCCATCAGCAAAGCTCAATTTGCCGTGCGCTCCACAGCCAATGCCCAGATAGTCACCAAATCGCCAGTAATTGAGGTTATGTTGGCATTGATAACCAGGCTTGCTGTAGCCAGAGATTTCATACTGTACATAACCTGCCTCAGTGAGTTTTTGATGGCCAAGTTCAAAAATATCCCACAGCGCATCATCATCGGGTAGAGTTGGCGGTTTGGAATAAAACAGCGTATTGGGTTCAATGGTTAATTGATACCAAGACAGGTGAGGAGGATTTAACGTTATCGCTTGGTCTAAATCATCCAAGGCTTGCGCTAGGCTTTGATCGGGCAGGCCGTGCATTAAATCCAAATTAAAGCTTTTTAAACCAATGGTATGCGCCAGTTTTGCCGCACGTACTGCCTCTTGTTGGCCATGAATACGACCTAAGTGGGCTAACTTCTCGGCGGCAAAGCTTTGTACGCCAATCGAGATTCGAGTGACGCCTGCGATGCGATAAGCCGCGAAACGCTCAGCTTCAATCGTACCGGGGTTGGCTTCCATGGTGATCTCAATCTCTGGTTGAAACGGAATGCGCGCGGCGATGCCGTCAATCAAATCTTCGATGCCTTGTGGTGAAATTAAGCTCGGCGTCCCCCCGCCGATAAAGATCGAATGCAATCGCCTTGGATCGTTAGCAAGCTGATAGCGCTCAATATCACGATCCAGATCTTCCAGTAGTGCTGCGATATATTGCGTTTCAGGGATCTCTTCTTTTAAGGCGTGAGAGTTAAAATCGCAATAAGGGCATTTTTGTACGCACCACGGGATATGGGCGTACAAGCTCAACTTGGGCGGTGTTAGCATGAGGCGCGTTGCTCTTTTAAGGCTTGGAACAGTAATTGTAGAGCCTTAGCGCGATGAGAGAGCTGCTTTTTACGGGCGGCAGGTAACTGGGCAGAAGCGCAGTTTTCTTCGGGAACCCAGAAAATGGGATCGTAACCAAAGCCATGCTCACCGCGAGGCTCAGTTAAGATTTCACCTTGCCACTGACCATGACAAACCAGAGGTGTTGGGTCGTTAGCATGGCGCAGATAGACTAAAACACAGTGAAAGCGAGCGGTTCTCTGTTCACTCGGCACTCCTTCTAAGGTGGTCAATAACTTTTGCAGGTTATCGTTATCTGAAGCATTAGCTCCGGCATAGCGCGCAGAATAAATGCCCGGTGCGCCATCAAGATAGTCAACCTCGAGTCCAGAATCATCGGCAATCGCTGGTAGACCAGTAAGGGCAGCGGCATGACGTGCTTTGATGATGGCATTTTCAATAAAGGTTAAGCCTGTTTCATCAGCATCTGGCACATTTAATTCACTTTGTGCGATAACCTCAAAACCGAAATCGGCTAATAAATCGGCCATTTCCGCGACTTTTCCTCGGTTACCAGTGGCTAAAACAATCTTATTCATAAATCTCTCACGTCTGAATGGGGAGCTCGATGAGACTTGTCGTCATCGCTAACGGTTATTGTACAACAGTTCGGAGAAAAAAATTCCCCACATTAAGTGGGGAACAGAGCTTGAATTTCGGCAGGGATCACCGTAGGTGAGAGGATGCGTACTTGTTTATGCCGCCCTAGCTGGCCTTTTTCTATTTCAACCGCGCTTTTCGATACTTTACACAGTTTGGCAAGATAGCGGCTTAAATGGGCATTCGCTTTTCCATCAACAGGTGGCGCAGTGATGGCTATTTTGAGCTCATCACCGTGCTGCCCCACTAAACTATCGCGGCTGGCTTTAGGTTGGACATAAATCCGCAGGCAAAGATCTTGCCCATCAAGCCAAGCGATTGACATTACAACTGATACCAAATGGGGCCAATGAAATCACCCATTAAAAAGTTAGCGAATTGTAGAATAATAAACAGCACTAAAATGCTTAAATCGAAACCACCCATCGCTGGGATGATCCGGCGAATAGGGCTTAGCATAGGTTCGGTTAATTGATGGAAAACAAACTCTATTGGGCTACGTCCTTGGCTGACCCAGCTCAAAATCGCCCGGATCAGTAAGATCCAAAACAGTAATCCACCGGCTGCTTTGACTAAAGACAATAAGCCAAACCATAAGAAATCGAGACTGAAGACCATCGCACCCTTAGAGACCATCAGGATCAGGACGACGAATTTGAGCACCGATAACACATAAGCAAAGAGGATGGTGGCAAGGTCCAGATTACCCACCGAGGGGATCATTCGACGTAATGGCGCAACCACGGGTTGAGTGGTTTTGACAATAAATTGTGAAAACGGATTATAAAAATCGGCGCGAGCGGCTTGTAGCCAAACACGCAGAATAACCACCATGATATAGATATCAAACAAGGTGGAGATTAAAAAGCTCATAGCATTCATGAGAAAGCCCTTATGATAAATTAATGAATAGAGTACTGAAATGGCGGTCTATTTAAAATAGTTTTTCCATCTCTTGCGCACGATGGACTGCGGCACGCATGGCCTTAGCAACGATATCCGATAGCTGATGCTGCTCAAAGGTTGCGATAGCTTGTGCTGTCGTGCCTCCTTTGGATGTCACTTGCTCACGTAAGGTTGCTAGCTCTAGCTGCGGGTTTGCTGCAACCATCTGCGCTGCGCCTAACGCCGACTGCTCCACCAATAAGCGTGCGGTTTGCTTATCAAATCCCTGAGCGATTGCCTCGGCTTGCATGGCTTCCATAAACAAGAAAAAGTAGGCCGGTGCGCTACCTGCGGCGGCGATGACACTATTGATTGCTGATTCTTCACTCACCCAGCAAGTTTTTCCCACCGAACTCATCAACTGCTCAGTGAAGTTTTTGTCACTTTCACTTGCCTCTGGTGCGGCAAATAACCCTGCCATGCCTTGATTAACCAATGAGGGGGTGTTTGGCATCACCCGTACTAACGCAGGTTGAGTATTGAGCAATTGTTGCAAGCGCGCTACCGAAATCCCCGCGGCGATAGAAATAACTAATTTATTTGACCAATCAATAGCTTGCATCGGTTGACATACTTCAGCCATTAATTGAGGTTTTACCGCCAGCACCACGACATCCGCTTGCTGAGCGGCGGCGAGATTATCGCTGGTGGTTTTAATCGCATACTGAGTATGTAACGAGGCTAAGTTGGCTTGGGACGGCGCGCTGGCAATGATCCGCTGCGCTGGATAACCACTGGCAATCAGGCCAGCGATGATCGCATGAGCCATATTTCCTGCGCCAATAAAAGCAATCGTTCTTTGTTCCATAATGATGTTCTATCCTACAGTTGGCTACTCTGGTGGTAGCGGGTCATTGTTCGACGAAAAGTAAACCTGCTTTGAGCAAGGATCATGGTTTCGTTGAGGTTGGATAATCGCGCTGGCCAAAAATCGCCGTTCCTATGCGTACCATTGTACTGCCGGCTTCGATGGCCGCTTGCATATCACCACTCATCCCCATTGATAGAGTATCCAGTGCTGGATAGCGTTCCGTTAAGCGTGCTTGCAGGTCAGCTAAGCGCTGAAAAGCAACCAATTGCTCAGCATAATCAGCGACGTTCTCAGGGATGGACATCAACCCTCTTAATGTGAGGTTCGGTAGTTCAGAAATCAACTCTGCTAAGGGAAACAACGCTTGCTCACTAATACCGGATTTTGAGGTTTCACCACTGGTGTTTACCTGAATCAAGACCTGTAACGGTGCTTTGTGAGCCGGGCGTTGCTCACTCAGTCGCTGAGCGATTTTTGCTCTATCTAGGGTGTGCATCCAGTCAAAATGTTCGGCAATAAGACGAGTTTTATTGGATTGCAATGGACCAATAAAATGCCATTCTAAATCGAGTTGTGGATGATGCTCAGCAAAATAGCGAATTTTATTCACCCCTTCCTGAACATAGTTTTCTCCAAAAGCAAGTTGCCCAGCAAGGGCTGCTTCGAGAATTGCCTCGACAGGTTTGGTTTTACTGACCGCTAAAAGTTGCACAGAGCTTGGAGAGCGACCACACTTTTGTTGTGCGCTCTTCATCTGTGAGGTGATCTGTTCAATGTTTTGTTGAATACTACTCATGGCTCGACTTTATTAAGGAAAAATAAATGGATATCTCAGAGTTACTGGATTTTAGTGTAAAGCATAATGCGTCAGATCTACATCTTTCTGCAGGTGTTCCGCCCATGGTCCGGATTGATGGTGAAGTCCGTAAGCTGGGAGTGCCCGCTTTTAGTCATGCTGACGTGCATCGATTAATCTTTGCCATCATGAATGATGCCCAGCGCAGTGAATATGAAGAGCGCCTCGAAGTCGATTTTTCCTTTGAGCTACCGAATGTGGGACGTTTTCGGGTTAATGCCTTTCATCAGTCGCGCGGCAGCTCCGCCGTATTTCGAACGATTCCTACAGTGATCCCAACTTTGGATCAGTTGAATGCTCCGGAGATCTTTCGAAAAATATCCAATTATGAGAAAGGGTTAGTCCTTGTTACTGGCCCCACTGGATCCGGTAAATCGACAACGTTGGCGGCAATGGTTGATTATATCAATACTCATCATAATAAACACATTTTGACCATTGAAGATCCGATAGAATTTGTGCATAGCAATAATAAGTGTTTGATTAACCAGCGTGAAGTTCATCGCGATACGCATAGTTTTAAAAATGCGTTACGTTCGGCGCTGCGAGAAGACCCTGATGTGATCTTAGTCGGTGAGCTGCGTGATCAAGAGACAATCAGTTTAGCGTTAACCGCCGCTGAAACGGGACATTTAGTGTTTGGTACGCTACACACTAGCTCTGCCGCAAAAACCATTGATCGGATTATCGATGTATTCCCGGGTAGCGATAAAGACATGGTGCGTTCGATGTTATCGGAATCGCTGCGTGCGGTGATTGCGCAAAAACTGTTTAAGCGAGTCGGAGGAGGGCGTGTGGCGTGTCACGAAATTATGTTAGCCACTCCTGCGATCCGTAACTTGATCCGGGAAGATAAAGTCGCACAGATGTATTCGATCATCCAAACGGGCGCTGCGCATGGGATGCAAACCATGGAGCAGCATGCTAAGCAGTTGGTGGCTCAAGGGGTTGTGGATTTACCAGAGGTACAACAAAAACTGGGTCTAGATAATTCATCATTCTAAGGAACACATCATGCAATTGGATCAAATACTACAAGAGATGCTCACCCAAGGGGCGTCCGATCTCTACATCACCGTCGCGGCTCCAATTTTGTATCGCGTTAATGGCGATCTCCAACCTCAAGGGGAAGCGTTAAGTGAAGCTCAGGTCAAAGGGTTGCTATTACGGATGATGGATAGCGACCGACAAACGGAGTTTAACCAAACACGCGAGGCCAATTTTGCGATTGTGCGTGATTT
Source organism: Vibrio metschnikovii CIP 69.14 (assembly GCF_000176155.1). Lineage (GTDB taxonomy): Bacteria > Pseudomonadota > Gammaproteobacteria > Enterobacterales > Vibrionaceae > Vibrio > Vibrio metschnikovii. The sequence continues at coordinate 1,762,627 of NZ_ACZO01000006.1, read as the reverse complement.
TGGCCGTTTCCGAGTCAGTGCCTTTTTCCAGCGTGAGCTACCGGGTGCCGTCATTCGCCGGATCGAAACGCAAATTCCTAGTTTTGATGACTTGCAGTTGCCGGAGGTGCTTAAAGATCTGGCGCTAACCAAGCGGGGTTTAGTGTTAGTGGTAGGCGCGACAGGATCGGGAAAATCAACCACCATGGCCGCGATGACCGGTTATCGTAATTTGAAAACCCGCGGGCACATTCTTACTGTCGAGGATCCGATTGAATTTGTTCATCCTCATCAAGGCTGTATTGTGACTCAGCGTGAAGTCGGCTTAGATACTGAGAGCTATGAAGTGGCATTGAAAAACTCACTTCGCCAAGCGCCGGATATGATTCTGATTGGTGAAATACGCAGTCGTGAAACCATGGAATACGCGATGACCTTTGCCGAAACCGGGCATTTATGTATGGCAACCTTACACGCCAACAATGCCAACCAAGCCTTAGAGCGTATTTTACATTTGATGCCGAAAGAGAAAAAAGAACAGTTTCTGTTTGATTTATCGATGAACTTAAAAGGAGTGATTGGTCAGCAACTGCTGCGTGATAAACAAGGTAAAGGGCGTCATGGCGTGTTCGAGATTTTGCTCAATAGTCCAAGAATGGCGGATTTGATCCGCCGTGGCGATTTGCATGAATTAAAAGCAACCATGGCTAAATCGAAAGAAGTGGGAATGCAAACCTTCGATCAAGCGCTGTATCAATTGGTAATTGACGACAAAATCACTGAGCAAGATGCGCTACACAGCGCCGATTCAGCTAATGATTTACGCCTTATGCTCAAAACCCAGCGTGGAGAGGGCTACTCTTCTGGTGCCTTGGATAATATAAAGATTGATATGGAGTGAGGCTAGTTTGCCCATTGTCTTTCAAACCAGCTTTCTAAGATCACGACCGCTGATTGGCAGTCTATATTGCCTTTACTGAGTGCCTTGTAGCCGCCATGAGCAAACAGCTCGGAGCGAGCCTCTGCCGTCGATAGGCGTTCATCGTGCAGCTCAACGGGTAAGCCAAAGCGTCCGTGTAAGCGGTTAGCAAATTTTTTCGCCCGCGGAGTGATGGTATCTAAATCTTTGCCATGTAAGTCAGTGGGTAAGCCAACCACTAATAGATTGGGCTGCCACTCTTTGATTTGTTTTTCTATCTCATCCCAATTGGGGATGCCATCATTGGCTTTAAAGGCTTTTAATGGCGAGGCCGTTCCGGTAATTTCTTGACCGATAGCACTACCGATACTTTTAGTGCCGAAATCAAAGGCCATAATGGTACGCGACATAATAAACGTCTCATTGCTGTGGCGCATTAACTCGATGGTTAATGCGCCTTAAAGGTTAAGTTAGGCATGACCTGATTGAGGGGCCAGTTGGGCGGGATTAATGCCTAATTTTTGAATCGCTTTTTGCCATTTTTCATGGACTGGCGTATCAAAGATTAAATCGGCATCCGCTTCAATGGTTAGCCAAGAGTTTTCGGTTAACTCTTGTTCTAATTGGCCTGGAGACCAACCAGAGTAACCTAATGCGACAATATAACCATTCGGTTCCGCCTCAGTACCGAGTACACAGAGGATATCTTTCGAAGTGGTCACCGCAATATCGTCGGTCATCTTCATCGTCGACTCATAATGATCTTTCATTCGATGCAGAACAAATCCACGATCTTCGGAAATCGGCCCACCGTTAAAGACCGGTTTCTTTAGGCTTTGCTCGCGAGAGTGCGGGTAAGCGGGCTCGATCTCGACCTGTTTTAGCATCCCACTGACCGTAATATCGATCGGAGCATTGATCATTAGCCCCATTGCACCCTCTTCATTATGTTCACAGACGTAGATCACGCTGCGTTTGAAGTAAGGATCTTGCATACTGGGCATGGCAACGAGAAAATGATTAGTCAGATTCATCTAATCTTCAATCCTTTGGTATTGAGGAGCGCTAAGCTCCTACATAGATAAGGCCTTAATACGACGTTCAATCGCATCCATCAGCTTGCCGGTAATCGAGATATCAAAAGCGGCTTCGATTTCACGAATACAGGTTGGGCTAGTGACATTGATTTCGGTGAGTTTATCACCAATCACATCAAGACCGACAAAGATCAAGCCTTTTTCTTTTAATGTTGGAGCCACGGCTAACGCAATCGCTTTATCGGTTTCACTCAGTGGTCGAGCTTCTCCCCTTCCTCCAGCCGCTAAGTTACCACGGGTCTCACCTTGAGCAGGAATACGTGCTAAGCAGTATGGCATTGGCTCACCATCGACGACTAGGATCCGTTTGTCACCGTTACTGATATCGGGGACAAAGGTTTGTGCCATGCAGTAGGTTTGTCCGTGATTGGTCAGCGTTTCGATGATCACCGACACGTTAGGATCGCCTTGTTTAATGCGAAAAATCGATGAGCCACCCATACCATCGAGCGGTTTTAAAATCACATCGCCGTGTTGCTCGCGAAAGGCTTTAATTTTTTCCGCTTTACGAGTCACCATCGTGGTAGGGGTTAATTCTGGAAACCAAGCGGTAAATAATTTTTCATTACAATCACGCAGGCTTTGCGGTTTATTGACGATCAGTGTGCCTTCTTCTTCCGCTCTTTCCAGAATATACGTTGCGTAAATATATTCGGTATCAAAAGGGGGATCTTTGCGCATCAATACGGCATCAAGATCCGCGAGACGAATGGTTTGCTCTGACTGAAATTGATACCAAGCCGCGGGATCTTCTTTGACGCTGACCACTTTAGTATCCGCCAGAGCCACACCTTGTTCTAAGTGCAGATCAGCCATTTCCATATAATGAATTTGATAACCACGACGCTGTGCTTCAAGCATCATGGCAAAGCTGGAATCTTTTTTAATATTAATTGATGAAATGGGATCCATCACGATGCCAAGTTTAATCATTGAATTTCTCCGAGTTAGCCAAGATCGCCGAAACGAACTTGTAGCGCTGTAATAGCAGTCAGTGCTGCGGTTTCGGTGCGCAGTACGCGAGGACCGAGCAGCGTTTCTGCAAAGTGGTATTGTTCGGTCATGGCAATTTCTTGCTCAGATAGGCCACCTTCTGGGCCTATCAATAAACGGACTTTGTTTACCGGCTCAGGTAAAGTATTGATCGAATAGGAGGCGCGAGGGTGTAAATTGAGTTTGAGTGCCTGACTAGGCTCTGCGCACCAGGCTTCTAATTCCATCACTGGGCGGATAACTGGAACGATATTTCGGCCACATTGTTCACAAGCGGCAATCGCGATTTTTTGCCATTGCTGCAGCTTTTTCTCAAAGCGTTTCGGGTCCAGTTTTACCCCACAACGCTCTGATAATAAAGGCGTAATAGTATTCACGCCAAGTTCGACCGATTTTTGAATAGTAAACTCCATTTTATCACCGCGAGAAATGACTTGCCCAAGATGTAAATTGAGCGGCGATTCAATGCTTTTTTCAATGCGTTGCTGAATGTCAACGGTCAGCTGTTTTTTGCTGATCTCACTGATCACCGCAGGAAATTCAGCATCACTCCCATCAAACAACGTCACCGATTGACCGGGCTGCATACGCAGGACTTTACCGATATGATTGGCGGCGTCGTCACTGAGGGCAAGCGTGCCCAATTGGTGGATAGGGGAGGGATGATAAATTCGAGGAATACGCATGCCAAGTTCCTAATAATTGATGACAAAGCGATACTTTGGTGACTTGAAGATCGCACAGTATGGATAATATTGGTACGTTAAGTGGCGGGTTCAAGTCATGGAGTATCCGTGTTACCCGACCTATGTCTTGATAACCACAATCTAGTGATGATAGCTCACCTGATCACTGCGTTGAAGGGAAATATCTTCTTCTTCGGCGTTTGAGGGACGGTCACCGTTCAAGATGCAATGACACTGTCCCTAGTCGTTTAAGCGCTCAGCTTGAAGTTTTAGTCATTGTTGTTGATGACGATCTTAGCTCTATTCACGGTGGCGACGAGAACACTGTGTATCAACAAACGGATTGGAGTGACCTTGAATGGTGGTAATGCGTCGGTTACGTTCACACTCCCACTCATCAGCTGGGTATTGAGTATCCCAAACTTGCATCAGTTGAGCTTGTTGTTTGGAGAGCTTAAAGCCATAGTGTTGGCTCATGTATAAGTAAGTTCTTGCGATTGCGCCTCGTGCTCTTTCTGGTGGCATCGCTTTACGCTGCGCAAAGTTAATTTGCATTTCACAGCGACCATACGTCGCGCCATCAATCCCATTCCATTGACTAAAATTGAAGTTAGAGCGATCGCCATTCACTTCACCAATCGCGGGAGTGAGGTTGTGTAAATCGGCCTCCATTTGGCGAAATTGCTCATCGTGGCGTGCACAGTGTTTGCGTCCGCCTTCTTGCCAACATTGTAACTGATGACCAAACTGCCAAGCAGGAACCACGTGCTCCCATTCAATTCGATTGGCGCGTGTGGCTTGTTTGCGAACTTCATAGCCACAGCCTTCAAGATCAGGAATACCTCGTTGGCCTTGCCAGCTAATCTCACAGCCACAGTAGAAGCTAACCGGATGATCTTGATAAAGTTTAACGGCGATACGTTTGGCTTGAGCAAAAGAAGTTGGGGCAGAAGCGAGGCTACTGGTAGTAAAAAAAAATAAACCTAAAATGGACAGCAAACGTAAATAAAACATGGCAAAAGACTGAGATAAGTATGATTTTCCGCAGTCTATCACTCAAAAAATGACTTGCCTATTGATAGATGAATGAGGAGCCGGTTTATCCAGTAAAGACCAGAGGTGTTTGACAGTGGCGGCAATGATAGCTGCTTTGTTGACGCAACACCTTGTTATGACGACGAATTGATAATGAGTGAACTTGACACGCGCAGCGATAAGCAAAGGTTTTACCCTGGACAGAGCCAACATCGAAGCTGTGAGTGGTTCTGGGTGGCAGATTAAACACCTGTGACATAACGGATTGCCATTCACGACCGTGAGGACGTACTCGTCCATAACGTTGATAAGTGATCAGGTGAGCAATTTCATGGGGGATCACTTCATCGATAAAAGCTTGCGGATTTTCAGCCAATAAAATCGGATTTAAGCGAACTTCCCAGCGTTGTAAATAGGCTTTACCTGCGGTTTTGCCGCGTAGCTTTAGGCTGAGGTTCGGTAGGGAGAAAGGGGTATTAAAGTATTCTGAGGCCCGCTCAATACAGCGTTGTATTTGCTGCTGGGCACGGTCATGCAATTCAAAATTGATCAAAGGACCTCCAATAAAAAACCTCAGACGGATCTGAGGTTTATCCAATCATGGCTTACCACTCCTTGGAGAGTAAGCCATTTCGGCTATGGATAATTATTTTAAACCGGCAAAGTCACGCAGTAGGGCGGCTTTATCGGTGGCTTCCCAAGGGAATTCTTCGCGACCAAAGTGACCATACGCGGCAGTCTTCTTGTAGATCGGCTGTAGTAAGCTGAGCATTTCTTGTAAACCGTAAGGACGTAAGTCGAAGAACTGACGGACCGCTTCAATGATAATATCGTGCGATACTTTCTCGCTACCGAAGGTTTCTACCATGATCGACGTTGGATCGGCGACACCAATGGCGTAAGAAAGTTGAATCTCACAGCGATCCGCAAGACCGGCAGCCACAATGTTTTTCGCAACATAGCGCGCGGCATAAGCCGCAGAGCGGTCAACTTTGGATGGATCTTTACCAGAAAAAGCACCACCACCATGACGTGCTGCGCCGCCGTAGGTATCGACGATAATTTTACGACCCGTTAAGCCACAGTCACCCATTGGACCACCAATCACGAAACGACCAGTTGGGTTAATGAAGTATTTGGTGTCTTTGGTTAGCCATTCAGCAGGTAACACTGGCTTGATAATTTCTTCCATCACGCCTTCGCGCAGATCAGCGGTAGAGACGGAATCACAATGCTGAGTAGAAAGTACCACAGCATCAATGCCAACGATCTTACCTTGGTCATATTGGAAAGTGACCTGAGATTTTGCATCCGGACGCAACCAAGCTAGGCTACCATTTTTACGCACTTCAGCTTGACGCTGCATTAAACGGTGTGCATAGGTAATGGGTGCTGGCATCAGCACTTCGGTTTCATTACAAGCGTAACCAAACATGATGCCTTGGTCACCTGCGCCTTGATCTTTAGGATCGGCTTTATCAACGCCTTGGTTGATATCTGGCGACTGTTTACCAATGGTATTGAGTACCGCACACGAGTTGGCATCAAAGCCCATCTCAGAGTTAACATAACCAATTTCACGTACGGTCTGGCGAGTCAGCTCTTCAATATCCACCCACGCTGACGTGGTTACTTCACCGCCAACCATGACCATTCCGGTTTTGACATAGGTTTCACACGCGACACGAGCTTTTGGATCTTGTTCTAAAATGGCATCAAGAACCGCGTCAGAGATTTGGTCGGCAATTTTATCAGGATGACCTTCTGATACAGATTCAGAAGTAAACAAATGTTTAGCCATGATAGCTCCAATTTTCATATTAGTAGCGACCCGTTATTCGATAAACGCGTCGGTAAAATTGTTCAATATGTAGGCGTTTCTACATCTAGACGTCTATTCTAGTTTTCAATGCTCAAATTACAAGCTCTTTTTTAGTTTATCTTATGGCCAAACGTTTGCTTGGTTTTGTGATGTTTTTATAATTACGATGAAATTTCATGTAACCGATTGCAAAAATCAGCCCAAGAGGCAGTAAAAGGTTTGCAGAGCGTAAGGGGCTTTGCGACAATATTGAGCACTTTTTCTATACCCTTCCCACTTTAAGCGGCGGCGGTTCAGTGATTTGGTTTGCCTTCTATTCAGAGCAATAGTGTTACTGGTAGGAGCGAGAGCACTCATCGTTGATTTGCAACTTTGATTGGTTTGGGAGATCGCTTTTTATTTCATCGCTTTTTAGGAGCTGATATGTCTTCGCGTAAACAACTGGCTAACGCGATTCGTGCGTTAAGCATGGATGGTGTTCAACAAGCTAACTCTGGGCATCCGGGAGCCCCAATGGGCATGGCGGATATCGCTGAAGTGCTGTGGCGCTCACATCTCAATCACAACCCACAAAATCCTCAGTGGGCTGACCGCGACCGTTTTGTGCTGTCTAACGGCCATGGCTCAATGCTGATTTACTCACTGCTGCACTTAAGTGGTTACGAACTTTCTATCGACGACCTAAAGAACTTCCGTCAACTGCATTCTAAAACTCCAGGCCATCCAGAATACGGTTACGCGCCAGGTATTGAAACCACGACCGGTCCTCTCGGTCAGGGGATTACCAATGCGGTGGGCATGGCGATGGCTGAAAAAGCGCTCGCGGCTCAGTTCAACAAGCCAGGTCACGACATCGTTGATCACTTTACTTATGTGTTTATGGGTGATGGCTGCTTGATGGAAGGCATTTCTCACGAAGCCTGCTCACTGGCAGGCACGCTTGGCCTTGGTAAGCTTATCGCGTTTTGGGATGACAACGGCATCTCGATTGACGGCCATGTTGAAGGTTGGTTCTCTGATGACACGCCTAAGCGTTTTGAAGCTTATGGCTGGCATGTGATCCCAGCGGTTGATGGCCATGATGCAGAGGCGATCAACGCGGCGATTGAAGCGGCCAAAGCCGATCCTCGTCCAACATTGATCTGTACCAAAACCATTATTGGTTTTGGCTCGCCAAATAAAGCTGGCTCGCATGACTGCCATGGCGCGCCATTAGGCCATGATGAAATTAAAGCGGCTCGTGAATTCCTGGGTTGGCAATATGGCCCATTTGAAATTCCTGCTGATATTTACGCTCAGTGGGACGCTAAAGAAGCAGGTCAAGCTAAAGAAGCGGCTTGGGATGAGAAGTTCGCTGCTTACGCCGCCGAGTACCCAGCAGAAGCGGCTGAGTTTAAACGCCGCGTTAATGGCGATCTTCCAGCGCAGTGGGAAGAGCAAGCCAATGCTATCATTGCTGAATTACAAGCTAACCCGGCCAACATTGCTTCACGTAAAGCATCACAAAATGCCCTTGAAGCGTTCGGTAAATTATTACCAGAATTTATGGGCGGCTCTGCAGACCTAGCACCGTCAAACCTGACCATGTGGTCTGGCTCAAAATCACTCACCGCTGAAGATTTCTCTGGTAACTACATTCATTACGGTGTGCGTGAATTTGGTATGACCGCCATTATGAACGGTATCGCGTTGCACGGTGGCTTTGTCCCTTACGGCGCGACCTTCTTAATGTTTATGGAATACGCCCGTAACGCACTGCGTATGGCGGCGCTGATGAAAATCCAAAATATCCAAGTCTACACTCACGACTCTATCGGTCTGGGTGAAGATGGTCCGACTCACCAACCGGTTGAGCAAGTTGCTTCTCTACGCTTAACACCAAACATGAGCACATGGCGTCCCTGTGACCAAGTGGAATCTGCAGTAGCATGGAAACTGGCGATTGAACGTAAAGAGGCGCCATCAGCGCTGATCTTCTCACGTCAAAACCTCGCTCAGCAGCCTCGTACGGCAGCGCAAGTGGCTGATATCGCCAAAGGTGGTTATATCCTTAAAGATTGCGCTGGCAAACCAGAGCTTATCTTGATTGCGACCGGCTCTGAAGTGGAGCTCGCGGTGAAAGCGGCAGAGCAGCTAACCGCTGAAGGTAAGCACGTTCGCGTGGTTTCAATGCCATCGACCGATGCTTTCGACAAGCAAGATGCAGCGTATCGTGAAGCGGTATTACCTGCAGACGTGACCAAGCGTATCGCGATCGAAGCAGGCATTGCGGATTTCTGGCACAAGTACGTTGGTTTTGGCGGCAAGATCATCGGCATGACGACGTTCGGTGAATCGGCACCAGCGGATCAACTGTTCAAAATGTTTGGTTTTACGACTGAAAATGTGGTGAAAACCGCTAACGAACTGTTGGCTTAAACGAACTATTGGCTTAATGGTTGATATTGAGTTCTAACTGAGCCCAGCTTATTTGCTGGGCTTTTTCTATGCTGCTAGGCCGTTTTCCATTCATTAGGGCAAGCGTGACGCAAAGCATCAATAAATAAGCGTAAACGCAAAGGGTGACGCCCCGCTGGATAGTAACAAGCCACCTCACTGGGTGGAGATAACCATTCAGGTAAGCAAGCAGCAAGGCTCCCAGGATGAGCACGTTCAAAGCCTTCTGCAAACCAAGTTGGTAGCAAGCCAATTCCTCGCCCTTTGGCTATCGCGTCGGCTTGCATGGCTAAGCTATCACTTTGTAAACGACTTTTCAGTGCTGGTAATACCCAGTCTCCTTGAGTCGGATGAGTTAGGGTTAATCCTTCTTGGCGACAGGCGATAAAATCTATCCAAGTATGATTTATAAGCTGCTCAGGATGTTCGGGCTTGGGGTGAGTGGCTAAATAATTCGGAGAAGCATACGGTGAATAATGCCAATTGCCGAGAAGCTCGCGCCGCCATCCAGAGGGGGTGATAGCCCCGATCCAAATCATCAAATCAGGTTCTAACAAGCTATTTTCGGCCACATAGTGACTGTGTACTCGAATGGTTACTTCGGGGTGTGCCAGCATAAATTCATCGAGTACGTGACTTATCCACCCTCGGACCAAGTTGGGATGAACGACTAACGTCAGATTACCGCTGATTTGATTGTTCAGCTCTTGAAGAGCTTCAATACCTCTTGATGCCAATTCAAGCAATTGTTCCGTATAAACGGCAAACACTTGTCCGGCCTTAGTTAATGTGAGCCGGTTGCCTTGACGAGTGATCAGCGCTTGCCCTAAATCACTTTCGAGCATAGCAAGCCGTCGACTTAGTGTCGATTTTGGTTGTTCAAGCGCTTTAGCGGCAGCGGTCAGACTTTTGTGCTGACAGAGTGCATGGAAGGCTTTGATAGCACTTAAATCATGCATGATAACAGTGGCCTCGTTATTCAATAATCGTGTTGTTCCATATCTGGGACTGACTATTCCATCTGTCGGTCTATCTCAATGATTCAAATTGTGAATAATTCCACTTCGAAATTAATAATCATTATCATTTATGGAGTGGTGAATGTCTAGATTAAATCCAACCCGAGTGGCTTTTGCCGTAGCGTTTGGTCTATTTGCATCGGTACCAGTGAGTGCTCAGCAAGAGCGTCAAGTTGACGAAACACTGGTCGTGACCGCGTCAGGTTTTGAGCAAGTAGTGAGAAATGCGCCGGCCAGTATCACGGTGATCAGTGCTGAAGAGATGGCCAAGGGTTCATTCAGAGATTTAACCGATGCGTTGCGCTCGGTACAAGGCATTTATATTTCTGGTGGCGGCGCCAGTCAAGACATTAGTATTCGTGGCTTAGATGCTAAATATACGCTGATTTTAGTCGATGGAAAAAGACAAGGTAGCCGTCAGACACGCCCTAACAGCGATGGACCAGGAATCGAGCAAGGCTGGATCCCGCCACTCAATATGATAGAAAGAATCGAGGTCGTACGTGGCCCAATGTCTTCGTTGTATGGTTCTGATGCGATGGGAGGGGTCATTAATATTATCACTAAAAAAGTGTCTGATACTTGGAATGGTTCACTCCGTCTAGAAAGCCAACTGCGCGATCGTGGTTATGCCGGTGATAGCCAGCAAGCCAGTGCGACCATTGCTGGTCCTCTGATTGATGGTTTACTTGGGGTTCAGCTTTCTGGTTCCGTTTCTCGGCGTGCTGAAGATGATAAAATCGGTTATTACCCAGAACAAGAGATGAACAGTGCCAATGTCCGTTTTGATTTCACCCCGACCGACACGCAAGATATTCGCATCGATATTAATCAAAGTCGTCAACAGCGGGACAGTTCTAAAAAAAGTGCCGAACGTCCATCACAAGGGGATTATGAACGTTCGTATTATGCCCTTTCTCATGAAGGACGTTGGGAGTTTGCAACCAGCCAATTGAGCTATAGTCACGAAAAAACAGACAATGAAAGCCGTCAAATGACGATCACTAACCAAGTGGTTGACGCCAGTTTACAACGTGCGTTTGACGATCATTTCGTGACTGTTGGTGGACAATACTTTAACGAATCGTTGGATGATGCCGGTAACAAATACAATCCTAGCGTAAATTCATTAGAACGTTGGCGCGGTGCCTTTTTCATTGAAGATGAGTGGCAAATGACACAAGACTTTGCCTTAACACTTGGAGCACGTTTTAATCGCGATCAGCATTATGGCAATGAAATTACCCCCCGTGCCTATGCTGTTTGGCAATTAAGTGATCACTGGACGGTAAAAGGTGGCGTGACTAATGGCTTCAGTGCTCCAGGGTTGCGTGAAGTCTCTAGCGATTGGGGACAAGTGACGGGTGGTGGGCGTCGTAATGGGGTGATTTTAGGCAACCCTGATCTCAAACCTGAAAAAACGTTGAACCAAGAAATTGCGATCTTCTATCAGCTACCAACAGGGTTTCAGGCATCACTCAGCTTATTTAATACCGACTTTAAAGATAAAGTGTTGATTACCACTCTATGTGATGATGCCAGCAACGGTGGAGGATGTGTTTCACCTTCAGGCAGTCAGCATGATTTTATTCAGCAACGAGAAAATGTCGATAAAGCACGGATTCAAGGGATAGAAACCAGTTTTAAAATACCAGTCATGGAACAACTCGCTCTATCGGCCAACTATACCTTTACGGACTCAGAGCAGCGCAGTGGGGCGAATCGTGGCGATCCATTAAGTCGAACTCCACGCCATCAAGCATCGATCAATTTAGATTGGGATGCCAGTGAGCAGCTAACGTTTTGGACACATGCCAAATACAAAGGCAGTGAATATGCGATTGTGCGAGGCGGGGCTGTTGGAGATAAATACGATGCTTACCAAACCTTAGATATTGGTGGTAATTATCAAGTCAACAAAGAGACACGTTTACTGTTTGGTATCTATAACCTCACTGATACCGATATTTCACAAGATAAACATGGCAAAGTGCTGGATGGACGCAGCTACTGGATAGGGGCGGATATCAGTTTCTAAAAGCGTTATACCGGGCTCACTTTATTTAGTGAGCCTTTTTTTATCGTCGATGGATGAGTGGGGGTGTTGCTCTTAAAGGCTATCAGTTACTATCCTCCTCTCGAAAACAATTAAGACGATGGAATGATGCTTAAAGTCGCGATCAATGGGTTTGGGCGTATCGGGCGCAATGTCTTGCGAGCGATATATGAGAGTGGAAAAAATCAGCAAATCAAAGTAGTGGCAGTCAATGAACTGGCATTACCCGATGCGATGGCTCACCTTCTGCAATACGATACGAGTCATGGCCGATTTGGTAAAAAAATTACCAATGATCAAGAACATATCTATGTGCATCATGAGGCGGGTGTCTATGATTCGATTCGGATTCTTCATCTTAGCGAAATCAAACTACTGCCTTGGCGCGATCTTGCGGTTGATATTGTTCTCGATTGTACCGGAGTCTATGGCTCAAAAGCCGATGGTCTAGCCCATATTACCGCGGGTGCTAAGAAAGTGCTCTTTTCCCATCCCGGGAGTCATGATCTCGATAACACCATCATTTATGGTGTTAACCATCAAACGCTGACTGCTGAGCACCGCGTGGTTTCCAATGGCTCTTGTACCACCAACTGCATTGTACCGATCATAAAAGTCTTGGATGAAGCCTTTGGTATTGACTCTGGTACCATCACCACCATTCATTCAGCGATGAATGATCAGCCCGTGATTGATGCTTACCATACCGATCTGCGTCGTACACGCTCAGCCAGCCAATCGATCATTCCCGTTGATACTAAATTGCATAAAGGTATTGAAAGAATTTTTCCGAAATTTTCTAACAAATTTGAGGCAATTTCAGTGCGCGTGCCAACAGTTAACGTCACAGCGATGGATTTAAGTGTCACATTAAATACAAATGTGAAAGTTAATGACGTAAATCAAACCATCATACACGCATCTCGGTGTACATTAGATGGCATTGTTGACTATACTGAAGCTCCATTGGTATCCATCGATTTTAACCATGATCCACACAGTGCGATTGTGGATGGTTCACAAACCCGAGTCAGTAACGGGCAACTGGTTAAAATGTTGGTTTGGTGCGATAACGAATGGGGCTTTGCGAACCGCATGCTGGATACGGCGCTCGCAATGCAAGCATCCGAGTAGGAGCAGGATGATGGGGATGGCTGAGTATTGAACTTGAAATACATCGTGACGGTCTCCATATCAATAACCAGTTTGAAGAATAACTAAGCTCGGCAAGGTTGCCGGGTTTCCAAAAACTTTATTTATTAATATTTGAGAGGACAAACCATGTCTGTAATCAAGATGACCGACCTGGATCTAGCAGGTAAACGCGTATTTATCCGTGCTGACCTAAACGTACCAGTGAAAGATGGCAAAGTGACTTCGGATGCACGTATTCTTGCGTCTTTACCAACCATTCAGCACTGCATAGCGGCTGGCGCTAAAGTAATGGTGACTTCTCACCTCGGTCGTCCAACGGAAGGCGAATACACGGAAGAGTTCTCTCTATTACCCGTCGTTAACTACTTAAAAGACGCGTTAGATTGCGAAGTTAAACTGGCTAAAGATTACCTTGATGGTTTGGAATTGAACGCTGGCGAATTGGTCGTTCTTGAAAACGTTCGCTTTAACAAAGGCGAGAAGAAAAACGAAGAAGAATTATCGAAAAAATACGCAGCGTTATGTGACGTGTTTGTGATGGATGCGTTTGGTACGGCTCACCGTGCTCAAGCGTCGACTCATGGCGTTGGTATGTTCGCTCCGATCGCTTGTGCTGGCCCACTATTGGCGGCAGAACTTGAAGCATTGGGTAAAGCGATGGATAACCCAGAGCGTCCATTAGTGGCTATCGTTGGTGGTTCAAAAGTATCAACAAAACTCACCGTACTCGAATCCCTTTCTAAAATTGCTGACCAACTGGTTGTTGGCGGTGGTATCGCGAATACTTTTATTGCCGCTGCGGGTCACAATGTCGGTAAGTCTCTTTATGAAGCCGACTTGCTTGATACAGCGAAAAAGTTAATGAAAGAGTGCTCTATTCCTCTTGCGACTGATGTTGCTTGTGCGAAAGCGTTTGATGAAAACGCCGCAGCGGAAATCAAGCACGTTTCTGAAGTGCAAGATGACGATATGATTTTCGACCTAGGCCCAGATTCAACCGCAGCATTGGCTGAAATCATCGCTAACGCAAAAACGATTTTGTGGAATGGCCCAGTCGGTGTATTTGAATTCAAAAATTTCGAAGCCGGTACCAAAGGTATCTCTGAAGCGATCGCCAAATCGGCAGGTTTCTCAGTAGCGGGTGGCGGTGACACACTAGCAGCGATCGATAAGTTTGGTATCAAAGCTGACGTATCTTATATTTCAACCGGTGGCGGTGCTTTCCTTGAATTTGTTGAAGGTAAAGTTCTACCAGCAGTAGAAATGCTAGAAGCACGCGCGAAAGCATAATGACGATGAGAGCGGGGGGCAACTCCCGCTTTCTTGTTTGCTGCACGAGGGTATTTATTCTGCTAGAATAGCGCCAGTTGTGAGCAAACGTTTGCAAGAATGTAAACTTAACTGTTTTATTTTTAAACGACAGAAAAAATAGGATCAAATCCATGTCTAAGATCTTCGATTTCGTAAAACCTGGTGTGATTTCTGGTGATGACGTACAGAAAGTATTTGCAGTAGCGAAAGAGCATAACTTTGCTCTACCTGCTGTTAACGTTGTCAATACTGACTCTATCAACGCGGTACTAGAAGCTGCAGCCAAAGTGAAAGCGCCAGTCGTGGTGCAATTCTCTAACGGTGGCGCTGCTTTCTTTGCTGGTAAAGGCGTTAAACTTGAAGGCCAAGGTGCTCAAATCCTTGGTGCAGTAGCTGGTGCAAAATACGTTCACGCTGTTGCTGAAACTTACGGTGTGCCAGTGATTCTACACACTGACCACGCTGCGAAGAAATTGCTGCCTTGGATCGATGGTCTACTTGATGCTGGCGAAGAGTTCTTTGCTCAAACAGGTAAGCCTCTGTTCTCTTCTCACATGCTAGATCTTTCTGAAGAGTCTTTAGAAGAAAACGTCGAAACGTGCGCGAAATACCTAGAGCGTATGGCGAAAATGGGTATGACCATCGAAATCGAACTGGGTTGTACTGGCGGTGAAGAAGACGGCGTTGATAACTCTCATATGGATTCATCTGAGCTGTATACTTCTCCAGAAGACGTGGCTTACGCTTATGAAAAACTAAGCGCAGTCAGCCATCGTTTCACTATCGCTGCTTCTTTCGGTAACGTACACGGTGTTTATCAAGCGGGTAACGTGGTATTGACTCCAACCATTCTACGTGATTCTCAAGCGTACGTTTCTGAGAAATTTGGCCTTCCAGCTAACTCTCTAAACTTTGTTTTCCACGGTGGTTCTGGTTCTTCTGAAGCGGAAATCAAAGAGTCAATCAGCTACGGTGTTATCAAAATGAACATCGATACTGATACTCAGTGGGCAACATGGGATGGTATCCGTAAATATGAAGCGGAAAACCACGATTACCTACAAGGTCAAATCGGTAACCCAACTGGTGAAGCTGCACCAAACAAAAAATACTACGATCCACGCGTATGGCTACGTGCAGGCCAAACCTCAATGGTGGCTCGTCTAGAGAAAGCTTTTGCAGACCTTAACGCTGTTAACGTACTGTAATTAGTGTCTAGTTAGTCATTAGCCGTCCTTGTTAGGGCGGCTTTTTTATGGCTAGTGATTAGGAAATAGATCTGCTAGTTTAAAGAATAATCTTATGTTTGCTGAGATTTAAATAAGTATACTTTGCGTGGGATATTACATAGGGCAGTTGTCACTCCTTTGTATACATCAAAAAAACAATATCGATATCATTGATTGTAGAGGATATACAATATGGCGAATGAGTCAGTGGGAATAGAAGTTCCTGGCGTTGAAAGCTTACATCAGGTCAATAGTTGGTTAACCAATAACTCAGATTTATTTATTCAATACGGTGTGAATATTATTTCCGCTATTTTGATTTTGTTTATTGGTAACATCATTGTCAAAACGATTGCGGGTAGCTTAGCAAACGTGTTGATGAAAAAAGAGATGGATAAGGCGGTTGTTGATTTTATCCAAGGCATCGTACGTTATACGCTATTTATTATTGTATTGGTCGCCGCGTTAAGTCGTATCGGAGTCCAAACTGCTTCCGTCGTGGCAATTATTGGTGCTGCGGGTTTAGCGGTAGGTTTAGCGCTGCAAGGCTCTTTATCCAACTTTGCCGCTGGCGTTTTAATCGTTGCTTTCCGTCCGTTTAAATCGGGTGACTATATCGAAGTGGCTGGAACCGCGGGATCGGTTGATTCGATTCATATTTTCCAGACGATTTTAAAAACACCCGATAACAAAATGGTGGTATTACCTAACTCTACGGTAGTGAATGGCGCAATTGTCAATTATTCACGCCACGCCACACGTCGTGTTGATTTACTGATAGGCGTATCTTATAAATCGGATCTGAATAAAACTAAGCAGGTACTGCGTGATGTGGTTGAGCGCGATCCTCGGGTGTTAAAAGATCCTGCGGTGAGAGTTGAAGTACATCAACTCGGTGATTCATCGATTAATTTTATTGTTCGCCCTTGGGTGGAGAGTGCAGATTACTGGCCTGTTTATTGGGAGTTGACGCATAAAATTAAAGAAGCGCTCGATGAAAATGGTATTGAAATTCCATTCCCACAAATGGATGTTCATTTGAATAAAATCAGCTAACGGACGTTATTGGTTGAGCTGAGTAAATAGATGAACAGTAGAAAATAAAAACGGAGGTGTTGGCCTCCGTTGTTATTTTAGTTCCAATACTGCTGAAGGTTATTCGCCAATAGAAAAGCAATGGTAAACATCATTGCCGCGATCACTATATCGATGCCTTTTTTGACGGCGGGTTTGGATAAGGTTGGCCCTAATTTGGCTGCGCCTATCGATAATGAATAAAACCATACAAAGGAAGCGATCATCGTTCCTAAGGCAAATGAAAGCCGATCATGACCTTCAAATTGACCACCAATCGATCCTAAAATCACCACGGTATCTAAGTATAAATGCGGGTTAAGCACGGTGACCGCTAATGCACCAAGAATCACTGTTCGTTTACCTCGCGCCGTGATCTCAGAGGAAGACTCTTGTTGTTGTGACGGTTTAAAAGCCGTTTTTAATGCCAATAAGCCGTAGCCAGTTAAAAAGGCGATCCCACCTAAAGTAACCGCAATCAATAAACTTTCATTTTGTGACAGCAATGCGCCGCCGCCAAATATTCCCAAGGAGATAAAGATAACATCTAATATGCTACAGATGGTTGCTGTAGTTAGGTGGTGATGACGCTTAATGCCTTGATTTAACACGTAAGCGTTTTGAGCACCGATCGGAATGATCATCGTTGCTCCAAGGCCAAAACCTTGTAGTAAGATCCAGAAATTCACTGTTGTCTCATTTGTGTGATAGAAAATAATGAGCGCAAGATACCCAGAGTTATTTGATTAGTATAATTAATAATTTTAATATCAAATAAGCTTGGCTTATTTTTGCTGTGGAGGGATACAAGAGTGCGTGGCTTAGATTACAAATGGATAGAAGCTCTGGATGCGGTTTTACAATATGGAGGCTTTGAGCGTGCGGCTGAAAAGTTGTGTATTTCTCAATCTGCCGTTTCGCAGCGTATCAAACAGCTGGAGAAATTCATCGCGCAGCCAGCACTGGTGCGTAGCGCTCCCCCGAAGCCGACTCTGATAGGCAAGAAATTGCTTGGGTTGTATCGGCGGGTTCTCCTGCTGGAGCAAGAAACCATGCCAGAGTTATTAAACGATACCTCAGCACGTCCGGTCACCTTATCAATTGCTACCAATGCTGACAGTTTAGCCAGTTGGGTTATTCCTGCTTTACGGCCGATCATGAGTAAAGAAAACGTCGCTTTTCAATTCTCTATTCTTGATGAATCCCGTTCGATAGAAAAAATGAAGAATGGCGAAGTGGTGGGAGCGATCAGTTTAGATGATCAACCGTTACCGGGTTGTCGAGCGGAATACTTGGGCAAAATGGATTACGTATGTGTCGCCAGCCCCAGCTTTATGACGCGCTATTTTTCGAATGGTGTTAATGCGCACACTCTGCTCCATGCCCCATCGGTATCATTTGATATGCAAGATAGCCAACATAAACAATTTTTAAAACAGCACTTTGCGGTGCAGAGTGAGATGCGGATCAATCATAAAGTCGGTAGCTCTGAGGCTTTCGTTGCCCTTGCAAAAGCAGGATTGGCTTATTGTTTAATTCCACGTTTACAAATTGCAGAGGAGTTGGCACAAGGTGAGTTGGTTGAGGTGACGCCTGGGCAAACCGTAACCAATGTGATCTATTGGCATCATTGGCTATTAGAAACGGGGATTTTAGCTCAGCTATCAACAGGGATCGTTGACTATGCTAGGACGCACTTACCACAGTAAGTTTGAGTGGGTTCAATAAGTTAAAACGGTGTCAGTTTATCAGCAATGCCAAGTGAATCACTCTATATTGGTTTATGATGATATAACGAGTTAACGTGATTTATCTATCACAACATTTTCCAACATAAAGGATGAGTAATATGAAATCGCTACGTCAATGGCTTATAGTCTTATGCAGTCTTACGGCGGTGAGTGCGCAAGCTCAGCAAATGAACTTTCCTCATATCGTGACTTCTGGTTATGGTGAAGTCATTGCTCAACCAGACAGAGCGCAGTTTTCCGTGAAGGTGGTTGAAACTACGATGAATGCTGAGCAAGCGAAAGCCACGGTGGATAAAGTGGTTGCGGATTTTGTCGATAGCCTCAAGCAGTCCGGTGTGAAAAGTGAAGATATCTCCAGTTCAAATTTGTATCTCACTCCTCAATATCATTATCCAAAGTCTGGACAGCCTGAGTTAGTTGGCTATCGAGCACAGAGAAGTGTCACCGTTGATGTGGAAAAACTCAGTGCTTTGAATCAGTACTTAGACTTAGCGTTGGCTTTGGGTATTAATCAGGTCGATAACGTTCAATTAAAAGTCAGTGAACAAGCCAAATACCAACAGCAAGCGAGAATGGCAGCGATTGAAGATGCCAAACAAAAAGCCCATTCATTAGCGGCTGGTTTTCAAAGCAAGTTGGGGCCTGTATGGCGTATTGAATACAGTTCAATCACCCCTCAGCCGGTGATGATGCGTTCAGTCAGCATGGCCGATAGCGCAGAAGTGAGTCAGAGCTATCAAGATTCAACGATTGTTATCCGTGATCGAGTCGATGTGATTTATAAATTGACCCATTAAATTTGACTTAAAGCGCACTCCGTTGCGTGGGGGCGCTTTAGTGCTATGCGCTAGTTTTTTGTTCAGCAATAAGAAAATGCTGTTATAATGCGCATTCTGAGACGACTGAGTGTATATAATTAGGGCTATGAGATTTTCTAGAGCGATTACTTTTCTTCTCATTGCCTGCGCTTTGACCACCTCAATCATCGTTTTCTATTACGCTCAGCGCCATCAAAAAGTGAAACAAAATCATATTAATCACGCCGCTCAGCAAGCGCTCCATCAACTCTCTTATGGTGTGAGAGAGTACGCCAATATCCAAGATCAACTTTTTTCTATCATTCATCTACTCAGTCATAGTCAGACGACCTGCGATTACGCCTTCTCGCCTGAGCCGAACAATCAGCGCTTACTCGAAGAAGCGTTTGCGTCCGTTGCTCATTACCAAAAATGGTATAACTCAATCGTCTTTTTTGATAATGAAGGCCAAGCCAATGTCGGGGTGATGTACTCGGCTACAGAGTCGAGCAAAGTGATCAGCCATGCACCGGACAATCAACTCAGTAGTGCACGACTTGCACTTGCTGAGCAGCTCAGTGACGAGCAAATTGGTATTTGGGGATGGAATGATCACCATCCGATACCATCGATGCAGCTCATCACGCCCGTTAAGGTATTTGGACTGCGTTACGGCTATATCATGATGGATATTAATCTTTGGCGTTTAGCAGATCGAGTCAGTTATAGCTTACAACGTGATTTACAACCCGAAATCGTCACCGACCAAGGGGTTGTCTTGAGCCATAAGTTATCACAACATGCGTTAATGAAGCCTTTTATACTGGAAGATAATCTCGCACACCGTTTTCCGCTGACGTGGCAACGTATGCAGACCGAAAATACGGGGTATCAGCTTGAACAGGGGCATTTAATTGCCTTTGCATCTATTTCATTAACCGATGATCAATCGATGTATTTGATTGTCCATTTAACTCCGGAAGAATTAGCACAGCGCGCCGAACGTGATTTAAATGACCTAGTCAAAGAAGGGTTATTTGTATTGCTCATGGTGATGCTTTTTACTTTGCCGACCTTATCGATGGTGTTGCATTACCATCGACGCGATATAGAAAGTAAGCTTGCACGCGCAGCACTAAATGGTATGACAGCAGTAATGATTGCCGATAAACACCATCAAATCATGATGGTTAATAATGAGTTCGAACGTATGACGGGGTTACCAAAAGCGTGGGCGATCGGCCGTAACGGACTGAAAACCTTGCTTTATCATAACGGCATGCCATTTATATTAAGTGTCTTAGAGCGAATTACCAGCGAGCATTATTGGCAAGGGGAAGTCGAGTTCGCCACTGCGCAAGGTGATATGTTGACTACGTTGATGCGTATTCAAGGAATTATAGAGTCAGGGCGAGTGAGTTATTATATTACGTCGATAGTTGATATTACCGAACGTAAGCAATTAGAGAATAAGTTGCGTGAATTAAGTGAGAAAGATAGCCTGACTCAGTTATGGAATCGACGTAAGTTTGAATTAGAGCTTACTCATCAGGTGGAGCGTATTCAAGCTGAGGGCAATGCTTATCCCGTCTGTTTGGTGTTATTAGATATTGATTTCTTTAAGCGTGTTAATGATGAACAAGGTCACGATCAGGGCGATCGTGTGATCATTGACGTGGCTCGTTTACTGACTCAACACCTTCGCCGTTATGACTTTATCGCACGAATTGGTGGTGAAGAGTTCGCTGTTATTATGCCCTCGACCCGCATTGAGCAAGCGCAGCAGATTATTGAGCGATTAAGAGGGGCGGTGGAAGCCGAACCGCATTTATCCGTGACCGTCAGTGCTGGCATTACGGACTTAACCCTTGATGCAACACGTTCCTATAAGTGTGCCGATATCGCTCTGTATGAATCGAAAAAGTCGGGGCGCAATCAGGTGTCGACTTTTTTAAGTCAAGAGAGCTAATCATCGGTTAAGATAATCTTGGCGTCGGTATTAGCGAGATAAAAAAACGGGGCTTTTCAGCCCCGTTTTGCGTTTAGTTGATCACTTTCTCGGTATCGAGCAACGATTATAGAACGTGAACAGAAGCGGTATTGGTTGTACCTGATGCAACCAATGCACCTGAAACCATCACGGCGATGTCGCCTTTCTTACCTAAACCCGATTCTAAAGCAATCTCTTTACCTAGACGGTAGAAATCATCGGTGCTTTCAATCGCATCAACAACAACAGGTGTTACACCTTTAGTCAGAACGAGTTGAGCGGCCGTTTTCTTGTTGGTTGTTACCGCAATGATGTTCGCAGTTGGGAAGTACTTACGCACTGAACGAGCTGATTTACCCGCTTCAGTTGCGACCACGATAAGTGGAGCCGCCAATTTCTCAGCAGTATCTACCGCACCTTTACAAACGGCTTCAGTAATGCGTAGGCGTGGGCTGTCTAGACGAGAACCCAACTCCGCTTGTAGAACGCGGTCAGTGCGAGCACAGATTTGCGCCATGATAGTGACCGCTTCAACAGGGTATTTACCTTTTGCTGTTTCGCCAGAAAGCATCACTGCATCTGTACCATCCATTACCGCGTTGGCTACGTCGCCAGCTTCTGCGCGCGTTGGACGTGGGTTCTTGATCATTGAATCAAGCATTTGCGTTGCGGTGATAACCACTTTACGTGCGCGGTTACATTTTTCGATCATCATCTTCTGTGCAAAGATAACTTCTTCAGCAGGGATCTCAACACCTAGGTCGCCACGAGCAACCATGATACCGTCAGAAAGCTCAAGAATTTCGTCGAAGTTATCCACGCCTTCTTGGTTTTCAATTTTAGAGATAATTTGGATATCTGCGCCGCCGTTGGCAGTCAGTAATTCGCGAATTTCACGTACGTCATCTGCTTTACGAATGAAAGAAGCCGCAACGAAATCAACGCCTTGCTCACAACCAAATTTAAGGTCTGCTTTATCTTTTTCAGACAGAGCGGGTAGGTTAACTGAAACGTTAGGTAGGTTAACGCCTTTGTTCTCACCCAGTGCGCCGTTATTAAGGACTTTACATTTTACTTCAGTCTCAGTGGTGGCAATCACTTTCATTTCGATTAGGCCATCATCGACTAAAATAGTGTTGCCTGCGGCAAGATCTTTAGCAAAACCTGCATAAGTCACAGCAACGATGTCTTTGTTACCGACAACTGAGGTATCAGTAGTAAACGTGAACTCTTGACCAGCAACGAGATCAACATCATCACCATTTTCTAGTTTGATGGTGCGAATTTCAGGACCTTTAGTATCCAATAGAATCGCGAGTTGCTTACCGGTGTTTTCCATTACCTTGCGGAAGTTCGCGATACGTGTACCGTGCTCAACGAAGTCACCGTGAGAGAAGTTAAGACGCATGACGTTCATGCCCGCATTGACTAGCTCAGTCAGTTTTTCTACAGATTCAGTTTTAGGGCCAATCGTACAAACGATTTTGGTCTTTTTCATGGAAAGTGCTCTCCGGTAAATAAATTTAAGATGAATTTAAAGGGTAATGCTTAGCCTTAAAGTGTTCTCGGTAATGGCAAGCGTCTCCGTTTGCCTCTTAGGTTTCACGAGTCTGTTTCACTCTAAAGCTGAAAGTCTTTCAACAGATTTAGTCATTTTATGACTGCTTATCTGAGGTGAAATTTCACAAACAAAGCCACAACGTCTACAAATAGCCATTGTGGTTAAAAATTTACGTCAAGTTCTGTAATTTTTTTTCTTTTCGGATGCGAATTCTATCATCTAATGCTGCCAATATCACGATTTAAGACTTGTCTTAGAACAAGGTTTTAGCGCTAATTATTAATTTTTTGTATCGAAATAAATAGACTGAAATGTTTCGAAGTGATTATAATTGATTTCGAATCGAAACTTAAAAAATCAAACCTCATGTCGAAACGAAATACCCAGCTACGAAGACACGCGATCGCCAGTTTAGTCAATCAACAAGGCGAGGTAAGTGTCGAAGCACTTTCTCAGCAGTTTTCTACCTCAGAAGTCACGATTAGAAAGGATCTTGCCTCATTAGAAACCAATGGTCTATTACTTAGGCGTTATGGTGGAGCGATCGCTTTGCCAAAAGAAGTGATGGCAGATGAATTGAATGAAAAAGTTTCGGTTCGAAAGGTAGCACTAGCCAAACAAGCCGCTAAGCTGATCAGAGATCATAATCGAATTGTTATTGATAGTGGCAGTACCACGGCAGCACTGATCCAGCAGTTGAACGATAAACGTGGTTTGGTGGTTATGACCAATTCATTGCATGTCGCCAATGCCCTCAATGAGCTAGAAAGTGAGCCGACACTACTGATGACCGGTGGCACTTGGGATACTCATTCTGAATCTTTCCAGGGTCAAGTGGCGGAGTCTGTCTTGCGTTCTTACGACTTTGATCAGTTATTTATCGGCGCTGATGGTGTTGATCTTGAACGCGGCACGACCACGTTCAATGAGTTAACCGGGTTAAGTAAAGTCATGGCAGAAGTGTCACGTGAAGTGATCGTGATGATTGAATCAGAAAAGATTGGCCGAAAAATCCCCAACTTAGAGCTGGCTTGGGATTGTATTGATGTCTTAGTGACGGACAGCGATCTCAGCGACGCCTATCTCAAACAAATTGAATCGCATCGTGTGCGAGTGATTCGAGCGTAAGCATGATTATCTACTCATCAGTATATGGCTGTTAACGGGCGATCTACTGGTGGAAAAAAGATCGAAATAAATGGAGTGTGAAAATGTGTGGAATTGTTGGCGCAGTTGCGCAGCGTGATGTGGCGGAAATTTTAGTCGAAGGTTTACGTCGTTTGGAATATCGAGGCTATGATTCTGCCGGCGTTGCGGTGGTGGATAGTGAGAATACGCTTACTCGCGTACGTCGCTTAGGAAAAGTGCAAGAATTAGCGGATGCGGTCGAGCAGCAAAAAGTCATTGGCGGTACAGGTATTGCTCATACTCGCTGGGCGACTCATGGTGAACCGTCAGAAATTAATGCTCATCCACATCTCTCGGGCACGATTACCGTGGTCCATAATGGCATTATTGAAAACCACGCATCACTGCGAACCGTATTACAAGACCGTGGCTATGTCTTTGAATCACAAACCGATACCGAAGTTATTGCTCATTTGGTTGAGTGGGAGCGTCGCTCTGCAAGCACTTTGCTTGAAGCGGTACAAAAAACAGTTAAACAGCTGGAAGGCGCGTACGGTACCGTCGTGCTCGATTGTACCGATCCTAGCCGAGTTGTCGTGGCTCGTTCAGGCAGCCCAATTGTGATTGGTTTAGGTGTGGGTGAAAACTTCTTAGCTTCTGATCAATTGGCGTTACTCAATGTGACTCGCCGTTTTATGTTCCTTGAAGAGGGCGATGTTGCTGAAGTGACGCGCCGTGAGGTGAATATTTTTGCTGCCAATGGCGAGCAGGTAATGCGTGAAGTGATTGAGTCGAACGCTGAACACGATGCTGGTGATAAAGGTAAGTTTCGCCACTTTATGCAAAAAGAAATTTTCGAGCAACCCACAGCGTTGATCAATACCATGGAAGGGCGCATCACTCACGATAGCGTGATCACCGAGAGTATTGGTGTCAATGCCGCGGAAATTTTAGCGCAAGTTGAGCATATCCAAATTGTCGCCTGTGGTACGTCGTACAACGCAGGTATGACGGCTCGTTACTGGTTTGAAGCTTTATCCGGCGTGAGCTGCGATGTGGAAATTGCCTCTGAATTTCGCTACCGTAAATTTGTTACTCGCCCCAATAGCCTATTAATCACCTTATCTCAATCAGGCGAAACCGCCGATACACTGGCAGCACTGCGTCTAGCGAAAGAGAAAGGTTACATGGCGGCGATGACGATTTGTAACGTCGCGGGTTCATCTTTAGTGCGCGAGTCTGATTTTGCCTTTATGACTCGTGCCGGAACGGAAATTGGTGTTGCATCAACCAAAGCCTTTACCACTCAGCTCGCCGCTCTATTAATGTTAGTCACAGCATTGGGCAAACAAAAGCAAGTGATAGATCGTGTACTAGAGACGGAGATTGTCCAAGCTCTCCATGCTCTACCAAGACAAATAGAGCAAGCCCTTGGCTGTGAAAAACAGATTGAAGCGATTGCCGAAGAGTTTGCCGATAAACACCACACGCTATTTTTAGGCCGTGGTGAGTTTTACCCTATTGCCGTTGAAGCGTCATTAAAACTCAAAGAAATCTCTTACATTCACGCAGAAGCTTATGCGGCGGGTGAGTTAAAACATGGGCCACTCGCGCTGATTGATGCTGATATGCCAGTCGTTGTTGTGGCTCCAAGTAATGATTTACTTGAAAAGCTCAAATCAAACATCGAAGAAGTGCGAGCGCGTGGTGGTTTGTTGTATGTCTTTGCCGATCAAGACGCTGGTTTTGCTGAAGATGCGACGATGAAAATCATTACTATGCCGCCTGTTAGTACCATTACTGCGCCGATCTATTACACGATTCCGATGCAGTTATTGTCTTATCACGTCGCCTTGATCAAAGGGACAGATGTTGATCAGCCACGTAACCTCGCCAAAGCGGTGACGGTGGAATAATCATGCTTCGATGATGCTGAGCTGATGTAGATATACAAAAAATTATCATACTTACAAAAAAGTATCACACTGAACAAAAAATTATCATACTTTAGTCTTTCCGAGCTATGCTTAATAAATAAGCATAGCTCGGATACTATAAGATGAAACAAGACACTTCGTTTCTTACCCCTCATCCTCGGGAAATCACTAATCTACTCGAACCTGCTATTCTCAAGCGTTTACAAAAAGAGAAGCTAGGTCAGGGAGTTGGCAAACATTACAAGCCGTTCCTTACCGTTCGGGATGTTCCCAGTAAAGGAAGGGTTCATCGACGACCAGCTCTTACTCATAATCGTATTGTTCATTTACTTTCTGATCTTGAATTAGCAGCATTTCTTATCTTCGACTGGCAACACTCGGTTATCGATATCCGAGAGCAATTCCCTCTTAATCCTGAAGCAACGATTTCTATAGCAAAACGGTTGGGGATTAAACACCCAGCCTATCAAGGTGTTATCCAAGTAATGACAACTGACTTACTTGTTGATTTCAATTCAGATGAGCAGCAGCTGAGCAAAGCAATATCGGTCAAGTATGCGCAGGATCTTGAAGATGAACGGACAATTGAGAAGCTAGAATTGGAACGGCGATTTTGGGAGGGAGAAGGCATCGAATGGTTTATCTTCACTGAACATGAAGTGCCAGTTCATTTTGTGAAAAATATCCGTTGGCTGGCTCCCCACATGCACAGCTATGATCTTGATGACTCTCGAAGAATGTTCGTATTTGAGAGTATCCTTCAGATGCTGGATGCCAACCGGGAAGAAAAGCTCCCAGTGGTGCTTAGCGAGTTGGATCAAAAACAAGGACTTGAGCGCGGTACAAACCTAAAATATTTCAGGCATCTTGCCGCACAAAACGCTTTCCAGTGGGACATGCAGAATTACCTGCACACAAGCTTAAAAGCTAAAAATATCATTGCTTCAGAGTATTGGTTAGGAAAGGATGCTCAATATGTTCATGCCTAACGATGTCTACGCCTGGGATGAAAAAAGAATCCGAATTTTGTGGAGTAATCAGCAAGCTATCTTCTGGATAGACATTGACGATGACCGTGCCCTTCCACAGATTGCGTCAAAATCTGATTTTGAACATTTTATGGCAAGGAGAGAACTGCTGTCCATAGCCGATCCTTATATCAAATTCAGTATGACTTCCCCGAAAACAGGTTCAAAGGCTGAAGCTGTTCAGGAAAAAGCCTGGAATGCTATTGGCTTGGTGATTAAAGCTGAGCCAGCTATATATCAGAGAAAAACCAGAGGCGAACTTTTCAATCAAGTACTGGAGCAATCAGGGGCAACTAAGCAGACGATATATCGGTGGCTTAGACGTTACTGGCAGTTTGGCATGTGCAAAAATGCATTAAGTGGGCGGTATTATCTCTGTGGTGGCCTTGGTAAATCTAAAAAATTTCAAGATAAACGTAACGGTCGTCGTCGTACTAGAGCCTCTGGGGAGGGGGTGCCAGTTACCGAGCAAATGAAGTCGCTTTTTAGAGTTGTGATTGAAAAGTGCCTGCTAAATCAGGGTAAATATGAATTTGATTACGCGTACAATCAATTACTTATTGCTTACGGTATAAAGTTACCTTGTAAGCCAGAAGATTTAATTGATGTACCGACTGAAAGGCAATTTGGTTACTTTTATAAAAAAGAGTACACATCTATCGAAGTGACTAGAAAAAGAGAAGGAGAAATTAGTTACCTAAAAGATCATCGGCCTGTTCTCAGTACATCAACAGCGGAAGTTCCCGGTCCGGGATATTTATATCAAATTGATGCGACTATTGCTGATGTCTATCTGGTTTCAGAGCTAAATCGTGAAGAAATAATAGGTCGTCCAACTCTCTATTTTGTTGTGGATGTTTTCAGTCGCGCTATCGTTGGAATGTATATCGGTTTGGAGAATCCATCGTGGGTTGCGGCTATGGAGGCACTCAGTGCGTCGATGGCCGACAAGGTCGAATATTGCGCCCAGTTTGATATCGAGATCACTCCAGATATGTGGCCGATGCAAGGACTACCTGAAAATCTTATTGGTGATAAAGGTGAAATACTGGGACGGCATGTAGAAGTGCTCAGTAAAGCTTTTCATGTAGATATTCAAAATACTCCGTCTTTTCGCGCAGATTGGAAAGGGTCTGTTGAACGATATTTCCGGACCACTCAAACCAAGATGAAGCCGTTTGTTGAAGGGTATGTGACAAAAAATCCGATAGGTAAAAAACGGCATGGCAACGACTATCGTCAGGATGGAATTCTTACCCTGAAAGAATTCACTAAGATGATGATTAAGATTGTTCTTTTCTACAACAATGAGCATGTGATTAGTACTTACGATATTGATTCTGGCATTCCTAAAGATCTGCCGGCAAATCCTCTTACTCTGTGGAACTGGGGGATTGAATATCGGACCGGCTTACTTCGTAGACCAGATCCGAAGTTAGTTAACGTAAATCTGCTACCGCATACTACGGCGACTATCACTGAACATGGACTAAAGCTTTTTGGTTGTTACTACAGTTGTAAAGAGGCGTTAGATTGGGGATGGTTCGAAGGTAATTATCTAGGCCCCAAATCAGTTACAGTGGCGTATGACTTGTATACCACAAATACGATTTATTTGAGACCATCTGACTCTTATGCTGATTTTATTCCTGCACACCTTACTGAGCGGAGCCGAGCATTTGCCAACATGACAATGTGGGAGCTTTGGACTACTCGTGATGAGCAAAACACGGCAGCGGCGACATCTAGATTAAAAGCCCGAGCTGGTTCCGTTAACCTGGTGACTGATCTTGAACAAATTGCTGATGAAGCAAAAGCAAAGCAACCTAAGTACACCAAAGCAGAAAAAGCACAAAGAGCGAAAGGTATCTCGGGTAATAAAAGTAGCGAAAGACAATATGAGCGAGACAAAAAGTCGGCCAAGAATGATCAGGAATCTGGTGATTCATTAGCAACGGTTACACCGATTCATGGAGCAAAACCAGCTCAGAAAAGCTTTAAGTTGCCAACGAGATTAAAAGATTTGCTTAAAGAGGATGACTCAGATGAATAACTATAATAACACTCGTTATCCTGAAGCTGATTATAAAGATCAAGGATTACCAGAATACAATGATAATCCGCTTATTGCTGCTTTGCCGATAATTATGAGTCCCGTTGATGTAGCTAAAACTCTAAGGAAACGACCTGACTATCATTCTGCTGAATTGAATTTGGAAAGCCATATTCGAACGCATGCGATTAACCGGTTGACTAGGTCGTTTTTTGTACCGCAGACCAATCATATTGTTGTGGAGCAAAAACTGTCTAAGTTAATTCGCTCCAGCTACCTGAACAGAAATCCGAATACGGCCACTTTTAAACGTAAGCTCAATACGATCAGAGATTTAGTTCAACGTGAAGATTTAACCGCTTATATTCATGATGAAGTCGACTCTCCTGCATCTTCTATGGCTATTGCTGGTATATCAGGAGCGGGTAAATCGACTACTGTAAATCTGGTACTTAATACTTACGATCGAGTAATTTATCATCCTGAGTATCATTTACTTCAGGTTCCATGGTTAAAAATTGATTGCCCACACGACGGATCACTTTCGGATTTTTGTCTGAGCTTCTTTATCGCTTTAGGGCGACGCCTAAATATTGATTATCGGGCTAAATATGCTTCTGGCCGACCAACTATCGGTAAAATGATGGCAGATGTTGCAGACCTTTGCCTGATCCATGCGATTGGCTTGCTCGTTATTGATGAGTTTCAGCACATGAATCTTGCTAAGAGTGGCGGTGAAAAGAAAATGATTAATTTTCTGGTCACATTGGTTAACGTTGTTGAGGTTTCAGTGGTTCTAATTGGCACTCCCAAAGCGTTGAGGCTCTTTACCAGTGAGTTTCGCCAAGCCCGCCGAGCGAGCGGTGATGGAAGTATTGTTTGGGACCGATTGCCATTTGATGAAAGCTGGGAGGACTTTCTGACCGAACTCTGGCCCTATCAATGGCTGAACAACAAAGTAGAAAGAACAGAACCCTTAACCAATAAGCTTTATGAACTGAGTCAGGGCATCCCGGATATTGTTGTAAAACTGTTTTGTTTGGCTCAGGCGCGTGCCATTTTGTTAGCAGGCAGCGCCGAAGACGAGATGTTGTCTGTTGAACTATTCAATGATGTGTTTGAAGAGGAATTTTCAATTGTCCGACCGATGTTGGAAGCGTTAAGAAGTGGGAATAAGAAGAAAGTTGAAGAGTGCAATGATCTTGTTTTTCCTAAATTGGAAGAAAGCATAATCGGTGCTTTTGATAGACTTGTCTCTCAACCATTACCAAAACCGAAACCCGTCGAGCTTGGTGATTCCTCTGAAAATAATGTGGCTAACTCAGCGATTAGTGCAATCGTTTCTATGGGAGTTGCAGAAGATATTGCTCGCCCTTTAGTTACCGATGCCTTGGCCAGAAACCCAGACCTCCAACTTCTTCATTTAATGCAATTGGTGACGACTTCTTTAACTCAAGATGCTCATCAACCAGTTAACGCGAAGAAAAAGAAAGAGAAACCTGTCTATACGAGTTCAAGTGATTGGGGGCAATTATCCGATCATGATTTAAGGAAAATTTATATTGATAAAACAGGATCGCAGTACGAAGCATTATTAGAGCGACAGTTGATTTATCCGATCGACGAATTGCTGGCTGGTTAAGATGCTAACTTATTTCCCCGTACCATATGAAGATGAGCTGCTTTATAGCTGTATTGCCCGTTATGGGTGTCATACCGGGCAAGCGCATAACCAAAAAGCTGTAGTCAGAGATGTTTGGGGAACTGATAGTGCAGTGGCTATTCCTGATTTGCCTAGCCATTTACAATATTTCATTGATAATGCTGGAGCTGTTTGGCAAATCAGTATCAAAGAGCTGATTACTCAATTTACGTTAGCACCGTTGTATTTTCCATTCTTATCTGATCAGCAGACAAGAGGTGTTATTTCCTCAATGGGGTCTGAGGATGGGGGGGGAATTCATACGCGTGTGGGTATAGTGGCGAGTCGTGTGCCGATACCTGCCTATTTTCGATATTGTCCACAATGTTTCGAAGAGCAATTAGTTGAATTGGGAGAACCTTATTGGAGGCGTATGCATCAATTGCCTGGTATTGATGTTTGTATTGATCATCACTGTAAACTTGAAGATACCACAGCTCCCTTTCATCCCCAAGAAAAGCACCATTATCACGCCGCTATTATTGAATGCCATTCGCGCCAGACGCTAGGTGTTGATCTCACACATTCGGAAAAACGGGTCATTGAATATCACCAAGAACTACTGAATACATCTTCTTTGGAAGGTTTAGGGGTAAACCGTTGGTCACTATATTACCAACAACTTGCTAACGATCTTGGGTTTACTCATAAAAGTCGTGTTCAACATCAAGACATTCATCAGAGCCTAAAACAAGTTTGGGAAAACTCATTCTTGGATTCATTTTTACCTGAAATGAACGAAAAAAGTTGGCTCATCAATCTGTTTCGTAAGCATCGAAAATCATTTAATCCGCTCCGTCATCTTATGGTTATAGCTGCATTAACCCCGGATAAAAGTTTGTCCAAAATATTAAAGCAGGTGAAACAGTTTCCTGCTGAGCAAGAACGATTTACACCAGTGTTCATCGCTACTGGTAAGTCTTCGGCAGAAATTAAAGTACATAGAAATGCATGGGTTAAATTGATGGCCGAACATTCTGATTTTGGGGTGAAGAAATTACGTAAACTTAATTCAGGTGGCCGTGTTTATGCGTGGTTATACCGCAACGACTATACATGGTTAATGTGCCATCATCCTGAAAAATACCCCGCTTTTGAATTATTTAGAAACGTCGACTATCCTGGTTGGGACAGAAAAAATGTAAAGGCATTGACGGTCATTTATGAACATTTATTTCAAGTTGAAGGACGACCACGTTTGACTGCAAGTCATTTGATTCAGCAGTTGCCAAGAGCAAATTCAGTTCAGAAACATTTGGTCGATTTACCTTTGACTAAGCAGTGGTTGGATTTACATTCTGAATCATTAGAAGACTATCAAATAATTAGGCTTAAATCGGCTTTTCATCATTTGCTCGAACAGAATCAAACAATCAAACGCTGGAAACTGATTAGAGCAGCGAACATTAGAGAAGAATTAGTTACTGAAAGAATTGAACTAGAAATTATCGCGTTGGAAATGTTGGGGATAAGATGACGTCAGAAATGAGTGAGTTGGATGAGGTTGGAATTCGTAGCATTCCCAGAGGTTCAAAGCTTGTATTACTCGGTGATTGGTATCGAAAATCTGGGCATGACTGGCAGGTCGTCTGCTATTTTTGGCATGATGAAAAGCATACGATTCGTAAACCGTTACCGATTGATATGCTGCCAACCCTAACGGCCGGCACTAAATTCCCAAGAGAGTCAATTGAGAATGTCGCTCAGGGATGGAGTGGGACATTTCAAGTCCCCGGTATCAGTCACTGGAAAAAATTCCGATATGGGGATATTCCCAGTTCTTTACACCGGGCCGGACAGTATTCGGAACAAGTTGATGATTTGGTTGTTTATCGCCTTGATTCAGCGGGACGAACTTATTGGCTACCTGCTATTGAATTGGCGCGAATGCTATTTTTCCATTCAGCAGAAGTGGCAAGAGCTTCTGTGTATCAGGGAAATACTTGGCAATTAGGTAAGTCATCCGCTCAGGATTGGATTGGGGAGGTTGAGTTGTCCTCTAATATACCTATTAGATATCTGAATAGCTTGCAGTTTAGAAAGTTTTTCACTTGGTTATTCTTTGTTCCTGAAGCCGAGGAAAGTTTTTGCTCTATCTTTGCACAAATAAACCGAACAGCAAGAGATATTGATAACGGAGAAAGGTGGACGTTTGATTTTTCACCTCCTGACCTAGGGAATTGTGAAATTTCGTATGCTGGATTTACTGGCGGTGAGTCAAACGAGCACATTTATATCCGTGAAATCCGCTCCATTTCGGGTCTACAATCCCCAGAATTATATACCGTAGTATTCTCACATCCTGATGATGTTCTTTATATCGAATCTGATTCGGAAGAGCCTGATAATGGAGATAAGCCCCGAAAACCGAATAAACCACTTGTTAATATCAAAGAACTTGATCCGGATGGCAATCCTAAAGCGAGTAAAAAACGGTATCTTGTCAAACTGGGAAGATCTGGTTTGAACTTTGATGTTGAGCCTGATTATAGAAGAAGCCCTCGCCATGTAAGAGCATTACCACCATATACGAAACCTGAATTGGATGATAATCAGGAGCAGTCAGAGGAAGAGTTAGCGAGTTTACAAGAAGGGAAAGATACCGGTAAAGGCGTACGTGCCGATGTTGATAATCTAGAACCTCCCAAGTTAATCGAATCGCCTGAGAAAATAGCATTTTTCCAAGTTATGCTTGAGCAACTTGAATCCAAATATAGTTGGAAGATTGATTATCAAATGGGTGATGTACCGAAGCAGAGTTGTCGTAGTGCTCATTTGATTGACGGTCGGCCCCGGCAGTTTTGTCACGCAACTATCCAACGTGATGACACGACAACCGTTCAAATTTTGGAAATTGAGTTAACCAAAGATGAAAGTTTATCAACTCTGTTCTTCCGAACGAAAAATTCCGGAACTGGCTGCCAAAATATACTTGAAGAATTGATGAGCCGAGATAAAGACAAAGGGCTCAATGCTATGAGCTGGAAGCGACAATTTAATTCAGCAAATACCAAAGTATGCTCTTATCTTGGGCATCCGGATAATAAGGTAAAGAGTGAAAATGAAGCGCTTGAGTCCTGGGTGGCTAGGTCTGCAGAAAAAATATTAGTGTTATAAATTGTATTAGTTGTTGCTCCTTTGCGCTGCTCGTTTTGATAGCAGGCTTTGGTATTATAGGTAACGTCGTCGGATACTTTGCCAATTTTTTTGCAGTTGTTGCCGATATTATCCAAAGACATCTTGGCTCAAAGAATTTGCTGGCTAGCAGCATCTACAGCCAAGTGTGCTTTGCGCGATGTACGGTGCCTTTCTTTGCCATTTTTACGCACCTTGCATTCCCCTTCGCCAAAAACCATTAGGTCGGTGACATCCAACACGAGGTGAGTAACCGTACTTTTGAATTTTGGGGCTTGATACCCACTTGTTTGCTGACGTACTGTAATCGGGGCTTTTCAGCATCACTCCCTAAAGCGTCAGAAAGGTCTGATTTGCTAAATCACAGTAGGTATAAGTCCCACCCACGTTTGCCGTTAGGTTGTGTATATCACCAATTGGACAGTGCCTGTTCATCCAGCCAGAAGGTTACCAAGCCTATGTATTAGAAAGCTCTTTTATACACTGGCTAGTTGAATTCCTTGTACTTTGGTTTCTCTTTCAGTTGCGTTTTGGCAAGCTTCTTGGATATGAGCAAGACCATTGTCTCGGGATCTGATCAGCTGTTGTGGCATAAATTCATTCTATTTGTTCAGCAAAGTCTACTCACAAAATGGTTACAATAAATCCACATATATGTAGATTTATTGTATTTTTACGTTGATATATCTACATATATGTGGTATATTGAGGTCATTATTGTACATTATGTAATGACGATGGATAAGGATGCATTGAATATTCGAGCTTCAAATTTGCTCAAAGCAGAGTTGCGACGCGCGGGTGTCGGTTATGCCGAATTATGCCGACGTTTAGCAATTATTGGTGTTAATGAGAGTTATAAAGGTGTGGCTAATAAAATTAATAGAGGAACATTTAGCTTCGTTTTTTTTATGCAATGCATGAAGGTTCTTGATGTAAAAGAATTTCGACTATAAATCGAATATTAATAGATTGGAGTTGCTAATGAAGCAAGATAACATCATTCAAAAGATATGGAGCCTCTGTAACATACTTCGTGGCGATGGGATCACTTATTACCAGTATGTATCTGAACTAAGTTATCTGCTGTTTCTTAAAATTGCTCAGGAAAATGGTTCAGAAAAGTTGATACCTAAAGGTTATCGCTGGGTAGATCTGGAATCTTATAAAGGAGATGGGCTATTAGGGTTTTATCAAGAAATGCTTACTCACTTAGGTGCTTCTGTTGAAAATGAAGTTGTAAAGGCAATTTATGCTTTTCCTACAACAGTTTTTTCACACTCCGAGAATTTAAAAGCTGTAATAGATGGCATTTCAAAAATAGAGTGGCACCAAGTAGGAAAAGATGGGTTTGGTGACGTATACAGCGGGTTAATTGATAAGAGTGCTCAGGATACTCGTTCTGGAGCTGGTCAGTACTTCACTCCACGCTCTTTAGTTAACACTATAGTGAGATTAATACAGCCCAACCTTGGTGAATTAATTCAAGACCCTGCAACCGGAAGCGGTGGCTTCTTGGTTTCTGCTGACAGCTATATTAGAAACAAATATTTACGAGAAAAATACAAAGCTAATCCTCCTAAATATCAAGGGGTGGAAATAGAGAAAAATACTCGTCGAATTTGCTTAATGAATACATTCCTACATGAATTAGATGCAAATATTATTTATGGTGATGCACTGACTGATGACGTGGCTGAATTGGCAGAAGCAGATGTAATCATAGCTAACCCTCCTTTTGGTAATAAAGCTGGGGGGCAACGTCCTTTGCGTAACGATATTCCATTCCCGAATGTGAACAAGCAACTTGCTTTTTTACAGCATATTTATTTGGGGCTCAAACCCGGTGGCCGTGCTGCCGTAGTATTGCCTGACAACGTGTTATTTGAAGCCGGTGTCGGCACCGAGGTGCGCCGCGACCTGATGAACAAGTGCAACCTGCACACTATTTTGCGCTTGCCCACCGGTATCTTTTACGCTCAGGGCGTAAATACCAATGTGCTGTTTTTCACCAAGGGATCAGTCAAAGACAAATATCAGGAAGAAAGCTGCACTCAGAATGTCTGGGTCTACGATCTACGTACCAATATGCCAAGCTTTGGCAAGCGAACCCCCTTTGGCAATTCTGATATTGGCTTTACGCCAGAAGAGTTGGGCACAGACCCACACATGGGGGCCTTTGAGAAAGTGTTTGGTGATAAGCCTGACGGCACTAGCAAACGCACCGAAGGTGAATTCAGCTTCGGCGCACAGGAGATCGAGGTCGATAAAGATGCCGTGGAAGAAAACCAGAGGGGCGATGACCGACTCGCTCATTCCCGCTGGCGTTGCTTTAGCCGCAAGTGGATTGCCAACACCAAAGGCGACTCGCTAGATATCAGTTGGTTGAAAGATAAAAACAGTATTGATGTAACCGGTTTGTCAGAGCCGGACGTATTGGCGCAAGAGGCAAAAGAAGAATTGGAAGCAGCTCTGAGGGAGCTCGACGGATTGCTAACCGCTTTGGAGATGAATTGATGAGTTCAGTCAATTCATACAACTGGATCGAGCTAAAAATTGGCGAAGTCGCGGAAGTTGTAGCAGGTGGCACTCCGAAAGCAGGTAACCCTGATAACTTTAAAACACCTGGGACCGGAATTGCTTGGTTAACACCAGCGGACTTGAGTGGTTATACAAGAAAATATATTAGTTTGGGTGCCAGAGACTTGAGCCACCAAGGATACAATTCAAGCTCTGCGAAAATATTGCCGAAAGGTAGCCTACTGTTCAGCAGCCGTGCGCCGATTGGATATGTTGCTATCGCACAAAATGATATATCAACCAATCAAGGGTTTAAGAACTTCGTTTTTCCCTGTGGGGTTGATTCGGACTATGCGTATTACTACCTAAGAAGTATAAGGGATTTAGCAGAGAGTTTAGGAACAGGTACTACCTTTAAGGAAATCTCCGGTGCCGTAGCAAAAACGTTACCGTTCCTACTCCCCCCTTTAGCCGAACAAAAAGCCATCGCCGACAAACTCGACCTCATGCTGGCACAGGTGGCGACCACCAAAGTTCGTCTCGAACGCATTCCCAACATTCTAAAAACCTTTCGCCAATCTATCCTCACTGCTGCGGTGAGTGGCAAGTTGACAGGGAATTGGCGAGCTTCTAGTTTAAAATCGGCTTGGACTGTTCGTGAACTACCAGAAAACAATAAAACGAGAAGAGGATTGCCAGATAGTGTTGCGTTACCTGATGCACTAAAAGAATCTAGGTTCCCTGAAAGTTGGAGTATTCTTTCAGTAGCATCATTGTTACGTAAGGGCGTAATAATAGACCTTAAAGATGGCAATCATGGGTCCAACCATCCAAAATCATTAGAGTTTACTGAAAAAGGGCTTCCTTTTATTACCGCGGCTCAGATGAGCGACAATGGCAAGATTGATTATGATGGAGCCCCGAAGGTTTCTGGAAAACCTTTAGAGAAGTTAAAAGTAGGTTTTTCTGAGGCTGAAGATGTCATTTATTCTCATAAAGGAACTATAGGTAAAGTAGGTATCGCAGACAGAGCATCTGTTTTAAACCCTCAAACTACATACATAAGATTAAACCAAAAATATGTTTTGAATCAATATTATGCACTAATGCTCAAGTCTAATGCATTTACATCACAAGTAGATGCTATAAAGTCCCAAACAACAAGAGACTTTGTTCCTATTACGGCGCACTACTCATTGTTCGCAATTATTCCTCCAATTGACGAACAGGTTGAAATCGTCCGTCGAGTTGAAGAGCTTTTTGCTTGTGCTGACAATATTGAGCAAAAAGTCAATATGGCTACAGAGCTAGTGAATAATCTTCCTCAATCCATTTTCACCAAAGCCTTTCGCGGGGACCTAACCGCCGATTGGCGTAGCGCTAACCCAGAGTTGATCAGCGGTAAAAATAGCGCTAAGGCCTTGTTAGAAAAAATAAAAGCCGAACGTGGAGCTATCGAAAAGCAACCTAAGCTGAAACGAACCACTGCAAAAAAGAAGGCAGGTAACCGCATGAACAAACAGATTATAAAAGTAGTTGAAGCATTAAAACAAACTGGAAAGCCGCTTAGTGGCCAGCAATTGTTAGCGGCAGCTGGCTACCCCAGCGACAGCAGCACCGATCAACTTGAATCGTTCTTTCTAGATATTCGTAACGCTCTTGCTATCGAAAAGTCTATTGTCAAGCTTGAGCGCAGTGACAATGGCCAAGATTGGTTTGCTTTAGCTGAAACAGAAGAAATGAACAAGGCTTAGCGCTAAGGACCGCCCATGAAAGTCGATAAATTACATATTCGCTCCCGTTTTAAAAACCTTGAAAACGTAACTGTGGACTTTGACGAAGACCACCTGATGACTGTTGTGGTAGGCCGTAATGGCTCGGGTAAATCCAACGTGCTGGAAGCCTTGGTCGCGATATTTCGTAACCTCGATTTGGGGGAAGTACCACCGTTTTCATACGAGTTAGTTTATCGGCTTGGCGAACCCCACAAACCCAAGCAGCCCAGTGAGCGCTGGCTGGAAATAACGATTGATGCCGACCCAACACGTGGCACAACCGCCAAGCAGTACCAAGTACATGTGCGCGACTTATTAGCAGATGACACAGATGATGACATGTTTGGTGAGAAACCTTCAGGCAGCGCCATTCCGTTTTCAAAAGTGAAGCGCGACAAAGAAGGTAAAGCTCCGTATTTGCCAAATTATGTATTTGCCTACTATTCAGGCCCCAGTGATCGTTTGGAAAACCATTTTAAGAAACATCGCACCGATTTTTACCGTCGTTTATTAAAAGATGAACTTGACCTTAAAGGTGATATACGTCCGCTGTTCTATGCCAAACCCCATCACAGTCAATTTGTTCTATTAGCTTTTTTCTTGTCTGAGCAAGACAGCGCAGAAAAAGCCTTTTTGCGCGAGCACCTAGATATCGAAGGCCTAGATAGTATTCATTTTGTGATGCGCCAACCCGGTTGGGCCAAACAGAAAGGTGAATTGTTCTGGGGTGCACGAGGCGTTGTTCGTCGCTTTTTAGATGAGCTGATAAAGTACACGCTGTCACCCGTTAAGGTCACGCGCCAAGAAGACACCTCTTTGACTGGCAGCAATATTCGCAATGAGTTCTTTCACCTGTTTTTGTCCGATGTAAACGCACTCAGAGAGTTTGCCAAAGACCTTAGCCCTGATGAACTGTTTAAAATGCTCGAAAGTACACTACTTTCCGAAATCATCTCTGAAGTAAGTATTAGGGTGAAGGTATCTAGTAGCAAAGAGCCACTCACTTTCCGAGAGCTCAGTGAAGGTGAGCAACAACTTCTTACCGTATTAGGTTTGCTCAAGTTTACTGGAGGAAAAGACTCCTTGTTTTTACTTGACGAGCCGGACACTCATCTCAACCCCTCATGGGCAGTGAAATATCTTAAATTTCTGAGCGAGTTTGTGCCTAACCACGAAACCAGCCATTTGCTGATGGTGACACATCACCCACTTGCTATTGCTGAATTAAAGAAGGAGCAAGTGCAGGTCATGTGGCGTGATTCTAGCCTTCAGGTATATGCTCAAGAACCCGAAGAAAGCCCCAGAGGTATGGGATACGGCGGAATACTCACTAGTGATATGTTTGGTTTGCGTACAACGCTGGATAATTCAACAGAGCGATTACTTCGCTTACGTCGACGTTTTACCGAAAAGACTGAATTATCACCTATTCAGGCAGGGCGTTTGAGGAAGATCGACAAAGCAATAGAAGGTTTAGGTTTCACCACTGCCCACTGGGATGAAGAATATGCACAATATTTGCGTATGCGCAGAGAAGTGGAACGGGAATCTGAAGTCGTTACTGAAACGCCAGAACTTAAACAGATTCGAAAGGAGCGAGCCAAAGCGATTGTTCAGCGGATGCTGGCTGCCGAAGAGGAAGAAGACAGCAAATGAGGCACTTAGACATTGATTTCAGCCAGCTCGAACTTCCGCAAGGCTGGAGAGATAAAGCTCAGCAGCTTTCAGACTCACTGAGAGATGCAAAAAATGAAAAACAACGATCTGATATTATAAATAAGAATCAGGATCACTGGAAAGTGGTTAAACCATTATTAGCCTCCCTGTTCAACTATAAATGCTGGTACACAGAAGCACCTCAGCAGGGGACAGATGTTGATGTCGACCATTTTCGTCCTAAGAAGCGTGTGCAAGAAACACTATCGACAGTAACACCTCATGAGGGTTACTGGTGGTTAGCATTCTGCCTTCAAAATTATCGATACAGCTGTATAGTTGCAAATCGGCGCCGAACCGATGTGGTAACTGGCGTGACTGGCGGCAAAGCCGACCACTTCCCGCTTTGCGATGAAAGCAAGCGAGCTCAGACTCCTGACTGCGATTTAGAGGATGAACAAGCCGTACTGCTTGATCCTCTGAAAGCTACCGATGTGCAGTTGCTACAATTTAAGCCTGATGGTGAAGCTATGCCCCGGTTTTCTAAAGAAAAACATGCTCGTAAGTTTATGCGTGCAGACCAATCGATTGTATTTTATAACCTCAATCACTCAGATTTCGTTCGTTGCCGCATTGAATTACGTAACAAAATTGATAAGGACGTTAGTGCTGCAAAGAGGTACTTCAACAAATTAGAGACTGGCGACGCAGACAATGACCTCGCGTATGAGCAAGCAATTTACCGCTTGTGCAAAATGCGCAGCAAAGAAGCTCCATTTTCCAGTTTTTGTATAGCTTACATGGATGAATTCATGCATAAACCCGAATATGAAGGCGTACTTGATGCAGTTTATTTATAAATTCCAAGCAATTTAATTTACAATCGATTTTTGCCTATCCTGCCTCACCTATTGAAAAGTCTCAGTTCATGGGCACATGCAATTTATTTGAAAAAACTCAAGTGGATTCAGTACTGATCTTAGGGATTTAATTCGCACCAGCGATCTGCAGAGCTTTGATTCTATACTGCGTGTGGTTCGAGAGTTGGATGGAGTATTCAACAGTGAGACCAGTATTTTGTTGACTAGTTAGTAACGAATAGTATGCATAATATGCTTGAAGTGTTAAGGACAATTTATCCTTCTCCGATGTAAGACAACCATTCGCTCTAATTCTGTTCGAATACAATGTGATAAAAAAGTGTGATACTTTTTTGTCATAAGTTTATTTGGTGTTAGTATGAATCGAGAATGAAAGTATGATACTTTTTAAATTGACTCGAAAATCCCATCATTATAAATCAATGAGTTATGACACAAAAAAGTATGATACTTTTTTGTGTGTTTACAGCTGATGTAGGAGAGGAATAAAGTCTCATACTGAGTATTCACGTATCATACAAAAATGGCAGCGTTCACATCGGTACGCTGCCATTTTTAAAACGTTTATGCCCCCAAAATGAGCTGAGACCAACGTCGAAGTGGATAATGGAGTTCAAGATTTTAAAATACTTAATCTAATGGAAGGCAAGACCTCACTCCTACGGCTATTGATAGCATCAAGGTGGGAGGCTGTTCATTACTTTACTTCAAAATTAATAGTTTAACTTGTGCCATATAGGTTCTTAATCGTCTCCCTCAACCATACGATTTTAGGATTCTGATTATTACGTTTGTGCCAAATCATAGTAAACGGGATCAGTAGTTTATGCTGACAATCTTCCGTAATTGGGATAGGCAACGCCAGCAAA
Organism: Vibrio metschnikovii CIP 69.14; assembly: GCF_000176155.1. Lineage (GTDB taxonomy): Bacteria > Pseudomonadota > Gammaproteobacteria > Enterobacterales > Vibrionaceae > Vibrio > Vibrio metschnikovii. The sequence goes on along the minus strand of NZ_ACZO01000006.1, from coordinate 1,721,033 downwards.
TTAGGGTGAATCTGCTCGCAGTACCGCTGACAATACTTTGGTGCCGTAGTTAACATTTGATGGTCGGGCTTTTCGGCAACAAACAAAGCTTGTTCGAAACTCGCCATTGTTAATCTAACATTTCGGGTGTACCCCTGCTCAGCCAAGATCTCATCCAATGCCCAACTGTCATTTTTCTCCCATGTAACATTGATATGGGCATAGCTTAAGAAAGTATCTAAATTCCACTCTTGCTTGAGCGCTGGATGGTCTTTTCGGATATACACCATAGGCAGGTCGGAAAATAGAACTTCAAAATTGATGAAATATGGCAGCAGTTCTAGCGACTCCTTAGAGCGAGGATGGCTCTCACGCCCCGTAAAACCGATATCCACTTCACCGCGCGTAATCGCGTCTAATGAATCGTAATCCCAATTGTGATACTTCACTTTAGAATCGGGATACGTGTCATGAATTCGTTTAGTCAGTTCATCCACCATAATGAGTGACAATGGCGACTCGACGCCAAGGTGAAACTTCACACCACTCGGCGCATCATCACCGCGTCGCGATGCAATCTGATTACCGATTTGCATCCAGTCTGACAAGCTTTCTTGCATGCTCGTTGCAAGCGTTGTTGGTTTAAGTCCCAGCGGTGTGTTCACAAATAAAGGGTCGTCAAACCAATCACGTAATTTAGCCAGTGACTTACTCACCGATGAGGGGGTTACATTCAGTTTTTTCGCCGTTTTCGTGACACTTTGCTCTTGCAAGAGCAACTGCAGAGTGAGCAATAAATTGAGATCAAGTCGGGCAAGAGATTTCTTCATGAAGCTCACTAACGTTATGATTTGGAAATAATAATATTATAGAGAGTCCAATAACTCCACTCGCAACCAACGCTATCATTAACATCATCACGGCCGACACACCTAATGTTGCCATGAACCAAATGTAAAATGCAGACCAAGAAACCTGTCCTATGCCAAGCATAGAGCTTGCCAGTCCAGTTTTGCGAGAGAACTGACTTAACGCCTGACTCATCGCCACGCCAAATCCCATTGAAAAACTCATGCTGACCAAAATAAATCCTACCATATAGAGTGTCGAACTATCGCTATTCAAGTGAGCCGCAAGAATAACGATAGCCGACAGCAAACTGGAGATTTGTGCTGCGAACATTAATGTGGTTTGTTTGAAGTAAGACAGAGCAAATGGCACTGAAAACGATGTTGTCATACCTACTATCGCGAGTAGTGCCATTGCCGTTGAGTATTCACTTCGAGTAAAGCCAAGTAAATCCATTATGATCATTGGTGATGTATTTACATAAGAGAGAATCGCGGTGACGCCTAAAGAAGTATAAATAACGCGCGAGATAAAAAAGCGGTTACACAGAGATTCGTTCGAGCCTTCACTAACAACTAAAACGGTGCATTTGGCTTTCGGCAAGGTTTCTTTCAAGACAAAGCAAGCAATTAAACCTATCGCAACACCCATCATCGTCATGGCGGTGAATAACACGGGCCACGGAAACTTAATCATGATCAGATTACCGATAACAGGTGCTAGCACGGGAATAGAACAAGTTATGCCATTAAGCATTGAAAGCACTTTAGCGCGCTTTTGATCATCTAAGGTATCACGCAAAATAGCGAAGGCCACAACATAGCAACATGCCGCTCCAACGCCTTGGAAGAATCGCATAACTAGGAAGCTATCACTGGTTTCAGCTGAACCCGCCAACGTCGAAGCAAGCGAGAAGATCACTGCCCCACACATGGCGACAGGTTTACGGCCAAAACGGTCAGCAGCTCGTCCTACAAACATCATAGTAGAAGCCATACCCGCAAGATAAACAGAAAAGGCGATATGAAGTTGGGATTCACTTGCAGAAAGATCGTTGGCAATTTGTGGCAAGGCAACCAAATAGAGATCGATGGCTGTGGGATAGAGCAGCACAAAGGCAAAGCTGCATAGCAGATATCGGGATACATTAGCCGCAGGTTTCATGGTGGTCTCATAAGTGGTTGGGGTTACGAGGATAATATGAGACATATCTGAACTTGGCGCGTTACCTTTATGACAACAGGTATTTCCATTTACGACATTAGTAAATGAAATGTATGGGTATCTCAGGAGTTAACGTTGATAAGGCTCCTGTGAGCCTGTTTTTCATACATGCTTGATTTTTCCTTGAGCTACTATGCGATTGCTATAATCAACCTAATACGGGGTTGCTAATTTGTTAAAAATTCAAAAACACTTTTGCCCCAAAGTGAGTTAGAACGATAATACACCTTATTCTGCTTGTCGGTTTTTTCCATACTAAAAATAATGGACAAACAAAAGATCTGCTCCCCTGCGCTTTTTTGATAAATGCCTATGAACACACCTTTTTCTATTCAATATATTGATTAACAGGCTTATAGTTGTCGGAGTACCATTCTGTTTTGTAAGGAAATTTGCATACATGTCAGTTGAATTAGTTAAAGAGCAAGTACGAAGGTTTCTTTCCACCGATACTCCCGAAGTACTTGCTATCAAAGGCGATTGGGGGGTCGGTAAGACTTATAGTTGGGAACAGTACATCGAAGAGTTCAAAATTGAATGCGCTTTAAAATCATACTCCTACGTTTCATTGTTTGGGATTAATTCTATTGCTGAGCTAAAGCAAACTACGTTCTTAAACACGATTGATACAAATCGAATTGGAGAAGCGCCTAACATCAAAGGCTATTCAAAGAAAGTTGCTGACTTGGTGAAGGATACAAAAATTCCCTATGTGAGTAAGTATGTTGGGGGTATTGGCAGTCTTATTAATTCAATTTCTCAGCTGGCGATGAACAAGACAATAATTTGCTTTGATGACTTAGAGCGTCATAGCGAGGGAATCACTATCAAAGACTTCATGGGGTTAGTTTCTTTCTTCAAGGAGCAAAAAGGTTGCAAGGTTGTCTTGTTGCTTAATGAGGATGCTGGTGACAATACTTTCAAAGATTACAGGAAGTACAAAGAGAAAATCGTAGATAGACAACTTCACTTCGAACCAACCGCTGAACAGTGCTTCGATATAATGTGTGCTGAAAACTTCGAGTTTAGAGATTATGTTCGTGATTGCTGTATTGGATTGAACATCAAAAACAAACGAGTCATCAGAAAAATAGTCGAGCACACAAATGAGTTTTTGGAGCTTGTTGATGGCTTCGATGAAAGTATCAAGAAGAAAGTGATTCACTCCACTATAGTGCTCAGTTGGTGTTACTACTGCCATGGTGCTGATGAGGCGTACATTCCAGATTTTGCGTTTGTAAACCAATCAGGGACTAGAAAGGAAAACGAAAAATTGGGATGGACGCCAGAAAAAACCGTTCGTTGGAATATGACGTTAAATCGATATGGTTACGTATATACCGATGAAATCGACTTGGCTGTTGCTCGTGGTATTGAGCAAGGTTTTCTTGACAAAGAAAAGTTGATTCCTCTTTGTAAGCATAAGCAGAAAGAGTTTGAAATTCAACATGCTAGTGCTAAGTGGGATGAGGCTTGGAAGCTATTTCACGGTTCTTTTGACAATAACGAAAACGATATTGCTTTAGCTTTTGAAGATGGAATGCGAGATATAGGACCTAATGCTTCGGTCTCTCAATATAGCTCTGGATTGACGGTCTTACGAACTATTGGGCGAAACGATAAAGCTGATGAGCTTATTAAATTCTTCATCGAATCTAGAAAAGATAATCCAGAAGTGTTTAATGTTGATAGCATAGATGCAAATCCTTTTGGTATTGAAGATAAGAAGTTCGAAGAAAAGCTAAGGGAGCAGTACCTAAAGTTAAAACCTGAACCAATGGTTATGGAAATTCTTGAGTTGAGGAAAGGCACTAATAGCTATAACTCGTCAGAAGTTGAAGTGCTGAATAAGCTTTCTCAGGAGCAGTTTGTTGAGCTATTCAAAGGATTTAAGGGGGAAGACCTAACATTATATATCAGAGCCTGTAAGTTACTATCCTCTGGTAGCCAAGAGCTAGCTGAGAAGATTGGTGGGGCTATAAATGAAATAGGAAAGTCTAGCCCATTGAACGATCTCCGAATCGGTAAATTCTGAATTCGATAACTTTTGGAGAGCTATTCGAGCTTTACTACTCCATAATTTAGCTAATCCTGAACTATCTAAATTAGGTATTTCACTGACTCACTTTTGTCCAGAAACGTGCCAAGGCAGTGGATGATCAATTGTGATGCTCAAGACAATCAGTATGATACTTTATTTCTGTCCTACAGCTTAGGTTGCGTTGTGTATTGGCTGATTTTCAACGGCTAATCACATTTCTGAACCGTCCACTCTATTGTTAACAATTTGACTCCGGTATAGTGCATTTCAAGCTCGAACGAGCGATTATCTGCGCTCGAAATGCAACAATTCACAGAGAGTTGATTGAAAATGAACACACTTTTTGCCCATCGTGGCATGTCATCGTTAGCCCCTGAAAATACCTTAGCTGCTTTTCGTCTTTGCCATACACATAAGGTGCAGTGGCTGGAATGTGATGTTGATATCCTTGGTGATGATACGATAGTGATCTCTCACGATGACACATTAGATCGTTGCACCAATCGCAGTGGTAGCCTGTATGAATTGAGTCAACAGGATCTAGCGAATATTGATGCTGGTGGCTGGTTCTCTGATGCGTTTGCTGGTGAGCCGATCCCGACCTTTCGCCAATTTATTGAACTGCTTAATGAGCTAAAACTCGACGCTAATATTGAGATAAAATCCTGTACGGCAGGGTGGGAGAAAACGCTCAAATTAATTGAGGGCGTGATTGAGGGACTAAAACAGCTTGATAGTGACAGAAAAGTGATCATTTCGAGTTTTAATCATATTGCTCTCTATGAATTTAAACGGCGTGCGCCGCACTATCCGACCGCTTGTTTATTTACTAAAGAGACACTGTCGGAAGATTGGGAATCCATTTTACAGGCATGCCAAGCTGAATATATTCACCCAGAAAATGAAGGATTGTCTCGTGAGCAGGTTGCTGCTTTTAAAGCCAAAGGCTACAAAGTGAACGTTTATACCGTCAATAGCCTACTAAGAGCCAACCAATTATTTAACTGGGGCGTGGATGGTGTCTTTACCGATATCGCTCAGACATTCCCTCGTTCATTCTTCTCTGCGACCAATTAGCCGCGTTAAATCGGTAGCTTGAGTGAAGCAAGTTATTGCCAGATAAATAAAAAATCCCGTATTGATACGGGATTTTTTTATAGAAACCATCAACGTTGATTGAGATTAATAACCAAGTTTCACTAGCGTTGCGGTAACGTTTTTCGCTGGACGTCCAGTTAACACTTCGACGGCGAGATTAGGACGGTTAGTGAAAAAGCCGGTGACTCCTCGATCGCGATAGCGGATAAGATCTTCAGCATCATCTAAGGTGTAAATATGAGTCACTAACCCTTTTTGCTGATTCATCTCTATCATCCAAGGTTTAGCGAGATCCATATAACTAAAATTACTCGACCACGAGTCAGCAAAGTTGGTTTGAGTTCCTGATGGGCCAACGCCAATCGCGCCATTGTCTTTAGCAAAATCTATCCATTCTTCATAAGCCGATTTTGATGCGACTTGCACTCGTGCGTAGTAAGCCGCCCAGCTTTCATCATCTTGTTTTGGCTCTGTGGGTTTCATATCGATATAACCGTCGCCAGTCCATAGCAGAAGGACTTTAGGGATATCAGGCATTTCCGCTTGCAGTTGAATTAAGCTCTCTTTTTCAAAAGTTTGCAAAATAACCTTACCTTTCATTTCCTTATCTAGCCAGCCGTGCTGTTGCAAGTTCGCTCTCAGATCCGCTTCGATACCTGGAAACAGTTCAGGTAATTTGGTTTCGATATAAAGGCCAGGTTGATGTGAGCAATTTTCAGCAACCTCTCTGACTTGATCTAAGGTCATTAATTGCAAGCCACGATAACTTTCTCTTGCGCGTTCTGGATAGGCGCTATTGAACCAAGATCCCGCATCTAATTTCTCTAATTCAGCCCAAGTAAAACTGCTTACTGGACTATCGGCTCGTCCTGGGTAAATCTCCGCAATATTGGTTTTATTGCGTAAATTATTATCATGTACGGCAATTAAAACGCCATCTTTACTGCGTTGTAGATCGACTTCAAGGTAGTCTGCCCCAAATTCACAGGCTAATTGATAAGCCGGTAAGGTCGCTTCTGGTGCGTTATAAGAATCGCCGCGATGAGCAATAATCGCGTTGTCTGGAATAGAAAGCGGTGCTGACAGTGTCGATGATGTGCTTGAGCAGCCTGATAATGAGAGTGCGCCAATAACGCCTAATGTGGTGTAGATAAATGGTGTTGTCAGGCTCGTTAATGCGCTACGAGCGGTATGGTGCTGCGAAGAAAGATTCAACGTAATACTCCTTTTAGTTGAATGAGGCTAAATAACCTAGTTTTGGTGTATGCTTTGACTTGTTTTTTAACATAAATAGAGCAAATATTCAAAATTGTCGCAAGTCAGTAAGCGCAAGCAAGGTCATCTGCTTTTTGAACATGAACAAGACTTTTAGCTTTACGTCTTTTCGCGCTATGATTGAAGAGTGTTGTTTATCGTAGCTTGGTGATGATGAGTCAGAGTCCCCGTAATTTTAGTCGCCGTGATCTTTTTCGTGGTTTAGTTGCCAGAGGTAAGGCCGCTTATCATGAGGTGGATGATCAGCCGAAACGCGCCATACCTCGTCCACCGGGGGCATTAGCAGAGGCAACGTTCAGGCAGTTATGTGATGGCTGTGGTCTGTGTGTTGAAGCGTGCCCAAGCTCCGTTATCCAGTTAACAGGCCAGTGGCCTGAGTTATGTCTAGATTACAATCATTGCCAATTGTGTACTCAGTGCGCGCAAGTGTGTCCAACCGGGGCGCTGCTGCCTGCCACGAAAACTGAGCTCTTACCGACCTTTGCTTATCAGTGTCATAATCGTTTATTGGGTTATTGTGAATTGTGTATTGAGCAGTGCCCAACTCAAGCGATTCAGTGCGAGCCGAATCAACAACCCGTAGTGAATGAGGACTTATGCAATGGGTGCGGTCAATGCCGTCCGATTTGTCCTGCTAATGCGATTGAGTGGCAATTTCGTAAATCAACAGAAAAATAATGATAACTATTATTGTTACTATTTGGTAGTAAATGTTTAAAAGTGTAACCGCTAATTACATTTTCATTGATAGTGATCATAGGGAAGATCATGCAAGGTTTGGATAATAGGCCGATACATTGGAGGGTCTATGTCCACATCAATAATCAAAAAACTATTTACGCGCCGTGAGTTTATACAAAGCTCTGCGGTTGCTTCTGGCGCAGCGATTGCTGCCAGTTCGATCAGCTTGCCATTTAATGCGCTGGCTGCACCAACACCATCATCCTCGCTGAGCCCAGAACAGATCCGTTATAGCGCTTGTTTAGTGAACTGTGGCAGTCGTTGTCCATTTAAAGTTCATGTGCGCGATGGTGTGGCCGTTAAGATCTCTCCAGAAGATGGGGTCAATGAAGCTATTTTTGGTCAGCATCAAATTCGCCCTTGTTTACGGGGGCGCTCAGCTCGTTTTCGTACCTATAACCCTGACCGTTTAAAGTACCCAATGAAGCGGGTCGGTGAACGTGGTGAAGGTAAATTCAAGCGCATCAGTTGGGATGAAGCCACCACCATTGTGGCTGAGCAATTGCAACGAGTGATCAACACTTATGGTAATGAAGCCATTTACTATCAATATGGTAGTGGAACGACAGGGGCGAATTTACAAGGCCGTAATACGTGTAAGCGCCTGCTTAATTTAGCTGGTGGCTTCTTAGATATGCACAATACCTATTCAGAAGCTCAACTTAACCGGATTCAGCCGTTTGTTTTTGGACAAGCAGGGAATATTTACGGCACTGAGCAACAAACGCTTTTTGCTGAGATCAAAAACTCTGATTTAGTGGTGATGTTTGGTCAAAACTTGGCAGAAACACGCATGTCAGGGGGCGGACAAATTGCGGAAATTTATCATGCTCTCGAACAAAGCGGCGCGAAGGTTATTTTGATAGATCCTCGCCGCACCGATAGCGTGACGGCATTTAATGCCGAATGGTTACCGATTCGCCCGGGAACCGATGCGGCGTTAGTCGCGGCAATTGGCCATACCTTAATCAAAGAAAATCTGCTCGATGAGGCTATGCTTAACCAATATACGGTAGGGTGGAGTGAAGAAACCTTACCCGCCAGTGCGCCAGCGAACTCATCATATAAAGCTTATATTCTCGGTCTTGGGGAAGACAAGATTGAAAAAACGCCAGAATGGGCGGAAGCATTGACCGAAATTCCCGCGCAACGTATTCGTCAGTTGGCTCGTGAAATTGCTAGCGCTAAAGCGGCGTGGATTTCTCAAGGTTGGGGAGTGCAACGCACACAAAACGGTGAGCATGCTGCGCGCGCGATCATGATGCTACCAATTATGACCGGGCAGTTTGGTCGTCCTGGAACCAATATTGGTACTTGGGGAGGCAGTGTCAATTATCCACTAGCGGGTCTGGCGATACCAAACCCAGTCAAAGTGTCGATTCCATGTTTTAGCTGGGTCGATGCGATTACTCGCGGCACCGAGATGACACCAGAAAAAGATTACATCAAAGGTCGTGATCGTTTAACGACCAATGTGAAGTTTCTATGGAATTACGCGTCTAATATCACCGCTAATCAGCATTCGGATCTTAACCAAGTCGATAAAGTGCTGCGTGATGAGTCTTTGTGTGAATTTATTCTGGTATGGGATAACCACATGACAGCCAGCGCTAAATATGCCGACTTATTATTGCCCGATGTTTCAACCTTAGAATCCGATGAGTTAATTAATAACTCTTATCAATCAGGCTCTTATCATTATTTGGTTCGCTTACAAAAAGCGATTGAGCCGATGTGGGAAAATCGGCCGACTTACGATGTCTTGGCAGAAATCGCCGATAAAATGGGTTTGAAAGAGGCGTTTACCGAAGGTCGCACCTACCAAGAGTGGATTGAACACGCTTATAACCAAGTGCGTAAACAAGAACCGCATTTGCCTCCGTTTGAGCAAACCGATGGTATGGGCGTGATTGATCGCCGGATCGCAGATAGCAGTAAACATATTGCGTTGAAAGATTTTCGTGATGATCCTTTGCAACATCCGTTGAAAACGCCATCAGGAAAAGTTGAGATTTATTCAGAGCAGTTAGCAGAATTGGCGACTCAATGGCAATTACTGCCCGGAGATAAAATTTCGGCGATCCCAGAATACTGGCCAGCCGTCGAAGGTATCGAAGATAAACCGATGCTGAATAAATATCCGTTGCAATTGACAGGGTTTCATACCAAAGGCCATTGCCACTCAACGTATTCGTCCGTTGCTCAATTGAAAGAAGTTGCGCCGGATGTTTTGTGGATCAACCCCATCGATGCACAAGCGAGAGGTATTCACAATGATGACTTTGTCGAAGTCTTTAATGACAGAGGAAGAGTGCGAATTAAAGCGAAGGTATCACCACGAATCATGCCCGGTGTAACGGCGATGCCAGAGGGCGCATGGGCGCAGACTAATAAACAAGGTGTTGATGTTGGTGGCTGTATCAACCGCCTCACCTCGCTACGGCCAACGGCGTTAGCTAAAGGTAACCCACAACACACCAATTTGGTCGACGTTAAGCGCATCTGAGGAGATTTTTAAATGAAACAATATGGCTTTTTTGTCGACTCATCCAAATGTACTGGCTGCAAAACGTGCCAAATCAGTTGTAAAGATGAGAAGGCGCAAGAGGTAGGCCCCAAATATCGCCGAGTATACGAGTATGGTGGTGGTGAGTGGCAGAAAGTAGGCAATGCTTGGCAGCAAAATACCTTCAACTACTACTTATCCATCTCCTGTAATCACTGTGCTGAACCAACGTGTGTGAAAGGTTGCCCGACAGGAGCGATGCATAAGCGGAAACAAGATGGTTTAGTGGTGGTTGATCAAGATAAATGCATTGGTTGTCGCTATTGTGAAATGCGTTGTCCTTATGGTGCGCCGCAGTTTGATGAACAAAAGAAAGTGATGTCGAAGTGCGATGGCTGTTATGAGCGAGTGGCTCAAGGTTTAAAACCCGTGTGTGTCGAGTCTTGCCCACAGCGCGCGCTTGATTTTGATGAGATAGCCACATTACGCGCCAAATATGGCGATACCAATGCGGTCGCACCCTTACCGGATCCGCAGCTGACCAAACCCAGTTTAGTCATCAAAGCGCACGCGGATGCCCGTATGACTGGTGATAAAACCGGTGCTGTTCAAAACCCTTCAGAGGTGTAAAAGATGCATGAATTACCTTTAGTCTTTTTTACGGTGTTAGGCCAAACCGCGGTTGGTATGATGTTATTGGCTTTTCTTGCTGGTCTTGTTGGACAAATTACCAATGCTCAGCGTCATAAAATCAATCTGGTTGCCGTAATTTTATTTGCTGTAGGCATGGCAATTGGTGGCTTACATATGGGACAACCTCAGCGTGCGTTTAACTTGCTGTTTGGTTTATTCCGTTCACCGATGAGTAATGAAATTGTTTTAAGTGGTCTCTATTTTGGTTGTGCTTTTTTAACGGTAGCACTCAGTGCACCTCGCCTACGCGATATACTGAAAACCAAGTTTAACGTTACCGTTACCGATACATTGCACCAATGGTTGAATGGGATTGCGGTATTATTAGGCCTTGCGTTTGCTTGGTCGATTACGCAGGTTTATCAATTGGCCACCGTCCCGGCTTGGAATAGCCATTATACGTCGCTACATTTGTGGCTAACCGTTGCTATCTCTGGTGGGATGTGTGCTTTAGCACTCGGTGCTAAACGACTCGGTGCGTTAGCGGTCATCGTTGGGGCAGCGATTTCGTTTGCGACTCGTACCGGTTATATGGCGTTTTTAACCGAGCAAGTACCGCATTTAGTGAATGCACAAACGATGTTTTGGTACACCTATTTGTTCGCGATGGCTATCGCGCTGGTACTTGCTTTGTGGGTCTTACTGAAAAAACAAGCCGTTAAACCTTTGCTTTTTAGCGGTGCGGCACTGATGATCCTTGGCGAGCTGGCTTCACGTATTACCTTCTATAACTTATGGTGGATAACCATGTAGTGGCAGTTGGGAGGATACTTTGAGCGTATTCTTCTCCTAAACAGCATGTACCGTTCAGCCTGTGAGAGCGGCGACCTTAAGCGAATACGCTGGGAGTTGGCTCACGGGCTGAGCACTTTTTACAACAGAAAGGAAAGCCAATGTTAGCCATTGTTCCTCGAATCCTTGGTAGTTTATTTTACTATCCACCGCAGAGTGAGCCTGCGCAGTATGCGTTACACGATCTGCCTCAATTAGCCCATTATTTCTCTTGGAGCGATCCTAAGGCGATCGAAACCCTGTGTCATCGTCTACCGGAACCACAACCTGAGCGCTTTAGTGTACTATTTGAAGGGCTAGGGGATATGCCCGCTCCGCCTTGGGGATCGGTATACTTAGATCCTGAGCATATCGTGATGGGCGAAAGTACCTTGGCTTATCGTCAATTTCTTCAGCGTCATGGTTTAGCGGTGCAACTCGCCCGTCAGGAACCAGAAGATCAATTTGGATTAATGTTATTAGCCCTTGCTCATTTCCTCGAACAAGGTCAAGAATCTGCGGTTATTGAGTTATTAACGGATCATCTTTTTCCTTGGGCGACACTCTATTTACAACGCTTAAAATCCACCTGTGATGAAGATGATTTTTATTATTATTTAGCAGTGTTAGCGGAATATTTTGTAGCGGAGTTATCGAGTGATAATTCCGAGTAATTGCATAATATTACCTGTAAATATAGCTATTTATTGCCTGAGTTTGATTATTTTAAAATGACACGCTAATTTTGTTTAACCCACTGTTTTAAAAAGAATTTAATTGTTGTTGATGCTTGTTTTTATGATGGTTATTTTTATTGAATTGATAGTGTTATTCGCAGTGAGAGGCAAAATGTTATATGATGAGGAGGTTTTTTTTCAATAAGAACTAATAAAGCAGGAGGCTTTATGATAGATAAGTTAGAGAAATCTAACTCGACAGTGCTTATTCCGGTTTTTATTCCGGCGGTAATTGTCATAGCACTAATGGTAGTAGGAACCATATCAAATCCTAGTCTCGCGGGTAACGTTTTTTCGACGACGCTAGCCTATATAACCGAAACCTTTGGTTGGTTCTATATGTTAGCGGTGGCCCTATTTTTAATTTTTATTGTCTCGTTAGCTTTTACGCGCTGGGGAAATATAAAACTTGGTCCCGATCATGCGGAGCCTGAATATAGCTTTCCAGCTTGGTTCGCGATGCTCTTCTCCGCAGGATACGGTATTGCTTTACTTTTCTTTGGTGTCGCCGAGCCAGTATTGCATTATGCCTCACCACCGACAGGCAGCGGTGAAACCATTGAAGCGGCTAAACAAGCCATGCAAATTGCCTATTTCCATTGGGGATTTCATATTTGGGCTATTTATGGTTTGGTCGGCTTGTGTTTAGCCTATTTTGCTTTCCGGCATGGTTTGCCTTTATCAATGCGATCAACCTTATATCCTTTGATTGGTGAACGTATTCATGGTCCAATTGGTCATATTGTCGATATCTTCGCTATTCTTGGTACCTTATTTGGTATTGCTACGACATTAGGTTTATCGGTTGCCCAAATTAATGCCGGAGTCAATTATTTATGGCCAAGTGTCGAAGTGGGAGTACCTTTCCAAATTGGTGCGATTGCGGTGATTACTTGCTTAGCTTTATTTTCAGTGCTCGCAGGTATGGATAAAGGTGTTAAGCGTTTATCGATTATTAATATGCTGTTAGCAATCAGTTTGATGCTATTTGTATTTGTCGTTGGACCGACCATCTTTATATTAGAGACCTTTTTAGAAAATACGGGAAGTTATTTAAGTAATATTGTTGAACGAACATTTAGTTTGCAAGCTTATGAATCGAGTGACTGGATTGGTAACTGGACCCTATTTATTTTTGGCTGGACGATAGCTTGGGCTCCATTTGTCGGCTTATTTATTGCCAAAATAAGTCGCGGTCGAACGATTCGACAATTTGTGGTTGGAGTCATGTTGGTTCCGTCTATCTTTACCTTTCTTTGGTTCTCTATTTTTGGCGATACCGCACTGCATTTAATTATGGTTGAAGGCTATAGCTCGCTGATTACCTATGTTCAGGCCGATCATGCTGTCGCGCTTTTTCAGTTATTTGAGCTGTTGCCTCTCTCTTCCGTAGTGTCTTTTATTACGGTATTACTGATCATCACTTTCTTTGTCACCTCTTCAGATTCCGGTTCATTGGTGATTGATTCACTTGCATCGGGTGGTGCAATGCATACGCCAGTCTGGCAGCGTACATTTTGGGTAGTGACGCAAGGACTGGTTGCCTCGGTGCTACTACTGGCAGGAGGGCTCAGCGCTTTGCAAACGGCATCAATCGTGAGTGCCTTACCATTTGCAATTATCATGTTAATCGGTGGCATTGGTATGTGGCGAGCGTTAGTGATTGAAGGGCATCATGAGACCAGTTTACAGCACGATATGAAGTTACCTGTGCATCTACAAGGTAAAACCAATTGGAAAAAGCGACTGTCGCATCTTATTGATTTCCCATCTAAAACCAGTGTGGAGAAATTTATTGAGCAGACTGGCCTTACCGCAATGAATACGGTTAAGCAGGAGCTTGAAAATAAAGGTTGGCAAGCAAAAGTGACCTTTGATGATCTCAATACTCGCTGCATTATTGATGTTGAGAAAGCGGGCGAAGTGGAGTTTATTTATGAGATTCGCCTGCGTGCTTATGAGATGCCCGAGTTTGCTTCCGAGCAAGAGAAACAAATCGATGATGATTACTATTATCGAGCGGAAGTGTTTCTTCGTCGCGGAGGCCAAGCTTACGATGTCTACGGTTATGAAGAGCGCGACATCATCAATGATATTTTGGATCAATTTGAGAAGTATCTGCACTTTTTACATATTTCACCGGGGAGTTTGCCTTGGCGAATGGAAGAGCATGATGATGATTTACAAAGCGAAGATCCTAGTACAGCGACATCGTCCACCTAATGAGAGTGTCGGTTGGTCATGCTAGCAAAGAGCTACTATAGATTAAAAATATAATAATCAGGCACGCCATTTTATAGGCGTGCCTGTTTTTTAATCCATTTTATATCGCGTTAAATAGCGATGAGCGGCTTCAACCCCCATATAACGGGCGAGCGTTCTTACCGGAACTTGACGTAAATCGACCATAATTAACCCATCTAATGAGTCATTAAAATCAGGGTCAACGTTAAAGCAAACTAAGCGACCATTTAAGCCTAAATATTGGCGCAGCAATACAGGAATCCCTTTACCATCATCAATACGCGCGATCACTCGTGATAAAAGCTGAAGATCAGCTAAGGCTGATAGTAAGCTGGCATTCCATAGCTGATGGGTACTTGATAGCGGGTGGCTGGCACTGACTAAATTGGCCTGCTCTTGATCGTAGTAGTGCAGTGTCATGGTGTCAGCTAATAGTTGACGCGCAAGTTCACTGTAATCGCTACTGATGCTGACTGGGCCAAAAAGGTGTGTGTATTCAGGGTGGCGATCAATATAGGTTGCAATGCCTTTCCAGAGCAGCAGTAATGGCGCGACGCTTTTTTGATAAGTTCTGTCGATCACCGAACGCCCCATCTCAATAGATTTACCCATGTTATCGATAAAACTCTGATCGTAATGAAACAAAGTGCGTGTGTATAAGCCATGCATACCGTGTCGCTCGACTAATTTATCGACCAATCCGAGACGATAAGCGCCAACTAACGCATGTGCTGTCCGATCCCAAATAAAAAGATGCAGGTAATCGCGATCAAAGTGATCAATATCTAAGGCCAGTCCAGTTCCTTCACCGACGTGGCGAAAATTCAATTCTCTGACTCGACCAATTTCATGCAAGATTGCCGGAATTTGCTCGGCACTGGCACAATATACGGCAAAGTTTTGATGATCCAACAAATGACATTCTTGAGGCAGGGTATCAATATCTTGTTGTAACATCTCGAGACTTAGCCGTTCAACGATAGGCGGTAGGCTTCGATCTTGCTGCGTTTTATCACGAGTTATCCAGCGTTGGTTTTGTAGTAAATAGGTGTTTAAGCGTAAATAATTAACCAGTTGTTGATCATCTAAGGTAGCGATTTCTGAGCAAGCAATGGTCTCTCCAATCGCTATTTCAATACAACTTTGTTGTTTGTTGAGTAGCTCTCTACCCAGTAAGAGTGTGCGAAGTAATGGGTGTATTTTTCCAGCCATATAGAATCGTTTTGAGTTTTGGCCATCAATATAGATTGGTAAGACGGTGGCTTGATGTTTTTTCACTAAACGGCTGACTGATTGGCTCCACTCTTTATCCTCGACTCGCTGCGGTTTATTGTTTACCCACCGTGAGACTTCCCCAGCAGGAAACATCAATAAAACGCCCCCATTGGCAAGATGCTGATGAGCTTGACGTAACGCAGAGAGATTGGCATGACTGGCATTCTCGCTGGCAAATACATCGATACCAATAAACAGCTCATCGATCTCTGGCACCGTTTTTAAATAGTGATTGGCGAGAATTTTGACGTCATTACGAACCGATAGCAGCAGTTCAGCAAGGATAATGCCTTCAACACATCCGAGAGGATGATTAGCGACAACAATGGTCGTGCCCGTTGTTGGTATCTGTGATACACAGCCCTTAGTGACGCGATAATCAATCCCTAATATCTCTAAGGTAAAACGTAAAAATTCCGCGCTGGAGCACTGTGCGGGACGCTGATGATAAAATTTATCGAGTTGACTTAATCCTGTTGCCCATTCTGCAAAGTGTTCAGCCAGTCCAAAAGGGGTTTTTCGGGGTAATTTAAAAGGGCTCGTAGATAGCATAACGTCCTCACAAACTGTGATGTTGACGTTATGCTAAGTGGGGTTTGTGTCAGCGAGGCGGCATTGTGATGAAGTTTTTATGGCGAAAGATTAAGCGGTTAAAGCCAGTCTTAGCGCAAACATAACAAACAGTGAGCCAATAAAAGTATTGGATAGCGTCGCTAGTTTTTTATGTTGTTTAACTTTATTCGTGATCCCAAAACCAGCAAAAATCAGTAGCGAGAGATAAAGCATGCTACACAGCTGCAAAATTGCGCCCAAAACTAAAAACGATAGACCGGTACTTTGCGCATTAAAATCAATGAATTGAATAAAAAATGAGACATAAAAAATAATCATCTTAGGATTGAGGATACTCAGTCCTAACGCTTTAAAATAGATCCCTTTACTGCTTTGAACTGATTTCACTTCAGGCTGAGATTCTTTAACTCGTAAACTCTGGGTAATGGTTTTTATACCGAGATAAAGTAGGTAGGCCGCACCCAAATATTGAATGGCATGAAACAGGGCCGGTGAGTTTTTGACCACGGTAGCCACGCCCAAAAAGGCTAAAAAAATCAGCAGTGCGTCACCAGTAAAGACGCCCATTGCTGCTTTATATCCGCCACGCACACCATACTTTGCGCTAGCCGTTAGCACGAAAATAGAATTTGGCCCTGGAACAATAACAATTAAAAAAACGCCGACCAAATAGGCCCAAAGGTTGACGATGCCAATGCTTTCCAACATATGATTCTTACCCAATAATTTCAATCAAAGTACATCGGTATACCCTTCCTACTTGTTGAAGCTAAAGCGGTGTTGGCTGTGCTCGTTCACCCCACAATCACATAGTTTGTCTATGCTCATGGGGATTCACACACTGGCCGCCTACCTGCAATTTCAAGTCGTTTGGGTATATAACCATTTAATAAAAATAGATTTTATTGTTCAAAAGGCCCTGAAGGAGTGGCTAGGTGCCCTTGGAGATGGCTCATTTCTAGGTCATTTTCGTGTATCATAACGCGCTTTTAAAAATTTGGAATATGTGACTGCTTGATTTGTTGTTATTGGTGTTTTTATCTGGTTTTTTGTTTTTAATTGAAATTAAAGTCTGATTATTGATTTTATTTTGAATCTTAATTTCAAGAATTAACCTGGATTTGGTGGGCGTTTGTTTTGTGAAGTATTCTTTATTTTAAATGCTATTTAATCTGTATTTTTCAGTTTTTTATCCTGTTGGAATCCATTGTTGAGTGAATGATTGTAATGATGATAAGTAAGTTTTTTGTCGTAGCCAAACGTTAAAGCAACCATGTAACAGCAATCTATTCCTCTCTTTCTCCTATTGGGTGCTGGATATTATCTTTCCTAATGTTTGATTAATATTATGAATTAAACTTATTTTATTTCACCGTATATTCTTCACGTTTGTAGGTAGTAGATAAGGTTAGAAAATGTCAGCAATTAGCGAGTTAGAGGTATTACTAAAGTCGATGTCACCACAGATCATCGAGGGCAATTACGTATTTTGTACCGTGAAGGGGCCGTTATCTGAGTATTGGCACTTAGATCCAATCGCAACATGTCGAGAGCAAGAGGGGTTAACCTTAGTGTTATTAGAACAACAAGCCAAAGCTGCCCAACTCAAGTTTGATAGTGTTTTTAGCTTAATCACACTTACCGTGCATTCTAGTTTAGAGGCGGTAGGTTTAACCGCTGCGTTCGCGACTAAGTTAGCGTCTTATGGGATCAGTGCTAATGTGATTGCTGGTTATTATCATGACCATATTTTTGTGCAAAGCACTCTGGCTGAAAAGGCGCTACAGGCCTTGCAAGAATTTACTCAGCAAACAGGTAATGAGAACACACAATGAAAGCACATCAACCAGTAGCACTAAAGCTCACCACTTTATCGGGGCGAAGAGTAACTTATTACCGAAAGGTCTCAGAATTGGCACAAGCTCTTGAATCTGGCGCAAAACCTTTCTCTCTTGCGGTTATCAATAAGCACAATCTCCGCTCTCATCGGTAATGATACAGAGTACTAAAAAGTAGCTTGAGTGAGAAAGAGAAGAGTGTGTGAGCGGGGCTTACCTGACCCAAAATCGTCAGGTATAAAAAAAGGTTAGTAAACACTACGCTTACTAACCTTCTGGAATTTGGTGGCCCCTCGCAGACTTGAACTGCGGACCAATCGATTATGAGTCGACTGCTCTAACCACTGAGCTAAGGGGCCGATAGGTGTGTGATTATAGGGGAAGGCTGGGTGTCTGTCTAGCCGGAAAATAGGGTAATAGCGCTTAGTTTTTATTCACTTAGCATTTGGGGTAATAAAAAAAGGCGAGCATTTGCTCACCTTTTAAACACGTTGGTTTTTAGTTATTCATCAAGGAAGCTGCGTAGAGTTTCTGAGCGGCTTGGGTGACGAAGTTTACGCAGTGCTTTGGCTTCGATTTGACGAATACGTTCGCGAGTAACATCGAACTGTTTGCCCACTTCTTCAAGAGTGTGGTCTGTATTCATATCAATACCAAAACGCATCCGTAAAACTTTAGCTTCACGTGGTGTTAAGCCAGCCAGAGCGTCTCTTGTTGCGGCTCTTAGGCTCGTTGCCGTGGCTGAGTCTAGAGGCAGTTCAAGCGTAGTATCTTCAATAAAATCACCTAGATGTGAATCTTCATCATCACCTATTGGCGTTTCCATTGAGATTGGCTCTTTGGCGATTTTGAGCACTTTGCGAATTTTATCTTCCGGCATTTGCATGCGTTCCGCTAATTCTTCAGGCAGAGGCTCACGACCCATCTCTTGTAGCATCTGGCGCGAAATTCGGTTCAGTTTATTGATCGTTTCGATCATGTGAACTGGAATACGAATGGTGCGCGCTTGATCAGCAATAGAACGAGTGATTGCTTGGCGAATCCACCACGTTGCATAGGTTGAGAACTTATAACCACGGCGATATTCAAATTTATCCACCGCTTTCATTAGGCCAATGTTACCTTCTTGGATCAGATCCAAAAATTGTAGACCACGGTTGGTGTATTTCTTAGCAATCGAAATAACCAAACGTAGGTTGGCTTCTACCATCTCTTTTTTCGCTCGGCGAGCTTTCGCTTCACCAATTGACATGCGACGGCTAATGTCTTTGATGCGATTCACATCAAGTGAGGTTTCTTGTTCGATAATACGCAGCTTTTGAATAGAACGACGGATCATTTCTTCATTGGCGCGAATTTTTTCAACGTAAGGCTTATCGGTCGCAAGGAC
Organism: Vibrio metschnikovii CIP 69.14; assembly: GCF_000176155.1. Classification (GTDB taxonomy): domain Bacteria; phylum Pseudomonadota; class Gammaproteobacteria; order Enterobacterales; family Vibrionaceae; genus Vibrio; species Vibrio metschnikovii. Next base: position 1,701,799 of record NZ_ACZO01000006.1, on the reverse strand, counting down.
TTGATCTAGCCATGCTTCACTCGATTCATTACCAGTAAATAGGGCGATGAATGACTTTTTCGGCATTTTAGCGACTTCGACCACAGTCTTCATGATCAAGCGTTCTTGAGTACGAACACGTTCCATTGAGTTACGCAGTGTAGTGACTAAATGATCAAACTGCTTAGGCGTTAGACGAAACTCGCGGAAGATATCCAGTACTAACTCAGAAGCTTGCTGAGTTGTTGAGCTGTCATTACCGTGTTCGTTGATCGCTAACTGTAAGTTTTGATATTTATTACGTAACTCAGTGAATTTTTCTAGTGCCAGTTCAGGATCGATACCAGTATCTTCTTCGGCATCGTCGGTGCTGTCACCATCTTCGTCTTCATCTTCGTCTTCATCGATGTCTTTACTATCTTCGTCATCGAGATCAGCACCAGTCAGCTCTGAGCCGATGTGCGTCGCCGTTGGCGCAGTAGTTTCATCTTCATTCGGGTCAACAAAACCGGAAATCAGATCGGTTAGGCGTAACTCTTCTGCTTGAACTTTATCGAACTGCTCAAGAATATAAGGAATCGTACCGGGATATTCAGCAACGGCGCTTTGAACTTGGTTAATACCTTCTTCAATGCGTTTAGCGATATCAATTTCACCTTCACGAGTTAGCAGCTCTACGGTTCCCATTTCACGCATATACATGCGTACAGGATCGGTAGTTCGACCAATCTCGCTTTCTACGCTTGAAAGCGCTGCGGCAGCGGCTTCAGCGGCATCTTCATCAGTGATCGTGTTATCGTCGCTTAAAGCGAGATCATCGGCATCAGGAGCAGTTTCTACTACCTTGATACCCATGTCGTTGATCATCTGAATAATATCTTCCACTTGCTCAGAATCGACGATCTCAGCAGGTAGGTGGTCATTTACTTCGGCGTAGGTCAGATAGCCTTGTTCCTTGCCCTTGATGACAAGTAATTTTAGCTGTGACTGCGGATTTTGATCCATAGACGGTATCCAACTTCGTATCTGGTGAAAGAATAGTGTGCGAAATGCAAACCATGTATATTAACAAATTTATTCGTTGCTGACTATTTAAACTGGGTTACGCTTTCAATTCTAGCATTAATGCTATGAGCTCCCTTTTTTCATCGGTTGATAAACCGACGCTTCTTTCTTTCGCCTGCAAGTTTTCAATTTGTTTTTCTACACACTGGGCAAGAATTTTGTCCAATGAGTCTAAAAATAGTTCTTCTTGGTTGTCTTCGACAAGGGGGATTTCCCAACTTGCCAGACGAGACAGCAGTGCTTCATGTTCATTATTACGCCAATGCTCGAGCAATTGACCGGTAGTGATATGGGGGTGTTGCTGACAATTTTCAACCACATTGACCAGCAAACTTAAACCGGGAATGGCTAAGTGTTTGACACTCGACAGTTCCGGCACCATTTCAGCATAGCTCGGATTTTGCACAAGCAAAGCGATAACTTCACGCATTGGGGTGCGTTTTAGCTCTTTGTGCGGTTGTGGTCGCTCGCTTGTTGGTTGAGTTCGACGTTGTTTTCCATGGCTCATAAAGCCCGTGAGTTTATCGAGCTTTTCATCCAACTCTTGTTGAAAGCCAATATCTGGGATTTTATTAATCAACTCATTCGCTAAGGTGCGCAGGGTTGATTTCCCTTCTACGGTACCTAAGTTGAGTTTGTGGGTCTCAATCAGGTTTTCAAAAAGATAACTCGAGAGAGGCTTCGCATGCTGTACAGCGTGTTCAAAATTTTCTTTACCGTGCTTTCTGATGTAGCTGTCAGGATCCTCACCATCGGGCAAGAAAAGAAACTTAAGAATATTGCCACTTTTAAGATAGCTTAGCGCATTTTCTAAAGCTCGCCAGGCCGCTTCTCTACCGGCTCGGTCACCATCATAGCAACAGACCACGGTATTGGTTTGACGAAACAGCAGTTGTAAGTGGTCGCCAGTGGTCGCGGTACCCAGTGAGGCAACCGCATAATCAACACCATATTGGGCTAAAGCGACCACATCCATATAGCCCTCAACGACCAGTATCTGTACTGGATCGCGATGGGCTTGCATCACTTCATACAGGCCGTAAAGCTCTTTACCTTTATGGAAGATCGGTGTTTCTGGCGAGTTAAGGTATTTAGGTGTGCCATTACCAATCACTCGACCACCAAAGCCAATCACGCGACCTCGGCGATCTCTAATCGGAAACATGACTCGACCACGAAAACGGTCGTAGCGTTTGCCACTCTCGTTCTCTATCAGCATTCCGCCAGTCACCAGCATCTCTTGAGCTTGCGGGTGTTGGCCAAAATTACGACGTATTAAGTCCCACTCGTCAGGTACATAACCAATGCCAAACTGTTGTGCAATGTCACCGGATAAGCCTCGATCTTTGAGATACTCGATTGCGCCTCGCCCGGCTGGGGTTTTTAATTGCTGACGATAAAACTGTGCGATGTTACTCAGTAAATCATACAGCGTGCGTTTTTCATCGTTATTAACGCGCGGTGTTGAATTTGATGCCGACTGACTGTTGTTGTAGCGCTCTTCGCGTGGAACCTCTAATCCTAGATAAGAAGCAAGCTCTTCAATGGCTTCAGGGAATTCCAGTCGCTCGTATTCCATAAGGAAATCAATCGCGTTGCCATGCACACCACAACCAAAGCAGTGATAAAACTGCTTTTCCTGGCTGACGCTAAACGAAGGGGTTTTCTCATTATGAAATGGACAGCAAGCGCCGTAGTTTTTGCCCTTTTTTTTAAGTTTTACACGTGCGTCGATGATGTCGACAATATCGAGTCGAGCAAGGAGATCATCAATGAAACTACGAGGAATTTGTCCTGCCATACAACCTAAAAGAAAGAGAGAAAAACCAAAAGTGTAGATACGAACAAGCCGTGCCTACCAGAGGATAGCACGGCTTGATGCATTTGGGTGTGGGATTAAACGAGTTTAGCGCGAACTAAACTGCTTACTCTACCCATATCTGCACGCCCTTGAATATGTGGTTTGATCAGCGCCATCACTTTACCCATGTCTTGCATGCCACTGGCTTGAGATTCGGCCACCGCACTGTCAATCAGGGCGATAACGTCTTCTTCACTCAATGGTTGAGGCATAAATTCCTCAAGAACGGTGATTTCCGCTTTTTCCACATCTGCTAAATCTTGACGATTAGCGGCTTCATATTGCGTAACAGAGTCGCGACGTTGTTTAACCATTTTCACCAGCACAGCCAAAATGTCGTCGTCGTTCAGAGTAATCTGTTCGTCAACTTCACGTTGCTTAATGGCGGCTAAGGCCAAACGAATAGTGCCAAGGCGCGCTTTGTCCTTGGCTTTCATCGCTAATTTTTGCTCTTCTTTGAGAGTGTCAATCAGAGCCATAACTTTATTCCTTTTTTGGAATCAGTTATTAGTACAGGCGAACGCGACGAGCGTTTTCGCGAGCTAGCTTCTTAGCGTGACGCTTTTGAGCTGCTGCTTTAGCACGTTTGCGAACAGTAGTTGGCTTTTCGTAGTGCTCACGACGACGCACTTCAGAAAGGATACCTGCTTTTTCGCAAGAGCGCTTGAAACGACGTAGTGCTACGTCGAACGGTTCGTTTTCACGTACTTTAACTATTGGCATATGCCTTTCACCTCAGGGGTTAATTCGTTAACGCTGGTATTTTGTGGCCAAAGTAACAAGATAGCTTGTCGACTAGAGCGATAACCAGCTTGATCAAAAATGGTGCGGAATTTTAATCCTATCGTGACCGCTTTGTAAAGTACTTTGTTGTTTACTGTCTGTACAAAGTTTGTTTGTCATGCCAAGCCGAGGTAACATGAGCGGAATTTTGATTATTGGCGGCTGTTCGACCACGGTCAACAGCTTCTAGCAGACAGCATGCTGAGAATACTATGCGCATTATTGGAATTGAAACCTCTTGCGATGAAACTGGAATCGCGATTTATGATGATGAGAAAGGTCTTTTATCTCATCAATTGTATAGCCAAGTAAAACTGCACGCCGATTATGGTGGTGTGGTACCGGAGCTGGCTTCGCGTGATCACGTGAAAAAAACCATTCCACTGATTAAAGCCGCCATGGCGGAGGCTAAGCTGACTCCCGCCGATATCGACGGCATAGCTTATACTGCTGGCCCCGGTTTGGTGGGCGCTTTATTGGTCGGAGCGACGATTGGTCGTAGTTTGGCGTATGCTTGGAATATCCCTGCGGTGGCGGTTCATCATATGGAAGGGCATTTGTTGGCGCCAATGCTGGAAGATAATCCACCGCCGTTTCCCTTTGTTGCGGTATTGGTTTCTGGTGGCCACTCGATGATGGTAGAAGTTAAGGGAATTGGCGATTATACGATTTTGGGTGAATCGATTGATGATGCTGCAGGCGAAGCGTTTGATAAAACGGCTAAGTTGATGGGGCTCGATTATCCAGGAGGACCGATGCTGGCTCGCTTGGCAGAAAAAGGCACGCCTGGACGCTTTAAGTTTCCTCGCCCTATGACGGATCGCCCAGGCTTAGACATGAGTTTTTCAGGTTTAAAAACCTTTACTGCCAATACCATTGCTGCCAATGGTGACGATGAGCAAACTCGAGCTGATATTGCTTATGCTTTCCAAGATGCAGTGTGTGATACTTTGGTGATCAAATGTCGACGTGCACTCGAGCAAACGGGAATGAAGCGTATTGTGATTGCTGGTGGGGTGAGTGCGAATAAGCAGTTACGTGCCGATTTAGCGAAGCTAGCCGAGAAAATTGGCGGTGAGGTGTTTTATCCACGTACCGAATTTTGTACCGATAATGGCGCGATGATTGCGTATGCGGGTATGCAACGCTTAAAAAATGGTGATGTTACAGAGCTCAGCGTTCAAGCGCGGCCTCGTTGGCCGATTGACCAACTCACTCCGATTGCTTAATCAATCAAGCAGTAACGGTTCTCATTGGAAACGGTCATAGCCATGGCCGTTTTTTTATGGTTTTTTCTCGCCCACTTTCGGCTCTGTGCCGATAAAAAGGCGCTTAATGTTCTCTTGATGACGAAGCACGATTAAGCAGCAGAGCATCGCGACGGGCAATGTATAGTGTGGTTTGATCATCCAGGTATAAAAAGGCGTCAATAAAACGGTGACCAGTGCGGCAAGGGAGGAATAACGGAAAATAAAGACCACCACTAACCAAGTTACAATGACCATGGCGGTTAATTCTAAGCCTATTGGTGCAATGGCGCCTAGTGCTGTCGCCACGCCCTTACCGCCTTTGAAATGGAAAAATAGGGGATACATGTGGCCAAGGCAGGCCGCGATACCGATTAAGCCGAGCATGAGAGGATCAATGTTGAGGTAATAGCCGCCCCAGACAGGAATCGTTCCTTTGAGCATGTCACAAATCAGTACTGCCAAGGCGGTTTTCTTACCGGCAATGCGCAGTACATTGGTGGCTCCGGGATTATGAGAGCCTACGCCGCGAGGATCAGGCAAACGCAGTAATCGGCAGATCAATACCGCACTGGAAATTGACCCCAGTAAATAGGCGCAAATAATCATGATCAGTGCTAGTGGCGTCATAGCGGCCTCTACCGTCGTTGTTTGGCTACGTATTGTTTGTAAGGTAAGCCAATGTTTAGCGGGGGACTCTCTCTAATGCGACGAATATCCCCTTCTTAATTGAAGCTACAGCGGTGTTGGCTGCGTTCGTTTATCCCAATCACATATCATGGCGATGTACTCACTTGCCGACGGCGTGCAACCCCAAGTCGTTTGGGTATAGTCTCAGGATTTCTTTATTTTTAACGTGACCCAAACCTGATAAAAGTTGTCTTGGATGCGGTCATCACGTTAACTTTTCCTGCTGATAAAAAATGACAACCTGACGGTTTTTTAATAATGGCATGCGTTGCCGGTTATCATTGCAAGCAATTGTTAAATAGCCTGAAAAATAGTCATTAAGGCAATGAAGAAACAAAAAATCTTGAGAGTTTCGCATCAATAGGTGGTTTGGGTATATGATATCGTGATAAACCCCAATAGTCCGTTTTTTTACTCAATTTGGATATCCGACCAGCAAAAAGGAGGCAATATTGCCATGGATAAAGTTTTTATCGAGCAGTTAACTGTGATCACAACCATTGGTGTTTATGACTGGGAGCAGACCATTAAGCAAAAATTAGTGCTTGATTTGGAGATGGCTCATAATAATCAACCTGCTGGCAAAAGCGATGATGTGGCTGATGCATTGGATTATGCCCAAGTCAGTCAAGCGGTGATTGAGCATATTGAGCAGGGACGTTTTTTATTGGTAGAGCGAGTTGCCGAAGAAGTGGCAGAGCTGATTATGCAGCGTTTTTCTGTGCCTTGGGTTAAGGTCCGTTTAACCAAGCCGGGAGCGGTGGCACAAGCAAAAGGGGTTGGTGTGGTGATTGAACGAGGACAGGCATGATAACTTGCTATGTTGGTATTGGTTCCAATGTTCAACGCCATCGACATATTGAAGCTGGATGTCGTGAATTAGCGACGTTAACGGATCGACTGCGCTTATCGTCGGTTTATGAGTGCCCATCTGTCGGCTTTGATAGCCATGCTTTTTATAATCTGGTTGCGGAGATCACTACCACGCTCTCTTTACCCGTTTTGCTAGAGAAATTACGGGATATAGAACGGCGTTGGGGAAGAGAGATTAACGCAAAGAAGTTTCAAGATCGAACGTTAGATTTGGATTTACTACTTTATGGTGAGCAAGTCTCGAGCGAAGCGCCCGTCTTGCCAAGACGGGATATTTATCATTATCCTTTTGTTATCCAACCTTTGTACGAATTGTCGCCCCAGTTGCTGATTCCTGGCAGCGAGCAAACGGTTCAAGAGGTGTGGCAAGCAACGCCAGATCTCGATTCTTTAACCCCCATTCCTTTGTGGTTTTCCATCCGTAAATCCGTTAATTAGAGAATAATCATGACTTATTTTGAAGCGTTTATATTGGCGTTGATCCAAGGCTTAACTGAATTCTTACCCATCTCTAGCTCTGCTCATCTTATTTTGCCTTCGGCTATTTTAGGCTGGGAAGATCAAGGTTTAGCTTTTGATGTGGCAGTGCATGTTGGCACCTTAGCTGCGGTGATCATTTATTTTCGCCATGAAGTGGTGAGCTTATTACGAGCATTTTTTGCGTCCATTTTCAAAGGTGATCGCAGCAAAGAAGCAAAACTGGCTTGGTTGATCATTCTCGCGACCATTCCCGCGTGTATTTTTGGTTTATTAATGAAAGATATTGTTGAGCTGTATCTGCGTAGTGCGTGGGTGATTGCCACAACGACGATCATTTTTGGCTTACTGCTTTTGTATGTGGATAGGCACGCTCGTCTTGCCCAAGATGAGTATCAAGCGGGATGGAAGCAGGCTCTTTTTGTTGGTGTCGCACAAGCGTTAGCGATTATTCCCGGTACATCACGCTCAGGTGCAACCATTACGGCTGCGCTGTATTTAGGTTTTACCCGCGAGGCTGCGGCGCGATTTTCATTTTTAATGTCGATTCCAATTATTACTTTAGCTGGTGGATACCTAGGTCTTAAGTTAATCACGAGCGGTGAACCGATTCAGATTAATTTCTTAATTACTGGCGTGATCACCTCGTTTATTAGCGCCTATTTGTGTATTTTCTTTTTCTTAAAGCTCATTTCTCGAATGGGGATGACTCCTTTTGTGATTTATCGTTTAATTTTAGGTTTTGGATTACTTCTGTTTTTATCGATGAATTAATACTTTTTAGTCAGCAGCCATCCGTATTAAGCGCGGTGGTGTTGGCTAGGAGCTAGGATCGTTAATGCTACTCAGATAGGGTTTTCATGTGAGTAGTGATTGCCTAACTTGTCGTCTCGCTTCAGATCTAAGTCGTTTGGAGATTGTCGGTTAAATCGTTCGAGATAGTTGTTCATTGACAACGACTTAAAGCGTGAGCTTACTCGCCTGATTTTGGCGCTTATGATATAAGTAAGCGGGCAAGTAAACAGTCAATGTAGACGGTACTTCTCATTAGGTACCGCTCCCATCAGTAAGGTGAAAAAGATGCGAGTATTGGCGATAGCCTTATTTTTGCTATTTGGCTGGCTACAATACCATTTATGGTTAAGTAAAAATGGCATCGTAGACTTTCGAATGGTCTCGAGTGAAATTAACGTACAAGAACAAGTGAACAGTAATTTGCACCAACGAAACCAAGAGATGTTTGCTGAAATCGATGATTTACGGCAGGGGCTTGATGCGATTGAAGAGCGCGCCCGCCATGAGTTAGGAATGGTCAAAGACAATGAAACCTTTTATCGGATTATCGGTGAGGTAACGCCTTGAACGTTCCATTAATTACCGCCATTGTTCCCGCCGCTGGGATTGGCAGTCGAATGCAGGCTGATCGTCCTAAGCAATATCTCCTGCTTAATGGAAAAACGGTATTAGAGCATACGGTTGAGCAGTTATTGGCTCACCCACAGATAGGACAGGTTGTTATTGCTATCAGTCAGCAAGACCCTTACTTTTCTTCCTTATCATTAGCAAGTCATCCCCGAGTGAAGGTGGTCAATGGCGGAAAAGAGCGTGCAGAGTCGGTACTCAACGCGCTACGTTTGGTGGATGAACAGCAATTAGGCGAATGGGTGATGGCGCATGATGCGGCAAGACCCTGCGTCACTGAGCGTGATATTACGCAGTTAATTCAGCGTGCATTATCTCATCCGGTAGGGGCGATACTTGCTAGCCCTGTCCGCGATACGATGAAGCGTGGTGACGGGGACGGTAATATTTTGCATACCGTTGAACGTCAAGCGTTATGGCATGCGCTAACGCCGCAGATGTTTCGTTGCCAGCCTTTATTACAGGCGCTACAACAAGCCTTAGAACAAAAAGCGATCATTACCGATGAAGCCTCTGCTTTTGAGTGGCAAGGTTTATCTCCAGGTTTAGTGAGCGGGCGAGCGGATAATATTAAAATTACTCAGCCAGAAGATCTGGCATTGGCTGAGTTCTATTTAAGTCGAAAAAAGGAAACAGCATGATACGTATTGGCCACGGTTTTGATGTGCATAAATTTGGCGGTGAAGGCCCGGTGATAATTGGTGGTGTTTCTATCCCTTATGAGCAGGGCCTGATTGCTCACTCTGATGGTGATGTGGCGTTGCATGCTTTGTGTGATGCGCTTTTAGGCGCGATTGCCGCCGGTGATATTGGCCGTCATTTCCCCGATACGGATGAGCAATGGAAAGGTGCTGATAGTCGAGCTTTACTGCGCGATGTGTATCAACGTGTTCTCAAACAGGGGTATCAGTTGGGCAATGCCGATATTACGCTGATTGCTCAAGCGCCGAAAATGGCGCCTTATATTGAATCGATGTGTCAAGTGATCGCTGAGGACTTACAAACAGCAACGAGTAACATTAATGTCAAAGCAACCACCACCGAACGGTTAGGCTTTACTGGCCGTAAAGAAGGGATCGCTTGCGAAGCCGTGGTATTATTAATAAAAGCTTAAGACTTGGTGAACGCTCCGCATGATGGAATGTGGAGTCGTATACCGTCTGTTTATCTTACTCCTAGATTGTTATCTAACGATAGCGATGGGATACATTCACTGCCTACCATGAATTCAGGTTTTCGTTAACGAGCGTTGAGTAGGCAGATATTGGAATAAAAAATGACTGATCTTCTCTCTTCTCTGGCGTACTTATGTGGTCAGCCAACGGCGAAAGCAAAAATTAAAGCACGACCAGAACACTTTAAAGTCACCGAAGATTTGGGGTATTCCTTTTCTGGTGAAGGCGAGCACGTCATGGTGTGTATTAGGAAAACCGGAGAAAATACCAGTTTTGTTGCGAATGAACTGGCCAAGGCGTGTGGTGTTAAATCCAAAGATATCGGTTGGGCAGGGCTCAAAGACCGACATGCTGTGACGGAACAGTGGCTTAGTGTCTATCTCCCGGATGGAAAATTACCGAATTTGACCGCATTTGAAAAGCAATACCCAAGTATTCAAGTGCTGGCGATGACTCGTCATCATAAAAAGTTGCGTCCCGGTGATTTGCAGGGAAATCACTTTGAATTGACACTCAGCGAAGTGACCGATATCGATAATGTTGTGCAGCGTTTGCAGGTGCTTGCTGAGCAGGGCGTACCTAATTATTTTGGTCAACAGCGCTTTGGTAAAGATGGCAACAATCTCCATGAAGCGCGGCGCTGGGGGCGTGACAATGTGCGCTCTCGTAATCAAAATCAACGTAGTCTGTATTTATCTGCTGCCCGTTCGTGGATTTTTAATCATATTGTCTCAGCTCGAATTCAGTCTGGATGTTTTGAGTCTTTTATTGAGGGTGATATAGCATTAAAAGACGGAGTCTCTGAACTGGTTAGCGACGAACAACTGACGGAATTCAATCAACAGTTAGCTGATCAGAAAGTCCAAATTACCGCGGCACTGGCGGGAGATAATGCTTTGCCCACTCAAGGTACTGCGCAAGCCTTGGAGCAACAAGCACTCGATGCAGAGCCGGATCTAATGAAACTGATTCGCGGCAACCGGATGCGTCACGACAGACGAGTGATTGCTTTACATCCTCAGCAACTTCAGTGGCAAGTCGACAATAATAATATATTGCTTAGCTTTACTTTGGATGCGGGCAGCTTTGCGACCTCTGTCGTCCGTGAATTAATTGAAGAAATTCCAGTTGAACGAGTTTATGACTAATAAAAAATTAAAAATTTTATTGAGTAATGATGATGGTGTCTATGCCGAAGGTATTCGGGCGCTGGCTTATGCATTAGCCGATTTGGCTGAGATTATCATTGTTGCTCCGGATAGAAATCGCTCAGGTGCCTCAAATTCTCTGACTTTAGAGCAACCATTACGAGTAACAAAAATTGAGCCGAATACCTATTCTGTACAAGGTACGCCAACCGACTGCGTTCATTTTGCTCTTAACGAATTACTCAAACATGATTTACCCGATTTAGTATTAAGCGGGATTAATCATGGAGCTAACTTAGGGGATGATGTGCTTTATTCTGGGACGGTTGCTGCGGCCATGGAAGGGCATTTTCTGGGCGTACAGTCGATTGCCTTCTCTTTGGTCGGTAATACCCATTTCGCGACAGCAGGTAAGATTGCTCGTCAAATCGTCTTGCAGCACTTATCCTCACCCATTCCAACGAATCGATTGATTAATATAAATATTCCAGATGTTCCTTTTGATCAATTAACCGGAACGCAAGTCACCCGACTTGGCGCTCGTCATCATGCTGAAAATATGATCAAACAAAAAGATCCACGAGGGCATGAGATCTACTGGCTCGGACCTCCAGGAAGAGAGCAAGACGCGGGAGAAGGCACCGACTTTTATGCGGTTGAGCAAAAATGTGTGTCAGTGACGCCGATACTGGTTGATTTAACTGCTCATGAGTCGCTCGGTGTAATGGCGACGTGGTTAAAGGTATAAAAGATGAGTAATCCTAAGGCGGATAAACTGATTGAGTATTTAGTGCGGCAAGGAATTGATGATCAAGCGGTATTATCTGCCATCCACGCTTTACCGAGAGAGCGGTTTGTGTCACAAGCGATGATGCATCAAGCTTATGATAACCATGCGTTACCGATTGGTCTTGGACAAACGATCTCACAACCTTACATTGTGGCCAAAATGACTCAAATATTGTCTTTAAAGCCACATAGCCGAGTTTTAGAAGTTGGCACCGGATCGGGGTATCAAACGGCCGTACTTGCTCAATTGGTTGATCACGTTTTTTCGATTGAACGTATTAAATTTTTACAATGGGAAGCGAAACGCCGTTTGAAACAATTGGATATTTATAATGTCTCAACTAAACATGGCGATGGCTGGCAAGGGTGGGCGGCTAAAGCGCCTTTTGATGCGATTATCGTCACTGCGGCTGCTCCGATAGTTCCGCAAGCTTTACTTGAGCAGTTAACCGATGGTGGCCGTTTAGTGATTCCAGTCGGAGAGGAAGAGCAGCAATTGCTGTGCATTATTCGTCAAGGTGATGAGTGGATAACTCAAAGCGTAGAAACGGTACGTTTTGTACCTTTAGTGGCAGGTGAATTAGCTTAATGAAGAAGCGGCAGTGTCGAAATGGATGGCTGATTGGTTTGTGCTGCTTACTGCTTGGCTGTGCGGTTAACACTCCTGCGCCAGTTTCGGGGCTGAACAAAGACTATAACTCAATACCTCGTGGCAGTTATCGAGGCAGTTACTATGAGGTAAAAAAAGGCGATACTTTATATTTTATCTCTTACATCACCGATAAAGATGTTAACGATATTATCCGTTTTAATCGCCTGCAAGCACCTTATGTGATCCATCCTGGGCAAAAGTTGCGTTTATGGGGGCCGGCTTATACGCCTCCTGCTTATGCTGGAACGGGCGCTGGTCCTCGGCCTAAAGCGAATGTCAGTTCGGTTGGTAGCGTTGCTTCAGCATCGACTCCTGTGGTTGTGCCAACGCCTGTTGTTATCGCTCCCTCGGTGTCCGTGAAGAGCAAAGACTCTAATCCTGTATCGATCTCTCAAAACAGTAAGAAACTCCCTACAACGGTCAGCAAATCGCCTACAACGGCTATTGAACAACCGAAAACAAACAGGTATGTTGAATCTACACCTAAAGTGAATGTTACTAATCAGCCTGTCACTAAACCGACACAAAATAACGATAAAATCGCTAAGTGGCTATGGCCAACCAAAGGGAGAGTAATTAAAGGTTTCTCCGCAGGAGATCAAGGAAACAAAGGTATTGATATTGCAGGTCAGCGAGGTCAATCGATTGTTTCTACCGCGGCTGGGACGGTGGTGTATTCAGGTAATGCGCTACGCGGCTACGGCAATTTGATCATTATTAAGCACAATGATGACTATCTAAGTGCCTATGCTCACAATGATCAACTGCTGGTTCAAGAAGGTCAGAATGTAACTGCCGGTCAAAAAATTGCGACCATGGGCAGCTCAGGAACCACCAGTGTTCGCTTACATTTTGAAATTCGTTACCAAGGTAAGCCAGTGAATCCACAACGCTACTTACCATAAACATGCTTGTGATGAGTTATGTAGCCGACATTTGAAGTTGTAATGTCTTGCTAGCTCGCCAGGGGAGGCGTTATGAGTATCAGCAATTCAGTCACTAAAGTCGAAGATTTTGATTTTGATCCTGAAGTTATCAACGCAGCGGAGTCTGACGTTGAGCAACTATCCGCCATTAACCTCAAAGAAGAATACGATGCATCGAGCAAAAGCTTAGATGCAACACAGATGTATTTGAGTGAAATTGGTTTTTCACCCCTTTTAACCGCCGAAGAAGAAGTTCTCTACGCTCGACGTGCATTACGTGGCGATGAGGCCGCGCGCAAGCGAATGATTGAAAGTAACCTACGCTTGGTGGTGAAAATCTCTCGCCGTTACAGTAACCGTGGTCTAGCGTTGCTCGATTTGATTGAAGAAGGCAATCTAGGTTTGATCAGAGCGGTTGAGAAGTTTGACCCAGAACGAGGCTTTCGTTTTTCGACTTATGCCACGTGGTGGATTCGTCAAACCATCGAACGGGCGCTGATGAATCAAACTCGTACCATTCGTCTACCGATTCATGTCGTCAAAGAGCTCAATATCTATTTGCGCACAGCTCGTGAACTTTCACAGCGTTTGGACCATGAACCTACGGCAGAAGAAATTGCCGCTGAGCTGGACAAGCCAGTTGAAGATGTCAATAAAATGCTACGTTTGAATGAGCGAATCAGTTCTGTTGATACTCCGATTGGTGGCGATGGTGATAAAGCATTATTGGATATTCTGCCTGACTCTAATCACTCGGATCCAGAAGTGTCGACTCAAGATGAAGATATTCGCTTATCTTTGCTTAATTGGCTCGATGAGCTCAATCCAAAGCAAAAAGAAGTCTTGGCGCGCCGTTTGGATTACTGGGTTATGAACCTTCAACGCTGGAAGAAGTCGGGCGAGAAATTAATCTTACCCGTGAGCGAGTCAGACAGATCCAAGTAGAAGGCTTACGTCGCCTACGCGAGATCCTCGTTAAACAAGGGCTGAATATGGAAGCGTTGTTTAATGTCGATAACGACAATTAATTGGCTTTAATGATGTAGAAAAGGCACCTCGACGGTGCCTTTTTGCTTTAATACTGCTGCATCTATAAGCATTTTTTTAAGCGATATAGGGCTTCTAATGCTTGACGTGGCGTCAGCTCATCGGGATCAATACCGGCGAGTAGCTGTTCAACTTCACTTGGTTCAGGAATTAAGCTCATTTGATCAGTTATAGCCAGTGATGCTGATGGTTTCTTCGTCGTCTCTCGCTGTTGCTCAAGCTGTGCGAGTTTGTTTTTGGCATTGGTAATCACAGCCTTAGGTACGCCCGCTAAGCTCGCGACGGCTAAACCGTAGGATTTACTGGCCGCCCCTTCTTGTACGGCGTGCATGAAGGCGATGTTTTCACCATGCTCAACCGCATCGAGATGAACATTCGCCAAGTGCGGTAAAGTGCTGGGCAGTTCAGTTAACTCAAAATAGTGAGTAGCAAACAGAGTCATCGCCCCAATTTTAGTGGCTAACCATTCGGCACTGGCCCATGCTAAAGAGAGTCCATCATAAGTACTGGTGCCTCGGCCAATCTCATCCATCAATACCAAACTATGCTGCGTTGCATTATGCAGGATATTCGCGGTTTCGGTCATTTCAACCATAAACGTGGAACGACCTGAAGCCAGATCATCAGAGGCACCAATCCGAGTGAAAATCCGATCTAACAAACCAATTGTCGCCGATTGCGCTGGCACATAACTGCCCATATGTGCCATCAAGGCGATCAAGGCGGTTTGGCGCATATAAGTCGATTTACCCCCCATGTTCGGCCCGGTAATGATCAACATTTTACGTTGCTGGTGGAGCGTGATTGGGTTGGCAATAAAGGGATCTTTCATCACTTGCTCAACCACCGGATGGCGACCAGCTTGAATCTGTAAACCAATATTCTCAGTTAAGGTTGGCCGACAATAATCTAAACTTTCTGCTCTTTCGGCTAAATTTTGTAGTACATCCAACTGTGAAAGGGCTGAAGCTAACGCCTGCAAACGCTCTAAATGAGGCAGTAACAGATCAAATAATTGTTCCCAAAGCTGTTTCTCTAATGCTAAAGCTTTTGATTTGGAATTTAATACTTTGTCTTCATGTGCTTTGAGCTCAGGAATAATATAGCGCTCAGCATTTTTTAAGGTTTGGCGACGAACATAGTGCGGAGGCACCAGTTGGCTTTGTCCGCGGCTGACTTGGATATAAAAGCCGTGCACATTGTTGTAACCGACTTTCAAGCTGTCAATACCGTGACGTTCACGTTCATCGGCTTCTAATTGATCGAGATACTCGGTAGCACCAGCGGCCAATTTACGCCACTCGTCCAGTTCCGCATCATAACCATCAGCAATCACGCCACCATCACGGATCACCACTGGAGGGTTGTCTTTTATCGCTCGCTCCAGCAGTTGAGAGAGTACTTCAATTGGCTGAGCATCTTGACGTAGTTGACATAAATACGGGTGTTTCAGTGATGCCATTTGCTGGTTGAGCTCAGGTAACTGCTGCAGTGCATTTCGCAGGCGAGCTAAATCACGTGGGCGAGCAGAGCGCAGTGCTAAACGAGCCAAAATACGCTCGATATCGCCAATTTGTTTTAATATTGGGGAAAGTTCAGCAAATAGCGCGTCTTGTTTGAGCTCGGTTATCCCATCCCAAACGTTGATTGATGGTGTCGATATGACGCGTAGGTTGGTGAATCCAACGTTTGAGCATACGGCTGCCCATCGCGGTTGCACAGTGATCTAAGACTTCCGCTAAGGTGTGCTCTTGTCCGCCCGCTAAATTTTGGGTTAATTCTAAGTTACGACGAGTGGCAGCATCTAAAATAACCGATTGATCTTGGCGATCAAAAGTCAGAGCACGAATATGGGGTAGGGCAGTGCGCTGAGTATCTTTTACGTATTGAATTAAGCAGCCTGCTGCACATAAACCGAGTTTGGCTTTTTCTACACCAAAACCTACCAAGTCACGAGTGCCAAATTGTTGATTCAACTGTTGTTTTGCGGTGTCGAGTTCGAATTCCCAAATCGGGCGGCGGCGGTTACCTTTGCGGTTGGCTAGAACCTGTACAGGGCTAAAATCTTCAGGAAAGAGCAATTCGCGCGGTGCGGTGCGTTGCAGTTCAGCACACATTGATTCTACCGAATCTGGTTCAGAGAGTTGAAAACGGCCAGAGGTGATATCCAAGGTCGCATAACCAAATTTACCGCCCTGATGATAAATCGCCGCAATCAAGTTATCGCTACGCTCAGACAATAAGGCTTCGTCAGTGATGGTGCCAGGGGTAATAATGCGTACCACTTTGCGTTCAACCGGCCCTTTACTGGTTGCCGGATCGCCTATTTGCTCGCAAATAGCGATGGATTCTCCCAGCTGCACTAGTTTGGCTAAGTAGCCTTCCACAGCATGGTAAGGTACGCCGGCCATGGGGATAGGTTCACCGGCAGAAGCGCCGCGTTTGGTGAGAGAGATATCTAATAATTGCGAGGCACGTTTTGCATCATCATAAAACAGTTCATAAAAATCACCCATGCGATAAAACAGCAAAATATCGGGGTTTTCTGCTTTGAGTTTAAGATACTGTCTCATCATCGGGGTATGAGATGAGGAAGACTCGATGCAAGAAGCGTTGGATGTACTCATGGTATTAGTTACTCGGTTAGCCAGTTGTTTGTTCTGAGCGTCAATAACTCAGCCGCAGAGGATAACAAACTTCACTATTAATGAGCAATCAACCGATGGGGCAGGTAGTGAATGACATGATGAACAGGCTCATCATGTCATTTAAAAATACTCTTTTGGTTTCAAGAAAATAGACCAGAAGAGAGATAACGATCGCCGCGATCACACACGATAGCGACAACCACCGAACCAGGGTTCTGTTTAGCGATTTGTAACGCGGCAAATACGGAGCCACCAGAGCTTACACCAGCGCAGATCCCTTCTTGAGTTGCTAATGCTCGCGCCGTTTGAACAGCATCCTGTTCACTGATGTCCATCACCACATCGACCCGAGACTGTTCAAAAATCCCCGGTAGATACTCCTTTGGCCAGCGGCGAATTCCAGGAATCGAGCTGCCTTCAGACGGTTGCAGGCCGATGATTTGGATTTGTGAGTTTTGCTGTTTAAGATAACGTGACGTACCCATGATGGTGCCGGTTGTCCCCATGCTAGAGACAAAATGAGTAATCAGTCCTTGGCTTTGCTGCCAAATTTCAGGTCCGGTTGACTGAAAGTGCGCCAAAGGATTATCTGGATTATTAAATTGATCCAGCACTTTGCCTTGACCTTGGGCTTGCATTTGCAGAGCTAAATCACGAGCGCCTTCCATGCCTTGTTCTTTACTGACCAGAATTAATTCACAGCCATAGGCACGCATGGAGTCTTTACGCTCTTGGGTTGCGTTATCAGGCATGATTAGGGTCATTTTGTAGCCTTTGATGGCTGCAGCCATGGCTAACGCGATACCTGTATTACCACTGGTGGCTTCGATGATCCTATCTCCAGGATGAATATCACCGCGCTTCTCAGCCTGAACAATCATATTCAACGCCGGACGGTCTTTGACTGAACCTGCCGGATTGTTGCCTTCCAGTTTGACTAAAACGGTGCTCGAGCTATCTTGAGCTAATCTTTGTAAACGAACTAATGGCGTTTGTCCGACATACGCTTCAATGGTTGGAAAATCAGTCACATGTTTATCCTTAGTCATTTATCTTTTGATTAAGCAGTACACCGCAGGTTGTCTGGTTGTCTGAGTGATGGAGGTATCGTTCAGACTAAGCTGTTTTATCATACTTCGGTCATCTGTCTATTATAAAACTCACGGTTTAATCGACATACAATTTATTGCTAGATTTTATTCCAAAAAGTTCTATTAATAAGCTTTGTTATAATTCATTTACCTAATACTCTAAGCAATAGGAAGCCATGCTGGCAACGGGAATTGTGGAGTATCAAATATGAAGTTTATTAAGTCGGCGTTAGCCACATTACTCATGGTTGGATCATTGAATGTTTCAGCCGCCGATCAAACCATTCTTAACTCATCGTATGATATCGCTCGTGAGCTTTTCAATGCTTATAACCCGCTATTTGTTAAGCATTGGCAAGAAAAAACTGGGCAAACGGTAGAAATACGCCAATCTCATGGCGGTTCTTCCGCTCAAGCTCGTTCTATTTTACAAGGGCTTGCAGCGGATGTGGTGACTTTCAACCAAGTTACCGACGTCCAAGTTCTGCATGATCGGGGAAAATTAATCGACGCTAATTGGCAAGATAAATTTCCTAATGCGAGCTCACCTTATTATTCAACAACCGCATTTTTAGTTCGCAAAGGTAACCCGAAAAATATTCAGAACTGGGATGATTTGGCTCGCGACGATGTGTCATCCGTATTCCCGAATCCGAAAACTTCCGGTAATGCGCGTTACACCTATTTGGCCGCGTTAGGTTTTGCCCAGCAAGAATTTGGTATTGATAATCAAGCGGAACAAGACCGATTTTTAAGACAGTTTCTTGCTAATGTCGCGGTATTTGATACCGGAGGTCGAGGGGCAACCACTTCTTTTGTTGAGCGTGGTCTTGGGGACGTATTGATTACCTTTGAATCTGAAGTTAATAATATTCGTCAGCAGTACGGTATGGATGATTATCAAGTCGTGGTGCCTAAAACTTCTATTTTGGCTGAATTTCCGGTAGCGGTTGTCGAGCGTACCGCTAAACGTAAAGGTACTTATGAGGTTGCTCACGAATACCTTTCTCATTTGTACAGTGAAGAGGCACAGCGTTTATTAGCTGGTTTCAGCTATCGAATTCATGATGAAAAAGTGAAAGCCGAGTTTGCCGATCGTTTTCCTGATGTCGAACTATTAACGGTAGAGACTATCGCGGGTGGTTGGGAAAAAGCCATGCAAGATCATTTTGCCAATGGCGCTAAAATGGATCAGTTACAACGTCGTTAACCGATTATTCGCCACTTAGTTTCACTAATCTAACTCAGTGGCTATTTTACTTACGCTTAAGTTTTTGCAGAGGGTTTATGAGCCGTTCTCTCACGCGACCACGTCATAAACGAGTATTGCCCGGTTTTGGGGTCAGTCTCGGGACCTCGCTATTTTTTATCAGTTTAATTTTATTACTGCCGGCGAGTGGCTTAATTATCCAAACCAGCAATATGTCTTGGGCAGAATATTGGCAGGTGATCGCCGACCCAAGAGTGGTGGCCAGTTATAAAGTTACCATTGGAGCCGCGTTGATTGCCTCGTTATTTAATGGCTTGCTAGGACTATTGCTGGCGTGGGTTTTGGTTCGTTATGACTTTTATGGCAAACGGATCCTGGATGCGTTAGTCGACTTACCCTTTGCGCTCCCCACGGCAGTGGCAGGAATAACCTTAGCGACGCTGTACTCAACCAATGGATGGGTAGGAAGTGTGCTTAGTGAACTCGGGATCAAGGTCGCTTACACCCCTTTAGGGATTGTATTAGCAATGGTGTTTACCAGTTTGCCTTTTGTGGTTCGTACGGTTCAGCCTGTGTTAGAAGAGATTTCTAAAGAGGAGGAAGAAGCTGGTATGACCCTTGGTGCGACGGATCGAGCGGTATTTTGGCGAGTGATCATGCCGTCGTTAAAGCCCGCTCTGCTGGTTGGCGTTGCGCTTTCATTTACGCGCAGTTTAGGAGAGTTTGGCGCGGTGATCTTCATTGCTGGCAACATGCCTTATGTGAGTGAAATTACGTCATTAATGATTTTTGTGCGTTTGCAAGAATTTGATTTTCCTGCGGCGAGCGCGATTGCTTCTGTAGTGCTACTTGCTTCTTTGTTATTACTGTTGACGATCAATGTATGGCAAGGTGCTTATTTACGTCGTATTCATGGGCGTTAAGGAAAAGGCGATGAAAGGATTACAGCCGAAACGAGTCGGTGAAACGCCTTGGGTGAAATGGAGCCTGATTGGATTGGCGCTATTTTGGGTCACTTTACTTTTAGTGATCCCATTAGTCAGTATTTTTCAGCAAGCGTTCGCAAGTGGGTTATCGGCTTATATTGGTCATTTACTCGAACCCGATACGCGCCATGCGATCAGTTTGACGTTATTGGTTGCCCTGTTGACGGTGCCGATTAATTTAGTGTTTGGGGTGTTGCTCGCTTGGGCGGTCACGCGTTTTGAATTTCCAGGACGTAAAGTACTGACCACGATCATTGATATTCCCTTTGCCGTTTCTCCCGTCGTTGCCGGTTTGTTGTATTTACTGCTCTATGGCAGCAACGGCTGGTTAGGTGAATGGCTGTTTGAACGTGATTTACAAGTGATGTTTGCCTGGCCGGGTATCGTATTGGTCACGGTGTTTGTTACCTGCCCATTTGTTGCCCGAGAGCTGATTCCTCTGATGCAACAGCAAGGCCGTTCGGATGAAGAAGCGGCGGTGATTTTGGGCGCATCGTGGTGGCAACTGTTTCGTCGAGTGACGTTGCCGAACATAAAATGGGCCCTTATTTACGGGGTGATATTAACCAACGCCAGAGCGATTGGCGAATTTGGTGCAGTGGCGGTGGTGTCTGGCAATATCCGTGGTGAGACCAATACGCTTCCTTTACATGTCCAAGTCTTGTATGAAGATTACCAATCACAAGCGGCGTTCGCGAGTGCGTCATTATTGGCATTTATCGCCTTGTTAACATTAGTATTAAAAGCGATTGTTGAGTGGCGACAAGAACATAATCAAAGCAAAACCAAGAGTGAGCAAGAGACGGTATGAGTATTCGTTTAGATAATATTTCCAAAAACTTTGGAGCCTTTCAGGCTTTATCACCGCTCTCTTTACACATCGATGATGGCGAAATGATAGGCTTATTAGGCCCATCTGGCTCAGGAAAAACCACCTTATTGCGTATTATCGCTGGCTTGGAAGGGGCGGACACTGGACACATTCATTTTCGTGATCGTGACGTGACCCATGTTCATGTTCGTGAACGCCGAGTTGGGTTTGTGTTTCAAAATTACGCCCTGTTTCGGCATATGACGGTTGCGGATAATGTGGCCTTTGGTTTACAAGTGATGGATCGTCGTCAACGTCCAACGTCGACTGAAATCGCTCGACGAGTCAAACAACTGCTTGAGATTGTTCAACTTGGTCATTTGGCCGATCGCTATCCAGAGCAGTTGTCAGGTGGACAAAAACAGCGTATCGCATTAGCTCGAGCATTGGCCACTCAACCAGAAGTGTTGTTATTGGATGAGCCGTTTGGTGCGCTCGATGCCAAAGTTCGTAAAGAGCTGCGTCGCTGGCTACGTAGTTTGCATGATGAGCTCGGCTTTACCAGCGTTTTCGTCACCCACGATCAAGATGAAGCCTTGGAGCTTTCGGATCGTGTGGTGGTGATGAGTAATGGTCGAATTGAGCAAGTCGATACCCCTGTTCAGTTATACGCTGAGCCAAACAGTCGTTTTGTGTTCGACTTTTTTGGTAATGTAAATGTTTTTCCTGCTCAGTGGCAGGATCCCCATTGGCAAAATGAGCAGGCTTTTATTTTGCCGCCTCAGCAGAGAGCGATTCAACAAGCTGGGACGCTTTACGTCCGTAGTCATGAGTTGAGTGTTTCTCTCAAAGAAAACAGTCAAGCGTGTTTACCTTGTGAAGTCTTGTCGATTAATCCTGTTGGTGCGGAGGTACGAGTCGAGCTTGCACCTATCGGTTGGCAAAGCCCTGAACCATGGGAAGCGAAACTGACTCATCGTGCTTTAAATGAGCAGCCTATTGCTCGCGGTGACAAAGTGTTTGCTACGCCACAGGTGGGGTATTTTTTTGACGAACAGAGCCAGTCTCCTCATGTGATTCGCTGGCCGTTCCTCGATGCAGACAGTTTGATGTTTGAGATTTAACGATCATTAGGGTGTGTGGTGTGAATCAATGGGTACCGAATGGTGCCCATTATGTTTTATGATGTTGGATGATTGGATTGAAAATAAGTAGGGGGTAGCATGAACCACATCGTCGCACTAAGCCAACAAGTCGGACAGCAGTTATTGGCTGCTCAGCAAATGATGACTAGCGCAGAATCATGTACGGGAGGTGGGGTAGCCTATGCTATCACTGAGACAGCAGGCAGCTCGGCTTGGTTTGATCGCGCTTTTGTCACTTACAGTAATCAAGCTAAGCAAGAGATGCTCGGTGTACGTTCACAAACGTTGCTTGAATATGGCGCGGTTTCTGAACCGGTAGTGGTGGAAATGGTCCACGGAGCACTGTTGCATTCACAAGCGACCATCGGAGTAGCGATCAGTGGTATCGCTGGGCCATCAGGGGCGACGGAGGACAAGCCCGTCGGCACCGTGTGTTTTGCTTGGGCGAGCAATCAAGGTTGGCAGAGAGTGGAAACATTTTATTTTCAAGGAGATAGGGCGAGTGTTCGCGAGCAAGCGATCATCCATGCATTGCAAATCATCAGTGACCATTTATCTTCAATGATTTGAGCTGAGGCGCAAAAATCTTCATACAGCTCTGGACACTGTATGAATCAACAGTATAATAAGTGGCAAGTTGACGATAACGTCGCACTCAATCGCGAAACCTTTCACCGTAAGGTGACAGTCTGGAGAAAGTAATGGACGAGAATAAACAAAAAGCCTTAGCCGCAGCGCTTGGTCAAATTGAAAAGCAATTCGGTAAAGGCTCTATCATGCTGCTGGGTGATAACCGCACGATGGACGTCGAGACGATTTCAACCGGTTCTCTTTCTCTCGATATCGCCTTGGGTGCTGGCGGTCTACCGATGGGGCGGATTGTTGAAGTTTACGGTCCTGAATCTTCGGGTAAAACAACCTTAACTCTTGAGTTAATTGCTTCTGCGCAACGCGAAGGTAAAACTTGTGCGTTTATTGATGCTGAAC
This sequence comes from Vibrio metschnikovii CIP 69.14, assembly GCF_000176155.1. Lineage (GTDB taxonomy): Bacteria > Pseudomonadota > Gammaproteobacteria > Enterobacterales > Vibrionaceae > Vibrio > Vibrio metschnikovii. The sequence goes on along the minus strand of NZ_ACZO01000006.1, from coordinate 1,678,787 downwards.
ACGCTCTTGATCCTATTTATGCTCAGAAGCTGGGTGTGAAGATTAACGATCTACTCGTCTCTCAGCCAGATACTGGTGAACAAGCACTAGAAATTTGTGATGCACTGGCGCGTTCTGGTGCGGTCGACGTTATCGTTGTTGACTCTGTGGCTGCGCTAACACCGAAAGCCGAAATTGAAGGTGAAATGGGTGATAGCCACATGGGCCTCCAAGCTCGTATGCTTTCTCAAGCGATGCGTAAGCTGACGGGTAACTTGAAGCAGTCGAACTGTATGTGTATTTTCATCAACCAAATTCGGATGAAAATTGGTGTGATGTTTGGCAACCCAGAAACCACAACGGGTGGTAACGCGCTGAAGTTCTACGCTTCGGTTCGCTTAGATATTCGTCGTACAGGCGCGATTAAAGAAGGCGATGAAGTGGTCGGTAATGAAACTCGCATTAAAGTCGTTAAAAATAAAATCGCCGCCCCGTTTAAAGAAGCCAATACTCAAATCATGTACGGACAAGGGTTTAACCGTGAGGGTGAGTTGGTCGATTTAGGGGTTAAACATAAGCTGATTGAAAAATCCGGTGCTTGGTACAGCTACAATGGCGATAAAATTGGCCAAGGTAAAGCCAATGCTTGTAAGTTCTTGCGTGAGCATCCTGAAGCCAGCAAGGCGATTGATAGCAAATTGCGTGAGATGCTGCTCAGCCCTGAACAAGTTCCGCTCGATGAGCCTGAATTTGGTGTCATACCTGAGCAGGAAGAAGAGCTGTAACCTAATCCCTGACCTATCTTTAAGCCCTGCTTTGCAGGGCTTTCTTATTGGAGCTAAATCGATGCATTGCCCTTCATCCTCGCGCTACCCCAATCGAAATAAACGTGCCTCATCACCGAGTCATCTTAAAGAAACCGCTCTTCGGATATTGTCGCGTCGAGATCACAGCGAATACGAGCTTATTCAAAAATTACTCCTTAAAGGTTTTAGCCGTGAAGAGATACAACCGGTGATGATGTATTGCCAAGATTATGGTTATCTTGATGATTTACGTTATGCCTTGAGTGCTATTCGCCAAGGCATGAACAAAGGCCATGGTGAGCGGAGAATTCGTCAGTTATTGCAGCAAAATCGAGTTGCCGATGACGTGGTCAATATCGCGTTAGAGCAGCTTGTCCCCGATTGGTTTGAGCTAGCCAAACAGCTAGCAGAGAAGAAGTTTAAAGCTCAACCTGCGATTGAAGCCAAAGAACAGGCAAAGCGGGTGCGATTTTTACAGTCTCGAGGATTCAGTTTTGAACAGATTCACTACGCTTTGAGTGATCAAGAAGAGACAAACTAAACGTTAATTAATCGTCTATCACGCCTCTTTTTTATTGTCATCAGCGGCTTTTATTTAAGAAAACTAGGCGAAGCCTTATCCATGCTTTACAATACGCAAAATTCTAACTTGAGTCATTCAGGAAGAGCTGCATGTTTATGAGCACCGATGAGGTTCGCCGCGCGTTCCTCTCATTCTTTGAAAGTAAAGGACACCAAATCGTTGACAGTTCGTCATTGGTGCCTGCAAACGATCCGACCCTGCTATTCACTAATGCTGGGATGAACCAATTTAAAGACTGCTTTTTAGGCCTAGAAAAACGCGCCTATACTCGCGCAACGACAGCTCAGCGCTGCGTTCGTGCTGGTGGTAAACACAACGATCTAGAAAACGTTGGCTTTACTGCTCGTCACCACACTTTTTTTGAAATGCTAGGCAACTTCAGTTTTGGCGATTATTTCAAAGAAGATGCCATTCAGTATGCGTGGGAGTTTTTAACCGAAGTGGTTAAGCTTCCTAAAGAGCGTCTATTGGTCACCGTTTATCAAACCGACGATGAAGCGTTTAATATTTGGCATCAGCAAATTGGCATTCCACAAGATCGTATTATTCGTATTGGCGACAAGCCAGGTGGTAAAGCTTACGAGTCGGATAACTTCTGGCAAATGGGTGACACCGGACCTTGTGGTCCTTGTACGGAAATTTTCTACGATCATGGTGAGCATATTTGGGGTGGTCCTCCAGGTTCAGCTGAAGAAGACGGCGATCGTTTTATTGAAATCTGGAACGTAGTCTTTATGCAGTTTAATCGCCACGCTGACGGAAAAATGGAACCGCTGCCTAAGCCTTCGGTTGACACTGGAATGGGTATTGAGCGTATTTCGGCGATTACTCAGGGGGTTCATTCCAACTATGAGATTGACGTCTTCCAAACGTTAATCAAAGCCGCGGCAGAAGTGATTGGTTACCAAGATCTCGCTAATCAATCATTACGCGTTGTCGCTGACCATATTCGCTCTTGTGCCTTTTTGATTGTTGATGGTGTGATGCCGTCGAATGAAGGTCGTGGTTATGTGCTGCGCCGCATCATTCGCCGTGCAGTTCGTCATGGTAACAAATTAGGAGCACAAGGGGCTTTCTTCCATAAGCTTGTGGCACCGTTAGCCGAGGTGATGGGCAGTGCTGGCGAAGAGTTGAAAAGACAGCACGCTTTAGTGGAAAAAGTACTGCGTATCGAAGAAGAAAACTTTGGTCGTACACTAGAGCGCGGTATGGCGATTCTCAACGATGCATTGGATGCGGTTGAAGGTTCGGTTTTAGACGGTGATACCGTATTCAAACTCTATGATACTTACGGCTTTCCGGCGGATTTAACCAATGATGTCGCGCGTGAGCGTGGTTTCACCATTGATGAAGAAGGCTTTGAAGCTGCGATGGAAGAGCAGCGTCAGCGTGCGCGCGATGCAGGCAATTTTGGCACCGATTACAACAGCCTGATTAAGGTTGATGGAGAAACGGAATTTTGTGGTTATAGCGCGACCCAGAAAATGAGTCCGGTATCTGCCTTGTTTGTCGATGGACAAGAAGTTTCGGCGCTATCAGCGGGTGATAAAGCGATTGTGGTTTTGGAAACGACGCCGTTTTATGCTGAATCCGGTGGTCAATGCGGTGATGCTGGCTTACTGAGAACCGCTTCGGGTGTGTTTAAAGTAGAAGATACCCAGAAATTGGGTAATGCCATTGCCCATTATGGTGTGATGCAAGAAGGCGTATTAGCGAGTAGCGATCATGTTGAAGCTCTGGTGGATGAAAAACGTCGCAATGCGATTTCACTCAATCACTCAGCGACACACTTATTGCATGCTGCGTTACGTCAAGTACTCGGTGAGCATGTGACCCAAAAAGGTTCACTGGTTAGAGCCGAAAATTTGCGCTTCGATTTCTCTCATTTAGAAGCCATGACCGCAGCAGAAATTAAGCAAGTTGAACGTTTAGTCAACGCGCAAATTCGCTTGAATCATGTAATTGAAACTCATGTGATGGACATCGAGTCCGCTAAGCAAAAAGGCGCGATGGCGCTGTTTGGCGAGAAATACGATGAACAAGTTCGTGTCTTGTCGATGGGTGATTTTTCGACCGAATTATGTGGTGGTATTCATGCGTCACATACCGGTGATATTGGCCTATTTAAGATTCTCTCTGAAGGGGGGGTTGCTGCAGGGATTCGTCGCATTGAAGCTGTAACGGGTGAAGCCGCACTGGATGCATTGGAAACTCAGCAGCACAAGTACGAAGAGAAATTATCGGAAGCGATGCAAAAAACTAAGCAGCTGGAAAAAGAAATCCAGCAACTGAAAGATAAGTTAGCTTCACAAGCCAGTGCCAACTTGATCGATCAAGTTAAATTAATCGCCGGTGTCAAAGTCCTCGTGGCGCAATTGAATGGCGCGGATAATAAAGCCTTACGTGGTATGGTGGATGAGCTTAAAAACCAATTAGGTAGCGGGATTATTTTGCTTGGTAATGTTGCTGACGACAAAGTTGGTTTAATTGCTGGCGTGACTAACGATCTGACCGCCAAAGTCAAAGCGGGGGAGCTGGTTAATCTCGTTGCCCAGCAAGTCGGTGGTAAAGGTGGTGGTCGTCCCGACATGGCACAAGCTGGAGGGAGCGATGCACAGGCATTGCCATTGGCTTTAGAGTCGGTAGACGCTTGGATTGCTGAGCGTTTATAAAGTAATGATAACTTACGCTCAATCACTATTTTTTGATTGAGCGTAACTTTATCTGGTTAACCAAGTGGTGTAATTGACGTTATTTTAACCGTAACCAATTACTCACTTGGTTTTGTTGTTTATACTCTCCAAACGAATAATCAATAGGTTGATTAGTGTACTGGTTGATTATGATATTGTTTGGACCTAATGAGACTTTGGTCTTGGGAAGGTGAATACTGGTGAAAAAGCCTCTTATCGTGCAAAAGTTCGGCGGAACGTCGGTTGGTTCAATTGAAAGAATGCATACCGTAGCCGAGCACATCATTAAAGCGAAGAATGATGGTAATCAAGTTGTTGTTGTCGTTTCGGCAATGTCAGGAGAAACCAATCGTTTATTGGGTCTCGCCCAACAAATCGATAGCGTTCCTACTGCTCGAGAACTTGATGTTTTGCTCTCTGCTGGTGAGCAAGTGTCGATGGCACTGCTGGCAATGACCTTAAATAAATTGGGTTATGCAGCACGCTCACTAACCGGAGCTCAGGCGAAGATTGTGACGGATAATCAACACAATGACGCAACGATTAAGAACATTGATACTCAAACGATTACAGAGCTACTAGAGCAAGATCAGATTGTGATAGTGGCTGGTTTTCAAGGTATTAATGATAATGGGGATATCACCACTTTAGGACGAGGAGGCTCCGATACGAGTGCAGTAACACTCGCGGGAGCACTGAGAGCTGATGAGTGTCAAATATTCACGGATGTTGATGGTGTGTACACTTGTGATCCACGAGTGGTACCTACTGCTAAAAAACTAGACGTGATAGATTTCCCATCTATGGAAGAGATGGCGCGTAAAGGCGCTAAAGTGTTGCATTTACCTTGCGTACAATATGCATGGAAGCATCAAGTGCCTTTACGAGTGTTATCGACGTTCGATGTTAATCATGGCAGTTTAATTAAGGGTGAGGTCGGGACACAAAAGGTCTGTGGCGTAGCAATACAGCGCGATATGGCTTTAGTCACTGTTCCTCACGATAGCTTAGCTGGCTTAATTAAACAGTGTCAGATGCTAGCGATTGAACTGTGGAATGTGATCGAGGAGACAGAATGGGCAGGCGTAGTCATAAAACGCGATGCTTATGCGAAGTTGGATCTGGTGTTCCGCGATAAAATCCGTAATAGTGAGCAGGTGAGTTTACTAACGACAGTTGGTTTGCAAGCCCCTGCTTTGATGGATCATGCCTGTACATTATTAGCCGAAAACGGTATTAATGTGCATTATGTTTCTAACACCTCACACTCGTTAATGTTAATGCTTGCGCCGGACAAGGTTGATAGTGCGGCTAATATTTTGCACGAAGCTTATATTCATTCGGATACTTTATTGCAGTTTCAGGCTAAACAAGCCTTTTTAGGCTGATTTAGAGAGTAGAGAGTTTACGAAAATATAACTTTTAGTAGATAATAGTGTTGTTGCAAGATAATACAGAGAATACTCAAGGAGCAAAGAATGCTAATTTTGGCTCGCCGCGTTGGCGAAACACTGATGATCGGTGATGAAGTAACCGTAACAGTTCTGGGCGTAAAAGGTAACCAAGTACGTATTGGTGTGAATGCTCCGAAAGAGGAGTCTGTGCACCGTGAAGAAATCTACATGCGCATTCAAGCTGAAAAAGGTAATAGTACTGCCACACCTGGCAACTACTAATTATTGAACTGAGAAAGGCTGACTAATGTCAGCCTTTCTGGTTTTTGACGGACTGGAATGGTAATTAGAGTCGTGTGTTTTTGACTACGATTCCGTAATTCGTGGATGATATTATTTAGGTGTTTGTTTTTACCTAGAGTTTTTCTAAAGCGCAAATTCTCGACGCTTTGGTTAAATTGCCAACGGTTGATGTGGTTTTTGTTTTTTTTACCAAGAAAGTGTTTGACATATTTTGGGTAAATCGTAATATGTGCCTCCGCAAGACGGTGAGGTGGCCGAGAGGCTGAAGGCGCTCCCCTGCTAAGGGAGTATACGGTTTGTAGCCGTATCGAGGGTTCGAATCCCTCCCTCATCGCCATATTGTGGTGCTTAAGAATATAAAGAAATTTATACAATAAGCGACAGCGCGTCCTTAGCTCAGCTGGATAGAGTACCTGGCTACGAACCAGGCGGTCGGAGGTTCGAATCCTCCAGGACGCGCCATATTTCTTTTGGAATGTGAACATGTGGTGAGGTGGCCGAGAGGCTGAAGGCGCTCCCCTGCTAAGGGAGTATACGGTTTGTAGCCGTATCGAGGGTTCGAATCCCTCCCTCATCGCCATTTGTTGACCTCGGGTCAACATTTTTGTTTTAAAAGAAGTAGTTAGTGGTGAAAATCACTTTTGCGCGCTCATAGCTCAGCTGGATAGAGTACCTGGCTACGAACCAGGCGGTCGGAGGTTCGAATCCTCCTGAGCGCGCCATATTATTAAACTGGTGATAATAATCATTAGTCTTGCGTCCTTAGCTCAGCTGGATAGAGTACCTGGCTACGAACCAGGCGGTCGGAGGTTCGAATCCTCCAGGACGCGCCATATTACGGTGAGTAATCACCGATTTTCATTGGCTAGCCATGCGAATGAATAAAGTAAAAATCTGCGCGCTCATAGCTCAGCTGGATAGAGTACCTGGCTACGAACCAGGCGGTCGGAGGTTCGAATCCTCCTGAGCGCGCCATATTATTAAACTGGTGATAATAATCATTAGTCTGCGTCCTTAGCTCAGCTGGATAGAGTACCTGGCTACGAACCAGGCGGTCGGAGGTTCGAATCCTCCAGGACGCGCCACATTACGGTGAGTAATCACCGATTTTCATGGAATAACCATGCGAATGAATAAGTAAAAATCTGCGCGCTCATAGCTCAGCTGGATAGAGTACCTGGCTACGAACCAGGCGGTCGGAGGTTCGAATCCTCCTGAGCGCGCCATATTATGAAAACCTCGCTTAAGCGGGGTTTTTTATTGTCTCTATTTTTAACTTTTTATTAACAATTTTTATTGTTTTAATTTACAACTCTTTGTTTTCAATAAGTGCTTTATGCAATTGATGTCAATATCGCCTATTGAGCGATGAAAACTCGCCAAGTTCGCAATTTTGATCATAATCCCTGCCGTTTTTAGCGAATATTACACTCGTTTATGTGATTCATGTGACGCTTCTATGACTTGAACGTCTCGATTAGGTCAAAGATGTTTAAAGCAAATTGACAATTTTCCACCAGTCGAGATAATCCTTATTCACCTCACTTGTATCTAAGCTTTGAGTAAGTCATCTCAATCGCTGATAGGCATTTTTATCACCAATGATAATGCTCTAAGTGAGGCCAAGACGCTGTAGCCGTCAATATAATTTCTCAAGCAGATTGTCAGGATGACAGAGAAAGGAAGCAAGATGATTGATATTGGAAGCCTGCTTATCGATGCCGCAACCTTAATGGGTACAGGAATGGCGGTGGTCTTTATTTTTTTAACTATTTTAGTCTATCTGGTTCGACTGATGTCGACATGTCTTCGCGATGAAGCATTGCCAGCAACGACGCCAGTTCCCGTTAATAAAAGTGCCTCTTCAGTCACAACTCCAAGCCCTCAGGTGGTTGCGGCGATTTCTGCTGCGGTGCACCAATACCGACACTCAGCAATCCAACAGTAAGAATTAAAAGGAGTTAATCAGCATGTCTAAACCACTTGCTATTACCGATGTGGTCCTACGTGACGCGCATCAGTCATTATTTGCGACTCGTATGCGCTTGGAAGATATGCTGCCGATTGCGGCAGAGTTAGATAAGATCGGTTACTGGTCACTGGAAACATGGGGTGGTGCGACATTTGATGCGTGCATTCGTTTTCTTGGTGAGGACCCTTGGCATCGTTTACGAGCATTAAAAAAAGCGATGCCTAATACGCCGATGCAGATGTTACTACGCGGTCAAAATCTGTTGGGGTATCGTCATTATGCCGATGATGTCGTAGCGAAATTTGTTGAGCGTGCCCATGCCAATGGTATGGACGTATTTCGTATTTTTGATGCGATGAACGATGTACGTAATTTTCAACAAGCAGTCAAAGCAACGATTGACGTCGGGGCTCATGCTCAGGGGACACTTTCTTATACTACTAGCCCAGTTCACAATACTCAGACATGGGTCGATCTTGCGAAACGTTTAGAAGATCTCGGCTGTCACTCTTTATGTATTAAAGATATGTCTGGGCTACTGAAACCTTATGAAGCGGAAGAACTGATTTCGCGGATTAAGGCGTCTTGCGCAGTGCCTCTAGCCTTGCATTGTCATGCAACCACTGGGCTGTCGACGGCAACCGCAATTAAAGCGGTTGAAGCTGGGGTAGATATTCTGGATACCGCGATTTCGTCGATGAGTCAAACCTATGGTCATACACCTACGGGAAACCGTTGTTGCGATGCTGCAAGGGACAGAGCGTGATACACAGCTTAATCTCGAGCAATTAGCGCCAATTGCTGCCTATTTCCGTGAAGTACGTAAAAAGTACGCTCAATTTGAGGGGCAATTAAAAGGGGTTGATTCACGGATCCTGATTGCTCAGGTTCCCGGTGGTATGTTGACCAATATGGAGAGTCAGTTAAAAGAGCAAGGGGCGGCTGATCGTCTTGATGAAGTTCTGCAAGAGATCCCAAGAGTACGCCATGATCTCGGTTATATCCCTTTGGTCACTCCTACCTCACAAATTGTCGGCACTCAAGCGGTGATTAACGTTTTAACTGGGGAACGTTATAAAAGTATTACCAAAGAAACGGCTGGAGTGTTGAAAGGGGAATATGGCGCGACACCTGCCGAGGTTAATCATCAACTGCAGCAACAAGTACTCGCTGGTGAGCAACCGATCACTTGTCGCCCTGCGGATCTTTTACAAGCCGAGATGGTTAACTTAACGAGCGAGTTATTAGAGAAGGCGAAGGTTGAGGGGATATCTCTCGCTGAGGATACCGTCGATGATGTACTGACTTATGCCCTTTTCCCTCAGGTAGGTTTGAAGTTTTTAAAACATCGTGGCGATGCGTCAGCGTTTGAACCCGCACCAAGCGTTGAGTCTCAGCCTTCTGTATCGACAGACAATCGACCTAGTGAGGTCATGCAAAAAGGTGTCGAGACTTACAGCGTTAAAGTTGATGGTCAGATTTATCAAGTCGAAGTTGGCCCTCAGGGACAACTGACCTCCGTGGCGACTCAAGCTTCTCCTCAAGCGGCTGCTTTGGCATCAACGGCTGAGGCGGTGCCAGCGCCGCTCGCGGGTAATATTTTTAAAGTTCAAGTTCAGCCGGGAAGTGAAGTGGTTGAAGGTGATGTATTAGTCATTTTAGAAGCAATGAAAATGGAGACAGAAGTGCGTGCTGCACGTAACGGGGTTGTTCAAGTGCTGCATGTCAAAGAAGGCGATAGCGTCTCTGTTGGTACGCCAATCTTAAGTCTGGCATAAGGGTTATCACATGGACGGATTATTGACTCTATGGAATGAAACCGGGATTGCCAATTTTGAACTCAGCCAATTAATCATGATTTTGGTTGGCGTGGGATTGCTATTTTTAGCCATTCGTAAGGGGTTTGAACCGTTATTATTGCTCCCGATTGGTTTTGGGGCGATTTTAGCCAACATTCCTAACGCTGGTTTTACCGATCCTGGCGGATTACTCTATTACGTTTATAACATTGGTATTGCATCGGGGATTTTCCCTTTATTGATTTTCCTTGGTGTCGGAGCCATGACCGACTTTGGTGCCTTAATTGCAAACCCGAAAACGTTATGGCTGGGTGCTGCGGCGCAGTTTGGGATTTTTGCTACCTTATTTGGGGCAATTCTACTCAATTATGTGCCGGGGATCAGTTTTACCATGGCAGATGCCGCTTCTATCTCGATCATTGGTGGGGCTGACGGTCCAACCGCGATTTTTTTGACCAGTAAACTCTCTCCGGATTTATTAGGGGCCGTTGCCGTTGCTGCTTATAGCTATATGGCGCTGGTGCCGATCATTCAACCGCCGATCATGAGAGCGTTGACCACGGAAAAAGAGCGTCAAATTAAGATGGCACAACTGAGACACGTCAGTAAACGTGAAAAAATAGTTTTTCCGTTATTAGTGTTGTTGATGGCAATCTTATTTCTTCCTGCTGCCACGCCTTTAGTTGGCATGTTCTGCTTAGGTAACTTAATGCGTGAAGCGGGAGTGGTGGAGCGATTATCAAAAACAGCGCAAAATGAGCTGATTAATATCGTGACTATCTTCTTAGGTTTGGGGGTTGGGTCTCAACTGCAAGCGGATAAATTTCTTAATGTTTCGACGCTGGGGATTTTATTGCTTGGTGCCGTCGCTTTCAGTATTGGTACTGCTGGCGGTGTATTGATGGCCAAATTGCTCAATAAATTTTCTAAAGAAGATATCAATCCCCTGATCGGTGCTGCTGGTGTTTCTGCAGTCCCCATGGCTGCTCGAGTGGTCAATAAAGTTGGTTTAGAGGCCAACCCGCAAAACTTTTTATTGATGCATGCGATGGGGCCGAACGTGGCAGGGGTGCTAGGATCAGCCGTTGCTGCTGGAGTATTGCTCGCCTTGGTTGGATGATCTCATACCATTCACCCTAAGCATGAAGCGCTTAAGCCCTAATGTTGAGGTCATCTCTCACCAAGCCGTTCGGGGAGATATAGTTCACAATCTGTTATAAAATGATATATATTCAAAGGGATGCTTCGGCATCTCTTTTTACTTGCTAGCAATAGGAACCGAGGACATGGACAATAAGCAGATCGTCATTACCCAATTCGGTGGGCCAGAAGTGCTCGCGATTCAATCATCAAGCATTCCAGAGCCACAAGAAGGGGAGGTATTGGTCAAAGTTGCTTTTGCCAGTGTGAATCCTATTGATATCAAAACTCGCGCCGGTTTAGGTTGGGCTGCAGAGCAAAATAAAGATAAGCTACCTTGGGTACCGGGTTACGATATATCAGGACGAATTGTCAATGTTGGCCCAGGAGTTGACGAGTTGCGGCAAGGGATGAATGTAGCCGGCTTTATTGGTTTTCCACTGCGAGGCGGCGGTTATAGTCAATATGTCTGTGTTGCAGAAAAAGATCTTAGTATCGTACCTGACTCGGTGACTTTAGAAGCTGCCGCTGCATTACCATTAGCTGGACAAACCGCGGCTCAAGCCTTAAGTAAAGCCCAGATTAAAGAGAGCGATCGCGTTTTGATCCTTGCCGGTGCAGGAGGCGTTGGGCATATTGCTTTACAGATAGCGCTAGCTACGAAAGCCGAAGTTTATACCACTTGCAGTGAAGCTAATCTAGATTATCTTGCCACATTAGGTGCCCATGCGATTAACTATCAATTTGCTCCTGTTTCTCAGCGTTTGGAAGAGGTTGATGTCTTGATCGATCTTGTTGGTGGCGATGCTGCTCTCGATGCTCTTAAATGTTTGAAAGATGCCGCCAGAGTGGTCACAGTGCCGACACTTAGCGCTGAACTTATCTGTGAAAAAGCCAAATTACTGGGTTTTGACGCTTGCGGTATGTTGGTTGATCCTAATCCTGAACAGTTAGATACCATGCTATATATGGTTGGGGTTGGATTGTTGAAAATAGAAATTCAGCGTATTTATCCTCTGCAAGAAGTACAACAAGCACATGAGCAAATCGCGACTGGACACACGCGAGGTAAAATCTTGCTTAATATGCAATGCTAGAACTGTTTAATACCAGCTTTGCTTATTTGGCGGAGCTGTTTTCTACTTCTGCACTTTGGGTATTGTTTGTTGTTAGTTTTCTGAGTGCTACCTTACTGCCTGGTGGCTCTGAAGCCGTACTCATCGCAACACTTGCTCTTGGTCAACACTCTCCATGGTTGATCATTTTGATCGCAACGCTTGGTAATTCGCTCGGAGGTATGACGAATTATTGGTTAGGTTTATTGCTTCCAAACCGAACTCAACAGGAAAAACAGGGTCATAATGCGTTAAAGTGGCTAAACAAACATGGTTATTGGGCATTATTATTCAGTTGGCTACCGATTATTGGTGATCCACTTTGTTTAGCTGCAGGGTGGTTAAGAATGCGTGGTAGCGTGGTCTTTTGCATGATTCTGGTTGGGAAAATGCTTCGCTACTGCTTGTTAACTGCGATTTTCTACGGTCTTTTTTAAGGTGATGGTATGAAGAAAATTTGGCTGGGCGCACTCGCGCTGCTGGCTCTCTCTGGCTGTTCTACTCCTACTGCGTTATCTTTTTTTTCATCCTTACCTTCAGGCGTCACTTTACTGGAAGAGGTCGAAGCACAGCCTGATAAAGTGATGATTCCCTACAGTAAATATCGTTTAGATAACGGGTTAACCGTGATTTTATCACCGGATCATTCCGATCCTTTGGTGCATGTAGATATGACTTATCACGTGGGGTCTGCTCGCGAGGAGCTTGGTAAGTCAGGGTTCGCTCATTTTTTTGAACACATGATGTTCCAAGGTTCTAAGCATGTCGCTGATCAAGAACATTTTCGATTGATTACCGAAGCAGGCGGACGTTTAAATGGCACCACCAATCGTGATCGAACCAATTATTTCCAAACCGTTCCTGCTAATCAACTAGAAAAAGTTTTGTGGTTAGAAGCCGATCGAATGGGCTTTTTACTCGATGCTGTTTCGCAGCGTAAGTTTGAAATACAGCGCGATACGGTGAAAAATGAGCGAGCGCAAAATTATGATAATCGTCCTTATGGATTAATTTGGGAAAGAATGGCTGAGGCGCTGTATCCACAAGACCATCCTTATTCATGGCAGACGATTGGTTATGTCGAAGATTTAGACCGAGTCGATGTGAATGATTTGAAAGCTTTTTTCTTACGTTGGTATGGACCGAATAATGCTGTTCTGACCATTGGTGGGGATATTGATGTTAAACAAACTTTAGCTTGGGTTAATCGCTATTTTGGTTCCATTCCTAAAGGTCCAGAGGTTGATAAGGCTGAAAAGCAACCCGTTACATTAGCGGAAGATCGTTATATTACTCTAGAAGATCGCATTCAGCAGCCGATGGTATTAATTGGCTTCCCAACGGCTTATCGAGGTGCTGAACAACAAGCTTCACTAGATGCTCTAGCGCAAGTACTCGGTAGTGGTAGTAATAGTTTGTTGTATCAAAATCTAGTCAGAACCCAGAAAGCGGTCGATGCTGGTGCCTTTCAAGATTGCGCAGAACTGGCGTGTACTTTTTATATCTATGCCATGGCTCCCTCAGGACAACGTGCTCAACTGACACCGCTGTATCAAGAAATCATGCGAACGTTGGCGCAGTTTGAGCAGCAAGGTGTTAGTGATGATCGTTTAGCACAAATCACCGGTATGGCTGAAGCGAATGCTATTTTTGCGCTACAAAGTGTCCAAGGTAAGGTAACCCAGTTGGCAAGTAATCAAACTTTCTATGATCAACCCGATCGTATTGAGGCGCAGTTAGCACAGTTAAGGGCGGTTACTCCACAATCAGTGACTCAGGTTTTTCAGACTTATCTACACGGTAAACCCAAAGTCATATTAAGTGTTGTACCACGAGGCCGTACATCACTCGCTGTTCGTCAAGCAACCTTTGTCACTCCTGAGCGTTTATTGCCCGTTTATCAAAAAATAACAGAACAACAGCTTGAGTATCGTCAAGTAGTGGACAATTTTGATCGTTCAGTGATGCCAGCCGTTGCGCAAGCTGTGCAAATTAATATGCCTGAGTTATATGAAATCCATTTTGATAATGGCGCGGAGTTAATAGGAACGGTGAGCAGTGAGACTCCGACCGTACAAGTGGAGATCCGTTTACCGGCAGGAGAGCGACATGTTGAAGCGGGCAAAGAAGGTTTAGCGAACTTAACGGCAGCTCTAATCAAGCAGGACTCAGCGATACGCAATGTGGAAGATATTCAAGCTCAGCTCGATAAGCTGGGATCGACAATCAGTCTCAATACTGGAGCTTATTCGACCAATGTTGTTATCTCAAGCTTAACCAAACATCTGCCAGAAACGTTGCGTATTGCTCAAGAGATGTTATTAACACCGGGATTTAAACAAGAAGATTTTGAGCGTCTTCAGCAACAAATGCTGCAAAGTGTCGTTTATCAGCATCAACAACCAAGTTGGTTAGCTGGCCAAGCGATGCGTCAAGTGTTGTTTGGAGACTCGGTGTTTGCTCGCTCGAGTGACGGTACACAAGCCTCGATTGCTGCACTGACATTGGATGAGGTTAAAGACTTTTATCGGCAACATTATACACCACACGGTGCTCAAGTGATTGTCGTCGGTGATATTGAACCTCAACAGGTACGTGAACAACTGGCATTTTTCACCGATTGGCATGGTCAACCAGCGCCAATACTCCGTCCGCAAGTGATCCCGACGCTCACTGAGCAGCGTCTATTTTTGGTCGATAAACCCGATTCACCGCAAAGTGTGGTGCGTTTTGTTCGTCGTGGACTGCCTTTCGATGCCACGGGAGAAATGTATCTCACTCAATTAACGAATTTTAATTTAGCGGGTAACTTTAATAGCCGTATTAATCAAAATTTACGTGAAGATAAAGGCTATACCTACGGTGCAAGTGGTTACTTATCCAGTAATCGTGAAGTTGGGGCGATAGTCTTTAATGCACAAGTGCGAGCTAATGCAACGTTACCGGCGATTCAAGAAATCATCCAAGAACTGACTCATTTTAGTCAGTATGGTTTAACTACGGATGAAATGGCCTTTTTACGTCTTGCCGTTGGTCAGCAAGAGGCGTTGAGTTACGAGACCCCCTCGCAAAAAGCGCAATTGATTGGCCAAATGTTGACTAATAATCTAGACCGAGATTATCTCCAGCAGCGTAATCGCCTATTGAAAACGGTGAATAAGTCGACATTGAATGAATTGGCTGCGAAATGGTTTGTCCCAGAGGATTATCAAATTATTGTGGTTGGCGATGCTAAAAGCTTAAGGCCACAATTAGAAAAATTATCAATTCCGATTGAAGAGCTTGAAATAATCCAGTAGAGCATGCATATATAACGCAACGTAGAAGAAAAAATAAGGCTTTTGAGCCGATTCGATGAGCCATGGGGCTTAATGTCGCGTATCAAGCATCGCGTTCTACATCGTTACTTGAGCAACTAAGGCCACAAAAACATTACGTGGCCTTAGTTGCTGTGACAAAGTGATGATCAATGGATTGAGTCTGTTTCTTCTGAACAGACCCTATCGGGATTCAGTGGGCCGACGGTAGCGATATCTAAAACATCATCTATTTATAAGCGAATTTTATTTTGACTAATTTTGCCGAGCGACTAGCACGAGTTGCTAATCAACCAGAAATATTTCAGCAGTTTGGCCGCGGTGTTGAACGTGAAACTTTACGTTATACCGTCGATGGCAGCATTGCCCAAACACCGCACCCAGAAGCCTTGGGGTCAGCATTAACTAATGCTTGGATTACCACCGATTTTGCTGAATCATTACTGGAATTTATTACGCCAGTGTCGAACAACGTCGATACCTTAATGGCTCAATTAGCCGACATTCACCATTTTGCGCAAGCTAATATCGGTGATGAAAAGCTCTGGCCACTCTCTATGCCTTGTTATGTTGGTAGTGAAGCAGACATTCAGCTTGCTCAATACGGTACTTCTAATACCGGACGAATGAAAACTTTATATCGCACGGGATTAAAACAGCGTTATGGCAGCCTAATGCAGATCATCTCTGGTGTGCATTTTAATTTTTCATTTCCAAGCACATTTTGGGATGCCTTATATGGTCAGCAAACGGAACAAGAGCGTCAAGCTAGCCAGTCGCAAGCCTATTTTGGCTTAATCCGTAACTATTACCGCTTTGGTTGGCTAATCCCTTATTTTTTTGGTGCCTCTCCGGCGCTGTGCTCTTCATTTATCCAAGGAAGAGAAACGCAGTTACCTTTCGAATCGATAGGTAAAACGCTCTATCTGCCTTATTCAACCTCGTTGAGATTGAGTGATTTGGGTTATACCAATGATGCGCAAAGTAGCCTCAAGATAGGCTTTAATAGCTTAGAGCAATATTTAACTGGCTTAAATCAAGCGATCAGAACGCCTTCTGAGCTTTTTGCTAATATTGGAGTCAAGGTTGATGGTGAATACCGTCAACTGAATAGTAATATTTTACAAATTGAAAATGAGCTCTATGCGCCGATTCGTCCGAAACGTGTCGCAAACAATGGTGAAAAGCCGTCAGAAGCACTGGCGCGTGGCGGGGTTGAATACATTGAAGTGCGCTCATTGGATGTCAATCCTTTCAGTCCGATCGGGATTACTGAACAGCAAGTACGTTTTTTAGATTTGTTCCTCACATGGACTGCGTTATCCGATTCAGACCCGATGGATAATTGTGAGTTACAGTGTTGGCGCGATAACTGGAGTAAAGTTGTCCTTGAAGGACGAAAACCAGGGCTAGAATTGCAAATTGGCTGTCATGGTGAAAAATTGACTCTGACGGCATGGGCGAAACGCGTGTTTGCTGACCTGAGTTTGATTGCTGAGCAAATGGACGCCGCGTGTGGCGGTAATGCCTATCAAGAGGTGTGTCGAGAGCTTGCTAGCTGGATTGATAATCCTCAGCACACCTTATCGGCTCGTTTACTGGATAAAACTCAGCAATTGGGCGGTTTAGGTAAAGTTGGACGTTATCTTGGTGAGCGTTACCGTAATGATAACTTACAACATGCTTACCAAGTCTATTCTGAACAGAAAATGAAGCAAGAAGTGATGCGTTCACGCGAAGCTCAGTTACAGATCGAGCAGCAAGACACGCTGAGTTTCGATGCATTTTTAGCTGACTATTTTAGCTATTTAGAGTCATAATCAGTGACGTATGAATAAGAAAATGTCGTTCGTTTGCTACGCAGACTGAGATCGCTAGTGAATTGGGCTCAGCGTACAAATCGGTATTTTAAGGGTTAAACAAGGAGATAAGTTTCATGCCATTATTAGATAGCTTTACTGTTGATCATACTCGTATGCAAGCTCCCGCTGTACGCGTAGCGAAAACCATGCAAACACCGAAAGGTGATACGATCACTGTGTTTGACCTGCGTTTTACTCTACCTAATCAAGCTATTTTGTCTGAAAAAGGAATTCATACTCTAGAGCACCTTTATGCGGGGTTTATGCGTAATCATCTTAATAGCGAACAGGTAGAAATTATTGATATTTCCCCAATGGGCTGCCGTACGGGGTTTTATATGAGTTTGATTGGTGCACCTACGGAGCAGCAAGTTGCTACAGCGTGGTTAGCCGCGATGGAAGATGTCTTGAAAGTGCAGGATCAAAAGGATATTCCAGAACTCAATGAGTACCAGTGTGGTACCGCAGCGATGCACTCTTTATTGGAAGCACAAGCGATTGCTCAGCAAGTATTAAGTAGCGGTATTGGGGTGAATAAAAATGATCAACTTGCTTTACCTGAGTCGATGCTAAAAAACCTACAAGTGAATTAACCCCTTGAAAGGTTAAGGCAATAAAAATGGGCGGTAATCAATACCGCCCATTTTTTATCGGTCCATTATCGAGATTATTAACGTTAACAGAGGTTAAAATTTTTTGATTTTCCGCGGGTAGACTCGCACCAGTTTAATGCGGTTTTCTTCTAATTGGACAATTTCCATCGGATGATTAGCGACTTTAACACTTAAGTGGGTTTCTGGGATTTCTTCTAAATGCTCTAAAATCAGTCCGTTCAGGGTTCTTGGTCCATCGGTTGGTAATTTCCATTTTAAGCTTTTATTAATATCGCGAATATTAGCACTGCCTTCGATTAAGAAGCTGCCATCACCTTGTGGCGTGATCTCCTCTGCTAAGCTTGGCGCCATTGAAGTGGTAAATTCACCGACAATCTCTTCCAGAATATCTTCCAAGGTAATCAGACCAATAATATCGCCATATTCATCGACGATCAGGCCTACTCTTTGCTTATTACGTTGGAATTTTAGTAGCTGGACATTAAGCGGTGTCCCTTCGGGAATAAAATACACTTCGTCAGCGGCCCGAAAGAGCGTTTCTTTATTGAATTCATTTTTTTCTAACATTAATCGTGCCGCTTCGCGTAAGCGCAGCATACCGACGGCTTCATCAATATTGTCTCGATACAGCACTACTCGACCGTGAGGGGAGTGGGTCAGTTGGCGAATGATCGACTTCCAATCATCATTGATATTGATACCCGTAATTTCATTACGTGGAATCATGATGTCATTCACCGTCACATGTTCTAAATCAAGAATGGATAACAGCATATCTTGGTGACGACGAGGAATAAGCCGTCCAGCATCGTTAACAATGGTGCGTAGTTCTTCAGAGCTGAGAGGGTCATCGCGTGTGTGTTTGGCATTAAGACCCAATAAGCGGATAAAACCGTTGGTAATGAAATTGATAAAAACCACTAATGGAGAAAGCACTTTCATTAGAAAGGTCAGCACAACACTGCTGGTATAAGATACCCGCTCAGGATAAATCGCAGCTAGCGTTTTCGGGGTCACCTCCGCGAAGACGAGAATCACAAGAGTTAATACGCCGGTTGCTATGGCGACACCAATGTCACCGTACAATCGCATACCAATGATCGTGGCAATCGCAGAGGCGAGGATATTGACTAAGTTATTGCCAATCAGGATCAGGCCGATTAAACGGTCTGGACGACTGAGTAACCGTTCAACGCGTTTAGCGCCCTTATGACCAGTACTCGCTAGATGCTTAAGACGATAGCGGTTAAGCGCCATCATGCCCGTTTCTGAGCCGGAGAAGTAGGCAGATATAACGATAAGACACGCGAGTAGCGCAAATAAGATACCCGTTGATATGTCGTCCAAAACGCTTTGTTTCCTTATAGATGATCAATAATAAAAAGAAGATAGTATCCGCTTCCTACTGGAAGTTATATCGGTGCTAGCCGTGTTGGCTTGACCCCATTCACATTGTTATCTCTGTTTGTGAGGGCAGCTTACTCACAGGCTGTCTACCTGTTACTCCAAGTGGTTTGAGGATGAATTTTTATCTCGCAATACAATACTCTGAGTTTATATGGGGATTAAGTCCACCGTTTTCATCCATAGTTAGATCTAAATAGGCGTTATTTACCATAATGATAGGTTGAGGAAGTCATGAATAAACAGACCTTAGCGCAGAATAATCTCTCTGACAAATCGACTGCCAAAGTAAGCCAAGGTAAGTAATGTCGCTCCAGCAACGGCAAACCAAGTAACTTTACGTCCTCGCCATCCTTTTTGATAATGACCCCATAATAAAATCGAGTAAATGATCCAAGCGATGAACGATAAAATGCCTTTATGTGCTTTACCTTGAGCAAACATATCTTGCACAAAAAGAGCACCGGTTAATAATGTCCCGGTCAGCAGAACATTGCCGATTAAAATAATTTTAAATAATTGGCGCTCGACCATCATCAAGGGCGGTAAATTAGGGGCTTTGTTGCTTAAATCGATGGAACTAAATCAAGAAGCTACGATCTGATCGGCTACATCCATTAATCGTCGTAGCCTAATGCCTAAACCTCGTTACAAAACAACCAACTGGAAGCAGTACAATAAAGCCTTAATTAATCGTGGTTCACTGACCTTTTGGGTTGATGAGGAAGCGATAGCTGAGTGGAAGCAAAGCAAACAAGGCAAGCGTGGTAGACCACGCCAATTCAGTGATTTAGCCATTACGACTGCATTAATGGTGAAACGAGTATTCTCTATGCCATTGAGAGCGCTGCAAGGATTTATAGACTCAGTATTTAAACTGGCTAATATCCCGCTATTTTGTCCGCATTACACCTGCATAAGTCGTCGAGCTAAGGAAGTTGATGTTTCATTTAAAACTAAAACCAGAGGAGCGATACAACATCTAGCCATTGATTCCACTGGTCTCAAGGTTTATGGCGAAGGTGAATGGAAGGTTAAGAAGCATGGTACTGACGGGAAGCGTAGAGTTTGGCGTAAACTGCATATTGCAGTAGATGCCAGCACTCACGAAATAGTCGCAGCAGAACTGAGTTTCTCTAACGTAACCGATGCTGAAGTGCTTCCCAACTTACTTAAGCAGACACGTCGTAAAATCATTGAAGTATCAGGTGATGGAGCTTATGACACAAGAAGCTGCCATGAAGCTATACGAATCAAGCGAGCAGTTCCGCTCATCCCGCCACGAGAAGGGGCAGCTTTCTGGGAGCAAGGACATCCTCGCAATTTGGCGGTAGGTTGTCAGAAGCTCTACGGCTCAAACAAAAAGTGGAAAAAGCGGTATGGTTATCATAAGCGCTCTCTATCAGAGACAGCCATGCATCGAGTGAAACAGTTGTTAGGTGGGAAATTAAGCCTAAGAAATTACAACGCTCAGGTTGGCGAGACTTACGCAATGATCAAAGCGCTGAACAAGCTTACGGGGCTAGGTATGCCTGAAACTCAGTATGTTGTTTAAAAATGAAGCATTATGGGCTGGTATGCCTTTTCTCTGAATTAAGCAACAAAGCCTAAATTAGGGTTGATGGATAAGCCTTTCTTTTTTTTCAATTTGTAATCAAGCCAAGCGAGCTGTAAAGCGTATAATGCACCAATGGATAAGGTTGAATAAGAAAAAAGGGCTAAGGCGATATGGACCATTAGCTCTGGCTCACGCTCTAAATGAGTGATAAAGGTGCTCGGCAGAAAAGTTGCCAAGAATAAATTGATCGCTGAGAAGCTGTATACCACCGGCAGTAAAAACCATAAGCGTACCTTGAACATCGCTAAGCTCATCACCAAAGCAATGATAAAGCTGATCAGTGATGCGACATTAAGAATACTGAGGTTTTGTCCACTGCTGTGAAAAATTAAGCCACTGAGTAACCAGGCATGAAAAAAAAGCCCCAATGTGGCGCTAATAAAAACAGTCTTTGCCTTAATACCCGTTTGGTTAAGCAGTCCAGGGATAATCGTGGCAATCGATAAAAAATAAAGCGTAGCGGCAACAATAGCGATTAGGTTATCCATGCTGGTCACAAATTTGGTGGCTGAGTTGGCGAATTATACCTTGCCAAACCTTAATGAGCTACGTTGGATCGCAATCGTTTTTGAGAGTTGAGATATCGACAGATAACCCAATCTAATAAAGAAACTCGACAGCTAGCTTGCAATGGGTATGCCTAAGCGGTTGGCTAAGGTATACTCAGGCGCATTGGTCGCCTAATCGCGAAGAGAAAAACATGTTTGAAAATTTAACCGATCGTTTATCTAAAACCCTAAAGAATATTAGTGGTAAAGGTCGTCTTACCGAAGACAATATAAAAGATACCCTGCGCGAAGTTCGTATGGCGCTACTCGAGGCTGATGTTGCTTTGCCGGTGGTGCGTGACTTCGTTAGTCGAGTAAAAGAGAGTGCAGTGGGGGTTGAGGTTTCCAAGTCTTTAACGCCTGGGCAAGAGTTTATTAAAATTGTTCGTCATGAGCTTGAGACCGTTATGGGAGCCGCGAATGAAGCGTTGAATCTCGCGGCGCAGCCTCCAGCGATCATTTTAATGGCGGGTTTACAAGGCGCAGGTAAAACGACCAGTGTCGGTAAACTCTCTAAGTTACTTAAAGAGCGTGATAAGAAAAAAGTACTGGTGGTTTCTGCAGACGTTTACCGTCCTGCGGCAATCAAACAGTTAGAAACGTTAGCCAATGACTTAGGCGTCGATTTCTTCCCTTCATCAGCGGATCAAAAGCCGATTGATATTGCTAACGCTGCAGTCGATCACGCTAAGAAGAAATTTTACGATGTCTTGATTGTCGATACGGCGGGGCGATTAGCGGTTGATGAAGTGATGATGGCAGAAATCAAAGCCCTTCATTCCGCCATTAATCCGGTAGAAACGTTGTTCGTCGTTGACGCAATGACAGGACAAGATGCCGCGAATACCGCCAAAGCGTTTGGTGATACTCTACCACTCACCGGGGTGATTTTAACCAAGGTTGATGGTGATGCACGTGGCGGTGCGGCTTTGTCGGTACGTCATGTGACCGGAAAACCGATTAAGTTTTTAGGGGTCGGAGAAAAAACCGATGCTCTTGAAGCTTTCCATCCGGATCGCGTTGCCTCGCGTATTCTAGGTATGGGCGATGTCTTATCATTAATTGAAGATTTGCAGCGTAATGTTGATCAAGACAAAGCTGAGAAGTTGGCCAAAAAATTCAAAGAGAAAAAAGGCTTTGATTTAGAAGATTTTCGCGAACAATTAGGTCAAATGAAAAATATGGGTGGCATGATGGGAATGCTGGATAAGCTTCCCGGAATGTCACAGCTTCCTGCGGGGGTAAAAGATAAAGTCGATGACCGCATGTTCAAGCAAATGGAAGCCATCATCAATTCGATGACCATGAAAGAGAGACAAAATCCCGATCTAATCAAAGGCTCTCGTAAAAAGCGCATTGCGGCAGGCTCAGGAACACAAGTACAAGATATTAACCGGTTACTAAAACAGTTTACCCAAATGCAAAAAATGATGAAAAAAATGCAAAAAGGTGGCATGAAAGGCATGATGCGTAATATGCAAGGCATGATGGGCGGCGGTGGTTTTAACCCGTTTGGTCGCTAAAAAAAGCGAGGCTTGAGTTTTCTTTAAGCCGGTTTGTTTTTTTGCCTCTTTTTAAAGCTGTTACCTAAATCACAAAGTTAAAATGCAATTTATGCTGGTGAAAAAGTAGCTAAACCCCTTGCAAAGCCTCGGAATAAGAGTAAAATTCCGAGGCTTTATTTTGGCACGAGACCCCAAACTGTTTTAAGTAAATAGTTTCTGGGGTTAATTTTATTTTTGAGAAAGCAAAGAGGACGACATGGTAACCATTCGTTTGGCACGTCACGGCGCTAAAAAGCGTCCATTTTATCAAATCGTTGTAGCTGATAGCCGCAACTCAGCAACTGGCCGTTTCATTGAGAAAGTTGGCTTCTTCAACCCAACAGCAGCGGGCAAAGAAGAAGGCCTACGTGTTGATCTAGATCGCGTGAACCATTGGGTATCACAAGGCGCATCTCTATCTGATCGCGTAGCTAAACTAGTTAAAGACGCTCAAAAAGCGGCTTAATGACCAGTAGCAACTAGTTTATGTCGATGAAAGGCAAACAGACAATGAGCGAGCAAGGCGAGAAAATTGTTGTAGGCAAGTTTGGTGCTTCTTATGGCATTCGTGGCTGGCTTAAAGTTTTGTCCTACACAGACAATGCTGAAAGCATTTTCGATTATAGCCCTTGGTTGGTAAACCAAAATGGTGAATGGGTTGAGTACAAAGTAGAAAGTTGGAAGCGCCATAACAAAGGTTTGGTGGCTAAACTTGAAGGTCTTGATGTGCGTGAAGATGCTCATCTATTGACTAACTTTGAAATTTCAATTGACCCAGCTTCATTACCTGAGCTGTCAGAAGATGAATTCTACTGGCGTGAATTGTTTGGAATGCGAGTGGTGACAACGCAAGGTTATGACCTTGGTGAAGTTGTCGATATGTTAGAAACTGGCTCCAACGATGTTCTCGTAGTGAAAGCGAATCTTAAAGATGCTTTTGGGCAAAAGGAACGATTAATTCCGTTTCTTGAAGAGCAAGTGATCAAACAGATTGATCGCACCGCTCAACGGATCGAAGTTGACTGGGATCCTGCGTTTTAACTCTAAATCGATAAGGCGAAGAACACATGTGGGTTGGCATTATTAGCCTATTTCCTGAAATGTTCCGTAGCGTAACGGATTTTGGAGTCACAGGCCAAGCGGTAAAAAAAGGGTTATTATCCGTACAGAACTGGAATCCACGCGATTTCGCTCACGACAAACGTCATACGGTCGATGATAAGCCTTACGGTGGTGGTCCTGGTATGTTAATGATGGTGCAACCTTTGCGTGACGCCATACATGCAGCCAAAGCAGCCGCACCGGGCAAGACGAAAGTGATTTATCTCTCCCCTCAAGGTCGTAAACTCGATCAGCAAGGGGTAGAAGAGCTGGCGAAGAATGACAATTTATTGCTCATTTGTGGCCGCTACGAAGGGATAGATGAGCGCGTTATACAATCAGAGGTTGATGAAGAATGGTCAATCGGTGATTTTGTAATGACTGGGGGTGAAATTCCAGCCATGACGTTGATTGATACCGTCTCCCGTTTTATTCCGGGTGTATTAGGTGATTTCGCGTCAGCAGAAGAAGATTCTTTTGCTAATGGCTTACTAGATTGCCCACACTACACGCGCCCTGAAGTATTGGATGGAAAAACCGTACCTGCGGTATTGATGTCTGGTAATCATCAGGAAATTCGTCGCTGGCGATTGAAACAGTCGTTAGGCCGCACTTGGCTAAGAAGACCAGAGCTCCTGGAAAACCTAGCTCTGACTGACGAACAGGAACAATTACTGGCTGAGTACATTAAAGAGACTCAACAGTAACCTATTAAATTTAGTATCAGTTTATTCTAGGAATTTAAAAACATGAGTAATATCATCAAGGCTCTAGAACAAGAGCAAATGAAACAAGACCTACCTAAATTCGCACCAGGTGACACTGTTGTGGTTCAAGTTAAGGTAAAAGAAGGTGATCGTGAGCGTCTACAGGCTTATGAAGGCATTGTAATCGCTATCCGTAACCGTGGTCTACACTCAGCTTTCACTGTACGTAAGATTTCTAACGGTGAAGGTGTTGAGCGTACGTTCCAAACTCACTCTCCAATCATCGCTAGCATTGAAGTGAAGCGCCGTGGTGCAGTACGTCGTGCCAAATTGTACTACCTACGCGATCTATCTGGTAAAGCAGCTCGTATTAAAGAGAAGCTTACTAAGAAATAATGCTAGAACTCGCGTTCTCATTGAAAAAACGGAGCCTAACGGCTCCGTTTTTTTATCTGTTTTTGCTGTGGGAGAATCAATTAAACAGTGAGCTTATTCTCGGCTATCTTCGGCAATCGTCACTGGCACAATCACTTCTTGCCCTTTACGTAGCAGGGTAAACTCAATCACACTGCCAGGGCGCAGATCGGTAACCATATCCATGACGCTCTGCCGACCGTTAACTTTTTGCCCGTCGATTTTTAAAATAATGTCACGAACCATAAATCCCGCTTGGGCGGCAGGTCCATTGGGATCAACCCCGAGAACCACGATACCGCCGATATGATCACTACCGAGTAGACGCGAAGTCACGGCATTAATATCTTGTCCATCAACGCCGATATAGCCCCGAATCACTCGCCCATCGGCGATGATTTTTTCCATGATTTTATTAGCCAGAACAAACGGAATGGCAAAAGAAATTCCATAGGTCTCTAATTCAGTCGCCTGTTGAAAAGAGGCGGTATTAATGCCGACTAACTCACCTTGCGTGTTGACTAAAGCCCCCCCTGAATTACCTTCATTAATTGCCGCATCGGTTTGAATAAAGGCTTGTCTGCCATCAGCACTGATCGATGATCGACCGGTTGCAGAGATAATGCCGAAGGTCGTGGTTTGGCCTAAGTTATAGGGATTGCCAATGGCGAGTACCACATCTCCCACTTTGGCATGATAGTTAGGGTTTTGAGGAATGACGGGTAAGTTATTGCCTTCAATTTGTAAAATAGCGATATCGGTGCGTCGATCTTGGCCCACCAATTGTGCCGCCGCAACTCGACCATCTTGCAAGGCGACAATAATTTGATCGGCCTGAGCGATCACATGGTAATTGGTAATGATATAACCTTTTTCACTGACAATAACGCCGGAGCCGAGCCCTTGTGTCGATAATTTGCTGCGATCGTTTTCTGAATATTTTCGACTGTAGATATTCACTACGGCTGGAGCCGCTCGGCGTACCGCATCATTAAATGAAATTTGTAACGAGGCAATATGAGCGGGTTGAGCGCTCGGTTTAACGACCAGATGAGCTCGTAATGAAGGCGTGACTACAATCACCGCGAGTGCGATAACCAACCCAAGCCCAATAGAGCGAATCAGATAAATCAGCATGTTTTCCCCAAATATATTCATGCCACTGAACTTAACATGGATACGATGTCGCTAACTAAAAAACCTGACAATGCGGCATTAATGATGCACTATCTTGATTAACTTCATCAGACCAAATGAGATAGTCCCAAGAGGCTGACAGTATTTGCCGATGATTGGTACCTTCCTGTAATGCGGGTTGAGGTGTAATGAGAGGCGTGTTTTAAGGATACCATCACTAGCCGAAATAACAAAAGGCAGCGTAGTGATCGCTGCCTTTGAAAGATAGATGCTCGTTGTTGAGTGATTAACGTATAACAAGATAGAGTGTTCTATCACCGCGCTGTATATTCAGCGCCAGTATCGCTGGTGATTGCTCTAATACCGCTCTGAACTCGGCGATATTTCTGACTCGTTTACGGTTAACCCCAATGATGATGTCATCTTGTTGTAGTTGATAAGCTTCAGCGGTCGAGCCTTTTTCTACCTGAGTGATTTTAACCCCTTGAATACTATCACTTGCGGTTGTGTTGGACAGTTCTGCACCGGTTAATCCTTGATGCAGATTATCCGCTTTGGTTTTATTAACCACTTGCTCTTCTAAGGTCACGGTGAAGGTTTTGTCTTTACCATCACGAACCACACCTAGCTTCACTTTTTTACCCGGTCCCAGTGTGGCGACATTGGCTCGCAATTCGGAGAAAGTATCGATTTTCCGGCCATTGATTGAGACGATGATATCACCAGCTTTAATTCCGGCTTTATCCGCTGCGCTGTCTGCGACGACTTGACTCACAAACGCTCCTTTGCTTGAGGTATAGCCTAAAGCTTCCGCCAGTTCAGAAGAAATCTCTCCCCCTTGTACACCAAGCATGCCGCGTTTGACTTCTCCAAACTCAATGATTTGATCGGTGAGGTTTTTCATCATATTGGATGGGATCGCAAAGCCAATCCCTACATTACCCCCATTAGGACCTAAAATAGCGGTATTAATACCGATCAATTCGCCATTGAGATTCACTAATGCACCACCAGAATTACCACTGTTGATCGCTGCATCGGTTTGAATAAAGTTTTCAAAATTTTCTAAATTTAAGCCGCTACGGCCCAGCGCCGAGATAATGCCAGAAGTCACCGTTTGTCCAAGACCGAAGGGATTACCAATCGCGACCGCAAAGTCACCGACGCGTAATTGATCGGAATCGGCGATTGGCATCTCAGTAAGATTTGTGGTGGTGTTGATTTTCAGTAAAGCCACATCAGACATCTGATCACCGCCAACCAATTCTGCATTAAATTCTCTGCCGTCATACAACTTGACGCGAATTTTTTCTGCATCATTAATTACGTGATAGTTGGTAACAATATAACCTTTACTGGCATTAATAATGACCCCAGAACCGAGCCCTCGAAAAGGGCGTTCTTGAAACTGTTCCGTTGGGAAATTAGGACCAAAAAAGAAACGAAATTGATCAGGGATACGCTGGCGAGCAACTTGAGTCCCCTCTACCGCGATACTGACTACGGCGGGTGTCACCGTTTCTAGCATCGGAGCCAGGCTAGGCAGTGTTTGGCCTTGTATTGCAATGGGTAATGCCGCATTAACCTGCAATGGTGTGATGAGGGAACTTAAGCTTAAAGAGAGAGCCGTTAAAACAAGCAAAGGTTTTTTCATCGTAACAATCCTCGTAAATAAATGCTTCATGAAAGTAATATTTGTCTTGAACAAAAAAACTTCAATAGGCTGAGTGAAAGTTATGACTTAAAAACCTTTACAAAGTTCATCATTGTGTTGCGAATTGAGTCTTCAGTACCCATTGCATGCTCCCTGATCAATCTATTGGAGGGAGCAAAAGGTTTAATTCACTTTACTGTGAATAACATCTGAAGAACGTAGGATGGTTTTCGGTTCATTTTTTAATAACCCGGTCGCCCCTTGTGCATAATCTTTAGGCGGCTGCTCAACGAGTTCTTGTTTTGGCTCGTTGTCTTTATGTTGAGCCATTTTTTTCATAAACGGATTATCTTGTTCTGGAAGATTAGGCTGTAGCTCCGTGGCTGTTTTCGCCATATGTTGATAGAGCTTGGTATAATCTTTGCCGAGTGTATCAAGCATTTCTGCGGTTTGAGCAAAATGATCAGCCAGCTCTTGGCGCTGTTGGTCCATGGCAAATTTTGCGTTATCCAGCTCTTTTTGCAGAGACTTTTGGTTTTTGTAGTTGTCAGCGGTCAAGCGTGCAATAACGACTCCGACAACCATCCCCACTATTAGGCCTACAACGGCATAAATCCAAGGCATAACGACTCCTTATTGTTGTTATTTAACATGTTTTTTACGGGTTGGTTACACATGCTGTAGTGACATGTTACTATGAGAGTGATATTCGATAAAGCAAAATGCATGTGCGCCTGATGGCAGTTTTTATTCCTTAGAGATACAGTAAGTAATCATGACACCGAAACAGCGATACGAACAAGATTTAAAACGCTCAGGATTTCAACACGATGCCGCGCAAGCTCTCGCCGTCGAGGCGTTGGATGCGCTCCATCATCAGTTATGTGAATTTATTAATCAACCGGTGGTTCGACCTTCGCGTTGGAAAAAATGGCTGGGTATTACATCACCGACGATGACCGTGCCTCAGGGACTGTATTTTTGGGGAGGCGTCGGGCGAGGGAAAACCTATCTTATGGATACCTTTTTTGATGCTTTACCGACCGAGAAGAAAATGCGCGTCCATTTCCATCGTTTTATGTATCGTGTGCATGATGAATTAAAGCAATTGGGCGAAATCAGCGATCCTCTTGAATCGGTCGCTGAAAAATTTAGCCAAGAAGCCGTCGTGATCTGCTTTGATGAATTTTTTGTCTCAGACATTACCGATGCGATGATCTTAGCCACTTTATTGCAAGGACTATTCGCTCGCGGTGTGGTTTTGGTTGCAACCTCGAATATTCCGCCAGCAGAGCTCTATCGTAATGGTTTGCAGCGGGCTCGTTTCTTACCCGCTATTGCACTGATTGAGCAGCATTGCCACATTTTGAATGTTGATAGTGGTGTAGATTATCGCTTGCGAACGCTACAGCAAGCCGAAATTTATCATTCGCCATTAGATGAACAAGCGCAGCATAATTTAGACAAGTATTACGCTCAGTTGGTGAGTAGTGATAAAGAGTTCCAGACGCAAATTGCCATCAATCATCGCCAATTAACAGTGGTCAAAGCCAGTGATGGCGTATTGTATGCGACGTTTGCTCAATTGTGCCAAACGGCTCGTAGTCAAAATGACTATATTGAACTGTCTCGTGTTTATCATACCGTCTTACTGGCTGAGGTAATTCAGATGGGGCCACTCACTGAGGATGCTGCTCGTCGATTTATCGCTTTAGTGGATGAGTTTTATGAGCGTCATGTCAAACTGATTATTTCGGCGCAGGTGAAGTTAGAAGAGCTCTATGCTGGAGAGCGGTTAAGTTTTGAGTTTAAACGCTGTCAGTCAAGATTGATTGAAATGCAAACCCATGAGTATTTGGCGAAAGCACATTTACCTTAAAAAGAGCCCAAAACGCTGCGCGATTATGTTGATTGAAATTGATGGTGACTATTCTCGATGCGGATGAACCTTCATTAATTCACTTTATGTAATGCTATTTGTTGTTTATTGACTGATTTTCGAAGCGAGATAGTGATTGGCAGAGTTTTTTGTGATTTTAAGCAAAAAAAGGTGATTTTTTCCGCTCTCTTCTCTATAATCCTGCAACCCACCGTTACTGCGGCCTTTTAGGCCAGAGTGCCATCCACTCGAAGGGGTGATGTCTGGGCTCTTAGACAGTGGGAGCAAATGCTCCTTTAAGTGTAAATTTTAATTAACGGGTTATTGTTAGCATGAAAACTTTCGTTGCTAAACCAGAAACTGTAAAACGCGACTGGTACGTTGTAGACGCTGAAGGTAAAACTCTTGGCCGTCTTGCAAGTGAAATTGCATCTCGCCTACGTGGCAAACATAAAGCTGAATATACTCCACACGTTGACACTGGTGATTACATCATCGTTGTAAACGCGGAGAAAGTTACTGTAACTGGTAACAAGGCTAAAGGTAAAATCTACCACCGTCACACTGAGTTCCCTGGCGGCCTGAAATCAATCAGCTTTGAAAAGCTGATCGATCGTAAGCCAGAAATGGTTCTTGAACTAGCGGTTAAAGGTATGCTTCCACGTGGTCCTCTAGGCCGTGCTATGTACCGTAAGCTGAAAGTTTACGCTGGCGCTGAGCACAACCATGCTGCTCAACAACCAAAAGTACTAG
The DNA here is from genome assembly GCF_000176155.1 of Vibrio metschnikovii CIP 69.14. Taxonomy (GTDB): domain Bacteria; phylum Pseudomonadota; class Gammaproteobacteria; order Enterobacterales; family Vibrionaceae; genus Vibrio; species Vibrio metschnikovii. The sequence goes on along the minus strand of NZ_ACZO01000006.1, from coordinate 1,648,451 downwards.
ACATCTAATTGGGGATTTCGGAAATGGCAGAGAATCAATACTACGGCACTGGCCGTCGCAAAAGCTCAGCTGCACGTGTTTTTATTAAACCAGGCAGCGGCAACATCGTAATCAACAAGCGCAGTCTTGATGAATACTTCGGTCGTCCAACTTCGCGCATGGTGGTTAAACAGCCACTTGAGCTTGTTGAAATGACAGAGAAATTTGACCTATACATCACTGTTAAAGGTGGTGGTATTTCTGGTCAAGCTGGTGCTATCCGTCACGGTATCACTCGCGCTCTTATGGAGTACGATGAATCACTACGTCCTGCACTACGTGCTGCTGGCTACGTTACTCGCGACGCTCGTTGCGTTGAACGTAAGAAAGTTGGTCTACGTAAAGCACGTCGTAAACCTCAATTCTCTAAGCGTTAATCTTTTTCAAAGATTATCCTTCAGCTTCGGCTGGATTGTGGTTCGAAAAGCTCAGCATTTGCTGGGCTTTTTTGTATTGGTAATAACGGATTACATGGCGAGTGTTATTACGCTTAAGAAAGAACATTAGCGTGATGAGCACGAAATATGCTATTATGCCATGCTAATTTTTGATTATTCGAATCATCAATGGAGGCTAAGCCTCCATTGTTTTTATACTTGTAAGTGTGTGCTGGAGGGCTCCATGGCTGTAGCTGCCAATAAACGTTCTGTGATGACTCTATTTTCGAGTGCGTCTGATATGTATAGCCATCAGGTACGTATTGTGCTGGCTGAAAAAGGTGTCAGTGTTGAAGTTGAACTGGTTGATGAAGATAATCTGCCTGCTGAACTTATCGAACTGAATCCCTATAAGTCGGTCCCAACGCTGATTGATCGTGAGCTTGCGCTGTACGATTCAAAAATCATTATGGAATACCTAGATGAGCGTTTTCCTCATCCACCTTTGATGCCAGTTTATCCGGTCGCTCGTGGTAATAGTCGTTTAATGATCTATCGTATCGAAAGAAACTGGTATTCATTAGCGGATAAAGTGATTCGTGGTAATGCTAGCGAAGCGGAAGCGGCTCGTAATAAACTGCGTAACGACTTATTAACGCTTGCGCCGGTATTTGCCGAATACGAATACTTCATGAGCGAAGAGTTCAGCTTAATTGACTGCTATCTCGCGCCATTACTATGGCGTTTACCAGTCTTAGGTATTGAATTAATTGGTCCTGGTTCTAAAGAATTAAAAGTCTACATGAATCGTGTATTTGAGCGTGATTCATTCTTAGCCTCTTTGACAGAAGCTGAGCGTGAGATGCGCCTGTCGCGTTAATCGGTGTGTTATGGATATTGAAAAAATGACACCTCGTCGACCTTTCATGCTACGTGCGTTTTATGATTGGTTGTTAGACAATGAATTAACACCACACCTTGTGGTTGATGCGACTCTGCAAGGGGTACGAGTACCGATGGAGTTCGTCCAAGATGGACAGATCATCCTCAATATCGCTCCTCGCGCGGTGGGTAATTTAGAGTTAGGTGATGATGAGGTCACGTTCAGTGCTCGCTTTGGTGGACGCCCTCACTTAGTGATTGTTCCTCTTTATGCGGTGCAAGCCATTTATGCCCGTGAGAACGGGGCAGGCACCATGTTTGAACCAGAGCCGGCTTATCAGCAAACGCTGACTCAGGTGACTGAGAGTGCTATTGCTGCTCAAGACAGTGGTGCTGATGAGCAACCTACCGATACTGAACCATCAAAACCTCAAGGTAGACCAAGCCTTCGAGTAGTCAAATAACCTTCGATGATAAAATACGATAATAAAAAAAGCAGCGATGACGCTGCTTTTTTTATTTGGCGCGATTTATTATTTGATTAAGCTTAATCGGCGTATTCAAACGCTTTGATGACTTGCTTAACTCCTGATACATGACGTGCAACATCAGTCGCTATTTCTGCATGTTCTTGAGTAACGTAACCGAGCAAAAATACTTCTCTATTTTCAGTGATCACTGAGACTTTCACGCCGCGCAGCTCTGATTTAGCCAACAAGGCTGATTTGACCTTGGTGGTGATCCAACTGTCATTACTGACTTGACCGACGGTTAACGGCGCTTGTATTTTGACTTGATTGTGTAAGTGGTTCACCCCTTTAAGTTGCTCGATTTGGCCAATAAATTGCTCGAGTAACTCATTGGTTTGCGATTGACCAATCAAGACGACCGTGCCTCGAAATGAGCTGGCCGTGATACGCATTTGACTACGGAAAGGCGGTTTATTACTTAACCCTGTGATTTCTAATTCAAGGTTTTTATCTTGCCATTGTTCAGTCGTTGAACGAGGATCTGTCGCAATGTTAACCGTTGCTGCCGCTCCTGCGACTAAAAAACCAGCACAGCCAGACAGCGGTAAGATAAACAGTAGGGCAAGTAGAGCGAATAAGTTGAACCGGGCGTTTTTCATGGGTTACTCTTCGTGAGCTGGAAACAACACTTGGTCAATTAAGTCACATAAACAGTGTAAAGTGACCATGTGCACTTCGTGAATACGGGCGGTGCGATGGGAAGGAATACGAATCTCGACATCATTCTCCCCAAGTAACCCTGCCATTTCTCCACCATCTTTACCCGTTAAGGCAATAATGGTCATATCGCGTGTCACCGCGGCCTCCATCGCTTTGATGATGTTTTTACTATTACCACTGGTAGATATGGCTAGCAGTACATCACCCGCTTGACCAAATGCTCGGACTTGTTTAGAGAAAATCTCTTGGTAATGGTAGTCATTGGCGACAGCGGTCAAAGTCGTATTGTCGGCGGTGAGTGCCATCGCGGGTAAGCTGGGACGCTCAGTTTCAAAACGATTCAGTAAACAAGAGACAAACTGCTGAGCATTGGCGGCCGATCCTCCATTACCACAGCAGAGGATTTTCTGACCATTCAGTAGCGTGACGACCATCGCTTGCGCGGCATGCATAATCGCATCTGGTAAGGCCTCGGCGGCGGCGATTTGAATTTGAATACTTTCAGTAAAGCTATCTTTAATGCTATCGAGCATTGATTGATTATCCTTGGGTTATTGCGTTTTTTATCCACTCAATGTGCTGACCGTTGTCATGAATGGCCACGACATCGAAACGAAAATCGGTATTATCGACACTGAGTCCGTGCTTGAGCATCCACCAATTCGCAGCTTTGATCAAGCGAGTTTTTTTATGCGAAGTGACCATCTCTGCGGCATGGCCGTAAGATTGATTTTTACGATATTTTACTTCAACAAAGACTAAGCAAGAGCCATCGCGCATCACCAGATCAATTTCGCCAACGCGAGTGGTAAAGTTTTTTTCCAGTAAACGTAGTGCGTGGCGGCTGAGGTAATCTGCCGCCACTTGTTCATAATGCAGTCCCGTATTTCGGCGACTAAAGAGCCCCATGCTCCGCCCAACTAATTTCACGCTGTACTATACAGTTTTGATCAATACCAAGCACACCAGTTTGGCCAGAAATGGTATATCCTTTGACGGCTTTCATCTGTGGGAGTTCCAACATCAGTTGATAGGCATCCATCCCGAGCGCTTGCAAACGACGATCGGCATTGGACGTTCGTGGCCAAAGTTCAGCCGCTTGAGTGGCAACTGGGTTAGCTGACTCGATCAACAGTGGAATATCGCTATAAGTGATCCCGGTGAGATCTTCAAATTGACGACCTCCGCTGTTGCTGTTTGAATTAGAAAACAGCTTAGGAGGACGGGTATCTGGATTAATGGCGACCTCAATAAAAGGTTTGATCAACGTGAGGTCAGCAATACCCGCTGCAATGTATACCGCATCAATATCGCGTCGGCTACGAGGCTGGCTCTCTAAGCTGATACCCAATAATGAGTTCATTTGGGCAATATTCTGTTGGCTTGCTTGAAGACCGAAAACGTTGTTGATATTGCGTTGTAACTGTCGTTTGTCACCAAATAAGTTCACCGCGACCTTATTGGTACTGTATTGACGCCATTCTTGATTGAAGGCTTCAACCACACGATCTCCGTAGCTACCCTGTGGTGCTAAAATTAATGGGTATCGGTAGCCTTGACTGAACAAATACTTGGCGGCTTGAGCAACTTCTTGCTCAGGAGAGAGTGTGAGATAGCAAGTTGTACTGGACGGCTCAATCTTGTCCGGAATATTCAGCGCTAAGGTTGGGATCGCTTGGCCGCGTTTTTTCTGAAAAGCTTGTAACTTTTCGATATCGCTTTTAATCAGTGGGCCAACGACAAAATCGACCTGTTTTTCTGCCAAAATCGCATCAACATTTTCTAAGCTTTCAGTATTGGTGTCCAAAATGGTCAGGGTGGCGTTAGGATCGCGCTGAGGATCGTTCATCATTGCCATGATAAAGCCGTCACGAATCAGCTCTGCTTGCTTAGCAAAACGACCACTGAGTGGCAGTAGTAAGGCGGTGTGAGTAGGTTGAACGAGATCTAACGCTAAAATATCACTGATCGTTTGAGGGGTGTAACGAGCCGCAGGATGTGAGGCGTTTTCTTTTAGCCATTTTTCTAAAGTATTTTTTAATTGCGGTAAATCGCTACCGAGCGTTTTGACATAGATAGCCAGTTGTAACCAACCATCGAGAATCTCTTCATCCGCTCCAGTACTTAGCGTTGTAATGGTTGAGCTAGAGTACCCATCAAAATTCTGCCAAATTTGTTGTGCAATCATCGATTGCTGGTCAGGCGTCGAATGTTCATACAACCCAACGAGTTCTCGATTCGCGTCAAAGGCACGTTCCAGCGCGAGCAAACTGTCAGCCCTCAGCTGATAGTACTTCTGCCATTGTCGCGGGTCTAACCGCCAATCCGTAGGGAAACTGAGCCGCGATAAGACCGTTTGGTATTGCTGTTGATTAAAAGATAACTGAGCGCGAGCAAGTTGCCACTCTGCCTGTTGAGTCTCACTCAAGGTTTGTTTTGAGATACGGCGAATCAATAATTCTGCCTGTGCGGAATCATTGTCGGCAACGGCAGCTTTGAGTGCCATAATGAGCCAATCATTTTGTAAGCTGCCTTGGCTGCTATCTGCACGCATTAAATAGGTTTGTGCCGATAGCTGTGGTTTATCGGTGATCTGTACAGACGTTGGTACTGACGGTGTGGTTGAACAAGCCGCTAGCATGATTGCCAATGCAACGGGAGTGAGTAAGCGTGTTACACTGCATCTCTGATGGTTTTTCATAGCCATGGGTTCTTTCATTATTCCGTGTAAAATTGTCTCTATATTAATCGTTGAAGTGATGGTAAACAAATGACAGATAACAAAACCGTGTCCGCAGAGGGAGCAACCCTCTATATTGTCCCGACGCCAATTGGCAATCTAGGTGATATCACCCAACGTGCCCTTGATGTGCTTGCTCAGGTCGATGTTATCGCCGCTGAAGATACACGCCACACAGGTAAACTGCTTGCTCACTTCAATATCCAAACTAAAACGTTCGCTTTGCATGATCACAATGAACAGCACAAAGCTCAAGCATTAGTTGATAAATTATTATCGGGTCAGTCGATAGCGCTCGTTTCAGATGCGGGCACACCGCTGATCAGTGATCCAGGTTACCATTTAGTCAATCAATGTCGTCAAGCGGGTGTTAAAGTTGTCCCTCTTCCTGGTGCTTGTGCGGTTATTACGGCACTGAGTGCTTCTGGTTTACCTTCAGATCGGTTTAGTTTTGAAGGTTTTTTACCGGCGAAAAGCAAAGGGCGTAAAGATAAATTTTTAGAAATAGCCAAAGTTGAGCGAACGTGTATTTTTTATGAATCACCGCATCGAATCAACGAATCGTTGCAGGACATGCTGGAAATTTTAGGTCCGGATCGCCAGGTGGTTTTGGCTCGTGAACTGACCAAAACCTTTGAAACCATCCAAGGGTTACCACTTGGTGAGTTAATTGAATGGATTAATCAAGATGAAAACCGCAAACGCGGAGAGATGGTTCTATTGATTCATGGTGTGAGGGAAACATCGAATCAAGCGTTACCGGAAGAGGCATTAAGAAGCTTAGCTATTTTAAGTAAAGAGTTACCCTTAAAGAAAGCGGCGGCCTTGGCGGCTGAAATCTATAACGTCAAGAAAAATGCCTTGTACAAATGGGGCCTTGAAAACTTAAGTTAATGCTGGCTTTTTGAGCGGTTGCGTCGAATTATAGACGGGTTAGAGATTGTTGCTAGACAGCCTCTACGCTTATCTATAGAATCCGTGACCGGAGTTGACTGGGTAGCCGCTGCCTTATTGACGTCCCTTAACCTTGTGTTAGGGAGACTGATAAGGGGGAGGAAAGTCCGGGCTCCATAGAGCAGGGTGCCAGGTAATGCCTGGGGGGCGCAAGCCTACGACAAGTGCAACAGAGAGAAGACCGCCGATGGCCCTTTGGGGATCAGGTAAGGGTGAAAGGGTGCGGTAAGAGCGCACCGTGCGTCTGGCAACAGTTCGTAGCAAGGTAAACTCCACCCGGAGCAAGACCAAATAGGCTTCCACATAACGTTGCTCGCGTTAGGAGGCGGGTAGGTTGCTTGAGCCAGTGAGCGATTGCTGGCCTAGAGGAATGGCTACCGCCGCGCAAGCGGAACAGAACCCGGCTTATATGTCGACTCCACCTTTTCAGGCCCATCATAGCTTCGCGGTTATGATGGGTTTTTTGCTTTTTATTGACTTAGCTGATAGCAAAACCATTAAACTTAGCGCAATGTCACGTCCTGTCTATGCTTATGGGTAGCGGTCGAGTGTGAAAACGGTACACTAACTAAGCATCAATCGCGCTTTGTTCAGCGAAACGAGAATATTATGACTGAATCTTTCCAACACGTATCTGTACTGCTTCATGAATCCATCGATGGGTTAGCGATCAAACCGGATGGTATTTATATCGATGGGACTTTTGGCCGAGGTGGTCATAGCCGCACTATATTAGCTCAATTAGGTCCAGAAGGGCGCTTATACAGTATTGATCGTGATCCTCAGGCCATCGCTGAGGCGAGTAAAATTGATGATCCACGGTTTACGATTATTCATGGCCCTTTTTCTGGTATTGCAGAATACGCACAGCGTTATAACCTGCAGGGTCAGGTTGATGGCGTGTTATTTGATTTAGGGGTGTCATCTCCACAACTCGATGATGCTGAACGCGGATTCAGTTTTATGAAAGATGGTCCGTTGGATATGCGAATGGACCCCAATTCAGGAGTTTCGGTCGCGCAGTGGCTATTAACCGCAGAATTGGATGATATTACTTGGGTGATTCGTGAATTTGGCGAAGATAAGCATGCAAGACGGATTGCTAAAGCGATCGTTGCTCATCGTGACAATCCAGACAACGAGCCTCTGACTCGAACCAGTCAGTTAGCGAAGTTAATTTCGGAAGCGGCACCAAAAAGTTTTAAAGAAAAAAAACACCCCGCGACCCGGACTTTTCAAGCTTTCCGTATTTACATTAACAGTGAATTAGAAGAAATTGATATTGCTTTGCAAGGAGCCGCTTCGATTTTAGCACCGCAAGGACGTTTATCGGTGATCAGTTTCCATTCATTAGAAGATCGTATGGTTAAGCGCTTTATCCGCAAAGAGAGTAAAGGGCCCGATGTGCCACATGGTTTACCACTCACGCAAGATCAAATTAAAGCCTTAGGTAGCGCGAAGTTAAAAGCGATCGGTAAAGCGATTAAGCCAAGCGATCACGAAGTGGCGCTTAATCCGCGTTCTCGTAGCTCAGTGCTACGGATTGCAGAAAAGTTGTAATCATTCACTATGTCTGTCTCTAAGCCAAACCTTGCCAAATTGATTGTGATTGACCTGTTTACGGTTGGTCGATGGCCTCTGTGTTTGTTATTGATGATTTTTACAACCGCGATGGGCGTGGTATTTACCACTCATCATACTCGTCAAGCGATTGCCGAAAAAAATGAGGCCATGCAGCAACGTGACTATCTGGATAATGAGTGGCGTAATTTGATTTTAGAAGAGACCGCGCTGTCTGAGCATAGTCGAGTGCAAGATGTCGCCAGTCGTGAATTAGAGATGAAGCGTCCAGATGCCGATAAAGAAGTAGTGATTAAGCTTAAATGAGTAAACAGCCGACCAAAAAAGCGCTAGCCGCTAGCTCACCGACCAAGTCAACGCCGCCAGTTTTGATCCACTGGCGTTTATATTTATTACTCTCGTTTGTGGTGCTGATTTTTGGTTTATTGATCGCTCGGCTCGCGTTTATTCAAGTGATTGAACCGGACAATTTGATCCGGCAAGGTGATTTACGCTCGATTCGTGCGCTGACCTTACATTCAGCACGTGGGATTATTTCTGATCGAAATGGTGAGGCGCTTGCGGTGAGCGTACCAGTCGAAGCGGTCTGGGCGGATCCGTTAGTGATTTTTAGAGAGGGTGGCTTTAACGAACTTGAACGTTGGCACGCACTCGCCGATGTCTTGGGGCTAGATAGGCAAGCCATGCTGCAAAAAATTCAAGATAACAGCACGCGACGTTTTGTTTACTTGCAGCGCCAAGTCAGTCCTGCGATGGCCAAGTACATTCGTGAGCTTAAACTGGTAGGGGTTGGTCTTAAATCAGAATCACGTCGTTACTATCCGGCAGGAGAAGTCAGTGCGCATCTGATCGGCGTGACCGGAATTGATGGTCATGGCTTGGAAGGGGTTGAACGTAGCTATGATAAATGGCTGACCGGTGAGGCAGGCAAGAGCATCATTCGCCGAGATCGGTATGGTCGAGTGGTTGAAAATATTGCCCTTGAACAGCGGGAAGAAGGCAAACCCCTGCAATTGACCATTGATCAGCGTTTGCAAGCTATTGCGTTTCGTGCGGTAAAACAAGCAATGGCCGATTATCGTGCCACTTCTGCTTCTGCGGTGATGCTTGATGTAAAAACCGGAGCGGTGCTAGCGATGGTGAATGCGCCTTCTTATAACCCTAATAATCGTAGTGATTGGCAAAGCTTTCAAATGCGTAATCGAGTGATCACGGATGCGTTTGAGCCAGGGTCAACCGTCAAACCGTTTGTCGTCCTTGCGGCGTTAGCGAATGGAACGGCCGATGAAAATACGATTATCGATACGGGTAATGGGATTATGCAAGTCGGTGGGAGCCGAGTGCGAGATGTTTCTCGGGTCGGAAAAGCCAGTTTGCAGGTGATTTTACAAAAGTCGAGTAATATTGGTGTGGCTAAACTGGCGCTGGATATGCCTTTGGAAGATACCTTAGATATGTATCGTGCTGTTGGGCTTGGTGAAGTTTCTGGGCTCAATCTTGTCGGAGAAAGCAGTGGTATTTTCCCCAATCGCCGCCGCTGGTCTCCTTTTGAAATTGCCACATTAGCTTATGGTTATGGCTTATCGGTGACGCCGATTCAATTGGCGCATGCCTATGCCACATTAGGCAATCTTGGTGTCTATCAGCCGATTTATCTGATTGATAGTAATCGTCAAGACTTATCTCAGCGAGTCGTAGAAGAAAAATACGCCAGACAAGTATTAGAGATGCTGGAAACCGTCACTCAACCGGGAGGAACCGCGGTTCGTTCTGCCGTTCCGGGATATCGGATTGCCGCTAAATCGGGGACATCACGTAAAGCCGTCGCTGGAGGATACAGTGACGAGTATTTCGCTTACACCGCTGGGGTCGCTCCGGTCAGTAACCCTCGTATTGCTCTAGTGGTCATGGTTAATGAGCCGCAAGGGGATACTTACTATGGTGGCGCTGTTGCTGGTCCAGTGTTTGCTGAAATAATCAAAGGGGCGTTACAAATCTTAAATGTCGCACCTGATGAGAATCGTTTTCAACGCTAATGTTTATTCAAATCAAAATGAAAAAATGAAATCGACATGAAGATAACTCAAGGTTTACCCACATTGCTTGCACCATGGATGAAGATTGATGATCCGCAACTCAATTCGTTAACCATTCAGCACTTGCAGCTCGATAGTCGGAAAATACAACCAGGCGATACGTTTGTGGCGGTTGCCGGACATGCTGTTGATGGGCGACAGTTCATCGCCGATGCGTTGGCTCGTGGCGCTAATCTCGTATTAGCCCAAGCCGATGAACAGCGTCCTCATGGTACGGTGAGCGATATCGATAGCAAACCGATCATCTATTTAGCGTCGTTGGATGAGCATTTATCGGCATTAGCGGGTCGTTTCTATGCCGATCATACTAACCGAGTGATCGCCGTAACCGGAACCAATGGTAAGACGACCATCAGTCAATTAATCACTCAATGGCTCGAATTGATGGGAGAGCGTGCCGCCGTGATGGGCACCACAGGCAATGGTTTTTTAAATCAATTACAGCCAGCGCTCAATACCACTGGCAATGCATTGGAAGTACAGGCTACGTTGCGTCAACTGGCGGAGCAAGGGGCCCGGTATACCGCAATGGAAGTTTCTTCTCATGGTTTGGTTCAAGGACGAATAAAAGCACTCCCTTTTATTGCGGGGGTTTTTTCTAATTTAAGTCGCGACCATCTTGATTACCACGGTACGATGCAAGAGTACGCCAAAGCGAAGCAATCACTATTTACTGAACATGATTGTCAGCAAGCGATCTTGAATGTTGATGATCCGGTCGGTGCACAATGGGCGACTCATCAATGGCCCAGGCTAGTTGGTGTATCATTGTATCAACAGCCGGAGACAGAACGTTGCTTATGGGCGACGTCGGTCAGCTATTCCGAGCAAGGTATTCACTTAGCCTTTGATGGCAGTTGGGGCGTAGGCCACTTACACGTCGCCTTAATCGGTGAGTTTAATGCCAGTAATCTGCTACTTTCGTTGGCAACGTTATTAAGTTTAGGCTTTAGCAAGCCAGCTTTGCTGGATACTGCAGCGCAGTTAACGCCAGTCTTAGGACGAATGGAGCTATTTAGCGTACCGGGCAAAGCGAAAGTGGTTGTCGATTATGCACATACGCCTGATGCGTTAGAGAAAGCCCTTTGCGCTTTGCGTGTTCATTGTCTGGGACAATTGTGGGTGATTTTTGGTTGTGGTGGTGATCGTGATACTGGTAAGCGTCCGATGATGGCCGCGATCGCCGAACAATTTGCCGATAAAATCATTTTTACTGACGACAATCCACGCAGTGAGTCTGCGCACGCTATTGTACAAGATATGCTAGCAGGATTAAGCCACCGGCAAGCGCACGTTGAACATAATCGTTATCAGGCCTTGCAGTATGCCCTCGCTCATGCTAATGCCGATGATATTATTTTGTTAGCGGGTAAAGGGCATGAGGATTACCAAGTACTGGCCGATCAAACCGTTCATTATTCGGACAGAGAGTCAGCTCAACAACTTTTAGGGTTAACCGTATGATCAGCACTCAATTATCGACGATCAGCCACGTAGTACAAGGTCAATTACTGGGCGCGGATAGCATTATTTCGTCTGTTTCAACCGACACGCGTCGGATTGAGCCTGAAGGGCTTTTCATCGCCTTAGTCGGTGAACGTTTTGATGCTCATCAGTTTGCGCAGCAAGCGATAGATGCTGGCGCTAAAGCATTAATGGTTGAACGAGCTCTCGATGTGGATGTTGCGCAAATTGTCGTCAGCAATACCAAACAAGCGTTAGGTAAACTGGGGTGTTGGGTTCATCAACAGTGTCAAACGCCAACCATCGCGATTACTGGAAGCTGTGGAAAAACCACAGTCAAAGAAATGGTCGCCAGTATTTTAAGTGCTAAAGGTCAGGTGTTGTATACCGCTGGTAATTTCAATAATGATATTGGTGTACCACTTACCTTACTTCGCTCGAGCCAAAAAGATGATTTTGCGGTGATTGAACTGGGTGCTAATCATATTGGTGAAATTGCCTATACGACCCAGTTGGTTAAGCCAGATGTGGCGTTAGTTAATAATGTTGCTGCGGCTCATTTGGAAGGTTTTGGCTCGATGGATGGCGTGAAACAAGCCAAAGGAGAGATTTATCAAGGTCTCGCTCCAGGGAAAACGGCACTGGTTAACTTGGATAGCCATGGCGGTGAGTTATGGAGTCAGGTGCTGGTCGATAAACACGTCAAAACCTTTTCCGTTAACCAGCAGAACGCTGACTTTTTTGCCTCGCAAATAGCGTTAAATCAAGCGGGAGAAGCCAGTTTTATCTTGCATACACCACAAGGTGAACAGCCCGTAACATTAGGAATCTTAGGCCAACATAATGTCAGCAATGCACTCGCTGCTAGCGCATTAGCGATGGAGATGGGCGCGAGTATAGAAGAGGTAGCCGTTGGACTTGCCCAGTTATCTGCAGTGAAGGGGCGAGTTGACGTTAGCCAGTTAACACCGATGATTCGCCTGATTGACGACAGCTATAACGCAAGCGTTCCGGCTATGAAAGCTGCCATTGAACTGCTGGCTTCTTTCTCTGGTTGTCGTTGGTTAATTTTAGGTAATATGGCGGAATTAGGCACAGAAAGTCTTGCACTTCACCAACAAGTCGGTGAACATGCTGCCCCATTCCAATTTGACTATGTTTTGACGTATGGAGAGGATGCGCGAGTGATCAGCCAACAGTGTCAGGGACAGCACTTCTCAACGCATCAAGACATGCTGACGTTTATTGAGCAGCAACTCGAAGTTCGCGCTTCTCAATCTCATGTGTTGTTAGTGAAAGGAGCGAACAGTTCAGGTATGAGTAAGATTGTTGCTGCACTTAAGGAGAAATTCTCATGATTATTTGGCTTGCGGAGTTACTCCAGCCCTATTTTTCATTCTTTCGTTTGTTTGAATATTTATCCTTTCGGGCCATTGTAAGTATTTTGACCGCATTGAGTTTATCTCTTTGGATGGGACCAAGATTAATTAAGCGTCTTCAGGTGCTGCAAATTGGTCAAGTGGTTCGTAATGATGGTCCTGAGTCGCATTTTAGCAAACGTGGTACGCCAACCATGGGCGGAGTGATGATTCTAGCCTCGATCAGTATCACGGTGTTACTGTGGGCCAATTTAAGTAATCCTTATGTCTGGGCCGTATTGGCGGTACTGTTAGGTTTTGGAGTCATTGGTTTTATTGATGATTATCGTAAGGTGGTACGTAAAAATAGCGATGGTTTGATTGCGCGTTGGAAGTATTTTTGGCAATCGGTTATTGCTCTCGTGGTCGCTTTTGCTCTTTATGCCCATGGTCACGATACCGCAGCCACTCAGTTAGTTGTGCCTTTCTTCAAAGATGTGATGCCACAGCTTGGCTTACTGTATATCGTATTAACTTACTTTGTGATTGTTGGTACCAGTAACGCGGTAAATTTAACGGATGGATTAGATGGATTAGCTATTATGCCGACCATCTTAGTCGCTGCTGCTTTTGCGGTCATTGCTTGGGCAACCGGTAATGTCAATTTTGCCAATTATTTGCATATCCCCCATATTCCTTATACCTCAGAGCTGGTTGTCGTTTGTACCGCCATTGTTGGCGCAGGCCTTGGCTTTTTATGGTTTAACACTTATCCAGCGCAAGTTTTTATGGGCGATGTCGGCTCATTAGCTTTGGGTGGGGCCCTCGGTATTATCGCAGTTTTGGTCAGACAAGAGCTGTTATTGGTGATCATGGGCGGGGTATTTGTGATGGAAACCATCTCGGTTATCTTGCAGGTCGGTTCCTATAAATTGCGTGGTCAGCGTATTTTTAGAATGGCACCCATTCACCATCACTATGAATTGAAAGGCTGGCCAGAGCCGCGAGTGATTGTGCGTTTTTGGATTATTTCTATTGTGCTAGTTTTGATTGGTCTAGCGACCTTAAAAGTACGCTAATCCGTAGAGGCAAGAGTCATGGATCGTTGGCAAGACATTCAGCAAGTTGTGGTGGTTGGGCTAGGCATTACTGGCCTTTCAGTGGTCAATTATTTACATCGCTATCACCCCGCGCTTCAGGTTAAGGTTATTGACACTCGACTCTCGCCTCCAGGTCAAGAGTCTTTGCAACCGGACGTCGCTTTGCACTGTGGTGGCTGGCATATGGGCTGGCTACTCGATGCGGATTTGATTGTCACCAATCCGGGTATTGCATTGGCGACGCCTGAAATACAGCAAGCGCTTGCTGCTGGCATTCCTGTTGTTGGTGATATTGAGCTATTTGCTTGGCATGTTGATAAGCCAGTGATTGCCATTACTGGATCGAACGGTAAAAGTACGGTGACCGACTTAACTGGAGTAATGGCGAAAGCGGCGGGCGTGAAAGCGGCGGTAGGGGGCAACATTGGTGTGCCCGCGCTCGATCTATTAGCGGAAGCGGCTGATCTCTATGTTTTAGAGTTATCGAGCTTTCAGTTGGAAACGACGGATCATTTATCAATAGCTGCGGCGGCATTTTTAAATTTGTCCGAAGATCATATGGATCGCTACTCTGGAATGGCAGAGTATCGCCAAGCCAAGCTACGTATTTTTAACCATGCTAAAACCGCGGTGATTAATGCTGATGATCGACAAACGTTACCGGATGATTTTTCAGGGCCAATACTCAGCGTTGGTTTAAACGGCGCTGCCGATTACTCGCTAGAGATACATCAGGGTGAGGAATATTTATCGGTTAAAGGTACGCCTGTGCTGGCGGTTTCTCAACTGAGCCTTGTTGGGCGACATAATATCGCTAATGCCTTAACGGCTCTCGCACTCTTAGATGCCTTGAATATAGAGTATACCCACGCATTAGAGGCGTTAAAGTCTTACACTGGATTGACACACCGTTGCCAACTGGTTGTAGAGTATGATGGCATTCGCTGGGTCAATGATTCTAAAGCGACTAATTTAGCCAGTACCTTGGCCGCCTTATCGGGCCTTGCGGTAGACGGTGATCTTTATTTGCTGGTTGGTGGCGTAGGAAAAGGTGCGGACTTCACTCCTTTGAAGCCTGTTTTGGCGACGTTACCCGTTAAATTATGCTGTTTTGGTGTTGATGGGCAACAATTTATGCCATTACATCCTTCAGCGCGGTATTACCCAAGTTTATCCGCGATCCTTGAAGAGATTCATCCGCAATTGAAAGCGGGGGATATGGTTTTACTCTCTCCGGCTTGTGCCAGCTTTGATCAGTTTAACAACTTTATGGCTAGGGGAGACGCTTTCGCGGCGCTAGCTAAACACTACGCCTATACAAAAAGGTAATCTCTGTGTCCATCTCAAGCACGCTAAGCGCTTTCGTTCATTGGCTAAAAACACCGTCACCGACAGCGCTGTTTGATCGGCAGTTAGTTTGGCTTGCGTTAGGATTGATGTTGATTGGCCTTGTCATGGTAACGTCGGCTTCTTTTCCGATCAGCTCTCGTTTAACCGATCAACCCTTTCACTTTATGTTTCGGCATGGGATTTTTTTGATTTTAGCTCTGGGGACATCGGCGATTATTTTGCAGATCCCGGTTGAGCGTTGGATGCGTTATAGCTCGGTGTTTCTTGCCCTCGCCTTTGTATTGCTGATTGTGGTTTTGGTCGCGGGTAAATCGGTTAATGGGGCCTCACGTTGGATCCCACTTGGTTTGTTTAATCTCCAGCCTGCAGAGGTGGCTAAGCTAGCGCTATTTATTTTTATGTCTAGCTATTTGGTTCGTAAACAAGATGAAGTGCGCGCCACTTTTTTTGGTGGCTTCATGAAACCGATCATGGTCTTTGCCGCGTTAGCGGTGCTGCTGCTGTTGCAACCAGATTTAGGTACAGTGATTGTCATGCTGGTTACGTTATTTGGCATGTTGTTTATTGCTGGTGCTAAATTATCTCAATTTTTGGCATTAGTCGTCGCAGGCGTGTTAGTCGTCGTTGGTTTGATTGCGGCAGAGCCTTATCGTATTCGTCGTGTTACCTCGTTTCTTGACCCGTGGGAAGACCCTTTTGGCAGTGGCTATCAGCTCACTCAATCCTTAATGGCCTTTGGTCGTGGCGAATGGTGGGGCCAAGGTCTGGGTAACTCGATTCAAAAATTAGAATATTTACCGGGAGCCCATACTGACTTTGTTTTTGCGGTAATGGGCGAAGAGTTAGGATTTATTGGCGTTAGCTTAGTACTGATGTTGATTTTTAGTTTGGTACTTAAGGCGATGTTGATTGGTCGAAAAGCCTTTGAACATGATCAGCAATTTGGTGGTTATTTGGCGTTTGGGATTGGTATTTGGTTTGCTTTTCAAACCTTAGTTAACGTCGGCGCCGCTTCAGGCATGGTGCCTACCAAAGGGCTAACGCTACCATTGATCAGTTACGGCGGTTCAAGCTTGATTGTTATGTCCGTCGCGGTATCGATTTTATTAAGAATTGATCACGAATGTCGTTTGCAAGATAGAAGAAAAGATAGACATCATGAAGAAAAATAAACGTTTAATGGTCATGGCTGGTGGCACTGGGGGACATGTGTTCCCCGGCTTGGCGGTGGCAAAACAGCTCCAACAGCAAGGTTGGGAGATTCGTTGGTTAGGTACTGCTGATCGCATGGAAGCTGAACTGGTTCCCAAGCATGGCATTGCGATTGACTTTATTCGCGTTAAAGGGTTACGCGGCCAAGGTGTATTGCGTTTACTAAAAGCGCCATGGCAAATCTTAAATGCTGTTTGCCAAGCGCGCCGTCATTTGCAAGCGTGGCAGCCTGATGCGGTATTGGGAATGGGAGGCTACGTCAGTGGACCTGGTGGGATTGCTGCTTGGTTGCAGGGGATTCCGGTGATTCTCCATGAACAAAATGCTGTCGCAGGCTTAACCAATCAATGGCTAGCGAAAATAGCCACTAAGGTATTCCAAGCTTTTCCTGGTGCGTTCAGTGATGCTTCGGTAGTGGGTAACCCTGTGCGAACGGATGTCACTCAAATTGCTGAACCAACAGAGCGCTTAGCGGAACGACAAGGTCCGATTCGGATTTTGGTCATGGGTGGAAGTCAAGGTGCACAGGTCTTAAATCAAACCCTGCCAGAGGTCATGGCAATCTTGGGTGACGGTTACCACATACGCCATCAAGCGGGTAAACATCATCATTCTGAAGTCGAGCAAGCTTACACAGATTTAGGTTGTACTCAGTTTGAGGTGACGGAATTTATTGATGATGTCGCAGATGCCTATCAATGGGCTGATTTAGTCGTTTGTCGTTCTGGTGCGTTAACTGTTTCCGAAGTGTCAGCCGCGGGAGTGGCGGCTATTTTTATTCCTTTTATGCATAAAGATCGTCAGCAAGCGCTTAATGCGGATCATCTTGTTTCAAGTGGCGCGGCGTTAATGATCGAACAACCTGAACTGACCAGCGAACGATTAGCGAGTACCATCGTCAATCTCGACCGATCACAATTGTTGACGATGGCTAAGCAAGCCAGACAAGCGGTTAAGCTGAATGCGGATAAAGTGGTTGCCGAGGCGATTATCGCCATCACTGCAGATAAACATGAGAAATGATCAATGACAATTAAACATACTCAAGACTTGGCGCAAATTCGTGCCCTTGTTCCAGAAATGCGTCGAGTAAAGTGTATTCATTTTATTGGCATTGGCGGCGCGGGAATGAGTGGCATCGCAGAAGTGCTACTCAATGAAGGCTATCATATAACTGGTTCTGATTTATCGAGTAATGCGGTGACTGAGCGTTTAGCCAACAAAGGGGCAACGATTTATCTTGGTCACCAAGCACAACATGTATCGCAAGCAAGTGTGGTTGTCGTGTCAACGGCAATTAATGAGCAAAACCCTGAAATCATTGCTGCTCGAGAAAAGCGAATTCCTGTCGTACGACGCGCAGAAATGCTCGCTGAATTAATGCGTTTTCGACACGGTATTGCTGTGGCTGGAACGCATGGCAAAACCACGACGACGGCTTTAGTCACGCAAATCTACTCTGAAGCGGGTCTGGACCCGACTTTTGTCAACGGTGGATTGGTAAAAAGTGCAGGAACTAATGCACGTTTGGGGTCGAGCCGGATATTAATTGCTGAAGCGGATGAAAGTGATGCTTCGTTTTTACATCTGCAACCGATGGTGACGATTGTTACTAATATTGAAGCTGACCATATGGATACCTATGGTGGTGATTTTGAAACTCTTAAGCAGACGTTTGTCGATTTTTTACATAATCTGCCCTTTTATGGTCAAGCGGTATTATGCATTGACGATCCGGTAGTCAGAGAGCTTATCCCTCGTATCAGTCGCCATGTGATTACTTATGGATTTTCGGAGGATGCCGATGTGCGGATTGCCGATTACCACCAACAAGGTCAGCAAGGTCATTTTACCGTGCTGCGCCAAGATAAGGCGGATCTGGCGATTACCTTAAATATTCCTGGTCGACATAATGCATTAAATGCGGCTGCCGCGATTGCCGTTGCCAGTGAAGATGATATTGACGATGATGCGATTTTACGTGCGATGGCGAGTACTCAAGGCACTGGGCGTCGTTTTGACCACTTAGGTGAGTTTGCCACAGGTAATGGCCATGTTATGTTAGTGGATGATTATGGTCATCACCCTACTGAAGTTGATGTAACCATTAAGGCTGCTCGTAATGGTTGGACAGAAAAACGTTTAGTGATGATTTTCCAACCTCATCGTTACACCCGTACGCGTGATCTGTACGATGACTTTGCTCATGTACTTGAGCAGGTCGATGTTTTACTGATGTTGGATGTCTATTCTGCAGGAGAGAAGCCGATCGCTGGAGCTGATGGACGCTCATTGTGCCGAACGATTCGCCGCCGTGGAAAAATAGATCCGATCTTTATTCCAGATAGTGCAGCATTACCTGCAGTTTTAGCCAATATTCTGCAAGATGGTGACTTAGTATTGACGCAAGGTGCGGGTGATATTGGTAAAATAGCCAAACAACTTGCTGCACTGAAATTGGATATTGAGCAGATGCAACAGTGTCTATAAGTTGCATAACTGAGCACTTATGGCAAATAAATGACCATTAAGCACCGATTTCTTTACTTGAGTATTTGATACTTTTCATCGGCTCAGTATAATTCGAGGGTTAACGTCAGTGCTTTTACCTTTATTGAGCAACGATATAGGGAATCACATTGCTAGTCGACATCAGGATCATCGGACTTTGATTAACCATGTGTTAACCGAAAGTCGTCGCTTATCCACTTCATCTCAAGTGAAACAGCATACCGCTTCAGGGTGCTTTTTCCTGATGGTGCTGCTGTTGATAGGCGCTTTGTTGTACTCAACGATCAGTTGGATGTGGGATGAGCATCGTCTGCCCCTTTCCCAATTAGTCTTGCAGGGCGATTTACATTATGTTTCGACACTCGATGTCCAGCGCGCCTTTGCTGAGTTAGACCATATTGGCACATTTATGTCGCAAGATATTGATGTTTTACAGAGCCGAGCACAAGCGATCCCTTGGGTTGCGCATGCTTCTATTCGTAAACAATGGCCAGACACCATTAAGGTTTTTTTAACCGAACATCAAGTGGCTGCGATTTGGAATGGTAATGCACTGCTCAACGATAAAGGTAAGGTTTTCAATGGCGATATCGCCGCGGTAAAACAAGAGTATGTTAAATTGTATGGCCCCGATGACAGTGGTCCGCAAGTACTCGCTGTGTGGCGACAATATAATCCACAGTTTCAAGCGTTAGGGTTAAATATTTCTTCCCTACTATTGAATGAGCGCCGTGCTTGGCAAATTATTTTGGATAATGGTATCCGCTTAGAATTAGGTAAAGAGTCATTAGATGAGCGTATTGCCCGTTTTTTCCTACTTTATAAGCGATTAGGGCAAGATGCTGAGCGAGTCAGTTATATCGATCTCAGATACGATACAGGTGCCGCAGTAGGTTGGTTCTCAGAGCAAGAGTGACAAAGAGAGTTTAAATGACGAAATCGGCCAATGATAGCATTGTAGTTGGATTAGATATTGGTACCGCAACGGTGTCCGCGTTGGTCGGTGAGATCCTACCTGACGGTCAAATTAATATCATCGGTGCGGGCAGTAGCCCATCACGAGGTATGGATAAAGGCGGCGTTAACGATCTGGAATCTGTCGTCAAATCGGTACAACGCGCCGTCGATCAAGCTGAATTAATGGCAGAATGCCAAATAAGTCACGTTTTTTTATCTATATCTGGCCGACATATTGCAAGCCGTATAGAGAAAGGCATGGGAACCATCTCTGATGAAGAAGTCTCCCAAGACGATATGGATCGAGCAATCCATACTGCCAAATCGATTAAAATTGGCGAAGAACAACGGATTTTACATGTTATTCCTCAAGAATTTACCATTGATTATCAAGAAGGGATTAAAAATCCACTAGGATTATCAGGGGTTCGTATGGAAGTGAGCGTCCACCTGATCACCTGTCACAACGATATGGCTCGAAACATTATTAAAGCCGTGGAACGTTGTGGGCTGAAAGTTGAACAGTTAGTGTATTCAGGATTAGCCGCTAGTCATGCGGTGATCACCGAAGATGAGCGTGAACTTGGTGTCTGTGTGATCGATATTGGCGCCGGTACCATGGATATTGCTATCTGGACGGGGGGGGCGTTACGACATACTGAAGTGCTCTCTTATGCTGGTAATGCGGTGACGAGTGACATTGCGTTTGCTTTTGGTACGCCTGTGAGCGATGCTGAAGAGATCAAAGTAAAATATGGTTGCGCATTAAGTGAACTGGTGAGCAAGGATGATACGGTTAACGTTCCGAGTGTTGGTGGACGTCCCTCACGAAGTTTACAAAGACAAACCTTGTCGGAAGTGATAGAGCCTCGCTACACTGAGTTAATGGGGTTAGTGAATCAGATCATCGACACGGTGCAAGATAAGTTGCGCAAAGATGGTATTAAACACCATCTCGCTGCCGGAGTGGTATTGACTGGCGGTGCTGCGCAAATTGAAGGATTAGTCGACTGTGCAGAGCGAGTATTCCGTAATCAAGTTAGGGTGGGGAAACCGCTCGAAGTGAGTGGTCTAACCGATTATGTAAAAGAGCCGTATCATTCTACGGCGGTGGGTTTACTTCATTACGCAAGAGATAGCCAAATAAGTGATGATACTGATTATCAAGAGCCTAAGCGCCAATCAGTATCGAGTTTATTCAGCCGCTTGCGTAATTGGATACAAAAAGAGTTTTAACCTGATAAGCAGGAAAAACGGAGATAACACATGTTTGAACCGATGATGGAAATGTCTGACGATGCGGTAATCAAAGTCGTTGGAGTGGGTGGTGGTGGCGGTAACGCTGTAGAACACATGGTGCGTGAGTCCATCGAAGGCGTGGAATTCATCAGTATCAATACAGATGCGCAAGCACTTCGTAAAAGCAATGTCAGTACGGTTATCCAAATTGGTGGTGACATTACTAAAGGACTCGGCGCGGGTGCTAACCCGCAGGTGGGGCGTGATGCTGCTCTTGAAGATCGAGAAAGAATTAAAGAAATTCTCTCTGGCGCCGATATGGTATTTGTCGCCGCTGGTATGGGTGGTGGTACTGGAACTGGTGCTGCTCCGGTGATTGCAGAAGTGGCAAAAGAACTCGGCATTCTAACGGTTGCTGTAGTGACCAAGCCATTTAGCTTTGAAGGTAAAAAGCGCCTCGCGTTTGCGGAGCAAGGGATTGAAGAACTATCGAAACATGTTGATTCTTTAATTACCATCCCTAACGAGAAGCTGCTCAAAGTATTGGGTCGTGGTATTACCCTACTTGAAGCCTTTGCCAGCGCGAACGACGTACTTAAAAATGCCGTACAAGGCATCGCTGAGTTAATTACTCGTCCAGGTATGATTAACGTCGACTTTGCTGATGTAAGAACAGTAATGTCTGAAATGGGTCATGCCATGATGGGTAGCGGTGTGGCTAGAGGTGAAGATAGAGCAGAAGAGGCGGCAGAAATGGCCATCTCAAGTCCGCTTCTAGAAGACATCGATCTAGCAGGAGCTCGTGGCGTACTGGTTAATATTACGGCTGGCTTGGATATGCGTCTTGATGAGTTTGAAACGGTGGGTAACACGGTTAAAGCTTTTGCATCAGACAATGCGACAGTCGTGATTGGTACTTCACTTGATCCAGATATGGCCGATGAAATTCGTGTAACAGTCGTAGCAACCGGTATTGGTAACGAGAGAAAGCCAGATATCACATTAGTTGCTGGTGGTAGCAAACCGAAAACCACCGCCATTGCTCAACCACAGAACGTTGTTTCGGCGGCTAAAGTGGAAGAGAGAATGGCACAGCCTTTGCAGGAAAAGGTAGAAGTGAAAACTCAGTCAGCATCAACGACGAGTAGTGCTTCTTCTGCAGGCCAAAGTACGGCACCTAAGCCAGAAAAAGAGAGCGGTTATTTGGATATTCCGGCTTTTTTACGTCGTCAGGCTGATTAAAATAGCGCCACAATTTGACACCGTTCAAAATTTTGGTAAGATGTCGGTCGGTTTTTATCGGTCGAGCTTTGTGGCATCGAAATAGAGGCAAGTAGATGATCAGACAACGTACTCTGAAAGAAATAGTGAAAACAACTGGAGTGGGCCTTCACTCTGGTCGTAAAGTCACGCTTACTCTTCGCCCTGCTGCTGCAAACACGGGTATTATTTATCGCCGTACTGATATTAATCCACCTGTTGATTTTCCTGCTGATCCGGCATCAGTCCGAGATACTATGCTATGTACAGCATTAGTGAATGACGATGGTATTCGTATCTCAACCGTTGAGCATCTCAATGCGGCTTTGGCTGGCATGGGAATCGACAATGTTATTGTTGAAGTAGATGCTCCGGAAATTCCTATTATGGACGGCAGTGCTAGCCCATTTGTATATTTACTGCAGCAGGCTGGTATTGAAAAACTGAATGCGCCTAAGCGTTTCATTCGTATCAAAAAACCAATACGTTTCCAAGATGAAGACAAATGGGCAGAGTTACGTCCCCACAATGGCTTTAAAATGGATTTTGAGATCGAGTTTAATCATCCAGCGATTGATGGTGACGAGCAACATCTGGTGTTTGATTTCTCTTCGCAAGGTTTTGTAAAAGAGATTTCTCGCGCTCGAACGTTTGGTTTTATGCGTGACATTGAATATTTACAATCTCAAAACCTCTGCCTCGGTGGGAGTTTTGATTGTGCTATCGTGCTTGATGATTACCGTATTCTGAACGAAGAAGGTTTGCGTTTTGCTAACGAATTTGTCACTCACAAAGTGTTGGATGCTATTGGTGATCTTTACATGTGTGGCCATGCGATTGTCGGTGAGTTCAGAGCTTACAAATCAGGACATGGTCTAAATAACCAGTTACTTCGTGCGCTATTGGCTGACCAAGAAGCGTGGGAATGGGCAACATTCGAAGAAGAAGCAGGATCTCCGGTTGCTTTCGCTGAGCCGAATATGGTTATCGCATGAACGACGAATAAATAAAAAAGCCAGACTCAGTCTGGCTTTTTTATTTATTACTCATCTTGAACAGCATCCTACCTATTTTATGGTTATCTAAAGCGGCAATCTATTAGAAGAACGGCGGTAATAAGTTGCCTCTTAGGGTACTTAATCACATTTTGCCGCTTGAGATTGGAATCGCGATGACCATGTTAATGGCGTTTAGTTGCCATAACAGACTTCGTTCTGATTAAGTAAAATGGTATCTTACGCCTTTGGTGCTATGACCATTGATGATTATCGAGAAAAATCCTTACACTGAGCATGACTTAATTGGCTTAGTGTCTTGAAAATAAACATCTTCAGCACAATATCGAAGGAACATGATTTATCTCAGTATCCTTAGTTGAAGATAGATAGACTGGAAATATTTAAAGCAGATCGGGACGATCCAAGTAAAGAGAGATATATAAAAGATGATAACTAAGCTACTGACAAAGGTGGTTGGCAGTCGCAACGACCGAACCTTGCGCCGTTTAAGAAAAATTGTTAAAGAGATCAATAACTTTGAACCTGCATTTACGGCGCTTTCTGATGATGAGCTAAAAGCGAAAACTATCGAGTTTCGTCAGCGTATTGAGCAGGGAGAATCGTTGGATCAACTGTTACCCGAAGCCTTTGCCACGGTACGTGAAGCCTCTAAGCGTGTGTTTGGCATGCGTCATTTCGATGTGCAATTAATTGGTGGTATGGTACTCAATGCTGGGCAAATCGCCGAAATGCGTACTGGTGAAGGTAAAACACTCACCGCAACATTACCCGCTTATCTTAATGCGTTAGCGGGTAAGGGCGTACATATCGTTACCGTCAATGACTACTTAGCTAAACGTGATGCGGAAACCAACCGTGCCTTATTCGAGTTTTTGGGCATGACCGTTGGGATTAACGTTCCGAATATGCCACCTCATGAGAAAAAACAAGCCTATCTTGCTGATATTCTTTACGGCACCAACAACGAATTCGGTTTTGACTACTTGCGCGATAACATGGCTTTCCGTATGGAAGACCGAGTTCAACGTGAACGCTTTTTTGCGGTAGTGGATGAGGTGGACTCGATCTTAATCGATGAAGCGCGTACGCCATTGATTATCTCTGGCCCTGCTGAAGATAGCTCTGAATTATATACACGAATCAATACACTGATTCCCAATCTCCAACAGCAAGATAAAGAAGACTCTGAAGATTATCGTGGTGATGGTCACTATACCGTGGATGAAAAATCCAAGCAGGTTTACCTGACCGAAACTGGGCAGGAGTTTGTTGAGGAGTTGTTAATTCGTAATGGTTTGATGGAAGAAGGGGATACCTTATATTCTCCGACCAATATTAGCTTATTGCATCATGTGAATGCGGCACTGCGCGCACATGTCTTATTTGAGAAAAACGTCGATTATATTGTTACCGATGATGGTGAAGTAGTTATTGTTGATGAGCATACCGGACGAACGATGCCAGGACGTCGTTGGTCTGATGGCTTACATCAAGCGGTTGAAGCGAAAGAAGGGGTCAAAATTCAAAATGAGAACCAAACCTTAGCCTCTATTACCTTCCAGAATTACTTCCGCCTCTATGAAAAATTATCTGGTATGACGGGAACCGCTGACACAGAAGCTTTCGAGTTTCAGTCGATTTATGGTTTGGAAACGGTGGTTATTCCAACCAATAAACCAATGGTTCGTGACGATATGCCGGATGTCGTGTATCGCACCGAAGCAGAGAAGTTTGCCGCGATCATTGAAGATATTAAATATCGAGTAGAAAAAGGTCAGCCAGTACTGGTTGGTACGGTCTCGATTGAAAAATCAGAGCTACTTTCTAATGCGCTGAAAAAAGCTAAGATCAAGCACAACGTGCTGAATGCGAAGTTTCATGAGAAAGAAGCAGAAATTGTTGCCGATGCAGGTAAACCTGGCGCGGTCACCATTGCAACCAACATGGCGGGTCGAGGTACGGATATTGTCCTCGGTGGGAGCTGGCAAGCACACATTGAGATGTTAGATAACCCAACTCAAGAGCAGATTGATCAAATCAAGGCTGAGTGGAAAAAAGTGCATGATCAAGTCTTGGCCTCCGGTGGTTTGCATATTATTGGTACCGAGCGTCATGAATCTCGTCGCATTGATAACCAGTTGCGTGGTCGTTCTGGGCGTCAAGGTGATGCGGGTTCTTCGCGTTTCTATCTCTCAATGGAAGACAGTTTGCTGCGCATCTTTACCTCAGATCGTATGGCGAGTTTAATTCAGAGTGGTATGGATGAAGGCGAAGCGATTGAAAGCAAAATGCTCTCTCGCTCAATTGAAAAGGCACAACGTAAAGTTGAAGGTCGTAACTTTGATATACGTAAACAGCTACTGGAATACGATGACGTAGCCAATGATCAACGTAAAGTGGTTTATGAGCTTCGTGATGAGCTAATGAAAGTCGATGATATCAGTGACATGATTGAACACAATCGTGTTGATGTGTTTAACTCGGTGATTGATACCTACATCCCACCACAATCGTTAGAAGAGATGTGGGATATCGAAGGTTTGCAAGAGCGCTTGAAAAATGACTTTGATCTTTCTCTACCGATTCAAACTTGGTTAGATGAAGATGACAAGCTTTATGAAGAAGCGTTGCGTGAACGGATTCTGGAACAAGCGGCTACCGTGTACAAAGAGAAAGAGCAAGCGGTTGGCGTTTCAGTCATGCGTAACTTTGAAAAATCGGTCATGTTGCAAACACTGGACACGTTATGGAAAGAGCATCTTGCAGCCATGGACCATCTACGTCAAGGGATCCATTTACGTGGTTATGCGCAGAAAAACCCAAAACAGGAATATAAGCGTGAATCGTTTGAACTGTTTGAAGGTTTGCTTGATTCGCTAAAATCCGATGTGATTGCTATTTTGTCGAAAGTTCGCGTGCAGCAGCAAGATGAAGTGGAACGTATGGAAGCTCAACGTATTGCTCAAGCAGAAGAAGTTGCTCGTCGTGCTCAAGCGCAACATGCAAGTAGCGATAACCAAAACAAAGACGATGGGCATCATCCGATGGTGCGTGAAGAGCGTAAAGTAGGACGTAACGAACCTTGTCCTTGTGGCAGTGGCAAAAAATACAAACAGTGCCACGGTAAAATTGATTAATTTTATTTAATCCAGTAAAAAGAGTCGCTTAGGCGACTCTTTTTTTAAATCTATATCGTATGGGAAAACGCATGAAACGCATTCATATCGTTGCTGGGATTATTGTTAATTCTGAAGGCTCACAGATTTATATAACGAAACGTCCTGATGATAAACATCAAGGTGGTTTATGGGAGTTTCCTGGAGGAAAGGTTGAAGTCGGTGAAAGTATCGAGCAAGCCTTGGGTCGTGAATTGCATGAAGAGATTGGTATCACGGTTACCGAGCAGGCCTTGTTTGAACACCTTGAGTTTGATTACCCTGATAAAGCCTTAATGTTCGATTTTATGCTGGTGACCCATTTTGAGGGACAGCCTTTTGGTAAAGAAGGCCAACAAGGTAAATGGGTAGCGATCAGTGAATTAGCTCGCCATTCCTTCCCAGAGGCTAATGTGGTGATTGTTGAGCGAGTAATGAAAGAGTTACTCTAAGTGCTAGCCAGCATCGAGGATAGTTGTTAGTTTAAGGGCAATGGATAAATCGTCTATCGCGAACCATGGAATGAGAAATGGAGAAAGAAGCAATGATAAGAATTGCGATTGCAGGTGCAGCTGGTCGTATGGGACGCAATCTCGTCAAGGCAAGTTATTATAACCCCAATACTATCGTCGGTGCAGGTTCTGAGCGTCCAGAATCTTCACTAGTCGGTGTTGATATTGGAGAGTTGTGTGGAGAAGGACGCTTTGATGTTGCTTTAGTTGATAACTTAGAGCAAGCCGTGAATGATTTCGATGTAATTATTGATTTTACTGCTCCCTCTAGTACGTTAGCCAATATTGAACTGTGCGAAAAACACCATAAAAAATTAGTCATTGGTACAACTGGATTTGATGAGTCTCAGTTAGCGCAAATTAAGCTTGCCGCGCAACAGGTCTCAATTGTCATGGCTCCGAACTACAGCGTTGGGGTTAACTTGGTGTTTAAGTTATTGGAAAAAGCCGCGCAAGTGATGGGGGATTATTGCGATATCGAGATCATTGAAGCTCATCATCGCTATAAAGTGGATGCTCCCTCTGGAACGGCGATTGGTATGGGAGAAGCGATTGCTCACGCGATGGGAAATAATCTCAGTGATGTTGCGGTTTATGCACGTGAAGGGATCACTGGCGAGAGGGCTCGTCATGAAATCGGTTTTGCCACAATTCGTGCCGGAGATATTGTCGGTGAACATACAGCAATGTTTGCCGATATCGGTGAGCGAGTAGAAATCACTCATAAAGCGACCGATCGCATGACCTTTGCTAATGGGGCCGTCAAAGCGGCTATCTGGTTAGCCGATAAGCCCGCTGGACTTTATTCGATGACCGATGTGCTCAATTTGAATGAGCTTTAATTACATAATTATGCGCTAACTTAGGTTGGCGCATTTTTTTTACCCAAGTTAAACTCCCGTGTTTCCTTTTTTCTAAAAGCCTTTTTATCGATTTTTAGTGTATTAAAATGAAGGTCTTGATGGGCTTTTGTTTTGTAAGCTCTATTTTTGTTTGTTTTGTCCTTTGTTTATCGTTTGCTTTTGTTTTTGGTTTTTTAGTGATTTTTTATACGGCGTGTTTTCCAGGGTTTTTATTTATTTCATCATTATTAGCAGTAAAGTGGAGAGAAAAGTGTTGTTTTGATGGCTTTGGTGTTAGTTTTGTTGGCAAGCTGATAAATAAAAATTTAATTTATCAACGATTGTTGACAGAGATTAGTGTGAACTTTAGAATACCGCCAATTTGTCTAATATAGCCTCAAGCAACGTATCGCTGCGAACAGGAAGGCAGATTTGCGATTTAATTTATATTTAATGCATTTTTATTCTGGAGGTTGTCTTGAGTAAACCAGCACTGTTGGTCCTAGAAGATGGGACAGTGTTCCACGGAGTGTCCATTGGGGCAGAGGGTTTTTCCGTTGGTGAAGTTGTTTTTAATACTTCGATGACGGGGTACCAAGAAATTCTCACTGATCCTTCCTATTCTCAACAAATTGTTACTCTCACTTATCCCCACATTGGTAATACCGGAACCAACTCTGAAGACGAAGAATCCTCTTCTATTCATGCACAAGGCCTTGTGATTCGCGATCTTCCTCTTATCGCTTCTAACTTCCGTAATCAACTTTCTCTCTCTGACTATCTTAAATCACAAAATATTCTCGGTATTGCGGATATTGATACGCGTAAACTGACACGTATTCTACGTGAAAAAGGTGCGCAAAATGGCTGTATTATGGCTGGTGAGCATTGTGATGAAGCGTTCGCGTTAGCGAAAGCGAAAGATTTCCCTGGCTTAAAAGGAATGGATCTTGCGAAAGAGGTTACAACACAAGAAGCGTATGCATGGCAACAAGGTTCGTGGACGTTGGAAGGTGGACTTCCTGAAGCAAAAGACCACAGCGAACTGCCTTATCACGTCGTTGCCTACGATTTCGGAGCCAAACGTAACATCCTGCGTATGCTGGTTGACCGCGGATGCCGCTTAACCGTTGTACCGGCTCAAACTTCAGCCGAAGAAGTATTGGCACTGAAGCCTGATGGTGTTTTCTTATCAAATGGCCCTGGTGACCCAGCTCCGTGTACTTATGCAATTGAAGCCACTAAAGTGTTCTTAGAGAAAGGATTACCGGTATTTGGGATCTGTTTAGGACACCAAATTCTAGCCTTGGCTTCTGGTGCGCAGACAGTAAAAATGAAATTTGGCCACCATGGTGCCAACCATCCAGTTAAAGACTTACAGCGTGACGTA
Organism: Vibrio metschnikovii CIP 69.14; assembly: GCF_000176155.1. Lineage (GTDB taxonomy): Bacteria > Pseudomonadota > Gammaproteobacteria > Enterobacterales > Vibrionaceae > Vibrio > Vibrio metschnikovii. Next base: position 1,619,223 of record NZ_ACZO01000006.1, on the reverse strand, counting down.
GTGATGATTACTGCACAAAATCATGGCTTTGCTGTCGATGAAGCAAGCTTACCAGATACGCTGCGCGCAACACACAAATCACTGTTTGATGGTTCTTTACAAGGCATTCATCGTATTGATAAACCTGCATTTAGCTTCCAAGGTCACCCAGAAGCAAGCCCCGGTCCCCACGATGCCGCACCTCTCTTTGATCATTTCATTGAATTAATTAAACAGCACACAGCCTAATTCGGAGTAGTAGACAATGCCAAAACGTACTGACATTAACAGTATTCTAATTTTAGGTGCAGGCCCGATTGTCATTGGTCAGGCTTGTGAGTTCGATTACTCCGGTGCCCAAGCTTGTAAAGCGTTACGTGAAGAAGGCTATCGAGTGATTCTCGTCAACTCGAATCCGGCGACGATCATGACTGATCCAGATATGGCCGATGCGACTTATATTGAGCCTATTCACTGGGAAGTGGTACGTAAAATCATCGAAAAAGAGCGCCCAGATGCGGTATTACCCACCATGGGGGGCCAAACTGCATTGAATTGTGCGCTGGAGCTAGAAAAACACGGCGTATTAGCTGAATTCGGCGTAGAAATGATTGGCGCAACCGCTGATGCGATTGATAAAGCCGAAGATCGCTCTCGTTTTGATAAAGCAATGAAATCGATCGGTTTAGCTTGTCCTCGCGCTGATACGGCAAAAACTATGGAAGAAGCCTACCGAGTACAAGAGATGGTCGGCTTTCCTTGTATTATTCGCCCTTCATTTACTATGGGCGGAACGGGCGGTGGTATTGCGTACAATAAAGAAGAGTTTGAAGAAATTTGTCGCCGCGGCCTCGACTTATCGCCAACCAATGAGCTATTGATTGATGAATCTCTGATCGGTTGGAAAGAGTACGAGATGGAAGTGGTGCGTGATAAAAACGATAACTGCATCATCGTTTGTGCGATTGAAAACTTCGATCCAATGGGTATTCATACTGGTGATTCAATCACAGTAGCCCCCGCGCAAACACTGACCGATAAAGAGTACCAATTGATGCGTAACGCATCGCTAGCCGTACTGCGTGAAATCGGTGTCGAAACCGGTGGTTCAAACGTACAGTTTGGTATCAACCCGAAAGATGGTCGTATGGTGATCATCGAGATGAACCCACGTGTTTCTCGTTCTTCGGCTCTGGCTTCAAAAGCGACGGGGTTTCCGATTGCTAAAGTGGCGGCTAAATTGGCGGTTGGCTTTACGCTTGATGAGCTGATGAACGACATCACTGGCGGTGCGACTCCTGCCTCGTTTGAGCCGACGATTGACTACGTGGTGACCAAGATCCCACGCTTTAACTTTGAAAAATTCGCTGGTGCTAATGATCGCTTAACCACACAGATGAAGTCGGTAGGTGAAGTGATGGCGATTGGTCGTAACCAACAAGAATCGCTGCAAAAAGCATTGCGTGGCTTAGAAGTTGGTGTGAATGGCTTAGATGAAATGGTCGATCTTGATGCGCCTGACGCATTGACCAAAATTCGCCATGAACTGAAAGAAGCGGGTGCTGAGCGTATTTGGTACATCGCCGATGCTTTCCGTGCTGGTTTATCGGTCGACGGAGTGTTTAACTTGACCAACATCGACCGCTGGTTCTTGGTGCAAATTGAAGAACTGGTCAAGATGGAACAAGACGTCAAAGCCGGCGGTTTTGCTGGGTTAAACGCCGATGTACTGCGTAAAATGAAACGCAAAGGTTTTGCAGATGCGCGTCTCTCAGCTTTATTAGGCGTGGCAGAAAGTGAAATTCGTCGCTTGCGCGATCAGTACAATATTCATCCGGTCTACAAACGAGTTGACACCTGTGCCGCGGAATTCTCATCCGATACCGCGTATATGTACTCAACCTATGATGAAGAGTGTGAAGCGCAGCCGACCGACAGAGACAAAATCATGGTGCTCGGTGGTGGTCCAAACCGTATCGGTCAAGGTATCGAATTTGATTACTGCTGTGTTCATGCTTCACTTGCACTGCGTGAAGATGGTTATGAAACCATCATGGTTAACTGTAACCCTGAAACCGTATCTACTGACTACGATACCTCAGATCGCCTCTACTTTGAGCCAGTAACACTGGAAGATGTGTTAGCCATTGTTCGCGTCGAAAAACCAAAAGGGGTTATTGTCCAATATGGCGGCCAAACGCCGTTAAAACTGGCACGCGCCTTGGAAGCGGCCGGAGTGCCGATTATCGGTACTAGCCCAGATGCGATTGATCGCGCGGAAGATCGTGAACGCTTCCAGCAAGCGGTAGAGCGTTTAGGGTTACTGCAACCAGAAAATGCCACGGTCACCACCATGGAACAAGCAATTGAAAAATCAAGAGAGATTGGCTTCCCGTTGGTGGTTCGTCCTTCTTATGTGCTTGGTGGTCGGGCGATGGAAATTGTCTATGATGAGCAAGATTTGCGTCGTTACTTTAACGAAGCGGTCAGCGTATCGAATGAGTCACCTGTTTTGCTCGATCGCTTTTTAGACGATGCGGTTGAAGTGGATATCGATGCGATTTGTGATGGCGAGCGAGTCGTGATTGGCGGCATCATGGAGCACATTGAACAAGCGGGTGTTCACTCCGGTGACTCAGCGTGTTCACTACCGGCTTATACGCTAAGCCAAGAAATCCAAGATGTGATGCGTGAACAAGTTGAGAAGTTAGCCTTTGAATTGGGCGTGCGCGGTTTGATGAACACCCAATTTGCGGTGAAAGATAACCAAGTTTATCTGATTGAAGTTAACCCTCGCGCTGCACGAACGGTTCCGTTTGTATCCAAAGCTACCGGCGCACCGCTGGCAAAAATTGCCGCACGTGTTATGGCTGGTCAGTCACTTGAGTCGCAAGGCTTTACCAAAGAGATCATTCCTCCTTATTATTCAGTCAAAGAAGTCGTGTTGCCCTTTAATAAGTTTCCTGGTGTTGACCCATTGCTTGGCCCTGAAATGCGCTCCACTGGCGAAGTGATGGGTGTTGGAGCAACGTTTGCTGAAGCTTACGCTAAAGCAGAACTCGGCTGTGGTAATGTATATCCTGATGGTGGTCGTGCGTTATTGTCGGTACGTGAAGAAGATAAAGAGCGCGTGGTCGATTTAGCTTCTAAGTTGATCAAACTTGGCTATCAGCTAGATGCAACTCATGGTACCGCGGTGATTCTCGGTGAAGCTGGGATTAACCCTCGCCTAGTTAATAAGGTGCATGAAGGGCGTCCGCATATCTTGGATCGAATCAAAAACAATGAGTACACCTATATCGTCAATACGGCGGCAGGTCGTCAAGCGATTGAAGATTCAAAAGTATTGCGCCGTGGTGCTCTAGCCGAAAAAGTTAACTACACCACGACGTTAAATGCGGCATTTGCAACCTGTATGTCACATACCGCTGACGCGAAAGCATCGGTCATCTCTGTACAAGAGTTACACGAGCAAGTCAAAGCCAGCTTAGCCTAATAACAATTAAGGTAAGTCGTTAAGACTTATCAGACAACCTCATTGCCCGCTGAATTAAGCGGGCTTTTTTATCAGCTACAATACCCAGAGATCTCCCAAGCTTATATCGATGAATAAATGGAATAGGTTGTTGTCTTGTGTTTCGCTGTTTTGATATTTTGAGTAGTGATACTGTTAAGCTTTGTCATTCAAGATGTTGATTAGAAATGGAACTTTCACTGGAAGTATTGGGCCTGCTGTTTTTAGTGGCGGGCGTTGCGGGATTTATTGATGCCATGGCTGGTGGTGGTGGTTTGCTAACGTTACCAGCCTTGCTGGCGGCTGGGGTTCCTCCGACTCAAGCCTTGGCGACCAATAAACTGCAAAGCTCCTTTGGAAGCTTTTCGGCCACTTTCTATTTTGTCCGCCAAGGCTTAGTGAGTCTAAAAGCGATGCGCCTGGCGATTGCGTGTACTTTTGTCGGTGCGGCACTTGGCGCAGAAGCGGTGCAATATATTGATGCCTCTTTGTTGACCAGTTTAATACCCGTGTTATTGATTGCCATCTCGCTCTATTTCCTACTTGCCCCAGCAACAAAAAATCATACCGGTTCCGCTCCCTTATCGGAAACGGCTTTTGCTTTCACGATCGGGTTTGGGGTTGGGTTTTATGATGGCTTTTTTGGCCCCGGTACCGGTTCAATCTTTACCGTCTGTTTTGTCGCTTTAGGCCATTTTGGATTGGTGGAAGCCACCGCGCGCACTAAAGTACTCAATTTCACTTCCAACATTGCCGCGTTGACCTTCTTCTTAATCGCTGGTTTACCGATTTGGCAGATAGGTTTAACCATGGCGGTCGGCGGGTTTATCGGTGCCCGTATGGGGGCAAAAGTGGTGATCAGCCAAGGTCAGCGTTGGATCCGCCCGCTGGTGATCACTATGTCTATGCTGATGGCGCTAAAACTGCTTTGGGAACAGCATTATGCAGCGCTGTTATCAATGTTTGGACTCTAATGCTACGATAGCGGCTGGCGCGCAGACAAATATGAATTGGCCGAGTCAGATCGGCAAGTTCAGCAAAATCAAAGCAGTGCTGGGGCTCAATTTTTAGGGTGCTGACAATCGAACGTGGTACTAGGGCTGGTAACATACCGCCGAGTGCGAGCTGCGCCGCGGCGGTGTAAGAGTCCATCTCCATCGCGGGTCGAATGCCTTGTTTGTGCAGCATGGCCGCTTGGTAGGTATTGGCGGGATTGGCTAAATCATTAGTGATCAGCTCGCTTGGCAGTGAGAACAGAGGTGCTTGGCTAATCACGGTAAATGGCTCATCGCCTAAATGAAAAGTCAGCAAACCGTGATTGGCGGGCAGATACCCCGCACAAAAGCCCAAGGTGGCTTTGCCAGACTGAACATTTTCGACAATTCGCGGTGTGTGGTTGGTGGTGATCACCCAATGTGGGTCGTGTTTTCGATGTTGCCCCATAGTCTGGCCAAGATAACCGGCGACTAAAGTCTCTGAGCAATCCATGCGCAGCAGCGTATTGTCTTCCAATGTTTTCTGCTCGAAAATTAAACCATGCAACTCATTAAACGTAGGGCCAATGCTGGCAATTAATTGCTCGGCATCTGCAGTCAATTTGATGTGTCGGCCCGCGGGAACAATCAGTTTTTTGCCGAGTTTTTTTTCTAAGTTAGCAATGCGCTTACTGACTGCCGATTGGCTGATATAGAGTTGGCTACCGGTACGGCTCATGGTTTTTTCTTTGCTGAGCACCAGTAAGGTTTCAATGCCTTCGAGTAACATAGGTTGATGACAAATGGGAATAGATGTCGCTAATGGTAACCTTGAACCATCGCGGTGTCGTCTACTAAAGTCACAAAGCTTGCGTATGGAGCATCACCAGCCATGATGACTGGTGATGGAGGGATTATTTAGTCAATGCAAAAGTCGGCAGTGATAAGTGCCAACGAATGGCGCATAAGCGGATGACGAGAGTTGAAATCACCCCGCATAGGAAAGCGCTCGAACTGTTATAATCTAAAGCGAGTGCGGTGGTATGTACCATGCCGCCGACAATACACGCGGTGGCATAGACTTCGCTTCTTAATACCATCGGGATCTCACGAGCAAGCACATCACGGATGATGCCACCACCGCAGCCGGTGATTACCCCCATAATGATGGCGATTAACGCTGATTCTTGGAAGATCAGTGCTTTTTCAACCCCAATAGCGACAAATACAGCCAGGCCAACCGCATCACAGACCGGTAATATCCACCAAGCGACTCGTTTAGGGCGACGGACAATCAACATGGTTAATAAGCAGGTCGCGAAGATCACCCATAAATAAGTGGTATCAGTGATCCAAAAAACCGGCGTCGCACCTAGCGCCATATCGCGAATGGTTCCACCACCAATGGCAGTGACACTGGCTAGAACCACCGCACCGAAAGGGTCCATCTTTAATCGCCCCGCAAGTAGTACGCCTGAAATCGCAAACACCGCAGTGCCAAACATATCAATCAAGTAGAGCAGTGAAGTATCCAAAGTTGAGTCGCTCGCTTAACATTCCCTGTTAATTTGGGATGAGTGAATGGGAGCACATTGTATGCAACTTTTGCTGTTTTAGTTAATACTTTTCTATTTGGGAAAAATAATTGCAAACTTGCTCAATGGCGAGCAGTGATCTTGGGGTTTGGCGGTTGAGCCAATCAGCATTAAGGCTAGTAATCTGTCCTTTTTTTACCGCAGGGACTTGGTTTTTCCAGCGCTGCCACATAGTGCCTTGAGCCATCGCTTGTTCTGAAGTAAAGATGACTTCTGGTTTGGCGAGTAGCACCTGTTCAATACTGACTTGAGGGTAGGGGGACGGGCTATGTTGGAAAATATTCACCCCCCCACAAAAAGCGAAAATCTCACTTGGCCAACTGCCTTGCGCTAAGGTGATGATTGGCTTTTCACTTAATTGGTAAAAATACCGAACTCCATCGAGATGAGCGTATTTCTGTTCAAGTTGAGTGAGCTGCTGACGAAACTGATTGGCCGTTTGCATACCTTTTGTTGGATCGCTGGCGTATTGACTGAGTTTCTCTATATCATCTGCAATATCAGTCAGTGTTTTAGGATGAGAATAAAACAAAGGAATGCCTAAACGAGCCAATTTTTCCACTTCACGCATGGCATTGCCTTCAGGCCAAACGATCACCAAGTCGGGCTGCAAAGTTAGAATTCGTTCAATATTGATCCCTTGATAATTGGCGACTCGAGGTAGAGTTTTGGCGGATTCAGGATAATCACTATAGTCACTGACCGCGATCAGCTTATCCCCTAGTCCGGCCGCGAAAACCAGCTCGGTGGCATGGGGAGCTAAGCTAATGATCCTTTCCGCAGCAGAAAGAGTGCAAAAAGGCCAAGAGAGCAGAAGTAAGAGAAAGAATCGGTGTGGCATGTTTATACGCCTTGATAAACGAGCAGTAACATAATGCTTTGTAAAATAAGCCAAAGCCATAATCTACGGGTAAGTAGTTGGCGTAACTGAGCTAAATGAAGGCTTGCTGGCACTATGCGCCCGCCAATTTTGGCGCGCACCGCTTTTTGCTGACCATAGATCGCTGGCCCGCCCAATGCTAAGTGTAATTTATTACCGACTGCACACAGTAGCCATCCCGGCCCCGGTAACGGCCAAGAGCGACTTTGGTTGAGCGTTTGCGTCAAATTATATTTAATATTATCGCCGATTAGGATCAGTAAACTAAATAAACGCAGAGGAATAAGATCGAGTAACGCGACAGCTCGAATGATTGGTAAACCAAACGGCTGAAATTGAGTATGAGAAGGAGACCAACAACGGGCTAATTCAACCATTAAACGATAAATAAACGCGCCGATCCCCCCGAGTAATCCATACCAAAATAGAACCCCAATCAGGTTACGGCCAATACCCATAGTGATGGTTTCGACACTGGCTTTACCTAAACCGACCGGGGAAAGCGTCGCCGTTTCACGATTAACAAACGGCACCAATAGACGGCGAGCTAACGGTTTATCCTGTTGTGCCAGTGCTTGACTCATCTGCTGGCTAAGTTTATCCGCACTGCGCCAATCGAGAGCTAACAGCAATAACGCTAATTCAAACAGTTGCGGATGCCAAACCAAAGGCTGAAAAGCAACGCACAGCATAATGGTAGGGATAATCATCAGCAGCCAAGCCAGCGTGCCGGAAAGTAAGCTTTGTTGGTAATTGCTCGGTTTATTAACTTTGTCAGCTAATATTTCGGCAAATTTATGCCATAAGGTAATCGGATGGGCAGCGCGAGGTATCGGCAATAGCCAATGAAATAACAAAGCGCCCCACATTACGAGTAGGGCACCATTGGCATAAAAGGGTTTGAATAATTCATCCATGAACAACAGGCTACTTTAGTAGTTCAACCATTTTTAGCACCATCGCTGAAGAGCTTTGCGCGGCTAGCGGCAAAAACTCATCAAAAGAGAGCGGTGAAGCTTTATCAGCGACATCAGAGATGGCGCGTACCACGACAAAAGGTACACCAAATTGATGGCAGGTTTGGGCAATCGCCGCCGCTTCCATTTCGACCGCTACTGCGGTTGGGAAATGTTGACGGATAAAGTTTTGTTTTTCTTCGCTGCAGACAAAGGCATCACCAGTGCAAATCAGGCCACGAACCGCATGTTTGTTGTCCATGGTTTGCAGAGCTTGTTCAGCGATTGACATGAGTTTCTCATCCGCCTGAAATGCAGCGGGCTGACCAGCCATTTGCCCGATTTCGTAACCAAAAGCGGTTACATCGGCGTCATGATGACGGACTTCAGTAGAGATCACTACATCGCCCATGGTTAAACTAGGATCAAAACCACCAGCTGAACCCGTGTTGATGACCACATCTGGTTGATATTGATTAAGCAATAATGCGGTGCCAACCGCCGCAGATACTTTACCGATCCCAGATTGAAGCAAGATAACCTCAACACCATGCAGCTTACCGCTGTAATAGGTGCAGCCACCTTGACTGACTTCTTGGCGTTGTTCGAGAGCGTCTTTTAAGATGGCGACTTCTTGTTGCATCGCGCCGATGATGCCAATTTTCATGTCATGTCTCTTTTCATTGGATAAAAATCACTGCAGTTTATCATGCTCGGCTAGGTTTGATCGAGATTAAGCAGAAAGGTAAACCGCTGAATAGACTATTGTAGCAAACCAGCAGCCGTCATTTTATCACGTAGTGTTTCAACTCGACGGCGATTAACGCCAAAATCGCTATAGCCAACTCGAGACTCTGAACGAACTTTTAATTGATCATGCTGCAGTTTAAGTTCCAAGTCATCGACAAAGCGTAATACTCGGGTAGTGCATTCCACTCGTAAGTAATTCTCTTCTTTTTCAACGACTTCAGCGCCGGGTAAGGTTAATGCAATACGTTCAATTTGGCTAAGGGTCACTCCTGGGCGCAGGATAAACGGTGCCACAGAAAATTTTTCTCTCGACTCTTCCGTCGAGACACAGTTGGGTTTATTCCCACAAAGGTCGGTTGTTCGGTCGGTCATATTCGATGCAACGCCTCGGCTACAAGCAATGATAAGGAGTGATAACCCAATAATAATGAATGGCTTCACGACATTTTCCTACAGCGAATAAAATTTGAGCATAGCTGATATTTGTCGCTGAGGATAACCAATTATACGATTGATTGACGATCTTTGGTTTATTAAGGTCATGATTTTTCTAGTTTGACGACTAAGGTGGTCGTTAAGGTTGAGTAATGAGACGATATTTTTAGCAATAAAAAAGGCTAACACAAGGTGTTAGCCGTTTAAGATATCCCTTTCCTACCTGCAACGCCAAGTTGTTTGGGTATAGATAAAGCGCTTACGCCGATAACATTAAAGAATCATTGATCGATTCAAGATGCGTGTTGCCCATCAAGTAAGCATCAATCGCTCTGGCTGATTCACGACCTTCATTGATGCAGCGTACAACCAGTGATTGGCCAGTGCGCATGTCGCCAGCAGCAAAGACCCCTTTTTGATTGGTGGCAAAATTATCCGTTGCCACGTTACCGCGATCATCAAGTTTTATCGCTAATTGTGCGAGTACACCATGTGGTTCTGGATGTAAAAAGCCCATCGCGAGAAACGCCATATCACAAGCTATCACTCGCTCAGTGCCAGAGATTTCGCGAAACTCAGGGCGTTGTCCCGGCGCGGCCTCTTGCCAAACAATATCGGCAATTCTCAGCCCAGTCACTTGACCTTGCTCGTTGCCAATAAATTCTTTGGTCAGAATATTCCAATGTCTTTCGCAGCCTTCTTCATGGGAGGTCGACGTGCGTAAAATCATCGGATACTGTGGCCATGGCATATTGGCTGGACGTTTTTCTGGTGGCATCGGCATGATCTCGACTTGCGTAATGCTTGCCGCGCCATGACGATTGGACGTACCGACACAGTCTGAACCGGTATCGCCACCACCAATGACCACCACATGTTTGCCTTTGGCATGAATCTCTTCACCTTTAAGATCCATATTGTTAGCGCGGCGATTATTTTGTCCGAGGAATTGCATCGCAAAGTAAACGCCTTGCAAATCACGTCCGGGGATCGGTAAATCACGTGGTACGGTGGAGCCGCCAGTCAGCAAAATCGCATCGAACTCTTGGCGTAGCTGTTGCGCGTTAATATCAACCCCCACATGAGCATTAACCACAAATTCAACCCCAGCTTGAGCCATAAGATCGAGTTTGCGATCAATCACGGCCATGCTGAGTTTAAAATCAGGGATCCCGAAGCGCAGTAATCCACCAACTTTTTCATCCCGCTCAAACACAGTCACCTGATGTCCAGCGCTATTTAATTGCTCAGCCGCGGCTAATCCCGCCGGCCCAGAGCCGATAATAGCCACTTTTTTGCCTGTACGAGCACGAGGGGTTTTGGGCTTGGCATAGCCTTCTTGATAAGCCCGCTCAACAATGGTTTTCTCAATATTACAAATGGTGATGGGATCTTGATTAATACCAAGCACGCATGAGGTTTCACAAGGCGCTGGGCATACTCGACCAGTAAACTCAGGGAAGTTATTGGTTGAGCTTAAGATTTGCCATGCTTCTTGCCAACTATCGCGATAAACCGCATCATTAAATTCTGGAATGATGTTACCAATCGGGCAGCCGCTATGACAAAACGGCACCCCACAATCCATACAGCGAGCTGCTTGTTGGTTAATTTTGTGACCAAATTCTTTATTGAGCACAAACTCATGGTTGTGTTTAATTCGCTCTGCAGGGTCGATTTTTTTTGGCAGTTCTCGACCAAACTCTAAAAATCCAGTTGCTTTACCCATTATACAGCCTCCGCTTTTTCCATTGCCGCTGCGGCTTCCTTACGTTTTTCAAGCACGGCTTTATAGTCACGAGGCATGACTTTCATCATTGTCGCTAAGCTTTGCTCAAAATTGTTGAGGAATGTTTGTGCCACTTCACTTCCTGTGAATTGAACGTGTTTAGTCAGCATCTCTTTTAACAGCGCTTTATCTTCCGCTTCGATAGGATCGAGATCGACCAGCTCAGGATTGAGTTTTTGTGAAAAATCACCGGCTTTATCCCACACATAAGCGATACCGCCACTCATACCTGCGGCAAAGTTACGTCCGGTTGAACCAAGGATCACCGCAATACCGCCGGTCATGTACTCACAGCCATGATCGCCGACACCTTCTACGACCACTTTAGCGCCAGAATTTCGCACGCAGAAGCGTTCGCCCGCTAAGCCTCGAATGTAAGACTCACCAGAGGTAGCGCCATAGAAACAGACGTTACCAACCACGATATTATCTTCGGCAATTAAGCTGGCATTGCGGTTAGGATAGAGTACTAACGTACCGCCTGATAAGCCTTTACCCCAGTAGTCGTTGGCATCGCCCTCAACTTCAAAATGGACGCCTTTGGTCAAGAAAGCCCCAAAAGATTGCCCAGCACTACCGTTAAATTTAACCGTCATAGGCTGAGGTAACCCTTGATCTTGATAGACTTTACAAATTTCGTTCGACAACATGGTGCCAGTACTGCGATCGGTATTGATGATCGGCAGTTCGGCATTCACCGCTAAGCCTTGTTCAAGCGCAGGTTTCGCTAACTGGATTAATTGACGGTCGAGGACATGCTCCAAATTATGGTTTTGTGCGCTTTGGCAATAAATACCATCACCTTCACGGGCTGGCTCAAGATAGAGTAGGGGAGAAAGGTCGAGGTTCTTATACTTCCAGTGGCCCACATCATCACGTAATTTGAGTTTTTGCGCTTGCCCTACCATCTCATCAATGGTGCGAAAACCAAGCTCAGCCATGATTTCCCGTAGGCCTTGTGCCATATATTGGAAGAAGGTCACCACATCTTCCACGCGGCCATCAAAGCGTTCACGTAATGTTTTGTTTTGAGTTGCGATACCGACTGGGCAGGTGTTTTTATGACACTTACGCATCATGATACAACCTTCCACGACTAAGGCGGCGGTAGCAACGCCCCATTCTTCTGCACCAAGTAAGGTGGCGATAGCGATATCGCGTGGGGTTTTCATCTGCCCATCCGCTTGTACGACGATGCGGTTACGTAAACCGTTTTTAAGTAGTGTCTGATGAGTTTCAGCCAGACCAAGTTCCCAAGGTAGGCCGGTATGGCGAATCGATGAAATAGGCGACGCGCCGGTGCCGCCGTCATGGCCTGCAATCAGCACTACATCCGCTTTCGCTTTAGCAACACCAGAAGCGATAGTGCCCACGCCGGCTTCAGAGACCAGTTTAACGTTGACTCGCCCTTTACGGTTGGCGTTTTTCAAGTCAAAAATCAGCTGCGCCAAATCTTCAATGGAGTAGATGTCGTGATGCGGTGGCGGCGAAATTAAGCCGACCCCTGGCGTTGAGTGACGAGTTGCGCCAATCCAATCATCGACTTTATCTCCTGGTAGCTGACCGCCTTCACCTGGCTTGGCTCCTTGTGCCATTTTGATCTGAATTTCGTCGCAGTTGGTCAAATAGTAAGAGGTAACCCCAAAGCGTCCAGAGGCGACTTGCTTGATGGCTGAGCGTTCCCAATCGCCATTCTCTTTACGAACGAAACGCGCGGGATCTTCACCCCCTTCACCAGAATTGGAACGTGCGCCCAGGCGGTTCATGGCGACTGCTAATGTTGAGTGCGCCTCATGAGAAATCGAACCGAACGACATTGCGCCAGTGGCAAAGCGTTTCACAATACTCGACACCGGCTCGACGTCTTCAATCGCAACTGAACCCGCTGGATTTTTAATAAAATCTAGCTGACTACGCAGGGTCACCGCTTTATCCCCTTGGCTATCGACAGCAGCCGCATACTGCTTGAACTGTTGATAATCTTTATTACGGGTAGAGTGTTGCAGTAAATGGATGGTTTCTGGGTTAAACAGGTGTTTTTCACCACGCTGTTTCCACTGATAGACACCGCCGACATCGAGCATTTGTAACGGGATTTCACGAATCGGATAGCCAATACGGTGACGAACCACCACTTCTTTGGCGATATCGTCTAACGTTAGGCCCTGAATACGAGTAACAGTACCAGTAAAGTATTTGTCTACCACCGATTTACTGATCCCTAAGGCTTCAAAGATTTGTGCTCCATGGTAGGACTGTAAAGTTGAGATGCCCATTTTTGAGAAAATTTTCAATAGGCCAGCATTGATCCCTTTACGATAGTTTTCGAAGTATTTATTCACCTCAACGTCAGTATCCAGCTTATTGCGACGCTGCAAATCGACAATGGTTTCGACCACTAAATACGGGTTCACCGCATTGGCACCATAGCCGACTAAGGTAGCAAAATGGTGAGTTTCGCGCGCATCCCCAGTTTCAACCACAATACCGCACTTAGAGCGTAGTCCTTTACGGATCAGATGATGATGGACAGCGCCGACAGCCAGCATCGCTGGAATCGCGGCATGGTTAGAATTTACCGCGCGGTCAGTAAGGAGAATGATGGAATAGCCATCGATCACCGCATCCTCTGCGTATTGGCAGATGCGTTTGAGTGCTCGTTCAAGTTTGCCGGGCTCTTCACTGGCTTGAAAAACAATATCCAGTGTTTTGGCTTGTAGGTGCTCATTATCAATCGCGCGCAGTTTTTCTAATTCAGCATTAGAAATCACCGGTGATTCTAGCTCGACTTTTCGACAGTGAACGGGAGATTCAGCGAGTAGGTTTTGATCACGACCAATATAGGTATTGAGTGACATGACCATCCGCTCGCGGATCGGATCGATCGGCGGGTTGGTTACCTGCGCAAACAACTGTTTAAAGTAGTTCGATAAGTGCTGAGACTGATGCGACAGCACCGCCACCGGCCAATCGGCTCCCATTGAGCCAAGAGGCTCGTAACCCGTTTCAGCCAAGGTAAAGATAATGTCGTTGACTTCTTCACTGCTGACTCCAAACGCTTGCTGACGATGGAGCAGACGCTCCGGTGACGGTTGGCTGTGAACGTTATCGGCTTCAGGAAGCTTTTTTAGGCTCAGTAAGTTATCTTCTACCCATTTTTCATAAGGTTGAGCGTTAGCGATGCCATCTTTGACTTCTTCATCAGAGATGATTCGCCCTTGTTCAAGGTCGGCGACAAAAATGCGTCCGGGTTGTAAGCGACCACGATATTCGACATTAGCGGGATCGATTTCTACCACACCAGATTCAGAGGCCATGATCAAAAAATCGTCTTTAGTGACGGTATAACGAGAGGGACGCAAGCCGTTTCTATCTAAGGTTGCGCCTACTTGTACGCCATCGGTAAAGCACACTGAGGCTGGGCCATCCCATGGTTCCATGATATTGGCATGATATTGATAAAAGGCACGACGCTTGGGATCCATGGTTTTATTTTCTTGCCACGCTTCGGGGATCATCATCATCAATGCGTGCGGCAAAGTGCGGCCTGATAGCACCAATAACTCTAACACCATATCAAAGTTGGCGGAGTCTGACGCGCCTTCCTGACAAACCGGCAGCAGCATATCAATTTCTGCTTGGGTAAAGAGATTGGATTGTAAGATAGCTTCGCGGGCTTTCATCCAGTTCAAGTTACCGCGTACGGTATTGATTTCGCCGTTATGGGCAATGTAACGAAACGGCTGCGCTAAACGCCATCTTGGGAAGGTATTGGTGGAAAAACGTGAATGCACCAGAGCCAAGGCGGTAACCATGGTTGGGTTTTGTAAATCGAGAAAATATTGCGGAACTTGCTCAGTGGTTAGCTGGCCTTTATAAACCAGCGTTTTATAGGAGAGCGAGTTGATATAAAAATCATCGCCAATATTAGAAACGCTTTCGAGACAAACGCGAACGGTATAGTTACGCAGAACGTAGAGTTTGCGTTCCAGTTCTTGTGGCGTACTTCCTGGACCGGCTGAGATGAAAACATGTTCAAAATAAGGTTCAGTACTGAGTGGATCGGCACCGAGCATGCTGTTGTCGGTTGGCAGTTTGCGATAACCGAGGACATCAAGATCAAGGCGCTTAGCATTACGCTCTAAAATATCACGGCATTGAGCGCGTTTGTGCTCATCCCTTGGAAACAAGACGACACCGACGCCGTATTGGTCAAATGACGGTAGTTTAATCCCCAGTTTTACCGCTTCCTCTAATAGGAATTCGTGAGGTTTCTGCAGTAAAATACCCGCTCCGTCACCGCTACAGGGGTCACAACCTTGTCCGCCACGATGTTCCATGCGCGCTAGCATATCTAGGGCTTGAGTCACGACATGGTGTGATTTACGGTTTTTGAGGTGAGCAACAAAACCGATGCCGCAAGCGTCATGCTCGAGTTCTGGTGTATACAGACCTTGCGAACTTTGTTCTCTATTAACCATAGATACATCCTTCCAGTTCAGTTGGACACAAGCAAGCCAAGGCAAGCCCCAGCACTGCATCTATCCTTATTGTTATCCATTTAAATCGATCTATGCTGACCGACTCGCATCCCTTCCGTCTCTCACAGGAAATATATAGTGTGAGAAAAACAATCCTTAGTGATATTCCTCTGTTTAACCACATTTTATAGTGGTTTATATAGGTAGGAATGGAATATCGCCGACGTTTCTTGAGCTTATTTGTAATAAAACAAACAAAAATCATCATGAAACTGTAACTATCCTACAATTTTGTTAGCCGTAAATGCAATGAAAAACTCGGTCTTTTTTGCGCCTTTTTCTCAGTCTCTGCATAATCAGCGCAACATTTTTCAAACAAAGTTAGCTAAATGCAGATTTAATGAATGTTTATTGATTTTGCACCACGCGGTATCTATCTCATACGCTTACTATTTATTCCTTTCGATGTAATTTAATTACATAGATCGAAGTGAGAGTTATTTGTATTCACAGCTTGGGTATTCGTTATGCAACTGCATCAATTAGTAAACACATTAGGGCAAGATCTTCAACGCCGCTATGGTGAGAAAGTCCATAAACTGACGTTGCATGGTGGCTTTAGTTGTCCTAATCGAGATGGCACCATTGGTCGAGGCGGATGCACATTTTGTAATGTTGCCTCTTTTGTTGATGAACATACCCAAAAGCAAAGTATTGCTGATCAGCTAAAAGAAAGAGCGGGTGAAGTTCAGCGTGCCAATAAATACTTAGCTTATTTCCAAGCCTATACCAGCACTTATGCCGAAGTTCAGGTGTTAAAAGCCATGTATCAACAAGCGTTGCAAAGTGCCAATATTGTCGGTTTGTGTGTGGGCACTCGCCCTGATTGCGTCCCGGATGCGGTATTGGAACTGTTGCATGATTATGTGCAGCAAGGGTTTGAAGTTTGGTTAGAGTTGGGTTTGCAGACCGCAAATAATAGTACTTTAAAGCGCATTAATCGCGGTCATGATTTTGATTGTTATCAATCGATCGCTCAAAGAGCAAGAGCGCTTGGTATTAAAATCTGTACTCATTTAATCGTTGGGCTACCTAAAGAAACGGCAAGCGATAATGTGGCGACATTACAGCAAGTCGTTGAAGTGGGAACAGATGGTATCAAGTTACATGGTTTGCATATTGTTGATGGGAGTACGATGGCCAAAGCGTGGCGGGCAGGGAAGTTAGTTGCGCCAACATTAGAAGAGTACGTCACGATTGCCAGCCACCTCATTCGCTTAACGCCACCTGAAGTGGTTTATCATCGCGTCTCTTCTGCCGCTCGCCGTCCTACGTTGTTGGCTCCTCTCTGGTGTGAGAATCGTTGGCTGGCGATGACTGAGCTTGGCCGGCGATTAGCAAAAGATGGCGCGCAAGGTTCATTAATTGGGCGTCCTTTCCAATACATTAATCCGACCAACAAAAAATAAGCCGCTCACTTTTAAACGTAATTTACTGCGTTACGCTAGGCAAACTCTTAGAATAGTTGCAGATCCTGATTTGAGAAGCTGGTATCTTTATCCTTTAAGTCTTTTTAATCACAGGCTTTTTATCTGAAAGCGCTGTTGGATTAGCGCTGAGCCGCGGTTTTGAAACTCACTTAGCGTCACGGCCATTATCTATGCGGAACCTGCAATGAAACCGATAAAAAACTTAGCTCAATACTATGTCGATCTACTTGTTAAATTGGGTATTTTACGTTTTTCAATTTTACTGGCTTTAGCGTTGGTTGCCTTAGCGGTGGTAGTCCAAGTCGGAATTACGCTGGTTTTGAAAGGTTTTGTCGATGACATTGATATTGTACGTTCGGTATTTTTTGGACTATTGATCACCCCGTGGGCGGTATATTTCTTATCAGTCGTGGTCGATCAGTTGGAAGAGTCTCGACAACGTCTCTCTAAGTTAGTCTCCAAGCTCAAAGATATGCGCTCGCGAGATCAAGAACTTAACCAACAGTTACAGCAAAATATTGTCAAACTCAATCAGGAGATAGAAGAGCGAATTAAAGCCGAAGAAGCCCGTGAAGAGGCGATGGTTGATTTGGAAAACGAAGTGTATCAACGAGAGAAAACGCAGTTGGAATTGGCCGAACGTACCGCGCTATTACGCTCGTTCATCGATGCCTCACCGGACTTAATTTATTACCGTAATGCGAAAGGTGAATTTTCCGGCTGTAACCGAGCAATGGAAGAGCTAACCGGGAAACGGGAAAGTCAATTAGTCGGTCTGACACCTTGGGATGTGTATCGTAAGGAGATTGCTCAATCGATAGTTGAAACCGATCAGCAAGTATTTAAGAATAATCAAGCTATTACCTATGAGCAATGGCTTGAATATCCCGATGGGCGTAAACACTTCTTTGAACTGCGCAAAGTGCCTTTTTATAGTAAAGAGGGCCGTCATCTAGGTTTAGTGGGTTTTGGACGAGACATTACTGAACGTAAGCGTCATCAAGAATCACTAGAAAAAGCCAGCCGCGATAAAACCACCTTTATTTCGACCATCAGTCATGAATTACGCACGCCACTCAATGGTATTGTCGGTTTAAGTCGAATGTTACTTGATACCCAGCTAACTGATGAACAGCGTAAGCATATGCAAACCATTCAAGTCAGTGCGATTACATTGGGTCATATCTTTAACGATATTATTGATATGGATAAATTTGACAGGCGTAAGTTAGAGCTGTTACCCGCACCTTTAAACTTTGTCGAATTTGTCGCCGAGCTAGAGAGCCTTTCTGCTTTAATGGCAGAGCAAAAAGGACTGCGTTTTGATTTGGAGCGCTTAACCGAGCTGCCGACCTGGATTGAAGTCGATGCAACACGCTTGCGCCAAGTGCTGTGGAATTTAATGAGTAACGCCATGAAGTTCACCAAAGAAGGTGGCGTAGTGATGAGTGTCAGTGCGGATATTAATCCAGGTTCTGCTGACATCACCATGGAAATAGAAGATACAGGCATTGGCATCCCTGAACATGAATTGGATAAGATTTTTGCCATGTATTATCAGGTTAAATCTGGCAAAGATAACCTCCATGCCGTAGGAACGGGCATTGGTCTTGCGGTTTCGCGCCAATTAATTAATTTAATGGCTGGTGATATCGAGGTAAGCAGCGAAGAGGGCTTCGGCAGTACCTTTACGGTGACTATCCGAGTGCCTTTAGTGAGTCCTCCTGATAAGCCGCAATTAAGCCTAACTCCACAAAAAAGTTTACGTATCTTTATGGTGGAAGATATTGAGCTTAATGTCACGGTTGCTCGCTCACTGTTAGAGAGCTTAGGCCATCAGGTTACGGTCGCCATGACCGGTGAAGAAGCTAAACAACGATTTACGCCCGATCAGTTTGATTTGGTTTTCTTAGATATTCAACTGCCGGATATGACTGGGTTTGATGTGGCGCAGTTTTATCGAGAGACTTATTCTTCATTACCGCCGCTCGTTGCGTTGACCGCCAATGTCTTGAAGGATAAGCAGCAGTATCAAACCCAAGGATTAGATGATGCGATAAGTAAGCCGCTTTCGGTGCAAGTGGTGCAAGCGGTGATCAGTAAAGTCATTGCTCAGCAGCCATTTCAGACCGAGGCTACGAATATCCCTGATGTTGATCTTGCAGAGCCTTGTTATCAAGAGTTATGTGGCCGTTTGCTCGATCTCGACATGTTAAACTCTTATCTCGATATTGTCGGGCCTCAACCTATGTTAGAAAGCGTTGAGATGCTTGAAAAAATGATGCCGAGTTATTTAGAGGTCTTGGATTCTAATATGGTGGCGAAAGATCAAGCTGGCATTGTCTCTGAGGCTCATAAAATTAAAGGTGCAGCAGGCTCCATCGGCTTAAAACGAATTCAAAACGTTGCACAAAAAGCTCAGTCTCCCGATGCGCCAGCATGGTGGGAAAATATTACCGATTGGGTCGATGAAATAAAAAATGAATACCGTAATGATATTCAGGTGTTAAAACAGTGGTTAGAGCAAAGGAGATAATATGAAAAAATATGGCTTAATGATACTCACATTTTTATTGTCAGCGTGTGCAACGTCGCCGCAAGTCAATTGGCAGGCAAGTAATGCGGCACTATTTTCTCAGACCGCTATTCAGCTAAAAAGCAACTTATGGACCGATAGGATGCCTAAAATAGCATTAACTGAGGAGGCTACTGAGCTCGATTTTACCGACAATTTAAACGGTACTCTAGTGTTAGAAACTTCAGGTCAATTGCCAGCGGATTTAACCCTGTTTCAATTAGTGTTCAGACAAGGAGATGAGATCTGGTCGCTTGCTGGCTCTGAGTTAGAACTTCGTACACCAAGCGAAAATAATTGGGAAGTGGTATTTAACAGCACGCTATCGGTGGATATTAACCGTCCAGTGAGTGTGGCGCTGGGGGTACAAGACAGTTTAGGTAAGACGTGGTTAGTCGAGCATCAAGTATCGATTGATAAAGTCTATTAACGAATACCTAGGGTCTGTTGACTTTAGAGTGGACTTTAAAACTAGCGGCTCTTTCGCTTCGAACATCTCGTCATCTATGCATATAGCGATTGATTCATGTCTCGCTTCGCGGCTGCTCTAAAAAATTCGGGAGCACCTGCAGGCCCCGTGATTTCGGCATGATAACCATAAAAAAGCCTCGATCATCTGTCGAGGCTTTTTTTAATAACATGTCCGCTTACTCAGTGATATCCCCACAGAAGCGATAGCCTTCACCATGAATGGTCGCGATGATTTCTGGTGTACCGGAGATCGATTCAAAATGCTTACGAATACGACGGATGGTAACGTCAACGGTGCGATCATGAGGCTTAAGTTCACGACCGGTCATTTTCTTCAATAGATCGGCACGAGTTTGAATTTTCCCCGGATTCTCACAGAAATGAAGCAGAGCACGGAATTCTGAGCGTGGCAGCTTGTAACCTTCACCATGTGGGCTGATCAAAGAACGGCTATTAATATCTAATACCCAGCCATTAAATTGATATTTTTCAACCGAACGTTTTTCTTCGTGAGCAACGTTAGCATTCATTGAACGGCTCAATAAGTTACGCGCACGAATGGTTAATTCACGAGGATTAAAAGGTTTGGTGATGTAATCGTCGGCACCTATTTCAAGTCCTAAAATTTTATCAACTTCATTATCACGACCCGTTAAAAACATCAGAGCCACATCTGCCTGTTCGCGTAGTTCACGGGCGAGTAGCAAACCATTTTTACCCGGTAGGTTAATGTCCATGATGACTAAGTTAATGGGATTATCCGACAGTATTTGGTGCATCTCTTCACCGTTACTGGCTTCAAAAACAGCGTATCCCTCTGCCTCAAAAATACTTTTTAATGTGTTGCGAGTGACTTGCTCGTCTTCAACGATAAGAATCTGCGGGGTTTGCATTTGGCGGTACCCAAACTTGTGAAAAAATTGTACTAATAGAACTTATTCTAGGCAAAAACATAACATACAAGAAACTTTATGTTGATAATAAATCAAAGTATCTTGAAAAATCACCTCAACTGCCGCCGTCCTTGGTATATTTGCTATAAAGATCCATCACCTTTCACTTCTATCAGCCTTTGAGCGGATTCTATAATGTTAACAGCATGCTAACAACGCCCAAATGTTAATTCCAATCACTTTGTTGATTTATATCAAGAGTTGCAATGTAACAGATATGAATAGTAATAACGAGATGTAAAAAGAGATGATCAATGAAAACCTATGGTACGCTTACACTCAAGTCACGCTGGTGTTCCCAACAAGGAGTATTGAAGGGAATTTTGCGATTATTACCGCATGGAACCCACGAAGCGTTCGCTTGTCAGAAGATGAGAATCGGCGAAATAATCGACGTTTACAGCAAGCTTTAATCGGCTATGATTTGACCGATGTGATCGTTGGTAATGAGGATTTTAGTTGGTATGAAGAGAGTTTTGCAGTCGTGATGCCTCTCGCTGACGCGGTGGTTTTAGCTGGCCAGTTTGCGCAACATGCGCTTTATTACGTACAAGATGGGCAACTTATTTTGCAATCTTGCCTTGATCATCAACGATTCGATTTAGGGTTATTATCAAGCAAAATCACATCACCTTAAACCGAGTCATGTAACAGATTTACTTATTCCTTGCGACTTGAAACGGTAGCGGTGGGTGTGAGTACTCGATCAGCAAGTTGATTATTATTGGCGCTGATTAAGACACATACACTTACTCGCGATGTTACCACTTCTTGTCGTTAGGCGATTAGAATCATGGAGGAACAATGAACGATATAACACCGGATCTGTGTGATAAGTACCCATCACAAGTTACGCTACTTAATCTACCACTACAAAATTTTGGCATGCGTAGTGCATTTTGGGGAGAGATAGTCACTGTACGTTGCTATCATGATAACTCAAAAGTCAAAGAGATTCTCAGTCAACCAGGTAAAGGTAAAGTTTTGGTTGTTGATGGTAATGGTTCTTGCCAAAAAGCCTTAATGGGCGATCAAGTTGCGATCATGGCAATTGAAAACGGTTGGGAAGGCGTGATCATTAATGGTGCCATCCGCGATGTTGTAGCGATGTCACAAATGGATTTAGGGATTAAAGCGTTAGGTACCTCGCCCTTTAAAACTGACAAGCGTGGTGCAGGAGAGGTCAATGTGACTCTAACTTTGCACAACCAAATGGTTCAACCTGGGGATTATCTGTATGCCGATTGGAATGGTATTTTACTCTCTGAGCAATCGCTAACGTTGGCTTAAAACCGAAAGCCGATACCGAACTCAATACCCTGTTGCCATTCTTGATAGTCAAGGGTGGCGTGTAAATCTAAGTTTTCCGATAGACGTAGGCGACTGGATAGCTCTGCTGAAAAGGCGTCATAGCGACGTTTTTGGTCATCGTATTTTGTCGATGAATAAAGGGTACTCTTAACCGAGACTCGCTCGTTAACTTTGTAACTCACACCGCTTAAAAAGCCATTACTAGCGCCATTGATTGAAGCGCTTGATGAGTTAATCCTCGCACCGACATAAAGATCAACGTTACGAAAGACATTGTAAGCGTAGCCACTATCAATTACCCAACTATCGAAAGTTTGGCTATTGGGGTCACTGTAGAGAAAAACGGTGTGCGCAGAGCGGGAGGGCTCAGAAGGTAAGGAAGGGAGCGTTACCGCGTGGGCGCTTAATGCTAGCCATAAGCCAGACAGTGCGATCAGTATGCGCATGGTATCCTCCTTGTTACCGAGCTTTGTTTCACGTTGAACACTATTTAAGCATAAAATTCCCCGCTTTGCAGAGAGAAATTATCTTGAATTTATCTCTATGATTAATGGATGGGTGATAAAGCTCGGTTTTGTTTATCTTTATTGAGCGAATGATTATTTAAAATGCATAGAATGTTAAACTTTTTATTGACTCTGCAACAAGAAATAAGGTAAACGTAGATAAACGCCCACAGAAAGTGATTTATCATCGTGATGACATTGTTCAGCCTAGTAATGACCACCACCATTATTACCACCGACACTACGCATGTTGGGGCGGGCTGCTGAGCGTAAAATTTCACAAGAAAAAGGCCTGTATCCCCACCGATACAGGCCTTTTTTTATACCTATTATTTTGACGAGTTTGGAGAAAGGGATGCGAGTATTAAAATTTGGAGGTTCATCATTAGCGGATGCTGAACGTCTATTGAGAGCGGCCGATATTATCGTTAACAATGCTCAACAAGAAGACGTGGCCATTGTGCTTTCAGCACCGGGTAAAACCACCAATAAGCTAGTGGCGATTATCGATACGGCGTTACGTCATGGTGATGTTGAAAGGCAAGTGCTTGAACTGGAACAGTCATTCCAACGTTTGTTTAGTGATATTCAAGCTCAGCTCCCCAAGATAGACGGCGCTGCTTATCATCGACAAGTAGAGCAATCTATGACTCAACTGCGTCAGTTTGTGCATGGTATTCATCTGTTAGGCATGTGTCCTGATAATGTGAATGCGCGGATCATCAGTAAAGGTGAGCGTATTTCTATACAGCTAATGAAAGCGGTCATCCAAGCCAAAGGTTTAGCGGTCAATTTAATTGATCCAGTTCAGTATCTCATCGCTAAAGGTGATTATCTGGAAGCCATGGTCGATGTTGAACTTTCGACACAAAACTTTTTACAGTCCCCATTACCCAAGCAACATGTCCATATCATGCCTGGTTTCACCGCAGGTAATAAAAAGGGTGAGCTGGTTTGTTTAGGGCGTAATGGATCGGATTATTCTGCCGCAGTATTGGCGGCGTGTTTACGCGCAGAATGTTGTGAAATCTGGACCGACGTTGATGGCGTGTATAACTGTGACCCTCGTTTGGTTGCCGATGCTCGCTTACTCAAGTCGCTTAGCTATCAAGAAGCAATGGAGTTGTCTTATTTTGGTGCTTCGGTGTTGCACCCCAAAACTATCGCCCCAATCGCTCAATTCCATATCCCATGTTTGATCAAAAACAGCTTTAATCCGCAAGGGGCGGGGACATTAATTGGTCAAGATACGGGTGAAGATCAACTGGCGATCAAAGGCATCACGACCTTGAATCATTTGACCATGGTTAACGTATCCGGACCGGGTATGAAGGGCATGGTTGGTATGGCGAGTCGTGTATTCGGTGCAATGTCTACTGCTGGGGTATCGATTGTCTTGATCACTCAGTCGTCTTCTGAATACAGCATTAGCTTTTGTATTGAAGCCCAAGATAAACGGTTAGCTCAACAAGCATTAGCCGAAGCATTTGAGTTGGAACTAAAAGAAGGCTTGTTGGAGCCGGTTGAGTTTATGAACGATTTGTCGATCATTACATTGGTTGGTGATGGCATGCGCACCTCACGTGGCGTGGCGGCACAATTTTTTGCTTCGTTAACCGAAGCACATGTCAACATTGTTGCCATTGCTCAAGGCTCTTCCGAACGAGCGATTTCTGCGGTGATCCCAGAAGATAAAGTCTCACCTGCAATTAAAGCGTGTCACGAAAATTTGTTTAACTCAAAACATTTCCTTGATGTGTTTGTGGTTGGCATCGGTGGTGTTGGCGGTGAACTGGTGGATCAAATTTATCGTCAACAAACCAAACTTGCTGCCAAAGGTATCGTGATCCGCGTCTGTGGTTTAGCGAATAGTAAAGGGTTATTACTCGATGCTGACGGCCTGCCATTAGAGCATTGGCGAGACAGAATGAGCGCCGCGACGGAGGCTTTCTCTTTAGCCAATTTAACCGCTCTGGTTCAACGCAATCATATTATTAATCCAGTATTAGTCGATTGTACGTCTAGCGAAGTGATTGCTAGTCAATACGCCGATTTTCTTGCCGCAGGCTTTCATGTGGTGACGCCTAATAAAAAAGCCAATACAGGTAGCATGGCTTACTATCAGCAATTACGTAATGTAGCTCGTCAGTCGCGCCGTAAATTAATGTATGAAACTACCGTCGGTGCTGGTCTACCGGTTATTGAAAATTTACAAAACTTGATTGCTGCAGGGGATGAACTTGAGCAATTTAACGGTATTTTATCCGGTTCTCTCTCGTTTATTTTTGGTAAATTGGATGAGGGACTGACTTTTAGTCAGGCGACGTTATTAGCCAAAGAGAAAGGCTTTACTGAGCCGGATCCCCGAGATGATTTGTCTGGGATTGATGTAGCGCGTAAGTTACTAATTTTGGCTCGTGAATCTGGTTTAGCGCTTGAACTGAATGATGTGGAGGTTGAGCCAGCTTTACCACCGGGTTTTGATGCTTCAGGCAGTGTTGAAGCGTTTATTGCTCGTTTACCACAAGCTGACCACTATTTTGCACAGTTAGTTGATCAAGCGCGTCAGCAAGGCCGTGTACTTCGCTACGTAGCAGAAATTTGCGCTGGGCGTTGCCAAGTTCGTCTCGCGATGGTTGATGAAAACGACCCGATGTTTAAAGTCAAAGACGGTGAGAATGCACTGGCATTTTACAGCCGTTATTATCAGCCGATCCCGTTGGTACTTCGTGGCTATGGTGCTGGTACTGAGGTCACAGCTGCGGGTGTTTTTGCCGATGTGATGCGGACATTAGGCTGGAAGTTAGGGGTTTAAGCGATGAGTTCAAGTGATATGAGTGTAGTAGTTTACGCGCCAGCCTCGATTGGGAATGTGAGCGTCGGTTTTGATGTTCTGGGTGCCGCCGTCTCTCCGATTGATGGCAGTTTATTAGGCGACCGAGTGTGCGTTCAAGCGGGAAGCCTGCCTTTTGAACTCAAAACCGCGGGGCGCTTTGTCGATAAACTGCCTAGCGATCCTGAGCAAAATATTGTTTATGACTGTTGGACGGTATTTGTTCGTGAATTAACCATCAAGCAGATCTCCGTAAAGCCTCTCGTGATGACCCTAGAGAAAAACATGCCGATTGGATCTGGACTTGGTTCTAGCGCTTGTTCAATTGTTGCCGCGCTCGATGCCTTAAATCGCTTTCATGGCCAACCATTGAACGAGACTGAATTACTGGCATTAATGGGGGAAATGGAAGGAAAAATCTCCGGTGGCATTCATTATGATAATGTCGCACCATGCTACTTAGGTGGCTTGCAGTTGATGATTGAGGAGCAAGGCATAATCAGCCAACCTGTACCGGGTTTTGATCAGTGGTTTTGGGTCATGGCTTACCCTGGGATTAAAGTTTCAACCGCTGAAGCTCGGGCTATTTTACCCGCTCAATATCGTCGTCAAGATGTGATTGCTCATGGCCGTCATCTGGCTGGCTTTATCCATGCCTGCCATACTCAGCAACCGGAATTGGCTGCCACGATGATCAAAGATGTGATTGCTGAGCCATATCGTGAAAAACTGTTACCTGGTTTTAGCCAAGCCCGCGAGTATGCCAAATCTGCCGGGGCTCTGGTCACGGGGATCTCAGGTAGCGGGCCAACTTTATTTAGTATTTGTCAGCAGCAAGACGTTGCCGAGCGCGTTGCGAAGTGGCTTGAAAAAAATTATTTACAAAATGAACAAGGATTCGTGCATATTTGTCGTCTAGACAAGCAAGGATCACAAGTAACAGGAAGTCAATTATGAAGCTGTACAACATCAAAGAAAATGATCAACAAGTCTCTTTTGCCCAAGCCGTTCGCCAAGGCTTAGGTCGTAATCAGGGGTTGTTTTTCCCTGCTGAGTTACCTAAATTTAGTGATATTGACGCGCTATTAGATGAAGATTTTATCTCGCGTAGCAGTAAAATTTTATCTGCGTTAATTGGTGATGAACTGGCCGCGGAAAAAGTGACTGAGATGGTCAATCAGGCGTTCCAATTTCCCGCGCCGATTAAAGCGATCAACCAAGATATTTATGCATTAGAGCTTTTTCATGGACCGACGCTAGCGTTTAAAGATTTTGGTGGCCGCTTCATGGCTCAATCTCTCGCGGCGGTCTCTGATGGCGGTAAAATTACTATTCTCACTGCGACATCCGGTGATACAGGAGCGGCTGTTGCCCATGCTTTTTATGGTATGCCTAACATTAATGTGGTGATTTTGTACCCGAAAGGAAAAATTAGTCCGTTACAAGAAAAGCTATTTTGTACCCTAGGCGGCAACATTCATACCATTGCGGTAAACGGTGACTTTGATGCTTGCCAAGCACTAGTCAAGCAAGCCTTTGATGATGCCGATCTGCGTCAGCAAATCGGCCTTAATTCAGCTAACTCGATTAATATTAGTCGCTTAATGGCGCAAATTTGTTATTACTTTGAAGCGGTTGCTCAGCTTAGTAAAGCGGAGCGAGAAAACTTAGTCATCAGTGTCCCTAGCGGTAATTTTGGTAATTTGACGGCTGGCTTATTTGCTAAAGCCATGGGGTTACCGGTCAAACGTTTTATCGCCGCAACTAATGCCAATGATACCGTGCCACGTTATCTTGAGACGGGAAAATGGGATCCGAAACCAACCGTCGCCACCACCGCCAATGCGATGGATGTGAGTCAGCCGAACAACTGGCCACGTATTGAAGAGCTATGTCGATTACAAAGCTGGGGTTTAGATACGTTAGGTAAAGGCTCAGTCTTGGATAATGAAAGCGCTCAAGCGGTACAAGAACTCAATGAGCTTGGCTATTTGTGTGAGCCACATGGCGCGATTGGTTATCGTCTCTTAACTCAGCAATTACAACCAGGTGAAACCGGGTTATTTTTATGTACCGCGCATCCTGCGAAGTTTAAAGAAGTGGTTGATGATATTTTAGGTAGCGATATTGATCTTCCTGCCCCGCTTGCTAAACATGCCGTGATGACTTTGCTTTCTGAACAGCTTGATGCGGATTTTGCGCAATTAAAAGCGCGCTTAGTGGCTTTGTAATATTGAGTTTACGCTTGAACTGTCATGCAAAGTCGTGTCGGAATAAATAGAAAACGGCGTCTATAGTCATAGACGCCGTTTTTATATTCAGGGTTATCATATCAAGATAACCACTCAACTCACGATTATAGTGATTCAGTAAAAGTACGTGCAATCACATCGCGTTGTTGTTCGGTCGTCAGTGAGTTAAAACGCACAGCATAACCAGAAACACGAATGGTTAATTGTGGGTATTTTTCTGGGTTAGCGACGGCATCTTCTAACGTTTCACGTTTTAGTACGTTAACGTTTAGGTGTTGGCCACCTTCAATACGAGGAGTGGTTTCAACAGCCACTTCACGACTTTCATAATCGCCAAATTCGCTCAGCGCAACGACTTGGTCTGCTTCATAGCCTTTGACTGCCGCTACGCAGCGTGCTTGATTGGTTTGGCTATCGATCAGCCAGATAGAGTTAAGCAGGTCGTCATTGGCGGCTTTAGTGATTTGGATACCTTGGATCATTACTGTCTCCTTGCCCACTGAATGTGGCATTATTGGTGTTAATTTTCAATACGTGTTGAGCTGGGTATTATATAGCTTATATCCCCACTTTAAGTATTGATTTGGGTCAAAAAACATCAATATTGCTTGTTTTTGAATCGGCTGTAGAATTGATCTCAATCAATAAGTTGATAATAAACAATGAGTCCATTTATTTTTTGAATGTTTAAAATAAATTTTAATCTTGTTTTCTTGTAAAATTACTACATTTTTAGGTGTGTTTTTAGCCTGTATTACGTAGCATCAGACAGTTATCTAAATAAAACTGAAAGTAAAAAAGTGACTCAATGACAAGTACGATAGAACCTTCAAAAACCAAATATTTTGGTGCTCATGTCTCTGCTGCTGGTGGTGTTGATCAAGCGCCGATCCGCGCTCACCAAATAGGAGCGAATGCTTTTGCCTTATTTACTAAAAATCAGCGCCAATGGGCGGCTAAGCCTTTAGATATCGAGACGATAAAAGCGTTTAAAGCCAATTGCGCACGACTAGGTTTTAACCATGACCACATTTTGCCGCATGATTCTTATTTGATTAATTTAGGCGCACCAGAGGTGGATAAGCTTGCCAAATCAAGAGCGGCGTTTATTGATGAGATGCAACGTTGCCGACAATTAGGATTATCACTACTCAATTTTCATCCGGGTAGTCATTTGAAGCAAATCTCTGAAAGTGAATGCCTTCGTCATATTGCTCAATCGATAAACTTAGCTCATCAGGCCGTTCCTGACGTTGTTGCGGTGATTGAAAACACGGCCGGTCAGGGGAGCAATTTAGGTTGGCGTTTTGAGCAGCTTGCCGAAATCATCGAACAAGTGGATGATCAATCGAGAGTCGGCGTTTGCCTTGATACATGCCATACCTTTGCCGCGGGTTATGATTTACGAACTAAAGCCGATTGTGAGCAGACTTTCGCACTTTTTGATCAGATCGTTGGTATGCATTATTTGCGTGCCATGCATATTAATGATTCAAAATCCCCCTTGGGTAGCCGAGTCGATCGTCATCACTCATTAGGGCAGGGTGAGATTGGGTGGACATGCTTTGAGTATATCGCTCAAGATGGCCGATTTAATGGTATCCCTTTGATTTTAGAAACGATTGATCCCGATATCTGGGCGCAAGAAATTCAAACACTACGAGATTATCATCACCAAGCGTTGTCGGTTTGATCAATCTAGTCGATCTGCCTATCTGCAATCGGAGGTCGTTTGAGTATACAATGGGCTGACTATTCATATTATAGGGCTTTTTTATGGGGCAATCATTGACTTGGCATGAGGTTATTGGTCATGAAAAACAGCAAGGCTATTTTAAAAATACGCTAGCCTTTGTTGAACAAGAAAGACGGTCTGGAAAAGTAATTTATCCTCCGGCAGCAGAGGTTTTTAACGCTTTTCGTTTAACGGAATTTCATGATGTTAAGGTAGTGATTCTTGGTCAGGATCCTTACCATGGGCCAAACCAAGCTCATGGTCTTTGTTTTTCGGTGTTACCACAAGTTAAGACGCCGCCTTCATTAGTGAATATATATAAAGAGCTGGCACAAGATATCAGAGGGTTTAGCATTCCGAACCATGGCTACCTAAAAAGTTGGGCCGATCAAGGCGTTCTTCTACTCAATACTGTATTAACCGTCGAGCAGGGTAAGGCTCACTCTCATGCCAATAGTGGCTGGGAAACGTTTACTGATCGTGTCATTGAAGCATTAAATCAACACGGACAAGGGATTGTCTTTTTATTATGGGGAGCTCATGCACAAAAAAAAGGCAAGATGATCGATCGTCAGCGTCATCATGTTTTAGAGGCCCCGCATCCTTCCCCCCTCTCTGCCCATCGTGGTTTTTTAGGCTGCAAACACTTCTCAATGACGAATCAATTACTTGAACAGCAAGGTAAGCAAGCTATCGATTGGCAACCGAAATTGGATGTCTGAGAGCGCGAGATCTTGAAGGGTTGGCTGTTTTTTGAGCTATACTGAACAATCAAACCAAAGAATACGATTGGTTTACGATCAGTCAGGGAGGCTCATCATGATGTTAGAAAGGATCCGTCGCGAACATGAGTACATGGCTCGTCTACTCACCATACTGCGCGAAAAGTTACAGTTGCTCAATACAGAGCAGCTGATCAACTATAGTCTGATTAAAGAAATTGTTGATTATTTAGGCTCTCATTCTCAATCAGTTCATCACCCGAAAGAGAATGTGCTTTATCACTACTATCAGCAGAACTACCCCACGACTCCGATGGTCGAAAACTTGGAGCAAGAACATGAGTTGCTGGCTGAGCAGACGCAAGCATTTTTGTTGATCGTAGAAATGATTTTGCAAGATGCTGTCGTGCCTCAAGATGTCTTTATCGAAAAATTGACCGATTTTATTGAACAGCAGCAGCGTCACCTAGAGTTAGAAGAGCAGTCGGTTTTTCCATTGATTGAAGATGCTTTTAGTATTTCAGATTGGCAGCAGGTTGAATCTATCTGGAGTGGCCACGAAGATGATCCTGTCTTTGGCGAAACCATCGCTGATCGATTCACCCAGTTGGCTCGGCGAGTCAGGAAAAGTGAGTCAGAGTGCATTTAGATAATAAGATGACCATCAATAATAAGGCGCACCGAATAGCTGAGTGCGCCTTATTACATATCCCCTTCCTACTTGAAGCTGCAGGAGGGGATGTCTACGTTCGTTCGCCCCAATCATAGAGTCTATCTATGCTCATAGGGACTCACTGCTCATGGGGACTCACTCACTTGCCGCCTACCTGCAACTCCAAGTTGTTTGGGTATAGTTACAGTTTTATGCTGTCGAGATCCAAGCAGACATCCATATCAAGTAGCTCTTTCTCTAAGCGTTTTTTATCCCGTATTGCTTCAATTTCTCTCCACATTCGTTTCACTGGTTTACTGCGGCTAGCGCGAATCTTGGTCATTTCCATGTCTAGTAGTTGATCAAAGTGCAAGTCATCCATAAGCAAGCCTCATTGTCATAAGTCATTCTCCCTCTCCACTGCATACCGCCATAGCTTCGCTGATGAGATACTCGTTCATTAAAGAGCACAACGGACGGCATCTATCGCAGGTATCCTGTGGGTTGGGTCTACATCGTAAACATCATGCTAGATATTCCCTTCCTACTTGAAGTTACAGCACTTAAGTTAAGATCTTACATCAACCAGCTTGTTTTATGATGTAAGTCCGCGCTGCATCTCATTGCGATTTGGGTATAGCATATGAAACTTAATCTTAGCCATGATTCATTTCTCATTTATGACTTTTTATCGATTGAACGGCTTTTTTTTCGTTGTTCTTTCACATTTTTGAACTTTTTTCTGTACAAAAAAGACGCAACCGATTCGCGCAAACGTTTTTATTGCCAGAAAAATCTTGTTAATAAAACGTTACATTTAACGCTAGCAATTGACTGCTTGATGATTTATTGCTCGCTTGGTTGTGTTTTATGACATTTTACTGACAAAAAATTCAGTCATGCACTGTGATAGCTAGATTCTCAGCCAATGAGATTAGGATTATGCAACATGAGGTTTGTGCGGTTTTTTTATTCTGTTTTGTTGGTATTTTGTTTGTTTTTTATTGGTTTTTTTGGGGTTTAATGGTCGCGTTTGTGTTAATAAATGGTGACTTTATAGTAAAAAATAACATAAAGATGAGTTGTGTTGCATATTGATTTTTGCTGATTGAGGTAGCATTATCCGCCCGTCAAAAAATTTACTGCATTATTTTAACGACCTAAAAAGTGTTGAATCACGCTTAATGGCTCCCGTAATACGAATTATTTTCTGGGATGCTCATTCACCTTTTCGTGCTGATCGGCTGGTCAACTCAACACACATTCTAAGAGAGGTTCTTGTGACAGACTTAATTAATTTAATGAACGACCTGCTTTGGGGATCGATTCTGGTTTATCTTTTAGTCGGGGTAGGGATTTACTTTACGGTCCGTTTAGGATTTATCCAGTTTCGTCATTTCGGTCATATGTTCAGTGTATTGAGAAACAGCCGAAAATCAGACCAATCTGGTATCTCTTCTTTCCAAGCCTTATGCACCAGCTTAGCGGCTCGTGTTGGTACCGGTAATATGGCCGGGGTTGCGGTCGCTTTGACATTAGGTGGTCCTGGTGCCATTTTTTGGATGTGGATGACGGCGATGCTTGGTATGGCGACGTCTTTCGCGGAAAGTACTCTAGCTCAGCTGTATAAAACCCGTGATAGAGATGGAAACTATCGTGGTGGTCCCGCTTATTACATGGAAAAAGGCTTAGGCATGCGTTGGATGGGCGTGCTGTTTTCTATCTTCCTTATCATCGCTTTCGGTTTAGTGTTCAATGCAGTGCAAGCCAATTCGATTTCCAGTGCGATGCACACTGCTTTTGGTTTTGATCCGCTTTATGTTGGCATCGCGATTGTTTTAATCTCTTCGTTTGTGATTTTTGGTGGGATTCGTAAGATTGCTCGTACTGCCGAGCTGATTGTACCGATCATGGCCTTGGCCTATATTTTGATTGCTATGGTCGTGGTGATCCTAAACATCGAAAAGTTACCGTCAGTACTAAGCTTAGTATTTAGAAGCGCGTTTGGTTTAGAGCAAGCGGCGGCAGGTGGCTTAGGCTATGCGATTGCTCAAGCAATGATTCATGGTGTTAAACGCGGGTTATTTTCGAACGAAGCGGGCATGGGCTCGGCACCTAACGCGGCAGCTTCTGCCACGCCTTATCCTCCGCATCCAGCCTCACAAGGATACGTACAGATGCTTGGGGTTTTCGTTGATACGATAGTCATCTGTTCGGCGACCGTTGCGATCATTCTTATGTCTGGAGAGTATGTTCCTCACGGTGAAATTACCGGTATTGAGCTTACCCAGCGTGCACTGAGTTCACAAGTTGGTGATTGGGGAAGTATTTTTATTGCCTTAGCGATTTTCTTCTTCGCCTTTACCTCCATTATTGCCAATTACTCTTATGCTGAAACCAACCTGATTTTCCTTGAGCATAATAATAAAAAAGGCTTGGTGGTTTTTCGAATGATCGTGCTGGGCATGGTGATGTTCGGTTCGCTTGCGACATTACCTACCGTTTGGTCGATGGCTGATGTTACGATGGGCTTGATGGCGATTGTCAACTTAATTGCGATTTTGCTGCTCTCTGGAACGGTGGTTAAATTGGCGAAAGACTACAACCGTCAACTGAAAGCCGGTAAGTTACCAACCTTTGATGCCAACGATTACCCAGAGCTAAAATCTCAGCTAGAAGACGGGATTTGGGATAGCAAAAGCAAATAATCGTTAAGAATTACCCTTTATGATGATTTGCCATTGAAAGTGGTTAAGCCTATCGTTAGGCCCAATGAATAAGATAGAAAAAGCCATGCAGACAATGTGTGGCTTTTTTTGTTAATCTAACGATTCAACTCTCTAAGTAAAACGATATTAGGATAGAACAATGCTGATTGTGGTTTCTCCTGCT
Organism: Vibrio metschnikovii CIP 69.14; assembly: GCF_000176155.1. Taxonomy (GTDB): domain Bacteria; phylum Pseudomonadota; class Gammaproteobacteria; order Enterobacterales; family Vibrionaceae; genus Vibrio; species Vibrio metschnikovii. The sequence continues at coordinate 1,585,478 of NZ_ACZO01000006.1, read as the reverse complement.
AAAACCCTTGATTATGAATCGCCTTTACCAAGTCAAGAGCACACTCAACCGGAACTGATCGAGCACTCCAAGCTGCTGATTGACGTCTGTCGTCAATTAACACCTGACGATATTTCAGCATTAATGAAAGTCAGTGATACGATTGCTGGATTAAACGTCGCTCGTTTTGCACAGTGGAGTGAGCAGTTTAGCTTGGACAACGCCCGCCAAGCGATTTTCGCTTTTAAAGGCGATGTATATACCGGTCTTGATGCTCAGAGCTTATCTGAAGAGAGTTTGCGATTTGCTCAGCAGCATTTACGTATGTTATCAGGCTTATATGGTTTACTTAAGCCGCTCGATTTAATGCAGCCTTATCGTTTAGAAATGGGCACCAAATTAACCAATCCTCGAGGCAGTAATTTGTATCAATTTTGGGGTTCTATTATTACCGATAAGCTGAATCAAGAGATTGAAGCGCAAGGTGATAATGTACTGATCAATTTGGCGTCTAATGAATATTTTAAAGCGGTGAAAACCAATCAGCTTGATGCACAAGTGATCACGCCAATTTTTAAAGATGCCAAAAACGGACAATATAAAGTGATCAGTTTTTATGCTAAAAAAGCTCGCGGCATGATGGCGCGTTATATTATTGATAATCAAGTCACCTCGGTTGAAGAGCTGACCCATTTCACCACCGCTGGCTATTACTTTGTACCTCAAGAGTCGAGCCCTACCGAGCTGGTCTTTAAGCGTGAAGAGCAATAAAACCACGATGATTTTGTGGAATAATAGATGGCATTAACCACAGACGCTGGAGAGGGAAAAACCATGTGGCAATGGCTAAAACAGACACTGGCTCGCTACGATGCATGGTGTCAACAGATGGGGTTAACGCCCGAACAAAAGCGCAGTTGTGTGGCTTATCGAGCGGATCCAGCGCGTCGTACTGAGCGTGATGGTTCATCCGATTCGCGCGCTTAAGGTATAGTACTGTGCAATTATTTGATACCCACTGTCACTTGGACTTACCTGTTTTTGAATCGACATTAGCCAGCGACTTAGCTCAAGCTAAAACGCAAGGCGTTGAGCGTTTTCTCATTCCATCGACAAGTCTTGAGAGCTGGGCGAGAATTGAGCAGTTAGTGTCACGCGACTCAGATTGTATTTTCTATGCGCTTGGCATTCACCCTCATTTTATTCCTTTATCAACTCCTGCCCAATTATTACAACAATTAGAGCATAAGCTTTCGGTTGCTCAGCACGCCTGTGTGGCGATTGGCGAATGTGGTTTGGATGCGCTGATTGATCAACCCGCAGAGCGTCAAGAAGCACTCCTGATTGGACAGCTTTCCATCGCTCAAGCTTTTCAGAAGCCAGTCATTCTTCATAGTCGTAAAACCCATCAGCGGCTCATACAGATGATAAAGCAGATGAAATTTACCCAAGGTGGTGTTTTACACGCGTTTTCAGGCAGTAGGCAAGAGGCGAAGCAGTTTATTGATTTAGGGTTTAAATTAGGCGTAGGCGGTGTGATTACTTATCCAAGAGCCAATAAAACGCGTCAAGCTATTGCTTCGGTATCGATTGAAGACTTAGTGCTTGAAACCGATGCACCGGATATGCCGCTATTGGGCTATCAAGGTCAAGCTAATTGTCCTTTACGACTGCCTTTGGTGCTGCGGGAGTTGGCCAGGTTACATCAAACAGAGCCTGAGCAGATTGCGCCCATTATTTGGCAAACCAGCCATAGGTTGTTTGGTCTTTCTACCGCCGATGAGCGTGATGAGAGTAACAAATAAGTTTATCAATAGTGATTCGTGTCACATAAGTGTGTGAATGGATTATTAATCTTATAAGAAAGTGTGAGGAAGGCATTATTTTATTGTGGTTGAGATAAGTATAATCGCTTCGCTTTTGAGCTCTATTTTGCCACACGCCAACACCTAATTAACTTCTAACTTATAAGGAAGCCATAAACTATGAGCCTGTTTATGAGCCTAATCGGAATGGTTGTATTACTGGGAATCGCAGTATTACTCTCATCAAACCGTAAAGCTATCAATATCAGAACCGTGGGTGGTGCTTTTGCTATCCAATTTTCCCTTGGCGCATTCATTTTGTATGTACCATGGGGTCAGGAACTCCTTCGTGGTCTCTCTGACGCAGTGTCGAATGTTATCAACTATGGTAATAACGGTACTGAGTTTATGTTTGGTGGCCTAGTTTCTGGTAAAATGTTTGAAGTATTTGGTGGCGGAGGCTTCATCTTTGCTTTTCGCGTACTACCAACACTTATTTTCTTCTCTGCATTAATCTCAGTTCTGTATTACCTCGGCGTTATGCAATGGGTTATCCGAATTTTAGGTGGTGCGTTACAGAAAGCATTAGGCACTTCTCGCGCAGAATCAATGTCAGCGGCTGCGAACATTTTCGTTGGTCAAACCGAAGCACCACTTGTGGTTCGTCCGTTTGTACCTAAGATGACGCAATCTGAACTGTTTGCGGTGATGTGTGGTGGTCTAGCTTCTATTGCTGGTGGTGTTCTAGCGGGTTACGCATCAATGGGCGTGCCAATTGAATACTTAGTTGCGGCATCATTCATGGCGGCACCAGGTGGTCTACTGTTTGCTAAAATCATCATGCCTGAAACCGATAAACCGGTTGATCAAATCGAAGGTATCGAAGCGGCTGAAGCTGATAAACCAGCTAACGTGATTGATGCGGCGGCAGGCGGTGCTTCAGCTGGTCTGCAACTAGCACTAAACGTTGGTGCGATGTTAATTGCTTTCATCGGTTTGATCGCTCTTATCAACGGTATGCTTGGTGGTATCGGTGGTTGGTTCGGTATGCCAGAGCTGACACTAGAGATGATTCTAGGTCTTGTTTTTGCTCCACTTGCATTCCTATTGGGTGTGCCATGGGCGGAAGCGACTATCGCTGGTGAGTTTATCGGTCTAAAAACCGTTGCTAACGAATTCGTAGCTTACTCTCAATTTGCACCGTACCTAAGTGATGCAGCACCAGTTGTACTGACTGAGAAAACCAAAGCGATCATCTCCTTTGCATTGTGTGGTTTTGCTAACTTATCTTCAATTGCGATTTTGTTGGGTGGTTTAGGTAGCTTGGCTCCTTCACGCCGTGGTGATATCGCTCGTATGGGTATCAAGGCTGTGGTTGCTGGTACGCTATCTAACTTGATGGCAGCAACCATTGCTGGCCTATTCCTTTCTTTCTAATTTAGTAAAGAAAACGATATAGACGCCATTTAACACAACCCCGTAGCAAGAGATTGCTGCGGGGTTTTTCTGTTTTGTTGACCAAGAAAACACAGTTCCTTGTCTTTCACACGATAAGGTTCGCTAAGACAGTTTAATAAATGAATTGTCCATGATGGATGATAACGATTATTTTGAGATACAAACCGTTTGCTCTGAGTGTTGTGCTAGGGTTTTGTTGCGAAGAGTTATACTGTAGATCACAGCTTATTCGCCTTTATATGCCCCCAATATTGTGACAATAAAACGAGTGATGGATTCACGGTTTTTATTATCGAACAAGGGTGAAGCAGAGCATCAGAGCGATCGATTGTAATGGAAGCTTGTGGCATAACCATCAACTTCCAACAAGTGGTTGCTTGAGCAATATTGTGTACCGCAATCACAGACGGTTATGCCATAAAGCTTATTGGCATTGTGCGGTGACAGGGATAGCAATTGGTGCAAAACACCGAGTCTTCAAGGAACCAAGTCCGTTCATTTTGTGACTATGTCGAGTGACGTCTTACTCACTAGTCAATGAATTGAATATATTGATCGGAGATAGAAATGAGCGATTTAAAAGCCGCAGCGCTACGCGCACTGAAATTGATGGATTTAACCACATTAAATGATGACGATACGGACGCCAAAGTGATCCAGCTCTGTCATGATGCAAAAAGCCCAGTAGGTAATACGGCGGCGATCTGTATCTACCCACGTTTTATTCCTATTGCTAAGAAGACCCTTCGTGAGCAAGGTACTCCAGAGATTCGCATTGCCACAGTCACCAATTTTCCACACGGTAATGATGATATTGACATCGCGGTGGCTGAAACCAAAGCCGCGGTTGCTTATGGTGCTGATGAGGTTGACGTCGTATTCCCATACCGAGCTTTGATTGCTGGCAATGAACAAGTCGGTTTTGAACTGGTTAAGCAGTGCAAACAAGCTTGCGGTGATATTTTACTGAAAGTCATCATCGAGACGGGTGAGTTAAAACAAGAAGCCTTAATCAAGAAAGCTTCACAAATCAGTATCGAAGCGGGTGCGGATTTTATCAAAACCTCAACCGGTAAAGTGCCTGTCAATGCGACACCTGAGTATGCGCGCATGATGCTTGAAGTGATCCGTGATTTAGGCGTTGCGAAACAGGTAGGTTTTAAACCTGCCGGTGGTGTACGTACCGCAGAAGATGCCGCGCAATATTTAGCCATGGCAGATGACATTCTTGGCCAAGGTTGGGCTGATAGCCGCCATTATCGCTTCGGCGCTTCGAGTCTGTTAACTAACTTATTAAATACGTTAGAGGTGACCGATCAACAAGCCGATCCTAGCGCTTATTAATCATTAACGAGCAAGTAAGTAGTGCTAAGCATTACTTACTTTGTTTTTCCCTCGATAATTTCAGCATCTGCAAAGTGCTAAGCAGAAGACTTCATACAGCGAAGTGTGAGTCCAATTAACAATGGTGCTAACCATTAAGACATGCGATTTTAAAGAGGGCCTGAAAGATTAGCAAAAGCATCTAGGAGGCTTATATGTCTACATCTAATGTATTCTTACCACAAGAAATTATTCGTAGAAAACGCGATGGTGAAGTTTTAACGCGCGATGAAATTTATTTTTTCATCCAAGGTGTGGCTGATAATAGCGTTTCAGAAGGGCAAATTGCTGCCTTTGCGATGGCCATTTATTTTCAAGAAATGACCATGCCAGAGCGTATAGCACTGACTTGTGCGATGCGTGACTCGGGAATGGTTATCGACTGGGCGCACATGAATTTTGATGGCCCGATCGTGGATAAACACTCTACCGGTGGCGTTGGCGATGTGACGTCATTAATGCTCGGCCCTATGGTGGCCGCTTGTGGTGGCTACGTTCCTATGATCTCTGGGCGAGGCTTGGGGCACACCGGCGGTACGCTAGATAAGCTAGAAGCGATCCCCGGCTACAACATTATGCCCAGTAATGAGCTGTTTGGTGAGGTGACCAAACACGCTGGCGTCGCGATCATTGGTCAAACCGGCAATTTAGCACCAGCGGATAAACGGGTATATGCGACCCGTGATATCACCGCCACGGTGGACAATATCTCGTTGATTACTGCATCGATTTTATCGAAAAAGCTCGCAGCAGGTCTAGATGCCTTAGTGATGGACGTCAAAGTCGGTTCAGGTGCGTTTATGCCAACCTATCAAGCGTCTGAAGAGTTAGCGAAATCGATTGTTGCGGTGGCGAACGGTGCTGGCACCAATACTACGGCTATTTTAACCGATATGAATCAAGTATTGGCTTCATCGGCAGGTAATGCTCTCGAGGTTCGTGAAGCGGTTCGTTTCTTAACCGGTGAATATCGCAACCCGCGTTTATTAGAAGTGACCATGGCCTCGTGCATCGAGATGTTATTGTTAGCCAAATTAGCCAAAGATCCTCAAGAAGCGCGCACTAAATTACAAACCGTGCTCGATAATGGACAAGCGGCAGAGCGATTTGGAAAGATGGTCGCAGGACTCGGCGGTCCGAATGACTTTGTTGAACACTACGACCGTTATTTAGAAAAAGCCGAGGTGGTAAAACCCGTTTATGCGCAGCAAGCCGGCGTAGTTTCTGCCATGGACACGCGCGCGATTGGTATGGCGGTCGTGAGTATGGGCGGCGGACGCCGAGTGGCGACCGATACTATTGACTATGCGGTCGGCTTTGATCAATTCATTCGTTTAGGTGAAATAGCTGATAGCAATAAACCACTGGCGGTGATTCATGCCCGCAATGAAGAACAGTGGGAGGTTGCTGCGAAAGCACTTCAACAAGCCGTTAAGATTGGCGGCAATTATCAAGAAACTCCGGAAATCTATCGTCAAATTCGACCTGAAGATGTGTAACTCCGGTGAGGAAAAGTAATGAAAAGAGCATTTATTTTAGTATTAGATTCATTTGGTATTGGCGCCGCTCCAGACGCTGAAAAGTTTGGTGATGTTGGCGCTGATACCTTAGGTCACATTGCCGAGCAGTGCCAACAAGGTAAAGCGGATAATGCGGATCGCCAAGGGCCTTTACGTTTGCCTAATCTTTCTAAGTTAGGCTTAGCAATGGCGCACAAAGAAGCCACAGGACAATTTGCGCCAGGCTTAGATCAAAACGCAGATATTATTGGCGCTTACGGACACGCTGCTGAACTTTCTTCTGGTAAAGATACACCATCGGGACACTGGGAAATTGCTGGTGTACCAGTGCTATTTGAATGGGGCTATTTCAGTGACAAAGAAAACAGTTTTCCTACTGAGCTAACCGACCGCATTTTAAAGCGTGCCGGTTTGGATGGTTTCCTTGGCAATTGTCATGCCTCTGGTACTCAAGTGCTTGATGATTTGGGTGAAGAGCATATGGCGACAGGTAAGCCAATTTTCTACACGTCAGCGGATTCAGTGTTTCAGATTGCCTGTCATGAAGAGACTTTCGGCTTAGACCGCCTGCTTGAACTGTGCCAGATTGCTCGTGAAGAGTTAGAAGATTATAACATTGGTCGAGTGATCGCCCGTCCATTTACCGGTCCTGGTAAAGGACAATTTGCTCGTACTGGTAACCGCCGTGATTTATCTTTAGAGCCACCTGCAACTACCGTATTGCAAAAACTGCTTGAAGAGCGACAAGGTGAAGTGGTTTCGATTGGTAAGATAGCTGATATTTATGCTAACTGTGGGATCAGTAAAAAAGTGAAAGCCAACGGTATTCCTGCTTTGTTTGATGCCACATTAGAGCAAATTGAACAAGCGGGTGATAACACGATAGTCTTCACTAACTTTGTTGATTTTGATTCTGCTTATGGTCACCGCCGAGATGTCGCCGGTTACGCGGCAGCATTAGAGTATTTTGATCAGCGTCTGCCAGAAATTCTTGATCAGATGCAAGAGCAAGATGTACTGATTTTAACCGCTGACCATGGCTGCGATCCTACTTGGCCAGGCACCGATCATACACGCGAATTCATTCCAGTGATCGTCTATGGTCAAAAAGTAGCGCCGGGTAGCCTTGGCCACCGTGAAACCTTTGCTGATATTGGTCAGAGTTTAGCGAGTTATTTTGCTACTTCACCAATGGATTACGGAAAATCCTTTTTGTAACATCACCTGCAGTGCTGGAATAGAAGACTGTATTTTATGATTGGTTTTGCTATTAGCAAAGCTAAGCCTACTGTTCAATTGTGTTGCTCGACTGACTGGGCAACACAATCACCAAGATAAAGAGGAAAAGACATGGCAACTCCACACATTAATGCTCAACTGGGTGATTTCGCTGACGTTGTTTTAATGCCAGGTGATCCACTACGCGCTAAATACATCGCAGAGACTTTTTTAGATGATGTCGTTCAGGTATGTGATGTGCGTAACATGTTCGGCTATACGGGCAGCTATAAGGGCCGTAAAGTTTCAGTGATGGGCCACGGTATGGGCATTCCTTCATGCTCGATTTATGTGACTGAACTCATCAAAGATTACGGCGTGAAAAAGATCATTCGTGTTGGTAGCTGTGGCGCTGTGAATGAAGAGATCAAATTACGCGATGTTGTGATTGGTATGGGCGCTTGCACGGATTCAAAAGTGAATCGTATCCGCTTTAAAGATCATGATTTTGCTGCGATTGCTGATTATAAAATGGTCAAGGCAGCAGAAGAAGCTGCGAAAGCTCGTGGCGTGGACGTTAAAGTCGGAAACCTATTCTCAGCAGAGCTGTTTTATACTCCCGATCCAAGTATGTTCGATGTGATGGATAAATATGGCATCCTTGGCGTTGAGATGGAAGCGGCTGGGATTTATGGCGTTGCCGCTGAATACGGCGCAAAAGCACTGGCTATCTGCACGGTTTCTGATCATATTAAAACCGGTGAGCAAACCACCTCTGAAGAGCGTCAAAATACCTTTAATGAAATGATTGAAATTGCGTTAGATTCCATTTTAATTGGCGATCAAGCCGGGTATTAATTAATCTTGATTCTGACGCCCGTTATACCGCTTCGATAGAGACAGTTAAGCGTTATATTCTGCGTCATTTGTCCCGATGAGTTAAGTCTATCTTTACTCATCGGGATCTTCGCGCTTTGGTGATTGTGATCGTTTAATCGCTAAACGTGCTTAAGCAGCACATTTTCTACTTTCTGCTCTTTCGGTCTAAATTGACGACGCAACAAGAGAGTGATCAAAACCCCACCAGTAAAGCTCATCAATAACATTAAATACATGTATCGATCGCTTTTTCGATAGTGATGATCAGAAATTGCCGTTACTCGGCCCGTTTCAAACGTTAAGCGGACAAAACCAATAACGCTGCCATCATACAAGACCGGCTCAACCAGTTGTTGACGGCCAATACTGGCCGTTTGTAGTGGTGTATCTAGCCCTAATATCTCTCGAACACTGAGTGCTCCGTCACTTGCGGCTAGCTTAACGCCTTCAGCATCATAGATTGTCGCATCAAACACTAAACGTTCTTGAGCAAGTTGATTGGTGAGTGCCAGTAATCGCTCTTGATCTTGTTCTGCGAGCATGCTGCTGGCCGACAGGGAGGCTTGATTGATTAACACTTTCGTTAAGGTTTCTAATTGATTGGCTTGAATGCGCTCATTGCCTTTACTGATCACAACGCTATTTTGAATCGTGAACACCGACATGCCCATCAATAGCACAACGGTTAAGCTGCGCACGACGACACGAAATGAAAACAGTGAGCTATCCATAGATCGTAAACCTAAAAAATGACATTTCGCTCATATTGAGACTTGCGTTTTTAAATTGCAATAGGGTAACGTCAGGGAATCATAGTTAAGGAAGCGAAACATGGATGCTGTAAAACCCCTCTCAATTAGAAAACATACGACGCTGCTGAATCGCTACCCAGAAACGCGAGAGAGTAGCGCTCTTGATAAGTCCCACGCTAATTGGATTATTTTTGCTCAGCCACTGACTCCTGCTCATTTTATGGATATTGAGCAATGGAGTGGTCAAGGATTAGTGATAGTTGATACATGGAAAGTCGGCAATTATGATGTCGCTTTAATGGCGGGAGAGCTCGACGCTGCGCTAGAACCTATTCTACAACAATTACACTTGGATTATGCTCGAATCGACGAAGTGCCTGATCTGTCTAAACCCGGCTTGATCGTCTTGGATATGGACTCCACAGCGATTCAAATTGAGTGTATTGATGAAATTGCCAAATTAGCGGGTGTTGGTGATGAGGTCGCTCAGGTAACGGAGCGAGCCATGCAAGGTGAGCTGGATTTCGAGCAGAGTTTACGTCAGCGAGTCGCCAAGCTCAAAGGCGCGGATGCGGCAATCCTTGAAAAGGTACGCAACGATTTACCCTTGATGCCTGAATTGCCGGAGTTACTCATCACCCTACAAGCGATGGGCTGGAAAACCGCGATAGCCTCCGGTGGCTTTACCTATTTTTCGGATCACCTGCAACAGTTGTTATCGTTAGATTATGCGCAGTCCAATCAATTAGAAATCATCAATAATCAACTGAGTGGCAAAGTGAAGGGCGAGATTGTAGGAGCGCAAACTAAGGCAGAGATTGTTTTAAAACTTGCTCAGCAGTTTGATATTGAATTGCATAATACCGTTGCAGTAGGAGATGGGGCGAATGACTTAGTGATGATGGAGGTGGCTGGACTCGGGATTGCCTATCATGCGAAACCAAAAGTAGAGGCGAAAGCACAAACGGCGGTACGTTTTGCAAGCTTAGGTGGTGTATTGTGTATTCTTTCGGCGGGTCTGATTAGACAGCAAAAGATCAGTTGGAAAAGTCAGCCTTAAGTGCAGAGTGGGAGTCTATTTTTACACTATGTGTGATGGATTCCCACAAACGCTTTGCTGAGAGGGCAGGCGTTCTGACTTAGTCCGTGAGCTCCAGTCGAGTGATCACCTCTTGCGTGATATCGGTTAATTCGCAATAACCGACAATCGCACTGAGTTCTTTTTCTAAGGCTTTGGCATCGTTTAAGCTAACTAATAGTAATTGATTGAGATCTTCGCGCAGTAAGGTGGTCATCGGTTCAAATACCGGCGAACCAGAAATACGCAATGCATAAAACTCGCCCGTTTCTCTTGCTCTACGAATAAATTGAATGCGTTCTTTGATACTACTAAATTCACTTTTCAAACAAGATTCTACCGACTGAATACGATCAGCAAACTTGACCACTGCAATATAGATTTCATGATGCTGAGGTTCGGCACCATCAATCCGTCTCATCGGCGAAGCGAGTAGAGTATTGGTGTGGTTTTTAAAGATAGGTTCAAGGGAAAAACAACCATCTTGTCCGAGTTTAGCCAATAACATGAGGTGAGCGGGTAGTGGAAAATTAACGCCAATCACTCGTGGTCGCAAATTCGCGCCAGGTTTATCAACGAAAATCGGTGAACAAACCATTTTGTCTAACAACAGATCATGCAAGCCCTCTAAGAGAGAGGGGGCTCGGTAACTGCTCTTTTTGCGGTAACAATTTGTCTTGATTATGCTCGATAAGAGAATTAAAAAACGCAATGCTTTTGATGGTTGCGGATGTCTCTTCAATCTTTAATTGTAAACGTCGCCCTTCAGGACTAATCCGAACCACTTGATAAGGTAGGGCATCCAAGGGTAACTTTTCATCGTAGCGTTTTAGTTCAGTAAAATTCACCTGCAGTTTATCACCAGCTTTGAGTGCCACTGGAGCATTAAGAATCAGATTTAATCCATGCTTAGAGAGATCAACACTCAATCCTTCCCCTAATACTTGCTGTTGATCTTTTAGCTGTAATGGCGTTCGAAAGCGGTAGCGAAGTTCTTTACGTCGAGAGCAAGCATCAAAATACACTCCTAACGGTTGACCGATCACTTGGCGGCTATGACGAAAAGGATTCAACGCACTGCCAGGTAGAGGGGGTTTTGCTACCAGTAGATAATCTTGTGCTGAACTGATATCGGCAATTTCTTGTAAAATCCCACAATGCGTTAGCTGACTGGAGTGCTCTAATAATTCTTCGGAATGGTTGGCTAGCTCGGCTCGCTCTTCGGCTGACAATTCAAAAACCGATAAACGGAACGCTTTCCAACTGTCTTTTTTTGCGCCAATATGCCAGAACAGTTTTCGTTGCTCTGCTGAGGCTTCGGGCATGAACATCGAGAAAAACAACGTTTTATCCTGATACTCATGTTTAAACGAGTACAGTACGTTACTGCAATTTTTCACGCCCGGTTGTGTGAGCAGCCCCATCCGTTCAGCATTAAATAAGCTGCCCAAACTCTGCTGATTTCGTTCATCATGCCAGTATTGCCAAATAGGACGATTGTTTTCCGTCAGCAGTACCAATTTCAGTTGGTTGCCACTAAAAAACAGCGGTAAATGGCCTGTGTGTTTGAGATAGACGTGCTCATAGCCACGGGTGCGAGCGCGAATGATTTTATCTTGGTTATCGTGACGGTTTTTCTTAATATTACTAGCTAGTGACTCGGCAATCACGTTATCGATTAATGTCGTCTCAGTAATACGTAATGCCCGCAAGTATTTCACCGCATTGTTTTCATAGGAATCATCAATAGCCAGTATGCGGTATTCAATCGGTTGATTTAAGCCAGGAATATCGAGCGATTTTTCCAGTTCAGTGAATTGTGCTTTAAACGTTTGTCCGGATTTATAGTTAAATGCCGCGGGTACTTTAAATTTTGCGCCTGAAGGCGAGAGATCCAGTGTTACTGCATGAATGGCTTGATTATTAAGAGTGATCAAGACTTGGCTATTTAGGCTGAGGCGATTTTCTTTGCGTTTTAAATCATAGCCCAGTTTAATGATCTCAGCTTGGAAGCTTTTGGATGCTTTATTAGTGGCTTGATCGGTTTTGGTGTTATCCCGTTGGCTGATTCGCGCTTTGCAAACCGTTTCCCAAACCCCTTCAGTATAACCAGAAAACTTTTTTACCCCTTTTTGGTAATCATTTAATGCAATATCATCTAACCAGTGTTTAAAACCGTCGATTTCATATTCTCGACACTCAGTATCAACTCGGCTGCGTAAATCAATGGTTTTTTTACACGGCGCCATCAGTCGATTGAGTTCCATTTTTATCAATAGTTTAGCAGAGGCAGGCTGCCCATCCGTGATCTGAGAGAGGATGAACTCAAAGTCCGGAGAGCGATAGACCGGAATGAGTTTTTCAGTGAAAGAGAGAATGTCAGATTGCTGCATACTTTTCTGTTAAAGTTAGGTTCTTGAATGATATCGGCATCATGCAGTTAATCTTTAACGATAACCGAAGTAAAATGTAGGCACAGTTGTCCGTTTCGTTAAGATAGCGCAAGCGGCTAAGTTACCATTTTTAATTAAGTATTGAGGATTCATGGTTAAAGCAAAACGAGCCTATGTATGTAATGAGTGTGGGGCAGATTTTCCGCGCTGGCAAGGTCAATGTAATGCATGTGGGGCTTGGAACACCATTTCTGAAGTTCGTTTAGCCGCTTCCCCTCAAGTTGCTCGCCATGAACGATTATCCGGTTATGCGGGAAATGCTACGCAAACGAGTGTGCAAACGTTAGCCGAAATCAACTTACAAGAAGTGCCTCGTTTTAGCAGTGGCTTTAAAGAGTTTGACCGAGTGCTAGGCGGAGGTGTGGTACCAGGGGCTGCTATTCTGATTGGCGGCAGTCCAGGGGCTGGTAAATCGACGTTACTTTTACAGACCATGTGTTTGCTTTCTGCGCAGATGCCAACTTTATACGTCACTGGAGAAGAGTCATTACAGCAAGTTGCGATGCGTGCCGCCCGTTTAGGGTTACCCAAAGAACACCTGAAAATGCTTTCCGAAACCAACGTCGATCGTATTTGCCAAATTGCCGAGCAAGAGCAACCGAGAATAATGGTTATCGACTCGATTCAAGTTATGCACGTCGCCGATGTGCAATCCTCTCCGGGCAGTGTCGCTCAGGTTCGCGAATCGGCGACGGCCTTAACTCGCTATGCCAAACAAAATAATGTTGCGGTGTTTATCGTTGGTCATGTGACTAAAGATGGCACTCTTGCTGGCCCTAAAGTGCTTGAGCATATTATTGACTGTTCGGTGTTGCTTGATGGGGGCGCTGATAGTCGTTTTCGTACCCTTCGTAGTCATAAAAACCGTTTTGGTGCGGTGAACGAACTGGGTGTATTTGCAATGACTGGGCAGGGATTAAAAGAGGTCAGTAACCCTTCGGCGATATTCCTGTCGCGTGGTGAAGAAGCGACCTCCGGTAGTTCGGTTATGGTGGTTTGGGAAGGTACCCGTCCGCTTTTAGTCGAAATTCAAGCATTGGTCGATTACTCTCAATTGGCCAATCCACGTCGTGTTGCGGTTGGCTTAGAGCAAAATAGGCTCTCTTTGTTACTGGCTGTATTGCATAAGCATGGTGGTTTGCAAATGGCCGACCAAGATGTTTTTGTCAATGTCGTTGGTGGCGTAAAAGTTACCGAAACCAGTGCAGACCTCGCCCTGTTAATGGCACTACTGTCTAGCTTTCGTGATAAGCCGTTACCTAAAGATGTGGTGGTTTTTGGCGAAGTGGGATTAGCTGGGGAAATTCGTCCGGTGCCGAGTGGGCAAGAGCGTCTTAACGAGGCGCTCAAACATGGATTTAGCCGCGCAATTGTTCCAATGGCCAATATGCCCAAGGGCGGGATTTCTGGTATGCAAATTCATGGCGTGCGAAAACTTTCCGAAGCGATTGCCGCTTTTGATGAGCTGTGATAGCAAAATAAACAATGCGTATGTGTTTTTCGAAAGATTAGGTGTGATGAAACGGAGAGTTTTGTCGATATTTGCTCGCGTCTTGTGTGCGCATCACCTATATTTCATCAGCAACAGGTAGTCCTTGACTATTTTTTTTCAGCAAGCGATCGCAGGGGTATCAGTCTTGACAGATTATGCTATACTCTGCGCGCACTTTATACCTTATTAACAGAGTAAGACAATGGCAGATTTATCAAAATACAGAAATATTGGTATTTTCGCGCACGTTGATGCGGGTAAAACCACTACCACGGAGCGTATCCTTAAGCTGACTGGTAAAATCCATAAAATGGGCGACAGCCACGATGGTACTACAACCATGGACTTCATGGATCAAGAAGCTGAACGTGGTATCACAATCCAGTCTGCTGCGACTACCTGTTTCTGGAAAGACCACCGTTTTAACATCATCGATACTCCTGGGCACGTTGACTTTACAGTTGAAGTATACCGTTCTCTAAAAGTTCTTGACGGCGGTATCGGTGTATTCTGTGGTTCAGGCGGTGTTGAACCTCAATCAGAAACCAACTGGCGTTACGCGAACGATTCAGAAGTATCTCGTCTGATTTTCGTCAACAAGCTTGACCGCATGGGCGCAGACTTCTTCCGCGTTGTTGGCCAAATCAAAAATGTACTTGGCGCTACACCACTAGTCATGACACTACCAATCGGTCGTGAAGATGAGTTCACAGGTGTTGTTGACGTACTGAGCCAAAAAGCGTACATCTGGGATGACTCAGGTCTTCCAGAGAACTACGAAGTAACGGATATCCCAGCTGATTTAGTTGACCAAGCGGAAGAATACCGTGAAATGTTGATTGAAGCGGCTGTTGAACAAGACGACGAGCTAATGATGGCTTACATGGAAGGTGAAGAGCCTTCTCTAGAAGACATCAAACGTTGTATCCGTAAAGGTACTCGTGAACTTGCTTTCTTCCCAACTTACTGTGGTTCTGCATACAAAAACAAAGGTATGCAACTTATCCTTGATGCGGTTGTAGATTACCTACCAAACCCAACAGAAGTTCATGAACAAGAGCTAACTGATCCAGATACTGGTGAAGCCACTGGCGAAGTCGCTAAAGTTTCTGTTGATGAACCATTCCGTGCTCTTGCGTTTAAGATCATGGATGACCGTTTTGGTGCATTAACCTTCGTTCGTGTTTACTCAGGTAAACTGAAGAAAGGCGATACCATTTTGAACAGTGCGACAGGTAAAACTGAACGTATTGGCCGCATGGTAGAAATGCACGCTGATGACCGTAATGAAATCGACTCTGCGCAAGCGGGTGACATCATTGCTATCGTTGGTATGAAGAACGTGAAAACTGGTCATACCCTGTGTGATCCTAAACACGAATGTACTCTTGAGCCAATGATTTTCCCAATCCCAGTTATCTCTATCGCGGTTGCGCCTAAAGATAAAGGTGGTTCTGAGAAGTTAGGTGTTGCACTTGGTAAAATGGTTTCTGAAGATCCATCATTCCAAGTTGAGTCAGACGAAGAGACTGGCGAAACTATCCTGAAAGGGATGGGTGAACTTCACCTAGATATCAAAGTAGACATCCTTAAGCGTACGCACGGTATCGATCTTATTGTTGGTGCTCCTCAAGTTGCTTACCGTGAAACAATCACGAAAGCTGTTGAAGATAGCTACACGCATAAGAAACAGTCTGGTGGTTCTGGTCAGTTTGGTAAGATCGATTACCGTATCAAACCAGGCGAGCCAAACTCAGGCTTCAAATTCACTTCAACTGTTGTTGGTGGTAACGTTCCTAAGGAATTCTGGCCAGCGATTGAGAAAGGTTTTGCAGGTATGATGCAAGAAGGTGTTCTTGCTGGCTTCCCAACCTTAGACGTTGAAGTTGAACTGTTTGATGGTGGTTTCCACGCCGTTGACTCATCTGCAATTGCATTTGAAATCGCAGCGAAAGGTGCATTCCGTCAATCAATGCCTAAAGCTGGCCCACAACTTCTTGAGCCAATCATGAAAGTTGACGTGTTCACTCCAGACGATCACGTTGGTGACGTTATCGGTGACTTGAACCGTCGTCGTGGTATGATCAAAGACCAAGAAGCTGGTGTGACTGGTGTTCGTGTTAAAGCGGATATCCCACTATCTGAAATGTTTGGTTATATCGGTTCTCTACGTACAATGACATCTGGTCGTGGTCAGTTCTCTATGGAGTTCTCACACTATGCACCATGTCCAGCTAACGTAGCAGAAACCGTTATTGCTGAAGCTAAAGCGAAAAAAGAGAAGAAATAATTCTTCACTTTAAGCGCTAAAAACGCCCCGAACAGTGAATGCTGTTCGGGGCGTTTTGTTTGCTGCGTTTTATGTTGTACAAGATGAAAAAGAGAAAAACTAAAATACCCCCAATCCTAACTGATGATAATAGGGGCAAAGTTTTCAGTAGTAAGATGGATCACTAAGTTTTTACTTTGATCATCGTTTTTCACTGTTCTAAAGAAGGACAGTTAGTGAGATTACTCTTCCCAAACCACGAGTTTGTCTTTAGGCCAATTCTGGCCTACGTCATGATATTTTTGCTCTAAGACATGACGTTTTATCTTTAGTGTTGGCGTAAGAATACCATTATCGATGCTCCACGGATCTTTGATCATCAATACGCCTTTTATTTGCTCATGAGATTCGAGTTTAGTATTCATTTTTTCGATAACGCGTTTCGTCGTGCGTTCATAACGCTCTCGATCAAAATCAGAGAAATTATGCGGTACAACCAAAAGTATCGGCGCTGGCAGCCCTAAGCCAATTAAACACAGCATTTCTACTCGGCTGTATTCATACAATTTTTTCTCAATCGGGACGGGAGAAACAAACTTACCCTTGGCTGTTTTAAACGTATCTTTGATTCGTCCTTGGATCGTAAGATAACCATCAGAGTCAATTGAACCTAAGTCTCCAGTGTGTAGCCAACCTTGAGCATCAAAAGCTTCTTTGGAAGCAATGTCATTTTTGTAGTACCCAGAAAATACCCCTTTACTATGAACGAGTATCTCACCGTCATCGGTAATTTTTAAGCGAACTCCTGGTCCAGCATGGCCAACCGTTCCTATTTTATCTGCCCGGAAGGGGTAATTGATCGTACTGTAGGCAAATGATTCGGTCATTCCCCATGCTTCAGTAATATTTAAGCCAAGGCTGTGGTACCACTCTAACAAGGCAGGAGAGACTGGGGCTGAGCCACAACCAAGGACTCGTGCTTGATCTAACCCTAAACCATCCGCTAATTTGCGTTTAATTAAGCTATTTATAAAAGGGATTTTGAGCAGAATATTCAGCTTTTTCTGCGGAAGTTTGTCTTGAATACGCTGTTGGAACAAAGTCCATAGCCTTGGTACTGAGATAAACAACGTTGGGCGATGCATTTTCACATCTTCAATAAACGTATCAAGTGACTCAGGAAAAGCGGTTAAAACACCACCTTGAATTGACGTGCCAAGAATGTAAACACGTTCGGTGATGTGTGCGAGAGGCAAATAAGAAAACAGGCGATCATCTTTTTGAATACCGATTTGAGCAATCAATTGTTGTACTGCCCAAGCAAAAGCACCGTAGGTTAGCATGGCACCTTTTGGTACGCCTGAAGTTCCTGAGGTATAAACAATCGACATCAGTTTATCATCATAATGTTCAGGCCGTTCTTCACTTGGGGGATACTGAGCAATTAAGTCTAGATATTGATGGTGGCACGATGGTGCTGAAGCGTAAGGTAGAGCGATACTGATCAGCTCTGGCATTTTAGCTAAAACTTGGGCGGTGGCTTTACTGTCGTCTAATTTACCGACAATGATTATTTTACTTTCACTATGACTCGCACAATATTCAATGGTGTCAGCGCCGGCAGTAGGGAAAATGGGCACACTGACATAGTCACCGAGCATGATTGCTAAATCACATATGAACCACTCGGCGCAGTTTTTTGATATAAGCGCCACTTTATCACCAGGTTCAGCCCCTAAGGCGCGTAGTGCTGAAACGAGACGTAGTGCTTGATCAGCGACTTGAGCGAAGGTGTATTCAACAAACTGCCGATTAATAATTTGTTTCAAGTAAACGTCGTTGGGGCGAGTTTGCGCCCAAGTTAAGATCATTTCATTAGGGGGGGGGAGAGCGCACTTAGTTTGACTTAGATTTGTTAACGGATTCATTCTCTAACTCCATGTATGAGGCAATGGCTATTCTATTTATGTTAAAATTTTGTAAATAGTAGCATGGCTATAGGAGTGATGAAGGTTAATTAACTCACATTTGTTAATGACAACAGAGTGATACCTCACAAAAATTACTCAAATTAAGAAGCTGGGGATTCTCTATCTTTCGGATCGAGTTCTGGATAAGTCTCGCTAACCCGCTTTAAATAATCTTGATGATAACGCAGCGCGTTAACGCAGTGTTTATCTAGCTTACCGGATACGACCATTTTTTCTAGTTCCAACAAGGCAAATGGAACAGACCAAGCTTGTTTGTAGGGGCGATGGCTCGTTAGTGCATCGAAAATATTTGCGACAGCAATAATGCGAGCTGAGATAGGAATGGCTTCTTGGGTTAAGCCATAAGGATAGCCACTACCATCAAGAAACTCATGGTGGTAGGCAACAATCTCTTTGAGTACGGCGATACTTGGATGTTCTGGAGCGCCAATGTCATCAATAATATCATTGATGATCTCAATGCCTTTTTCGATGTGTTGATTGAGTTGCTGTCTTTCATCCTGACCGAGTGAACAAGGTTTATTCAGTAATTCTGCCGGAATGGCTAGCTTGCCAATATCATGGCATTTAGAAAATTGGCTAATATTTTCTATTACCTCATCATCCAATTGATAGACTGATGCTACTTCTAGTGCTATCACCCGCGCATAGCGGCTAATACGCTCTTTATGTTCTTTTGAATCTAACCAGTGTTCAGGCGATTTAGCGTTAATGGCTTTGGTTGCATTGAGCAGCGATTGGACTAAATCGTATTCTGAACTAACGACAAAACGTACAATATCAATATACGATTTGAGTTGTGCGCATTTTTCAGGCGTAAAGGTGTGTTTTTGTTTTGAGTTTAAAAAGATAAAACCAATGAACGTTTGATCATGGTAAACCGGTAAGGTCATTGAGGATTGAAAACCTTGTTCAAATAACCATTGGCTATGCGGAGTTATATGATTAACTTCAATTGAAATATCATTGAGATAGCGAACTTCACCAGATTGCGCACACGCTTTTAAAGTCGGCAGGTTATCGAGGGGCACCGAGTAATGAAGCAGTTCAAAGCCTTGATTGTCGCTGTGAGCATAAGTTTTTAACTCGGTACTTTCTTCATCGTATAAAGCGAAGGAGATACGGGCGATATTCGGCTCTACGGTCAGCATTCGTTGATGAATATCCGTTAACTGATGGTTTAGTGTGCCCACTTTAGCAAAGAAGCTGGGTTTTTCTCCTTCATGGTACGTGTTCATTTGCCCCCCCTTGCGGTGGAATAGTCAGCGCCTTTAATAAGTTTAGGCGATTCGCTGGAATTCACCGTGTTTGATCAGCAAAAAATAACTTCTTTTTGTTACAAAACGCCACGAATAAGTGCCGTTAACAAATAGAACATGACTAAACCAAGAATTGGCCACTTCATAATTTTAAGTAACCATAAGCCAATCAGTAGTAAAGCGACATCCCAAGCATTGAATACCGCACTGATAAATACCGGTTGATAAAGAGCCGCGAGTAATAATCCGACCACGGATGCGTTGACTCCAGCGAGTGCTCCTGAAACGAAGGGAAGATTGGCAAGATTTTGCCAGTGTTTGAGTACGCCTAAAAGGAGTAAAAATCCCGGTAAAAAGACACCGATGGTCGCGATGATGGCACCAGTGACAGGCGATGCGGGTAGCAAGTAGTAACCCAGATACGTTGCCAGTGTAAACATTGGGCCGGGTACTGCTTGGGCGGCGGCATAACCAGTCAGAAAAATATCGCTGCTTATTTGATCGGCTAACAAATTTTGCAGCAGAGGCATGACGACATGACCACCGCCAAATACCAAGCTACCAGCATGAAAAAACTGTTTGAATAACATTACACTCGCACTTGAGCTGACTAGCCATGGTAGGCCAAATAAAATCGCTACAAATAAAACTAAAGGCCACCACGTTGGGCGAAATGGGGTCAAAGTGGTTGTAGGATGAGGATTTTTTAGCCAGATTATACCGATGATGGCGGCAAGGACTATGACCAAGATTTGCGCTAAGATACCGGGAATACATAACAAAATGACTGCACTAAACAGACCTAAACTGGCGGTGGTTTTTGTTCGGCAAAAGTTTTGATACATTCCCCATGTTGCCTCGGCAACGACTACGACAGCGAGCAGTTTTAATCCATGGATCAGTAGTGCATATTGGGATGTATCAAGCCAATAGCGGCTGAAAGTGGCGAGTAATACCATTAGTATGATCGAAGGGAGAGTAAAGCCAATGAAGGCTAAACTGGCTCCCAATAATCCGCCTCGTTGATAACCGATCGCGAAGCCCACTTGACTTGAACCTGGGCCAGGTAAAAACTGACTTAAAGCGACAATTTGTCCATATTGTTGATCGCTCATCCATTTTAGTTTTTCAACAAACGTGTGTCGAAAGTAGCCAATATGCGCCGCAGGGCCGCCAAAACTTATCCATCCGAGCGTAAAAAAGCGTATGAATATTTCCCACATCTTGTTCATCGTCCTAATAGCGAATTCAATATTTAACGAACCTGAGCAATCAGTTGATCGATGTGTTCAAGGTCAGTGGCGTTGACTCCGGCTAAGTTGCCATATTTAGGCATGGACCGATCATTTTCCCATGGCGCTTGCCAGCCTAAGGTGTGTTCGACAAAATGGCGAGCAAACGCTTCAGAAACTTCCAAACACCCGGCGAGGACGGTATCAACGTAAGTTTGGACAATCGGACTGCGTGTACAAGGAGGCTGATATTGTTCGGTGACATAGACCCAAATCGCTTGATCGGTTTTCAGGTCATGCTGACAGTCTATTTGTTGATGAGAAAGTGCGATACGTTGATATCCACGTTCTCGGCGATCAAACTCAGCCAATCCAGCCTCATCGATTTCGAGTAGTACGCCATTCACTTGGCCTTGTCCCGGGTTGACCACTAAAGGTGAAATCAGATAGCTATCATCCACTTTTCCCCAATAACGCACTAAACCATGAACAATCGCTGGAATCGCTTGTCCGGTTTCGCCTGTCAGTTGACGCGAAGCTGAATTCATTAAGCTTCCGTAACCGAAAATATACATAGTGACTTCCTATTTAATGAGTTAAAACTATTTAATGAGTTAAAAAACGCAAACGGCGCAATATCCAAAATTCCATCACAAAAATAGCAAGCAGACCAGCACAAAAGACCCCAAAAGCGATTGGAGAGTCGGTCCCTGGGATACCTCCTACATTGACACCCAGCAGACCTGTTAAAAAACTGGCAGGTAGAAAAATTGCTGCGATGACTGAAAATAAATAGGTATTTTGGTTCATTTTTTCAGCGTGATACTGACGCAATTCCCCTTTAATAATATCCAACTCACTCAAGAAAAAATCTAAGGTTTCATTAATCCGAGTAATGGTATTTACACTATGTCGTAAGTTTAATTGCTTATGATTTGCCATCAATAGGTTGGAGTTTTGATAATCCTCAAGCGCGTATTGCTGAGGTTTAATAAAGCGTTTGATTTTTAACAGTGCTTTATGGGTTTGGATTAAGGGGTCGCTTAATTCGGTCTCACTTTCGAATCGAGTGATTTTCTCTTCGACGCAATCAAGATAGTCATCAATGTTTTTGCTTAAGCCATCAATAATAGCGACCAACACATCAGCAAGACTTTTCGGTCCATTGCCTTGTTGTAAAGCACTGCTAATTAAGTTGATAGTTTTTGAAGATATCTTACGACTGGTAATCAAGGCGCCATGATAATAGAGAATTCGCACGCTGAGCATGTCAGAAGGGTCGGCATTGTCATTCAGGTTAACCCCTCGTAGAATCAGCAGAAAATGCTGTTCATCGTACTGTTCAAATAGAGGTCGAGTATCTTCTGCGAGTAAACTATCGACAATAGAGAGAGGAATCGCATTATCGATTAGCCATTCACGTAACCCGGCTTTATCTCGTTGGCAATGGTACCAGTGATCCGCTTCAATTTTTTTGGGTTGTAGGGAGAGCTGTGCCGTAGGGGGTGTGGCAAAAGACCAATGATCGAGAAGAAAATCCATTGAGAATCCTTGTCCTTGATAAAATAAACCCAAGTGATGGGTTATCAACATCACTTGGGGGCGGTGTTAATTGAATCAGAATAAACTAAAAACCACGCATCTGAATACGGCGTAAGAACTCTGTCATGATACGATCGTAGAGCAGATCGCCGAGAATCGCATCTTCAACTTGATGATCAATGCTCGGGTTATCATTGACTTCAATCACATAAACTTGTCCATCGATCTCTTTAAGATCGACGCCATACAGACCACTGCCGATCAAATTCGCCGCTTTTACGGCGACATCCACCACCGATTTAGGGACTTGTTTTAAATCGAAGGTTTCAAATCCACCCGATGAGACTCGACCACTGCTATGGTGCTGATAAATTTGCCAATGTCCACGACTCATCATGTATTTACAGGCATAAATCGCTTGGCGGTTCATTACGCCAATTCGCCAATCAAAATCAGTCGGCATAAAAGCTTGAGCCAAGATCAGCGCGCTTTTGCTAAATAACGCATTGGCTTCTTTCTCAAGCTCTTGTTCATTACGAACCTTGACTACCCCACGAGAAAAAGCACCATCGGGGATTTTCAGCACCATAGGGAAATCCAGTTGTCCCATCAAGTAGCTTTTCCAATCGTTATCAAACCCTTGTACGATAACACTCTTAGGCGCAGGAACTTTATTACGTTGCAGTAACTCGGTCAAAAATACCTTATTGGTACATTTCATGATCGATTCTGAATCATCCATCACGATCAGGCCCATTTTTTCTGCGGTTTTCGCAAACCGATAGGTGTAGTTGCTAATATTAGTGGTGGCGCGAATGAATAGGCCATCAAACTCGCCCAAACGCGACAAATCATCAGGGGAGATCAATTCTAAGTTCATACCTAAGCGATTGGCGGCGCGGCGAAAACGCTTCAATGCAGAAGGATCGGAAGGCGGCATTTTCTCCTCTTCATCGACCAACATCGCGATATCGTAGCGATACTTCTTCTCTTGTTTCGGTCTGCGCCAGATTTTACTTGAGAACAGCTCTAATGACTCAATGAAGAAATCTTGCTCACTGTCTTGCAGATCTTGAAAAGGGAATGGCGCAATACTGTGAATTTGCCATTGTCCCTGAATTTTAGTCATTTTCAGTTCAATTACTGGCACCATAAACTGTTCGAACAGGCGCTGAGCCAGTTTTTCTAGACCAGCTTCTGGTGTGCGTCCAAAGTAGATTTTACAGTGGATAGAGTCGATGTTTTTGCACAGCTTGTTAAGTTTTAAGAGTCCAGAGGACAGTAAAAACGGCTGGTTAATATCGTTAATTGCCATCACGCGTGGGATCACTCGATGTCCACGCGCTTCAGCTAACAGAGAGCAGTAATATCCCGTACTCATGTAATCATAATCGCGACAAAGGTTCACCACCTGTACGCTGCGCTGTGAAGCTTTCCAGTCAGCATCTAAATATTGATCAACGCTGACGACTTGTTCTGAAGGGAAATACTGTTGCCAGTCACTGGCCTGATCGGTCACGATTAAAAGGTTTGCCATCGCTATATTCTTCCTAAATCAATAGGTCTATTATTGAGTCACAATCTTGCCAACCACTCTTTTCATCCTGTAAGGACGTCGTATGGACTTTCGTCTTGCGAAAAGTACTGATCTCGCTGCGCTTAATGCGTTAGAACAACAGCTGTTTGATGGAGATAAAATTTCTCCTCGTCAAATGAAGCGTTTTTTACATTCTAGCCATTCGGTGATTTTTGTCGCCGATTCCGGTACGGAGTTAGCTGGATATGCATTGCTACTATTTCATCAAGGTACACAGCTCTCAAGGTTGTATTCGATTGCCGTTAAACCTGATTTCAGAGGACGGAGGATTGCTCAAACGTTAGTTGAACAATGCGAGCGTGCTGCTCTTGATCAAGGTTTCACTACATTACGGCTAGAAGTTCGTGAAGACAATATAGCAGCAATAAAATTATATGAAAAAATGGGTTATCGCACTTTGAAGTGTTTGATCCACTATTACGACGATTTATGTGATGGTCGTCGGATGCAAAAACGTTTAACTCCTCATGGACCTAAAATTTTGCTACCGATGCCCCTTTATGTGCAAACCACACCCTTCACCTGTGGTGCCGCTTGCTTATTGATGAGTTTCTCTTGTTTACGACCCTCTTTTGAACTGAGTCGCACCCAAGAGCTTCAGTTATGGCGAGAAGCGACGACGATTTTCATGGCGGCGGGACACGGTGGCTGTAGTGGCCAAGGCTTAGCGTTAGCAGCAGCGAAACGAGGTTTTCATGTCGAGTTATGGAGCCAATCACAAAGTACCCCTTTCATTGATAGTGTCCGAGACCTCAATAAAAAACAGGTGATTGAGTTAGTGCATCTGGATTTTTGTGAGCAACTGGCTCATCAAGATGTGGCGATGATTGATGCTCCACCAACTCAGGATCAACTTGAAGCGTGGGTGACGCAAGGGGCTTGCGTACTATTGTTGATTAGCACCTATCGGTTTGATGGCAAAAAAGAACCTCACTGGATCGTTTTAAGTGGCATGAGTGAAAAGTTTTTCTTTTTCCACGATCCTCACGCGGAATCTGAACAGCATGCGATGGCTTCGGCGTATGTTCCGGTTGGTAAAAAAGCCCTGTCGCAGATCATCGGTTTTGGTAAGCAAAAGCAAACCGCTTGTGTGGTGATTAGCCCAGCCAATATTGCCCGTTAATTCGGTTCATCAGCGAACAATAGTGCAATAACAAAGGCTAGCTGACGCTAGCCTTTGTTTGGATAATCGAACGGGTTAAGCCGTTGAACTCATTGGATGAAACTCAGTTATTGCTATGCAACTCACTGTTTAGCTCAACCGCTGATTTATTGGCTAAACACTCGATTTGACCGGTGATCGAATTGCGGCGGAATAACAGGTCAGAGACACCTGCTAGCTCGCGTGCTTTGATGATCTCAACTTCTTGACCTTGGTTATCGAGCATGCGGACTTTGGTGCCAGCAGTGACATACAGACCGGATTCTACCGTGCAGCGATCGCCAAGTGGGAAACCAAGACCAGCGTTGGCGCCAAGTAGTGAGTTTTCCCCAATTGAAACCACCACTTTGCCGCCGCCAGATAAGGTGCCCATGATTGACGCACCACCACCAATATCAGAACCATTGCCGACAACAACCCCAGCGGAAATTCGTCCTTCCACCATGCTGACGCCTGTGGTACCCGCATTAAAGTTGATAAAGCCTTCATGCATAACGGTGGTCCCTTCGCCAACGTGTGCGCCAAGGCGAACGCGAGCAGTATCAGCAATGCGCACACCGGTTGGGACAATGTAATCAACCATTTTCGGAAACTTATCGACACAATCGACGCTCAATTGACGCCCAGCAAGGCGAGCTTCGATTTGACGCTCGGCAAGCTCTGGTAAATCAATCGGGCCTTCATTGGTCCAAGCAATGTTATGCAATAGACCAAAAATGCCATCCAGTACTGTGCCGTGTGGTTGCACAAGGCGATGAGAGATAAGCTGTAGTTTTAAAAAGCCTTCAGCGATTGAGCTTGGTTGTTCATCGGTCGCGAGGATCACCAAAATCAGCGGTTGAGTCGATAACGCGGCTTTACTGGCAAAAGCAGCATTATCTGCTTGAGCATGGCTAGCAAAGGCATGAGCCAGTTGACCGCATTGCTCTGGTAAGATCTCAAGTACTTGATTACCCGATTGATAATTGCAAATACCAGCCAATACTTTGATTAAATCATCACTTGGATTTAGAACTGGATGAGGGAAAAATGCCTCAATGATTTTTCCGTCACGATTGAGTGTGGCCGTACCAAAGCCTAGGGCAAAATTCGCCATTATGAGTTCTCCATTTTGGTGGTGTCAATTTCGTGGTCAATGACCGTAAGATGATTGTTATCTTAAAGAGAGTTTTATGCAGAGGAAAGGAGCAATACGTTATCCGTCCATCGAACGATATCGTCTGTCTTTTTAGCGATAGATATCCTTTCTAGGATAAAAAACCGCTGCTAGGCAGCGGTCAGAATCAGTTAAGCAGCGTCGTCAACAGAGTCATCACTCTCGACCGCTTTCGGTTTTTTAGGTGGCGTAGGCTTGCGTTTGGCACCGAGCGCGACCAGCACGTCTTCTTTGTTCTGTGCCAAGAACAGCGCTAACTCTTCTTGCTTACTTTCATCTTCAATCAGAGCGCTTTTACCCAATAGTTCGAACAGCTCATCTGCCATATCGAGCATTTTGTCATAAGCATCAGCTTCGGCTTTCGAGGTAAAAGTCATTTTCTCTTCTCCGTTGCGCTCCACCACGTACTTAACGATGACGGCCATGGTTCATCCTCTATGTTGTGCTAAATAATTACTGGCTTTTTATACAGTTTTTATTCAATAAAGTCTAGATGAAGCCACCAAACTGAGAGGCTAGGCGTTGGATTGGTGACAAAAGGCGATAAAGCTTTTCAAAAGCGGACTTTGGTACTTTTCTTTATGCACCAAGACCCAAAAACGCCGTTGCATATCGAGAGGGACAGTCAGTTGCTTGATTCGCCCATCTTGTAACGCGCAGTGGGCAGCCAGCTGTGACAAACAACCTAAACCTAATCCAGCTGAGACGCTGTTAATCAATGCTTCGGTGGTATTGAGCTCGAAACTCTCTTGCCATTGCTCAATACGCGGCGCAACGACGCGCATAAAAAATTCTCGAGACCCCGAACCGGCCTCTCTTAGCACCCACTGGCTCTGTTCAAAATCGCTGAGCGTTAACGTTGATTTTTTGGCGAGCGGATGATCAGGGGCGCAGATAATACACATTTCATCTTGACCAAATTGACGCGAAATCAATTGAGGATGCAAGGTTTTGCCCTCAATCAAAGCAACGTCTAACTCATAATCGACCAGTTTTTGACAAATCAGTGCTGAATTAGAAATAAATAGGCTTTGTGCATGATGATCGTATTGTGAGCGAAAGGCGCTAATTAAATAAGGCGCTAACTGGTTACCAATCGTATCACTGGCTCCAATTCGTAATTGCCCAGCGAGGGTATTTTGCTGATCAAACAGATGATGCAGATCTTTGGCGCGTCCCAGCAATTCATCGGCCAAAGGCAATAGTTTTTGCCCTTCTTGATTAAGGATTAACCGGTTGTTGACTCGATCAAACAGCGCATGTCCTAAGTGTTTCTCCAATTCCGCTAAAGCTGAACTCACCGCTGCTTTAGAGAGAAACAAAGCGTCTGCGGCTTCGGTTAGCGTTTTGTGTTGGGTGATGGTCATAAACACATTGAGTTGTTTGAGCGAAATCGGGCTGGCCATAGGTTGTTTAGTTTTATTGAACGTAGGTTACAAATAATCAGATATATTCAAACATTAAGCAAGGGTATCATGCGCGTATTGCGATAATAAGCCGTGTTGAGGTCAGTATGATTCAAGCAGCAAAAACAAAAGTGATGGGAGCTCCCACTCCTATGGCAGGATTGGCATTAGGTATTGCCAGTTTAGGTTGGAGCTGGGAAAACCTTGCCAATTTACAAGGCTACGGTCAGTGGCTTGGCGCTGCACTAGCCAGTGTATTATTGATTGTTTTAGCGTTTAAGTTTCTCTTGCATCATCATTTACTCCGCCAAGATTTGGCGCATCCTGTGGTAGGCAGTGTCGTGCCCACTTTTGCGATGGCGTGTATGGTGGTGTCTCACTCGGTGGGCCAATTTTCACCATTTTTCGGTGATGGACTGTGGTTACTGGCGGTGTTGCTGCATGTGATTTTCTTGGTGAGCTTTGTTTATCATCGCGCAAAAGCGTTTGAACTGCATCATATGGTGCCGAGTTGGTTTGTACCGCCAGTGGGGATCATCGTGGCTGATGTGTCATTTTCTGGTAACCCACTACTGGCTCCGATGGCTCATGCAACCTTAGTGTTTGGTATGTTGGCTTACGCGGTAATGCTACCGATGATGATTTATCGTTTTATGTTTACCCATCAAGTACCGGATGCGGCTAAACCCACCTTAGCGATCTTGGCAGCGCCAGCGAGTCTCTCTTTGGCGGGTTATTTAACGGTGACCGCTGAGCCTTCCCCTGTGATCATTGCTTTACTGTTTGGTATTGCGGTGTTGATGACGGCGATTATTTACCTCGCGTTCACTCAATTACTGCGTTTACCTTTTAGCCCCGGTTATGCCGCGTTTACCTTTCCAATGGTGATTGGTGCCACGGCGCTGTTTAAAACCGCTCATTGGATGGAAAGTTTAAATATCGACCCTCACTATGTACAGCAGATACATGCGCTTGCCAGCTTTGAACTGATTGTGGCGACCGTGGTGGTTGGGTACGTAGCGCTACGTTATCTGATGTTCTATTTTCCAGCTCGTTCATTGGCTGGTCAGGCGGGATAATCGTCATGTATTAGGGGCAACAGACCCTAGGAAAATTATCCAGTTAACGGCACTTATGCTACTCTCAACTCTTATTAAGGGCAGAGTAGTGTGAGTGCATTGTGTTTACCGTTTATCATTCGAATAACGTTGAAATCCTCAAAACGCTGTTAGTTCAGTTGATCAAAAACGACCCGTTAGCGCACCCGTTCGACAAAGAAAAAATCTTGGTACAAAGCTCGGGCATGTCGCAATGGCTAAAGATGGCGTTAGCCAAAGAGCTAGGAGTGGCTGCAAATCTTGAGTTTCCATTACCGGCCAGTTTTATTTGGGAGATGTTTACCCAAGTCTTGCCTGAGGTGCCACAGCGTAGTGCATTTAATAAAGAAGCAATGACGTGGAAGTTAATGCGTCTGCTGCCAAATCTACTCACTCATCCACAATTCACTGCCCTGCAACGCTACCTTGAGCAAGACGACGATCACTCGAAGCTTTACCAATTGGCAGAGAAAATTGCCGATATTTTCGATGGTTATTTGGTGTATCGTCCGGATTGGATCGCTCAGTGGGAAGCGGGGGAGGTCGTTAAAGAACTCGATGACGAGCATCCTTGGCAGCCAATATTGTGGCAAGCCTTATATCAAGACACTGTCTATCAAGGTCAGTCCCATTATCATCGTGGCAATCTGTATCAAAGCTTTATTGAGCAATTGGTAGAGGGGGCATTAGATACCCGTCTGTTACCCAAGCGGTTATTTATTTTTGGTATCGCCTCTCTTCCTCCCCGTTATCTTGATGCACTAAAGGCATTAGGTGAGCAGATAGATGTCCACCTAATGTTTACCAACCCTTGTCAGCACTATTGGGGGGATATTCGCGATCGAAAAACCCTCGCTAAGCTGGACAGTCGACAGCGTAAAACTTTAGCGTTACAAGCCAATGCAATCCACGTTGAAGGTCAGCGATCGCCACTGAAAGGAGGCATTGAAGCGAATCTTGTTGATGAGCAGCATAACGAAGCTTCGGTCGGCAATGGTTTATTAGCCTCGATGGGCAAATTGGGCCGTGATAATCTCTATTTGCTGTCGCTATTGGATTGCGAAGAGCTGGAGCTGTTTATGGCACCTGCTCGGGATAGTTTACTGCATCATCTGCAAGCGGATATTTTGCATTTAGAAGAACATCAAGATGATCAGCAACTTGATAATAGCCTGCACAAACAGATCATCGAGGTTGATGATTTTTCTCTCTCGCTTCATGTCTGCCATAGTCCAATGCGAGAAGTGGAAGTCTTGCACGATCAACTGCTGGCCATGTTTGATGCTGATCCAGATTTAAAACCGCGTGACATTATTGTCATGGTGGCAGATATCAATGCTTATAGCCCAGCGATTAGCGCCGTATTTGGCAATGCGCCTGGTGAGCGTTATATCCCTTATGCCATTTCAGATCGCACAGCCGATCAAGAAAGTCCTATCTTAAGTGCATTTATGCATTTGGTTAGTTTGCCAGAATCACGTTGCTTAGCCTCAGAGTTACTGGAGTTACTCGAAACGCCAGCGATGATGGCTAAGTTTGCGCTTAATGAGCAAGAGTTCGCGCAAGCAAAATTATGGGTAGAAGCGTCTGGGATTCGCTGGGGGCTAAATGCTCGCACGGCAGATCAATTTGAACTGCCGCCAACCGAACAAAATACTTGGCAATTTGGCGTTGAGCGGATGTTACTCGGTTATGCCATGCCGCCCTCTGCGGGCTTATTTGAGCAAGGCGAACTGGCTTTAGCGCCTTACAATGAAGTGCAAGGATTGAATGCGGAGCTGGCGGGCAAATTGGCGCATTTTATTCAGCGAGTGAGTGATTACCGTGAGCGGCTCGCCAACACTCAGAGTATTGAACAGTGGCGAGCGCTGTTAGGGGATCTACTGGATGACTTTTTTGTGGTTGATCTGCAAGGTGAGCTGGCGCTGAAATCGATTCGCGATACCTTAGCGCAATTAAAACAACAACTGGCGGATGCTAAATACGATCAAGCACTGGCCCCGAGTATCATCATCCAGTATCTACGCAACAAATTATTAGGTATACGAGTCAGCCAGCGCTTTTTGGCAGGACAAGTGAACTTTTGTACCTTAATGCCGATGCGATCGATCCCCTTTAAAACGGTGTGTTTATTGGGCATGAACGATGGCGTGTATCCGCGAACCATGCCGAAAGATGGTTTTGATTTAATCAATGGACGTCCCCGAGCGGGGGATCGCTCGCGGCGAGATGATGATCGCTACCTATTTTTAGAGGCGTTGCTCTCGGCACAAAAAACGTTGTACATCAGTTACGTTGGTCGTTCGATTCAAGACAATACTGAGCGTGTTCCTTCAGTTTTAGTCGCAGAGTTAATGGAGTATTGCCAACAAAATTACTGTTTGCAGGGCGATCAATCGTTGAGCAGTGATCGGTCGGCGGAACGATTGGTTGACGCGTTAACCACAACTCATGCCATGGTCCCGTTCAGTCCAGACGCATTTTCGACCCAACCCGGCAGTTACGCTAAAGAGTGGCTACCTGCGGCTAATCGTCAGGGACAATCCCGTGGTGAATTTAATCGTGCGCTCAGTGATTACTTAATTGAGGCAACGTACCCTCTGAATTTAGAGCTTGTAGAGCTACAACGTTTTTGGCGTTTGCCAGTGCAATACTTTTTTAATCGCCGACTGAAAGTCACCTTTGAAGCGCCGCAGCCAGTGATGGAAGATGCAGAGCCTTTTACTTTGGATGGGCTAGAGAGTTATCAATTACGCGATCAACTCCTTGATGTTTTTCTTGAGCAGCCGAATTCTGAACATGCGATCGAACGTGTATTGGTTGAGCAGCGGGCGCAGGGTAAATTACCGATCGGTGCCTTTGGCGAGCTAGAATTTGAGACCAATCGTGCACAAGCTCAAGCGCTAGCGGAGAAAATCGGTTTCTTATGTCACTCACCACTTGATGATCAAGAGATCAATCTGCGTTTTGATTTATTCGGTGAGGGCAAATCGGTTCAACTGACTGGCTGGCTGACTAAGAATTATCAAGCTGGATTAATGCGTTATCGCAGTGGTACGATTCGTGCTCAGCATTATCTCGCGGCGTGGATCGATCATCTTGCTCTTGCCGCAATGGGAATCAATAAACCGACTCATGTGATTGGTTACGATCGCAAACAAGGCGTGCAGCATTGGGTTTATCCCCCCATCGCGGATGCCGATCACGCCAAGGCATTACTGACGGAGTTAGTGCGTTTATTTTATCAAGGCATGACCGAACCGTTGGCGTATTTTCCTAATACTGCATTAGCCAGTATTGAAGCGGGGTTTAGCCGTGGAAAGTGGGTCGATGATCGCGAAAAATCACTGAAAAAAATGGCGGAGACTTTTCATGATGGCTATATGACTCGTGGTGAAGGCAGTAATGTTTATATTGCGCGTATTTGGCCACAATGGCATGAAGAGTTAGCTGAGCAAGTCCGGTTATTGGCCAGTTTAGTCATTCAAGGACCCAGACTTGCGGCTCAGCAAGCGGCAGATGTTGAGCATTAATGGGATGATGCAAAGCCAGCTTACGTTTAGATCGTTATTGGGGTTTCGTCTTACATCGGTGTGCTGGTACACACCTGTGCATTCAAAGGTTAACGAGTTATGAGTATCTCTTCACCAGCGGTGGTGACACCGTTAGATCCGCTTACTTTTCCATTGCATGGCGCGCGATTGATTGAAGCATCGGCGGGAACTGGAAAAACCTTTACCATTGCGGCTTTATATTTACGTTTGCTGCTGGGCCATGGCAATGCAGACACTCGTCATCCAACGCCGCTGACGGTTGATCAAATTTTGGTGGTGACGTTTACCGAAGCGGCAACCGCTGAATTGCGCGATCGCATTCGTCAGCGGATCCATCAGGCGCGAATCGCTTTTTTACGTGGTTCTAGTGATGATCCCGTCATTCAAGGTTTGTTGGCCGATTATGCCGATCGACCTGGGGTCGCAAAAGTATTACTGCAAGCCGAACGACAAATGGATGAAGCCGCCGTTTATACGATTCATGGTTTTTGTCAGCGGATGCTGACGCAAAATGCCTTTGAATCAGGAAGCCGATTTAGTAACGAATTTGTCACCGATGAAAGCCAGTTGAAAGCGCAAGTCGTGGCCGATTATTGGCGTCGTCAGTTTTATCCATTACCATTGAACCTGGCGGCCGAAGTCCGTCGTTTGTGGCCTTCGCCACAAGCCTTATTGGATAAAATTGGTGGTTATTTAACGGGGGCTCCGCTAACGCTATCGGTTGAAGCCATGAAGGGTGATTTAACGGCACTTTATCACGATGGCTTATCACGGATTGCTGATTTGAAACAGCAATGGTTGGCGTCATGTCGCGATCTCCCTTCATCGATTCAAGACTCTGATTTACATGCCGCGACTAAAAAAGCGCTATTAACACGGCTAGAGTTGTTGAATGTGTGGGCAAATCAGCCTCACCATCAGTTCGATTTACCCAGTGAATTATCAGACTTTGCTCAAAGTGCGCTGGAGGCTAAAGCTAAAAAAGGCAATCCCCCCCAACATGCTCTGTTTACGATTATTGAGCAGTTTTTACAAACGCCGATCAGTTTAGCTGCGCCATTATTGGCCCACGCGATCCTCCATTGTCGAGAGCGGCTCGCTGAAGCCAAAGCGCAAAAACAGTGGTTATCGTTTGATGATCTGTTAACTCAGTTATCGGCGGCGATTGATCACGATCAGCTTGGTTTACTGACTGAGCGGATTCGCACACTTTATCCAGTGGCGATGATTGATGAGTTTCAAGATACCGATCCGCTGCAATACAGCATTTTCAGCCGAATTTATCTCCCCAAAGCAGAGTGTGGTTTATTGATGATTGGCGACCCGAAACAGGCGATTTATGGTTTTCGGGGGGCGGATATTTTCACGTACATCAAAGTTCGTCAGCAGGTCAGTGCGCATTACACGTTAGGCACTAACTGGCGCTCTAGTGCGCAGATGGTGAGCGCGGTTAACCAGTTATTTAGCTCATCTGCTAGCCCTTTTATGTATGATCAAGACATTCCGTTTTTGCCTGTTGCCGCTAGCCCGAATGCGGATAAGCGACAATGGTTACTTAACGGGCAGAGTCAACCGGCATTAACTTACTGGCTGCAAGAGGCCGATAAGCCACTTCCAAAAAATGAATACCTATCCTGTATGGCTAAAGCGTGTGCGAGTCACATTCAAACCATTTTGAGTGCGGCGCAGCACCATCAAGCGTATTTTGAAACGGGCAAAGGCCAAAAAATAGTTCAAGCTGGCGATATTGCTGTGTTAGTGCGTACGGGTAACGAAGGGCGGATGATCAAACAAGCGCTCGCCGAACAAGGGATTGCCAGTGTTTATCTTTCAAATCGTGATAGCGTTTTTAGCAGTGATGTCGCGCAGGATCTCCAACGCCTATTGCAAGCGGTATTAACCCCAGACGATGATCGTACTTTACGCGCCTGTTTAGCATCGCCCTTCTTTGCTTTCGATGCTGCCAGCCTAGATGCACTCAACAATGACGAAGTGGTTTGGGAAAACGCAGTCAATGAGTTTAAAGCCTATCGACAACTGTGGATTGAACGTGGTGTATTGCCGATGCTGCGCAGTGTGATGAGTAAGCGTCATCTCGCCGAACGTTGGTTGGAAGAGCAGAATGGCGATCGTTTATTGACGGATTTCATGCACATCGGTGAGCTACTTCAGCAGGCACGACAAGAGATAGAGAGTGATCACGGCCTGTTGCGTTGGTTGGCTCAGTCGATCAGTGATGCCGAGCAGGGGATCGGCGGTCGAGATGAACAGATTCAACGTTTAGAGTCGGAACAAAACTTAGTACAAATCGTCACCATTCACAAATCGAAGGGATTGGAGTATGACTTAGTCTTTTTGCCATTTGTGGCTGGCTATCGAGAGGCCAGCGAAGGTAAGTATTATGATTCAGTCAACGATCAAACCGTGCTTGATATTACTGACAGCTCGGCAGCGCTTGAGCAAGCGGATAAAGAACGGCTGGCTGAAGACCTGCGCTTGATCTACGTAGCCTTGACTCGCGCGGTGTATGGTTGTTTTATTGGCTTGGCACCGCTGCGTAATGGCCGCTCGACTAAAGAGCCGACAGGCGTTCACTTAAGTGCGATTGGTTATTTACTGCAAAATGGTCAAGAGACGGGTATTGCCGAACTCCATTCGGCGCTTAATGCGCAAGTAAGGGATGCTATTGTGGTCACCGCTCCGCCACCGCTACAGAATGAACCCTTCACGGCCTTGGTGGCAGAGAAACCGATCTTGAAAGCTCAGACTTTGCATACGCATATCGATCGCCATTGGCGTCTGACCAGTTACTCGGCGTTGGTAAAACATTCGAGCAAGCTGGCTTATGATGAGGCGAGCTTGGAAATATCCGGCTTTGATATCGATTCGGGCGATGAACAGAATCAAGCTCTATTACTAGAACCAGAACGCTCTATTTTTACTTTTCCCCGCGGCGCGACACCGGGAACCTTTTTGCACAGTTTGTTTGAAGAGGTTGAGTTTACCGAATCGGCCAGCAGCGATGAGAATCAGCAACGAATCATTGAATTGATGGAACGAGAGCACATTGAGCTTGAGTGGTTACCGGTTTTACAACAGTTAGTTGATACCGTATTAGCTACGCCGCTCGATGGAAAAGCATTACGTTTGAATCAAAAAACCGCCCAACAACGATTGGTGGAAATGGAGTTTTTATTACCGGTCGAAGTGCTGAGCGCTCCGGCTTTAAATCGAATAATTCAACGCTATGATCCCTTGTCCGCTAAGGCTGGGGAACTGGGGTTTTATCCTGTACAAGGCATGCTCAAAGGTTTTATTGATTTGGTATTTGAACATCAAGGTAAATATTATTTGTTGGATTGGAAATCCAATCATCTCGGAGATGAGATCGGTGCTTATCATGGTGAGCGTTTAAGAGCGGCGATGGTCGAGCATCGTTATGATCTGCAATATCAGCTTTATGCATTAGCGCTGCATCGATTTTTGCGTAGTCGTCTCGCCGATTATGATTATCAGCGTCATTTTGGCGGTGTGTATTATCTGTTTTTACGCGGTATTGATGGTCAGTCTGAACACGGTATTTTCTTTAATAAACCAAGTAGTGAACTGCTGGATGAGATGGACAGATTGATGGATGGAGAAGCCACTCATGTCCGAGCGACGAACGCTGGACAAATGGAGTTGGATTTATGACTGGTTCACTAATGACACTACTGGAACCCTTAGCCGAAAAGGGGGCGCTACGCCAACTGGATTATCAATTTGCGCGATTTATTGCTCAAAAAAGCAGGTCTCAATTAGGCGATGAAGATAGCCAAGCGCTCGGTTTTATTGCCGCGCTGGTCAGCGCAGAGTTAGCTAAAGGGCATATTTGCTTGCCACTGTTTCGTGAACAGGCAACGGCTACTGAGTCATTACTCTTAACTCCGGCTGATTTCAGTGCCAAGTTAGGTTTATTTGGTGATGCGGCGCTGGTGGTTAATCAGCAGTTGCAAGCCATCGATTGGCTTGGGGTTTTGCAGCGTTCGAGTTTGGTTGGTCAGCAAGGGGAAGCGGTCCCGTTAATGTTTGATGGTCAGCGTCTTTATCTGCATCGTTATTGGTACTATGAAGTGACCTTAGCGCAGCGTTTACTGAGCTTTGGGTCACCGATGAGCTTAAAGCCTACTGATGTCCAAAAGCTGAAAACGCTGCTCGATGGCTTATTTGCTCGTCAATACCATCGGTTACTTGAGGCTTTGCTGGCACAGTCTGCCATTGCGACACCATTAACTCGCCAACAGCTGGTGTGTGACTTTCTGGATGTGGTGAGTCCGCAAGAATTGGATTGGAGTGCGATTGATTCTGTAGTTAGCGCAGCTCGTCACGTGAAAGATCTGATCCACTTAGATACGCTGATCCCACAACGGGCTTGTATCAATTGGCAGAAAGTGGCAGCCGCGGTGGCGCTTACGCGTCGTTTTGCGGTGATATCCGGAGGGCCGGGGACGGGAAAAACCACCACGGTAACCAAATTACTCGCCGCGTTAATCGCTCAAGCTCAACAAAACGGTAGCATGCCTAGTATTAAGCTTGTTGCGCCGACTGGCAAAGCCGCAGCACGTTTAACAGAGTCGATTGGTAAAGCTGTGGCTGAGTTAGCGGTTGAGCCGGCGCTAAAAGCCGCGATCCCTAGTGAATCAAGTACGTTACATCGATTACTCGGTCCGATCCCTCACAGCGTGGAATTTCGTCACCATCAGCGCAACCCGCTGCATCTTGATATTTTAGTGGTTGATGAAGCTTCGATGGTGGACTTACCCATGATGGTGAAACTGATCGAAGCGCTGCCTAAACACGCCCGTTTAATTTTGTTAGGTGATAAAGATCAATTAGCGTCCGTGGAAGCGGGAGCGGTCTTGGGCGATATCTGTTCGTTTTTGGCCTTAGGATACAGTCGTTCGCAAAGTGAACAACTGTCGGCATTAACCGGCTATCAAGGGTTCACCGGACATTCGCAAGCGAACGTCAACCCTATCGCTGACAGTTTATGCATGTTGCAAAAAAGCTACCGCTTTGATGTACGTTCTGGCATTGGTCAGTTGGCTAAAGCGATCAATCGTGGCCAACCGAGCGCGGTCGATGAGGTATTAAAACGGGATTATGGCGACATTACTCATCATCCACTCACCAGTGACCAGTATAATCAGATGTTGCAAACAGTGGTTGAAGAGTATGGTCACTATTTACGTCGTCTTGAGGACGTTATGATTGATCCCTCTAGCGCTGCGCCAGAAACGCAGGCCCAACAAGCGAAAGCGGCGCTGGATTGTTTCAATCAGTGTCGTGTTTTGTGCGCAGTCCGTGAAGGGGATTTTGGGGTGAATGGCTTAAATCAACGCATCGAGCGAGCACTCGCGGCGCGTCGCTTGATTGATCTGCAAGATGAGCTTTGGTATCACTGCCGACCCGTGATGGTCACTCGTAATGATCACAGCTTAGGTTTATACAATGGCGATATTGGTTTATGCATATTAGACAGGAGTGAAGACGAACCCCGTTTGAAGGTCTATTTTGAATTACCGGATGGCAGTGTAAAGGCGATTTTACCCAGTCGAGTTCCTGAACATGAAACCGCCTATGCCATGACCATACATAAATCCCAGGGCAGTGAATTTGACTTAACGTTACTGATTTTACCGCCTGATTTTAGTCCGATATTAACTCGCGAGTTGATCTACACTGGAGTAACTCGTGCGAAAAAACGATTAATCCTCTTGAGTGATTTACCTATCATGAAACGCGCGGTTCAGTTAAAAACGGAGCGTGCCAGTGGTTTAGTGGCTAAATTAACCGTCTCTTAATCCGTTATCGCGAAAGGTCAACAGACCCTAGGCTTACCGTCCACAATCTGCATCATAAAGGGTAAGCCGAACGCGCTAAAAGGCATGAGTAAAGGTAATGTTTTTGATTTTATAGCGGCTTTGAGAGCTCAGGATAAAAGCACGAAGTTGGTCGCTGGTTGGAAATACGCAGTGTACTGCGTGACCTTCAAGGAACTGGTTATCGGCCATATCCCAAAAGCTTTGTAATGAGTTACAAATAACAGTTTTCATCAATTGTTGCTCTTAAGTACGTGTGGTCGTAAAAGCAATCCTTGCATACCGATGGTTAGGTCGTACCCTCAAGCATTGGTTTCCTGAAGCATTGAGGGTATGGATGAAATCTGTGTATTAATTGTACAGATCTCGTCAGAAGGCGGATTCTACCCATAATCTACACAGAAATAAAGCGTTCATTTACTGTGCAATGAATATGCAGTTCGTTGCTATTTTTTTGGGGCGCGCCGTACCTTGGCTATTCTTGGACTATAAACGCAAGACTAAAATCTTTGAGCGACGTTGGTAGTTATATAAACTTTGTTTAGCCACCGGGAGGGATTCGACTCCGACCTCAATAAAGCCTTGTTCTCTAAACCAATGCAAGCTGTGGGTAGTTAATACAAATAAACGTTGAATGCCCATTTGTTTTGCTTGATGTTTCATATGGTTGAGTAACAGTAACCCTCGATTGCCATCACGGTATTCAGGGTGAATAGCCACACAAGCCATTTCCGCCATTTTTTCATCAGGATAGGGGTAAAGAGCGGCGCAGCCGATCAGTAAGCGATCTTTTTCAATAATGGTAAATTTATGAACTTCTTGTTCGAGTTGTTCGCGAGAGCGGCGCACGAGAATACCTTGCTCTTCCAATGGACGAATCAAATCAAAAATACCACCAATATCATCAATGCTCGCCTGACGGACTTGTTCGGCACTCGCCATCACCACTTGAGTTCCAATGCCATCAAAAGAGAACAATTCTTGAATCAGTGCGCCATCGTCTTTGTAGCTGATCAAATGGCTGCGTGGTACGCCAGCTCGACAAGCGGCAATCGCCGCGCGCAGAAAACGTAAGGTCCCTGTTGGGTCCTCACTTTTTGCAACAGGACATGACTCTAAACGCTCGACAATATGTTCGACTTCATTGGGTAACAGCTCGGCAATCGCATTGCCCTGCTCATCAATAATGCCTTGTTCAGAGCAAAAACCGATTAACTTATCGGCTTTAAGGCGAATCGCGACTTGAGTCGCGACCTCTTCGGATAACAGATTAAAACATTCGCCAGTGACTGAGCTGGCGATAGGCCCCAGTAACACAATCGATCCATGCTCAAGGGTACGATTAATACTGTCAATATCGATGCGACGAATACGACCGCTGTGGCAATAGTCGACACCATCGTCTATACCTAATGGTTGAGAGATAACAAAATTACCACTTACGACGTTAAGTTGGGTGCCAGCCATTGGCGTATTGTTGAGACTCATGGATAATTGAGCAGTAATCGCTAGTTGTAATTGTCCAGCGGCTTGCATAACCAACCTTAACGCTTCTTCGTCAGTCACGCGAATACCTTTATGGTAGGGGGTGGTTCGTTGGTGAGTCTGCAAAATTTGATTGATTTGTGGACGAGCACCGTGAACCAATACTATTTTAACGCCAAGGCTATGCAGTAAGGCTAAATCGCTAATAATATTAGCGAAGTTTTTATCTGCTATTGCCTCGCCGCCAATCATGACCACCATGGTTTTACCGCGATGAGCGTTAACATAAGGCGCGGATTGTCTAAATCCTTTGACTAAGGCTGTGCTACGAATTTTCACTTTATCATACCGAAGTGTTTAAATATGTCTAAATAATGACTTTTTATTCACCTATTAACAAGCGGTTTTATCGATAATAGGGAGATTATTTGTTATGGGTTTAGTCAATAAAAAGATTTAGCCATCTCTTGGGGTGTCGTTACGTAGTTCTACGCTAACATCTCCAAGGGAAGTGATGAACGAGAGACTCTTATTGGTTAGGTTTGGAATCACTCATTGATGATGAGAGAATAAGAAAGTGAACACGAATTCAACCCGTAATAAAAAATGGTTAGAGCGAATCTTAATCCTCGCGGTAGTACTGGGCGTCTCGGTGGTTATTTTGCTGTATAGCCAAGTGTTTAATCGCCTAGCAGACTCTTTTTCACCATCAAAAAGTGATATTTATGGATTGTGGATAGAGCAGAATGTCGCGCCGTATGCCGCGCAAAGAATTTATGTCCAAGCGGATGCGATTATGATTGATGGACGTATGGTGACAACCCATTATGACTTTAACGGGCGGCATTTGAGTTTTTATATCGGCGATCAAAAGATGGAATATCGGATGCTCAATGATGAATACACAGAAATGCGGCTAGTCTCCAAAGCGCATTATAACCCGACATTTCAATTGTCAGGAAAGCATCAAAAAAACCTTCGTTAACAATTCAGCCATTGCGCTTCACTGTGGAGTTTGTCATGCTTTTTGATGAAACCCAACATGGATAACTCCCAGTGATAAAACGATTATTTTCTTGTGCTACGTTAGCGCTTCTGTTTGGCTGTGCTCAGCCGACCGACCGCGCGCAACAATATACTGATGATCAATTTCCTCATATCTTAAATCAGGTTGAGCAGCTCCATTCCAATACCCCGCGTGATTTTTCTAAGTTTGCCGCACAAAGTGAGCAAGTGGTGATTAATTCTCCTTCTATGGCGGCGATCTATCAACCTTTGTATGAAAAGCTTAATGAGTGGGCGATGCAAAGCGGCGATCCCGCTGATCTGGCGCAATTTGGTGTGCAAACCGCGCAAATGGGCGGAGGCGATAAACGAGGTAATGTTCTTTTTACGGGCTATTTTTCACCAGTAATGGAACTGCGCCATACCGCCGATGAAGTCTATCGTTATCCGGTGTACGCTCTACCGGATTGTAGCGATAACTGTCCAACCCGAGCAGAAATCTACGCAGGTGTACTCGCTGGGCAAGGCTTAGAAATTGGTTATGCCGCCAACTTGATTGATCCGTTTATTATGGAAGTGCAAGGCAGCGGTTTTGTTCATTTTGAAGATGATGACACGCTCGAATACTTTGCTTATGCTGGTAAAAATAATAAAGCCTATGTCAGTATTGGCCGTATTTTAATTGAACGAGGTTTGGTTGAGCGCGCCAATATGTCATTAAAAGCGATTAAAGAGTGGGTGCTAGCGAATGATGAGCCGACGGTGCGCGAGTTATTAGAGCAAAACCCTTCTTATGTCTTTTTCCGCCCCAGTGCTGCCGCACCTGTCACCGGCAGTGCGGGTATCCCTCTATTATCGATGGCTGCGGTGGCAGGTGATCGATCCATCTTACCGATGGGCACGCCTATTTTAGCAGAAGTTCCTTTGTTGAATGCCGATGGAAGCTGGTCAGGGGTTCACCAATTACGTTTATTAATCGTGCTTGATACTGGCGGCGCTGTGAAGCAAAATCATCTCGATTTATACCACGGCATGGGGTATCGCGCTGGTATTGAAGCGGGGCATTACAAGCACTTTGGCCGAGTATGGAAGCTGGGATTGGAAAACTCCGCGACACAAGCGCCTTGGGCCTTACCGCCTGAAAAGCGACAATAACACGACACAGCCTAGACTTTTTTATCAAGAGTGCGTATAAATCGCACTCTTTCTTTTTGCCTCTTTTATACAGTGTGGATGCTTGTTATGCGTGAACTCGATACGCCTGCCTCAGACAATTACAATCAGCGTTTTGGCGGAACTCGCCGCTTGTACGGTGATAGACAAGTGGAGATCCTCCGTGCCGCTCATGTGTGCGTAATTGGGATTGGTGGTGTTGGTTCATGGGCTGTGGAAGCTCTGGCTCGCTCTGGTATCGGCGAGCTGACATTGATCGATATGGATGATGTCTGTGTTACCAATATTAATCGTCAAATCCATGCAATGACGGGCACGATAGGCAAAAGCAAAATAGAGGTCATGGCTGAACGAGTGACATTGATCAACCCTGACTGTAAGGTCAATTTGATTGATGACTTCATCGACTCGGACAATCAAGCTCAGTACCTTAATAACCAGATGGACTATGTCTTAGATGCGATTGATAGTTTATCCGCTAAAGCCTCTCTGTTGGCTTATTGTCGCCGTAATAAAATCAAAGTGATTACTATTGGTGGTGCTGGAGGTCAGACCGATCCGACCCAGATTAAAGTCGCTGATTTAACGAAAACCATTCAAGATCCTTTAGCGAAAAAGCTGAAAGATCGCTTGCGTCGTGATCATCATTTTCCAACTAATCCGGCACGTAAATTTGCTATTGAGTGCGTGTTTTCTACCGAGCAACTTAAATATCCTCAAGCCGATGGTACGGTGTGCGCCGCTAAATCAAGCGCGGAAGGGCCTAAGCGTATGGATTGTGCCACTGGATTTGGCGCTGCAACTGTGGTCACCGCAACCTTTGGTTTTGTCGCGGTTGCCCGGATCATTGATAAACTTATCCAGAAACATTCAGCTTAAATATCTGCAGCAATTGAGTCAATTGCTGCAGTGTCGAGACCTTTAACTCATCATTCGTTGCGGAGATATTATTGATGTCCAGTTTGCCTAACCATCCGTTTGGTCTCACTATTACTGATGCGCACATTCTTGCCACTATGCGGTCATTACAAGGTTGGGAAGCGCGTTATCGGCAGCTGATCCTCTGGGGTAAGCAATTGCCTGTTATGGATGAGAGCTTAAAAAGTGATCAAGCCGTTGTCGCAGGATGTGAAAGTCAAGTCTGGTTAGTCAGCGAGCAAGATGAACAGGATGGCTGGTTATTTTTCGCCGATTCCGATGCACGTATCGTACGTGGCTTGATTGCTGTGGTTTTAGCCGCATTAAACGCCAAAACTGGTGAGCAGATAGCGGCTTTTGATATGGATGCGTATTTTTCCGATTTGGGATTACTTGACCATCTCAGCCCTTCTCGTGGTAATGGCCTGAAAGCGATTGTGGAAAAAATACGCACAGAAATTGTCTAAGGCTACGCTTCTTCCTGTTTATCATAATGCAATTGCGGCAGTGGGATCAGGGGGAGCACAACCTCTTTAGCTCGTTGTTTGCCTGAAAGTTGAGCAATAATTTCAATCGCAAACTCCAGTGCTGTGCCTGGCCCTTGGCTGGTTAAGAGATTGTGATTAACATCAAAGGTGACACGACGATTGCGCCAGCGTTGCTCTGGGATACGTTCTTGTAAGCTGGGATGACAAGTCATGATCGCCTTTGGATAGAGTTGGTGATGTTCTAACACCACGGCAGGGGTTGCACAAATCGCCGCGACTAAACGGCCATCGTATTTCTGCTGTTTGACGATTTCCACCAGTAAGGTACTGTCGCGAAATACCTCCGCTCCGCCAATGCCGCCCGGTAATACCACCGCTGCAAATTCTTCATCCGCCACATCCACTAACTTACAATCAGCGGTTAAGGTCACGCCGCGTGAGGCTTTCATTGTCAATTGGCCAGAAAAATCGGCACTGGCAACGACCACTTCATAGTTGGCTCGAACCAAAATATCAATAATCGTTATTGCTTCCATTTCTTCGGTTCCGGGAGCGATAGGAACTAATATACGTTTGGTCATTAAGGTATCCAACGTTGTTGTAGTGAATGAATATGTTGATAAAGGCTCTGGTTGACTGGTACGGCTAAACTGTGTTGAGCCGCTTTTTTTATGACATAACCAGTAATAAAGTCTATCTCGGTTGGCCTTTGCTGGGCAACATCTTGCTGCATTGATGAGTAATTTTGACTTGTTGCCTCAATAACGCGATCAATAGATTCGGTGAGTTGTTGTGGCTCGATTGGCACTTGTTCGGCTCGCATAACGCTCACCAGTTCATTAATTAACTGATTGAGTAATGGTCGATAGTTAGCGTCCGCTAACTGCCCATTGCGACAGTTCTCTATTGCTGTGAGTGGATTAATCGCGCAGTTAATTGCTAGCTTGTGCCATAAGGCATAGCGAATATTGTCTGTCCATAAAACGTGGGGTAAGGCATGGTTGAAGACATCAACCAAAAAATCACAGCGCTCGCCTTGAGCGTTGACGGCGCCTAATTGGGTGGTGCCTTGTCCGGTGTGCATAACATGATGTGCGCCTTGTTTTAACGCCCCATGAGTGGTGGTTGCCATCAATAGTGGGTAATCAGAGAGCGGCTCTGTGAGTGTGTCGAGTGCCCCCATCCCATTATGAATAAACAGTAATATGGTTTGTGGAGCAAGCTTATCGAGCAAAGGAAGCAAGGCGGTTTCTACTTGCCACGCTTTAACACAAACGAGCAGTAAGTCAGCCTGTTCAAGAGTCGCTGGTTGATTATAAGCGAGAGTGATCGGCGCTAGATCATCCAGAATAAGGCAACGCTCTCCCGCTGGCTGGGTTCCCCATAAGGCGACTTGGTGGCCAGCTTT
Source organism: Vibrio metschnikovii CIP 69.14 (assembly GCF_000176155.1). Classification (GTDB taxonomy): domain Bacteria; phylum Pseudomonadota; class Gammaproteobacteria; order Enterobacterales; family Vibrionaceae; genus Vibrio; species Vibrio metschnikovii. The sequence continues at coordinate 1,540,858 of NZ_ACZO01000006.1, read as the reverse complement.
ATATAATTGATAAGCCCATAAACGTCCGATTGCACCAGGGCCTAATATAACGATATTCATCAAGTTTACCTGTAGTTAGGGCGGATGATGCTTGTTTGCTTATAGTAGCCGATGATGGCGATAAAAAACGAATCGGCAAGCAGCGCTAGTGAGCCAATTAATCATTTATTCAAACCTTGAATAGAATGGTTGAGCTAAATAATCTCTGTGATATCACGGAATTTTAATGTTTTTTCCGGTAAATTACAGCGGCTCTGTGACTTTAAGCGAAATAAGGAAATAAGTTTATGCAATTTAAATATGCCATACTCGCCAGTACTATCACTCTGGCGTTATTAGGATGCAGTCAAACAGATAAAGAGAGTGCCGAACAAGCGGCCTTTGAACTGACTATTGCCCATATTAATGATACCCACTCCAGTTTTGATGCGGTTCGTTCAAGCTTTTATATCAATAAACAGCGTGTGTACAACGAATTTGGCGGCCATCCACGCATTTTATCCAAAGCCAATACCTACCGTGAACAAGCTGAAAAAAACAATCAAAGCATGCTGTTTTTACATGGCGGTGATGCGTGGCAGGGTAGCGCGTACTTTAAATTGAATGAAGGGCTGATGAATGCGGATATTCTGAGCCGAATGGGTATCGACGCTATGGCGCTAGGTAACCATGAATTTGATTTAAATAACCAAAAACTGAATGCATTTTTAGATCGGATCAACTTTCCCGTTCTTGCTGCCAATATTGATACTAGTTTAGATAAAGATTTAAAAGATCAAACCAATCTAAAACCTTATGTCGTGTACGCGTTCGATGGTTATACGAAACAGCGTTTTGATGATATGAGCCAATTACCAACCGATAAGCCGTTGGTAGGGGTTTTCGGATTGGCATTGGATGATATGCCTAATATTGCTCCGAATACTGGAGACGTTCAATTTTTTGATATGGTTAAATCTGCGCAAGCGACCGTTGATGAACTGCAAGCACTGGGTATTAAGAACATCATTGCCGTCACCCACGTCGGTAATGCGATTGATTTAGACATTGCCAGTAAAGTGAATGGGATTGATTTGATTGTTGGTGGTCACTCTCACTCACTGTTGGGTGATTTTACCAATCTAGGTTTGGGCAATAACGGTATTTATGCTCAGTTAGTCACTAACCCGAATGGCACCAGTAGAACTTGTGTCGTTCAAGCCGGAGAGTTTGCTCAAGCGATTGGTAAAACGACGGTCGCGTTTGATAGTGACGGCGAACTGATTTCGTGTGCTGGCCATAATACTTTGCTGACCAACGACGAGTTTTATCATCAAGCTAATCGTCAGCAAGAGAGTGTCTTTAGCGACGATGAACGCAGTAAAGCCCTCCGTTTTATTGAGCGTCAGCGTAACATTGCAGTAGCCGCCGAAGAAGCCGCATTGCGTGCTCATATCGATAGACAATACAAGCCTGCGGTTGAGAAAGCGTATGGTGATGTGATCGCCAATGTGCCACAGGAAATTCGCCATGCTCGTCGACCAGGCGATAATAACTCTGATCAACACGGCTCGCGAGTCGCACCGATTGTCGCATTGGGACAATATTATTGGGCGGCGAGCGATGAAGTCGTGCGATTGACAGGAATGAAAGCCGACTTTGCACTGACCGGAGCCGGTGGCATTCGCACCAATATTGCTGAAGGGGAATACCGTGAAGGGGACGTGACGTTAGAAATGTTGCCTTTTGCTAACTTTATGTCGATTGTGCCAGTGAAAGGTTCGGTAATTAAAGCGTTGATCGCGAAAACCGTCAGTGAAACGTTGCCGCCTACCGCTCATGCAGGGAAATTCCCGTATGGGGGTAACTTGCGTTATGTGTTTGATGAAACCGTTCAACACCAAGCAGGGACTCTCAGTTTAATTGAAGTTAATACCGGTACATTGAATGAGCCAATCTGGAGCCCATTAGAGGATAATAAAATCTACAATGTGGCGATGAATAGCTACAACGCGACCGGTAATGATGGTTGGACACCATTATTTGAAGCACAAAAAGAGCAATCTGGTCGAGTCGATTTTGCTTATGTCGATGGTAATTTGACCGCTTTCCCAGTCAGTCACATTGAAGAAGCCGCTGGGCGTTATCAAGTACGCTATCAAGGCAATGAACTCAATTGTAAGGCGGATAATGTAGTGTGTAATACTGATGCGCGTGCTGTGGTTAAGTATATCGCAGAACAACAACCTGTATTGGAAGCGTTGGATTACCCAGTAGTGACGTTGAATCGAGTTAATTAATCGTTATCTTGGTTAAGCAAAAATTTGTGATTATTAAAGCGGTTCTTTAGATGAAGGACCGCTTTTTATTTTTTGCTAGATACCGTCAAAAAAATCAGTACGACTCAATGAAAAAAGGGAGAAGCTAATGCTTCTCCCTATATACGATATTGAATAAAAAACGATTAGAATTTGTAGGTCACGGCTACGTAGTGGCCAAAGCCAGTGGTTTTTCCTGCGTTTCCACCGTCTTTTAGACCGTAAACATCTTTATAGCCTTTCAAACCATAACCAACCGCGAAGCGATCGGAATGCCAGTAAATACCGTTAAACATTGCTCCACCATTGCTTGAAGATGAATATTCCTCTTTCATGCCAAATTGGTAATCAATGTAACCTTGGTAAGAGACAAATGAGCCATTTTCAAAAAAGTAGAAAGGTTTAAACCAGTTAGTTGAAATTTGGAAACCGTTCCAATCTTTTTGATTACCTTGATAAGTTGCATAAAGGTTAACGCCAACTTTACCTAGCCATGGCACCATCACATCAGAACCAAGACCGATTTTTTGGTTATTTACAGAGTATTGATTAGTTTTGTAATCAGTTCCATCCCATTCAAATAGAGAAGCAATGTAAAGCTCTTGTACTGGGCCAAAAGAGAGATCTTTACCCGCTAATCCATCGAGAGACATACGTGGCGCAAATTTCATAAAGATTTTTGGAGCGCCAGCTTTATCGCTGTTTGATTTACTAGCAAGATTGAATACGTCGACATAACCATACAGGTCAAAAATACCTGAGCGACCACCAAATTCCATCTCTAAGTAATCGTGGCTTGATTTGCCTGGCAGTTCGTCGAATGCCCCCATCAAGTTAAACTGCATCCATTTATAATCGTTTTTATGAATATCGCCGTCAGAATAGTCAGCAGCAATAACAGGAGCAGAAGTAGCAGCCATGAGGCCAAGAGCTAAAAGTGATTTACGCATAGGGGAACTCTCTTTGTTGAGTGAACTTACAAGGCTGAATGTTGTCCTTGCTAATTGCTGGGCATAATAGCGATATATCTCTTAATTAAAAGTGAAATAAAGTGCGAAAAACTCAGTTATGTTGACTTCTGTCACACTATTTTGTTTTTTTTTTATTAACCAGAATGTGTTTTTTCATTTTTTTTGCATTATTAATGCGATCTTGGCTTGTTATTATCGGAAGGATTAAACCACTCACAAAAGCAACAAAGTCGGTAAGTGATCCCTTAACTGTCTATTTCGTAAACAGGAGAAGCATCAGTAAAAATAGAGGGAGGAATAATGCAAGAAATTATGCTTTTTCCATTGAGTTCGGTTGTACTGCCGGAAGGTAAAATGAAGTTACGCATTTTTGAACCTAGATACAAACGAATGATTGCGGAATGCAGCAAAGCCAATAGCGGATTTGGTGTCTGTTTATTGGATAATAAATCTGCAGACAAACGTCACCAGCTTTCGTACCTCGGTACTTGGGTTAAGATTGTTGATTTTGAAACCGTAGACGATGGTTTATTAGGGGTCACCGTTGTTGGCATTAAACGTTTTTTTATTGAACAAGTACGCAGTGAATCGGATGGGTTACGCAAAGCTACCGTCCGTTGGTTAACTAACTGGCCCACCACACCTTTGTCTGACCACCACTTATTATTGAGTGAGCAGTTACAGCAAATTTACCAACAGTTTCCGCAAGTGGGGCAACTGTATTCACATCGTTTTTTTGATGATGCGAGTTGGGTCGCTCAGCGTTGGTTGGAGATTCTCCCCTTATCAAAAGCTCAGTGGGAGGGCTTGGTCGATCATGAGAGCTGTTATCCGGCATTGTCTTTTCTTACACAGACGATTGAAATCTATGATGATTGTTCTGGTCAGGGATAGTGTGAAGCTATCGCTTTCTTTTATTGTGTGGATGATTTAATAATCACGTTTAACTTTTTAGGGATAAGAGTCGCATAGGACAAACACGAGTCTACTCTGCCTGTCTCAGCCATTTGGGTATATAATGAATCTTTCTCTAGGTATTGAAATCTCCATCATTACTCAGTCAGTGATCCACGATGACTTTACTTACGTAATATGAGTGATTGGGGAGAAATCTCAAGCCGAGGTTTTGCAAGGACAGGTATCCTATGACGAGTCAAAATCCACAAACCTTTACCCGTGATGATTGGGCTGATTGTATGGAAAAAGTGCAGCAACAGGATAAAGCCGCTTTTGGTGTCGTGTTCCACTTTTTTTCTCCCCGTCTTAAACAGTTTGTGATTAAGCAGTTAGGCAATGAGCAGGTTGCGATGGAAATTGTTCAAGAAACGATGGCGGCGTTATGGCAAAAATCGCATTTGTTCGATAGTCAGAAAAGCTCTCTGTCAACATGGGTCTACACGATTGCACGTAACCTCTGCTACGACTTAATGCGTAAGCAAAAGGGAAGGGAGTTGCACGTGCTTGCTGATGATATTTGGCCAACCGATTATTGTCCGCCAGATTTAATCGACCACTATTCGCCAGAGCATGAAAGACTGAAAGAGCAAGTGGTTAAGTTTCTTGATTTACTACCAGAATCACAGCAAAAAGTCGTAAGAGCTGTGTATTTAGAAGATTTACCGCACCAACAAGTCGCGGAAATGTTTGATATTCCTCTTGGGACCGTCAAATCACGTCTACGGTTAGCTGTAGAAAAACTAAGAACCTCGATCGATGCGGAGCCGTTATGAGTTATCATCCAGAATTATCATTACTTGAAGCGTATGCCAAAGGCAATGTTGATGCTTGTCATGGAATCGCTCTGGCGACTCATCTTGAGTTGTGTGCTCACTGTCGTCAAGTGGTCAAACAATTTGAAGAGCAACAAGGCGAGCAACTGGCTGCGCTAGAGCAAGAGTTATCGACCGATGATTGGACTGGTATGCTGGCAGAGATTATTACGACCCCAGTGCCAAGTGCGCCAGTATCGGTCTCAGAATCTTTACCGGTGACCATTGAGGTTAATGGTAAATCGATTGCGATTCCTGCTGCTCTGCGACGTTTGATCCCAGCCGAGACTAAATGGCGCAATTTTGGTGGTAAGGTTTATTCACTTCCTTTACATAGTGAAGATAAAGTGCGCATGAGTTTAATGTACATTAATCAGGCAGTGAGTGTGCCACAACATACTCATAAAGGCATCGAATCTACCTTGGTTTTGCATGGTGGATTTAGCGATGAAGAAGGCCATTACGAGGTGGGGGATTTTATCCAACGTGATGCTTCTATTTGTCACGCACCACAAACCGATGCGGGGCAAGATTGCTTATGTTTAGCCATTCTCACTGAACCGATGATCTTCACCCAAGGTGTAGCGCGAGTCTTTAATTTATTTGGTAAAGGCATGTATCCCTAAACGAGTTTTTCGTTAACCTCTACTCTTCATGCTTTAGCCCCTAGGTTTATCCCTAGGGGCTTTTTATTTGAACTTCGTTTCATTGATTGAACTAAACTCTCCTTTTTTCGTTTTTTCCTTGATAAAAACCAATTCAATCAATGGCAAACGTTTGCGATTAGTTACGGAATAGTGTGATTTTGAGAGCTAACTCAAATCTTTAACAAATCCTGTTCAAGCTATTTAAGGCGGTTTTTTTTGTAACCTTATGTATTAACATTGATTATTTTATAGCAATAGAAAAGTTACTTAAAATCAATAAATTCATCGCGTGCCATGTCACAAAATCATAATGTTGCTTTATGTATAATTTTAATGATTAAGTGACTTACCTCACTATAAATGGGCTATATAACAACAGCAAGGAAAATGGCATGCGAGTATTAGTTTCTCGAAAATCAGTGTTACCTTTAGCGCTGTCCGCCGTGTTTTTAGCATTATCAGCTTCGGGCCATGCAGCTCGTGTTTATACCGCGGATAATGGTGATTATATGGATGTGTTTGGTGAAGTGGGTGTTGGTGGTTATTTTGGTAACAAAACAAAATATAAACAATATCACTCCGATGACTCTTTTATTGATGACACGTTTGCTACGTTTGGATCGAAAGGCCGTGTCGGCATTTTTGATTACCGTATAGAGTTAGATTACGAGCGTGAAAATTGGCGTGGTGGTACAGGTGATATGGTGTTACATATCGATAAAGCTTGGCTTGGTTATCGATATAACCCTTATCACTATGTGGAGTTTGGTTTAACAGATACCGCATTTGATGATTATGATGCTTATGGTGACTTAACTTTTGATACTGGTGCTGAGACGGGAGAAGCGGGTGACCAAGCTAAAACCATTAAATATGAAGGTAACTATCAGAAGTTTGCCGTAGGAGTTTCTTACAGTTATAAAGGTGAGTCTTCATCGGGGCAAGCTCAAGGTAATATCACCAATGGTTATGTGGGTTACTTTGGTGATGAATTCTCTATGGTATTTGGTGCAGAGCGTCGTAATGGCTCGGCTGGAGAGTCTAAGTATGGTTTGTTTAAACTGTACGGTATTGGGCTACGTTATGCGGTCACTGAACAGTTTTTACTTGGTCTGAAGGCTTTGTTGCTTAAATCGATGGAACTAAATCAAGAAGCTACGATCTGATCGGCTACATCCATTAATCGTCGTAGCCTAATGCCTAAACCTCGTTACAAAACAACCAACTGGAAGCAGTACAATAAAGCCTTAATTAATCGTGGTTCACTGACCTTTTGGGTTGATGAGGAAGCGATAGCTGAGTGGAAGCAAAGCAAACAAGGCAAGCGTGGTAGACCACGCCAATTCAGTGATTTAGCCATTACGACTGCATTAATGGTGAAACGAGTATTCTCTATGCCATTGAGAGCGCTGCAAGGATTTATAGACTCAGTATTTAAACTGGCTAATATCCCGCTATTTTGTCCGCATTACACCTGCATAAGTCGTCGAGCTAAGGAAGTTGATGTTTCATTTAAAACTAAAACCAGAGGAGCGATACAACATCTAGCCATTGATTCCACTGGTCTCAAGGTTTATGGCGAAGGTGAATGGAAGGTTAAGAAGCATGGTACTGACGGGAAGCGTAGAGTTTGGCGTAAACTGCATATTGCAGTAGATGCCAGCACTCACGAAATAGTCGCAGCAGAACTGAGTTTCTCTAACGTAACCGATGCTGAAGTGCTTCCCAACTTACTTAAGCAGACACGTCGTAAAATCATTGAAGTATCAGGTGATGGAGCTTATGACACAAGAAGCTGCCATGAAGCTATACGAATCAAGCGAGCAGTTCCGCTCATCCCGCCACGAGAAGGGGCAGCTTTCTGGGAGCAAGGACATCCTCGCAATTTGGCGGTAGGTTGTCAGAAGCTCTACGGCTCAAACAAAAAGTGGAAAAAGCGGTATGGTTATCATAAGCGCTCTCTATCAGAGACAGCCATGCATCGAGTGAAACAGTTGTTAGGTGGGAAATTAAGCCTAAGAAATTACAACGCTCAGGTTGGCGAGACTTACGCAATGATCAAAGCGCTGAACAAGCTTACGGGGCTAGGTATGCCTGAAACTCAGTATGTTGTTTAAAAATGAAGCATTATGGGCTGGTATGCCTTTTCTCTGAATTAAGCAACAAAGCCTGGTCTGAATGGTTTTATTGAATATGAAGAAATCGGTGAATGTACTACCACATCAGATCCTTGGGTCGATCCGGCGATTAAAGTTTGTAATCGCTATCAAGAATTTAAGAATCAAGGCGGTTTAGTTTCATTTCAATATAGTTTGAATGAGCGTTGGGATGTAGTTGGTTCGGTCAACTATGAAGCTTATAAAGATTGGGATAGAGGAAGCCAACAGTGGGGCCACGATGTCGAGCTCTGGGAAGCGATGGGCCGCAGTCGGAGTTTCCAAACCATCGGTGTGCGTTATAAACCGAGTCGTTCTTCTGTGATTGAAGTAGAAGGCAATATCGGTGAAGCCTATCAAGATGTTTATGCGAAAGCGAAAGTCTTTTTCTAATCCGCTTAGTGAAGAATTAAGGATATACTTATGAAATATAAAATGTCTCTCTTAGCATTAGCGGTTGGTAGCTCACTGATAGCACCTGCTTTTGCCGATATCAATGATATTGTGATTGCACGTTATTTGATGGGAATGAGCAATAACAAAGCAATAGAAATTACCAATGTGGGCGCTGAAGCTCATACGTTTGAAAATACCGCCTTGTATATGGATGGTTTCTCTGGAAGTGGTGCTGATTCATTTCAAGGCATCAATATGCTTAATGGGGTAACTTTAGGAGCAGGACAATCTATTGTTATCCATCATGGTTCTCTTGTCGATACAATAAAATCTGAAATTCCCGCTGGTGTACAAACTAAAGTCGCTGGATTTGTGTTTAATGGCGACGATGCGATTTTTATCGCCCATCCCGTGATTAATCCCGGCTGTTCTGATGAGACTGTCTGTTACGTTGATGGTGATGATGCTAGAGAGGCTATTCGAGCCAATACTCATGATATTGTTGGCGCTAAGACGGTTTCGGGTAACACCACTGGTTGGGGATATCGGAAAACATTGGTACGTAATACTGGTGAGTTATCACAGCCCAGCTCTTCATTTATTGCAGCTGATTGGGTTGAATATTCAGTAGATTCTCCAGCAGGCTTAGGTACTGGGCTATCTGGCGCTCCAGTTGAACCCGTACCGCAAACCGGGGTTTGTAGTGATGCGCCTAGTTCCATTATGAAAAAAGCCATTTATGAAATTCAAGGGAATGGGTGGAACTCTCCATTGGTTGATGTAGAAAATAATAAATTCTACAGTGACGATGAATATCTAGTCGAAGGTGTAGTGGTTGCGACTACAACAGGGCTAACCAAAGGCTATTATATTCAAGATCAACATGGTGATGGCGATCCAGAAACGTCAGATGGTCTGTTCGTCTATTTTCCTTCAGGAATTGATACTAACTTAGTTGGGCAAACGTTGTGTTTCCGTGGAAAAGTACAAGAGTACTATAACTCCACACAATTAAATCCTACCGAAAATAAATGGGAAGTCATGAACTCTACGCCAGTTCAAATCACCCCGACTCCATTAACTATGATTGATAGTGATGAACGTTCATTCCGCAAATTGCTTGAGCGTCATGAAGGGATGTTGGTGACGCTTCCTGAAGATATTGATACTTCACGAGAAGGTAAGCAAGACATGAGAGTGACTCGAACTTTCAGCTTTGACTATGCCTCTTATCGTAGCAATCTCGTTTTATCTTATGAGAAAACTAACTTGCATCCGAACCAACTTGCCCCAGCAGGTTCTGATTCATCGAAAGCTTCGATCATCGATAACCAAGATCGTCGTTTATATGTTGAAAGTGATGCAAAAGCAGCCGATGGTGTCATTCCTTATTTCCCTGCTTGGACTGATAATCCGACCAATAACTATATTCGTGTGGATGACAGTGTAGTAGGGATGCAAGGCGTTATTAATTATAGTTACGATGAATATCGCTTAATACCTACGTCTGATGTGACTAAAGCAAACTTTAAAGCTAATAATGGCCGTCAAAATTCTCCTGTTATTGATTCAACAGTAAATTCTGATGAGTTTGTATTACGGGTTGCTTCTAAGAACGTACTGAATTTTTTCAACTCGCCATTTAAAGGGGACTATAACCCTCATGGTTTAAATCGTGGTGCAGAGAGTCAAGTTGAGTTTGAGCTACAAAAAGCCAAATTAGTCAAAGCATTATATGGCATGAATGCTGATGTAATTGGTTTAATGGAGATTGAAAATAATGGATTTGGTCATTATGGAGCAATTAAAGAGCTAGTTGATACGCTTAACCAAGAATACACTGAAGATCGTTATTCCAGACGGACTGATGCACGTTACGTCGGCAACCGCTATACCTTTGTGGCGTATGATGCGAACGGCGATAAGTTGATTACTTCTGAAGACACTATTGGCTCTGATGCGATTACCACTGGTCTCATTTACCGACCAAGTAAAGTCACATTGGAAGAAGTGGATATTATACCGATGCCTCGACAAGAAGCACCAGCTATTACTGATGAAAATGGCAATGTTTTAACTAACAGTAAAGGAGAGTTAATTGGGAGTGGACGTGCCTATCAACGTGATGCATTAACGGGGACTTTTTTAGTGCATAACACTGGGAAAAAGTTAACCATTTCCGTTAACCATCTTAAATCTAAAGGCTCAGCTTGTTGGGAAGACTTCCAAAATCGAGACTCAAGTAATAACCCGATAGATGAAGATCAGCAAGGTAACTGCGAAAACTTCCGTGTTGCAGGGGCCGTTCAATTAGGTGAACAATTAGCTAAACGTTATCCAGATAATGATCGCATCATTATGGGGGACTTAAACTCGTATGCTAAAGAAGATCCAATGCTAGTTTTGACCAGCAATCCGACAAATAAAGTATTGACGGCGGCTCGTGATACTTGGATTGGTAATCAACCTCAATTTGGTTCTAATGGTGCTGTGATTACTCGTTCTTTTGGGTATACCAATGCTGTACACATGATGGATGAAAAGAAAGGTCGCCAACCAAGCTGGAGTTACTCTTACAACGATGAAATTGGCTCGTTAGATCATATGTTAGTCAGTTCTGGTCTTAAAGGACGAGTTGTTGATGCGGTTGATTGGCATATCAATAGCTCAGAAACTCCACTGTTTGATTATGCTAAGAGAAATGCGGGTACTAACCCCGGTAAGTTCCATAGTACGGATAAAGACTACTCTAACCCAGTAGTAACGGCTTTTCGTTCATCAGATCATGATCCTGTGTTAATGAATCTAGCTTATAAATACGCAGAGCAAGGGAGTGAACGGATTCGCTTTACTATAGATAGTAGCCGCGTTGATATCCCATTTGTTGTCAATGTCGATGCTAAAAAAGACGATAAAGCTTATTTAGTCATCACTAGCGGTTTGAAATCAAACGATAAACCTCAGATCCCTGTAGTGGGCTTGAAAAAAGATGGCCTTCAAACGGTAAGTTTTAACGTGGCTAATTTACCACGTGGTGAATATACCGTTCGCATGTATCTAATGCGTCAAGATGTTGCAGACGATCAAGCGGTTGTGAAAGTCAATGAGGCTGAAGTGACTTGGTCTGAAGTGGCTGGTTCCAGTAAAGAAATGATGATTGAAGTAGCTGCAACCGATGGTATTAGTACAGGTAAAGTTGCTGTGCCAAGCTATGATGGTTCAGGTTCAGGTGGCTCACTGGGTGGCTTTGGCCTCTTGTCTTTACTGACATTTGGCTGGTTCCGTCGCCGTCGCTAAGTAAATAAGTTGAATTAATCAGTAATAAAAATCCGCCTTCACTGGCGGATTTTTTTATCAAGCAACCACTAAAAAATAGCTAAGCTAATCCTTGAAGGATAACAAATTTTTCTAGCAGTTGTTCTTCGCTTTCAATGTGTTGAGGATCCGTAATAATACAGTTATTGATCGGACACACCGACTGACAGGTCGGTTGATCATAGTGTCCTTTGCACTCGGTACATAAATCTGGGTTAATCTCATAAACGTATTCACCCATCGAAATGGCGCCGTTTGGACACTCTGGCTCACACATATCACAGTTGGTGCATTTGTCTGTGATCAATAGTGCCATGATTATTTGCCTGTTGGGTTGCGAGTATCTTGACCGGCATTGAGGTTACGCATTAATAACGCGTACTCAAGATCTAAGTCTTCAGGCATAGGAATAAACACGAAGTGACCATTACCTTTTGCATCATCAATGGCTTGCGACTTGCGGTTTTCCATCACTTCAAGAGTAAAAATGATATTGCCTTTAGGGGTCATCAACTCAAGACTGTCACCGACACAGAACTTGTTCTTCACTTCCACTTCAACTAAATCACCACGGCGTTTACCGGTAAACTCACCGACAAATTGCTGACTATCGGAGACAGAATAACCATAGTCATAGTTTTGGTAGCTATCATGAGTATGACGACGTAGGAAACCTTCGGTATAGCCGCGATGCGCGAGGCTTTCTAAGGTGCCCATTAGGCTGTCATCAAACGGTCTGCCAGCGACGGCATCATCAATCGCTTTACGATAAACTTGAGCCGTTCGGGCGCAGTAATAGAATGACTTAGTACGACCTTCAATTTTGAGCGAGTGAACACCCATCTTGGTTAAACGTTCAACGTGCTGAACCGCGCGTAAGTCTTTTGAGTTCATGATATAGGTACCATGTTCATCTTCAAACGCGGCCATTTTTTCTTCAGGGCGGTGGCTTTCAGACAACAGCACGACATCATCAATCGGTTTACCTAACCCTAAGGTGTTATCGGGACGTTCTGTTTGTACTTCAATCGCTTGGGCGGCGCTTGGATCGAACTGTTCGACAATTTGCCCTAACGCATCTTCTTGTGCTTTCTCTACTTTGTATTCCCAGCGGCAAGCGTTGGTGCAAGTACCTTGGTTCGGGTCTCGTTTATTCATGTAGCCTGATAATAAACAGCGGCCCGAATAGGCCATGCACAGTGCGCCATGGACAAAGATCTCTAGCTCAGTCTCTGGGCATTGTTGGCGAATTTCTTCGATCTCTTCTAGTGACAGCTCGCGAGATAATATTACGCGTTCGACACCTTGGGTTGACCAAAACTTAACCGTTGCCCAGTTAACCGCATTAGCTTGTACTGACAAATGAATCGCCATCTCAGGAAACGCTTCACGTACCATCATGATCAGGCCGGGATCGGACATAATTAATGCATCCGGTTCCATGTCGATAACCGGTTTTAAATCGCGAATAAAGGTTTTTAATTTTGAGTTGTGTGGCTGAATATTACACACCACATAGAATTTTTTACCCAGTGCATGCGCTTCGTTAATGCCGATTTGCAGATTTTCGTGGTTAAACTCGTTATTACGTACGCGTAGGCTGTAACGCGGTTGGCCGGCATAAACAGCATCTGCGCCGTAAGCAAAGGCATAACGCATATTTTTTAGACTACCGGCAGGTGACAGTAGCTCAGGGACGAAAGGGGATGTTGTACTCATTATTAGCTTCTCAATCTGATTTCAAGTCAGGCCAATACCACCTCATGGTATTGGAAAGGGCGCAAATTTTACGTCAAAAGGTAAGCGGTGACCATACTCTTTTTCAGGTTATTATTCCTTGGCGTCTTGGTCTTGTCGTGGAAGGATGAAGAGAAAGGATTCAGGCTGGAGATACCAGCCTGAATAGGCCGTTAGGCGTCGTTTGACGGTAAGCCGCCTAATACATCAAATAAGTTAGGTAATAGAGCAGAAAATTCACCACACATTAACGATAAATCCGCATCGAATCGCGCCGCTTGGTCTTCTCTTGGAATATCTTCGTTTTGGTCTTTGAGCTCATCACTAAATGCCAAACGCTTTAAGCTGCAATCTTCGGCGAGGATGAAACTGATCCGGTCTTGCCAATTGAGTGCCAGTTTAGTGACGACTTTATTAGCGGCAATATGACTGATGATTTCATCACTGGTCAGCTCTTGCTTTTTACAACGGATGGTTGCGCCATCTTCTAAGGTGGATTTTAACTCTGCTTCTTCTAAGAGCGTAAAGCCTTGTGGTACGTTGCCGTCCTTGACCCATTGAGTCAATGTGGTTTCGACCGCAATTTCAGGAATTGCTGGCAGGACGGGTAAGCTACCCATGGTTTTGCGCAGCAGAGCCAGAACATCTTCCGCTTTTTTATAGCTGCTAGCATCGACCAGAATTAACCCTTCTTTAGGCATGATGAGTACGTAGGTATAATGGCTACGACTGAAGGCTCGCGGCAGCAAATCAATCATGACTTCTTCTTTTAAGGTTTCTTTCTCTTTTTTCTTGAGTGGTCGACCTTCTTGCGTCTCAATGGTGTCGACTTTGGCATTCAAAGACTCTTTGATCACCGATGCCGGGAGCATTTTTTCTTCTTTTTTAGCGCAAATCAGTATTCGTCCATCACTAACGTGCGTCATCATATCGCCATGTTTACCAAGGGCATGCACCCAACCAAACTTCTGTTTGTCTTGACTAGAGCAAGGGCTAAAACGAAATTCCGTTAGTTGAGTTTCCAGTTGATCCGCATTAAAGGGAATATCACGATTGACGCGATACACCATACAATTTTTAAACCACATAGTGCGCTTCTTTTGGTTGTTCACAATTCGTCTATGATAGGGGAATTGACGATTAATGTCTTATACTCTTACGACACGAAATGACGATTGGTTAGCGGAGTTTGGTCACGCTAATCACCTCGTAAACCGTACACAAGCGTGAACTTTATATGAAAATTAGTTTGCAAAGGTCACAAAAGTGTCATAATCATTTCCCATAATGCATAGCGTTGATTAATAACAAAGGTTATTCAATTATGTCTAGAAGGATTCTGGTCGTTGAGGATGAAGCACCCATTCGTGAAATGTTGTGTTTTGTGCTTGAACAAAAAGGCTATCAAGCAGTGGAAGCTGAAGATTATGATAGCGCGGTGACTAAGCTCGTTGAACCTTTCCCCGATCTTGTTCTGCTCGATTGGATGCTACCCGGCGGTAGCGGGATTAACTTTATCAAACACATGAAACGTGAAGAGTTAACACGTAACATTCCGGTTGTCATGCTGACCGCTCGGGGTGAAGAAGAAGATAAAGTTCGTGGTTTAGAAGTGGGAGCGGATGATTACATCACCAAACCCTTTTCACCGAAAGAGTTGATTGCGCGTTTAAAAGCGGTTATTCGCCGTGTTACTCCTACCTCATTAGAAGATGTCATTGACGTGCAAGGTTTAAAATTGGATCCGGTGTCTCACCGAGTGACCGCTGATGATGTGGCGCTAGATATGGGACCGACCGAGTTTAAGATGCTGCACTTTTTTATGACTCAACAAGAGCGCGTATACAGTCGAGAGCAACTGCTGAATAACATCTGGGGCACCAATGTCTATGTCGAAGATCGTACGGTGGATGTGCATATTCGCCGCTTGCGTAAAGCTTTAGAAGATGCCGGGCATGATAAGCTGATTCAAACCGTGCGTGGCGCTGGCTACCGGTTTTCAACCAAAGCTTAAGTCGGCCCGTTGTGGAGTATTATGGTTGAACGATTAACTTGGAAAAAGCTGGCCTGGGAGCTGGCTTTTTTTTACCTTCCCTGGCTGATTGTTGGCTGGGTATTTGGGCATATGCCTTGGTTGCTGTTAGCGGCAACGGCATTACAGCTGGTTTGGCATTTGCATAATCAAGTGCGATTTTCGGCTTGGTTGTGGGATGAAAAGCGCTTAACACCCCCTTCTGGTTCAGGGAATTGGGAGTCGCTGTTTAATGGTATTTATCGTTTGCAGCAGCGGCAACGCAAAAAGCGCAAAGAGCTCACCAATTTAATTCGCCGTTTTCGTAATGGTGCAGAATCGTTACCTGATGCGGTGGTGGTATTTCGCGCGGAAGGCAATATTGTGTGGTGCAACCGCTTAGCCCAGTATTTGTTGGGATTTCGTTGGCCCGATGATGCTGGACAACCGATTTCCAATTTGATCCGCACTCCAGGTTTTATCAATTATCTGCAGAAAAATGATTTTTCAGAACCGTTGACCATGCACTCGCCATTGAATGTTGAGCGATCTTTAGAGCTACGTATCGTGCCGTACACCGAAGGTGAACATTTAATGGTCGTACGTGATGTGACTCAGGTGAAGCAGCTTGAAGGCATGAGACGAAATTTTTTTGCTAATGTATCGCATGAGTTACGCACGCCAATGACGGTTCTGCAAGGTTACTTAGAAATGACGGAAGACCCAGATCTGCTACTCGGTCCAATGTGGCCGAAAGCCCACGGAGTGATGACCGAGCAGTTGAATCGGATGTCGAGTTTAGTTAATCAATTGCTCACCTTATCGAAAATTGAGGCTTCGCCCATTCATGAGTTGGATGAAGAAGTTGATGTCCCAGCGATGCTTGAGGTGTTAGAAAAAGAAGCGTTAAGTTTAAGTGGTGAACAGGCTCATCAGATTCGTTTTACTGTGGATAAACAGCTTAAAGTCTTAGCCGATGAAGACCAACTGCGTAGCGCTATTTCTAATTTAGTTTATAACGCCGTGAAATATACCCCAGCGGGCGCAGAGATTCAGGTTCGCTGGCAAAATACTGAACAAGGAGCGTTGTTTGAAGTGGAAGACCGTGGTGAAGGGATTGCGGCTCAGCATTTGCATCGCTTAACCGAGCGTTTTTATCGAGTGGATAAAGCGCGATCACGCGATACCGGTGGTAGTGGTCTGGGGTTGGCGATTGTCAAACATGCGCTTTCCCATCACGATAGCCATTTAGATATTCGCAGTGAAGTTGGCGTTGGGAGCTGTTTCTCGTTTGTGTTACCGAAACGTTTGGTGGTGAAATGCAATTAAGACGTTGGTTGATGGTGATGATGGCGAGTTTTCCGTTCAGCTCAGGAGCTTCGCAATCACTCACCGATTATCATCGCGTACCGGGTATATCGGGGAGTGTCCTTTCTGTGGGCTCGGATACTCTTGCCGGGCTGACAACACTTTGGGCAGAAGCGTTTAATGAGCTGTATCCTAATGTTAATGCTCAAGTACAAGCATCAGGCTCATCGACGGCACCGCCAGCTTTAACGGAAGAAACAGCGCAATTTGGACCGATGAGTCGACCAATGCGTCTACGAGAGATTGAAGCGTTTGAACGCACCCATGGCTACAAGCCGACTGAGTTACGGATTGCGATTGATGCGATTGGTGTGTTTGCTCATCGAGATAATCCCATCGAGGGATTAAATTTTACCGAGCTCGATCAGATTTTTTCAGTAACGTTACGTTGCGGGGCCACAGAATCGATCAACCGTTGGTCACAATTAGGTCTAGATTACTCATGGGCACAGCGACGCATGCAGTTGTTTGGACGTAATTCGGTGTCGGGAACGTACGGCTATTTTAAGCAAACCGCGTTGTGTGGCGGTGATTTTAAAGCCCATGTCAATCAACAGCCGGGTTCAGCCTCTGTGGTGCAGTCGGTTGCTTCATCGATTAATGCATTAGGCTATTCTGGGGTAGGCTATCGTGTTTCTGGAGTGAAACTGGTCCCGATTGCTCGCCAAGGACGAGATTACGTTTATCCCTCACACGATAATATTTTGTCTGGTGAATACCCTTTATCTCGTTATCTGTATTTGTACGTTAACAAACACCCAGGGCGGCCATTAATGCCGCTGGAAAGAGAATTTGTGCGTTTTATCTTTTCTAAGCAGGGACAAGATCTGGTTAGCAAAGAAGGTTACTTAGCCATATCTGCTGAGGTCGCGCAGCAAGAATTGGCCAAAGTGGGGATTAAGTGATCTGTGTTTACCGCGCATGCCAGCAGTTAAATCTAGGCTTTGACCCACTTGATTTAAAACGTTAACGTCCAACCAACTTTATGCCAATAGGCTTGTTCACTGAGTAAATCGATGTGCAGCAGTTTATTGTTTTCAAGCCAAGCTGGATCATTGCATGTTAATTGCCACCGATCTTCTTTGGCACTTAAGCGAATCTCGGGAAGTGGATCATCATTGCGCTGTCCATTTAGGACAATCGCTAACCGTAACACGCGGATAAGGCCGATGATGTGTTTTTTCTTATAGAGATAGAAATCGCTCATTTCACCAAGCTTAAGAGCTTTACGTTGAAAGCGAACCAGCGTGGCGAGCACCCTTTGTTGTTCACTGTTAAACCCTGGCATATTGGTGTGCTGTAAGATGTAAGCGGAGTGACGATGAAAGGCTTGTAAGCTGATGCTAAGGCCAACTTCGTGGAGTAGCGCAGCCCATTCTAGTAGCGCAAATAAATCACTGTTGGCTTTGAGTCCTAATTCGTCATTAACTTGACTCAAAAACTCTTTAGCGTAGCCCTTAACTTTTGCCGCGTGCTCTAAATCAACGAAGTGTTTGACCGCTAAGTTTTCTGTCGTGCGTAAACGGACATCGTCGTACTTGAACCTATCTTCCATTTCATACAGTAAGCCTTCGCGCAATGCGCCATCGGAAAAATGCATTTCCTTGATCTTTAATGCATTAAAGACACCGGTTAAGATGGCGACTCCGGCAGGAAAGACCGGTTTACGATCATCAGTCAGTCCGGTTAATTGAATATCCGCAATTTGATTAGACTCACACAGCTTATCGACTAATTTATGTAGCCGTTCTTGGGTGATCACGCCATCGTCGTAGCCTAAGCCAATCAATACTTCATGGATAGCTTTGACGGTACCTGACGAGCCAAATGCACGCTGCCAGCCTTTTTTACGATATTTACTGGCCATGGACTCGAGTTTTTGTTCCGCCGATAAAATCGCTTGAGCAAACTTTTTCTTTGACAGTTTATCATTGGTAAAAAAGCGTTCAGTGTAACTGACACAGCCCATCTGTTTGCTGTTAACCAATTCAGCTTCAAAGCCTTTACCGATGATCAGCTCCGTACTTCCACCGCCAATATCGACGACCAGCATAGAGTCTGCTTGCGGTTGAGTATGAGCTACACCAAGATAAATTAATCGCGCCTCTTCACTACCAGGAATAATTTCGATAGGAAAAGGCATCACCTCTAACGCTCGTTGTAAGAAAAGGTGAGCGTTATTAGCTTGACGTAAGGTGTGGGTGGCCGCGATACGGACATTCTCGACTTTGAACCCTTGGAGCCGCTCAGCAAACATGGCTAAACAGGCTAACCCTCGCTCAATGGAGGCGTGATCCAGATTTTTTTGTTCATCTAAGCCTAATGCCAAATGCACCCGTTGTTTATGGCGGCTGATCAGTTGTAAATCTTGTTCAACGACTTTTGCGACCACCATATGGAAGCTATTTGAGCCAAGATCAATCGCCGCGATTTCTCGGCTGGTCGATTCGCTACTGTCTGGAGAAGTGATCTCAGAGTGGGTTTTCATGTGGCTCAAGGTTTCCTTTGGGTTTGCGTGTTTCTTTTTCTATTTGTTTAAGGTAGTCGTAAATAGCCAATTGTGAACGTATTTTTTTCCGATTGCCGCGTTTGACGTAACGGTTACTCATCTCTTTATCGATAACTCGAGCTTTGACGGTATCGGTAAACTGGAGATTAATGATATCGATGATCCGTTGTTTTAAACGTGGGCTACGAATGGGTGTGGTTACTTCAATCCGATGATCGAGGTTACGTGTCATCCAGTCAGCCGAAGAGATATAGACTAAAGGGTCGCCATCGTTATGGGTGATCAGTACTCGTGGATGCTCTAAGAAACGATCAACAATACTAATAATACTAATGTTATCACTGACTCCTGCAATACCGGGAACTAATGAACACATACCGCGAATGATCATTTTTATTTTAACGCCCGCGCTGCTCGCACCATAGAGTTTATTGATCAATCCTTTATCAACCAAATTATTCACTTTAACCATGATTTCAGCCTTCTTACCGTTACGGGCATTGGCAATTTCACTATCAATTAACCGATACAACTGGGTACGGCTATTTCGCGGTGAAACCAGTAAGTGAGTAAATTTAATCGGGCGAAATGGATTTTCAATATACGCAAACACACTACGCACTTCATTGGTGAGTTCATGATCGGCGGTGAGTAAAGAAAAGTCAGTATAAATCCGTGCGGTTTTTTCATGGAAATTCCCGGTACCAATATGTGCATAGCGCACTAATTCACTCTCTTCTCGACGAGTAATCAACAGTAACTTGGCATGAATTTTCATTCCTGGAATACCAAAAATCACGTCAACGCCCGCTTCAGTGAGGATCCGGGACCATTCGATATTGGCTTCTTCATCAAAACGCGCTTGCAGCTCGACGACCACGACGACACGTTTACCGTTATGCACTGCATCGATCAACGAATTCATCAATTTAGAGTTTTTAGCTACCCGATAAATGTTGATTTTAATACTGATCACTTTGGGATCAAACGAGGCTTGGCGCACTAACTCGGTGATATGCTCAAAGCGATGGTAAGGGTAGTGGAGTAAGATGTCTTGGCTACGAATGGCATCAAAGGCGTTTAAGTAACCATCGAAATCAGCACATTTGAGAGGTGGTAATGTACGGTTTTCTAAGTAATCGCGCCCAACATTGGGAAACGCGATAAAGTCTTTAAAGTTGTGATAACGACCACCGGGAAGCAGACTATCATAATAAGAAATTTTGAGTTTTTCACATAAAAACGTCAGCATGGCTTCAGGCATGTCATGTTCGTAGATAAAACGCACGGGCATCGCGGTCAGTCGCTGACTTAAGCCTTCTGATAATTGTTCGAGTAAACTGTACTCAACTTCGCGGCGTAAATCGTACTCTGCATCTCGAGTCATTTTTATTGCGTAGCCGTGAAGCGTGTCGTAATCAAAAAAGCCACGGAAAATATCATCTAAACAGTAACGAATAATATTATCGAGCAAAATAATGGTCTTGCGTCCTTTGCCTTTTTGCTCAGGTAACATGACAAAGCGAGGTAAATGATCGGTTGGGATCTCGAGCAGGGCATAGCTTGATTGCTGGTCTTTTTTAAGCTCAACGGCAATGTAAGCGTACTCATCTTTAAGAAACTGCAATACATCAATATCATCACGCAGCAATAGCGGAGTAATATGAGGTAATACCTCTTTATGAAAATATTTACTGATCCACTTTTGTTGTAGGGTATCGAGTTGGGTCTCATTGACTAAAAAAATCCGCCGCCGGGCCATTTCGACAATCAATTCACTGTATAGACGATCAAAATCTTGGTTCAGTTTAAACGCTTTGCTCTGCATTTTACTCAGTAGATGCTTGGAGCTATCTTTTACGCCTTGTTCACGGTTGATTAAAATTCGCCGTTTGACATCAGCAAAACGGACTTTATAGAATTCATCTAAGTTATTAGAAAAAATACCTAAAAAACGAATTCTTTCAATCAATGGTACCGTTTTATCTGCCGCTTCTTGCAACACACGTTCATTAAACGAAAGCCAACTTAATTCTTTGTCGATGTACAACTTTTCGGTACTCATGGATTCCTTTCTTTTGCTTAAGCTCGAAAACCTGACGAGATGATACGTCGGTTTCCGCCATGCTTATCCGTTGCCTAATTTATATTTTACTTCATCTCAATCACATCGTTTATCTATACTCATGGCGACGGACTTGCCGTCTATCTGACGATCGACGTTATTGGTAGATAAGCCAGTCGCAATGATCATTGTGCAAACTAAAGCGATGATATGACATAATTATTACAAATTGAGTTGATATAGAGTGGTTTTGTTTTCAGTTGCTTATCTGCGCTGTAATATAACCGTCACGTATTTGAAATAGTATACCCTGTAGCACCATAAAGTATGAAACGCTTCACATAGTTAAGCGGCTGGTTATTCTGATGCGCTTCTTGCGCTCGCGATCTTATTCTTACTCTCCGTGCTGTTGGTCACTACCGTTTTCTAAGCTCGGCCGCCCTCTCAAGATAACAAGGATAGAGTGAATTGATGCCCCACAGTGAATTTTCATTACAGCAACGAGATCATAAACGACGTTTGAAAGATCGTTGCGTTCGCTTTGCGGTAACCTGTGGTGGGGTTGGAGTCTTAGCGGCTCTGATTTTAATTTTTGTTTATTTGGCGTTGGTCACCCTGCCACTTTTTGCAGATGCCAAGCTTGATGCCAACTTTGCTAAACAGCCGATTTCTTCTGTGCAGCCTCAGTTACTGGCGATGGATGATTATGGTGAGCATCTGTTCGTGGTCGATCAGCATGGTGACGCGGAATTTTGGGCGCTAAAGCAACTGAGTGATCAGCCGTTATGGCGACAGTCCTTGTCTTTTGTTCCTGTAAAAATAGAAGCCGGTACGGCACAAGACGGGTGGTATGCGGTTTTGGATGCTGCGCACCAGGTGCATCTTTTCCGTCCTCGGTTTGATTATTCAATGACTCAACAGCGACGAGAGTTTACCCCTGTGCTTGAGTTATTAACCACCGAATCTACGCTGGTTGCAGCCCCTGAGGAAGCGGTGATTGAACAGTTCAACTTTGCGCTAACGGCTGACTATCTTTACACGGTCAGTTATTTGGCTGACCAACGGGTGATGATTCGTTGGCTGGCGCGACAAGCGCCTTTAGCCATGGCAGAAACGGTATTACCGACTCGCTACGCGCAACTGGATCAACTCATTATTACTCCAGATGGCCAGACGATTTACTTACGTACTGGCTCGCAATTGGCGGTTATTCAGCGTGATGGTGAAGCGTATCGTCTGCGTGAACAAGTGGATCTTAGTCGCGGCCAGCCGCAGCGCTTAGTGACGAATATGACCTTATTGTCCGGCGCTTACTCGCTGCTGATTACTTACGAGAATGGCGTTGTCAGTCAATGGTTTGATGTTTTACACCAAGGTCAACGCCAGTTGCAGTCGATTCGTGATTTTCAGCTGGCGCCGTCTATTCAGCTTTTGCTGACGGATACTCAGCGTAAAGGTTTTTATACTTTTTATCCTAATGGCACGCTACAAAGTCATTATACCACCAGCGAAAAACTGGTGTTGTTTGAGCGGGTTTTCCCTAGAGCGCCAACGTTAGCGGTGATGTCCAATAACGAGCGTTATATTGCCACTTGGGACGATGGAATCGTTCAGGTCATTGAATTGGATAATCCTCACCCTGAGATTTCCTTTTCAGCTCTATGGAAAAAAGTCTGGTATGAAGGCTATCCAGAGCCGCAGTTTGTGTGGCAGTCAACCGCGGCGAATGAGCAGTTTGAACCGAAATTAAGTTTAGTGCCGATTGCGTTTGGTACATTGAAAGCCGCTTTCTATGCCATGCTATTTGCCGTGCCGATAGCGGTGTTTGCCGCTATTTATACCGCTTATTTTATGAAACCCGCGATGCGTCGAGTGGTGAAGCCGACCATTGAATTGATGGAGGCGCTACCAACGGTGATCATTGGCTTTCTCGCTGGGCTATGGTTTGCCCCTATCGTAGAAAACAATTTGGCGGCGGTGGTCGCACTCTTAATCGGTTTACCCATCTCGACGTTAATGATAGGTGTTATCTGGTCTTGGTTACCTAAACGTTATTTGGGGTATGATATTTCCGGTTGGCAAGCACTGATCTTAGTGCCATTAATGATCGTTATCATGGCATTGACGCTCTCTTCTAGTCATCTCATCGAACAAGTCTTGTTTGCCGGAGATGTACTGCTCTTTTTGGATCAAAGAGGTATTGGTTTTGATCAGCGTAATGCGTTAATTGTGGGGATTGCGATGGGATTTGCCGTGATCCCAACAATTTTTACCATTGCAGAAGATGCGATTTTCTCGGTTCCGAAACATTTATCGGATGGTTCATTGGCTCTAGGAGCGACTGGATGGCAAACCTTAACCCATGTCGTGTTATTGACTGCCAGCCCAGGAATTTTTTCGGCAATCATGATGGGGTTGGGGCGAGCCGTTGGCGAAACCATGATCGTACTGATGGCGACAGGGAATACGCCTATTCTTGATTGGAATATTTTACAAGGCATGCGCACCATTTCAGCCAATATTGCGATTGAATTACCTGAGTCTGCGGTGGGGAGCTCTCATTATCGAGTACTGTTTTTAGCGGCGTTATTGCTGTTTGTCTTTACTTTTATCGTTAACTCCTTTGCTGAGTGGGTGCGTCAGCGCTTACGCGCCAAATATCGTTCATTGTAATCGGGAGCACGTAAATGAAACTGACCCAGCAATTTCAATCTGGCTCTCCTTGGATTTGGCTGACGGCTGGTGCCGTTAGCATCAGTTGTGCGCCGAGCATGGCGTTGATCTAGGAGGTGAAAGTCCTCTACGGGCTCAGTCGAGCGGGAACCGTTAGCCTATGCAAGGGTGTTCATCGTGAGGTGAAATCTGAAGGAAGCAAATGGCAAAACGTGGTGATGACGAACAGAAATCTGATAGTAGGCTGTGTCGACTTGGGTAACCTAGCAATAGATAGAATAGCCCAACGACTCGACGAGAAGTGCGATGCAGTAAATCAGGCATGACCACGAGAAAGAACAACGTCTTACCTCGGGAGATCTTATTATCTGTTTCGGACGAAACTAAGCAGCCAGTGATGGATGCTGATGGGTAATAAGGAGTCAGCAGAAGGCATAGTACCTTGAGGAAGTACAACTTAAGGGAAGGCCGGAACTGAATAGGTCAAGAAGCAGTCGCCAGATATTCAAATCAGTGGAGTAACAGTAACGATGCGACCCATCTCTACGTTCCGATTGGTGAAGCCAAAAGTGGAACTGACGGAAACGAAGCGTAACAAGCTGATTTGGCATAGAAAGAAGGACGAGTCTTGATGGACACCACTCGATTACTCGAACAGATGTTCAGTCCGGGTAATTTAAACGCTGCGACCAAACAGGTGAAGCGCAACAAGGGGTGCGGTGGGGTAGATAGACTGACGATCACAGCGACCTTGGAAAAGCTTCGCCAGTTGGATAATGGGCAGCAACTTCGCCAGTCTTTACTGGATGGAAGTTACCAACCGTCTCCCGTTCTGGGTGTAGAAATCCCCAAGCCAAAAGGTGGAGTACGCCAACTGGGTATCCCAACCGTTCAGGATCGCATCGTACAACAAGCGATGGCACAGCTCCTGACACAGTTGTATGAGCCGAAGTTCTCAAAGAGCAGCTTCGGGTTCAGACCAAGAAGGAGTGCTCATCATGCTTTGTCGAAAGCGAGTGAATACATTCGAGAAGGGCGGGGATATGTAGTCGATATAGATCTGGAGAAGTACTTCGATACCGTCAATCACGACAGACTGATGTATCGGCTGTCTCAAGATATCGCGGATAAACGGGTGCTGAAACTGATCAGGAAATATCTACAAAGTGGTCTGATGCGAAATGGAGTGATAGAGCGAAGACAAAGAGGAACCCCACAAGGAGGTCCTCTGTCGCCGCTGCTCTCTAATATCGTATTGGATGAGCTTGATAAAGAGTTAGAACGTAGAGGTCATAAGTTCTGCCGATACGCAGACGATTGCCAAATCTACGTAGGTAGTGAAGCAGCAGCGCAACGGGTGAAAACCTCGGTTACGGAGTTCTTGGAGCAGACGCTTAAATTACGGGTAAACCGTGAGAAAAGTGCGGCGACCAGAGTGAGTGAGCGTAGCTACTTGGGACACCGCTTCAACGATGATGGTGTGATAGGTATCAGTGATGACGCCATGCATCAAATGAAGAAACGAGTGCGACAAGTCACCAAACGAAATAGAGGACGAACGTTCCCGGCAATCATCAAGGAACTATCGACGTATCTACGAGGTTGGCAGAACTACTTTAAACTGGGCTTAAGGCCGTCATCGATGAGTCACCTAGACAGTTGGATAAGACGCCGACTGCGGTGCTACCGTCTAAAACAGAAAAAGCGGAAATACAGCATAGCGATGTGGCTGATTAGTTTAGGAGTCGCCAAACCTAATGCATGGAAAGTCGCAGGTTCAGATAAAGGATGGTGGAAACTCTCACGGACGCCCCAAGTCAATCAGGCTTTACCCAACAAACGGTTGGAAGAGTTGGGGTTATACTCATTGTTGGAAGGGTATGAAACATTGAAAATCTATTCGGAACCGCCGTATGCGATCCACGCTTGTACGGTGGTGTGAGAGGACGGCGGGAGTGATCCCGCCTCCTACTCGATTGATCTCAGTATTAGGCTTATTGTTATTAATTGGCTGGAAAGGATTAATTTATTTTTGGCCAGCGCCGCTCTATCAATGGCAAACTGAAGATGGTCATACTTTGGTTGGGCAGCTCTATGCTCGAGAAAAGGTGACGGTGAATCATCTTCTTGAGATGGGAATAAGCCTACCTGAAGACGCGATTGCGCAAGGCCACGTGCAACGATTAAACATTAAGGTGGCTAATCGAGACATTTATCAGGCTGATTTTTTGTCGATTCTTGATATTAAATTGTCACCGGCGACGCTTGCTCATGGTTGGGTCGTCTTACAACGAACCCATGACGGGCAGTTTTATGGTAAGCCGATTGGTTTCGAATCAACACTCATCAGTCAAGATCAGCCTTTAAGTACATCGCAGTGGTTAGCAACCGTTTTTGGGCAGACTCAGCAGATAAGAGCGGAGATCGAGCAGCAAGTTCGACCGCGCATTCGTGAACTGGCTCATCAGTTAACGACGCTTCGTTTATTAGACCCTAGTTCTTTAAAACAAACCCCTAACCAACGTGCAGAGCGCCAGCAAAAAGAGCAGCACTGGGTGAGTGAGCTGGCCGAAGCTGAGCAACGATTAGAAAGCTTAAGGGCAACATTGGATGATCAGCGACTTTTATTGCAAGATATGGCTGGTGATACGATTCGTATCCCAATGAGTCAGGTGCTCGATTATTGGTATCCCAATGAAATGACCCATGCCGAGAAAGTGATTCGCTGGCTGAAGCATTTGTGGAATTTTTTATCCGACTCGCCTCGCGACTCGAATTCTGAAGGTGGGGTCTTTCCCGCCATTTTTGGCACCGTATTGTTGGTATTGATCATGTCTGTGATTGTGATGCCTCTGGGTGTTATTGCTGCGGTTTACCTTCATGAATATGCTAAAGACAATGCCTTTACGCGTTTAATTCGCGTTGCGGTGATCAACTTAGCGGGTGTGCCATCGATTGTGTATGGGGTATTTGGGCTGGGCTTTTTTGTGTATACGATTGGCGCAAGTATTGATAGTGTGTTTTATGCTGATAGTTTACCGGCCCCCACCTTTGGTACGCCGGGATTATTGTGGGCGGCATTAACGTTAGCGGTGCTTACCTTACCGGTGGTGATCGTGACCACCGAAGAGGGGTTAACACGCATTCCGCCATCAGTGCGTTATGGTTCATTAGCCTTAGGAGCAACGCAGTTTGAAACCATTTGGCGGATAGTGCTGCCGATGGCCAGTCCAGCGATGATTACTGGGCTGATTCTTGCGATTGCTCGCGCCGCTGGCGAAGTGGCTCCTTTGATGTTAGTCGGTGCAGTTAAGCTAGCCTCGAATTTACCTGTCGATAGCGAGTTTCCTTTTGTACATCTAGAGCGCAAGTTTATGCATTTGGGATTTCACATTTACGATGTTGGTTTTCAAACCACCAATATTGAAGCTGCTCGCCCCTTAGTGTATGCCACGGCGTTTTTGCTGGTGACCGTGGTCGTGATGTTGAACTTAACCGCCATTCATATTCGCAATAACTTGCGTGAAAAATACCGAACCTTAGGACAAGATTAAATATGTTTTCTGTTGAGCAAACATTAGGTTATCAGCCTCCCTTAGATGTTCATCATTTAACGGATCAGCAAACCGCGATTACTATTGAAGAACTCAGTTTGTATTACCAACAGACTCGTGCTTTAAATGGAATTTCGATGCGTATTCCCAAAGGGCAGGTGACGGCATTTATTGGTCCTTCAGGTTGTGGTAAGTCGACGTTATTACGCTGTATTAATCGAATGAACGATTTAGTCGATGGTTGTCGAGTTGAAGGCGCCGTGAAATTGCATGGTAAAAATGTCTATGACAGTGATGTCGATGTGCCGACGTTGCGACGCCGAGTCGGGATGGTCTTTCAGCGCCCCAATCCTTTTCCTAAATCCATTTATGAGAATGTGGTCTATGGTCTACGCTTACAAGGTATAAAAAACAGTCGGACACTCGATGACGCGGCAGAGTATTCATTACGAGCGGCGGCCTTGTGGGATGAGGTAAAACATCGTTTGCACGAAAATGCGTTTGGATTATCCGGTGGACAGCAGCAACGCTTGGTTATTGCGAGAGCGATAGCGATTGAACCCGAGGTATTGTTGTTGGATGAACCTACCTCCGCGTTGGACCCTATTTCAACCTTAACCATTGAAGAATTGATTCATGAGTTAAAAAAACAATATACCGTGGTCATAGTGACGCACAATATGCAGCAAGCGGCGCGAGTCAGTGACCATACGGCTTTTATTCATATGGGAAAGTTGATCGAATATGCCGATACAGATTCTATTTTTACTTCTCCATTGAAAAAACAGACTGAAGACTACATTACTGGTCGATATGGCTAATCAAATAGCAAAAAATAGGATGGCATGATGCAGTTAGGCCGACATATTTCAGGACAATTTAATGTCGAACTTGAATCGATTCGAACCCATGTACTGACCATGGGAGGATTGGTGGAACAGCAACTCTCTTTGGCGATGCAGGCGCTGCACAAAGAAGATATCGAGTTGGCACGCAAAGTGGTTCGAGATGACCATCAAGTCAATGAAATGGAAGTGTCAATCGATGAAGCGTGCACGCGAATCATCGCTAAGCGCCAGCCGACGGCCAAAGATTTGCGTTTGATTATGGCCATCATTAAAACCATTACCGATTTAGAACGCATTGGCGACGTTGCGACTAAAATGGCCTATATCGCAATAGAAAGCCCTGCCGATAAAGAACGTCGCTTTCAAGTCTCATTAGAGCCACTCTGCCGTCAAGCCATCGCCATGCTGCATCAAGTCTTAGATGCTTTTGCTCGCATGGATGTGGTCGCGGCGGCGGCTTTGCATAAACAAGATGATAAATTAGACCAAGAATACGAAGCGGTGATCCGTCAATTAATGACCTATATGATGGAAGACCCGAAAAATATACCGCACATTTTGCAAGTAATGTGGTCGGCTCGTGCTATTGAACGGGTCGGTGATCGCTGCCAAAATATTTGCGAATACATTATTTACTTTGTAAAAGGTAAAGATGTTCGTCACTTGGGCAAACAATCGATAGACGATGCGTTGCGCTAAACCAAGATCCTCAATTTTTCAGCAACTTGAGCAATCGCGGTTGGATTCGTTACCGGGATCATAAAATCATCCACATCCGCTCGGCCCATTTTTGCGGCAGCGGATTTGAGCTGCATGTGACTGGGTCGCACGCTTTTACCTGATAAATGAACTTCCTGCACGCCAGTTTGTTGAATAATCTGTGTCACATTATTCGCGGTTAAACCTGCGCCTGCCATAATGCGAATTCTGCCTTTGGCAAGGGAGACCATGTCTGCCAATGTAGAGATACCTTGTTCTACTTGAGGTGCTTGCCCTGAGGTAAGTACTCGCTCACATCCTAAATCAATTAAGAGTTCAAGCGCCTGACGAAAATCTCGACATTGATCGATTGCCCGATGGAACGTTACGCCTAAACCATGTTGCTGAGCACGGGTAAGCAGTTGTTTGACCTGTGGTTGGTCTATCTCGCCCTGTGCGGTTAAGGCCCCAAGCACGACACCTTGAAGCTTAGCTTCGGCCGCAGCATCAATGTCATCTAACATCATGGCGATGTCATCGTGATCATACAAAAAATCGCCTTGGCGTGGCCGTATCATGGCATACACCGGAATGGTTGATAGGCGAGCACTTTGCTTCATCATGCCATAGCTGGGGGTTAGGCCTCCTAACGCTAACGCTGAGCAAAGTTCGATACGCGTTGCGCCTCCTTGAATGGCATAATGCAGCGATTCAATATTATCAATGCAGACTTCAAGTTCATAATTCATGATGATCTCTCACTTAAACGGTTTGATTTTTGAT
Source organism: Vibrio metschnikovii CIP 69.14 (assembly GCF_000176155.1). Classification (GTDB taxonomy): domain Bacteria; phylum Pseudomonadota; class Gammaproteobacteria; order Enterobacterales; family Vibrionaceae; genus Vibrio; species Vibrio metschnikovii. The sequence continues at coordinate 1,511,060 of NZ_ACZO01000006.1, read as the reverse complement.
GCTGATTTTATCAGTCTGCCGCGATAGCGTCTGTTAACCTAAGGTCTGAAATAGAGGTAAAGTTACGCAGGTGGCCTTTCCTTAAATAGTGTGAGTGAGTGATTTAGAGAGCTTTGGAATTGACGTTTATTGTTGATGAGAGAGATGAAAAAAGCCCAAAACCTATTGGTTTTGGGCTTTGATGACTTTACTTATAACTGATTGGCTTATGCGTTAAACGCTTTTTATTGTGTCCAACCTTTATCCGTGTGGCTCGAGTTGAGCGCGAGCCATTAATAGGCCTATGGTGACCTATTAACTTATTTTTTACCTAGATCACCAGCATGCTCAGAAAGGAACGCGGCAACGCCTTCACTAGAGGCTTTCATGCCTGCTTTACCTTCTTCCCATTGCGCAGGGCAAACTTCACCGTACTTTTGGTGGAAGTTAAGCGCATCTACCATACGTAGCATTTCATCGATGTTACGACCAAGAGGTAGATCGTTAACCACTTGGTGACGAACTAGGCCTTCTTCATCAATCAGGAATGAACCACGGAATGCAACACCTGCTTCTGGATGCTCGACATCGTAAGCTTTAACGATTTCGTGTTTGATATCTGCAACCAATGGGTATTTAACTTGGCCGATACCGCCGTTTTCTACCGGAGTATTACGCCATGCGTTGTGTGAGAATTGTGAATCGATAGAAACACCGATCACCTCAACCCCTTTAGCTTGGAAATCTTCAAAACGCTTGTCAAAAGCGATAAGCTCTGAAGGACAAACGAAAGTGAAATCAAGAGGGTAGAAGAAAACAACGGCTTTCTTACCTTTTGTAAACTGTGCAAAGTTGAAGTTTTCAACGATTTCACCGTTACCAAGAACAGCTGCAGCAGTAAAATCAGGGGCTTGACGACCTACGAGTACCATTTTTTTGCTCCTAAGATGATGGTTAATGCTTGATAAAACAGCATGTTTTATCAAGTCCATTTAAACGAGACAAACTATAGTACACCATGTAGCATAGAAAAAAGCGAATTAAATAGATTAAGTTAATCGAAAAAAGCGATAAGGATTAGTGGCTGAATTTACTCGGTACGAGAAATCGCGTTTTAAGCTATTTGAGTGGAGAATAAAGAGAATACGATGAATAAATGGCCAAGCTTAAAGCAGCTACATTATTTGATTACGTTATATGAAACACGGCATTTTAGTGAAGCGGCTGAACGGTGTTTTGTTAGCCAATCGACACTGAGTAAAGGCATTCAAAATTTGCAGACTCTGATTGGTTGCCCTTTATATGAGAAATCAGACAAAAAAAGCCCGTTGGTTTTTACTTATGCCGGAGAACAAGTGGTAAAGGGAGGGCGTGAATTACTGGCGAAAGGTAAAGATCTGCTGGAGTTAGGGCAGCAGTGTCAGAATGGGCCAATGGAAGGACAGCTCAAACTAGGGTGCATTCCGACGATCGCGCCTTTTTTATTGTGTGATTTGGTGCAAGAGCTTAACCAGCGTTATCCTAAGTTACACTTATTATTACGCGAAGATACGACCGCTAATTTATTAAACGCCTTGCGAGTCGGAGAGCTCGATGTATTAATTCTCGCCTTACCGATGGACATCGGTCAGATGATGAGTCGAATCGTTGGTCGAGATCCTTTTAGGATGGTGATTAGCCGTCAGCAGGCGGACCGTATTCGAGTACCTATCACTTATGATGATCTGCCTAATGAATCGGTATTTTTATTAGAGCATGAGCACTGCTTAACTGAGCATGCGGTATCTGCTTGCAAGTTAACCGATAAAGAAAAAATCAATCCTTTTATGGCAACCAGTTTACATACCTTAGTACAAATGGTGGCCAACGGATTAGGTATGACGTTTATTCCGCAAATGGCGATTGAACATGGTCTGTTAGATAATCAAAACTTAGTGATTATTGATCCTCCCGGTCAGCAGGCTTATCGAGAAATTGGTGTGGTATGGCGTCCCGGTTCATCTCGCCAGCCAACTTTCGAACAGCTTGCCGAAGTCGTGTCGCAGTTATTATAACGCTCTCTCAGGACACAATAAGGGAGCGACGATGGCGGCGATACACTCTTTGTTTTGGAAGCTGCCGTGATATTAGCGACGTTTGTTTACTCTAATTCCATTATTTATCTATGTTCATGGAGCCAGTGAAAGCGAGGTTTGGCTCTCATTGGCATTGGTAGTGGTTTTTTGCAGATAAATTTGCCAGTGGCTTGCTTGCTAGCGGTTAATTGTGCCAAGTCGTTTGGAGAGCATAATGATGTTAAGCCGTTTGGCTGTCCTGTATATTTGCGGTTTTTCTAGTTTTATTTGCCATTTTTTATTAATTAAACAGAGTTTAACTCTGCTAGTGAATCTTTTTTTGTCAAATTTTACAGCGATAAAGTTTTGAAGCTTTCATAAAATAGTAAAACTTCACATGGTTAATTTTACATCTTTTCCTCATTCCATTGTTTCAACATTCGGTTATCTATCCTGCTTGAACCCTGAAAATACGATATCGCTGATCGATTTAATTATCGAACGGCTGTTTTAAACGACTTTCAAGGTTAATTTTTAGTGTAATTTTATTACGTAATAAATTACATTTTTCAAGCCAATAATAAACGATAGTTTGAAACGGAATAAAACGTTGAATTTAACGATGTGTTAACTTTCGCTCTTTAATTGTAATGGCTTATAGGGTAATGTTTGTCTTGAGTTTATTGGTTTGTATCGTGCTGACTTACCTTTGACCCATTGATGGATTAAGTCAGGCTTATAAACACAACTCGCCAATATTATTGTTATACGCTTACTGTGTTTTTTGTAGTTCTAAATTTACAAATGACAGATAAAGATACTCTCTAAGGAAGGATGCCATGCTTGCTCAAACCCCCGATAAATCGTCATCAGCCATTGAAAATGCTAAGCATCACGATCAATTAGTTATTAAGGGGACTCTATCCTCGGAACATAGCGCCATTTTCCCTGTTGAAGCCCAAACCTTTTTAGCTGAGCTGTGTCGTCATTTTGCGTCGCGAGTGAATACGTTACTCAATGAGCGCGAACAACAACAGCAGCATATTGATCAAGGTCACCTGCCTGATTTTTTAGAGCAAACCATCGATATTCGTGAAGGCAGCTGGAAAATCCTCGGTATTCCTAACGATCTGCAAGATCGAAGAGTAGAAATTACCGGTCCAACGGATCGTAAAATGGTCATCAATGCACTCAATGCCAACGTTAAAGTCTTCATGGCAGATTTTGAAGATTCGATGTCACCCGCTTGGGATAAGCTGCTCGATGGACAAGTGAATTTGCGCGATGCGGTGAATGGCACCATCAGTTATCGTAATCCTGATAACGATAAGGTCTATCAACTTAAAGAAGATCCAGCCGTGTTGATTTGTCGGGTTCGAGGGCTGCATTTACAAGAGAAGCATGCCCTATTTGCTGAGCAAGCGATTCCCGGGGCTTTATTTGATTTCGCTTTGTATTTTTTCAATAACTATAAAGCGTTATTGAAAAAAGGCAGTGGTCCTTATTTCTATTTACCTAAACTCCAAGCTTACCAAGAAGCGCAATGGTGGAGTGATGTCTTCCATTTTACCGAAGATTATTTTGGTTTAGAGACCGGGACGATAAAAGCGACGGTGCTGATTGAGACTCTGCCTGCGGTGTTTCAGATGGATGAAATCCTCTTTGCTCTTAAAGAACATATTGTGGGGCTGAACTGTGGCCGCTGGGATTATATCTTTAGCTACATTAAAACCTTGAAAAAACACCCTGATCGCGTATTGCCTGACCGTCAAGTCGTGACGATGGATAAGCCATTTTTGAATGCTTACTCACGTTTACTGATCTATACCTGCCACCGACGCGGCGCATTTGCCATGGGAGGCATGGCGGCCTTTATTCCGGCCAAAGATCCCGCGCTTAACGCTCAAGTACTGGAAAAAATCCGTCATGACAAAATGCTCGAAGCGATGAATGGCCATGATGGGACTTGGGTCGCTCATCCTGGATTAGCGGATACCGCTATGGAGGTCTTCAATCAAGTGCTGGGTGAGCGTCGTAATCAATTGGATGTCACTCGCTTATCGGATGCGCCAATTCGTGCAGAAGCGCTGCTTGCTCCTTGTGATGGCCCACGGAGCGAACAAGGCATGCGACATAATATCCGTGTTGCTTTGCAGTACGTCGAAGCGTGGATTTCTGGTAATGGCTGTGTGCCTATTTATGGCTTGATGGAAGACGCTGCAACCGCAGAAATTTCTCGCGCTTCAATTTGGCAATGGATTCAGCACGGTAAAACCTTAGATAACGGACAGGTAGTCACGAAAACGTTATTTCGTGATTACTTAGCTCAAGAAATTGAAGTCGTTAAAGCTGAAGTTGGACAAGCACGTTTTGATCAGGGGCGGTTTACTGAAGCGGCTGAATTGATTGAACGTCTCACTACCAGTGACGATCTCGGTAATTTTTTAACTATCCCGGGCTACGACTACTTGGCGTAGAACGGTCTTAACCAATAATAAATGTAACGTGAAACAGAACTTCAAAACTCACCTAATCAGAGTGAGTGGCGAAAAGGACGATATCGGCGTGTGCCATTAGCCACGCGAAACCAATAATAAGAGGGACAGATCATGACATTAACTCGCCGCCAGCAAATCGAAGCACTAGAAAAAGATTGGGCAACGAATCCACGTTGGAAACACGTTAAGCGGACATACAGTGCAGAAGATGTAGTCAATCTTCGGGGCTCAGTTACCCCAGCCAATACCATTGCCCAGCGTGGTGCAGATAAATTATGGGAACTGGTAAACGGCAGTGCTAAAAAAGGCTACGTTAACTGTCTTGGTGCTTTGACGGGAGGACAAGCTGTCCAGCAAGCTAAAGCTGGTATCGAAGCGATTTACCTTTCAGGTTGGCAAGTCGCGGCGGACAATAATACCGCTGGGACGATGTATCCTGATCAATCGCTCTATCCGGTAGATTCAGTTCCTAGTGTGATTAAACGCATTAATAACGCGTTTCGTCGTGCTGATCAAATTCAATGGTCAAATGGTAAAGCTCCGCAAGATGAAGGTGGGATCGATTACTTTTTACCAATAGTCGCTGACGCAGAAGCGGGGTTTGGCGGTGTACTGAATGCTTATGAACTCATGAAGTCGATGATTGAAGCGGGTGCGGCTGGGGTTCACTTTGAAGACCAATTAGCATCGGTGAAAAAATGTGGTCATATGGGCGGCAAGGTACTGGTTCCTTCTCAAGAAGCGGTGCAAAAATTGGTGGCTGCACGTCTGGCTGCTGATGTTGCTGGAACAACCACGCTGGTGATTGCTCGAACTGATGCTAATGCCGCGGATCTATTAACGTCGGACTGTGATCCTTATGATGCCGATTTCATTGTTGGTGAGCGTACGGCGGAAGGTTTCTATCGTGTTCGTGCTGGGATCGATCAAGCGATTTCTCGTGGTTTGGCTTATGCCCCGTACGCCGATTTGATTTGGTGTGAAACCGCTAAACCTGATTTAGAAGAAGCCAGACAGTTTGCTGAAGCGATTCATGCTCAGTACCCTGATCAACTATTGGCTTATAACTGCTCGCCATCGTTTAACTGGGAGAAAAACCTGGATGCAGAAACGATTGCTAAATTCCAGCAAGAATTAGCGAATATGGGCTATAAATACCAATTTATCACTTTAGCTGGCATTCATAATATGTGGTTTAACATGTTTGAACTTGCCCATGCCTATGCTCAAGGTGAAGGGATGCGTCATTATGTTGAAATGGTTCAGCGTAAAGAGTTTGCCGCCGCTGAGAAAGGCTATACGTTTGTTGCTCACCAACAAGAAGTGGGCACGGGTTATTTTGATAAAATGACCAACACGATTCAAGGTGGCCAATCATCGGTCACTGCGCTAACCGGTTCAACCGAAGAAGAGCAGTTCTAACTTCTGCATGGTGATAATCTGATGACGTAAAGTTGCAGTGGACACTGCAACTTTAATAAATTTATCGCATCACTCAATTGTCTGAGTGATAGCAAGCTATCTCAAAAATAAAAAGAGCAAGGGTATTGATCACCATGCTCTTTTTTATTTATCCATCCATCCATTCTATCGGCTAGCTATTGGCCAGTTACAAAACGTCTTGTTCAAAGTCATTGTCATTGTCAGTATCGACTTCATCAGGCTCGCTGTTTTCTTGTAATTCTAGCAAGTTGATAGCAATTGCGACGAAGTCACTATCGGTAATAATCCCGACCAACTCGCCTTTACTGACCACCGGTAAACAGCCAACTTTATGCCGTTGCATGTAGATAGCACTTTCTTTTAGGCCGGCTTGTGGAGCGACCGACATGACGCCAGTGTGCATGACCTCATATAAAGGAGTCGTTTCGGTGTGTGAGGTATCGGTGATTTTGTTGTATAGACTCGACTCTTGTGCTGCCAATACATCACGATGAGTAATAATGCCTAATAACCGGCGATTGGCATCGACAATAGGGATATGACGAATATCTAATGCTTCCATCATATTTCGGGCGTCGGCTATTGTGTGGGTACGCAACAAAGTATGTGGGTTGCGAGTCATCATGTCTTCAACTTTGATCATAACCAACTCCTTTTCCTTTCGATGATCGGTAACCAAGTTTAACTGGCCAATGAACGTAACGTGGCGCGCGGTCTGTTGATATTCAGTATAGGTTTGTTTGTGGTTAATATCTGAGAGTTAAGTCAGCTTTTACTGGTAATCGCAGCAGAGAAGCCGCTAAGTCACTTTTGATTACAATCCTTAATCGATTGAACGTATCCTGGCTGCTGACAATCCTGTATCTTGCCGGAGCTTGGGTATATACTGTTGCGCCGCGAAATGAACCGTCGCTAACCTTATCAATAACCAAGAAAGAGCCATGCAAGTTTCAGATTTTCACTTTGACCTCCCAGATGAGCTAATCGCTCGTTACCCGAAAGCGCAGCGTACTGATAGTCGGTTACTGCGATTAAATGGCACCACCGGTGAACGGGTTGATGGCACATTTACCGATGTGTTGCATTATATCGAGCCAGGAGACTTATTAGTCTTTAACAATACTCGTGTTATCCCAGCTCGTTTATTTGGTCGTAAAGCCAGTGGTGGTAAATTAGAAGTGTTGGTTGAGCGTATGCTCGATGAGCACTCTATTTTAGCGCACGTTCGTTGTTCCAAGCCGCCTAAACCGGGGACAGAACTTTATCTGGGTGAGCAGGACCAATATTTAGCGACCATGGTCGCACGCCATGATGCCTTGTTTGAGATTCGATTTAATGCCCAGCAAACGGTTTTGGAAATCTTAAACCATATTGGCCATATGCCTTTGCCACCATATATTGATCGTCCCGATGAAGAAACCGATAAAGAGCGTTATCAAACGGTTTATAATCAAAAGCCGGGCGCCGTTGCCGCACCAACAGCTGGGCTACATTTTGACCAAGCATTACTGGATCAAATTCAAGCCAAAGGCGTTGAGTTTGCCTATGTGACTTTGCATGTCGGCGCGGGTACTTTCCAACCGGTGCGCGTGGAAAATATTCATGATCACCATATGCATGCTGAATACGTTGAAGTACCAGAAGAAGTGGTCGCGGCGATTGCAGCGACAAAGGCTCGTGGTGGCAGAGTGATTGCGGTTGGGACAACCTCGGTGCGTTCTTTAGAGAGCGCAGCGCAAGATGCACTTGCGAAAGGCACAGCGTTAGCGCCTTTTTTTGGTGATACGGATATTTTTATTTTTCCTGGTTATCAATATCAATTGATTGATGCATTGATCACCAATTTTCATCTACCAGAGTCGACGCTGATTATGTTGGTCAGTGCCTTTGCTGGTTATGAGCACACTATGGCTGCTTATCAGCATGCGGTAGAGCAGAAATATCGCTTCTTCAGCTATGGTGATGCGATGTTTATTGAAAAAAATCAGGCGTAAGCTTGATCCCTTAATATCGTCAGACTGTTTCTCTGACATTGGAGGCTTTGTGAAGTTAACGTTTGAACTGAAAAAGAAAAATGGTAATGCGCGTCGAGGTCAGTTGACCTTTGAACGTGGCACCGTACAAACCCCGGCCTTTATGCCCGTTGGGACTTATGGCACAGTAAAGGGCATGACCCCGGAAGAAGTTAAAGAAACGGGTGCTGAAATTTTGCTGGGTAACACCTTCCATCTCTGGCTGCGTCCAGGCCAAGAAGTGATGAAAATGCATGGTGATTTGCACGACTTTATGAATTGGCAAGGCCCGATTCTGACTGACTCTGGTGGTTTCCAAGTGTTTAGTTTGGGCGAAATTCGTAAAATCACCGAAGAGGGGGTGCATTTTCGCAACCCTGTAAATGGTGACAAAATCTTTATGGATGCCGAAAAATCCATGGAAATCCAAAAAGATTTAGGTTCAGATATCGTAATGATTTTCGATGAATGTACGCCTTACCCTGCGACGCATGACGAAGCAAAAAAATCGATGCAAATGTCATTACGTTGGGCGCAGCGCTCTCGTGATCATTTTGACAAGCTCAACAATACCAATTCACTGTTTGGCATTGTTCAGGGTGGGGTATACGAAGATTTACGTGATGAGTCAGTGAAAGGACTGACACAAATCGGTTTTGATGGTTATGCGGTCGGTGGCCTTGCGGTTGGAGAACCCAAGCCCGATATGCATCGTATTTTAGAGCACACCTGCCCGCAGCTGCCTGAAGATAAGCCTCGCTACTTAATGGGCGTGGGTAAGCCAGAAGATTTGGTAGAAGGTGTGCGTCGTGGCGTCGATATGTTTGACTGTGTGATGCCAACACGAAATGCTCGTAACGGACACCTATTTGTGACCGGTGGTGTGATCAAGATCCGTAATGCAGTACATAAAACCGATACAACACCACTGGATCCGCACTGTGACTGTTACACTTGCAAAAATTATTCTAAGTCGTACTTGCACCATTTGGATCGTTGTAATGAGATCCTTGGCGCTCGTCTGAATACTATTCACAATCTACGTTATTACCAACGATTGATGGAAAGTATTCGTAAAGCGATAGACGAAGATCGCTTTGATCAATTTGTAGAAGCGTTTTACGCACGCCGTCAACGCGAAGTGCCGCCGCTACAAATCGAACAAGCGTAATGGCAAGCACTGAGATGGATTTATCCTGAAGGGTCTATTCATGGCTTGAATTTGTCTTAGTGCGGCCCAATACCTACAAATATTACAAACAATAACTTAGAGGACGTTTCTCAATGAGTCTAATTTCTGTAGCGCACGCAGCAGGTGAAGGTGCATCACAGGGTGGTGGTTTCGAAATGCTGATCATGCTTGGCATGTTTGCGGTAATTTTCTATTTTATGATTTACCGCCCACAGTCTAAACGAGTGAAAGAGCATAAAAGCCTAATGGCCTCAATGGCGAAAGGTGATGAAGTCTTAACCAGTGGTGTTTTAGTGGGAAGAATCACTAAAATCGCTGATGATAATGATTTTATCTCTGTTGAATTGAACAACAATAATGAAGTTGTGATCAAAAAAGACTTCGTTTCTGCCGTGTTACCAAAAGGTACACTTAAATCTTTGTAAAACAGCTAGAGGATCCTCGCTGTGCTAAACCGTTATCCGTTATGGAAGTACTTAATGGTTGTGTTTGCCATTACCATTTCTGCTTTATACGCACTTCCTAATCTTTACGGTGAAGATCCGGCTATTCAAGTTACAGGGGCGCGTGGCGCCTCTGTAGATATGTCAACGCTGGATGCTGTCACTGAAGCGCTCGATAAAGCGCAACTCTCTCATAAATCCATTGCTTTCGAAAATGGCTCCATTTTGGTGCGTTTTAATGACACTGATACCCAAATCAGTGCTCGTGACATCATTAATGAAGCTTTAGGCAATGACACCATTGTTGCGCTGAACTTAGCGCCTTCCACTCCTCGTTGGCTAGAATCCATTGGCGCAGCGCCGATGAAACTTGGCCTTGATTTACGCGGCGGAGTTCACTTTTTAATGGAAGTGGACATGGACGCGGCAATGGAGCGATTAGTCAGCCAACAAGAAGAAGCTTTTCGTAGTGAATTGCGCGATGAGAAGATCCGCTACCGTGCGATCCGTAGTCAAGCGGATTCCGTCGAGATCATTTTACGCGATGCCGCTCAGCTTGAAGAAACTCGCCGTCTATTAGAGGCGAATCATCGTGATATGAATTTTACCGCTTCTGATCGTGATGGGCGCTTCCTCTTGGTAGCCAAATTTACAGACGCCCGTTTACAAGAGATTCGCAACTACGCGGTTGAGCAAAATATCACTATTTTACGCAATCGTGTCAATGAATTAGGGGTTGCAGAACCTTTAGTTCAGCGTCAAGGTGCGAGTCGGATTGTGGTTGAATTACCTGGCGTACAGGATACTGCACGTGCGAAAGAAATTTTAGGTGCGACGGCAACCCTTGAGTTTCGTGAAGTCGACGCTACGGCTGATCTGGCTGCCGCAGCGGCAGGTCGAGTGCCTGCAGGTAGTGAAATTAAACTGGATCGCGATGGTCGTCCTGTTGTTTTAAAACGTCGAGTCATTTTGGGTGGTTCAAGTATTACTGACGCCAGTTCAAGTGCCGACGAATACGGTCGCCCACAGGTCAATATTTCTCTTGATAGTGAAGGTGGCAGTAAGATGTCGGCTTTCTCAAGAAATAATATTGGTAAGCTGATGGCAACGGTATTTGCTGAATATCGAGACAGTGGTGAAAGAACCGACGATGGCCGAGTGATTTTAGAAAAGCATGAAGAAGTCATCAACCAAGCGACGATTCAGTCAGCATTGGGGCGTAATTTCCGAATCACCGGCATCAACTCGGCGGCTGAGGCTCAAAATTTAGCGTTATTACTACGTGCAGGCGCATTAATCGCACCGATTTCGATCGTTGAAGAGCGGACGATTGGCCCGTCAATGGGACAACAGAATATCGACATGGGTATTCAAGCTTGTATCTGGGGTTTGTTTGCGGTGATGATCTTTACTGCACTGTACTATCGTACGTTTGGCTTGATTGCTAACTTAGCCTTGTTGACCAACTTAGTGTTGATTATCGGCATTATGTCGATGATTCCCGGAGCAACCATGACCTTACCCGGCATTGCCGGTATTGTGTTAACGGTTGGTATGGCGGTAGATGCTAACGTGCTGATTTTTGAACGTATTCGTGAAGAGCTACGTGAAGGTCGTAATCCGCAACAAGCGATCCACCAAGGTTACGCCAATGCGTTTAGTACCATTGCTGATGCGAATATCACGACGCTGATCACGGCGATTATTTTGTTTGCGGTGGGTACTGGTGCGATCAAAGGCTTCGCCGTTACTTTATCGATTGGTATCTTAACGTCGATGTTTACCGCGATTATCGGTACGCGTTGTGTGGTTAACCTGCTGTATGGCGGGAAACGTATTAATAAATTGTCGATCTAAGGCTAGGAATCATTATGTATCAAATTCTGAAAGCAGAGAAAACGATCGACTTTATGCGTTGGTCAAAGTTTACGTTTGTCTTATCGCTATTGATGATTGGCGCGTCAATTTTTACCTTATCCACCAAATGGTTAAACTGGGGATTGGACTTTACTGGCGGAACACTGATAGAAGTGGGTTTTGCCGAGCCTGCGAATCTGGAGAAAATTCGCCATGCCCTTGATGAGCGTGGATTTGGTGATGCAACAGTACAAAACTTTGGTTCAGCACGTGATGTAATGGTCCGTTTGCGTCCTCGTGAAGGGGTCGCTGGAGAAACGCTCGGTAACCAAATTCTGAATGCCATCAAAGAGGGAACGGGTGAAAGCGTTGATATGCGCCGGATCGAGTTTGTTGGTCCTAACGTTGGTGATGAGCTGGCAGAAGCGGGAGGCTTAGCAATTTTAGCCTCACTCATCTGTATTTTGCTTTACGTTTCAATGCGTTTTGAATGGCGTTTAGCCTCTGGAGCCGTATTATCTCTAGCTCACGACGTAATCATCACCCTAGGTATTTTCTCGTTACTGCAAATCGAAATTGATTTAACGATCGTGGCCGCTTTACTAACGGTGGTCGGCTATTCGTTGAACGATACGATAGTGGTCTTTGACCGTATTCGTGAGAATTTCCGTAAGTTGCGTAAAGGCGATTCAGCGGAAGTAATGAATAGCTCCATTACGCAAACACTCAGTCGGACGTTAATTACTTCAGGCACGACCTTGTTTGTGGTGATCGCATTATTTGTCCAAGGTGGTGCGAATATCCATGGTTTTGCTACCGCATTACTGTTGGGGATCACGGTAGGTACTTACTCTTCTATCTACGTTGCTTCGGCGTTAGCGTTAAAGCTTGGTATTACCCGTGAGCATCTTATTCCAGCACCTATAGAAAAAGAGGGTGCTGAGTTGGATGAGTTGCCTTAGCTTAAGGTTGACAGGTGACAGTGAGATTCGTCTTCACCAGTAACAAAAAAACCGCTGAATATTCAGCGGTTTTTTTATCAAGCGAGCATGGATGATTGGTGCCATGCTGATTGTTTGACAATAGAACGGTTATTTAAAAATCGCACTGTTTCCGTTTTCACGGATGTGTTGCAAAATCGCTTTTACACCACGTGGGCTTGAGCCGACAATATTGCCTGATTGCATGTAATTAGTACCGCCAGCAAAATCGGCCAGAATTGCGCCTGCTTCACGAGCGATCAGTTCGCCTGCCGCCATATCCCATGGTTTAAGACCTAACTCAAAGTAGCCATCGACACGGTTAGACGCTAAATAACATAAATCTAAGGCGGCTGAGCCAGTACGACGAAAATCAGCGCACTCAACAAACAAAGAAGAAATAATTTTTAGGTAAGATTCAGAATGTTGTTTTTGCTTAAATGGGAAACCAGTCGCAAGGATAGCCCCTTGCAGATCTTTCAATGGCTTAACGCGAATACGACCATTGTTTAATTGAGCACCAGAGCCGCGTTGAGCAGTAAATAGTTCATTTAACATTGGGTCATAAACACAGGCAACTTCTGTGCGACCGTTCATTCTTACGGCAATCGATACCGCAAAATGAGGGATACCTTTCACGAAGTTATTGGTTCCATCCAGTGGGTCGATGATCCATTGTACGTCTTTATCTTTACCTTCGATAAGACCGCCTTCTTCGGCAATAATGCAGTGCTCAGGGTAAGAGCTTTGGATGGTAGCAATGATTAGCGCTTCCGCTTCTTTGTCGACATTAGTAACAAAGTCATTGTTTCCTTTTTGAAAGGATTCAATTTTGTCAGCGTTTTCTAGAGATTTAGCAATATGGTTACCTGCTTTTCGCGCAGCGCGAATAGCAATGTTTAGCATTGGATGCATACGAGTTTCCCAACGGATGTTAAAGAACGAAAAAAGCGGAGCGGATTATAGCAAAATCATACCAAAAAGGAAGTGGTTATTTTTTATTCGCTTAATGATGCGGCCGACAAACGGCCTGATCATTTCATTTTGCTTTATGTTATTATCGAACAATGAACGCCAAGTAACCGCTTTTGTATGGATTATTCTCGTGTTACTTAGCCAACCCTTCAAGCCAATTTAATACCGTCAAAGTTAAGATGGACTCGCTCGTCAACGCGAATCAACGAGCGAGTGTTATCATCGACGGCGAGATTAGCGATAAATTGATGGTAAATTAACGTCATGTTAGACAATGTTAAAATCGTTTTAGTGGGCACATCACATTCAGGAAACATTGGTTCAGCGGCTAGAGCGATGAAAGTGATGGGCCTAAGTCAGATGGTATTAGTCGCACCAGAATGCGCAGTGGATGCTCAAGCAATCGCGTTAGCGGCTGGTGCCAGTGATATTGCGTTAAATGCTCAGGTCGTCAGCACGCTGAGTGAAGCGGTCGCTGAGTGTGGGTTAGTCGTTGGTAGCAGCGCCCGTTCACGTACATTAGAGTGGCCGATGCTTGATCCTCGTCAGTGTGGCGAACAATTTGCGATTGAAGGTCAAACCCATCCCGTTGCGGTAGTATTTGGCCGTGAAAGAACGGGCTTAACCAATGAAGAGTTACAGCTTTGTCATTATCATGTATGCATTCCTGCTAACCCTGAATACAGCTCATTAAACTTAGCGATGGCCGTGCAAACGTTATGTTACGAGATTCGCGTTGCTCATTTAACACATCAACAGGGTGAATTTCCATCACCGACAATGGTGGACTATCCTCGTCATCAAGAACTGGACCGATTTTATCAGCATCTAGAGCGAGTGTTGTTGGAAAGTGAGTTTATCTCCCCTTCACAGCCAGGGCAGGTAATGAACAAGCTCCGTCGATTATTCAGCCGAGCTCGCCCAGAAGCGCAAGAAATTAATATCTTACGTGGCGTGTTGACTGCAGTAGAGAAAAAAATGCGCCAGCCTTAATCGTCGGTAATCACCTGATTAATCTAAGGTTAAATACCCGACTAATTTGGTCAATTAAATACTTGACTGAATTAGTCGGGTATGGAAGAATCTCAACCACATAATCGATGTGGATATGGTGTAATATGAGATTAACATCTAAAGGAAGATACGCGGTAACCGCCATGTTAGATGTGGCGCTAAATTCGCAGCAAAACCCAGTACCTCTAGCGGATATTTCAGAGCGACAAGGTATTTCCCTGTCTTATCTAGAGCAGCTATTTTCTAAATTACGTAAAGCTGGCTTAGTTGCTAGTGTTCGTGGTCCTGGCGGTGGTTATCGTTTAGGCGCAGAAGCGAGTACCATTTCTATTGGTACGGTCATCGCCGCGGTGGATGAATCTGTCGATGCGACGAAATGTCATGGTAAAGGTGATTGCCAAGGTGGCACACGTTGTCTCACTCATACCTTGTGGTGTGACCTCAGTTCACGTATTAGCGACTTCTTAAATAACATCACACTCGGTGAGTTGATGGTTGATAACGAAGTCTTACAAATTTCTGACCGCCAAGGCATGCACCTTGCGGCGAACCAAGGGAATGGCAATAAGCATTCTCAATCTGTCACTATTGGTGCAGCCTCCTTTGGTCTTAACGCTCGCTCATAGCGGTAATGTTTACACTGGAGTAAAAAATGAAACTGCCTATTTATTTAGACTATTCGGCTACGTGTCCGGTTGATCCGCGCGTGGCTGAAAAGATGATTCAGCATATGACGATGGATGGGACGTTTGGTAATCCAGCTTCTCGATCGCATCGTTATGGCTGGCAGGCAGAAGAAGCGGTGGATACGGCGCGTGAACAAGTTGCTGAACTTATTAATGCCGATCCGCGTGAAATTGTTTTTACTTCAGGGGCAACAGAGTCGAATAACTTGGCGATTAAAGGTGCGGCGCACTTTTATGCTAAACAAGGTAAGCACATCATCACCTGTCAAACTGAGCATAAAGCAGTATTAGATACTACTCGCCAGCTAGAACAGGAAGGTTTTGAGGTGACGTATCTTCAGCCTGACCGTCGTGGATTGATCGATATAAATCAATTACAAGCCGCCATGCGTGATGATACCGTGCTAGTGTCGGTGATGCATGTCAACAATGAAATTGGTGTGATTCAGGATATCACTGCGATTGGTGAGCTGTGTCGTGATCGAAATATCATCTTTCACGTTGATGCGGCTCAATCCGTGGGCAAAGTTGAGGTCGATGTACAAGCAATGAAAGTCGATCTTATCTCACTCTCAGCGCATAAAATTTATGGCCCTAAAGGTATTGGGGCTCTCTTTGTGCGTCGCAAGCCGCGTATTTATCTTGAAGCACAGATGCATGGTGGTGGTCATGAGCGCGGTTTCCGCTCAGGAACACTGGCGACCCATCAAATTGTTGGGATGGGAGAAGCGTTTAACATCGCTAAACAAGAGATGGAGCATGATTATCAACATGCTAAAACTTTACGTGACCGTTTACTTAATGGCATACAAGATATCGAAGCTGTGAGCATTAACGGTGATTTAGAGCAGCGTGTTCCTCATAACCTTAATCTCGGTTTTGCTTTTGTCGAAGGCGAATCGTTGTTAATGGCCCTGAAAGATCTTGCGGTTTCTTCAGGCAGTGCTTGTACCTCGGCTAGCTTAGAGCCTTCTTATGTATTGCGTGCACTGGGTTTGGATGATGAATTAGCACACAGCTCGCTTCGTTTTTCATTTGGCCGTTTTACGACCGAAGATGAAATAGATTATGCGATTGAACATATTCGTAGCGCAGTGACTCAATTGCGTAATATGTCGCCTTTGTGGCAAATGCACAAAGAAAGCTCAATAATATAGTCGGCAGCGAGCCATCAAATCAGTGTTGAGTTAACAATTTTAAGCAAAATAAGCGGACCTCATGGTCCGTTTTTTTATCCAGTGGGTATTTTTACGCGACAAAATGTTAACATCGTTAGGTTGATTATTCGTTGTGATTCAGATATATCCGAGAGTAGTTATTCTCGACTCGTTACAAGAGCGGTAATCGCGCGGTAGTGTAACGGAACAAAGGAATATATCTATTAGGGCCACACCATATAGGACAAGGAGAAACCATGTCTACACAGATGCCTGTATTTATTAGTCTAGAGTCAGCCCAGCCTCAGTGGGGAGAAAAAGCCCTCGTCTCATTCTCAGAGCAGGGCGCGACCATTCATTTATCGAAAGAGAATGATCTCAATGCCATTCAGCGTGCAGCACGTAAATTAGATGGCCAAGGATTGCGTTCGTTACATTTATCTGGTTCAGCATGGACCTTAGAAACGATTTGGGCATTTCACCAAGGTTATCGTGATCCTAAAAAGAAAAATACCTTACAGTGGGAGTCGTTAGCCAGCGCTGATCAAACTGAACTTGAAGCACGGATTAAAGCGGCGGATTGGACACGCGATATTATCAATAAAAGTGCTGAAGAAGTGGCTCCTCGTCAATTAGCGACCATGGCTGCCGAGTTTATTAAGTCACTAGCTCCGGATCACGTCTCTTATCGAATTGTAAAAGATAAAGACCTATTGACGGAAAATTGGGAAGGCATTTATGCGGTAGGTCGAGGTTCTGAGCGCACTTCTGCCATGTTGCAATTAGACTACAACCCAACGGGCGATGATAATGCTCCTGTATTTGCCTGCTTAGTTGGCAAAGGCATTACCTTTGACTCTGGTGGCTATAGTTTAAAACCGTCTAATTTTATGTCTTCGATGAAAGCGGATATGGGCGGAGCAGGAACCATCACCGGAGCCCTGGGGCTGGCTATCATGCGCGGTTTGAATAAACGCGTTAAGCTCATTTTGTGCTGTGCTGAGAACATGGTATCTGGCCGTGCATTAAAATTGGGTGATGTGATCACCTATAAAAACGGCAAAACCGTTGAAATTATGAATACTGACGCCGAAGGGCGGTTAGTCTTAGCTGATGGTTTGATTTACGCTTCAGAGCAAAAACCACAATTGATCATCGATTGTGCAACGTTAACGGGAGCTGCAAAAAATGCGTTAGGTAATGATTACCACGCATTACTGAGCTTCGACCAAGCTTTGAGTCAACAAGCGCTCAATGCAGCTCAAGAAGAGCATGAAGGATTATGGGCTCTGCCATTAGCTGATTTTCACCGTGATATGTTGCCCTCGAACTTTGCTGATCTCTCCAATATTTGTTCTGGTGATTATTCACCGGGTGCAAGTACGGCAGCGGCTTTCTTATCCTACTTTGTTGACGATTACCAGCAAGGCTGGCTACATGTCGATTGCGCGGGAACGTATCGTAAATCCGCCAGTGATAAATGGGCCGCTGGGGCAACAGCGATGGGCGTTAAGACCGTTGCGCGTATTTTATTAGATCAGGCCAAATAATAAGTAACCAAGGGGCAGCGTTGATTGCCCCGTTTTGTACTCTTTTTTGCTATTACAGCGGTATTGACGGCGTTGAGTAGCTCCTATGACATGGTTATCTATGTGGTTAGGGAGTGACTCATCTGTCGCTAAAGGTAGCAGCAAGCGATTGGAGTACGTATCAATTAGCCTTACTATTTACTATCAAAATCCAAAAAGGACATCTTATGGCTCTTGAAAGAACATTTTCAATTATCAAACCTGACGCAGTAAAGCGTAACTTAATCGGCGAGATTTACCATCGTATAGAAAAAGCGGGATTGAGAATTATCGCGGCAAAAATGGTTCATTTAACCGAAGATCAAGCGAGCGGTTTTTATGCTGAGCATGAAGGAAAAGCGTTCTTTAATGATCTAAAAGCCTTTATGACATCAGGTCCGATCATGGTCCAAGTGTTAGAGGGAGAAAATGCGATTGCTCGTTATCGTGAATTAATGGGTAAAACTAATCCGGAAGAAGCGGCATGTGGCACGATACGCTCTGATTACGCGCTGAGTATGCGTTATAACTCTGTACACGGCAGCGATAGTCCTATTTCGGCTGCTCGTGAAATTGAGTTCTTTTTTCCCGACGCTGAAATTTACCCACGCAGTGAGTGAGTTGCCGTAGAACCCAAATGGCACCATCAAGACTCAGCGCTGGATGGTTTATGGCTTTTACCACGGTATAAAGTAAGCGTTAAGCTGAAGGTAAATAGTTAATCACAGTGTTTATTGGTGACCCCTGATGAGTCCTGCCTCATCAGGGATTAATCATCGACTAGAACCGCTTTCCTATCCCAACAATGTCGCAAAAAATTCAGGGTTTTACTGTGCTTGTTGTCATTGAATAAAGGCTGTACAATTCGCGCCCTTAATTCTAGTTCCATCTTGGAGAGGCCACATGACCACTGAAAAAGTCAATCTGCTCGATTTTGATCGCAAAGGCTTACGTACTTATTTCGCAGAAGAATTGGGTGAAAAAGCGTTTCGAGCTGATCAAATCATGAAGTGGATTTATCACTTCGGTTGTGATGACTTCGAAAAAATGACCAACATTAACAAAAACCTACGTGAGAAATTACAGACTCACTGTGAGATTCGAGCGCCTTACGTTTCCGATGCTCAATACTCCAGTGATGGCACGATTAAATGGGCAATGCGAGTCGGAGATCAAGATGTCGAAACCGTCTATATTCCCGAGGAAGATCGCGCCACATTGTGTGTCTCTTCACAAGTTGGTTGTGCGCTGGAATGTAAGTTTTGTTCAACCGCTCAGCAAGGGTTTAACCGTAATTTACGCGTTTCGGAAATTATTGGTCAGGTTTGGCGTGCAGCACGTGAAATTGGTTTGGAAAAAGAAACAGGCCGCCGTCCGATCACCAACGTGGTAATGATGGGCATGGGTGAGCCGTTGCTCAATATGAAAAACCTCATTCCTGCGTTAGAACTTATGCTTGATGACCTCGGTTTTGGTTTGTCGAAACGTCGTGTGACGGTCTCTACTTCAGGTGTCGTTTCTGGTTTAGATCAAATGACCGGGCAAATTGACGTTGCTTTAGCGATTTCACTTCATGCACCTAACGATAAACTACGCAGCGAAATTATGCCGATTAATGATCGCTGGGATATTCAAGATTTTCTTGCTTCAGTGCGCCGCTATATTGCCTCTTCTAACGCCAATCGCGGTAAAGTAACCGTCGAATATGTTTTGTTGGATCATGTGAATGATGGCACTGAACATGCGCATGAACTGGCTCAGTTGATGAAAGGGACGCCTTGTAAAATTAACCTGATCCCGTTTAATCCTTATCCAGGTTCACCGTATAAAAAACCCAGTAATTCACGCATTGATCGTTTTCAGAAAACCTTAATGCAATATGAGCATACTGTGACAATACGTAAAACGCGTGGTGATGATATTGACGCTGCCTGCGGTCAGTTAGTTGGTGATGTAATAGACAGAACCAAACGGACGAAATTAAAGCAGCAGCCTGAGCAGATTATTCCCGTAAAAACCTTATAAACCTTTTTAATAACGCCAGCCTTTTCGCTGGCGTTATTGTTAAGAGAAAACGGCTAAACAAGTCGAATTACATTTTGAGTTTATAAGCCAATAGATGCTCAGTTTTTATCGGTCATCGAGCACCTTGATAGAATCATGCTATTAAATGAAACAGGCTGCGTAAGGTGTTTTGATGCATAGTAGGATTCTTAGCTCACAGTGGCAAATTATGGCTTTTTTATGTCAATTTAACGAAAAATCTTGACCTAGCTGTAATTTCTTTTTCAAATCAATGTTGTTTACCGCCTAAGATCCATTAGAATGATTTAATAAGAGCCCATTCGATGTAGCGGTCGAATCGAACAAACGTGATATCCAACTTACTTGATGAGTGATAATGCAATTTCCTCGCTGTATAAGCAAAATTAGTCTGGAAGTTAGTATTATCGAAACTTAAGTGAATTGGATGAAACCATTTTCCCTGTTGGAGCCCTGAGAACCTAAACGCGATTAACGAATAGAGACAAAAATAACAGCGTAGGCTTCGGCTCGAACACGAATAAAAGAGATTGATAGCGCGGATGAATACACAACAAGAGACCATCGTTGAAGAAACGCCGAACGTTCAACAACCTGGTACGCTGCTTAAGCAGAAACGAGAAACTTTAGGATTGAGTCAAAAGCAAGTGGCTGATCGCTTACGGTTGCGGGTGGCGATTATTCGTAACATTGAAGATAACCAATTTGATTCTGATTTGGTGGCAACCTTTACTCGTGGTTATCTGCGTTCTTATGCTAAAGCCGTCGGACTCTCAGTTGCTGAAGTCGTTGAATCTTACGAAGTACATTATGTTACTGGCCCACAAGAACAGAGAATGCAGAGCTTTTCTAGGAAGAATAAAAGAGCTCAACACGATAGTCGTATCATGCTGATTACTTGGGTTATTGTATTGGTGATTATTGGTATGTCATCACTGTGGTGGTGGCAGAATAACCAACACAATAATCTCACTTCATCGAGTGAGCGTAGTTCATTGATTACTGAGCAAACCAATCCGCAGTCTGCGTCGGCCGACCCTATTTTGGATCAGCTACCGACGGTGAGTGACCTGACTGTTGGTAATGAGGTATCAGCGGTTGAGCAAGCAGAAGAGGAAGAGTCCCCCGTCAACGATAGTCGGGTTGAGCCTATCTTAGAAGCGGAGCCATCCATCACACCAGCTACCACCGAAAATACGCCGGTCAACGCTGACGAGAGTAATTTGCTCAGCATGACTTTTAGCGCTGATTGTTGGATTCAAGTTAAAGATGCCACTGGCAAAACGCTGTCTACCGGCGTTAAAAAAGCCGGCCAATCAATCAATGTGCGTGGTGAAACCCCGATTAGTGTCATTCTTGGAGCACCAGAAGGTGTTTCTGTCACATTTGCGAGTGAACCTGTCGACCTTTCTGGGTATACTTCAGGCAGAGTAGCTAGATTCACCTTACCTTAGACGAAATTATGCAACACAAGTCTCCTATTAAGCGTCGCCCCTCTACACGTATTTATGTGGGTAACGTACCTATTGGCGATGGCGCGCCTATCGCCGTACAATCCATGACTAACACCAGAACCACAGATGTGGCTGCGACCGTCGCTCAAATAAAAGCGTTGGAGAAAGTCGGGGCCGATATTGTCCGTGTCTCGGTTCCTACTATGGATGCTGCCGAAGCATTTAAGTTAATTAAGCAACAGGTCTCGATTCCTTTAGTGGCAGATATTCATTTTGACTATCGAATCGCTTTAAAAGTGGCCGAGTATGGTGTTGATTGTTTACGGATTAACCCTGGTAATATCGGTAATGAAGCTCGGATCCGCTCGGTAGTCGATTGCGCCCGTGATAAAGGCATTCCGATTCGAATCGGCGTTAATGGTGGTTCATTGGAAAAAGATCTTCAGCTTAAATATGGTGAACCGACACCTGAAGCTCTGGTTGAATCTGCGATGCGCCATGTCGATATTCTCGACAGGCTAAACTTCGATCAGTTCAAAGTCAGTGTTAAAGCTTCGGATGTTTTTCTGGCAGTGGATTCCTATCGATTATTGGCTAAACAAATCGATCAACCTCTTCATTTAGGGATCACCGAAGCGGGTGGTGCCCGAGCGGGTTCTGTTAAATCGGCAGTTGGTTTAGGGATGCTGTTGGCTGAAGGTATCGGTGATACGCTACGGATTTCTTTAGCGGCCGATCCTGTTGAAGAGATTAAAGTCGGTTTTGATATTCTGAAATCACTGCGTATTCGCTCTCGTGGGATCAATTTTATCGCTTGTCCAAGTTGCTCTCGTCAGGAATTTGATGTGATAAGTACGGTTAACGCACTTGAGCAGCGTTTGGAAGATGTGTTAACCCCAATGGATGTCTCGATCATTGGTTGTGTCGTCAACGGCCCTGGTGAGGCTGAAGTCTCCCACTTAGGATTGGCTGGCAGTAATAAAAAAAGTGCTTTCTATGAAGATGGTGTCCGTCAGAAAGAGCGCTTTGATAATGACGATCTCGTTGCTCAGCTCGAAGCTAGAATCCGTTCAAAAGCAGCTCAGTTAGACACGAAAAATCGTATTGCTATTCAGCAAATCGAGCAAGATTAACCTCACGATATTACGGTAAATATTTTGGCAAAGACTATTCAAGCAATTCGAGGTATGAACGACTGCCTCCCGACTCAATCTCCACTTTGGCAAAAAGTGGAAAATGCAGTTAAAAATGTTGTTAGTGCCTATGGTTATAGTGAAGTGCGTATGCCCATTGTGGAAATGACGCCACTTTTTAGCCGCGCTATTGGTGAAGTAACCGATGTGGTCGAAAAAGAGATGTACACCTTTGCTGACCGTAATGGCGACAGCTTAAGCCTTCGTCCTGAAGGAACAGCCGGTTGCGTTCGTGCCGGAATTGAACATGGGCTGCTGTATAACCAAGAGCAGCGTTTATGGTATATCGGGCCAATGTTCCGTCATGAGCGTCCTCAGAAAGGTCGCTATCGTCAGTTCCATCAATGTGGCGTTGAAGTATTTGGTATCGATGGCCCAGATGTTGATGCAGAGCTTATCATGATGACAGCACGTCTATGGCGTGAACTTGGTATTGCTGAGCATGTGCGATTAGAGCTTAACTCAATTGGTTCATTGGCGGCTCGCGCCGATTATCGCAGCGCGTTGATTGAGTATTTAGAGCAACATCAAGACGTATTGGATGAAGATTGCAAACGTCGCATGTATACCAATCCATTGCGTGTACTTGACAGTAAAAATCCAGACGTTCAATCGATACTTGGCGATGCGCCTGAATTGGCTGATTACTTAGATGCCGAATCGAAACAACATTTTAGCGGTTTGTGTGAACTTCTTGACGCGGCTGGTATCGAATACACCGTTAATCAACGTTTAGTGCGTGGATTAGATTATTACAATCGAACGGTTTTTGAATGGATAACAGAAAGTTTAGGCTCTCAGGGAACTGTGTGTGGCGGTGGACGCTACGATGGTTTAGTTGAACAGCTCGGAGGGAAAGCGACTCCGGCTGTTGGTTTTGCGATGGGGCTTGAGCGTCTGGTATTGATGATGGAAACCTTAGGTAATACAGACGTGCGGCGTAGCGTAGACGTTTATATTGTCACGGCGGGTGAAGGTACCACCATGGCAGGAATGAAACTCGCTGAGCAACTGCGTGAACAAGTTCCGGGTTTACGTGTGATGAACCACTGTGGTGGTGGTAACTTCAAAAAACAATTTAAACGTGCAGACAAAGTTGGTGCTGCGGTCGCTCTGGTACTTGGTGAAAACGAGATCGCTGAAAAGACGGTAGTACTAAAAGATTTACTTGGTGGTCAACAAACCACGTTATCTCAAACTGACATTGCTAGCCAATTGGCTCATCTCGTTTAAACGCATGTTTTTGAGATTTCTTATTTAAGAGGACAGGAAGTGGAACTCTACGATACCGAAGAACAACAAGTTGAAGCGATAAAAGATTGGTGGAAAGAGAATGGTAAAGCCGTTCTCCTTGGTGCGGTACTTGGTCTTGGCGGTTTGTTTGGATGGCGTTATTACCAGCATTCAACGACGACGGGTCAAGAAACAACGTCTGAAACGTATAGCAAAGCTATCGCTAACTTTTCGGCTAAAGGAGCGCAAGCTGAGTCAGATTTACAGCATTTTATCGATAATCATCAGAAATCTGAATACGCTGTTTTAGCGGCGATGCAGCTTGCTAAAGCACAAGCCGATGCCGGACAGTTAGATGAGGCATTAGCGCAACTTGAATGGGCTAAGAAGTCAACGAAAGACGCGGCATTAACCCCAGTTATTGCATTTCGTATTGCACGTTTGCAGGCTGAGCAGCAGCAATTCGATGCCGCTCTGGCTGAATTAACAACGATTACTGAGGCCAGTTGGGCAGCGCGTGTCGCTGAATTACGTGGCGATATTGCACTCCGTAAAGGAGATAAAGACGCGGCTTATGCAGCCTATTCACAAGCTCAACAATCGAGTAATGCTAGCCAAACATTACAGCTGAAACTCGATGATCTAGCCAGATAAGGGCATCTGTTGATGAAAAAAATATTCAACAAAGTGCTTTTGTCTGCGGCCGTAATCGGTTTGTTAGGCGGATGTGCTGGGGAAGAAGAAAATATCATTATGGCTCCGCTACCCAGTGTGAGTAGTGAGTTTACACCTCAACCCATTTGGAGTAACTCGGTTGGTCGAGGAGTCGGTCATTTTTTCTCTAATCTGACTCCTGAATACGCTTATGGTAAAGTGTTTGTGGCTAGTCGTGATGGAGAAGTCAAAGCACTTGATCCCAATGATGGGAAAACATTATGGCGTGTTAATGTAAGACAAGATATGCCAGCGCGTTTATCCGGAGGCATTGTTGCCGCTTACAATCAGCTGTTTATTGGCAGTGAAAACGGTCAAGTCCTGGCTTTAGATGCCGAAACGGGCGAGCTGAATTGGCGTGTCGATGTAGCAGGTGAAGTATTGGCTTCGGTTGCTACAGACAGTAACTTAGTGATTGTGAATACCAGCCGAGGTATATTGCTTGCGTTAGACAGTACTAGTGGTGCTCAAAAATGGACCATCAGTACCGAAGTGCCCAGCTTAACCTTACGTGGTGATAGTCGGCCTGTTACCGCTTCTGGTGGTGTTTTTTGGGGAACGTCTAACGGTCGTCTTGCCGCCGCGATTATTGAACGTGGCCAATTAATTTGGCAACAGCCGATAGGTCAACCGCAAGGCGCAACCGAAATTGATCGCTTGGTCGATGTTGATGCTGCGCCATTGATTATTGGAGCTAACTTGTACGCCATCGGCTTTAATGGGCAGTTAATTTCAATTGATTTGCGTTCAGGTAGTGCGGTATGGAAACGCAATTATTCGTCAACGACTGATATGGTCAGCGATGGCCGCCGTCTGTTTTTAGTTACTGACAAAGATCATGTTGTTGCCGTTGATGCACGTAGCGGCACGGAGCTGTGGCAGAATAATCAGCTACAGAACCGACTGTTAACGGCGCCTAAATTGATTGATGGTTACCTAGTTGTTGGTGATAGTGAGGGATATCTTCACTGGTTGGATCGTAATAGCGGAGAATTTGTGGCTCAGCAATTCGTCAGCAAAAGCGGTTTTGCAGTCGGTCCCCTTGCACTTGATGATGGCTACTTGATTGTCTCTCGAGATGGTAAAATAAAGAAACTGACTATCACTCAATAAATCGTGATATAATTCACATTCGGCTCCTGGCTGTATACAGCTAGGGGCCGTTTTGCTGCAATAAACCTTGAGTTTGTATACCCAAATGTGTTTGTCATACTAAACTTTTGTACCGAGTAGCAAAATCATTTGAGTATAATTACATAAGAAAGAATTATTATTGAGGTTGTTATGATACCTGTTGTTGCTCTTGTTGGGCGTCCTAATGTAGGTAAATCGACGCTATTTAACCGACTCACCCGTACACGAGATGCACTGGTAGCGGACTTCCCCGGTTTAACCCGCGACAGAAAATATGGCCAAGCAAAATTAGGTGAAAACGAATTCATCGTGATTGATACCGGTGGTATTGATGGCACAGAAGAAGGCGTTGAAACTAAAATGGCTCAGCAATCATTGGCGGCGATCGACGAAGCCGACGTCGTCTTGTTCATGGTTGATGGTCGTGCAGGGTTAACCTCCGCCGATGAAGCCATTGCTCAGCATTTACGTCGTATTGAGAAAAACGCGATTTTGGTTGTGAATAAAGTCGATGGTATTGATGCTGATGCGGCCTGCGCTGAATTTTGGCAGCTCGGGATGGGATCGCAAATGTACCAAATTGCCGCTGCTCATGGTCGAGGCGTTGCTGTTCTTATCGATCGCGCGTTGAATCCGCTCGCAGAGCAGATGAACGAAGAGCTACAGAATCTAGAAGATCTGACGGAGTTTGTTGATACTGATGAGCCCGAGCAGCTGGAATACACTGAAGAAGAAGCGGAAGCAGAATTCAAAAGGTTACAAGATCAACCGATTAAACTGGCCATTATTGGTCGACCTAATGTAGGTAAATCAACACTCACTAACCGTATTTTAGGTGAAGAACGGGTTGTGGTTTATGATATGCCCGGCACTACACGTGACTCGATTTATATTCCAATGCAGCGTGACGATCGTGAGTATGTCTTGATCGATACCGCGGGTGTGCGTCGTCGTAAAAGTATCAATGAAACGGTAGAAAAATTTTCTGTTGTTAAAACGCTTAAAGCGATAGAAGATGCTAACGTTGTGCTATTAGTGATCGATGCTCGTGAAAATATCTCTGATCAAGATTTAAGCCTACTCGGTTTTACCTTAAATGCTGGACGTTCGGTGGTCATTGCGATCAACAAATGGGATGGCTTGAGCAATGATATCAAAGAGCGTGTGAAAAAAGAGTTGGATCGCCGCTTAGGATTTGTTGATTTTGCTCGTATTCATTTTATCTCGGCGCTGCATGGTACCGGAGTTGGTCACCTGTTTGAGTCGGTGCAAGAAGCGTATCGTTCTGCCACGACACGAGTTGGGACCTCGGTATTAACTCGTATCATGAAAATGGCAACCGATGATCACCAACCACCACTGATTCGTGGTCGACGCGTTAAACTGAAGTACGCTCACGCAGGTGGTTATAACCCACCGATCATTGTTATTCATGGTAACCAGGTTAATGAGCTGCCTCATTCTTATAAGCGCTATCTAATGAACTATTACCGTAAATCATTAGAAATCATGGGTACGCCAATTCGTATTCAGTTCCAAAGTAGTGAAAACCCATTTGAGAACAAAGTGAGTAAGTTGACGTTATCTCAAGAACGTAAACGTAAGCGTTTAATGACCATGGTGAAAGATCGTCGAAAATAGACCTAGGTCGATATATTATAAAAAGCCCAAGCTGTTAGCTTGGGCTTTTTTTATCCCTTTTCGTCATTGTACTTTGTCGGTCTTTTATGGATGAGTTAACGCTTCCTCTTTGAGTATAGCGTTATAGTATGCTTAAAATAGGATCTTATAAGGACGAATTAGTGATAATGATCATTTTATTAAATGTCATCAACTCATTATTTTTAAGTTTTATTTAGATTTTTAGTCTGTTTAAAATCCAAATGCAGAATATGTAACTTATGCTTTCGGTGTGTGGTGATATAAATGTTCTTTTTACGGTAGATCGCTGATCAAGGTAGATAAAGCAAAAGATCCATGATAGATCCCAAAGCACAGCAAGTGGAACTATTCACGTGATTTTATGTAAATAGACAGATCGGCTGAAATCACCAACGCCCCATTTGTTCTATCGACTACTTGGCGGTATGATCGCTAGCGCCTTGCGATTTGAAGAAGAGGAGCTCGGTGTCTTTTTGCCTCATACTGTTCTAGGGCATCTCTTTTTCTACTTGAAGCCGCAGTGGTGTGTGCCGCCTTTGTTCACCTTTTTTATCAACCAGTCGGAGTATCGCGTTGGATTAATCGACGGCTTCGGCTCTGCGGTGATGTAGCGTCTTGGTAGAGTAATCGTTATCAGAAAGGAAACCTGCAATGGAAACATGTTGTCCACAATGCTCGCATGAATTGGTCTGGAATGGTCGTTATTACTGTGCGTCGTGTGATGTAAATTATACAAAAATAGCTCACTGCCCAGATTGTAGCGCGGAGTTAGAAAAGCTTCAGGCTTGTGGGGCGGCCAATTATTTTTGTCATTCGTGCAACGAACTTAAGTCTAAATCACGTGTTCAGATTGAATTCGCAACGCTAAAGTAACAAGCTCGTTGGTTATTGGTTGTGATTAATTAACAGTAGAACGAATGTCACCCTGTGCCAAGCGGGTAACAATCACTTCACCAGATTGAACTTGGTCCTTGGTGTGAATCACTTCTCCATGTTCATTTTGGGTAATTGAGTAGCCACGAGAGAGAGTTGCAAGGGGGCTTACAGTATGGAGCTTATCCACTAAGCGGGCATAACGATGCTGTGCGTCGAGTAATTGACGCTCCATTGCTTTACGCAACTGATGTTGGCTCATCATCAACTGATGCTTTTGTGCACTGAGCTGTTTTTCTGGAGAGCGAAGCTGTAAGCGATGCTGCTGTTGGCTGACGCCTTTGGCTAATAACATCAAACGCCGTTGCATCACTTGTGTCAATTGCAAGGTAAGTTCATCCAATTGTTGACGCTGTCGCTGCAAACGGTGAGCTGGGTGTTGTTTATCCAATCGGTGTTGTAACTGTTGTAACTGATTTTTTTGCTGGGCAAAGTAATAGCGAATGCTATTGGTGAGTTGGTGTTGTTTTTGATTAACTGACTGTTTTTTATTGCTATTGTCTCGACTTACCAGTTCAGCAGCAGCAGACGGCGTTGGCGCACGCATATCGGCAACAAAATCAGCAATAGTGACATCCACTTCATGGCCCACTGCACTGATGATCGGGATTTGACTTGCCGCTATCGTTCTTGCCACAATTTCATGGTTAAAACACCAGAGATCTTCCAGTGAACCGCCTCCGCGGCCGACGATCAATACATCACATTCTGCGCGAGAATTAGCACAGCCAATGGCCTGAGCAATACTTATCGCCGCTTCACTACCTTGCACTATGGTCGGATAAATAATGATCGGCAGGCTTGGATCGCGGCGTTTCAGCACCTGCAAAATATCGTGCAGAGCAGCTCCGGTTTTTGAGGTGATCACGCCCACACAGCGCGGGTGTTCTGGCAGTGTTTTTTTGAGTGATTGCGCAAATAACCCTTCTGCGGCCAGTCGCATTTTGAGTTGTTCAAACTCTTGTTGTAGCCGTCCATCGCCTTCAGGCTGCATGCTTTCAATGATAATTTGATAATCACCACGAGGCTCATACAAAGAGAGCCTAGCTTTGACTAACACTTGTTGGCCATTTTGGGGCTTAAAAGAAACGGAGCGGTTATTACCTTTGAACATCGCGCATTTGACTTGAGCGCGACTGTCTTTCAGGGTCAAGTACCAATGACCGGATACTGGTGCAGAGAAGTTAGAGATCTCACCGATCAGCCAGACGATGCCCATTTCATTTTCAAGTAACAATCTGACTTCAGCATTAAGACGAGAAACAGTGTAGATATTTGGATTAGTCAAGGAGGGCACCGCTAATTTGGCCAGACATAAGTATGGAAATTAGCGGCAATATAATACATATCAAGGGGGGGATTGCAAATTAAAAATTAAAAAATGAGTGGTCAATCGATTGCTCTGGGCGTATAATCCGTCCGCAATATCAAATCTAAATCTCTTTATTATGCGAAACGATAAAGCGATTTATTACTCTTAACCTTCACGTTGTGAGATATTGCAAATGCTAAGAATTGCTAAAGAAGCTTTGACCTTCGACGATGTTCTCCTCGTCCCTGCACACTCTACTGTCCTCCCTAATACAGCCGATCTTCGCACTCGACTTACCAAAAACATTACTCTCAACATCCCTATGATTTCTGCGTCTATGGATACAGTAACAGAAGCTCGCCTAGCAATCGCACTTGCACAAGAAGGTGGTCTTGGTTTTATCCATAAAAATATGTCGATAGAACAGCAAGCTGAACAAGTTCACCAAGTGAAAATCTTTGAAGCCGGCGTGGTTACTCATCCTGTCACCGTTCGTCCTCAAGCCACGATTGCTGATGTCATGGCGTTGACCGAGAAACACGGCTTTGCCGGCTTTCCTGTTGTCTCTGAGAACAACGAACTGGTTGGGATCATTACCGGACGCGATGTGCGTTTTGTTACTGACTTAACCAAGTTGGTTTCTGATGTGATGACACCAAAAGATCGTCTGGCGACGGTGAAAGAGGGCGCTTCAGGCCAAGAAGTTCAAGAGCGGATGCATAAAGCTCGCGTTGAGAAAATTCTGGTTGTTAATGATGAATTTCAATTAAAAGGCATGATCACTGCTAAAGATTTCCACAAAGCAGAAAGCAAACCTCATGCATGCAAAGATTCTCAAGGACGTCTACGAGTCGGCGCTGCCGTTGGTGCTGCTCCGGGGAATGAAGAGCGCGTTAAAGCGTTAGTTGAAGCCGGTGTTGATGTACTGCTGATTGACTCGTCTCATGGCCACTCAGAAGGCGTATTGCAACGGATTCGTGAAACACGCGCCGCTTACCCTGATCTTGATATCATTGGTGGCAACGTGGCGACCGCCGAAGGTGCCCGAGCACTGATTGAAGCGGGTGTTAGTGCCGTTAAAGTCGGTATTGGCCCAGGTTCTATCTGTACTACGCGTATCGTTACTGGTGTAGGTGTTCCGCAAGTCACCGCCATTGCTGATGCTGCTGAAGTGGCTAATCAATATGGCATTCCTGTGATTGCTGATGGTGGTATTCGTTTCTCGGGCGATATTTCTAAAGCGATTGCTGCAGGCGCATCTTGTGTCATGGTGGGTTCAATGTTTGCTGGCACCGAAGAAGCCCCAGGAGAGGTTATCCTCTATCAAGGCCGTTCTTACAAAGCTTATCGTGGCATGGGTTCTTTAGGTGCGATGTCAAAAGGCTCTTCTGATCGTTACTTCCAAACCGATAATGCGGCAGACAAATTAGTCCCTGAGGGTATTGAAGGTCGTATCGCTTACAAAGGTCTATTAAAAGAGATTGTTCATCAGCAGATGGGCGGGTTACGTTCATGCATGGGCTTAACTGGCTCACCAGATATTGAAACCTTGCGTACTCAAGCGCAATTTGTTCGTATCTCTGGAGCCGGCATGAAAGAGTCTCATGTCCATGACGTACAAATTTCTAAAGAAGCACCTAACTATCGAATGAGCTAACGTAAACGTTTGCTTTTTTCCTTGATGCCATTCTGAGAGGCGAGTAGACTCGCCTCCGTTTCTTAATTTAGCTGATAAGACTGCTTAACTATGACCAAGAACATTCATGATCAACGAATCCTTATTTTAGACTTTGGCTCACAATACACTCAATTAGTTGCCCGTCGTGTACGTGAAATTGGTGTTTACTGTGAGTTGTGGAGCTGGGATGTCGAAGAAGCGGACATTCGCGAATTTAACCCAGACGGCATTATTCTGTCTGGTGGCCCTGAAAGCGTAACTGAGCTTAACTCACCTCGCGCGCCTCAATATGTATTTGATTCAGGTGTGCCGGTATTTGGTGTGTGCTATGGCATGCAAACCATGGCTGAGCAGTTGGGTGGTCGCGTAGCTACTTCCACCGAGCGCGAGTTTGGCTATGCGCAAGTTACGGTTTCTGGTCAATCGGCGTTATTTAACGATCTTGAAGCGATTCAAGATGTTTGGATGAGCCACGGTGATAAAGTGGTGGAAATTCCAGCCGACTTCGTAAAAATTGGTGAAACCGAGACCTGCCCATACGCAGCCATGGCCAATGAAGAGAAAAAATACTACGGAGTTCAGTTCCATCCAGAAGTGACGCACACCAAACATGGCCTGAAAATGCTCGAGAATTTCGTACTCGATATTTGTGGTTGTGAACGTTTATGGACGTCTGAATCAATCATTGAAGATGCGATTGCTCGGATTAAAGAGCAAGTCGGTGATGATGAAGTGATCCTTGGCTTATCTGGTGGCGTTGACTCATCGGTTGTCGCTATGTTGGTACACCGCGCGATTGGTGAACGTCTGACTTGTGTCTTTGTCGATAACGGCTTACTGCGCTTGAACGAAGGTCAGCAAGTGATGGATATGTTTGGCAATAAATTTGGCCTAAACATCATCAAAGTCGATGCTGAAGAGCGCTTCCTCGCTGCCTTAGAAGGCAAAGCCGATCCAGAAGAAAAGCGTAAGACGATCGGACATGTGTTTGTTGATGTCTTTGATGAGCAAGCCAAGAAATTGAAAAACGCTAAGTGGTTAGCACAAGGCACGATTTATCCAGATGTGATTGAGTCAGCCGCCTCTAAGACCGGTAAAGCGCATGTGATTAAATCACACCATAACGTCGGTGGTTTACCGGATGATATGGAAATGGGCTTAGTGGAACCATTACGTGAATTGTTTAAAGACGAAGTACGTAAAATAGGTCTTGAGTTAGGTCTACCTTACGACATGCTATACCGCCACCCATTCCCAGGACCAGGTCTTGGCGTGCGTGTCCTCGGTGAAGTGAAGAAAGAGTATTGCGATTTGCTACGTCGTGCTGACGCTATCTTTATTGAAGAGCTGCACAATGCGGATTTGTACAATAAAGTGTCGCAAGCGTTTACCGTTTTCTTACCCGTGCGCTCTGTTGGTGTAATGGGCGATGGCCGTAAATACGACTGGGTTGTGTCACTACGCGCAGTAGAAACCATCGATTTCATGACTGCCCATTGGGCTCACTTACCTTATGAATTTTTGGGTAAGGTTTCCAACCGCATTATCAATGAAGTGAGTGGTATTTCTCGCGTGGTGTATGACATCTCTGGTAAACCACCCGCGACCATTGAGTGGGAATAGGCTTAGTTGTAAAAACTAACCAAGTTCTTATAAAATAAAAATGCCAGTCAGTATTACTGACTGGCATTTTTATTTGTTTTCATTGTGATGTTAGCCTTCAATTTTTTGGGGCAGTGGCTGCACAGCACCGGACACGGCCCGAAGATGAAAGACATTGCCGACAAAATGGAGGTTTTCCAAAACAGGTTGGCCGGGCGTGCTTACAAGGACATGACGAGATCGGTCGATCAAATCGACAAAATGAGACATTGGCCATTTGGCCGACGCAAGTAGTTAGAAAGCACACGGGCCGGTGATGGTGTTCCACTTTGTACTACTGCCTCATCATTGAGACAGTATTAAGCCCCATAGAAAGAAACCATAACTAGGCTAATGTTGTGGTGGTGTGGTTAAGTAAATGCAAATCATTGATATATAAGATTTTATTTGTTTTTTTGTCATCATTATAAATATGCTTTTTAATTGATTTCTATTGTAATAAATGCTATAAATCTACAAGTGACACAACAATATTGTTGGGGGGGGTTCTAAAGGAATGATACCAGAATTTAATGAGTCGGGTAATTTGCCAGAAGGAGTGCATTTAGCCTCGATGGAAGAATTGATCGCACGATTTGGCTACAACCCAAAGCGTGCTTGGTTAATTGATGGACTAAAGCTTCTAATTTCAGCGCTCGAAAGTGCGAACTGTAATTTGGTTTACATCGATGGAAGTTTTGTTACATCAAAGGAAATCCCTGGTGACTATGATTTGTGTTGGAGTCTACATGGTGTCGATGAGTCGAAATTAGATCGTGCACTTATTGATTTTTCTCCATCAGGTAGAAAATACATGTTGCAGAAATATCGAGGCGATATATTTCCTGCAGAATTACCAGAAGGAGGGTCGGGAAAGCTATTTGTCGATTTTTTTCAAACTGATAAAAACACCCTTGAGAAAAAAGGCATTGTGGCAATTCAGATTGGAGGTTCATCATGATTAAAAATAATAAGCAGTTAGCTTTAACCAAAAAACGTATACAAGAGTTTTCTGAAGCAATTGAAAAACTTAATAGAGAAGAGTCTAAATTTTCTCCATTGTTAGCGAAAGCTCAGATTGATGCACTAATGTGTCAGCGTGATGAATTGGTTGAGCAAGCGGAAGAATACGAACTACTGTTATCTGGTGAACTTGCTATTTTTGATGTGAATAGTATTTCTGATCTCCCTAAAGCTCTTATTATGTCTCGTATTTCAATGGGGTTAACTCAAAAAGATCTGGCTGAAAGACTAGGGATGAAAGAGCAGCAAATACAAAGGTATGAAAACACGGAGTATAGCTCCGCAAGTTTTAGTACTCTTGTTTCAATTGTAGATGCTTTAGATTTAAAAATAACAGAAGATGTCTTTTTACCTAAAGATTCTAGAGAGAAAAATATATTAATATCAAAGCTAAATGATGCTGGTTTAGATAGAAACTTTATTGAAAAGAGAATTTCACCTCGTGATTTGATGCCTTTCGAATATGGCCTTTGGGTAGAAAAAACAGTAGAAAAACTTCAATCTATATTTGGATGGAATAAGGATCTTCTATTAGGTGATAGGCCGTTAGTTTTTGGGCGTGATGGATCAATGGTTGCAAGGTTTAAAATGCCAGTAGGTGCTAACGAGCTATATACAAGTGCTTATACGCAATATGCTTATACAATTGCAAATATTGTAGCTAAGTACTGTTCTTTAGAAAAGAAAGACATACCTCAGGATGCTAATGTAGTTAGAGGTGATATTCTAGATAAATATGGCGAGTTAACATTTGAATCAGTTTTATCTTACGCTACTGATCTGGGTGTTCCTGTTATTCCTTTGAACGATTCTGGAGCTTTTCATGGCGCGACTTGGCGTATAAATGGTAGAAATGTAGTTGTACTTAAGCAAAAATCTAGACATACATCAAAATGGATGTTTGATTTACTTCATGAGCTCTACCATGCATCCCAATCACCAGAGCTGGATGAGTTTATAATTGTTGAGCTTAGTGAGACAAGTGAAGAGCGGAGAAATGACCAGGAAGAAATTGATGCTAATAATTTTGCAGCAAGTGTTCTTCTCGGTGAAAAAGCCGGTAGTTATATTGAGCAATGCTTTAAAAATGCAAATGGTAATATTGCTTGGCTGAAAAATTCAGTTATTAAGGTCGCCGAAGAAAACGATTTAGATTGTGGTGTTTTAGCATATCAAGTAGCAAATAAATTGGACTCTATATCCAAACAGACTGGAAAGAAGGTCAATTGGTGGGGAGCTGCAAATAATCTGCAAAGGAATACTTGTGAGCCAAGTGATCTATGCTTTGATCAACTTTCAATAAGTATTAATTTTGACCAAATGGAAGAGTTTGAGAGAGAATTGATTGAGCAAGTATCTGCTGATTAAATATACTTGAAATTAAGGAACATGAAAATTTTAATGATGCGGCGAGAGAGTGACTCGATAACTAGTGGTTGTATAAACTCTTTCATTAGCATTCTCGTTGGAATAGGCAAGGCTATAAATATATAACCTGGTCTTTACTTAGAAAACATGATGCCAGTCAGTATCGCTGACTGGCATTTTTTATTTGGATAATTGTTTATTAGTCTGCTTAATTCGGGAATAAAGGTGAGTTATGTCAATGATGAGAGGCTAACAATTTTCAGCGTATTCACCAATTTGAACGATAATCTTTTCTAATATAGATAGATACTCATAGTTTGCAGTGTATTTAGTTTGAAAGCCATAATCTGCATGGAGTGCTTTAAGGTATTTTCGTTGCTCATTACAACGCTCAGCTATTACTTTATATAAGGTCTTTTGGTTTGCAATAGATTTTTCGTATTGAACCTTTAACTCAGATAATTCGCTTTGTGCACTTTTCAATTCCCTAGATAGGTGCTTGTTATCGTTTTCAAATTGAATTTTATGCATTTCTAAGTTTTTAGTTGCTAACTCTAGGTTTTTCTTATCCAATTCTGTTTGCACATTGTAATAGGCTAAACCAAGACTGAAGACCACTGCTCCAACTACAAAGCCTCCAATCCAGAACTCTTTAGTACCAACTCCCTTCAAAACATCTTGAATAGTAGGTGCACTTACTGTCATCAGTTTTCCTTTTTAGTAAAGAGTCAGTGCGACTTAATCTGACTCTATATTGAGGTAGCGTTACTTGGTAGAGGATTTGCTCGGCTTTAGGCCTGGAGTGTTGCCTGGCGTTTTTTTGTTATCACGTCGACGTTGATCTGGCTTGCCGGTCGACTTGGCTATTGGTTTTGGTCCTGGTTTTAAACCCATAATTTTAACCTTGTTTATGATAAGGTCATTCCTCACTGTACACTATTTGGTCAATGCTAATGGTTTTCAAGATATGTATGAAAAATAATCTAAAAATACACTTAAGGTTCCTTGCTGGTAACTCATGTTTTGATACGCTATCTAAAATGTACAACGACAAGTTGGAGATACAAGGTGGATAGAGTTGCATCGAGCCCGCGAGTGCTTACTGATGAAGAGAAACAAGAGCTTCGTCGTGACATGGCAGAATCGTCAGCCTGGGCCAAAGCCGAACTAAAACGTCGACGAACTGCAAAAAATCAAAAAAATTCTTTGCATGGTATCGATGATGGTATCGGCGAAGGTGGTATTTCTAACTAGCTGTTATTTAGTTAGATTTCATGCTTGTTGATATTCGAGTGGGAATGATTTCCCAGTATTCGTTTTTTGAGTTTACTGTTTATCAAACCTCAGGTTCTGCCTGAGGTTTTTTATTGGATCACATTTGTCGTAGTGCTTCCAAGAAAAATGTCACCATGCAACATGGACGCAGGATGATCGCTAGTGCCTCGCAAAACCGTCTTATCATCATTGGTTTTTGCTTAAAAGCAGATGAATAGCCTCTATCCTAAAGTGGCGTTTATCAATAAGAGGGATTTTTTTCATGTTCATACTCAATAAAACGGCCTGTTGGGTGAGTCTTATTTGTGCACTGCCAAGTTATGCAATGACTATTCAAGTCGATCCTCTCGACAGCTCCGGATACGTGGTATCTCGCGTGGAGTTACAAGCCATTGAGCAGCAAAAAGCGGCTGATCCTATGTATGCGATTTGGTCACAGGCTTTACGAACAGCGCCCAATAGTTTAGTCGAAAGTATTGAACCGGGATTGGCGAGTAATCCAGACAATGTGAAGCGGGTAGAGCGGGTTTTTCCTGAGCATGAGTGGAATTTCCTCACTCATATGGCCGCACCAGAATACACCTATACTCGATTTTTAAGGGCTATCGGCAAGTTCCCCGCCTTTTGTGGTGATTATGAGGATGGACGGGATGCCGATGCCATTTGTAAAAAGTCGGTGATCACGGCTTTTGCTCATTTTGCTCAAGAGACGGGTGGTCATATAGCGAAAGATAATATTTCTGATAATCCACTTGGATTGGAGGAGTGGCAGCAAGCGCTTGTCCATGTTAGGGAAATGGGCTGGTCGGAAGGACAGCTCGGTTATACCACTGGGTGTGGGCAAAATGATTGGCAAAACCGGAAATGGCCTTGTGGTGATGGGCAAGGCTATTTTGGTCGTGGTGCCAAACAACTTTCTTATCACTTTAATTACGGTGCTTTTTCCGAGGTGATGTTTGATGGTGATGCTTCTGTATTGTTGAATAATCCTGGATTAGTCGCGGACTCTTGGCTGAATCTTGCTTCTGCGATTTGGTTCTTTTTAACGCCTCAAGCGCCTAAACCGGCGATGTTGCACGTTATCGACCGAACTTGGACACCTTCTCAACGTGAAATCGATGCAGGAATTGGTTATGGATTTGGTACCACCATCAATGTCATTAATGGTGGAATTGAGTGTGGCGAGCAAAACAAAGATAAAGGTCAGCCGGTTAACCGGATTCGTTATTGGGAAGGTTTGGCTGAGCATTATCAGATCCCGATTGAAACTGATGAGCTGAATACTTGTTGGCAACAAACGCCCTATGGCAGCTTAAATTTAAATGGCGCAACGGATGTCCTTTACACCAATTGGGATGGTAACTGGCGTTATTATCCTGATCGTCCCGGTGGTTACTCTTTTGAATGTAATTTAGTCGGCTTTCAAACCGCCTATTCAGCTCTGGTTGAAGGCGATTATGAAAAGTGTGTGACTAACTATTATCAGTCTCACGCTAGCTGGCCTAAAGTACGAGTGGTGGAACAATTAGAGTCAACCGAGCCTGAACAGCCAGATGAGCCACCGGTTGAAGGAACTGAGCTATGGCAAGCCAGTAAAGTTTACTATGCTGGTGATCTCGTGACTTATCAAGGTGCGGTATATCAAGCGAAATGGTGGTCGCAAGGTGATGTACCAACGGCGGGTGATCCTTGGATAGCGATTACACAGCCCTAGATAAATAGCGTTATCTTTAAAGCAGCAGGCGATATGGATTAACTCATATTACCTGCTGCTTTTCTCGACAAAGGGCAGGAGATGAGCATCAAGGTTACAAAAATGAAAATAAACTGTGTTAAGCTAAGTCAACATATGCCACGGTTTTTGTATATTCTCAGCATGGTTTTGGGATCGTACTTAGCAATGGTTTCTGATGACCTATTAGCGGATTAATTGCGTATTAGGTTATGCCGATTGACTGACTGATACCTGATAATCATGATTTTTTTACCACAACCTTCCCACCGCCTGATTTTTTTTGCCGCTTTGATTGCGGTTTTTTTTGTCGCTTTTCCTAGCATCAGCGTGGCTAAGCTTGCTCAATTAACCCAATGGAGTATTGAGCAGTTTGACGATCAAATTATCCTTTTTTCCAGCTTGGCTGTTGTCTTGTGCGTCGTACTTTGTTTAAGCCCAATCGGTAAAAAAACACTCGGTGATGGTCAGCCAGAGTTTTCTTTTACGACGTGGTTAATCATGCTCTTTACCACTGGGATGGGTTCGGGGTTAATTTTTTGGGGTGTTGCGGAGCCGATTTTCCATTTTAATCATCTGCCAAGTATCGATTATCAAGGCGATCAAAAAGATCTCGCTTTAGCCTTAACTTATTTTCACTGGGGAATTCATGCTTGGAGTTTGTATGCGCTCGCTGGGTTAATGATGGCGTGGCTGGCTTATGTACAAAAAAAGACCGATGCGAGTCAGTGCGTCTTTTATCGGCCATCAAAAAGCTGGTTGGCTAGCTATCATTGATTTAATCGCAGTATTGGCGATTTTATTTGGCATTGCTGGTGTGTTGGCCAATACCATGGCGCTGGTTGAGCAAGGGATACGTAGTGTTAGTGGTTATCAAGGGGATTTAACCGTATTTCGTATTGGTTTAACGGTATTACTTGGCGTGTTATTTACTGCATCAAGTGCACTAGGATTACAAAAAGGCATTAAGCAACTCAGCCGTTTTAACGTCTTGCTCATGTTGGTTTTATTTGCCGTGGTATTGGTTTATGTTGATACCTTAGCGGTTATTCAGCGCCTATTGAGTTCTTTAGTCACCTATATCAACATTCTGCCGCAAGTCTCGTTCGGTGCTCTGGGAGAAAATAAAAGCTGGAGTCAAAATTGGACGGTGATTTATCTGGTTTGGTGGATAGCGTGGACGCCGTTTGTTGGGCCATTTATTGCTCGCATTAGCCGCGGACGAAGTATTCGACAATTTTTGTGTTGTACCGTACTGATCCCCACTCTTGCCTCTGTTTTGTGGTTTTCCGGTTTTGCTGGCGCAATATTTGATAGCCTTTATCTACAAGAAGTGATCACGGCAGTGAGTGATGATTACACCAAAGGCTTATTCGTGTTTTTCTCTCATCTTCCTGCGAGCAATCTATTAGCGATAGTGGCGCTGATATTGTTACTGACGTTTGTTATTTCAAGTGCTGATTCGGCTATCTATGCCGCTGGGATGTTGACCAATGATCAACGTTTGACCAGTAAGATCAGTTGGTCAGTGATTGTCGTCACTTTAGCTATTGCCTTGGTTACGATTAACGATGTTGATCTCAATAAACAGATTGCCATCGCAGGGGCACTGCCGTTTACGTTTGTATTAATTGCACAAGCTTGCTTTACCTTGTTAACTCGCGACTCATCCTCAGCTCAAGCCGCTGAACCAGAGGGCTAAAATAACTTAAGCTGAGTTATTCTCGGTATTGATTGAGGGCTGAGATAGGCGGATGACCAGCAAAGGTATCAGGTCTGATCCATCCTTGGTTTTCTGATAGTTCAGGCCCTTTGACTATAGAAAGCTAAATGTAACAAAAGTTGTATAAATGTAATCTAAGTTTTCATTAATGGTTTTTCCTTTTTGACGACTTGTTCACTAAACTTCGCGCGTAATTTTTATTAACATTTTTGAAGGTAATGTGAATGTCGACGCAACTTGCTAACCCTGCGCCGCTTGGCTTGATGGGTTTTGGTATGACAACAATTCTACTTAACATCCATAATGCTGGTTTCTTCCCAATTGATTCAATGATTTTGGCTATGGGGATCTTTTATGGTGGCCTGAGCCAAGTGATCGTTGGCATCATGTGCTTTAAACGCGGGGATACTTTTGGTACCACTGCGTTTACCTCATACGGTTTATTTTGGTTAACCTTAGTTGGTCTATTAGTGATGCCATATATGGGACTGCCAGCCAGCCCGGCTCATTTTATGGGCTGGTATTTAACGTTGTGGGGCATTTTTACTGGCTTCATGTTTATTGGTTCACTGTGCTACCCAGTCGCTAAACAAGTGGTGTTTGGTTCATTAACGATTTTGTTTGCTTTATTGGCGATCCGTGATTTTACTGGTAGTGAGCTGATTGGTACGATTGCTGGTTTTGAAGGTATTTTCTGCGGTGCGAGCGCGATTTATTTTGCCATGGCGCAAGTGATCAATAATGAATATGGTAGAACCGTATTACCGATTGGTGCTAAGCGTAAAGCGGCGGTGGTAACTGAGCCGGTTAGCGCTTAAATCTAATATGGTCCATCAAAGCTGGCTCAGGCCAGCTTTTTGCATTTTATGACCATCAGCACACACTTCCACCGACGATTTGTCTGTCTTGTTTGCTGTGATAACAGGTTTGAATCATGACTCGTACGGCTGCTATGAGCGGTTCTAATCCTAAGCTGGGTAGTGATGGATTAGTCGCTGGAACTTGTTCTGGTAATGCTGGGATATGGATAAAGCCACTCGGAATATCATGTTGAGCTAAATAGTGCTGCACAGCATAAAACAGATGATTACAGACAAAGGTTCCTGCCGAGTGGGATACTTCGGCGGCGATCCCCGCTTGTTGTAAATCCTCCACCATGGCTTTGACCGGCAGGGTAGTAAAGTACGCCGCTGGTCCATGGGGAATAATGGGTTCATCGATAGGTTGATGACCGGCATTATCGGCTATCCCGGTAGTCATCAAGATTAATGGCTACTCGCTCTGGTGTAATGGCGGCGCGTCCGCTGGCTTGCCCGAACATCAAGACTAAATCGGGTTGATGTATCTCAATGGCTTTAATCGCAGTTTCAGCGGCTTGATAACGGACCACGGGTAGAACACAGCCGATCGTTTCAACGCCAGGAAGTTGTAGTTGTTGTTGTGCATTGATTAATGCCAGTGATGGGTTAAGGCTATCCTCTCCAAATGG
The DNA here is from genome assembly GCF_000176155.1 of Vibrio metschnikovii CIP 69.14. GTDB lineage: Bacteria > Pseudomonadota > Gammaproteobacteria > Enterobacterales > Vibrionaceae > Vibrio > Vibrio metschnikovii. The sequence continues at coordinate 1,469,595 of NZ_ACZO01000006.1, read as the reverse complement.
CTCAAAGCCGGTGATCAGTACTTTAAACATCCATGTAAATCCTTATAAAGCCGGATTATGGCACAGTTTATCCTGCGCTCGTTTTTTATTACAATCAGCATTATGCAAATATAAAAAAGGGTTAGCAATCGCTAACCCTTGGTACTGTTTTTTGTTTTTATATACAGCAAGTTGTGTTTACAAAGCGGCCTTATTATTTAGGTACTTGGCAGCTCGGTTGCTTTACCTTCTTCAGGTTCAGCTGTGGGAGCTTGGCCGGTTTTACGTAGGTATTTCTCTTCCCAATAAGTGGCATTTTTAATGCCAAGCTTGACGGGGTTGAAAGTAAATTCTTCAACGCCTTGCTTTTGTTGTTCTTCATAATCTTTTAGCGCCACGATGGTCGGTTTAGCCAAAAAGAAGATAATTAAAATACCGACAATATTGAGCCATGCCATTAGCCCTACACCAACGTCGCCGAGCGCCCATGCAAGGTTAGCGGTATTGATACTACCGTAGAACACCACTGCAACCATGGCCACTTTGAGTAAAAACATAGCACTACTGATTTTGAAGCTACGGCGAATGTAGGCAATGTTAGTCTCTGCGATATAGTAATAAGCTAATATCGTGGTAAATGAGAAGAAGAACAGCGCCATAGCAACGAATGGCTTACCAATCCCTGGTAGGGTGGTTTCAATCGCCATTTGGGTAAAGGCTGGGCTGTTAGCTGCAATGTCGGCTGGTAAATTTTGCAGTATCATCCCCTCTGCGCCGTGAACATTATAAGCGCCGGTTATTAGGATCATGAAAGCAGTGGCTGAACAAACCAGTAAAGTATCAATATAGACAGAAAATGACTGAACTAACCCTTGTTGCACTGGATGTTGGACACTCGCTGCAGCTGCAGCATGAGGACCGGTTCCTTGACCTGCTTCATTAGAATATACGCCACGCATCACCCCCCAACCGATAGCAGCACCAAAGCCAGCCATAGGCGTGAAAGCATCACCAATAATCATAACGAAGATTGCGGGAACTTGAGTGATATTTAAAAGAATGATGATAAAGGCGAGGATAACGTAAGCCAGTGCCATAAAAGGAACGACAAACTGAGTAAATTGAGCAATACGCTTAACGCCACCGAAAATAATGAAAGCCAGCACAATACAGATTAATGCACCGGTAAAGATCTTCGCAAAACTAAAGGTGCCCATGGCTTTTTCAATGTAATAAGCCGGTCCACCACGGAACTGACCAGTATCTTTGTCTTCTTCTTTATAAATTTGCGCTAAGGTCGACTCTGCATACGCGGTGGCAGCACCAAAAAAGGCCACCATCCACATCCAAAATACTGCGCCTGGCCCACCAAAACCAATCGCTGCAGCGACACCAGCTATATTACCTGTCCCGACTCGACCGGATAAAGATACCGCCAATGCCTGAAAAGAAGATATTCCTTTTGATGAGCTTTTACCTGACAGTAACAAGCGCCACATTTCGGTGAAATGACGAACTTGTACAAAGCGAGTATTGATTGAGTAAAACAAACCAGCGCCAAGACATAAATACACTAGGGCTGGGCTCCAAATTATTCCATTAATAAAATCAACAAATGACTGCATGAAAGTTTCCCTGTTAACGAATTGTTGTGTTTGTTTTGCATCCACATCTTAAATCTCTTGTAACTATTTTGTTAACTGGTTTTTTCTTTCTTGTGTGTTTGCGTGGCTTTGATCACATAAATAGTCGTAACATGTTAATTTTTAGTGATGTATTGTGCGAGGGTGATAGAGGCTAAACAAAAATGGCTCATACACCATAACGGTGTTGAGCCAGAGAGGAGGTGAAAATACGGATTGATTAGACGCTCATAATCCTATGATACCGCCTGACCATAGCGAGACACGTTGAGTTCACTGGTTTTTATTTTACTCGGACGTTGGCTGATAATATCAGCCAGTAAACTGGCTGAGCCACAAGCCATCGTCCAGCCTAATGTGCCATGTCCAGTGTTAGTATAAAGATTGTCGAGCTTGGTTGCGCCAATGATTGGCGTACCATCGGGAGTCATTGGGCGAAAGCCAGTCCAAAATTCCGCTTGTTCGAAATAACCGCCTTGAGGGAAGAGATCCTTCACCACCATTTCAATCGTGGCTTTACGCGCTTCGGGAATTGAAGGGTCAAAGCCCGCTAATTCAGCGGTTCCAGCGACGCGAATACGTTCATCAAAACGGGTTAGGGCAACCTTATAGGTTTCATCCATCACGGTGGATTGCGGAGCAAAATCGGCGTCACGGATCGGTACGGTTAATGAGTATCCTTTTACTGGATAAACGGGGAGATCAATGCCAAATGGTTTGAGCAGCGCCGGAGAGTAACTGCCCATCGCAACCACATAAGCATCGGCTTTAAGTAGCCCCTTATCGGTTTGGACACCGGTGATCTTATTGCCTTCGCTCAGTAAGCCTTGCACTTGAGTATTAAACTCAAAGCGTACGCCTTTCGATTTTGCTAACTCGGTTAATTGTTGGCAAAACAGATAACAGTCACCAGTTTCGTCATCGGGTAAATAAAGGCCACCAACCAGTTTATCTTGAACAGGCGTTAATCCTGGCTCTTGTTTCAAGCAGCCTGCGACATCCATCAGTTCGAAACGAGTGCCACTTTCTTCCAGCAACTGCATGTCTTTTTCAACCGCTTGCAATTGTTTCTGCTTTCGAAACACTTGCAAGGTGCCTTTTTGGCGGCCTTGATATTGAATATCGTAGTTTTTATTCAACTCAATCAAACACTCTCGGCTATGATTAGCAATCGATAACATGCGAGCTTTATTAATTTGATAACGAGATAACTGGCAGTTCGCCAGCATTTGGGTTGTCCAATTGAGTAGCTTGGGATCAAGTGATGGCTTAATTTTCAGCGGTGCGTGTTTTTCCAGTAGCCATTTGATGGCTTTTTGCGGTACACCTGGGGCTGCCCAAGGCGAAGAATAACCGTAGGAAACTTGCCCTGCGTTGGCAAAACTGGTTTCTTCTGCACTTCTGGCTTGACGATCGATAACCGTCACACTGTGCCCTGCTTGTGATAAATACCAAGCACTGGTTAAGCCAATAACACCACTACCTAAAATAATAATTTCCATGACAACCTCCAAATTAACAACGTAAGTAGTTTCTTTGCTTTACCTTTTGTTAACAATCGATAAAAATTATCATCAGTGTTTAGTTTTTCTAAAGGCTCTTACCATGTTAAAGAATACTTACCTTGCAGCATTACATACCTTTGTACAGGTCGCTCATCATACCAGTTTCAGTAGTGCGGCCAAAAGTTTGCACATTACGACGGGAGCGATTAGCCAGCAATTATTGCAGCTTGAAGCGCAATTAGGTTTTAGTCTTTTTGAACGGCACTCGCGAGGGGTGCGGTTGACCGAAGCGGGACAAACCTTGTTGGTGGTTGTCCAACGTAGCTTGCAAGATATTGACAGTACAATTGAGCATCTTAACCAACGAGCCAATCGACGTGAGATACGTTTAAAACTCACCCCATCATTTGCTTTTAAATGGTTGGTGCCCCGGCTGGAAGACTTTTATCGTCATCATCCTGATATTCAAATTCAAACCTTCGCGGAAGGAGCATTGGTGGATAGCGATCGGCGCGATTTTGATCTGGCGATTGACTACGGGCCGTTTCCTTATTCTAAAGCCAACGCAGAATTATTATTGGAAGAGTATTTATTACCGGTTATGAGCCCGGCTTATCTGGCGGCTCATCCTGATTTAATGACACATGCTCGTCGTCCATCGGCGTGGCGCGAGGTCGTTTTGTTGCATGATGCCATGCCATGGGCAAAAGCGGCGCGAGATTATGAGTGGTTGTATTGGGCTTCGGAAATGGGCATTGAATTGGCGACTCATCAAGGTCATTTTTTTAATCGAACCGACATGGCCATGTCGGCGGCTGAGGCGGGCGTTGGTATCGCGATGGCAAGGCTGGCTCTACTGAGTAATGAATTAGAACAGGGCAAATTAGTCACGCCATTTGAGCCAATAGCGGCGAACGCTGGCTATTACTTTATTGTTCATAATCAAACGGAAACCACGACGATTTTTATTGAATGGTTAAAAGGGCAAGTTTATCGAGCTGATTAATCGATACGATTGGCGATGGCTGCTTACTCTGTAGTGATATGTACTGGCGAGTAACGATGAATCAATCTGATCGTTCAAAAATCTTAACCAAGTTGCTGAAAAACTCAGGCTAGGTTTCATCGCTACGCCCCGTATAATAGTGAGAACTTGTCCTACTTGCCCAAGGAGTAAATGATGTATCACGCTCATGTTTATTTTGATTTATCTCAGCAGCCATTCGCTTATGCTTTGCAGCAAACCATTATTGCTGAATGCCGCGAGCAGATTAGTGCCATCTTTCCTTTGGTCCCGCGTTTGGTTGGCCCCCATCGCAAACCGATGTTTGAAATTCATTTCTCTGAACAGCAAAAATCATTTATTGATTGGCTGGATAATGCACGTGGTCCCTTGAGTGTCTTGATTCATCCTGTCTCTGGTGATGACTGGCATGATCATAGTGAACAGCAAGTGATGTGGCTAGGTGAGAACCTCGGTGTCAATCAAGAGACGTTACGTTAGTTGGCCTTCCTCCCAAGAGAACCGTTGTTGCTGGCTTGAGATAAATGGTAAAAAATGCGTTCGCGCTTAATTTTAAATTGACTTTCAATTGGTTGATCAATAATATTCAGCGCGAAAAATAACCCGGTTGATGTGATTTAACGCTATACTTTAAGCGTTAAGCCGAGCAACAATCGATCCCTTTTAATTTATCGAGGTACAATAGAAACCTATGGACTCGTCGAGTAGTCGAATATCACAGTATGGTCTTTTCGATGGTTCGAAAACACCAACGGTTTCTTGCTAGCCTGTCGCTAAATTCTCTTTAGCTGTTGTCAGGCGGTAACTACCCTTGGCAAAGCGAACTCTTTCCTTCCATCGTTAATTCCATACGTTAATACTTTGCGCAGTAAGGCAACGTTTGCCTTTGCGTAACCTATGACTGATGCTCACACGCTGTGAGCCGACACGTCGTGCTTCGCAAACCCATTGTTGCGCTAAGCGTTTTTCGTTTAGGCAAAATTTGTGGTTGCGATCACCAGGTTTCTTTGTCCTGAGCCCAACTCAGGAGAGACAAAGATGACAGTTTTTCGTACGCATTACATCGCTGATGTAAAAAAAGCCCGTACCCCAGTGCAACGCGCAGTATTGAGCCACGCTAAGCGTGATTTTTTCTGTGTTAGTGACCAATTGCAGGTGCAAGAAGTGATCACCATGCTCAAAGCGAGCCCGCTGTTTTCTTCTTCTGTTCATGTTATTGCTTTGATTAATGATCGCGCTGAGTACCAAGGTTTGGTGTCTATTAGCCGTTTATTATGTGCTGATAAAACCCAGCCCGTCACGGCGCTAGTACAAGGGTCTAACCATTATACTTTCGCCTTAAGCGAAGCTTATCCTGCCGCATTACAACTGAGAAAAAGCCAATGGCCCGTGCTACCAATACTGGATAGCCGCCACCGTGTCGTGGGTGTCTTGGAATTAAACGCTGCCCGCGCGATCATTCGTCATCAACTTGAGCTTAATGATCAAGGTGTGGCTAAAACTTCATCTGGCTGGAAGCGCTTTGTGCGTTTTTGGAAGCACTAAGGGAAGAGCACGATGTCTGTTTCTATCATGACTCAAGAGCTGTTGGCACTGCACATCAGCCATAATCAAGCCGCGATGCTACGTTTTATCGACCAACATCCTTTGGCTGACTGTGCTGAAGCTTTTTCACAGCTATTAACCGAGCGACAATTTACTGAACAAGACGTATGTCAATTGCTTACGTTGCTGCCATTAGAAAAGCAAGTGGCTCTGTTTGGTTATTTCAGTTTAACGTGGCAAGAAAAACTCGCTGAGCAAATGGATGCTCAGCAACTCACTCAGTTAACTGAGCTTATGCCACACGATGAACGAGCCGATTTACTGACTCAACTGGAACCAGAACTGCAACAGCAAGTGTTGGATCAAATGGATAGCGAGGAGCGTTCTGACATTCAAAGGCTGGTTGCTTATCCAGAGGAGAGTGTCGGTGCGGTGATGACCTCTGATTTTGCTGTACTCGCTGCCGATTATACGGTCGAGCAAGCGATGCAAAAATTGCGCAGCATTGCTAAGCAAACCGAAACTATCTATCAGGCTTATGTGGTCGATGATCAGCAGCGTTTACAAGGTACGGTGTCACTACGCGATTTGGTGATTTCAGAGCCCAGTTTAACTGTGGGTAAGATCATGACCCGAGTGTTGATTTTTGTCCGAGTCGATGAAGATCAAAACGTCGCAGCACAAGCGATCAGTAAATATGATTTGCTCGCGTTACCCGTAGTCGATGGACAAAATCGTCTAGTGGGTATTGTGACTTATGATGATGCGATGGATGTGGCAGAAGAAGAAGCTGATCGCCACATGCACAAATCGGCAGCGGTCGATTTCACGGGTAACTTAAAAGAAGCCTCAGTGGGATTAATGTACCGTAAACGGGTCTTTTGGTTGGTCTTGCTGGTGTTCGGTAACCTTTTTTCTGGCGCAGGGATCGCCCATTTTGAAGATACCATTCAAGCCTACGTCGCCTTGGTCTTCTTTTTACCGCTGTTGATCGACAGTGGCGGTAACGCGGGGTCTCAGTCTGCCACCTTGATGGTTCGGGCACTGGCTACCGGAGAAGTGATCGGTAAAGATTGGGCAAAAATGCTCGGTAGAGAAGTGATGATAGCAGGGCTACTCGGCGTAACCATGGCTGTCGCGGTATCGATGCTTGGTTTATGGCGCGGTGGACCAGAGATTGCTTTAGTCGTGGCAATTACCATGCAAATTGTGGTGATTGTTGGCTCCGTCGTTGGTATGTCACTGCCGTTTGTTCTTAGCAAACTGAAGTTTGATCCTGCTTCCGCTAGTGCGCCATTGATCACTACGATTGCCGATGCGGTGGGAGTCATCATTTATTTCTCGGTGGCGACGATGATTCTGGATTTTCCGCCCACGGTATAAATGGGCATAGGAGCTCGCCATGTGGGACATTTTTGATTTTATCCTGCCGCTCATGTTAGCCGCAGGCTTGGGAGCCATGGTGGGGCTTGAGCGTCAATGGCATCAACGCATGGCCGGTTTGAGGACCAACGCTTTAGTGTCCCTTGGTGCGGCGAGCTTTACTCTGATGTCGATGATGGTCGATGGCGATGCCAGTCCAACACGCGTGGCAGCGCAGGTAGTCTCAGGCATCGGCTTTCTCGGTGCTGGGGTAATAATGAAAGAAGGGGCCAATATTCGCGGCTTAAATACCGCGGCTACTTTGTGGTGCTCTGCCGCGATAGGAGTGATGATTGGCGCCAATCAGTGGTCAGGTGCGGTTGCGGTGACGATCGTTATTTTGGCCACCAATACCCTATTACGCCCGTTAGTGAGGATCATCAACCATCGCCCTGTCGAGTCCGTCCAACAAGCGGAATGCTGGTGGCAATACCGTTTAGAGGTGGTTTGTTTAGAGAGTGATGAAGCGCATGTTCGAGCTTTATTATTGCAAGGTGTCTCTTCGGGGGCTTTGCAATTACAAAAGCTAGAAAGTGAAACCTTAATCCAAGATAAACAGACTCAGGTACGTGTCATCTCTTCGGTGATGGCAACACAACGGACCGATTCACACATCGAACGGGTGATTGGTCGATTAAGTTTAGAGCCGACCGTTTCACTGGCTAGTTGGCAAGTTGTGGAAGCTTAACTCGCTGTCGTCTGGATAAGTGAAGCGACCTTGTCATTTACAACCTTCATCAGGCTATTTTGTCGACGTCTATTTTCTTAGCACGTAGTCAGAATAGCCTGATTTTCTTTTTCTTCGCTCTGGTTGTCTTATAACTGTGCTAAAATCAGCCATTTGCATGCTATTCATCTTATTATTATTTTATCTCTCAGTATCTTTAGTCGCTAAGAGCAAAGAGCATGTCATAAGATAAAACAATAATGACGTTGATTCATGCTCACATGACAATGAAAAGAGTATTTAGATGTCAATCAATATCATGACTCAAGACCTCATGGCGCTGCACATCAGTCAAAATGCCGAAGCTATGGAACGCTTTGTTGAAGAGCACCCACTGGCTGACTGCGCAGAAGCCCTCACCGAATTGTTGGATAATCAACGTTTAACCGCTAAAGAAGCGGGGCAATTGTTACTGCTGATTTCTCTAGAAAAACAAGCCGCTCTATTTGGGTATTTTTCCTTGCGCTGGCAAGAAAAGCTCGCCGAAGAGCTTAATGCGCAAGAGCTCGCACAAATGACGGAGCTCATGCCCCATGATGAACGCGCTGATTTACTTACTCAATTAGAACCCGAGTTTCAGCATCAAGTTTTACAACAAATGGATGCGGAAGACCGGCGCGATATTCAGCGCTTAGTCTCTTATCCAGAAGAGAGCGTCGGGGCATTAATGACCTCGGATTTTGCGACGCTCGATGCCCATCAAACCGTTGAAGAAGCCATCAACCAACTACGGAAAATCGCCAGTGAGCGAGAAACTATTTACCAAGCTTACGTTGTTGATGAGCAAATGCATCTGCAAGGTACCGTTTCCCTGCGTGATTTGATGATTTCTGAGCCAAGTCTAACGGTTGGCAAAATCATGACTCAAGTGCTGATCTTTGTACGGGTGGATGAAGCGCAAAATGTGGCCGCGCAAGCGATCAGTAAATATGACTTACTCGCTCTCCCGGTATTGGATCAACAAAATCGCATGGTCGGTATTGTGACTTATGACGATGCGATGGACGTTGCAGAAGAAGAAGCAGATCGTTCGATTCATAAATCTGCCGCGGTCGATTTCTCCGGTAACCTAAAAGATGCTTCCGTTGGATTGATGTACCGTAAGCGCGTGTTTTGGTTAGTTTTGCTGGTGTTCGGTAATCTCTTTTCCGGAGCGGGGATCGCCTATTTTGAAGATACGATTCAAGCCTACGTTGCGCTGGTCTTTTTCTTACCCTTATTGATTGGTAGTAGTGGTAATGCCGGGGCGCAGTCGGCAACGCTGATGGTCCGAGCTATTGCCACTGGCGAAGTCATTGGTAAAGACTGGGCGAAAATGCTGGCTAAAGAACTGTTTATCGCCGGTTTACTGGGTGTCACTATGGCGATTGCGGTATCGTTGCTTGGCTTATGGCGCGGCGGTCCAGAAATTGCCTTAGTGGTAGCGTTAACCATGCAAATTGTGGTCGTAGTTGGATCGCTGGTGGGGATGTCACTGCCATTTATTCTCAGCAAACTTAAGTTTGATCCGGCATCGGCCAGTGCACCACTGGTTACCACTATTGCCGATGCGGTCGGAGTTATTATCTATTTCTCCGTCGCCACCAGCATCTTAGATTTTCCTGCGGTTGGCTAAACTTGCTTGATTGAGGCTCTAAATAGAGCCTCTTTTCTTATCCCCCAACAACTTGGGATACCCTATAACTTCACTTCAACCCATATTAGGCGATGGTCGGAAGAGACATCTTTACCGTCCCCATAACGGCCCAAACGCGAGTCATTCATTAAACGATAGCCCACCTGATCAGACGCTGGCCAATAAACACCTGAATCAATAACGGTTAAGTTAGCCGAAGGCAGAGCATAATCAACGCCTAAGCCAAAAGTGGACGTGATTCGCTGTGGATGAGGATGAGTTGATGATCGCTGCGCAGCAAATTCAGCGGCACCAAGGCTACTTGGGTAAAGCGTCCCTTGAGTCACCTTTTGATTAAGTAGCGGATCAGCATGCAGTGCTTGCATTATTTCACTTAACCCATCACCGGCGACCGGGTCGAGATTTAAATCGCCCATGATGACAAACCTTTCATTGTTGGCTAATCCGCCAGTCTTACCAGCATCATCGTAAAAATAAGGCTGATTTTGTATGTAATGGTGCCAAAACTGCACTTCTGCAGCGTTTTGTTGCTGATTTTTACCAGGGTCAAAGACCGGGGGCGTCGGGTGAGACATCAGTAAATGGATCACTTGCTCCCCATCGGCAGTTGGAATCACAATCGGCGCATCCACATGGTTTTTAGACGATAAACGTACCTGTTGCCATTCTGCATCACTATACCAAGCATCACCACACACCATGCCTTGAGGAATTTTTTGTGAGCCATCACAGATGGTGATCTTGGGGTTTTCTGCTCCAGCCATATCTTTCCATTTAAAGTGCTGGAAGGTGCGTGTTTGGCTCGCATCAATTGGGTACTTAGACAGTAAAGCAAACGCGTATTGACCGTGATAAAAACCAAATCCCCAAGCATCGCCCGGTAACTGACCCTTTTGGCCATTATTATCTAAATCAAATTCACTCAATAGCCCAGTATTGGTGGCGTAGGCTTTAGCAAACGGATAATCAATCGGCTCTAAATCTGGCTCGCCTCCTGCGCCTTGTCGGCTTTGCGCGACAGACAAATAATTTTTTTGAAAGCCGATCAACGCCGAAGTATCTTCACCAGTACCATCATTATTAAATTCCGCCATCATCAATACATCAGGGCGATTATGTTGAATAACCGCCGCGACATTGCGGATCTGGATAACATTTTGCGCTAATGTTTTGTCTTTTTGTTCAATCTTGCCCGCTAAGTAAGCTTCAACCAAAGCTTGCTGCTGCGCAGGTTCTACCTGCATTTCAGTCACCAGTTCTGCAAAGGTGTTACGGTCAAAAGAGAGATTATAGGTAGCAATTTTAAGCGTTTTTTCAGGTGTTGCCATGGTATCGATATCCTGATTACAGCCCACGAGCAGTGCGCTACTGAGCAGCAAAGCGGTCGGAGTAAGTCGCATTTTTTTCATTATTCACACCATAGAGTAACTGTCTATTCAAAATCAAAACAAAACCGATTTAAACGATACAGACAGATAAGACACATTGATTCGTTATCTGAATGGTAAGGATATGCTTACCTGTTGTAAGTGATAAAAATCACGCCCAAGATGTAAGAAGCTTCTTGTTTGTTTATTTTTGTGTGACTGGTGCCAACTTTGGTTAGGTTTGGTTTATTTTTTAGGTCCTAAAACCGGATTGAGGACGCATTAGAAAGCGCGATATCAGAATCTAGCTCTGAAGATTATCATTTATAAAGGAGTGGGTTATGCGTTGGTTTTGTTCATTTATTACTCTGGTACTGATGTTACCATCAAGTATGGCGGCTACAGAGATTGGCTTCCAACAAAAGGTTATCAGCCAATCTTTAGAAAGGCCCTTATCTATATCCATCTGGTACCCAGCTAAGCCGTCCAATCAAATCACTTTGATTGCTGATAATCCAGTTTTTCAAGGTAATCCAGTGATAGAAAATGGTGCAGTAAATACCGCTTCTGCCCCTTTGGTGATGCTTTCTCATGGTTATCGAGGTAACTGGCGAAACCAGCATTGGCTAGCGGTGAAGTTGGTTGAGCAGGGTTATGTTGTTGCAGCGGTTGATCACCCTGGAACAACGACACTTGATTCATCTCCTCAACAAGCTGCGCAATGGTGGCAAAGACCGAAGGATTTAAGTCGGCTGCTTGATTATTTATTGTCTGATGAGCAGTGGTCCGGCGTGATTGATCGTACGAATGTGACTGCGATAGGCCATTCTTTAGGTGGCTGGACCGTGTTACAACTGGTTGGTGCTCAGGTAGATCGCGCTTTTTTTCATCAGCAATGTCTTTTGTACCCAAACCCTAGAACTTGTGGGTTGGCAAAAGAGCTAGGATTGGCCGAGTCACAACCCAATGAACCTTTGTCAGCAAGGTTACACGATGAGCGTATTAAGCAAGTAATCAGCTTAGATTTAGGTTTGGCGCGCAGTTTTTCCTCCTCTAGTCTTCATAAAATAAAAACACCTGTTTTGATTTTGGCGGCTGGCATTGATATTGGTGATCTCCCTCAAACTCAAGAGTCAGGTTTTTTAGCTGAACACATACCGCTACTATCACGGCGTTATAAAGTGTATGAGCAAGCGATGCATTTTAGTTTTTTACCCATTTGCAAGCCTGGTGCAATCCATTTACTTGAAGAAGAAGTGCAAGGTGACGGTATCATTTGTAAAGATGGAAGAGGCATAACGCGCAGCGATCTTCATCAAAGCATATTTGCCGATATTTTATTGTTTTTAAGGCAAGGAGCGTGAGCAAGCTTAGTGTCATATTTAGGAAGGGCTTGATAGCATTATGATGATGAGTTTCGGTAGCCACTGGGTGTTTGCCCCGTGATACGTGAAAACTCACGATGGAAATTGGATTTAGTTTGAAACCCTGACGCTAAATAAACTTCGGTGATCGACATATTACTGGTTAAAAGCAGTGATTTAGCATGCTCTATTCTAAATGAATTGATCACTCTGGAAATATTTTCTCCGTACACCTGATTGATTGCTTGAGAAAGTGGCTTCGCTGGCACTCCGAGCCACTTTGAGAGCTTCGCTAGAGTTAAATCAACATCCTTATACAGTTCTTTTTCTGTGAGTAAGTGGCTGAGTTTGTCACAAATCTGTGTTGCTTCTTGCTTACTCATTGATAAAGATGATGATTTTATTTCCGTTAGTGGGGGCTGTGTTATCACGTTATTTGTTGGCTCAACCACAGTATGCTGACTAGCGATAGTTACCGTTGTGACGATTCCTACGATCAAGGCTAGATAACTAGAGGATAAAATAAGATTGATGTGCGCAGCACTGTTACGAATTAAATCATAACTGATCATCCCATCAATCAGAGCTGACATTAGTAACAAGAGTCCTGCTGCTCTTTGAGCAAATAAAACCGTGGTAATTTGATTAAGGCGGACATGGGTTGGTATTTTTAATGATTCTTTTATGAGTAAGAGTCCGTAGGCTAAATAAAGACAAATCAAAACAATATCAATAGTGACTAACCAAACTCGTGATGGATTGGTAGAAGCAATTGCGACAATAATAGGACCAAGCCAGTGGAGATATTTAGTCTTTGCGTGCTGAGTTTTAGAAAAGCAAAGCCAGGCTGCGACAGGCAACATCGCACCTAGAATAGGTTGAATACAGCGTAATAAAGCAATATCAAATGTCCACCTTAATCCGACGACGGCGGTCATCGTAGAGCAGAGTATACTGAACCAAAATACTCCAGACTTTAGCCAATTACGTTTGGGACGCATGAATAAGGCGGTAATGATAAATAGCAAAGATGCTATAAAGGGAAGAGGGATGGCAAGCATTAAAAATTCCATTTTATATTCATCATCAGGCTGATTATATGAGCAGCCTATGTGCGAGATTATCGCTCAGTGAAATTCCTAAATAAACCATTTAATTGCAAACCAGTTATGAAGTTAAACGAGCCACCGTTTTATTCATTATCACGATGTTTGACTTGAAGCTCCAATCCAAAATAGGCAAAGTGCGTGAAACCCCTAGCAACGTCTTGACCAGACAAGGCCGACGATAGCGAAAACGGATCTGCTTATGCCTAATAATTCCTTTTCCTTTCTTTGATTTTACTGTTCTGTTTGCCCTGTGCGAACCGAGCTCATTACAAAAAGGCATGCAGCTCGCGAAAAGTGGAGCGGTGCGTAAATTGACCGTTAATGGTCATACCGCCAATGCCGAAGTAAAAGGCTCTCAGCTTTACCGTGTGCAACTCAATGGTGGTCAAACATTATCAAGCTACTGCACTTGCCCAGCCGCTGAATACCAAGAGATGTGTAAACATGGTGCTGCCGTTGCGTATTGCTTACTTAGCGATTCGCCCATTGATCAAGATTCGTGTTGCTCACGTGTGTATTGACCGCACCAGTAACCAAGGTTATCAAGAGGCCATTCACCATTTACAACGCGTCGAGCGCTTATTGGCTAAACACCCAGCCGCACTCGCTGATTTTTATCTCGCGATAACATCACTGGCGGAAACCTACAAACGTAAGCGTAATATGCACAGCTTATTGAAAAAGCATTATCCGAAGCAGGTTTAAGCTATGGGTTTTCTATCCCCAAACCACTTGAGGTTACTGGCAATAAAGATCACCGCTGCTCAAGTCGTCAGGGGATAGAGACTCAACGGATGCTAATCCCTTTACCATCTTCAGTAGCGATGGTTTTTTGTTTTACTTGGTAATCCTTGGTCATGATATTGGAAATAAAAGTCCAAGTAGCTTCAGCTTTCTCTTTGGTGACATCTAAGCGTAGAAAACCGCGTTGCTTCAAATCTGTCCATTGCAGCTCTCTGACCAACAGTGGCAGAACATGCTCCATTTGCATAATAGTCGAGCCATCAACGCCTAGGTACTCTTCTAAACCGGGCGAACTGACCGATGATGTCGCAAATTCGATACCTATCGCTTTGCCCTGCGCATCAAACAGTTGGCTACACCATGCATTATGACTGTCACCTGCTAAGCTAATAAACCGTTTGCCTTCTTGTTGCGCTAAATGATAAAGCCATTCTCTCTCTTGATAATAGCCATCCCAAGCATCAAGGTTGTAGGGGATAAGATGCGGATCTGAGTTAGGATTGGCAAGGTACGTTTGGATAGCTTGGTTGACATGATTTAGGGCTAGGGCTTTATTCTCGTCATCAGCCATAAACAAACCAAACAGCGCTTGCATTACTGTGCTTGGTAGCTCCATTCGACTCATCAATACTTGTTGGCCCATGATTGACCATTTACCAGAAGCGTTAGCCATTTGGTTTTTTAGCCACTGTTTTTGATGCTGACCTAATAGGTTTCGACCGGGTTGACGAGACTGAGCAACCAATCCCGCGATGCCTTCCATTGAGGGAGAGGACAACGAAAAATAATCCAATGGTTCATCACGGGCGACGACACGAGTATCGAGCATGTAGAGATCCAAAAGATCGCCAAAAGAGAAGTGACGATAGATAATTACATTCGATTCAGGGTTTTCACGGACAGGGAGCCATTCTACCCATGCAGCAGCGGCTGCGGCGCGTCGCAATTCAAAACTGCCTTGTTCTGGTTGATGATTTTCAGCGCCATTAAGCCAAGTGTCATTAGCAATTTCATGATCATCCCATACTGCAATCATCGGCATCGAAGCATGCAAGGCTTGTAGATCGCTATCTTGGCGATATTGTGCATAACGTGCTCGATAATCTTGCAGGCTGACACACTCAGTACCACGGCTCGGTTCACGTCCAAGGGACGCCGCATTTTCGGTGGCATAACCACCGGAGCCGTATTCGTAAATGTAATCGCCTAAATGCAGTACCGCATCAAACGGCTTTTTCTGATGCTGGAGAACGATTTCTCGATAAACGTTGAAGTACCCTGTCGGGTAATTAGAGCAAGAAACCACCGCCAACGATGCTTTGGCTAACTCGCCTTGTGCCAACGTTTTGGTTCGCCCCACTTGGCTGTTTATTCCCTGACATATAAAGCGATAAAAATAGTTTTTTCCTGCGGCTAATCCTGTGACATCAACTTTGACTGTAAAGTCTTTTTCGCTGTCAGTTTGCCGTTTGCCAGAAGCCACTAAGTGAGCAAAATCCTCATGCTCAGACAGTTGCCAAGTCACTTCTGCGTAACGACTTTCGGTGGTTACCCGAGTCCAGATGATAACGGCATCTTGTAACGGATCTCCACTGGCTACACCATGCTCAAAGGTGACCGGTTTGAACTGTGTATCATCAGATTGACACGCGATCAAACTGCTAGCGACCATGCTAGCGGAAACCGCCTTTATAAAGCCTCTGCGAGACATAGACATAATAACTTCCTTATTTCCATCTTTTTTATCCCTAACACCACGCTGTTTGGGGATGGGGGTTGTGCACTAAAAATCCAAAACTGGTCAAACCAGAGCAGGAGGTTGGCATCCAAAAATGAAGTTAATATGTCATCAATATAAAATAATAATTACAGTTCAATGAGTTAATACAGAGCGCTAAAAAAAAGGGGGAAGATAATGAGTGGCGTGCAGTATCGAGCAATGTTTATCTCGCGATAACATCACTGGCGGAAACCTACAAACGTAAGCGCAATGTGCACAGCTTACTGAAAAAGCATTATCCGAAGCAGGTTTAAGCTATGGGTTTTCTATCCCCAAACCACTTGAGGTTGCTGGCAATAAAGATCACCGCTGCTCAAGTCGTCAGGGGATAGAGCCGTTAACAGCCGTAAGTCTGCATAATGTAATCTTCAAACTGCTGGCACATCTGCTCATCAGACACCGCATTAGACGCAATCACTTGCTCCCCATCGACGATGGTGATTTTCGCATTCAGTGGCGCTGGGCTGCTCGGTTGACGGCTCTGCATCGCCGCGATTTTTTGCAGCTCTTGTTGCCAAGCTTGCTCGGCAGAAAGGTTACAGACATCGGCCAGATATTTAGCATTAAAACCTTCACCAGTGAGGCTTTGGATCGATTCAGAATGTGAGACTTGATTCCCCTTATGCCAATAATGCTTGGCGAGAAATGGGCCAATCTGTGGGTTATCTGTTAGGTAGCCAAACTTTTCCATAAAGTAAGCCCGCGTTTGATACACCGCCATATGAGCCAATAAGTAACCTTGGTAAGCGCAGGCTGATTCATCGGATAATAGGTGCGGAATCGCCAACAGTGGGCGAGGGCTCGACTCAAGGCCAAGAATACGCTGCTCGGTTTCACGGGCTAAAGCCGTCACCTGTTCAGCGGTTAACTGCTCATCGCTCAATTGATACAGGGCGCGTTCAAAATAAGGCACCAGCAGAATGCTTCGTTCTTGATACGCTTTGAATGGCTGACGGTTATTCACCATCGCTTGAATGACACTATCAGGAACCGGGTTGCCCTTGTTATCCAAGGCATAGCGTTTTAGCCAATCGGCGTCGTTGAGTAGGCTATCACAAAACATCGATTGCGTTTCAGCGTAGGCCATGGAGGTTGGCGCAAACTCTTGTGAGAAGCAAGGGGCGTTGAGTTTCACATTAGCAAAATGCGCCGCATGGCCACCTTCATGAAACAGGGTGTTGATACCATCATAGCCACTGCCGATTTGGTCAGGTTTGGCATTGGAGGTAAAGTTGACTTTAGCCGCAACCCATTGTCCTTGATGGTAAAAAGATGGGATCGGGCCGTGACAAAAACCATTGGGGTATTTTCCTTTGCGATCCAGCAAATCTAAAGTCAGCTCAGCCTCTGAATAGTTGATATGTAAGCGGCCAAACGATTCTACCCAGCGGCGTAAGGATTGCGAAAACGGCACATAAGGGTCGAGATCACGCATCACATCGCCAGCAAACGAGAAAACAAAATTATGCCCTTTGAGGCATTCTTCCCCTTGCTCGGCAACCAGTGTGCTTAAGCTCTCTTGATGGCGTTGACGGGTACGCTGCTCGAAATCATCCAAAATGGTAAACAGGGCTTCGCTGCTCATTTTTTCGGTCTTTTGCACCGAATAGTCAAAGTAATTGGCATAACCCATGGCGCGAGCAAAGGCGTTACGCTTTTGTACTAATGGCAAAAAGCCTTGTTCAAGCAACCATTGCTCTAGTTCTAGCAGCGATTGATGAGCTGATTGACGCACGGACTCAAGGTTATTGGCACGAATGGTTGAACTGAGCACCGGTAAACTGGCTTCAATCGCCTCACCGTGTTCGTTTGTGTAAGTCAGCACATGTTGCTGCTTTTTGGTGAATAGATCAGCTTCGAACTCGATCAGCTCGTTTTTCAGTTGCTGAGCTTGGCGAGATTCTATCGCATGGGCTTGGAACATGGCTAACCAGCCATTCAGCCCTTGCAGGGTTTGCTCTCGTTGCTCGTTATCGCTGATGTTCTCTGCTGCGGCGATCTGTTGGCGGATTTCTTCTATTCTTGACCCTTGTGAGAGAAAGTGAGTCCACTCGGTTTGGGCTTTGGTTGCCCCCGCTTGATCATCGCTAATACCCATGTAGGTTTGCCAAAAGTAATCTTCTTTGCGGCGGTGAATGGCCAAGTAATCTTGGTTGAGTTGGTTAAGGTAAGCACTGGCAGTCATTTTTATCCTTAAAAATGGTTGAGTTAATCGAAGATTATCTCACGCCCAGCACAAACGAGCGATGCAAAACCAGCTATGGTTTTATGGCCACCGCGTAAAGGTAAATGTACTTGGTATTTACAGGGGGATGGGGGGTGAGAGCAAACTCAACACGCACTCAGCCAGAGGTTGTTTATTAGTCAACTTTCTCACTAGGACTTTATCTTTCCTAGTCCAAAAAAATTGGGGCGCCAATGAGCTACTCCTATTACGTCCACAGCATAAAAAATGGGCAACGACGCTTGGACTTAACGCTGCGCAGTATGGTATCTACTCCATGCGAAGGACTAATAGGCGAGAACAAAAAATATCAGGGCGGTACAGCTACTTTTAGGGCATGTGAAATTTGATAACACCATTCGCTATCTTGGTGTTGAGAGCAAAGATGCACTCAAAATTTCCTAAGATACGGATATCTAGAGGTGTGATTGGTATAATCCGTTTTTGAAGAAATTGATTAACTAAAAGCTGAATAAACGATACAACGTGAAAATTGCTGGTGCCTCTTTGGGGAGCAGGCGATTTCTTTCCACTGGAGAAGATGAATTGGAACTTTCACCCAGCGAGTTGGCTATTAAGAAAAAGGCCTTGGATTTTGCAAAGAAAAATCGTACTAGGATTTGTCGCAGGCTTACCGACACCAGTCTCTACGCTCCAGAGTTGGAGCCAGTTTCTGTGTTTATGAGCGGATCTCCAGGTGCAGGGAAAACTGAGTCTTCTAAGGAGTTGGTTGCAGTTTTAACTGAGGATGGTGGACATGTTTTGCGCCTTGACCCTGATGATTTAAGGGAGGAGTTTGAAGATTACAATGGGAACAATTCATACTTATTCCAATCTGCGGTGATTACACTTGTCGAACGTGCCATGGATATGATTTTTAAGAATAACCAGAGCTTTCTTCTGGATGGGACGTTGGCTAGCTTTCATGTCGCGGATAAAAACATAGGCCGCTCGCTAAAAAAAGGTAGGATGGTATTAGTGGTCTTTGTTTATCAACGACCGGAGCTGGCATGGAACTTTGTAAAGGCAAGAGAGAAGGTCGAAGGAAGAAGGATCTTACCAGAACATTTTGTTGAACAGTTCTTTGGTTCTCAGCAGGTTATCGAACAACTTAAAGAGAAATATGGCTCTCAAATTCAGGTTGATTTGCTTCTTAAAGATAACGATGGAACTACCCACAGCCATCACAGTGATATAATCAGTTTGCAACAGTATTTGGATCCAGCGTATACTTTGGAAGTTGTAAGAGAAATCGTAGGTGCTAGTAGGCACCAGGAGAAGCGTGATGATTGATTCTAAAGCCAACAATGCTACTTCACCACTTGCCAGATTTGTTCGTAATACATCTGCTGGTGATAAAAACAAGGTTTATAAGCGCGTCATTGTCGCAGCGACAGAGTCTCAGAACAAAACTATCCAAAAAGCTCATACTGTTCAGGGCTAATTCTATTCTGCTTGCCAGTCATGAACTATGATTGGCTTGTCTAAAACTTCATGACCCAACCATTCCCGTACATAGTCCTTCTGAATGTCCATCTGACTCAAAGTTATTGGCACGAATGGTTGAACTGAGCTCGGGTAAACTGGCTTCAATCACCTCACCGTGTTCGTTTGTGTAAGTCAGCACATGTTGCTGTTTTTTGCTAAATAGCTCAGCTTCGAACTCGATCAGCTCGTTTTTCAGTTGCTGAGCTTGGAGAGATTCTATCGCATGGGCTTGGAACATGGCTAACCAGCCATTCAGCCCTTGCAGGGTTTGCTCTCGTTGCTCGCTATCGCTGATGTTTTCTGCTGCGGCGATCTGTTGGCGGATTTCTTCTATTCTTGACCCTTGTGAGAGAAAGTGAGTCCACTCGGTTTGGGCTTTGGTTGCCCCCGCTTGGTCATCACTAATGCCCATGTAGGTTTGCCAAAAGTAATCTTCTTTGCGGCGGTGAATGGCCAAGTAGTCTTGGTTGAGTTGGTTAAGGTAAGCACTGGCAGTCATTTTTATCCTTAAAAATGGTTGAGTTAATCGAAGATTATCTCACGTCCAGCACAAACGAGCGATGTAACCCCAACTATGGTTTATGGCCACCGCGTAAAGGTAAATGTACTTGGTTTTTACAGGGGGATGGGGGAGAGCAAACAAGCTTTTGCCTCAAAGTGAGTTACCAGCTACATCAAAGTAAATAGTAAAATTGGGGTTTTGAAATACTCTAACTAATGGTAACAAAACTTGGTACTATGGCTTGTTCAAATTTAGATTAGATAGGGAGTCGTCAATCACTCCCCATTTAACAGTTATTAAAAAATCATACTAATATAAGCCTAATTGCTCATTAAGAAAATCTTTAAAACGGACTTGGATCATTTTACGAGCATCTGTAATCGTTTTCTTAGACGGTTCAAACAGATCTAGTATACGTTCAAGTTCATCAATACAAGCCTGATTATCAAGATCACTACGAACTTTTCTCATATATAATATATAGAATACTTTTTGTTCAATCTTCTGTAGACTTTCCGTTACTGAGTCATATGATTTTTTAATGTCAAAGTAGCTTTCTATAATCGCTGGTGCATCTGATATATTGAAGTTTTTTTCCGAGAAGATGTCATCATAATATTTACCAAAGATATGTTGTTTTTGGTTAGATGATTTTTCAGGATTACCTTGAATTGCAAACAGTATCTGTCCAAATAACTCCATACTAATTTTGTATTTGTAATCTTTTTGATCATTCATGCCAGTATCACCATTCTTTCTTGAGTAGATAATGTCATGTTCATCCAAAAGTTGTTCTAGTTGAATTTGTAGAGTACTCAAAGACTTTAAATCTACATTTGAGATTGAATTTTGGCTATTAGTGTATTCAGCGATTTTGTTAACGGACTCACTATTTGAGGCATTGAATATTCTAACTAAGACTTCGCTTTTAGATAAAAACTCAGATATATGAGAATCATCTTGAGCATTGAAATTATGAAGCGTTCGGAGCGTTTGACCTCCATTTAGCACTTGGAAGTCAGTGATAGAAATTCTTACCTTCTTGTTACCATTAACAGGCTCTGCTTTAATATCTTTAGCAACAATTGTCATGCCATTGTTATACATGAAGAACTTGCTAGGATCTTCTTTTAGAGAACGCGCTATGGCTTCATTGTATTTTGATTTTTGAACAAAACCTCGAACATTATCGAATAAAACTCCATATTCTATCCGCTCTTTAGCTAAAACTTCAATTTTCTCACAATTGTAGTTATTTCTTAGCTCTTGATTTTTACATGTTATTCTAATTATATCTGCCGCATTTAATCTTACTATATATGACTTTGAGGTTGAGATGGTATTTTCCGAATAGGACATTAAAGCGTCATTGTCGATTATAAGCTCTGAAGATATTGGCTTCGGTCGAATAGACATCATTGATTTAATTTGAGGAAGGCAAATGGAAATAACTTCCATATCATAAAAGTCTTTCAGTTGCTGAATAGCCGTCTCATCATTATTTATTGGAACTGCTTCATTGCTAAGTATATAAAGAGAGGTCTTCCAGACATCATTACTATTGAGTCTTTCTATCGCGTGATCAACTAAACTCTTTAACTTTCCTTCTAGACCGTCAGAATTCCCATTCAAGATACAATTTACTAGCTTTGTTGAAACAAAAGCTTCATTTGAACTTTGCATCTGACCTGGTTTAAATGACTCTCTAAACTTAAAGTTGAATAATAATATTTCTTTACTTTCATCATTAATATAAATCGCATCAATACCTTGGTCATTAAATCGATTACCTGTTAGGTATGCGTTGTATTCAGTATCAGTGATAATATCACTTATACGATCAAGATCTTTCTCATCACACAAACTTTCAAGCATGAACAGATAAAAACCAAACCGTTCCTTTAGCTTGTCATTCTCTGGTTGCTTAGCAAAGACAGCGCCTTTTGAGTAAAGGTCAAAATACTTTTTACATTTAATATTTAATAACTTGAAATCGTTTAAACTAGCAACACCAGACATAGAACCTCTAAACTAATTATTTTTCATGACAATATCATTGTTGCATATTATGGTGAGCAAAAAAAGTATGACTTTAGGTTTGTTGATTCGTTTTAAAAGTATGTATTACGCTTTAGGTGATCAAGATCATAAACTGTATTTTTCTCATTGTTTACCTAACTAAATCTAATTCGAAGGTACATACCGAGATCGCCAACCTTAACTCGAAATTGTCCAAAAGTTTGTTACTAGGGTAATGCATCGCTTGTGATCACCAAGCGATTCTGTCGTGATTAAAACGAAACTGGTGTAACACTATTAATTGTGATTTGAGCCATAATTATACAGTTTGGTTATTTAATTTTATTAAATAATCATAAAACCCTTCACCAATTAATGATGTGCTTAGCTATCACTTCAATACCGACTTCAACCGTGCAAAGGTCTTCATTGTATCGGTTGCTGGCATATCTGGATAACTTGGGTTTTGCGCTTGCAGTTGGTATTGATTCGGTGCAATTTTGCGTACTACCCGCAGCAAATAGTGGTTATCACCGGTCTCATCTTGGGTTTCGATTGCCATTGTTAAGTTAGAAATGGAACCCGCGCTACTTGGTGTCACCCATTCAAGTAATAACAGATCCCCGTCTTGAATCGGATTTTTGCCGCCATTCATAGAGTTTCCCGTTGCGGGGGCAACAAAATGGCGACTAGGGTCTAGCTTACCATAGCCATCGGCAACACAGTGATATTGAACCGCTTCATGAGAGCCGCGTTTAAAATGGCCGCAAGCAATTTTCAGTTCAGGGTAAAAAGGCAGCATCGTCCCTTGCGGATCACTTTGTTTGGCAAACTCGAGCACTTGGGCTGAAGGTAAGTGTTCAATGTCTGGCTGATTCGATGGCTGTTTTTGCTGTGGTCGCTGGGCATATTCAGCCAAGCGTAAATCAACCAACTCTTGCATGGCATCGTGTAATAACTCGATATGCTGATCTTTTATCGCGAAGGTAGCGACAAATTTTTGATCGTTAATTGCAAACCAAGGAGCCGATTTATTATTGGGCTTGGTAAAAGCTTTGATTGGATTTGCTAGCCAATATTTTAACCAGCCTTGATCGTTGGCTTGAAACTGCTTGGCACTTTCGGTGAGCTCTTGCGCCATTAACTGTGGGCGACGTGACAACACATGATGGCTTCGCTCGGCTAACGCGCTAAGTGTTGGTGGCTGACGCAGACCATCAAGTTCCAGTAAGGCTTCGAGTAAGATCGCTTTAAACGATTTGCTCATCGCTGTGTTTTCAATGCCATGGAGGAGAAAATCACCATAATGGCTGACGAGCTCGCTGATTCGTGGATCATTTTCTTGGCTGGCGACCAGATGAAACCAGCTTATCGCTTGCTGGCGAACTTTCTTCATCGGGTAGCCATGATGGAAAAATTCACTGGCGGTCGGGCGATGAGCCAATTGATGCGCTAATTGTTGATAATCATCTTGCACATTATTATTGCGTAGCCGTTTGGCTAAACGTTGCCAAAAGTTGATCAGCTCAATATCAAAATTAACATGACAACCTTTGGCAAGTGGCGCGTTCGCTTGTAATTTCCCTATCACTTCTCTGAGTGTTTTGACATTAAATAAGGTTGCTGGGCGGTTTAAAAATGAATCGTGATTACCAATAAAATCCAGCACGACAAGTTTGCGTTTATTGGTGATGGGAGAAAGGCGTAAGCCGCGACCTAATTGCTGTAGAAAGAGAATTTTTGATTCGGTTGGACGAGCCATTAAAATCGTATCAATCGAGGGGAGATCTGTGCCTTCATTAAACAGATCGACCGAGAAAATAATATCAATTTTACCTTGGTCTAGCCATTGCAGCGCTTGATTACGCCTTACGGCTGAATCACTGTACACTGTAACGGCATTAATGCCTTTGGCGACAAAATACTGCGCCATAAAATCCGCGTGTTTTTTCGAGACACAAAAGGCTAAGGTTCGCGTTTGTTTTTTGGCTTGCCATTCACGATAGACATGTTCAGCGCGTCGCGATGTGGCCAGTTTATTTTCAAGCGTATTAGGATCAAACTTACCGTTACGCCATGGAATCTCTTGATAATTTACCCCTTGATCGTAGATACCGTGATAATCAAACGGTGCGAGAATCTCATCATCAATGCCATGCACTAAATTGCGTTCGAAGACTAAGTTATCATCACATAAAGAGAGAATATCAGCTTGATCAGAACGCTCTGGTGTCGCCGTTAAACCGAGGAGAAATTTAGGCTGAAAATAGGCAAGCAACTGACGATAGCTTCTTGCCGCGGCATGATGAAACTCATCCACTATTAGGTAATCAAAGTGATCAACGGCAAAACGTTGTAGGTGATTTTGCTTACCTAAGGTTGCGACAGAGGCAAACAATAGCGTTGCTTGATCATCTTGTATAGAACCGTTGTAGAGGCCAGTTTTGGCATGGGGGATCAACTGACTAAAGGTTTTTTCTGCTTGCAGTAGGATCTCTTCGCGATGGGCAACAAACAACACGTTTTTCGCTTGCATTTGCATCACATCAAAGGCGGATAACCAAGTTTTTCCCATGCCTGTCGCAAGCACCACTAACCCCCTTGAATAACCTTGTTGTCGAGTGGCATCCAGTGCGGCTAAAGCTTCAATTTGGATTGAATTTGGTGTTGGAACGTCGATGGTTTCTTGTTCATCCTCTGTGGCCAATTGAGCAATGGTACGCTGCTGCTGTATTTGTTGATAACGACAGAGGTAATTATCAATCCATTGATGGCTTAATGGCTGACTCTGGTTGTGGGTGAAAATGGCATTGAACTGTTGACGTATATGAGTAAATTCAATCGCTGCTGGTGAATTTTTGGGTAACTCAAAGTCGTGGCGCAAAGCCCACTCGTGGCTACTTAACAAAGCGGTGCGACTGATATTGTTCGAGCCTATCCATGCGCAGCCTTCGACGATTTCCCCTTGTTGCTGGCGAACAAAAATGTACGACTTCATATGAAAGCTATCATCGCCACATTGGAAGATACGACAGGTTGCGCCTCGCTCAACCAATAGCATCAGGCGGCGCAGGGCAACGGGGTGGGTGATGGCTAAGTAATCGGAGGTGAGGAGTTTTATCCTCGCGCCACTTTGCATAGCATCGAACAGAGGATCAAACAGTAGTGCTAAGCCTGACGGTTGAATAAAGGAGACCGAGATTTCGATTTCGCTGGCATGGTTGATGGCTTGAATTAACCTCGGTAGTAGCGGATCGTTTACCCCACCCGAAGAGAGTCGATGCCCAGAATACAATTGACCAGTCGTTGCGTTAGGCATGGTGGATTATGCCTTTAGTAATATAGCGTTAAGCCATTGTTCAGTTTCTCTGCCTGCTCGTAGATCTTGAGTAATCCATAGCTTTTCGATGTTCAGAGGCACATCACTTAATAGTGCGCAGAGTAATGACTCATCACAATTGGTAAAGCTTCTGCCATCACGAGTGACTTCATCTTGTCCGTATTTGAATGAGCAGTAAAAAGCGCCTCCGGTTTTGAGCATTGAGGCTAGGTGTGCAAAAGTTTGGGTGAGCAATGGGCGCGGAACATGCAGCAGCGATGCACAAGCCCAAATTCCGTCAAAGTGTTGGTCTGTTTGCCATTCAAGAAAGGTGGCAACGGTGACGGGTTGCTTGATCAGCGTTTGTGCTAATGCGGCGAGGGCTGGACTGGCATCGAAAGCCTGCACTTGATAACCAAGTTCAATCAAATGCTTACTATCACGACCTGAACCACATCCGGCATCAAGGATGTACCCACCATCTGGTAAGTAATCTAAAAATGGTTTAAGTAAGCTCGACGCATCGATATCAACAGTCGATGAAAAGAACTGCGCGGCATGTTGGTTATAAAAGTCGATAGACATAAGCACTCCTGATTTGCCAACGGATTGTAACTGTCTACGCTTTCTCACTCAATGAGTTGCATGTTAAGTGTGACCCTATCTGCGAAATCGCCCTCTCTTTTCTGCTCTCGTACGGCATTAGCCGTGTTAGGCTCATGGTTCACAAGCTTGTAAATAGACCAAGCTGAACTAGATTTACACTATGATTCAATCGTGTGAGTTCGGAGCTGAATATGAAATTAATACTGCAATCGCTACTTGCTTCATTGGTGTTTTGGGCGAGTGTGACTTTGGCGAATACCATTACGCTTGCCAGTGGTGAGTGGGAGCCTTATCAAGGACAAAGCTTAGCGAGTGGCGGGCCGGCTGCTCAGGTGGTGAGCGAAGCGTTTACTCTATCGGGCTGGCAGGTGAACTACCAATACCTTCCTTGGGCTAGGGGGCTCAATGCTGCTGAGAATGCTGAACTGGGTGGGACTTTTTTGTACAGTTTTAATCAAGATCGTGCTGCGCGCTTTCACTATAGCGAGCCGGTGATAACCCTGAGTACGGTGGTTTTTTATCACCCCGATAAACCGCTGCGCTGGGAGAGTGAGCAAGATTTGTTAGGTAAAACCCTCGGTGGCGTGGTGGCTTATGATTATGGTTTTGTCCGTGAAGATGCGGGTTACACCATTGAGCGCATTAGCCAACCTGAAAACAACTTTCGTAAGCTGCAAGCAGGCCGTTTGGATGGTGTAATGGAAGAGCGGTTAGTTGGCTCGGGGTTGGCGGCCAGTGTCGGTTTTAGCCAAGTGGCTTATTTTGATAAAAGTATTAAATTCGTGCCTTACCATTTAATTGTGTCTCGTAAACATCCAAAAGCGGCAGAGATTATTGCCGCATTTAATGATGGCTTAAAACAATTAGAGAGCAATGGCCGTTTGGCTGAGATCCTTGGTCAGTAGGTTTTAATTTTCTGGTAACCGATGACTATTAATAACAGTTTGTGATAATCGTATTAGGCAGTTCTGCTTTGAATGAGAACTGCCTATTTAAATTTGCACATTGGCTATTTAGCCTTTTCAATTCAGACTTATCTCCTAATCCTTACTTCTCAATCAGTTGCATGTTAACTGTGACCCTTTCAACGAAATGCGCGTTTGCTCTCTTGTATAGTGCGGATCATGAACAAGACGAACTCGAGAGCAAAATGAAACACAATTTAAAACCTACTATGTGGTTACTCAGTTTGGGGTTATGCAGTGCCTTAGTGCAGGCAGAAACCGATAAGTTGGCCAGTTTTCCAAATGGTGAGGCATGGTTAAACCATGCGCAGCAGGGCTTAGCGCCATATTGGATGATGGAGACCGCTCACGGGCAGCCGCTGGGCAACTTTCCTACCTTTCGTTGTGATAACGGTCAATTGCTTGATGTTAACCACGTTTGCCAAGAGCTCAATAAAGGGTGGATAAGCCCACACTTTGGCCGTGACTATACGCGGATGAAATCGCGCCAAACTTACGCATATGCAGTGCTGTATCACTTAACTGGTGATGCTCAGGCGTTAGCGCTCGCCAACGCTGGAGCGCACTATTTAATTGACCATTTGCAAGATAAGTACAACGGCGGTTTTATCAGTTTTACCGAAAACGGTCAGCCGGGGCTTGAGTGGCAACAGCGCACCTCGCAAGACCAAGCCTATGCCTTGGTGGGGCTGGCGATGCTCTATTATTTGACTCGTGATCCGCAATTGGAAGCGGTGTTGATTAAACAGCAACAGTTTATTTTTGACCATTATCGATTAGCCGATGATCAAGGATTGGCGTGGGTGTTAAAAGAGGGCGATGGCGAAAGCGCTCAGCAGCGCGAATTGGTTGCCCAGCTTGATCAAATCAATGGGTATTTATTGCTGGTGGCTCCCTTGTTACCTGAGCCTCATCGTAGCCAATGGTTGCAAGATTTGTCTTGGCTAACTGAGGTGATGTTAACTCACTATCATCATCAACCTGAGCAGCGCTTTTATGGCGCAATACATCATCCAGCAGTGATGACCCAAAGCGCTAAACATAATGATTTTGGCCATACCATTAAAGCCTATTGGATGACGTATCTCACCGGTAGCGTATTGCAAAACTCACAGTGGCAAAGCTTAGCAAAGCAGGGGATGAGAACGACCATTCGCCAAGCGCAATATCAGCCGAATTGGACGGATATCGCTCCGCGCTTACCCGATTCGTTAGCAAAACAGTGGCAAGGTAAGCCGGTGGCGAGTTGGCGTAACAGGCCGATGAGTTATGGCATTTCTTCATGGGAATGGGCAGAGCTCGATCAAGCGGCGATGACGCTATCGCTACTCGAAGGGGAGCTGGAGTCTGTCTTGGCGTACACAGCGCCCGCGTTTATGCAGGTCTGGGTGGATGAGCAGTACGGCGGAGTGGGCCTTAACCCCAAATCAACCAAGGCGTTTCATTGGGGTAATGGCTACCATCAGTTTGAGCATGCGTTGGTGGGATATTTGACCGCCCAGCAGCTCAATCAACAACCAGCAACGTTGTACTTTGCTTTTGAACCGACAGAGCAGAGCCGACTTGCACCTTATTATTTCCAAGGACAGGTTCAGCAACACCGCTTTACGTCCGTAGATGGCTTACCGCGTCTAGAGGTGCAATTTATTGATATTCATCCTTAACGTTTCGGCCAAGATAGATTTGTTATTCGAGCGTAAATCGCTGCGCGAAAGTGGTGATTTTTTTTCTTTTCTATCAGCTAGAGTGATATCGAGGGGCAAAAAGTTACCTATGATTGATTTTTTGTATTCAAATGCTCATTTTTAATAAATATGTCACAAATAATAAACAAACTATTTGGGCTGTTTGAACCTTATAGGATAATCACGGCGACTATTTGGATAAGCTGATTTATCCACCTTATGGATACTTCTCGGTTGCTTAATGTTGGCGTTGGTTTGCCACGTTAATCAGCTTAGATAAAGTAATTGAAGGACAAATATAATGAAAAAGTTGCTCTCTGCCGCGCTGATCTCTTCTGCGCTTTTGCTAACCGGTTGTGGTGATAAAGAAGCCGCCGACCAAGCTGCTCCTAGCCCAATTAACATCAACCTCAGTTTGGTGTTTGCACCCAGTGAACTGCTCACTCAAGAGTTGATTAAAGTCACCGATTCTATTCGTGAAAAGACCGATGGCGGGGTGAACATTCAGGTGTTCCCGAGCGGTCAGTTACCGGTTTATAAAGATAACCTTGAGCAGGTGGTCAATGGTGCAAACTGGATTGCGGTTGAAGATTTGACCTATCTCGGTGATTACGTGCCTGATTTCACTGCGCTAGCAGGGCCAATGCTGTATCAAACTTATGATGAGTATTTGGCGATGATGCAAACCGATTTGGTGAGCGATCTTAAACAGCAGATGCTTGATAAAGGCGTTAAAGTCCTGAATACCGATTATATCTTTGGTTTTAGACACATGATGACCAACCGTGAAATCGTTGAGCCAGAAGATATGCGTGGCATGCGCATTCGCGTACCGGGTAGCCAGTTATTCATCAGTACGTTATCAGCAATGGGCGGAGCGCCTGCGGCGCTGCCTTTCCCTGAAACTTATGCAGGGGTGCAACAAGGTGTGGTTGATGGTCTAGAAGGGACTATTTTGACCATGTACTCAAATAAAATGTATGAAGTGACGAAAAACCTATCTTTAACCAAGCATTTCCTTGGTACGGTAGGGGTCTACATTTCACCTAAAGTGTGGGAGCGTTTTAGCCCAGAGCAGCAAGCGATTGTGATGGAAGAGTTCGAGAAGGGCGCTTTATCTAACAATACTGAACTGGTGCGTTTGGATGCCGAATACGCTGAAAAACTGCAACAACTCGGCGTGACCATTAATGAGGTCAACAGTGAAGCCTTTAACAAACTGACTCAGCCTGTTTATAGCCAGTTCCCAGCGTGGAGCCCAGATATTTACTCACGGATTGAAGCTGAGTTAGAGAAGATCCGCGCTCAACAATAAGCAGTGATCGACGTTATAGCCCAACGTCTCAGTGATTGATGAAGAAGGGTATCGCGTAACCGGCTGAACAGGCTGAATATAAGCCTTGAATCTGTTGGTTACGCGTTTTTATTTTCAAGCCATTGGATAGGAAGTAGCACCAATGAAGGTTGTGATTTTAGTTTGGCGTTATTTAGAAGAAGTGCTTGCTTCGCTGGCCATATCGGTAACCGTTTTAATGGTTGTCGCCAATGTTATTTTGCGTTACGGGTTTGGGTTTGTTGTGCCATGGAGTGAAGAGCTTGCCGTGGTCTGTTTTATTTGGGCGGTCTATTTTGGCATTAGCTCATGTTACAAACATCGCATGCACATGGGTGTCGACGTTCTGGTGATTTTATTACCCGAGCGTTTTCAATCGCCGTTTAAAATTATCTCTCTGTTATTTTTGATTGCGGTTAATGGTGGCATGGCTCATTTAAGTTATCAGTACACCATGTTATCGAACAAGGTAACGCCAGTCATGGGCATGTCTTATTTTGCCATTAACAGTGTTTTGGTACTGTCATTTGGATTGATGTTATTACACAGTTTTATTTTTCTTTATCAAGAGATCGCCAAGATGCGCGGTCAATCTTGGGCTGGATGTGAGGAAAAAGCATCATGATCAGTTATCTTCCGATCGGTATTTTGTTTGTCCTGTTTTTACTTAATGTACCGATTGCTTTTTCGTTGATTGCTTCTGCCATGGTCTATTTTATTTTCATTAATGATGTCATTCCAGTCAGTTTGGTGATGCAGCGCTTTATCTCTGCCGCTTCCTCTTTTCCACTACTGGCGATCCCGTTCTTTATTATGGTGGGGTCGGTAATGAACTATTCCGGCATTAGCCGCAGCTTATTGGCGTTCGCCGATGCGCTGATTGGCCATAAAGTCGGTGGTTTAGCGCAAGTCAACGTGGCATTAAGTACCTTAATGGGCGGAGTTTCAGGTTCGGCCAATGCCGATGCGGCGATGCAATCGAAAATATTGGCACCGGAGATGACTAAACGGGGCTACGGTTTACCGTTTACTGCGGCGTTAACCGCAGCCTCTTCGAGTATTAGCCCGGTTATCCCGCCTGGGATTAATTTGATCATCTTTGCCTTGCTGGCTAACGTTTCTGTCCACCAAATGTTTTTAGCTGGTTATGTACCGGCCTTTTTGATGGCTATCTCACTGATGATTACCGTTGCTTGGATCGCTCGTCGGCGGGGGTATCCACCTTCTCGTGAGAAAGCGGCGTCTTGGGGCGAACGCGGGCGTTATTTTTTACAAGCTTTACCAGCGCTGTTGATCCCTTTCGGGATTATTTTAGGCATGCGTTTTGGTTTGTTTACGCCCACCGAAGCTGGTGCGATTGCCGTGATGCTGTGTAGCCTGATTGGTTTGTTCATTTATCGTCAATTAAAACCGCATCATTTTGCGGCGATTTTGCGCGAAACCGTACAAGGTACCAGTACGGTGATGTTCATCATTATTGGGGCGATGGTATTTGGCTACTACATGACGTTGGAGCGCATTCCGCAGACGGTGGCCAGTGCTTTGATTGAGTTAACCGATAATAAACTGTTGCTACTACTGCTGATTAACTTATTGCTGTTGGTGGTGGGGATGTTTATTGAAGGTGGTGCGGCGATGATCATCTTGACGCCATTATTGCTGCCTGCCGTCCTGAATGCAGGAGTCAATCCGGTGCACTTTGGCGTGATCGTCATCGTTAATATCATGATTGGTGGCGTAACCCCGCCGTTTGGGTCGATGATGTTTACCGTTTGCTCCATTTTGAAAGTTCGGATGATTGAGTTTATGAAAGAGGTGATTCCATTTTTGATTGCGCTATTGGCAGTATTAATGTTGCTCACTTTCTCTGAATCGCTCGTCATGTGGTTACCGAATGCGATTTAATAAAACAACGCCTCACTTGTGATGCGATAGGCCACCAGTAAGGTTGGCGTCTTCTTAACATCGAGTCTTAATCAGCCATCATAGCCACTGGGCATGATGGCTTTTTTATGTCTATTTTCTTTGTTTTTCTCATCTGACCACTGTGTATTATCGTTAAACGTGTCGATAAAAATCCAGATCGCGATCTTATCTTTCATTATTGTGGTTTTTTCCTTTTCTTCGCTTTGCAGTAAAAACGAGATCCATTTCAATTTTATGCAACAAGTTGATTTTTACAATTGCAATGTCATGTTGTTGCTTTATTTTAAGTAAGTTAAACAACTGTTCGAATTATTGAATAAACGTTAAAAGTGGACAGTGATTCATCATCAAGATTAGCTCAGGTGAACCTTAGGCTTAGCAAGGGAGTGTAGGCATGAAAAAAGTAGCGTTAATAACCGGATCGAAAGGTGGCATCGGATCTGCGATCAGCTCACAACTGGTTGCCGATGGTTATCGAGTGGTTGCGACGTATTACACCGGAAATTATCAATGCGCTATCGATTGGTTTAATGAGAAGGGATTTACCGAGCAACAAGTGCGTTTATTTGAGCTCGATGTGACTGATACCGAGCAGTGCAGTGAACGTTTAACTCAGTTACTGAGTGAAGAAGGCTCCATCGATGTGGTGGTCAATAATGCTGGTATTACGCGCGATTCTCAATTGAAAAAAATGTCCGCAGAGGATTGGTTTGATGTCATTAACACCAATCTGAACAGTGTGTTTAATGTTACTCGCCCCTTATTTTCGGCGATGTGTGAAAAAGGCCAAGGGCGAATCATTAATATCTCTTCGGTAAATGGTTTAAAAGGTCAATTTGGTCAAGTTAATTACGCGGCGGCTAAAGCGGGGATGATCGGTTTCACCAAGGCGTTAGCCTTAGAAGGTGCGTGTAGTGGGGTAACGGTCAATGCGGTCGCGCCCGGTTATACCGCGACGCCGATGGTTGAGCAGATGCGAGAAGAGGTCTTAGCGTCTATTAAATCTCAGATCCCGATGCAGCGTTTAGCGACCCCAGAAGAGATCGCTAAAGCCGTCTCTTTCCTTGCGGGAGATGGCGGGGCTTATATCACTGGTGAGACGCTCTCTGTCAATGGCGGCTTATACATGAACTAGTTTATACATGAACTAACATAGTGAAGCGGCTTGGGTTAATCACCAACGTCTCTTCATCATGATGACTTTTGCCCAAGCAATGGTGTTTAGGGTTAGGTATCGATAACAGTGTTAATTAATGAGGAAATACTTATGTACACGGACTTTTTTAAAACTTTCACCGATCAAGCAGAAAAAAACATGCAACCGTTTTTTAAGTTTAATCAGTTAATGACCAAAAATGTTGAGTTGTTGACAGAGCTGCAACTGAATGCGATGCGCACATACAGCGAAATGGGCATGGCTCAGATGAAAGCGGCGTCAGAGATTAAAGATGTTAATACACTCGCGGCGTTCAGTAGTCAGCAGTTGGGCGTTCTGAGTAAACTGTCGCAGCAGATGTTAGACGATAGCAATAAATTGCAAGCGGCGGCGAAAGAGTTCAAGCAAGATATTGAAACGTTGACTTCAGAAAATATCAAAACGGCGACTCCACAATAGCCTGTGATCGCTTTATAACCTTAAGCGTTTGCGAGATGAAACGCTTAAGGTGATCAAGGTATCTATTAAAGCGCCGCCCCTTTTTGGCGGCGCTGTTCCGAGTAAGGGAGTACTTTATGTTGCAACATTTCTTTTCGGACTATCTGGTTAAGCTGCAAGAAACCAATCAACAGTGGTGGCAGGATTTTGAAGCGAACAAGATGGCCGCTAACTCTCCTTTAAATCAAGCCATTCAAGCAGTGAACTTTGAAGATAGCGCGAAGTTTTTTGAACAAGCCGTTAATCAACCGACGGCGTTGCTGCAGTTGCAAACCCAGTGGTGGGAGCAACAAATGCAAATATGGCAGCAAGTGGTGTTATCTGGTAATACCCAAAATGTGATTGAGGCTGAGAAAGGCGATAAACGATTTAACGATGAAACATGGCAGTCACAGGCTATGTACAATTTTATTAAGCAGTCGTACTTGCTGTTTTGTAAAACCTACATGGAGACCATCAACGCGATTGAAGGCGTTGATGACAAAACCAAAGAACGGATCAGTTTTTTTTCAAGGCAGATGATCAATGCGATGTCGCCTTCGAACTTTATTGCCACTAACCCTGAGCTGCTCAAACTCACCATTGAAAATAATGGGCAGAATTTGCTCAAAGGTATGGAGCTGCTCAAAGAAGATTTGCAGTCCAGTGCTGATATTTTGAAAGTTCGCATGACCAACGAGCAAGCTTTTCGACTGGGTGAAGAGATAGCCAGTACAGAAGGTAAGGTGGTGTTTCGCAATCAGCTGTTTGAGTTAATTCAATACACACCAGTCACAGAGCAGGTTAAGGCAACTCCGCTTTTGATCGTGCCGCCATTTATTAATAAATACTACATCTTAGATTTAACTGAGAAAAACTCCATGGTGCGCTGGCTGCTAGAGCAAGGGCACTGTGTATTTATGATCTCTTGGCGTAATCCGGGTAAAGAACAGCGTGATATTGGTTTTGACAGCTATGTCCTCGATGGTGTGGTGCAAGCGGTATCGGTGATTGAAGATATTACCGGACAAGAACAAATCAACGCAGCAGGTTACTGTATTGGTGGTACAGCATTAGCGTCTGCCATTGCTTACTATGCTGCAAAGCGGATGAAAAAACGGATTAAATCGGCGAGTTTTTTTACCACTTTACTCGATTTCTCTCAACCTGGCGAAGTGGGTGCTTACATTAATGACACCATCATTAGTGCCATTGAAGCGCAAAATAACGCGCAAGGGTTTATGGATGGACGTTCGCTGAGTGTGACCTTTAGTTTGTTACGTGAAAATAGCCTGTATTGGAACTATTACATCGATAACTATTTAAAAGGCACCAGCCCGGTTGATTTTGATCTTTTGTATTGGAATAGCGATAGCACCAACGTCGCGGCCAATACCCATAACTTTTTGCTGCGCGAGTTGTACCTCAATAATCAGCTAGTGCAAGATAAAGGAGTTAAAATCGGTGGCGTGTGGATTGATCTGAATAAAATTCGTATTCCTAGCTATTTTATCTCCGCCAAAGATGATCATATTGCTTTATGGCAAGGCACCTATCGCGGCGCGTTAGCTATGGGTGGCAATAAGACTTTTGTGCTCGGTGAGTCCGGTCATATTGCTGGCATCGTTAATCCACCAGCCAAAAATAAGTACGGCTATTGGGTGAATGACAGCTTAGATGAATCGGCGGATGAGTGGTTAGCCAATGCGCAGCGGGCCGATGGCTCATGGTGGACGCATTGGGATCAATGGCTTGATCAGTTTAACCCTGAGTCATTAGTTCCTGCTTATCCCATCGGCAGTGATAATTTCCCTGCCATCGAAGCAGCGCCGGGCAGTTATGTGAAACAAACGCTACCGATAGTTGAATAAACCGATTGTTGAATAATAAGATGGATAGCGCCTTTCAATGGGATGAAAGCCGCCGCGGAAGATGACGTCATGCGGCGGCTTTTTATTAACGACTTTTGTTAGTAAACCTGATTATTGATTATCAGGATTAAACACATTGGTGTAGCTGGTAATGGTACGCACGCTGATATTGGATTGATCGCTGGCGTATAAACCGAGTTGTCCCGTTGTTGTATCATGGCCTAGGCTTTGGTGACTGTACACATTACTTAAGGTATCGCTATTAGGGATCCATTCCCAGCGCTGGCTTAAGCTTGAGTTACATTGCTGAAGCGCATTCAGGTTTTCACCATCTAAACAATAAGCGGTGTTCGCAGCACTCACGTAACGCCCTAGCTGATCATAAATAAACGATTGAGCTTGTTTGTTATCGACACACTCACTGGCGGTTATCGATTGATCGCCATTAACCTCAACACAGCGATTATTAAAGCTGGCAAGTTGTAAGTTAACCGGTCTGCCACCAGTAAATACCGGATGTTGCCAATCAACAGTGAAGCTGGTGGTTTTACCGACTCGGCGACGTCCATCGTTTTCAAACCCATGGTAAGACTGATGAGCACCAAAAACGTAATAATGCTTATAAGCGCCGTTATAGATTGGACGGATATTGACCGAAGAATCAATCGTAAACTCGGTAGTGCCAGTTTCAGTTGGAGCAGCGCTGTAGATCACATCCATTTTCGGAACAAAGCTGGCGTAACCGATTGGGTTGATCTTGTTGGTATCAATCGGATAAGTATTTACCCATAGTGCATCTGTCCAGCGATCCAGTAAAGACTCAGCCGTTGCGTATTGATCGCGCTCCCAAGTAAAACGAACTTTTTGTGGGCTTGGCGTACTGCGTGCGACTTTATAATCGTGAGTTTTAAAGGTTAACCAACGGCTTTGGTTGTAACTAGCGTTAGCTTCTAGTTTGGCTTTCGGACCATCTTTATTGACTTCAACACCGCCATTGACGCCAACTTGGAAACCAGACACTTCCTTGATTTCATAGTCAGAATTAATATTTTCACGCGGGAAGGTTTTTAAAATTTGCGCTTTATTATTCGATGCGTTAAAGACAAACTGATAATCCTGTGCGATAGCATCCGTTGACCAATCTCTGAAATACGCATCGAGAGTGACGTAGTCGGCTGCATATTGACGCCAACCTAACTGATCATTGAGATGAATACCGGCTCCAGTGGTATCGTCATCCAAACTGATACGAACAATTTTGGCGTCTGGTGTTGCTGAGCCAGTGGTACCAAATTGCAGAGAACGTTCATAGTTAACTCGATAGATCAACGAGATGTTCGGGTTATCACAAAAGACGCGAGTCCCTTTATCCCATAAATGTGAGTTTTTAAAGGTGCACTCTTCATCGCTGATTGGGCGATGAACATTCACATAAAACGCAACATGCGGCAAGCTGTTAGCTTCGCTTGTCGCATTAGTGCGGCTATCAATACTACGCCGTTGGCGAGAATAAGTAACAGGTTGAGCCTCAAGTAACTGAATACTTGGATCATTTTCATCATCTAACCCCGTGAACAATAATTCTCCTTTATGTTCGGTAATTAGCCAGAAATCACTGCTCAGCGCGACACCTAATTGACCGCGTAATAGCGCTTTGGCTTGTGTTTTACCCTGTTCATCACTGATATTACTAAAATCTATCAAGTAGCGCTGATGCTGGCGAAGCACGCTATCGCGCACATCACTTAACGTTGG
This sequence comes from Vibrio metschnikovii CIP 69.14, assembly GCF_000176155.1. Classification (GTDB taxonomy): domain Bacteria; phylum Pseudomonadota; class Gammaproteobacteria; order Enterobacterales; family Vibrionaceae; genus Vibrio; species Vibrio metschnikovii. Next base: position 1,432,424 of record NZ_ACZO01000006.1, on the reverse strand, counting down.
TACTGTTCCTTCTTCCACCAACAATTCAGCGGCATTTAAATAACTAACTTGGCTATCATCCTGAAGCGTACTCAGCATTTCAACCGCCACACCTTGTGGTTGCTGAACATCTGCATAGGCGGTATTCCATACCAAGCCTGATAATATCGCGGCTAACGCGATGGTTTTATTGTTATAGATAGGCATAGGATTACCTCTTGATGAATGGTATTACCCTGTGACTTAACGTTGCGCTATGGCTGAACATCTTTGCCCCTTGGGTTGCAGTAGATAACGTATTCATATGGTTATTAAACGATCCATTACTGCTAAATCTATTAATATGTTTTGTGGTAACAATTTGAAACAAATTAAATGAAATTCGTGGCTCAAGATCACAAAAAAAACATCAGGAGAAAATGAACTAAAGTATCTTCAAGGTTTGATAAGCCTTAGTTATCAATAGCGGTAGGCGATACTGTTACTTTGCTGCAGAATTCTTGGCTGTGATTAGTTGGTTTAATCAAAGCGAGAGTAGTGTCAAAAATATGTCGGGGTGAAATTGGTACACTGGTGATTAATTTATGATAAAGGTTGCCTTTGATTCGCCGATAGTAAAGAGCGATATTATTCACAGGTAGTCAGATGAGGAGTGCAAGGATGTTCAAGTCTTTTCGAGCCAAAATCACCGCGATCAGCGTGGGATTGATCGTGATTTCATTGGTTGTGACGGCGGTTTTAATCGTGAGAGTTAGCTCTGAAACGCTCCGTTTGCAAATCAGCCGTAATTTACAACAACAGCTACAAACTCAATCGAGCTCAATTTCTAACTGGATGGATGAGCGAAAAAACATGCTGATGGCCACCGGAAAGGTTTTGGAACATCGAGAACCTTTGTCTGCTCTAAAACAACTCAGTGATGGCGGTGGTTTTTTAGCGGCGTATTTCGCACGTCCTGATGGCTCTGCGGTGTTTTCTGATGAATGGCAACCACCGAGTGATTACAATCCATTGACTCGTGAATGGTATCGTTTAGCGGCTACGCAGAGCGGCGTTGCGACAACGGCACCTTATGAAGATGCGCTAGATGGCCAAACCAGTTTAGTGGTCACCTTTACTCATGGACTGGGCAATAACGCCAGTCGCGGTGTGTTAGCGGGGGATATTCCTTTAACTTTTATCATTGATACGGTACGTGCGATTGCGCCAACACAAAACAGTTTTGCATTTTTAACCGATAACAGCGGGACCATTATTGCTCATCCGAATCCAAATTTGAGTTTAAAAAGCTTACGTGATTTGAACCCCAACTTAACGCAAAATATGTTGAGTGATATTCAACGTCAAGGTCATCGCGAACTCTCGTTGCAAGGTCAAAGCATTTATCTCACTAGTCAGGCAATACCGGGTACCAACTGGTCGTTGAATATTGCTCTCGATAAACAAGATGCCTTATCGGGTATCTATAGCATGATCCGTTGGACAGTTATTGCGGTGCTATTGATTGGTCTGGTTGCCACCGGTGTGATGTGGATCTCTAGCGCTTCAGGGTTTAGACGTTTACAAGAAGTCAGCTTGGCAATGACCGATATCGGTCAAGGAGAGGGGGACTTAACCAAACGGATCGAAGCGCATGGCAGCGATGAAATTGCCACTATTGCCAAAGCGTTTAATACCTTTGTTGAAAAGATTCATCTGCTGGTGAACGAAGTTAATAATACCGCTCAATCGGTATCGGCGGCTTCGAGCACCTTGGCACAAGTGACACGACAAAGCGCAGGTGTGGTCGCTCAGCAAAGTTCAGAAACGGATCAAGTCGCGACCGCAATGAATGAAATGACCGCCACCGTACAAGAGGTTGCTAGCCATGCCAGTGAAGCGGCAAGTCAAGCCTCAGCAGCAGATAATGAAACTAAACAAGGACAAGTGTTACTGCGCGATACCTTACAACAATTAAAACATTTGGATGACACCTTGCAAGGCAGTAGTTCAACGATTGCAGAGTTACAAACTGGGACGCAAGATATTGTTGGCATGCTGGATGTGATCAGCGCCGTTTCTGAACAAACCAATTTACTCGCCTTAAACGCGGCGATTGAGGCAGCCCGAGCGGGAGAGCATGGCCGTGGTTTTGCGGTGGTTGCCGATGAAGTGCGTGGATTAGCGGGTCGTACACAGCAAAGTACCCAGCAGATCCAAGAAGTGGTTGATCGCCTATTTAAGCAAACGGAAAATGTGGTCAATGTGATGGCTCAAAGTCGCTCCGCCGCGCAAACTACCGTGACGAAAGCCGAAGATATGGCTGCTCGTTTAGAGCAAGTTAATCAAGCGATTACTTTAATCGCCGATATGAACTTACAAATAGCCACTGCGGCAGAAGAGCAATCATCCGTGGCTGAGCTGATTAACCAAAACGTGGTGAATATTAATGATTTATCATCACAAACCGAGCAGGCATCGCATCAGTTAACCGAGGCGACGCAAACTCTTACTGAGCAAGCGGATCAACTTCATCAACAAGTTTCACAGTTTAAAATTTAGTCAGCGATTACCGTCAGTGTTATCTAAAAAGGGGCTTTAGCCCCTTTGTTATTTCATCAATATGCCTTGATCTTTGGCCATTTGAGTCGCCATTTTAGGCGCTTGCCATAGTGAAGGCAGTAAAATCAGTGAAGCAGGTACAGCGGTGATGACGATGAAAGATTGCAGCGCGGAAATGCCCCCTTCTCCCATTGATATCAGAACGATTGCCATCGCTCCCATCACTACGCCCCAAAAGGTCCGAATGGCGGCATTAGGATTAGTCTCGCCACTGATCACGACGCTAATCGTGTAGGTCATTGAATCCCCAGTAGTGACAATAAAGGTGGTGGTTAGTACCAGAAATAGTAAAGCCATTAAGGTCGGGAAGGGCAGTTGAGCAGTGATTGCCAATAATGCACCAGGTAAGTTAAACCCTTCAAAACCTTGCGCAATAACGCCCGGGTTAGCCAATTCAAAAGCCAATCCACTGCCGCCAACAATACTAAACCAAAAACAGGTGATCAGCGGAGCGGCGATACTTATCGCAAGAATCAATTGGCGTACTGTGCGTCCACGTGAAATGCGTGCAATAAAGATCGCCATCATCGGTCCGTAACCAATAAACCAGCCCCAGAAAAAGACCGTCCACCAACTGAGCCAGTTTGTGTCAGCACGATAGAGCGCCATAGGAACAAAGTTATCGACCATCGAAGCGACACCTTGTAAATAGCCATCAATAATAAATCCCGTTGGGCCAAAAGTTAGGATAAACAGAACTAAAATCACCGCCAAAATAATGTTATAGCGACTGATCACTTGAATGCCTTTACTCAAGCCACTTAATGCAGAAAAGGTATACATTGCCATCGCAAACAAAATAACGATGATTTGTGTCGTGAAAGTATCGGGTATACCCCATAGGGCATGCAGTGCGTAGCTAATTTGCAAACCTAAAAAACCAATCGGACCAATCGTCCCTGCGGCAACCGCGATAATACTCAGAGCATCAATTAAGTCTGCGACCCAACCGGTAACGGCCCGTTGACCTAAAATAGGATAAAGCAGAGTACGAGGTTTTAGTGGGAGCCCTTTATCGTAATGTAAATGCATCAGTACGATGGAAGAAAGGCAACCTAAAATGGCCCAAGCTAAAAATCCCCAATGCATAAAAGATTGTGAGAGTGCGTTGATGGCCATTGTCGGTAAATCGGCGTCAGCAAAAATCGGTGGAGCGTTAACAAAATGAGCAATGGGTTCGGCGGCGGCCCAAAAAACACCGCCACCAGCCAGTAAAGTGCAAAGAATGATTGATAACCATTTCATATTATCGATTTCTGGTGATGTTAAACCACCTAAACGTACCGATCCGGTTTGGGTTAAAGCCAGCGCCAAACCAATCACAAAATTAGCCAATAACAGCAGTTGCCAAAAGGCACCAAAACCTTGAGTGGCATAACGAAAACCAGAATCAATCAGAGAAGTGAGCAGCTCAGGAGAGGTAACCGCTAGTAATACGAATAAGGAGAGGAAACTACCACTAAGCCATAACACGGGATTATTAAGCTCAAGTTTTTGTGATAGTGAGGCGCTGTTATTCTGCGGGGGATGCGTGGCGGAGTAATCGGATGCCGTCATGCAAGACGCATCAACACTCAAAGAAACTTTAGACATAAAAACTCGCTTTTTACCTAACAAATTTAGGAATTATGGTAGTCACAATAATGGAAAATTGTGATGCCCATCATAAAAGCTGGTCATGCTAACACAGAATAGATTGAGAATGCATCCGTTTTGCTGGTTACCGGATTGAATTTCCAAGGTGTGCTCAAGTTAATATTGAGGCCTGCTAGGCATGGTTTTAATATTCCAAAAAAGAATACGAAATCGATTTATGTTTCTAACTTGGTTATAAATGTTGTGCTAATTTGCTTGTCGCATATTAACTAAGGAAGATGACTCATGCGTACATGGCTACTCGCTCTATCTCTATTCAGTGTTTCTCAACATACCTTGGCAAAAGGTGCCGTGTTATTGAATGTTTCTTACGATCCGACCAGAGAGCTTTATCAACAATATAACGCCGCATTCGCCACTTATTGGCAAGCAGAAAACGGAGATAATGTCACGGTTAGGCAATCCCACGGCGGATCAGGTCGACAAGCGGTTTCCGTGATGAATGGTATTGAATCCGATGTCGTGACTTTAGCACTCGCTTATGACATTGATGCGATTGCCGAGGGGGGAAGAATTGCTCCGACTTGGATTACTCGTTTACCCTATAATTCAGCGCCTTATACCTCGACGATTGTCTTTTTGGTCCGAGAGGGTAACCCCAAAAATATTCGAGACTGGGATGATCTCATCAAACCTGATGTGGAAATCATTACGCCTAATCCGAAAACCTCGGGTGGTGCTCGCTGGAATTATCTTGCCGCATGGGGATATGCTTTAGATCAGTATCAAGGTGATGAAGAAAAAGCGCAGCAATTTGTTAAGTCGATTTATGAAAATGTCAGCGTTCTAGATACGGGTGCACGTGGCGCTTCGAACACGTTTGTTGAGCGACAAATAGGCGATGTGTTGATTGCTTGGGAAAATGAAGCTCTGCTCGCGGTGAACAAATTAAATCATCATGGCTTACAAATCGTAGTTCCGAGTCGCTCTATTCTTGCTGAGCCTACGGTGAGTTTGGTTGATCGAGTAGTCGATAGAAAAGGAACTCGTGAGGTAGCACAAGCGTATTTGGAGTATTTATATTCTCCAGTTGGCCAAGAGATTGCAGCGCAAAATTTTTATCGACCAAGAGATCCTGATATCGCTGAGAAATATACACAAGTGTTTCCTCATTTAACGCTATTTACTATCGATGAGGTGTTTGGCGGTTGGCAGCAGGCACATCAAACTCATTTTGCACAAGGCGCAACATTCGATCAAATCACTCGTCGTTGATAATACGTTGATTGATAAAAATGATATTGCCATAAGTGGTTGGGGATTGTTGCTGGAAAGCCTTTACGCTTATCTCCCCAACCTATTTTAGCTTCAGCCGTTATTTATTGTGATTCAGCGGCAAACTCTTCAATTGCTCCCAGTGCTTGAATGCCATAAGTTAAGGAAGGGCCTCCTCCCATCAGTACAGCAACATCGATCACTTCAACCAGCTCGGCTTGTGTCGATCCAGCTTTTAATGCCGCAAAAACGTGAGCGGCGATACAACCATCACAACGTGCCGCGATAGCTATACCGAGTGCAATCATCTCTTTGGTTTTCAGATCCAGCTCACCAGGAGCCATAGCGGCTTTATGTAATTGCATAAACGCAGATAAGGTATCAGGGCTTTGCTGTTTATAAGATTTACCTAAGGTATTGTTATCTTTGAGTAACTGAGAATAAGATTTCATACAACCTCTTTGTTAGTTTTTTCTAAATAAGATTAACCTAATATAAGGGGCGACATAATAAAAAGCAAATCGAGTTGCGAATTATTCTATTGCGCTTATTATGGACGTCTAGAAGTCTTTATTTTTTTGTGGGTAGAAAGGATGCTGAAAATGAAAAATACGATTCGTTACGCGTTAGCGATAACATTACTGCTGGGGCTGACGGCGTGCGGTCAAAAAGAACGCTCTGAAATTAAGGTCGGAGCAACCGTTGGGCCACATGCTCAAGTGGTTGAGGCTGTGGCTAAAGAAGCGGCTAAACACGGTTTAACGGTAAGAGTTGTTGAATTTTCTGATTTTATTACTCCCAATGCCGCACTGGCCGATGGCAGTATCGATATAAATAGTTATCAACATCAACCGTTTTTAGACAACTACAATCGTAATCATGGGGCAAAGTTAGTATCGATTGGTAACTCGATTTTAATGCGGATGGGGATTTATTCTAATCGTCATGGATCATTACAAGACTTACCTGATAATGCACGAGTTGCGATTCCCAATGATCCGACTAACGGTGGACGTGGTTTGCTGCTGTTAGCGGATGCGAATTTAATTACGCTTCGTGATGGTGTCGGTTTCAATGCAACCCCAAGGGATATAGTTGAAAACCCAAAAAACTTGCGGTTTCTTGAAGTTGATGCCGCTCAGTTACCGCGAACGTTAGATGAAGTTGATGCAGCAGCGATTACGATGAACTATGTGATGTCGGCTGGTATTGATCCTAAAAAACAGGGGATTTTTCTTGAATCCAATCAAGCACCATTGGCGGTAATGGTTATTGCCACTCGTGAAAATGAGCAAGACAACCCGTTGTATCAACAGTTTGTACAGATTTTTCAATCGGCCGCGGTGAGTGATTTTCTTGCCGAAACGTTTAACGGTACGATTGAGCCAGCTTATTAGATAGCTATTTTAAGTTTTTGAATAGGAAGCGATAAGGCTATCCCCTTCTTGTTTACAGCGGCAGCGATATTGGTTACGTTCGTTTTCCCTAAAGCTTTTAGAGTCTATCTAGGCTCATTGGCCCTATGGATTACCTCGATCACTCTATGCCTTGCTGCTGTCTTCCTTATTTTATATGGCACTGCTCTAAAAGCACGGGCCCAGTCCCTAATTGGGCCAGTTTGTCTTCTGGATTATACAGTGGGCAAGTTTGCATCGATAAACAGCCGCAGCCGATACAACCGTCAAGCGTATCGCGCAACTTTTCCAATCCAGCAATTCGTTCATCCAAGCTCTGTTTCCACTGTGCTGATAGTGCTTGCCAGTCTTTTTGAGTTGGCGTCCGACTATCGGGTAATGTTGCTAATGCTTGCTGTATTTCTGCCAGAGAAATCCCTAGCTTCTGAGCTGCTTTTATCACGGAAACACGACGTAAAATATCTTTACGATAAAGGCGTTGATTACCTGCGTTGCGGTCACTCTTAATCAGTCCCTTACGTTCATAAAAATGCAGTGTACTAATACTTATCCCACTGCGCTGTGCGACTTTCCCCACTGTCCAATCGTTTGACATATTGTGCTCAGCCTCATCTTTTGTTCATTTTTCTATAAAAAAGCAAAAAAACACTTTACCTCAACCAAGGTTAAGGTTTTAGCCTGTATCTTCATCAAGCACAAGGAGAAGAACGATGAAAATTGAACACATTAATCTAGTCATAAAAGATTTAGAACAATCATTACGCTTTTACCGAGCCGCTTTTCCTCATTGGAAAATACGCGCGAAAGGTGGTGGCGAGTGGTATGGCAAAGCCAGAACTTGGGTGCATTTTGGCGATGAAAATCATTACCTTGCGCTCAATGAGTTTGGCGAAGGGAGGAACAGAGATCGTACTGGGCACAGCGTTGGCTTAGCGCATTTTGCTTTTGAAACTCAAAACCTTGATGCAGTGATCGCACGTTTAGAGCAAGCGGGTTTTGAGATTGCTGATAATGGAACTAATGAGGCTTTTCGTCGTAATGTTTACTTTATCGATCCCGATGGGTTTGAAGTGGAATTTGTACACTATTTAAGTGATTTACCTAATGAGCGTAATACTTAGCTCGATGAAGTAGAGAAAGCGAATAGATAACGTCATTAGATGCTAAGCTATTGATTTTAAATTATTGCAGGCAAGAAAAAAGACGTCCTGAGACGTCTTTAAACTATGAATTGGTGGAGCTGGCGGGATTTGAACCCGCGTCCGAAAATCATTCATCATTGGTACTACATGCTTAGTCGATCTTTAATTTCACCGTCAAACTGCGAACCGACACGCTATCTAATGGCTATCCTGAATTTATTTTAATGCTTTGTCTCTCAGGCGGGAGACGCGGCACGAGCTTGTTTGGTTTTGACTCTCTGTTATTCCCCGTCTTACGAGCGGAAGCTAGGGCAGAAAGGCTCTCAGCAGGGTATTAAGCTGCTAGTGCGTAGTTTTCGTCGTTTGCGACTATTTTTTTGCGGTTTGTTAACGAGGCCTACCGCACCTCGGCATGCACCTCAGACTTCAAAATTCCCGTCGAATCCAGAATCAGCCCCAGAGGTAGTTGGTGCATAGTACCAGAATCAAAGATTCTGTCTAGCATCAAATGGTTAAGTGGTTACAATTAGCGCAATGAACTCTTCATCACTCGTGCTTTTTCTCTTGCCCAGTCTTTTTCTTTTAGGTCATCACGTTTATCGTGCAGTTTTTTACCTTTTGAAACGCCGACTTTGATTTTGACCCAAGAGCGTGACCAGTATAACGACAGTGCTGTTAACGTCATCCCTTCACGATTAATGCGGCCAAACAAGTTATCGAGTTCACGGCGGGAAAGCAGTAATTTTCGAACACGAGTTGGGTTGGCAACCACGTGAGTTGAGGCTTGTTGTAATGGAGTAATCGTCATACCTGAGATAAAGGCTTCGCCGTCTCGCAAGAAAACATAGCTTTCAGCAATATTCGCTTTACCTTGACGGAGGGATTTTACTTCCCAGCCTTGAAGCTCTAAACCTGCTTCCACTTCATCTTCGATAAAGTATTCATGGCGAGCTTTTTTATTGAGCGCGATAGTGCTACTACCCGCTTTCTTCGTTGATTTTTTCTTTACCATAGTGGATGCATTTTACGGATTGGTTAAAAGTTAAGGAATGTTTTTTCTTGCTGTAGCATAAGGATATCCCTAAGTAACTTCAAGCAGTTCAAGGTGCAATCTGTCAGTAAAGCGAGTCGTGAGCGGTATTTTGCGCTTTATTGACCCCATTGATTGGCTGTGGCTCATGTTTAGACGGTGCTAAATGTTAACTTTGGTCAGAAAGCGCACTGAGCTTGAGGTGAGCTAGGGATAAACGTACAATTCGGACTATCGTAATCGCTGAGATAAAAGAGGAAATAATGAAGCAAGTCTGTCGCTCGGCTTTAGTATCGTTTAGTGCTGAGCAGATGTTTCATTTAGTCAATGATGTGGCGAGCTATCCCGAATTTTTGCCGGGCTGTTCTGGCTCACGCATTTTAGAGTCTTCAGCAGATAAAATGATCGCCTCGGTCGATGTGTCTAAAGCGGGGATCAGCAAAACGTTCACTACAGCAAATGAACTGCGTCCTGCTGAGTCGATCATCATGCATTTGGTTGATGGCCCTTTTCAAACTTTGCGGGGAGGTTGGTATTTTACCCCATTGGATGAGCACGCCTGTAAGGTTGAGTTGAAGTTAGAGTTTGAATTTTCCAGCAAAATGATTGAACTCGCCTTTGGAAAAATTTTTACAGAGTTGACCAGTAATATGGTTAATGCGTTTACCCAACGAGCGAAGCAGGTGTACGCCTTATGAGTATTGAGTCAGATAGGATTCATGTGGAAGTGGTTTATGCATTGCCTCATGAACAGCGGGTGATGACGTTAGTTGTCAATCGCCATATGACGGTAGAAGAAATCATTCAAACATCGGGTATTTTAAGTCTTTACCCAGAGATCGATCTTAGTAAAAACAAAGTTGGCGTCTTTAGCCGTAATGTAAAATTGGATGCAACGGTACGAGATCATGACCGAATTGAAATTTACCGTCCTTTGTTAGCCGATCCTAAAGACATTCGCCGTAAGCGTGCTGAGCAAGCCAAATTAGCCAGTTCAAGTGCGACTAAGAAAGCCTAGTCGTGGTTTGAGGTTGGGTTTGTGAACGCTCGGTGAGTGATTGTTCGCCTTAACGACTAAAAAGCCCATCCAGATTATGATCAACTGGATGGGCTTTTTGTATAGTAATCGGTCGGTTTCAGATCATCAGTGAGTTGCTTTAATTGAGGGTTTCAAAAAAGGTGTCGCTAGGCTGAAAATCACCAGACAGTTCAATCAATTGACCTGCATCATTAAAGTTTACGATTAGGTTTTTTTGCACTGATGGATTGTGACCGGGAGTATGATGATAGATGTAGTACCAAGTATTAGGAAAGCCATTTTCGATCAGCATCGGTGAACCTAAAACAAAACGGACTTGTTCTTTGGTCATGCCAAATTTGAGTTGTTCAACAGCTTGTTGCTCAACGTAATTTCCTTGGTTTATATCAATTCGATACACCAAACGTTCTAAAACAGAGCAGCCGGATAACATTGTCACGGCAAGAGGGATGGCAACAAGCCATTTGGTTAACTGCATAGGTAATATTCTACTACTGGTAAGTGTCAAAACTAGGGTGATAATAAACAAGCCCAGAGCAGAAGTAAAAACTTCACGCCACTCTGAGCTTGTTCAGACTACAAATTTTGAATTAGGTTGCAAACCTTAGCAGAAAAAATGTTTTTATTAAGCTGCAATCAGTAATTCTTTGGCATTCGCTAAAGTCGATGGTGTGATTTGACTTCCACCGAGTAAGCGAGCGAGTTCAGCGATTCTTTGTTCTTCACTGAGTTTGACCATTTGCGTTTCGGTCTTGCCGCCTTTGGTCTGTTTGGCAACAAACAGTTGATGATGGCCACAACCCGCGACCTGAGGTAGGTGAGTAACACAAAGTACTTGGGTCGATTCGCCTAACTTACGTAGCATTTTTCCAACCACCGCAGCCGTTGGTCCAGAAATACCGACATCGACTTCATCAAATATTAAGCTCGGAGTATCAATTTTCTGAGCGGTAATGACTTGAATTGCTAAAGAGATACGTGACAGTTCACCACCAGAAGCCACTTTGGCAATCGGTTGTAATGGCTGCCCTGGATTGGTTGAGACTAAAAACGTCACATGATCAAACCCAAGCGGAGAGGGTTGTCCCTGATGCTGAACCACATCAATTTTAAATTGCGCTTTTTCCATACTCAGTTCATGCATACTAAGACTGATCAGCTTATCTAACTCTTTGGCATAACGACTGCGTGATTTATGGAGCTTTTCTGCGCAGCTTGCAAACGTTTGGTAGTGGACAGCGACGTCATTTTCCAGTTCTTGGATTTTTTCTTCCGAGCAATCAAGTAAGGCAATTTGCTGTAAAAGTGCTTGATGATGCTGATATAACTCTTCTGGGAGCACATGGTGCTTACGGGCGAGTGAGAGTACCCGAGAGTAGCGCTCCTCAACGTAAGACATGCGTTCTGGGTCAACATCAATGTGATCCAAATAGGCGCGTAACTCGTTGTTGGTTTCTTCAAGTTGAATCATGGCTTCGTTGAGCATAGTCGGCAGCGTGTTCAACTGAGCGTCCATTTCGGCCAGTTCAATCAAGGTATGGCTGACGGTCTGCAATAAGTTCAACGCATTCACTTCTTCACTTTCATACAGTAAGTTAATCGCTTTTTGGCAGTTAATAGCCAGATCGCCACTGTTGGATAATCGTTTATGCTCTTGTTCTAATTCGATGAATTCTTCTTCACCTAGCGCCAGTTCATTGAGTTCTTTGATTTGATATTCAAGAAGCTGTAATTGAGCTTGGTTCTGTTGGCTGTTTTCACGTAACTGTTTTAAATGGTGATTAACTTGACGCCACTGTTGATAGGCCAGTCGAGTTTGCTTGAGCAGATCAAGATGTCCGGCATATTGATCGAGCATAGCCAGTTGCAATTCGGGTTTCATCAGTTGCTGATGGGCGTGTTGACCGTGAATATTGATCAGCAGTTGGCCTAGCGATTTTAGTTGCGAAAGAGGGACTGGACTGCCGTTAATAAAGGCCCTTGAACGCCCATCTTTACTGATGATTCTACGCAAAATGCACTCTTTACCATCCAGTAAATCATTGTCTTCTAACCATCGTGTGGCGTGCAAATTGTTATCAAGAATAAAAGCGGCGCTGACTTCCGTCTTTTCTTCATCTTGACGCACCATGCTGGCTTCGGCTCGCCCTCCTAGGCATAAACTGAGAGCATCAATGGCAATGGATTTACCCGCACCCGTTTCACCGGTGATGGTGGTCATACCTTTAGACAGTTCAAGTTGCAGTGATTTTACAATCGCAAAATTATTTACACTAAGATGAGCCAGCATTTGTGCACCTGTATAATTAAACAATACTGTATATAGCAACAGTATATACTGTTTCTTTATACAGTAAAGTTGTCCAGGAGGAAAAATTTAACTCAGATCACGGCTGGTCAGTGGTAAACATTAAAACAACTTACTTGACCAGCCTAATTTATTACGTAATACACGATAATAGCTGTAATCTTTGGGGTGAATCAGCCTGAGTACATTTGGGCTTTGGTAAATATGGACTTCATCACCGGGTGAAACAGGCAACGAAACCTGCCCGTCGCAGCTGACTTCTTGAATCCCTCGGTTATCTGGTGATACGACTAACTTAATGCGTCGATTGCCATCAACCACCAAAGGGCGACAGGATAAGGTATGTGGAAACATGGGGACTAAAGTAATTGCATTTAAACTGGGCGATAAAATCGGTCCGCCCCCTGATAATGAATAAGCGGTTGACCCAGTGGGCGTTGAGACAATTAAGCCATCAGAACGCTGTGAAAAGGCGAAGTTATCATCGATATACACCTCAAACTCGATCATATGTGCGATTTTTCCAGGGTGCAGGACTGCTTCATTGAGCGCTGCATTATGGCTTTTTACTTGGCCATGACGATGAATTTCTGCTTCGAGTAGAAAACGGGTTTCTTCAATATAATCGCCGGCTAATACGGCTGTTAATTGTTCTTCAAAGTCATCCGGATTGAGATCGGTTAAAAAACCAAGATTGCCACGGTTGACTCCAATCACCGAAATATCAAAACGTGATAGCACGCGCGCGGCACCAAGCATGTTGCCATCTCCTCCGACAACGATGGCTAAATCAGCCACCTTGCCAAGTTCGACTAAGCTGGCAAAATGCTCGCTAGGGATATCGGTTAAAATTTCACGCAAACGATCATCAATCAGTACTGACTTTCCCATCGAGGTGAGCCAAGAGTACAGTTCGTTATGTGTCTGAATTGCTTGTTTATTTCTTGGTTTGCCTATGATCGCGATCACTGTAAATGGATTTTTCATACGTTTTCCAACTGAATTGGGCTTGAATCAGAATTCTTCATCCCCATAATAAGGGCAAGTGACGCTTTTATGCGAATGTTTGTGTCAAGAAACCAAGATAATGTGGTTCTTTTGCACAATCTTGATAGGAATTCTGGAGAGATCATGAGCCAAGAAGAGAAAAAAATCCAAGAAGAAGAACTGCAACAAGCAGTAGAAACCGAAGCTGACGTTGTGGGAACCGATGCCGATATTGATTGGAACCACGAGGTTGACTCAGAAGAAGGCCAAGAAACGAAAATTGCTCAATTAGAAGCGGCGTTACTAGCCAGTGAAGCTCGCGCTAAGGAAAATCATGAAGCGATGCTGCGTGCCTTGGCTGATGTCGAGAACATGCGCCGTCGCTCCGAGCAAGAAGTCGATAAAGCGCGCAAGTATGCTCTTGGCCGTTTTGTCGAAGAGTTACTGCCGGTGCTGGATAATATTGAGCGCGCGATTGACGCGGCAGATTGTGAAAACGAAGTGATTAAACCTTTCCTTGAAGGTGTTGAGCTAACGCATAAGAGTTTTGTCGATGCGGTGACGAAATTTGGCGTGTCGGTCATTAATCCTGAAGGTGAAACCTTTAATCCTGAGTTCCATCAAGCGATGTCGATTCAAGAGAGCGCTGATCACGCATCGAATACCGTGATGTTTGTGATGCAGAAAGGTTATGAACTCAACGGTCGCGTTGTTCGTCCGGCGATGGTGATGGTTGCTAAATAACGTCGTTGATTAACAACGGGTTATTGTTGTTGAAGCGAAGTCAGTTAGGCTTCGCTTCTTGTTTTTAGAGTGTGGGGTTATACCCAGTTGTCGACGCCATGGCAGATAACTCGGTATATCGTCATTAAAAATTAGATTTTTTTACTATTCCCCCTTGAAATGCATGGGCTCGCCCTTATCTATGGGGCATAAGAGAAGCAAACATTCACGTTTTTGTTTGTGATCGGGGTTGAATCCCGATTCTCCACCCCCACATAAGGGGTATAGCAAAAAACGAACATAGAATTATTTTGGAGATAGCCTGATGGGTAGAATCATTGGTATTGACTTAGGTACGACAAACTCATGTGTTGCTGTATTAGACGGTAACAAACCTCGTGTGATTGAAAACGCAGAGGGCGAGCGTACAACCCCTTCTGTTATTGCTTACACAGATGGTGAAACCTTGGTTGGTCAGCCAGCCAAACGTCAAGCGGTAACCAACCCTGAAAATACGCTATTTGCAATCAAGCGTCTGATCGGTCGCCGTTTTGAAGATGAAGAAGTTCAGCGTGATATTGAAATCATGCCTTATAAAATTGTCCGTGCTGACAATGGCGATGCGTGGGTTGAAGCTCGTGGCCAAAAAATGGCGGCACCACAAGTCTCTGCTGAAGTTCTGAAAAAAATGAAGAAAACGGCGGAAGATTTTCTTGGTGAGAAGGTCACTGGCGCAGTCATTACTGTACCTGCTTATTTTAACGATGCACAACGTCAAGCGACTAAAGACGCTGGCCGTATTGCGGGTCTAGAAGTTAAACGTATCATTAACGAACCAACGGCAGCGGCTCTAGCGTATGGTCTAGATAAGCAAGGTGGCGATCGCGTTATCGCGGTTTATGACCTCGGTGGTGGTACTTTCGATATTTCTATCATCGAAATTGACGAAGTTGAAGGCGAGAAAACCTTTGAAGTATTAGCAACCAACGGTGATACCCACCTTGGTGGTGAAGACTTCGATAACCGTATGATCAACTACTTGGTGGATGAGTTCAAGAAAGAGCAAGGCATCAACCTGAAAAGCGATCCACTCGCGATGCAGCGTTTGAAAGAAGCGGCAGAAAAAGCGAAGATCGAACTGTCTTCTGCTCAGCAAACTGACGTTAATCTGCCTTACATTACGGCTGATGCGACAGGTCCTAAACACATGAACATTAAAGTGACTCGTGCGAAACTTGAGTCATTAGTGGAAGACTTAGTTCAACGCTCTCTTGAGCCATTAAAAGTTGCACTAGCGGATGCGGATTTGTCAGTAAAAGACATTACCGATGTTATCTTAGTCGGTGGTCAAACACGTATGCCAATGGTTCAGAAGAAAGTGGCTGAATTCTTTGGTAAAGAAGCTCGTAAAGACGTTAACCCAGATGAAGCGGTAGCTGTTGGTGCTGCAGTTCAAGGTGGTGTTCTTGCTGGTGAAGTGAAAGACGTTCTACTGCTTGACGTAACCCCTCTGTCTCTTGGTATTGAGACTATGGGTGGCGTAATGACTAAGTTGATTGAGAAAAACACGACCATTCCAACTAAAGCGAATCAAGTATTCTCAACAGCAGAAGATAACCAAAGTGCAGTAACGATTCATGTTCTACAAGGTGAGCGTAAGCAAGCGATGTATAACAAGTCGCTAGGTCAATTCAACCTAGAAGGCATTAATGCTGCGCCACGTGGTATGCCACAAATTGAAGTGACTTTCGATTTGGATGCTGACGGTATCTTGCATGTCTCTGCTAAAGATAAGCAAACCGGTAAAGAGCAAAACATCACTATCCAAGCGTCTGGTGGTTTGAGCGAAGCTGAAATCGAGAAAATGGTTCAAGAAGCGGAAGCAAACAAAGAAGCGGATAAGAAGTTTGAAGAGTTGGCAACCACTCGTAACCAAGCTGACCAAATGATCCACGCAACGCGTAAGCAAGTGGAAGAAGCGGGCGATGCGCTACCTGCTGACGAAAAAGAGAAAATTGAAGCGGCAATTAATGAGCTAGAAACAGCGAAGAAAGGCGAAGATAAAGCCGAGATCGATGCGAAAGTTCAAGCGCTGATGGCTGCTGCTCAAAAACTGATGGAAATTGCTCAGCAACAGGCTCAAGCACAAAATGCGGGCGCTGAACAGCAATCTACACAAGACGATGTTGTGGATGCTGAGTTTGAAGAAGTGAAAGACGACAAGAAATAAGCGTTCTTGACTCGGCAGTATTTCTGCCGAGAGTCTGAAACGGTCTGATTGCGGGCGTTTGGGGGAACTCTAACGCCCGTAAATTTGTGGTTATATCCGTGTCTATAAAGATAAGGGAACCATCAATGATACCCTTAGCACCTTTATCTATATTGATACAAACACCGAGCGGTGAACCCGTTGGTAGTAATAATTGGTGATTTAAAACATGTCAAAACGTGATTTTTACGAAGTATTAGGCGTTAGCCGTGATGCCTCAGAGCGCGATATTAAAAAGGCCTATAAGCGCCTAGCAATGAAATTCCACCCCGATCGCAATCCGGGTGATGCCAGTGCTGCGGATAAGTTTAAAGAAGTAAAAGAAGCGTACGAAATTCTAACTGATCCGCAAAAGAAAGCGGCCTATGATCAATATGGCCATCGAGCCTTTGAACAAGGCGCTGGTGGCTTTGGCGGTGGTGGCTTTAGTGGTGGCGGTGCTGAATTTGGAGATATCTTCGGCGATGTCTTCGGTGATATTTTTGGCGGTGGTCGCCGTGGCGGTGGTGCTCCTCGTCCACAGCGTGGCGCAGATCTGCGTTACAATATGGAGTTGACCTTAGAAGAAGCGGTTCGTGGCTGCAGTAAAGAGATTGAGATCCCAACCCTGGTTCATTGTGACTCATGTGATGGATCCGGTGCCAAGAAAGGAACCTCAGCTCAAACCTGTGGAACGTGTCATGGTCACGGACAAGTGCAGATGCGTCAAGGCTTCTTTGCTGTTCAGCAGACCTGTCCTACCTGTCATGGTAAAGGCAAAATCATTAAAGATCCTTGTAATGTGTGTCATGGTCAAGGTCGCAAGCAGAAGACCAAAACCCTTAACGTCAAAATTCCTGCGGGAGTGGACACTGGGGATCGCATCCGTTTAGCTAACGAAGGTGAAGCGGGAGATATGGGCGCACCAGCCGGGGATTTATACGTACAAGTTCATGTTAAAGAACATCACATTTTTGAGCGTGATGGTAATAACTTGTACTGTGAAGTCCCGGTGAGTTTTGCTATGGCTGCTTTAGGTGGTGAAGTTGAAGTGCCGACACTCGATGGGCGAGTGAATCTCAAAGTACCAGAAGAAACTCAAACCGGACGTATGTTCCGCATGCGTGGTAAAGGTGTAAAGAGTGTTCGTGGTGGTGCCATCGGTGATTTAATTGTCAAATTGGTGGTGGAAACGCCGGTTAAACTCAGTGCTCGTCAAAAAGAGTTACTCCGTGAGCTTGAAGACTCTTGTGGTGGAGATGCGGCAAATAAGCATAAACCGAAATCAGAGGGCTTTTTCAACGGTGTTAAAAAGTTTTTTGACGATTTGACCAGTTAACTAGCGCTATTTTATGTAATAAGGCTGGAAAGATGGATTTCCAGCCTTAACTCCCTTTCTTAGCTATGTCACACGGTCCTCTATCGTTATCGGGATTCGTTCACTTCGGTTTTCCAACCTATTACTTTAGACATTGAGACCATGCTTGTTGGTAACAAGAAGAGAATTTATCCGTAGTTACGATAAATGTGAGATAAATCACCCTAAATCCGCTATAGTGCTCGGCTAATATTAAGAATCATCGGCTGTCTGTTTAAGGAACCCGTTAAATGTCATTTTTATCTCAAGGTTTTGCCCCTGAATTGGTTAAAGCGCTAACAGAATGTGGTTATGAAAAATTAACCCCGATTCAGCAACAAGCGATCCCCGAGGCTCGCAAAGGGCATGATATTTTTGCAACGGCACAAACCGGAACAGGCAAAACAGCCGCGTTTTCATTACCGGTTATCCAACGCTTATTAGATAGTGGTAAAAAACCTTCTCCGCATACCGCGCGAGCGTTGATCTTAGCGCCAACTCGTGAATTAGCCGCTCAAATTGCCCAAAATATTAAAGACTACGTTAAATATACTTCGCTGAGTGTTACCGCCGTTTACGGTGGCAATAAAATGTCTTCGCAAGTGCGTCAGCTCGAGAGTGGGGTTGATATTTTAGTGGCAACACCAGGCCGTTTAGAAGAGCATTTAAGTGAAGGTAATGTCTCGCTGGCCAATTTAGAGTTTTTAGTTTTTGATGAAGCGGATCGTATTTTAGACATGGGATTTATTAATCCGGTACGTAAGATCATGCTGGAAGTTGAAACGTCACCACAAATCATGATGTTCTCAGCGACGACGTCTGCTCAGCTCAACCAATTAGCGGGTGATATTTTACGCAAGCCTAAACGGATTAATGCCGATCGTGTTAATACGACAGCAAGTACGGTTGCGCATGTGGTTTACCCTGTTGATCAAGAACGTAAAACCGAATTACTTTCTGAGTTAATAGGTCGTAAAAACTGGCAGCAAGTTTTGGTGTTTGTGAATTACAAAGAAACCGCCAATCAAGTGGTTAAAGAGCTCAAATTAGATGGCATTAAAGCCGTGATCTGTCATGGTGATAAAGGACAAAGTGCCCGTCGCCGTGCATTGGATGAATTTAAAGAGGGCAAAGCCCGTGTGATGGTCGCTACGGATGTTGCTGCGCGTGGGCTCGATATTGTCGATCTGCCTCATGTCATTAACTATGATATGCCTTTTTTAGCAGAGGATTACGTGCATCGCATCGGTCGTACTGGCCGAGCGGGTAAGCAAGGTCATGCAGTATCGTTTGTCAGTCGTGAAGAAGAGTTAACGTTAATTCAGGTTGAGAATCTTATCCAGCAACGCATTCGCCGTGTCGAACAGCCTGGGTATGAGCCGAAAAAACGCGATGCTTACCTTGAAAAATTGCACACCAAAGCGGCTTTTAAAGATCGTCAAGGCCGTCGTAACAACCCTAATGAAGACAAGCCAGATCAAGCTTCTGCTGAACGTCGTTTATCAATGATGAACCGTTTAAAAAACCGCAAAAAGTAATCGTACCATGATTGATAAAAAAGCTACTTTAGGTAGCTTTTTTGTTACTTGAAATACGCAAGACAACTGCGGTAGATTAAGGGGTCAATACCACGCTGTGGTTTCTCTTTTCTAACTCTCTCTTTTTCATTTGGATCGATCATGACGAGTGCGCTGCTTTTGGCCTTTGTGCCGACGTTCTTTTTTGTCTCTATCACCCCTGGTATGTGTATGACATTAGCATTGAGCTTGGGGATGAGCATTGGTTATCGACGTACTTTATGGATGATGTTCGGTGAACTGATTGGTGTTGCGGTGGTGGCGATGGCGGCAGTATTGGGGATGGCATCCGTTATGCTCAATTATCCTTGGTTATTTGCGGTATTTAAAACATTGGGTGCGGCATATCTTGGTTATATCGGGGTTCAAATGTGGCGCTCAAAAGGTAAATTAGCGTTGAATCAAAATGTTGAAACCCCTATTGTTCGTAAAGATTGGGATTTGATTGTCCAAGGCTTTGTCACTGCGATTGCTAACCCCAAAGGGTGGGCATTTATGATTGCGCTATTGCCGCCTTTTATTAATAGCCAAGCTCCGATTGCACCACAATTGTTCTGGTTGATTTCAATCATCATGATTTCGGAGTTTGTCTGTATGACGATTTACGCAACGGGCGGTAAAGGCTTGAAACGTGCTTTAGGTCATACCAATAACGTTCGCTTGATGAACCGGATTTCGGCAACGCTAATGCTCGCAGTCGCAGTCTGGCTTTTGTTGGGGTAATCTTTGCTATAGCTGATCTACGCTTGGCTCGTCTCATTTACCAGCATGCCCGAGGCAGCGCTTCACCATTACTTTTCAGTTCTAATTGATCATATTGTTCTCCGCGACAGGTATCAGTATTTTGTCCTCTTTGTAGCAGTGGCTTAGCGATGATGGTGTATTGCCTGTTATCATTAATAGATTTAATGGTAAGTTCAAATCGTTCATTATCGTAGTCACAAAATGAACATACGCTATTGTTGTCAAATATTTCGTCTATAGGATAACCCTCACTATGGCGATAATTCTCTTCTAAATAGAGTTGTATTTTGGCCATATCAGCCATTACTTGGCGACGATGCCCCTCTTTCACATAGTGGCTGTAAGTTGGGTAAGCAATACTTGCCAGCACACCGACGATCACCACGGCAATCATTAATTCGATCAGTGTCATGCCGCCCATCTTTTTGTGCAATTCATTGCATTTATTTATTCGAATCATGTCCATTCGTTCTGTTAACCAATCCTTGCCTAGTGTTGATTACTGTTAATATCGAGGCAAGTTGATTTACGACTATCTCTATGTTTGCAAAGGATTTTGGGAAATGGTTCGCGGCTTTACTCTTTTAGAACTGTTAATTACGGTCAGTATTGTGACGCTGATGCTTGCCTTTGCTGCGCCGAGTTATCGTCAGGTAAATCAGCAAATTAAAATGACGGCACTGGCCAATGATTTACATGGCTTTTTTATGCAAGCCAAATCTGAGGCGGTGTTTCGTAATCAAGGGCTTTGGGTTCATATTGAAGGAATGCCATCAAGTACGGGAGAGTGGCAATTGCGGCTTTCTTCAGACGCTTTATTGCCAAGCAATGAAGAATCGAACATTTCAGTTTTTAGTGGCGCCCGATACCGTAATTTATCGGTAAACCATACCAGCTCCATTAACTCGGTGAGATTTGATCATGTCATGGGTAATCCGACTCAAAATGGCAGTATCACCATCAAAGCACACGTTGAAGATAGCCAAGGGATTCGGGTCATTTTGCACAATCGTGCCGGACGAATAAAAGTGTGCACCATAGAAGGAGACCAATATGGCTTTTCCAGTTGCTAAACACCAGCAAATTGGAGCGAGCTTGATTGAGTTTATGATTGCCAGTTTAGTTGGTGTGATGGCTTTAGCGATTATAGGTAGTGTCTTTATCTCTAATCAGCGCGTAGCGTTGCAGCGTAGTCAGGAAATTATGCTTCAGCAACAAATGAGCATGGTGATGCACCAATTGAAACGCGATGTACTGCGTGCTGGATATAATTATTTAGACAGTTATTCACTGCAGTTTATCGATAAGCCCGATCTCATATCGGTGACAGATCACTCGATAGGTTATGTCTATTATATCCACAATCATTCAGCAGAAAAATTTAGCCATACTCTATATCGCTTAGATTCGAGTAGTTTGAAGTATTGTCAGGCTAATTATCTGATCCCCCAGTCTACGGCGAGTATGACTCGTTGTTTTAACTTATTTGATCCTAAGCAGGTGCGAGTGACCCAATTTTCAGTCAAGCGTTTCCCTATTAACGGTCAGGCGGTACAAAGTGCAGTCATTTCGATTGATGTTAGTGCCTCTTTAGTTGCTAACCCTGCGGTGGCCCATTCGATGCAATTGCACATTACGCAAAGGAATTGGCAATCATGAAGCGTCATCAACAAGGCATCGCGACATTACTGATCACGGCGGTCTTGCTCTCAATTACCTTAGTGATAACCCTTGGCTCGTATAAAAATTTGTTTTATCAAATTAAGCGAGCACAAAATGAAGTGAGTGCTCGGCAAAGTTATTGGTTAGCCGAAGGTGGCGTTGAATGTTTGTATGCTTATATCGCACAAGACCCGACTAGAATTACTGGTTTATTAAAACAAGTTCCCGGTGAAGTTAATCATTGTAAACAGCAACTTCAGCTCGATGAATTGCAACTCATACCATTAGAAAATAGCGTGTATCGTATCTATGCACGTCAAGGATACGCACAGGTGAATAAGCAGATTTATTCATACACGACAGGCACTGGCGCAATTCAAACCAATGCTAATCTGCGCCTAGTGGGGGATTTTGATATTCGACCAGAAGCGGTAGGAGAGGCTGATGAAAACGGCTTTTATGACTGTGTCGCGGTGCGTTATAAGTATCAAGTTGTATTTCATTCTGAAGCGAGTTCCCAACAATCAACGGAAACTGAATCAGAAAAGAATAAACCTAAATCAGAAAATGGCTTAAGAGTATTAGATGCTCTCGCTGAGAATAACTCGGAGTTGAAGTGTAAAGCAGAGAGCAAAACCTCAATACCCCGTGGTCAAGGTAAAGATTTTAATACTCAAGACTCATCAGAATTTAAAGCCGATTTTGTGCAAGATACTAAATTTAAGCCGTTTGAGTCGTATTTCGGCCTGACCTATAGCACAGAAAATTATCACAAAGTGAAAAATCTGCATCATGTTATTACACTCAATGGCGCAGAATCTAAAGACTGTATCACGAAGTTGCATGAAGCATTTGCGACTTATAAAGACGTTTGGGTAGTAGGAGACTGCTTTATTCACGGCTCTTTTTCAGCACCCGAAGCTCGCTCTTTAGTGGTAGAAAACGGTTTATTTGCTACCAATGGATCCCATGTATATGGTGGCGCATTTTTCCATATGATCAAGAATCCAGAGGTTTTATCGAATGATTGGCAACAAGTACCGTTTTACGACGTTATAAAGCATTTGGTAACGGGGAACGTTGTGTACATTGATAGCGGTGCTTTTCGACCGGATGGGGGGATGGTATTTGATGCCGATGGTATGGATGTGGTAATTAATGGGGCGCTTAATTTACAGTTCCAATCGAATAAGGAGTCACATCAGCGTTCGCAAACCATTTCATTACAACAGGGGAGCTGGAATGGATATTAAACAAAGAGGCTTTAGCCTGATTGAAGTGATGATTGCTTTTGTGCTCATCGGCGTTGGTGCGTTAAGTTTGGTTAAGTTGCAAACCTTTGTTGAGCAGCGTGCAGATTTTGCGCAGCACAGCATTACTGCACTCAACCTTGCTGAGCAAAAATTAGAATGGTTTCGTACCCGCGGTGCTTCAGCCGCGACGGCGAGTTTAGTTGCGAGTTATCCTCATGACTTTGTTGATGGTGAGGATAGTCGTCATCCTCTCTATCTGTTGCAATGGAGCGTACCTTCAACCCAGTTGTCTGGTGCATTAAAAACCATCGTTGTTCAAGCCACTTGGAAAGACAGATATGGAAAAGATCAATCTGTCCAACTCAAAACGATGATTTCCCAACACAGCGAGTTTGATTAGAGGTTTTATTGCTTCGGGTTTATACAGATCCAATCAATATATCTCTGCATTATCTACCCTTCTTACTTGAAGCTGCAGCGGTGTTGGCTACTACGTTTTTTCACCCCAATTGCATAGTTTGCCTATGCTCATGGGGATTCACTCACTTGCCGCCGACCTGCAACTCCAAGTCGTTTGGGTATCGACGTTACGATTTATCGCTAGCTTTATAGGTTGATTACTCAATTGTAAAAAGTTTTGTAGATGATTTGTTGATGCAATGTTGCTTTGATATGGCAAGGTTGGGCAAAGTGTCTCTGGATGTTTCAGTTGGTTTGGAATTTTGTGCTTCGCCTTGGCTTGTTTTATAGAATCTCATCATGGGCTATGACTCACAATAATTGAGCACAGATATCGATAGGATGACGTCAATAAAATCAATCTATCAAAATGCACACTGTGACTCTAATTAATAAGCTATCTCCCTAAACACTTTGGTGTGCCCAGTTAGTGACGAACGAAGATCCATGAATAGGATTGGAAAAAGTTTTACCTCGTCATTAGTCAGGAAGGGGATAGGCACAACATGAACTAGGAACTACGGATGAGTAATCAAGCGGTAAACTCAGCACCTACGCAACCATTGAGTCGTATGGATCGTTTTTTAAATTTAATTGAGCGGGTGGGCAATAAAATCCCAGATCCTGCGATACTTTTTTTCTGGGCTCTCATTATCGTTTGGGTCGCTTCAGCTTTACTATCGCAGGCAAGCTTCGATTTAATCAATCCTCGTACTGGCGAAGCGCTGCAAGTGAATAATTTATTAACGGGCACCGAGCTAGCTAACTTTTTGGCCAATATGGTCACCACTTTCACCAGTTTTGCTCCATTAGGCATTGTACTTGTAGCGATGCTTGGTGTCGGTGTTGCTGATTCATCCGGTTTTATCACCACTGGCTTGAAAAAAATGCTCAATTTTACTCCGGCGCAGTTATTAACGCCGATGTTAATTCTGGTGGCAATCGTCTCTCATACTGCGGCGGATGCTGGCTATGTGCTGGTTATTCCATTAGGTGGGATTATTTTTCATGCGGCGGGGCGTCATCCACTGGCTGGTATTGCGGCGGCCTTTGCGGGGGTATCAGGTGGTTTTGCCGCGAACTTCGTGCCTTCAGGAATTGATCCGCTACTCGCGGGCTTTACCCAAACCGCGGCTCAAGTGCTGGATCCAACTTATCAAGTGAACCCGCTTTCAAATATATTTTTTACCGGATTATCGTCGATGCTGATTGTCGGTATTGGTTGGTATGTCACGGAAAAAATCATCGAACCTCGCCTTAATAGTATGCCGATTGACGAAGATGCAGAAACTGCCCCTGATTTAGGTTCATTTTCCGCCATTGAGTCTAAAGCGTTTCGTTATGCTGGTGGTGCAATGCTGCTTGGTATTGGTTTACTGGTTGCCGCACTATGGCCAGAAACATCGGCGCTACGTTCCCCTGAAGGAGAATTAACCGCTTTTTCTGCGCCCGTGATGCGCTCTATTGTCCCTTTGATTTTCATCTTATTTATTATTCCCGGCATTGTTTACGGACGAGTTTCAGGAACGTTTAAAACCAATAATGATGTGATTAAAGCCATGTCCGCCACTATGTCGACCATGGGGGCGTACATCGTGATGGCGTTTTTCTGTGCGCAATTTTTGGCGGCCTTTAGCCAATCAAACATCGGTACTATGCTGGCGCTGTATGGCGCGGAAGGGCTAAAAGCGATGAACTTACCCGGACAAGCAACCATTGTCGGGATGATTTTATTGACCGCGATGGTTAACTTGTTGATAGGCTCCGCGTCTGCAAAATGGGCATTAATTGGTCCAATTTTAGTGCCGATGTTGATGGCGGTTGGCATTTCCCCTGAACTGTCGCAAGCGGCGTATCGAGTGGGTGATTCGGTGTCGAATATCATTTCACCTTTGATGGTCTTCTTCCCATTGGTGGTGGTGTATTGCCAGCGCTATGTGAAGGGGGCGGGTATTGGTACTCTGGCGTCATTAATGATGCCGTACTCCATTGCCATGCTGATTGGCTGGACGGTTTTCCTTTTAGCCTATTGGGCACTGGGTATTCCTCTGGGTATTCAAGCGCCTTATACCTACTCTTTATAAGTCAATTGATAGCTGAAGGTTTGCTGTTTCGGCCATGAATAAGAGTAAATGATAATTAAAGCCTGCTGATATAGCAGGCTTTTTTACTATTGTTTAAGCAGGGATGGGAGATGAGTATCAGTCATGGATACCCGTTCAGTCGTTAACTAGCCTTTAAGATACTGTTCGTGAAACTCAAGATGATCGTTGATAAAACTCTGAATAAAGTAGTAGCTATGATCGTAACCGGCATGCAGGCGAAGGGTAAAATTTAACTCATTATTAATGGCTACGGCTTGTAAGGTTTCTGGTTTTAATTGTTCTTGTAAAAAGGGATCCGCTTCCCCTTGATCCACTAAGATAGGTACTGAAGTACTTTGATGTTTAAGCAGCTCTACCGCATCATACGCTTGCCAAGCCGCTTGATCCTCACCGAGATAATGGCGAAACGCTTTTTTGTCCCCAAGGACAATCACTGGGATGACAAATCGGACTCAATGCCGAAATAGAGCAATAGCGCTGCGGATTTTTAATGCCGATGGTTAAAGCGCCATGCCCTCCCATGCTATGTCCGGCGATAGATCGACGTTGATTCACCGGAAAGTGCTGCTCGATCAGTGCTGGTAGCTCATCAACAATATAGCTGTACATTTGATAATGCTGCTTCCACGGTGCTTGAGTTGCATTAACGTAAAACCCAGCCCCGAGTCCTAAATCGTAAGCACCTTGTGGATCATCGGCGACAGACTCACCTCGCGGACTAGTATCAGCAGCAACAATAGCAATACCCAGTTCAGCCGCTTTACGAAAAGCGGCGGCTTTTTGCATAAAGTTTTCATCACTGCACGTTAGCCCTGAAAGCCAGTACAACACCGGAACGGGAGTTTGAGGCGAAGCTTGTGGTGGCAGATAAATCGCAAAACGCATCTCACAATTCAGTACAGATGACGGATGTTGATACTGTTTATGCCAGCCAGAAAATACTTTGGATTGACTGATAGGGGTAAGGCTCATGAATGCTCCTGATTAGCGGTGACTTAATGTCGCCACGTCAATGGCGACCAGTAAGATTAAGCGGACGGTTGAGAATCAAAATGCACCACGGAACGAATACTTTCTCCGGAATGCATTAATTCAAAAGCTTCGTTAATCTTATCCAACGGCATGGTATGGGTAATAAATTCTTGTAAGCCAAATTCTCCGGCTAAGTATTGTTCGACGATAGTCGGTAATTGTGAGCGTCCTTTGACGCCGCCAAATGCACTGCCTCGCCACACTCGACCTGTTACCAACTGAAACGGACGCGTTGCGATCTCTTGCCCAGCCCCAGCCACGCCAATGATCACGGATTCTCCCCAACCTTTATGGCAGCACTCTAAAGCTTGGCGCATGACATTGACATTACCAATACACTCAAATGAGAAATCAACGCCGCCATCAGTCATTTCGATGAGCACTTCCTGAATCGGTTGCGAAAATTGTTGCGGGTTAATGCAGTCGGTCGCGCCTAATTGCCGTGCTAAGGCAAACTTTTTCTCATTAATATCGATACCAATGATTCGGCTGGCTCCTGCCATTCGTGCGCCAATAATTGCGGATAAGCCGATCCCGCCAAGGCCAAAAATAGCAACGGTATCCCCTTGTTGAACTTTAGCCGTATTCAGTACCGCGCCCATGCCCGTTGTTACACCGCAGCCAAGTAAACAAACTTCTTCTAATGGGGCCTGCTTATTGACTTTGGCAAGCGAGATTTCAGGTAGTACGGTATATTCAGAAAAGGTAGAGCAGCCCATATAGTGGTAAATCGGCTGCCCATCTTTATAAAAGCGAGTGGTGCCATCTGGCATTAATCCTTTACCTTGTGTTGCACGTACCGCTTGGCATAAGTTGGTTTTACCTGAAGTACAGAATTTGCATTCGCCACACTCGGCAGTGTAGAGCGGGATCACGTGATCACCGATTTCCACGCTAGTCACGCCTTCCCCGACCATTTCGACAATTCCGCCTCCTTCATGGCCAAGAATCGTCGGAAAAACTCCTTCTGGGTCTTCACCGGAAAGGGTAAAAGCATCGGTATGACAAACACCAGTGGCAACAATTCGTACCAATACTTCGCCTTTACGAGGCAGCATTACATCGACTTCTTCGATGCTCAGTGGTTGATTAGGGCCCCAAGCAATGGCGGCGCGTGATTTGATAAATTTATCTTGTGACATAATCTATTCCTTGCGATATACCCTTCCTACTTGAAGCGGCAGCGGTGTTGGCTACGTTCGTTCACCCCAATCACATAGTTTGCCTATGCTCATGGGGATTCACTCACTTGCCGCCTACCTGCAACTTCAAGTCGTTTGGTTATAGAGAAAAGGCTCAATAGTGAGATAGGGATTCAGGTGGTCACCACGAACTTAAGCCGTTAGGGGAGCCTTGCGGCTCACAACAAGGTCAGTATAGTGCTTTATTTTATTGCTATAATTAGCTCAAAATATGAATGACTTTTACAAATAAGTAATAATGGGGTGATATGGCAAGTTGGGAAGGCGTGAATGAATTTGTGGCCGTCGCTGAGATGGGGAGTTTTACTCAGGCGGCTGAGCGCTTACACACCTCAGTCGCTAACATCAGTCGACGAGTATTACAGCTTGAGGAGAGATTAGGCATAAAACTCTTGCTCAGGACGACACGTAAAGTCTCGGTAACGGAAGCGGGAATGCTGTATTACCAACAATGTAAAGTGTTGGTTGATGGTTTACTTCAGGCTGAGCAAGCGATAACGCAGATTCAACATACCCCAAGTGGCAAAATTAAAGTGACGGCTCCGGTGACGTATGGGGAGCAAAAAATAGCACCACTATTGCATGATTTTTTACTGCTTTATCCGCAGCTTGAGTTAGAGTTGGTGTTAACCAACCAGAAATTAGATTTGATTGATCAAGGGATTGATTTAGCGATACGTTTAGGGCAATTAGAGGATTCCAGTTTTATCGCTCGTAAACTCAGTGATCGTCGTTTATATGTCTGTGCCAGTGAAGACTATTTAGCGCAATACGGTACCCCCTATGCGTTATCTGAATTAACTCGTCACTCTTGTTTGATTGGTACCCACGATCATTGGCGTTTTAAGGAACATCAACAATCAAGAAGCATCAAAGTGAGTGGGCGGATCCGCTGTAGTAGTGGCATGGTACTGCTGGATGCTGCCTTGAAAGGTATGGGACTGGCACAGTTACCCGATTATTATGTCACGGAACCTTTAGCTCAGGGCCGTTTAGTCGAAGTGTTAGCGACTTTTCGAGATGATCGTGAAGGGGTATGGGCGCTGTATCCACAAAACCGCCACTTATCGACCAAGGTTCGTTTGTTGGTTGACCATCTAACTCAGCATTTATCGCTTTAAGCTTACCGGATAAAGCGGTTAACGATATACTTTCTATCCCTGCTACTTGAAGCGGGAGAGTGGTGGCCACGTTCTCACATCGTTTATCTATGTTGATGGCGACTCACGTACCGTAACGCCAAGTTGTTTAGGTATATCATTTGTGTAAGAGGTTTTTATGAGCGACAGTCCCTCCTTGTTTTCCCAACAAGATGAAGTCTTTATGCGTCGTGCGATAGCGCTTGCTGCCAAGGCCGAAGCGGAAGGCGAGGTACCCGTCGGGGCGGTATTAGTCAAAGATGGTCAAGTGATCGCTGAGGGTTGGAATCGCTCGATTGGTGGGCATGATGCGACGGCTCATGCTGAGATCCAAGTGTTGCGTCAAGCTGGACAAGCGTTACAAAACTATCGTTTATTAGATACCACTTTATATGTCACCTTAGAACCGTGTCCAATGTGTGCTGGTGCTTTGCTCCACAGCCGAGTTGCACGGATTGTTTACGGCGCGCCAGATCTCAAAGCGGGAGCAGCAGGAACGGTGCTTAATTTGTTTGCGAGTCAAGCGGCTTACCATTACGCGGTCATTGAAAAAGGGTTATTAGAAGAGCAATGCCGTACTCAACTGCAAGCTTTTTTCAAACGTCGTCGGCAAGAAATTAAAGCTCAAAAAGAGCAACAAAAACAAAGGCAAAATAAAAATAGTGATGGGATGTGTTTCTGAGATGGAGGCTGGCAAACATCTACAGCCTGATTGAGTCTTTGTGTAGATGTTTGCTGGTGTTCGATCAATCTATCAGTTGCACGAAGGCACGATGACGTGCGAGCACTTTCTTCTTTGTGTTCGCCAGCATGCGGCGGCGGCGATTGGCTGATACTGCTTTGTTCAGGAGTTTTGATTGACGTTTTCGTTTCAACATAAACACCCTCC
This sequence comes from Vibrio metschnikovii CIP 69.14, assembly GCF_000176155.1. Taxonomy (GTDB): domain Bacteria; phylum Pseudomonadota; class Gammaproteobacteria; order Enterobacterales; family Vibrionaceae; genus Vibrio; species Vibrio metschnikovii. The sequence continues at coordinate 1,402,662 of NZ_ACZO01000006.1, read as the reverse complement.
TATTATTATAAAAAATAATTAAACTTATCGATCCCTTACCACTGGAAGTTGCAGCCATGCGGATGGACTTTTTCATGGAGGCTGTAACTAGAAGTAGTTAGGGGGGGATTCACTCACTTTCCGCCTACCTGCAACCTCAAGTCGTTTGGGTATAGCAAGGTAGGAGTAAAGTGTATCAATACTTTATTACCGTTAAATTTCACACTAGATATTTATGATTTTTAAGTATAAAAATCAAGATATTTTATTAGCGAACACCGAATTTTGTTGGGTAGACGATGGAAACCGGTCGCGGTTCGCTAATAAGGATTTACTCGACGTCGACGTGATGGTCATTACTCTCATCCGTGACCTCTTCTGGCTCGATAGTAATCACTAACAAGTCATCGATTCCGAGATCGGTATCGATGCTGTGATGTGGATCCATATGGCCGATAATACTTTGATAATAGCGACGGATGTTTTCAACATAAGCACGAGCTTCATCTCCACGAGCATAACCATAACGCGTTTGCGAGAAATAGCGTTGTTGACGCAAAAGAGGAAGGCGATCTTTAACATCGGCCCAAGCATCCGGCGAACCACCTTGTTGGCGAGTTAGACGGCGAGCATCCATCATATGCCCATAGCCAATATTATAGGAAGCCAATGCAAACCAGATTTTTTCATGCTGCGGAATACTGTCTGGAATGCGTGCAACCATTCTGCGTAGATACTCGACACCACCTTGAATCGATTGCTCTGCATCGAGTCGATTGGTCACTCCGACACTGCGCGCCGTTGGTAAGGTGAGCATCATCATTCCGCGAACGCCAGTTGGCGAGCGAGCAATCGGATTCCAGTGTGACTCTTGGTAAGCCACCGCAGCAATTAAACGCCAGTCAAATTCTTCTGAGTATTTTTGAAACAGCGGTGCCCATTTTGGTAAGCGAGTTTCCAAAGCACGGATAAAGGCGCGAGTATCCACATAGTCAAAGTTGCCAACATGACCAATGTATTTCTCTTCTAAAGAGGCTAAGCTTCCAGATTGTTTGAGATTACCGAAAAACTCAATCATTAACGCATATAAGCTTTCATCATCTGAACGCCGCATAAACCACGAAATCGGCTGGTCTTCGGTCATTTCAAAGGCCATTGCGATATCTGGATAAATACGTTGTGAGAGTGAAATTTCTACCGAGTCTGCCATGGTAAACAGCAGCTCACCTTTAGAGACCTGCTTCAATAGTTCACTCACATCACTATTATTATCAATCACGTATTGAAAATCAGGATAACGCTCGGCAACACTGGCTAATGTCGTAGTAAAATGAGAGTCGTTGACGATTTTAAAAATAGGCTGCTGATCATTATTTGCCAACAGTTCATCTTGTCTGGCGATTAACTGATTAATGTTACGAGGTCGCCATTGGCCGGGTTTATATACCACCTGTTGCGATACATAGTAATAGGCTGGCCCAGCGCGATACTCTTTTAAGCGCTGTTCTGATTGACTTAACCCAGCAGCAATAATATCTATCTCGCCATTTTTTAACGCTGGAAAGAGACTCGACGTACGATAGGCCGGTTTCATTTCTAATCGTACCCCCAGCTCACGAGCAAACTCTCTTGCTAATTCATAATCAAGACCCGCGGGACCATCTGGGCCAATGAAATAGGACAGCTGATTATTCAACGTACCGACTCGTAATACGCCTCTCTCGCGGATTTTTTCTAGCTCACTTTTCGGCTCAGAGTCAATTTGGCAGCCGCTGAGAACGAGCAGGGTTAATGCTAGCCATAGCGCACGATAGAAAAACGTGAAAGAAAATGGGGTCATTGATTAGCGATCTCTTACATCTGGTTATGTCTTTATACCAAACCCGAGGTGTTGAAGGCAAAGTATATACACCATCGCTCAGGAATAGGAACTTAACGACCTTATTTTTCTGAGCTTCTTGAACCACCTTGTCGAGCGAGCAATGAGGGCTGGTGCAAAATATACGAAAAAATGGCGCAAACGGTTGCTTTTAGTGTTACGTCACAAAAAGAAATCCTCTATAATGCCCTCGCAATAATGAGTCGACATTGGTATTTGTTTATTAATTTATACATAACTATTTGTAATATAATGAACTTATCCCAATTTCATCTTAATCACTTGTATATAGAGACCTAAGCTCATGAGAATTTTGCGTGGCTCCCCAGCGCTTTCTGAATTTCGCATTCAAAAACTGCTCGAAACGTGTCGTCAACAAAACCTACCAGTTACTGGTATCTATGCTGAGTTTATGCATTTTGCTGATCTTAATGCTGAACTCGACAGCGCTGAACAGAGTAAATTGCAACAATTACTCACTTACGGCCCAACGATTCAAGAGCACCAGCCGCAAGGTTTACTGTTGTTAGTCACGCCGCGTCCCGGCACTATCTCTCCTTGGTCTTCTAAAGCCAGTGACATTGCTCATAATTGCGGCTTAGGCAAAATTAAGCGCTTAGAGCGTGGCACGGCTTATTATATTGATAGTCAGAGCCCACTGACTGAGGCTCAAAAAACCGAACTAAGTCACTTACTTCATGATCGGATGATGGAAGTGGTATTCAGTGATTTAGAGTCGGCGAGTGCCTTGTTTACTGTCGCTGAACCAGCACCATTGTCACAAGTTGATATCCTCACTGGCGGCCGCTCTGCGCTTGAACAAGCAAACGTTTCCCTTGGTTTGGCATTAGCCGAAGATGAAATTGACTACTTAGTCGAGAGTTTTACTCGTTTAGGTCGTAACCCGAATGACATTGAATTAATGATGTTTGCGCAAGCTAACTCTGAACATTGTCGCCATAAAATCTTTAATGCCGATTGGACCATTGATGGTGTAGAACAGCCAAAGTCGCTGTTCAAGATGATCAAAAATACCTTTGAAGTTACCCCTGATCACGTCCTTTCTGCTTATAAAGATAACGCTGCCGTCATGACCGGTTCTAAAGTCGGCCGTTTCTTCCCTGATCCCGATTCTCGTCAATACACTTATCATCATGAAGATGCCCATATCTTAATGAAGGTAGAAACGCATAACCACCCAACGGCTATTTCACCATGGCCGGGTGCGGCAACGGGGTCGGGCGGTGAGATCCGTGATGAAGGCGCAACCGGCATCGGTGGTAAACCGAAGGCTGGATTGGTTGGTTTTAGTGTATCTAACCTACGTATTCCTGGGTTTGTTCAACCGTGGGAAAGTGATTTTGGTAAGCCAAGTCGGATTGTCACCGCGTTAGACATTATGCTCGAAGGTCCACTAGGCGGCGCGGCGTTTAATAATGAGTTTGGTCGTCCTAACTTATTGGGCTATTTCCGAACCTATGAAGAGCAAGTGATCTCACATGCGGGAGAAGAGGTTCGTGGTTACCATAAACCGATTATGATCGCTGGTGGGATGGGCAATATTCGCGCAGATCATGTGCAGAAAAAAGTGATCCCTATTGGTGCGCAGTTAATTGTGCTGGGTGGCCCAGCGATGAATATTGGACTTGGTGGTGGTGCGGCATCCTCTATGGCATCGGGTCAATCAGCAGAAGATTTGGATTTTGCTTCTGTACAACGTGAAAATCCGGAAATGGAACGTCGCTGCCAAGAGGTTATCGACCGCTGTTGGCAAATGGGGGATGCTAACCCGATTGCCTTTATTCATGATGTTGGGGCGGGTGGTATTTCTAATGCCCTTCCTGAGTTAGTCAATGATGGTGATCGCGGCGGTAAATTCCAACTCCGTGATGTACCCAACGATGAACCGGGCATGAGTCCACTAGAAATCTGGTGTAATGAATCTCAAGAACGTTACGTGTTAGCGGTTGCTCCAGAAAACATGCCAGTGTTTGAGGCGATTTGTAAACGTGAACGCGCCCCTTATGCGGTGGTTGGCGAAGCCACTCAAGAGCGCCATTTAACCCTTGAAGATAGCCATTTCGATAAGACGCCGATTGATATGCCGATGGATATTTTGCTGGGTAAGCCACCGAAAATGCATCGTCAAGCTACTACGCAACAAGTACAAAGTCCGGCGTTAGACCGCTCTAATATTGAGATGAATGACGCTATTGATCGCGTCCTACGCTTGCCAGCCGTGGCCGAGAAAACCTTCTTAATTACCATTGGTGACCGCTCGGTAACTGGATTAGTGGCACGTGATCAGATGGTGGGGCCTTGGCAGGTGCCAGTAGCGAACTGTGCGGTAACCGCGGCCAGTTATGATACTTATCATGGCGAAGCGATGTCCATGGGCGAGCGTACGCCAGTTGCATTGCTCGATTTTGCTGCCTCTGCACGCTTGGCGGTTGGTGAAGCGATCACCAACATTGCCGCCACACATATTGGTGATATTAAACATATTAAGCTATCTGCCAACTGGATGTCGCCAGCAGGGCATCCCGGTGAAGATGCCGGGCTTTACGCTGCAGTGAAAGCGGTCGGTGAAGAGCTTTGTCCGGCATTAGGGTTAACCATTCCCGTCGGTAAAGACTCCATGTCAATGAAGACCCAATGGCAAGATGAGCAGGGACAATCTCAATCAGTGACGTCACCATTATCATTGGTGATTACCGCTTTTGCTCGGGTGGAAGATGTGCGCAAAACCATCACTCCTCAGTTGAGAACCGATAAAGGTGAAACAAGCTTAGTTCTGATTGATTTGGGCAATGGTAAAAATCGCCTTGGTGCAACAGCGCTGGCTCAAGTTTACAAGCAGCTAGGCGATAAGCCTGCAGATGTTGATAACGCTACGCAGTTAAAAGGTTTTTATAACGCGGTTCAAACGCTGGTCGCCCAGCAACAAGTACTTGCTTATCACGATAAGGGCGATGGTGGTTTACTGGTTACGTTAGCAGAAATGGCCTTTGCTGGGCACTGCGGGATTGACGCTAATATTGCACCATTGGGCGATGACAACTTAGCGATTCTGTTCAATGAAGAGCTTGGCGCTGTATTGCAGGTGCGCAACGAGGCGCTGACTTCAGTACTGGCTAGCTTAGCGAATCATGGATTACAAGCCTGTTGCCATGTGATTGGCACGGTAACGGACTCGGATACTTTACGTATTACTTCAAATCAGCAAGTTGTGGTTGAACGTAACCGCACCCAACTACGCACTATTTGGGCAGAAATGACCCATAAAATGCAGGGATTGCGTGATAACCCACGCTGCGCTGATCAAGAGTTTGCGGCTAAGCAAGATAACCTTGATCCAGGTTTACATGCCGAGTTAACGTTTGATGTCCAACAAGACATAGCGGCACCGTATATTGCGAAGGGAAGCAAACCCAATATGGCTATCTTGCGTGAGCAAGGGGTCAACTCACACGTGGAAATGGCTGCTGCCTTCGATCGCGCTGGCTTTAATGCCGTTGATATCCACATGAGTGATATTTTAACGGGGCAAGTCGCTCTTGATGAGTACCATGGGTTGGTCGCTTGTGGCGGGTTCTCCTACGGAGATGTGCTCGGTGCTGGTGAGGGGTGGGCGAAATCGGTCTTATTTAACCCCCAAGCTCGTGAGCAGTTTGAGCGCTTTTTCCAACGCCAAGATACCTTTTCATTAGGGGTATGTAACGGTTGTCAAATGCTGTCTAATTTAAAAAGCTTGATTCCGGGTGCTGAGTTATGGCCACGGTTTGTGCGCAATGAATCTGAGCGTTTTGAAGCGCGCTTTAGTTTGGTGGAAATTCAACCGTCGCCGTCACTGTTTTTTAATCAGATGGCTGGTTCACGGATGCCGATTGCCGTTTCTCATGGTGAAGGCCGAGTAGAAGTGCGTGATAGCCGTCATTTAGACGCGATAGAGCAATCTGGTACGGTGGCGCTGCGTTTTGTGGATAACCATGGTCAAGCGACTCAACAATACCCGAACAACCCGAATGGCTCGCCAAATGCGATTACTGGCTTAACGACCCAAGATGGCCGAGTGACGATCATGATGCCGCATCCTGAGCGAGTATTCCGTACGGTTGCCAACTCATGGCATCCTGATCATTGGGGAGAAAATGGTCCTTGGATGCGTATGTTCCAAAATGCGCGTAAAAACCTCGGTTAAGTTTACTCTTTAACGGAGCGATGCTCGCGCTCTAATACCCCATCAAGCCGCGGTTCGTCTGCGGCTTGATGCTATCGGTTGAGCGTAAAATTTTGCAAAAAAAGCGGAAAAATAGTGAAATTTGTGCTCTAATGCCGCGCTTACCAAGGGATGGTGTTCAACATATTCAGCGGCTAAGCCAGTCGGCTCTAAGCGCGATTAACGTTGATGAGTAATCCCTTCTTCTTCCCTTAGGAAAATGAAAATGTCAGACAGTAAAAAATTCACGATTAAAGTGACCGAAAAGAATAATGGTTGGGCGGCAGAAATTGTTCGTCAAGTTACCTCCCGTCGCACCGTCGTTTCAAAGCGCGAAATGGGTTTTGAGAGCGAAGCACAGGCACAAGCTTGGGCTGAAAAAGAGTTGATTGGTTTTATTGAAAGCCAAGCTAAGCGTAATGAGCGCAAAGCCGTCGCAAGAAAAGAAAAACAAGAAAAGCAAGAAAAACAAGAGAAACAAGACTAACGCGTTTCGTTTCGTCGACTTGTTGGATGATAAAAAACCCACTTCAATTTGTGGGTTTTTTACATTTATGGCCCATACCATCTTGTCTATCAAGTCGAGCTATGCGTATTAGCGAAACTGACCAACCTCAGGTAAAAACTCAAACCCCGCATTGGCCAAGCGTGCTTCTAATGCCTGACGATCGATAGCAAAATGATCACTCAACTTATCAAGGTCACCAGCAAACTCATCGCGCAGCTTCATATTAACGATACTCATCAGCATGATGGGATCCATATTCGCAAAATTGTCGAGCATCATGCTTAGTCCTCAAAATCAGAAATGAGCAAATTGGCAGCAGCGAAAGCGGCTTTTTCTTGAGTGTCTTTAGGCAGAGTCGGATCGGCAGCAATATCATTTAAGGTTTTTACTGCGCAGGAGATAGCTTTAGGGATATAGCCTTGATCGCCACTGCCAATTTGTGCGTACAGCTCGCGGACTAAATCACAACAATCGTAAACTCGCATCTGGGTTTCCTATTGATAGATGATAACGGCTCGCAATGATACACAGGGTATGTTCAGAAAACAAAATCATTCTCTCGTTTCCGACTTGAAGCGATAAGGGCTCTATACATTGATGGTGAATAGATAGTCTTGGAACCCGCATGGGATAGAACTGATTTTGCCGTTTTTAAGGTGGAGCTTTTAAGCAGCATCGATAAAAAAGGCTGCCATTCAGCAGCCTTCATTGAGAATGAGTAATGGATGATCATCCACTCACATCGCTTAGCTATCGCCCAATTGCTCGTGAATAAAGCTCACCATATTGGCCATAGGGACGGCAGATTTTTCACCACTGCGACGATGTTTGTACTCAAAGTTACCTTCATCCATGCTGCGATCACCGATGATGATCGTATGCGGAATACCGATCAGTTCCATATCCGAGAACATCACGCCTGGGCGCTCTTTACGATCGTCAAACAAGACTTCAATACCAGCAGCGGTTAATTCCGCGTAGAGTGTTTCCGCCGCTTGTTGAACTCGCTCAGATTTGTGCATGTTCATTGGTACAATCGCGACTTGGAAAGGGGCGAGTGCATCTGGCCAGATAATGCCGTACTTGTCATGGTTTTGCTCGATGGCTGAGGCCACAACACGAGAAACACCAATCCCATAACAACCCATTTCTAAAATAGTGTGTTTACCATTGGAATCGAGTACGCCACAGTTCATCTTTTCCGAGTAGTTAGTCCCTAACTGGAAGATATGACCCACTTCGATACCGCGTTTCAGCATCAAGGTTCCTTTACCGCATGGGCTTGGGTCGCCTTCAACGACGTTACGCAGATCTTCCACTTTTGCTAGCTCAACATCACGGCCCCAGTTAATACCGAAGTAGTGTTTGCCGTCAATATTGGCACCCGCGCCAAAGTCACTCATCACCGCTACAGTGCGATCAACGATAAATGGTAGCTGAAGGCCGACTGGCCCAAGAGAACCAGGACCTGCACCAATCAGCGCGCGAATTTCTTCTTCGCTGGCCATTTCTAATGGAGCGGCAACTTCAGCGAGTTTCTCTGCTTTGATTTCATTGAGTTCATGATCACCGCGGATGATCAGTGCCACGATAGGGGCATCGATCTCATCAGAGGCTTTGACAAACAGGGTTTTAACGGTTTTCTCGATCGGTAGACCGTGCTGCTCAACCAATTCAGCAATGGTTTTTGCGTTTGGTGTATCAACCAGCGTCATTTCTTGGGTTGGAGCTTGGCGCTCGATTGCTGGCGCTACCGCTTCCGCTTTTTCAATGTTGGCTGCGTAATCTGACTCAGTAGAGAAAGCAATAATGTCCTCACCACTTTCAGCCAGCACGTGGAATTCATGCGAACCGTTACCACCAATTGCACCGGTATCGGCTAATACGGGACGGTAATCAAGCCCCATACGATCGAAGGCTTTACAGTAAGCGTCGTGCATCGCTTGGTACGATTTTTCTAGACCGTCTTTGTCGATATCGAAGCTGTAAGCATCCATCATAGAAAATTCACGGGCACGCATCACACCAAAACGAGGGCGGCGTTCATCACGGAATTTGGTTTGAATTTGGTACAGGTTCAACGGCAATTGCTTGTAAGAGCTGACCTCGTTACGAACGAGGCTGGTTATTACTTCTTCAGCCGTTGGGCTAAGAACAAACGGACGAGTATGGCGGTCAGTAAAGCGAAGTAGTTCCGGGCCCATTTTTTCTGAGCGGCCGGTCTCTTCCCACAGTTCAAACGGCTGGACAACGGGCATCAAGGTTTCAATCGCACCGGCGTTATCGATCTCTTGACGAACGATGTTTTCGACTTTACGCAGTACACGTAGACCAGTAGGTAGCCAAGTATAAAGACCTGAAGCCAGCTTACGGATCATACCTGCACGTAACATGAGCTGGTGGCTCACGACTTCAGCGTCGTTTGGAGTCTCCTTCAGAGTAGAAAGAAGATATTGACTGGTACGCATTCTATGGTATCCGTTTCATCATGATTGAAAAGCCCCTCATCATTATGAGGGCGTAAAATTAAGCCTTGTATAATATCAGCCAATCGGCTTTGTCAAAAGCGTTCAATGCTCGTTACTGTCACTAACTTATCGCTAACGGTAAATTTCACATTCAAATTGAACAAATTGACCGCATATTCCTTATTGTCAAGTTGGTTTTTCTTGTAGGCGGGACGTGGATCTTGCGCTAAAACCTGCTCAATCACTTGTTGTTCATAGTGATGCCCCGTAAGTCTATTGAGCTGTGTTTGTGCTTGAGGGGAGAAAACCACAGGCAACCGCTCTGGTTCATGGTCAGCATAGCCTCCTGTCGCTTGAGGAATTGCATCGGAGTATGGAATATAAGGCTTAATATCAATCACCGGCGTGTGATTGACCAAATCAACACTGCCTAACTCAAGAAACAATTGCTCACCTTGTTTGGTTATCCCTTTTAGTTCAACGGCAGACATACCGATGCCATTTGGGCGAAAGGTTGAGCGGGAAGCAAAGACCCCAACCCGTTCATTGCCACCAAGGCGAGGTGGTCTTACTGTTGGTTTCCAGCCTGCGGCTAAGTTTTTATCGAACAAAAACAGTAGCCAGAGATGAGAAAATTGTTCAATGCCACGCACGGCTTCAGGAGTATTAGCCGTCCCGAGGAGTTTTAAACGTGCGGTTGCGGCGGGCACTAAGCGAGGTTGACGAGGGACGGCAAATTTTTCTTGATAGGGACTTTCAATAATACCAATAGGATCAATTGTATACATAACCTAACGCTGAATAATAAGAATGAGACATGCCAAAATAGCACATTTTTTACTTGCATTTTCAGTTGATAATGATTATTAATTGATATGTTATAATGTATCAATTTTCGGAGGGTCTATGAAAGCAGGAATTCATCCTGAATATCGACCAGTGGTGTTTCATGATACCAGTGTTGATAAATATTTTATGATTGGTTCGACATTAAAAACCGATCGCACCATCGAGTGGCAAGATGGAAAAACTTACCCTTATTTTACGGTCGAAGTCTCAGCAGAATCGCACCCTTACTACACGGGTAAGCAGCGTGTGATTCAAAAAGAGGGACGTGTGGCTAACTTTAATCGTCGCTTTGCCCAATTTACCAAGGAATAAACCATGAAAGTCTTAAGTTCATTAAAAAGCGCAAAATTACGTCATCCAGATTGCCAAATTGTCAAAAGACGGGGACGTTTGTACGTGATTTGTAAAACCAATCCGCGCTTTAAAGCCGTGCAGCGTTAAAAAATTGGATTGGGCCATGAGTAGCTAGGGAGTGTTGCTTAGATTCGATCACAAAACACGTAACACAGTAATGACTCATCAGATGATTGATTTACCGATTAATCATCTGATTTTTTGTTTAAAAGTGGTTAAAAATAAGACTTATTTTTACATTTAGTAACATCTTCAATTTTTACTTATTCGTTTCCTCAAGTAACCTGCGCTCGCTTTTGACATTTCTGTCACATATGCATAGGAATAATAACAAGGAGGGAACAGATGAGTTCATCTGCTTCGATTAATCAACCAGCACCGAAAAAACCGCGCTTTACGCGATTTTTAGATGCTGTGGAATATTTAGGGAATTTATTACCTCATCCCATCACACTGTTTGCCATTTTTTGCGTGGCAATTTTAGTCGCCTCAGGTATTGCTGGTTATTTTGAAGTGTCGGTTGTCGATCCTCGACCTGAAGGTGCAAGAGGTCGTGCTGCCGATGGTATGATCCATGTGGTCAGCTTACTGAATGGCGATGGTTTACAGCGCATTGTGACCAATCTCGTCACTAACTTTACCGGTTTTGCTCCTTTGGGCACGGTGTTAGTTGCCATGCTAGGTGTCTCTATTGCTGAGCATTCTGGCCTGCTGTCTGCTGCGATCCGTGGCATGGTCATGGGCGCTTCAAAACGCATGGTTACGTTTACGGTTATTTTTGCCGGTATCATGTCTAACACGGCGGGTGAACTGGGTTATGTGGTGCTTATTCCACTTGCCGCCATGCTGTTCCATTCATTGGGGCGTCATCCTTTAGCAGGCTTAGCGGCTGCGTTTGCTGGTGTTTCTGGTGGTTATTCTGCCAACCTACTCATTGGTACGGTCGATCCGCTGCTTTCTGGGATTACGGAAACGGCGGCGCGAATTTTGGACCCAGAATACATCGTAGGCCCAGAAGTAAACTGGTACTTTATGGCGGTTTCCACCTTCTTTATTGCAATTGCTGGTGCTTGGGTAACGGAAAAAATTGTTGAGCCTAAACTCGGTAAGTATGATGTGGCTGAAGCGGGCGATGATTTATCACAAGATAAAATGGGCTTTTTGACCGATGTGGAAAAGAAAGGCTTAAAATACGCTGGATTCGCCACCGTCGTTGTCTGCGGACTGTTGGCTTGGACGATTGTGCCGGAAAATGGCGTATTACGTCACCCTGAAACCGGGCTGGTTGCTGGTTCGCCGTTCTTACGCAGTATCGTTGCTTTCATCTTTGTGTTCTTTGCTGTTCCTGGCTTTGTATACGGTAAAGTCGTAGGCACGATGAAAAATGACCGTGATGTGATTGATGCAATGGCAAAATCCATGTCCTCAATGGGCATGTATATTGTGTTGGTATTTTTTGCCGCTCAGTTTGTGGCATTTTTTAGCTGGACTAACTTTGGTCAAGTGTTTGCTGTCGGTGGTGCTTCCTTTTTGCAAACCATTGGTTTGACTGGACCAATGCTGTTTTTTGCTTTTATTCTGATGTGTGGATTTATTAACCTGATGATCGGTTCAGCTTCAGCACAATGGGCAGTCACGGCACCTATTTTTGTACCGATGTTGATGCTTGTTGGCTATGCACCGGAGACCATTCAAGCGGCGTACCGTATTGGTGACTCTGTGACCAATATCATTACCCCCATGATGAGTTATTTTGGTTTGATATTAGCGATTGCGAGTCGGTACATTAAAAATCTAGGCATTGGTACGCTGATTGCGGTCATGATCCCTTATACGATTGTCTTTACATTAGGTTGGAGTGTACTGTTCTTTGTATGGGTATTTGTGCTGGGAATGCCTGTCGGGCCGGGCGCTGCAACCTATTATATTCCTTAATCTTTTCTCTTTAACGAAAGAGTAAAAACAGGCTTAACGCCGCTGCGATGATGAAAATGGCAGCGGCGTTTTTTGATCGTAAACAGGGCGATCTCGACATGACCAAGATTATCTGACAACGTTTAGCGTCGGCGAGTCAACCAGCGATCGAGATGGTTGGCGAATTCACGTCGCTCGGTTTGGGATAATGCATTTGGGCCACCCGTTTGAATGCCACTTGAGCGCATAGTATCGAGAAAGTCTCGTATGTTCAGCCGAGCTTTAATGGTTTCAGAGGTAAACAGCTCTCCTCGTGAACTCAGTGCTAATGCACCTTTCGTGATCACTTCGTCGGCTAATGGGATGTCTGAGGTGATAACTAAATCTCCCTTTTCGACTCGCTTAACAATTTCATTGTCGGCAATATCAAACCCAGCAGGAACTTGCAATGCAATGATATTACTGCGTTTAGGGAGTGGGATTTGATGGTTAGCAACAAACGTACATTCTACTCCCGTACGTTCAGCGGCTCTGATCAGGGTTTCTCTGATCACCTTCGGACACGCGTCGGCATCGACCCAAATTTTCATCTTGATTCCTTCTGATTGGTCAGTTCGGCGGCTAACTGTTCGACTCTAGTACTGAGCATCGCGAGTTGCTGTTCAAGTTGGGTAATACGTTGTTGATCCGTCAGTGGAGTAACGCTATTGACCTCAACCTTTGGGACTCGTTGGGCTTGTTTCCAACTTGTTATTGCTGCAATAAGGACGGGGATTGGCAGCGAGGTGCTAAGGCGAGATTTCACCAGAGCCACCGTTGGCGCTTTTCCCTGTTGTTGTAATTGCGTGAAAATAGCCTGTAATTCATGCGATAGATCTTTACTGAGCATATTCTGTCCTTGTGTCATGGATAGTGCCTATCTTACCCATAAATGATGGCTTCGTGTTGAGTTTTCTCTTCTCTCAGTCTTTGTTCTTTTGGTAGCAAAAGAGGGCGTTGCGTGTAAGAGATCGCTTACCTGTGATGTGCGAGAAAAGCGCTACGTTATTGAAGTCTTAAGATATGAAAATTCTAATAGATTGTTTTATAAGTGATTAAATTTAATGTTGAACTATTTGAGTGATATAAAACTTGAACTTGGGATTGAATCGTGGCCAGAAGTGAGTAGATTAGTAGCTGTCGCAGCGGAAGTGACAAGGAATAGGAATGACACAAGGAGTGTTGCTTCAAGGATGAGACGGTGAATCGGAACATCGCCGCAAGGATTAGGACTCATTAAGGATATGACCATTGACATGAGGTTGATGGGCAAGGAAAGCAGGACCCTATGGAATAGGTCGGGATCCCTTCAGGATGAGGGTAGGACACCGCTCAAGGAACAAGTGAAGGAAACTAATCAGGATCGGTTAGTGTCATGGATGAATAGGACACCGCCAAGGTGGCGATGCATAGGATAAGGTCACTGGATTGTACCGCTACTATTAGGGACGATGCAGGGAGCACGAACAAGTAGCTGGATTGCTATAAGTAAGACTTAAGCCCCGATACCATGTGTGTCGGGGCTTTTCTTAGTTCGGATAGGGCAGTGAAAACATGATGTTGCTGCCGGTAATGTCGAACGGTTTGAGTATAATGATAATTATAATAATGTGATGTTGAGCAAATGACATCAAGATCAATACGTCATCGTTGGGATTGGTTTACTTTCGCCTACTTCTTCAAGAAAACTCCGCAGTGGCTTAGCGCTGTTTATACCGTGAGACGGTGAAGTGGCAAGGTTGTCGTGATACCAGCGCTATCATTATGATGGCTGCGGAGTACGACGATTTGTTTCTTTACTCGTTTTAGGTATTGAGATAATTGATATTGTTGAGAACAAGGATGGCCCGTGACGATAGTAACACGTAGAACGTTAATAGTGCCTTATACCGAGACGTTTGAATCTGATTTTTTGATGCTTAATTGCTGTGCTAAAAATCGTGCCCAAATGAATGGCCCGAAAACGGTGGCGGCCGCGAGACAGCAATTTCAACGCATTTTACATGACCCTCACTTACATGCGATGGCCGTGCTGGATAATTATAATCGTGAATACATGGGGCATTTGTACGTTGAAGTCGACGAGCAGAGCGCTGAGTTGGGCTTTGTGTTCGATAAAAGTTACTGGGGACAAGGGATCGCTAATGAGGCATTGCAGGCTTTTTTTCCTAAAATTTGTCAACGATTACACCTTGAGAAGGTGATGGCTAGGGTTAACGCTCAGCATGCGGCGGCTCAATCTATTTTGGATAAATTAGGTTTTATTTCGATAAGAACGGAAGACGACATTTTTGGCGTGTTTTATGAGTATCAATGGCAACGCCAAACCGAGTTATCCTCATTTGCCAGTTACTCTCTCTGAGCAGTAACGGCGTTAAGTTTAAAGCATTCGGTGCGGCGGCAGATGAAAGCCCGAGGGGGTAAAGCCGACCATCATCAGTTGTCCTTGATAGCAATCATCACCGAGCGCAGAGAATTCAAAATAATAGACCGTATGCCAACGCCAGCGATGAGCTGGCGTTTTCCATTTATGCTGTCCAAAAGAGACACTGAGTAGCTGTAAATCTAACGCTGCGCATTTACGTGCTATACACTGTTTGGCTATTTCTGATTGACGACGCTGCTGCCAAAATAGATAACAGACTAAGCTCAGTAGAATGATGCCAATAAGGTTATCAATCATTCGCTTTCCTTTATGGCGATGAAGGTTTGGTGGCACGCTGTAAATTGACCAGCGCTTGAGTGAGTTCTGATGAAGGGCTGCTATGGAGTAGCGGTAATAGCACGACTCGCAGCTCTGGTAGCATGACTAAATCAGCAAAAATTTGATTAAATAGCGTTTGATCACCACTTTGTGCTAAGCGTAGTAAAAATCGTTGAGCGCGCCCGGGATCCTTGAGCGCTGACCAACAACGACCGGCGATAGCAATCAGCACTTCTGGGTGACAAAAAGAACAGTCATCCAACACTTGATCAATCCATTGAGCTAGCTGCTCTGGCGTCCCTCCAGAGAGTGCTCGGATCAACGCTGCCAATAAAAATAGGTCACATTCAGGTTGCGTGATGCAAGCTCGTAATTTCTCATCGAGAGCCTGTGCTAGGTCATTGGGTAATGAGCTGTGTTCAAGTGAGCCGAGCAGAGCATAAAGGACAGGCGAAGGTAAATGAGCGAGTGCGTTGATGATTAACCGACCATTGTTGCTATCATTAAGACGCGCGCAGATATCGCTAATGCCTTGTAGACCAACAGTTTGCCAGTTATCCCATCCTAAATCACCTGTTAAGTAATGTTGAGCATGTTCATAGTATTGACTACTAGATAATGAAAGCTGCTGGCGAATTTGGCTATGAATGACCGCCATTTTTTCTTCGCTTGGTTTAAAGGTATAAGGATTATTAGCAAGCTTTTGTTGTTGAGCTTCGGTTAATTCGCCAGTGAGCCGCGAGCCCATTGCTTCAAGAACGTAACTAAGAAATTGGCCTATTTCTGCTTGAGCCAATAACCCGCGTTCATCAAGAGTAAATTTTACAAACCATATCCACGGTTGTTGGTTCTGATGCCAATAAACAATGGCGAGATGAGCTTGACGCTGCAACGGGTAAGGATACGGTTGTCTTGCTTGTTCAACATGGTGAAATTGTTGTGCATCGACGGGTTGGATGCGCCGTCCCAGATCAAAAATCTGATAGTGTACTTCACTCTGTTTAAGTAAATCGGTGAGGGTATGAATCGGCTGCATAAGGGATTATTTGTTCCTAACTTTCTTTGTTTAATAAATGGTATCATTTGGCGCAAATTCAAGGCCCAACAAATAAACATTGATGATCTATCCAACACGTTTACCGATTTTACTGCAACAACTAACCACAGAGCTCAAAGTGGCGGCTTTATGGCAAGAACATTGCCCAACGGAGGATAAGCTCCTCAGTCGAGAGCCGTTTGCTATTGATACATTACATCCACACGAATGGCTACAATGGATTTTTTTACCTCGAATGTGGCAATTACTCGACACGAAACAACCTTTGCCTAAAGGTTTTTTGTTAACGCCTTATTTTGTTGAAGCGTGGAAAGATCAATCTGGCTACCAGCCATTGATTGAAGTGTTAATTGAGATAGATAGAGTGGCACAATAATGTTAGAGATCATTTATCAAGACCCGTATCTGGTCGCGGTCAATAAGCCTGCGGGTATGCTTGTTCATCGCTCTTGGTTGGATAAGCATGAAACTCAATTTGTGATGCAAACCTTACGCGATCAAATTGGTCAACATGTTTTCCCTTTGCACCGCTTAGATAGACCGACATCTGGCGTACTCGTGTTTGCGTTATCCAGTGAAGTTGCTTCAATACTGATGCCAATGTTTGCTAGTCAACAAATGGAAAAAACTTACCATGCCGTGGTGCGAGGCTGGATTGAGCAAGCCGGTGTTTTGGATTATCCACTTAAACAAGAGCTGGATAAAATCGCCGATAAATTTGCTCAGCAAGATAAAGAGCCGCAATCGGCGATCACCGCTTATCAGCCGTTAGCCAACGTTGAAGTGCCTTTTTCTACCGGCAAGTTTGCCACCACCCGCTACAGTTTGATGGAATTGAAACCGAAGACCGGCCGTAAACATCAATTACGGCGCCATATGGCTCATTTACGTCATCCGATTGTTGGTGATACCACCCATGGTGATGGTAAACATAATCGCTTGTACCGTGAGCAGTATCAAGTGCAGCGTTTGATGCTTCACGCTAGCCAATTAAGCTTTATTCATCCTTATACAGAGCAAATGGTCACCTTAAACGCAGGGTTTGATGACGATTGGCAACGCTTGTTTAGCGCTTTTTCATGGCCAGACCCACAACAAAAAAGCCTTCTCGATTGAGAAGGCTTTCCTTTTCTCTTTGATTACTTGGCTAAGTAATCACGAATCGCAGCTTCAATGCCTGCGCCATCTAAACCTAATTCAGCATGCATCTCTTCTTGCGTCCCTTGGGCAATAAATTGATCCGGCAAGCCAAGATTTAAGGTCGGTTTGAGGAGTTTTTGCGCCATCAAATACTCAACCACAGCCGCGCCAGCACCGCCAGCAATAACATTTTCTTCTAACGTGACCAGTACGTCATGGCTATTGGCTAACTCAGTGATCAATGCTTCATCCAGCGGTTTCACAAAGCGCATATCCGCGACGGTGGCATTAAGCGCTTCGGCGGCTTGTAAGGCATTAGGTAATAAGGTGCCAAAACTGAGGATCGCCACTTTTTCACCTTGACGGATCAGGCGACCTTTGCCAATTGTCAGTGGGGTGAAATCGGTTTCAATCTGCACGCCCATGCCGGTACCACGAGGGTAGCGCACGGCACTTGGACCTTGATGCTGATGACCGGTATAGAGCATTTGCCGACATTCATTTTCATCTGCCGGAGCCATGATCAATAAATTGGGAATACAGCGTAAGAAGCTTAAATCAAATGCCCCTTGATGAGTTTGACCATCGGCACCCACTAATCCCGCGCGGTCAATGGCAAACATCACTGGTAGATTCATAATTGCCACATCGTGGATCAATTGGTCATAACCGCGCTGTAAAAAGGTTGAGTAAATCGCCACAATCGGGTGATAACCGCTGATTGCCATTCCTGTTGCGAGAGTGACGGCATGTTGCTCAGCAATCGCGACATCAAAATACTGACTAGGGTACTCTTTGGAGAAACGCACCATCCCCGAACCTTCACGCATTGCAGGGGTGATGGCCATTAATTTAGGATCTTGCGCGGCCATATCACATAAAAAATCACCAAAGATTTTTGAGTAAGTAGGCTTACTTTCAGCACTCTTCGGTAGGCTGGTATGGCTTAAATCAAATTTGGGTACGCCATGATAACCGATAGGATCTTTCTCTGCGGGCGCGTAGCCTTTGCCTTTTTTGGTCATGACATGCAAAAACTGCGGACCTTTGAGTTCACGCATGTTTTTGATGGTTTTAATCAGTTCTAAGACATCATGGCCGTCAATCGGACCGATATAATTAAAGCCGAATTCTTCAAATAGCGTCCCCGGTACGACCATACCTTTTAAATGCTCTTCGGTACGACGTACCAGCCCTTTAATCGGTGGAATGCCCGATAAAACTTTTTTGCCTCCTTCACGTATCGAAGTGTATAAACTGCCAGACAGTAATTGCGCCAAATGGTTATTGAGTGCGCCGACATTTTCTGAAATCGACATTTCATTATCATTTAAGATAACCAGCATATCGCTGTCGACATCGCCTGCGTGGTTCATGGCTTCAAATGCCATTCCCGCGGTGATGGCACCATCACCAATCACACTGACGACTTTACGTCCTTTGGCTTCTTTCGCGGCGCAAATAGCGACGCCGAGCGCAGCACTGATTGAGGTTGATGAGTGGCCAACAGAGAGGGTGTCATATTCGCTCTCTTCTCGCCAAGGAAAAGGATGCAGTCCATCTTTTTGACGAATGGTCGACATCTGCTCGCGGCGGCCAGTGAGGATTTTGTGAGGGTAAGCTTGATGGCCGACATCCCAAATCAGTTTATCAAAAGGGGTTTGGTAGACGTAATGCAAAGCGACGGTTAGTTCTACCGTGCCTAATCCAGAGGCCAAGTGACCGCTAGAGCGACTGACGGAATTCAGTAAATAGGTACGTAACTCATCACAAAGCTTAGGTAGCATTTCTTTGGGCATGCTACGCAGTTCGTCAGGGGTATTTGCTAGGGCCAGTGTTGGATATTTCGAAATATCAAGAGTCATAGTTATGCGCGCTTATCGTGTTAGTTTTTGCGCTCGATGACGTATCGGGCGAACTCTTCGAGATGCTCAGTATTATACGGAATCGCTTGTAATGCTTCGAGCGCTTCTGCAAGCAGAACTTGAGCTTTATTCATGGCACCTTCTAAGCCCAGTAGGGCTGGATAAGTGCTTTTATGCAGTTGTTGGTCTGAACCTTGCGGTTTACCTAATGTTTCAGTATCGCTGATGATGTCTAAAATATCATCTTGTACTTGAAAGGCGAGGCCTACCGCTGCCGCATAGCGATCCAGTTGCGGTAAAATAGCCAAGCCCTTTTGGCCTGCAGCCATGGCACCCATTCGGATGGCACAACGCATCAGTGCGCCCGTTTTATTGTGATGAATGGTTTCTAATTCATCTAACGTTATACGGCGATTTTCCGCGGCCAGATCTAACGCTTGGCCTAAACACATTCCCTGAGCGCCAGACGCTTCGGCTAAAGCTTGAACCATTTTGATCCGATTCGTTTCACCATGAGTGGAGAGTTGACCTTCCGCCAAAATAGTAAACGCGAGAGTTTGCAGAGCATCCCCGGTTAAAATCGCCGTTGCTTCATCAAATTTAATATGACAGGTTGGTTTTCCACGACGTAAGTCGTCGTCGTCCATGGCGGGCAAATCATCATGAATCAATGAATAAGCGTGGACACACTCGACAGCGCAAGCTGGAGTATCGAGATCAGTCAGTTGGCAGCCGAGCATTTGTCCGGTGATGTAGACCAAGTAAGGGCGAGCTCGTTTACCACCAAGCAATAAACCGTAACGCATAGCTTCAATCAAAGGAAGATGCGGATAAGGTAAACGATGTAACCACTCGTCTAGTTGCTGATTATTTCTCTGTTGAAAAGAGGAAAGCGCCTCGATCATAGGATATGTATTACTCTCTGGTTATTCGGGAACAGCGGTGAATTCAGCTAACGGTGCATCGTCCGAGTTATCAAGAAGAATGCGCACTCGTTGTTCTGCTTCATCGAGTTTGGCTTGCCCGCTGCGAGCTAAGGCGATACCCCGTTCAAATTTTTTTAATGCTTCATCGAGTGCAATATCGCCGCTTTCTAATTGTTCAACTAAGTTATCTAGCTCTTCGATTGTCGCTTCGAAGGACATATTCTCCGGTTTTTTGCTCGCCATAATCATTTTGCCTCAAAAAAGATGCACGAAAGTTACCTTAGGGCGTACAGATGGTCAAATTTAACCAAGCAAATTTGTTATAAATAAGGCGCTTTTTTATCAGACCGCTAAGCTTATCTAAAAATAGTCAAACATAACCATTAATTTTAGGAGGGCGATGATGGTCAAGACTTCAGGGGAACGTGTTGCTGCTGTAGCGTTGTTTGACTCAGTGATAAGGTCACTTATGCTGTGCTAATAATCTGAAGTTTATTGAAAGCAAAATGTTTTTTTGCGATAACGAGTCAAAGAGCGGCACTTGGGGATAGTGGGTTTTGCGTATAAACTTAACCATAATATAAGTTAAAGATTTTGCTCTTGTGCCGATAAGAAGAGTAATCTCAATAATGCAGATGACAAGCATGAGGAGCGCTTCGTGGATTTAGCAACGCTAGTAGGCCTAATTGGTGGTCTGGCTTTCGTTTTGATGGCAATGGTCGTTGGTGGTAGCCTTGTGATGTTTGTCGATGTCACATCGGTTCTGATCGTCGTCGGTGGTTCAACCTTCGTTGTGTTAGTCAAATTTACCATGGGGCAGTTTTTTGGTGCGGCCAAAATTGCCGCTAAAGCGTTTATGTTTAAAGCGGAAGAGCCTGAAGACTTAATTGCCAAAATCGTTGAGATGGCCGATGCAGCGCGTAAAGGTGGTTTCTTAGCGTTAGAAGAGATGGAAATCTCTAATTCATTTATGCAAAAAGGCATCGATTTATTGGTTGATGGGCACGATGCTGATGTCGTTCGCACCGCATTACAAAAAGACATCGTTTTAACCGATGAGCGCCATGAATTAGGGACGGGTGTTTTTCGTGCCTTTGGTGATGTAGCCCCTGCGATGGGGATGATCGGTACGTTGATAGGCTTAGTGGCCATGTTATCAAATATGGATGACCCGAAAGCTATCGGCCCAGCAATGGCGGTGGCGTTATTGACGACGTTGTATGGGGCGATCATGGCAAACATGATCTTCTTCCCGATTGCCGATAAATTGGCGTTACGCCGAGGACAAGAAACCTTAAATCGTCGTTTAATTATGGATGGTGTCTTAGCGATTCAAGATGGACAAAACCCGCGAGTGATCGATGGCTATTTGAAAAATTATCTTAATGAAGGTAAGCGAGTACTTGATGTCGATAATGAATAGCGGGGGGCCATCATGGAGGATCTAAAACGCAAATGCCCACCGCCGGGCCTGCCTGCCTATATGGGAACCTTTGCCGATTTGATGGCATTGTTGATGTGCTTTTTTGTACTGCTGCTGTCTTTTTCAGAGATGGACGTTCTTAAATTCAAACAGATCGCGGGTTCGATGAAGTTTGCGTTTGGGGTACAAAACCGTTTAGAAGTCAAAGATATACCTAAAGGGACCAGTGTGATTGCTCAAGAGTTTCGTCCAGGTCGTCCTGAGCCGACTCCTATTGACGTGATCATGCAGCAAACAATTGATATTACTCAGCAAACGTTAGAATTTCATGAAGGTGATTCTGATAGAGCCGGCGGTAATCAGCGCGATGATGGTCAGCTAACGGGCGGAGAATCTCCTGAAACCTCGACTGAAGATAGTCAAGATAATGAAGACGCTGAGCAGGAGCAAGAGCAATCTGAAGCCCTCTCTGAAGAGATGGAAATTGTTTTAGAGAACATCAAAAAAGCCTTAGATCGAGAAATTGAGCAAGGGGCTGTTGAGGTGGAAAACTTAGGCCAGCAAATTCTGATCCGTATTCGTGAGCGGGGGGCTTTTCCTGAAGGTTCCGCCTTTTTACAACCTCAATTTCGACCCTTGGTTCGGCAGATTGCCGAATTAGTCAAAGACGTTCCCGGTATTGTTCAGGTGACTGGGCATACTGATAATCAACGATTAGATTCTGAGCTTTATCGCTCAAATTGGGATCTTTCAGCGCAGCGAGCAGTGTCGGTTGCGCAAGAAATGGAAAGAGTGACCGGTTTTGACCACCGACGTTTAGAAGTCAGAGGATTGGCTGATACCGCGCCGGTTGGCCCGAACGATACCGAAGCGCAACGCTCTCGTAATCGACGAGTCGAGATCGGTATCATGCAAGGAAAACCGCTGTTAAGTGAGGAGATCCCTTCACTACAATAGCATCAATCGTTGTTCTAGGTTCTCGATCCCAGAACCTAGAACCCAAATCTCCCCACTTATCATGCCATTCGCTTTTAAGCGAAGAGTCGTCATAAACCTTGCCTTTTATGATGATTTTCCTAATTGAGTAGATCGTGTATAATCCTGCCCCTTTGCTGATCTCTATCCTGAGCGTCACTGCTTAGCATGAAGCTCAATGCTTGTTTTGAACCTAATTTGCGAATAGCCCCATGAAATTTATTGTTAAACCCCATCCAGAAATTTTTGTTAAAAGTGAATCAGTACGTAAGCGTTTTACCAAGATTCTTGAATCGAATATTCGCAATATTATTAAAAAGCGGACCACTGGCGTTGCGGTTTTTAACCGCCGCGATCATATTGAAGTCAGTGCCAATAGCGATCAGTTTTTTCAACAAACATTAGAGATTTTAACCACCACGCCAGGTATTCAACAGATACTACAAGTCAAGCAATCGACGTTTACCGATATGCATGACATTTATCTGCAAGTGTTAGAAAACAGTCGTGAACTGATTGAAAATAAAACCTTTGCTGTACGTGCCAAACGTCGTGGTAAGCATGATTTTTCATCGCTTGAATTAGAGCGTTATATTGGTGGTGGACTGAATCAAGCGGTTGCTTCAGCAAAAGTGAAATTAACTCGTCCTGATATTATTGTTCATATTGAAGTGGCGGATGAATTACTCAATCAGGTGATTGCTCGTTACAAAGGGTTAGGTGGTTTTCCACTCGGCACACAAGAGGACGTACTCAGCCTTATTTCAGGAGGTTACGATTCTGGCGTATCGAGTTATTTACACATTAAACGCGGTTCTAAAGTCCATTATTGCTTTTTCAATCTGGGCGGGCCTGCGCATGAAATCGGTGTTAAGCAAGTCGCGCACTATTTATGGAACAAGTACGGCTCGTCAGCCAAGGTACGCTTTATCTCTGTTGATTTTGAGCCGGTTGTTGCTGAGATTTTAGAGAAAATTGACGATGGTCAGATGGGCGTAGTGCTCAAACGTATGTTTATGCGGGTTGCTGGCCGTATTGCAGAGAAGTTTGGTATTCAGGCGTTGGTGACTGGCGAGGCGATTGGCCAAGTCTCCAGTCAGACCTTGACCAATTTGCGTCATATTGATGGTGTGACCGATCGTCTTATTCTTCGTCCACTGATCAACTGGGATAAAGGCGATATCATGGATCTTGCCCGTGATATTGGCACAGAAGATTTCGCGAAAACCATGCCAGAATATTGTGGTGTGATTTCTAAAAACCCAACCGTAAAAGCGGTAAAAGCTCTATTAGAAGAACAAGAAGCGAAATTCGATTTTACTATCTTAGATAAAGTGATTTATGACGCTCGTTTGATGGATATTCGTGATATCGAAAAAGAGAGTCAGCAGCAAGCGCCGGAAGTGGAACAGGTCGATGCGGTGCAAGAGGACGCTATTGTGCTCGATATTCGTAGCCCAGAAGAGGAAGATGACGCACCATTAGAGCTTGACGGTATTGAAGTGATGACCATTCCATTCTACAAGTTAGCCACCAAGTTCGGCGATCTTGATCAGTCCAAAACCTATTTGCTTTATTGTCAACGAGGCGTGATGAGTCGTTTACAAGCCTTATACTTAAAAGAGCAAGGTTTTGACAATGTTAAAGTCTACCGTCCTTAGTTAACTTTAATCCGTTGTTAAACTACGTTTTGCCCAGTTGATGCTGCTGGGCTTTTTATTATAGCCAAACAAGTTGGAGTCAACACTGCGGCGGCTTCAAGTAGGAAGTGGGTGGCGAATAGATAAAAAAACACCGCCAAAAGGCGGTGCTAAATATTTGACAGACAGGTCAAAAAATAAATACAGGAAGTATTTGTTTTGTTACAGGGGATAACTGTACAAAACAGGGTGGTAGAAACTACCGAACTCGAAAAACGAGTTTGCAAACACAACATCGCAACAGCAAACCAATTGATTCAAAAAGAATCAAGCCGTTCAGGCTTGCGTTACGGGGTGCAATATAGATTTTCTCTGGCTGGTTAGCAACGGACAATTTATAATGTTTCACATAAAAAAAACTAATCGGTTTTAGAGTGTCCCTATGTCCAGAAGATTACCACCGCTCAATTCATTAAAAGTCTTTGAAGCGGCTGCACGTCATTTAAGTTTTACCCGAGCGGCGGAAGAGTTATTTGTGACTCAAGCGGCGGTTAGCCACCAAATCAAGGCGTTAGAAGAATTCCTTGGCCTTAAGCTATTTCGTCGCCGTAATCGTTCTTTACTACTAACGGAAGAAGGGCAAGGCTATTTTCTCGATATTAAGGATATTTTTAGTGCGTTGGCGGAAGCTACTGACAAATTACTTGAGCGAAGTGAAAAAGGCGCATTGACCATCAGTCTGCCGCCCAGTTTTGCTATTCAGTGGTTGGTGCCTCGCCTGGCGGATTTTAATCATCAACAACCTGACATTGATGTGCGTATCAAAGCGGTGGATATGGAAGAAGGATCACTCACCGATGATGTCGATGTAGCGATTTACTATGGTCGAGGTAATTGGCCTGGCCTGCGGGCGGATAAATTGTACCAAGAGTTTTTGATCCCGCTTTGCTCACCTGCGCTGTTAGTCGGTCCGAAGCCTTTAGTCACCTTAAGTGATTTAGCACGACATACATTATTGCATGATACGTCACGCAAGGATTGGAAGCAGTTTGCTAAAGAAAATGGTTTAGATTCGCTGAATGTTAATCAAGGGCCTATTTTTAGTCATTCAACTATGGTGTTGCAGGCTGCCGCTCATGGACAAGGCGTCGCGTTAGGCAATAACGTGTTAGCACAACCGGAATTAGATGCTGGACGCTTGGTGGCCCCATTTGATGAAGTGTTGATGACCAAAAATGCGTTTTATGTTGTTTGTCATGAGAAGCAAGCGGACATGGGACGAATTGCGACTTTTCGAGATTGGATGTTGAAAAAAGCGCGTAAAGAACAAGAGGTAATATTAGATGACGCAAGCCATAACCCCTTATGAATCAGTGATTATCGATGAGCCGAGCTGCGATGAATCATCTGCTTTAGCGGCGACATTTATTTTTGCCCATGGGGCAGGAGCGGATAAAACCCATCCATTTATGCAGACGATTGCCAAGGGTTTGGCCGCTAAAGGGATTCGCGTGGTGCGTTTTGATTTTCCTTATATGGTTAAACGTCAGCAAGATGGCAAACGTCGTCCACCCGATCGCGCGCCTAAGTTACTCGAAGCTTACACAAAAGTGATTGAACAGTTCGCAAATCAACCACTGGTGATTGGTGGTAAATCCATGGGGGGCCGCATAGCATCACATCTGACAGAACACCCACAAGTACAAGCGGTCGCTTGTCTTGGCTTTCCATTCCATCCACCGGGCAAGCCGGAACGATACAAAGGGGAGCATTTAGCCTCACTGAGCAAGCCATGCCTGATCTTACAAGGGCAGCGTGATACTTTCGGCTCACAGGCGGAAGTCGAACAGTTTCCACTGAGTCGTTCGGTTTCAGTGCAGTATCTTCCGGATGGCGATCATAGTTTTGCACCAAGAAAATCATCGGGTTACCGCTTAGAAGATAACCTTGCTTGGGCAATTGAATCTTTGGCGCAGTTTATTGGTGAGGTTTATGATGAAAAGTAGTCAATCACTGACACTGATTGTGGGTGGGCTCGTCTGTGGTATCTCGGTCTCTTTAGGGGCGTTTGCCGCTCATGGTTTAAAAGCTCAACTGACGGAATATGCCTTAACGATTTTTCAAACCGCTGCTCATTATCAATTTATGCATGGTCTGGCGATCATTGCTTGCGGTTTAGCTCTTGGTTTACCGTTAATGGAAAAGTCGCGAAATTATTTTGGTCGTGCGGCGATTTGCTTTATCATCGGCATCTTTTGTTTCAGCGGTAGTCTTTACCTATTAGCGTTGACCGGAGTGTCGTGGATCGGCTTCGTAACGCCTATTGGTGGACTGCTGTTTTTATTAGGCTGGTGCATGTTCGTTCTAGCCGCGATTAATATCAAAGAGGTAAGAGTGTGAAACAAGTCATGCTGTACTGTCGTGCGGGCTTTGAAAAAGAGTGCGCCGGTGAAATTCAGGATAAAGCGACAAAGCTTGAAGTGTATGGTTTTCCTCGCCTTAAAAATAATACCGGTTATGTACTGTTTGAGTGTTATCAAGCGGAAGATGCCGACAAACTCATTAAAAACATTGATTTTCAAACGCTTATTTTTGCTCGACAAATGTTTGCAGTGACCGCTGAGTTTACTGAGTTACCGAAAGATGACCGAATCTCACCGATTTTGAGTTATTTTAAACAGGAACAAGCATTTCCACAGTGTGGTGATTTACGTATTGAAACGCCAGACACTAATGAAGCAAAAGAACTGCTTAAGTTTTGTCGTAAATTTACCGTGCCGCTGCGTCAAGCGCTGCGTAGCCATGGAGTACTATTGGCTAAAGAGAGTACTAAAAAACCGGTGTTGCATGTTTGTTTTACCGCTCCTGGACACTGTTATTTAGGCTATTCGTATAGCCATAATAACTCGCCATTTTTTATGGGGATTCCTCGTTTAAAATTCCCAGCAGATGCGCCAAGCCGCTCGACCTTAAAATTAGAAGAAGCCTTTCATGTCTTTATCCCTCGTGCGGAATGGGATACGCGTTTGGCATCCGGTATGTGGGCGGTGGATCTCGGTGCTTGCCCTGGTGGCTGGACTTATCAATTAGTTAAGCGTTCGATGTTTGTTCATGCCGTGGATAATGGCATGATGGCGCAAAGCTTAATGGACACCGGTCAGGTTAAACATCATATGGAAGATGGTTTTAAGTTTGAACCGCCGCGTAAGAACGTTACTTGGATTGTCTGCGATATGATTGAGAAGCCAGCGCGCGTTGCTCAGTTGATGGGGGAGTGGATCATCAGTGGTTGGGCTAAAGAGGCGATCTTTAATCTCAAATTACCGATGAAGGGGCGTTATGATGAGGTGTTACAAGATATTGAGAATCTGAAAGATTTTCTGAAACAGAATAAAGTTAAGTTTCGTTTACAAGCTAAGCATCTCTATCATGATCGAGAAGAGATCACCGTTCATGTCCAATCTTTATCGTCGATTTCTCCTTATTAAAGCGGAGTGATCTGGTCCGTTTTGAGCCTAGCTTTTCGGTTCAAAACGGATATCTTGCAAATTAAAACCGAGTTCAATGTCAGTTTTCAGGGTCGCAACTTGCTTGCAAATTCGTGCCATTTCAATCTCTTGATCGAGTTTTTTGCGATATTTACTGGCTAAGGCTTCACTGGCATAAGCGTGTTCAATGTCAGTAAATTGAGTGAGGATCGCTTGAGCTGCTTTAGGGCCGAGACCAGCGACACCTGGTACTTGGCTCGAACTCATGCCCGTTAGACCCCAATAGTCGGTCAATTGGCTTGGTTTGACGCCAAATTCTTGTTCAATAAATGGCGCATCTAGCCAGCGATGTTGAAAATAATCACGAATTTGTAAGGTTGGAGACAACAGCTGACAATAGCCTTTATCAGTGGAAATGATCGTTACTTTTTCACCATAACTCGCGACTTTGCAGGCAAGGGTTGCGACTAAATCATCCGCTTCATCACCTTCTGAAAGTAGTGAATCGATACCCAGTTCCCACCATGCTTGTTGAATTTGCTCCAAGCCGTTTTGCAAGCTGATGGGCATTGGCTTACGTCCTTGTTTATAGCTTGGCAGCAGTTCGGCACGCCAGCCACGATCTTGTAGCGTATGATCAAACACCGCAATCATGTGAGTCGGAGCGGATTCATTAATAATACGTTGTAAGGTGCGACAGGTGGTGTTGGCGGTGCGGGCGATATCGCTTTCATCGGGTTGAGCGGAATGCACTCTGCGGATCAGGTTTAACGCATCGATAATCACAAGATGAATAGACATAATCACCAAAAAATAAGGGCTGTTAGGCCCTTATTGTAATGAAATTAAAGCAGATTGCTATCCTTGCTGAGTGTCCACTAGGAGCTAATTCGATAGCAAGGCACATAAGCGGTTGAGCCAGGAAGCTTCATCCGATGTTGATTGACAAAGTCATTGAGTAATCGGTCCATTTTTTTCATTAATGCCGGTTCGCCATGCAGAGTAAACGGACCTTTCCGCTCAATCTCGCGGATCCCTTCCGCTTTGACATTACCAGCAACAATCCCAGAAAAAGCTTTGC
This sequence comes from Vibrio metschnikovii CIP 69.14, assembly GCF_000176155.1. GTDB lineage: Bacteria > Pseudomonadota > Gammaproteobacteria > Enterobacterales > Vibrionaceae > Vibrio > Vibrio metschnikovii. The sequence continues at coordinate 1,374,154 of NZ_ACZO01000006.1, read as the reverse complement.
GTAAGTTGGAAGCGAGAACTTCTGGGCGTTGATTAAGATGTAAATCCAAGCTCGCCATGCTGTCATGAGTCGGATCAAAGGGCAGTTGGAATTCTGGTTCAATTTTTAATGACCAGTTATAACTGTACGCATCGTCGTGATCTTTTCGATGCTGACGAACCAGTGGCATGGCATCTTTCATAATTCTTGCCGCTTGAACCGGATCATCAATCACAATCGTGTAGTGTTTGCGGGCTTCTTCACCCAGCGTACTACCAATAAATTGATCGATTGAGCGGAAATACGCTTCGCTCTCTTTTGGACCCGTCAATACAATCGGCATTGGTTGGTCTGCATTATCCGGGTGCATCATGATCCCGAGAATATACAGCAGCTCTTCTGCGGTTCCTGGGCCTCCAGGGAAAATGATGATTCCGTGTGCCATTCGGGCAAAGGCTTCAAGACGCTTTTCGATATCAGGCATAATCACCAATTGATTGACGATCGGGTTTGGTGGCTCGGCAGCAATGATTGACGGTTCAGTTAAGCCCAAGTAGCGCTGTTGCTGATAGCGTTGTTTGGCATGGCCAATAGCCGCGCCTTTCATTGGCCCTTCCATGGCTCCGGGCCCACATCCGGTACAGATATTGAGTTCTCTTAGCCCTAATTCATGGCCAACTTCACGGGTATATTGATATTCGGTCTCATTGATGGAATGCCCACCCCAACAGACGACAAGGTTAGGTTCTACCCCTGTCACCAAAGTGCCTGCATTGCGTAAGATACTGAATACTAAATTAGTGATATGGCTGGCATTGGTCAGGTTCAGTCTTTGATTTTCAGATAAGTGCATGTTGACGTAAACAATATCACGCAGCACAGCAAACAGGTGTTCTTGAATCCCTTTGATGATTTGCCCGTCGACAAACGCTTGCTCTGGTGGATTGGTGAGCTCGAGTTTAATGCCCCGCTCACGACGCAGTACGGTGATATCGAAGTTTTTGTACTGTTCGAGCATTTCTTTGGAGTTATCGGTATGGCTTCCGGAATTGAGTACTGCCAAACTACAATTGCGATACAGCTGATAGAGATCACTGGATGCGGTTTTTTTGAGTCTTTCTACTTCAAGTTGCGACAGTAGATCCATACTGCCGGCTGGGCTAACTTGAGTGATCATCTTGACCTCCTTAACAATCGGGGGGGAAGTGCTATTGGTCCTATGTCATCAATGCACTCTTTCAATCATAGTCGTTATTGATGGAGATAGAGTTTACACGAGTGACTTAGGAGGAACACTCTGTCGTATCGGGATGCCATTTTAGTTCGTTTAGATTCAACAGTCTGAAATGGCTTATTAATCTTGTGCGTAACAATGGTTTTGGAAAACATCGCTAGGCGCAAGATGTGAAATGAGTCACTAAGTTTACGGCAAATGGTTAAATGTTGTTCGTTTGGTGGCTTATTTCCAAGCCAGTTGATTAGGACCATAAGGCTTCATCTCCTGTAGGGAACGATGCAACCGTTCAAGAACAATTTCTGGTGTATCGGCTTCTTTAAAGTGGGTTGAAGCGGCACTAAGAGTGATGGTGATCTGTTTATCGCGAAATTTAAAAGGCAGTCTAGCCACATTACGCTGTATTTTTTGTATAACCTGATGGCACTCATTATCGGCGCGTTCTGGCAACAGTAAGATGAATTCTTCTCCTGAAAAACGCGCGGCGGTATCGGTTTTTTCCAGCTCTTTATGAATGGTTCGAGCAATCACTTTTAACGCTTTATCCCCAGCAAGATAACCAAAACTTTCATTAATCGCTTTAAAAGCATCAATATCTAAAATCACCAAACGCAAATTATGCTGCGTGCGAATCCAGCGCCGATACTCTAATTCTAATCGATCATTAAACGCAGTGCGGTTATACAATTTGGTCAGTGGATCTTGCAGTAGTCGCTGCGCTTGATCTTCTAATCGACGGCGATAATCTTGAGTCAGTTCTAGCAAGGTTTCCATTTGGTGCTGGGTATATTGCATACGTTCAATCAGCACTTGTTCTCGTTGTTCAGCATGAATCAAACGCTCGGATAAGGCTTCAATTTCACTAAATACCGCACTTACAGGCTTATTGGATTCGTTGGCTTGAGATGATAAAGCATGCTGGCCGCGGTTGACGAGGTGAAGGAGATCTTGATGCATATGTTGGCGATGCTGTTGATAATGGGTGCTTTGCTCAAGATTAACGCGGGTGCTTTGCAGATTTTTCGATAATGAACTATTGATTTGTTCGAGGAATTTCTCCGAGTTTTTACGCTCATATTGAGTACCATCGATGACTAATTTCAGCACTTGCAAAGCCAGCTCAAGTAACCCTTGGCTATTAACCCCAAGCAGCAGCTTGCTGCGGATATCCGTCAGTAAATCTCCAGCCTCACCTTCAAAATCCAGCTCGGTGATCAGGTGCTGTAGTTCATCACTGAGCTGAGTCAGGAGTGCTTTATCGCCGCAATGGGGAGCTTCTTGATGCCCGAGATTAGGATTATGAGCAAAAATTTTCATCGCACGTTGGTATAAATGTAATAGACGCAACGCTTGATCTTGCTGATTGATGGTGTGATTGGTGCTTAACAGTTGCTGAACATCGCGTTTCAGTTTGATGGGTAATCCCGGTAGATACAACAGGGTCTCTGCACACTGTTTCACTCGGACATCCATAGGGTGAGTTTGATGTTCATCGTTCGACGTTTGTGATTTCAACATGCGCTCCAGTACGGCTAAACCAGGAAAATTGAGCTAGTCTTTAACGGCCAATTTACAGTATCTCAAGGATGAGACGCTATTTATCAATCTGTCGATAATAACAAATAATTGGTGAAGGTCATTAGCTCAATCTGTTAACCGCATAGCATTTATCCATCTTTTAAGAACTTTTTAATCTGCTCTTCATCACGATAAGATGAGTGAACCTTAATCAGTCCTTGATTGATCGCTTGTTGACACGATTTTCGGATGTTACTTGAGGCGAAACTGGCCGCAGGGGCGTTATCAATCGCCTTAAAGTAGACCCAATGGCTGGTGTTGTCTTTTAGGCTCAGCTCTCTGGCGACCCCTGTAGCCATCAATAAAATATCCAACAATTCTTTATCATTAATGGCGGTGTAGGCTCTGGGTAAAAAAGGATAATCGGCAATTCCCAAGCGAATGGTTCGGTTTAAACGCCGCTCTGGTTGGAACTGATTGATTAAGTCTTGGACTTTATTAAACAGCTCTTCTGGTGGCCGATCTCTATCGATATTCGGTTCAATGTACAGTAAGTTTGCATCCGAGAAATGATAGAGCCGGGCTGGTTCTTCAAGATGGTCAGTTAAAAAACGCCCAAACGCATGTTCGAGCTCTACGCCTGCCGTATAGCCATGTTGTAAGTACATACTACGCAGAAAAGGGAGATCAATCATCGCGAAGCGTAAGCGATCATTTAACGGTTCATGAATCAATTCACCAATTAACCACTGCTCGTAATTATAGCTACTGCGTTGAAGAGAAGAGAGTAACTTCGCATTGAGCATTCTTAGGTTGGGTAAACGAGAGCGAGAATGCGTGAATAAATGGCTATTCAGTTCATCGATTTCGTCTTGTTGGTTTTGGATAATATAACCACGACGCATCAGGTAGAGAAACAACACAATGCTGGTTAAAAATAGCGTAAAAGCGATTTTTTGAAATTTGCTGTATTCACGTTGAGTCGCTTGTAGGGCTTTTTCTTGGCCAACTAAATGCAGTGTTTGTTCAACAAATTCTTTTTGCTGGCGAAAGGCATCTTCACTAATTTGGTTAAGCTGAGCTTGGCGAAGTTGAGTGATTTGGTGACTTTTTTTACTCCATTCTAACGCGGGTAAATACTGCTCTTTTTGCTCATAACCTAAGGAAAGAAGTTGATAGGCTTGCGCTTCAATGTCCATGTCGTGTAGCGTTTCATTAAACTTTAGTGCCTCTTGAGCGTAGTCAATCACTTGTTTATTGTTTTGCTGAGAGAGGGCTAACTGAGCACTAAGTAAGGCCGCTCGTGCTTGTAGATGTCGATTGTGGCTGTATTGCAGTAGTTCTTTCGCTACGGTTAGATACTGTTCGGCCAACGTATAGTTATAGAGCTGCCGATAAGTCGCGGATAAACTTAACCGAACATCAATCACACTGGCCAGATTGAGTTCACTGCTTTCATGATCGATAACATTAAAATAATGCACCAAGGCTAAATTATATTTACCTTGTTGAAAATAAACGTCACCCATCCGTTTAAGTACAGAAACAAGGATCGGCGATTTTTCATAGTTACCATAAAACTCGGCGGCTTGAGAGAGATGAACTAAAGCTTTATCCAGCACTCGCCGTTCATAAAACAGCTGTGCTAATAGGTTATTGGTTTTTGCTAATTCTGCGCTGGCATTGGTTTCTATCGCTCCCCAATAAGCCGTGAGTAGCTCAGATAAAGCTAAATTGTAGAGTTTATGGTGTAAATAGTGCTCTCCGACGATCACGTGATATTCAATCAAGGGTTTTTTGGCTTGCAATGATTCAAGGTAAGGTTTGGCTTCTGCAAACAGTTGATTAGCCAGAGTAAGCTCGTTATTTTGTGATGCAATTTCTGCGCTGAGCATGGTGATATGGTAATCAATCTGTTTAGAGAGGCGATGTTCTTCGAGCAAGAGAGGGTGCTGATTGGTGATCTCGCGCAGTTGTTGACGAGCGGCATCGGCATCGTGATTGTGTCGCCACTGTAAACGAATCGTCATAATATCTAGCTCTAACGCCAAATAAGGAAGCTCATGCTCTTGCGCGAGCTGTTTGGCTTCATCGAGCGTATCAAACGCCGTTTGTGTATTACCCAAGATAAACTCAGCAGTGGCTAAAATTTTTAGCGCATCAATGGTACTGCTTGGCGTTCGAATGCGGCTATCGGTTTCATCTCGACTAATATTGGACGGTGTTTTTTCGGTTTTATCCGCCAGCTTACGCTGCTCTAAATACTCTTCGACGAGATTTTTGGCCTGAATGGGAGAAATCTCCAATAAACCGTGTGCTTCGTTAAGTTGCGGCAAAGCGTAGACGGCGGCTTTTACCCAAGGAGAAATGCTCAGTAGGAGTAGGCAAACGTAAGGTATCCAGCGGAAAGAGGGCATTATAATGGGCGTCCTTTTATTGGCGAGCCATGCGCAAATTGTGCTCAGGTGAAGGCCGTTCGGTTGAGCGGAATGGATTGATGTCTAAGCCGCCTCGACGTGTGTAACGCGCCAATACAGTGAGTTGTTTAGGTTGGCAGTAACGACACAAATCGTGGAAAATTCGCTCAACGCATTGCTCGTGAAATTCATTATGCTCACGGAATGAGACAATATAACGCAATAATGCTTCGCGTTGTATTTTTGGCCCGTGATAGGTGATTTCAACACTGCCCCAATCGGGTTGATTGGTGATCAAGCAGTTTGATTTGAGTAAGTGGCTGTGCAGCGTTTCGGTGACGATTTCAGCATCCGTCGCTTGTTCCAATAAGCTCGCATCAAACTGATAGTGTTCGATTTCAATATCTTGCTGATCAATACATTCTCCTTGCATCGAAACAATCGGTTGATTGGTATAGTGATCCAGTGAGAATAACCGTACTTCAACGGTTTCACCGGCGCACGCCGACAGATCGTTAATTAAGTGAGTTTGTACCGTTTGCCAGTCTTGAAAACGAGATTGATTGAAGCTGTTTAAATACAGTTTGAACGATTTAGACTCAATTAAGTTAGCGCTGGTGGCTGGAATGCGCACTTCACCAATCGCCACTTGTGGTAGACCGTTACTGTTTAGCCAAGAGAGCTCATATAAAGTCCAAATGTCACAGCCTTGAAAGGGGAGTGTCTCACCAAGATCGAGATCGTTGCGGTTGAGGCTACGTGGCACTGGCTGCAACAAACTTGGGTCATATTGGCTGGCATAGGCAGTGGCTTTGCCAAGAGTTAAGCCAGATAGCTCTTTGGCATCAGAATATTTGCTCATCATTTATCATCAAATCGATTAGAATAATCAGAATTTTACGCAATACTGCTCACGCTGTCATTAGCGTTTGTTGTCAGTTTCGTTATGGAGAACCCTATGGCTCATTTGGTCGCCGCCGCGTTGCGTGATTTCTCGCAACGTTATCTTCAAGCTTATCAACAGAGACATCATCATCTGCCTAGTAGCGATGAGTTAAGCCATATGCCTTCCCCTTGCATTGAGCAGCAAAGTAACAATAGCGTTTATTGGCAGCCGGTGGAACGTGAGCACAGTGCTGATTTACAGGCGGTGGAGCAGGGAATTGAGCTGAGTTTACATAGTGATATTGCGCCATTTTATGGCAGCCAATACAGTGGCGATTTACCGGCAACGTGGCGCGGTCACTCGCTGACGTTATTGCAAGTCTGGAGTGATGACGATTATCTTCGTTTACAGGAAAATATTCTTGGCCACTTGGTGATGCAACGGCGTTTAAAACAAAAGCCCACCATTTTTATTGCGACCACAGACGATGAAATGGCGGTGGTGTCGATTTGTAATCTCACTGGGAATGTGATTAGAGAAACGTTAGGTACCGACGAGCGGGAAGTCTTGTGCGCCGATGTGGCGGATTTTTTAAACCAACTTGAGCCAGCGGTGTAGAACGATGTATGTAGTAGAGCTTGAGTTTGAATGTTTTGATAACACGACCATCAGTGCGGTAGATAAAGCGGTCAACGGTTTGATGGATGCCTTGCGCTATAACGGTCAAGTATTGGGTAGAGAGTTTCCGCTGGTGCTTGGTGATGGCGAGTTTTTCTTGCGCGCCGTGTGCCCAGAGCAAGATAGTTTGCACCCGAAATACCATTCAGATTTTGTCAAAGCTTGCTTGCATCGCTTATCGGAGGCTTGTTTACTGGCGCCTAAAGTGCGTTTGCTTGGCCGTGATATTAACTCAGAACAAGCAGCAGACTGCGAGCCACCGAGTTGGCAGGTGCTATACACCACTTATGTGCATACTTGCTCGCCACTTCGTAGCGGCGATACTCTATTGCCCATCCCTTTGTATCGTAATTCGCCTACTTTTAATGGTGACCATAAAGCGGTGATCAAATGGCAAACGGAATGGCAAGCTTGTGATGAAATTCAGATGGCAGGAGGCTGCAAAGCTGAACACGCCGCGCTGCATGAGCTGTGTGATATTGATAGCGATCTATTTCGTCGTGGTTGGGATTTACGGGGACGTATCGAGTATTTAACCAAGATCCCGACCTATTACTATCAGTACCGAGTGGGTGGAACGAGCTTAGCCGATGAGCAAGCTCGTCCTTGTCCTAAGTGTGGCGGCGCGTGGTTACTGGATGAGCCTATCCATGAGATTTTCCATTTTAAATGCGATGACTGCAAAATCGTTTCTAATCTCTCTTGGGATCATTTGAAAAATGAGCCCGTCGCTTGATCCTAATCGCGAGCATTGACTGATGACCGCGAATAAAAAAGAGACCAGCCAGTGGCGGTCTCTTTTTTGTCGTGCATTTTCAGTAGTGTTGGTCAATTACCAGCCTTTGACTGCGCCACCATGGAAAATTTCTGAGGCGGCTTTATACACGTCGTCAGTTTGATATGCTTTGAGGAAATTTTGTACGTTCTCAGCATTAACATTATCTTGACGAGCAACCAGTAGGTTCACGTAAGGTGAGTTTTTATCTTCGACAAAAATACCGTCTTTTTCAGGGGTAAGATTAATCGAGCTGGCGTAAGTGGTGTTAATGATGGCTAGTGCGACATCATCCAAAGCGCGAGGTAGCTGAGCGGCGTCCAGTTCCATAATGCGCAGGTTTTTCGGATTGTCAGTGATATCACGTACGGTCGCAAGTAGGCCAATATCATCACGTAAGGTGATTAAACCTTGTTGTTGTAGCAGCAATAAAGAGCGACCTAAGTTGGTTGGGTCATTGGGCACCGCGACTCGTGAACCGGTAGCTAATTCATCAAGAGTGGTGATTTGTTTTGAATAGCCAGCGATAGGATAAACAAAAGTGTTACCAACAATCGCTAGCTTATAGCCGCGATCGGCAATTTGGCGATCTAAATAAGGTTTATGTTGAAATGCGTTAGCATCAATCGAACCATCGTTAAGCGCAGCGTTTGGGGTCACATAGTCAGAAAATGTCACCAGTTGAACATCCAGATTGTAGCGCTCTTTGGCTACGCGAGCCGCCACTTCCGCCACTTGTTCTTCAGCACCGGCAATCACGCCAACTTTGATTTTGTTCATGTCGACCGCTTTTTCGCCGCATCCCGTTAATACAATAGCCGCGGCAGCAATCGCCAATAAACCTTTAAGTGAAAACTTCATTATTATCTCCTTGTTATATAAACATTATTATCTATGATCAACGCGGCGCACTAAGTGGTCACCAACCGATTGAATAATTTGTACCAAAATAATTAGCATGATGACGGTGACGGTCATGATGGTGACGTCGTAGCGATGAAAGCCATAACGAATCGCCACATCACCTAAACCGCCGCCTCCCACGGTGCCTGCCATGGCTGAGTAGCTGACTAAGGTCACCAAGGTGATGGTTACCGAGTTTAAAATGGTTGGCATAGCTTCAGGTAACAGGACTTTACGAATTATTTGTAAAGGCGTTGCGCCCATGGCTTGCGCCGCTTCAACCAGTCCGCTTGGCACTTCAATTAATGCTCCTTCAATTAAACGGGCAACAAAAGGAATCGCACCGATGGTTAAAGGGACAATTGCCGCAGTGGTGCCAATGAAAGTACCGACCAGCATTTTGGTGATCGGAATGATAGCCACCATCAACACCAAAAACGGAATCGAGCGGCCAATATTGACGATAGCGCCAAGGACACGGTTCAGTTTGGTATTTTCCAATAACCCGCCTTGTTTGGTGGTATGTAAAATAACCCCGAGTGGAATGCCGATTGCGAAGCCAATAATGCCAGCGACTGCCACCATATAAATGGTTTGCCAAGTGGCGCTGAGTAGTAAATCACCATTAAAAGCGATCCAGTCGATAATCGTATTAAAGGACATAACCAAGCACCTCAACTTTTACATTATTGTCGCGAAGATAGTCTATCGCCGCCGCAGCATTATCATCATCACCGAAAATTTCCGCCACCATCATGCCAAATTTCACCCCGCCAGCGTAATCAAGATCAGAGCTTAAGATACTGACGTCAATATTAAATTTACGGGCGATTTGTGACATTAATGGCGCGTCAACAGTGGCTCCTGTGAATTCCAAGCGCACTAACGGATAGCTTCCAGCCACACGAGTCGGTTGTAAGCGAGCCTGATAATCTTCAGGAATAGACAGATCTAACGTTGAGCGAATAAATTGATGGGCTAATTGGGTTTTAGGATGTGCGAAAATATCGCCTACCGTGCCTTTTTCCACCAATTCGCCATCACCGATGATCGCCACTTGGTGACAAATGCTTTTCACGACATCCATTTCATGGGTGATAAGTAAAATTGTGATATTCAGTTTGCGGTTAATTTCTTTCAGCAGCTCTAAAATTGATTGAGTTGTCGCCGGGTCAAGCGCACTGGTGGCTTCATCACATAACAGCACTTTGGGTTCGCAAGCCAGCGCGCGAGCAATCGCCACACGCTGCTTCTGGCCGCCACTTAAATTGGCAGGATAGGTATGACGTTTATCCGCTAAACCGACGAGTGTTAGTAGCTCGCTAACTTTGTGCTCAATATGCTCATGGGTATGATTAGCCAGCTCTAATGGTAGAGCAATATTATCGAACACGGTACGGGAAGAAAGCAGATTAAAGTGCTGGAAAATCATCCCAATATTGCGTCTGGCTTGGCCTAATTGCTGATTCGTTAACTGAGTTAAATCAATCCCATCAACAATCACACGTCCACTGGTCGGTTTTTCTAATAGGTTAACGCAACGGATGAGAGTACTTTTCCCCGCTCCCGATGCGCCGATGACACCAAAAATCGTTCCTTGGCTAATCTCTAGATCAATGTTTTTCAAAGCGTGAATAGCTTTATCACCCTGATGAAAGACTTTATTAACTTGATGAAGTTGAATCATAAACGAAACCCGTATCGAGATAGGCGCATACACCTGAACTGTCCTTTGATTTGATGCTATGAGTTCTCGCTTTTTAAGTCAATAGATATTTTTACGTCTAGACGTCTAAATTGCTGTGAAATAAAAGTAATCAACTTAACGACTCATTAAGGAAGGAATAGTTGAAGTGCTGACGTTACTGGCAGTGATGCAATACTTTTGCGTGTAGCATCTTGAGTATAGTTGAGTATAATTCTTAGCAAATACATCCTAAGAGAGCAATATTTTGGCGAAACCTGCTGTGTTTTTGGATCGTGATGGTGTGATTAATGTCGATCATGGTTATGTGCACGATGAGCACGATTTTCATTTCATCGAAGGGGTCTTCACTGCGGCAAAGCAGTTAAAAGAGATGGGTTACTTATTGGTACTGGTGACCAACCAATCAGGGATAGCTCGTGGATTGTTTAGTGAAGATCGTTTTCTCTCTTTAACGCAATGGATGGATTGGAACTTTGTCGATCATGGTGTCGAGCTGGATGGTATCTATTATTGTCCACATCATCCAGAACATGGCGTTGAGCCGTATCGTCAAGAGTGTGATTGTCGTAAGCCTAAGCCGGGAATGTTGTTTTCTGCACGCGACTTTCTAAAAATAGACATGGCGAACTCAGTGATGATTGGTGATAAAGCGGAAGATATGATGGCTGCTCAAGCGGCAGACGTTGGGCGGAAAATTTTAGTGCGTACTGGTAAAGCGATTACTCCACAAGGTGAAGCGTTGGCTGAGGTTGTGTTGGAGAGTATTGCCGATGTGCCTGCTTATTTGGCAGCTCAATCGTTGGTGGCAAAGGATTAATGGCTAAAAAACTGACCATAACCGACATAGCTCGCCTTTCAGGTGTCGGTAAATCGACGGTATCTCGGGTATTAACCAATGATCCGAAAGTAAAACCTGAAACTCGGCAACGAGTCGAGCAGGTGATTGCCGAGTGCGGTTATGTACCTTCGAAGTCCGCTCAGTCGATGCGTGGCGGCAGTCAAAAAGTGGTGGGGGTGATTATTTCCCGCTTAGATTCGCCATCAGAAAATCGTTCGATCAGCAGTATGTTACAGGTGCTGTATGCGCACGGTTATGATGTGGTGATCATGGAGAGCCAATTTAATCGTGATAAAACCCGTGAGCATCTCAACGTACTTGAAAAGCGTAATGTCGATGGTGTGATTGTCTTTGGTTTTACCGATATTGATTTAACGTCATTAGCAGAGTGGCAAGATAAAGCGGTGTTGGTTGCCATGGATCATGATTCCATTTCTTCGATTAATTACGACCATCAAGCTTTAATTGAAGCAGCCTTAACCCATCTTAAGCATAAAGGATTAACCAATATTGCGTTTATTGGCGTTAATCCAAAAGATAAAACAACCGGTTTAATGCGCTTACAAGCTTATCTGAATTGGTGCCAACAGCAGGGTATCGAAGCCAGATTTGAAACCGGTGAGCTACACCATGAAAGCGCTTATCAGTTGGTTGATAACGTTTTAAATGCTCATACTGAGGCCATTGTCTGTGCCAGTGATACTTTGGCTTTGGGCGTCATTAAGCGCTTACAAGAGCAGCAGCGTGATGACATTGTTGTAACGGGTGTCGGTGGTAATGAGCTGCTGTCTTTTTTATTTCCTAACATCTATAGCGTTGATCCGGGTTATCGTCAGGCTGGCAAGCAAGCCGCAGAGCTACTCATTAAACACTTATCTGGTGAGTTAACCGAACCGGTACATTTAACTCAACCCCCCGCTTATTTTAGATAACGCCATGAGTGTTGGGCTTTCTAGGTGATCTGAAAACTCTTCATAATTATCAGTGGGTTATTCTTCATTTTACGTTAACTCTGTATGGTCGGAGTTAACGTATTTTATCCCCACTTTCTTTTAACGCGACGACCTTTGTTAACCTAGCGACCACTGCAAATTCTTTGGATGTTGCGTATCTCTTTTACTATTGATGATTCGATTGTTTGTGATCGCTTTCAATTAATGGGATTGTTCCCATTTTGGTTTTTCATTCATTGTGCCATTATTCAATCAGATTTGGGATTGTTCCCATGGTAAGTTCAACTATTATAAGTAAAAACCAAATAGGGTGGATAAGGGTATGGGTAAGATAGTCAAACAAGACGTGGTACGTCTTATTGAGCTGATCGGCGGTAATGAAAATATTGCTAGTGTCAGCCACTGCTTAACTCGCTTACGTTTTGTATTAAATGATACTGAAAAAGCCGACATTAAGCAGATTGAAACCATTGGTATGGTCAAAGGTTGCTTTACTAATGCTGGGCAATTTCAAGTGGTGATTGGTACTGAGGTTGACGAGGTTTATAAAATCTTGCTGCAACTGACGGGTAAATCAGAAGCGTCAAAAGACGATGCCAAACTTGCCGCGCGTAAAAATATGAATGCGTTAGAGCGTGGTATTTCCCATTTAGCTGAAATCTTTGTCCCGCTTCTGCCTGCTATCATCACCGGTGGTTTGATTTTAGGTTTCCGTAATGTTATTGGCGACATCAAGATGTTTGATGGCCAAACATTAACTGAAATTAGCCAGTTTTGGGCCAGTGTCCATGCCTTTTTATGGTTAATTGGTGAAGCGATTTTCTTCTTCTTACCGGTCGGGGTGTGTTGGTCGACAGTGAAGAAACTCGGTGGGACACCGATTTTGGGGATTACTCTGGGGGTAACCTTAGTTTCTCCGCAATTGATGAACGCCTATCTGATTGGTACTCAAGTGCCAGAAGTCTGGGATTTTGGTTGGTTTGTGATTGAAAAAGTTGGCTATCAAGCACAGGTTATTCCCGCCATTCTTGCTGGGGTGGTGCTGGCCTTTATTGAAACCAATCTCAAACGCATTATTCCCGCTTATCTCTATTTAGTGGTGGTGCCTTTCATTTCGTTGATTTTAGCAGTGATTCTGGCACACGCGTTTATTGGTCCATTTGGACGCGTGATTGGTGATGGGGTGGCTTTTGCGGCTAAAGCGGCGATGACGGGTGATTTTGCGGTATTGGGTTCGATGGTGTTTGGCTTCCTATACGCGCCACTGGTGATCACCGGTATTCACCACACCACTAACGCGGTTGATTTGCAACTCATGCAGCAACTGGGTGGTACACCGATTTGGCCGCTGATTGCACTTTCTAATATTGCGCAAGCGTCAGCGGTAGTCGGCATCATCATCATCAGTAAAAAACATGGTGAGCGCGATATTTCGGTACCGGCGGCTATTTCCGCTTATCTTGGGGTTACCGAGCCTGCGATGTACGGTATCAACCTCAAGTATAAATTCCCAATGTTGAGCGCGATGATTGGTAGTGCACTGGCCGCGGCAATTTGTGGTAGTGCTGGCGTGATGGCTAATGGCATCGGCGTTGGTGGCTTGCCAGGTATTCTCTCCATTCAACCGCAATATTGGCTGACTTTCTTAGTCGCGATGGTCGTGGCGATTATCGTTCCGGCTGCCTTGACCTTAGTGATGTACAAGCGTGCGTTAGCCAAAGGCGAATTAGAAGTCAGTAAAGCGTAATTAGCATTTTTAGAGTGGCTCATTGGCCACTCTGTTCATTATTTTGGTAAGTGAGTAAGTTATGAGTGCAGTTAATCAAGATCCGTTATGGTGGAAAACCGCCACCATTTATCAAATTTATCCTAAAAGCTTTTGCGATAGCGGTAATAAAGGCACTGGCGATATTCCGGGTATTATTTCTAAGCTCGATTATTTGCAGAAATTAGGTATCGATGCCATCTGGTTAACGCCGGTTTATCAATCCCCGATGATCGATAATGGTTATGATATTGCCGATTATTATGCCATTAACCCCGATTTTGGCACTATGGCTGACTTTGATCAGCTATTAGAACAGGCGCATCAGCGTGGTATTCGTATCATTATGGATATCGTGGTTAACCATACTTCCACTGATCATGCATGGTTTCAATCGGCTCTGGGCGATAAAAATAGTCCTTATCGTGATTACTATATTTGGCATGATCCGGTCGAGGGTGGTGTCCCCAATAATTGGCAATCAAAGTTTGGCGGCAGTGCATGGGCGCTCGATAAAGCGACCAATCAATATTATCTTCATCTATTTGCTGAGCAGCAGGCGGATTTAAACTGGGAAAACCCTCAGGTTCGTCAAGAAGTCAAAGATGTGATTGCATTTTGGGCTGAAAAAGGCGTTGATGGCTTTCGCTTAGATGTGATCAATCTGATTTCCAAGCAGCAGGATTTTCCTAACGATCAGCAAGGGGATGGCCGCCGTTTTTATACTGATGGTCCGCGGGTTCATGAGTACCTGCAAGAGATCAGCCGCGATGTGTTCCAGCGTTATGGCAGCGTAACGGTCGGTGAAATGTCGTCGACGACTTTAGAACATTGTCAGCAATATTCTTCGTTAGACGGTAAAGAGTTGTCGATGGTATTTAATTTCCATCATCTTAAAGCCGATTATCTCAATGGTGAAAAGTGGACCAAAGCGCCGTTTGATTTTCTGCAATTGAAGCAAATTTTCAATCATTGGCAGACGGGGTTAAATGGTCAAGGATGGGGAGCGCTGTTTTGGTGTAACCACGATCAACCGCGGGTCGTTAGCCGCTTGGGCAATGACAGCCAATATCGGGTTGAATCGGCGAAAATGTTAGCGGCCTCGATTCATATGATGCAAGGGACTCCTTATGTCTATCAAGGGGAAGAGATTGGCATGACTAACCCAGGTTACACTTCCATTGAGCAGTATCGTGATGTGGAAAGCACCAATATGTATGACATTATGGTTAATCAGCAAGGGGTTAGTGAGCAAGAGATGTTGGCGATTTTGGCGCAAAAATCTCGTGATAATTCTCGCACGCCGATGCAGTGGAACAGTCAAGTTTATGCTGGGTTTAGCCAAGGTCAGCCTTGGTTAGAAGTGTCGAGTAATTACCCACAGATCAATGCTGAACAAGCGTTAGCCGATAAAAATTCGGTGTTTTACTTTTATCAACGTTTGATTGAATTGCGTAAAACGGTACCGGTTATTACCCGTGGTGATTATCGAGATCTCTTGCCGTCACATCCGGCAATTTTTGCCTATCAACGTCAAGATGATCAGCAAATCCTGTTGTGTATCAATAACTACTATGATCAAGAACAAGAGTGGGTGTTACCCGAAGAGTTGGCTTTAGATAAGGCTAGTTATCTATTAGGTAACTATGCCGGTATTGAGCAGCAATCGGTGTTAGCACACCAAGTTCTCCGTCCCTACGAGACGCGAGTGATAGTGATTGATCGATAATCCTGATTGAGTCTTCTAGTTAAGATTCGATTTTTGGCTTCACGTATAATAACGTGAAGCCTTTTTTATTATCTGAAGGTTTATTTGCTAGAGGGGATAGCATGGATTTGAAGATGAAAAAAGCCTGCTCATTGAGCAGGCTTTTTAATATGGTGGAGGGGGACGGATTCGAACCATCGAAGGCGGAGCCGGCAGATTTACAGTCTGCTCCCTTTGGCCACTCGGGAACCCCTCCAAGGGGGTTTACGGATAACGTATTCGTTATCACGTCACTTAACTGACGTTTTCCCAACGCATCAATCAAGGGTTTCTCTTGCGAGAGAATATGGTGGAGGGGGACGGATTCGAACCATCGAAGGCGGAGCCGGCAGATTTACAGTCTGCTCCCTTTGGCCACTCGGGAACCCCTCCAGGGGGTTTACGGATAACGTATTCGTTATCACGTCACTCAACTGACGTTTTCCCAACGCATCAATCAAGGATTTCTCTTGCGAGAGAATATGGTGGAGGGGGACGGATTCGAACCATCGAAGGCGGAGCCGGCAGATTTACAGTCTGCTCCCTTTGGCCACTCGGGAACCCCTCCAGGGGGTTTACGGATAACGTATTCGTTATCACGTCACTCAACTGACGTTTTCCCAACGCATCAATCAAGGATTTCTCTTGCGAGAGAATATGGTGGAGGGGGACGGATTCGAACCATCGAAGGCGGAGCCGGCAGATTTACAGTCTGCTCCCTTTGGCCACTCGGGAACCCCTCCAAGGGTTTACGGATTAACTAGATTCAATCCGAGGCTGAATCGACGTTTTCCCAACGCATCGCTCAGCTGCGGAGCGCATATTATCAAACTCGGCCTTACTGTAAACCCTTTTTTGATGATTTTGAATTGAATGCTGGCTTTTTGGGCAGAACATGGCAGATATTAAGGTTTATCTTCATTATGCTTGGTTTGCTTCATGTTGTGATGGTGTAAGCCATCATCTTGCTCTCAAAGCCCTTATTAATGATGTATCCCCTTCCTACTTGAAGTTGCAGCGGTGTTGGCTACGTTGGTTCACTCCAATCACATAAGTTTGCCTATGCTCATGGGGACTCACTCACCTGCCGCCTACCTGCAACTCCAAGTCGTTGGGGTGTATATCGTCCATCATCAAAGTGTTGCGAACGTTAGCGCCTCTATTCTAAGCTTTACTCACACGGGTAAAACTTACCGTTTTTAAAAGTATCTTTACGTTACTTGACGTTTATGTTCACAGAAACGGTTACAATAGAATCAGTAACTTATTACCTGAACCTGATCATGAAAAAAATATCGCTACTTGTTGCTTTGTTAT
Source organism: Vibrio metschnikovii CIP 69.14 (assembly GCF_000176155.1). Lineage (GTDB taxonomy): Bacteria > Pseudomonadota > Gammaproteobacteria > Enterobacterales > Vibrionaceae > Vibrio > Vibrio metschnikovii. The sequence goes on along the minus strand of NZ_ACZO01000006.1, from coordinate 1,357,436 downwards.
TAATCTCATTGCCGACTTTTTCGACTATGGCTTCTGCCCCCATGGCGACGCCTGTGGTGATTGAGTCGGTACAAGTTCATCAAATTTCTCAACGTTTATCGTTAATCGGCAAATTAGTCGCTGATCAATCGATAAGTATTTCGGCCGAGGCGGCTGGACGAATCGATAGCATCATGGTTAAAAGCAATCAGTTGGTTAAAAAAGATCAATTGCTGATGACGTTACACGATGCTAAAGCCCAAGCTGCCGTCAGCGAAGCACAAGCCTATTTACGTGATGAACAGCGTAAACTCGCGGAATATGAGCGTTTGGTGCAACGCAATGCGATTACTCAAACTGAGTTAGACGCTCAACGCTCCAGTGTTGATATTGCCCAAGCAAGACTGGCGGCTGCTCAAGCTCAGTTGGCTGATTTTCGTATTACAGCGCCGTTTGATGGCACGATTGGCTTTATTGATTTTAATCGTGGTCAGTTAGTGAGTGTCGGGAACGAACTCATGACATTGGATAACCTATCGGTGATGCGCTTAGACTTACATGTACCAGAGCGTTATTTATCGAGTTTATCACGCGGGATGACCGTATTAGCACAAACGACCGCTTGGCCTGATCAAGTCTTCACCGGTACAGTCGTTGCGATCGATTCACGGATTAATCCAGAAACATTAAATTTACGCGTGCGGATAGAATTTAAGAATCCTCAGCAACGTCTTAAACCAGGGATGCTTATCTCTGCGCGACTCGATTTTCCGCCCATTTCCGCTCCGATCATTCCGGTACAAGCTTTAGAATATTCAGGCACCAAACGCTATGTCTATGTAGTTGGTGATGATCATCGAGTGACTCGTACAGAGGTGCTATTGGGCACTCGAATCGACAATCAAGTGGTGATTGAACGAGGATTAGAGATTGGTCAACGCATTGTGGTTCAAGGAATTGTCAATATGCGTGACGGGTTAAGCGTGAGAGAAGTCACAGCCGACGGTCAACCGATTAAGAAAGGCGCACAATAATGTTGTTATCGGATATCTCAGTAAAACGCCCCGTTGCGGCGGTGGTGTTAAGCTTACTATTGTGTGTTTTTGGTTTGGTTTCTTTTTCTAAACTTTCTGTACGTGAAATGCCGGATATTGAAAGTCCAGTGGTATCAATTTCGACACGATACAGCGGTGCTTCTGCGACCATTATTGAAAGTCAAATCACTTCAGTACTTGAAGACCAATTGGCCGGGATCAGTGGGATTGATGAAATTAGCTCAACCACCCGTAATGGCATGTCCCGAATTACCGTCACCTTTAAGCTTGGTTACGATTTAAATGAAGGGGTGAGCGATATTCGTGATGCCGTTGCGCGGGCGAAACGATCACTACCAGAGCAAGCTGATGATCCGCAGGTGTTTAAGAGTAATGGTTCGGGTGAGGCCTCGGTATACATTAACTTAAGCTCATCCACGATGGATCGTACTCAGCTTACCGATTATATCGATCGCGTACTGGTTGATAGGTTTAGCTTGATCAGTGGCGTTAGCTCAGTGGATATTTCGGGCGGCTTATATAAAGTCATGTACGTTCGTCTTAATCCAGAACAAATGGCAGGGCGCGGTATCACCACCACCGATATTACCAATGCATTACGACGAGAAAATATTGAAAGCCCCGGCGGACAAGTTCGTAATGATTCTACGGTGATGTCAGTGCGCACGGCGAGAAGCTATCAAAGTGAAGAGGATTTTCAGTCATTAGTGATTAAACAAGCCAGTGATAATACGCCGATCTATTTGCGCGATGTGGCGGATGTCTTTATCGGGGCGGAAAATGAAAACTCGACCTTTAAAAGTGATGGAGTGGTCAATGTCAGTATGGGGATTATTCCTCAATCTGACGCTAATCCGCTTGAGGTAGCAGCTCGGATTCATCAGGAAGTCGATCGTGTTCAGCCGTTTTTGCCAGAAGGGACTCGATTAGCAATTGATTACGACTCAACGGTGTTTATTGAGCGTTCGATTGAAGAGGTCTATAGCACGCTCTTTATTACCGGTGGGCTGGTGGTACTGGTGCTGTATATTTTTATTGGTCAAGCGCGTGCGACCTTAATACCTGCGGTTACCGTACCGGTTTCATTAATATCGTCGTTGATTGCTGCCTATTATTTTGGTTTTTCGATTAACTTGATCACGTTAATGGCGTTAATTTTAGCTATCGGATTGGTGGTGGATGACGCGATTGTGGTGATGGAAAATATCTATCATCATATTGAACAAGGAGAGAAACCCTTGCTGGCGGCTTATAAAGGGGCGCAGGAAGTGGGGTTTGCGGTGATTGCCACGACACTGGTTTTAGTGATGGTTTTTTTACCGATCTCGTTTATGGATGGCATGGTAGGGTTACTCTTCACTGAGTTTTCGGTGCTGCTAGCAATGTCCGTGATTTTCTCTTCTTTAATCGCGTTAACCTTGACCCCGGTTCTCAGCAGCAAAATCTTACGCGCCAATGTTAAACCGAACCGTTTTAATCGTATGGTCGATAAACTGTTTGCTCGATTAGAAGCCAACTATCGCCGTGCTTTACAACTCGCTTTACGTGCAAAGTGGGCCGCTCCGCTAGTGATCATCGCCTGTGTTGGGGGGAGCTATGCGCTTAATCAACAGGTTCCCGCTCAGTTAACCCCTTCTGAAGATCGCGGCGTGATTTTTGCGTTTGTGCGTGGTGCTGATGCGACCAGTTATAATCGCATGGCAGCTAATATGGATTTGGTCGAATCACGGTTAATGCCATTACTCGGCCAAGGCTTTTTAAAATCCTTTAGTATCCAATCACCAGCTTTTGGTGGTAACGCAGGGGATCAAACTGGCTTTGTGATCATGATCCTCGATGATTGGAATGAGCGCGATATCACCGCTCAACAGGCTTTGAATCATGTACGACAAGCGCTGGCGGGTATTCCTGATGTGCGTGTGTTCCCATTTATGCCGGGGTTCAGAGGCGGCTCTAGTGAACCGGTGCAGTTTGTTCTTGGCGGATCTGATTATGAAGAGCTACAACAATGGACTGAGGTGCTTAAACAGCGTGCAACAGAATCACAGATGATGACTGGTGTTGACAGTAACTATTCAGAGAAAACGCCAGAACTGGTTGTTTCGGTTGATCGTCAGCGTGCCGCTGAACTCGGTATCAGTGTGCAAGAGATTTCCAATACCTTAGAAGTGATGCTCGGTGGACAAAAGGTCACAACCTTTGTCGAGCGAGGGGAAGAATACGATGTGTATTTACGTGGTGACGAAAATCGCTTCAATAACGCTTCGGATTTGAGCCAGATCTATTTGCGAACAGCATCAGGGGAGTTAGTGACCTTAGATACTTTGACCCATATTGAAGAGGTTGCATCATCGATTCGTTTAGCGCGTTACAATAAGCAAAAAGCGATCACTATGACGGCTAACCTTGCCGAGGGGTATACCTTAGGCCAAGCGCTCGACTTTTTGGATAAGACAGCTCAAGAGATATTACCGAGTGATATCACCGTCAGTTACTCGGGGGAATCAAAAGATTTTCGAGAAAATCAATCCAGCGTTGCGATTGTCTTTGCATTAGCTTTGCTAGTCGCCTATTTGGTATTGGCAGCGCAATTTGAAAGCTTCATCAATCCATTAGTGGTGATGTTCACTGTGCCTATGGGCGTGTTCGGTGGATTTGTAGGGCTATTTGTCATGGGGCAGGGAATGAACATTTATAGCCAAATTGGGATGATCATGCTGATCGGTATGGTGACGAAAAATGGTATTCTGATTGTTGAATTTGCCAACCAGTTGCGCGATCGAGGTTATGAATTCGAGAAAGCCATCATTGATGCTTCTGCGCGACGTTTACGGCCGATTCTGATGACGGCGTTCACCACACTGGCTGGAGCGATACCACTGATTTTATCGACAGGAGCTGGCTATGAAAGTCGAGTCTCGGTAGGGACAGTGATTTTCTTTGGGATGGCGTTTGCGTCATTGGTGACATTATTTGTTATTCCAGCGATGTATCGATTGATTTCACAAACGACGCGTTCACCGGGGCACGTGGCTGCTGAATTGGACAAAGCGATCAGTCATGATGTGAAATCACGTGCAACCCATTAATCAATAATGAGCGCTGTTTCGATTACCGTATAAATAAAAAACGCCTTAAACCGATATCGGCTTAAGGCGTTTTTCATGGCTAGCACTTAGATTTAAGGCTGATAAGTAACATTATAGCGAGTGGGTTTATGATTCATACTCAGTACTAGATTCAAGATAATCGCCCCAAAAATGGATAACAACACCGTACTCGGGCTGATAAAGAACAAAGAAGCACTCAGTATTAGCCCGTCGATCACCATCTGTACATGACCCGCAGGTATTGCATACCTATCTTGTATCGCTAAACAGAGGACATTAAAACCGCCTAAACTCGCGCGATGACGAAAAAGAATCAGCATGCCAAGGCCCATTAATAGTCCGCCTGCCAGCGCACAGTAAAATGGATTTATCTCACTAAGGGTAATGAACATGGCTAAATGATCAGTAAAAATCGAGACTAATGCCCCGCATAACGCGCTATTGATAGCAAATCGACCGCCGAAACGACGCCAAGCTAATAAATAAAATGGACTATTAGCTATAAAATACAGCCAGCCAAATGACCAAGGCAAAAAGTGGGTCATCAGCAGTGCCAATCCAGCGGTTCCGCCAGTCAGTAGTTCTCCAGCTTGGAGAAAAAAGACGCCTTGCGCGACTAAGAACGTTCCAGTCAGCATGGCGATTATATCTTCTTTGTGGGTGTGTTTATCCATTGCTACAGCTCAAAAGATCAATCGGATTAGAGGGAATAGTTGCGCGCTATAGTAATGAAAAGTGGCGATTTTCGGTAGCATACAGGCTGAAATTAAGGTAGATCTATGTCATGAGCGTTTTACAGGCTGTAAAGCGTAACATTGACACTTAAGCGATAGGTTCACGTTCAGCGGACTATTATCGTTAGTCATGATGAAAAAACTGCATGATATTTTATGTAATTTACGCTTTATGAGACACGTTAAATTAGGTAGAATGCGCGCCGTTAGGGTGACGAAAACGTTTGCGTTGGGTCATTGTGTGGTTTTTATGCCCAAGAGATACTAAGTCGTTTGGGGATAGCTAATTTCAGATAAATCTGAGTCAGGAGATACAGATGCTTAAGCGTGATATGAATATCGCTGATTACGATGCGGAGTTATTCGCAGCAATCCAAGAAGAAACGCTTCGTCAAGAAGAACACATCGAGCTTATCGCTTCAGAAAACTACACTAGCCCACGGGTTATGGAAGCACAAGGCTCTCAACTCACCAACAAATACGCTGAAGGTTACCCAGGCAAACGTTATTACGGCGGTTGTGAATACGTTGATAAAGCCGAAGCATTAGCGATTGATCGCGCTTGTCAGCTATTTGGTTGTGAGTACGCTAACGTTCAGCCTCACTCTGGTTCTCAGGCTAACAGTGCCGTTTATATGGCGTTGCTTAACCCTGGCGATACCGTATTAGGCATGAGTCTCGCTCATGGTGGTCATTTGACTCATGGCTCCCCAGTTAACTTTTCTGGCAAGCACTACAATATTATTCCATACGGCATTGATGAAAGCGGTAAGATCAATTACGAAGAGATGGAAGCACTGGCTCTTGAGCACAAGCCGAAGATGATCATTGGTGGTTTCTCGGCTTATTCACAAATCGTTGATTGGAAACGGATGCGTGAAATTGCCGATAAAGTTGACGCTTACTTTTTTGTCGATATGGCGCACGTTGCTGGTTTGATTGCTGCTGGGGTTTATCCAACGCCGCTCCCTTATGCACATGTAGTGACGACGACGACCCATAAAACGTTAGCTGGCCCTCGTGGCGGTTTGATCTTGTCCAATGCGGGCGAAGAGATGTATAAAAAGCTTAACTCGGCGGTTTTCCCAGGTGGGCAGGGTGGTCCATTAATGCATGTTATTGCGGCTAAAGCGGTAGCATTTAAAGAAGCAATGGAGCCTGAGTTTAAAGAGTACCAAGCTCGCGTAGTAAAAAATGCCAAAGCGATGGTGGCTCAATTCCAAGAGCGCGGTTACAAGATTGTTTCTAACAGCACCGAAAATCACCTATTCTTAGTTGATCTGATCGATAAAGGCATTACTGGTAAAGAAGCCGATGCCGCACTGGGGGCTGCGAATATCACCGTGAACAAAAACTCGGTACCCAACGATCCGCGTAGCCCATTTGTAACCTCGGGTATCCGTATTGGAACGCCAGCGATCACACGTCGTGGATTTACTGATCAAGATGCACAAGATTTGGCAAACTGGATGTGTGACGTATTAGATAACGTTAATGATCCTGCGGTAATCGAAGCGACCAAACAGAAAGTGTTAGCGATTTGCCAACGTTTACCAGTTTACGCTTAATATTTTGTCATAGTAGATAAAATGGCCCGCTTAGCGGGCCATTTTTGTAATGTGATAACCATCAATCAGCGATATTGATTGATAGGTTCCACGCCAGTGATTAACTCATCGCGTTGAGCCTAGTTATAGGCTGATAACCGTATAGATTCGATAGGATTATTTGACTTCTAATCCCTTCGCTTGCAAATCCGCATGATAAGATGAGCGAACAAAAGGTCCACACGCAGCATGGGTAAAGCCAAGCTCAAGAGCAATCTCTTTTAGCTCATCAAACTCTTCAGGTGGCACGTAGCGCTCAACCGGTAGATGGTGACGACTTGGTGCCAAATACTGACCTAATGTCAGCATCGTTACGCCATGCTCTCGTAAATCTTTTAAGACTTGGATGATCTCTTCTTTGGTTTCACCTAAGCCCATCATGATACCTGATTTGGTTGGTACATCAGGATGTTGCTCTTTAAACTTACGCAGCAATTCTAAAGACCATTTATAGTTTGCCCCAGGGCGCGCTTTACGGTACAGGCGTGGAGCCGTTTCTAAGTTATGGTTAAGCACATCTGGCGGATTGTCTTTGAGTTTTTCTAGCGCAATGTCCATGCGACCACGAAAATCAGGGACTAAGGTTTCGATACGGATCCCCGGATTGAGCGCGCGAATTTCGCGGTTGCAGTCTGCAAAATGTTCAGCGCCACCATCGCGTAAATCATCACGGTCGACGGAAGTGATCACGACATACTTGAGCTTCATATCACGAATGGTTTCAGCGAGTTTTTTCGGCTCAGCGGCATCAACGGCATTCGGGCGTCCATGGGCTACATCACAAAATGGACAACGTCGAGTACAGATAGCACCAAGGATCATAAACGTAGCGGTGCCATGATTAAAGCACTCCGCCAAGTTAGGGCAAGACGCTTCTTCACAGACAGAGTGAAGATTATTTTTACGCATCGCGGCTTTAATTTCTTGTATACGCTGGCTATCGGCAGGGAGTTTTATTTTCATCCACGATGGCTTACGTAGCACTTCTTTTTGCTCAACCGGCATGTTTTTCACCGGAATCAGTGCCATTTTATCGGCGTCACGGTATTTAACGCCTTTTTCCATTTGAATTGGTTTGCTCATGCTATTTTACCTATAAAAGGTGCTTCTGTGCTGAATTCGACTTGTTGATAACCGAATAAACGGACAAGCTCTTGGATCATTTGCTGTTCAATTTCTGCTAAGTTATCTGGCCCACCTAAGTCGCAGACTTGCACCATTTCCATGCCTTGATAACCACAAGGGTTAATGCGCAGAAAAGGAGAAAGATCCATATTGACGTTAAGGGCAAGACCGTGAAATGAACAGCCTTTACGAATACGTAAACCTAGTGAGCATATTTTCTTTCCATCGACATAGACACCTGGAGCATCTGGGCGAGCGGCAGAATTAATATGATAGGTTTTTAAAGTGTCGATCACGAGTTGTTCAATACCAGTGACCAATTCTCGAACGCCGAGCTTCTTGCGTCTTAAATTAATCAACACATAGACCACTAATTGACCTGGGCCATGATAAGTGACTTGACCACCACGATCACTCTGTACGACCGGGATATTTCCTGGATTGAGAAGATGCTCAGCTTTACCTGCTTGACCTTGGGTAAAAACGGGATGGTGTTCAACAAGCCATATTTCATCGGCCGTTTGTTCATCACGTTGATCGGTAAACTGATGCATGGCTTGCCAAACAGGCAAATAATCTTGTCGACCCAGTCGCCTGATAACAAGCGGATTATCCATTGTCGTTGTCCACCAGTGATATATAAAGTTTTTTGATTATAAACATCTTAGACACTTTGAACTACTCATCTCGGGGATTTTTTTACCCTCATTTTTTTTATGAGTAATTTAAGGTAATGAAAAATAAAAAAAAGCAGCATAATGCTGCTTTAAAAATAATGTATAACAATTAAAATTTTTTTGATATTTCGCTGCAACTCAGTGTTACAGAACCATACGAACGATCTCGATATCGCCTAGCTCTTTATACAGTGTTTCTACTTGCTCAATAGACGTCGCCGTGATGGTCACAGAAACCGAATGGTAGTTGCCTTTACCACTTGGTTTAATTCGCGGACTATAGTCACCAGGAGCATGGCGCTGGATCACTTCTAACACAAGTTCTGGTAACTCAGGTTTCGCATGGCCCATAACTTTGTAAGTAAAAGAACAAGGAAACTCTAAAAGATCTTTTAATTTGGCATCAGAGTTAATGGTCATCATAGTGAAAGCTCCAAGATTTGCTTAAGCGGTGGCGGATAGTACCGTCAATTTAAAGATATCTCAAGTTGGCGATAGTTTAACGTGGGGGCGAGTTTCGCTGAGCTAGCAAACGTAGCCCACATCGCAGTAAGTGTTAAAGGGGGGGGGCCCCCCCCTTTAACACTCGGAATTAGAACAAGCTTTTAAAGAGTAGTACTAAGTAATCCCATAGACGACTTAAGAGCCCGCCTTCCTTGACATCTTCTAACGCCATCAGAGGATATTGAGCAATTTCATTACCTTGTACTTGGTAATAGAGGGTACCCACGACATCCCCTTTATTGATCGGTGCTTTGAGCTCTTTTTCTAAGACAAAGCTAGCCGTCAGATCTTTGGTTTGACCGCGTGGCAGCGTAACGTAAGTATCTTGTTTTACACCCAGTGCAACGGTTGGTTTGTCGCCCATCCAAATCGTTTCGTTAACAAAGGTTTCGCCTGCTTTGTGCGGAGCGACTGTTTCAAAAAAGCGGAAACCGTAACTGAGCAGCTTTTTACTTTCCGTTTTACGAGAATTAATATCTTTAGTCCCCATCACGACGGCAATCAAGCGCATATTGCCTTCGGTCGCTGAGCTGACCAAACTGTAACCAGCATTAGTCGTATGGCCAGTTTTAATGCCGTCGACGTTCATACTTTTATCCCAAAGTAATCCGTTACGATTGTATTGGGTTATGCCGTTGTAGGTGAATTTTTGCTCGGCGTAGAGAGCGTATTCATCTGGCACGTCTCGGATTAATGCTTGACCTAATAAGGCCATATCATAAGGCGTAGAGTAGAGTTCAGGGTGATCGAGTCCATGCACATTGGCAAAATGTGTGTTGGTCATGTTCAGTGAACTGGCCCAAGCATTCATGAGATCGACAAAAGCATCTTCTGAACCAGCGACATGTTCTGCCATCGCAACACAGGCATCGTTACCTGATTGAATAATAATCCCTTTATTCAGATCTCGGACTTTAACCGAAGTGCCTACCTCGATGAACATTTTTGATGAATCGGGGTAGTTTTTCGCCCACGCATTTTCGCTAATCACCACATCGTCATCGAGAGAAATATTGCCACGGTTAAGCTCTTGGCCGATAACATAGCTGGTCATCATCTTGGTTAGACTGGCTGGAGAGAGCTTTGTGTTCATCTCTTTCTCAGCGAGGATTTTCCCTGAATGGTAGTCCATCAGCACATAGCCTTTGGCGGCAATTTGTGGGGCATCTGGAATGACAGTAGGTGCAGCAAAAGAGGATGCTGAAAACGTAGCAGATAGCGCAAAAGATGTCGCTAAAACAGAAAATAGAGAGATTTTTTTCATAATAATATTAAAACTATTGGTTAGTTATCGAATAGCTTAACAGAAACGACCTTGCAAATCAGACCGCTCATTCCTCCATGTATCGTTGAGCGGATAAAGGAGAAGACCGATCTGCTTTGCATCGACGTTACGGTTTTGCGTGGTGTTTTCTCACAAAAGCGGTGTCGTAACCGAGCGATTTTACACGCTCAAGTATTTCTTGCGTCAGGGCATAGTCAGTAAACGGCCCTAGAAATAACCGATGCTGTTGATGGTTACTCTCGACAAAACTTGGGACCGTCAGTTGGTCACTCATCTCGGCGGATAACTGCTCTACTCGCTGTTGATGCTGGGAGGCAGCAACTTGAATAACATACTGGGCAAACGGTGTTTTAAGAGGACGATTGCTGTTTCTTTCTACGGTAATGACCGCAATGTCAACATTGGCTGTCCCCGTTTGAATGACGCCTAACTTATACGCGGCAGCGTAACTTAAATCAATAATCCGCCCTTCATGAAATGGACCACGATCATTGACTCTAACAATGGCTTCTCGGCCATTATCCAAATTGGTGACTTTGACATAGCTTGGCAGGGGCAGCGTTTTATGTGCAGCCGTCATTGAATACATGTCATAAATTTCGCCATTAGACGTTAGATGGCCATGAAATTTTTTCCCATACCACGACGCTTGGCCACGCTCAGTGAACCCCTTGGGGTTACGAATGATCTGGTAGCTCTCACCTCGCAATGTGTAATCGCGATTTCCTCCTAGGCTATAGGGTTCGTATTGCGGGTAGGCATCTTCAATATGTGCGACAGAAATCGGCGTATTAGGCGCTACGTCATTAAATAAAGCGTAACGCCCGGTTGGTTTACTGCTGCAACCGATGAGTAAAGCGCTACAAAGTAAGCTCAAGAGCAATGGATAGTGAGATGATTTCATACGGTTCAATTCGCCTTAGAAAACGCTTTACGATGGGTGTGAATCGACATCAAAATGCCAAATCCGGCCATGAGTGTCACCATCGATGTACCGCCATAGCTGATCAGGGGCAGCGGGACGCCAACAACGGGTAAAATACCACTCACCATGCCGATATTAACAAAGACATAGACAAAGAAACTTAAAACTATACTTCCCGCCATCATCCGACCAAAAGCGGTTTGAGCACTACCGGCAAGGTACAGTCCTCGACCAATAATAAATAAATAGGCTGCGAGCAGAGCAAGTACGCCAATCAACCCCCATTCCTCAGCGATGACGGCGAAGATAAAGTCAGTATGCCTTTCGGGTAAAAACTCTAAGTTAGACTGGGTACCATGTAACCAACCTTTACCTGATAAGCCTCCCGAACCAATCGCGATTTTACTTTGAATGATGTGGTACCCCGCTCCCAGTGGATCGGATTCTGGATCAAAAAGGGTGCGTACGCGAGTTTTTTGATATTCACGCATGAAGAAAAACCACATGACAGGGACAAATGCACTAACGGCGATCACGGCAGCCGAGATGATTTTCCAGCTAATACCTGCTAAGAAAATAACAAAAATACCAGAGGCCGCAATCAAAATGGAGGTACCTAAGTCAGGCTGTTTGGCGATCAATATTGCAGGGAAAAAGACCATCATTAATGCGACGGTTAAGGTCATTACATCAGCGGGGATTGGCCGTTGACCAATATATCGTGCGACCATTAATGGTACAGCCAGTTTCAGCAGTTCTGACGGTTGAAAGCGGATAAAACCAAGGTTGAGCCAACGTTGCGCTCCTTTGGAGGATTCTCCAAAAAAGAGTACCCCCAGCAACAATATCACACCACAAAAAAACAGCAGCGGCGCTAAACGTTCGTAGCTTCTCGGTGAGAGTTGTGCTAAGCCAACCATCACTAAAAGTGCCATAACCATACGCATGGCTTGGCGCTCCATCATCGCTAAACTTTGTCCACCAGCACTGTACATCACCACCAGACCAAATCCCATGACTACTAATAGAGCAAGCAATAGGGGAAGATCAATATGTAAACGTTCAAAGAAAGCCCGGTTTTGTCCGGTAGCGGGATCCATCTTCATTATGGTTTATCCTCTTGTGGCCCCAAGATTACATGATCAAAAATTCGTCTCACTACCGGCCCGGCGACACCGGAACCACCACCTGCGTTTTCGAGTACTAAGCTGACGATCAGTTTCGGATGGTCGATGGGCGCAAAACCCACGTAGAGAGCATGATTGCGTAAATGTTCAGCCAGTTCGTCGGCGTCATACTCTTGACCTTCCGCTAGGCCAAAGACCTGTGCGGTTCCTGATTTGCCGGCACTTTTGTATTTTAAGCCTTGAAAGGCACGTCGAGCGGTGCCTCGACTACCGTGGTTAACCAGATACATCCCTTGTATCGCAATATCCCAGTACTTGTCATCGATTTCATCAATAGGAGGGAAGGTCACGTACTCAGTCTCTTTTTGAGTCGAAAAGGGCTGACCATTTTTAATCGTAGAGCGCAGCAAATGCGGGGCAATCACTTTACCTTTATTCGCAACCACTGAGGTCGCTTTCGCCAATTGCATTGGTGTTGCGGTCCAATAACCTTGACCAATTCCGACCGGGATGGTGTCACCTTTATACCAAGGGGTACGATGACGAGCCATTTTCCATTCACGAGTGGGCATATTGGCTCGACTTTCTTCGAAAATATCGATGCCAGTTAAATCCCCAAACCCAAAACGCATCATCCAAGTCGATAGGTTATCAATTCCCATGTCGTAAGCAATTTGGTAGAAAAAGGTATCTACCGATTCTTCAATCGCTTTTAAAATGTCAACCCGGCCATGCCCCCAACGGAGCCAATCTCGAAAGGGGCGTGTATCGGAATTAGGGATTTGCCAAGAACCATGATCGTTACGTGTCGTTCTTGGCGTAATGATACCGTCATGCAATGCAGCTGGAGCAATAAATGGTTTAACCGTTGAAGCTGGTGGATAAATCCCCAAGGTCGCTCGGTTAACTAAAGGACGGTTAATGTCATTCAGTAACTTATTGTATTCGGTTGACGAAATGCCATGCACAAAAGGATTCGGATCATAACTTGGGCTTGAGACCATCGCTAGTATGCCGTTATCTTCTGGATCTAAGACAATCGCCGAGCCGCGGCGACCGTCAAGTAATTGATGGATATACAGCTGTAGATCAATATCCAAATTGAGAACAATATCTTTACCGGGAGACGGCGGCACGTATTTCAACGTCCGAATAATACGTCCACGGCTATTGACTTCAACTTCTTGATAGCCAGCGGTGCCGTGTAACAGATCTTCGTAGTAACGCTCAATGCCTAATTTACCAATATCCCGTGTTGCTTGATAATTGGCGGCCTTACCTTCACGTTGTAGTCGTTCTACGTCGCGATCGTTAATTCGTGATACGTACCCAATCACATGAGTTAAGACTTCTCCATAAGGATAAAAACGCTTTAAATTTGCGCTAACGGAGACTCCAGGAAAGTTATGCTGATGTACGGAAAACTTCGCCACGTCTTCATGACTGAGTTGTGTGAGTAGAGGAATGGCATTAAAGCGTCGAGTTTGGCGGCGATCTCTTTCGAACGCCGCAATTCGTTCTTCTGGAATGGTTAAAATTTGCTGCAGACGAGCGATGGTATCGTCCATATTGTTTACTTGTTCAGGAATAATTTCCAAGTTAAACACAGGACGATTTTCCGCCAGTAAATGACCATTGCGATCGTAAATTAACCCACGGTTGGGGGCAATCGGGACAATTTTAATGCGATTATCGTTGGAGCGGGTTTTGTAATCTTGATACTGTTTCACCTGAATATGATAGAGGTTGGTGATCAGCACACCCATTGCCACGACAATTCCCATGAAAGCGACGATAGCTCGACGACGAAACAGTCGGGCTTCCGCTTGGTAATCTCTGATTGGACTTCGCTTACGCAGCATCGCTCATTACTCTCGATGGTAAGGATGATTGGCCGTGATACTCCATGCTCGATAGAGACTTTCAGCCATAACCACACGCACCAGTGGATGGGGCAGAGTTAAGGGTGATAATGACCAGCTTTGCTCAGCGGCCGCCTTGCAGCTTGGTGCCAGCCCTTCTGGTCCACCAATGAGAATGGACACATCTCGTGCATCGAGTTTCCAACTTTCTAATTGCTCTGCCAATTGCTCAGTATTCCAAGGTTTTCCGGGGATATCGAGCGTAACAATTCGATTTCCCTTGGGTACGGCGGCGAGCATGGCTTCGCCTTCTTTTTGTAAAATACGTGCAATGTCAGCATTTTTTCCACGTTTACCCGCCGCTATTTCGACTAATTCCAATGGTAAATCATGAGGAAAGCGTCGACGGTACTCTTGAAACCCCTCTTCAACCCATTTCGGCATTTTGGTGCCGACGGCGATCAGTTGAATCTTCACACTTAGCCCCAGAGTTTTTCTAATTGATATAAAGCGCGATGCTCTTCTTGCATGACATGAAGCATCGTCGACCCCATATCTAATACGACCCATTCACCTTCTTTCTCGCCATCCATACCGAGAGGCTCTAAGCCAATTTTCTTTACCTCGTTGGCAATGTGATCGGCAATCGAGGCCACATGGCGTTTTGAGGTGCCAGTACAAATCACCATGTAGTCGGTCACACTTGATTTACCTTGGACATCAAGGGTAACGATATTAACGGCTTTCATGTCATCGGCTTTATCAGCAAGGAAATGGGTAAGTTGTTGTTGCTGCAATGGTGAATCCTCATAGTATGGTTCGTTGATGATGGTCATCAAAGGTTATTCTGCTGCTAAAAAAGCGCCGTAGTATAACACGCTTTTAAGTCGGTAAAGCGACGTTTGCTTGCGGTAGGCAGCATTGCAAGCTCAGTTGCTGCATCAGTGGCCAAATGGGTTGGCTATATTGAGTCTTAGCCAATAATTCACACTGAGCAAGTAGTTGCAGCAGTTGACGAAGTTGCGGCACGGATAATCGCTGTAGAGCGGCAGAGTAAAGTGGCCGTTTGGTTTGCCAAATTCGGTATTGATTAAAAACGTTACCTATCGCTTGTGTCTCTATAGCCTGTCGCATCTGCAACAATTGAAACAGTTCTTTTTGTACGGTGCGGATTAAGATAATGACTTCAGTGTCCTCGGCAGCCAGTTGGCGCAAAATACGTTGCGCTCGGTTGGCCTTACCTTCGAGTAAGGCATCGATCCAGTGAAAAGCGGTAAACTGGTTGTGGCGACTGAGCGACTCTTCTAAACGTAATAATGTTAATTGCCCATCAGGATAAAGGAGCACTAATTTTTCTAGGCTTTGTACCAAAGCCAGTAGATTGCCTTCGTGCCATTGAGCGAGCATTTGAATCGCTTCGTTATCCGGTTTTAAACCTAGAGCTCGGCAGCGAGTCGCCACGAACTGAGGTAAACGAGAAAGTTCAGGCGTTAAGCAGTTAACCCAGCAAGCCTGTGCACTTAATGTTTTAAACCATGCGGTATTTTCTTGTGCTTTAGCCAGTTTTCCACCGATGATCACCAGTAAAACATCAGGACTCAGCGTTGCTGTTAAGCTGGCGAGCTCTTTACCTAATGCTGCGTTAAAGCCATTCTCTGCGACTTCTATTTCTACGATCTGGCGTTGAGAAAAGAGGCTCATGGATTGGCAACAATCATACACCTCGTTCCAATTGAGGGACGCATCGGCATTAAAGCGGTATTTTTCAGTAAATCCTTGCTCTCGCGCTTTGCGTTCAATCGCTAAACGTGATTCTTGAATCAATAAGGGTTCATTACCCAAGATTAAATAGACAGCAGAGAGCGAGCGGTTGAGGGTTTCGCTGAGTTTGTCGGCGTACAATCGCATGGTTAACCCTATAACATATTAATGGTATTTGAGTTATCAAGCTCAGATTGAGTTTGGACGTTAGAGTCAGTCTCTTCAAAATTACCATTGGGTATGCTGGCCTTTAGGCGAGCCATTTGGCGAATAATTTGACTGGCGGCTAGCTTACGCATTTCATCGACGATCATTTCTCGTTCAGCAGATTTCGCTAACGCAGTCAGTGGGTTATCTAAGTAACTGCGAGTCACACTGGTGGAAAACGTTCTTGTACCAACCTCCGGTATAGTGACGCGATAAGAAGTATTAAAGGTCAGCTCTTTTTCGGCGGCGCGAGTATTTTGATACAGCGATAAGGTTCGCTCACTCAAACTTTCACCATTGAGATGCAAATTAGCTACATTACTCGCCGGTTCAACGAGTTGGATCTCGTTCATGCGCAGTTGACCTTTGACGAGCCGTGTTAAGGTGCTGTATTGATCGTTACTGGTCAGAGACATCATGCTTAACTCTTCTGGGATGTCATAGTCTCCACGTAAATGGAAGCCGCAGCCAGCGAGAAAAGTTGAAGCGATCAGCAAAAGAATCAACAAAGGTCGAGTTGTTACAGGCAATATAAAACGCATGGGGTATTCGTTCTCGTCAGTGAGTTTACTTATCTCAGTTTACCGCATTCGATAAACTGAGATAAGTAAACAGGGCGCAAGCCCTGTTTATGTGCTAATAACGAAAAAGTTGTGGCTCGGTCTAATAAGGTGGCCATTCGATCGGTTTTCATATCGATGACCACCACAGACCATGAGCTGATAACTTAACGTTGCTTGGCTATACAGACAGTCAGCTTAGCGATTAGTTCGCCACGATATTGAGCAGTTTGCCCGGTACATAAATGACTTTACGAATGGTTAAACCATCAGTAAATTTCTGTACGTTTTCATCTTGTAGGCCAAGCGCTTCAACCTGCTCTTTGCTGGCATCTGCAGCAACGGTCAATTTACCACGTAATTTACCATTAACTTGCAAGACAACCAGTTTTTGATCTTCGACTAATGCGGTTTCGTCGTAAGTCGGCCACGTTGCTTGGTCAATATCCGCTTCGCCTAGTGCTTGCCACATTTCAAAACAGATGTGTGGTGCGATAGGGTAAAGCATTAAGGTGATGGCTTTTGCCGCTTCATCCAAAATAGCTCGGTCTTGTTCAGATTCTTGTGGCGCTTTAGTGAGCTTATTCATTAGCTCCATGATTGCAGCAATCGCCGTGTTAAAGGTTTGACGACGAGCAATATCATCGGTCACTTTAGCAATGGTTTTATGCACATCACGACGCAGCGCTTTTTGGTCGGCATTTAAGGTATCGCTTTGTACCGCAACCGCAGCGCCTTTAGCGGTATGTTCAGCGACGAGCTTCCATACCCGTCTTAGGAAGCGGTTCGCTCCTTCAACACCAGACTCTTGCCACTCCAATGTCATATCGGCAGGCGAAGCGAACATCATAAATAAGCGTACTGTATCTGCACCGTATTTATCGACCATCTCTTGCGGGTCAATGCCGTTATTTTTTGACTTAGACATTTTGATCATGCCTGAGTGTTCAACTTGACGACCTTGATGATCAACCGCTGAAATAATGCGACCTTTTCCGTCACGTTCCACTTTAACGTCGGTGGGAGAAATCCACTCTTTAGTGCCTTTCTCATTGCTATGATAGAAAGCGTCAGCTAATACCATGCCTTGGCAAAGCAATTGTTTGAATGGCTCGTCGGAGGTGACATAACCAGCATCACGCAATAGCTTATGGAAAAAGCGTGAGTAGAGTAGATGCATACAAGCGTGTTCAATACCACCAATGTATTGATCAACCGGTAGCCAGTAGTTG
Organism: Vibrio metschnikovii CIP 69.14; assembly: GCF_000176155.1. Classification (GTDB taxonomy): domain Bacteria; phylum Pseudomonadota; class Gammaproteobacteria; order Enterobacterales; family Vibrionaceae; genus Vibrio; species Vibrio metschnikovii. Next base: position 1,339,686 of record NZ_ACZO01000006.1, on the reverse strand, counting down.
GCTTTAGCTGGGTCTAAAATATCATCTGCTTGTGGTGAGCAGTAACGTGCGTAATACCAAGAAGATTCCATAAAGGTATCAAAAGTATCGGTTTCACGCAGTGCTGGTTGACCATTAAATGTAGTTTCAGCCCACGTTTTATCGGCTTTAATCGGACTGGTTACACCATCCATTGTGACATCTTCAGGCAGGATCACTGGTAATTGGTCGGCAGGAACGGGATGAACTTGACCATCTTCAGTGGTGACCATTGGGATGGGTGCACCCCAGTAGCGCTGACGAGAAACGCCCCAGTCACGTAGACGGAAGTTAACGGTCTTTTTACCTTTACCTAGCGCTTCGAGTTTTGCTGAAATGGCATCAAAAGCCGCTTGGAAAGTTAGGTCGTCGAATTCACCAGAATCAAACAGTACGCCTTTTTCTGTATAAGCTTGCTGGCTGATATCTAACTCGCTGCCATCTTCAGGCTTAATCACCGGGATGATATCTAAGCCGTATTTGGTGGCAAATTCGTAATCGCGTTGGTCGTGTGCCGGAACGGCCATTACCGCACCAGTACCATAGTGCATTAGTACGAAGTTCGCGACATAGATAGGCATTTCTCGGCCATTTAAAGGATGGATAGCCGTCAGGCCCGTCGCCATGCCTTTTTTCTCCATCGTCGCGAGTTCGGCTTCGGCAACTTTAGTGTTTTTACACTCTTCAATAAAGGCCGCAAGTTGCGGATTATTGGCAGCGGCTTGAACCGCGAGCGGGTGAGCGGCGGCAATACCCACATAGGTAACCCCCATCAGCGTGTCTGGGCGAGTCGTATAGACTTCAAGGTCTTGCGCCTGATCTTTAACTTGGAAGCTCAGTTCTACCCCTTCAGAGCGGCCGATCCAGTTACGCTGCATGGTTTTAACCATTTCTGGCCAGCCGTCCAGGTTATCTAAATCATCGAGCAATTCTTGCGCGTAAGCGGTGATCTTAATAAACCACTGTGGGATCTCTTTTTGCTCAACAGGCGTATCACAGCGCCAGCAGCAGCCGTCTTCCACTTGTTCGTTGGCGAGTACGGTTTGGTCATTAGGACACCAGTTTACTGAGGAGGTTTTCTTATAAACCAACCCTTTTTCGTACAGTTTGGTGAAAAACTCTTGTTCCCAACGGTAGTATTCAGGACGGCAAGTAGCGAATTCACGGCTCCAGTCATAACCAAAGCCCAGTAATTTGAGCTGGTTTTTCATGTATTGGATATTTTCGTAAGTCCATGGTGCTGGCGCTGTTTTATTTTTAACTGCAGCATTCTCGGCCGGTAAGCCAAACGCATCCCAACCAATCGGTTGCATGACGTTTTTACCTTGTAAACGTTGGAAGCGAGAAACGACGTCACCAATCGTGTAGTTACGTACGTGGCCCATGTGCAGTCGACCGCTTGGATAAGGAAACATCGAAAGACAGTAGAATTTTTCTTTATTTGGGTCTTCACTTACAACAAAGGTTTTATTGTTGTCCCAGTGCTGTTGAACTTTCTGTTCAATATCTTGCGGGTTATATTGATCTTGCATCGATGACATCCGGTTATCTTGGAATTTGTGAGTTCGGTTCGAACAGGTACTAATAGATCAACATAGAATACCTAAAGCAGCACAGCACAACAATAGCCAATCCGACTGAACGAGGTGACTTATGCGAAAACAGAAAGCAGGTTATGAGGCGTTAGTAGAAGAAGTGCTCGAAACGTTGAAACAAAGTCCAGAAGAGTTAGAGCATATTTTAGACACGTCGGGTAAGGTCGTGGCGGCGGCCAATGACCTGACTCAAGATGAATTAGCGCTGATTTCGGCTTATGTTAAAGCTGATTTAAAAGCCTTTTCTGAACAATATGAGCAGAGTAAAACGGGGCCATTTTATTTAATGATTACGAATTCTATCTGGCAAGGGCTGTTGGATATTACGGATAAAACTAAAGTAGAGTGGGTGGAGCTACTTCAAGATCTTGAGCACCAAGGTGTTTATCAAGCCGGGGAAATGATTGGCTTGGGGATCTTAGTTTGCGAAAGTTGCAATCATAAGGTTGAGTACAATCACCCGACAGAAATTGTTCCTTGTCTGCGCTGCGGCCATAAATTATTTAGCCGTCAGCCTTTGCAGCCTTAGCAAAAATCAAGAGGTCGAACCCCAAGCGCGATATGGCGCTTGAGGATAGAGTAATTGTTAATGCCGGTTTTAAGATCGGCGAATCGTGACCAGCCCTATGGTAAGGCTAGCAATAACCCATAAATAGAGTGGCCAGCTCCCTAGTCGATGATAGGGCGTCTGTCCACGAGTCGGAATGATCTCGGCTCTTAACACTGCCGTTTCGAATTGCGGGATTTGATGCGTGATTCGGCCATAATGATCGGTGATCGCGGTGACTCCGTTATTTGTCGAACGAATCAGAGGCTTACCAAGTTCTAAGGCGCGCATACGGGCAATTTCCATGTGCTGTAATGGGCCAATCGAGTGACCAAACCAAGCGTCATTCGATAAGGTCAGCAAAAAATCGGTTTGTTCGGTGACATTGACACGAAGTTGTTCATTAAAGATGATTTCGTAACATAGCGCGGGGGCGAAGGCGAATCCTTTAGCGATGATATTCGGTTGAATATAATCTCCCCGACTAAACGAAGACATGGGTAGATTAAACAAGGGTGCTAGTGGTCTTAGCCACGCTTCAAAGGGTACAAACTCACCAAACGGCAACAAGTGATGTTTGTGATAGCGTTGCGTCACATCGTAGCGATATTCTGTATGTTCCGTCTCACCTAACGCTAAAATACTATTAAAATAATGCCCCTGTTGATCATGGTTTAAGATACCGGTGATGACCGCGCTCTGGTTCATTTGTGCGGCTGAATCTAAATTGCTAAGAAATGACCCAATTTCTACTTCAAAAGCAGGGATGGCGGCTTCTGGCCAAATAATAATATCGGCATCCCAATTTTCACGGCTCAGATCGGTATATTTCATGATAGTGGGCCAGCGTTGGTTGGGGTGCCATTTTAAAGATTGTTGAACATTTCCTTGGATAATCGCTACGCTAGTGGCTCGTTCTGGTTGCGGTATCACCCATTGAACCGAACGAAGTGCGAAACCGATGATGAAAATACCGATAGGCAGCAGTAAGTAGCGCCAAGCTTTGTTTTGCCAAGCATAAGCGCATGAACCAGCACAGATCATCAGTAATAATGTTAATAGCTCAACACCCGCCAAAGGAGCGAAAGAGGCCAACGGCCCGTCGATCTGGCTATAGCCAAGCCATAGCCAGGGGAATCCGGTCATTACCCAGCCGCGTAACCAATCACTGATCAGCCACAGGGCGGGAACGGCGAAGAGAAAACGTGACCAATGAGTGGTTGAGAAAAAACGATTAAGAGCCCAAGCAAATAGGCCGTTATACAGGGCGAGATAGGCAACAAGTAACAACATCAGTAGCAAGCCAGCAATTTTCGGCATGCCTCCGAAGGTATCAATACTGACGTATACCCAACTGATCCCAACACCAAATTGGCCAAGTCCCCAGCCATAACCGAGCAGTGCAGCTTGTTTGGGCGTTTTCTTCTCAATAAGCAGCAATAAAGCTAAAGGGCTGAGAATGGCGATCGGCCAGATCTGATAAGGGGCAAAGGCTAATGTGGTCAGCGCGCCAAAAAAAACAGCCAAGATAGGCTGTAAGCGGCGTGAAATAACATCTTTCATCCAGTCATGCTCTCATTAAGTGATTCGGGCAGAGATAGCCTGAGTCAGCATCGTTACCTTTAAGTTTGACGCGAATCGTCAGCGTTATGTTGATGATTCGCGTCAAGGTTCAATGGTAGTGATTCGATAATCACTGTGACTGGCGGTTCTCGATAACGAGCTACTCTTCCATGGTTTCTGGAAGTGCTTGTAAATCAGGAATGGTGACTTGCAGTTGGACGACTCTTCGACTGTCAGCGGCAGTGACTTTAAAGTTATAGCCGCCGATATCAATCACCTCTCCACGAGAAGGTAAATGGCCAAAGGCCGTCATCACCAAACCGCCAACCGTATCGACTTCTTCATCGCTAAACGAAGTACCAAACGTTTCGTTAAACGATTCTATGGTCGTTAACGCTTTCACGGCGTAGGTATGTTTACTTAATTTACGAATATCCAGTTGCTCTTCATCATCGAATTCATCCTCGATATCTCCGACAATTTCTTCGAGAATATCTTCAATCGTGACTAGACCGGATACACCGCCAAACTCATCTACGACAATCGCCATATGATAACGTTCCTCACGGAACTCTTTTAATAGGCGATCAACGCGTTTACTCTCAGGGACCACCACGGCAGGTCGAATGACTTCTTCGATATTAAATGGGGCGCTGCTTGAGCCTAAGTATTTGAGTAAGTCCTTCGCAAGAAGTATGCCTTCGACATGGTCTTTATCTTCACTGATAACAGGATAGCGGGAGTGTTGAGCATCGGTAATGATCGCAATCAGCGTATCCATATCATGGGTGCGTTCAACGGTCACCATCTGTGAGCGGGGGATCATGATATCCCGTACTCTCATCTCCGCAATTTCCATCACGCCTTCAAGCATGTCGCGTGTGTCGTGATCGATAAGGTCATTGATTTCTGAGTCTCTGATCACATCAACCAGGTCTTGACGGTCTTTAGGATCCGTTTGAAACAGTTGACCTAGGCGTTCAAAGAAGGACTTTCTACTCGGACCTTCAGATTTTTCTTTTTTTCCTTCGGTCGAATAGGGCGAGTTATCGTCGTTCATTATTTCTCTTATTGGTAACGCTATCAGATGTGTGATAGCTCACATGTAAGCTTATACGCGATGAATCGGTTCCCGACTAACCAAGCGGTGCAGTGGTTGTTACCTTAATGCTAATGGTTAACCTACAGCGCTGAGTTAATGGGGCGTATTGGCTTAGTTTTTCTCCGCTAAATATGGGTCATCAAAGCCCATGTTTTGCATGATTTCTGTCTCAAGGGCTTCCATCTCGTCCGCTTCTTGATCATCAATATGGTCATAACCTAGCAGATGAAGAGTGCCATGTACAACCATATGCGCCCAATGAGCCATCAAAGGCTTCTCTTGTTCAAGCGCTTCTTGCTCAACGACTTGTCGACAAATGACTAAATCACCCAGTAGATCCAGCTCAATTTCCGCTGGGGCTTCAAATGGAAAAGATAGCACATTCGTCGGTTTATCTTTGCCACGGTAGTTTAAATTTAGCTGATGACTCTCCGCTTGATCAACAATACGAATGGTGACTTCGGCTTGAGATTGAAAAGGCGTTACTGCGGCGCTAAACCAGATCAGGAAATCGTCAAAGCTAGGCAGGCCTTGCTCATCTTCAACTGCAATTTGTAAGTCTAGTTCGATAGACATGACTAATGAGATTCCTCAATGTTCGATGTTGCTGCTGGCGTCATATTCGTGTGTTCACGTTCTTCACGACGACGTTGCTCATTGATTTTACGCTGTTTTTGGTCTTCAGCTTCCCATTTTTCATAAGCATTAACGATACGAGCAACGACTGGATGACGAACTACATCGTCAGCTAAGAAAAAGTTAAAGCTAATTTCATCAACCTCATTGAGTACTTCAATCGCATGGCGTAATCCAGAGCGAGCACCACGGGGTAAATCTATTTGTGTTACGTCACCAGTGATCACCGCGCGTGAGTTAAAACCGATGCGGGTCAGGAACATTTTCATCTGTTCTACGGTGGTGTTCTGGCTTTCATCAAGGATGATAAATGCATCATTTAGCGTGCGTCCACGCATATACGCCAGTGGCGCGACTTCGATAACATTACGCTCAATGAGTTTTTCAACGCGTTCAAAACCGAGCATTTCAAACAGAGCGTCATAGAGTGGACGTAAGTAGGGATCAACTTTTTGACTTAAATCGCCGGGTAAAAAGCCCAGTTTTTCCCCCGCTTCTACCGCTGGTCGGGTGAGAAGGATGCGTCGCACTTCTTGTCGTTCTAGAGCATCAACCGCGGCAGCTACCGCCAAATAGGTTTTACCCGTACCCGCTGGACCAATCCCAAAGGTAATGTCGTGGGTGACCATATTCACTAAATACTGAGCCTGGTTTGGTGTCCGAGGCTTAATCACGCCTTTTTTGGTTTTAATGAAGACTTCTTTACCATAAGCGATGGAAGATTCGTGATTTTGTTCGAGTACGCCTGCTTCTTTGATCGCAAGATGAATACGCTCAGGTTCAATATCAGCAATGTTGCCCTGCAGAGGGGCTGTGTCTACGTATAACGTTTTGATGATTTCTAAGGCGGCAGCGGCGGTATGAGGTTTACCGACAATAGTAAAAAAATTGCTACGATGGTTGATTTCTACACCGAGACGGCGCTCAAGATGCTTGATGTTGTCATCAAAAGGACCGCAAAGGCTGGCTAAGCGGCGATTGTCGGAAGGGTCGAGAGTGATCTCTAAGGTAACGATTTTATTGCTCAAATTGGCCTCTCAATAAATCATGATGGCGTAGCCGATGGTGACCGGCTAGCCATGGAATGTTGTGACCAAAAGCGTCAATCTTCCTCACACGTCATTATGAGGGGGACTTACCCCATATTATGGCGTGAAAGAAGCAACGCCTAAGGCATCTTCTCGGCGCGTTCTTGCCATCATTTGTGAAGGCGAAATAACGACGCGTAGGTTCATTTCCGACTCAGTACGGATCAGTTCACCACGTAGGGAGTTGGAGAAGACATCAACAATCTTCACATCAACGAATTGACCAATCAGATCGGGTGAGCCTTCAAAGTTGACGACACGGTTATTCTCAGTGCGTCCGCGCAGTTCCATCAAGTTTTTCTTTGATGGACCTTCGACTAAAATACGCTGTTCAGTATCAAGCATCAAACGAGAATAGCGCATCGCTTGGCTATTAATTTGTTGCTGAAGTTCATATAGGCGCTCTTTTTTCGTCTCTTCCGATACATCACAAGGATAATCGGCGGCTGGCGTACCCGGGCGAGGTGAGAAAATAAAGCTAAAGCTCATATCAAAATCAACGTCTCTGATCAGTTTCATCGTGGCTTGGAAATCATTATCCGATTCGCCTGGGAAACCAACAATAAAGTCAGAGCTGATTTGAATGTCCGGACGTGCTTTACGCAGTTTACGGATGATCGATTTATATTCGATCGCCGTGTGTGGGCGCTTCATCATGGTTAAGATGCGATCACTGCCACTTTGTACAGGAAGATGCAAGAAGCTCACTAGCTCCGGCGTATCTTCGTATACCGCGATGATGTCATCAGTAAATTCTAGCGGGTGACTGGTCGTAAAGCGAATACGGTCAATACCATCGATTGAAGCCACTAAACGTAATAGTTCAGCAAATGAGCAGATGGTCCCATCGTGCATTGGTCCACGATAAGCATTGACGTTTTGCCCTAGTAGGTTGACTTCACGCACGCCTTGAGCGGCCAATTGTGCTATTTCATATAACACATCATCCATTGGACGGCTCACTTCCTCACCACGCGTATAAGGTACGACGCAGTAAGTACAATATTTTGAGCAGCCTTCCATGATGGAGACAAAAGCGGTAGGGCCTTCTGCTTTAGGTTCAGGTAAGCGATCGAATTTCTCGATTTCAGGGAAAGAGATATCCATCACTGGTGCATCAGTCGATTGTGATTGCTTGATCATTTCAGGCAAGCGGTGCAAGGTTTGTGGGCCAAAAATCACATCAACAAACGGGGCACGCTCACGAATATGATCGCCTTCTTGGGTTGCTACACAGCCGCCCACACCAATTACGACACCTGGTTTTTTGTCTTTAAGATTTTTCCAACGCCCGAGTTGATGGAAGACCTTCTCTTGGGCTTTTTCCCGGATTGAACAGGTATTAAGTAGAAGTACGTCTGCTTCCTCTGGCTCTTCAGTTAGCTCATAACCATTTGCCGCGTTGAGCAAATCGGCCATTTTCGATGAATCGTATTCGTTCATCTGACAGCCCCAGGTTTTAATTAGCAGTTTCTTACTCATCTCACTTTCGCTCGTTCAATAGTTTGTTCAAATAAGGATCCGCCATCACGACGGTAGCGGCGTATTGTACTGCTTTCGTTTGTGACTGACTAGGGTTAGAAATAAATTATAACCGTTGCTGTTACTGGGTTTTCACCCTGTTTTATACAAGGTTTTAGGACAAATATGTTCGCAAAAAAAAACTCACTCCGTACAATGGACCCAGAAAGAGAGTAACCCAAAAGGGTCAAGCATGAATAATTTTGATGTTGTTGTGGTCGGTGGTGGAATGGTCGGTGCCGCCGCTGCTTTAGGCTTTGCAAAACAAGGGCGACGAGTGGCGCTAGTCGAAGGCTATGCTCCGCAGCCATTTTCGCCAGAGCAACCGATGGATGTGCGTATTTCGGCCATCTCGCAAACCTCTGTTGATTTATTACAATCCTTAGGCGCTTGGTCGGCAATTGCAGAAATGCGTCTCTGTCCTTATCGTCGTTTAGAAACTTGGGAGCACCCAGAGTGTCGCACTCGTTTTTCGAGTGACTCTTTAGGATTAGCGCAACTGGGTTTTATGGTTGAAAATCGAATCCTTCAATTGGGGTTATGGGAGCAGTTTGCACTTTATCCAAATCTGACGCTATTTTGCCCCGATCAACTCAATCATATTAATTTTAGTACTGAACTCAAAACGATCACTTTGCAATCGGGTGAGGTTTTGCATAGCCAATGGATTATTGGTGCGGATGGCGCTCAGTCACAAGTGAGAAAAATGGCGCAAATTGGCATCACGGCTTGGGATTATCGCCAACACTGTATGTTGATCAATGTTGTGACGGAAAAACCACAACAAGACATTACTTGGCAACAGTTTTTTCCTTCTGGACCCCGATCGTTTTTACCGTTAACCGGTCATCAGGCTTCATTGGTATGGTATGACTCACCACAGCGAATTAAGCAACTGGCGAATTTATCATTAAGTCAACTTAGAGAAGAGATCCTTAACCATTTTCCACAAGAGCTTGGTGATATTGAGGTGTTGCAGCATGGTCATTTTCCATTAACTCGTCGTCATGCTCAATGTTATGTCAAGCAGGGATGTATTTTAGTCGGCGATGCCGCGCACACGATTAATCCTCTTGCAGGGCAGGGGGTGAATCTCGGTTTTAAAGATGTTTCCGTATTATTAGCGGTAACAAAAGACGTTTCAGTGTTTGCTGATACGCATTTTTCACAGTATCAGTGTCAGCGTCGCCCTGATAACTTGTTGATGCAAACTGGCATGGATGTATTTTATAAAACCTTCAGTAACGATAAATTACCTTTAAAAGTAATGCGTAATGCTTTATTAAAAGGGGCGGATTATACGGGGCCGATCAAGCAGCAGGTATTACGTTACGCGCTTGGTTTGTAAGTGGATAGGATAGCGAGCCACAAAATAAAAACGCTGCCATGATGGCAGCGTTTCGTTTCAAGTCTTGAGTGTAAGTTAGCGATAAGTCGCTTACTTAGTTACACGAAGAACGGGAGTTTCACCAACCGTTACAGAACCTGACAACTTGCTCAGTTCTTTAATCTCATCCATGTTAGAGATAACAACCGGAGTCAGTGTTGATTTGGCTTTTTCTTCTAGCAAAGCAAGATCGAATTCAATAATTGTGTCGCCCACTTTTACTGATTGACCTTCCTGAGCGATACGCTTAAAGCCTTCGCCTTTCAATTCAACGGTATCAATACCGAAGTGAACAAACAGCTCAACGCCATCGTCAGATTCAATAGAGAATGCGTGATTCGTTTCGAAGATTTTACCGATAGTCCCGTTTACTGGAGCAACCATTTTGTTACCCGTAGGTTTAATTGCAATACCATCACCAACGATTTTCTCGGCAAACACGACATCTGGCACATCTTCAATGTTTACAATTTCACCAGAAAGCGGTGCAATAATTTCAATTGCACTTGCGTCAGCGCTGTCATCAGAGACTAGCTTTTTAAGTTTGTCAAACAGACCCATTGTGTCATGCTCCTAACGTTTCAAATTTATTCTATACCAGTATAGTATACCAATCCCAAACAATAGACGACTATTTTTATATCCTTCAAGGAGTTTGCTGATCGTCACCTATTGTAGGGGGCTGATGGCTTATTGGCACTTCTCTGCGATGAATTTTTCTACACACGCTTCAATTTCAGCGGCGGTCGGTAATGACAACGCATGTTCTGCCATGGCTTTGACTTCTGCAAAATTGGTGTTACGAATCACTTTTTTTACTTTAGGGATAGAAATACCACTCATCGAGAATTCATCTAATCCCATACCAAGTAATAGTAGTGTCGCGCGCTCATCTCCTGCAAGCTCACCACACATTCCGGTCCATTTTCCTGCAGCGTGAGAAGCATCAATCACTTGTTTAATCACCGTTAAAACCGCTGGTGATAATGGGTTGTACAAGTGAGAAATCATTTCGTTACCGCGGTCTACCGCTAGGGTATATTGGGTCAAGTCGTTGGTGCCAATCGAGAAGAAGGCCACTTCTTTCGCCAAATGATGAGCGATCGCTGCTGCTGCTGGTGTCTCCACCATTACACCAATTTCGATGTTTTCGTCGAATGCTAGCCCTTCGCTGCGTAGCTCAGCTTTGTACTCTTCAATGGCATTTTTCAGCTCACGAATTTCTTCAACTGAAATGATCATTGGGAACATGATGCGCAATGTGCCGTGTGCCGATGCACGTAAAATACCACGCAACTGATCGCGCAGAATATCACGGCGATCTAAGCTAATACGGATTGCACGCCAACCCAAAAATGGGTTCATTTCTTTTGGTAAATCCATGTAAGGTAAATCTTTGTCACCACCAATATCCATAGTACGGATAATGACCGATTGGCCTTTCATCGCTTCGGCAACTTGCTTATAAGCTTGATACTGCTCTTCTTCAGTTGGTAGGGCGTCACGGTCCATAAATAAGAACTCGGTACGATACAGACCAACACCTTCTCCGCCGTTACGAATGATGCCATCGCAATCTTTTACGGTACCAATGTTACCGCACACTTCAACACTATGCCCATCAAGGGTTTGTGCTGGGAGATCTTTTAATTTGGCAAGTTCTTCTTTTTCAGCAAAGAAGTCGCGCTGTACTTGTTTGGCTTGCTCAAGTTCAGCTTCGGTTGGATTGACAAAAATTTTGTTATTAATTGCGTCGATGACCAGCATGTCACCATTTTTTACTTGTTTGGTAATGTCATTAGTACCAACAATCGCAGGCAGTTCTAGAGAGCGTGCCATGATTGAGGTATGTGAGGTGCGGCCACCAATGTCACAAGCAAAGCCAAGCACATAATCAAGGTTGATTTGTGCCGTTTCTGAAGGCGTTAGATCGTAAGCAACCAAGATAACTTTTTGATTAATATCACTGAGTGATACGATATTAATGCCTAATGCATTTTTTACAAAGCGGGTACCGATATCACGAATATCCGTTGCACGCTCTTTCAAATATTCATCATCGAGCGATTCAAGGGCAGCGGCTTGCTCTTCAATCACCGTATAAATCGCGTTATCTGCTGATAATTTATCATTTTTGATGAGGGCTAAAATTTCGTCTTCTAGCTCTTCATCTTCCAGTAGCATGATATGGCCTTCGAAGATGGCCTCTTTCTCTTCACCAAAGGTCTCAAGCGCTTTTTGTTTAATAACAGTGAGCTGCGCGGATGATTTTGCGCGTGCGTCGTAAAAACGCTCAATTTCTGCTGCTACATCTGCGTCTGAGATGGTGTTTGTGTTTAGGACTATTTCATCTTCTTGAAGTAGTAGTGCTTTACCGATAGCAATACCTGGAGATGCTAGGATGCCTGAAATCATAGCCTTACCTTAAATTGGTCAACTGTAAACGGGAGAATATGGACGATGTGCCAACAATAACATTTAGCTTATTGTTGGTCATATTTCAAATAAGGCCACTTTGTCGTTTAAACAAAATGACCTTTATCTAAAATAGAGAGCGTCGATTAGTGAAGTTGGTCCATTAGGGCAACTAGATGGTCAACGGCTTCTTTCGCTTGAGGGCCTTCAGCCGAGATAGAGACCACTGTGCCTTTAACTAGGCCAAGGGTTTGTAGTTTAAATAAGCTTTTAGCACTGGCGCTTTTACCGTTTGAAGTGACAGTAATATCTGCATCGAACGCTTTTGCTTCTTTAACAAACTGTGCAGCTGGACGAGTATGAAGACCGTTTTCTGCAGTGATTTCTACTTGCTTCTCGTACATGTGTTATACCCCAATTAATGTAGTTTTTGTAAGTTGTTCACTTAGATAAGCTTAACCTTAACTGCCCATTTCTGCTAGCGGAGTAACGGGATTTTCGTGGTAGCGCTTATTTCAGTTTAAAACAATCAATGGCTGAGGTAGAGTTTTACCAAAAATCAGCCTTGACTTTAATCTTGCCTGCTTCTTTATTTTGAAGCTAGAAATAAAACATCCCGATATTACCAAAGGTGGGGCAAGGATCAACAAAAAAGCCCCTGCATGGGGCTTTTTTGAACGAAAATTTGATTTAATCACCTATTACTGTTGGTTTTCTTTCTCAGTAAAAATACCGGCAAAGAGCGCCGTGCTTAGGTAACGTTCACCTGAGCTTGGTAGCACAGTGACAATGGTTTTTCCAGCAAATTCAGGAAGTTCAGCGAGGCGATTAGCGGCGACAACCGCAGCACCTGAAGATATTCCGGCTAAAATCCCTTCTTCTTCCATTAAGCGGCGAGCCATATCGATGGCTTCATCAGACGTCACGGTTTCTACACGGTCAATCAGTTCTAAATCTAGGTTGCCTGGAATAAATCCTGCTCCAATGCCTTGGATTTTGTGTGGCGCAGGTTTAATTTCTTCTCCTGCCAAAGCTTGGCTGATCACTGGTGATTCGGCAGGTTCTACGGCGACAGAAATGATCGCTTTACCTTTTTCACCCTTAATATAACGGCTTGTTCCGGTGAGAGTACCACCAGTACCCACCCCAGCAACGAAGACATCAATTTGACCATCGGTGGCTTCCCAGATCTCAGGGCCTGTGGTTTTTTCGTGAATAGCAGGGTTGGCCGGGTTATCGAATTGCTGAAGCAGTAAGTATTTACTTGGGTTGCTGGCGACGATTTCTTCTGCTTTGGCAATAGCGCCTTTCATGCCTTTTGCTGCTTCAGTCAATTCAAGGTTAGCACCAAGCGCTTTGAGTAGTTTACGACGCTCAAGACTCATCGACTCTGGCATAGTTAAGGTCAGTTTATAACCACGGGCTGCAGCCACAAAGGCCAAAGCGACGCCAGTATTGCCACTGGTTGGCTCGACTAGCTCAATTCCTTCTTTTAACTTGCCTTGCTTTTCTGCTTCCCAAATCATGTTAGCGCCAATACGACATTTAACACTGAAGCTTGGGTTACGTGCTTCAATTTTGGCTAATACACGGCCGTTACTGACTTTGTTTAGGCGAACCAGAGGAGTGTTACCGATAGTCAGAGAGTTGTCTTCGTAAATTTTACTCATTGTGCTGTCCCTTTATTACGCATAGATCAATCGTTGATGCGTTGCTACAAATTGGTTGATACTGGTCAAGAATAGAGATTCGATAGAAAAGTAAAAGGATTAAAAAGTTATAACTTATTAGTGATTTATTAGATGGCTTTATTCTCTTCGCTTATAGACTGATGTGATTCATTACCTAGATAGCTGAGCTACTTGGCGGACATCGTCTTGCTGGCAGATGCCGAGTGATTGGTGTGGGAATATTTAAACTCACCAACCCACATGGCGGTGGCTCCGCATACTGCAATTGGCATAATAAAAAGATTAACGACAGGAATCGTGGTTAACAGCGCGACTATCATGCCAAAGCCGTAAGTTTTACCTGGTTTTTGTTTTAACTGGTTTCGCATCACTTTAAAGTCAACTTTATGGTTATCAAAGGAATAATCACAATATTGGATGGCGAGTATCCAAGCGGTGAATAAAAACCAGACGATGGGCCCTAGTGTTTGCCCCAAGCCGGGGATGAGTAACAGTAGAAATAATCCTAGTGCTCGGGGAATAACGTAAAAAAGCTTTTGTCCCTCACGAAGAAGAATGCGTGGCGTATCCTTGAGTACAGAGAATAAGCTGAGATCGCTTTCGATTTTTCCGGTTATTTTTTGCTCGACTTTTTCGGCCAATAGGCCATGAAAAGGCGAAGCAATAAAATTAGCTAGCGTGCTGAAAAAATAGGAAAAGGTACCGAGGATAGTGATAGTGAGCAATGGCCAAAGCAGATAATATAGCCAAGATAAAAAACTAGGTAGAGCGTCAAGCCACTGGGTTATCCAATCGTTAAGATGGGTGAAAAGATAATACAAAGCCGTTCCAATCAGCAGCACGTTGATCATCAAAGGAAGTAAAGTAAAACGACGGATGCCTGGTGAAAAAGCCAGATGAACACCATCAAAAAAATAATCTAATCCAGAGCGTGTGGGCATGGTCTCTTCCGAAATGAACGCAAAAAAACAGAATTTAGAGTGTAACTGAAGCTTACAATAATAAAAATGCGCCTGTAGACGTAACTTCTAACATTAAGTTGTTCTAAATCAGGGGTAACTTTTGGTAAAGTAACCTTATAGTTTGATACACCCCACCTTGGCAGACGTTCAACATAGGCGTTAGAGCTCGGAACATCAACACCGAAACACTGAGAGTTTAAGATGCAGGAATTGCGATTCGTACTCATTATTGTTGGCGGGCTAGCGATAGCCGCTTTATTGTTTCATGGTCTTTGGACCAGTAAAAAAGAAGGTAAGTCGAAGTTCGGCGATAAGCCGCTCGGGCGTATCAATGTTGAACATCAAGATAAGAGGGCCGCAAAAGAGGCGAAGGTGACGTCAACTGACGAAGTGACTCGCCCTGATCGTCGAGAGCCTGATTTTGGTTTAACTGGTCATGATATTGACCCTCTAATTGCTGATTATGATTTGCAAGACAGTGGCGATGCAACACAACAAATCGTTCCTAAACATGATCTCGATACAGCAGCGCCAGAACCGAGCGTTAAATTAAAGGCTGACGCTATTTCAGAAGAAAGTCGTATCGAAACGTCGATGGTTGAACCGCAACCTGAATCTATTACTCCGGCTCAAACTGAAACACCTGAAGAAGAGCCTGAAATGCAGGTGATTGTGCTTAATGTACACTGTGCAGGTGCTGAGCCTTTTGTTGGTAGCAAGTTATTTGACAGCTTTCAGCAAAATGGGTTGTTGTATGGTGAACTGGATATCTACCATCGTCATGCTGATTTATCAGGAACGGGTAAAGTGTTATTTAGCGTGGCTAATATGTTACAGCCGGGGACATTAAAACATGACGATCCCGCTGAATTTACCACCAAAGGCATCTCTTTCTTTATGACCTTGCCTTGTTACGGTGACGCTGAGCAGAATTTCAAGTTGATGCTTAAAACGGCTCAACAAATTGCCGATGATATGGGCGCTAATGTTTTGGATGATGCACGTAACCTGATGACACCCAATCGGCTAGCTGAGTATCGTAAGCAAATTCAACAGTTCAAACTTAAACAGCAGTAATTAACACCTCATAAGGCTCCGACCGGAGCCTTTTTTCATGATCCGAGAGAATACCAATGCAACACGTAGAGCAAAGATTACAAGAGTTACGGCAAATCCTGAATGAACATGCGATACGTTATTACGTGGAAGACGCCCCGACCATTCCTGATGCTGAATACGATCGGTTGATGAGGGAGTTATTAGAAATTGAAGCGCAATATCCACAATGGGTAAGTGAAGATTCGCCTAGTCAGCGTGTTGGTGGGGCACCATTATCGAGTTTCGAATCAGTCACTCATGAACGACCGATGTTATCGTTAGATAATGCCTTTGCTGATAGTGAGTTGGATAGCTTCTTTCGTCGTATCGGTGAGCGAGTTGCTGCCACTCAGCACGCTCGCTTTTGTTGTGAGCCTAAATTGGATGGGTTAGCAGTTAGTCTATTGTATATCGATGGTCGATTGACTCAAGCTGCGACCCGTGGTGATGGCACGACAGGTGAGAATATCACTGAAAATGTACGTACCATCAAATCGATCCCGCTTAAACTCTCGGGAACTGGATGGCCTTCAAGGATTGAAGTTCGAGGTGAAGTGTTTATGCCCAAAGAGGGTTTTGAGCGGATGAATGCTCAAGCACTGAAAAAAGGTCAAAAGGTGTTTGTTAACCCACGTAATGCGGCCGCTGGGAGTTTGCGTCAACTTGATTCTCGTATTACGGCTAAGCGCCCTTTAGCGTTTTATGCTTATAGTGTCGGAGTGGTCGAAGGTGCTGAGTTATCGACCAGTCATTATGACCGTTTTTTACAGTTAAAAAGCTGGGGGCTTCCGGTTAGCCCTGAGACGCAGCGGGTAGAAAACGCTCAGCAAGTTAAAGATTACTATCAAACGATTATGGCAAAACGAGCTGACTTGCCTTACGAAATTGATGGTGTGGTGATTAAAGTTGATGATATTGCACTGCAAGAGAAATTAGGATTTGTCGCTCGCGCCCCTCGCTGGGCGATTGCTTATAAGTTCCCAGCTCAAGAGGAAATGACTCGTTTAAATGAGGTTGAATTTCAAGTGGGAAGAACCGGAGCCATCACGCCTGTTGCTAAGCTAGAACCGATATTTGTCGGAGGTGTGACGGTCAGCAATGCGACGTTACATAACGCTGATGAGATCGAGCGATTAGGCGTTATGGTTGGCGACACGGTAATTATTCGCCGTGCTGGTGATGTTATCCCACAAATTGTTTCAGTGGTATTGGAACGTCGTCCTCAAGAAGCTCAACCGATAATTTTCCCTAGTCACTGTCCAGTTTGTCAATCTGATGTTGAACGCGTCGAGGGCGAAGCTGTTGCTCGCTGTACTGGCGGCTTAGTGTGTCAAGCGCAACGCAAAGAAGCGTTAAAGCACTTTGTATCACGTAAAGCAATGGATGTAGACGGTTTAGGCGATAAAGTGATTGAGCAGCTCGTTGAGCGGGAAATGGTCGAAACACCAGCCGATTTATTTAAGCTCAGAGCAGGAGAGCTAACGGTATTAGATAGAATGGGCCCTAAGTCGGCTCAAAATATCACTCAGGCACTAATTAACGCTAAGCGTACGACCTTAGCCCGATTCTTATATGCCCTAGGTATCCGTGAAGTTGGCGAAGCAACAGCAATGAATCTGGCTCAACATTTTTGTACTTTGGAAGCAATTAGCCAAGCCTCTATTGAGCAGTTGATTGGAGTTCAAGATGTCGGAATGATCGTTGCGAGTCATGTGCATGCTTTCTTTAGTCAGGAAAAGAACCAACGTGTTGTGCAAGAATTGAGAGATTTAGGCGTAACTTGGCCTGATATTGAGCCTCAAGATGTAGCAAAGCCACAGCCACTGGCTGGAAAAACGGTGGTATTGACGGGCTCTCTGGTTCAATTATCACGTACTGAAGCCAAGGCGGCTTTACAAAGCTTAGGTGCCAAAGTGACCGGTAGTGTATCAAAAAATACCGATATGCTGTTTGCGGGCGAAGCGGCAGGATCTAAATTAGTTAAGGCTCAAGAGCTGGGAATCGAGATATTTTCTGAGCAAGATTTGTTGGATCTCCTCTCCTAACGATTTTAAATGCTAACCAAAACCCTTAACCAGTGATCAATGGTTAAGGGTTTTTTATTGCTAGAAAATAACTTAGCTAAATAGAGGGAAGGAGTGAAATGGCTTGTAATTAATTTGTCACTTTCTATTTTTGATCAATGCGACTCACTTCAATTATTGAATTTTTAATTTTAAATAAGATATTGTTATATAACGATTTTTATTGCTTTATTGTTGAGTGTGTTAATTATTCGATCTTGATCACTTACTCGCTTAAAATTTGTTATGGCTCATATTTTTTTAGTTAAAAATTAAGATCTGATTGATGTTTTACCTTATCCAGATAGTCTTAATGCATGGATACACAACGTGTATGCAGATAGTGATGAGAGATAGTACTTATTCTCATACAAGGAAAAGCTTTCTCCCTTCGGCGGCCAACTTTTGGGGGAAAACATAAAAACAGCTATATCCATTTTTAGGAGTTTTCCATGGACAAATATTTTAAACCTTCCTTAGTCGGTGCAGCCGTTGCAACAATGCTTGCATCTGGTATTGCATTCAATGTTTCTGCAGCAGATAACTACGAGGTCTATGGTGTTATCGCATTACAAGCCGCTTACCGAGATTACGATGCTGGTAATAAAGAAACCGATGATAAGTTAGGAGGCTCTCAGCTTAATAATGAATCTCGAATTGGTTTCCGTGGCGAGAAAGACTTCAAAAACATTGAATCAACTTTTATTTGGCAAATTGAAGCTGGATATGTTGACCCATCCTTCTCTGATCCTGGCTCTGAACTAGGTGCTCGTGATACGTTTGTAGGTTTTAAACACGATAGTTATGGTACTGTTCGTTTAGGCCGAGTCTTGTCACCTCTTTACGAATTGGTGGATTGGCCAGCATCTAACCCTGGTTTAGGTGATGTATACGACTGGGGTGGGGCTATCGGTGGAACTAAGCATCAAGACCGTGCTTCAAATACGATTCGTTGGGATACGCCAACATTTGCAGATAGCCTATCTTTTAATTTAGCGTATGGTATGGCTGGTAAAGATGGAGCGCAGAAAGGCGATGGTAAAGATTATTGGATAGGTGCCGCTGCGCATTATAAAGTATCTGTCTTCCAATTTGATTTAGCTTATGAAGGTAACCGTGACGTAGCTAAAGAGAGCACTGAATGGGATAACGACGCCTATCTATTTGGTGTTCAAGGATGGTTTGATAATGGACTTTCCTTCTATGCACAATATAAGATGATGGAAGCGAAACCTGCCGCTGGTGATAAAGAGAAACAAAATGCGTATTCAGCAGGCTTGGCTTATACGACTGGCGATTGGCAGTTTAAGTTAGGTTATGCTAAAAATGATGAGCTTAAAGTTGGTGGTAGTAAGCTAAAAGGTTCGGATGATGATGTACTGTCTGTACAAGCGCTGTATTTTGTAGATCCATCAGCGGTGCTTTATGCCCGTGCTCGTACTCTTGATTTTGGTGATTCATACAAAGGTCGTTGGAAATCAGCAGATTATGATGAGTACTCTGTCGGTGTAGAATATTATTTCTAAACGAAGTTAGATTATTGAGTTGTAGAGTAAAGGCGAGCTTTGGCTCGCCATTTCATTTTAAGGACGTTCTATGAAAGTTTTACCTATCAGTTTACTTATTTCATTATTGAGTATTTCGTTTAGCGGATATGCGGTTATTAATATTAACTTTGACCGTGATATTCAATTGTTAGCGGTGAATGGTGAATCGGAAGGTGTGAATTTTGGACATCGTTCCGAATTGACTTTAGATCCGGGTGAACACCAGTTACTTGTACGAACTGAGCGAATTATTCAGATGTCTGGTAAGCAAAATAAATATAAATCCCCACTGATGGTATTAAAAGTCTCTGGTGATTCTGGTGTTGTCAACTTAACGTCGGCAATGACTATTCGCGATGAAAGTAATGCCAGAGAATTTGATCGTCGTCCCAGCTTAAATATAGAGGTTACTCAAGGTGATCTTGTTATTGACCAAGATTTTATTCCTGGTCGTTCATTTGCTTTCATGGGAGATTACACCAAACAACTTCGTCAATTTAATCGAACGGAGAGTAAAGCTGCGATAAATGATGTATCAATGCGCAGCTTTACTACACATCCTACAGCGTTGGTAAAAGACGTGCCAATTAATAAAGATAAATTAAAAGCGATTCAAAAAATTTATCTTGAGCTGGATGAAAACCAGCAGAAATCTTTCTTATCATGGGCAGTAAGCCAATAATTAAAAATATGATGAATATTAGCCAAATTGCTAAATTAACAGGACTAAGTGCTAAATCGATTCGGTTATATGAAGAGAAAGGTCTGATCACTGTGCCATTACGATCTACAAGTGGTTACCGAACTTACACACCACAGCATGTCGATGATTTGTTATTAATTGCTCGCTGTCGGCGAGTAGGTTTTAGTCTGGATGAGTGTAAAGCCATGCTCACACTCGCCAATGATCCACTGCGCACGCGCGCAGCAGTGCGTGCGCGAGCACAAGAAAAGTTGCAGGAAGTATCGAGTAAACTGAACGAACTCAGCTTGATTAAGCAGCAGCTTGAAGAGTGGATTGCATCTTGCCCTGGTGATGAAGGGCATGATTGTCCGATCATTAAAGAATTGAAGGGTTGTTGTAAAGATGTAGACGATAAGGCCTGATAGATTCTCATCGTTTTTCTACTGTCTACTTCTGACTGAAGCTACAGCAGCGTTAGTTACGTAGATTTACCTTAATCATACATTCATAGAGTGAGTGAGAGCTATCCTTCACTCTCACTCAAGGCAAGTGCTTATTTTTCTAAAGGTTGATAAGGTTTAATTTTAAGCGTAATCCCATCAAGCGCGATAACCTCTACCATAGATTCAGCGGCAATATCTTGATCACTGATCGCTGACCACGTGCTATCCCCCAGTTGTAATCGAGTGACGACTTGCGCTTTTACGGGTTCAGTGAGCAATAGTCGCCGTCCAATTAACTGTTTCTCTTTCTGATTTAGCGAGCGTTGAGCATCGTCATATCGATCCGATTTAAATTGGCGACGCCACCAGAGCCAAGTTGTTAATAGTACAAAGCTGGCAAACGCCATCCACTGCAACTGCCATCCCATTGGGATGAGCAGCATAATCAGACCAACTAAAAGAGCAGATAGGCCAAGCCATAAGAAGTAGCCTGCAGTTCCTAACAGTTCAACGGCTAATAAGGCCAGCCCGAAGGCTAACCAATGCCAGTAATTAAATTGAGCGAGCCATTCAATCAAGCGTTATCCCTTTTTATCTGCTGAATGTTTGAACATTTCTGCGACCCCAGCAATAGAACCCATCAAGCCCGTTGCTTCAAGTGGCAGCATAATGATTTTGCTGTTTTCTGCTTGGCCGATAGATTTTAAAGCGTCGGTATAGCCTTGAGCAATAAAATAGTTAACGGCTTGCATATCCCCTTTAGCAATGGCTTCAGAAACCATGCTAGTGGCCTTAGCTTCCGCTTCTGCGGCGCGTTCACGAGCCTCTGCTTGTAAAATTGCCGCTTGCTTATCACCTTCGGCTTTAAGGATCTCGGACTGTTTTTGGCCTTCAGCACGTAAAATTTGTGCTTGGCGAACGCCTTCCGCTTCCAAGACTTCTGCGCGTTTATTCCGCTCGGCTTTCATCTGCGCATTCATCGCAGCCGTCAGATCGGCAGGGGGTTGAACGTCTTTGATTTCAATACGAGTGATTTTTACGCCCCAAGGATTGGTCGCTTGGTCAAGGATGGTCAGTAATTTTGTGTTGATCATATCCCGTTGACTGAGCATTTCATCCAGCTCCATTGAGCCAAGCACTGTACGCATATTGGTTAATGTCAGGTTACGAATGGCGTGTTCCAAATCCGTGACTTCATAAGCGGCTTTCGCCGCGTCAATGACTTGCACAAAACACACCGCATCGATGACGACGCTGGCATTGTCTTTGCTGATCACTTCTTGCGCGGGAATATCAAGCACCCGTTCCATCATATTGATACGGCTTCCAACTTTATCAACAAATGGAACAATGATGTTTAAGCCGGGGCGGAGTGTGTGGGTGTAACGACCGAAACGTTCTACCGTCCAGTTGTTACCTTGAGTGACGGTTTTTACTGCCGACATAATAAATACAATGGCGACGAAGACAAACACGCCGATTGTAATCAATGAATCAATAGCCATGACGTTCCCTTTGAGTAATAGACCTTATGACAACGCTTTACGTTGTTTAGGTACCAATAAAAAATCCAAAAATCATTGTGTATCAGAACGCCTGAATAGGCAATCATCAGCATGAAAAACTGAGGGCTAATGAGAATTTATCGTTGAATAATGACAGGGAAAAAAATGAAGGGTAATACGCAGGACAAAAGAGAGAAACCACATCACAAATTCAACGCTACCTTTTAGCTAAGATAGCGTTGTGAGTCAGTTGGAGATTAATAGAGCTGAGAGTAAAGTTGTCGGCGATAACGCGCGGCGATAGGATTCCCCTGACCTAATGCGCTTAAAATATCCATAAACGTTTTTTTCATTTCTCCATCTAATAGCGTTAGATCATCCTGTAGAAAGCGCCAGAGTAGTTCTAGGGCATCTTCATCACGTTGCACTTGATGGTATTGAGAGGCCAATTCATTAGCAATAGTCGCATTGGTACTATCTTGCGCTAACGCTTCTTCTAGCTCTTTAATCGCTGGGCTTTCTGCGGCTTGTTCATACAATTCAATTTGTGCCAACAAACGTTTGTAATCGCTTTGCTGATATTGCATAGGTACGGTATCTAACAGCGTTTTGGCTTCGGCAAAACGACGAGTGGCAATAAAGCAGTCCGCTAATGCTAGCTTAACTTCACCTTGGCTTTGCCAAGTTTCACTGAGCTCAAGGAGTAACGGTAACGCCTGCGTATAGTCTTGCTGCTTAACGAGTTGTAATGCAGTTTGAACGGTACGCTCTTCTTGGCTAGGTAAGTGTTTATCGAGCATATCGATGATGGTACTGAGTGGTTGCGGCCCACCTAATCCATCCACCGGTTGACCATTAATAAATAATGCAATGGTTGGTAATGCCTGAATACCAAACTGAGCAGCGAGAGCTTGCTCTTGTTGACAATTTAACGTCGCTAATTGAAAGGCACCAGCGTATTGCTGAGCGAGTTGTTGCAATTCAGGAAGTAGTTGAGCACTTTCATCACTGATGGGGGCCCAAAAGTAAAACAGCACGGGTTGCTGAGCTGAGTTGGCCAATATTTCCTGAAAATTGTGTTGAGACACATCACTATGATGAGTTGGGTGCATGATCATTCCTTATTGCATTGAGGCATTGTTACACAAATGGGGGATAAAAAAGCAAAACTCAAGGCTGATTGATGACTTGAAAGAGAAAGCGTCTCTCACACACGCATAAAAAAACCACCGAAGTGGTTTTTCCGTTAAAGCAAGCAAAGGTGCTAAAAAAGGATCAGCAGTGCCAAAACAACCGTGACACCGAGCCAATTCCATTGATTTAATGTCATTTGGGTCATACTCAATGCCTTCCTTGGATGATGGCAGCAGAGAGTACCAGCCTATCACCTAGGATATATTTAGAAGGATATATCCCTTCCTACTTGAAGCCGCTGGGGTGTTGGCTATGTTTGTTCACCCCAATCATAGAGTCTATCTATGCTCATGGGGACTCACTCACTTGCCACCTACCTGCAACTCCAAGTTGTTTGGGTATACCCAGTGTTTGGTGTTGTACCATGATTGATATCTTATTTCGTGATATCACCTGAGCATGATCAGTATGGCAAACCAATATGACGAATCAATGACAGCTACGCCGCTTTGCTGAGCAATTTATCTAATACTCGTCCAGGTAAGAGTCTTTTCAAGAGTGCAAACACTTTCGTTGGTACGGTCACTCGGTAGCGAAGCTTGGGGTGTTTGGCTTCTAAAGCATGCAATATCGGCGCTAAACACGCTTCAGCAGGCAGAGCAAAAGGATGGTTTGATTGTGCATTTTTCAAGCGGGCTAACTGAGTTTGATAAGCTTGGTGGTGAAGAGAATGCTCAATGTTGATCCAGCGTTTAAAGGCGGTTAATGCATTAGCTCGAAACTCAGTGTTAATCGGCCCTGGTTCAAGCAAACTAATATGAATATTGCTCGCTTGGAGCTCTAAACGCAACGTATCTGTCCATCCTTCAATCGCAAATTTAGACGCATTGTAAGCACCACGATATTTCATCGCAGCAAAGCCTAAAATGGAGCTGTTTTGAATGATTCGTCCATACCCTTGTTGACGAAAGTGCGGAAGCAATAAGGTTGTTAATGTATGCCAGCCAAAAAAATTAGTTTCAAATTGAGCGCGTAATGCTGCGGTTGATAAGTCTTCTAGCGCGCCAGGTTGCCCATAAGCGCCATTATTAAATAGAGCGTAAAGTTGATGATTTGAAAGCTCGAGCGCCTCGTTTACTCCCTGATGAATACTCCGTTCATCGCTGAGATCCAACTGAATACAAGTCAACCCTTCTTGCTGTAAGCGCTTGACATCATCGATGTGCCGGCAAGAAGCAATGACATGATAGCCGCGTTGTTTTAGGGCTAGTGCTGCCATATAGCCAATACCTGTTGAGCAACCTGTGATAAGGATCGAGCGAGTCATAATGAATCCAATTAATGGTGATGTGATAATAGCTGTTTTAACGCCGGTTCAAGTCGTGAAAAATTAAATTGAAAGCCTAACTCTGTCAATTTCTTTGGTTTCGCACGCAAGCTATCAAACAGTAATTCACTCGCCTCACCAAGCAGCAGTTTGATCGCCCATCGTGGAGTGGTTAATAAATGAGGCTTTCGGAGGCTCGCGGCGAGAGTTTGACTAAAGACAGCATTGGTAACGGGGTGTGGGGCACACATATTGAAAGCGCCTTGAGCATGTTCGGTTTCCAGCAGAAAAACGATTGCCCGTACCATATCACTAATGTGGATCCACGGCATATACTGGGTACCACGGCCAATTGGCCCGCCTAATCCTAGGCGATAGGGAGGGAGCATTTTCTTTAATGCACCGCCTTCAGGCGATAAGACGATTCCTGTTCGCATCAAGCAAACTCGCGTTCTGGATGATTGAGCGCGCATCGCTGTTTGTTCCCAAACGGCACAAATGTGATGAGAAAATTGTTGGCTTTGCACTTGCAAACTTTCGTCGAAGGGATGCTCGTGTTGATCGCCATAATACCCCACTGCAGAGCCACTAAGAAAAAGTGTTGGCGGTGTGGTACTCGCATGGATCAATTCAACCAACTGCTCGGTTAACTGCCAACGACTTTGGCAAATGCGCTGCTTTTGTTTGCCAGTCCAGCGTTTATCGGCGATGGGTTCTCCTGCTAAATTAATCACCGCATCGAAGCGATTAAGATCATGCAATTGATTAATATCACTAATGAACGAGATTTTAGTGTTAGCGTGGGCAAGTTTCCGCTGTGCCTTAGCGATATCTCGTGTGAGGATGACGATATCGTGAGTGATTAATTGTTTGATCAGCTCACGACCAATTAAACCAGTGGCACCAGTGATAAAAATGTTCATTTTGCCTCCTTGCATGGGTAATGTATTAAGCAAACAAACGCTTAATCAGCTTATGTGTATCTCTCTTGGTGTTCAAGCTTTTCTCTTGTCTGTGGTCATTCCCTGGAGGAAGTGTCACTCTCAACACCAAGATTGACGAAGATGACGTAGGTTATGAAAAAACGTACAATAAAATTTTTTACACAATCAATAGGCCGTCGTCATTTACGAGTCGACATTGACAAAGGACGGTATGTTTGTCGTTACGGACGACCGGATTTGAGAGAGGGGAGAGATAATGAAACTGTTCTTTGCTTCAGACTTACATGGCGCTTTGCCTGCAGCTGAAAAAATGTTACAGCAATTTACCCAGTCTGGAGCGAATGCGCTGATTTTATTGGGTGATTTATTAAATCATGGTCCGAGAAACCCTATTCCTGAAGGGTATAACCCTCCCGCGGTAGCCGAAAAATTAAATGACTACGCTAAACAAATTATTGCGGTGCGGGGGAATTGCGATAGCGAAGTGGATCAAATGTTATTGGATTTTCCAATCATGAGTGACTTTGCGTGGGTATTATTGCCCTCAGGACAGCGATTGTTTCTTACTCATGGCCATCTCTATGATGAGCAGAATCTGCCGCCTTTATCGATGGGTGATATTGTTGTTCATGGTCATACTCATCTTGCACGAGCAGAACGATGCGGTAATCATTTTGTATTAAACCCAGGTTCAGTGACGTTCCCTCGATCTCAGAGCGTCGCCAGTTTTGCTGTCTTAGACGGATTTTGTTTCACCGTCTATGGCTTTGAGGGGGAAATCTTAGCATCGCTTGATCTTTCGCTATAATGCTCTCTTTCTCGGTCATATTGAGCGCTATTCGTTAGCGGTCAATATGACCTAAATCGCGTTGTGGATCGATAATATCTCTTACCCGTTGTTTCAATATTTTGGCTTCTGGGAAGCCATTATCCCTTTTTCGTTCCCAAATTGAGCGTTGGTTGCAAAAGATCTCAAAACGTCCACCGGTATCTGGATGTAAAGAGACCATGTCAATCTCTTCACTGAATGTCTGCAAGAGCTCTTGGCTTAGCCAAGACGCTCTTAACATCCACTGGCATTGCCGGCAATAATAAATATCAATGTTTACTTTGTTCATAGGCAACTAATGGGCAACTCATGATGTAGAAGTGGTGACTATCCATTACCAAACAGTACCGTTGAACCATGGCTCAAGCTAGTGAGTAGTAAGGTTTTCTTGTTAATGATATCAATCCTTCGGCTCTGTTGAGCGTCCATCTTAAACAGTTGAGTGATTAACTGCAGTTGCTTGGGCGTAAAATCTTTACTGTAAGAAGATGAGATATCTTTAAATTCCGTCGGTGATACGAGAAGGTAGTTATCACTGATGCTCCATTCTCCAGACTCAGAGATATTAATAATGTTATCAGGTCGGTCGGCTGATAACGGTTCAATCGAATACAGTTTCACTCTCGATACCCGCAAGTAAGTACCATTCGGCAGATATTTTACGTTTGAAGAGACGTCAACGCGATGCAGAGGTCCCACCGCATCATTAGGTTGAGTGGTTTCGATTAAGGTCACCATTTTTGATTGCCACTCACGAGACATCAACACATTGTCTAGCTTCGTTTCATTCGTCCAATAGATCCAACTACTGACAACTGTTGAGATAAGCAATAAAAATGCAGAGATTTGTTTGGTCATCGTTGTTCCTTACTGGCACACTTTATCGGTGTCATCTGGGTTAGCAAAAATCCGCAAAGTAATATTTTCCCCAGAAAACTGAGGTAAATGAATATAGTTCAGGATCAGTTGACCATTATCACCACCTGTCGCGATCACTTCTTTCAGGATCATATCATCAGAGCGCATCGAGTGATGCTTTTTGATGCACGATTTGATCAGAGGTAGCCATGTGCTCAGGTCTGGGTGATTGATGGGCGAACTGATCACGACATCATTGACCACGGCCAGTTGACGAAATTGTGAGGAAGACGGTGAACTAAAAAAGAGCACCATGATCGGTAATAAGATGGCACACATTAACATTGCCAATGAGCAAAGATCCGATAAGCGTTTCGCGGAAACCGTATCTTTTGTGCCCATGAATGTATCGTTAGATTTGCCAGTGAGATCAGTATGGCTATCTCCTGAAAAGGCGCTCTCGTCTTGGTTAGCGGCGCTATTTTCTAACGCGATCTCTGGCTCAGCAATGACCGGTTCGGGCGGCACAATGGGCTCAACGCTAGCAATAAACTGATAACCACGTTTAGGCACCGTTTTAATAAACAGAGGGAGTTTTGTTGAGTCCTTAAGCATTTTTCTTAGCGTAGAAATTGCTTGAGTCAAGCTAGAATCGTCGACTTCAAAGCCTTGTTCTCGCCACACATAATTGTGTAGGTCATCACGAGAAATAATTTGGTTAGGATGTTGAACAAACATAGAGAGAATACGACTCTCATTGCTGCCGAGACGCGTCTCTTCTTCTCCGGTTTGATCGACCAATAAGTTTGATGTCGAGTCAAAAATAAACCGATTGGCAAGAATGAATTTGCTAGCTAAATTGCTCATTGAGTTCTTCTTTTTAATGGTTGTTACTCAAAATGGCCAAGTTCTGTCGCGCTTGGGGTTTTACTGCCCTAGTTTCGTATTATTCGATCATATTTGTCGTCAGCTACACGATCATTATCGATGAAACAACAATATTTTACTGTTGTTTATCACTGCGAACTCATCGTGTTAACGGTTTTGAGAGGTATCAATGACAGACTTTTTTCATTACCCTGATCGAAATTCTTAAGGGTGAAACCTAAAACCAGTAGAGAATAATCAAAAAAAATCCAAAAAACAGTGTTTTTATGTTTTTTGACCTTGAATTTACATTGCCAAGCCACATGTTAATAGCAAATCTATGTTCTTCCTACCCATTTTAGTGTGATGGATGGGGTTTGATATGATGTTACGGAGCTAAAATGAGCGAGACGACAACCAACAACAAAGAAACACGTGGTTTTCAATCTGAAGTAAAGCAATTGCTTCATTTGATGATTCATTCTTTATACTCCAACAAAGAGATCTTCCTACGCGAGTTGATTTCTAACGCCTCTGATGCGGCCGATAAACTGCGTTTCCAAGCGTTATCCAACCCTGATTGGTATCAAGGTGATGCAGAATTAGGGGTCAAACTGTCGTTTGATGCCAAAGCCAATACCTTGACCATTTCAGACAACGGTATCGGTATGAGTCGCGACGACGTTATTGAGCATTTGGGAACCATTGCTAAGTCAGGCACGGCAGAGTTTTTCTCTAAACTTTCTCAAGAGCAGTCTAAAGACTCACAATTAATCGGTCAGTTTGGTGTTGGTTTCTACTCTGCGTTTATCGTCGCTGATGCAGTGACAGTGCGGACTCGCGCAGCAGGATTGGCGGCTGATCAAGCGGTACAATGGCACTCACAAGGAGAAGGTGAGTATACGGTTGAAACGATAGAGAAAGCTTCTCGTGGTACCGATATTGTTTTGCACATGCGTGACGAGGGTAAAGAGTTCTTATCTGAGTGGCGTTTACGAGAAATTATTTCTAAATACTCTGATCATATTGGCATTCCAGTTTACATTCAAACATCGATACGTGATGAGGAAGGGAAAGAGACGGGAGAGGTTAAGTGGGAGCAAATTAACAAGGCTCAAGCCCTATGGACTCGCTCTAAATCTGACGTCAGTGATGAGGAGTATCAAGAGTTTTACAAGCATGTCTCCCATGATTTTGCCGACCCGTTGACTTGGAGCCATAACAAAGTTGAAGGGAAAAACGACTACACCAGCTTACTGTATATTCCGGCTAAAGCTCCTTGGGATATGTACAACCGTGACCATAAACATGGTTTGAAATTGTACGTACAACGTGTCTTTATCATGGATGATGCTGAGCAGTTCATGCCGTCGTACTTGCGTTTTGTCCGTGGGTTAATCGACTCCAACGATTTACCGCTCAACGTCTCGCGAGAAATCTTACAAGATAATAAAGTGACTCAATCGCTGCGTAATGCTTGTACCAAGCGAGTGTTGACCATGCTTGAGCGTCTTGCCTCGAACGACAGTGAGAAGTACCAAACGTTTTGGAAAGAGTTTGGTCTCGTGATGAAAGAGGGGCCTGCTGAGGATTTTGCTAATCGTGAAAAAATCGCTGGATTACTGCGTTTTGCTTCAACTCATGAAGAGTCAGCACAACAGAACGTGAGCTTAGCAGCGTATGTTGAGCGAATGAAAGAAGGTCAAGAGGTGATTTACTACTTGACGGCGGATAGCTATCTGGCAGCGAAAAACAGCCCTCACTTGGAGCAATTCAAGGCTAAAGGTATTGAAGTCATTCTGATGTACGATCGAATAGATGAGTGGTTGATGAACTACTTAACCGAATTTGATGGTAAATCTTTCCAATCTATCACCAAAGCTGGTTTGGATTTGAGCAAGTTTGACGATGAAGCTGAGAAAGAGAAGCACAAAGAAACGGAACAAGAGTTTCAAACGGTAGTTGAGCGTATCAAAACTTATTTAGGTTCAAGAGTGAAAGACGTTCGTACCACGTTTAAGCTTGCTTCAACGCCTGCCGTTGTGGTTACCGATGATGGTGAAATGGGCACGCAAATGGCTAAACTATTAGCCGCTGCGGGACAAGCCGTACCGGAAGTGAAATACATTTTTGAGATCAACCCAGAGCATAGCATGGTCAAACGTATGGCTGATGAAGCCGATGAGCAAGCGTTTGGTCAATGGGTGGAAGTCTTATTAGGGCAAGCGATGCTGGCTGAGCGCGGAGCAATGGAAGATCCGACTCAATATGTTAAAGCGGTCAATGAGTTATTAACTCACGCATAACTCTATTGTCTTAAACGATAAGACCAAACTCGCCATCGTGCGAGTTTGGTCTTTATGAAGCTGACTGATTCAGCCAGTACTCAGGGCGATACATTTATTCTGTTCGTACTATGAAGAGGCGTGATTCTTTAGTCTTACTCTGCTCTTTTTAGTGGATTTTATGTTAGAATCACTCGCTTAAATGATTTGGCCATCTTGAGTGATCTCTACTTTAATGACCAGTTTTTATCTTATTATACCGAAACTTACCGTCTCTCAATTCCGTTAGGCTGTGAGCTTCGGTATAACACAATTTTCAAAAGAGGATTAAACATGCGCATCATTCTTCTCGGCGCTCCGGGTGCAGGTAAAGGCACACAGGCTCAATTCATCATGGAAAAATATGGTATTCCACAAATTTCTACTGGTGATATGCTACGTGCCGCTATCAAAGCGGGCACTGAGCTTGGTAAAAAAGCGAAATCAGTGATTGACGCTGGTCAGCTTGTTTCTGATGACATTATTTTAGGTCTGATTAAAGAGCGTATTGCTCAAGCTGATTGTGAAAAAGGTTTTTTACTGGATGGTTTTCCTCGCACAATTCCGCAAGCCGATGGCCTTAAGGCGATGGGAATTAACGTGGATTATGTGATTGAATTTGATGTTGCTGATGACGTGATTGTTGAGCGTATGGCGGGTCGTCGAGCACATCTTCCTTCTGGTCGTACTTATCATGCTATCTATAATCCACCTAAAGTCGCTGGTAAAGATGATGTTACGGGTGAAGATTTAGTAGTGCGTGATGATGATAAAGAAGAGACAGTACGTGCTCGTCTTAGTGTTTATCATGACCAAACGGCAC
Source organism: Vibrio metschnikovii CIP 69.14 (assembly GCF_000176155.1). GTDB lineage: Bacteria > Pseudomonadota > Gammaproteobacteria > Enterobacterales > Vibrionaceae > Vibrio > Vibrio metschnikovii. The sequence goes on along the minus strand of NZ_ACZO01000006.1, from coordinate 1,308,714 downwards.
CTTTGATCGAATACTACGGCAAAGAAGCGGCGGCTGGACATACTCAATATTTAAAATTTGATGGTACCAAGCAGGTTGCTGAAGTTAGTGCTGATATTGAAAAAGCGTTGGCATAATGTCACCTAGTTTTCAATTTGTTTAGGTTAACTAACGCATTGATCATAAAAGCGACCTTGACGGTCGCTTTTTTTAAACTTTTTGGTTGTTGTGACGTACTTACTATTCTCTGTGGACTGAATCAATGGAAGTTATGCAAACGAAAAAAAAACTTGGTGTATTGCTGGCTAATTTAGGCACGCCAGATGAACCGACGCCTAAAGCCGTCAAACGATTTTTAAGTCAGTTTTTACATGATCATCGTGTGGTTGATTTGACGCGTTGGATATGGTGTCCATTACTCCATGGTGTCATTTTACCGTTACGCTCTCCTCGAGTCGCTAAGTTGTATCAATCGGTTTGGATGGATGAAGGCTCGCCGTTATTGGTTTATTCAAAGCGGCAACAAGAGAAACTTCAACAGCGCCTTGATTATCCGGTTGAACTAGGAATGACCTATGGAAACCCAAGTTTACTGAGTGGTATGCAAGCGTTACGAGATCAAGGCGTTGAAAAAATAATAGTGTTACCGCTCTATCCACAATATTCAGCAACCACGACAGCAGCGGTGTTTGATGGTTTAGCCAAAGCAATGAAAACGCAAAGGGTTATACCGGAAATCGATTTTATTACCGATTATCATGACCATCCGTTATACATTCGTGCTTTAGCGGACAAAGTTCGCAGTTCGTGGAGTGAAAAAGGGCAAGGTGATGTACTGATTTGCTCTTATCATGGCATACCTAAACGCTACGCTGATAATGGTGATATTTATCCTCAACACTGCCGGAAAACGACCCATTTACTCGCACAAGAATTAGGTTTGAGTGATCAACAAGTCATGATGACTTACCAATCGCAGTTTGGTAAAGAAGAGTGGTTACAGCCCTACACCGATAAAACTATGCAGGCTTTACCTTCGCAGGGGATGAAAAAGATCGATATTATTTGCCCAGCATTTTCGGTTGATTGTTTAGAAACGTTGGAAGAAATTAGCGAAGAGAATAAACATCTTTTTCTTGAGGCTGGAGGGGAAGCATTTAACTATATTGCCTGTCTTAATGATTCTGATCTGCACATTGAGATGATGGTTGATTTAATCCATGCTCGTTATTAGGGCCGTTGTTTTGCTGTGATAATGTTTCCGCTGGTGGTTAGCAATGCAACCAAAGCCGTGCTGCTGTTGACTCCAAAAAACCGTTAACGCTGCAGCAAATAATAAAAAAGCCAAACGGTGATGTTTGGCTTTTTAAATGGAGGTGACCGCTACAGCAAAGAGAGGCCGTATCGATTAAGCGATTTATGCTTCAACGGGAGTTAGCGTTTCAATCTCGGTAGTGCTTTGACAAATTTTGCTCAGCATTGGCGCGATTAAAAAGGTTAAGATAGTGATTCCTGCTGTGACATAACCAATTTTTCCAAACACGTCACCGTAAATAGCCAGTGATTCTTGCGCTGTGGTAATGTGTTCAGGGACAGAGGTTAAGCTAGCTACCCATCCTGCGGCAACAGCTGCTGCAGCCGAGGTTAAAAACCACATACCCATAGCAAACCCCATCATACGTTGTGGGACTAGTTGTGCCACCATCGCCAAGCCAAGTCCTGATACCAATAATTCACCGATCGACTGGAATAGATAGCTCATGACTAACCAGTTTGAACTGATGATCCCTTGAGTGTTCGCAAAACTTGTCGACCAAGAAAGTACCAAGAAAGAAAGCGCGCATAATCCCATGCCAATGGCAAATTTAAACGGCATCGCTAAACGCTCACCTAACTTACCGTATAACATCGCCAGTAGCGGACTTGCTAGCATGATCCAGAATGGGTTAAGTGCCTGGAACTGTTCTGGTTCAACTTGGAAACCGAACAGGCTTGGGCTAACGTTATGAATGGCAAAAAAGTTTAATGAAGTCGGCATCTGGAAGTAGAGTACGAAAAAAACCACGCCTTGCAGCATAAGAGCAAAGGCGACGAGCATCTTTCTACGTTCTAAGCCAGTCATTGAAAAGGTTTCTTTAAAATAGCAACCCAGAATGGTTAAGCCAGCTATGACCAAAATCATATGGGCTAAGAAGAGGTTTTGTAATAGATAGCTAGAAATAAAGCTAGCGAGTACAGAGCCTAGGATAACCACCATTAATGAGCGACGATTAACAGGATTCAGATCGGCAGGTGAACCAACTTTTTTGAGCATTTTTAAGCACATCATAAAGTTGACTACCGTGATCGCTAGGCCAATCGCACTCACACCAAATGCCATACCATATCCCGCACGTTCAGCGACTATCGGGGTGATGATCATAGAAAAGAAGGAGCCAAGGTTGATGGCCATATAGTACATCGTAAAGGCACCATCGAGTCGAGGATCGTTATCGGCATAAACCTTGGAGAGTAAACTTGATGGATTGGCTTTAAATAAACCATTACCGACAGTGATGAATCCCATCGCAATGTAAATTAGCGTTGGCCCTCCCCAATGGCCATCCGTTGTGGATAAACCTAATAACAGATAACCGACCATTAAGATGATTGCACCAAGCGTGATGGCACGTTTTGTACCAATAATCTTATCGCCAATCCAGCCGCCAGCGGCAACAAATCCATAAACTAAAGCAGAGAATGCACCAAATAGAACAAATGAAGTTGACTCACTCATACCTAAGATTTTGACCATATATACCGTCAAAATCGCTTGCATTCCGTAGAAGCCAAATCGTTCCCAAAACTCAATTGAAAAAATCAAATAAAATGATTTAGGTTGCTTGAATATATTCAAGTCAGACATACCGCTCTTCCTGTAAGTGCCTCTCTGTTTGTCTTACCACTCTTGCAGATCGTTATTGTTAATCCTATCTGAGATGGTGGTAGCGCAGAGATTATTAATGTAATTATTGTTATTCCCGAATAGCAACGGAAGCGTGTATACCCTTCCTACTTCAAGATGCAGCGGTGTTGGCTACGTTCGTGTATCCCAATCACATCATTTGGCTATGTTCATGGGGAGTCACTCACTTGCCGCCTACCTGCAACTCCAAGTCGTTTGGTTATAGCAACGGAAGCCATTATCGAACCTCAGTTGTTGACGCTAAATATCCAGTTGTTTGGGTTATAAATTTAGTAATAATTTGTTTCGTTGACCGATACGTATACCGCTAAGCGTATAGTGCTGCAAGACATAAAATGAAAACAAAGAAATCGCTAAAAATGTAGTGTTTTGAAAAATAAAATATTTCTAACGTTTTTTACTCTTGATGTTGTGTGAAAACTAAGTTTTCACATTTGGTTACATTTTTGGCGTGGATGGATTGTTGGATTAATTATTGTTGTCGTTTGTTATTAAGCCGCGCTGAGTAAACGATCATCTGCATAAAGTGACGGGATGGCGTCTAATGAATATTAGCTTCGAGCCCTATTGATGATCAGAGTGTTTATCCTCTTCCCACTTCAAGTAGTTTAGGTATACTTTCTCTATTGCCAAATGCATAAGTGGCGTAAATAAAGCATAATAAGAAGGTTGGCTAAGGTTATGAAAGGTTGGTATCTGCTTTATTGTAAGCGAGGTGAACAAGCAAGGGCAAAGAGCCATCTTGAAAATCAAGGGGTTGAATGTTTTTATCCGCAAATGGAAGTTGAGAAAATTCTTCGTGGTAAAAGAAAAAAAGTACAAGAGCCCGTTTTCCCGTCTTATATTTTCGTGTGTTTTGATTATAAGCAAGGACCGACGTTTACGACTGTACGTTCAACACGTGGCGTTGTCGATTTTGTTCGTTTTGGCCCTGAACCTAAAGAATTATCGGAAGCATTAATCACCGAGCTAAAAAAACTGGAATATCTACCCGATCACGAGCAACTTGGATTACCAGAAGTAGGGCAAGAAATTGAAGTTAAAGGTGGTCAGTTTTGTGGTATTCGGGCTTTATATCAAGAGCCGGACGGTGAGGCACGCTCTATGATGTTGGTGCAGATGATCAATCAGCCAGTGGTGATCAGTATTGATAATAAAGATTTGGATCTTAAGCATCGCTTAGACAATTGAGCTTGCGTCGTTGAGAGCGTTTGATGATTAAGTAGAAAAGCTCAAGGCGCCATAGAGGCGCCTTGATTATTTATATCGAAGGTTATTAATAAGCTTCATTATGTACGGCTTTTACTGCTCGACCTGAAGGGTCAATACAGTTTTTGAAAGACTCATCCCATTCTACGGCCTTGGCAGAGGAGCAGGCGACGGATGGACCACCAGGTACACAGCGTGCTGCAGACTCTAATGGGAACAGCTCTTCAAAGATTTCTCGATACACATAGCCTTCTTTGGTTGTTGGCGTATTGTATGGAAAGCGGAATTTAGCCGTTGCCATTTGTTGATCGCTAACTTTCGCTTCTGCGGTTGATTTCAAGGTGTCTATCCAGTTATAGCCGACACCATCGGAAAATTGCTCTTTTTGACGCCAAGCAATGGAATCCGGTAAATAGTCTTGAAAGCATTCGCGTAAGATGTGTTTTTCCATCTTACCATTACCACACATTTTGTCGGCAGGGTTGAGACGCATCGCGACATCAATAAACTCTTTGTCCAAGAACGGTACTCGTCCTTCAACGCCCCACGCCGCGAGTGATTTATTCGCTCGAGCACAATCAAATAGGTTTAATGCGAGCAGCTTACGGACGGTTTCTTCATGAAACTCTTGCGCATTCGGCGCTTTATGAAAGTAAAGATACCCGCCAAATATTTCGTCAGCGCCTTCACCCGATAGCACCATTTTTATGCCCATCGCTTTAATTTTTCGTCCGAGTAAAAACATCGGTGTTGAAGCGCGAATGGTCGTCACATCATAAGTTTCAATGTGATAAATCACATCACGAATCGCATCCAGCCCTTCTTGAATGGTATAGGTCATTTCATGATGTATTGTGCCGATTTTTTCAGCCACTTCACGAGCGGCTTTTAAATCAGGTGCGCCTTCTAGACCAATGGCAAACGAGTGCAGTTGAGGCCACCACGCAGCCGATTGTTCATCATCTTCAATACGCATCGCGGCGTAACGTTTGGCAATGGCTGAGGTGATAGAAGAATCTAACCCGCCAGATAATAATACGCCATAAGGTACATCGGTCATTAACTGGCGTTTGACCGCCGCTTCTAACGCTTCCGTGAGTTCTTCTTTACTCGATATATTCCCTTTTACAGCATCATATTCAGTCCAATCGCGTAGGTAATAGCGGTAAGGTTCTGGATCGGTTGAACGAAAGTAACTGCCAGGAGGGAATTCACTGATCGATTTACAAACCGGCACTAATGCTTTCATTTCTGAGGCGACATAGTAGTTGCCATGCTCATCGTGACCTTGATAGAGCGGGATGATGCCAATATGGTCGCGGCCAATTAGGAATTGATCTTTTTCCTGGTCATAAAGAGCAAAAGCAAAGATACCATTGAGTTCTTCGAGTAATTCAGCGCCTTTATCTTGGTAGAGGGCTAAAATGACTTCACAATCGGAATCGGTTTGAAAGTCGTATTTATCTTGATAGCGGGCACGAATTTCTTTGTGGTTATAAATTTCACCATTAACGGCAAGAATAAGTTTTTTATCAGGGCTATACAGTGGCTGAGCACCGCTGTTTAGACCGACAATCGCTAAGCGCTCATGAGCAAGAATAGCGCGCTCAGAGGTGTAAATACCAGACCAGTCGGGGCCACGATGACGTAGTTTTTTAGACATTTCTAAGGCAATTGTCCGTAATGCACTGGCGTCGCTTTTGATGTCTAAGATACCAAAGATAGAACACATACCGCTTCCTTAATTAGATGATGTTTAATCAGATGGCTTTAATTTGCCATTTTGGTTAAAAAAGGCAACACTTCTTTGTTTAAATAATTAATCATTGCTTGTTATGGTGAATTTTTTCTAATTTAAATTGCTTTTCAGTGAATGAGTTCTAATTTGCGTCTAATAAATCAGCAATGAAGGTGTGAGAAAGGATAACTAGAAAGGCGATATCCCCAATCGTGTTAATGGCAACGTTCATGGGGAGAGAAAGGGAATCGCTGATCTGACTGGATTAATGTGGCGAGTTGAGCACAACAACGAGGCTCAATAGACCTTAGTCTTCGAGCAATTTCTGGAGTAAAACGCCATTAAGCATGGCTCGTTTTATCATAGCAAAAGCCCCAATCGTGGGTCGCTTGTCAATCGTTGATGCCACAATAGGTAACTGACGATGAAAAGCCTGTAACGACTGATTTTCAACATTACGTAAAATAGCTGGAAAAATAACCTCTTGAGCCGCAGTAATATCACCCGCGATGATGACTTTCTGAGGGTTAAATAAGTTAATCGTCATGGCTATTGCTTTACCAAGTTGATTACCGACTTGCACTAGGGCTTGCTTCGCTAGCTCATCATCTTGCAAAGCGTGTTGACAGATATCGTCAATGGTTACTTTAGGCAGATCAGATAAACTTGATTTGTAACCTTGAGCAAGCCGTTTCTTGACACGAGCGACGATGGCTGGATTGCTGGCGACGGTTTCTAAGCAACCGAAATTTCCACATTGACACTGTTCACCAAGAGGATCGATTTGGATATGGCCGATTTCGCCAACGTTGCGGTTAGTTCCTAGAAAAACGTGTCCATTGACAATGATTCCAGCTCCTGTACCACGATGCACGCTGACTAAAATAGAATCTTGGCAGTCTTGGCTCGCGCCAAAGTAGTGTTCTGCCAGCGCCATGCCACGCACATCATTACCGACAAAACACTCAACATGAAAGTGGTCTCGAATAATATCGCCAAGCCCAAGCGCATCAATTTCAATATTGGGCATATATTCAACAACGCCGAGCTCAGGGTTAACGAGACCGGGTAAAGCAATACCAATCGCAATTAATTGTTTAATATTACTTTGTTGTTGGGCAAGAAAGGCTTTTAAATGATGAATTAACCCTTCGATTAGCTGAGGTTGATGAGCGTAATGAAACTCATAGGAAGAGCAAGCCAGTTCTTGGCCTCCCAAATTATACAGGCTCAGCTGAATATAATCGCGACCTAATCTGACGGCGATAGAATGAAATGGTTCGACTTCCGTGGTTAAAGAGATCGCACGTCGTCCACCGGTCGAGGCTTGCTGTGCGACTTCTTTAATCAACCCTCTTTCTAGGAGTTGGCGGGTTATTTTTGTCACACTTGCTGGTGCAAGTTGACTGACATCGGCAACTTGGATGCGCGAAATTGGCCCCTGTTGGTCGATTAAGCGATAAACAGCTGCGCTATTGAGCTGCTTAACGAGATCTACATTACCTATTTGTCCGCCATTCATGATTACTTTTGCTCGTATTGTCCATTCACTACTGTCGCTTTTACATTGAAGTCACGGTCAAAAATGGTCAGGTTAGCAATATAGCCTGGTTTAATGCGACCTAACGTCTTATCAACACCGATGGCTTTCGCTGGATATAAGCTGGCCATCCGCAATGCTTCATCTAAAGCGATTCCGACATGCTCAACCGTATTTTGGACTGCTTCAATCATCGTTAAGGCTGAGCCGCCAAGTGTACCGTGTTCATCAACACACTTGCCGTCTCGGTAATATACTTTCTTACCGACAAAAATAAAGTAATCCATTTCAGCGCCTGCAGGAGCTGTGGCATCGGTCACTAATACGAGCTTATCGCCTTTTATTTTGTGAGCAATACGGATGTTAGCGTAATCAACATGAAAACCATCAGCGATGACTCCCGTATAGACTTCGGGTGTGTCATAAATGGCACCAACAACGCCGGGTTCACGACCAGCCATCGGTGTCATTGCATTGAAAAGATGGGTTGCGAAAGAGATTCCTGCAGCAAAGCTTTTACGAGCTTCTGCATAAGTGGCATTGCTGTGGCCGATAGAAACAATAATGCCCGCGTCAACGAGTTGCTCAATATGTCGCAAGTCATTATTTTCTGGTGCTAAGGTGACTTTAGTTACGACATCGTTATTTTGACAAATGAAGTCAATCATCGCTTGATCTGACTGACGAATGAAATCAACACTATGAATGCCTTTTTTCATTACATTCAAGTAAGGCCCTTCTAAATGCAGACCGAGAGATTGATGTGGGTATTTTTTTTGGTACTCACGTTGTGCGCTGATGGCTTGTTGAATATCGTGATCTGACGAAGTAATCAATGTCGGGAGAAAACTAGTACAACCGGATTTTAAGTTCGCCTGATGCATCACTTGGATGGTATCTGCTGAGATTTGATCATTAAACATCACGCCACCACAGCCATTGAGTTGCAAATCAATAAATCCAGGACAGAGATTGGCACCATTGAGATCAAAATGATTGATCGCCGATGGAAGTTGATTTATCGGACAGATAGCTTGAATGATGTCGTTATCCACGATAACGGCATGATCAGTTAACTTATCACTACCAGTGTAGATTTTGCAGTTTGTGAGCGCATACATAATCAGTTAATCCTTATCTATCGGGGGAGCTTCATTGTGTTGATATCCTTGCGACTTGAAGTCTGCGTACTGTTACTCAAAACGATGAGAGCCATGGTGATTTAGCAGGAGGTTATCGAGGCCAGCCAATAAGTAAATATAGTGGTATGGCCTACTTTTTCTCCCAGTAAGTCGGGCATCTCAACTTCAATTAGTTCGCGAAATATCTATCAATCGTGTGCTTACCAAAATCGTAAGCAAAAATAAGTTTTTGAACACCTTGTTATATAAAGAAATCATCGCTGAATAGGTTATCGATTTAGTCAATAATCTATCTTTGACTGGTGCTTTATAAGCTATCTTCTTGGTTAAGGATAGCGGCAAAGGTTTGTTTTTTTATATGGTAAAATAAGTTTTATGATCCTGCTAGCAAAATTGCTCAATTTCGCTGCTTTCTGGTGATTATGATCACAATTGATAAGGTTTTAATTTGCGGAGCAAAATTAATGGCATAAACTGACAGTGACTAAATTGGGCGATCAAAATAAGTAGCTCAACATATACAAAAATCCTATAGGGGGAACTTAAGGTGAATATTCTTGGATATTTTCAAAAAGTAGGTAAGGCCCTGATGGTGCCTGTCGCGACATTACCTGCGGCAGCCATTTTGATGGGGGTTGGCTACTGGATTGACCCAACGGGTTGGGGTGCAAACTCCGCCTTAGCGGCATTCCTAATTAAAGCGGGTGCAGCGATTATTGACAATATGTCAGTACTGTTTGCTATTGGTGTCGCATTCGGGATGTCAAAAGATAAAGATGGCTCAGCAGCCTTGGCGGGCTTCGTTGGCTTTTTGGTGGTGACAACCCTGCTGTCGCCTGGATCGGTAGCACAGATTCAAGGTATTGATTTAGCCGCTGTTCCTGCAGCTTTTGGAAAAATTAATAACCAATTTGTCGGCATTCTGGTCGGGATTGTTTCGGCAGAAATTTATAATCGCTATTCAACGGTTGAGTTACATAAAGCGCTCGCCTTTTTCTCTGGTAAGCGTTTAGTGCCCATTTTAACCTCATTTGCCGGTATTCTTATCGCCTTCGTACTAATGTACGTTTGGCCTGCCGTTTATGGTGGTTTGGTTTCTTTTGGCGAATCTATCCAAGGTTTAGGTGCGACGGGTGCGGGTATCTACGCATTCTTCAACCGTCTATTGATCCCTGTGGGTTTACACCATGCTCTTAACTCTGTGTTTTGGTTTGATGTTGCAGGTATTAATGATATTCCGAACTTCCTTGGTGGTGCAAAATCGATTGCTGAAGGCGTGGCTATTCCTGGCGTAACAGGTATGTACCAAGCGGGTTTCTTCCCGATCATGATGTTTGGTTTACCCGGTGCAGCGCTGGCTATTTATCATACATCTACGGCTAAGAATAAAGAAAAAGTAGCAGGCATTATGATTGCGGCAGGTTTTGCCTCTTTCTTTACTGGGGTGACAGAGCCGCTAGAGTTTTCGTTCATGTTCCTTGCTCCTCTACTGTACCTCTTGCACGCGGTACTCACTGGTTTGTCGGTATTTATTGCTGCTTCAATGCAGTGGATCGCTGGCTTTGGTTTCTCCGCTGGTTTGGTCGATATGGTATTATCTTCACGTAACCCGCTAGCCGTACAGTGGTACATGCTGATTGTTCAAGGTTTAGTATTCTTTGTTATCTACTATGTGGTTTTCCGTACCGTAATTTTGAAGTTTGGTTTAAAAACTCCGGGTCGTGAAGATGATGACGAAGCCGTGAGCTCGGTTAAAGGTTCACAAGAGTCTTCTGAATTAGCAAAACAGTACTTAGAAGTACTTGGTGGCCATGAAAACTTATCGAATATTGATGCTTGTATTACTCGTTTACGTTTAACCGTAAAAGATATGTCAATCATTGATGAGAAACAGTTAAAAGCATTAGGCGCAATGGGCGTGGTTAAACTAGGGACCAATAATTTACAAGTCATTCTTGGTCCTTTAGCGGAAATCATTGCTGGTGAAATGAAATCGATAGATTCCAAATCACAACAATAATCTCTCAATCGCAGAGCGAGCTTGATCACTACGGTGAGCGGCCTCAATGGCTGGTGATTATTCTGAAGCCTTCACATTAGTGAAGGCTTTTGTTTTGCTTGCGAAAAGATCCTGATTGACATCGTTAGGGTATAAAACGATAGATTAGGTCACTTATACCGCCAGTTCTGGTAAATATTCGTCTGAAAACCGCAGTTTTTATTGTGAAATAGGGCGGAATTGTGGATGATTGGTGGTAATACCTATGTTGAGTTGGAGATCGCCAACTCATAACGTAGAAAATCATTTCTGACAATACTAATAAATTTTGAGGTGCTATAGATGAGTGAAGCTGAGGCTCGTCCATCGAATTTCATTCGCCAAATTATTGATAAAGATTTAGCGGATGGTAAACACACTAGCGTACAGACTCGTTTTCCGCCAGAACCGAACGGTTATCTACACATTGGGCATGCGAAGTCGATTTGTCTGAATTTTGGTATTGCTCAAGACTATCAAGGCCAGTGTAATCTGCGTTTTGATGACACCAACCCAGAAAAAGAAGATCTTGAATACGTTGAATCAATTAAGAAAGACGTTAATTGGCTAGGCTTTGAGTGGTCTGGTAATGTTCGTTATTCATCCGATTACTTCGACCAACTGTATTTGTACGCAGTAGAACTGATTAATAAAGGGTTGGCTTATGTTGAAGAGCTGACTCCTGAGCAAATTCGTGAATACCGTGGAACATTAACTCAAGCGGGTAAAAATAGCCCATATCGTGATCGTCCGATTGAAGAAAACCTGGCTTTATTTGAAAAAATGCGTGCTGGTGAGTTTGCAGAGGGCCAAGCTTGTCTTCGTGCAAAAATTGATATGGCGTCTTCATTTATGGTGATGCGTGATCCGGTGTTATACCGCGTGCGTTTTGCAGAGCATCACCAAACCGGCGATAAATGGTGCATTTATCCGATGTATGATTTTACGCACTGTATCTCTGATGCGCTCGAAGGCATTACTCACTCATTGTGTACTCTGGAATTTCAAGACAACCGCCGTTTGTACGACTGGGTATTAGACAACATCACCATCGATTGTCATCCAAGACAGTATGAATTCAGCCGTCTAAATCTAGAATACACGGTGATGTCAAAACGTAAGCTCAATCAGTTGGTGGTTGAAAAGCTGGTCGAAGGGTGGGATGACCCACGCATGCCGACCATCTCTGGTCTGCGCCGTCGTGGTTTTACTCCTGCTTCTATTCGTGAGTTTTGTAAGCGTATTGGGGTCACTAAGCAAGACAATATGATCGAGTTTAGCTCTCTTGAGTCTTGTATCCGTGACGATCTCAATGAGAATGCACCTCGTGCTATGGCTGTACTTGATCCAGTGAAAATTGTCATTGAAAATTTTGCTGAAAATAGTGTTGAGCTGCTTACGGTCGCCAATCATCCTAATAAACCAGAGATGGGTGAGCGAGAAGTGCCTTTCACGCGTGAAATTTGGATTGAACGTGAAGATTTTCGTGAAGAAGGCAACAAAAAATATAAGCGTTTGGTCTTAGGTAAAGAAGTGCGCCTACGTGGTGCTTATATCATTAAAGCTGAGCGTATTGAGAAAGATCAACAAGGTAACATAACAACCATTTACTGCACTTATGATCCAGACACGCTGGGCAAAAATCCAGCCGATGGACGTAAAGTCAAAGGGGTTATTCATTGGGTTTCAGCAGATAAAGCCTTGCCTGCTCAATTCCGTTTATACGATCGCTTATTTACGGTGGCAAATCCTGCCGCGGCAGATAACTTTGCGGCAACAATTAACCCTGACTCATTGATCACCATGCATGGTTTTGTCGAACCAAGCTTGAAGGATGCTCAGCCTGAATTTGGTTATCAGTTTGAACGTATGGGATATTTCTGCGCAGATATCAAAGACTCGCGACCTGATTCACTAGTTTTTAACCGTACGGTTGGTTTGCGTGATACTTGGGCAAAAATAGACCAAGAGTAAGCCGCTTTACGTCTATCTACGATGATTTACACCAAGCCAACCGACTTTTAGGTTGGCTTTTTTATTGGTTTTCTTTCTCATGTGATGCTTCGAGGGGGATGTCTGCTTGCTCCTATCGGAATCTTCAAGTAGCTTAGAATCAGGGGTAAGGTAAGAAAAAGAGCGGGTCTGCCAGATATTTGTGTGAGATTCCTGCGATTATTGTAGGTAAGGCACATTTTTTGTATTAGTCCCTATAGTTTTACTGGGGTAATCCGATATATTTAACAGATCGTTGTATTCCCATCTTACTTAACGTTGCAGCGGTGTTAGGCTGTATTAGTTTGGTTTGTTTATGTTCACGGAGATTCACGCACTTGCCGTCTACCTGCATTGTTAAGTTGTTTAGGTCATATTCATTTTTAAAGCACAGAGCTGAGCCTTTTATGCGTCAATTTTTTAAGCGATGGCTGTTGCCATTAACGATCGTCGCCGTGACTCAGACTTCTATCGTTAGTGCAGAAGTCATTCGTCTCATCGGCCCAAACGGTGAAGTGCAATCTGCTCCGCGTTTTAGTCGTGATATGGGACAAAATACCACCAACAATTCTGAGCCTTCACGCTTTTTCGGCCCCACATCGGCCCAAGACACATTGTGGTCTATTGCAACGCAATTAAGGCCATCAGCCAATGTTTCAGTTCAGCAAACGTTATTAGCCATTTATCGTTTAAACCCTCAAGCGTTTGAAAATCAAAATATTCATAGTTTATTGCCCGGAAGCACTCTGCGGATACCATCGATAGAACAGATTAATCGTGCGTCAACGCAAGAAGCGATCACGATTATGACGGCTCATCAAGCGCGTTTAACGGGAGCACCAGAACCAGCGGTCGCGGCTGTCCCAACGCCTGCACGTCCTCCAGTCGCACCACCCGTTACGGAAGCATCACCGCTGGTTGAACAACCGGCGCCAAGCGTTGCTCCTGATCCAATCCCTGCACCTGCGCCACTCACTGACGTTGCGCAAGCCGAACTTCTCGCTTTAGAAGAAAAAAATCATCAGTTACGACTTCTACTAGCACAAATGCAATCTGAGGTGAGTGAGTTAAAGCATGAATTGGGTGATGACAATCGAATCCGCGCTGAAGTTGAACGCTTATTAAATGAAGACCGACGCAATAATCAACAAGTTCAGCAAGGCCCTTCTACGTGGGAGCAATTATTATCCAGTACTTGGTTTGTCGCGCTATTAGCACTGATACCCGGTTTACTGATTGCGGGTATAGTCATGCTTCTATTGAGTCGCCGCTCGAAAGCCGATCAGCCAGAGCCGGTTCAATCATCAACAGAAGAGAAAGTCGCTCCGCCACCAGTTGCTCCAGTTTTACCTGAAGAGGGAGAAGAGCTAGGAGACGATGATCTTTTACTTGATGATGATCTCTTCGGTGAATCTGACAGTAGCGAAATATTGTACGGCGATGATATGGCTGAAGAAGAGGATGTCTTTGCTTCTCTTGATGAAGGCGACATGGATTTAAATCTTGACGAAGATGATGATCCTTTCGCTGGTATTGATGACGATGGTGATTTGGATACCAATTTTGCCGATTTAGCGGAAAATCAGCCATCAAGTGATGAACTTGATGAAGAAGACTTTGATCTCGCAGAAGAAGACCCACTGTCTCAAGACGCGATGGATGCTTTATTAGCCGGTGACGAGGATGAGCTTTTATCAGGCAATGAAGTTGATCAAGCGTTACTTGATGAGTTACTCATGGAAGCTGAGGTCGATGATGCGGAGCTTGACTTAGATAGTCAACTTGATGAGCTTAAAGCAGACAGTATTGATAGTGGGCCAGAGCTTACCTCAGATGAAGAGTTGGACTCGCTTTTAGACAGCATTCAATCACAAACGACAGAGCCAGATCAAGCAGATGAAGTATTAGACGACTTATTAGATGGTTTGGTTGGGGACGATCTGGATCTTTCCTTGGACGATGATAGTACCGAATTACTCGATGAATTATTGGTGAGTGATGAGTTATCGGAACAAGATTTAGATACCGCTGTTGATAAATTACTTGATGAACTACTCGATGAATCTGACGTTGATGAAGCGCTGTCATTTGATCACGACAGCCCGACATTATTAGATGAATGGATTGATGAGCAAGAGCCAAAAGTAGAGAGCAATGAGTCCGTCGAATCTGATCTACAAGAAGCGATCAATGTATCATTGGATGATGGAACTGAGTTTCTCGATGAACTACTCGAAATTGAGCAGCAGGCTGAAGTTGAAGATAGTGAGTTCGATAGCAATAACTTTATCGATGATCTGATCAGTAATGCTCCAGCACAAGATCCGTTACTTGATGATATTCATCTTGAGGATAAGGATGAATCAACGCTTAACCAGCCAGTTGAGGAGGAGGAATTTGATTTTGATCCTCAGATTGAAGGGGGAGAAGCGGCTAGCGCGAGTGATCCAGAACCGCTAGCGAATGAATTTGGTGTTCCACAAGATGAAGATTGGTTGGTTGATGATGAAGATCCCGAACCGATAGAACCTTTAGATGCACCATCGCCGAGTATCGATGAAGCCAAACAAGAGGTCTCTGCGCTTGATGGTGAAGTCAGCGAACCTTCTACCAAAACAGATACACCTGAAGAAATACTAGAGGTTGAAGAAGGGGAGAAAACAGATGTTGAATCGAGCTTTGAAAGTGAAGATCAAGCCTCTATTGCCACCGATGGTGAGCCACAAGCTGCGCAAAGTGACCCTACTGAGTCAGAGAATGAACCGTTAATCGAGCAAACCGAGGTTAGCGATGTTGCTCATTTAATCGATGAAGAGCCTGATGCGCCAGTTTTACCAGAAACAGAAGGGCCGCTAAGCATTGATGAGAGTGAGCTTGCCGAGTATACCGAGCAAGACGCCTTGGCGGATTTAGACGATGATATTGAGCAACTCGATACTGACTCGGTGACAGAGCCATCGAGCGTTACTACTGATACTGAAGACGCCGATGAGAATGATGCTGTTCAACCGGAACAGCACGTACCAAGTGAAGAAGAGTCATTATCCGTTGATAGCGATGAGTTAGAGAATGATGACTCAGATCCAGAGCCGGAAAGCAGTCTTGTCAATCAGGTAGCAGATCAAGATACGCTTGAAGAGCAACCAGAAACGCAAGTAGATCAAGCGCCGTCATTTGATTTGGATTCGATGTTAGAAAGTGTCGATGACGATGATCGGCTGAGTGATATTGAGCAGCTTGAACCCCAGCAGTCTGATTCTGATAGTGAGGATATCGCCTTTGATGCCGCTCTAGAGACCATTGAGGATCAAGACCCTGAATCGATTGATGAGAATGGTCAGCATGCTGAACCGTCGGAAGATGGTCCATTAAATATTGATGAAAGTCAGCTTGCCGAGTATACCGAACAAGACGCTTTGGCGGATTTAGACGATGATGTTGAGGAAGTCGATGCGGACTCGGTGACAGAGCCCTCGACGGTTGCTACTGATACTGATAGCCAAGGTGCCGATGAGAGTAACGAGGCTGTTCAAGTAGAGCAGCCCATGCCAAGCGAAGAAGAATTATTATCCCTCAATGAAGATGAGTCTGAGAGTGATGATTTAGACTCTGAACCAGAGCCTGAAAGCAGTCTTGTCAATCAGGTAGCTGAACAAGAAACGCTTGAACAGCAACCAGACACGCAACAAGAGCAAGCGTCATCGTTAGATGCGGATGTGGCGGTAGAAAGTGACCACGTTGATAAAGTGTTAACTGAATCCGTCGAACCGGCTGAACTTGCTCAGCCGGACAGTAAAGCTCCATCCAGTGATGTTTCTTTAGAATCGATAGGCAATGATGTCGATGACGCCATTGTCGAGCCCGATAATAGCCAACCTGATGACTCAGCCCTTGAGCCATCTTCAGAGCAGGAAGACGGTCCATTAAGTTTTGATGAGAGTGAGCTTGCTGAATATACCGAGCAAGATGCCTTAGCCGATACGGAATTTGAAACCGAATCAGAGGTTATTTTTGATGGTGATGAAGATGCTGCTGAACTTAATGACATCATGGCTAACTTTGATCAACAAGAGGAGTTACAGACACCACATCAGGTTGCTGAACACTCAGACTTGACGGATCAGCAAGACACCGCTTCAATCCCTGCAGAGCCAGAGCCAGAGCCAGAGCCAGAGCCAGAGCCAGAGCCAGAGCCAGAGCCAGAGCCAGAGCCAGAGCCAGAGCCAGAGCCAGAGCCAGAGCCAGAGCCAGAGCCAGAGCCAGAGCCAGAGCCAGAGCCAGAGCCAGAGCCAGAGCCAGAGCCAGAGGATAAAAATGATGAGCCGATTGATTTCGCTACGTTATCCAGTAAAGCGTACAATGAGCAACAATTTACGGATTTATTGAATGACCCAATGGCTCGTCCAATGGATCTGTTTAATTCGCCGTTAGATGCTAAAACCATTGACAGTGCAGGCATGGATATTGATGCCATGTTACAAATGGGTGGAGAAGACTGGAATGGTTTTAGTTTAACCGAGGATCAAAAAGCCGTTATCCCTGATGAGATACCGGAAGAAGATCAAGCGATCTGGCAAGAGGAAATACAAAATCAGCAACCTGAAGTTGAAGTGGAAAATTGGGAAAATCAGGAAGATGTAGTTGATTTTTCACCTGAAAAGCGTGAGTTCATGACCGTTGATGAGTTGATGGCTCAAGTAGAAAGGGATGAAGGCTCGATAAATCCTGATGATGAAGCGCTTAAGCTGGATGTCGGTTTAGATGAATTTCCTGATGTGCTTGGAGATATCACTGATTTTGATGTTGACAATAATGCCGAAGCGGCCGGTAAGCTTGATTTAGCGAAAATTTACTTGGAAATGAATGACAGTAAAGGAGCAATCAAGTTACTGGAAGAAGCGATCGTTGATGGTGATGATGAAATTCGTCGCCAGGCAAAATACCTTATTGATAGGATCAATGGTCGACAATAGCCTGTAAAGATGGATGACTTTCGCGGCGTAGGTGTCTTCACGTTGTTTGGCGATCAGTATATACTGCCCGCCCCATTTTCAATGAGAAACAGAACATGAGAATTGCTCTGGGTATTGAGTACGATGGTACCCATTACTTTGGCTGGCAACGGCAACGAGACGTCATTAGCGTACAGGAAAAGCTTGAAAAAGCTCTGTCGATTATCGCGAATCATCCGGTAGAGGTTCAATGTGCTGGACGTACCGATGCAGGAGTGCATGGTACAGGGCAGGTTGTCCACTTTGATACGACAGCTGAACGTAACATGGCTGCATGGACGATGGGTGCTAACGCTAACTTACCGAAGGATATCGCTGTTCGATGGGCGAAAGTGGTTGCCGACGATTTTCATGCTCGTTTTAGTGCGACGGCGCGTCGTTATCGATACGTTATCTATAATCATGCTTATCGCCCGGGGATCCTATCTTCGGGAGTAAGTCATTATCATCCAGAATTAGACGTTCAGCGAATGCAGCTGGCAGGTCAATATTTATTGGGTGAAAATGATTTTACTTCTTTTCGAGCGGTACATTGCCAGTCTCGTAGTCCTTGGCGTAATATTATGCACCTGAATGTTTCTCGCCATGAGCGTTATGTTGTCGTTGATATAAAAGCGAATGCTTTTGTTCATCATATGGTGCGTAATATTGTCGGTAGTTTGATTGAAGTCGGACGTGGAGAGAAAGAACCACAATGGATAGAGTGGTTATTGGCAGCCAAAGATCGCAAATTAGCTGCCGCAACGGCCAAGGCTGAAGGCTTGTATCTCGTTGCTGTCGATTATCCTGCGCAGTTTGAATTACCCAAAGCGCCACTGGGGCCGCTATTTTTAGCAGAGAATTTGAACTAACTGGAGCAAATAGCTTCCAATACACAGATGCATATTGATTGGGCAAAGAAATAGGTACAACCAGTTTTTTGTCTACAGTTGCGGTTTTGTATGCTTTAATCCCACGCGTTTATGTCTAATTTATATCTTTCGCACTAGCGCGGGAGATGAGAAAGTAAAAAGGTCTTGCATGAGTTGGCTTGAAAAGATTTTAGAAAAAAGCAACATTGTCAGTTCACGTAGAGCGTCTATTCCTGAAGGGGTATGGACTAAATGTACCTCTTGTGAAGAAGTGCTGTACTACGCTGAGTTGGAACGCAATTTAGAGGTTTGCCCTAAATGTAACCATCATATGCGCATGAAAGGGCGTCGTCGTCTAGAGACCTTTTTAGACGAAGATAACCGCGAGGAAATCGCTCAAGAGCTTGAGCCACAAGATAAGCTTAAGTTTAAAGATACTAAGCGTTACAAAGAACGTTTAGCGGCTGCGCAAAAAAGCAGTGGCGAGAAAGATGCACTCATCGTGATGAAAGGGCAGGTGATCGGTGTTCCGGTTGTTGCTTGTGCGTTTGAATTCTCCTTTATGGGCGGATCAATGGGTTCCGTTGTTGGTGCACGTTTCGTGCGTGCAGTGGATGCGGCGATTGAAAATAATTGCGGGTTAGTCTGCTTTTCCGCCAGTGGTGGAGCGCGTATGCAAGAGGCCTTAATGTCATTAATGCAAATGGCCAAGACCAGTGCGGCGCTGCAGCGTTTAACAGAAAAAGGCTTACCTTATATTTCGGTGATGACTGACCCAACGATGGGTGGTGTATCTGCGAGTTTGGCGATGTTAGGTGATATTAATATTGGTGAACCGAAAGCCTTGATTGGTTTTGCTGGGCGCCGCGTGATCGAGCAAACTGTGCGTGAAGATTTACCTGAAGGTTTTCAGCGCAGTGAGTTTTTGCTTGAACATGGCGCAATAGATATGATCGTCGATCGTCGTGAAATGCGTCAACGTGTGGCGGGATTGTTAGCCAAAATGACCAATCATGCTTCTCCTCTGGTGGTTTCTGTGAACGCAGCGCCAAACGAAGAAACATATTCTGTACCAGAAGCGGATAAAAAAGGGTAAAGTAACCACTAACAAAGCCAAGCATAACTATGGTTCTACGTTAGATGACTCAATACTCTATTCCTCAAGCCACATCGCCACTTACGGTGTGGCTTGATTATTTATCTCATATCCATACCTCGGCCATTGATCTCGGCTTAGAACGTGTTCAAACGGTTGCCGAGAAAGCGCAACTCACCAGACCATCTGCTACTGTCATTACGGTAGCGGGCACGAATGGTAAAGGCTCAACATGCGCCTTAATGGAAAGTATTCTTCTCCAAGCTGGCTACTCGGTTGGCGTGTACAGTTCCCCTCATCTTATTCGTTACAACGAGCGTGTACGGATTAACGGTCACGAACTTCCGGATTCAAAACATACCGAGGCCTTTGCTTACATAGAAACTCAGCGTGGTAATACTACATTGAGCCTATTTGAGTTTGGCACTCTAGCCGCGCTGCGTCTTTTTCAAACTGAGCAGGTCGAGGTGATTTTGCTTGAGGTTGGATTAGGTGGACGATTAGATGCAACCAATGTGGTCGAGCATGATGTCTCGGTGATCACGAGCTTAGCGATTGATCATGTGGATTGGCTCGGTGATGACATCAACGTGATTGGTTTTGAAAAAGCGGGTATTTTCCGTTCAGGGAAACCAGCGATTTGCGGGCAACCTTCTCCACCTGCAACGGTGGCGGCTCATGCTGATGATATTAGTGCGACATTCTATCAGGTGGGTATTCAATATCACTATGAGACGTTATCGAGTTCATCATGGCGTTGGCGCAGTGGATCATTTGAACTCAGTGATTTACCGATTCCGACATTGCCTCTTGCCAATGCCGCCACAGCCTTGATGGCATTAGGCTGCTCTGGCCTTGATATTAGTGATATTGATGTGAGCGAAGGATTACGTAAAGCCAATTTGGCCGGACGTATGCAAGTATTACAGACTCAACCGACGATTTTGTTGGATGTGGCACACAACCCACATTCGGCTCACTATCTTGTCTCGCAATTAGAACAGCGTTATCCACAGCAAAAAGTGCATATGGTACTCGGAATGTTGCATGACAAAGACATTAAATCCACTATCGAAGCACTGACTCCAGTCGTGAAAGCTTGGTATCCCGCCTCTCTTTCTGGTCCTCGCGCAGCGAGTTCACAGGAGTTAGTCCGTTATCTGCCCCCAACGCAAAGTGAATATTTGTGTCCAGTGGATGCTTTTGAAGCCGCGCTGACAAAGGCACAAAGCAATGATGTCATCGTGGTTGCTGGATCCTTCCATACCGTGGGTGAAGTCCTTGAGCATTGGCAAGGTAAAGGAGAGTAAATGGCCAGTAAATTTCAAAGTCGCTTAGTCGGCACGATCATTTTGGTTGCGATTGGTGTGATCGTATTACCCGATCTCTTGGATGGCAAGAAAATGCACTATCAAGAAGACGTCGCTAGCATTCCGCTAAGGCCTGAACTCGATAGTGATATTGAACGGTTTGAGATTCTTGATCCCATAGAAGATCAGGTGGCTTTGCCCGACTCTCCAGTCACTGTCACTGAGTCGTCTACAGCAATATCGAAAGAGGCAACTCATCAAACCGTAACGACGACCACACGTCCTGTGATTGAAAAAAATGATTATCAAGATAGCGCTTGGATCATTCAATTAATGGCACTGAGAAATGCAGAAAATGCTAAAAATGTGGTCGCTGACTTACAACGACGTGGTTATCAGGCACACACAAAACAAGAGAACGATTTTACTCGTATCATTATTGGGCCTGATGTTTCAAAAAGTAAGTTAGAAAATCAGTTAGTGGAATTAGAGAAAATAACTGGCGCTAAAGGTCAGTTACTCAAATTTAAGCCATTAAATCCTTAAGAAAACGTTTGCGTTGCGCATTTTTCTGTTAAAATGCGCGCCAACTTAGAATGTAAGAACTCATGAATTGGTTAGATATTGTCATTTTAAGTGTGATCGGCCTGTCAGCGTTGATCAGCTTAGTTCGTGGCTTTGCGAAAGAAGCGTTGTCACTGGTTATTTGGTTTGCCGCGTTTTATATCGCTTCAGAATACTACGCAAAGTTAGCCGTGTACTTTAGTAACATTAAAGATGAGATGTTTCGTAATGGCTCGGCAATTGCGGTGCTATTTATAGCCACCTTGATTGTGGGAGCGATTGTTAACTACGTCATTTCACAATTAGTTGATAAGACAGGGTTATCAGGAACCGATAGGATCCTCGGTGTGGTTTTTGGTGCATTACGAGGTGTTTTGATTGTCGCAGCAGCTTTATTTTTTATGGATGCGTTCACCGCATCACCAAACGCAGAGTGGTGGAAAGGGTCGCAACTGGTGCCAGAATTCAGTCGCCTGATTGCTCCTTTCTTTGAACACTTACAAGCAACATCCAGTTTTCTTTCTGGCGCTCACTAGGCGCCAGTTATTGTTGAAAGTCGAGGGTTAAGACATGTGTGGTATTGTTGGAATCGTGGGTACAACGCTGGTGAACCAGTCAATTTATGACGCGTTAACGGTATTACAGCATCGTGGCCAAGATGCCGCGGGTATTTGTACCATAGAAAGCAATCGTTTTCGTTTGAGAAAGGCAAACGGTTTAGTTAAAGATGTCTTTGAAGCTAAACATATGCAACGCTTGCAAGGAACGGTTGGGATCGGCCATGTGCGTTACCCAACAGCAGGCAGTTCGAGTGCATCGGAAGCACAGCCTTTTTATGTCAATTCGCCTTTTGGTATCACGCTGGCCCATAACGGTAATTTGACCAATGCGACAGAGGTACGCCAAAAGCTGTTTGAAAAAGATCGCCGCCATATCAACACAACCTCAGATTCAGAAGTGTTACTGAATGTCCTTGCTCATGAAATAGACTCTGTTGAAAGTGAAGTGACGCCGGAAGAAGTCTTTCGTGCTGTCGCCAATGTACATCGTACGATACGTGGCGCTTATGCTGTCGCGGCAATGATCATTGGTCATGGCATGGTGGCTTTTCGTGATCCGAATGGGATTCGCCCGCTTTGTTTAGGTAAGCGTCAAGTGGCTGATCGTACAGAATATATGGTTGCTTCTGAATCCGTTGCCTTAGATGCCGTTGGCTTTAGCTTTATGCGTGATATCGCTCCTGGTGAAGCGATTTACGCGACTTTTGATGGTCAGCTTTTTACTCAGCAGTGTGCTCAAAACCCAGTACTTAATCCATGTATTTTTGAATACGTTTACTTTGCCCGTCCAGACTCTTTTATCGACAAAATCTCCGTCTACAGCGCACGAGTCGAAATGGGTAAAAAATTAGGCGAGCGAATCAAAGAAAGTTTTAGTGATTTGGAAATAGATGTAGTGATCCCTATCCCTGAAACGTCTTGTGATATTGCACTACAAATTGCTCAAGCGATTGATATTCCTTATCGACAAGGATTTGTGAAAAACCGTTATGTCGGTCGAACTTTTATTATGCCTGGCCAGCAGCAGCGTAAGAAATCGGTACGTCGTAAGTTAAACGCGATTCGCTCCGAGTTTAAAGATAAAAATGTATTACTGGTCGATGACTCGATCGTTCGTGGTACGACTTCTGAACAAATCATTGAAATGGCCCGTGACTCTGGTGCTAAAAAAGTCTATTTAGTGTCAGCGGCACCAGAAATTCGTTTCCCTAATGTTTACGGCATTGATATGCCAAGTGCCAATGAGCTGATTGCCCATGGTCGCGATAACGAAGCTATCTGTAAACAAATTGGTGCTGACGGTTTAATTTTCCAAACGTTACCCGATTTGATTGAAGCGGTACGTCTCGGTAATCCTGATATTGCTAAATTTGAAACGTCAGTATTTAACGGTGAATATGTGACGGGCGATATTGATCAGCAGTACCTTGATTTTCTGGAATCGATGCGCGGAGATGATGCAAAAACGTTAGCGGAAATTCAGCAAGATTTAGCGAACTTAGAGCTGCACAACGAAGGTGCTTAAACAACACCCTCATTGAGGGATGTGACACCACCAATACAAAAAGAGCGCCTAAATTGAGCGCTCTTTTTTATGGTCAAACCTGATATTGCTCTAGAGCACCATCGCCGCTAACCAACCGAAGGCAATGAGGGGCAGGTTATAGTGAATAAAGGTCGGTACGACCGTTTCCCAAATATGCTCGTGTTGTCCATCGGCATTAAGACCAGAGGTTGGACCTAAGGTTGCATCGGAGGCTGGAGAGCCTGCATCACCTAATGCCGCGGCCGTGCCGACTAAAGCGATGGTTGCCATGGGGGAAAAACCAAAAGCCAAGCAGAGTGGTACATAAATCGTAGCAATAATCGGAATAGTAGAGAAAGACGATCCTATCCCCATGGTGACAAGGAGACCGACGACCAACATCAATAGAGCTGCGAGTGGTTTATTATCGCCAATACTGGTTGACAGCGCGGTAACCAGTGACTCTACACCACCAGTGGCTTTCATCACGGCAGCAAAGCCTGCAGCAGAGATCATGATAAAACCAATCATCGCCATCATGTGCACTCCTTTGGTAAACACATCATGGGTTTCTTTCCAAGCAATCACCCCGCCAAAGGTAAAAATCATAAAGCCAGCTAAAGCACCGATGATCATTGACCCAGTAGCGAGTTGTACCGCTAATGCCGCCACAATACCCAGTGTTGCAGTAAGTAAGTGTTTACGATTGATATGACTGCTTTCTTGGTGCTGAATGGTGGTCAGTTCGGTTGCTTGGTACTCACGTGGTTTACGGTAAGTAAAAAAGACCGCAATCAATAAACCGACTAGCATACCAAAGCCAGGTAGTAACATTGCCATGGGTACTTGACTGGCGGTAACGTTTTGTAGGCCATTATCATGCAGGTTTTTGAGTAAGATATTATTGAGGAAAATCCCCCCAAAACCGACCGGCAGGATCATATAAGGGGTGATTAAACCAAAAGTCAGCACACAGGCTATCATTCGGCGGTCGATCTTGAGACGAGCAAATACCGCCAATAAAGGCGGGATCAGGATTGGAATAAAAGCGATATGCACCGGGATCACGTTTTGCGACGACATTGCCATCAGCAGTAAAGCCACGAGCACGGCATACTTTAATCCCGTTGTCGCTGCATGATTTTGTTTACCATGGAGACGTTTAATCACGCTTTGGGCAAGGACGTCAGTGATACCAGAGCGAGAAATAGCCACCGCGAAAGTGCCTAACATAGCATAGCTCAGAGCAATCGTCGCGCCGCCACCTAAACCACTTTCAAACGCAGCGACAGACTCATTTAAACTCATGCCGGCAACAAGGCCACCGACCATCGCGCTGAACGTGAGGGCGACGACCACATTTATGCGCATCAACGCTAAAATCAGCATGACGCAGACAGATATAACAACAGGGTTCATAAATATCTCAATTAATCAGTTGTGTTTGTTTGGGCAGCTAACGGCCAGCCACCCAGTGCTTTCCATTTATTAATAATTCCGCAAAATAGTGCTGCGGTTTGTTGAGTATCGTAAAGTGCTGAGTGTGCTTCACGATTATCAAATTCCATCCCTGCGGCTTTGCAAGCCTTAGCTAACACCGTTTGTCCATAAGCTAACCCACTGAGTGCGGCTGTATCGAAAGTCGCGAAGGGGTGAAAAGGGACTCGTTTTAATTTACAACGTTCATTCGCTGCCATTACAAAACCGTGATCAAATGATGCGTTATGGGCAACGATGATCGCTCGGCTACAGTCTGCCGCCTTTTGTTCTTTACGCACCTGTTTATAAATTTCTTTTAGGGCATATTCTTCGGTGACAGCGCCTCGCAATGCACTGAAGGGATCATGAATCCCATTAAATTCTAAAGCGGCTTTTTCAATATTTGCCCCTTCAAATGGCTCAATATGAAAATGAAGGGTTGAAGCAGGATGCAAATCTCCTTGTTCATCCATGCATAAGGTAATGGCGCAGATCTCAAGTAAGGCATCCGTTTGTGGATTAAATCCAGCGGTTTCAACATCAATAACTACTGGGAAATAGCCTCTAAAGCGTTTATTTAACGCAAATGCTTCATTAATAACAGTCATGTGAGCCTAAATTAAGTGACAAGAACAACATTATTACAGATTATCTGCTTGAGAAAAACCAAATCCCAGCAATAAAATCATCAAAAGCTTGTTGTTGTGGCGAGTTTTTTGCATGTTTTACGGACCCTTCACGCAGATTGCGTTATTTGCCTTCGTTGCGGCAAGTTATCGCCTTAGTGCTTATTATTGTGGTAAGAGACAGATTATGAATAAATGGCTAATGACAGGTCTTTATGTAGCAGGTTGTCTTGGCACTGTGAATGCATTCGCTTCTGGTAAGCAATACGTTGCCTCGCCACAGCAGTCTACTTGGCAAATGGTGGTCAATACACCATTAGAGTGCCAGTTAGTGCATCCCATTCCTAATTATGGTGATGCTGTTTTCACTTCTCATGCCAGCAAACAGATTAATCTTGATTTTGAACTAAAAATGCGTAGACCGATGGGCGAGACGCGCAATGTAAGCTTAGTCTCTATGCCGCCGAGGTGGCGTCCGGGCGAGCGTGCTGATCGCATCTCTAATATCCAGTTTTTTAAACAATTTGATGGTTATATTGGTGGCCAAACGGCTTGGGCGCTCTTGAGTGAATTAGAACAAGGCCGTTATCCGACCTTTAGTTATCAAGATTGGCAAAGCCGTGACCAGCGCATTGAAGTGATGCTCTCATCGGTACTGTTTCAGCCTCAGTACAACGTGTTTAGTGATTGTGTTGCTAATCTCTTACCATACAGCTTTGAAGATATTGCGTTCACTATTTTGCATTATGATCGAGGAAATAGCGTCGAGCTTAATAAAGCATCGCAGAAGCGTTTAGCACAAATTGCTGATTACATTCGATATAATCAAGATATTGATTTGGTGTTGGTCGCGACTTATACCGATACCAGTGAAGGTCGCAATGAAAGTCAAAGTTTATCAGAGCGTCGAGCAGAATCGTTACAGCGTTATTTCCGTACTTTAGGACTGCCAGAGGATCGTATTCAAGTCCAAGGTTATGGGCAACGTCGTCCTATCGCTGATAATGCATCGCCGATTGGACGGGATAAAAACCGTCGAGTGGTGATTTCGTTAGGGCGAACTCAGGTTTGATGGAACACTGATAAAAACGCACTGGCTGTCGTATCTCATCCCCTCAGAGACAACAAAACCGCTCACTAGAGCGGTTTTGTATATCGGCATTAAACGTTAAGCTGATTAGCCTTCAAGCCCAGTACTGGCTTGTTTGTTTTGAATCAGTTCAACCATATAACCATCCGGATCTTTAATAAACGCGATATGTGTACTGCCACCTTTAACAGGGCCTGGTTCACGAGTCACATTACCACCCGCTGCTTTGATGGTGTCACAAGTGGTATAGATATCATCGACACCAATCGCAATGTGTCCATAAGCATTGCCCATCTCGTAGTCAGCGACTCCCCAGTTATAGGTGAGCTCGATGACGGCACCTTCAGATTCATCGCCATAACCTAAAAAGGCAAGGGTATATTTGTACTCGGTGTTTTCATTTTTACGCAGTAGTTTCATGCCCATGACTTGGGTATAAAATTCGATTGAACGGTCTAAATCTCCAACACGTAGCATGGTATGAAGAATACGACTATTTGACATAATGACTCCTAACTTTCTGGGTAGACTTTCTCTTTGTATTCACACAAGTCTTCAATAATGCAACTCCCGCAACGGGGTTTGCGTGCGATACAAGTATAACGACCATGAAGGATTAACCAATGGTGAACATCGACTTTGAATGCTTTGGGGACGACTTTAAGCAGTTTTTGCTCGACTTCATCGACATTCTTACCGATAGCAAACTTAGTTCGATTTGAGACGCGGAAAATATGCGTGTCAACGGCAATCGTTGGCCAACCGAAGGCGGTATTAAGAACCACGTTGGCCGTTTTTCGGCCCACGCCGGGCAGTGACTCTAAAGCGGCTCGATCTTCTGGAATTTCTCCGCCGTACTGATCAAGCAGTATTCGGCAGGTCTTAATCACATTTTCGGCTTTAGAATTGAATAGTCCAATGGTTTTTATGTATTGCTTCACGCCATCGACACCTAAATCCCATATGGCTTGCGGAGTATTGGCAACGGCGTAAAGTTTATCAGTGGCTTTATTGACGCTCACATCGGTAGCTTGAGCCGATAGTAAAACGGCAATCAGCAGCTCAAATGGCGTATTCCAGTTGAGTTCAGTTTGTGGATTAGGGTTGTTAGCTCTTAACCGCTCAAGGATCGCTAACCGCTTTGCGTTATTCATAATCAAATACCCAGTCAATCGAGTTATACATTGGTGACGCGTGCGCGCTCGATGGCCTGCTTTTCAGGCTTAGGTTGACGCTGAGCAATCTGCTTATCAATCACGTTTTTGGCGGCAATCAGAAAACCGACACCAATGAAAGCGCCTGGTGGTAGTAGTGCGAGTAGGAAACTATTGTCTAAATGCAGAAGATCGATACGCAGTATTGATGCCCAATCACCAAGCAGCAGATCAGCACCGTCGAATAAAGTGCCATTACCCAGAATTTCTCGTAGAGCGCCTAAGACGACCAGAACGGCAGTCATACCTAATCCCATCCAGAAGCCATCTTGAGCGGCAGGAAGCACTTGATTTTTTGAGGCGAATGCTTCGGCGCGACCAATAATGATGCAATTGGTGACAATCAAGGGAATAAATATTCCTAAAGAGAGGTAAAGTCCGTAAGCATAGGCTTTCATTAGTAACTGCACGCAAGTCACTAAAGCGGCAATGATCATCACAAAAATCGGGATCCGTACTTCTTTGGGAACATAATCGCGCACTAAGGAGACGGTCACATTCGAACCGACCAATACCAATAAGGTTGCTAGACCTAAACCAAGCGCGTTAGTGACGGTGGACGAGACGGCTAATAGCGGACACAGACCTAGCAACTGTACTAAAGCTGGGTTGTTATCCCATAAGCCGTTTTTGATCAGTGTTTTATGGTCACTCATCTATTGTCCTCCACAGTTCAAGGGTTGATTAACGATCTGTTCGCGATGTAAATTCACGTACTCGACCGTTTGTTTAACTGCTTTTACGACCGCTCTCGGTGTGATAGTCGCTCCGGTAAATTGATCAAATTGCCCACCATCTTTGCGTACTTGCCACTGTCTTTGATTGTCATCATTGACTTGACGGCCAGTAAAACTGAGTATCCAATCGCTGATCCGTAAATCAATTTTATCGCCAAGGCCGGGGGTTTCTTGATGAGATAAAACACGTGTGCCGAGTATATTTCCTTGTTGATCAATACCAACAATGATTTTGATCGCTCCGCTATAGCCATCAGGTGCAATCGCCTCAATAGCCAATGCGGTGTGCTCTCCATTCAGAGTGGCCAGATAAACAGGCATGGCTTTTGAGCTACCGAGTAAGGGATCGCTTACTAGTGTGCATGCGGCTGACAGTTGATTATCATGCCATTCAGGTGGGATCACCTGATTTAACACTGATAATAATTGTGCGGTTTCTTGAGCTTTGATTTGGCTGGCGGTCAAATATTGGGTTAACGCGACGACACCAGTGGAAGCGCAAGCAAAGATAGCCAAAATTAACCCATTTTTACGGATGGCAGTAAACATAATGCTCCTTAATGCCCGTAAGTACGAGGTTTGGTGTAATAGTCGATTAAGGGTACACACATGTTGGCGAGTAATACCGCAAAGGCGACACCGTCAGGAAAGCCTCCCCAACTACGAATCATCACCACTAAACTCCCAATAAACAGGCCATAGATAATCCGGCCTTTATTGGTAGTAGAAGCGGTAACGGGATCGGTAGCAATAAAAAATGCCCCAAGCATCGTCGCCCCAGAAAGTAAATGAATAATCGGCGAAGCGGTCGTGCCCGGAGCCAGCAGCATCAACAGTAAACTAGAGACAATCACCCCAGAGAGAAAAGCGACCGGTATATGCCAATTAATCACCCGTAGCTTAATCAGTAATAAGCCGCCTGCTAGATAAGCGAGATTCACCCAATCCCAACCAATCCCCGCTAAACCACTGAATGGGGGTAAGGAAAGCGCTTGTGATAGTGTATTGCCAGCATGCAACGCCGTTTTTAAAGCATCCAATGGGGTCGCCATGGTCATGCCATCAATCCCTGTGCGGATCTGCTGTAGCGATAACCCATCTTGATTAAAGCCAGTAAAAATCAATGATAAAGAATCAACAAACGACACGGATTCTGGGGCTAATTGATGTGGTGCCAACCAACTGGTCATTTGTACTGGAAATGAGATTAACAGGACAACATAAGCCACCATCGCTGGGTTAAATGGATTTTGACCGAGTCCGCCATACAAATGTTTACCGACCACAATGGCAAAAACTAAACCGATGATCACTATCCACCAAGGTGAGAGTGGGGGAATAGCAATAGCAAGCAACCAAGCGGTGACAAGGGCACTATAATCTCGTAAAGCTAAACGTGGTGAGCGTTTGCGCAGTAACATCACTATGGCTTCTAAACCTAAGGCAACGGTTATCGCCAGTATCAATTGGATTAATGTTCCCCAACCAAAAAAATAGCTTTGTGCAACCAATCCGGGCAGGGCACAAATCGCGACCCATTTCATCAACTCAGCGGTGCAGCGCTTGCTATGCGCGTGTGGCGAACTAGCAATAAAAAAGGCCACTATTTTTTCTCCTCAGCGTTATTGGCTTGGTGATTGGTTTGCAGGGCGGCTTTGCGTGCTTTAGCACGAGCAATGGCTGCGGCAACGGCGTCTTTTTTGTCATCATTGGGCGCAGAGGCTATCGGTTTAGGCGCTGGGCTGGTTGCTGGAGACGAGTCATCAGTAGAAGCCTCTTGCTGGGCGGCTTTACGCGCTTTAGCACGAGCAATGGCCGCGGCGACGGCGTCTTTTTTGTCATCATTGGGCGCAGAGGCTATCGATTTAGGCGCTGGGCTGGTTGCTGGAGACGAGTCATCAGTAGAAGCCTCTTGCAGGGCGGCTTTACGCGCTTTAGCGCGAGCAATGGCTGCGGCAACGGCGTCTTTTTTGTCATCATTGGGCGCAGAGGCTATCGGTTTAGGCGCCGGGCTGGTTGCTGGAGACGAGTCATCAGTAGAAGCCTCTTGCTGGGCGGCTTTACGCGCTTTAGCACGAGCAATGGCTGCGGCAACGGCGTCTTTTTTATCATTGTTAGGCGCAGCAGCTGTAGGCTCAGGCACTGTACTCGTAGCTGAAGAGATTTCTTCGACTGGCGACTCTACGGATTGTCTCGCTTCAGCTTGTTTGGCTTTCGCGCGGGCAATGGCAGCAGCAACCGCTGGTTTCACTGCTTTCTCATTACTATCCTCTTGCTGCTTTTGCGCTTTGACTCTCGCAATAGCGGCGGCGATCGCATCATCACTGCCACTATTTTGCATCTCTTTGCGGCGATCTTCGGCAGCTTGTTTAAAGCGCTGTTCTCGTTCGGCTTTATCACGCTCCATGCGGGCTTTTTTCTCTTCAAAGCGCTGCTTCGCACGCTCAGCCGCTTCGGCTTCACGTTTGCGGGTGCGAATTTCCGCTTTCGCTTGACGATAATATTGCACCAAAGGAATTTCACTTGGGCAAACATAAGCGCAAGCGCCACACTCAATGCAATCTTTTAGATTCAGCTCTTCGCATTTATCATATTCTTCAGCTTTGGCGTGCCATTGTAACTGCTGCGGGAGTAGCGACGCGGGGCAGGCGTCGGCACATAAACCACAGCGAATACAGGCCATTTCTGCTTGCGGTGCACTAATTTCTTTGCTGGTCGGCGCTAAGATGCAGTTGCTGGTTTTGGTAATTGGCACCTGAGCATGAGGTAGGGTAAAGCCCATCATCGGCCCGCCCATGATCAAACGCGGTAATTTTTTGTCGGCTTGGTAAGCAAACTTCTCTAGCAGATGCGCAACTGGCGTGCCGAGCAGCGTCCATACATTGGTTGGTTGTTTAAAGGTATTACCGGTTAAGGTAACCACACGTTGAATCAGGGGTTCGCCATCGATGACTGCACGTTTAATCGCATGTATTGAGCCGATATTTTGCATCATCAAACCAATATCCGCCGGAATGCCATTATTAGGCACCTCAAGGTTGGTCAAAATTTTGATCAACTGTTTTTCACCACCAGAAGGATATTTAGTCGGGATCACTCGGATCAGCAAATCTTTTTCTTTTGCCGCTTGCTCTAATGCTTGGATGGCTTCTGGTTTGTTATCTTCAATGCCGATAATCGTCAGCTTAGGGCGCAATATATGCTCGACAATACTGATCCCTTGGATGATCTCGTCGGCATGGAAGCGCATCAGTGCATCATCGGCTGTAATGTAAGGCTCACATTCAGCCGCGTTAATGATCAATATTTCAGTACGTGATAGCCCAGTTTGAATTTTTTTTGCGGTTGGGAATCCCGCACCGCCCATTCCTGAAATGCCGGCGTTGCGGATGATTTCAATCAGTTGTTCGGCTGAATACTGAGTAAAATCGGTGATTGATTGGCGCTCTATCCACGATTCTTGACCATCAGGGCGTAGCACAATGCACATTTCTGGCAATCCAGAAGGATGAGCGGTTGTGCGTGGTTCTATTGCGATGATTTCTCCAGACGTCGGCGCATGCACTGGCAGCATAAATGTCGTTGTATATTTGGTGAGCGCTTGACCTTTGAGCACCCGCTGCCCGACCTCAACCAGTAGATCGCCCGCTTTACCTATGTGCTGCTTTATTGGCAGAACAAGTTCATGAGCAATGGGAGCATGAGCGATAGCGGTTTGTGTTGATTGCTGTTTATTTTCAGGTGGATGAATGCCACCGGGGAAATCCCAAAGACGACCAGCTTGGATTTGTTCAATTAATGACAACATACCTATCCTTAATGCGCACTTTTTTGCGAATTAGACGCAGGTTCAACGATATTCACGACTGGGATAGCATTCATTTGCCATTTCCACGTTTCGGGAGTGGTCTCTAATGGGATCATCTCGATACAGTCAGTTGGGCAAGGGGCAACACACAAATCACAACCAGTACACTCGTCTTTTATTACGGTATGTAAGGCTTTGGTGCCTCCGACGATAGCATCGACAGGGCAAGCTTGAATGCATTTGGTACAACCAATGCACATATCTTCGTGAATAAAAGCGACAGTTTTCACTTTATTATCGAGATCATGAGCCGATTCTTGGACTTCAACACCCATTAAATCCGCTAACTTTTCAATCGTCGCTTGGCCACCCGGTGGGCATTTATTAATCGTATCACCATTGGCGATCGCTTCAGCATAAGGTCGACAGCCCGGATAGCCACACTGACCACATTGCGTTTGCGGTAAAATCGCATCGATTTGATCAACAATCGGATCGCCTTCGACTTTGAAGCGAACAGAAGCAAACCCCAAAATAGCCCCAAACACGGCAGCCAGTGCCGCCAGCGCAAGAATGGCGATCAGTAACGTACTCATTTATTTCACCAAACCGGTAAAGCCCATAAAGGCCAAAGACATTAAACCTGCGGTGATCATGGCAATGGAAGCACCTTTAAACGGAGCGGGAACATCGGCGACCTGAATGCGCTCACGCATCGCCGCAAAAAGAATTAGCACCAGAGAAAAGCCAACTGCCGCACCAAAACCATAAATAATCGATTGGATAAAATTATGATTTTCATTGATATTGAGTAGTGCTACGCCAAGCACTGCGCAGTTGGTGGTGATCAAGGGTAAGAAAATACCCAATAAACGGTATAAAGTGGGGCTGGTTTTATGAACGACCATCTCCGTAAACTGCACCACCACCGCAATCACCAGAATGAAACTCATGGTGCGCAAATACTCAATACCAAGTGGCGCGAGAATGTAACTTTCGACAAGATAGGCACATACAGAGGCGAGGGTAAGGACGAACGTCGTCGCTAACCCCATACCAATCGCGGTTTCAAGCTTTTTCGACACGCCCATAAAAGGGCATAAGCCTAAGAATTTTACCAGTACAAAGTTGTTAACCAGAACAGTGCCGATTAACAGCAAAAAATAGTCGGTCATAGTGATCGTTGTCTTAAATTCCGAGCTGGGCATTATCCTGCTTTGCGCAGTCAATAACAACCGAGTAAAACAAAGGTTTTAGTATGTTGACTAAAAAGTATACGCAATAATTGCGGTTAGAGAGTAAATCCTTTGATTGGCAACCTGATGCGAAGAGGAATTTGCACCATTAAGATAAGGTTATGCTGAACTTTATCGATTGAGTTCGGTCATATTCGCCATAGGTTTTAGTTTGTCGATTTTCGTTACTCAGGATAGTTGATTGGATTATTTACGTCGCCCTCGTTACCGATTATTAGCCTTACTGTTGATCAGTTGGGTGATGGTGCTCTGTCTGGCGAAAAATAGCGGCGTGTTAAGTTTTTGCCCTGAGGTGTCCTCAGTGTTCGCTGATCTGGTGTCGGCGGACAAGGATACCTTGAGTGAGCCCTGCCATTTAACAGAAAAACTGCTGAGTCATCATTTACAACAATTAGTGGAGCTATTTAGTCCATTATTGTGGTTAACGGTTGCGATCATTGTCAGTCAACGGCTGATGAGTCGCTTACCTTTTACCATTTTTCGCGAACCGAGAGTTCCCAAGCGGCGACCCCATCTTCAACTGTGTGTTTTCCATGAATAAAACCAGCATGTATTGGCATTAAAGCTACAAACCTGTTGGTGTTTATTAATAAGGAAAAACCATGTTCCCGGTATTTAGAATCTTCTTAACACGTTTAGTGCGTGTCTGTTTGTTATTAAGCTTATTTAGCTCGTTCTTGGCGCAGGCTGGAGTCGTTGCTACCGATTGGTTGACCGATGCTTATCATCCACCTGTTGCGGTACGTTTGGTGTTAACTGGCCAAAGCGATCCGCAAAGCGGAGAGGCTGCTGGTTATCTGGAAGTAAAATTAGATAGAGGATGGAAAACCTATTGGCGTTCTCCCGGAGAAGGCGGTGTTGCCCCAGAAATTGACTGGTCTGCATCTGAAAATGTGAGTGACTTTCAGTGGCATTGGCCGTTTCCTAGCCGCTTTTCGCTGCTTGGTATTGAAACGATCGGTTATCAAGGTGATACGCTCTTTCCGATCACGCTTAAAATACAAGACTGGCAACAGCCAGTCCGGTTTAAGGCGCGCTTACGGCTCTCATCCTGTTCGACCGTTTGTGTGATCACTGACTATCCTGTTGAGCTGAGCTTTGTTCCTGATCAGTTGATACCTAGTAGCGATGAAGTGGCGCAATATGCACAGGCGATGATCCGAGTACCGCAAAAAACGCAGCAATTATTGACATTAGGTGCTGTCTGGGATGAGGCTCAGCAGCGTTTACAAATCACCGCTTATAACCCACAAGGTTGGCAGCAGCCGGATCTCTTACTTGATGGTCAAAGTGATAAAGTCGTAGAAAGTAGCTTTACTCAACCTCGTATTCAGGTTGATGGGCAAAACTTGACGGCGACATTTGCCGTTTCTAGTTGGCTCGGTAAAGTGGATTTAAGTGGTGAATCTGTGCAAGTTACTTTTGCTGATCAGTCGCTCTTAGTTGAACAAACCGTGGCGATTGAATCTGGTTTGATTCAATCCACCACCTCAGGTTGGGGACTGGTACTGATGTTTGCTAGTGCCTTACTGGGTGGGTTGATTTTAAATGTGATGCCGTGTGTGTTACCGGTATTAGGCATGAAGTTAACGTCAGTGTTGACCTTGGATAAACCGCAGCGTCGTAGTGTCCGCTTGCAGTTTCTCACTTCGGCCGCAGGAATACTCAGTGCTTTTTGGTTGATAGCCATAGGATTATTGGCACTGAAATGGAGTGGTCAGGCAATCGGCTGGGGTATTCAATTTCAAAGTGCCAGCTTTATTGTTCTAATGCTGCTGATCACCACCTTGTTTGGCGCCAATATGCTCGGCTTATTCGAGTTACGTTTGCCAGTGAGTGCTTCGACATGGATGGCAACGCGCGGCTCCGATCAGCGTTATTTGGGTCATTATTTACAAGGTATGTTCGCAACTTTATTAGCAACGCCTTGTTCGGCGCCTTTTTTAGGCACGGCGGTCGCTTTCGCATTGGGCGCAGACACGCTCACCCTATGGTTTATTTTTACCGGCTTGGGTATAGGTATGGCGCTACCTTGGTTACTGGTGGCACTGTTTCCTCAGCTTGCTCTTCGGCTACCGAAACCGGGCGCGTGGATGAACCGTATAAAAATCCTCTTTGGGTTGATGTTATTGGCCACCTCATTGTGGTTATTAACCCTACTCGCTCCCCATTGGCCGATGTGGT
Source organism: Vibrio metschnikovii CIP 69.14 (assembly GCF_000176155.1). Taxonomy (GTDB): domain Bacteria; phylum Pseudomonadota; class Gammaproteobacteria; order Enterobacterales; family Vibrionaceae; genus Vibrio; species Vibrio metschnikovii. Next base: position 1,272,799 of record NZ_ACZO01000006.1, on the reverse strand, counting down.
CAATACTGCTTTATCTGTTATCTACTCTAGCACTGTGTGTTTGGCAAGGATGGAAACACTACGGCGCTCAGCGTATCGTTCTCTTCGTTCTAATTACCGTATTGTCTTTTGGCGCGGGTCTATGGCTGGCCAAACTCAGTACCACTCATGGACTCACTCAGCTTAGTGACGATTTACCCTGGCAGCCACTGGTAGGAGAGCAAATTGCTGAGCATGTAGAGCAAGGTAAAGTGGTGTTTGTTGATGTTACAGCTGACTGGTGCATTACTTGTAAGGTCAATAAAATGAACGTGTTATTACAAAATCCGGTGCATAAAGCTCTACAGCAAGAAGAGGTGGTTTTGATACGCGGCGATTGGACGCTGCCCAGTGAATCTGTCACTGCATTTTTACAAAGCCATGGCCGATTTGGCGTGCCGTTTAATGTAGTGTATGGCCCTCAAGCTCCACAAGGCATTGCTCTGCCCGTGTTATTAAGCGATCGTGCGGTGATGGATGCGCTGCGTGAGGCAAAAGGAGAGGCTCGATGAAGAAAAAGCGTTTATTACGCCTAGGACGTGAGTGGTTGATGATTGGCTTGCTACTGATCGTCGTTTCTGTGGCTATCGATCAATGGCGTAGCCAACAGATGCCAGAGCGTAATCAATTCAGTTTACAGGCGGTGGATCTCCAAGGTCAGTCAATCGATATTCAAGCCATGAGTGCAGAGAAACCCATGGTGATCTATTTTTGGGCCAGTTGGTGCAATATATGTCGCTTTGTCACCCCAACAGTCAATTGGCTCAGTCAATACTACCCAACGTTAGGTATTGCGCTCTCTTCTGGTAGCGATGAGCAGATACGACGTTATTTGGCTTATCATGACATTGAATTTCCTCAGCTTAACGATCCTCGCAGTCAAATAGGACAGGATTGGCATATACGTTACACGCCAACAATCATGATTGTGCATCAAGGGAAAATTGAATTTATTACCAGCGGTTTGACCACTCCATGGGGATTATTGGCTCGTTTGTGGCTAGCAAGTTATCCCCTTCCTACTTGAAGCTGCAGGGGTGTTGGCCACGTTCGTTCACCCCAATCGCATAGCCTATCTATGCTCATGGGGACTTACTCACTTGCCGCCTACCTGCAACTCCAAGTTGTTTGGGTATAGTCATTATTAAATAAAGGATAAAACATGAAAATCTACAAAATGGTGTTGACCGGCTTATTAGCCACCTTTTCACTGAGTAGTGCTGCTGCATTGACGGTAGAGCAAACCAAACAGTTGGCGGATATTGAACAAATTTTACAACGTAATCCGCAAGTGATTGACAATCTGCACAGCACGTTACGTATGTACGAGCAACAAGCCAATCGTTTTGAGCAGGTATTAAAGGATAATCAAGCCTATTTATACAACAACCCTGATCACCCGAGTTTTGGTGCTCAAGACCCTGAATTAACGCTGGTTTTTTTCACCGATTACAGCTGCCCGTGGTGTAAAAAACTCGATCCGGTATTGCATGAGTTGGTCAAACGTTACCCGACGATCAAAGTGGTGAGTGTGCTGGTGCCGCTGAAAGAACTCGATAGTCCAGTTAATTCGGCCAGCTATGCATTAAACCTATGGCAGACGGATCAACAAAAATTTACTCAAGCGGATGAATTGTTGGTCAAAAAACCGGGCGCGCATAATCCACAGTCGTTACTGCAAGTCGCTCAAAAAACCGATACCAGCCAAGCGCTGAATGCACAGGAAAAAACCCAACAACAATTGGCGAAAAACTATCAGCTATTTAGTGAATTAGGGCTAAACGGTACGCCAGCGCTGTTAATTGGTCAGCAAATCATCCCCGGTTATCTACCGCTAGATAAGTTAGCGCCATTAATTCGTGAAAAACTCGCGAAATAATCTTTTACTTAGCAAGTGATTTCTATTTGTTGAGGAAATGCAATAGGTACTGATCTATTTTTTGTTGTTATTATGCAAGAATTTGTAAGTAAAAATGACATTTCCTTAACGTTGCGCTCACGTTGACAGAACAAAAATTGACTTTAGCTCAATACCTCTCTGCTAATCTGCTGTTCACCTCGCTTTCCGCAGGAATAACATCTGCTACGACACGCAGCTAATTGAAGCTGTATACATGGAGTGATCATTGAGATGAATAGGTTAACGAGAGCTATTATTATTGCTATGTTGCTGGGTATTGCTACCGGACAAGGTATTCGATGGTATACCCCTGTTCAGCCAGAAGAGTTTGCCAATAACATAACCCTAATCACGGATGTGTTTTTACGGCTGATCAACATGATTATTGCCCCTTTAGTGTTTACCACGTTAACCGTCGGCATTGCTAAAATGGGAGATACGACAACGGTTGGGCGTATAGGAATTAAAACCTTAATGTGGTTTATGATGGCGTCAATGATGTCATTAATTCTTGGCTTGGTGATGGTGACCATTCTATCTCCAGGTGTTGGTTTACATTTAGATATTCCTTCCAGTTCCCTAGCCAGTGGTGTTGATGCACAAGCACTGAGCTTCCGTGACTTTGTCATTCATGCCGTACCAAGAAGTGTGATTGAAGCCATGGCCAGTAATCAAATTCTGCAAATTGTGGTGTTTTCTCTATTCTTTGGCTTAGCTGCCGCGGCCATTGGTGCTCCGGCCTATCCAGTGATTGATATGCTAAAAAGTGTGTCAGAGATCATGCTGAAGGTAACCGCTTATGTGATGAACTTTGCTCCATTTGCTGTCTTTGCGGCAATCAGTGCCATGGTGGCTAAAGAGGGAATGGGGATTTTGAGTACCTATGGTACGTTCATGGGGCAATTTTATCTCTCACTTAGTATATTGTGGGGCGCATTATTGTTGATGGGAGCCTTGGTGCTTGGGCGACGCGTGTTTACTCTGTTTCGCATGATACGTGAGCCAATACTATTGGCATTTTCAACGGCAAGTTCAGAATCTGCCTATCCAAAAACGCTAGAAAGTTTAAGTGCTTTTGGTACTCCTAAGCGAATTTCTAGTTTTGTATTACCGATGGGCTACTCATTTAATCTTGATGGTTCGATGATGTACTGCACCTTTGCCGTCATGTTTATCGCCCAAGCTTATGGGATTGAGTTAACCATGGCACAACAGGTGACCATGTTACTTATTTTAATGGTCACGTCTAAAGGCATGGCAGGCGTGCCCCGCGCGTCATTGGTGGTGATTGCCGCCACGCTTCATCAATTTCACATCCCTGATGCGGGCATATTGTTACTGCTCGGCATTGATCACTTCCTAGATATGGGACGTTCAGCGACCAATGTATTGGGTAATGCGATTGCTGCTGGTGTCGTGGCGAAAAGTGAAGAGGGTAATGAAACCCCGCTTGAAGAAAATGTGGCTTAACAGCTAGGTTAATCGAGTTATGTTGTTGCCTTCTCAGTTGTGAGAAATATAAATAGACTAAAAGCAAAAAAGACGTCCTAGGACGTCTTTTTTCTGGAATTTGGCTCCCCCTGCGGGACTCGAACCTGCGACATACGGATTAACAGTCCGCCGTTCTACCAACTGAACTAAGGGGGAAAGGTTTTGCGATGAGGATGCTACTTATCCGCTCCTTTTCTGTCAATATCTACCCCTTAAAAAATCATAGATATTTTTGATAGTAGAGACTTTACTTTTCTGTACTCCTTATCAGGCATGCGTTGTATTTACTTATCCACCAATTTTGTGGATAAGTGTATAAGGGAGCTTATAAAATTAACCGCAGTTCCAATCATTATCATGCTTTTGCCAGTGTAATCGATTGCTTATTATGGCTAGTGTTTTGACTTTATAGGTTTTTTGGGTTTTACCCACAGATTATTCAGGTGTGGTTGTCAGGTTCGTGATTATTACAGTGATGCGAGGTCGAGAGTCTTTTTGTGGATAAGTGATGGGGTGTTTTTGTACCAAAGGGATAATCGTTATACGTTTTTAGTGACAAGCCTTAAACTACTTGCGAGTTTGCAGCGCTGACCGGACAATAGTCATTCAAAGCAATGAATGCAGTAGGGTAATAGGTAATGAGCAAAACGTTTGAACTGGTCTCTGAATACCAACCCTCTGGCGATCAGCCGGAGGCAATTGAACGATTATTGGCAGGCATTGATGCGGGATTGGCGCACCAAACCTTATTGGGAGTAACGGGGTCGGGAAAAACCTTCACGTTAGCGAATGTGATAGCTCAAGCCCAACGCCCCACCATTTTGTTAGCTCCGAATAAAACATTAGCGGCCCAGCTTTATGGTGAGATGAAAAGTTTTTTTCCTCACAATGCGGTCGAGTATTTTGTCTCATACTATGATTACTATCAGCCGGAAGCGTATGTCCCAACCACCGATACTTTTATTGAAAAAGATGCCTCGGTTAACTCTCATATTGAACAGATGCGCCTATCGGCGACCAAAGCGCTATTAGAGCGTAAAGATGCGATCATCGTCGCTTCGGTATCGGCAATTTATGGCTTGGGCGACCCCGATTCTTACCTAAAAATGATGTTGCATCTAAGACGCGGCGATGTGCTTAACCAACGTGACATGTTACGGCGCTTAGCCGAATTACAATACAGCCGTAATGATGTTGCTTTTGAGCGTGGTCAGTTTCGGGTTCGCGGTGAGGTGATTGATATTTTCCCAGCCGAATCGGAGCAAGAAGCGGTTCGGGTTGAAATGTTCGACGATGAAATTGAGTGCATCAGTCTGTTTGACCCATTAACGGGTGTCATTCGCCAGCGTGATTTGGCGCGTTTTACCGTTTACCCCAAAACCCACTATGTAACACCTCGCGAGCGGATTCTTGATGCGATTGAACAGATCAAACAAGAGTTACAACTTCGGCGTCAAACCCTGTTAGATAATAATAAGCTATTGGAAGAGCAGCGCATCTCACAACGGACACAATTTGATATCGAAATGATGAATGAACTGGGTTTTTGTTCAGGCATTGAAAACTATTCTCGATATTTAAGTGGCCGTAGCGCTGGTGAACCGCCACCGACCTTATTTGATTATTTGCCTCATGATGGTTTATTGGTAATTGATGAATCACACGTAACGGTGCCGCAAATTGGCGCGATGTATAAAGGCGACCGCTCACGCAAAGAAACCTTGGTTGAATTTGGCTTTCGTTTACCGTCAGCGTTGGATAACCGACCTTTAAAATTTGAAGAGTTTGAAGCCTTAGCACCGCAAACGATTTTTGTATCTGCAACGCCGAGTGCCTATGAATTAGAGAAATCCGCAGGTGATGTGGTTGAGCAGGTCGTCCGGCCAACCGGATTACTCGACCCTGAGATTGAAGTACGTCCCGTAGCCACTCAAGTTGATGACCTATTATCAGAAATACGCATTCGGGCCGCCAAAGAGGAACGAGTGCTCGTAACGACACTGACTAAGCGTATGGCGGAAGACTTGACCGAGTATTTACACGAGCACGGGGTAAAAGTGCGCTATTTACACTCGGATATTGATACCGTTGAACGGGTGGAGATTATTCGTGATTTACGACTAGGAGTGTTTGATGTCTTAGTTGGGATCAACTTATTACGCGAAGGTCTGGATATGCCTGAAGTATCCTTAGTCGCGATTTTAGATGCTGATAAAGAAGGTTTTTTACGTTCAGAGCGCTCATTGATCCAGACTATAGGTCGCGCTGCGCGTCATTTGCGTGGTAAGGCGATTTTGTACGGGGACAACATTACCAAGTCAATGCGTAAAGCGATTGATGAAACCGAGCGTCGCCGTGAGAAGCAGCAAGCGTATAACCAACAGCGGGGAATAGAACCTCAAGCGCTAAGACGCAGCATTAAAGATATTATGGAATTAGGCGATGCGACGAAGCCGAAACAGCAGAAAGCGAGCAAAGTTGTGCCACTTGCTAAGGTTGCCGAACCCGGTGCGAGTTATGACTTACTCACTCCCCAGCAGTTAGAAAAGCAGATCATGAAGCTCGAAGCTGAAATGTACAAGCACGCACAAGATCTCGAATTTGAATTAGCGGCTCAAAAGCGCGATCAAATTACGCAGTTACGTCAGCAGTTTATCGCTAATAGCTAGAGAATATAAGAGTTGCATACGAGATAATGGTAATAAGAAGTTTGCAAAATGCGACTCTTGATGCAACAATTAAGCAAAATGCAAAAATAAAATGGCTGGGTAGGCAATTGAGCGAAAATAACGTTAAAACCAAGTATCTGTTGATGGTTGAGGATACGGCTTCTGTGGCAGCATTGTACCGATCCTATCTGACTCCGCTAGAGATTGACATTAATATCGTCAGCACCGGGCGCGATGCGATAGAGAGCCTTAACCGACGAAAGCCCGATTTAATCCTGTTAGACTTGCGTTTGCCTGATATGACAGGAATGGATGTGCTTGCCGCAGTAAAAAAACAATCTCCCGATGTGCCGATCATCTTTATGATCGCACACGGCTCGATCGATACTGAGGTCGAGGCGATGCGTCAAGGTGCACAAGACTTTCTGATCAAGCCGTGTGAGGCGGATCGGCTGCGTGTTACCGTCAATAATGCGATGCGCAAAGCGAATAAGCTTAAAAGCGAAAATTACGATCCAAATAATCAAAACTACCAAGGTTTTATTGGTAGTAGCCAAACGATGCAGGCGGTATATCGCACGATTGATTCCGCAGCGAGCAGTAAAGCCAGCATTTTTATTACCGGTGAAAGTGGTACTGGTAAAGAAGTGTGCGCTGAAGCGATTCACGCCGCCAGTAAGCGAGGCGACAAACCGTTTATCGCCATCAACTGTGCTGCGATTCCGAAAGATTTAATTGAGAGTGAACTGTTTGGTCACGTCAAAGGTGCCTTTACCGGAGCCGCCTCAGATAGACAGGGCGCAGCGGAGTTAGCTGATGGTGGAACGCTCTTTTTGGATGAGTTGTGCGAGATGGATCTTGACCTGCAAACCAAATTATTGCGTTTTATCCAGACTGGTACTTTTCAAAAAGTCGGCTCTTCTAAGCTACACAGTGTGGATGTGCGCTTTGTCTGTGCCACGAACCGTGATCCTTGGAAAGAAGTTCAACAGGGCCGTTTTCGCGAAGACTTATATTACCGTTTATACGTGATTCCATTGCATTTACCGCCACTACGAGAACGTGGTGATGGGCTTTGTTGCTTAATTCAGAGAAAAGGCATACCAGCCCATAATGCTTCATTTTTAAACAACATACTGAGTTTCAGGCATACCTAGCCCCGTAAGCTTGTTCAGCGCTTTGATCATTGCGTAAGTCTCGCCAACCTGAGCGTTGTAATTTCTTAGGCTTAATTTCCCACCTAACAACTGTTTCACTCGATGCATGGCTGTCTCTGATAGAGAGCGCTTATGATAACCATACCGCTTTTTCCACTTTTTGTTTGAGCCGTAGAGCTTCTGACAACCTACCGCCAAATTGCGAGGATGTCCTTGCTCCCAGAAAGCTGCCCCTTCTCGTGGCGGGATGAGCGGAACTGCTCGCTTGATTCGTATAGCTTCATGGCAGCTTCTTGTGTCATAAGCTCCATCACCTGATACTTCAATGATTTTACGACGTGTCTGCTTAAGTAAGTTGGGAAGCACTTCAGCATCGGTTACGTTAGAGAAACTCAGTTCTGCTGCGACTATTTCGTGAGTGCTGGCATCTACTGCAATATGCAGTTTACGCCAAACTCTACGCTTCCCGTCAGTACCATGCTTCTTAACCTTCCATTCACCTTCGCCATAAACCTTGAGACCAGTGGAATCAATGGCTAGATGTTGTATCGCTCCTCTGGTTTTAGTTTTAAATGAAACATCAACTTCCTTAGCTCGACGACTTATGCAGGTGTAATGCGGACAAAATAGCGGGATATTAGCCAGTTTAAATACTGAGTCTATAAATCCTTGCAGCGCTCTCAATGGCATAGAGAATACTCGTTTCACCATTAATGCAGTCGTAATGGCTAAATCACTGAATTGGCGTGGTCTACCACGCTTGCCTTGTTTGCTTTGCTTCCACTCAGCTATCGCTTCCTCATCAACCCAAAAGGTCAGTGAACCACGATTAATTAAGGCTTTATTGTACTGCTTCCAGTTGGTTGTTTTGTAACGAGGTTTAGGCATTAGGCTACGACGATTAATGGATGTAGCCGATCAGATCGTAGCTTCTTGATTTAGTTCCATCGATTTAAGCAACAAAGCCGTGGTGATGATGTGATTGAAATTGCTTATTCATTATTAGGTCATATGGCGAAAGAGGAAGGCAAAGGATTTGTTCGTCTCTCTTCAGAAGTGACAGAGCGTTTCAAGCATTATGAATGGCCAGGTAATGTGCGTCAGTTACAAAACGTACTGCGTAATGTCGTGGTATTGAATGATGGACAAGAAATTACCTTATCGATGCTGCCTCCGCCACTTAATGCGCCAAGAATGGCAGAGCCTACCTTTTTGTCTCAGGATGAGAAGGTGCTTTCTGTGCATGATATTTTTCCGTTATGGCTAACGGAAAAGCAAGCGATAGAAAAAGCCATTGAAGTGTGTGATGGCAATATTCCAAGAGCGGCGAGTTATTTAGATGTCAGTCCCTCAACGATTTATCGCAAACTGCAAACCTGGAATGAAAAAGAGCAGGAAAAGGAGCGTTAGAGACGTTATGCAGTGGATGAATACCGAAAAAATTGATACATTGGCTCAAGAGATAGGCAAAGAGAATATTCCTATCTTAATGGATATTTTTTTAGGTGAACTTCGCCTTTATCATCAGCAGCTCACTCAAGGGGCTGATGGCGGCAATATGACTTACTTAATTGAAATTAGTCATGCTCTTAAAAGCAGTGCCGCCAGTTTTGGTGCCGATAAGCTGTGTGCTTTTGCGACACAAATCGATAGCAATGCTAAGCAGGGGATTGCTATGAATGAAGAAACAGAAACGGCTAAGATGCTAGAGATACTCAGCGAAACTACCCAGTGTTATGCTCAGTTACAAAGCGCGGTGCATTAACCGCTTCAAACCTGTCTTATAACAAGGCGCATTTTACTGGAAGGAAAATCAGTGTTAGCGGAACGAGCTGGGCAAATGGTGATTTTTGCTACTTTGGTGCAGCAAAAAGGCTTTACCGCTGCCGCCAAGCAATTGGGGGTATCGGTCTCTCATGTCAGTAAACAGTTGGCTTTACTTGAAGCGTCTTTGGGAATTAAGTTGGTACAACGTACAACGCGGAGTGTCACCATTACCGAAGCGGGGCAAGGTTTTTATTGGCATTGTGCCGAGTTACTTCGTTTGGTCGATGAGGCGCAAGCTGAAGTTGAAAGTCAGCGTGATGAAGTCGCTGGGCTGCTGCGTTTGGGTTTATCGCAATCTTTTGGAACTTTACATGTTTTACCTGCGCTAGAATCGTTGCGTCAACGTTATCCTGAGCTACAAGTCGAGGTCCACCTGTTTGATCATCGTGTTGACATGTTACAAGAGGGGCTCGATTTATGGATAACCAGCAATGAGCATATACCTCAGGGATACATTGCTCAGCGTCTAGCGGATAGCCGTTTTGTTGTGGTCGCCTCACCGGACTATTTACTCCACCATGGTACGCCGCATACTCCGGAAGCGTTATCAGAGCACAATTGTTTGATTTATCGCAGTTGGGATCGTGACTATACCCGTTGGTCTTTTGCAAAATCGGATCACAAGTTGACCATACAAGTTTCGGGTAACTACTCGGTTGATTTAGCGGAAGCGGTACGTGATGCTGCAGTGGCTGGATGGGGGGTAGCGTATCTAGCGACGTATCTGCTTAAAGATGAATTTCGTCACGGACAATTGATTCAATTATTGCCAGATTGGCACGCCAACCAAAATATGCCGTTTTATGCGGTTTATCCTAGCCGTCAGCATATGCCTAAGAAAACGTCGGCGGTGATCGACTTTATCAAAGACAAATTAGCGAGTCCTTGTTACTGGGACAGCCGCTTAGAGCCTTATGTGCGCTTCGCATCGACAGGATGCTAAGTCTGCCGCCTACTTAATGTTTCAATCTCCCCCTGTTTTCCTCGTCTGGCAACATTGGTCGTCTATGCATGAGTTTGTTCTTTTTTCTTAAGTGATTCTTTCCATGACTAGAAACATTATTTCCATATGGAAATAGCCCCAAAAAGCAAACGTTTGTTTTGTTGAAATTCAATGAGTTAAATGATCGGTTGTTGCGTGATATTTTTTTGATCTACTCCGTTAACATTTGCGGCTTGCGCATCTACTTTTGCACTATAGAATGCCTCGCCTTGCATTATTAGTAACTTTTCGGATTGGATTTATGATCTCATTGCTCGGTGTGATAGCCATTTTAAGTGTGGCTTGGCTATTTTCTGCAGATAGAAAAAATATTCGACTTAGAACGGTCGGCTTGGCTTTTTTGTTGCAAGTAGGTTTTGCCCTGTTGGTGCTCTATGTGCCAGCCGGTAAAGATATACTCAATGGGGTGACAGGCGCCGTTGCTCATTTGATCGATTATGGCCAAGAAGGGATCAGTTTTATCTTTGGTGGGTTAGCCAGTGAGAAAGTAGGATTTGTATTTGCCATTCATGTCCTTGGTATCATTATCTTTTTTTCTGCGTTAATTTCGGGGTTATACCATATTGGCTTGATGCCGAAAGTGATTAACTTGATTGGCGGAGCGCTACAAAAATTACTGGGTACTGGCCGAGCAGAATCGCTGTCAGCAACCGCCAATATTTTTGTGGGTATGATTGAAGCTCCCCTTGTGGTTAAGCCTTATTTAAAGCAGATGAGTGATTCACAGTTTTTTGCGGTGATGACTTGTGGTTTGGCATCGGTTGCCGGAGGCACCTTGGTCGGTTATGCGTCATTGGGTGTCAATTTGAACTATTTGATTGCCGCCGCGTTTATGTCTGCGCCTGCTGGTTTATTAATGGCAAAAATGTTGTTTCCGGAAACGGAAACCTACCAGCAAAAGGCCGAAATCGATATTGATATCCCCGAGGCGACCAATGTCGTCGAGGCGATGGCTGATGGGGCGATGTCGGGACTACGAATTGCTGTTGCGGTTGGCGCGACACTGCTCGCTTTTGTCAGCGTGATTGCATTACTCAATGGTCTATTAGGCTGGGTAGGGGACGGGATCGGTATCACATTAAGTTTTGAGCTGATACTGGGGTATTTATTTGCACCAATAGCATGGTTATTGGGCATTCCATGGCATGAGGCGATTACCGCCGGATCGCTGATTGGTAATAAAATCGTCATCAATGAATTTGTCGCTTTTATTCAATTCATCAACGTACAATCACAATTGAGTGAACATTCGCAAGCGATCATAACGTTTGCTTTATGTGGTTTTGCTAATATTTCGACGATGGCGGTCTTGATTGGTGGCTTGGGGAGTTTAGTACCAGAGCGGCGCAGTTTTATCTCTCAATATGGTTTTAGAGCGATTGGGGCTGGCGTTTTGGCTAATTTAATGAGCGCAGCGCTAGCGGGTGTTATCTTATCACTATAAATATAAACGGGGCGAGAGAGATTATTGCTCGCCCCGTTTTTGTCTCACATGTTACTTCTCATTGTTAATCAGAGATAATTAATGCGAGTGGTTAATGTTGCGTTTTATCTTGGGTATGGAACTGTTCGCACGCCATCATAGTGTTTTCAATTAAACTTGCTACCGTCATCGGGCCAACCCCACCAGGAACGGGAGTAATAAAACTGGCTCGTGTGCGTGCGACTTCAAAATCGACATCACCAATCAACTGTCCAGAAGCAAGACGATTGATACCGACATCAATCACTACTGCCCCTTCTTTCACCCAAGATCCAGGAATAAAATTAGGCTTACCGACCGCGACGACTAAAATGTCGGCTTGACGAACATGGTGTTCGAGATCTTTAGTGAAACGATGACAGGTTGTCGTTGTACAGCCTGCCAGCAGTAATTCCAGACTCATTGGCCGCCCTACAATATTCGATGCACCAACGACAACGGCATGCTTACTCCGTAATTCGATATTGTAACGTTCTAATAAGGTAATGATCCCCTTAGGAGTGCAAGAGCGCAGTTTAGGGATACGCTGAGCTAAGCGACCGAGATTGTAAGGATGAAATCCATCGACATCTTTATCCGGTACAATTCGCTCTAATACTTGGGTCGTATCAATTCCAGCAGGTAGAGGAAGTTGAACAAGAATACCGTCAATAGTGTCGTCTTGATTCAACGTATCAATTAACGCTAAGAGCTCAGCTTCGCCCGTTGTTGCCGGCAGATCATAAGATTTCGAGACAAATCCGACTTCTTCACAGGCGCGGCGTTTACTGCCGACATAGACTTGCGAAGCCGGATCTTCGCCGACAAGAACAACCGCAAGTCCCGGAGCCCGTAGCCCCAAATCGGTGCGGGCTTTTACTCGTGCTGCGACTTCAGATCGCACCGTTTGCGAGATTAACTTTCCATCAATATATTGAGCCGTCATAACATTCCTTACTTACACTGCAAAGAGCAAAATTTTGCGCGCATTGTGGCAGATGACAAGCAAAATATCCATAAGCAAACGTTTGCTATTTGATTTTTAATGTTTGTGCGGACTTTTCTGTTTCAAACTCGGTAAAGGTGATCAGCTAAATAGTGATGAGTCATGCTATTTTAATAAGACGTTATGCGGTTGGCTGACGACAACATCGTGAGTTATCTATTCGTTAACCCGTTTTAAAATAGCACTTTTGCTTTATATTTAGGCACTTGATAGAAAATAACGGTCAAAAGCGTTGATTTACGCGCTTGAACTCGTATAATCCTTCCCCGTAACGCGCCCTTAGCTCAGCTGGATAGAGCACCTGCCTTCTAAGCAGGTGGTCACAGGTTCGAATCCTGTAGGGCGTGCCATATTTTAAGCCCCAGTACTTGTACTGGGGCTTTTTGATCGGTGCTTATTGTTTGAAGCGCACGACAAGTTCATGTAAATCGTCTGAGACTTTATCGACATCATTAATACAGTCATTCAACAGATTTGCACTCCGTTGGGTGGATTCCGCTAAGTTTGAAATATTGACGATTTGCTGATTAACGTTCTCTGCCACATGAGCTTGCTGCTCGACCGCAGTAGCAATTTGTGCTGACATATCAGCAATCTGCTCAACGGCCTGTGAAATACCTTCCAATACTTCACTACTTTTTAAGACATATCCTAGCCCTTCTTCAGCATTTTGCACGCCTACTTTGGATACGTTTACTGCTTGCTGAGCTCGACCAGTCAGTTCAGAAATAATATTGTGGATATCTTGAGTTGACTGCTGAGTTCGAGTGGCTAGTACGCGTACCTCATCAGCCACGACAGCAAAACCTCGTCCTTGTTCTCCAGCTCTTGCCGCTTCGATAGCCGCATTAAGCGCTAATAGATTCGTTTGTTCAGCAATATTTTCAATGATTTGGGCGACTTGAGCAATTTTAGTGGTCTGCTCAGAAACACTTTCAACAGAGTGACCAATCTGCTGCACCGTTTGTTTAAGCTTTTCAATCGAATCTCGAGTAATGTGGGCTGTTGTGACGCCGTTTTGAGTCAACGTATTGGCTGTTGATGCTTGCCCCGCCGTATTATTCACATGCTCTGAAACGTCGTTGATTGAAGTGCTCATTTGGTTCATTGCCGCAGCGACAGTCTCGGTTTCGGCTTGCTGGCGCATGATTTCTTTGCGAGCGCTTTGAGTTAAGCTTTGCCCACGCTTCATGCCCGATGAAACGTCACTGGCCGCGTTTTCAATTCGCGCCAAAATGGTACTGAGATGAGCGGCTTGACTGTAGAGGGAGACTTTAATCGTTCCTAGATCGCCACTATCGTCTGTATAAGTGCTGACCGCTAACGGGTGACTAAATGAGTTTTTCAGTAGTGCGCTGAGTGATGCAAACATTTTTTTGCGTGAGTATGAGATCCAAGCCGAGAAGATAACAACACTCAATAGAAAAAAGCGCTCAGAGATTTGAGGGTAACCGGTATTCCATAAAACGATGGCGAACAAGAGAGCGATGCTTAACAATAGATATTCAGGGTGCGCGAGCAAAGTTAGTGACTTTGTTGATTTTCCAGACTTAATTCGTTGATAAAACTTTTCTGCACGAGCAACCGCTTGTCTCTCTGGACAAGAACGGACGGATTCATAACCCACAACTTTTCCATTTTTAGTAATTGGAGTGGCATAAGCATCTACCCAATAGAAATCGCCGTTCTTACAGCGGTTTTTCACCAATCCCATCCAAGGCTTTCCTGCTTTTAGATATTGCCACATTACCTCAAATGCTTCAGCGGGCATGTCGGGATGGCGTACGATATTATGTGGTTGACCAATCAGCTCGTTCTTGCTGAAACCACTGATGTCGACGAAGGCATCGTTACATTCCAAAATAATACCTTGGGTGTCGGTCACCGTAATTAATTTGGTTTTGGGGTCAAAGGTTTTTTCTTTATTGGTCGTCGGTTGGTTATTACGCATAACGATATCCTAAGCAAGGGGATGCAGTGAATCAAATCCTTTCTATTAATAAGAGTAATACAAATTTGATAATCGGCTATCGCGTAATAGGGCAAATCCACTTGCTTATTTAAAAATAGGATCAGAATCGGTTTGGTTTGCTTTTAAAGAATCGCAGGTTTTGTTTGATTATTATGCTACTATTTTCTGGTGTATAAGTTTGTTTGATAAGGCTCGTTGTTATGACCTCTTGCTCTGATCCTGTTTCTCGTGTCAGTTGTGCTCACTGCCAATCTCATGATGGACTGGAATTTTCATTTACGATGGCGTTTCAACCGATCATTGATGTTAAAAATCGAATGATTTTTGGCTATGAAGCATTGGTCAGAGGTGAGCAGGAGCAGTCTGCTTACTCAATAATTTCTCAAATTAATGAGCATAACCGTTATTTGTTTGATCAAACTTGCCGAGTGAAGGCGATTCAGCTCGCTAGCCAATTAGGGTTAGATTCGATGTTGAGTATCAACTTTTTACCGAATGCGATTTATCAACCAGAGCGCTGCTTGCGGACAACGATAGAAGCTGCTCAACGCTATGATTTTCCTATCTCCCGGATTTTATTTGAATTTACTGAAGTTGAAAAATTTGAAGATACGACACATGTCAAACGGGTGGTGGAGTATTATAAATCGTTGGGCTTTTTAACCGCGATTGATGATTTCGGTTCTGGTTATTCTGGATTGAATCTCTTGGCTGATTTTCAAACCAATATCGTTAAATTAGACATGCAGTTAATTCGTGGTATTGATGTGGATCTGACCCGACAAAGCATAGTGCGTAATTGTTTAACTATGTTTAAAGATCTGAATATTACACCGTTGGCTGAAGGGGTTGAAACGCTAGCGGAGTTGGGTTGTTTAATGACACTGGGTGTTCCATTAATTCAAGGTTATGTCTTTGCTAAACCTGGTTTTGAGTGTTTACCTAAACCGGATATTGACCACATATTGAATACCCTTCCTACTTGAAGCTGCAGCGGTGTTGGCTACGTTCGTTCACCCCAATCATATAGTTTGCCTGTGCTCATGGGGATTTACTCACTTGCCGCCTACCTGCAACTTCAACTCGTTTGGGTATAGTCTATAGTGGTGAATATGAAATCGTATTGCATAAAAAACGCTAAGTAACAGGGTTACTTAGCGTTTTTTCTTATTATCTTATGCGATGTTTCAGCATGAGAGGAGTCTATTAGGTTTAGATAATGACAACAATCGCCAATAACACCAATAATCCCCCCAAAATAGAAGGGCGTTGGAAGCGGTTCGCCGCTTTTAGCTCTGAACCAGGGACAACGGGCACGGTGGTTGAAAGAGCAGCAACGGGACCCCCTGTTAAGAAGTACTGCATAACCGCACAACCACCAGCAGCAGCAGCAGCGGCAGCGAGTGGAGAAACATCGTATTTCAGAACAATGGTTAAAAATGGTAATACAATGGCCGCTGATGCTGCGTTTGATTGAGTGATCAAACCAGCAATCGCTGACACTAACAACATTACCACGATCGGTGCGTAGTTCAGCGCAGGATCAAACCAGTTGGCGACCATGTCCACAACACCAACATTACGAATGACAGTCGACATAAATAAAAAGCCGATAGTCGCAATGAGTGGGATAGCGACTCGTTGCACGCCTTCAAGCATCATTGATTCAGCTTGTCCTAGTGGTGTTTTGGCTAAAATGGCGACTAACAAAGCAGAGAACACGCCGACTAGAAACACTGGATAACCAATAGCAAAACCAATCACCAAGGCAATAAAAGGTAAAATAGCGATTAAAAAGCTTTTATCTTCATATTTATCTTTAATGTCTTGCAATATGGCATTGATTTGCTCTTGAGTATAAGTAATACCACTACGTTTTTGCTCAACGCGTAGACGCCAAAAGCTGATCGCAATAATTGATAAAGCGGTCACCGCACCAATGACGTTGATCATACCAAAGCCAATACCAGCAGTGGCGATGACAGCAAGTAGGGTTGGGTGAGTGAATCCACCAAAGTTACCTAAGTGACCGGCATGCGCTTGTAATCCTGCGACTTTATCTGGATTAACACCGAGTTTAATCGCGGCAGGACCAGTAATGACCGCAGTAATAGCGGGTTGGGTAAAACCAGTCAGACCACCAATCACGCCAGCAGCGACGGTTCCTGCACTGGCAATGCCAGGGCCTCCTCCAAAGCGGCTACCCAACAAAATGATGCGTTGAATAATCACGTTGAGGAAGCCGGTTTTTTCCATGACACCAATAAAAAGTAATACACCCGCCATATCAGCAATCACGGGGTGTAAACTGCCGTTGACCATTTTCAAAACAGTAATATCCGCACCGCCGGTGACGGGGAAACCAGCCAGTAAAGCGGCCAATGTCGAGCCGATAATCGCGGTCATATACAGTGGCGTTCGACCACTGATCATTAATATCAGGGTAAGCCCGATAACTAATTGTGCAATAAGTAACATAGTACCTCTCTTAATTTAGTAATTGATGATCCCTTCTCACTTGCCGTTGCCGAGGTATTGAATGTATCAATGACACTTAATCATAATGTTACCAATCTTAAGGCCACGGATTCACTGACCACCGACTCGCTATCTCATGTTGTCTGGGCATCGAAGATGTTGATGATGAACCATTTTGAGCAGAGAATATCACCACTTCAGAGTTAGATAATGAGTATAAAGTGTTATAAAAAGTAATTACCTAGTGTTTCAGTCTGTAAGATGAGGAAACTATACCGAATTAAAGGGGGTTAATGATGACAATGATCATGGTTGTTGCCGAAAAGAGACGGCCTTTCTCGGAGAAAGGCCGTTTTGTCTAATAGCTCTCAAAATCATCTTAAAGCGATGTCAGGGAGAAGGTGGTTGGAATCACGATGTTGCTTCAATCGTATTAATGGCGTGGATCAGTTTGTCGGATAGGTGAGCTTTTTGTCCGTTTTTGAAGTTAAACATGACTACGGTCGCCGAGCCTGTCGTGGTCACTTTGCCCATTTTTTTACTGACCGCTTGATATTCCATAGTAAAACGATCGCTTTGAATATCAACTACACGTGAACCAATCAGTAAGGTATCAGGAAAGGTGACCGGAATTTTGTAACGGCATTGGGTTTCACTTAGCACTGGGCCGATACCTGTACTTTGCGTTTCTTCCATCAGGGCAACTTGTTTGAAATAGTCGATACGCGCGGTTTCAAAATAACGAAAGTAAACCACATTGTTCACATGCTGTAGCGCATCCATTTCTCCCCAAGCCACAGGGATTTCAGTAATAACCGGAAAATCAGCGAGTAAATGTTCCATAAAAGTTAGTTCCTATGTGCGTGTGACAGGGTATTCTAACGTGAACGGAATGAATGATGGTGAGTTTGGTAACATTAATTTAACGTTTTGAGGGGTGAGTAGCAAAGTTAAAGACAACCTACGGTGAATAATTTCATTTTTAACAGTAGGTTGTCTTGAGTGCGTGTCATTTTGTTAAGAGAAGGTTAGTTTTTGGGGTGAGTAAATCCACCGTACAGATCCATACGACGATGGCGTAAATTAGTCACTGAGCCTTCAGTATTGAGCTGCTTCAGTTTATCGAGATCAACATCGGCAAAAATGATCATTTCGGTGTTAGGACTTGCTTCAGTGATCGTTGCATCGTGTGGGAAAAAAACATCGGACGGTGAAAATACAGCCGATTGCGCATATTGAATATCGACATTATCAACCCGTGGCAGGTTACCGACGCTTCCCCCGATAGCTACATAACACTCATTTTCAATCGCTCTGGCTTGCGAGCAAAGCCGCACACGTTGATAGCCATTTTTGGTATCTGTCCAAAATGGCACAAAAATAATTTGCACATCTTGCTCTGCTAACATCCTTCCTAGTTCTGGAAATTCACTATCATAACAAATTAAAATCCCCACTCGTCCGGCATCGGTTTCAAATACGCGGACTTGATTGCCTCCATCAATTACCCAGTCACGTTTTTCATGGGGAGTAATGTGTATTTTGTATTGTTCGTCGATAGAACCATCACGATGCAGCAAATACGCTACGTTATACAATTGACCATTTTCTAACACTGGCATGCTGCCAGCAATAATATTGATGTTGTAAGTAACGGCCAGCTTTGAGAAATGATGTTTGATTTGTTCACTAAAAGAAGCAAGAAAACGAATCGCTTCGACGCTGTTTTGTTCACGTTTTAATCCCATCAGTGGCGCATTAAAAAACTCCGGGAACAGGGCAAAGTCGGCTTGATATTTGGCTAATGAATCAATGAAAAACTCAGCTTGATCGAGCAAATCCTCTACGCCATCAACGGCGCGCATTTGCCACTGGATGATACCAATACGAACCAGCGTTTTTTCAACGTCGTGTACCGACTGAATATCTGCCTCATAGAAAAAATTATCCCATTCTAATAATGTTGCGTAGCCTTTTGAGTGGTCATCTTCTGGAAGATAATGGCGCATGATGCGCTTAACATCAAAATCGTTCGCTAATTGAAAAGAGAGGATCGGGTCGTGTAACTCACGGCGTTTTACTTTTTCAATATAGTCAGCAACGGGCATTTGATCGGCGTGTTGAGCATAGCCTGGTATACGTCCACCCGCTAAAATCGCCTTAAGGTTATTACTGCGGCATAACTCTTTTCTCGCCGCGTACAACCGTCGCCCTAAACGTAAACCACGATAATCAGGATGGACAAACACATCCAAGCCATAGAGAGCATCACCGCTGGTTTTATGCTGAATGACATTATGTTCACTGATAATGTCAGTGTAGACATGCGGTAGAGAGAATCGGTTGTAATCGACTTTGATGGTGAGAGCGGCACCGATGATTTTACCATCGTCTTCGATACAAATCTGACCATCGGGAAATTGATGAATGAGATCCATGATCGTCATTCGTGGCCAAGCTCCCCCAACATCGTGGAAAACGAGATCCATCAGTGCGGCTAACTCAGGATAATCGTTCTTTTCAATCACACGCAGAGTTAAGCGTGGCGCGATATTACTCATACTTTATGAACTCCTTTTTTAACCATACTGGCTAATTTATTGGCGCGATTCAAGGTTAAAGATAGTGAGCTATCTATTCGTTACCGCATTAGGTGGTGTCGATAGGGTTAATTTTATAACAGAAATGTCATTAACTTGTCGCACAACCTGGATGCTTGTCACGCGATTGCCGCTGAAAAAATAGTCACCATGGTCCATAGTACTAGCTTATTTTTCGTCAACCGATAGATGACATTTATCGGTTTACCATACATTGAGGTAACACTCATGAAGTCCTGTCCATTACCGCTTTTATATACTTTAGTCAGCGCGGCTCAGCTGATTAAACGTCAATGGCGGAAATTTTTATGGCTCTCTTGGCCACATTTAGTGATCACTCAGTTAGGGGGATGGCTTCTTTCCAATCCGTTTTTCTCTGAGCAAATGCCTTTGGTATTCCTAACGGGGGTAGTGATGATTGGTGTGACGGCTTGGGTTACCGTCAGAATGCACAGAGCTATTTTACTCGATCATTCATTCGAGATGAAGAATCCACAACCCGTCTCTGGGCTAAGGGAATTGAGAGTCATCGGTTATTGGTTATTGCTATTTTCGGGATTATTGGTACTTATTTTTCTATTAACTTTCTCAGTCATGATTCTATTTGAACTCTCTTTCTTTGGTTTAGCGTTGCTGTTTTTGCTATTGGCTGTACCGGTTATTTGGTTATTTTCTCGCTGCCTATTAGTGATCCCTGCGGTATCGATCGACGATGAACCACGCGGGCTCATTACCGCATGGCGTTTGTCTCAGCCTTATCAGATATCGCTGTTTTTGCTCGTTGGTGTGTTACCACTAGGGGTTGGATTCATGGTGTATCAGTCAGCCCAATGGCATCAAAGTGTCAGTTTTTCATTGTTGGTGAATATATTGGGTTATGCATTTTGGATCTACGAGCTGTGTCTATTGTCGCTCAGTTATCGATGGATTAAACAGCGTAAACAGATCGATAACATGCTTGATACCTCGTCAAATAAACCGTCTTTACTGATTAAAGAATAATGTTGGTATGGGTAGAAGCGTCATTCATATAGATAAGAGCCATCCTTGGTTCGCATCTGCATCTATCTATCGTGTCAGGGTAAGCATTATTCGCAAGGGGGGGCTAAGTGAATTAACGCTAAACCTCCCAACGCCGTTTCACGATATTTTTTATTCATGTCTTTCCCTGTTTGGAACATGGTTTCAATCACTTTATCTAAAGAGATTAAGCACTTACTTGTGCGTTTCAGTGCCATGCGAGAGGCATTAATCGCTTTAACGGCGCCCATCGCATTACGTTCAATACAAGGAACTTGCACTAAGCCGCCAATTGGGTCACATGTCATTCCTAATGAATGTTCCATGGCAATTTCTGCTGCCATACAAATTTGTTCATTACTGCCGCCACGTAATGACGTTAATCCTGCCGCCGCCATGGAAGAGGATACGCCGATTTCTCCTTGGCAACCGACTTCGGCTCCTGAAATGGAGGCATTCATTTTATATAGCATACCAATTGCCCCTGCGACGGCGAGAAAATCTTTAATTTGTTTAAGATCCAAAGGGCGAATAAAGCGATGATAGTACATCAGTACTGCGGGAATAACTCCGGCTGCGCCATTGGTTGGGGAAGTGACGACCTGACCTCCAGCCGCATTTTCTTCACTGACAGCAAAAGCAAATAAGTTAATCCAATCCATGACTTCTAATGGGTCTTGTTCTGTGGACGCATTGGCTTCGAGTTTTTTCAAGAGCGCAGGTGCTCGGCGAGTCACATTAAGTCCGCCTTCTAAAATCCCTTCGGTTTCAAACCCTCGTTCCATGCAAGAGGACATCACTTGCCAAATCTGTTCTGATTTTCGATCGATCTCTTGCCCATCACGCAAAGCAAGTTCATTGCGAAGAACGAGACCGGCGAGACTAAGCCCATTACGTTGCGCTTTGTTGAGCAAGTCATCGGCACAGGTAAAAGGAAATTCAACGTTAATGGGTGAAGCGGCATGACCATGTTCAAGTTGCGCAGCGGTAGCAATAAATCCACCACCAATTGAGTAGTAAGTTTCAAAAGCGACAAGGCGATATTGCTGATCAAACGCGCTAAACGTTAGGCCATTTTCATGTAAAGGTAAGCTCTGTGGATGAAAAAGGAGATCATCTTGATGAGAAAAAGGGATGTTTTTTTTACCTGCTAAATTTAACGTAGCGGTTTGTTGAATGGTGTGTAAATCCATCTTCGCTTGTGTGATATTAATAGTATCTGGCTGATTACCGAGTAGTCCGAGCAATACCGCGCGATCGGTATGGTGACCTTTTCCGGTCAATGCTAATGAGCCATACAAATCAATCTGGATTCTGGTCACCAGCGATATATCCTCAATCAAGGATAAAAATTGAAAGCCAGCGATCATCGGTCCGTTGGTATGAGAGCTGGATGGCCCAACACCAACTTTAAAAATATCAAATATTGACAACATAATGTTTCCCTTATTGGTGTAATGCACTCGGCTACGTTTAGTGAGTATATACCCTTCCAACTTGAAGCTGCAGCGGTGTGAGCGGCGTTTGTTTATCTCTATCACATCGTGTCTATATTCATCGGGCTTCACTCACTTGCCACTTCGCTGCGACTTCTCGTTATTCGGGGATAGCGCTCTTTTTCTTGTCATACTGAAAGCGACGCTGCGTTCAGCGCAAGGTTGTTTTGATGAGTGTTATCCATCGAAAACCGAGTGTGCAGAGGATAATATAAAACCTAGTATTTTACTCAAGTATTTGCTATTTTTCGCAAAATACCACCAAAAGAGCAGCATTGATGTCTATCTGGCAAACCACGACACTGACCAATCGTTACCATGCGTTACCCAAGGTTTTTTATCGAGAAGTAATGCCTCAACCGCTCGATAATCCACAATGGATAGCATGGAATGCGGAATTCGCTACTCAGTTCGGTTTACCCGATCAACCCGATCAAGAACTGCTTGTTTGTTTCTCTGGGCTACAGATGCCGGAGAGTTTTAAACCATTGGCAATGAAATACGCGGGTCATCAATTCGGGGTTTATAATCCAGATTTAGGCGATGGGCGAGGTGTGCTATTAGCCGAAATAACCAGTCTCTCAGGGGAAGTCTTTGATCTGCATTTAAAAGGTGCTGGGCTTACCCCTTATTCACGGATGGGGGATGGGCGTGCGGTCTTACGTTCGACAATCCGTGAGTATTTATGTAGCGAGGCGATGGCGGGATTAGGCATTGCCACCACTCGAGCGCTGGGGATGATGGTTAGTGATACGCTAGTCTATCGTGAGCAAGCAGAAAAAGGCGCTTTATTAGTCAGGATGAGCCAAAGCCACGTGCGTTTTGGTCACTTTGAGCATTTCTTTTATACTAATCAAATCAATGAGCTACGTTTGTTGGCCGATAAGGTTATCGAGTGGCATTATCCGCAATGTCTGCAAGCGGATAACCCTTATGCTGATTGGTTTGCACAGGTTGTTGAGCGAACCGCAAAGATGATTGCTCAATGGCAAGCGGTCGGTTTCGCTCATGGGGTGATGAATACGGATAATATGTCTATTCTTGGACAAACGTTTGATTATGGTCCTTTTGGGTTTTTAGATGATTATGACTCAAGTTTTATTTGTAACCACTCGGATTATCAAGGCCGTTATGCGTTTAATCAGCAACCAAGAATCGGTTTATGGAATCTGTCTGCTTTAGCACACGCTTTATCACCACTTATTGACCGCGGAGATTTAGAACAAGCATTGAGCCGTTATGAACCGCTACTTAATCAATATTTTAGCGAGCTAATGCGTCAGAAACTAGGCTTATTGACCCAGCAGCCTGGGGACAGTGAGTTATTCGACCAGCTATTTACGTTACTCGCTAAACATCGAGTCGACTACACGCGTTTTATGCGTCAGTTATCGTGTTTAGATCATGCTGATGAACAAAGCGTTATCGATCTCGTTGCTGATAGAGACGCTGGTCAGCGGTGGCTAGAGCATTATCTGCAGCGTTGTCAGCAAGAGAAAGACGCTCAAGGCCATTTAGTCTCGGTCTCTCAACGTTGTGCCACGATGCGTAAGCATAATCCGAAATACATTTTACGAAATTACTTGGCACAGATCGCAATTGAACGCGCTGAGCAGGGGGACTATCGTGAACTGGAGCGGTTAACCAACGTATTACGTGACCCTTTTTCTGAACAAGTCGAGAACGAGCATTATGCTCAATTGCCGCCAGATTGGGGAAAGACGCTGTCGATAAGCTGCTCTTCTTAGCTTATGAGCTCTTGCACCTCGAGGTTACTATCGGTCTTTTTTAAGTAGGACCTTCATCCTATTCTCATCTCGACGATGCCTTGTTGACTATAGACTCGTCATTACGGTGGGACCGCCGAGTGTCGAATTTTTTAAAGTATAAAAGTAAGAGCAAGATCTCTTTTTATCGATTTGGATAAAAAAAGACCTCGATTCTCTTGAAAAAGCCTTTATTGTCCCCATTTCGATTACAGCGTGTTGAAACGAGGTGATGGATTTTTTAGCACTTAGGCGAGTTTTTATCAGATTGACGGGTTCCGGCTTGGGGTTTAACTCGACAGCAAAAGCTTGGGTCGGTAGAATGTCGCGTCTAAATTTTTGTCCTGAGACTAATCAGAGATACCTTTATTCGGCGCAAATCGGCAAAGATATCACTCATTAGTCCGGCGTGAAGGTGAGTTAACTGGATACGCCGATGCTCAATGTTTTATCGCTAAGTGTTCAATCGAGCACCACACAAGGATGCAGCCAGTCAACGTATTGGCTCATGATGCTCAGTAATACTGAGCCAGTTTTGAGGTTTATAAATAATGCAAGTTACTGTTGAAACGCTAGAAGGCCTAGAGCGCCGTCTCAATATTACTGTTCCAGCTGCAAACATCGAAGATGCGGTGACAGCGGAACTACGCAACATCGCGAAAAACCGTCGTTTTGATGGTTTCCGTAAAGGCAAAGTGCCAATGAAGATGGTTGCTAAGATGTACGGCAAAGCAGTACGTCAAGATATGCTTGGTGAAGTGATGCAGCGTCACTTTATCGAAGCTATCGTAAAAGAAAAAATCAACCCAGCGGGCGCACCAACGTTTGCTCCTGTTTCAATGGAAGAAGGCCAAGATTTGGTATTCACCGCTACTTTTGAAGTTTATCCAGAAGTTGAGTTGAAAGGTTTAGAAAACATTACGGTAGAAAAACCAGCAGCAGAAGTGACCGACGCCGACGTCGCTGAAATGCTAGAAACGCTTCGTAAGCAGCAAGCGACTTGGGTAGAAGTGGATGAAGCGGCTGAAGAAGGTAAGCGTGTTTCTATCGACTTCATCGGTTCGATTGACGGTGAAGAGTTTGAAGGTGGCAAAGCTGAAAACTTCCCACTAGAAATGGGTGCAGGCCGTATGATCCCTGGTTTTGAAGACGGTATTGCTGGAAAAACCAAAGGCATGGAATTTGAAATCGACGTAACTTTCCCAGAAGATTACCATGCGGAAAATCTAAAAGGTAAAGCGGCTAAGTTTGCTATCAAAGTAAACAAAGTTGAGGCTCGCGAGCTGCCAGAGTTGAACGATGAATTTGTTGCTAAATTTGGCGTTGCAGACGGTGGTCTTGAAGGTCTTAAAGCTGAAGTTCGCAAAAACATGGAACGTGAGCTAAAGCAAGCCATCAAAGCACGCGTTAAAGAGCAAGCGATTGAAGGCTTAGTAAAAGAGAACGAACTACTGGTTCCTTCTGCTTTGGTTGACCAAGAAATCAACGTACTACGTCAGCAAGCAGCCCAACGTTTTGGTGGTAACACTGAAGCGGCTAACCAACTTCCACGTGAGCTATTTGAAGAACAAGCGAAACGCCGTGTTGTTGTTGGCCTACTACTTGGTGAAGTGATCCGTACTCAAGAGCTGAAAGCGGATGAAGAGAAAGTAAAAGCGATCATCGAAGAGATGGCCACCGCTTATGAAGATCCAAGTGAAGTGATTGCTTACTACCAGCAAAATGAGCAAATGATGAACAACATGCGCAATGTAGCTCTAGAAGAGCAAGCGATTGATGCCATCATTGCCAAAGCACAAGTAACGGAAAAAACCGTTAGCTTTAATGAGCTAATGAACCCAGAAGCGGCTTAATTTTAGTCGGTGATCAGCAAGAAGGGTTGACGAAACCTCGACTCTTCTGCTAACAATGGTCCGTGTGATGCCCATCATTCGGGCCATTTATTTTAGGGATATTAAGACTATGAGCTACCAAGAAAAAAATGCAATGTCGCCAATTATTGACGCGCTAGTACCCATGGTGGTGGAACAAACTTCTCGTGGTGAGCGCTCATACGACATCTATTCTCGCTTATTGAAAGACCGTGTTATTTTCCTAACGGGTCAAGTAGAAGATCACATGGCAAATCTTGTCGTGGCTCAACTGCTTTTCTTAGAATCTGAAAATCCAGATAAAGATATTTTTCTATACATCAACTCACCCGGTGGCAGCGTAACCGCAGGTATGTCGATTTATGACACGATGCAGTTTATTAAACCGAATGTAAGTACCCTGTGTGTTGGACAAGCTTGCTCTATGGGTGCTTTTTTATTGGCAGGTGGTGCTCCTGGCAAACGTTACGTTCTGCCTAACTCACGTGTCATGATTCACCAACCACTCGGTGGATTCCAAGGGCAGGCATCGGATATTCAGATCCATGCGCAAGAAATTTTGAGCATCAAGAATAAATTAAATACGCTACTTGCAGAGCATACCGGACAGCCACTAGATGTCATTGAACGCGATACTGACCGAGATAACTTTATGTCAGCGCAGCAAGCAGTCGATTACGGTATTGTTGATGCGATACTTACCCATCGCGGTGAATAACAATCGTAATAATTGATTAACGCAATTTGGGGTAAATTGTTATACACTCAAATTATCAAGAGTAAAGGCTAAGAGGTTAGCGAATGACAGATAAAAGCAAAGAGGGTAGTAGCAGTAAGCTACTGTACTGCTCTTTCTGTGGCAAAAGCCAGCACGAAGTTCGCAAGCTAATCGCAGGTCCTTCAGTCTACATTTGTGATGAATGTGTCGATCTTTGTAACGATATTATTCGTGAAGAGATCAAAGATGTTTTACCGAAGAAAGAGTCGTCGGCGTTACCAACACCGCGTGAAATTCGTGAACATCTTGATGACTATGTGATTGGCCAAGAACACGCGAAAAAAGTGCTCGCTGTTGCGGTATATAACCACTATAAGCGTTTACGTAACGGTGATACGACCAGTGATGGTGTGGAGCTCGGTAAAAGTAATATTTTGCTGATCGGTCCAACCGGTAGCGGTAAAACACTGTTGGCAGAAACGTTAGCTCGCTTTTTGGATGTGCCATTTACCATGGCCGATGCTACGACCCTGACGGAAGCGGGTTATGTGGGCGAAGATGTTGAAAATATCATCCAAAAATTGCTACAGAAATGCGATTACGACGTTGCAAAAGCGGAGCGCGGAATCGTGTATATTGATGAAATCGATAAGATTTCACGCAAAGCAGAAAATCCGTCGATCACTCGAGATGTCTCTGGTGAAGGCGTTCAACAAGCACTGCTTAAATTGGTTGAAGGTACCGTTGCTTCTGTTCCGCCACAAGGTGGACGTAAGCATCCTCAGCAAGAGTTTTTACAGGTTGATACCTCCAAAATCCTCTTCATTTGTGGTGGTGCTTTCTCTGGTTTGGATAAGGTGATTGAGCAACGCGTTGCTAAAGGCACTGGGATTGGTTTTGGTGCTGAAGTTCGTTCAAAAGACAACAGTAAGTCATTGAGTGAATTATTCACCCAAGTTGAGCCAGAAGATTTGGTTAAATACGGTCTGATTCCTGAGTTTATTGGTCGTTTACCAGTGACCGCAACGTTGACGGAGTTGGATGAAAAAGCGTTAATTCAAATCTTGTGTGAGCCTAAAAACGCGCTGACTAAACAGTACGCTGCTCTTTTCGAGTTAGAGAAAGCAGAACTTGAATTTCGTGAAGATGCCTTGCGTGCTATCGCTGCTAAAGCGATGAAACGCAAAACAGGAGCACGTGGTTTACGTTCAATTCTCGAAAATGTTCTGTTAGAAACCATGTACGAGCTCCCTTCAATGGCAGACGTTGAAAAAGTCGTGATTGACGAATCCGTCATTAATGGTGAGTCAGAGCCGCTACTTATTTATTCTGGAAATGAGAGTCAGGCAGCAGGCGCTGAGTAAAAAGTGTTCAACCATTTTTAAAAGGAGGTAGTGATACCTCCTTTTTTTAATTCCGTCATTGAATCCAGTCAGTTAGGCCCCATATACTCCGATATACATAAAAGCGGAAGAGAGAATAATATGAACTTGGAACGTTCCGAGCGTATCGAGATCCCAGTACTACCTCTGCGCGATGTGGTGGTATACCCACATATGGTCATTCCTCTGTTTGTTGGCCGTGAAAAATCCATCCAATGCTTAGAAGCAGCGATGGATAACAACAAACAAGTGCTCTTGGTTGCTCAAAAACAAGCTGAAACCGATGAGCCGAAAGTTTCCGATCTATTTGCAGTAGGAACGGTAGCGACCATTCTTCAACTATTAAAACTGCCAGACGGTACGGTCAAGGTTTTGGTTGAAGGTCAGCAGCGCGCGAAAATTAATCAATTTCATGAGGGTGATTTCTTTTCAGCAGAGGCGGAATATCTGCTGACACCAGAGTTGGATGAAAAAGAACAAGAAGTGATTGTCCGCAGTGCGATCAATCAATTTGAAGGCTTTATCAAACTGAATAAGAAAATCCCACCTGAAGTACTTACTTCACTGAATGGGATTGATGAAGCCGCTCGCTTAGCTGATACCATCGCCGCTCACATGCCTTTAAAATTGGTGGATAAGCAAAAAGTATTAGAGATTTTAGACATTTCTGAGCGTTTAGAATTTTTAATGGGGCAAATGGAGTCGGAAATCGATCTGTTACAAGTTGAGAAGCGTATTCGCACTCGAGTGAAAAAACAGATGGAGAAATCTCAGCGTGAGTATTATTTGAATGAGCAAATGAAAGCTATTCAAAAAGAGCTCGGTGAGATGGACGACACGCCTGATGAATTCGAGACTCTGCAAAAGAAAATCGATGATTCAAAAATGCCCAAAGAAGCTCGCGATAAAACTCAGCAAGAGCTACACAAACTCAAAATGATGTCACCGATGTCAGCAGAAGCAACCGTGGTGCGTAGCTACATCGATTGGATGGTCAGCGTGCCTTGGACGAAGCGTTCGAAGGTTAAAAAAGATCTCGCGAAAGCGGAAGAAATCCTTAACGCTGATCATTACGGTTTGAAACGAGTTAAAGAGCGCATCTTAGAGTATCTTGCGGTGCAAACTCGGATCAATAAACTCAAAGGCCCTATCCTATGTTTGGTTGGACCTCCAGGGGTTGGTAAAACGTCATTAGGTCGTTCTATTGCATCAGCAACGGGTCGCCAGTATGTGCGTATGGCACTAGGTGGGGTACGTGATGAGGCGGAGATTCGTGGTCACCGTCGGACTTATATTGGCTCACTGCCTGGAAAATTAATTCAGAAAATGGCTAAGGTTGGGGTAAAAAACCCACTTTTCCTGTTGGACGAAATTGATAAAATGTCTTCAGACATGCGTGGCGATCCTGCTTCAGCGCTGTTAGAAGTTTTGGATCCAGAACAGAACAATTCGTTTAACGACCATTACTTGGAAGTGGATTACGATTTATCTGATGTGATGTTCGTTGCAACATCAAACTCGATGAATATTCCGGGGCCACTGTTGGATCGTATGGAAGTGATTCGTTTATCTGGGTATACCGAAGATGAAAAGCTCAATATTGCTAAGCGCCATTTGGTGAATAAGCAGATTGAGCGTAATGGACTAAAGCCCAGTGAAATCATCATCGAAGATTCAGCGATCACCGGCATTATTCGCTATTACACGCGTGAAGCTGGTGTACGTGGACTGGAACGCGAAATTTCGAAAATTTGTCGTAAAGCGGTGAAGAAGATCCTGCTCAATGCCTCAGTGAAAACGGTAACGGTCAACCAAGAAAACTTAAAAGAGTTTTTAGGGGTACAGCGTTTTGATTACGGTAAAGCCGATGATAGTAATCGAATTGGTCAAGTAACGGGGTTAGCGTGGACAGAAGTTGGTGGTGACTTACTGACGATTGAGACTCAATCGATGCCAGGTAAAGGTAAGTTAACCCAAACGGGTTCACTTGGCGATGTGATGCAAGAGTCTATTCAGGCCGCCATGACCGTCGTTCGTTCTCGTGCCGATAAATTAGGCATCAATAGCGATTTTTACGAGAAAAAAGACATCCATGTCCACGTTCCTGAAGGTGCAACTCCGAAGGATGGGCCAAGCGCTGGTATTGCAATGTGTACGGCACTGGTATCTAGCTTAACGGGTAACCCTGTTAAAGCTGAAGTCGCAATGACGGGAGAAATCACGTTACGTGGTGAAGTGCTCCCTATCGGTGGCTTAAAAGAGAAGTTGTTAGCAGCGCATCGTGGCGGCATAAAAATGGTATTAATTCCAAAAGACAATGAACGTGATTTGGAAGAGATCCCAGATAATGTCATCGCGGATCTGCAAGTGATCCCTGTCCAGTGGATCGATGAAGTATTACAGCTTGCCTTAGAAAATGACCCTGCTGGGGTTAGTTTTGCTGTTGTAAAATAGTGATGTGTAGCAAAAATAACTAAAAGATTACGCTGATAGGTCGAAAAAGGCTTGTCAGCGTTTTTTTTGGGAGCTAACGTTACCAACTATGGCTTAAGCCCTGTTGTAATAAGGCATTAAGCCTGTTTTTAATCTTAATGGAACGAAATCGGCACCGAACAAAACAATAACTTGGTGACCAAAGGGGAATTACAGTGAATAAGACACAACTAGTAGAAAAAATCGCAGAAAATGCGGATATTTCA
Source organism: Vibrio metschnikovii CIP 69.14 (assembly GCF_000176155.1). Classification (GTDB taxonomy): domain Bacteria; phylum Pseudomonadota; class Gammaproteobacteria; order Enterobacterales; family Vibrionaceae; genus Vibrio; species Vibrio metschnikovii. The sequence goes on along the minus strand of NZ_ACZO01000006.1, from coordinate 1,242,264 downwards.
AAAGCATCCGCAGGTCGCGCACTGGATGCATTTATCGAAGCAGTGACCGATACACTTCAATCTGGTGATCAAGTAGCGTTAGTAGGTTTTGGTACTTTCTCTGTCCGCTCACGTGCAGCTCGTACTGGCCGTAACCCAAAAACGGGTGAAGAGATCCAAATTGCTGAAGCTAAAGTACCCGCGTTTAAGGCTGGCAAAGCTTTAAAAGACGCTTGTAACTAATACAGGGTGTTTTTTGCCGTTTTAACGCAAAAATAATTCGAACCTTTTGAAATTATGCGCATCCTACTGATGCGCATTTCTTTTTCTGATATTATCGCGCTATTCAATTTTGGCTGAAGCATTTAGCTTCAAACCCGGAGAGCAGTACAACTATGATGGAACGATTACGCGAAGGCGTGAACAGCATCGCGGTGAAAATTATCCTAGGACTCATCATCCTATCGTTTATCTTTGCAGGCGTGGGTAACTATATCGTTGGCGGCGGCAATAATGCAGCGGCCAAAGTCGGCAAGACAGAGATCAGTCGTGGGGAATTTGAACAGGCGTATCAAAATGAACGTAATCGCATGCAGTCACAACTTGGCGATTACTTTTCTACATTACTAGCAGACCCAACTTATGTCGCTTCACTACGACGTTCAGTGCTTGATAGCATGATCAATGATATTTTAATTGAGCAGCATGCACAGTCGCTCGGTTTACGTGTGAGTGATAATCAAGTTCGTCAAGCCATTATTGCCATGCCAGAGTTCCAATCGGCAGGTCAATTTGATCAAAATATCTATCAATCTGCTCTGCGTCGTGCAGGGTTTACCCCCGATGCTTTTGCCGAGTATATGCGTCGTAGCCTGGTCCGTGATCAACTGGTTGCGGCTTTACAGACCAGCGAGTTTACTTTACCTGGTGAAGTCGAAGGGTTGAGTGCGTTAGTGGCTCAAGCTAGAGATGTGCGCACCATCACGCTACCGACCACTGATTTCGCAAAAGACGTTCAGCTAACAGATCAAGAGATTGAGCAGTATTATCAACAAAATGATGATCGATATACTCGTCCTGAACAGATGAGAATTTCTTATATTGAGTTGGCTGCGCAGCAGTTGAAAGAAGCTATCACGATTACGGATGAGCAGACCAAAGCATTCTATGACGCGCATCAAGATAAATATGCTTCTAAAGAACAGCGTAAAGTAAGCCACATCATGATTCAAGGTGATGATGAACAAGCAGCTCAAGCGATTTTAGATCAATTACACAACGGGGCGGACTTTGCTCAATTGGCGAAAGAGAAATCACAAGACATCGGTAGTTCACAAGAGGGTGGTGAGCTAGGTTGGATTGAACCTGATACGATGGACGCGGCTTTTGAAAGTGCGGCTTTTGCTCTTCAACAAGTGGGTGAGATCAGTGGACTGGTTAAATCAGATTTTGGTTACCACGTCATTAAACTTGATGAACTTAAGGCTCCAGTGATTAAGCCTTATGAGCAAGTTGCTGTTGAGATAAAAGCAGAGTTACAAGATCAGCAAGCGGTTGATCGGTTTTATCAGTTACAAACTGAGCTAGAACGCATCGCTTTTGAATCACCAGACTCTTTAGACGAAGCCGCTAAGGCGATTGGCGCAGACATTCAACACACGGATTTTATTTCGGTTGCAGAATTACCAGCTATATTGAGTGCTCCAGCGGTTATACAAGCGCTACGACAGCCAGAAGTGAAAGAAGATCAACTGAACTCGGATGCGATTGAAATTGCCCCTGAACATGTTGTGGTTGTCCGTGTTGAGCAAACCCGCCCAGAAATTATTTTGCCATTAGCTGAGGTACGTGAGCAAATCGTTGCGACGTTATCGCGTTTAAAAGCGGAACAGCAAGCATTGCAGTTGGCGAATGATTTAGTTACGGGTTTAAACGCTGGCGATAATAGTTTATTAGACACTCATCAATTAGCCTTTAGTGAGATTCAGCGTATGGATAGAAGTTCTCCATTGGCTGAAATCGTCTTCTCTATGCCGAAGCCAGAAGGTGAGCATCATGTTTATGCACATGGCAAAGATGCACAAGGCAATGTTGTTGTTATCGCTTTGGCCGCTGTGACGACTGAGGTTGACCCACAATTGAATCAGCAAATTGGCGCTCAGTTATCTCGCATTGGACTACAACAAAATGTTGAGGGTATTTTGGGTGTATTACGTCAAAATACGAAAATCCAATATTATGGTTTAGAACAATAACGGCCTGTTATGTAAATAACATGTTTATCATTTTGGGCTGCATTTGCAGCCCATTTTATTTTCTTGTTTTGTTCAAATAGTCGATGTGAGTAATCCTTTATTATCGTTTTGTCTACCCCTGTGCTATGAGAATATACAACGTTGTTGTTCACCAAGCTCCAGCTTGTTTGGCCGGTGATTCTTGTTCTATCTGATGGTGTAGGGATGCGATAAACACTTAAACAAGGAAGGAACAATGGTTAAGAATTATTTACTTGCCCTGCTGTTGGGCTTAAGCCTGCCTGTTAGCCAAGCGATGAGCGAAGAAACGGTCAGCGTTAATCAGGGCTTTGAGATCACAGTGAATGTTAATACCGCCTCTGCAGAAGAGATCGCGACTTTGTTACAAGGTATTGGCTTGCAAAAAGCTCAGGCGATTGTTGAATACCGTGAGATAAATGGTCAGTTTTTAACAAAAGAAGATCTAACTAAAGTGAAGGGAATTGGGCCAGCAATCGTGGCAAGAAACGATAAACGTATTTTACTGTAATGTGAACCACCCGCGAACAAGAAACTCAGGCTTAGCCCTGAGTTTTTTATGAGGGGAACTCCTCGCCTGAAACTCGCATCTTATTGCCAGTTCAGTATATAATTCATCGTTGACCAATCACGCGATGAGTCGTGAACCAAACGAATGGAGTAAAGCATGTCCTTGCAAACAACGGTAATTACCGTGGATGGACCTAGTGGTGCTGGTAAAGGCACACTGTGTATGTTGTTGGCGAAAAAGCTCGGTTTTCAACTGTTAGATTCGGGCGCAATCTATCGCGTACTTGCCTTAGCCGCGATTCATCATGGTGTTGACCCTGACTCTGAAGAGGCATTAGTTCCTCTAGCCACACACCTTGATGTTGAGTTCATTGCTGAAGGCGACTTGGTTAAAGTGATTTTAGAAGGTGAAGATGTTTCTAAGGCCTTGCGTAAAGAAGAAACGGGTATGGCCGCCTCAAAAATTGCTGCCTTACCTCGTGTCCGTGAGGCGTTATTGCGTAGACAGCGCGCGTTCGAGCAAGGTAAAGGCTTAGTGGCCGATGGGCGAGACATGGGAACAGTGGTCTTTCCTGAAGCTGCGGTGAAAATTTTCCTTGATGCAAGTGCAGAAGAGCGTGCGCGTAGACGCTATAAGCAGTTGCAACTGAAGGGCCTTGATGTTAAATTTGACGCCCTTTTAAGCGAAATTCAAGAACGTGACGATAGAGATCGTAATCGTTCAGTGGCGCCACTGCGTCCAGCGGAAGGTTCGCTATTATTAGATTCAACGACTTTGTCTATCGACGAGGTTGTGGCTCAAGCATTACAATACATCGAATCGAAGTTAGCGGAATAAACCACGTTAGCTAAGAACGTTGGTCGCAAGGATGATGACTGGCGATTTTAACAACCCCATGCGGTAGGATACCCGTGGACGTTTAATTATTGAAGATTAAATACATGACTGAATCTTTTGCTCAACTCTTTGAAGAGTTTCTAAACGAAACCCAATTTCAACAAGGTACTATCGTTAAAGGTACTGTAGTTGCGATTGAAAATGGCTATGTACTTGTTGATGCAGGCCTTAAGTCTGAGTCTGCTATTCCAGCAGAACAGTTCAAAAACGCTGCGGGCGAACTAGAAGTAGAAGTTGGTTCAGAAGTTGACGTAGCACTTGACGCTGTTGAAGACGGTTTCGGTGAAACTCAACTTTCTCGTGAGAAAGCTAAGCGTCACGAAGCTTGGATCGTTCTTGAGAAAGCTTACGAAGAAGCTGAAACGGTTATCGGTATCATCAATGGTAAAGTTAAAGGTGGCTTCACTGTTGAATTGAACGGTATTCGTGCATTCCTTCCAGGCTCTCTAGTTGACGTACGTCCTATCCGTGACACTGCTCACCTAGAAAACAAAGAGCTAGAGTTCAAAGTTATCAAGCTAGACCAGAAGCGTAACAACGTTGTTGTTTCTCGTCGTGCTGTTATCGAATCAGAAAGCAGTGTTGAGCGTGACGAACTTCTTGAAACTCTACAAGAAGGTACTGAAGTTAAAGGTATCGTTAAGAACCTTACTGATTACGGTGCATTCGTTGATCTTGGCGGTGTTGATGGTCTACTACATATCACTGATATGGCGTGGAAACGTGTTAAGCACCCATCAGAGATCGTTAACGTTGGTGACGAAATCCTAGTTAAAGTTCTTAAGTTTGACCGTGACCGCACTCGTGTATCACTAGGTCTAAAACAGCTAGGCGAAGATCCATGGGTAGCTATCGCTAAGCGTTACCCAGAAGGTCACCGACTAACTGGTCGTGTTACTAACCTAACAGATTACGGCTGCTTCGTAGAAATCGAAGAAGGCGTTGAAGGTCTAGTACACGTTTCAGAAATGGATTGGACTAACAAGAACATCCACCCATCTAAAGTTGTTAATGTTGGCGACGAAGTAGATGTGATGGTTCTTGATATCGATGAAGAGCGTCGTCGTATTTCTCTAGGTCTAAAACAGTGTAAAGCTAACCCTTGGCAGTCATTCGCTGAAGCGCAAGCTAAAGGCGACAAAGTAACTGGTAAGATCAAGTCTATCACTGATTTCGGTATCTTTATCGGTCTTGACGGTGGTATCGATGGTCTTGTTCACCTATCTGATATCTCTTGGAATGTTCCTGGAGAAGAAGCGGTACGTGATTACAAGAAAGGCGATGAGATCTCAGCAGTTGTTCTAGCAGTAGATGCAGAGCGTGAGCGCATCTCTCTAGGCGTTAAGCAAATGGAAAATGACCCATTCAATGCTTACGTTGCAGACAACAAGAAAGGCACTCTAGTTAACGGTACAGTAACAGCCGTTGATGCTAAAGGCGCAACGATCACTCTTGAAGATGGCGTAGAAGGTTATATCCGCGCTTCTGAAATTGCTCGTGACCGCATTGAAGATGCCTCTCTTCTTCTAAGCGTTGGTGATAAAGTTGAAGCGAAATTTACTGGTGTTGACCGTAAAAACCGCGTAATCAACCTATCTATCAAAGCGAAAGATGAAGCTGATGAGCAAGAAGCAATGGCAACTATCAACAAGCAAGATGAAGCTGCTTTTGGTAATGCAATGGCTGATGCTTTCAAAGCTGCTAAAGGCGAATAAGTTAAATTCGTAAATAGAAAGGAACCTGCATAGGTTCCTTTTTTTTGCCTTTTCTCTACAAAATTAAGCAAGTGTTTGTTGGAACTGCTATTACTGACTATAATCAAGGTAAAAACTCAATGAGGGAAACTATGACTAAGTCTGAATTGATAGAAAGGCTGTGTGCAGTACAAACGCATCTGTCAGCCAAAGAAATTGAAGATGCCGTAAAAGATGTTCTTGAACACATGTCCAAAACGTTAGAAGACGGAGAGAGAATCGAAATTCGTGGTTTCGGCAGTTTCTCTTTACACTATCGTGAGCCTCGCATTGGACGTAATCCAAAGACTGGCGAAAAAGTAGAGTTAGAGGGAAAATATGTACCTCACTTTAAGCCGGGTAAAGAACTACGTGAGCGGGTTAACCAGAACATTTAGTAATACGACAAGTACACCAGCGGCATGCTTTTTCAGTATGCCGCTTTTTTGTGTCTCAAAAGTCACTGGATTATTAGATTGAGCATGGTTTGTCAGACGAATTTACTGCATAATCAGCAAGCGAATTGGTGAATATGAACCTAAATAGGATAGGTATTATGAAAATAATAAAAATTATCGTGTTATTGGCCTTATTTCTTATCGCGTTAGCGTTAGGTGCTCAAAATCAAGCGATCGTGACGTTTAATTATCTGCTTGCCCAAGGTGAGTTTCACTTATCAACGTTATTGGGCGGCGTGTTTGTGACCGGTTTTTTAGTGGCTTGGATTTTATTTGGTGGTTTGTATCTTAAAGCGAAGCTTGAGATACGTAAGCTTAATCGTAAAATAGCCAAGCAAGTCGTGCCGCAAACGCCAATCAAGCCAAAAGCTAATCTGGAATAATTAATGTTAGAACTTCTCTTCTTGCTCTTGCCCATTGCTGCCGCTTACGGATGGTATATGGGCAATCGTAGCGCCCAGCAAGACAAGCAGAAGCACTCTCACCAAATCTCCCGCCAATACGTTACGGGGTTAAACTTATTACTTTCTGATCAATCTGATAAAGCCGTTGACCATTTTATTGAACTGCTTCAAGTTGATAATGAAACGATTGATACTCATCTCGCGTTAGGTAATCTGTTTCGTTCCCGTGGTGAAGTCGATCGCGCCATTCGCATCCACCAGAATCTTATTTCTCGATCAGGTTTAACGATTGATCAAAAAAATCTCGCACTGCAACAGCTTGCTAAAGACTATATGGTGGCAGGTTTTCTCGATCGCGCAGAAAAAATATTTGAACAATTGATCGATGAACCTGAGCACCGAGAGTCCGCTTTGCAACAATTAACGGCGATTTACCAACAAACACGCGAATGGCATAAAGCGATTGAGTGTGCACAGGCGTTAGTGAAGTTGGGGCGCAAGCGGATGAAAAATAGTATCGCTCATTTTTGGTGTGAGTTAGCAATGCTAGAGCAATCTGACGGGCAAGATAATAAAGCGATGCAGTTTTTTAAACGCGCATTGCATGAAGATCCTAAATGTGTCCGCGCCAGTATTTCGCTGGGTAAGCTGTGTCTCGCGAATCAGCAATATCAGCAGACGATCAGTCATTTAGAGCGTGTCTTAAGCCAAGATATTGACTTTATTGGTGAAGTGTTACCAACCTTGGCTGAATGTTATCATCACCTTGGTCAAGAAGATGCTCTGGTTGAGTTTTTGCGCCAATGTATTGATAACAATGCCGGAGTTTCTGCGGAGTTAATGCTTGCGCAGTTGGTCGCTCAACATGATGGTGTGGCAAGTGCTCAGGAGCTGTTAACTCGTCAATTAGTTAAAAACCCGACCATGAAAGGTTTTTATCGCTTAATTGGTTATCACATCGCAGAAGCGGAAGAAGGCAGAGCGAAAGCCAGCCTTTCTACTTTACAAAAATTGGTTGGAGAACAGCTAAAAGCCAAACCTCACTATCGCTGTCGTCATTGCGGATTCTCGACTCACTCGTTGTATTGGCATTGCCCCTCTTGTAAGGGGTGGGGGACAATTAAGCCGATCCGCGGTTTAGATGGTGAGTAATTCCCTCATGCATGTTTAACCAGAAATAGACCGAGCATCCATCGGTACGTATTGAATGGAACAAAGGTTAAGTATCAAAACGATAGGTCATTATTAGGAGTAAAAATGAACGACCAAAAAGTCATTGTTGCCTTGGATTATGAAAAACGAGCAGAGGCGCTTGCCTTCGTCGATAAGATTGACCCATCGAGCTGTCGATTAAAAGTGGGTAAGGAAATGTTTACCCTATTTGGCCCGGAGTTGATACGTGAATTGCATCGCCGTGACTTCTCTGTCTTTCTTGACTTAAAGTTTCATGATATTCCGAATACTTGTGCGAAAGCGGTTCGCGCTGCAGCAGAGCTTGGCGTATGGATGGTAAATGTCCATGCTAGTGGCGGTGAGCGAATGATGGTGGCCGCTAGTGAAATACTCGAACCTTATGGTAACGAGCGTCCGTTACTGATAGCGGTGACCGTATTAACCAGTATGGAGCAGGTCGATTTGGCAGGGATAGGGATTAACCTTGCGCCAGAGCAGCATGTACTACGTTTAGCGACCTTAACTAAAAATGCTGGCTTAGATGGCGTGGTCTGCTCTGCTCAAGAAGCCTCTGCATTAAAACAGCATTTAGGCTCATCGTTTAAGTTGGTTACACCGGGGATTCGTCCGGTTGGAGCTGATGTTGGTGACCAAAAACGGATTATGACGCCGATTCAAGCCCTAGAAGCGGGCTCGGACTATTTAGTGATTGGACGGCCTATCACTCAAGCTAATCATCCCGCTCAAGTCTTAGCTGAGATTAATGCCTCACTGATGGCTGTTTAGCATTGAGAGTGCGCCAATTAAATTGGCGCACCGCTATGAAATTTAAAATCATCATCTGGGCTCTGGATGAGCTCAGCTTCAATAGCAGCAAAATAGTCGATACGTTGACGGATATCGTTTGCTGCAATGTGTTCAGCTAATGCTAGATAATCTTGATAGTGCCGAGCCTCAGAACGCAATAATGAGAGATAGAATCGTCCAATCTCTTCCGGTAAGTGAGGGGCTAACTTAGCAAATCGTTCGCAAGATCGAGCTTCGATAAACGCACCGATGATCAATTTATCAATCAATGCATCCGGTTCGAAGGTTTTAACGTGCTTAAGCATGCCTTTGGCATAGCGACTCGCATTGATTGGCTGATATTCTAACTCTTGGCGTTCAATAATTTCTGCTACTTGATAAAAATGATGCAACTCTTCTTTGATCAATAAAACCATTTTCTCAATCATCGCTTCGCCATAGGCACAGTCACTTCTCGCGTGAATCGATTTCGACAACTGACTGGTTCCTTTGAGAGAAAGCAAATCGCCTTGGCATTGATAAGCAAAACGTTCATAGGGTTGAATTAAGGCTGTCAATTGCTGAGCGGCTTCATCGGTTAGCACATAGCGTTTGAGTAAAAAAATGGCGCTTTGCGCCGCCTTCAGCTCACACAATAAATGATCTCGTAAAATAACGTTTAAATTCTCAGGTCGTTTGGCTTGAACTATCCAAGAGTCGGGCGTCGGGCAGAGTAGGAATTGCTCAATTGGAGCGAGTAATGGTTGAATGGCGGTCTGTATCATGGTCATTAAAAAGTATCGGTTTAAGCTATCATTTGGATCAGTAGTGATAGGATGAACTTGACGTGGAGCCCCAATCATACCATTAGTCGATATTCATGGGGAACAATGGTAACGTCCTATACGGTTACTTGTCTCGGGATAAAAGACGGTAAATGGTGAACTGTCGTCTGTCTGGCATTTGATGATGGAGGATGGCTATGGGAAAAGTATCGAGTTGTCCCTTTACCACTTTTTCTTCTCACCAAATAATGCTTCCATATCACTGTTGCGCTCTTTGTCTTCCATTTGTTGGACATCAGCAGCACTTTTAGTTTGACGGCGTTGTTCAATGTCATCATGCATGGTTTGCAGTTTTTCTCTTGCTTGAGTCGAATAGCTGTCGTTTTTGGTATTCAGCACATCAATCCCTTTGCGGAGAAGTTGCAGTGCGGTACCTGGTTGCCCACGAACAATCGAATCGTTGGCACGCTTAATCACGTTTTCAATATTAATTCGAATTTGAATGGTTTCAAGCCGAGCGTTTTCTGCGACGAAGGCTTGGGTATCAAAGCGACCTTTGTTGTGTTCACTGCGTACCGTATCTCGGAGTCGTTTAACCAGTTTGAGCATGACAATGGCTTGCTTATCGCTACTTGGAACTTTAAATGGCGTACTTTCTCCACCGGGATGGTTTTCTTTTAGGTGTTTAATTTGTGCCTGCATATTTTCGACGCGCTGTGCCAATTGCTTATTTTTGGGATCTAAATCAAGCATGTTTTGCAGAGCATCAAGAATTCGGTTATTTAAACAAACCAGCAAATCTTTACTAAATGGCATATGATGCGCATTACCGATTAAATCTTCAGTAGCATCAATAATGGTTAGATAACGTGCAGATTCTTGTTTCTTGGCCGTTTCTATTTTCAATCGATACTGCAACATAATGTTGTAGCCTAAGATCAAAACCAGAAGCACGACTCCGAGAGCGATAAGTAAACCTATATTCATAAAATCCGTATCTTTTTTAGAGCCCGATAATAAAGGATACACTATCCTACCTGTATCGACATCACCAACAAATAGACAATCTTAATTATTTATGTGTTAAGCATAAAAAAGTGTAACCGAGCCGTCATTTTAGATGAGGATAGGCGATCTATTGGCAGTATAGTACGGTTTTTTGCCAATGGTCTTCTTTCTTCCTCGTTAACTTGACCCTAAAATAGCGCTTTAGTTAGGGGGCATAATGCAGACACTTTTTACTCAGCTCGATACATTTCTTTCTCAAACCGCGTTGTTTTGGCGTTTTGAGCCCTTTCATAATAGTGTGGATGATACTGATCATTGGCATGGGGTTAACTCTGAACTGGATCGTTGGCTTAACTCGCTCTCTCCACAGCAAATAGCTCAACTGAAACAGCAACCGGATGTTTTGCTTTGCCATCTATCGATATATATTGAAGGACTTGCTGAGATCATTGCCAGCACTCACGATTTTCTTGTAAAACAGCCATTACTCACGGTATTGCCTACTGACGAGAATACGCAAAGGCTGCATTCGCTCTATACGGGTATTCCTGGGCGAAAAATTGAACAAATTAAGCGATTGGGACAACAGTTGATCGCTCGGCATCAAGGTCAATCATGGTTAGAGTGGTGTGCAGGTAAAGGGTATCTGGGGCGTTTTTTAGCCACTTATTCTGATAGTCCAGTGCTCAGTTTTGAATATCAAGAGGCCTTATGTCTACAAGGACAAGCTGAAGCGGATAAGCGCCAATTAGCGATGATGTTTGTGCAAGGCGATGCTTTTAAACCGAGTAGCCAAAAGTTGTTTAAACCCTGTCAACATGCTGTGGCTTTGCACGCTTGTGGTGATTTACATGTGCGCTTAATGCAATACGCTGCGCAAGCTTCGGTGTCTGCAGTGAGTGTTGCGCCTTGTTGTTATCATCTTATCGAAGCGGATCACTATCAACCATTATCGAGTTTAGGTCAGCAGTCTGAGTTGAATCTCACTCGCCAAGAGTTACGTATTCCTGTTCAAGAGACGGTTACTGGAGGTGAGCGAGTGAAACGTCACCGTCAACAAGAGATGAGTTATCGCTTAGGCTGGGATGAGTTACTTAAAGCGGAATTAGGTTTAATAGACTATCAACCGACACCAAGCATTAAAAAATCACAGCTTTCTGAAGGCTTTAAAGCATTTTGTCTTTGGGCAGCAGAACAAAAAGGCTTTTTGTTGGCGTTAGATAAGATTAATTTTGCGAACTATGAACAGCAAGGGTTAGCCCGTTATTGGCGTATGGAAAAATTGAGCCTTGTTCAACAAGGCTTTAGACGCTTATTAGAAATGTGGCTCGTTTGTGATAAGGCGCTGTTCTTAGAAGAGCAAGGTTATCAAGTGTCAGTCAGTGAATTTTGTCCGCGAGAGGTAACACCAAGAAACTTGCTCATTCATGCCAAGCAGGCTTCTTTACTGGGGTAAAGCGGTCGTATCAGTCGACACTATCGTTACGTGCAGCCAGTTTTAGCGTCGACTTAAACTCAATGCGTAGATTTTAGCGCCTCTATCGCGTTGATATAAGGTAAATTAAAGCTGTCTGCGACTTCTTTACAAGTTACTTGTCCTTTGAGGATGTTCAGTCCCGCCAATAATCCTTTATCCTCGATCAACGCTCGTTGATAACCCAGATTGGCAAGTTTTACAATGTAGGGAAGGGTGGCGTTATTGAGAGCAAAAGTGGAGGTTCGCGCTACGGCTCCCGGCATATTCGCGACACAGTAGTGAACCACATCATGCACGACATAACTGGGTTGATCGTGGGTAGTGGGATGAGAAGTCGCGAAGCATCCCCCCTGATCGATAGCGACATCGACAACCACCGATCCGGGTTTCATGCGTTTAATATGTTGTTCATTGACCAATTTTGGTGCGCTGGCTCCAGGGATCAACACCGCACCAATCACTAGATCGGCGTGAATAATTTGTTGTTCAATGACGTCAGCGGTGGAGTAGAGCAGTGTCGCTCGACCTTGGAACTCTTCATCTAATTTGCGTAAGGTTTCTAGATTACGGTCGAGTAGAGTGACATTCGCACGTAAGCCAATGGCGATTCTTGCGGCACTCGCGCCGACTACTCCACCTCCCAATATCAATACGTTGGCTGGCGCGACACCGGGCACGCCGCCGAGGAGAATTCCCATTCCTTTGTGAGATTTTTCCAACATACGAGCTCCGGCTTGAATGGACATTCTGCCAGCCACCTCAGACATTGGTGCTAGTAGTGGTAATCGACCCATACTATCTGTTACAGTTTCATAGGCAATACAGACAGCATTACTCTTGATAAGTGCTTCAGTTTGTGGAAAATCTGGAGCAAGATGCAAATAGGCAAATAAAATTTGCCCTTCTTTGAGCATAGCGCGTTCTGTGGCTTGAGGTTCTTTGACCTTAACGAGCATTTCGGCTTGCGAGTATACGTTTGCTGCATTAGGAACAATGGATGCCCCTGCAGCGATATAATCATCGTCTGAAAAGCCGATACCGGATCCTGCTTCGGTTTCGACAATCACTTGGTGGCCATGTAAAGTGAGCTCTCTTACACTGGCGGGTATCATTCCCACGCGATATTCGTGGTTTTTGATCTCTTTAGGTACACCAATAATCATTCTAACTCCTTACATGAATCATTCATGTTGGGCTTTTGTTGGAATTTTGTGTCGAGTTTATGACTAGTATAGTTGTGCGTATATAAAGTTTGATGCTGAATATGAAGAAGTTGTAATATATTTTTTTGCAAGGAAGTAATAAGGTGGAATAAAAAATGGCAGACAACTATAAAAGGCCCTCCAAGGATCTTGACCGTATTTATCGCAATATCTTAAATGAGTTGCAAAAAGATGGTCGTATTTCGAATGTAGAATTATCCAAACGGGTTGGTCTCTCGCCAACCCCTTGTTTGGAGCGGGTAAGACGACTTGAGCGTCAAGGATACATTACTGGGTATACTGCCCTGTTAAATCCCCAGTATCTTGATGCCTCACTGCTCGTGTTTGTTGAGATTACCCTTAATCGGGGAGCACCAGATGTTTTTGAGCAATTTAATGTTGCTGTGCAAAAACTCGATGACATCCAAGAGTGTCATCTCGTTTCTGGGGATTTCGATTATTTATTGAAAACACGAGTATCCGATATGGGAGCCTACCGTAAACTATTGGGTGATACCTTGTTGCGGTTACCTGGCGTTAACGATACGCGCACCTACGTGGTCATGGAAGAAGTGAAACAAACCAATCAACTGGTGATAAAAACTCGTTAAGCTTGATGATGTGAATAAGAGACTTCTTACCGCATTCTGACGTTGATACATTGGGTTTTTAACCGTGATATGGTTAAATCTACCAACAGTCTGAGCGGCCATCGCCGCTCAGACTGTTTTCTCCTCTCCAATATAGGTTATAGTATTTTTTATACTGGCCATTATCATAGTCAAGTTGGTATATGTTCAAACACAGTAACAATAAAGTTGAAACGATCATCAAAACCTCTGAGCAGTTGCCTCCCTCACGTTTAAATGGCAAGCAGCGTTTAAAAGAGTGTGGGCTTATCTTGGCGGTTCTCTGCTCCGTGTTACTGGCGGTGGCTTTACTGACCTTTCACCCGGCGGACCCTTCTTGGTCACAAACCGCTTGGGGTTCTGAGATTCAAAATGCTGGTGGTATCGTCGGCGCTTGGGTTGCTGACACACTCTTTTTTGTTTTTGGCTCGCTGGCTTATCTATTGCCGATTATTTTTACTGTCACGGCATGGATAACGTTACGCCGCCGTGAGGAGCAAGAAAGCATTGATTTGATGCTGTGGGGGACCCGTTTACTCGGCTTAGTTATTTTGATCCTCACCAGTTGTGGGTTAGCTGATATCAATTTTGATGATATTTGGTATTTTTCGTCCGGTGGGGTGATTGGTGATGTCCTCACCAGCTTAGCATTACCGACCTTGAACTTACTTGGTACGACCTTAGTGCTGCTCTTTTTATGGGGAGCGGGGCTAACGTTATTAACCGGAATCTCTTGGTTAACGATTGTCGAGTGGCTCGGCAGTAACGTTATCCGAGGCGGTCAATGGTTGATTAACCGTGTCCGTGGTGACAAAGACGAGCTTATTCAGCCACAGAGTGTTGATCTTGAGCCCATATCTCCCGATGTCGCACCTGACAATGCCTCATCCGTCACTTCGATCTCTGAGCGTATTTTGGAGACGAATAATAAGATTGTTGAACGCCAGTCAACAACGACAGAGCAAGCACCGCGACGCTTCAATATTCATATTCCGGATAACCAAAATACAGAGAAACCGGAGCGGGAAGTCTCGCTTAATGCGACGATAGAAGAGTTAGAACAGCAAGCTCGTCAATACGACGACTTTGCTGAAGAACCGGATTTTACTCCCCCTGTTCAAGAAAATCCTGTTCAGCCAGTCGAATCGATAGGATCGGTGACGCTGAGCGAAGCGAACGTGGATGATGAACCTGTATTTAATCCTCAAACGTTAGAGGAAACGGAATGGGACGATCCCATGACTCAACCTGTGATATCTCGCTTAGATGTTGTTGAAGACGAGTCATCGTCGCCCACATTAAGCGACTCGCCATCATCGGAGCCGATACTGACTGCTGAGCACGAGCAGAATATTGAGATGAGCGATGACCACGATGAGAGTATTGAAGATGAGTCATTGCCATTGGACGCTGATGTACAGGCATTTCAAAGCATGGTGTCTGATGCGCAAGCCAATATGGCGGCGACCCAAAATCCATTTTTGATGCAGCAAAATGTCAATTTGCCCAAACCCGCTGAGCCAATGCCCACTTTAGAGCTGCTGTATCATCCTGAGAAACGTGAAAACTTCATAGATCGCGTAGCGTTAGAAGAGATTGCCCGTTTAGTCGAATCAAAATTGGCTGATTATAAAATTCAAGCTCAAGTGGTGGGGATTTTTCCTGGGCCAGTGATCACGCGTTTTGAATTGGATTTAGCGCCTGGAGTCAAGGTCAGCCGAATATCGAGTTTATCGATGGATTTAGCTCGCTCCTTATCGGCGATGGCGGTACGAGTCGTGGAGGTTATTCCTGGTAAGCCTTATGTTGGTTTAGAGCTGCCGAATATGAGTCGACAAACGGTGTACTTGTCGGATGTCGTCAGTAGTGCGCAATTTAAAGAGGCGAAGTCACCGACGACCATGGTTCTTGGGCAAGATATTGCTGGTGAAGCCGTGGTTGTCGATTTATCAAAAATGCCACATGTGTTAGTGGCAGGAACCACAGGTTCCGGTAAATCGGTTGGGGTTAACGTGATGATCCTCAGTATGCTTTACAAATCGACGCCAGAAGATGTTCGATTTATCATGATTGACCCTAAAATGCTCGAATTATCGGTATATGAAGGCATCCCACATTTATTGTCTGAGGTCGTCACCGATATGAAAGATGCGTCCAATGCATTACGTTGGTGTGTCGGCGAAATGGAGCGTCGTTATAAATTAATGTCAGTATTGGGCGTGCGTAACATCAAAGGGTTTAACGATAAACTCAAAATGGCAGCGGAGGCCGGGCATCCGATTCACGATCCACTTTGGAAAGAAGGGGATAGCATGGATACTGCTCCCCCGCGTTTGGAAAAGCTGCCCTATATTGTTGTCGTCGTCGATGAGTTTGCAGACTTAATGATGGTGGTTGGTAAAAAAGTAGAAGAGTTGATCGCGCGCTTGGCGCAAAAAGCCCGAGCGGCGGGTATACACCTTATTCTTGCTACTCAACGCCCCTCAGTGGATGTGATCACCGGATTAATTAAAGCAAATATCCCAACTCGTGTGGCGTTTACCGTATCAACCAAAACGGATTCTCGAACTATTCTTGATCAAAGTGGCGCAGAATCATTACTGGGAATGGGGGATATGCTCTATCTCCCTCCGGGGTCGAGCCATACTATTCGCGTTCATGGAGCGTTTGCGTCAGATGATGATGTGCATGCGGTGGTCAATAACTGGAAAGCTCGCGGTAAGCCTAACTATATCAGTGATATTATCGCCGGTGATCAAGGGCCAGAGTCGCTGTTGCCAGGTGAGAAAATGGACGATGATGAGGAAATGGATCCGCTATTCGATCAAGTCGTTGAACATATTGTAGAAACTCGCCGAGGTTCGGTCTCTGGTGTTCAGCGTCGGTTTAAGATTGGCTATAATCGTGCGGCAAGAATCGTTGAGCAGCTTGAGGCGCAAGGTATTGTCAGTGCACCAGGCCATAATGGTAATCGTGAAGTGCTAGCGCCTTCCTCTAACCGAGAGTAGTCTCTAAAATTAGTCTATAAAAAAAGGCCCTGTTTTCAACAGGGTCTTTTTTTATCATTAAACGCGTAGGTTATTGGCTAGCTGGTTTTATCACTTGATAGCGAGTCGTCACCAAGCAAACGGCGGGACTCTGATCGGTCAGAAAGGCTTGTTTACCAGCGATACGATCGCTAGTAAGAACCATTGTTTCTTGATTCAGTTTACCTTGAAATGTCCACTTACTGAACGCTTCGTGCCTTGCATCCGCACAATTGGTTTGTAACAAGTAACTTTCGATCGCCGTTGCCTGACATTGTCCCGCGGCGTTTTCTACGGCATGAAAAGTGATATGGCTCGCTCTGTCGCGATAATCGGTGACTGTGAAGGCATGAAACAACTGATCATGGCTAATAGGGGTTATCTGCTCTAGCATGCGGTGTGGATTGAGTTTCAGTACTTCTGCCGCAAACTCAGTGAGCATGCTCTCGCAGGGCAGTGCTTGCTGCTCGGCAATAATATCCATTGAGGTTGTGGGTCTTGTCGGAGACTCAGCCATGACACAGCAAGATATAGTGCTGGTGAGCGCAATCAAAGACAGTTTTTTCGCGGAGGTAAGCACTTTTTTCTCCCGAGGTGATTAATGGGCGTGAGTGTGGTTGTTACTCATATCCAGTACCGGTAGCTCAACAGGATAAACATTTTGCGCATCATCGATCAATTCGACAACAACAGTTTGCCCAGCGACGAAGGGCGTTGCAATATCCATAAACATAATATGATAGCCACCTGGAGTAAGATCAAACTGACCATGAGCTGGCACCGTGATGCTCTCGACTTGACGCATCGACATACGGCTATTTTCCATCACCATATGATGTAACTCAGTATGTGTTGCGGCATCGCTACGTGCAGCGATGAAAACAATATCAGAGTCAGACTGGTTGACCAATGAGAGGTATCCGGCACTGACTTTGGTTCCAGGAATGGTGGCTTTCGCTTTAGGCTCTGCAATCGATAAGCCTTTACCGATAGCAATCAGTTGTTCATCTTGTAAAGAATGATGAGCATGATGATGACTAGAGGCGGCATCGCTTTCAGCCGTGAAATGACGAACGATGGTTGCTAATACGAGTAGCAAAATGACGCCAATAAAGAGTTGGACAATACGATTCATGATTAACCTTGTTTAGTTTCTTGGTAGCGTTGTAGTGTGCGTTCGATACGGGCAGCCAGTTCTGTCGGTGTTGTACTGTAGCTCATCGACGTAACAAACTGTCCATTAGGGGCGATAACAAAGAATCGGGAGACATGATCAACGGTGTAGCTCAATGCGGAATTTTGCATATTAACCATGTCATAATAGACACCATATTGGTTTGTGATTTTATTAATGTCTTCTGCAGTGCCAGTTGCGCCTTTAATTCTGGGATCAAAATGCTGCGCAAATTGATGCAGTGATGTCAGATCATCGCGCGAGGGGTCGACACTGATAAACAAGCCTTGTACCTCATCACCGACTTCGGCAGGTAGCATGCGAAAAGCCGCCGACATGACGCCCATTGACGCCGGACAGACCTCGGCACAGCTCAGATAACCAAAGTAAAGTACCACTACTTTCCCTTGATAATCATCCAAATTAATGTCACCCAGTGCGGTATGAAGACTAAAGTTACCACCGATTTGATTGGGTTGTACTGGTCGCTCCCCGATGGGGACGGTTGAATATTTAACATACAAACTAATAACAATGGCGATCAAAATCGCCCCAGTTATTAAGGTGTATTTAATCGCTTTTGAACTCATGACGATAGGCCTTCTAAACTGAACGTTGGCAGTGCCGCTTGAATATCGTTATGTACTGCTACATGAGCGAAATCAACTGAAATCAATAAGCAGAACAACATGATACAAGCAATAGATAACAACATTAATTGTTTGCCCCACTGCTCGGTCGGCATCTTTTGAAAGCCAACCTTGGCGATATATAACCAATAAAGGCTAATCAATCCCATACCTAAAGCGAACCAGCTTCCCGCATATCCATGGTAAGTGAGTGCCCAACATGCCACAGCAAAGGCAATAATATAACCAATGATATGGTAGCGAGCCTTAGCGATACCTTCTTGAATAGGAAGAACAGGAATGTTAGCCGCTTTATAATCATTAAATCGATAAATGGCAATCGCATAAGAGTGGGGGATTTGCCAAATACAGAACGTTAAAAATAAAATGGCGCCACCAATATCAAGTTGATGAGTGACGGCAAAGTAACCAATGACAGGAGGACAAGCACCAGATAAACCACCAATTAAAGTACCATGCACAGAATGGCGTTTATAATAGAGGCTGTAAAAGCCGACATAAACGACAAAACCCAGTACACCGAAGCCAAAGGCAAGTTTTGAGGTGAAAAAATACAAAATGGCAAAGCCAGCAAGCCCAAGTAAGCAAGCTTGCATCAGCGCGTGTGAAACGGGAACGATTTTTTGTACCAGTTCACGGTTACGTGTACGCTGCATTTTTGCATCTATGTCTATGTCAATATAGTTATTAAAGACACAGCCAGAGGCTACGACCAAACTGGTGCCAAGGCAAACAGCAATAAAAAGTTGCCAGTCAATCTGGCCTTGTGAGGCCAGAAAGAAACCACCCGCCGCGGCAACGAGGTTGCCGCGGATGATGCCTGGTTTAGTAAGTTGTAAATAGTGCTTGAACATCATTACTTCCAGTTAGTGTCCCATCAGCATATTGTGGTTAAGATGCTGCATGATCCACATAGAGCCGACTAAGACGATAGCGACAATTACCACAGAAAAGACGGCGGTAATCACATTCCAAGCTTGCTCTGATGAGGTGTTCATATGTAGAAAGAACACAAGTTGTACTAGGATCTGAGCCACGGCACAGATCAGAATGACCACAACTTTGGTGGTTGGCGAGCCAATGTCTGCCATCACCATCGCAAATGGGATTAACGTCAGGAGTACCGAATACAAGAAACCCAGTAAGTACTCTTTCACGCTACCATGCGCTTGACCACCATGGGTCTGTTCATAAGAGTGTTCCATTACATTACCCCCATTAAGTACACTACGCTGAATACACAGATCCAGATAATATCTAAGAAGTGCCAGAACAAGCTGAGTAGTGCTAAGCGAGTCTTATTCGCTGTGGTGAAACCATCGCGTTTAAAATGGAAGAATAAGATGATCATCCAAATTAAACCGGCAAAGACGTGCAGACCGTGAGTCGCCACCAATGCGTAGAAAGATGACCAATAGGCACTGGTGCTAAAAGTAGCCCCAGCGAGGCTAAGATGATGGAACTCATAGAGCTCCATGATCAAGAAGCCAAAGCCTAGCGCGAAAGTAATGCCTAGCCAAGTCGCCATGCCTTTCATATCATGGGCATTTTGCTTTAGCATTGCCATACCGAAGGTTAAGCTACTTAGCAATAGTAAAGCCGTTGTGCCAGCAACAAACCAAAGGTCAAACAGAGCGCTTGGTTCAACCATTCCAGCAAAGCTGTTAGAAAAAACCGCAAAAACAGCGAACAGGGTACCGAACAATAAACAGTCACTTAGGATATAAACCCAAAAGCCAAAGAGATCGTCACCGGCGGTATCATGATGATCATGATCATCATGTAAGTCATTAGTTTGAGTATGTGTGCTCATTATTACTCCTCAATCCTCATACCGTTTGTTTAGAGCCAGAAAGCTCTGGTTGAGAGTTGAAATGCGGGTGGTCTTGATAAACGCGCTCTAGATGCGGAGTTTCAATCGCTTCAACCTCCGATACTGGAACATAGTAATCTTTGTTGCGGTCGAAGCTGTAAGCAATCCACGCCCCAATCATACCAACGAAGCCAACAATCACCATCCACCAGATATGCCAAACAAAAGCAAATCCAAATACCAATGAGAAAGCACTGATTACGACGCCAGCCCAAGTATTTTTTGGCATATGGATCTGTTTGTAACGCTCAGGTTTCACGTATGCCATACCATGTTCTTTACGGTAGTGATGCTCATCACGATCGTGAATTTTTGGCAATGTCGCAAAGTTATAGAATGGTGGTGGTGACGAGGTCGCCCACTCAAGAGTGCGGCCATTCCATGGGTCACCTGTGGTATCTAAGTTATCTTTGCGATCACGGATACTGATGAAGATTTGCCATACTTGCGCAGCCACGCCAAGAGCGCCGAGACCAACACCCGCAGCAGCAATCCACAACAGCGGTGCCCATTCTGGGTTTTCTATGCTCGATAAGCGACGAGTCATGCCGTTAAAGCCCAATACATAGACAGGCATAAAGGCAACAAAGAAGCCGACACTCCATAGGACACAAGAGATCTTGCCCCATTTTTCGTTGAGCTTAAAGCCGGTTGCTTTCGGGAACCAGTAGGTTAAACCTGCAAAGTAGCCGAACAGCGCACCACCAATAATCACGTTATGGAAGTGGGCGATAACGAATAAACTATTGTGTAGGACAAAGTTAGCCGCAGGAACGGCCAGCATAACCCCTGTCATACCACCGATAGTGAAGGTGATAAGGAATGAGAAAGTCCACCACATACTGGCTGAGAACTCGACCCGTCCTTTGTACATGGTAAATAGCCAGTTGAATATTTTCACCCCGGTTGGAATGGAAATAATCATGGTTGCAATACCAAAGAAGGCATTGACGCTCGCCCCCGCACCCATGGTGAAGAAATGGTGTAACCAAACCACAAAAGAAAGCAGCATGATCACAGCGGTAGCAAGAACTAACGATGTATAACCGAAAAGACGTTTACGTGAGAACGTCGCCACCACTTCTGAGAAAATACCAAATGCAGGTAAAATCAAGATATAAACTTCAGGGTGACCCCAAGCCCAAATCAAGTTTACGTACATCATTGGGTTACCACCCATGTCACTTGTAAAGAAGTGAGTACCGATATAACGGTCAAGGGTGAGTAGGGTAATAGTGACGGTTAGAATCGGGAATGCCACGACAATTAAGGCGTTGGCGCAGAGCGATGTCCAAGTAAATACTGGCATCTGCATGAGTTTCATTCCAGGCGCTCGCATGCGCAATATCGTCGCGATGAAGTTAACCCCAGTTAACAAGGTACCTATCCCGGATATCTGCAGCGCCCACAGCCAGTAATCGACCCCGACCCAAGGGTTATATTCACTCCCTGAAAGAGGAGGATAAGCCAACCAACCCGTTGCCGCAAACTCACCGACAAACAATGAGATATTGACAAGAATTGCCCCTGCCACGAATAACCAAAAACTCAAAGAGTTAAGGAAAGGGAAGGCGACATCTCGAGCCCCGATTTGCAGCGGAACAATGATATTCATTAAGCCGACGATAAAGGGCATCGCAACAAAGAAAATCATGATCACGCCGTGAGCGGTAAAGACCTGGTCATAATGTTCTGGTGGAAGGTATCCAAGACCGACGCTCTCTGCAGCTTGATGCGAACGCATCATGACAGCATCAGCAAATCCACGAAACATCATCACACCTGCGACGATGATGTACATCAGACCTATCTTCTTATGGTCGACAGAGGTAAACCATTCGTGCCATAAGTAAGCCCATTTTTTTGCGTAAGTGATATAACCGAGCAGTGCTAAACCGCCGAGAACAACCGCAAGCATGACGGGTAAAATAACCGGGTCATGATACGGGATAACGTCCCAGTTCAGTTTACCGAAGACTGCATTCGGCTCGGCATGAACATCGCCTTTATAAGCCATTTTGGACTCCTGAATATTTCTCAATGATGTCTTTAAATTGCAGTGGATTAACCGTAGAGAAGTAGGTAATCGGGTGCTGAGTTCGAATCTGCTCGTGGGAATTATCCACTAGCGCTTGATAGCTATAGTCATCAAGCACGTTGCCTGAACTTTTTACTTGGTTAACCCATTGCTCAAATTGCTCATCAGTGACGGCATGAGCTTTAAAATGCATATTGGAAAAACCTAATCCACTGTAGTTCGCTGACATGCCACGATAAACACCTTCTTCAGAAGCCATTAAACTCAAACGGTTTTCCATCCCTGCCATCGCATAGATTTGACTACCTAATTGAGGGATAAAGAAAGAGTTCATTGTTGTATCTGAAGTCACCAGAAATTGCACTGGGCGATCAACGGGAAATGAAATTTCGTTGATGGTGGCGATTCCTTTCTCTGGGTAGATGAATAGCCATTTCCAGTTCATCGCGACGACCTGAATAGTCAACGGTGGCTTATCTGACTCTATTGCTTGCCTCGGATCGAGTGAAAAAGCAGTAAGATAAGTGATGCGGCCCAACGCGAGAATAATCAAACATGGAATCGCCCAAACGATGATTTCAATCTTCGTTGAGTGTTCCCACTTGGGTTTGTACTCAGCCTTAGTGTTGCTATGACGGTACTTGTAAGGAAAGTAAATCGCCATGAACAAGACCGGGATAATGATAATTGCCATGAGTAGCACGGAGGTAATGATCAGTGATTTTTGCGCTTCACCAATCGGTCCTTTGGGATCAAACAACACCATATCAGTGCTGAAGATAGCGCCAATAAGACCTAAAACCGCAACCCCTAACAATATCAAAGTAACTTTAATGTTACTTTTGGTTTTCATTTTTCCTCCCAGGAAACCATAGAGTCTTATGTAATGGATAAATAAACGTCAAAACTAAGTCAGTGATGAGGGATTATCTATCAACTAGTTTGCTTCGGCACATTATTCTAAAGAAAACAAAGCAGTCTGCAACACATTATACACGTATGTTACAACTAAGTAGCCATTTGGCATTCTACGTCACAACAAAGCTACCGAGTTCACTGCAGTTTTTCATTTTGTCAACAAAGAAAAGTGCTAAAACGATTAATTCGCTGTCAGTTAAGCTCATTTACGGATACTGAGAGTGGTTCGATCATTGGGATATTTATATTTGTTTTTCGCATTGACATGGCGCGCTATTTTTATGGCTGCTAGAGGAAGGTTTGTCATGACCAATTCGGCAAGTCGACTGTAACAGGCCCAATGACGGTAAGGCTTGATTGACGACAAGCTAAATCATGGCGAGGTGAAAGCAAGATTATTTTCAGACCGAGAGAAGAGAGCCATTATTTCACCTCTGACGATATCAGGCAGACATAAGTAATATCATTCTCGTCTCCGCCATTCATCATTTTATCTATGCCTACTCCCATATATTTTATCAAGCTAGTAACATTCTTGAGTTTAATTAATTTTTTCAGTAAAAAAATTAACATTAAAAATCATGCCAGTAATTAATTTCGTATCCAAATTAATTTAATAAGCGTGACGAAACGGAAATAATTCATAATTTATTAATTGGGAACGGTTTTCATTGTGATCAGATTCATGGTTTCTATCTATTTGGTGAATGTACACTCAGCTCGTCAGCGGCACGAAGGGATTCTCATGCACAGTGGTCACTGACCTCGGACTTCAAAGCGATAACCACATGAAAACGATGTACCCCCTAATCGCACACTTGGGGTCTGGGTAAAGCAAAGGACAGCACTAAACTAATAAAATCAACACAATGACCTTAAGGTCAATGGAGATAATAATGAAATTTAATACCTTTGGTAAACTTTCGCTTGCTTCTGTTTTGGTCTCTGCTGCACTGGCTGCGAATGCAGGGATCAGCGTTGAGAATGAACAGGGTTTATTTACGATTGGCGGTGATGTTGAGTATGATCTTAACTTCGTTGATAAAGATAGAAACAATCAAAGTACTCAAGACTTTAGTCAAAGTGGCCGTATTTTGGTGCAGATCGCTGCAGAACGTGAAGTCGCCAATGATCACTATCTAAAAGTTCAAGTTCAGCCGCTACTAAAATCCAGTGGTGATGTGGATCTGGATGATGCTTTCTTCGCTATTGGTCGCCAAGCCGATTGGGAATTAAAAATTGGTCGTTTTGAAGGCTTTGATATGTTCCCTGTTGGCCAAGATACGATGCTGGATTTTGCTCGTACTAATGTCGCGGGTGACGTTATTGAACCTTACCGTATGAAAGACGCTCGTGGCCGTGGTGACTATGGTCAAGTGAGCTACGCAAAATCGATCGATAGTCTTTATTTTGAATTAGGCTCGCTGTTTAAACAAAATGATGGCGCTGACAAAAACGCAGTCTTTGTTCGCCCAGTGGTCGCTTTCCAAGCTACAGATACCTTACGTTTTGCTGCGGCATTGGAAGCAAACTTAACGGCAGATAAAGCCGATGCAGCTAATGATTATCTTGGTTACGGTGCAACGGTTAACTACTCAGTACAAGACTTTAGCCTGGATTTGAGTTACGCCTACCGTGATTTTGATGTCACTGGTACCAAAGAAGATACTTCCATTGGTGCAGTGATTCAGTATAAGCGCTTTGGTTTAGGCCATATCTATTCACAAGCAGATACTGGTAGCAAAGAGAAAATGAATACAACTTGGGCATCTTATGAAATTGCTAACGTAATGGATGTACAAGATTTCTCTATCTACTTGGGTTCTTACTTCTCGAAAGTTGACAACGCTAACGATGATCAAGATGTGGGTGTTCGCGTTCGTTTTAAATACTTCTTTTAAGTAATTAATTGCACTGCTGATTTTGCCCACCTGATGGTGGGCATTTTTATTATTTCTGTTTTACAAACTGCACAGCCACCATCAGGCTTAACGCGAGTAAATTACCAGCAAAAATCACTATTAACCATTGCGGCATCGATAGGCTGAATAATTGCCAAGAGATTTGGCTACAATCACCATAGGCTTCAAACATCCACGGCATCCATTGATTAAGTGGTGCCCAGCTTGGAAAAGTAACAAACAGATCGCACGTGTTGAATGGGGAAGGATTCAACTGATAATCCACATGTTGGATCGAAAGTCTTAAGCCTTGATAAGCGCTGTAACCCCAACCGGCAAAACCAAGCCATCTTAATAGAGCGCGTTGGGGGTTAATTAAGCCGATACCTGCGGCACCGACAATGCCGAGCATAGCGATACGTTCATAAATACACATCACGCAGGGAGCAAGTAGCATGACATGCTGGAAGTAAAGTGCGCAAAGTTCAAAAAAAATCACTAAGCCAAGCAGTAAAGCCCATGATAGGCGAGAGCGGGAAAAGCGTTGAAGTTGAAAGATAAAATTCACATGACTGTCCTTGCTAAATTAAGATGACGACGAAATAGTCATTTCGTCGTCGATTAGAGCTTTTTAGCTTGGATTGGTTTCTTATTCAATACAATTTTAATGGCTGCTGAGCATGGCTCCCGCTTTGAGGCTATGATGGGTTATCCAGCCAAGATCATAAAAATAGCCAGTCATCGGTTCTAGGAAGACAATTACGCCGACTAATCCTACTAAGGTCATGACAATGGTATAGGGTAGCGCCATAAACACCATACGCCCATACGATAAGCGAATTAATGGCGCTAGTGCTGAAGTGAGTAAAAATAAGAAAGCGGCTTGGCCATTAGGCGTTGCTACAGAGGGGAGGTTAGTCCCAGTATTAATAGCGACGGCCAGTAAATCGAATTGATCTCTTGAGATGATGCCGTGTGTTAACGCCGCTTGAACTTCGCTAATGTAGACCGTACCGACAAATACGTTATCAGAAACCATCGATAGCAAGCCATTGGCAACATAAAACAGAGCCAGTTGACTGCCCTTATCATCAATATGCAGCACCGCATCGATAATAGGTGTAAACAGTTGTTGATCGATGATCACGGCGACAATCGAGAAAAAAACCGCCAGTAACGCGGTAAAGGGCAGCGCTTCTTCAAAAGCTTTACCCATTGCATGCTCTTCAACGATACCTGAAAAACTGGTGGCGAGAATGATCACCGATAAACCGATCAGACCAACCGCAGCAAGGTGTAAAGCTAAGCCAATAATCAGCCAAACGGCAATCAAGGCCTGAACCCAAAGTTTGGCAATATCTTGTTTGGTTCGGTTTTGACGAGCTTGACTATCAAAGTCCATGAGTATTTGCCGTACATTGGCGGGCAGAGGAGCGCCGTAGCCGAATACCTGAAATTTTTCTATTATTACGCAGGTTAAAATACCGCAAAGCAACACTGGAATAGTAATGGGGGCCATACGGATGAAAAATTCACCAAATAGCCAACCCGCGTGATCGGCAATGATAAGATTCTGCGGCTCACCAACCATGGTCATCACGCCTCCTAAAGCGGTACCGACGCCCGCGTGCATTAATAGTGAGCGTAGAAAAGCGCGATAGTCTTCTAAGTCATTACGAGTCAGTTCAGAGATTTGCTCATCGTGAGTATGATCGTGCGTAGCGAGAATGGGCTGCCCAGAAGCCACTTTATGATAAATGGCATAGAATCCGACCGCGACACTGATGATCACGGCGATGACGGTTAACGCATCAAGGAAAGCGGAAAGAAAGGCGGCAGTCAGACAAAAGGCGACAGATAACAGTATTTTGGAGCGGATGCCGAGTAAGATTTTGGTGAAAATGAACAGGAGCAAGTTCTTCATAAAGTAGATCCCTGCGACCATAAACATCAATAAAAGCAGAACTTCAATGTTGGCGACTAACTCGTGTTTGACCTGTTCTGGACTGGTCATGCCTATCGCAATCGCTTCAATCGCCAGTAATCCACCGGGCTGGAGAGGATAACACTTCAGCGCCATAGCTAAAGTGAAAATGAATTCCGCGACTAACAACCATCCGGCAACAAAAGGATCGATGAAAAAGAAGACGATAGGATTGATAATAAGGAAGGTGATAATGGCAACTTTGTACCAATCAGGCGCTTTGCCTAAAAAGTTTTTAATAAAGGCACTTCCGAGTGATATCGGCATGGTTATTTCTCTCAGTTAATTTAGCGACCTTGATGACATGATGTGCGCAGCAGCTTCGCCGTTGGCGTTTTCAGTCGTTGAGGATAGAGACGGATAAGAGTAGAGGATGGGGATTGGAGAGTAAATATAGTAGCACGGCTTTTAACGCTTTGTTTTTGGTAAGTTACATTGAAAAAATCGTAGTTATACGACAAGACTAATAAAACCTTGCCATAAAAAATAGAGTAATCACTCCAAGAAAAGCTCATGTAAGTTTACTGAGGGTTTGTTTCCGCTGAATGACAACTGGTGGTATGATGAGTACTATTCGACGCAAATCAACAGACACTGGATAAGTAGTTAATGGTTATCAAGGCAAAAAGCCCAGCGGGTTTTGCAGAAAAATACATCATCGAAAGCATTTGGAATGGCCGCTTTGCTCCTGGGTCAATTTTACCCGCAGAACGTGAATTATCAGAACTTATCGGCGTTACTCGAACCACTTTACGTGAGGTTTTACAGCGTCTGGCTCGTGATGGATGGTTAACCATTCAACATGGAAAACCGACCAAAGTGAATCAATTTATGGAAACCTCAGGTTTGCATATATTAGATACCTTGATGACATTGGATGCGGAAAATGCCACCAGTATCGTTGAGGATCTGTTAGCGGCACGGACCAACATCAGCCCAATCTTTATGCGTTATGCATTTAAAAACAATCAAGAGAGCTCGGCAAGAACGATCAGTAATGTGATTGAGTGCAGTGAAGCACTGCTGAATGCTGAAAGTTGGGATGCGTTTATTGCCTCTTCGCCTTATGCTGAAAAAATCAAGCAGCACATCAAAGAAGATGGTGAGAAAGATGAAGAAAAACGTCAAGATGCCCTGATCGCTAAAACGTTCAACTTCTATGATTACATGCTTTTTCAACGTTTAGCTTTCCATTCGGGCAATCAAATTTATGGCTTGATCTTTAATGGGGTTAAGAAGCTGTATGACCGTGTTGGTAGCTACTATTTTTCTAATCCTGAGGCTCGTCAACTTGCCCTTGCGTTTTATCGTGAGTTGCTGGATGTGTGTCAGACTGAAAACTTTGAGCAATTGCCTCATGTGATTCGCCACTATGGTATTGCTAGTGCGCAGATTTGGAATCAAATGAAGATGACGTTACCATCGAACTTTACCGAAGATGATCACTAGTTATCCCCTTCCTACTTGAAGCTGCAACTCCAAGTCATTCGAGTATGACCCTTTTCCTCGTTCAATCGTTCATGATGCACTATTGAACGAGGAATCATCATCTTGCTGAGCGTTGATGCACCGGACGGTTTACTGCCATCTCACGCCTGCTAGTCGTCGATAAGAGATTATACGGCCTCTCCACCTCCGGCGGCTTTAAACCAACGAGTAAGATGAGTTTTCAGATCCTTTAACTCATCCGGGCCGATAAGAGCCAAGCCTAAATCCTCTGCTCGAGTAATATCGTTATGGCGTAGTGGACGAAAACTCACCAACATTGCTCTCGCTTGTAAGCCGCCAAGTAAATCACGCAAAGATTCCAGTTTATAGAGGGTGTCATCACCATCGTCGCGCATGCCTTTTGTCTTGCATTCAATGATGTGCAGTTTGTTGTTGACTACGGTGGCGACGTCTAGCTCATTACGAACTTCTCGCTCCCCAAGCTGACGGTAGACTTGTACATTAAGAGAGCAGTCTTGAATAGTGGGTAGGTCGTGTTGGATCTGTTTTACTGTACTATGGACTAAGGTTTCTAGCCACTCGCCATTGGCAAAGCGACGTGCATCTTCATTGACAAACGTCAGTATCCCTTGTTGATAAGTGGCAATTCCACTGTCAACCAAATCATCGAGCAATAAATTTAACTCTCGATAGCCTTGCTGCTTTTCTGATAATTCAACCTCCAAACGTTGCTCTTTTCGGCACGTGGTCGCCAGATAGTTGAGCGTAGCCAGACCGGGACCGAGTTCCAGTGCGTGACTTGCCCAACGCTGTCCTAGAGCGTGCAGTTTTAGATCGAGCTGAGGCGATAAATGGTATTCACTGAACTCACCTCGAGCGCCAAAGATAGTCAGATAATCGGCAATGGTGATGTTATCTTGCAGTTGTGTATCGCCAGCATCCTCTGGATAGAGCCAGCAAAGTCTATCGCTGCTGGGTTCAACGACAAAAATAGGCCAATGATGAGTACGAAATACCTCGTACACACTCAGTAAGCGATGACGAAGTCCACAGCTGGCATTCAATTTTACATCTTCTTTACGATTTTTGAGTTTTTCTGCCAGTTGTCGAATTGCGGCTTTTATTTTGGCTATCTCAGCACCAGCAGGGATTTCAAAAAATTCTGACGTGATCTTACGCCGATCCAGAACGGTACTTAAGCGAGAAAACAGACGGCGCTGAGAGTCGTCACCAATAAACACAATGTGCCGACTGATGGTCCGATTGTCGAGTAAGGGGGTGACTAAACGCACGGGGTCTTGGTCAATAATGCCAACATGAACGGCCATAGATAATCCTCATGTGTGGCTTGCAAAGTGGAGAGGGGAAATAAGAAGTGTGCAAGCCTTTGTGTTGATATAACGGTGAGGCAGTGAAAAAACAACCAGAAGAGTGAATAAAAGTACCAGAGAAGCGCAGTTTTGACACAGAGCTAACCCAACGCGAGAGAACAATACGCTTAGCTGGGGGTATGAGTAAGCGCCCCATTCACAAGCTGTATCTATGTTCACGGGGCTGGGTGTGGTTCCTGAAAACTCAGGGCATAATGGTTGGATAAATTACAAGGTGAAACGGTGTACCAATTGTCCTTGTTGCTCGGCTAGACGGGTTAAATTCGCACTGGTTTGGGCGATTTCACTCATCGCTTGATAGCTTTCATCGGCAATATGATTAATGTCTTCAATACTGCGAGCCATTGAGCTGGTGGTTTCACTCTGTTCGAGTGCCGCTTGGGAAATATGGGTACTCATTTGGCTAATCTCGATGATCAGAGCTTGGATCTCCTCCATGGCACTATTGGCCGTTGAAGCTTTTTCTACCGATTGATCCATATCTTGCATACAGCTCTCAATCACTTTACTGGCCGTATTTGAACTGGATTGTAAATTACTGATCATGGTTTCAATTTCAGACGTCGATTGCGTAGTACGCTGCGCTAATACACGCACTTCATCTGCGACAACCGCAAAGCCCCGTCCTTGTTCTCCTGCGCGTGCCGCTTCGATAGCCGCATTTAATGCGAGCAGATTCGTTTGCTCGGCGATATTGCGAATTACATCCAAAATCGAGCCAATTTTACTGCTCATTTTATGCAGTTCACTGACGGCACTGACAGAATCGGTCAGGCGCGATTCAAGTTGATTGATAGTGGTGATGTTGTCATTCATGATCCGTCGTCCAGATTCTGACGCACTTTCTACTTGTTGGACCATATGCAAAGAGTTTTGCGCATTATTCGCCACTTCTTGTACCGAATGAGCCATTTCGGTCATTGCTGTCGCAACATTCGCGGTTTGCTCACGCTGGCTATTGAGTTTATTTTGCGCACGTTGTGATGTTGATTGGTTAGTATTTGCGGTCAGGGTGAGATCATCGGATGCGGTGTTCAGCTTCATTAGGATATCATGTAGATTATCCGCTAAAGAGTTAATGTGCGAACTCACTCGAGCAAATTCATTATGATGGCGAACTTCAATACGTTTGGTCATGTCGCCTTGGGTTAAGCTTTCTAAGGTTGTGAGGATATATTTAAGTGGGCTTCTTACACTATGAGCAATATGATAGCCAATCCCCGCGGCTAATAGAGTGACCAATAAACCGATCGCAATCGCTCGATAGACGCCAGAGTCATACACTTCTCCCGCATCATACAATGCATGATTTAAATCTTGCGTTGCTGCTTGGTTAAAGGAGTCTAAAATGACCATGGCGTTATCGACATCCTTCGCTAGGTTGGCAATATTATCATACAGAGCATAGCGGGCTTGTAGATACTCATTATGCTGATCAAGCACGCCACCTTTATGACCTACATCTAGAGTGAACTGTTGGATAGATTCACTAAAATTTCGGTTAAGTTCTGGTAATTGAGCCGCTAGGCCTCTGAATGCATCATTGAGTTGAGAGACTGCGCGCCGATTTCTGGCGAGAGATTTATCGACAAACTCTCGATCTGAACTTGCTAGGGCATCAGAGGTGATTAGCTCGGCATCCCTTAGGCGCATAAAATAACCATTCGCCATCATCTTTATCGATACGCTGGTTTGTTGATCAACCAGTTCCCTCATACCAACACTGAGTGATGAATGCAGGCGTTGAAAGTCACGAGTCGATTGCTGCACTTTAGCCTGCGCATCAAACATCGCTTGATAGTTGGTCATCGCTAAATAGGCTTCATTGAAGTAGCGTTGTTCTAGTTCTCGTAAAGCGCTGATCCGCTCTTCGAGTACCGAATGTTGAGCGCTCGCTGCGGCTAGTTTATCAATCAAGAGCTGGAATTCACTTTGTGCTTGAGTAAATTCCTGACGGCGTTGATTCATCAGCTCAACATTTTGGGTGGTCAAAAAATCTTTAAACGATTTATCCGCAGAAAGGAGCTGGACACTGGTTTGATTAGATAACGAGACCAGTGGTAATACCGAACTCGTTACACCTTCGAAATTTTGGTGGATCTGACGCATGCTGTCCATCATGATGGTCACGGTAATGGCGAACATGATAATGATCAGTGTAAAGCCTGCGTACATTCGTCGAATAACAGAACCTTGCATATTTCTCTCCATGAAGTACTTTGTAGCAAAATGACTCAACAAGATTCATTCCATTTAAGATTGTACTCTTCGTCAGACTCGCAGCCCCTTAGTATGATTGAACGTTGTCAATCGGGTGACCTTTCTCGTGTTTGACGTGCAACAATAAATGGCATGAATGGCAGTCATAAAAAATTAACAAATTAGTCAGTATTGTATTGATAATGACACACGCATTTCATGATCCGGGCAACAAAACGTCGGTTGCGTAAGTAGTTGAAAGCCATTCTGTTAAGTGGGCCGTGTTTTGTATTGAGCTTTATCGTCCCTTGTCGCATACTCAACGGAAACGATTTTATTCATCTCGATTAATGGAGTATGTCATGGCTGAAGAAACCCTATTTAGCAAAATCATCCGTAAAGAAATCCCTGCTGATATTCTTTATCAAGACGAACTGGTTACCGCATTTCGCGATATTAATCCACGCGCACCAAGCCATATTTTAATTATCCCTAACCGATTGATTGCGACTGTGAATGATGTGACCGATGAGGATGAATTAGCCTTAGGGCGTCTTTTTACCGTGGCTAAAAAAATAGCTAAGCAAGAAGGAATTGCAGCCGATGGCTATCGTCTGATCGTCAACTGTAATGCACACGGTGGTCAAGAGGTTTACCATATTCACATGCATTTGGTTGGTGGCCGACCTTTAGGTCCGCTGTTGATGAGTTGATGCTGACTTTGCGGGGGAGAAAGCACCGAGTGAACGTTTATCTGCTGCGCAGCGGTTTGCTTTCGGTCTGCGTATTACTGAGCGCTTGTGCTAGTTTTACCGCTGGCAACTTATTTAGCCATTACAGTGCGCAAAATGCTCGATTACATCAGACCGTAAAAGAGGGCGATTATGCTCAAGCTAGTGCAACGTTATCGGATTATGTCGCTGGTGATATTTTAGATAATCTCGAAAAAGGGCGGGTTTATTTACTTGCTGAGCAATTTGAACAGAGTCGTTCGGCATTCGCCTTATCTGATGCGGCTGTTCAACGTCAGCAAGATCAAGCCGTTATTTCATTAAGTGCGACAGCAAGCAGTGCTGGTGCATTGGCTATCAATGATAACTTGCAAGAATATACGCCTGCTGATTATGAGCTCGGTTTTTTACACCTTTATTTGGGCTTGAACTACCTGCATAGTAATCAATTAGAAAGTGCATTGGTTGAAATGCGTCGCGCGAATCAGGTACAAGAGCAAGCTCGTAAAAACCGTCAAGCGCAATTAGAAAAAGCACAGAAAGAGTTACGAGCAAGTGGTATTACTCCCAATATTGGCAGTATTTTAGCGCAATACCCGGATGCAGGAGAGACACTACAAGCAGTACAGAGTGGTTATCTGTTGTACGTGTCGGCGTTGTTGTATGAAGCCGCTGATGACCTAAACAGTGCTTATGTTGATTATCGGCGAGCATTAGCGGTGGTGCCATCCAATCGTGCCGTGATTGATGGTACGATGCGGGTCGCGAAGCGTTTAGGTATGAATGAGCATTTATCTCAACTGACGCAACGCTATGGTGAAAGAACAGCGCTGCATGCTCAGCAAGGTCAAGTGATTATTATTGAGGAGCAGGGGATTGTTGATGCGAGACAGAATTGGCGTTTGACACTCCCTCTCTCGGATCGGCGGGGGAATACGGTATTATACTCTTTGGCATTACCTTATTATCCAACAGCCGCACCGACGCGTTTTTCTCCACTATTCTTAAATCAACAAGTGTTACCAAGTGATTTACTGACCGATGTTAATTTGATGGCAAGGCATGACCTCTCCGAACGTATGCCGAGTATGGTGGTTCGTCAAGCTTTGCGGGTGGTTGCCAAAGATCAAATTCGTAAAGAGAGTACACAGGGTGATGGGGTGAGTAGCCTTTTGCTGAATGTGTTTAATACGTTAACGGAGCAACCGGACACTCGAAGTTGGATAACTTTGCCCGGTCGTGTTTATGCGACGCATCATAGCGTAAAATCAGGTGAGCAAACTCTGACTTCTGATGGTCTAAGCTATACCTTTAATGTGCCAGAAGGCGGTACGACTTTAGTGTGGGTTTCTCGGCAAGGAAGTAAAGCCACCATCTGGCACCGACAACTAGGAAGGTTATGATGAAAACAATCATAGTAAGTGTATTGGCGCTCTTTTTTCTAACGGCTTGTGCCAGTAATACCGCCGGTATGCGAGTTGATGGTATGAGTCAACGGGTGTTATTTGCTGATAATGTGCTGGCGGGAAGAGTACAAATAGAAGAGATTAAAACCGTTCAAGCTCATGGTCATACTCGAGGCGTAGTACAAGTACTCAGTCGTTATCGCGGTGATCAACATCTTCAATATCGTTTTTATTGGTATGATGATAATGGGCTTGAAGTTAATCCACAGCCGGGAACTTGGCAGGCACTGATGTTACGTGGTGGTGAACAACGCACCATGTCAGAAGTGTCAGTTAATCCGCAAGGAACGCAGTTTCGATTACAAATCCGTGAGTTAAATAATTAATTGATCAGATGAATTGAGGAAACAACATGAGAAAGAGTGTAATTGCACTGCTTGGTGTCGCGGTTTTATTGGGCGGATGTTCGAACCGAGTCAGTTATGGTGATGCACAAGCGGTGGAAACAGTAACTGTCGACTTTGGTTCTACGGATTTACAAAAAATCGCGGCAGAGATGGTCGATAGCATGATGATGTCGGGCTCCGTAGCAGCGATCACTCGCGATGCACGTCCTATCGTCTTTGTGGAACGGATTAAGAATAAAACCAGTGAGCATATTGATACTGAATCGATCACTGACACTGTTAGTACCAAAATGCTCAATTCAGGTAAATTCCGGTTTGTCGATATGGATCGTGTTGAAGCGGTACGTAAGCAACTGAATTTCCAAAATACCGATGAGTTGGTTGACCAACGTTCCGCGATTCAATTTGGACAAATGGTCGGTGCGCAATACATGCTGTACGGTAACTTATCAAGCATTGTTAAAAGTGCCGGTAATGATAAAGATGTCTATTACAAAATGACCATGCGCTTAATGGACTTGAGAACGGGTTTGATTGAGTGGGCTGATGAAACAGAAATACGTAAACAGCAGTCTAGAAGCTTATTTGGTTGGTAAGTATACAGTAATGAGGTGAGTGATGGCGAAAATGTCGTGGCGTGAAGCATGTCGACTGGATACGACGTTAGCGTCATTAACTCACTTTTTTCCTTCTCCTCCAGAATATGCACAAACCCTAGTCGGTGGTCTAACCAATCGCTGTTGGCGGATTGAACACTCTGCTGATCAGCACTATGTGTGGCGGCCCGTTACCACAATCACTAAAGCGTTCGCTATTTCTCGTTTTCAAGAATATCAAATTCTAAAAGCGATAGAGCAAACACAGCTCGGACCTAAAGCCATCACCATTAATGATCAAGGATTATTGGTTGAATGGGTAGCGGGTAAAGCGTTGATGGAAGGCTTGCCCGGTGACTCATTAATTCCGTTGCTCGCCAAGATCCATCAAACCTCGGTAACTCGTCTACCCGTAGCCCCTTTTAATTACACCGCACGTGTCGATCACTATTGGTTGCAGCTACCCGATGAATTGAAGAGTGCCGAGTATGAAGCCCTCTATCATCAATGGCGATCAGCACCGAGTTGCTCGTCAATACCTGCGAGTTTGTGTCATTTCGATTTTGCTGGTTACAACATTATTCAAACCCATATAGGCTACCGAGTGATCGATTGGGAATACGCCACTCTTGCTGATCCTCGTTTGGATCTTGCTTTGATGATTGAAGCGAGTGAGCTGCCATTATTGGAATCTGTATTTCGTTATTGCCACTATCGTCAGATCGATCAGGTTGATGAATGGATTGCTGGTGTAAAAATGTGGCAACCTCGCTGCCAATTGATGGCGATGTTGTGGTATTTACTCGCATTTCAGCTTTGGGGCGATGACTCTTATTTGCAGCAAGCGGTTAAATTACAACAAACGTTAGCGGTTTTTTCTCAGCAAGCTTGAGTTGAAGTCATGAATAATGCAGTAGATAACATTTTAATCCCTAGCTTTCGTGGTAGATTAAACATTCAAAGCAGTGGGGGAAGCGTATGATTATTTATTTACATGGATTTGATTCAACCAGTCCGGGCAATCACGAGAAAATTTTACAACTGCAATTTATTGATGATGATGTGCACTTTATCAGCTATAGCACACAACATCCTAAGCATGATATGCAGCATTTACTAAAAGAAGTGCATCGCGCGATTGAACGTTCAGATGATCCCCATCCACTGATTTGCGGTGTTGGATTAGGCGGATATTGGGCTGAGCGAATAGGTTTTCTGTGTGGTATTAAGCAAGTAATGTTTAACCCCAATTTGCACCCAGAACGCAATATGCAAGGAAAAATTGACAGGCCAGAAGAGTATGAAGATATTGCCACGAAATGTGTTGAGCAGTATCGCATGAAAAATAAAGGCCGCTGCCTAGTTTTCTTATCACGACAGGATGCAGTTTTAGATAACCAGCAAACGGAACAGCAGTTACAAGCCTATTATTCGATTGTATGGGATGAAGAGCAACCACACAAATTCAAAAAAATCTCTCAGCATTTACAGGCTATCAAAGCGTTCAAAAACGCTTAATGATTCTCGATGAACCTTGATTTCAGCAGCCAGTTATATGGCTGCTTTTTTATGTAATCAATTTTGATGGTGATCTGAAATTATCCTTCATACGCTCAAGAGATAGCGATAAAGCAGCGTATTTACCATCAAGAGAATGACGCATGTAAAACAATAATGATCTATGTTAAGTCGATGAATATAGAAAGATTTTAACATAATTCTTACTTAGGTATTCAATAGGTTTGTTAGAGTGACCGTTTATTTCGATTAATGAACGGATAAACGCTGATGATGAAACACACGATTCCATTTTCATTGAGTACACTCTGGATCGGATTATTGACTTCTAGTTTTGCTGTAGCAGACGCTACCGATACAAAAAGCCCATGGAGTGGTGATGCTAAGCTTGGGTTTATTTATTCTAAAAATAGTGCATCAACACTGTCGGTAAACTCAGGTGCGCTGGTTAAATATCAACAGGAGCAATGGCGACAGCAGTTAGCATTAGCGACCTTTTATTCCTATAAATCTGACAGTAATGATGATGGTACGAACAAGTATCGCCTTATTTACGATATTAAACATGATATCAGCCGGCACTTATTCGTATTTGGTAATAGTAAGTATGAGCATGATCAGTATGCGACCTATCGTCATCAAGCTTTAGCAGTTGGAGGACTTGGGGCGACATTACTGGATACAGAAACCACTAAAGTGGATCTAGGTTTAGGTCCAGGTTTTCGTCATTCGGTACGTCAGCCTTCTTCGACGGTGCAGGGTTCACGTAGTGATAATGAATGGATTGCGAATGCATTTGTACAAGCGCAAAGTGCGATTAGCCAAAATTTAGCGATTGGTGCGTCAGCGCGAGTCGATTATGGTGATAGCAATACAACGACGAGCATAAAAGGCTCATTATCCAATAAATTGGCTGAACGTTTAGCTTTGGTTTTTGATACGGAGTACATCAATAACAGCACGGTTGCTAAAGGAAAGAGCCGCGATGAAATTTATAGTACGCTTAGTTTAAGCTATGCTTTTTAGTTTGTCACAGAGATTGATTGACGAGTGGTTAGTTAACTAATAAAAAAGGCGTCCTTAATAAGGACGCCTTTTTAATCGGTATAACGAGTTAGAAAGACTGAGGTTTGGTCATGCCTGCCGCTGCTTGTGTACGTGCAGCTTGGCTACCAGCACCTTGAGGCTGATAACGTTGGTCACGGACTGGAGCTGCCACGACATTGATCTCTTTTAAGTCTGCTGAACCCGGGGCTTTTGCCATTGGAGCAAACGCATAACCTTGTTTGCGAGCATGATTGGTTAACGTAGGGGCGTTAATGACAATCGGTGCTTCTTCAGGTAATAAGTCATCGGTTTCAACAATCACAGGTTCAATATCCGTATCGCTGATCACCAATGGCTCTTGTAGATCTTCAACGGTCTCATTTTGTGTCTCTGATTGTGGAGCACACTGTTCTATGCTCTCAACAGAGGTCTCTATTGACTCGCTAGCGACAATAATCTGCACTTCTGCATCAGGCGTTGCTTCACTTGTTATAGGCTGCTCAACAACGCTTTGCTGACTATCGACGGTCGTGACTAGCGCATCTTGTGATACAACGTCTGTTTCAGTACGACGAATGATCACTTTACCCATGGCCATTTCTGGGAAAGCAAATCCACCGAGCACGACAGTTGGTGTCACTGGCGAAGCCTCAGTATTGACATCAACAGACGGTTGATGGGTCGTTACCTCTGTTGGCGTTGCTACTGCTTGATGCTGTTGCCCATGTGGTTTAGCAAGGTCATAACGCGGCATGACTTTACCCATTGCCATTTCAGGCGATGCCACTCCTCC
This sequence comes from Vibrio metschnikovii CIP 69.14, assembly GCF_000176155.1. GTDB lineage: Bacteria > Pseudomonadota > Gammaproteobacteria > Enterobacterales > Vibrionaceae > Vibrio > Vibrio metschnikovii. The sequence continues at coordinate 1,203,848 of NZ_ACZO01000006.1, read as the reverse complement.
TTTACGTAAGCGGAAAGGGTTTGGACGGCGATCACGACCACGACGGCGACGTTGTCCACTGGCACGTAAGTGGCGAGGTGAACGGCGATTACGGCGTTGTTTCTGTTCGTCTTGATCTTGAGCATCAGCATGACTGGTTTGCTCTTGGTCGACTGGGCTTTCAATAGCTGCTAATGGTGTGGTGTCAACCAGTGTTGGTATTGCTTGTTCCGCATCAGGCGCTAACACTATCGACTCATCAACGACAGGATTTGAAGTTTGTTGATCCTTAACACGAATCGACTTCTCCAACTTACGACGTTGACGGCGTTCTTTCACAACCGCTGGTTTTACTTCTTGAATGTCTGGCGTGATGGCTTTGTCGGCACGAGGGGATGGAACGGCCTCTTTTTGTGCTTCTTCAGCCAGTTGACGACCTTGCTCTTGAAGTTTGAGCGATTGGTTGTTGTCTCGTTGTGGTTTATTACGACGAGGCTGCTCAGGACGCTCTTGGGCAGGTTTGCGATCTTGTTGTTTACGTGGTGCAGGTGTTGCTGATTCTTTGTCTGCCTTTTCAACCACGTCATCCGCTTTGCGTTTATTGTGCTTATCACGCGGATTACGGCGACGTTCATTACGCTCACGACGAGGTTGTGCGGGTTTCGTTTCTATTTGAGCGGGCACAACGGGTTCTTTCACTTCTTCAGACGTTGAGCTGAATAGCGTTGATAGTGCTTTAAAGAAACGGCTGACAAGTGTCGGCTGCTTTTCTGTTACTGGTTCTGCTGGCGCTGTTTCTACTTGAACCCTCGGTGCCGGTGCATTTTGGGCTGGAGAAGCAAAACCTTTCAGTACTGGCTCTTCAATACGCTTAGGTTTAATTTCAGCGTCAGTCAGTTCTTTCCCTTCGGCTTCTCTCATTGCTTCCAGTTTATTTGGGATCAAGTAAGAGAGAATCTCTTGCTCTTCGCCTTCACGAATACGTAGCACTTCAAAATGTGGCGTTTCCATATCCGAGTTAGGGACAATGGTGATTTTCACTTCTTGATTACGTTCAATATGGTTAATCGAGCGGCGCTTTTCATTCAGCAAATAAGACGCGATTGAAACAGGTACCACGGCAAGAACTTGAACCGTATTGTCTTTTAGTGCTTCTTCTTCGATAAGGCGCAGTACAGATAATGCCAGTGATTCATTGTCACGAATAACCCCAGTGCCTGAGCAGCGAGGACAAATGTGATGACTGGCTTCTGCTAGAGAAGGACTTAAACGTTGACGAGACATTTCCAACAAACCAAAGCGAGAGATCCGCCCGATTTGTACGCGAGCGCGATCTAAACGCACGGCTTCACGTAAACGGTTTTCAACTTCACGTTGATGGCGAACTGGTGTCATATCGATAAAGTCGATCACCACTAGGCCGCCTAAGTCGCGAAGACGCAATTGACGGGCAATTTCATCCGCAGCTTCTAAGTTGGTATTTAAGGCAGTCTCTTCGATATCACTGCCTTTGGTTGCACGAGCCGAGTTGATATCGATCGACGTTAAGGCTTCGGTTGGGTCAATAACAATCGAGCCACCAGAAGGCAGGCGAACTTCACGTTGGAAGGCCGATTCAATTTGGCTTTCAATCTGGAAGTGACTGAATAGCGGAACCTCACCGTCGTATTTCTTTACGCGACTGGCAAAGTCTGGGCGAATAAGACGGATATGCTCAAGCGCTCGTTCGTAAATGGTATTGCTATCAATGAGGATTTCGCCAATATCACGACGTAAATAGTCACGGATCGCACGAACAATGACGTTACTCTCTTGGTGAATGAGAAAAGGCGCTGGGTTGGACTCAGAGGCTTGCTTAATGGCACTCCAATGATTGAGGAGAACATTCAGATCCCACTCCAGTTCTTCAGCACTTTTTCCGACTCCCGCAGTACGGACGATAAGTCCCATACCTTGTGGTAAGACCAAGGTGCTTAATGCTGTTTTTAGATCGGTACGCTCATCGCCTTCGATACGGCGAGAAATTCCGCCAGCACGAGGGTTGTTGGGCATAAGAACTAAATAACTTCCGGCTAATGAAATAAAGGTGGTTAAGGCTGCGCCTTTACTGCCACGCTCTTCTTTCTCAACTTGAACAATTACTTCTTGGCCTTCACGCAGCACTTCTTTAATGCTTGGACGACCTTGGTAAGTGTAACCTTCAGGAAAATAATCGCGGGAAATTTCTTTAAGAGGGAGGAAACCGTGTCTTTCTGCACCATAGTCAACGAATGCAGCTTCGAGACTAGGTTCAATACGAGTGATACGGCCTTTGTAGATATTGGCTTTTTTGGATTCATGTCCAGGACTTTCAATATCTAAATCAAACAGTCGCTGGCCATCAACCAAAGCGACACGCAACTCTTCTTTTTGAGTTGCGTTAATTAACATTCTTTTCATTTAAAATCTCGTTATCTTTTCTTTGTTTTGATTATTATTCTTGTTGTTGTATTTCGTTTTCACGGTGCCAGATCCCATGGCTTATTGATTACAGCCTCCCGGCTGGAGGGGATGCTCTGAGGGCACTTCAGTTATCACAAGCATACGTTTGCTTGTGAACCGCGCGGTGGCGGTAGGTACTCAACATGAAAAGGCGAGGAGTAGAACAACAAGAAAACCGCTATCAATCGTGTCTTACGCCATATGCTGCACATCAATAGTCAGAGAACTACTCACATTTTTGCAAGGAATAAAAGGCTAAACAACATGCCAAACCTTTCATACTTTGCAGCTGTGAACTATAGCAGTGACTGCTAAACTCAGCAATCGGCATTGTAAGAAACTCCTTATTTTTTTAACGGTCTGTACAAAAAGATCACAGTTCGCGAGGTCTACGTCACGAAAAACGTCAATAACTTTGTGATTCTTTGATTCACTGTCATAGGTGTTTCAAGGTGTAACGAAGATTTGCTGTTATTTTCGCCAGTTTGAAGTGGCATTTATCGTAAACGTAGTTTTTTCCTGTGAAGAAAAAGGTGATTTTCCGCCAATTAAGGTTAAAATGGCGGTTATGAGCGAAATTAAAACCCAAGTCCAGTTCGTCGATATCGATGAAGATATGGCTGGTCAACGCATTGATAATTTTTTGCGTAACCAATTAAAAAATATTCCTAAGAGCGTGGTTTATCGAATCTTGCGCAAAGGAGAAGTGCGAGTTAATAAAAAGCGCGTTAAGGCTGAGTATAAACTGGCCGCAGGCGATAGCATCCGTATTCCTCCGGTGACGATGGAGGTCAATGACTCAGAACCGGCCGCACCCAGTATCAAGCTTAATCGCGTTGCTGAACTAGAAGCGTGTATCGTCTATGAAGACGATCATCTTTTGATTCTCAATAAACCTTCTGGAACGGCAGTACATGGTGGTAGTGGTTTAAAATTTGGCGCAATTGAAGCTTTGCGGGCATTGCGTCCACAGGCACGTTTTTTAGAACTCGTCCATCGTATTGACCGAGACACGTCTGGTATTCTATTGGTCGCTAAGAAGCGCTCGGCCTTACGTCATTTACAAGCGCAATTTCGTGAGAAAACGGTACAAAAATACTATTTTGCATTGGTGATGGGGCGTTGGCCTGCGAATGTTAAAGTGGTCAATGCACCATTATTAAAAAATGAGATTAATAGTATTGTTCGGGTAAACCCTAATGGTAAACCATCAGAAACTCGTTTTAGAGTGCTCGAACAGTTTGCCCAGGCAACTTTGCTTCAAGCAAGCCCGATTACAGGGCGAACGCACCAGATACGTGTACACACTCAATATACGGGTCATCCCATCGCTTGGGATGACCGATATGGTGATCGCCGATTTGACGCCTACGTGAGTCAATTTTCCATTAATCGACTGTTTTTACATGCTGCCAATATTCAATTTATGCATCCCGCAACAGGAGACAAAATGGATATCAGTGCACCATTGGACGCGTCCTTAGAACGTGCATTAGGACAAATGCGCCAAGCTTGATGGTTTTTTGGGGATGAATCTCGCCTCGGTGTGTATTGTCGTGGTGAGATTCGTTCGATGATTAAATCACTCTAATCTGTTCACTTTCTAAGAGTTTAATTAGCTTAATCAGTGGCAAACCGATTAATGAATTGGGATCATCCCCCTCCAAACGTTCAAATAGAGCAATCCCCAGTCCTTCGCTTTTAAAGCTCCCAGCGCAGTAGAAAGGCTGCTCTTTATCGACATATCGAGCCACCATATCTGGTGTCAGCGAACGAAAGTGTACTTTAAAAGTATCGATAGTGACTTGCGTTTGTTCGGTTTGAGTATTGTGTAGCGCGAGACCAGTGTAAAAAGTGATGGTTTGACCACTTTGTTGCAGTAACTGATGAATCGCTGTCTCTCGGTTGTATGGTTTTCCAATGATTTGACCATTGATAACACATACTTGATCTGAACCAATCACTAGACTTGGTGATGATAGCTGGCAAGAGCGCGCTTTGTTGGTCGCTAAGCGCATCACCAGCTGTTCTGGTGTCTCGTCAGTCAACGGTGTCTCATCACAATCAGGACTAGCGGTAACAAAAGGAATAGCCAGTTTTTCTAGTAATTGTTGTCGATAAGGTGAGGTTGAAGCCAAAACTAGTTGGTAATTTTGCATTTTGATTTACAATTGTCTTCAGTGTATGAGTAGCATACCGGAAACTGGCAGATCGTCTCAAGTAAAGTGAGCGATATGGTACACCTTACGACGGATTAATCCTGTATTTATCATACAATAGTAACGTGCTTCTTAAGCCAATAGCGAAATAAGGCATAGCAACTTTTTTGCCTTTTTCTTTGACTAAAACAATTTTGGAAGATAATATTCGCGCCCTATGCAAAAGGTAAAAATACCGCGAACGATTGACCCGGCAAAAGCCGCTCAAAAACGATTGGATTATGATGGTATCATTCAAGCCAGTCTTTTAAAGCGCTTAGAAGAGTCAGTTGATGGCGTAAAACGCGACGCACAAGTCTCATTGTCATTTGGGATGGATGAACAGCAACTGGTTGTTATCTCTGGTAAAGCTAACATCGAAGTTGATTTAGAGTGTCAGCGCTGTAATCAAGCATTTGCACATGAATGCACCATTGAGTTTACTTATACTCCTTACTACAGTGAGCAAAGTGAGCAAGATGCACCGGATGAGTACGATTTGGTAGATCCTAACGAGTACGGTGAGATTGATTTGATTCAGTTAGTTGAAGACGAGTTCATTCTTGGTTTACCCCAAGTAGCGATGCACGATGAAGCGGATTGTAGCGTTAACTCAGACAATTTGGTGTTTGGTGAGATCCCCGACGAAGTGTTGGATGATAAGCCGAATCCATTCGATGTTTTAAAAAGTTTGAAGAAGTAAATCTTCAATCCATAACACAGGAGTAGGGTCAATGGCCGTACAAAAGAGCAAGAAATCACGTTCAATGCGTGGTATGCGTCGTTCACATGATGCGCTAACTTCAGCTGCACTATCTGTAGATGCAACTTCAGGTGAAACTCACCTACGTCACAATGTAACCGCTGAAGGCTACTACCGTGGCAAAAAGGTTATCAACAAGTAAGGTTGTGACCTTTGCAAAATCTAACCGTTGCACTTGATGCAATGGGCGGGGATTTCGGTCCTCGCGTTACAGTGCCTGCCGCCGTGCAGGCACTGTCGCATTTCCCAGAGCTAAAAGTGATATTAGTGGGTGATCATAGCGCGATCACTCAGCAATTATCTTTACTAGGTTACCAACCCGATCCTCGTTTGAGTATTGTGCACAGTGATCGAGTGATCGCTAACTCAGAAAAACCCTCACTAGCATTACGCCATAGCCATGACAGTTCAATGGGTTTGGCTATCGATCTGGTCGCTCAACAACAGGCGGATGCTTGTGTCAGTGCTGGTAACACCGGCGCGCTGATGGCACTCTCACGTTTTCGATTAAAGCTTCTCCCTGGGATTGAGCGTCCGGCATTAGTAACCGCTTTACCCACGATATCGGGTGGTAAAACGTGGTTATTGGATCTTGGTGCGAATGTCTCTAGTGATGCTGATTCCCTGTTTCAATTTGCAGTGATGGGATCGGCATTGGCTGAGCAACATTTACAACGTTCCCCCCGCGTGGCGATTTTAAATATTGGCGCGGAAGAGATAAAAGGTAATGATCTGGTTAAGCGTTGTGCACAGCTGCTAAAGCAAACTCAAGCGGTGAATTTTATTGGCTATATTGAAGGGAATCAGTTATTGATGGATGCCGCCGACGTTGTGGTGTGTGATGGATTTGTCGGTAATGTTTGTTTAAAAACCTGTGAAGGGACTGCACAACTCTTTATTGATAAGTTAAAAAATCTCTTTTTAGCCTCATCCATAAAGGGTTGGATTGCCCGAAAAGTGTTTTCTGAACTGTTTTATGAATTAAAAACCTTGAACCCCGACCAGTATAACGGCGCAAGTTTGCTAGGATTACGCGGCATAGTCATTAAAAGTCATGGAAGTGCCGATGTATCCGCAGTCGTCAATGCGATAGGTGAAGCGGTTCATGAAGTGAAACGACAAGTCCCCAGCCGCATAAGCGATCGTTTGGAAGCGGTTTTACTCGAGAGGCATTATTAGTCTTCATGTATAGCAAAATTTTAGGTACTGGCAGCTACTTGCCATCTCAAGTGCGTACTAACGCAGATTTAGAGAAAATGGTAGATACCAATGATGAGTGGATTGTGACCCGGACGGGGATTCGTGAGCGTCGAATTGCCGCTGATAACGAAACCGTCGCCGATATGGCATTTTATGCTGCTGAAAAAGCCATCGAAATGGCGCAAATTGATAAGAATGAGATTGATCTGATTATTGTTGCCACGACGAGCGGCAGTCATACTTTTCCCTCTTCTGCTTGTCAGGTTCAAGCTAAGCTCGGGATCAAAGGTTGTCCAGCTTTTGATTTGGCTGCAGCATGCTCTGGTTTTGTGTATGCATTGTCGGTTGCTGATCAACACATTAAATCAGGCATGTGTAAAAAAGTACTGGTGATTGGTGCGGATGCATTATCGAAAACGTGCGATCCAACCGACCGCTCAACCATTATTTTATTTGGTGATGCGGCAGGAGCGGTGGTGGTTGGTGCTAGTCAAGAGCCCGGTATCTTATCAACTCATATCTATGCCGATGGTGAGTTTGGTGAGTTACTCAGTCTTGAAGTGCCTGAGCGTGGCGGTAATGTTGATAAGTGGCTGCATATGGCCGGTAACGAAGTGTTTAAAGTCGCCGTGACTCAATTATCAAAATTAGTCAAAGATACTTTAGCGGCGAATAATTTACATAAGTCGCAATTAGATTGGCTGGTGCCGCATCAAGCCAATTATCGAATTATTTCTGCTACTGCAAAGAAACTTTCTATGTCATTAGATCAAGTTGTGATGACGTTAGATCGCCATGGTAATACTTCAGCTGCAACGGTACCAACCGCATTAGATGAAGCGGTGCGCGATGGACGCATTCAACGTGGCCAGTTATTGCTGTTAGAAGCGTTTGGTGGTGGTTTTACTTGGGGCTCTGCCTTGGTTAAATTCTGATTGCTCCCCAATCACTTATTTGACGTTGAAGAGTCGCTTGACTCTTTATCCATTTTATTAGGTTAAGGAAAGAACATGAGCAAGTTTGCTATTGTATTCCCAGGCCAAGGTTCACAAGCAATCGGTATGCTTGCGGAGCTTGGTGAACAGTATGATGTTGTAAAACAGACGTTTAGCCAAGCTTCTGAAGTATTAGGTTATGACTTATGGGCATTAGTTCAACAAGGCCCAGCAGAAGATCTTAACCAAACTCATCGTACGCAACCCGCTATCCTTGCTGCATCGGTTGCTATTTGGCGTGTGTGGCAGTCATTGAACTTGCCTCAACCTGAAGTCTTAGCAGGACACAGTTTAGGTGAATACTCTGCGTTAGTATGCTCGGGGGTGATTGATTTTCAGCAGGCGATCAGCTTAGTTGAATTACGTGGTCGATTAATGCAAGAGGCTGTACCTGCTGGCACGGGAGCAATGTATGCGATCATTGGTCTTGATGATGAGGCGATTGCCAACGCGTGCCAACAAGCCGCTCAAGGTCAAATTGTTTCTCCGGTAAACTTTAACTCCCCAGGTCAGGTCGTGATTGCTGGGCAGAAAGAGGCTGTTGAACGTGCTGGTGTACTGTGCAAAGAATCGGGTGCCAAGCGAGCATTACCCTTGCCAGTGTCAGTGCCATCGCATTGTGCATTAATGAAACCCGCCGCAGAAAAATTAGCCATTGCGCTCGCTGGACTTCAGTTTAATAGCCCATCAATTCCGGTCATTAATAACGTTGATGTGCTGGCTGAAACGGATCCTGCAAAAATTAAAGATGCCCTTGTGCGTCAGCTTTATAATCCGGTACGTTGGACAGAAGCGGTACAAAGCATGAGTGACCAAGGGATTGAAAAACTTATTGAAGTTGGTCCAGGTAAAGTGTTAACTGGATTAACCAAACGCATAGTGAAAACACTGGATGCGGTAGCCGTAAACGATAGCGCTTCATTCGAAGCTGTGCAATAAAGTAGGAATCAAACATGAATGAATTCATGAGCCTTGAAGGTAAAGTCGCTCTAGTCACGGGAGCAAGTCGTGGGATTGGTCGTTCAATCGCAGAAGTGCTTGTCGCACGCGGTGCAACCGTGATTGGAACAGCAACCAGCGATAGTGGCGCAGATGCAATCAGTACTTATCTAGGCGAGAAGGGTAAAGGGTTTGCTTTGAATGTGACTGACCCTGCATCGATCGAATCGGTACTCAAAGCGATCAATGAACAGTTTGGCAGCATCGACATTTTAGTGAATAATGCCGGTATCACACGTGATAACCTATTGATGCGTATGAAAGACGAAGAGTGGATGGATATCTTAGATACCAACTTAACGTCGATTTTCCGCTTATCGAAAGCGGTATTACGTGGCATGATGAAAAAACGCCATGGTCGAATCATTAATGTCGGTTCGGTTGTTGGTACCATGGGTAATGCTGGACAAACTAACTATGCAGCGGCAAAAGCGGGCGTAATTGGCTTTACCAAGTCGATGGCACGTGAAGTTGCATCCCGTGGTGTGACTGTGAACACAGTTGCACCAGGTTTTATCGCCACAGATATGACAAAAGCGCTGAATGATGAGCAACGTGCTGCTACACTAGCGCAAGTTCCAGCGGGTCGTCTGGGTGAACCTCATGAAATTGCTTCTGCAGTGGCTTTTTTAGCGTCCAATGAAGCAGCTTACATTACGGGTGAGACTCTGCACGTCAACGGCGGAATGTACATGGTTTAATGCCAAGTGTTTGGAGAAGTTAAGCGACAGTCGTCAATAAATGCTGACTTTTCTTAACAGTTGGTTTTTAGGTGCGCAACATTTGTGCATGATTTATGTCAAAAATGGTGTGAATTTCGGTTAAAATCGGTAAATTTGTGGTTTGACCAGCAAGGTCCCCCTTGCAACTTTCACTAGTTCGAATAAACTACGGAATCATCGCATTAGGCGAAATCTGTAAAGGAAAAGAAAACATGAGCAACATTGAAGAACGCGTAAAGAAAATCATCGTTGAACAGCTAGGTGTAGACGAAGCAGAAGTAAAAAATGAATCTTCTTTCGTTGAAGATCTAGGTGCAGATTCTCTAGACACTGTTGAATTAGTTATGGCTCTTGAAGAGGAATTTGATACTGAGATTCCTGACGAAGAAGCAGAGAAAATCACTACTGTTCAAGCTGCGATTGATTACGTGACCAGCAACGCTCAGTAATGTTCTCCCCAGGCGGCCCTCTGGCCGCCTGAGTTTTTTAGTCATCTATCCCTCTCATAGAATGTTTCTATCCCGGAGAATATGATCGTGTCCAAGCGTCGTGTCGTTGTCACTGGCATGGGTATGTTGTCACCAGTAGGCAACACTGTAGAATCTTCTTGGAAAGCCCTGCTAGCTGGTCAAAGTGGTATTGTTAATATTGAGCACTTTGATACTACAAATTTCTCAACTCGTTTCGCAGGTCTAGTCAAAGACTTTAATTGCGAAGAGTATATGTCTAAAAAAGATGCCAGAAAAATGGATCTTTTTATCCAATATGGCATTGCTGCGGGTATTCAAGCTCTAGACGATTCCGGTCTGCAAATTACGCAAGCTAATGCGCCACGTGTTGGTGTCGCCATTGGTTCGGGAATTGGTGGTCTTGAGTTAATTGAATCTGGCCATCAGGCATTAATCGAAAAAGGTCCACGTAAGGTTAGCCCATTTTTCGTTCCCTCAACCATTGTTAACATGGTTGCAGGTAACCTTTCTATTATGCGTGGTTTACGTGGTCCAAATCTTGCAATTTCAACCGCTTGTACCACTGGATTGCACAATATTGGTCATGCCGCACGGATGATTGCTTACGGTGATGCCGATGCCATGGTTGCGGGTGGTGCAGAAAAAGCCTCCACACCTTTAGGTATGGCTGGTTTTGGTGCTGCGAAAGCGTTATCCACTCGCAATGATGAACCACAAAAAGCTTCACGCCCTTGGGATAAAGATCGTGATGGTTTTGTATTGGGTGATGGTGCTGGTGTGATTGTGCTTGAAGAGTATGAACACGCTAAAGCTCGTGGTGCTAAAATTTATGCTGAGTTGGTCGGTTTTGGTATGTCAGGTGATGCTTATCACATGACTTCACCAAGTGAAGACGGTTCTGGTGGCGCTCTAGCGATGGAAGCCGCGATGCGTGATGCTGGAGTCACAGGGACTCAAATTGGTTATGTTAATGCTCACGGAACGTCAACTCCGGCCGGTGATGTCGCGGAAGTAAAAGGCATCAAACGAGCATTAGGTGAAGAAGGCGCTAAACAAGTATTAGTCTCTTCAACCAAATCAATGACGGGTCACTTGCTCGGTGCAGCAGGTTCTGTTGAAGCGATCATTACCATCATGTCGTTGGTTGACCAAATTGTTCCACCAACCATTAACCTTGATAACCCAGAAGAAGGGTTAGAGATAGACTTAGTGCCCCATACGGCGCGTAAAGTATCAGGTATGGATTATGCGATATGCAACTCGTTTGGCTTCGGTGGTACCAACGGTTCACTGATTTTTAAACGCGTATAATTAATCTATCTGATTGAGTTTGAGTTTAAACGGCTTGGTGCTTTGCATTAGGCCGTTTATTTTTTCAGGGAGTCAAGCATGATTGGGCAAAATGGATTCAACGAGCCCCTAATTACCGCCAGTGATCGTTCTTTCCAATATGGCGATGGCTGCTTTAGTACTCTATTGATTAAACAAGGTAAAATTCAGCTCTGGGATTATCATCAAGAGCGAATGGAGGCTTGCTTACAGCACTTGGCGATTCCATCTCCTGATTGGTTGAAAATAGAACTTGCGTTGAATCAAGCGGCGATAGGTAAGTCACTGGCGGGAATGAAACTGCATATTAGCCGTGGCGAAGGAGGACGAGGTTATAGTCCAAGCCAACAACATTCATCAAGAATTACATTGAGTCACTTTGATTTTCCAGCTCATTATCATCAATGGCAACGTCAAGGGATCAGATTAGGCGTCTGTGAGCAGCGCATGGGACTCAACCCATTGCTGGCGGGACATAAACATAATAACCGCTTAGAGCAAGTTTTACTGCGTGGTGAAATGGATCGTGCAGGGTATGACGATGGCGTTTGTTTGGATCTTAATCATCATATCGTTGAAACAACGATGGCAAATTTGTTCTGGGTGAAAAATGGCACTTTATATACGCCGAGTCTTGATAATGCTGGTGTTGCTGGTGTCGCGCGGCGGATGATTTTACAATCGGCAACATCATTCGGGTTGACCGTGGAAATTGGTCAGTTTCCAATGGAGCATTTAATTGCTGCTGATGAGGTTTTTATTTCTAATGCCATCATTGAAGTCGCGCCTGTCATCGGTATTGCACATCATTTGTATACCATCGGCCGTTATGTACGATATTTTCAGGAGAGTTTTAATTCGTGATTAAAAAATTACTGGCCTTAATTTTAGTCATCATTGTTTTTGCTACTGCAAGCTACTTTTATGCGGTTAAAAAGACCAATGATTACCTCGCGCAGCCGTTATTGATCACTGAACCGCAGTTGATCACTATTCATGGTGGGACGAGTTTAAATAGAGCGTTGGCATTAATGACCGATCAAGCTTGGTTAGTTGATGATCCTTTGGCCTCGAAGTTATTACGTCGTTTCTACCCTGAATTAACGCCGATTAGAGCGGGAACGTATCAATTACAGCCCGGGTTATCGCTACAAGATAGTTTAGCGTTATTGGTTTCTGGGCGAGAATTTCAGTTTTCGATCACCTTTATTGAAGGAAGCCGTTTTTCTGAATGGCGTGCTAGCTTAGCGCAAAATCCTAACTTACAACAAACGCTGACTGAGCATTCAGAGGCAGACATCGCCCAATTATTAGGCATCGATAATGCAAAGTTAGAAGGCTTATTTTTGGCGGAAACCTACCATTTTACTAAAGGGGAGAAGGATATTGATATCCTTCGTCGAGCGCATCGTAAGCTCAATCGTCTGCTTGAGCATGAATGGGAGCATCGTCAGCTTGATTTGCCATTGAAAACTCCTTACGAAGCCCTTATTTTGGCGTCGATTATTGAAAAAGAAACGGCGATCGATGCGGAGCGGGAGCGAGTCTCTTCGGTGTTTATTAATCGATTAAACAAGCGAATGCGTTTACAAACGGACCCTACGGTTATTTATGGAATGGGTGATCGTTATCAAGGGCGGATTCGCCGTGCTGATTTGCGTGAAGCGACAGAATATAATACTTACGTGATCAATGGACTCCCTCCGACGCCGATCGCGATGGCTGGCCCTGCTTCGATTAAGGCCGCTTTAAATCCGGAACAGAGTGATTACCTTTATTTTGTGGCCAGTGGTCATGGTGATCACGTGTTTTCAAAAACATTAGCAGAACATAATCGCGCGGTTCGCGCCTATTTACAAGTGATCAGAAGTCGACAATGAACGCAAAATTTATCGTAGTAGAAGGGCTAGAAGGCGCAGGAAAAAGCACGGCTATTCAGGTTGTGATCGATACGTTACAAGCTTTTGGTATTGAGTCGATTACCCAGACTCGTGAGCCCGGTGGCACGGTATTGGCTGAAAAAATGCGTGCTTTAGTCAAAGAAGATCACCCTGGTGAAGTTTTACAAGATGTGACGGAAGTGCTGCTAATGTACGCCGCACGGGTACAACTTGTGGAAAACGTCATTAAACCTGCATTGGCGGCAGGATGCTGGGTCGTGGGCGATCGCCATGACATGTCTTCGCAAGCTTATCAAGGCGGCGGACGGCAGATTAGCCCTGCGACGATGCAGCAGCTTAAGCAGTTAGCGTTAGGGGCGTTTAGCCCAGATTTTACTTTATACTTAGATATCGACCCGCGAGTCGGATTAGAGCGAGCTCGTGGGCGAGGGGAGTTGGATCGTATTGAGAGAATGGACTTGAGTTTTTTTGAGCGTACACGACAGCGTTATCTAGAACTGGCTAAGGACAATCCATCAGTTACGATTATTAACGCGCAGCAAACCCTACAAGCGGTGACACAAGATATTCAGCAAGCGTTATTAAACTGGTTAAATCAACATAAAGGTTAATGATGAACGCAGTATATCCTTGGTTAAGCGAGGCATGGGAGCGTTGGAAGCAACAGCTTGAGCATCAGCGCTTTGCTTCAGCAACCTTAATCAATGCTCCACACGGAGTAGGCGCAGAGCAGTTGATTGAGAAATTCTCGCAGGCATTAATGTGTACTACACAGCGTAGTGAGCCCTGTGGATTTTGTCATGGCTGTGAGTTAATGCTATCGGCCACGCATCCGGATTATCATCTTGTTCGTCCTGAAAAAGAGGGCAAGTCGATTACGGTTGAGCAAATTCGTATAGCGAATCGATTAGCACAAGAGTCTTCACAGCTCTCAGGCTTTCGGTTGATCGTGATTGAGCCTGCCGAAGCAATGAATGAATCAGCAGCGAATGCTTTACTGAAAACGCTTGAAGAGCCCGCAGAAAAATGTGTTTTCATTTTACTGACTCATCAAGTGAGCCGTTTACTGGCGACAATCGTCAGTCGTTGCCAACAAATTATTATTCCAGAACCGCAGCCACAAGCTGTTATGCCGTGGTTAACCGAACAGTGTCAACAATCGATTCCTGCTTTTGCTGCTCATATTCATGGTAATGCTCCATTACTGACTCGAGCGTTTCTTTTACAAGGTGAACTCCAAAATTATTTGGCGATTGAGCAGCAATTTGTTCAGGCATTACAAGGCGACATTTCGGCATTATTAAATTGTGCGAAAACGATCAGTGGCCAGCCTCTCAGTGGACTACGTTGGCTTTGGTATCTCTTGACTGACGCCCAAAAAACCGCTTTTGGGGTATGGCAGCCTTACTTTACTCCGCAAAGTCAGTGGCTTGCTCAAGCTCGTTCTTTGTCTTTATTACAACAACAAACGGATTCATTGGCGCAGTTGATCAATCAATTACAGGGATTTAGTGGGTTAAATAGTGAACTTTTAATTGCTGATTGGTTATTTAAATTTAATGAGGAAACATGTTTGTAGATTCACATTGTCATCTTGATAAACTGAACTATCAAGATTTACACCAAGATATCAGCGATGTTCTTGCTAAAGCCGAACGGGCTAAAGTGACACAATTACTTTCTGTGGGTGTGACGTTAGACTCATTTCCCAATATGTTAGCGATGATTACTCCCTTCGATAATATTCATGCTTCTTGTGGTGTGCATCCTCTCGACGTGCAAAGTGATTTTGATCTAGAGCGTTTTCACACTTATGCTCGTCACCCTAAAGTGGTTGCGATTGGTGAAACTGGGCTCGATTATCACTATCAGCCAGAAATGGCGGAATTACAACAACAGCGTTTTATTCAGCATATTAATACTGCCGTTGAACTCAATAAGCCATTGATTATTCATACTCGTCAAGCGCGAGAAGATACTTTAGCTATACTCAAAGCACATCACGCAGAGCGTTGTGGCGGGGTTATACACTGTTTTACTGAAGATTGGGCTTTTGCGCAGGCGGCAATGGATTTAGGCTTCTATATTTCGATCTCTGGGATCGTTACGTTTCGCCAAGCAACAGAGCTCAAAGCCGTGGTAAAGGCACTACCATTAGATAGGTTGTTGATTGAAACCGATTCGCCTTATTTAGCGCCAGTACCTCATCGAGGTAAAGAGAATCAGCCGGCTTATGTGGTTGAGGTTGCGGCTTATATTGCTCAACTTAAAGGGCTTTCTTTGGGCGAAGTTGCAGAAAAAACCAGCAAAAACTTCCAAGATCTTTTTTTGCGATGAAAATCAAAGTTTATAGGTGTAAGACGCCTAGAATGGCTGTTTTACGTGCTTTACTTCAAATTATCATCAAGAATTAGCCTTGTTTACTTAATATGTTGAATATTTAGTCTAAACTAATCAATTGGTAATTTTGTTACTAAAAATAACAACCTCATCAATTTAATTTACCAAGTAAAATTAATTGATGGAAAATTATTATTAATATAAACAATAGGATAGAATGCTTCTGTTGCCTTGTCGACAAGTGATGGCTGTGTGATCTGTCTATTACTTTGAAACTAAATTTCTTTACGAACTGGAAAGTTTGAGGGGCATCAAGATATATTTAGAGGCGGAAAATATAATACATTTGTGGTTACATTTTCATTGGGTGCTAACATTTAGGCTACGGGGGTGTGCCGTTGGAACCCGAAAAATTCTAATAACTTAATCAGGAGCATAAACATGTTAAAGAACGCTTTTGCTAACCTGCAAAAAGTAGGTAAAGCACTGATGCTTCCAGTATCAGTCTTACCTGTTGCAGGTATTTTGCTTGGTGTTGGGGCGGCAAACTTTAGTTGGCTGCCAGAAGTCGTATCCCACTTAATGGAACAAGCTGGTGGCTCGGTATTTGGTCAAATGGCACTCTTGTTTGCCGTTGGTGTCGCCCTAGGCTTTACCAATAACGATGGTGTATCAGGACTTTCTGCTATTGTCGGCTATGGCATCATGGTTGCGACCTTGAACGTTATGGCAGAGGTAATGGGTGTTGATGGCATCGAAACAGGCGTACTTGGCGGTATTCTTGCGGGTGGTGTTGCAGCGTGGTCGTTCAATCGTTTCTATAAAATTCAGCTACCAGAATATCTCGGATTCTTTGCGGGTAAACGTGCGGTACCTATTATTACCGGTTTCTTGTCGATTGCTCTAGGTATTCTCTTATCGGTAATTTGGCCTCCGATTGGTGGCGTTATTGCTTCTTTCTCTGATTGGGCTGCGCATCAAAACCCAGTCACTGCATTTGGTATTTACGGTATTGTTGAGCGTGCACTGATTCCATTTGGTTTACACCATATCTGGAACGTACCTTTCTTCTACGAAGCAGGTTCTTGTGTGACTAACTCCGGTCAACCAGCAACAGGTATTATGACCTGTTTCTTGACTGCGAATGATGTGACTCGCGAAGCGGGTAATGGTTTCGGTCAGTTAGCCGGTGGTTACCTATTTAAAATGTTTGGTCTTCCTGCAGCGGCTTTTGCGATTGCGCATTGTGCTAAACCTGAGAACCGTGCAAAAATCATGGGTATCATGGCTTCTGCGGCATTAACTTCTTTCCTAACCGGTATTACTGAGCCAATTGAATTCTCTTTCCTATTCATTGCTCCTGTACTTTACGCGGTTCACGCGGTACTTGCTGGCTTGGCGTATGTCCTAACCAACTCGCTAGGCATTGTTCATGGCCACACGTTCTCTAACGGCTTTATTGACTTTGTTGTTCAATCTCCTCGTGCAGAAAACATGTTGCTACTGGTAGGCTTAGGTATTGCTTATGCTGTGCTTTACTATGTGGTATTTACGTTTGTTATTCGTACCTTGAATCTGAAAACACCGGGCCGTGAAGATGAATCCGCTGATGCGAATACTTCAACAGGGTCAGAGTTAGCAGGTGAATTAGTAGCGGCATTTGGTGGTAAAGAAAATATCACTAACTTAGATGCTTGTATTACTCGCCTACGCGTATCGGTTGCAGAGACAGAGTTGGTTGATCAAGCGAAACTAAAACAACTCGGTGCTGCTGGCGTTGTTGTGGTGTCTGGTGGTGTACAAGCTATTTTTGGTACTAAATCAGATAACTTAAAAACAGAAATGGATGAGTGGATTCGCAACCACGGTTAATGCTCATTCTTTCTTCCCCTATAAATAAGGAGACTTCGGTCTCCTTTTTATCGGTTTGCTGAAAGCGCTCATTATCAATGATGTTTTAGCCTCTACCTATACTCTATCTTAACCTATCTTTACCTCTTTGCTGACATTGCTCAGTACACTCCTCGTTAGACTGCCGTTATTTCCTTTGATTTTATTTTGCACTTGGTTGGATTATGCGTGTCATGTTTATTCTTTCTTCTGACGGAGCCGACTTTGCTGCAATTGGACATCATCGGGGAGTTTATTTCTCAATCTTAGACATTTGAGTAAATACCAGACGATATAGGATAAGTGACTTATGAAAAAAATAGCTGCAGTGGCGATGTTATTCAGCGTACCAGTAAGTGTTTATGCTCAACAAGAGCCGAGTTTAAAAGTAGGTATGGCCGTAGATCAACAGTTGAGTGCAGTCATTGAGGTTGATGAGCAATATCGTTTTATTCTTGGTAATGAAGGTGCCGCTTTTGATTATTTGATGCGCCGTGGCAATTTTGATCGAGCTGACGTTCCTTTGGATTGGTACGTTGGGATTGGTGCTTGGGGAGAATGGGATGGTGATTTTGGTCCGCGCGTACCATTAGGGGTTAACTGGCCAATTAACAGTAATATTGATGTCTATGGTCAAGTTCATCCAGAGTTAAACCTCCATTCAGGCATCAATTTGCAACTGGGCGCGGCGCTAGGGGTTACTTATCGCTTCTAAAATCAATAAGGCCACGGCAGATTAGCTGCTCGTGGCCTTAAATTAAGAGGAGATTACTCTTCTTGTTTCGCCATGGCTTTTTTAATGCAGATGGCTGCACCGCCCCAAGTGAGTCCGAGGCCGATAATCATCATGATAATTGCACCTGTAGTCATTAGTTTGCTTCCTTGCGATTAGTTAGATTAACGATGGCACCTAGCGCCAGTAACGCGATAATAATGGTCCAGCCTAGAGTCAGATCATAGCCGCCATACCCTTCAGTGAGCAGTGCACGTAATTTAGTTACTACAATGATCGCCAAAACGACTGGGGAGACAAAGCGCAAACAAATATCAAACCATACTCCAATCGTAAAATCAGAAATGGAGTTAACATATTTACGCACGTCGGAAATTTTCAGCAACCAAGTCATGAGAATGAGTTCAACTAGGCAACTCGCCATAATGCCGACATTGTTCGCAAAGTGGTCGACTAAATCGAGCAACAGTAAACCGCCATTGGTCGCAAATGCCATAGAAATAATAAAGCCTGAGCCGATAACGATATTAGCTGCTTTTTTACGACTCCAACCCAGTTTGTCAATCACCGCGGAGGTGACGGCTTCTAAGATCGAGATGTGTGAGCTTAGTCCAGCGACCACTAACGCTAAGAAAAATAGCGGGCCTAGAATGTAAGGGATTGGAAGTAGGTTAATAGCCGCAGGGATAGTGACAAAAGCTAAACCAACGCCAGCAGAAACGACTTCAGTCAGCGGTTTGCCTTGTTCTTGAGCCATGTAACCAAGAACTGAGAAAATCATGATACCAGCGAGAATTGAAAAACCGCAGTTGATCAAGACGGTCATAAAAGCATTATTGGTGATGTCAGATTTCTGTGGTAGGTAGCTTGAATAGGCCAGCATAATCGCAAAGCCAATACTGAGCGTAAAGAAGATTTGCCCATAAGCGGCTGCCCAGACTTTAACATCCCAAATCTTACTAAAATCAGGCTCAAACATATAGTTGACGCCATCTAATGCACCCGGTAAGAAAATCATGCGTGCAATTAGGAGTAGTACCATGATAAACAATACCGGCATCATGACTTTAGAAGCACGTTCAATACCAGATTTAACTCCGCCAACGATAGCCGCATAAGTTATTGCCCAAGCAATCGCCATCGTAAAAGCAATTTTCCACTGAATCGATCCAAGGTTAGTCGGCGAGTTATCACCCAGACCTAAGTACTCGCTAAAGAAAAAGCTATTGGTATCCGTTCCCCAACTTTGGGTAAATGACATGCCGAAGTAGGAGATTGCCCAGCCAATCACGGCTACATAGTACACCCCAATGGTTGCCGCGATACCCACTTGAAACCAACCAAGCCATTCAAATTTTGTGTTAATTTTGGCAAGAGTCGTTGGTGCAGAGCCGCGATGTTTTTGACCCATACTGAATTCAAGGATCATAAAAGGAATGCCGGCTGTTAGCATGGCAAATAGATAAGGGATGAAAAAAGCGCCCCCTCCATTCTCATAAGCCATGTAGGGAAAACGCCAAATGTTACCTAGGCCAATCGCAGAACCTACTGCGGCTAAAATGAATCCGGTACGGGATCCCCATTGTTCTCGCTTCATTTATTTCTCCTTAATCATTCCCTGAGGTATGAAGCCTCATTAGACCTTGTTTACTCATTCATTGAGATGTGGAAGCAAGCCTTCCCGTTACCGCTCACTTTTGCCAGAGTAGACTGCCGAAAAGATCATCGTATGAGTATAGGTCTAATTGTTAAAATATTGTTCCATCATCCATGAAAGTGTAAAAACGTAGATTTACCTGTGGTCTATGTGGTTATTTGTTGGAATATTATTCTGTTGTTGTCGATGTGTGTTTGCGTAATCTGAAATAATCAGCTGCGCATTAATTGAGAGACTACAGAGAACTTTTAAAAATGGCAATACAATGTAAACGGTTTGTTGTTAGTGATAGATAGCGGCATTCAAGTTATTAAAGCACAAATCTAGGGATATATTTGTGCTTTTGGTTGTTAACTGAATCAATTCGCTCTATTGAACGTCATTATCCATTGATAAAACTGTATTTAACAACAGAGTGCTTGACTAAAAAATCACCAGTTAGTGGTCGGTACTTCTAGTAACGATTGATCTTGTAAGGTTAAATTTGGTTGGAGATAAATGGCTTCATAGCTATGATTCGCAATCAGGGAGACGATAAAGCGTTTTCCATACTAACCAGCGATGAATAGCTTAAAAACGTAAGCCGAGCCCTAGATTAAAAGCAAATTGATTCATCCAATTGGAGCGAAAGCCAATCACACAGCCATTATTTTGCTCAAGTTGACAAATAGCGCTGGTATCGTTGTCAACCATAGTGCCAAGCCATCGGAAATGCGATGTAATGGTGAGGTTCGAGGCAATCTTGTAGTCTATACCTGCAAACACGCTGGACGAGAAGCCATATTTATTATTAACCCAGTCAACATCAGCGTATGAGCCACCCAGTCCTACACCAATAAACGCAGAACTTTTGGATTCTAGAGGGTAATAAATACTACTTTGGAAGTGCAGATAATGCATGGTGGCTTGATTATCGATTTGTTCAACTTGTGATGATTGATGGCTATAGAAAAAACCGATGCGTCCGGTTTGAAAGGAGGTTTCGATGGCTAATGCGATATTTTCCGATGGTTTAATGTCGTAGTGACGTTGCTGCTGATCTTCCACTTTGCCACCCAAGGTATAGCCAAAGTAAGGCGTCACATACAGTTCACTTTTTACTGGGAAGGCGAGTAAGCTCAATAGTAGGGGTAGCATAAACTGGGGGTAGAATAGCAATCCATGATGTCGCATTGTGATACTCCTTAAGTACAATTATCTATCCTACTATAGGATAGGATAGGATAGTGAGTGAAGACTCCCACTGCTCCGATAACTAAGAGTAAAAGCTTTGTTTGCTGCTCGTTCTGCGAGGATAAATGTGATAATCACTTGATATTTGTGTGGAAAAAAACGACAGTATAAAGGATTAGTGTATGCTTATGTTGTCATTCAGTGATTCTCAAGGAGAGGTGTATGGAACGCGATCTTAAACACGCATTAATGATTACCGCGGCAATATTTGCTGTTCTTATCGGATATGGTTTAATTACTATCGCCAATTAAAAGCTAGAGGTTCTGCTTATGGTGAACAGTGGAACAGTCTCAGGGCTAGAATCGAGAGTCGACACTGTTCGGCTCTCGAAGTTTCTGACTGGTAAAAATAGCTTAGTCGCCCAAGGTGGAGGGCAGCGGGGGATTTTTACTGCAGGTGTATTAGATGCTTTTATGCTGTCTAATTTTGACCCGTTTGATGAATTTTATGGTACGTCAGCGGGCGCGTTAAATCTTTGTTCCTATCTATGTCGTCAGCACGGTTTAGGTAAAGCTTTCATTCTCGAGCTAACCACCGATCCGCAATTTTTTCATTTATTCAGTTATATTCGACGTAAACAATACATGAATTTAGACTGGGCGCTCGATAAAATCAGCGATTATCCTTATCGTTTAGATTTGGACATGGGGCGACATGTCTTGGGCCAGCGCCAAGCTTTTGCTGCGGTGACGGAGGCTCAGTCATTAACCGATGCTTATTTTCCGATGTTGGGTGACGATTGGCGAGAAGTGCTTATCGCTACCTGCGCGATTCCAGGCTTATATACTCAAGAGGTTTCATTAGGTCAACATTGCTATATTGATGGTGGAGTGTCAGCATCCATCCCCGTTCAACAGGCTTGGCGTCAAGAAGCACGTTTTATCACGGTCATCCGGACTGAAACGTTAGAGGAAGAAGACCAACAAAATGCATTCGCAGAGCAAGAGTCTGATTCTCAGGTTAAATGGTTACGTGAATCGGTGAATCATATCCAGCAACATTGGCAAAATAAAATGTTGCAGTGGAAGCAAGATTGGAGTGGTTTTCTTCAGCAACAAATCGCCAAGGCTCAACAGCTCAAGAAAGAGCAAAAACATCTCGATGTGTTAAATGGTGGACGTTGGTTGTTTGGTGCCGACAATATTTATCGGTTAAGCCATCTGTTGGGGAATAAATTTGATGCGGGGCTCGCAGATATGTTGATGGTCCATTATCAAACCTATTCATTGACCAGTGACTTTCTTCATACACCACCAGATGATGCATTTATTTTACAAATTGTGCCAAGTGAGCCACTGAAATCAAGTTCCTTACTCAGTAGTCAGGAAGCGTTGCTTTATGACTACGAGTTAGGTCTACAAGCTGGCTACCGATTTATTGAAACCTTTGAACAGGCTAAGCGACTCGTGACTCAGCGTCCTAATCCTCCTGTCATTGATCCTTTTTATGGCGATCAATAGGAGGAGAGTGATTTATTGGTATTCTTTTTCCCATATAAAACTCAATGTCATTCGGGTAGGTACGTTCCCTGTACCTACCGCTCAGATTAAAATACCGGCAAGATCCGCATACAGTTGGTGGTTCCTTCTACATCCATAATATCACCTTGAGTAATGATCACCAGATCGCCAAACTCGAGGAGCTTTTTGTCTTTTAGGGCTTGTAGGGCGGCTTGAGCCACCTCCGCTCCCTGACCATGGTTGCTATCAAAATAGAATGGCGTTACCCCTCGATAGAGCGCGCAACGGTTCAGAGCATGCTCATTACGAGACATGGCGAAGATAGGTAATATCGAGTTAAGGCGTGAGGTCATTAGCGCAGTTCGCCCTGACTCCGTTAACGTGACCATCGCTGTTACTCCTTCAAGATGATTGGCGGCATAAATGGTCGACATCGCTATTGTTTCTTCTTCGGTTTGGAAAGCGCGATCGATACGATAATTTTGTTGGCTGGCTTCAATCATTTTTTCTGCGCCGACACAGACTTCGGCCATAGCTTTGACGGTCTCTACTGGGTATTTACCAGCGGCGGTCTCTCCTGAAAGCATGACTGCGTCAGTGCCATCAAGTACGGCATTGGCGACGTCCATCACTTCTGCTCGGGTTGGCATTGGATTGGTGATCATCGACTCCATCATTTGAGTTGCGGTTATCACGATGCGATTGAGTTCTTTTGAACGACGAATCAGTTTCTTTTGCACCGCGATTAACTCAGGATCACCAATTTCGACACCAAGGTCGCCTCGCGCAACCATAATGACATCAGAGGCGCGAATAATATCATCGATATTTTCATCACAAGATACCGTCTCTGCACGCTCAACTTTGGCCACTAATCTTGCATTCAGTCCTGCTTCGCGAGCCAAACGCCGAGCATAATCCATATCTTTCCCATTGCGTGGAAAAGAGATCGCTAAATAATCGACGCCAATGTCAGCTGCCAGCACAATGTCTCGCTTATCTTTTTCTGTTAAGGCTTCAGCAGAAAGGCCACCGCCTTTTTTATTAATGCCTTTATTATTGGATAATGGTCCGCCGATAAGAACGGTAGTGTGGATTTTACTTCCTTCTACAGCGGTGACTTGCAACTGAACTCTGCCATCGTCGAGTAATAAAATGTCTTCTGCCACAACGTCATTTGGCAAAGCTTTGTAATCAATGCCGACGGTGTGCTGTGTGCCTTCACCGAGTCCGAGTTCTGCATCTAAAATGAAACTGTCGCCTTCATTGAGAAAAACCTTGTCTTCTTTGAAGGTCGATACTCGAATTTTAGGACCTTGCAGGTCGCCTAATATCGCTACGTGTCGACCTAATCGTTGAGCAATTTCGCGAACTTTTTCCGCTCGTAAACGGTGATCATCTGCCGAGCCATGGGAAAAATTCATTCTGACTACATTCACCCCACAGCGAATAATCGTTTCTAACACACTACCTTGATCCGTCGATGGACCTAGTGTAGCGACAATTTTTGTTCTTCTTAACGCTGCGGTCATATTTTTCTCCTTGAAAGTCCGGCCAATAAGCGCAACCTATTGGATCTCAGTATAGACCTAAGTCTCTAAAAATAGAGGGTTTAGAAAAAAAATGACGATTTCTCGATCCAACACCCATCTTGGGTCTTTTGGTGGTGAAATCTGTGGTTTTGGGGTTAAAAACACAAACTCAAATTTATATGCGTGATGGCTGTCACGGCTATACATCAAGTTGCTTCACAATTAGTTCGCAAAGTAAAAAAATTGGCAGGTTATTGAAATCTGGAGTGCACCATGTATATGGCTCAACCAGGCCATATTGATCATATTAAACAGGTCAATGCTGGTCGTGTATATAAATTGATAGATCAAAAAGGCCCTATATCGCGCATTGACCTTTCTAAAGAGAGTGAATTAGCTCCGGCAAGTATTACTAAAATTACTCGCGAATTAATTGATGCCCACTTGATCCATGAAACGACGGTTCAAGAAGCGATCAGTCGTGGCAGACCTGCCGTTGGTCTGCAAACCAATAATCAAGGCTGGCAATTTCTTTCCATGCGCTTGGGACGAGGCTATCTGACGATTGCGTTGCATGAGTTGGGTGGTGAGGTATTGATTGACACCAAAATTGATATTCATGAAATCGATCAAGATGATGTTTTGGCGCGATTATTATTTGAAATAGAAGAGTTTTTTCAAACCTACGCCGCCCAATTAGATCGGGTGACAAGCATTGCGATTACTCTGCCGGGTTTAGTCAATTCACAGCAGGGCATGGTATTACAAATGCCCCATTATAATGTGAAAAATTTGGCGTTAGGTCCTGAGATTTATAAAGCTACTGGGTTGCCGGTATTTGTTGCGAATGATACTCGAGCTTGGGCCTTGGCAGAAAAATTATTCGGTCACTCTCAAGATGTCGATAATTCGATATTGATTTCTATTCACCACGGATTAGGGGCCGGGATTATCGTTGATGGGCGAGTATTACAAGGTCGTTATGGCAATATTGGTGAGCTTGGGCACATTCAAATTGATCCTCAAGGTAAACGTTGTCATTGCGGCAATATTGGCTGTCTTGAAACGGTGGCGAGCTCGCAAGCGATTCGCGATCAGGTGTCGTTACGAATTGCTCAAGGAGAACCGTCGTCATTAGCCGAACAAGAGACGATTTCGATTGAGGACGTTTGCTTGGCGGCTGCCAATGGTGATCCGCTCGCCGTAGACGTGATTGAGCAACTCGGACGTTATTTAGGCGCTGCGATTGCGATAGTGATCAATTTGTTTAACCCTGACAAAGTGTTAATTGGTGGGGTGATGAATCAAGCAAAAACGGTGTTGTATCCTGCGATTCAGCGCTGTATTGAAGAGCAAAGCCTTCCTGCCTATCACCAACATCTGCAGTTGGTTGAATCCCGTTTTTATAAACAAGCCACAATGCCAGGAGCGGCTTTAATCAAGCAAGCGCTCTACGATGGTTTATTATTAATGAAAGTGGTTGAAGGATAATTTTTCTTCGTTTTTTTTGCACGACAGTTTACATTGTTCGCCTAAATTAATGATCTACCCAAGTGCCTCACAGAAATTTAGGTATATACTGTAAACGATGGTGCTTTTCTATTAGCGGGATTTTCTATGTCGAGTATCTTAAATACGGTCGATCAGCGTACCAATTTGGTGGGAGAGAACCGCCTAGAACTGTTGCTGTTTAGTTTAAATAGTCGACAGATTTTTGCGATCAACGTATTTAAGGTACGTGAAGTAATCAAGGTACCGCCAACGACTAAAATGCCCGGTTCTCATCCGAACATTATGGGGGTTGCTTCTCTACGAGGTGTTGCGGTTCCGATCATTGATCTTCGTCGAGCGATTGGTTTTCCTGAAACCAAGCTGGATAATCAAGAGCACAACTTAATCATTACCGAATACAACCGTACCGTGCAGGGTTTTTTGGTTGGTCAGGTACGCAATATCATTAATACCGCATGGACCGAGATTCAGCCACCACCAAAGTCGGTTGGGCGTTCAAACTACCTGACCGCGATTACGCACATTAAAGAGCAAAATCAAAACCATATTGTTGAAGTGATTGACGTAGAAAAAGTACTCGCTGAAATCATCGACTATGATGTCTCGATTTCTGAACATGTGTTAGATCATGACATATTAGGTGAAATGGTTGGGCGTAACATTTTGATTGTTGACGACTCTTCCACCGCCCGCAAGCAAATTAAAGATACTTTATCTCAACTTGGCTTAAATATTATCGAGTGTTGGGATGGTTTAGAAGCCTTGAAGCTACTAAAATCATGGTGTGATGAAGGTAAAGATATCAATCAAGAGCTGTTGATGATGATCACCGATGCCGAAATGCCAGAAATGGATGGTTATAAGCTGACTTATGAAGTGCGTAACGACCCGCGCATGGCGAGTTTGTACATTACGCTGAATACCTCACTCAGTGGTAGCTTTAATGAGGCGATGGTACAAAAGGTCGGTTGTGATAAATTCATCTCCAAATTCCAGCCTGATTTACTGGTGCAAGCGGTACAAGACCGATTACGTGATACCTTATGATCAGCGCATAACGAATGACTCAAAACCCCGTCGTTGATATCGAATTAGCGACGGGGTTTCTATTTTCCGAGTGAATGTGTTTGAAGTGGATTATTTCGGTTGTGCGTCAAGACATTGGCCATGCACGTGTTGGCTCTCTCTGGCCATTAAATAGAGATAAAGCGGCATGATCTCTTGCGGCGTTTTCAAGCGGTTAGCATCTTCTTGTGGATACGCCTTGGCGCGCATGGCGGTACGTGTCCCACCAGGATTAATCGCGTTGACTCGTAATGGGGTATCACGTAGCTCATCGGCGAGGATCTGCATCATCCCTTCAGTAGCAAATTTTGAAATAGAATAGCTGGCCCAACCTGAACGGCCACTGTGACCCACCGTCGAGCTGGTAAATACGATTCGACCTTGTGGCGAGCGCTTAATCAAAGGTAAAGCGGCTTGAGTAAGCAATAATTGAGCTTTGACATTGACTTGCATCACCTGATCATAAGTGTGTTCGGTAATCGCTTCAAAGGGGCTGATTTCGCCTAATAACCCAGCGCTATGCAATAACCCATCCAGTTGACCACATTGCTGCTCTATATTGTGGATCAAGGTTTGGTAATCGTATCTGCTGGCCTTTTGCATATCTAAGGCGATCACTCGGGCTTCAGGGTATCCAGCACTGACAATTTCAGCGTAGGTTTGTTGCAGTTTATCTTCGCTGCGACCGAGTAAAATGACCGTTGCGCCATGGGCGGCGTATGTAATAGCAGCTTGTTTGCCAATACCATCACTGGCACCAGTGACTAAAATAACCTTATTTTGTAAAGCATCAACAGCAACAGAGTAATTCACGTCAGATTCCTTTTGGTTATAATCTCGAATCTAATCCAACTTTGGCAGTTCAACCGTCCGAGATGAGGTTTTACTTTAAGTCTTTGTGACAAGGTGGTTACAATACACCAATTCGTATTAAAGAGGATGAGCACTTTGGAATTTTTATTAGATTACGGGCTGTTTCTAGCCAAGATTGTCACTGTGTTGGTGGCGTTAGTCGTGATCTTGGTGATGATAAAATCGGGTGGTGGTAAATCAGGCGCCAATAAAGGCGAGCTAGAAATCACCGACTTAACCGAGCAACATAAAGCAACCGTAGAGCGTTTAGAATCTTATCTGCATGATGAAGCGTTTTTGAAAGCACGCGATAAAGCAGAGAAGAAAACGGAAAAAGAGCAGAAAAAAGCCAAGCAAAAAGCACTCAAACAGGCAGAGAAAGAGGGTGAGCTAGACTCTAAACGCGAGCCGCATCTATTCGTGCTCGATTTTCATGGCAGTATTGACGCCAAAGAAGTCAGTTCATTACGTGAAGAAGTGACCGCAATTTTGGCCGTGGCTCAACCAGGCGATGAAGTGCTGGTTCGGTTAGAAACCGGTGGTGGCATGGTTCATGGTTACGGACTGGCCTCATCACAGCTTGATCGCCTCAAAGCCGCTCAGCTTCCTT
The DNA here is from genome assembly GCF_000176155.1 of Vibrio metschnikovii CIP 69.14. Taxonomy (GTDB): domain Bacteria; phylum Pseudomonadota; class Gammaproteobacteria; order Enterobacterales; family Vibrionaceae; genus Vibrio; species Vibrio metschnikovii. The sequence continues at coordinate 1,175,926 of NZ_ACZO01000006.1, read as the reverse complement.
TGACGATTGCCGTCGATAAAGTGGCTGCCAGTGGCGGTTATATGATGGCTTGTATCGCCGATAAAATTGTTGCCGCGCCGTTCGCAATTGTCGGGTCAATTGGGGTTATTGCTCAAATCCCTAATTTTCATAAATTACTTAAACGCAATGATATTGAATTTGAACAGCTTACTGCTGGCGAATACAAACGAACTTTGACGATGTTTGGTGAAAACACCGATAAAGCCCGTGAGAAATTTAAGCAAGAGCTGGAAGAAACCCATGGTTTGTTTAAAGACTTTATCCGTGACCACCGCCCAGCACTTGATCTAGACAAAGTTGCCACTGGTGAGCATTGGTTTGGCAGTCAAGCCAAAGCATTAGGCTTAGTGGATGAGATTGCCACGTCAGATGATTTGATCGTCAACGCATGCAAAGAAAAGACCGTTCTTGCGGTGCGTTATGTGCGTAAGAAAAAACTCGCCGATAAGCTCGCCGGAACGGCCAGTCAAGCAGCGGATGCGGTACTGCTGAAATTGCTCAGCCGTGGGCAGCGTCCTTTGATGTAATATAAAGAGAACTTGGTTTTCTAATCCGCGCCGTGACTTAAGTCGCGGCGTTTTTTTATCAGCAGAAACTGAATCAAACCTAACGTCAGTCCACCTAGGGTGCCTGCTAAATGGGCTTCGGTGGCGACTCGGGCTTCAATTAATTCAGCGGTCATCATGGATGCCCCGAACCACTGCTCCCAAGCGACTTTAGCGATGACGCCAAGCACTAGCCATAAGCTACTGCGGCGGCCATGTAACCACTCTAGTAGAGCAAAGTAAGCAAATAAACCGTGCAGTACGCCAGACAGGCCAACATACAGTGTCATGTCGCTAAAAAAAATACTTATCCCGACCGATAAACTCAGCATACTTAAGACGAAGAATAATGACTTAATGCTAGGCATAAATAAAAAGACGATAACCCAGAGACCGGCGAGGTTCATCCCTAAATGGGCAAAGTTGGTATGGGTGAAATTTCCTGTTAGGATCCGCCACCACTGGCCGCGCTCAATCTCGGTCAGTTGCCAAGCGCTGAACTCAGCGAGTGGGGAAAACTGTAAGCCTAAACAGGCTAAGCTCAGCAAAATTAACCCTAGGTAGATATTCACGCTATGTCTCGATATTGTTCTCAATGTGGTAAAGCTCATAAAGTTTGTTTTTGTTCAGCTATCGTGCGGTTAGAGTCAGCCATTGAGCTTATCATACTCCAGCACCCAACTGAGCAGAATCGCCCACTTGGGACGGCGCGCATTTTAGCGTTATCGCTCCCTAACAGCCGTTTATTGATCGGCGAGGATTTCACGACACACCCCGAGCTTAATCGTCTATTGGCTGAGGAAGAGGTGCAGCATATGGTGCTGTATCCTAGCCAGCAATCTATCTGCGCTTCGAGTAAGCCATGGTCTGGTCGGCCTCACAAACTGCGGGTCATTTTACTCGATGGTACTTGGAAGAAAGCGTATAAAATGTGGCAGCTATCGACCAATTTACATCCGCTACCTTGTTTGCATTTGCCCACGGATCTCGAAGGTAATTACCGGATCCGTAAAGCGCCCAGTGAAAATAGCTTATCGACCGTTGAAGCGGGTTACCACCTATTGCAGTTGGCGCAACCAGAGCAGGATTATTCACCACTACTGACGGTGTTTTCACAGATGATCGATACCCAGATTCAGCACATGCCGCCAGAGATTTTTGCTAAGCACTATCTTCAAGATCAATAAAAACGCCGAACTCACAAGCTATGGGAGGAAAACAGCTCTTGATGCATCCTTTGTGCATAGCCGTCGGTCATGGCGGCAATATAGTCACAAATCACCCGCATCCCACCACCGAGGTGCTGCTCTGCGCTTTGCCATTTTTCTTGTGTTCCATGAGGTAATAAACGTTCAGGGTCGGCGGCCAGCGCTTCAAACAAATCCATAATAATTTGTTGGCCTTTATATTCAAAACGCTGAACTTGTGGCACTTGAATGACATATTGGCTGACAAATGACTTTAAGACTTCCAACGCATCGGCCATCGCTGGCTGTAGATAAGCATTAAACGCCAGCAATGGGCTTGCAAATGGATGATCGACCGGATGAATGCTGATACTGGTTAATAGCGCGTTGACCATGCCGCCTATCGCATCTTTACGAATATGATGCTGGCCGGAAAAGAGCATGTCAGTGAGCGTATGAGCATGCTCTGCAAACCAAGCGTCGCCACTGTTAAGCAGTGGGATTTCCGCTGCTTGCTGCCACTGCGCTTTGGTGACTAAACCAAGCACAATCGCATCTTCTAAATCATGCACTCCGTAAGCAATGTCATCGGCCAGCTCCATAATCGAGCAATCTATCGATTTAAAACGGGTTTTCTTATGCTGATAAGGGGCGCAGGCTTGGTCGCGCATTTCACTCAGTTGTTGCCTATCTTGTTCACTCAGCGGTGAGAGAACCCATTCAAACCCTATCTGATCACCGTCATAAATGCCCTTAGCCGGAGACCAAGCTTTGGCTTTTAGTTGTCGCTGGTGGGGCACGGCTTCAGGAATTTTCTCAGCGCGAGTCTGACTTAATAGTGCGGGATATTTTAATAGCCCCAGCAGAGTACGACGTGACAGATTCATCCCATGATGCTCTGTATAAGGCTCTAAACTGGTGACAATCCGAAACGTCTGCGCATTGCCTTCAAACCCACCATGCTCACGCATCATATAATTGAGCGCCACTTCACCGCCATGCCCATAAGGCGGATGGCCAATATCGTGAGCAAGGCATAACGCATCAATCAAACTGTCAGAAGGTAACAGACTACGAAATTCCGGTTGTTTAAGTTTCAGCTGAGCCACAATACCAGTACCAATTTGCGCGGCTTCTAAAGAATGGGTTAAACGCGTGCGGTGAAAATCATTTAAGTAGGTGCCATGAACTTGAGTTTTGGCTTGTAAACGCCGAAAAGCCGCCGAGTGGAGGATCCGCGCTCGGTCGCGCTGAAAAGGGCTGCGATGATCATCACGGCGAATCTTATGTTCATCATCATTACGCGCGTGCCATTCTGGTGGAAGGGTGATCTGCATACTGAGCGACTCCTAAAGGATGTTTGTAAAAGGTATACCCTCTCTACCTGCAACTCCAAGTTATTTGGCTATACAATTTGTTTAGCTACAGAGTAGATTAGCTTATTTCGTCGAGTGTTAATTCAAAACTTGGAGCAAAAGTTTGCAGAAAGTAGACCATTTCTGGGGTCTGACGCTCTTTTAGCGTAACATCCAAGCGCTTTTTAGCCAGAGCATATTCGTGGTTGCCAGCACTCAGCTCTTCCAAACATTTCAGATAGGCGCACAAACTGTCGGCTTGTTTGACGATGGTGGCATCTTCACTGTGAGCCGCTTCAGTGAGTAGAAAAGGTTTAAAATCGTCTTGAAACTCTTCCGGCAACATGGCTAGTAGGCGCTGTTCAGCGGCGGCTTCGATTTTTTTATACTCTTTAGCAATATCAGGGTTAAAGTATTTAACGGGTGTAGGCAAATCGCCAGTTAACACTTCACTACTGTCGTGATACATGGCCAATAACGCGATACGCTCAGGGTTGAGTTGCCCGGCAAATTTTTTGTTTTTTATCACAGCCAGCGCGTGAGCAACAAACGCCACTTGCAGGCTGTGTTCAGAAACGTTTTCTTTGGAGATAGAACGCATCAGCGGCCAGCGTTGAATTAATTTCATCCGTGCGAGGTGAGCAAAAAAGTGGCTCTCTTTCATAGCAATAGACATCCTTGCTTAATGGGATTAATGGATCTCGTCAACTGAGTATAACGTTATCTCTCTATGACTTGAAGTTAGCACTTTGCCGCGACAAACTTGCAGCGGCAGTGAGTAGAGTGACATTCGTTCACCAGGGTAACGTGTTTTTATGTTTATGGGGATATGAGAGCCATTGATGGCTCTCACCAAAGGTTAGCCTAACGCGGCGTAAAAGTTTGCTCGATAGATTGGTCATATCACAGGATGCGTAGCTGAAACGTTAAGTTATTCAGAAAATATTTAGTCCAAAGATATCTTTTACAACAAAAAGTACTTTTTCCGTCTTTTCTCTAGATACTTGGCTACCTTTCGCCAATATATCAATTAATTGAGCCTTATCACTTAAAAATTCAGCTCTTCTTGTCCTTATTGGTCTGAGCATATCTTGTAAACATTCCTCTAATACTTTTTTTGTCGTGCCATCTCCGAGCCCACCACGTTGATAATGATCTTTTAGCTGGTTGATATAGTTTTGATCGGGGTGAAACGCATCGAGGTACGTAAATACAATATTGCCTTTAATAGTACCAGGATCTTGGATTCTGAGGTGGTTAGGGTCGGTATACATAGATTTCACTGCTGCGGAGATCTCTTTTTCAGTCGCGCCAAGATTAATGGTATTTCCCATTGTTTTAGACATCTTATTTTTACCATCTGTGCTAGGTAAACGTGATGCATTGCTTAACAAGGGCCTACACTCGTTCAAAACGATTCGTCCTGCTAATAAATTAATCTTTCTAACTATCTCATTAGTTTGTTCAAGCATTGGCAACTGGTCATCCCCAACTGGAACCAATGTTGCGTTAAAGCCAGTAATATCAGCTGCTTGAGATATAGGGTAGGTTAAAAAGCCTGCAGGAATTGATCGTTCAAAGCCTTTGCTTTGTATTTCACTTTTGACCGTTGGGTTTCTCTCTAATCGACTGATTGTCACAAGATTGCTGTAGTACATAGTCAATTCAGCAAGAGCAGGAAGTTGTGATTGAAGGCAAATTGTCGTTTTACAGGGGTCGATACCAACGGCAAGATAATCCGCGACAACATTCAGAATATTAGATGATACTTTGTTCGGATTGTGAGCATTGTCTGTAAGACCTTGCATATCAGCAACAAGAACAGTTTGCTCGTGAATATCTTGTAAAGCGACCCGTTGTTTTAAAGAGCCGACATAATGCCCCAAGTGCAATGGGCCAGTAGCTCTATCGCCAGTTAAAATTACTTCCGATTTTTCAGTGTATTGAGTTGTATTCATTGATAGATCTCCTAGTAAAAATAGATTGCTACTGGAGATACAAGAGAAATTACAGTCTTAGCTACCTTCCAGCAGCTTAAGAATGTAAAAATTCCGTGCCGCTCTAAATAGAGCGCCACCAGAAAAATAATGATGAAGGTTTGGAAATGTTTTTCATTTTTGCAACTTATCAACAATTCTTTTGAAAATCAACTTTATAGAGAAGCGATTTCTTATTGATAAACTTAGCTAAAACACAGTTATCAGAGAGGGAAATTGAAACGCTTTAATAAACATAGTGGGCTACCTAATGTATGATCAAATAATTCTCTGCGCTCCTTGTCTTTGCTGATTCAGGTTGTCTTCTGGATTAATTAGGTGACATTTCTTCATACTCAAGCAGCCACACCCGATACATCCTGAAAGATTGTCTTTTAATGATTGGATTTTTGCTATTTTATGGTCGAGGTCTTGCTGCCATTTATTTGCAACTCTCTCCCAATCTTGCTTTGTGGCCGCTTGATTCATTGGTAAGGTGCTTAACTCTTTTGCTATTTCTTCTAATGTAAACCCTACAGATTGAGCGACTTGAACGAGTGCAATTCTACGTAGCATCGAAGGTAAATAACGGCGTTGATTACCATTGGTTCGAAAGGAAGCAATTAAACCTTTAGCTTCATAAAAACGTAAAGCCGATGCGGCTACACCACTACGTTCGGCTAGTCGTCCAATAGTTAGATAATCATTTCTGCTCACAGTCATTTCAACTTTTGTTAAATTATCGCTTTACTTAAAGTTAACTTGAGCTTTTATACTCCTGCTTACTTTTGAATTCAACGTATAAAAGGTCATTATTATGCTAAAACTAAAGCCAGTCTTCCATAATCCACCAGAGATTTTTAATCCAACACCATTTGGTTTTTGTCATACAGTAAAGGCACCAAGCAAAGGAGAGCTAGTTTACATTTCGGGCCAAAGTGGTGGTGAAGGTATTGAACATAAGCTTAGTAGTGATTTTCGTTATCAGGCTTGCACTTTATTATCAAACCTAGAAATTGCACTTACTTCCCATGAGCTTAGTTTTGATGATGTTCTAAAGATCACTGTTCTTATCGTTGATCATGATAGTGAAAAGCTGAATATTTGGAGTAAAGAGATGCAAAAACGCTGGTCGTCAGATACGTTACCCGCAAGTACTTTAATTCCAGTACCTAAGTTAGCCCTTGATGGTATGCTAATTGAGGTTGATACCATTGCATTTAAGTCAGCTCGACTGTAGCACTATATTCAAGATCACTTTTTTGACACTACAAGCTTATTAAATGCATTGGTATTTTATTATGTTTAAAAACTACTTAACTCTACTCGGCATTGGGCTGATTTGGGGATCACAATTTATTTTTCAAGAGAATGCATTAGAGGCATTCAATCCAGTATGGATAGGTACATTGCGTGCAATATTCGGTGTAATCACCTTGTTTATTATCTGCCGGGTCATGCGAATTAGTGGTGATAGTAAACAGTGGCGACTTTATACTGTTATTGGTTTACTTGAAGCAACGATTCCTTTCATTCTTATACCTTTTGCTCAAAAAGAGTTGAGCAGTTCAGTAACAGCGATATTAATGGGTACACTGCCTTTTTATACACTGCTTCTTGCTCCTGTGTTTATAAAGAATGCAAGGATCAGTAAAGGCAATCTGCTAAGTGTCATCGTTGGGTTTAGTGGTTTAGTTGTCCTTTTTTACCCAGATTTAATGTCAACATCTTCAAGACTTAGTCTCATTAGCGTCATTGCAGTATTATTTGCTGCGGTATGCTTTGCTGTTGCCTTGCTCCTACTTAACCGAGTTAAAGAAGAACATCCACTAATAGTGGCAAGAAATGTTCTTTTTATGGCGAGTATTCAATTAATTATAATTTCTCTTACCACAACGATGACATTTACACAAAAACCGCCCTCTTTGAGTGCCTTTGCTGCTGTCATCTATCTTGGTGTCATGTGTGCGGGAGTGGTTTATTACCTTTATATGATGAGTATCAAGAACGCAGGTGCTGTTTTTACTTCGATGACCAATTATCTTGTGCCCGCAGTAGGTGTATTAATCTCTGCGCTGATCGCTAATGATACTATCCAGATTACATCATGGCTGGCTCTTGGGATTATTTTATCGGCCCTTCTAATGCATCAAATGGCTGTAAAGTATGGACAGAAAGCGTAGTCGAAGTGATTAAGGACAGAAGACATAGATCATAATCAGAGAGGCAGACTGAGCGCTAATAATGAACCATGACAATGTAGCTCTTATATAATTAAAACCCTATTGTTATTGATCCACAGCTATTGTCGTCTTGGTCATCTTTGCAATTAAGCTGCCGACTCTTTGGCGCATATCACGTCTATCGACAATCATATCTAGAGCGCCATGTGCTAAGAGAAACTCACTTTGCTGAAAATTTTCGGGTAATTTTTCGCGAACGGTTTGCTCTATCACTCGGCGCCCTGCAAACCCGATTCTTGCTTTTGGTTCGCCAATATTAATATCACCCAGCATCGCTAAGCTTGCAGAGACACCACCATAAGTTTGATCGGTTAGGACAGAGATATAGGGTAATTTAGCCATGGCCAGTTGTCTGAGAGCTGCGCTGGTTTTGGCCATTTGCATCAAAGCGGTGAGTGACTCTTGCATTCGAGCGCCACCACAAGCAGAAAAACACACCAATCCACACTGGTTATCAATAGCTGTGTCAACTGCCCGCACGAAACGTGCTCCCACCACAGAGCCCATTGAGCCAGCCATAAAAGAGAATTCGAAGGCACAGGCAACAATAGGTAAACCCATTAGTTTCCCTTTCATTACCACCAGTGCATCTTTTTCTCCGGTATTTTTCTGAGCGAGAGCAAGGCGTGTTTTGTAGCGTTGTAGATCTTTAAAATTGAGCACATCTTTAGGTTCATATTCACTGCCAATTTCAATGCGATCTTCACTATCCAAAAAATGATCCAAACGTTGACGGGCAGTCATTCTCATATGGTGATCACATTTGGGACACACCGCCAAATTTTCTTCCAGTGCAATCCGGTATAAGATCTGTTCGCAAGCAGGGCATTTAGTCCATATTCCCTTGGGAATGGATGCCTTGCGATTACTAATTCTATTCTTCTTGTCTAACAGTCTTTCTAACCAACTCATGGGAAACTTTAATCCAGTTAACTTTAGTAAAGGGTATTGTATAAGCCTATTTCTGGTAATAAAGTGTTGATTATTGGTTTTACAATCCCACCTTATGGGACTAAGTGCGATGCTTGATAAGATTGATCCGCAGTGGTTAACCAGTTTTCACTGTGTTTATGAACACAACAGTTTTAAACGGGCTGCAGAATTTTTAGGGTTACCGACATCCAACATCAGCCGTCATATTGCGTTATTGGAGGAGCGATTAGATACTCGATTATTTACCAGAACCACACGCCGAATTATTTCAACAGATGCTGGAGAGCATCTTTATTTGTGTACGCAGCCATTGTTGGATAAGCTTAATCAGGCTCTTGAAGAGGTCGCTCAGCATTCTCATGCCGTTGTGGGAGAATTGAAGATTTTAATGCCAGATTCGCCAGCTTTAGCCGAGGCCGTGGTTTCTTTTTGTAACCAGTATCCGTCAGTTTCATTATGTTGCGATACCAGCATCAATCCTAAAGAGGATTTATTGGACGGTTTTGATATTGTGCTAAGTTTTCAGCGGGGAAAACTTGAAGACAATAGTTGGGTAGCTAGGGAAATTCAACGCTGGCAAAGTGCTGTGGTGGCCTCCCCCAAAATCCTACAACGTTTTCCCAGACCTTTTCAGCTTGCCGATTTGAAACAGGTTCCCTGTATCAATAGTTTTACTGTATTGCATGGCAACCCGTGGATATTTAAAAATGCTAAAGGTCAGTTGATTACGCAAAAAGTAGCGTCTTCGTTTAAGGTCAACAGCGGACATCTTGCAAAAACAGCGGCTATTTCTGGTTTAGGTTTTGCGATATTACCTAGGGCATTTTGCCAAGCAGAGATACAAGCTGGCATGTTAGAGGTCATCGAGATGGAATATCAGCCTGACGATCTCGTGCTGTATGCTTTTTATGCTTCCCGCCGGCATTTAGCGAAAAAAATTCCGATCTTCATTGAACATCTAAAATATCACGCCAGTCTCGTTGCTTGAGAGGTCTACAAGGATCCATAAACTCAATTTCTCAACCAGCAAAGACGTCACAGAACATAAAAAGCGGATCATGATTAGGAGCCGCTATGGCATTATCTTACTTTTGCATTCTCATTAACGAGGCTAAATGACTAGCAATAGAACCTAATCGTTTCTCTCAAGCTGTAGAGCATATATACTTTGAGCGAGCCACTTCTTTGTCTCGATACGAAAGTGGTAAAGGTAGTATTAGGAATTTAGGATGTTAATTAAAAAAATGGATGCACCCCATGATATGCAAGTCGGTGCAAGATTTGAAACTAAAAAGCATGGCTATGTTGTTGTTGTTGAATACTACAATACCCATACAGTCATTGTCGCTTTTGAAAATACAGGAAATATTCGGTCAATTACAGCTGCTAAGTTGCGCAATGGTCAAGTTTTTGATCGTTCAGTTCCCCCTCAATCTTCAATGGTGGGTGAGAAAATTGAATCGGTAAAACACGGCACTCTCACGATTGTGCAAGTTGAGTCTGAGAATATTGTGGTTCTCGAAAACAGCGCAGGCGAGCAAGTGCGTATGATCATGGCTGCGGTACAAAAACTTCGAGATAGTGATGAATCACTGGATCCATCACAGCAACCCGTTAAATTACCCACATCATTAACTGCTTTAACTAAGCGAAGCAAAAAAACTAAAGATGTTAATAGCTTACTCAAAAAGATGCTTTCTGATTACGGTAAATAGTCGCATCTTATCGTACTATTTAGGGGCTTTACCCTATCCATAAAAAATCACTAGCTCTCGATCACATATTTTATGTTGATATTTCGTGTCGAGTTTTATCGATAAAATACTTTGTTATTTAGTGATCTGCGTCACGAGGTCAATCTGACTTTGTGATGATTGTCATTTTATTTTTTTGTCATTTGGTTATTATTTTTTCATCCAGTAATGGGAATGAAAAAATATTCTTAATTAACTCTACAGAGAAATAATATTATGAAAAAAATTATGGTTGTATGTGGTAATGGCCTTGGCACATCATTAATGATGGAAATGGCAGTGAAAGAGGTCGTCGCTAAAATGAGTCTAGATGCAGAGATCGACCATGAAGATTTATCTTCTGCCTCATCAAGCAAAGCGGATATTTGGGTAGCAGCAACGGATATTGCTAATCAATTAAAAGACCAAGGTAAAGAAAATATAGTAAGCCTAGCAAATATTTTCGATAAAAATTCAATCGAAGAACAATTAAAAAAATTCATATAAGGAATTATGAACGATGGAAAATTTCTTTGAATTTATGCTTGGCTTGTTAAAAGAGCCAGCGATCATGGTCGGTCTTATTGCCTTTATCGGCTTAGTGGCACAAAAGTCTGATATTTCGACCATCCTAAAAGGGACAATAAAAACCGTAATGGGTTTTTTGATTTTAGGTTTTGGTGCTGGTGCTCTTGTGGGTGCTCTCAATAACTTTTCAACCGTTTTTATTGAAGCGTTTGGTGTAAGTGGTGTTATTCCAAATAACGAGGCGATTGTGGCTCTAGCACAAGAAGCTTTTGGTTATGAAATGGCATTGATTATGTTCTTTGCTTTCATGGTGAACATTTTGTTAGCACGCTTTACACCATTAAAGTTTATTTTCCTAACCGGTCACCACACCATGTTTATGTCAATGTTGGTTGCGGTCATCCTATCTACTGCGGAAATCAAAGGCGCATTATTAGTAGCAATCGGCTCAGTTATTGTTGGGTCGTTAATGGTAATTATGCCAGCACTGGTACAGAAGTATACAGAAAAGGTCATGAATACTGATCAGCTTGCTATGGGCCATTTCTCGACATTCTCTTATATTATCGCTGGTTTTATTGGCTCTAAGTTTGGCGACAAATCAAGGTCAACAGAAGACTTGAATGTTCCTAAAAGTTTAATGTTTTTACGTGATACGCCAGTTGCAGTAGCGGTAACAATGTCGCTATTTTTTATGATTTCTTCTATTTTTGCGGGTGGTGAATTCGTAGAAATCGTTTCAGGTGGTCAACACTGGATAGTATTTACTTTTATTCAATCGCTAATATTTGCTGGTGGTGTTTATATCGTACTGCAAGGTGTGAAGATGCTTATTGCTGAAATAGTACCAGCATTTAAAGGCATTTCTGATAAGTTAGTGCCGGGTGCTCGTCCTGCTCTCGATTGTCCAATGGTATTTCCCGTAGCGCCTAATGCGGTATTAATTGGTTTCTTGTCCTCATTTGCTGCTGGCCTTGTCGCAATGGCAGTACAGGGTGCACTTGACTGGACAATCATTGTTGCAGGTGTAGTACCTCATTTCTTTGTCGGCGGTGCAGCAGGCGTATACGGCAATGCAATGGGAGGCTTGCGTGGTGCAATCCTTGGTTCTTTTACTCAGGGTTTATGTATTTCGTTCCTGCCGATGATGCTGTTACCTGTACTGGGTGGTTTAGGTCTTGAAGCAACAACGTTTGCAGACTTCGATTTCGGTGTTGTAGGTTTGATTCTTGGATGGGTTGTCTCATGAGTATTTTTAATTTAATTGGCGACAACGGAATTGTTATTTCAAACGAAAAAAACTTAACTGTTGACGCTGCATTAGAACTCGCCTGTTCGACACTCATCGCTCAAGGTAAAGTGAATAAAAGCTATCTAGATGCGATCAAAGAAAAACATCAAGAAATTGGTGCATATTATGTGCTGGCACCTAAAATTGCCATGCCGCATGCTCGACCAGAAGATGGGGTTAATGAAGCTGGCTTACAAGTAACGATATTTAAACACGGTGTAGATCTAGAATCGGAAGATAATGGCGATGTTTATTTATCAGTAACTCTGGCAGCAGTAGATTCAGACAGTCATATTCAAACCATTGTCGCTTTATCTGAATTATTCCAAAATGATGATGACATAAATGCAATCATTTCTGCAGAAAGCAAAGATGATATTGTGAAGATTCTGAAGCAATATTAACTTTTTATAAATATGGCATCAAATAAGCCCTCAATAACTTGAGGGCTGCTATTTAAATAAGATTTATTGACTATAAGTACTTAAAAAACGTTCGAAGCGGCCGATGGCGACTTCCAAATCCTCAACGTGCGGTAAGGTTACGATGCGGAAATGATCCGGCTTTGGCCAGTTAAAGCCAGTGCCTTGCACCAGTAGTACTTTTTCTTGGATCAAGAAGTCTAAAATCATTTTTTGATCGTCTTTGATACTGTATTTTTTGGTATCAATTTTCGGGAATAAGTACATGGCCCCTTTGGGTTTCACACACGAGACACCAGGGATTTGGTTGATCAGTTCCCAAGCACGATCGCGCTGCTCCAACAAACGGCCACCAGGTAAGATAAGCTCATTAATACTTTGATAACCACCAAGGGCGGTTTGAATCGCATGCTGCATCGGCACGTTAGCGCATAAACGCATGGAGGCGAGCATGTCAAGGCCGGCGATATAGCCTTCGGCTTGATGCTTAGGGCCAGTTAAGAACATCCAACCACCACGAAAACCACACACGCGATAAGCTTTCGATAAACCGTTGAATGTCACTACTAATACATCTTCGGTTAGTGTAGCGACTGAAGTGTGCACGGCACCATCGTAGAGAACTTTATCGTAAATCTCATCAGCAAAAATCATCAACTTATGTTGACGAGCAATCTCAATCACTTCCAGCAAGAAGTCTCGGCTATACACTGCGCCGGTCGGGTTGTTGGGGTTAATCAGAACAATGCCACGAGTTTTAGGGGTGATTTTCTTTCTAATATCATCCAGATCCGGATACCAATCGGCTTGTTCATCACACAGATAATGCACCGCAGTGCCGCCAGAGAGAGCCACCGCAGCGGTCCATAATGGATAATCTGGAGCTGGGACTAGCATCTCATCGCCGTTGTTGAGTAACGCTTGCATTGACATGACGATCAGTTCAGACGCGCCATTACCAATGTAGACATCTTCGACATCGAGGCTGCGAATACCGCGTTTTTGGTAATACTGAACCACCGCTTTACGAGCGGAGTAGATCCCTTTTGAATCACAATAACCTTGGGAAGTAGGGAGGTTGCGGATCACATCAACTAAAATTTCATCTGGGGCATCGAAGCCAAACGGGGCCGGGTTGCCGATATTGAGCTTTAGTATTTTATGCCCTTCTTCTTCCATGCGTTTAGCATGTTTGAGTACTGGACCTCGAATGTCGTAGCAGACATTATCGAGTTTTGACGACATCCCGATATTTTGCATTGTAAAATTCCTGAAATTTATTAAAAAACTTTATTAAACCAGTCTAGATTGCCTTTTTTAAGAATATAAATCTATAGCTAAGGGGTTTTCGTGACGATATTCTTTAGGGCTGAGGATTAGCGATATCAGTTCAGTAGATGCCTTGATGGGTTTTAATGGCCCACAGTAATGTTAAATAGTTAAATAGATCCCTTCAGAGGCGGGAGAAGGTCAAAAAAGAGTAGTTGCAACCTTGATTTACGCCAACGCTGTCAATAGAGTAGCCGCTGTTAATCGAATCTCATAGTCGACGAGGTCGCTTTGTCTCATTTTCATCAAGCCATTGCTCGGTTGATAGAGCAAATCAAGAACGCAAAGGATAACGACGTTCGTTTTGTCCAAACATTAATAGGACCACCGCCTTTTGCGTTGATCGATTGGCTTGAAGCCCAGCCTCTATTTCCTAAGTTTTATTGGCAGTCTCGTGATGGACGCGAAGAGGTGGTGGCTGTTGGTCAATTGTATACCTTTACCGAACCAGCGCCAGCTTACGCGATTTTAGGTGATAATCAGCGAGTCTGGGGGGGACGCTCGTTTGATGGTCAGACCGATAAAAACCGGCGTTGCATGTCATCGTTTTTTTTCTTACCGCAAGTGGAAATTATCCGTTTTGATCAGAGTTGGAGCGTGGCTGCCAATTTTATTGCCCAAGATCGCCAGCGCACGTTAGCGACCTTGGAGAAGTTACATCGCGAGGTGGCTCCGCTATCGCGCTTGCATAGTCAGGTTTTGCAGGTCGAGCATTTACCCAAGCAAAGCCATTGGAGTGAGTTGGTCAGTCGAGCATTAACCAGCATTGAGCAGCAGCAGTTTAAAAAAGTGGTGTTAGCTCGCCAAACGCGTTTAACCCTTGATAACCCAATCAGCGCTGCGCAATTACTCAAAGCTAGCATTGCTGATAACCAGCGTAGTTTTCATTTTTTGTTAGCTCTGGATAGTAAACACAGTTTTATCGGCTCAACGCCAGAGCGTCTATACTACCGACAAGGCCAAGAGTTACAAACTGAAGCCTTGGCCGGAACCATTGGCCGTGGCGATACGGCTGAGCAGGATCAACAACTGGCGGATTGGCTCATTCATGATGGTAAAAACCTCAATGAAAACCAATATGTGGTGGATGATATTATTGAGCGTTTAACCCCTTTGGCTGAGCAGGTTGAAGTGGAAAGCCACGCGCAGTTACTTACGCTGCGTCAAGTGCAGCATTTAAAGCGTGATATTGTCGCGCAGCTCAAGCCAAGCATCAATGGGGTGCAGCTACTGAGCGCGCTACAACCTACCGCCGCAGTGGCCGGCTTACCTCGTCAACCCGCGTTAGATTTTATCACCGAACATGAACCGTTTGCTCGCGGTTGGTACGCGGGTTCGATGGGCTATTTTAGTCACCAACAAGCGCAATTTTGCGTGGCTATCCGCAGTGCGCTGGTGGTGGAAAATTGTGTTCAGCTTTATGCGGGTGCCGGCATTGTACCGGGCTCTATCGCTGAGCATGAATGGCAAGAGCTGGATAAAAAAATGTCCACCTTACTCAGTTTGATCACCAATCAACCACCATTAGGGACCGCCTTATGAATCAAGACCAAGCATTACTGAATCGAATTTGGTCGCAGACTCTATTAGAGGAGTTGACTCGCTTTGGCGTTACTCAAGTGTGTATCGCGCCCGGTTCGCGTTCGACGCCACTGACTTTAGAAGCCGCGGCTAATCAACAACTGCAAATCCATACTCACTTTGATGAGCGTGGTCTAGGATTTTTAGCCCTCGGTTTAGCCAAAGCCAGTCAAACACCGGTGGCGGTGATTGTCACTTCCGGTACCGCCGTGGCTAATTTACTGCCGGCGATTGCTGAGTCGAAGTTGACCGGAGAAAAATTGATAGTATTAACCGCCGATCGGCCACGTGAGCTGGTGGATTGTGGGGCTAATCAGGCGATCGTGCAAAATAATATTTATGGCTCGCATGTGACTCAAGCTATTGATTTACCAAGCCCAACTTTGCGCTTGCCATTATCTTGGTTATTAACCACGGTTGACGATGCCTTGCAGCAACAAAGGATGCTGGGTGGCTCAGTTCATATTAACTGCCCTTATCCAGAGCCACTTTATTCTAGTCATGAGCGTGAATTATACGCAGACTATCTCGCGACGGTTGACGCATGGCGTCAAGGTCAGCAGCCTTACAGCCAACGTTATCAAACCCTGAGCGCACCATTGCCAAGTGATAATGCGTTGTTAAGCCAAAAAGGGCTAGTGATCATTGGTTCTTTACCCTTAGTTCAAGCTCAAGCGGCGTTAACGTTTGCCGAGCAACTTGGTTGGCCGGTGTTGTGCGATCCTCAATCTGGGGTGAGCAGTGAATGGGCCCACTACGATTTATGGCTACAAAATAGCACGGCAAGAGCCCTGCTGAGTGAATGCCAGCATGTGGTTCAATTTGGCGCTCGAATCGTTTCCAAACGTTTAAGCCAGTGGTTAGAACAACAACTGACAAAAGCGAGCTGTGGTTACACTTACATTAGCCCCCAAGTCGCGCGCAATAACCCTAGCCATGCCGCGCAGCAGCATTGGTTGTGCGATGCGGTATCTTGGGTTGAGCATCAATTGGCTAAGCAGCACGCATTACAAACGCTACATGCTGGTTGGGCAGATGAGCTGAAAGCGTATGCCTCAAGCATTGCCCAGCTTGCAAAGCTGCATCTATCGCAACCCCAGTTAAGTGAAGTGGCGGTGGCTTTGGATCTCACCGAGCGTGGCGCTGCCAGTACTCTGTTTATTGGTAATAGTTTGATCGTGCGTTTAGTGGATATGTTCAGTGAGCTCAAACAGCGTGAGGTATTTTCCAACCGCGGCGCATCAGGCATTGATGGACTGGTGGCGACGGCTGCAGGGGTTCAGCGAGCATTGAATAAGCCGATGTTGATGTTACTCGGTGATACCTCACTATTGTATGATCTCAATTCGTTAGCTTTAGTACGCACGCCACCACAACCGCTAGTGATTGTGGTGATCAATAACGATGGCGGCGCGATTTTTGATTTATTACCGGTTCCCGAAGCGCAGCGAACGGCGTTATATCAGATGCCACATGGCTTAAATTTTGAATTTGCGGCTAAGCAATTTGCCCTCGATTATCAAGCGCCGGAAACTCTAGTGGCTTATCAACAAGCCATTGATCAGCACTTAAAGGCCGGAAAAGGGACGTTAGTGATTGAGGTGATAACCCCATCACAACAAGCCGCTGAACATCTTAAGCAACTGATGTCACAAATTCATGCTTTATAGTCAGTGGTTACCGAAGATTGAGCCGGCTCAACCTGCACAGAATAACGCTGTGCAGCCGGTGGTGGTTTTTTTGCATGGTTTTTTGGGCTCGAGTCAAGATTGGCAAATGGTTGTCGAGCGGCTGCGTGGCGTGTATTCACTACTATTGATTGATTTACCGGGGCACGGTCAGAGTCGCCATCTTGGTTGCAGCGATTTTGCCGATGTTTGTCAGCAGATAGCGCAAGTTGTCACCGCTCATTGCCCTCCGACAACGCCTCTCTGGTTGGTTGGCTACTCTCTGGGGGCAAGATTGGCAATGCTGGGTTGTACTCAGGGTTGGTTTGACGCGCTCAATATTCAAGGCTTAGTCATTGAAGGCGGCCACTTTGGGTTAACCACTGAGGAAGAGAAGAACGCCCGTTGGCAGCACGACCAACATTGGGCCGCGCGCTTTGCTCACCAACCGATTGCTCAAGTTCTCACCGATTGGTATCAGCAAGCGGTATTTTCTTCACTGAATCATGAGCAAAGACAAACCTTAGTCACATTACGTAGTGATAACCTTGGTTCTGCGGTCGCAGGCACGTTGCTCGCCACTTCTCTTGCTCGTCAGCCGGATACGTTGCCTAAGCTGCAATGTCTGCCGTTTTCGGTCTATTATGTGTGTGGGCAAAACGATGCCAAGTTTTACCAGCTCGCCCAGCAAAGTGATTTGCACTACCACGTTGTCGAGCAGGCTGGACACAATGTTCATCACGAGTGCCCTGAGTCGTTTGCTCACCTTGTCACTCGGCTGGTCGCCTCAAGTAATAACAGAACTTAACGTTGATTGATTTCGATAACCTAGACAATAACAATGGAAATTCACCATGGCTAAAACAGTAGGCATTTCAGAACAAGAACTCTATGCTCCCGTTGAATGGCAAGATTGCAGCGGCGACTATCAAGATATTCATTACCATAAATCAGCCGATGGCATTGCAAAAATCACCATTGCGCGTCCACAGGTGCGTAATGCTTTTCGCCCACTGACCGTAAAAGAGATGATCCAGGCTTTAGCTGATGCTCGCTACGATGAGGGTGTTGGGGTGATCATTTTAACTGGCCTCGGTGAAAAAGCATTTTGCTCTGGGGGCGATCAAAAAATTCGTGGCGATTACGGCGGTTATCAAGATGATAGTGGTACTCATCATCTCAATGTGCTGGATTTCCAGCGTCAAATTCGCACTTGCCCTAAGCCTGTGATTGCTTCTGTCGCCGGTTGGGCCGTCGGTGGTGGTCATGTATTACATATGATGTGTGATTTAACCATTGCTGCCGACAATGCTCAGTTTGGTCAAACCGGCCCTAAGGTTGGCTCGTTTGATGGCGGCTGGGGCGCGTCGTATATGGCGCGCATCGTAGGGCAGAAGAAAGCGCGGGAAATTTGGTTCCTATGCCGTTTTTACGATGCACAAGAAGCCTTAGATATGGGCTTAGTTAACACGGTGGTGGCGGTTGAAGATTTAGAAAAAGAGACCGTACGCTGGTGCCGTGAAGTGCTGCAACACAGCCCAATGGCGCTGCGCTGCTTAAAAGCGGCGCTGAATGCCGACTGTGATGGGCAAGCGGGCCTGCAAGAGTTAGCGGGCAATGCGACCATGCTGTTCTACATGACCGAAGAAGGGCAAGAGGGACGTAACGCGTTTAATGAAAAACGTCGTCCTGACTTTAATAAATTTCCCCGTAACCCGTAATTCACCTCTTTAGCTCTATCTCTTATCGGCCATATTGGAACTGATGAGGGATAGATGTCTTCCACCGCATTTAACTAAAAGGATTCACCATGCGCAGTGCCAAGCTTTATCAATATCAATTACCCATGGATAGCGGAGTGATTCTTCGCGATCAAAAACTGACTCAACGTGAAGGATTTATTGTTGAACTAGAGCAAGATGGGCAAATTGGTCGCGGAGAAATTGCGCCATTGATAGGCTTTAGTCGCGAGTCTTTGCAAGAAGCAGGAGCGTTAGCGAAAGAGCAATTAGCCTTATGGGTACAAGGGAAAGAGGTTCAGATTGGCAATGACTTTCCTTCAGTTGCCTTTGGTTTATCGATGGCGCAGATGGAGCTGGCAGGCGAGCTTAGTTCCGAGGGGCAATACCATTGCGCCCCATTGTGCAGTGGCGACCCTGATGAGTTGATCCCGCTACTTAACGCTATGCCGGGGCAGAAAGTCGCCAAAGTTAAAGTTGGTCTGTATGAGCCGATCCGCGATGGCATGCTGGTGAATTTGTTTTTAGAGTCGATGCCAGATCTGCAATTGCGACTTGATGCCAATCAAGCATGGAGCAAAGAGAAAGCGGCTAAATTTTCCCAATATGTCTCGCCTTCGGTGCGCGGCAGGATAGCGTTTTTAGAAGAACCTTGCCGCTCACCAAGCGATAGCCTTGCTTTTGCCATTGATAGCGGTATTGCTATCGCATGGGATGAAACCTTACAACATGCGGTGCAGCAAGCGGATTTTCAGTTAGAAGATTTAACTGGGGCCAAAGCGATCGTGATTAAACCGACGCTGATTGGTTCAGTGCAAACTTGCCAAGCTTTGATTGAAAAAGCGCGCAGTTTGGGCATTCAAGCGGTGATTAGCTCGAGTTTAGAATCAAGCTTAGGTTTAACTCAGCTCGCTCGGTTATCCCATTGGTTGTTGCCAGAGACCATCCCGGGCTTAGACACGATCGGTTTATTTAAAGCTCAGCTAGAAACCCCTTGGCCGGGCTGCACCTTACCAGTACACACTTTAGATCAACAAACGCTCGTGTGGCAATCGGCTTAATGAACACTCCTTGGCGACAGTGGCAGCAGCGCGATCCGCAGCGTATTGCGTTGCAGCTTGAGCAGCAAACACTCACTTGGCAACAATTGACCGAACAAGTGGATCAATACGCTGCAGCGTTGGAGCTGGACGGTTTACGTTCTGGTGATGTATTAACCTTGGTGGGTAAAAACCAGCCATCGATACTGCTGTGGTTATTAGCCGCTATGCAGCAAGGGGTTATTTGTGCCATCACTATGCCGCAGCCAACTGCGCAACTGACAGAAAAGTTAGCGCGTTTATACGGTCCAAACCCTGCTTGGTTATGGATTTCCCCGTCGCTGAATTCATTGGTTGATGAACTGGCTAAGTGTTATTCATCGCCATTGCAGTTTATTGACCTTCCCCCGGTTAAGCCGTTTTCAAGTGCGGTATCAGACACCGAAATGGACGGAGTCTCTGCTTCGTCAACAGCTTATGAGCTAGATACTCTGGCGACGCTTATTTTTACCTCTGGTTCCATGGGCGTCCCTAAAGCGGTGGCGCATACTCATCGCCAGCATTTTGCTTCTGCTGAGGGCTTATTAGAGCGGTTTGCGTTTACCGAGCAAGATACTTGGCTACTCAGTTTGCCCCTTTATCATGTCTCTGGACTGGCGATTGTTTATCGCTGGCTAGCGGTAGGCGGCTGTTTAAAACTGGCAACAGGTCAATTACTCGATGACATTCAACAGGTCAGTCATGCTTCTTTGGTGGTGACGCAGCTGCAACGACTGTTAGCCAGCCAACAACCCCTTAGCTTAAGCCATGTTTTACTGGGTGGCAGTCATATTCCACTGACCCTCGCTCAGCAAGCGGCTCAGCAAGGGATCGAAACTTGGATTGGTTATGGGATGACGGAGGCAGCGTCTACGGTGACCGCCAAACCAGTAGATGAGACAGCGAGTGCTGGCCAAGTGCTACCGAAACGGCAAGTAAAAGTGGTCGATAAGCGGATTTGGATAGCAGGGGAAACCCTAGCCAGTGGTTATTATCAACAAGGGATACTCACGCCATTAACCAATCAAGATGGTTGGTTTGATAGTGGTGATTTGGGGGCTTGGTATAACGATGAACTGTGCATTATTGGCCGCGCGGATAACTTGTTTATCTCGGGCGGAGAAAATATTCACAGTGAAGAGATTGAAACCGTGTTAGCTCGTCATCCTCAGATTGAGTTAGCGGTAGTTGTCCCCGTGCAAGACGTCGAATTTGGCGCGCGCAGCATTGCCGTGCTGCGTTGTCATTCATTACCTGATCAAAAGCTACTCGGTGAATGGTTGGCGGATAAGCTGGAAAAATTCAAACATCCTATCGCTTACTGGCAGCTGCCTGACACTCTGGCCGAGAGCGGTATTAAGATTTCACGTCAAGCGGTGAAAAACTGGTTTGCCGATCAGCAAAGTCGTTATACACCACTAGACTAGATCTATCAGCGCCAATCACCACGTAGCTGAGCGACTTTTTGTTGCATTAGCTCGGTGTTGGCCTGTCCACTGGTCACTGCCTCGCCTGCTTCAATCTCAATTTTACCCCATAGCTTACGGGGTAAACTACGACAGGCACGGCCCTTGTAACGGCTAAAAAAGCTACCCCATAAGCCTTTAATTGCCATCGGGATCACCGGTACTGGGCTACGTTTTAAAATCACGTCTATCCCGCGCATAAAAGGAGCGATCTCGCCATCACTGGTTAGGCGACCTTCGGGGAAAATACACACCAAGTGGCCTTCTTGCAGCGCTTGATCGACTTCAGCAAAGGCGCGGCGAATCGAACTGCGTTTATTGGCACAAATCGGGATCACCCCAGCTCGATTGAGTAACGGCCTTAAGATAGGAATATTCGCGTAATCTTCTTCCATCACGAAGCGGATCAAACGTGGGCAAACCGCGCTGAGCAATAAGGCGTCCATATAACTGACATGATTACAGACAATCAGTGCGCCGCCTTGCTCAGGCAGATGGTGTAAATTTTTATGCTTCATTCGATAAATGCTGTGGGTTAAGGCCCACACTACCAAGCGCAGCACAAAAATAGGTACTTGTAAGAACAGGTAAGTTGTCACTAACACATTGAGCACGGCAAGTAGAATAAACAGCTGCACAATGGTTAATTCAAGTAGGCTTAAGCAGACAATACCGAGCAGTGCGCTGCCCACCATAAATAGCGCGTTATAGATATTTAAGGCCGCGATGACTTGTGCTCGTTCAGTGACTTTGGCTCTTTGCTGAAGTAGAGCATAAAGTGGCACAATAAAAATACCGCCAGAGACGCCCAATAACAGTAAATAACTAAACAGGGGCCATAGAGCTTGGTGGCTAATAAAATCACTAAATTGTGTAAAAGGAGGTAAAACAGCGGGAAGGCTGGCGGCCATCAGATAGCCAAATAAGCTAATACCTAAACTGCCGAGTGGCACCAGTCCGACTTCGATGCGATGGTTAGAGAGTTTATCACAGGTGAGTGAGCCTATCGCAATCCCAACAGAGAATAAGGCCAGCAAAAATGACACCGCGCTTTCGGTGCCACCAAGAAACAGTTTAGTGAAATTTGGAAACTGGGTGAGATAAGTCGCGCCTAGAAACCAAAACCAACTGATCGCCATGATCGATTGAAAAATGGTTCTATCTTGTTTGGCAATCGCCAGCGTAGTGCGGGTATGCTGAACAGGACGAAAAGTAAACACCAAGTTTGGATCGCTGGCAGGGGCGATAGGAATAGAGCGACTAGCAAGATAGCCGAGTAGGGCGAAAAGGATAACCGCTCCGGCGGCAATATAATGAGCATGATCGAGCGAAGCGATAACGCCAGCGCCAATCGTACCGAGTAATATAGCGAGAAAGGTGCCCGTTTCCACTAATGCATTGCCCGGAACCAGTTCATTGGTTTTTAATTGTTGAGGCAGCAGCGCGTATTTGACGGGGCCAAAAAACGCCGATTGCGTGCCCATTAAAAACAGCATAAATAGTAGAAGATCATAGCTTTGGGTGATAAAACCTATCGCGCCAATACACATAATGGCGATTTCAAACAGTTTTACGCGGCGGATAAACCACGATTTTTCGTATTTATCGGCTAATACCCCCGCTGAGGCTGAAAATAAGAAAAACGGTAGCACGAATAAGCCGGCAGCAAGGTTAATAAATAGGTGACTGGAGATGGATAACGTATCCACAGCGGCAAAAGCCACAAACAGCAACAACACGTTTTTAAAGATATTATCGTTAAATGCGCCAAAAAATTGGGTGATAAAATAGGGAAGAAAACGTCGTTGTGTTAACAATGAAGATTGAGAACTGTGCATGGTTTTGCCTTAATGGTTACCAGTTAGCCAAATATTGGCTCAGTAAATCTTCAATCAATGCTTTACCATCGACCGGCTCAGCGGTAAAAAATTTATCATCAACACTCAATAACGTAATACCATGCACGCCAGCCCATAATACGCGACTCGTGCGTAATACTTCTTGTGCGCTGCGATGAGGTGCAATTACTTGCAATAGCGCTTCTAGCATGCTGGTCATGCCATTGATTCGTTCTGCTTGCCATTCTGGAAGATCTTCGCCATTCATATTGTGTTCAAAAATCAACTGCCAACGGTAGGGGTGCTTTTGAGCAAAGTCATGATAACAGTAGGCTAGTTTATACAGCGCTTTTTTAGGGTCTGTGCATTTTTTTACGGCTAACTTAGATTCTGAAGCCAGCTCATCGAGCGTTTGTGCAACAACATGTAAAAGAAGCAAGTTATAGCTACCAAACACATTGACCAAGGTGCTTGGTACATAACCTATCATACTGGCGATTTTTCTTAGGCTAAGTTCGTGATAAGAGTGCTTGCTTAAGAAAGCTTTGCTGGCTTTTAAGGTAAGAGAGATCAACTCCTCGCGAGTATGATCGTTGCGTCTGGCCATAAGTTGTTGTTAAACCGCATAATCAAAAAAGAACAATGTTCGATATTCTAGAGAGTGTCTGGGAGAGCGTCAACTCAATAAGGCTGCAATATTCTGATACATGTCAGTCAGGCAAAAGGTTTGCTTAGCGTCTTGAAGTGACTATGATGACAAAGAATAAAAGCCTTTTGTACCTAATGACATCCCCTGAGGAAATATATGAAGCGTTTGTTTTCTTTTATGGCGTTACTGATGATCACTGTCATGGTGATTCCTGATGCTGAAGCTCGACGGATGGGCGGTGGTAAATCGTTTGGTCAGAACCATCGAACCGCGCCTGCACAAAATCATCAACAGCAACAAGCGACTCCGCAACGTCAGCAAAATAATCAGCAACCTGCTGCGACCAACAGTCGCGGAGGCTTAATGGGCGGCCTAATGGGTGGCTTACTGGCTGGTGGCCTACTGGCCGCGTTTTTTGGTGGTGCCTTTGAAGGTATCCAATTTATGGATATTTTGATCTTCGGTCTGATAGGGTTTGCACTCTTTAAGCTTGCTCGTCATTTTCTGGCCGGTAAGCAGGGTAGCCTTAATCCTCGTCAGCCAGCTTATAACACCAATGTCCATCGTCAAAGTTTTGAGCAAGCTCCTGAGCAGGAATTTAAACCTGCAGCGAGTTCTGGATTTGGTTCAACCATGCATAACGATGTGCCCCATAACTACCCACCTGGTTTTGATAAAATCGCCTTCATTAATGGTTCACGTGAGCACTACCGTATTTTGCAGGGTGCTTGGAACCATAACCAGCTTGAGACGATTGAGGAATACGTATCGCAAAGTTTATTCTCTGATTTGAAAGCCGAAAGAGAAAAGCTTGACCAGCAGCCACAAACTGAAGTGATGTATGTGGACGCGGAGATTGTTCGTGCCGATTACGATGATCGTAAAGCGCAACTTAGCTTACAATTTACGGGTCGTTGCCGAGATTTAGGCGATGAAACGGAAGAAGAAATTTTAGATATTTGGCATTTAGAGCGTGATTTAACGCAACCTAACGCGCCATGGTTAATTGTTGGTATTCAAGGCTGATGATCAGCGTTGGATGATTGATGAACGCCCAAGCTTGTCTTGGGCGTTTTGCTATCTTGAGATAAGCTAATGCTACCGCTCACTACTAAAAAGGAAACATCATGTCAGAAGCGAACATTCAACACTTAACTCAAGAACAACAAGATAAAATCGATGCGGCAGTCTTTCGTCGTCTGTTAGCGCATTTAGATAATAATAAGGACGTTCAGAATATTGACCTGATGATTTTGGCTGGTTTTTGTCGTAACTGTTTTTGTAAATGGTATCAAGCGGAAGCTGAGACGATAGGGATTGAAATGGATATTGATAAGGCGCGTGAGCGCATTTATGGCATGAGCTATGATGAGTGGAAAGCTAACTATCAATTACCTGCAACACCAGAGCAAGCGGCGGCTTTTGCCGCACGCCAGCAAAATTCTTAATCTTGGTTTTATCCCCAAACACTCTATTTTTAGGTGGTTGGGGATAAGTGAAAAGCATTTATCGAAGCAACGGCTATTGTTTTTTAAGATTATACAAAGACGCTAAATCGCCAGTAATTCTCTCGCCATTAGTGTCTAATTTCATCAACATGTTTTCACCGACAAAGTATTGATTGGGTGAATCCGATTCCCCGTCTAAGGTGATGACGCTGCCATTGTTTTCCCAGTGGAATTTTCCTTGAGAGACAAATGGAGCTGCTTGCTCTTTACCTTGATAAACTTGAGTAAGTTGATAGGTCAGATCATCATTTAATACCAAGGTATATTCAATGCCGGCACAATCTGCGCAGGGGAGTACGCCTTGATAGGTTCCTTGCCAATCTAAACTATTGTAAGCGGTGTGTTCGCTTTTAAACGCTTCATCGATTACTGACTCATCATCATTAACATCGATGGTCACGGGAGCGGTTTGTGACTCTACAGGGGCAGAGGCTTGCTGTTGATTATCACAGCCAGCCAACACTAAGGTCAGTGCACTGACGACAAAAAGAGATTTTTTGATCATATTCTATACCTTCAATTGAAACGGACGTTGTGATAGCCACCGGCCTTATCTATGAGCCGTTCGACGACGGTGTGAAGTCGTTGGTGACTGAGGTCGTTATTATTCATCAAATGAACGTTAACCGCGTCAGATAGGCGTCATGTTTTCGACATTCGCTGTCAGAGAACGGTCATCGTTAAAACAAAAGCCACATAATCAATAGCTTGATGTTATCCCCTTCCTACTTAAAGCTGCAGCGGTGTTAGCTACGTTTGTTTATCCCAATCGTATAGTCTGTCTATGCTCATGGGGACTCACTTACCGCCAACCTGCAACTCCAAGTCGTTTGGAGATAGATCTATTAATTTTCAATCGTCAAGGATAGCTTTAATCCAGTTGGCCTGTAAGCTGAAACGTCTCTAACTTATCGGCGTAAGGTGCTAAGTCACCGATGTTGTGTGCTAGCCACTCTGGGTTGTAATAAGTATCCAAATAACGCTCACCACTGTCGCATAATAAGGTCACAATTGAGCCTTGCTCACCGCGCTGTTTCATCTCACTGGCTAGCTGAAGTGCGCCATAAAGGTTGGTTCCGGTTGATGCGCCGGCTTTTCTTCCCACGATCTTTTCTAACCAATGAATGGTAGCGATACTGGCCGCATCGGGGATTTGTCTCATCTCATCAACCACATTGGGAATAAAACTCGGCTCGACACGTGGTCGGCCAATGCCTTCAATTTTACTGCCGCACTGCAGCGTTAACTCACTATTGCGCGTTTGGTAATAATCGAAAAATACCGAGTTTTCTGGGTCGACGACGCACAGCTTAGTATTATGTTGCTGATAACGGATAAAACGGCCAATGGTCGCGGAAGTGCCGCCGGTGCCTGGGCTCATCACAATCCAACTTGGAATGGGATGATCTTCCCGTTGCATTTGCTGAAAAATACTATCGGCGATATTACTGTTACCACGCCAGTCGGTGGCTCGCTCTGCATAAGTAAATTGATCCATATAATGACCGTTTAATGCTTGTGCTAAGCGGCGAGACTCAGCATAAATTTGATCGCTGCGATCGACTAAATGTGCTTTGCCACCATAAAACTCAATTTGTTCGATTTTCTTACGCGCGGTGCATTTCGGCATCACCGCAATAAAAGGCAGGCCCAGTAAGCGGGCAAAATAGGCCTCAGAAATCGCAGTGCTGCCAGAAGAGGCTTCAATAATTGGCGTATCTGGACCAACCCAGCCATTACATATCGCATACAAAAACAAAGAGCGAGCCAAGCGATGTTTGAGCGAGCCAGTGGGGTGCGTGCTCTCATCTTTAAGATAAAGGTCAATCCCCGCAATGCTAGGCAGATCGAGCTTAATTAAATGGGTATCAGCCGAGCGTTGAAAATCGGCTTCGATTTTACGAATCGCGTTATTAATCCATTGATGGTCGGTACACATGGTGGCGTTCTCACAGTCATGGTGAGCAATTGCTCATGAGTTAATGCTGATAATGTACGTTGTGTGAGGGAGAAAAACTTGGTTATCTTGCCTTTGATTTGCTAATTTAAGAGAATTATTTTCTCTATAATATAATTGCTATAGAAATAAAAGGTGGTGGATATGGATCGAATTGATAAACAGTTACTGGCGATGTTGCAAAAAGACAGCACGTTATCGCTCAATGAATTAGCCGATGCGGTCAATTTAACCAGCACGCCATGTTGGAAACGATTGAAAAAGCTCGAAGAGTCGGGGGTGATCAGCCAACGGGTGGCGCTGCTCGATCCAGAACGTTTAGGGCTGTCTTTTATCGCTTTTGTGATGGTCAAAACCAGTGATCACTCCCATGAGTGGTATCAACGGTTCGTTAATACCGTGGAGGATTTTCCGGAAGTGATGGAATTTTATCGCATGGCTGGTGAGTATGATTACATGATGAAAGTACTGGTCAAAGACATGAAAAATTTTGACCAGTTCTATAAAAAACTGGTCAATAGTGTCGATGGTTTAAACAATGTCACTTCCACCTTTGCGATGGAGTCTTTGAAATACACCACCGCCTTACCGCTTTAAAGGAAGCGTTTTATTTAAAACGCATCACCCCTTCTTGTACCGCTGTTGCCACTAAAGCCCCTTGCTGGTTGTAAATCTCGCCGCGCACTAAACCACGGGTATTGCTCGCGGTTGGGCTTTCAATTGCATAAAGCAGCCATTCATCCATTTTAAACGGGCGATGGAACCAGATCGAATGATCGATCGTCGCCACTTGGAAATTCGGCGTCATCAGTGAGACTTGATGAGGATGCAGCGCGGTAACGAGAAATCCCCAGTCTGACGCATAACCGAGTAAGTATTGATGAATTAACTGATCATCAGGCACTTCACCATTCGCGCGAATCCATAAATATTGTTTAGGCTGTTCTTTTTGTGGTTTTAACGGATTAATCACCGTCACAGGGCGGATCTCAATCGGTTTCTCACCGCAAAACGCGTTACGAATTTTTTCTGGCAATAAATGGGCAATTTGCGCCGCTAGCTCAGATTCTGAAGCAAAATTTTCTGGCCCGGAAATATTAGGCATCGCATTTTGATGCTCAAACCCCGGCGCTTCACCATGATAAGAAGCGGTGAGATAAAAAATCGGTCGACCGTTTTGAATCGCTTTTACTCGGCGGGTGCTAAAGCTACGACCGTCACGTAGGTTTTCTACATCATAAATAATTGGTTTTTCAGGATCGCCCGGATACAAAAAATAGCTATGGAAGGAATGGACGGTGCGATCGGAATCTACCGTGTAACGGGCCGCCGAGAGCGCTTGCCCAATCACTTGACCGCCATAGACTTGGGGTAAACCAAGGTTCTCGCTTTCACCTCGGTACAAACCTTCTTCAAGCTTTTCAAGCTGTAGTAGGCGTAATAATTCGCTTAGTGGTTTACTCATGACCCTCACCTAATGATGGTTGTTTGTATACCCTTCCTACCTGCAACTCCAAGTTGTTTGGGTATAGACTAAAATTAGTTCACTTAAGTATTAGCCACTATTTTGTGAAATAGGTCAAATATTTGTCAAGAGGGAATGTGATTTATGAAACATGTTGAAACGATCCCTCGCCCCTTTGCTGATGAGATAAACGTCTAAGGTCGCCATTGATACTGGCGTAGTGAAATTTTTCCAGATGAATTGATCACAACCTGTTCGGCAAGCAGTAAAGCGTGTTGACGCGCTTTATCGGCCCCGCTCAACGATGACTCACCTCGGCCATTAATCACTCTAAACCAAGGTAGTTTGCTGCCTTGCGGCAATCGGCTTAACACTTTTCCTACCTGACGAGCATAGCCCGGATAGCCCGCTAAATGCGCAACTTGCCCATAGGTCGCTACTCGACCAAAAGGAATTTGGTGCACCACGGCAAAGATTTGTTGAGAAATTGGTCCATACTCATAAAGCCCTAGTTCAATGGTTACCACGGATAGGTATAAGGAGAGGGTATGATAGTGTCGGTTATGCAATTTATGATCACCATAATCTTAGCGATTGTCTGTGGTCAAGCCCTAGGTTTGAGTGAAGGCAATTGGTCATTGATCGCTTTATTAGTGCCAGCACTGTGGGTGTTGCCTCGCAGTGGTAATGCGGGCTTGGTGTTGTTGGGCGGTTTACTGGTCTATGGCTTCACGCTGTCTTACCAGCCAGCCGCGTTATCTGTGAGTATGTGGGTTATCTTCCCATTACTGATGGTCGCTTTTTCTGCGCCACGCCATAAAGGGGTTATGGTGATTTGTGGTTTAATTTTGCTGACGCTGCAAGTCGGAATTATGACCACGCAATCAGCAGGTAAGCTTGATGGCACTCCGGTCATGACGGTATTACAAATACTCTCGGTGAGCGCGATATGGTGGGCGGTTAATAGTTGGAAATACACGCCTTCATCGGCTCGCCACTGGTGGGCATTATTATTGTTGCTGCCTTTGTGGATTGCTGAATTCACCTTCGCGGTTGTTATTTCATTGTGCGTGACTGGGTTAATGGCCATCATCAATAAACTTGTGAAGCAAAGAGCAGAGCATTGGCCAACGTTATTGTGCTGGACGCTACCGTCGGTGGCGTTTATGGGCATCGTGCTGGCTCCGGCCATCGAAGTACCCAAACCGGTCTTTGTGGTTTGGCTATGCTTGCTCGCGACAGCGTGGATGACGGACTACCTACTGAAAAGCAGTGAAGAGCAGATAGAGTAGTACAAAACTCCACCATCATTGCCTGAGAATAAAAAGATTGCTCAATTGCTGCCCAGTTAACCCGCCTTTATTGATTTTATGAGAGCGGAGGGTTGCAATAGAGGAGGGGATGCCGGATAATCCTCGCACTCTTTAGCCAAGGCGCTAAAGTGCTCTATGGAGGCCCTGGTCCTCCCGCAACACTAGTTCGTGAACTTGGTCAGGTCCGGAAGGAAGCAGCCACAGCGAATGACGTGTGTGCCGGGATGTGGCTGGGGCTTCCACCCATCTAGCTGTCTCTGAAATTCAAATCTCATTCTTTTAAACGTATAAAATATCCCACACTTTCAGCCTATCTGTCTCGATATAAACGGAACAGCGAACTGAACTTAAACCGCTATCGTTCGTATTACTGATTATTATTTTCAATAAATTCAGTTTATTACGGAGTTAGTATGAACCAGATAAACCCAGCTAAGTTACGAAATAGTAAATGGACGGCGGTAAAGCCGCTTAAACGGGAAAAGCATTTTTTGATTTCAGAGGTTGAGTATGATGAAGAGGGTGCAGTGATGTCATGTTTACTTGAATCCGTGCTGTCGAGAAATGAATATTCAATAGACTGGCTTGAACTCAAAAATGAGGAAAAATGGCGTCAAGGCTGGAAGTAGTTGCTCCCTTCGCAACGCTTTAAACGTTTTCTCCATACCACCTTGCAGATTTATTGCGCGTTAACATCGCAGCGTGACGATGCCTTGCAATAGCTTTTGTCGCTTGTCCCAAGAGGTGCCAAGTGAGCTGGAGTCAATTTCACTGCCCAATGTTGTTTAAGACAAGGTAGACTGACAGGTTTTTAACGTGGTTCAATCGGGAGTTTGTTTTATGCGCAAGTCAGATAAGAAGGTTGAGAATCTCATTAGAGAAGTGTTAACCGAAGTTTGTGAAAGCACGTTAAAAGATTACGATGGTTTCCTTTGGGTGACTCATACGGTCAAATACACTTCTTTTCCACAAAGCTTAGCAATAGTCTGCGTATTTGAAACCAATCAGCATCGAGCCAACTTTTTACAGGGAGAAGGCCGCCTGCATGTCTCAGCTACTATTCAAAAGGCGTTTAATCAGGTAGGGGTACCATTAAAGAACGCCGATAAGCAAATCAGCTACGATATTCAGCAAAAGCGTTAGTGCGGCCATTAATCAAAGTGAATTGTGGCTGTAGGGGTATCAAAGGCTTTATTTTATAAGTTTTGAATAAAGCCAGAAAGTTAAGCCTAGCTTCTTGATCTGAACGATGAATCAAGCTCGCTTAAATTCAGAGCTATGCCGGAGTAAACTCATTTTTGCCCCAAAGTGTGTTTGGGGCAATTCTATATTACACGAGAGCAGGGCTGTTATTTATCTGTGGTATTGAAACACGTTAATCAACGCGCCATGTCTGAACCGCTTGCTCGGCCATCCACTTTTGTTGCTCATTAACAGTGTCTAAGTTCCATTCGGAGTATTCAGTGACTTTTTGAGCCAAATAGTATGGAGCGTTATTATACGCATCTTTCTTTTGTTCAAACGTTGCTCGTTTTAAGTCGTCTTTATCAAGTAGAAGCATATTACCTAGACGATCTTTAACGTCATTTATGCCTTCACCGAAGCTAGCAGTCCATTGCTTTTCAGGATTATATGGACAAATATGCTCCAAGGTTGTTTTGTTAAAGTCACAATGGAAGCCGAGGTGGTTTTCAATCTCAGCAAGTAGGAACCTGATTTTTTTAGCCGTTTGTCTGCTTGGCATTCGATGAAACTCGAAAGCATTAAAGAACGTATCATCATTTGGGTACAATCTCTTGAACTCCTCGCTATTCTTTATATGACTTGCTCTTTTGTACTCTTTTCCTGATACCTTTATTGCTATTTGGTTGTAGAGTGATTCTTGTTCACTTGGCGACAAATGACAAATTACGTTGTATCGAATAGATAGAACGTATAAATATTTTACTGTTTTTACAAACTCTTCTGGCGTGAAGTGCTTAAATGCTGGGAGCAGAACAGCTAGTGGTTGTTTAATATTGAACAACCGAATACCAACTAAGAACTTAAGCGAATCTCTATACTCTTGAGCTTGCTCAGCCCACCATGAATCACTAGGGTTTATTAATGACGCATAAATCGGGGCATAATCGATTAGCTCTCTTAGATAAGCGTACGCTTCTGGAGGAGTAGTAACTACTCTACGCATAGATGAGAAAAGCTCTTTTTTAGTGACCATCTTCCTATGAGAGTTGTAGTGGTATCGAACAAAGTCAGAAACATTGCTTTCACCAAGCTGAGCAATCAACTCAGACCAATTTTCATCCAACTCATCTAACTCATCATCTTCAATACCATCGTTTTTAGTAACTATTGAAAACAAATAGTTTTTCAATAGATCTGGGGTTGAAAGTTGAACACCTCGTGCGTTAAGAGTCTCAAAAACTTTGTACGCATTTAAATCGTCTTGCACAATAATCTTGGTAAAGATCATTGCCGAGGAAAACTTCATGATGAACTGCGCAATCTCAGCACCAGTAGCGCCGAATTCTTTTGTGCTAAAAAAGTCGAAACACTTCCTAATGAGCTTGTTAGTAGATGTAATCCCTCGGTGATTTGGCGCTTCCAGTGTCGAGCATATCTTCTGGAAGTATCTATTGTTATTTCGATTTAGTTCCAGCTTACTGACAACTTTTAATGAAACTAAATTTTTGTTACCAACAAACTTCTTGGTAAGCTCAGCGAGTCTTTCCTTGTTATCGGCTTCGTCTTCGCCTCTTTCAATCATACCCGAAAGAGCCTTCATTGCTGCAAGGACAATTAGTGAAAGAGTCACTAATCTCTGTTGGCCATCAATCACTTCAAACTGATACTGCTCAGTTTGTTGCAAAACTATGTAGCCCATGTAATGGAAGCCTTCTTCATCGAGGGCATTTATGTCATTCCAAAGGTCTTCCCATTGTTCAATATCCCAAGCGTAATCACGTTGAAATCTAGGAACTAAGTATTTACTTGAACTACCAATTAACTCATTAAAATTCTCATTTTTTGGTTCCATTAACATAAACTGTTTTGCCATAAGAGTTTCCTGCATAAGCTATTGATGTAGATATATTATCCTATGTATGAGGCACTATCATGTTTTATCTTTGCTCGATAGGTTAGAAATGCATTTCGTAACTCATTTATGTCCGTGCGACCTGAAGTCGTATGAAGCGTTGTTTACCACGACAAGAGTGAACCGTCTGTATCACCAGATGATCCTAGGTTCCTGAATAAAGCAGCGGAACCGACAATGTAACGAAACTCAGACGTTAGGCTGAGTGGGAACGGAATCGTGAGAGGATGTTCCTCCTGAGAACCACAATTCGGGTGAGTGCTAGGGAGTCAATATGATGAATGTAATGTGAATCCATGTAAGGTGCGTTATATGATGAAGCAGCGGAAGTGGTTAATACGCTGTAGCCAAAATGGCAGCGAGAGTCGGAAAGAGATTGGACATTACTCTTTCGTGATCAGCGTACTCTTCGCACTATAGTGGGCATCTAAGTTGACATTTTACGCGACATACGGAACAGGGTAAGCCTGTATACCTCCCTATGGGAAAGCAGCCTGTGAGGGTTGCCGATAGGTATGCAGGTAAAGGAGGCTAGAGAAAGCGAATGCCCCTTTGTAATGAAGGGGATACAGGTTTATATCTGGCGCGAAAGCGAGCTGACTTCTAGCTGGTCTCCCGTTGCGAAATAGCTTGAAGAACTTTATTAAAGAAGAAAAGCAAATGATGATTTCGAATGAAATTAGTGCGTCTTCTGACAACGAACCTTGGTTTCTTATTCACTGAGTCACCATTGGGGCAGTTTTAAAGCTTTAAGCATGTATCGCAAAGGTAATTTAGTTACTGGGTGCTTAACGGTGCCTTTGTGGAGGCTTGAGCCGTATGCAGTGAAAGTTGCACGTACGGTTCTGAGGAGGGAGGCATCTGGCAACAGGTGCCGCCTATCCGACATTTGTGAGTTACAGCGCTTACTAAATTAGAAAGTTACAGATTAGATGGTGTATTGCAAATCCCCTTTTCAGAAGGGATAGAAACGAGAGTATATCGCATTGTATCTTACCTCTCTTTCCATGCACGTCAGAGAAGCTTTTCACCGCTTATCAAACCGTCGAATCTAGTCGATATACTAATCGATTACATCATGCTTTCGGTGTAATGAGTGTCGGAAGAGCATTCTATATTTATATTTATTTCTGACGAAGTAATCCGTTTCCATACAAAATGGCGTAGCAAACATTCACAGCAGAACTAATGTAGATTAATCTTTGTATTGAGCTGGAGTGGCTGCTACTAGTTTCTTAAAATTACGATGAAAGTGACTTTGATCATTAAACCCTAATTCTGTGGCAACTGATGCAATATTATGTCCTTTCTTTAGCAACACCTTCGCTTCATTTATTCGCATGGCAATTTGCATGGCATGGGGGGTTATCCCATAAGATTTTCGAAATGAATGAATTAAGTGGTATTCACTTAACCTAGAGTGTTGAGCAATCTCTCTGATTGAGATGTTGTTTTTGAAGTTGTCACATATAAAGCGATGAGCTCTGGCGATATTTGCTTTTGTTAGGCTCAACTCATCGATATCTATGGCGTTGGCATTGCGAAATAAATTGGAGAAAAATTCGATGCTTTCTTCCTCCACTTTTATGTGATCGACGTAAGCGTCTATTTAAACCCACCTACCAATAACTCAGCATTCTAGGCATAGTGATTTCGCAACCAAGGAGTCACTATGAACCAATCGAACAAAACTCAATTCTGGGCAGAAATCATTGAGCAACAGAGCCAAAGTGAGTTATCCATTGTCGCGTTTTGCAAGGCAAACCAACTGACGGTAAATACCTTTTACTACTGGCGCAAAAAGCTTTATGGGGGCGAACAGCAACAAGTGGTGCATCCTGTCCTGATAGAAGATAGCCCGAAAAGCATAGGGGAACGCCAGTCGGTTATGCTTTCACTACCAACAGGAATGACCGTTGAATTTCCCTCTAACATGCCAGCACACCAAATCCAAAACTGGTTACAGGCTCTGACGTGTTAATACCGAACTTGGGTATTTACCTGGTCTCGGGCATAACTGACATGCGCAAGTCTATTGATGGCTTGTCATTGATTGTGGCTGATGTGTTGGAAATGGATCCGTTCAGTGAAGCCTGGTTTATCTTCTGCAACCGCGGCCGAGACAAAATTAAGATCTTGTTCTGGGATACTAATGGTTTTTGGCTTTATTACCGCCGACTGGAAAAAGGTCGTTTTAACTGGCCTAAACCCAATGCATCTGGTCATGTCGCTATCTCCAGACAGCAACTTCAATGGTTACTCTCTGGGCTTAATCTGGAACACCCTAAAGCTCATCAGCCCTTATATGGCCTTGAAGTGTGAGCCAATACCATGATCGTGATAAAGGACTTGAACGATCCTTTTACCCTGTCAGACTAACAGCATAATCCTGACCAAGAGCAGCCTGACCGATGAATCACCTTCCTGACGATGTAGAACAACTGAAAGCGATACTGTTAGCACTTCAGGAAGAAAACAAAGCGAAGGACAGGCAACTACAGGCCCAGCAAGAAGAAATGGCTGAGCTTAAAACACGGGTGGAACTCCTGCTTGAGCAACTCAACCTCAGTAAATCCAAACGGTTCTCTTCCCAGAGTGAAAAGGTGGTTAAAGGTACCTTCAATGAAGCCGAGCAGCAAAATGCACTGCACAAACCAGAGCCAGCTCATCATAAAAAAGGACGTAAACCGCTACCTGAAGAGCTGGAGCGAGAAGTTCAGGTTCACACTCTGAATGCCCCACACTGCAAATGTTGTGGGCACGAATTACATAAATGTGGGGTGGAAACCTCTGAAGAGCTGAAGATCATCCCTCAGAAAATCAGTGTGATCCGCCATGAACGAACCAAATATGCCTGCCGTCAGTGTGAACACACCGAAACCAGCAGCAAGATCGTCACAGCCCCCAAACCCGCCAGCATGATCCCGAAAAGTATCGGTTGTCCAGAAACCTTCGCCGCCATCGTTACTGCCAAATACGTTGATGCGCTACCGCTATACCGTCAGGTTGATATTCTTAAGCGAGGCGACATCGATATTAGCCGAGGTACGCTGGCCAACTGGTGTGTTCAGCTAGGGAACAACGTTGACGTCATTATCGACCAGATGAAAGCACGCTTGTTATCTGAAAGCTTAATCTGCGCAGACGAAACCACGGTACAGGTACTGTCAGAGCCAGGGAAAACAGCGCAAAGCAAGTCCTATATGTGGGTCTATCGCAGTGGCGAGTTCCATAAGTCACCTGTGGTTATCTATGATTATCAGCCAGGGCGCGGGGCAAACTGCCTCAACACCTTCCTTGGTGATTACTCTGGTTATCTGCTGTCGGATGGGTATCCCGCATATGACACTCTTAAAGATGTCACGCAAGCGGGTTGCATGGCCCATGCAAGACGTAAGTTCACCGATGCTCAAAAAGCTCAACCGACCAAGAAAGTTGGCCGTGTAGAAAAAGCGCTGAACTATATCGGGAAGCTTTACGGTATAGAACGGGAGACTAGAAAACTAAGCCCAGAAAAGCGGCGACAGATAAGGCAACAAAAAGCCAAGCCTATACTCGATGAGTTCCATCAATGGTTGGTCGGAATTAAGGAAACACAACTACCGAAAGGTAAGCTCGGGATCGCCATCAACTATGCGATAAACCAGTGGCCAAAACTTCTTACGTATCTTGAAGACGGTCATATCAGCATCGATAATAACGTGACTGAGAGAGATGTGCGTCCGTTTACCACGGGGCGCAAAAATTGGATGTTCTCAACTTCAGTAGACGGAGCAAAGGCCAGCGCAAACCTCTATAGCCTGGTCATGACTTGCCGTGCCAACGACATCAATCCCTACTTCTACTTCGTGCACCTGTTCAGGGAGTTACCGAAGCGTTCACCAAGCGATGATTTAACTGATCTTATGCCATGGAATGTAGAAATCAGCGAGGCTGAATAAGGTCTCACTGGTTAACTAGGCGCTTACTGATCGACATCGTCTATGATTGAGTTTGCCAATGATTGAAACTGCCAGTAGAGCTCTGGGGAATTAGTATGAATAATCGAGAATGGTATAAAATTTTTTGAGGGGTTATCTACAATCATAGATTGTATGTTACCTAACCACTTCGGGCATACATAAAGCATCTTATAGCTCCAATTGGTATCTCGAGTGGGGTTACATGAATGTACTTCCAATGGGTTCACTATGACAAGAGAGCCCATTTCGATTTTGCTTTCCATATTGTTATTAAAATAATCACTTTGACCACAATCTACCGATCCAACAGAAAACTCTTCGTGAGTATGTTTACCATAGCATGCGTTTGAATTTGTGGAACAACGCAGTTCTATAGGAATTATATTGGATCGATAAAATTGCTGTTTAGCCATATCAACGAATACTCTTTCAACTAGATATGAAGAAAGTATATAGAACAGTTAACGCTAGTAGTAGTCCCATAGAGATGTTAAACAGCTTGAACTGCTTAGGTGTTTCTATAACAGAACTGATGGTAACCCCTAGTATTGCCCACACTGAGAGCGATATGTAGCAAACGACAAAGAATATGCCACAGAATAAAAGTAATACCTCTAGTCCTACGTTTTGCCCTGTATAAAAAACTGAAATACCAGCAAGCGAAACGATCCATGCTTTAGGATTCAGCCACTGACACATCATACCCTGCAAGAGCGATGGCGCTGATTTGCTTTCTTCTGAATCTTTACTTTTAGTGGTAGGTTCTTGGGTAGTCACTTTATAAGCGAGATATAATAGAAAACTTCCTCCTACATATGTCATGCCCTTTGCTAAATAAGGAATTTCGGCAATGAATTGCGATAATCCAAAGCCCAACAAAAACAAAATGGATACAAACCCGAAAGTTGCGCCAGTGATATGAGGTATAGTACGGGTATATCCGTAATTCGCTCCAGTAACAGTGGCTAAAATGTTTACTGGGCCTGGTGAGATCGAAGTCACTAAGGCAAAAGCTGCCATCGCTATTAGTTGTGAAATCATTATTGTTCCTTAAAAATCCGTAACTTCGCCAGTGCCATTAATAAAGCGATGTTCTTGTAAATCAACGATTCGATATCTTTTGGGTTTGATCTTGCCAGTCTTGCAATCGCCCGCTTGCCTCTCCCAATATCCCTGCTCAAATTCATCGGTTAAATGTAACTCTGATAGACACTTGACTCCCTTATAGCGATATAATGAGAAATCAACCAACCTAATTGGGTAGCCTTCTTCCAACGACAAAGCCGCACCATCGATAGCCCAAATGATCATGGCTCTGTTTCCAAAAGCATTGTCAAGTCAACCGCTGTTTGTTGAGCACCACCACTGGTAGAATCAGTGAGCTGTACTTCAATTTGAGCTTTTCGTATATCAGGAACATTTTCTTCGGACGATCGTATAAGGCCGTCTAATCGAGACAGTGGAGCATGATGAGACGCTATAGATATTGTATTTTTACTCAATATTTTGAATGTCAGATTAGATATATCTTTACATGCCAAGTAATAGGCGGGGGGGCAAAAAAAAACGAACCCAAAAGGAGCGTTCGCTCGTTCATGTAAAAGTTATCAACCTTCTGGTATGCATTAGCAACAAGAAGTAAACATGACTCATTGGATTCAACATGCTCAGAGGCTTGTTCAAAGGTGCTGAATAATAGTACTTCTAATGGGGCCCCAATAAGCCTTGACAGGTACTGAGCTGCATATTGGCTGCTTGAGCCTTCAGGTCCCAGCGTAGCTACACAGGTTATTTGCGGAGTTTGCCTAAGCCAAAAAATGCCGTTGTTTGGTGTCATTGTATAGTCCTTTACGCAGCAGTAATTGAGCTACACAATAGAACTCTCCTTCACACAAGTATTGTACAAAACTGTTGTTTATTTCCCCAATTTTGAATAATAAAAAGTTAGCTATTCAGTTGACTAACAGACGCAATCCCACCTTCTGCCTTACTATTTTTTATTGAAGCACACCGAACATGAATTTTTTTCACAATGAACATTAAGTAACAACATTGTTAACTTAATCATGGGCGAGTTATAACTGAGTCATGAATTGAACGGATGATCATTTGGTTTCATCTGATTGACACGGAAGATAACGCTGATGACTCAACATTTTACTTTTACCATTAAAAAGACTCGTCTTGATGAAAATTATCATCCAGCAGACAACACTCGTATTACCACGAACTTTGCTAACTTAGCGCGTGGTGAACATCGTCAACAGAACTTGCGTAGCGTATTACGCATGATAGACCAACGTTTTAATGAGTTGGCTTGTTGGGATAACCCAACGGGTGATCGCTACTCGGTCGAGTTAGACATTATTTCAGCCAATATCAAAGTAGAAAATAGCAGCGAAACCATTCCATCGATTGAAGTGCTAAAAACCGGTATTTTGGATAGCAAAACGGGTCAACGGATTGAAGGTATTGTCGGGAATAACTTCTCTTCTTATGTTCGTGATTACGATTTTAGTGTGCGTCTACTGGATTACAATAAAGGCAAAGCGCAATTCTCTGTACCAGAAGACTTTGGTCTTTTGCATGGTAACTTATTTAAATCATTCATTAACTCAGAAGGTTACCAACAAAACTTCACCAAGCCACCGGTGATTTGTTTGAGTGTGTCAGACAGCAAAGTCTATCACCGCACTAATAACCAACACCCAATATTGGGTGTGGAATACCAGCCGACGGATTTATCGTTAACGGAACAGTATTTCCAGAAAATGGGCTTAAAAGCTCGTTACTTTATGCCGAAAAACAGTGTTGCGCCTTTTGCCTTCTACTTCTTTGGCGATCTGCTGAACGATTACACCAATTTGGAGCTGATTAGCACCATCAGCACCATGGAAACTTTTCAAAAGATTTATCGCCCTGAGATTTATTTTGCCAACCGGGTAGCTGGTGAACGTTATGAAGCGAACTTGAAAAGCGATGCCCACTCGTTAACGGATATTGTCTATGACCGCGAAGAGCGCACCCAACTGGCGATAAAACAAGGTAAGTATGCGGAAGAAGTCTTCATCAAACCTTATCAATCGGTTCTTGAACAATGGGTCGCTCAGTGCGCTTAATCGTCAACCAAACAGTAGAATAGCCAACATTATGACAAAATTACTCCCAACTTCAACGGCAGGCAGTCTGCCAAAACCGACGTGGTTAGCTCAGCCAGAAGTGCTTTGGTCACCTTGGAAATTACAGCAACAAGAGTTAATAGATGGCAAATACGATGCTCTGCGTATTGCCTTGCATGAACAAATAATCTCAGGGGTAGACATTGTCAGTGACGGCGAACAAACCCGTCAGCACTTTGTGACGACCTTTATTGAACATTTGCATGGCGTTGATTTTGAGAATCGGCAAACGGTGAAAATTCGTGACCGGTACGATGCTAGCGTGCCAAGCGTGGTTGGCCCTGTATCTCGGCAGAAATCGGTGTTCGTAGAAGATGCAAAGTTTTTACGTTCTCAAACGGATAAGCCCATCAAGTGGGCTCTGCCTGGGCCGCTGACGATGGTTGATACCCTTTACGATGGCTATTATCAATCTCGTAAAGAGCTGGCGTTTGAGTTTGCGAAAATTCTCAATGAAGAAGCTAAAGAGCTAGAAGCTGCTGGTGTCGATATCATTCAATTTGATGAGCCGGCGTTCAACGTTTTTTTTGACGAAGTCAATGATTGGGGGATTGAAGTTCTTGAGCGAGCTATCGATGGTTTAAAATGCGAAACCGCGGTACATATTTGTTACGGCTATGGAATCAAAGCCAATACGGATTGGAAAAAAACCTTAGGCAGTGAGTGGCGTCAATACGAAGAGGTGTTTCCTAAACTGCAACAATCGAATATCGATATTATTTCTTTAGAGTGCCATAACTCTCATGTGCCAATGGAGTTACTCGAACTGGTACGCGGCAAAAAAGTGATGGTCGGTGCTATCGATGTCGCAACCAACAGCATTGAAACACCAGAGGCGGTAGCGGCCACCCTGCGTAATGCTCTGAAATACGTCGATGCTGATAAGCTTTATCCATGCACAAACTGTGGCATGGCTCCGTTGTCTAGAGCGGTAGCACGAGCGAAACTCCACTCATTAAGCGCTGGTGCTGAAATTGTGAGAAATGAACTATTAGCGAAGTCGTAGTGTGTTAGCAAATAGCCACGTATTTAGCTAGACTATAAACGGTTGAGCGTTTTAAGCACACGATGCAAGGACAGCCAGTTAATGGATTTTCAGATACAATCGGGAGTGGCAACATGGTAGCGATTTACATTATTTGTGGTATTGCGATGAGCATTGGTTTATTGGCTCTCTATGCACCCGATATTGAAAAATGGTGTGATAAACAATTGGGTAACCAAGATTAGATTTGGTTATTTAATCCTTTTTCTTATCAATAAAACTTATTTTTAGTTCTTGCATCATCAGCCACTTACGGTTGCTGGTAAGCACAGGTAAATCCCCATGGGCATCAATCAATACTGCGATCAGGGCTGTTGATTGTAGCATCTAATTAACATGCCATTCGTTATTGAAAAGGCCGCTTAGCGGCCTTGATAGAGATAACTGAGGTGAGCAGCATATTTACTGACTTGATGAACTAGTACTACTGGCGGGTTCGATTTTTGCCTGATCGCGTGCTAGCTCTTCACTAAAGGTGCGCTTACGGTAAAAGAAAGTCACTACTGTGGAGTTGATAACAATAAACAGCGAATACATGACTGGAATTAACAAGATTTGTTGCTGTAATTCTCCGGCAAAACTTAAGCTAACCACCAAAGCCGCGAGAGGCCCATTTTGAATCCCCGTTTCTAATGATACTGTGCGCGCTTTTTGCGGATTAAGGCCAAGCAAGCGTGAGAAGAAATAGCCA
Source organism: Vibrio metschnikovii CIP 69.14 (assembly GCF_000176155.1). Classification (GTDB taxonomy): domain Bacteria; phylum Pseudomonadota; class Gammaproteobacteria; order Enterobacterales; family Vibrionaceae; genus Vibrio; species Vibrio metschnikovii. The sequence continues at coordinate 1,134,127 of NZ_ACZO01000006.1, read as the reverse complement.
AAATTAAAACCAATCAACCCGACCATGATAACGGCAACATAAACCGTCCAATGAGTGGTGAGCAGCAGTTGCCAGTTACGTGGTACCCAAGTGGCCAGCAAGAAAATAATCACCAATGCGCCTAACACGCCACCCGTTAATTCAACCACAGCGCCAATATTGGCATTTTTACGCCGTAACCAGATACCAATCAGAGTGGGGATAAGGAGCGCAAACAATAAGCGACCAATTTGATCGGGTGGAATACGCAGTGAGTCATCAATTCCTTGGGTATAGAATTGCATCAGCAACGGAACCATCACAAAAGCCGCTATGGTTGAGCAGATGGTCATCATAATGCTCAAACTAAGTAGACTGCGTGAAAAGTAAGCAAAGATATTCGAAGTGGTTCCACCGGGCATACAACCAATCAATACCATGCCGACCGTTTGCGCAGGGGTGAGGTTAAGTAGCCAAACCAAAGCAAAAGCAATAAAAGGCATCAGTGCGTACTGCGAGCTGAATCCGACAACGATAGCCCTAGGGTGTTTAAAGGCGATACGAAAATCACGAAAGGTTAGGCTTGCACCCATGCCAAACATTATGATGATCATCATTACCGATAATAGGGTTTCTTCAAAAGCGCTTAACATGATGGCCTCCTAATGATCAGAATGGGTCGATTGGCCAAGGGCCATGGCACGAACATCTTTGCGCAGAACCTTGCCGACGGGCGTTTTCGGTAGCTCATCAACAAAGACCACTTTTTTCGGAACCTTATAAGCGGCGAGTTATTTTTTACAGTGTTTTTTCACGCTGGTTTCATCTAATCCTTGCTCACGCAACACCACATAAGCTTGAACTTGTTCTCCCGTGAGCGGGTCGGGAACGCCGACGACGGCTGACTCCATCACTTGCTCTAAGCCAGCGATCGCTTCTTCCACTTCGTTGGGGTAGACATTAAAACCACTGACAAGGATCAAGTCTTTTTTCCGATCGACTAAGCGTAAGCGACCATCGGGATGCATGATGGCGATATCGCCAGTGTATAACCAACCCTCGCGCAGCGCATGAGCGGTTTCTTCCGGTTGCTGCCAATAGCCCTGCATAATTTGCACGCCCTTAGCAATCAGTTCTCCCGGCTCACCAAGCGGGACGGTATGCCCGTCATCATCCACTAAGCGCAACTGAGTACCAGGCGTTGGAATGCCGATACAGTCAGGACGTGGATCGGTTAAGGGATTAAAACAGAGCACTGGCGAGCTTTCGGTTAGGCCATAACCTTCCACTAGCGGACAGCGAATGGCTTTTTGCCAGCGTTCGGCAACCGTAGCATGTAACGCGGTGCCGCCGGCTAACGCGGCTTTAAGGTGTTTAGGCGGAAAGGTCGTGAACCACTCTTCATTGAGTAGCGCGTTATACAAGGTATTCACGCCAGTCATCCAACTGATAGGGTAGTTATCAAACGCGCGCTGACAGTTTTGGATCGGCCTTGGGCTCGGCACTAGAATGTTATGCGCCCCTTGATGCCAAAACTCCAACAAGTTAACGCTGAAAGCAAAAATATGATACAGCGGTAGGGCAGTGAGTACGGTTTCTTGGCCGCTCGTGATATGCCCTTGGACCAAGCTATCCATCTGCTCTACGTTACCGAGTAAGTTACCATGACTGAGCATCGCCCCTTTCGCAACGCCCGTGGTACCGCCCGTGTATTGGAGCAGCGCGGTGTCATCGCGAGTTAAATCTTGCCAATACTCTTGCACATCCAGCTTGTCGTTTTTTTGGCGTAGACGGCCAAGGTGAATCGCTTGATCGATGGAATGATGAGTTAACTGATGTGGGGGAATCACTTTATTCCAATATTTCAAGACCAGCTTAAGAATGCCGCGTACCACCGGAGGAAACCATTGGGCTAAAGAGGTCACGATAACATGCTGGATCGGCGTCTGTTCGATGACGTCTTGCAGTTTATCGGTGAACATATCGCAAATGACAATGGCTTTTACCCCAGCGTCACTGAACTGATGTTTCATTTCACGGCGGCTATACAGCGGGTTAACGCTGGTTAAGATACAGCCAGATTTGAGCACCCCGATCACGGCAACGGGTAAGCTTAAACAGTTTGGCATTTGCACCGCAACGCGATCACCGGCTTGCAAGCCAAGCTCGCCGCGTAGGTAATGAGCAAAAGCGGTCGACATCTCATCTACTTGTCCAAAAGTAAGGCTACCGTTCATGCCATTGGGCATGCAGGTGGTAAAAGCTTTACGTTGGCTGTATTTGGCGGCCGCTTCACTGAGCATTTCAGGAATACTGCGCCAAGCATGGCTGTCTTTAGCATGGCCTTGATGCAAAGCCAGTTGCTCCGGACTGTAGAGTTTGACCCAAGGGGCTTGGTCATAAATAGCATCGTTAGACATGAAGCGCTCACTTAACAAGTTATCGTTGTTTTGATATCTGACTCATTAACGTATAGCACAAACCACAGAAGGTGCTGATTTTAGTCAGCAATTTCTGAATTTCTATATTCGTAAGTGTGATTTATCCTAACGACTTGAAGTGGTCGTGTTGGTTGAAGATGGTTAGCAGGGAAATCGCATGAATATGCCTATTTTTAAAGGGTTTTCGTCAAATTAGTGCCTTCTAATTTACAAGGTATTTCTTTAGCATCCATCACAATATTGGAAACTCATTAAGGATCAATTTGTAGATCATTTTGAGTGTTTTTTAATGGTTCTGTACTTAAACGGAGCCAAATTATGACGACAATAACGAACCCATTTATGCATTTCGAAGTGATAAAAGATTACCGTCAAGCCGCTAAGGTAGAACACAAATTGTCAGACATTATTTTGTTGACGATCTGTGGTGTGCTCTCCGGCTTTGATACCTGGGAAGGTATCTGTGATTTTGGTGAAAGCCGAACCGATTTTCTTAAATCATTGGGTGATTTTGAGAATGGTATTCCGTCGTCAGATACCATCGCTCGCGTTATGGGGATGGTGAGCCCGTCAGCGATGCAAAAAGCGTTCATTAGTTGGATGAAAGATTGTCATCAAATCACAGATGGCGAAGTGGTTGCAATCGATGGTAAAACCGTTCGCGGCTCTTATAACAAATCTGAAGAACGCTCTGCAATTCATATGGTCAATGCATTTGCAACCGCACAAGGGCTTTGTCTTGGTCAATCTAAGGTGAATGCAAAAACCAATGAAATCACAGAAATACCTAAGTTGTTGGAATTGCTAAATATTTCTGGTTGTTTGGTGACGATTGATGCTATGGGTTGTCAAAGAAAAATCGCGCAAAAGATAATCGATAAAAATGCCGATTACTTACTTGCTGTAAAGGGAAACCAAGGCTCGTTAGAGAAAGCAATAGGTGAGTTTTATCGCCCTTCGATGTTGCAGGAGTTTGCAGAGGGCGACAGTTATGCGAGCCAAGAAAAAGGGCATGGCCGCGAGGAAACACGCTGTGCATTAGTCACGCATGAGTTGTCATTTTTAGGTGATTTAGAGCTTGAATGGCCAAACCTGAAAAGTGTCGGCATCATGGTCAACATGCGTAAAACAGAAGAGCGTGCGACAGAGCAAGATATGTCTGTCCGCTTCTACATCAGCTCGAAAAAACTCAGTGCGAAAGAGTTACATGATGCAACGCGTTCTCACTGGGGAATTGAGTCGATGCACTGGCAACTTGATGTTACTTTTAGAGAAGATGCATGTCGCATTCGAGTCGATGATCGCGCAGAGGCTTTTTCAAGGATCAGGCAAGTATGTTTGAACCTTTTAAAGCAAGAAACGAGCTTTAAGGGAGGCATTCAACGCAAACGAATGAAGTGCGCGATGGATGTGGAGTACTTAGGTAAGGTACTTGGAGCCCTTGAATGACGGGGGTATTCATGCGATTTCCGTGAGATGGTTAGCCATCTTTGAATTTACTATTGGATTGACAAGATTGATCGGCGTAGGCAGCTTACTCACCGATCATTCTTTGTCTTATTTATCTGCTATCTGCACACCTTCTCAATCAGTTTTGCTCTTTCGGTTTTTATTCCGCTAGCAGAATTCTTTTTAAGAGCTGCTCTAACTGTATTTGTTCTTGTTCCGTGAGCACTTCTAACATGCGATTCATATTGTCGACATGGGCATTCAAGGCTTGGTCGATCAAACTTTGTCCTTGTTCGGTCAACATCACCTTACAACTTCGTCTGTCTTGATCGCTGGCCATACGCTGCACTAAGCCGCGTTGCACCAGTTGTTCAATGCGTGTACTGATCGCACCGGAAGAGAGCATCAAGGTTTGGTACAGCTCAGTAGGCGTGATGGCGGTATTGCTACGACGGATGGTCGCCAGAATATCAAACTCAACTGAGCTTAAATCAAAGCGCTGGAAGACTTGATCTAATTGAGGTTTCCAAAGTTCATAAGTGCGGTTTAATCGGCCAACAACGCCCATCGAAGAACAATCTAGATCCGGTCTGATATTGTGCCACTGTGCAAGAATGGCATCCACTTTGTCATTTGGCATGGTGTTATCTGATGACATGATCTCTCCCTCTGAATATATCTTTTTGAAAAGATACTTGATTAAAAACCATTTCTCTATTATTTTCTAAAAAGTATCTTTTTTAAGAGATACTTTTATGGAAGTTAACGCCACTAAATAGGGTCAAAAATGAATACAACGTCAGGAATCAAGACGATGCTGCTTACTGCTATCGCACCTATCGTATGGGGCAGCACTTATATCGTAACCACCGAAGTACTACCGCCAAATGCGCCACTCATGGCTTCTTTAGTACGAGCTCTGCCTGCTGGGATATTGCTAGTACTGTTTGCTCGAACTTTACCAACTGGAAATTGGTGGTGGCGTTTACCTGTATTGGGCTTTTTTAATATTGGTTTCTTCTTTTACTGCTTATTTTTTGCAGCGACTGAATTACCAGGAGGAATGGCAGCATTGGTGATGTCATTCCAACCTATGTTGGTGATGATGATGAGTTGGATTCTTCTGAGCGCACGCATCACCCCTTTGCAGTGGGCGGCGGGGGGGGGGGGGTTGGTGTTATTGGGATCGGACTATTAGTGCTTAATCAAACCGCATCTTTGAGCATACAAGGTTTATTGATCGCCTGTTTGGGAACATTCAGTATGGCCTCTGGCGTAGTACTGACCAAAAAATGGGGGCGTCCTCAAAGCATGTCCACACTTGGATTTACCGGCTGGCAATTATTGTTTGGTGGCGTGTTTTTGCTGCCTCCGACCCTATGGATTGAAGGCGTACCAGAGCAAATTACTGTGCTTAACTACCTCGGTTACGGATACCTGAGTGTGGTTGGCGCTATGCTGGCTTACTTTCTCTGGTTCCGTGGTATTGAGCAACTGCCAACGGTCACGGTGTCCTTTCTTGGTTTTTTGAGCAGTGTCTCGGCTTGCTTACTGGGTTATGTCATTCTCGATCAAGCACTCACTTGGACGCAAATTTTCGGGGCAGGGGCGATTTTTATCTCGATCGTGCTGGCTATCCCGCTTTCCACCTCAACCACTTATTCAACAACACTGGCTTGCAGTTTAAAAAGAAATTGATATGAAACTGACTCTTATTTTTGGCAGTCAAAGCGCACACTCACAAAGTTTGAATGTAGCGAACTACTTAAAAGGCCTTGCAGAACCACATTTTAATCAGATCGAAATACTGGATTTACCGTTTTAGAATGAAAGTGTCTGGCAGAATAGTGATTACTAAGTGCCTACGAGACAGCGCTTTCGTCTGTGCACCGTGACATGGTCAATTTGGGCAAAACGTTTCTATTGCGAAATATTGCTGAACTGATACCGTCAGTGCCATTCGATACATGATAGTTCAAGGCAACGAAATGGAATATTTAGACGTGAGTGTGTGGATGGCCATAATGTTGGTTTTCATAGGCTCCTTTGTACAGACCGCGATCGGCTTTGGGCTAGCTGTGGTTGCATCGCCGTTGTTGTTCCTGATTTCTCCAGATTATGTGCCAGCGCCGATCTGTTTGGTCGCGCTATTTATTTCGGTGCTTAATGCGATGAAATATCGCGAGAGCATTTCGATTGGTGGGTTAAAAATGGCCTTAATTTGGCGTATACCGGGTTCGATTGTCGGTGGTTTACTGTTGATGTGGATTTCTACTCAGGCCTTGGCTCTGTGGCTGGGTTTGCTAGTGCTGTTTGCGGTAGCAGTGAGTTTGCTGCCGCTGCGTATTGAACCAAATCCAACTCGGATGGGCATCGCGGGATTTTTCTCTGGCGTATTTGGAACCAGTAGTGGCATCGGTGGCCCTCCGATGGCGCTGTTGCTTCAGCATCAAGAAGCTAATCAACTGCGCGGTAATTTATCGGCTTTCTTTGTATTTAGTTCGATCATCTCGTTAATGGTGCAGTGGCCGACGGGTTTTTTAACGTGGCACCATGTACTGCTGACTTTACCGTTGATCCCCGCTGCTTGGTTAGGCTATGTGTTAGCCCGTAAAACCACGTATTCATTGCCGAAAGAAAAAATCCGCGTTGCAGCGCTGGTACTTTGTTTAGTCAGCGGCGCAACCGCAGTATGGCATGGATTATTCTAATTACTTATCTGCTCTTCTGATCGCCGATTTCACTATCAGCGTGACGAAATGGCGACAATCTGTGCGACGTTCTTACGTTCACATCAATGACAAAATCAGGAGGAGTAACTCTGATTTTCTCCTCTTGACTTCTCTAGCTGAAATCCGCTAATCCGATTGCCTCATTTCTTTAGGAGAGTACGCCCACATGAATAACTGAGCCTGTTATCCATTTTTTCATTTACTTTTGGATCGACAGGGTTAGTCGGCGTAGCCACAGTTGGATGCGATCCTTATCGGCGACGATTTTACAGCAACTGCTGCGTCAAAATATGGGCTTTGAAGGCGTTATTATTTCAGACAGCACGAACATGGGGGAATACATACTGAATGTGGTCTAGCATGGTGAGTAACGGACATTTTCCAATCATCCCTTTACCAAGTCACGAATAAACAAAAGCCCGATGTTGAACATCGGGCTTTGTCGTTTTCGGAATCGACTGTCATCGGAAGGAGTTACCTCGGTTTAATCTCCGAGAGGCTGTCTTTCTAAACCGCCACGATAAGAGTCGAGGGCAACCTTGAGTCGGCGCAGTTTATCGCGAGAGCGTCGCTTATGATTAACGGCTAATGACATCGAAAGCACATCAACCAAAGCCAACATCGCGTAACGACAAGCGGATGGCTTGTAGATGAAATCTGTCTCTTGGTGCTCGATAGGCAGAACCAAATCGGCTTGCTCGGTCAAAGGCGTGTCTTTCGGAGTAATCACAATGACTTTTACGCCGTACTGCTTTGCTAATTGCGCGGTTTCAATGATCGCAGGGGTATAGCCTGTAGCTGAGATCATCACTAACACATCGTTTGTGTCTGCAGTCGCCGCAATCATGCGCGATAACAAACCATCATTATAGGCCACAACAGGATAGCCCAGACGGAACAAACGATGCTGCATCTCCTGTGCTGCAATGGTTGAACCGCCACCCATACCAATACAAATCACTTGTCTTGCGTTGTGTAGCCAGTTCACGGCAGTGTCGATATCTTCTTCAACAATCAAACGGTGGTTTACGTCAAGGGATTGCTTGATCGACTCATAGATACCTTGGTAGCCACTTTGATCAGGAGGCTCAAGGATGAATCGTTGTCCAACCGTTAAAGTTTGTGCCAATTTGATCTTCATATCTCGCACGTTTTTACAGCCAATAGCTTTGGCAAAACGGGTAATGGTGGCTTCACTCACTTCTGCGCTTTCTGCCAGTTCAGTAATGCTGGCATTGGCGGCAGTTTGAATGTCGTCTAGGATCAACTTAGCGACCTTCTTTTCGGCATCGCGCAGCGCACTGAAACGCTCAGTGATTTGCGAAATAATATCGATTTCTAAACTCAAGCTGTGTTCCTATCTTTTACATGGAGGCGATTGTGCCGCCTCTACAGGTTTGGCATGAAGTATAGCGAAAAGCTTCACTAAGCTCATCATCAGAAACATGTTTTCACCCAATGAGTGACTTGATACTCATCATCACAAATTGCCACGGCACGCCACTTATCAAATGTTAAACATGGATGAGAGGTTGAGAAGGCAATTATATCACCCACTTGAAGGTCGCTATTTGCGTCTACTTCGATGAAGGCGTGCTGATCCATCACTGCGGTAGTTATCGCACTTTGAACAGAGATTGGCTCACCATCGCGGTATGCGCGTTCAGGGATTGGTAATCCGGCATCAAATGCAACGTCACGTTTACCGAAGCCAGCAACTAGCTTAGTTGGCTCAGGGCGAGAAATGACATAAGCCCAAAGCTCTAGAGCCGATTCCAAATCACCGCCTAAATCACACGCAGCCCCTTGGTTGTTTTCAGCTCGCTGCATGACTTTATTTTGTGCGTCTAGGTAAATGCCTGTGTCATGAATCGCGTAGCAACCTGGGCGAATGATGGCGTCAAAATCTTCTAGGTTGGCGAAGCATTCAGAAACCACGTCATACCAAGCAGAGCCTGCACCAGTAACCAGAGGTTTGGACTCAATCAACTTTTTGCTTTGTAGCTGAGCCGCGATTTCTAATGTGGTGTTGAGAAAGTCACGAATGTCCTGTTCAGCATTGTCACCATGAATGACGCCTTCGTAGACCTCGATACCTTTAAGCGTAAGGTGAGGTTGCTGGTGGATGAGAGTAGCGAGCTCAACCACATCTTGCTGGTTTCGGCATCCACAGCGACCGCCTTTCGACACCAAACTCAATCAGTACATTAAGCGGCAATTGATGTTCAGAGAACGCACGTTCTAGCGCTTTGATGTTTCGGCTTGAATCCACACAGCAATAGAAGTTGATCCCATGGGATTTAATCAAGTTGGCGATGATGGTCATATTCGCGCGCCCCACTAATTGGTTCGCCATGATGATATTTTTCGCTCCGCCGAGAGCCGCAATCTCTGCCTGAGCCGGTGTTGCTACGGTAATGCCCCAAGCGCCGTTTTCTAATTGCTGCTGAAAGAAAGCAGGCGTCATGGTGGTTTTACCGTGCGGTGACAGCTTCACTTTGTGTTGATTGGCGAAACGCTGCATCCAATCGAGGTTGTTCTTTAATGAAGAAGATTTGATCACCGCAGCGGGCAGGGTGATCTCTTCATGGATCAAACTGTGTAATCCTGCCGAATTGCCCGCAACAGGTTGAGCCTTTTCTCCGTAACCTGGCGTGGTAACAAACTCATTATGATAGTTTTTATCACACTTTTGGCGATTGTCTTTCATAGCGCACCTACTTCTAACATGGTTTAACTGATTGATATTAAGTGTTTGTTGCTAACCACCATAAACAATATGTTAAAAAGTATCAAACAAATATGGGTTTTTTGTGTGTTTATTCACTGTTTAAATTTCAAGAATTATTAAGATGGAATCATGTTAATTACGGACGAAGAGAGTGAAGTATGCTGTTCGACACCATTATCAAAAGCGTAGAGGTATTTGACGGTACAGGTGCAGCACCATTCATGGCTGATGTTGCAATTCGTCAAGATCGTATTGAGCAAGTGGGTCAGCTAGACGAGCTTTCTGCAAAGAAGGTTATCAACGGTCAAGGTCTTGCGTTGGCTCCGGGATTTATTGATGTGCACACGCACGATGACATCAATGTGATTCGTTCCCCCGATTGCTTAGCAAAGATTAGCCAAGGCGTGACGACGGTTATCGTAGGCAATTGCGGAATTAGCGCAAGCCCTGCGGTACTCAGTGGTACTCCGCCAGACCCAATGAATCTATTGGGCAAGCAGGAAGATTTCAAATACCCAACTTTTGCGGAATATGCGAAGGCGGTGCAAGCGGCTAGCCCTGCGGTTAACGTCGCGGCGTTAGTCGGTCACACGACATTACGTAACAATGTGATGGACGATTTACTGCGCACGGCAACCGATGAAGAAATCGACCAAATGCGCCAAACATTGACGCAAGCGATGGAAGAAGGGGCATTGGGTTTAAGCTCGGGTCTTGCTTATGCGAGTGCCAAGCAGGCGAACGCGGACGAAGTCATGCGTCTAGCGGAAATTCTCGGTCATCACGGTGGTATCTACACCACACACATGCGCACCGAGTTTGAAGAAATCATCAGCGCAATGGAAGAAGCCTTTGAAACAGGGCAGTACGCCAAAGTGCCAGTGGTGATTTCTCATCTTAAATGTGCAGGTGCAGGCAACTGGGGACGTACGGTAGAAGTACTGGATTTGATGGACAAGGTTTCTGAGCATCAAGACGTGTCTTGCGATTGCTACCCATATTCCGCTAGCTCTTCGACACTGGATTTAAAACAGGTTACGGATGAAATTGATATCTTCATTACCTGGTCTGAAAGCAAACCAGAGCACGCTGGCAAGATGCTGAAAGACATTGCTGACGAGATGCACCTGCCTCTTATGGAAGCGGCAAAAGCGTTGCAACCTGCGGGCGCGGTTTATCACTGTATGGTTGAAAGCGACGTTAAACGTGTACTTAAGTATAAGTTGACCATGGTGGGCTCAGATGGATTACCAAACGACCCGCATCCACATCCACGTTTGTGGGGCACATTCCCGAAAGTCTTGGGGCATTACTGTCGTGAAGAGCAGCTTTTCCCATTGGCAGAAGCGATTCATAAGATGACGGGTATGTCTGCCACACGTTACCAATTAAAAGATCGTGGAGAAATAAGAGCAGGCGCTTACGCAGATTTGGTTTTATTTAACCCAAATACAATTAAAGATACTGCAACGTACGAAAATCCAATTTCTGTCGCGCAAGGTATTGAATCTGTATTTGTAAATGGTGAGCTATCTTATTTAAAAGATAAAGTCACCGACAATAGAAATGGTGTATTTATTTATAGAAATAACACCTATCAATAATTTATAAAATTAATTAATTTTATAAATTAAGCATTATCACTGGAGAATATTATGTCAATTAAACGTTATGGTGTAGAAGGTGGCATAGGTACTGGCGGTCAACATTTACCATTTGCACGTGCAACAGAAGCGGGTGGCTTCTTATATGTATCAGGTCAAACACCAATGACTAACGGCGAAGTGGTAGAAGGCGGCATCGTTGACCAGTCTCGCTTAGCGATTCAAAACTGCGTCGATATTATGGAAGAAGCAGGCTACAAGCTAGCTGACGTGGTACACGTAAAAGTGGTACTAACAGATTCTCGTTATTTCCAATCGTTTAACAAGGTATTCAGAGAGTTCTTCGGTGATCACCCACCTGCACGTATTTGCATGGTGTGTGATCTCGTGGTGGACGTGAAAGTTGAGGTCGATGTGACTTGCTATCGCGAAGATCGCCGATAGAAATCATACTTTACCTAATTAAATAAAATAGAGTGCCGGAAATAATTACTTTCCTGTTATTACCCTTTTGGCACTCTCACTCCCTACATAAATGTAATTTCATAAAGCAGTAGTGCGTAATATATTTAGCGAAAGCTATAAAAATAAAATTAGATAATATATGGAATAAAATCTAATACTTGCTGCTGGAATTATATCAATCTGAAAGATGGATTTTATATAAGAGGTGTTCAATGAACAGTACACTATTTCTTACCGGCTTCGGTGCGTATGTCTTATTTTTAATTTGGTTGGGGTGGTTTGTTTCTCGTAACCAAAAATCAGGTGAAGACTTTCTACTCGGTGGTCGAAGCTTACCTCTGTTTCTCGTATTAGGTACCACGATAGCAACCATGGTTGGCACGGGCTCAAGTATGGGCGCGGTCGGCTTTGGTTACTCAAACGGTTGGGCTGGTGCGCTTTACGGCATTGGCGGTGCAATTGGTATTTTACTATTGGCGCTGTGGTTTGCACCGGTTCGTAAACTTAACTTCATGACGATGAGTGAAGAGCTTGCCTACTACGTGGGTGCAAACCGCATCGTGAAGAACGTGGTTGGTCTGCTTATCTTTATCGCTTGTATTGGCTGGCTGGGCGCACACATCCTTGGAGGTGGTATGTACTTAGCGTGGATTGCCGATATTGAGCTCAGCACTGCGAAGATGATTATCGCAGCAGCGTTTACCATTTATGTTGTAATTGGCGGTTACACTGCCGTAGTTTGGACGGATACCATTCAAGCCATCATCTTGTTTGTCGGCTTCATTCTAATGGCGGTACTGTCTGTGCAGCACATAGGTGGTTTAGACAACCTTTATTCTGCTATGGACCCAGAAGCAGTTAGCTTCCTTGCTATTGATAAGCTTGGTTTAATTCCTGCGGTTTCTCTTGCTGTCGTGATTGGTGTGGGTGTACTTGCAACGCCTTCATTCCGCCAACGTATTTACTCAGGTAAAAATGTATCAACCATCCGTCGTTCATTCGTGGCGTCTGGTGTGCTGTACTTGTTCTTCTCAATCATCCCTGCAGTTATTGGCATGGCGGCACATGCGATGAACCCTGAACTGAACAACGCGAACTTTGCTTTTCCGTATATCGCAGCAACGATATTGCCAGCAGGCGTCGGTCTTATTGTTATGATTGCGGGCTTATCGGCAACCATGTCGAGTGCAAGTTCAGATGCGATTGCGGGCGTGTCTATCTTACTACGTGATGTTTACGTCATGTTCACAGGTCGCGTGCCAAACAAAGAATCCATGTTGAATTACTCTCGCTTGGCTTTGATTGTAGTGATCGGTTGTGCATTGCTGTTCGCACTAACCTCGAACGACATCATCAGCTACATCACTAAGATGATCTCGACAGTCATGTCTGGTATGTTTGTCTGCGGTATGTTGGGTCGCTTCTGGAAGCGTTACAACTGGCAAGGTGCATTGGCAACATTGGCAGGCGCATCGATCGCTTCATTTGCAGTAATGATGAGCCCAGACCTGACCACTTTTTGGGGCAACCCAGTGATTCCATCTTGCTTATTTGCCCTAACCGCAGGTGTGGTAGTAAGCCTAGTGACTCCAGCTAACCAAGTTTCACCAGAAATGGCGAAAGCAATCCTTGATGATGAGCGTGCTCTGATGGAAATGGAATTGTCTGATAAAGGTCTTCTGGAACAAGATGCTTCTCTACAGAACCGCACAACTGCGGCAAATCAAAATGCTTAACAGAAGAGAGTTTCCGGCTCGATCGGAAACTTGTTCATAAGCGCCTGACAAACTGGTGGCTCCCCCGAGCCACCATTCTAAATCTATCCAAATTAGGTGAACGATGACGGATTCATCCCATACTAAAATTGCTTTCTTTGGCGAATGCATGATTGAACTGAGCGGCGACCCAATTCGCAGAGGCTTTGGGGGCGACACGCTCAATACTGCACTTTACCTCTCTCGCTTGACTAATCAGCAACCTGTCCGAGTGTCTTACGCGACCGGTCTTGGGGAAGACGTACTTTCTCAAGAACTTCTGGAAAACTGGCAACAAGAAGGCATTGCAACTGATCTTGTCGAGATCTTCCCAGCTCAGTTGCCGGGGTTGTATATGGTGCAGACAGATCAAGAAGGCGAGCGCAGCTTTCTTTATTGGCGTGATAGCGCAGCTGTTAAAAGCTACTTCTCTACCTCTTCACTCAATAAATTAGAGTCTGCGATTACGAACCAAGAACTGGATTACCTCTACCTAAGTGGCATCAGCATTGCGATTTTAAATCACGATAGCAAGGTAAGGCTTAAAAAGGCGTTAAGTCTGTTCTCACAAGGTGGAGGCAAAATTATCTTTGATAATAATTTCCGTCCTCAACTTTGGTCTGCAGAAGAGGCGAAACATTGGTACAGCGAAATTCTGCCTTTAGTCGACATTGCACTTATCACAGAAGACGATGATGTCTTCGTGTGGGGGGAAGAAGAAAGTGCCGAGCAGCGCTGCCTTCGCTTTGGCTGCCCAGAAATCGTGATCAAACGTGGTTGCGAACCATGCAAACTGGTTTGGTCGCAAGGTGATGACAAACAAAACCTCAGGCATCAAAACGTAGAAAAGCAAAGTGCTTACGTAGCTGCCGAGAAGGTTGAGAAAGTGATCGACACCTGTGCCGCTGGCGATTCCTTTGCCGCTGGTTATCTGGCTGGGCGATTGACCGGACAAAGCTGTGAGCAGTCTGCTCAACTCGGTCACGCACTAGCCGCAACCGTTATTCAATATCCTGGCGCGATCATTCCAAACGACGCCATGACTCATCTCATTCGATAACTTCCGAGAACGTATTATGTCCCAAGCAATGATTAAACAACTTCAGCAATTCAAAGTTATTCCAGTTATCCAAATCAACAAGGTTGAGCACGCGATTCCATTGGCGAAAGTGCTAGTAGAAAACGGTCTGCCAGTCGCAGAAGTGACGTTTCGAACAGAAGCGGCAGCCGATGCGATTAAAGCCATGCGTGACGCTTATCCGCAAATGTGCATCGGTGCTGGTACGGTACTGACGCCAGAGCAAATTACCCAAGCGAAAGACGCGGGTGCAGAGTTTATTGTCGCGCCGGGGTTGAATCCAAATACGGTACGTCGCTGCCAAGAAATCAACATGCCAATCATACCGGGCGTGAACAGTCCAAGTCAGGTTGAACAAGCACTTGAGCTAGGTTTGACCTTCCTCAAATTCTTTCCTGCGGAAGCGAGCGGCGGTATTGCGATGGTGAAATCGCTACTGGCACCTTATGTCGATGTGAGTTTGATGCCGACGGGCGGTATTGGCAAAAATAATGTCAATGATTACTTAGCCATCGACCGTGTGGTTTGTTGCGGTGGTACTTGGATGGTTGCACCGAGCTTAATTGAAAACGAACAGTGGGACGAGGTTGGTAAGCTGGTTCGTGAAGCGGTGGAGCTGGTCGCATAACTCAAACAAAGTGTTTTGACCGAGTCACATGCTTCTTTGAAACAGAGTGACTCGGGTTGAATAACAACGATAGGATGGCGCGGATGAACAAAGGAACATTAGTACTACTCATTTCAGGCTTAATCACAATTCCAACGGCAGCGATGGCGATGACTACCAACACCGATCTTAACCTAATGCCTTACCCACAAAATGTAGAGCTGGGGCAGGGGAAAATCTCACTGGATAAATCCTTCAGTATTTACATCAAAGGCTACGATTCGCCGCGGGTGCAGTTCAACATAAAGCGCACTATGGAGCGTTTATATCGCCAAACTGGCTTACCAATGTTGAACTGGCATGCCGAGTCGGAAAAAGACGCAACCTTGGTGATTGATATTCGCAATGCGCCTAAGTCAGAGGTGCAAGACATTAACAGTGATGAATCGTATCAACTGGAATCGCGCAATGGTCAGATCATCATTCGCTCCGAACGCCCTTACGGTGCTTTCCATGGTTTAGAAACCTTTTTGCAGTTAGTGACTACGGATGCGACAGGGTACTTTGTTCCTGTAGTGTCGATTCAAGATGAGCCGCGTTTTCCTTGGCGTGGTGTTTCTTACGACACTTCCCGTCACTTTATTGAACTCGATGTGATCCTTCGCCAACTCGATGCGATGGCATCAGCAAAAATGAATGTTTTCCATTGGCATATGTGGGATGACCAAGCGATCCGTATCCAACTCGATAATTACCAAAAACTGTGGCAAGACACTGCAGATGGTGATTACTACACCAAAGATGAAATTCGCCATGTGGTGAATTATGCGCGTAACCTTGGCATTCGAGTTATCCCTGAAATCTCTTTGCCGGGACATGCTTCGGCAGTCGCGCACGCATACCCTGAATTGATGTCTGGTATGGGTGAGCAATCTTATCCGCACCAACGTGGCTGGGGTGTGTTTGAACCGTTAATGGACCCTACCAATCCCGAACTTTACAAGATGCTGGCGAGCGTGTTTGACGAAGTGGTCGAGCTTTTTCCAGATGAGTATTTCCATATCGGTGGTGATGAGCCTAATTACCAACAGTGGAAAGACAACCCTAAGATTCAGCAATTTATCAAAGACAATAACTTAGATGGTGAGCGTGGTCTGCAATCGTATTTGAACACTAAGGTTGAACAAATGCTGGAAGCACGTGGCAAGAAGATGACAGGTTGGGATGAAATCTGGCACAAAGATCTTCCCACTTCGATTGTGATTCAAAGCTGGCAAGGGCACGACAGTATTGGTCGAGCAGCAAAAGAGGGCTACCAAGGTATTCTCTCAACCGGTTATTACCTAGACCAGCCGCAACCAACCAGCTATCACTACCGCAATGACCCAATACCGAAAGGAATTACGGTAGATGACCAACTATATCAAGATGAGAAATTCGCGACTTATAATTGGGCGAAACCGCGCAACAAAGGTGGTCCGCGTACAGGTAATCTAACCATTATTAAAGCGACAGACGGCAGCTACCGTGCGTTTACCGATTACAACGGTAAGTCTCGCGAAGAGGTGTTCATCATTGAGTACGTACCGGGTGTGAAATTTAGAGGCCACTTCGATAACTTTATGTCTTATACCGAGTTCAATTATGACTTTGCGGATGGCAAGTTGAAAGATAGTAGTTACCAGTTGATTGGCAATGTTCGTTGGCCTACGACTGGAGAATTAGTAGCGAGCAGTGACATGGAAGGTAGTGTAATTCCCGAGCCTAATGGCGGTTATCCGGCAGAGCTGACCGAGAAAGAACAGCAGCTAATCTTGGGGGGAGAAATCACCATTTGGGGAGAGAACCTCGATTCAATGACCATCGAGCAACGTTTATGGCCGAGAAGCTACGCAATTGCTGAGCGTCTATGGTCGAGTCAAGACCTGACTGATGAACGCAGCATGTACAGGCGCATGAAGGTAATAGATACATGGTCTGAAATTTCGCTTGGCTTGCGTCATCATGCCGATGCCAATATGATGTTGAAACGTCTTGCCAATGGTGCGGACGAAACACCGCTACAAACGTTAGCGAAGTACATTGAGCCTGCTCAATACTACGCTCGTCACTGGGAGAAGTGGATCGCTACACCAAACGAAGGCGATTTATACAACCAGTACGAACGATTAAACCGCTTTGCGGACGCATTACCAGTAGAAAGCCTAGCAGTGTACGAGATGCAAGATTTGGTCGTGGCTTATGCTCAAGGTGATATAACTGCGTTGGATGCGTTAGCGATGCATTATCAAAACATTAGTTTAGCGGCGCAGCAAGCCAAACCTATTTTCGCGGCAAATGTGGCGTCGGTAGAAACAGTGCCAGTTGCAGAAGCTGCCATTAAAGTTGCCGATTTAGGTTTAACCTTGATTAAACTTGCTAAGCAGGGCAGTGGTATGGGCCAATCTGATGTTGAAGCGTATCAACGTATCATCAATGAAAATGCGATTATTTTTGATGAAACTATTGTCGCTATTGTCGTACCAACTGAGCAGTTGCTTCACACTTTAACCGATTGATAACTAAAAGGGATTGCTGTCTGGTATCACAGGCGGAATCTTATCGGTTAAGCATTATTATATCTCTGAAAGGTTTTCTCATGACATTAAATGGTCACTTACATTTTTATGTGGGCACCTATACCGATTCACCAAGTCAAAGTCATGGTATCGCATGTGTCTCTCTCGATTCGACTACTGGCTTACTGACAATCAATCACGACCTCGTGCCAGACGCGATGAGAACGACACGCAATCCGTCTTATCTTACGGTTACCGAACATGGCCTATACACCTTTAATGAAGTAGAACGTTTGGAAGGTGCAGAGCTGATTTTTGCTGAAAATACAGACAGCTATGCATTGCCAATTGAAGGCGACTATCCTTGCTATGTCGACATCAAAGCCCCGCTACTTGCTGTGGCCAACTACGGTTCCGGCAATGTAAGTGTTTACCACATTGATGAGTGTGGTAAACCGTTGAAATCTATTGCAGAATTATATGTGGAAGGCAGGGGGCCCAATATTGCTCGTCAAGCCTCGTCTCATGCGCATCAAGCAACGTTTCTTAATCACACCAAACAACTTGCTGTGGTCGATTTAGGCACAGATAGTGTCCATTTTTATGACTTTGAAAATGATGGTGAGGCATGCAACTTTTCACTCATACAAAGCGTTGCTATGCCTGCTGGATCAGGTCCTCGTCATTTGGTTTTCAACCGTGAAGAGTCTATTGCATACGTGGTGTGTGAATTGTCCGAAACGTTGGTGGTACTTTGTAAGTACGACGAGCAATGGAATCTGACTCAGCAAGTTAAGCTGCTAGCCGATGAAGAAAACAAAGAAGCGGCATCTGCGATTCGCCTCTCTGCGGATGAGCGTTTTGTCTATGTCTCATGCCGTGGGCAAAACGTGATCAGTACATTTGATGTAACGAGTAATATCCCGGTTCAAATTGCGATGTCCGATTGTGGCGGTAAGTTTCCAAGAGATTTTGTTTTATCCCGTGACGGGCAGTGGATGCTCGTTGCTAATCAACATTCGAATAATGTCGCTAGCTTTCATAGGAATCCGGAAACTGGCGCTATCACTCCAACCGGATACTCGTGTGATGTTGGTGCACCTGTGTGTTTGGTTGAGAAACAATAATTAAGAGAAATAACATGACAATTCATCGTATTAATCCATGCAAACGTTGGTCTGATGTTACGGTATTCAACGGCATTGCCAACTTTGTTGAGGTGGCAGAAGCAGATACCACTGCGGATATGAAAGGGCAAGTACAACAGATTTTCGACCAAACTGAGCAAATGTTAGCCAATGTTGATAGCGATAAGTCACGCATTCTATCTGTGACGATTTACGTGACGGATTTTGCTAACTTTGATGCGCTAAACGAAGTATGGGATACATGGTTCCCTGAAGGGTGCGCACCAAGTCGTGCTTGCGTCAAAGTTGAATTGGCGAATCCTGAACTCTTAGTAGAAATGGCGTTCGTCGCTGCAGCAGGTGAGAAGTACCAATAACCACTCATCGTTAGCTCTTGTCGGGATAATAAAATGCCACTTGTATTGAACAGAGTGGCATTTTTGTTGATGTCTCTTTGGGCTTTTAGCTAGTTAGTGCGATCTAGTCTAATCGAGCGATTTCTTAGAGCACAAAGAGGCGACGACTAAGCTCACCACGGTGAAAACAAGCACAAGATTGATGATAGATTTGCTAAGCTAACCCCTTTTTTATCCTCTTGACTTCTCTAGCTGAAATCTCCTAATCTGGTTGCCTCATTTCTTTAGGAGAGTACGCCCACATGAATAACTGAGCCTGTTATCCATTTTTTTCATTTACTTTTGGATCGACAGGGTTAGTCGGCGTAGCTCACTTTCCGATCATTCTTTGCCTCATTACCCGCATAGCTCTTCAATCAGGGTGTGTGTAGGCTTTGAATCTTATTTTCGTTACAGCTTAGCGGCGGCGATTGTCCCTGACTTACAGGAGGCAAATCATGCCAGTTTTACAGGCTGATAATATCAGCTATCAATTTGCCAATGGCGATAGGTTGTTTGCGTCATTGTCGTTTACCATCAAAAGTCAGCGTATCGGTTTAGTTGGCCGTAATGGGGTAGGCAAATCGATATTAGCGGCGATATTAAGCGGTGATCTACCACCATCGAGTGGTACGATAACTCGAACGAAGTCGATGGCCATTTATCGTCAGCAAGCTTCGCACTTATTAGCTAGCGACCTGTCTATTGCTCAGTTTTTAGGTAAAGCCGATGTACTTGAAGCGCTAAAACACGTTGAGTCCGGTGATTGCTCAGCGCATTGGTTCGATGTGATTGGCGAGCAGTGGGATTTGCCGCAGCAACTGACAAAGCAACTAAACGCCATCGGGTTACCGGCTGATCCTCACTTTGCTTGCGCACAGCTGAGCGGTGGACAGTTGGCGCGATTGCAGCTTTGGCAACTGTTGAGTAGTCCGTTTGAATTATTGATCCTTGATGAGCCTTCTAACCATCTTGATGGGGCGGCCAAGCAGTGGTTGCTTGAGGCGATGCGGGCTTTCAAGGGAGCGATTTTGCTGATTAGCCATGACCGTTTATTCTTGCGAGAGATGGAGGAGATTTGGCAGTTATCTAGCCTTGGTCTGCAAATCTTTGGCGGAAATTATGATGTGTACGCCGAGCAAAAGCGTCACGAGTCGCAGGCGTTAGAGCGCCAGCTTTCCAATCTTGACAAGCAGCAACGGCAATTAATGATACAAGCGCAGCGAAATCGTGAAAAAGCACAGCAAAGAGCAGCGCAAGGGAACAAATTACGTAAATCGGGTAGTCAGGCGACAAGCTTATTGGATTTTCAGCAAGATAGAGCCACCGCGCATAGCGCCAATCGCACTAAAAATCAGCAGCGGCGTCAAGTTCATTTAGAGACTAAACAACAAGCATTAAAGGCGAGGAAAGAGTCGATAAGTCAGCAAAAACTCTATTTGGCGGATACCGTTAATCGACCGCGTCATGCTGTTGCCTTGTTCGATGCGGTATTGGCTTTCGGGCGCAATCAACCCATCAACTGGCAAGTGAAAGCGGATGAAAAAATTCACCTTATTGGCGCTAATGGCAGTGGTAAATCAACCTTGTTGAAAACCTTACTCGGCAAGCTTTCACTTAAGCAAGGCTCGCTGCAACGGAGCGCGCCAATCTATTATCTTGATCAACATTTCGCGGTGATTGTGCCGCAATTGTCAATGCTCGATAACCTGCTAGAGCAATGTGATGGTATGCAAGCGGGAGAAGCTAGAACATTGCTCGCGGGTATTGGCTTTCGTCGTGAGTGTGTCTTTCGTCTTGGCGGGACTTTAAGCGGCGGTGAGAAGATGAAATTAGCCATGTTGATTGCCAGTCATCAACCGCAGCAGCCATTACTGCTACTTGATGAACCGGATAATCATCTTGATTTGGATTCTAAAATCATCCTAGCTCAAGCTTTATATGATTATCGTGGCGGATTTATTCTCGTCAGTCATGATGATGATTTTGCCACAGATTCGGGCGTGAAGAGGCAAATTGAGCTGTGATGAGGGAATGTTGATTTTTATAACAGTGCGTGACTAAGAAAGACAAGGAGTGACTTTAAATCACGCCTTGTCTTTATATAAGGATTTTTTACAAAAATCTTTAGTTTTCCTTAGCGTTCATCAATATTTCATTGCGACCGGTTTTATAATATTTTGGCTATTATCTATTATCTCTAACCAAGCTTACTGTAAATTAAGTGATGTGAGGTATATAACTGTTAGTTTTTTGGTTATATAAAAATAACTTTTATGGCTAATGAGATTAAAATTAATCCTGTTATTTTATCGATAATGGCAGCTTTAGAACGTATTCTTTCTACAACAGAATGACTTGAAAATATAGCCGCAATTATAGTATACCAAAGACCATCGATGATAGCTGGCATGAAAGCTATTATCGTTTTATCGGTACCAGCTTGACCTTCTGTAATAAATTGGCTAAAGAGTGCGATAAAAAATAGCGCAATTTTAGGGCTTAATATAGATATTGCAAAGCCATCTCGCATTGCTTCTATAACGCTACCTGGCTCGCCTGATTGAAGTTTGTCACGAATTCCCCCTTTTGACAGTAAAGAACGAATCCCAAGATAAGCTAAATACGCAGCACCTAGATACGAGATTGTGGTGAATAAAACAGGATAATGCTGAAATACAATGGATAATCCACTGATCGTTAAGAGTGCATAAATAAATATGCCACAGGCATGTGACCAAGCACAGAGCATCCCGTATAAGCGCCCGCCAGCTAGTGAGTGTTTGACTACGATAGCCAGACTAGGTCCAGGGGACATTGCTCCCAATAAACATATGGTTAATAAGGTAACGATAAATGTGAATGTCATGTACTTCTCCTAGGTATCCTGCCTTATTAAAAGCAGTTTCTGAACCATACAAGAAGATTGCCATGATTTGAAATCATGATAAATCATACTAGGGATGATTTGGGGGAATGATGGTGAGTTGTTAATCAACTAATGTGAATAGAATATTCATTCTCTTGCATTATCAACATGATTTGTTCTCTTATCCATTTGTGGCTTGGGGCATTATCAAATTTAGGGTGCCAAATTAACCAATACTTATTAATGCCAATGTCAAATGGTAGTTGCTTATAAGTGATGGATGATAGTTTTTCGAGCGTTTTGGCAATATGTAGAGGAATGACCATGAGTGAGTCTGTTTGAGTTAATTGTGTCGTTGCACCTGAAAAAAATGGGACTTTTAGTTTTATATTTCTGGTAAGTTTTAGAGCATCTATGTACTGATCAAATAAATAATCTTTATCTGCTCCTCCTGTTATCTTTATATATGGATAGCTGATTAAATCATTGATGCTGATTTTATCTTTATTCGATAAAGGATGCCCTGCACGCATTGCAAGTACGGAATAATCACTGCCTATGAATTGACTGGAAATACCTTCAGGTTTTTCGCTCAGCATGGTTGAGGCTATATCTATTCCCAATTCATGTAATTTACCTATGTGCAGTGGGTTCCATAGCTGATAAGAAATGTCTAACTTTGGAGCGAGTTGTCCAAGTGTAGAGCATATATGAGGTAATATATATTGAGCTACGTAGTCACTGGAAGAAATAACAAATTCACCCTGCCAATTTTTAGGTTCAAATTTAACATCATTTAATAAGTGTTCGAAGTCTGAGAAAAAAAGATCAAGTTTCTTTTTTAGTAGCTCAGCTTTAGGTGTTAGAACATAAAAATTAGAATTACGGACGAGTAGTTCATCTTGGCATATTTCTCGTAGCTGAGCTAATTGTCTACTCATAGCGGATTGTGTAATGTAAAGGCGTTTGGCCGCGTTACTTACATGAGTTTCATGCAAAATAATATGTAATGACTTCAATAAGTTTAAATTGATATTTTGAAACATCGCTTCTGGACTCGTGTTGCTTCAAATGCTGACCCATGCATATGGGCATCATAGCAATAAAAAAGACATATATAAATTTTTTACGCTTTTTTTACGCGAAGCCTTTTTCGGCATCTGATAGAGTGAGCAACATGTTTTGCATCGTGTTGCACTTTTTATGGTTATCCGTTGGTTTAACAATCGCTACTTACTCTCTACTTTAGTTTTTTTCAGTGCGCTATTCGTTTCTTTAGTGCTGGATCATTGGTTAGGTTCAACTATCGCAGTATTACTGATATTGCAGTTGTCGATCGTGGTGATTGCCCTGCAATGTCACTCTCAGATAGCCTATGCGGCTGCGATTATCGAGGCATTGAGTTTTAATTTTTTCTTTACCACGCCTCGTTATTCGCTACAGATGTTTCATTGGGATGACATCATCAATCTGCTGGTTTTTGTGGTGGTGGCGTTTACAACCAGTCAGCTTGCTGCGCGTTATCGTCGTTCGCAAAGTGCACTCGAACAAGTTCAGTTACGTCACCAAATTTTGCTCTCTGTTTCTCATGATTTAAGGACGCCATTGGCAGGCGTGATTGGCAATTTGACTACGTTTCAAGAATACCAACAGCAACTTAAAGAAGCGGAAAAAAATGAGTTGTTGGATAGTGCGATAAAAGAAAGCCATCGCTTGCACCAGTATATCGAGAATCTTTTGCAAGCAACGAAATTGCAACACGGCGTGGTTCGTATCCAAAAACAACCAGAATCGGTTGTGCATATTCTGAAAACGGTTGTTGAGCGTCTATCTTGCTCGGCGCAGCAAGTCGATATTCAGGTCAATGGGGTTATACGGCCTATCCCTGTTAGTCGAACTTTGATTGAACAAGCGTTGTTGAATGTATTGGATAATGCGCTGCGTTATTCACCTCATCATACAGCGGTGACCGTGACCGTGTATCAAGCTAAGCAAAATGTCGTCGTTGACATCTATAACCAAGGTCAAAAACTTACCTCGGATGAGGCGGCAAAGGTATTTGAGCTTTTTTATTCAGGCTCAACCAATAACAACGCTGACTCGGGCTCAGGGCTAGGCTTGAGTGTTGCTAAAGGTCTGATCTGCGCCCACCAGGGGAGTATTGAATCTGTCGATGTTGAGCAGGGATGTTTGATACGTATTTCGCTACCATTCGGTGAGCAAGGAGAGGATCGTGAATTATAAAATACTGGTAGTCGATGACGAGCCGCAAATTCAAACCTTTATGCGTATTTCGTTAGCGGCAGAAGGATTTGATTACATGGGGGCAGACTCTATCGCAATGGCAAGAGAAACCTTTGTTCGTTTTCAGCCTCATGTCGTGGTGCTTGATTTGGGGTTGCCTGATGGCGATGGTATTGGCTTTCTGACTCATATTCGTACCATGAGTAAAACACCAGTCCTGATATTAACCGCACGAGATCAAGAAGAAGAGAAAATCCGTTTACTTGAAGCCGGTGCTAATGATTATCTGAGTAAGCCTTTTGGTGTTCGTGAGCTCATTGTCCGAGTTAAGGTGTTGGTAAGAGATTTAGTTTCAGACGCTGAATGCCCAAATACCCTTCTTTTTGGGGCGCTGAAATTACAAAAGGACACTCATCAGTGTTGGCTATCAAGCACAGAAATTGAGCTGACCAAAAAGGAATTTGCCTTTATTGAAATGCTGATGAGCACTCCCGGTCAATTGGTGAAACAGACCGATTTACTGCGCGAGATTTGGGGAGCCAGCCACACAGAAGATACGCACTACCTGCGAGTGTTAGTCAGTCAGTTACGCAAAAAACTCAATGATAGTGCTGATGAGCAGCAGGTAATAAAAACGGAGTCTGGAATCGGCTATCGTTTGGTCTGTGCAGAGTGATCTTATCACTAATCACTTATCCACATTATTAGAGAAAAAGTTAATCAGTAAACCTGATAATTATAGGATTAACCACCAAGTGGCGTTTACGCCACAGCGACGTAATTATCGATATTTCAACACATAATAAAGGAACCGTCATGGCTCATTTTACCGTTATTGGACTCGGGCGTTTTGGTATTGCTGCTAGTCTAGAACTTGTTCATCTTGGACACACCGTCACTGGAATTGATCGTGACCCTAAAATTGTCGAAAAATACGTGGAAGATCTTACTCAGGCAATTATTTGTGATTCCACCGATGAAAATGCGTTACGTGAGTTGGATTTGGGTAATAGTGAAGCGGTCTTAGTGGCGATTGGTGAAGATATGCAATCGAGCTTGCTGTGCACTTTGGCGTTGAAAAATTTGGGGGTGAAAGAGATTTGGGTCAAAGCCAGTACTAAAGCGCATCATACCATTGTCTCTAAACTGGGGGTGCAGCGTATTATCCATCCTGAAGAGGAAATGGGAGTGCGTGTTGCACAGGCTTTGAACTATCCTATGGTGAATGATTACCTTTCATTAGGCCATGGTTTGTACGTCGTGGAAGTGAATATTCGAGCATCATTACACGACTCATCGATTGGTCAAGTACTGGGTGATGCTAAAGGCAGCGTACAAACGGTATTGATTAAACGGGATCAAGAGATCATTAACTCAATAGCGCATGATTTTGTGTTGCGAGAGAAAGACATCATTCTGCTCTGTGGAACCCGTGCTGAGCTAAAATATCTTGCCCCAAGGTTGGTGTGACATGGTTTTATGGCATCCATCCATCACGCCGATTGAGCGTAAACCTAAAGCGGGTAAAAAGTTAGTGGGCGCGCCGCCGCTGATTTTAAGTGGTAGCTTTTTGTTGTTAATTCTCGTCGGGGCGATGTTATTAAAATTGCCAATAGCAACACACGAACCCATCTCTTGGATTGAAAGTTTATTTACCGCCACATCAGCCATCACGGTGACTGGGTTAGTGGTGGTGGATACGGGGACTCAGTTCACGAAGTTTGGCCAGGTGGTAATAGCATTATTGATCCAATGTGGCGGGTTAGGACTAATGACATTCGCCATTGTTACCTTAATCGCTTTAGGTGGAAAAATCGGCTTTTTAGAGCGTACCGTGGCTCGTGAGGCGTTTAATCAAACCGATTCTTCGACCTTGGTTGCAACCGCGAAATCCGTTTTTATGTTTGCATTGGCTGTAGAGCTGGTAGGCATGCTGATCTTAACGTTACGGTGGAGCGGCGAACTGGGATGGCAAACTAGCTTGTTTCATGGTTTCTTTTATACCATTAGTGCCTTTAACAATGCTGGATTTGCGCTTAGTGCTGATAGTTTGATGCCTTATGTTGCCGATCCTATCGTTAACTTCACCATTACGGGTCTTTTTATTGTTGGTGGTTTAGGTTTTTCTGTATGGATGGATTTAAAGCGTCATCGTCGTTGGTCAAAATTAACCGTGTATAGTCGGATGATGATCATCGGAACGGTTTTGATTAACGCGGTTGCGGTGATTGCGATTTATTTGATTGAACGCGATAACCCTAATACCTTAGCGCCGCTCGATGAATTAGGAAAATGGTTAGCATCATGGTTCCAAGCAGTGACACCAAGAACGGCGGGTTTTAATACGCTGGCGATTGATCAACTCGAAGATGCCACAACAGCCATTATATTGATGCTGATGTTTATTGGCGGCGGATCGTTGAGTACTGCGAGTGGTATTAAGGTCGTGACGTTTATGGTGCTGATTTTATCGACTTATGCTTATTTACGACGTGATGAACAAGTCTCTGTTTTTAATCGTGAAATTGCTAAAGACACCATCAGCAAGGCGTTGGCGTTGACCTTGATTTCAGCCGTTGTGACTTGGTTAGCGATCTTTGCTTTGCTGCTGAGTGAAAATGCTCCGATGCTCGATATTATTTTTGAGGCGGTGTCTGCGTTAGGTACAGTCGGTTTATCTCGTGGGTTAACGGGAGAGCTTTCACTATCGGGGGAAATTATCATTATTTTTATGATGTATATGGGACGACTTGGTCCATTAACATTGGCTTATTTTTTAGCAAGCCCACGAAAAAGAAAGCTCCGTTATGCTGAAACCAAACTAGCCATTGGTTAATAAGATGGATTGAAATAGCTCATGGGCAACGATCCTAGAAGAGAGGAGTGATTTAAAATCACTCCTTTTGTAATCAGACCATGGTACTCAAGCAATTACTGCATCCACATCCGAGCGGAACGTGCAGGGATTGATAACGTGTGGTAACGGTTATTAACGATAAACTCGTCATCGCTTAATACATCTTGATAAGGGCGATACCAATTGAACTCATGCTGATAGGTATCGATAGTGATGGGCTTTGCTTCACCACACTTATTAATGCCGACCACCCCTTGTTTGCCACGCTTGAACATCAGCAAGCATGTATCGCTATGTATCATGGTCATCGATTGGCCTTGCATTGCGTTATGAAAACGTAACATTTGCAGCATAGTTGGTTGATTCCAAACGTTCGCCCAGCGACCATTATCTCTATCTTCGTTCGCCGCGAGGGCATCGCTGTAAATCAGCGGCGTGCCACCGTCTTTGCCTAGGATATAGGCATAAGCGAGCTGTTCATCTTGCGGATCGAGGATCTGATAACGAAAGCCATCATTGGTCGGAATGTCATGGGTGATAGTAAAGGTAATCGCCCGTGCATTATCCAATGCTTGTCCATAAGCTTGTGGATCGTGCAATAAGGTCATGGAACCCAGATAGGAAAAAGCGGCACGAATGGAGGCAAACAGTGGGAAGTCATAAGCGGCATGGTTAGTGTTATTTAAATAAGGGGCCAGAAACCCATCATAAGTGGCATCACCTAGGCCACCACTGGTGATCACTTCGCCAAAAACATGCATATCGGCAATAATATCAGGAGTAAACACTTGATCAATGTGGTATTGACTCATGTGTTTCACAGCATCAATGCGAAAGCCGCTGATACCAATTTGCTTTAGTGCGCGTAAGTAGGATTTTTGCTGTTCAAGTACCCAATCGTTCGCTGCTAAATCGGGTAAGCCGCGATCTCCCGGGCCACCGCATAAACGCCAATATTGCACATGGCCGGGGTTGCTCCAATCGGTAATACACCCTTCAGGATGAAAATCATGCACTGAAAACAGATTTTGGGTTAAATCACCAAACAGGGTTTGCTGTTGATAGTAGCTCGCTTGATTCGCGTAGTTGGTTAATATTTCACTGCCGGGATAGTTGAGGTCGCTGCGCTTCCAAGTTTCGTTCGCCATATGATTGAGCACTACATCAGCATAAACGCCAACGCCATAAGTGCGTAGGGTATTAACCATGGTTTTAAAATCGGTTTTGTTGCCGATTGGCGAGTCAATCACTCGAAGATCTTGAGGTTGATAGCGAGCCCACCATTCGTTGCCACTCGATTTCATCGCTGGTGAAACCAGCACGTTTTTGTAACCCCGCTGCGGCAATGTGCTCTGCGTTGGCTGTCACATCACTATATTTCCAGTTAAAAGCATGCAAGATGGCGTCAGCTTGCACGCTGGTGGTAAAACCTGCGCTGATCAGCGCAGCGTAAGCAATAAGGTACGATGGTTTCATTAGATGCTTCTCTTATTATTATAAAATCGAGAGAAATCATATAAATTTCATTCTTTCTGTGAATGACTTGGTTGGGAATCATTGATCCAATTCAAACAGTGTAGGGCGGTAAATGGCAAAATTGTGGCACAGCTGAAAATTTGTACGGTAACTGTTTTGATTTTGATATGGTTACAAAGAGTGATTTTTATCACTCTTTGTATGATGGAGTATGGCTAGGCATGCGGGCGATGATCATGCCGGGCGTTAAGATTGGTGAAGGTGCCATTGTGGCGGCTAATAGCGTTGTGACCAAAGATGTTGCCCCTTACAGTATCGTCGTTGGCTCTCCTGCTCAGTTGGTCAAATATCGTTTTCAAGCGAACGTGATTGACGAGCTGCTGGCGTTGAAAGTGTACGATTGGCCAGAAGAGAAATTCGCGGCGCTCAAACCTTACCTGTGCGCATCGGATATGGCAAAACTTAAGCAAGCCATCATCTGTTATGAATCAGGGCAATGTAGCTAGTTATGTCTACTTGAATATCATCCCGAAATTACGTTCAAACAATACAAGATACAATGGTATTTTTTACGTAGTTATTATTAACGTGGGACTACAAACCTCACTATACCCTTCCGACTTGAAGCTGCAGGGGTGTTGGCTATGTTCGTTCGCCCCAATCACATAGTCTATCTATGCTCATGGGGATTATGAGAGCCATCCGTGGCTCTCGCCAAAGGCCAGCCTACGGCTGTTCAAATTTGTTCCAGACAAAGTTGTCACTCACTTGCCGCCTACCTGCAACTCCAAGTTGTTTGGGTATAAGTCTTCTCTAGAGAGGTTTGTATCACTTCCAGAGTACCCTTAAAACACGGTTTACTCGTTATGTCTTCAGCCCCAATATGGTTCCAAATAGCACTAACCCTATCCCACAGGCTTGATTCAATCTATGCTTTACACCCAGCAGTAAAGCTTGCAGTTTCGGTGAGGTAAATAAGACCGCGATAATTGAAAACCAAATACCATGTAGCACAATCATGTATCCCCCATACATTAAGGCTAGATGTTGTGTTGCTGAGTCTGGGTCGATGACTTGGCTGAAAATGCTTAGGAAAAACAACATAGTTTTTGGATTGAGTACATTGCACAGAAACCCTTGTAAGAAAAATGGCCAAACTTGTTGAGTAGCTGTGTATTGGGGGGCATTGTTTTCTGGTTGGTGGGAAGAACTGAAAATTCCTTTTAAACCAAGATACACTAAGTACGCCGCTCCCAAGTAACGGATCAAACTAAATAACCATTCATTCTGTGAAATTAAATAACTGATCCCAAGCATGGAGTAGGCGATGTGTATTGAAATGGCTAGACTGATCCCGATGGCGCTATAAATCCCTGCTTGTCTACCTTGATTGAGACTATTTTTGAGCACTAGGACAAAATCTACACCTGGACTCACAACAATAAGAACGCCTAATAAGGCAAGACTAAAAATCTCCATAGTTGTTCCTGTTTTGATGGTTTTTGATGATGCAATTGTAGGAAAACTAATGACAGACTATAATCGAAACAAATTCTTGTAACTGTGAGAAAATTTCACACATGAGGCATCTTAAAGCTTTTCATGTTTTCCATGTGGCTGCATTTTCGACGAGTTTTACTGAAACGGCAGATAAACTCAATATTACCCATGGTGCTGTCAGTAAGCAGATCAAAGTGTTGGAAAATTACCTCTCTTTACCTTTGTTTTATAAGCAAGGGCGGAACTTACTTCTTACTAAAGAAGGAAAGATACTCAAAGATCATACTCAGCAAGCCTTTGCCATACTAGAAAGTGGCGTAACTAAGCTTGTCCAAGAGAAAAATCGATGCTTAGAAGTGTCGTGCGAACCGACTTTAACCATGCGTTGGCTAATGCCTAGATTATCTACTTTCAATGACGAGAGTGATGCTGATGTGCGACTTTCGACCGCGGGAGGTCCTGTGACACTCGGTTCAACAGGACTTTCAATGGCAATTCGGCGGGATGATTTTGAGCCTTTGTATTTATATCCAAAAACTACATTGGTAGAGGAGTGGGTCGGTCCGGTGTTCTCCCCCGATTATTGGCAGCAAGTACAGGATGATTTGAGCACAGTGAAATTGCTACATAGTCATACTAGGCCTAATGCTTGGCGAGAGTGGATGATGAGTGTTGGACACTATGACATGAGAGATAATGCTGTACAATCTTTCGCTCATTTCTATTTCTGTATCCAAGCCGCCATCGATGGGTTAGGTGCAGTGATGGGCTCCTATCCTTTAGTCGTGGATGAGATTGAGCGTGGTAATCTTATTGCGCCCTTTGGATTTGTTAAGTCTGGATATAACTATATTCTACTGAGTCAAGAGAAAATGCTGTCAGAGCTTGAACTTAAGTTTCAGCATTGGCTACAGAAAGAGATGGGAGAGTGTGTGCCCACCCCATAAAAATAAAATCAAAATGTTTTAAAGAACACACTTTATAAAAGGAACATGGGCAACGGTAATCGTCAAAGGGTGTTATAAGTTTATGTGCGCTTTGGATTATGGTTAAACTTAAGCCAGCTGTCACTCGTGATCAAGCAGGAGCGCTTAGTTAGCTTTTATCTTTTTACAAGCGGTTCAAAATATTCACACATCGGATGGTAAGCAATCAATCTAAAAGAGAGAGCCACGTTGCTCTCTCTTTTAGATCCGGAAAAACAGGAAAGGGAGTTAATATTGATAACTAAGGTGTAGTTTAATTTCTCGCCCAAGTGCGGGTACACCATTCATCAAATAAGGCTCGTAGTAGCGGTCAGTCAAGTTTTTTATCACTAGACCTGTGCGTAGCCCTGCGACTGGTTTGACATCCCAGTGAAGGTAGATATCTTGCAATGTGTATTGACTGCTGGGCAGGTTAGATAACATGCTGTCCTTTTCGGTTTTGTTTTGAGCATCGTACCAGCGCACCTTCCATCCAGTGCGTAAACCGTCTATCCACTCATAACCTATGCCTAGGTTGATATTAAGAGGTGGTACATTGGGGCGGTTCTCATCGGCTCCCGTCGAATCTTTTAAACTGCCTTTATTTTTACCGCGAGCATAACTGGCTGAAAAGTCAGAATAGAAATTGCGCCAACGATATTGAGAAATCCAATCGAAACCATAAATTGTGTAGCCATCGAGATTAGTATTCCAGCTTTGTAACTTATCGCTTTCTTTGTCTAAGTTTACCCCTTGTCGATTGCTAACGTTATTATTGATATCGTTGAAAAATACCGTCAACTCTGTGGCGAGGGTACTATTATCACCAATGAGATCCTTGGTATTGTGAATG
This sequence comes from Vibrio metschnikovii CIP 69.14, assembly GCF_000176155.1. Classification (GTDB taxonomy): domain Bacteria; phylum Pseudomonadota; class Gammaproteobacteria; order Enterobacterales; family Vibrionaceae; genus Vibrio; species Vibrio metschnikovii. The sequence continues at coordinate 1,102,443 of NZ_ACZO01000006.1, read as the reverse complement.
ACACTTGCTTGATAAGCATGAATACGTGATACCTTTAAATCACGTGCTGTGGCGGGGGCGCTGGCCAGAGCAAACTGCACCGAATAGAGGTCATCAATGGTTGGTGCTTTGAGCGCATAGGCATAAGAGAAATTAAGCAGCGTATTTGGCGTTGATTGATAGTGCACTTCTAAACGAGGACTTAAACCTTGATGTGTAGTTTTGCTGTAATCATGTCCGGCATTCGGATCATTGTAATCGGGTGCCGAGTTACCTTCACCCTGACTTTCTATGTACTCATAGCGCAATGAGGGAATAATGCGCAGTGCATCGCTTAGGCGATAGTGATCGGCAACATACACGGCATAAGTGGATTGTTCACCTGATGGTTCAAAGTAGGGCGTATACCAACCATAGTTTTTCTCTGCTTTCGTTTTATAAGATGCATTATAAACGAGTGACTGACGATCCGTTTTTTCATATTGTAGCCCTACCACCAGCTCATGATCGATAAAGCTCGATCGGTTGGAAATATCTAAGTAGTCGCGTTGATAACTGAGCCAAGATTCGTGCCCATAATTGCCAACGGAAACAAACATTTTTTCAAAGGCAATATCTGGCCGCACCCAATGACGTTCGTTTTTGGAACGCGCTGCGGTTAGTGTGAAGTCGATATAAGGATTAGAAGGAATAAAGCGGTATGACAAGGTGGTGGTATTGTCTTGGTAAGTATTATACGCCGTATTTGCGTACTGTGCCGCTTCAAGTGAACCATATTTTTTGATGTTGAAGTCAGAGATTTCTGGCATTTTTCCACGCCGGTTAGCCCAAGGTTTACGTCCCTCATCGCGGTAGCGTGTACTAATAATATTCAATTGATGATGATAGCTTTGATAACCCGTTTTCAATAGTAGATTGTTTTGTTCAAACGCTGAATAATCAACCGTTTCACCACCACCCACTTGTGTATCTTTAGAATCTTTGATTGAACCATTCGCTAAGAAATAAAAACCGGTATCAGTGCGTCCGTAGACACTTAAGGTTTGGCTATTTTCATTACCGTTGGTATTGTAACCGGTAGAAACACGAGTACCGAAGTTCTGTCCGTGGCCTAGGAGGTCATCAACCGTTTTCGTTTTAACGCGAATGGTCCCACCAAACTTACCATTGATTGCTCGGTAATCGTGAGTGCCTTTAATAATTTCTGTTTCGCCAATTAAGAATGGATCAAAAAAGAAGGTTCCATAGCGATACTGTTGAAAGCCGATCGGGGCACCGTCAACGTACACTGCAAGGTCGCTAGGGTCGCTGAAGCCATGAATATTAATCCGTTCACCTCCGGAGCGTGCCCCACCATCCAGTGTCGCGCCAGGCACTGATCCAACCAATTCTGCGAAGTTGGCGTATTGCTGTTCTTCAATCTGATCAAAATCAATAGTGGTTTGTGCGGGCTTAGCGATGGTGATCGGTTTGGCGTAACGTACACCAAGCACCTCAATGGATTCATCGGCTTTTTCAGTCGCGTGAAGAGGAATGCTGTGGAATACAACCAACGAGATTAAGCTTATTTTACAAGAAATAGGAAAATCAGTGAGCATGGTAACTATTTACTTTTGTCGTTATTATTAAAGCGACTGATTATAGGAACCTTTCCCCTTTCTGTAAATGCAATTGATATTTATTATCATTAATTTCTGGAGACTATTATACCGTTCTCCTAAAGGGTAAGCCGCGTTCAATAATTAAGATAAGCACTATAGCTCTCTTACACGTCATAGAGATACCACAATATCAAGTTTTAAACACAGCAAAACTACGTGCTAGTTGCTGACCGTTTTCCATCAACTGTTCACTTGCGGTAGCGACTTGATTGGCTTGTGCGGTAGCTTGGGTGCTATGCTCAGCAATCTGAGTTAAATTACGAGTAATTTCATTGGTGGCCTCAGATTGCTGGCTACTTGCACTAGCGATATGCTGGTTGAAAGCCAAGATCGTTTTAATCTGCGTTTCAATCTCATTGAGCATTTGCTGCGCCTGTTCTGCTTGTTGCTGAGTGACGTGTGATTGCTGTTGCGTTTGTGTCATCGATTGACAGACGTTTTGAGCTTTCTTTTGTAGGCCAGAAATGATTTGCTCAATTTCATTGGTACTGGCTTGGGTGCGAGTTGCTAAAGTCCGTACCTCATCAGCAACCACCGCAAAACCACGCCCTTGTTCACCGGCACGTGCTGCTTCAATGGCAGCGTTCAGTGCCAGTAAATTGGTTTGTTCAGCTACGCCGCGTATAACTTCCAATACTGCGCTGACTGATTGAGTCTCGCTGGCTAGCGCTTGTGTTTCTTGTTCGGTACGCGTCAACTGGTCGCGCAAATATTGCATTTCGGTTGAAGCTTGAGTGATCACTCGTTGCCCTTGATTCGCAGCTTGATTTGCATTATGCGCCGATTGTTCTGCTTGATAAGCCGATTGAGCAACTTCTTGATTTGACACATGTAGTTGATTCATGGCGGAAGCAACGGTGTCGACAGCTTGGTGTTGCTCATAAGCTTTGCTTGAAGCGTTTTGCGCTACTTGGGTTAATTCCTTCGCTGAGCCAGTAACACTCTCGGTGATCGGGGTAATGTTTTGGATGATATGGCGAATTTTATTAGTGAAGAGATTGAACGCCTCACCAATTTGAGCCAGTTCATCTTTACCAGTGACTGTTAACTGGCGAGTAAGATCGCCTTCGCCTTGAGCAATGTCTTTGAGCCGAGCTAGTGTTTCCTCACAAGGTTGAGTAATGCTGCGCCCAATTAGACTGGCAAAGGCAAGTAAAAGAACTAGCGTTCCAATGATCCAAACAACAATCGAACTTAGTCGAGCCATTATTAGCGCATTTACATCATCGACATAGATGCCTGTGCCGATTACCCAGCCCCAAGGTTTAAATTGTTTAACATAGGAAATTTTATCTACTGGATAACTCGACCCTGGTTTTGGCCACTGATATTCGACGACTCCTTGTTGATTTTGCTGGGTTATATTAGCCATTTCTACAAAAAGGGCTTTTCCGTTAGGGTCTTTAAAATTGCGTAAACTCTGACCATTCATCTGGGGTTGCATTGGGTGCATGACCATAGTGGGATGCGTATCATTAATCCAGAAATAATCATTGGTTCCATAACGTAATTGAGCTATTGCTTTTTTTGCTGCATGTTGTGCCTGCTCAGTGCTAAGTGTGCCTTGATCTGCTTGCTGAGCATAATATTCCATTAAAGTATAAGCGCTCTCGACTAAGTACTGTGTTTGGGTTTGTTTTTCTCGCATCAGATCGGCTCGGTAGTCTTTGACCGTAATTGCAAAAGGTACGGCAAGCATGACCAGAATGATGGCAGTAAGTAAAAATAGACGATTACGGATAGAAAGTCGGCGCAGACTAACATAAGTCATAAACATCACTCCTTGATATATGACCAAATAATAATATGATTAAGATTTCATATTTATCTACAGTAACAAATGATACTGAGTTCTGTAAATTAGACCAAAGAAGTAAGTTTGTTAAGTTGTGTACAGTGTCTAGCTTTTATGCCAATCATGCATGAATACGTTGTTGTTAAAGAGGTTAATTTCAGCACTATAGATAAGGCAAGGGCGGTGAGACGTCACTGAAACGCAAGCCTTTAGTCATTTTAACTGTCTGTTATCCATTCAGCTTAAAGCTGTAGCCAAAGTTGTTTGGGTATATAGAGATGGTATTTTTTATCAAAACGCGGATAATCTTGCTAGATAACAAACAAAGAAGAAATAACCCATGACTAATTTTCAATATTACTTTCATCCACTCCCTTGTTTTAACTGTAAAAAAACCACAGTCAGTACTGATTTGGGTTGGTTAACGGCGATGATGAAAGAGGACGTATTAGCACAAGTGGCGACAATCACGGCGCAAGACAGCATCGAACCGGATCTTTCGGTTAAGGTGACGTGCACGAAAGACGAAGCGCGTGATTATTTGTTGCTTAATTTCTTTGGTTACTCTGAAGAAGAGCTTGCTGACCAAGTTGAAGCCGAAGATGCGCAAGAAGTGGCGGATGAGATCGCAGAACTGTTAGTCGATGGTAGCGAGTCGATTGTATTTGAACACGAAATCGCCCTGCAAAGTTGTACTAATTGCGATATTGATGGAGAGTAAAATGTAGCGCTAATTAGCGTATCATTCATCATATTATCGTGATTTAAGGCGTGAGCAGATTCAAGTTTGCTTGCGCTTTTTTCTTATTAAACGATTTGTATTTTTAGAAACCGTTAGCGTCATTAAACGTTATGTTATACCGATGATCTAAGGTTACGGATCGTACGTAGAAATTGATAACAACCAATTATCAAATCAAGGAATGGTTGAATGTTTTCAATATTTAAATCTGACCCAACCAAAAAGCTTAGAAAACAAAATGCTCTGAAGTTCGAAAATGCGATGCTGGCGCAGAGAAAAGGGGATATTCGTACCTACTCACAGCTCACCTTTGAAGCGGATGAGATGTACAAGCAGATTGAGCGTCTAGAAGCCGAACAAAAGTAATACAGAGAGCGCTTTAGTATCCAGTACTTAATCACCTTTTTCTAATGCTAATAAGCCTGCTTTGCGCTCTATGCCTCCCGCATAGCCCGTTAGTTTGCCATTTTTTCCAATCACTCTATGGCAGGGAACGATAATGGAAAGTGGATTTTTTCCGTTGGCTAATCCTACCGCTCTGACGGCTTTCGGGTTACCGATTGCCTCAGCCAACTGCTGATAGCTCCATGTCTCTCCATAAGGGATTTTGCACAGTGTTTGCCAAACCGATCGCTGGAATGGCGTTCCTTTGGCAGCTAAAGGCAAACAAAATTGAGTGCGCTTGCCAGTAAAATATTCCTCTAGCTGTTGTATGGTATCGATAAGTAGCGGGCAGTATGCGGACTCGATACCTAAGTCTGTTGGCATGGTGGTTTCGGTAGCAAACCAAGCGCCCAATAATCCTTGTGGGCAAGCCTGTAGCGTCATGACCCCAAAAGGGCTTTGGTAATGGGTAAAAGTATTCATGATAGTGACGGTCTCTATGCGCTGTTCAGTCTCAGGGATAGTGTATTCATTATTCACAAACATACTAGCTATTTCTACCTCTACAGTCTTTCTGTTGTTAGCCATTATAAAGAGGGTGCAAGCGAGAATGAGTACTCCTTTTTCTCTCACAAGTCAGAAAAAGTCCTTCATGAATCATCACCCTGTTCTATGCTGATAGTAATAATAAAAACAATACGGCTTAATTTATTTTCGTTGATAAAAACAAAGAGGCAGTGTTATGACTATCAACAATACTATGAAGCTCGTATTTGCTGTGATTGGTGCGGGTATTATTATCAGTGTCTTAACCGTATTGCAGCTCAATGGACTAATGCACCAAGTTGAGCATATGGCGCAAGTTCGCTATCAATCCTATCAAGCGGCAGATGAACTTCGCCAAAGCTCTGATGATTTAACCCGTTTAGGACGTACTTATGTCGTCACCGGTGATGAAAAGTACGAAAAAATGTATATGGATATTTTAGATATTCGTAACGGAAACAAACCCCGCCCAGAAAATTACCACACCATTTATTGGGATCTTGTTTTACAACATGGTCAAAAACCGAAACGAGATGGTAAGGCTATTTCGCTTAATCAAATGATGAGTGATCTAGGCTTTACTGAACAAGAGTTTCGCTTACTGAGAGAAGCTCAAGCTAACTCCGATGCGTTAGTTAACATGGAAGTCAAAGCCATGAATGCGGTTAAAGGACTGTTTGCTGATGCGAGTGGGAATTATACCGTCAGAAGAGCGCCGGATCGTAATATGGCCATCGAGTTATTACACAGTAATCAATACCATCAAGAAAAAGCCAAAATCATGGCTCCAATTGATAAGTTTTTTACTGAACTGGAGAATCGTACCAGTCAACAGATGAATGAGGCCGCACAGAAAGTAAAAAATACCGTATTGATCGGTAATATCTCATTAGTGATTGTCTTTGTGATTGCCATTCTTGGCTACTTCATTGTCAATCGTAAGGTCGTGAAACCGATAGACAGCATGGCAACCTTGCTCCAAAAAGTCGATAAAGATTCAGATTTAACCCTACGAGTGGATGATAAGAGTAATAATGAACTCGGGATCATTGGTTCGACTATCAACAAAGTCTTGGTTAGCTATTCTTCGACCATTACCAAAATTAACCAAGTTAACCATACTATCTCTGCTATCTCAGACACGATTCGTGATGTGACTGAGCAAAATGCAAAAGTGGCGAATCAGCAGAGCCAAGAGCTAGAAATGGCGGCTACCGCTATGGAAGAGATGACCTCGGCATTGTCTACCGTTGCTGAAAGTACTACGATGGCTGAGCAGTACGCCGGTAGTGCAGAAAAAGAAGCCAGCACCAGTAAGCAGGTATTTGATAAAACGACTCATGAGTTTGGTGAGCTGGAAAGCGAATTTACCAAAACGTCTGAGGTGATTCAGCAATTGGCGAATGAATCGAATAATGTTGGTAATGTGCTTGACGTCATTAAGGCTATTGCCGAACAAACCAACTTACTAGCATTGAATGCGGCGATTGAGGCGGCTCGTGCCGGTGAGCAAGGGCGTGGGTTTGCGGTTGTCGCTGATGAAGTTCGCTCTCTTGCCCAGCGAACTCAACAGTCAACGGGTGAAATTGAAACCATGATTTCTGCGCTGCAAGAAAAAGCGGAGCAGTCTACCAAAACCATTCGTTCCAGTGCCGATAAAATGCAATCGACACGCACGAATATGTCTACCGCTAATGAAGCATTGGGCACCATACAAAACTCGGCCATTGAAATCCATAAGCTTAATACCTCTATTGCCTCAGCAACGGAAGAGCAGTTAACAGTGAGTGATGAGATATCGAGTAATCTCAGTAATATTAAATCACTATCTTCTGATATGAATATTGCCATCAATCAACTTGGTCCAGTGGTTAGGGATTTGCAGCACAATGTTGATGATTTAAATGCTGCGATTAAACATATTCGAACTTAATAAGTTGATGCATAAGCCTATTAATCATATAGACCCTCATAAGAGGGTCGATTTATAAACAGATAGAGAGTGTTTTATTTGATTTTCAATCATTGGTGAGCTTTATTAAGCTCGATGATATTAAAGAGTGCTGTATTTATTTTTCCGGTTTCTTCACCGTTGAATAACAAAAAATAGATAAAGGAATTGGCCATGTCACAACAACAAAAATTTCGTTTAGTCACGAGAAGTGACTTTGATGGTTTGGTGTGCGCTGTATTGCTCAAACAGCTTGAGTTGATTGATGAGATTAAGTTTGTACACCCGAAAGATATGCAAGATGGACTGATAGAGATTACCGAACACGATATTGTTACCAATTTACCTTATGTTAAAGAAGCGCATATGGTGTTTGACCATCATTTATCAGAAACCATTCGTAATCAAGGGGCTCGGCCTAATCATGTTATTGACCCGAATGCACCTTCTGCCGCGCGTGTGGTATGGGATCATTATGGGGGGAAGTCCGTATTTCCAGAACGATGGATAGAGATGATGGCGGCTGTTGATAAAGGCGATTCAGCTCAATTTACTCGCGATGAAGTGCTCGATTCTCAAAGTTGGAACTTATTAAATTTCTTGATGGATGCTCGCACTGGGCTCGGCCGATTCAAAGAGTTTCGAGTATCCAACTATAACTTAATGATGAATTTGATTGAGAATTGTCGTACCCAAAGTATTGAGCAAATTTTGGCTCTGCCTGATGTTCAGGAGCGGGTAGAGCTGTATCGCGAGCATGAAGTCAAATTTAAAGAACAGATTCAACGTTGTGGAAAAGTCTATCGCAATCTTGTTTTATTGGATTTAACCAATGAAGAGGTGATTTACGCTGGTAATCGGTTCATTATTTATGCGCTCTTTCCTCACTGTAATATTTCGATTCACAAAATGTGGGGTTTTCAACAGCAGAATATTGTTTTTGCTACTGGTAAATCGATTTTTGATCGTAGTTCCAAAACCAATGTTGGTGCGTTAATGCTCAAATACGGTGGCGGCGGTCATCATGCTGCTGGAACGTGTCAAATTCCCTTATCTGAAGCAGACCGTGTACAAGAAGAATTGATCAAACAAATTAATTTAGACGGTTAGATTTGTCTCTGGAAAATAACAAACAGGATACTCAGTACCCTGTTTGTTGTATTAATATTAGAGATTAACAGCCATTACGAGATAGCCAGTTATAGGCTGCTCTTGCTTGAACTATCCCCCAACCGTAGAGATTATCTCTACCCGCAGCACCTCGATCTAAAGCAGTCTGATTCAAGGATTGACGGATTCGCTCTGGTCGACATTGTGGAAAGTGGCTCCAAACCAGCGCTGCGACACCTGCAACGTGAGGAGAAGCCATTGAGGTTCCGCTATAGCTTAAGTAACCGCCATTATTTCCCGTGGATAAAACATTCACCCCGGGCGCTGAAAGCTCAACTTGTGAATTGAACTGTGAGAAGTTAGCCACATTACCACTTGAGTTAACCGCCGCAACTGAGACCACTGCATCATAAGACGCCGGGTATGAGAAGCTGCTGTTCCCTAAGTTACCTGCTGCAGCAACTAAGAGCATCCCTTGTTGGTAAAAGTTACGCATTGCATTTTGTTCGGTTACGCTGCCTTGGCTACCCCCTAAACTCATATTGACTACATGACTGCCTGCACTTTGACAAGATTGGATAGCTTGAATCAAATCCGAAGCGCGAGTCCAGACACCGGAATCGTTAAAGATTTTTACGTTGTGTAGGCCGACTAAGCCAGATGGTAGGACTCCGACAACTCCCACATTATTATCTAGGGCGACAATCGTTCCTGCAACGTGAGTTCCATGGCCATTGCCATCAGTGAACCATGAGCCATGGCCAGAGAAAGTGCTGCCTGTGACACCAGCGCTGGGTAAATCTACGTGGTTGCGTAAATAGCCTGAATCGATTACACAAACTTTACGATTAGCTGCATAGACGTCAGAGAGTTGATCCGCTTGTACCATACGGATTCCGTATGGCGTTTGCTGTGCGTAAGGTTCAATCTCTGCATCGAATAAGTAACGTATTGGATCAACTTCGATCATCGCCACATCAGGATTATCGAGCAATTGCTTGGCTTGACTTGGCGTCATTTCAACCACAGAAGTATGTAATGACTCGAGGTGATTGATTACGGTTACTTGCTCTGTGCTTAATATATCAGCGGCTTTTTGCAGTGAGAAGTCAGTTTCCGTTAAGCCGTTTTGACTCATCCGCATAGGCCCGCTGGTTGCCCCAGGCACGTAGGTAACAAAATAGCGTTGTTCTGTTTGATGATTTTCAACAGCAACAGAGGGGGTAAAACTCGGTACTTCTTGATCCTTGAGCTGAGATGCAACTGCCAGTGAGATTGATGTTGGCAATAATAATCCAGCCAGTACTGTACGTTTGAAATTTTTCTTAAACATTTTTTTATCCTTGTAAAATGTTAGTGGCGAATACCACCCATCAAGGATCATAACAATGGCAGCCATTCGCCAGTTTTACAGTTTATTAATAAAGCTATTATTAGGCAGGTGAATGTGTTCGTTTTTATTTACCATATTGTTAATGGTTGGTTAATTTTATGATGTTGATAGATTATTAAGTAAATAAAACTGTACGTTTTTTGGTCTTCTTGATTTACGGCATGGCGATTTGTAATGATTATTTATCCATTATAAATCGTATAAATATCTATGAAATGGCAGCAAAAAACCGAAAGCAAAGCTTTCGGTTTTAGGGAAATGAAATACTGAGATTAACGAGTGGGGTAAATGGTTAAAGGTTCTAACGTGACCAGTGCGTTATTGGTTGTTCCTGGATGGTCGATGTAAGGCTTGTCTTGTTGAATGGTATAGAAAACATCAACAAAGTCATCATCGTTAGTCAGCAGGCCGCTCGGGATAGCATCGATAATTTTACCAGTGATATTGGCAATCACTGAATATCCTTGAGCTTCAAGATCAGGAATTGACTGTAGGACTTTTTCTGCCGCTTCAACTAACAGTTTGGCTAGCTCTTTGTAGTCGGTACCACTGTCTTGCTCCATTAATACAATATCAACCGCTCCCCAACGATAGCGCGACCAATGGATCATCACTTGGTTAGGATAGTAATCGATCTTGTCATAATCTAAATAAGGCATATCAACCACATCAATCGTCGGTTTATCACGACTAGGATCAACGCCTGTAACGAGAGCATAAATCTCAGCTTTACCTAAAATCCAAGGCTCTTTGTCATCTTCAAGACGAATTTTCTTCAATACCGTGGTTGAAAGTGGTTGGCTTTCGGATTTATTCGACACATTGAGGTTACGTGCTTGAGATGTAGACAGGAGATCGTCAGATTGATTGATAGGCTGTTGCCCCAATTTTTGCAATTCCTGACGCATAGCTTGTAAGCCTGCCTGTAGCGATTTTGCGCTGTTATTGTCTACAACAAATACAGGAAAACTTGGTAACTGATAGACATCCAGTTGGTGGGTATTACCATAGATATCAAATGCTTCAATAAACTGCCATGTTTGCTCATTACCTTTTGGTTCAAAGGCGAATAATGGCAGTTGCCCTTGTTGTAGATCTTTGAGCATAGTACCGTCAGCTAAACGAAGCTCTAATAACTCATCGGTGAATGCCTCTATACCTTGTAACGTACGAATCGTTTCATCCGCTTGTTTAACACGAGCTCTTAGTGTTGGACTTTGACCGTCACTCACTAAATCAGCAATTGAAACACTTAAATTGTCATTATTCAGTGTGCTCTGTAGTGAGTTTGAATATAAATTATAATGTTGACTTAAATAGTAGGCGATATCGCGTTTTTCATTACTGATAGCATCAGCGCGCTGTTGAGCGCGTAAAGCACTATCATCTTCGGATTTACAACCCAGTAGGGCAAGGGCCAGTCCGGCAATTAGGATTATTTTTTTTATCATAAGAAGCTCTTTATGGCAGCAAATAAAACGGGGGTTTCGCGGTGAATTTAACATAATGATTGACTCCGTCAATCATATTGGTCAGGCAAATATTGAACGAAGATCAAGCATTAGACTTTTAGCTCTAAAATGTCCATTTAAATCAAATCTCTAACCTGAAAATTTTTCATGTTGTATTTGAAGCTTATTCACTATGATCTTGCTCACAGTATGCTTCAATGCTTTAACCAATAAAGCAGTATGGATACAAGATCATGAGCACATTTACCCTTCTTGATGGCGGCATGGGCCGCGAATTAAAACGCATTGGCGCGCCGTTTTCCCAGCCGCTATGGAGCGCCCAAGCGCTGATTGAATCGCCAGAGCATGTCCGTTTAGCTCATCAGAGTTTTATTGATGCCGGTGCCGATATTATTACCGTCAATAGTTATGCTTGCGTGCCCTTTCATTTAGGCGAAGCACTGTATCGCAGCGATGGTGCAAGATTAGCCCGTTTAGCGGCGCAAATTGCCGCTGAGGTTGCACAGCAAGCGCCACATACCGTGCAAGTGGCAGGCTCAATTCCGCCGGCAATGGGTAGCTATCGCCCGGATCTGTTTCAAGCGCAACCAGCACAAGCGATCACTCAAACCCTGTATGCGGCTCAAGATCCTTATGTTGATATTTGGATTGCCGAGACCATTGCCAGCCTAGAAGAGTTGAGCATGATTCAACAGGTCTTAGAGCAATCAAGTAAGCCTTGTTATTACGCGTTTACTTTACAAGATGATAGCGATGTGGCGCTGCTGCGTTCTGGAGAGTCGGTAGGGGATGCGGCTCAGCAAGTTGCCGCAACAGGAGGGGCTGGGATTTTATTCAACTGTTCAGTACCTGAAGTGATGGCGGATGCTATTTCGCAAGCGAAAAGTGCTTTGAATGGGCGTGAAAAAGAGATCGAGATTGGGGTGTATGCCAATAGCTTTGCGCCAATTAAAGCGCAACATGCCGCTAATCAAACCGTTCAGGCGATGCGTGAGTTCAGCGCGCAAGATTATGTTGAGTTTGCCCAGCAGTGGTATGGATTAGGCGCAACCGTAATTGGTGGCTGCTGCGGTATTACCCCAACCCATATTCGTGCTTTACAGGATTGGAGGCAGGCGCTTGAAAAATCTTAACTATGGCTTGGCTTTCCCGGCGATTATTTTGGTACTGGTGTTACTGACCGTTTCAGCGCTTTATCCTGCCAGCTCACAAGCGATGGCTGGACAAGCGATGGCGTGGGTGAGTCACTGGTTCGGTTGGTTGGTGCAACTAGCCAGTTTGGCGTTAGTCGGTTTTTTACTTTGGCTCGCCTTTTCAAAACATGGCCAAATCCGCCTCGGTGATGAAAAAAACGAATACAGCAATTTTTCTTATGGTGGGATGATTTTCACCGCTGGTGTTGGCGCATCCTTAATTTACTGGGCGATTGGTGAGCCGATGTATTACCTGCAATCGCCGCCTCTATTTGCTGAAGCGAATAGTTACCCGGCCGCGGCTTGGGCTGTGACCTATTCGATTTTCCATTGGGGGATCACTGGCTGGGCCATTTACTGTTTCCCCGCGATTCCTTTTGCCTATGCTTTTTATGTGCAGAAAAGGCGCACCTTAAAAGTGTCGAGTCTATGTTCATCCGTGGTCGGCAATCATCCGCTGGTCAGTAAAAGTATCGATCTGTTGTCGATTTTTGGCACGCTGGCCGCTTTTGCTAGCTCATTAGCGTTAACCGTGACGCTGGTGAGTACTGGGGTTGCCGATTTATTGGCGATCAATAACAGCCTTGGTCTTCAAGGGATCATTATTGCGTTGTTTGTTAGCTCATTAGTCGCAGTGATGTTAGTAGGCTTTAATCAAGGCATTAATCAAATTTCAAACTGGACGGTGACCTTGGCGATTGTGTTTGCGCTGTTTGTTCTGCTGGTCACTCAACCTGCTTTTATCGTCAATAATTTTACCGATTCATTAGGCGTGATGCTGGATAGCTTTTTTAGAATGTCTTTGTGGACCGATCCGGTTCAGCAAAGTGGCTTTGCTGAAGGTTGGACGCAATACTACTGGTTTTGGTATTACGCGTATTTGATCATGATGGGGCTTTTTATCACCCGCATTTCACGTGGCCGTACTATTCAAGAGGTGATCCTTTATACCCTTTCTATGGGCGCTTTAGGCTGCGCATTTTTCATCTCTATCTTCGGTGGTTATGCCGTATGGGCGCAAATGCTAGGCGGCTTACCCGTTCAAGCGTGGATGGCGGAAGGAGGATTAACCTACGCCGTAGTTTCTCTGATCAAAACCTTACCCGGCGGTGGTTGGATTCTCGGTTTGTTTTTAATCATCCAGTTTTTCTTAATGTTGACCACCATGTCGAGCGCCAGTGTCGCTACGGCGATGTTAACCACCAATCAACTTGAACTGAATGGCGATCCTGACAATCGAGTCAAGCTACTCTGGGCGGCGGCTATTGGTTTGATCAGTCTCAGTGTATTTTTAGCGGGCGGCGGCATAGAGACCATTAAATCACTGTGTGTGGTTGCCGGTCTGCCGATGATGTTTATCTATGCCATTATGTTAAAAGGCTTTTTACATACGTTAGGCATTTTACCCAGCCACAGTGAAGCAGAAACGGTAACCGAGCGCCAGATTGTGCTTAGTAAAGCGGAGTAATCGCCGTAAGAATACCAGCCAGAGTAGGAGTTATACTGGCTGGTATCGTTTCTACTTGATTGCTAATATACCCTTCCTACTTGAAGCTGCAAGGGGGCTATGTTCGTTCACCCCAATCATAGAACCTGTCTATGCTCATGGGGATGAACTCACTTGCCGCCTATCTGCAACTCAAAGTGGTTTGGGTATAGTATTGTTGATTATTGAGTTTGCAAACTCATACTTTTCAATTCAATAAAATGCGTGGAAAGCGGCTTGAAATTTATCTCGACATAACTACGCTGCTCCGTTACCACCAGTGTGAGCGGTTGTTGGTTGAGATGATCGATTAAGGCATATTCTCCCTCGCTCAATTGCCAATGTTTAATCAGCTCTTGGGGTAAATGCAGTGGTACGGTTTTACTTTCCGTGGCGCTAAAGTTAGCCGCTATAATTAATTTTTGCTCAGGACAAGAGCGAGCAAAGGCAAACAGCGTATCTTGTTGCTCTGCAAAATGTGGCCAATTCTCGGCGTATAAATCGTGATAATCGCCCATCAGCGCTGGACTGTTTTTAGCTAAGTTGAGTAGCTGGCAGTAAAATTGACGTATCTGACGCTGCTTATCACTTAACTGCCCACCATCAAATCGACCATGATTAAGCCATTTTTGATGCTCAGGTACGCCAATATAGTCAAAAATAGAGGTGCGTGACGGCTGACCAAATCCAGCCTGTTCCGCTCCTGGCTCTCCCACCTCTTGACCAAAATAAATTAGGGTCGGCGCACTGGATAAACAGGTAGAGATCAGCATCGCTGGTCGCCCTTGTTGAGCATCACCGGCAAACTCAGCCGAGGCAATGCGTTGTTCATCGTGATTTTCTAAAAAATGCAACATATGATGTTCAATATCACGCATTTGATGCTCAATGCTGCCAATGATCGCGGTTGATGCTTTGCCCTGCATGATGGCTTTTAACCCATCGTATAAATCGACTTTATCGTACAAATAATCCATTTTGCCTAACTGAATATAATCACGGTAAAGCTCAGGTTGATAGACTTCGGCCATTAAAAATGCATTAGGGTTAACGTGCTTGATCGCTGAGTTCATAAAACTCCAAAACTCAATCGGTACCATCTCCGCCATGTCATAACGAAACCCATCCACGCCTTGCTCTAGCCAGTAGAGGGCAATATCACGAAACTTAAGCCACGAGTTTGGCACCGACTGCTGCTGCCAAAAAGTAAAATGCGCTTGATGAGAAAGCCAGCGATAGGATTCGGGGAGTTCGGCGAAGTCTTTCTCTCCACTAGGGGTAACGCCGTAATTAATCTTTACCGTTTCATACCAATCGTCTACATTCGGTTTGGCCTGCCGCGAGCCATTGCCGGTCCATTTGGCTGGAAATTCTTGATAAGGCTCTGCTAGGAGTGGATGATTTTCACCCCCTAATGGCACTAAGTGGTCGGGCAGATCGGGCATTTGAAACGCCTGATTGGGTAGGTAATAAAAATTATTGTCTCTTGCATACTCAAGTTGAGTATTATCACTTTGTCCGAAGTCTTCGACGCCGGGGGGATTGTTTAATCCTTGATAGTGTCGCGCCACATGGTTCGGGACAATATCAATAATAACTTTTAAGCCAGCCTGATGTGAGCGTTGAATTAAGGCCAAAAACTCTTGGTTACGTTGCGCGGGGTTATCGGCCAAATCGGGATTGACTGAGTAATAATCTTTCACCGCGTAAGGCGAACCTGCGCGTCCTTTGACTACGCTTGGGTGATCATCACTGATGCCAAACCGGCGATAGTCGGCCACTAGAGCATGATGATGAACACCGGTATACCAAATATGCGTTGCCCCCAATTGAGCAATTTCTTGCAAGGCTTTCATCGTAAAATCATTAAATTTACCCACTCCGTTTTGCGCTTTTGTGCCCCAAGGGATATTGGCGGTTTGCGTATTACCAAATAGACGAGTAAATACTTGATAAACGCTAATTTTTGAAGAGGAATATTCTGGATGCATCGTCTAAAACCTAACTGATATCAATAAGAAATCGCTTAAGGGTAGACAATGGTTTGATAATGCAACTCATCCCTTACTCAGCAATTTAGGGCGTAGATCGAAGGGAGAGTGAAAAAGTGTGAACGAAGTTAAGCTATACGAATGAACTGAATGGTTGTTGCTATGGCCTGCTGGTGATTATAGCAAGCCACAGAAATCGAGAATTAAACCCCAGCGCGTTTCAGTAGTCCGGCCATCAGTGGCGAGCTGGATTTCACTTGTTTAGATTTATTTTGTAGGCTTTTCACTAGCTGCGGCTGATTAATGCTTTTGGCAATATAAGCCATGGCCTGATAAAAACCGGCAGCAGAGTTGATTTTGGCTTTATCATTGAGGGGTGCCAGCAGCTGAACCATCGCCGTACCACTCATGCCATTATCGATAGCGTGTTGCTGAACGGCATCCAACAAATGATCCAAATCGGCTAACGCTTCGGTGCTTTCTATCCCTTGTTTTTGCATTTCTTTGCGGTTGCGCTTGCGAATTTGTTTGATCACAAAGGCAGGTTGGTTAATCTTTTTAAAACCAAAATAACCAGCGGCCACGACAAGAACTAGCCCACCGACCACATAACCCCAGATAGAGCCAGAAGAAGATTCAACCATAGGTTGAATGGCATCAATACTGGTTGCGATATCAGACATACATATTCCTTACTTTAGAGAAAACTTAACTATTAGGAGGGTAGTTAAGTGTGAAAAGACCATCATTGACTGACCTGCAAGGTGTTGCTTTGCGTTTTATCAACAATAGTGCAAAAGGCAGCCTTGGTTATATCATTTAATCGGCGCAATGTGATCGTTTCACGTTGAAAATTAAGCGGACAGTGACGACTCACGCACGATCAACTGGCCAAGATAGGTATGATGCAACGACGTCACTGGCTGCTTATTAGCAAGCATCACCGCGCATTGTGTCGCCGCCTGAGTTAACTCGACGATCGGCAGCGCCACGGTTGATAAACTTGGAATGGCATACGCGGCAGCGGGTTCGTTATCAATACCAATCACGGCAATATCTTGTGGTACGCGCTGGCCGTGCTCATGTAAAGCGCGAATGGCGCCAATCGCCATATCATCATTACAGGCAAAAATCGCACTAAAGTTTACGCCACGAGTGAGTAGCTGCTGGGTAGCATGGTAGCCCGAGCTAAGACTATTATCGCCAGCGACGATAAATCAGGGTTAGGTTCAATATCAGATTGCGCGAGTTGCTGCTGATAAGCGGCTAAGCGGAGTTGCCCAGTTTCACTGTTGAGCGGTGAAGTAAGACAAGCAATCGCTCGATGGCCAAGGGTTAATAAGTGCTGCATAGCAAGGGTAGCTAATTGAGTTTGATCTAAGCCAAAGCTTGCTAATGTTGAAGTGGAAAAGCGTCGATTCAACACGACCAATGGAATGGCGTGTTCGTGTTGCCACTGGCTCAGCTCGGTTTCGCTTAAATGACGGCTATAGATCATAATTGTGTCGCAGCGTTGATTCGCCAATGTTTGCAGCGCTTCTCGCTCACCTTGGGCGCTATTTTTACCATTGACTACCAGCAATTTTTTGCCTGCTTGCTGAGCCCCTTGTTCGGCATGATGCAGAATGCTACCAAAATAGCTGCTTTGAAAATGCGGCAAACTTAAACCAATCGCATGCGAGGTATTGGTGGCCAGCGCTTGCGCTAAGGTATTGGGTTGATAACCGAGTTGTTGCATGGTAGCAAGAACCGCTTGGCGGGTAGACTCTTTAACTTGGCCATTGCCGTTCAGCACTCGTGACACCGTCGCTTTAGACACTCCGGCGGCTTTACATACATCATTAATGGTGGCCATGACGACAATTACTCCTAACTGATCCTGCCCTTTGTTACTTGAGTGTGCAAAGGGCAGGTGAGTGTAGCGTGTTATTCATCTCAGCTCTATACCCTTCCTACTTGCCGCCTAGCGGCAACTTCAAGTGGTTTGGGTATCGATGCAATTAAATAATTTGTCCGTTACTGGCAATCACTTGCTGGTACCAGTAAAAGCTTTTTTTCTTCGAGCGCGCCATGGTCCCAGTGCCATCATCGTGCTTATCGACATAGATGAAGCCATAACGTTTTTTGTATTCACCGGTGGTAAAAGACACGCAATCAATACAGCCCCAAGGGGTGTAACCCATCACCTCAACACCATCGTAGTTAATGGCGGTCGCCACCGCTTTGATGTGCTCGCTGAGATAGTTAATTCGATAATCATCATTAATTGAACCATCCGCTTGCACTTCATCAATCGCGCCAAGGCCATTTTCGACAATAAAAATTGGCTTTTGGTAACGCTCATACAGTTCAGATAAGGCAACACGTAAACCGTCGGGATCGATTTGCCAGCCCCAATCTGACGCGGGTAGATATGGATTGAGACGGCTATTTTCAAACAAGGAGGTGGTTTGTCCTTCCTCTTTCTGGGTTGAGACAATATTGGTCATGTAGTAGCTGATCGCGAGGTAATCAGCGCAGCCTTCACGTAAAATTTGCTCATCCCCAGCGGCCATTTCGATTTGGATATTTTTACGTTGCCATTCTTTAATCAAATAACTTGGGTAGTAGCCACGTACTTGAACGTCACTAAATAGATACTTTTCGCGCATCAGCTCTTGTGCGAGCAACACGTCTTCTGGACGACAAGTAGCTGGGTAGAGCGGCATGATGTGGATCATGCTACCGATTTTAAAATCAGGGTTTATCTGATGGCCTAATTTGACCACTTGCGCACTGGCAACAAATTGATGGTGCAGCACTTGGTACATCATCTGTTCAGGATTTGGGTAATCGGTGTAGATCATCCCTGAGTTACAATATCCCCAAATCGGCAGTTTCCAGTTACGCTGATTGTTAATTTCATTAAAAGTGATCCAGTATTTGACTTTGTGCTGATAGCGCTCCATCACGGTCTGGCTAAATTTCACAAAAAAGTCGATCACTTGGCGATTCGCCCAACTGCCATAGTGTTTCACTAAGTGATTCGGCATTTCGAAATGCGAAAGGGTGATGACCGGTTCAATGCCGTATTTCAATAGCTCATCAAACAGATCATCATAAAATTGCAGCCCAGCTTCGTTAGGTGTGGCTTCATCGCCGTTCGGAAAAATCCGCGTCCAAGCAATCGATGTGCGAAAGCATTTAAAGCCCATCTCAGCAAATAACGCGATATCCTCTTTATAACGTCCATAAAAATCAATCGCTTCATGGTTAGGATAAAACTGATCGGATTCTACGCTATCGGTGATTACTCGCGGTACTTCATGCGCCCCTTTAGTCAGCACATCAACCACACTCACGCCTTTACCGTCTTTGTTCCAGCCACCTTCTACTTGGTGAGCCGCCACTGCGCCGCCCCAGAGAAAATCTTTCGGAAAACTGTACTGTGTCATAGGTTACCCCTTAATCATCTTATTAGAAACATGCTTAACCTGTGGCTAGTCTAGATCGTTTTTTACTCAATTGGAACCGGTTTCTGTAACCGGTTCCAATTTTTTCTGTTCGGTGTGAACTTTGCCGTGAAGCGCATAGAAATGATGCACAGGCCCATGGCCTTTACCTACCTGTAACTGGTCAGCATGTAAGATGGCTTGCGAGATATAATGCTTTGCTCGCGTTACGGCTTGCTCAAGGCTTAAGCCTTGCGCGAGGTAAGAAGCGAGCGCTGCAGAAAGGGTACAACCTGTACCATGAGTATTGCTGGTGTGGATTCTTCGCCCTGAAAAACACCTTACCTGCGAGCCGCAGATCAGCCAATCGTGACTATTTACTGATGCAGTAAAATGGCCACCTTTAAGCAGCACCGCTTGGCTTGGCAAAGCTTGTAATGCGGTGATGATCTCATCAAGTTGCTGGTCGTGTTTTGGCATCGGACAGCCAGTTAATACCACGGCTTCGGGTAAGTTGGGGGTAATAACCGTGGCTAATGGTAATAACTGCTGTTTTAAGTTATTGACGGCTTGTTCGGCAAGTAACGCATCACCGCTGGTGGCGACCATTACCGGATCTAACACGATAATCTTTGGTTGATAGTGACGGAGTTTTTCAGCCACGATATGGATAATCTGGCTATCAGCCAGCATACCAATTTTTACCGCGGCCACGGTAAAGTCACTAAAAATCGCATCCAGTTGACTGGCAATGTGTTCAATGGCAATCGGCAAAATTGCCGTTACTCCAAGGGTATTTTGTGAGGTGATGGCGGTAATGGCGCTACAAGCATAGCTACCAGTGGCGGAAATGGCCTTGATATCGGCTTGGATCCCGGCGCCCCCGCCGCTATCTGAGCCAGCAATGGTTAATACGATTGGGATGGGTGAAATAGCAGACAAGCTGTTGGTCATGACAGGCTCCTATACATGACGTATAGGAACTGACCAATGACGACCAATATGGTCGAAGCTAAATCATCGTATACACATTGATGCTAGTGGTATGCGAAGGCTGTGTCATTGGTTGCCATAGTTCCCTACGTCAGTGCTAACTGAATCAGGTTCAACGGGTCTCGCAATGCGATCTCAGCCTTAAGGCTCCCCGACTATAGTGGTGCATATCCTGCCGACTTAACGCGACAGGGTTATTGGATAGGTCCCCTTTTAGCGACAATTTTAAGCCACTTGGATAGACTGATTGATTTTATAACAAGCATTAAGATAACAATCAATCCAATCAGTCCCTGTGGGATAAATAAAAATGCCCACTCAAGGAGTGGGCAAAGCGTAAGATTAACGGTTGATGGTTTGTCGCGTAATCGATGTTCAAAGCGACTTAATAATTTTTGCCGTTAAGGGGGATACCTTACGCGTTAGCACGAGCACCTAGTTTTGCTTTTTCACGCATACCGAGCAACAAGGTGAGGGCAAATGACGCAACAAAGGCGATGACCATGCCGACCACGTAGTAGCCAATTTTATCAGGACTGATGGAGATAATACCCGGTAAACCTGCCGCACCTAAAGCGTGTGCTTTTACGGTAAATAAAGTAATAAATGCACTGGCGATGGCTGCACCGCAAATCGCTGCGATAAACGGATAACGTAGCTTTAAGTTAACCCCGAACATCGCTGGTTCTGTAATACCTAATAACGCGGTGACGCCAGAGGGGACCGCTATCCCTTTCATTTTAGTCTCTTTGGTGGTCAATCCTACGGCTAAGGCAGCAGCACCTTGCGCCACATTGGACATGGCAGCGATAGGGAAAATAAACGTACCACCAGTGATAGCGATATCTACCAAAAGCTGAGTTTCAATCGCAATAAAGCTATGGTGCATACCTGTGATTACAAATGGAGCATAAACGAAGCCAAATAGTGCGCCGCCGATAAAGCCCGCTGATTCATACAACCAGTTTAAGCCATCGCCTAATAGGAATCCGACATCACGAGTTAAAGGACCGACGACAGTAAAGGTCAGGAAACCAGTGATAAAAATGGCCAGCATGGGCGTTAATAGGTTATCAAGCACCGAGGGGATGATTTTTCTTAACCCGTTTTCTACTTTAGCTAGAATAAAAGTCGCGACGAGTACCGGTAATACTGAGCCCTGATAGCCAACTTTCTGGATTTCTAAGCCTAAAATATTCCAAGTAGGAATATCACCAGTTAATGAAGCGCTACCAAATCCCCAGCCATTGAGAAGATCAGGGTGAACCATGAGCATACCCAAAGCTGCGCCAAGGAAAGGATTACCGCCAAATTTACGTGACGCGGAAAAAGCCAGTAAAACCGGTAAATAAACAAAAGGGGCGTTGGCGAAGGTATTGATCATACTCGCTAAATCGGCCAGACCTGGATTGGCGTCAATCAGTGATTGCCCTTCGATAAATAAACCCTGTGCCGTTAATAGGTTATAAAGACCCATTAATAAGCCCCCCGCGACAATCGCTGGGATGATGGGTACGAAAATATCCGATAAGCCTTTCACTGCACGTTGGACAATATTCTGCTTTTGTGCACCAGCTGAAGCCACATCATTGGTGGACATCTCAGCAAGGCCCGTCAACTTGGCCATTTCAGCATAAACTTGGTTAACAATGCCTGAACCGAAAATAATTTGGTACTGACCTGCGACTTTAAATTGACCTTTTACACCATCGAGATCTTCAATGGCTTTTTCATCAATCAGCGATTCATCACTGATCGCCAAACGTAGTCGAGTGGCACAGTGTGCGAGTGCTTGAATGTTGGCTTTGCCACCCAACAGCTCAATAAGTTGTTTTGCTATGACTGGATAGTTCATAACTCACCCCGGTTGTTGTGAATGATTTATAGGATAGTTTTAATGATTACAGTTGTTTTTTTTGGGAACGTTTGCAGTTTTAATAATCATCAACAAATCGCGACAGGTCAAAAGGAAATCAGTAAATATGTGAATAGGATCGCCAAAACCCGCAGTGATAATTAACAAAACAAGGGTAGAATCACGCATTAAGAACGATAAGATGGTAGTGATTTTGCAATCAATCCCAATGTGATGATGGAATGAGAAAATAATGGCAAGTTTGCATGATGTAGCGCGTTTAGCTGGTGTATCAAAATCGACCGTATCACGAGTGATGAATGACGAGTATGGTGTTAAAGAATCTACCAAAATCAAGGTGTTAAAAGCGGTTGCTGATTGTGGTTATATGGTCAATCAGGTTGCAAAAGATCTCAAATCACAAAAGACCAATTTGATTGGAGTGATTGTGCCTCGGGTCTCTTCCCATGCCACCGCGCAAGGGGTTGATGGTTTAACGGCTATTTTTGAACAAGCAGGAAAGCATGTATTACTCGCCAATACTCATCAAATTCATGCTAAGGAATTAGAATACATTCAAATCTTTAATCAAAAGCGGGTTGAGGGAATCATCTTCTATGCGACTCACCTTGATGAGCCTTTGATTAAAGCGATTCAACAATCTCATGTTCCCGTTGTATTAATTGGTCAGGATGGCTCGTTATACAATATCCCTAGCGTGGTGCATGATGATTTACGAGTCGGGTTTGAAGCAGGTAATCGCTTAGTCGCGGCTGGATGCGAGCAGATCGGTTTTATCGGTGTGCAAAGTGATGATTTGGCGGTAGATGCCCTTCGTTCGCAAGGGCTAGCTCAGTCACTAGCGCTTCATCAGCGAGAGTTATTGTTTCATGCACGTGGTGATTTTTCGATTGAATCAGGTTATCGGTTAGCTAAGCAGCAACTACAAGTTTTCCCTCAACTCGATGGACTATTTTGTGCGACTGATCGATTAGCGGTCGGGGCAATTAAAGCCCTGCATGAGAGCGGTCGAATTGCGGGTCAGCAGGTGAAAATACTTGGGGTCGGTAATGACGAGTTGGCTTATGTCAGTACTCCAAGCTTATCAACGTTCAATTATGCTTTTGATAAAGCAGGAGAAAATGCCGCAAAAATGTTGCTTGATCGTATTGCTGGACAAGGTTTAGAAATGAGTAAAGTCGTGCTGACCTTTCAAAATATTGATCGTGAGACTTGCTCACCATTGGTCTCGTAGAGACTCGTCGACAATTTTGTGTTCTTTCTCACATTGCTCTCGTCGAGTTACTCATGAAAATCAGAAATACTTGCCTATCGGCGTAATGTCTTATACTTTTTGAGAACGTTCCCGACTTGATGGTAATTCTATGTCTCTTAATTTGTTGATTGAACTCGCTGGTGGGATAACCAATATTCTGCGTATTTTAGCACCAGAAGGGCGGGTAACCGTTGCGGTACGTGATTTACAGCAGGTTAAACCGCTGCCAACGTCGATAGTCTCAGAGTCGGTATTAGGGGAGTGGCAGCTTTCTATGCCGATCAGTGATGAAATTTCTGAACACGATTTGGCAGAGGTTGGCATTCACATTGCAAAACAGCAACGTCAACAAGCCAAAGCTTATTTACCGCCGACCGAAAGTGTATATCGTCCGCAATGGCATATTTCGCCGCCACAAGGTTTGCTCAATGATCCTAATGGTTTTGTTTATCATCAAGGTGAATATTATTTATTTTATCAGTGGCACCCGTTTGCTTGCCAACATAAAGACAAGTACTGGGTGCTACTCAAAAGCCAAGATCTTATCAACTGGCGTTGGCATTCGATTGCTTTAACGCCTTCAGATTGGTTTGACAGTCACGGTGTATTTTCAGGTCATGCGGTGAGTGATAGCGACGATCTGTGGCTATTTTATACCGGAAATACCCGCTTAGGGCATGGTCGTCAGCGGCAAACCATGCAGTGCGTTGCGAAAGCTAACTCTGAAGGTGGTTTTACAAAGCTGGGCCCTGTGATACGCACGCTACCAGATGGTGTCACTGAGCATATTCGTGACCCCAAAGTGGTGTATAAACAGGGCCGCTGGCGGATGCTGCTCGGCGCGCAAACTCAGCAATTAGCGGGCTGTTTGGCCGTTTATCATTCGGATAACTTACAAGATTGGCACTTTGATGGATTGTATGGTCAAGAATTAGCGCCTTATGGTTATATGTGGGAATGCCCAGATATGTTTGAACTTGATGGCCAAAGTTTGGTTGTTTTTGGTCCACAAGGTATCCGCTCGCCTAATCCTCATCACACCATTGAACATCACAATCGAATTTTCACCGTTGCCGACAACCAGCAAGGACAGCTACAATTCTTACAAGGTTGGGAGCTTGATTGTGGTTTTGATTTTTATGCGCCGCAAACGGCACTGACGCCAGATGGACGCCGTGTACTCTGTGGTTGGATGGGGCTACCGGACGAGGTCGATCATCCTAGTTGTGCTGATGGTTGGATCCATCAATTAACCGCGTTACGTGAGTTACGGTGGATAAATGGTCGCGTGATACAGAGCCCGATTCGTGAACTCACTCAGTTGCGCGGCGAAAAACGCTCACTACATTTGACCGAGCAGGGCATCGACATTGG
The DNA here is from genome assembly GCF_000176155.1 of Vibrio metschnikovii CIP 69.14. Classification (GTDB taxonomy): domain Bacteria; phylum Pseudomonadota; class Gammaproteobacteria; order Enterobacterales; family Vibrionaceae; genus Vibrio; species Vibrio metschnikovii. The sequence goes on along the minus strand of NZ_ACZO01000006.1, from coordinate 1,077,811 downwards.
CGGTAAAAGTTATGAGTTACTGGTCACTTTACCTTGGGGGAGTGAGCTGCATTTGATGAAAAATAGTCAGCAGCAAGTCGTTTTGACGCTTGATGAGCAGAGCCAAACTTTACGTTTAGATCGTAGTCAAACTGAGATTCGTCAAGGGGATACGATACGAGAAATCAGTCTGACTACGCAGCAGGTTGAGCTACAAATTCTGGTTGATCATTCGTCGATTGAAATCTTTATCAACCAAGGAGATCAAGTGATGAGTAGCCGTGTGTTTACCGCGCCGGATGCTACGCAAATCGCTTTGTTCGGCGCTGAGGTAGAAGCGGATTACTTCCCCCTTCAGGCAACATTAAAGCCGTTTGCTGCTTAAGGTTATTCTGTTCCTATTTGCAACTGCAGCGATGTTAGCTACGTTCGTTCATCCCAATCAAATAGTTTGTCTATGCTCATTGGGATGAATTCATTTGCCGCTTATCTGTGACTCCAAATCGTTTGGGTATAGCGGCTGTTGGTTCAACAAGACCAACAGCCATTCAATTAAGATTCGATAAATTCGAGTAACGCTTGTTGGTCAGGCAAAGCCGTCATCGCCCCTTTTTGAGTAGTAGCTAATGCACCGCAGCCATGTGCCCATTGGATGGCTTGGGTCGTATTTTCTTGCCAGTTGGAACTTGTCGCTAATTGGTATAACAAACCACCGACAAATGCATCGCCTGCGCCAGTGGTATCAATAGGTTTGACCACTTTACCTGTCACTAACTGTTGTTGTTTGCCTGTTACTACTAAAGCACCTTTTGACCCTTGAGTGACCACCACTAAGGGTAAGGCGAGGGGAGCTAATGCGGTTAACCCTTGCTCAATAGTTTGTGTTTGAGTTAAAAAAGTCAGCTCTTCTTCAGAGAACTTGACTACGTCAGCTTTACTGACTGCCTGCATGACGACCTCGATAATCTGCTCCGGATTCTGCCAGACTTCTTCTCGTAAATTAGGATCAAAACTAACATAACCACCGGCTCGTTTGATTTGTTCTATGGCTGCAAATGTGCTGCTGCGACTTGGCTGGTTGGCAAGAGCGATAGAGCAAACATGTAGCCACTCCCCTTGTTTAAAGGCTGGAATATCGGTTGGCTGTAGGAACTGATCAGCACTGGGTTTGACCATAAAAGTGAAGCTACGCTCACCTGAGCTATCGAGATCAACCACCACGGTTGAGGTGCGTTGCTGATCATCGAGAATAAGATGTTGGCAATCGACTTGTTCTGTTATTAAGGTTTGTTGGATAAATCGACCAAAGGGATCGTTCCCGACTCGACCAAAAAAAGCGCTTTGTCCACCTAATCTTGCAATGGCAACGGCAACATTAGCAGGAGCTCCTCCGGGGCATTTTAAGTAATGCTTGTCGCCTTCAGGAATTAAATCGACGACGGCATCGCCCGTTACCCAAATTTTGTTCATTATTATTTCTCCGATCATGGTTTTGCTTAGTGTAGCCGATGGGCCAGGGTGGAAAAAGCATCAAATAAAAGCTAGAAGATTTCACTTCTAAAAATGTGATCAGTTAATGATAAATGTGGTTAATGTAGGATTTTTAGCTCATTTTTCGGTATCGTTCCCAGTTTGATTGAAATTACTATTGAGTGGATTGACGAGAGCAAAAACTCAGCGCAAACTGCGCTGGTTTTCCTACTTGATCCGGAGCGTTCATCATGTTTGCCCTGCCACCGATGTTGGTCACTATTGGTCTGTTATTGATCAGTAATGTTTTTATGACCTTCGCTTGGTATGCCCACCTAAAAGATCTAGCTCATAAACCTTGGATCATTGCCGCATTGATCAGTTGGGGCATCGCTCTGTTTGAATATATGTTTCAAGTGCCAGCAAACCGGATTGGTTATACGGTGATGAACTTAGGCCAACTGAAAATATTGCAAGAAGTTATTACGTTAACCGTGTTTGTGCCTTTTGCGCTGATTTATATGAAAGAACCTTTCCGCTTGGATTTTGTCTGGGCTGGATTGTGTTTACTTGGCGCGGTATTTTTTATTTTTCGTCCCCAAATACTTGAAATACTAACCCGTACGATGGGTTAACTGCTTGTGAGCTGAATATCGCCACAGTGGTTTAAATCAATGGATTCCGTGGTAATAATTCTTACTGTGAATGCAACATGCTGGGGCAATATGGTCAGCTTAGTGCAAGGTAGTGACCCTCTTCACAGAACGTAGGGCTTTAACAGGGGATTATTACAATAAGTTAGACGTTCTACTGTTTAAATGTTAATTTTTTGCTAAATTGACGGCGGAAGATACTGCTAATCGGGTTTCAAGCAGTGCTTATGCCCGACTTGTCTAAAGATTGTTTCCCTTGTCGATTAAAAAGGCTACTGGCTAAGTAAGTGGTGGTTTTAGTCACTAGGGCGTAACCGCAAACGCGCAGCGGTGCAGCGTTATAGTGGAGTAATTGCCTAATAATTGATGTGGGTTAAGGATATCATTGGTTAGCTTTACATTTTATTTGCAAATTACTTCGATGATTGCTAATGTGCGAAATTCTTTATTAGGTCTAGGTTATATTGCTTGGTTTTTGCGCTAAGCCACCTGATTCAGGCCGTTCTGAAGGCTTAATAAAGAGTCATGGATGCAAAATAAAAACTTGGAGTTTATGCATGTACAAAAATAAAATCACACAAGCCTTGTTACTTGGCGCAGGTTTAACTGTCGCTACGGCCTCTTTCTCTGCGCTCGCTGCTGATGTTCCAGCAGGGACTAAACTTGCTCCTGTTCAAGAGCTTATCCGTGGTAATGGTACTGAAGTTGCTTCTCTCGATCCGCATAAAACCGAAGGTGTACCAGAATCGCACGTGATTCGTGACTTGCTCGAAGGTTTAGTTAACCAAGATGCTGATGGTAATACTATTCCTGGTGTTGCCGAGCGTTGGGAAACCTCAGATAACCAAACTTATACCTTCTATTTACGTAAAGACGCAAAATGGTCTAATGGCGATCCAGTGACTGCGCAAGATTTCGTTTACAGCTGGCAGCGTGCGGTCGACCCTGCTACTGCGTCACCTTATTCTTGGTATATGGAATACACCAAGATGAAAAACGCGAAAGAGATCATTGCTGGAGAAAAAGCCAGCACGACATTAGGTGTTAAAGCATTAGACGATCATACTTTGGTGGTTGAATTGGATACGCCACTGCCGTATTTCGTGATGATGACTGGTCATACCACAATGAAGCCTGTCCATAAAGGGACGATAGAGAAACATGGTGATGAGTGGACTCGCGCGGGTAATTATGTCAGCAATGGCGCTTATATGTTGGACCGCTGGGTGGTCAATGAGCGTTTAGAGCTAAAACGCAATCCCAATTACTGGGATGATTCAAAAACAGTGATTAACAAAGTCACGTTTTTACCGATTGAAAACCAAGTCGCAGAGATGAATCGCTTCTTATCTGGCGAGATTCACATTACCAACGAAGTGCCGATTGAACATTTCCGCCGCCTACAACGTGATCACGCTGACTCGGTTTCAGTCGTGGGAAGCTTATGCACTTACTACTATGGTTTCAATAACCAAAAACCGCCTTTGGATGATGTGCGAGTTCGTAAAGCACTCTCTTTTGCTATTGATCGTGATGTCATCGCCAATGCGATTATGGGTCAAGGTCAAAAGCCAGCTTATTTCTTAACGCCAGAAATTACCGCTGGATTCCAACCAGAGATGCCAGCGTACGGCAAAATGACTCAACAGCAACGTTTGGCCGAAGCGAAAAAGTTACTAGAAGAAGCGGGTTATAATCGTAGTAATCCACTGCGCTTTAATTTGCTGTACAACACTTCAGAAAACCACCGTAAAGTTGCTACTGCAATTCAATCGATGTGGCGTTCAGGTCTTGGCGTTAATGTTACGTTAGAGAACCAAGAGTGGAAAACCTATCTTGATTCACGCCGTGAAGGTAACTTTGACGTGACCCGTGCTGGCTGGTGTGGTGACTACAACGAAGCTTCATCATTCCTTACCTTGATGAAGTCAAGCAACAGCTCGAATGATCCAAGATATCATAACGAAGAGTATGATGCGCTGATGGCCAAAGCCATGGCAACTACCTCAGAAAAAGAGCGTCAGGCGATTTACGCTCAGGCAGAAAAACTGCTTGCACGTGACATGCCGATTGCCCCTATCTATCAATATGTTAAATCTCGTTTGTTATCACCACAGGTTGGTGGTTTCCCGAGCAATAACGCTGAAGAAAAAATCTACACTAAAGATCTTTATCTCATAGCAAAATAATAATTGAGTGGTTAAACCACCTGTTGTTCGACTCTGCATGTACGTAACGGTGCATGCAGTGTCGTTTGTATTTTTTATTATCACAGATTGGAAAGAGTGAGTTTATGTTTAAATTCATCGTAAAAAGGATATTTGAGGCAATACCAACCATGTTGGTATTGATCACCCTGTCTTTCTTTCTCATGCGCTTTGCACCGGGAAATCCGTTTTCTAGTGAGCGTCCATTACCACCGGAAGTCATGGCCAATATCAATGCTAAATATGGCCTTGATAAGCCCGTTTCGGTGCAGTACATCACTTATCTCGGTAATATTTTGCGTGGTGATTTAGGTCCCTCGTTTAAATATAAAGATTATACCGTGAATGAGTTGGTTGCGAGTTCACTACCCGTGTCGGCAAAAATTGGTGCTGCGGCGTTTATCTTTACGATTATTATCGGTGTCTCGATTGGTACGATTGCGGCGTTAAAGCACAATACTTGGATAGACTATACGATTATGTCGACCGCGATGCTCGGGGTCGTCATGCCTTCCTTTGTATTAGCGCCGGTATTAATTTATGTCTTTTCCATCAAATTAGGTTGGTTTCCGGCCGGTGGCTGGCTCGATGGATCCTTTAAATATATGGCGTTGCCAGTGATTGGTATGTCGTTGCTGTATGTTGCAACTTTTGCCCGTATCACCCGTGGTTCGATGATTGAGACCTTAAACAGTAATTTTATTCGTACCGCTCGAGCCAAAGGATTAAGTTATCACTATATCGTGTTTAAACATGCGTTAAAACCCGCTTTACTGCCGGTTGTCTCTTATATGGGGCCTGCTTTCGTTGGCATCATCACCGGTTCGGTGGTCATTGAAACTATTTTTGGTTTACCCGGAATTGGTCGTTTGTTTGTTAACGCGGCATTTAACCGAGATTACTCCTTAGTGATGGGAATCACCATTTTGATTGGTTTCTTATTTATCTTATTTAACGCGATTGTCGATATTCTTCTGGCTTATATCGACCCGAAAATTCGCTACTAGTTTGAGGGCGAAAGCATGTTAAAGAAACAAGAACACTTACAAGCCATAGAGAAATTTACCGAAAACCTTGAGATTGAAGGTCGTAGTTTATGGCAAGACGCTCGTGTACGTTTTATGCGCAACAAAGCGGCAATGGCGAGCTTATGTATTTTATGCTTCATCACTTTACTGGTGGTGTTTGGGCCGATGTTGGCTAATTTTAGTTACGATGAAACCGATTGGTATGCGATGCACGCGGCCCCTTCGGCAACCCATTGGTTTGGTACTGATGCCTTAGGGCGAGATTTATTTGTCCGGACCTTAATTGGCGGTCGAATCTCTTTGATGGTCGGGATCATGGGTGCGTTTGTTGCTGTACTAATTGGGACTTTATACGGCGCGGCTTCTGGTTTTATTGGTGGTCGTACCGACCGTGTGATGATGCGTGTTTTGGAAATTTTATACGCGATTCCTTTTATGTTTCTGGTTATCGTATTGGTGACGTTTTTCGGTCGTAATATTGTGCTGATTTTTGTTGCTATCGGAGCGATAGCTTGGCTGGATATGGCGCGAATTGTACGTGGGCAAACCTTAAGCCTACGCAGCAAAGAGTTTATTGAAGCTGCGCATGTCTGTGGTGTCAGTCAATGGCGAATCATTACTCGTCATATTGTGCCGAACGTACTGGGCATTGTTGCGGTTTACTCTACGCTACTGATCCCGAGTATGATTTTAACCGAGTCATTTCTTTCTTTCCTTGGTTTAGGGGTTCAAGAGCCGATGACCAGTTGGGGGGCGTTATTACAAGAAGGCGCTAACACAATGGAAGTCGCGATCTGGCAACTTATCTTCCCGGCTACTTTTATGATCGTCACTCTATTTTGTTTTAACTACGTCGGTGATGGGCTGCGTGACGCGCTCGATCCTAAAGACCGATAACCCAACTTAGCTAAGGAATAGATAATGAACTTATTAGATGTTCAAGACCTGCGAGTTGAGTTCTCGACTCGGGATGGCATGGTCACTGCGGTCAATGATTTAACCTTCTCTTTGCAACAAGGTGAGACCTTGGGCATTGTTGGTGAGTCTGGTTCGGGCAAGTCACAAACCGTGTTTGCTTTAATGGGCTTGCTGGCCAAAAACGGAAAGATCAGTGGCAGTGCTAAATTTGAAGGGCGAGAAATTTTAAACTTGCCTGAACGCGAATTGAACAAAGTTCGCGCAGAACAAATTGCAATGATTTTCCAAGATCCAATGACGTCGCTCAATCCATACATGAAAGTCAGCGATCAGTTGATGGAAGTGTTAATGCTTCATAAAGGCATGAGTAAGGCGCAAGCTTTCGAAGAGTCAGTGCGTATGCTCGATGCGGTGAAAATCCCCGAGGCACGTAATCGGATCACCATGTATCCTCACGAGTTTTCTGGTGGTATGCGTCAGCGGGTGATGATTGCGATGGCACTGTTGTGTCGTCCAAAATTGTTAATTGCCGATGAGCCAACGACCGCACTGGATGTGACGGTACAAGCGCAAATTATGGATTTGCTCAATGAGCTGAAAAAAGAGTTTAATACCGCGATCATTATGATCACCCATGACTTGGGTGTTGTCGCTGGCTCATGTGACAAAGTGTTGGTCATGTACGCCGGACGGACCATGGAATACGCTGACGTGGATGATATTTTCTATAATCCAAGTCATCCGTATTCAGAAGGGTTATTAAAAGCCATTCCTCGTTTGGATACGGAAGGGGAAATTTTACCGACCATTCCGGGTAATCCACCGAATTTATTACGTCTACCACCCGGTTGTCCTTACCAAGAGCGGTGTCATCGGGTGACCGATCGCTGTAAACGTGAGGCACCATCGCTACTGACTTTTGCCGATAATCGTCAGCGTGCTTGTTTTTCGGATTGGGAGGGATGGAATAAATGAAAGTAGCAAACAACCTGTTGTTGGATGTGCAAGATCTCAAAGTACATTTTAGCATTCCAGCCAAATCACCATGGCCATGGGCTAAACCCTCGACACTTAAAGCGGTCGATGGCGTGAATGTGCGCTTGTACGAAGGGGAAACCTTAGGTGTGGTGGGTGAATCCGGATGCGGTAAATCGACCTTTGCGCGAGCAATTATAGGTCTCGTAGAGGCAACCGAAGGGCAAGTGGTCTGGTTAGGGCAAGACTTAACCCGTCTGAATGCCGTTAAGCGACGCAATACCCGCAAAGATATTCAAATGATTTTCCAAGACCCATTGGCATCACTCAACCCGCGGATGACGGTGGGCGATATTATCGCTGAGCCACTACAAACCTTTTACCCTGAGCTATCTAAACAAGAAGTGAAAGATCGCGTTAAAGAGATGATGGCTAAAGTCGGTTTGCTGCCGAACGTGATTAACCGTTATCCTCATGAGTTTTCCGGTGGTCAATGTCAGCGTATTGGTATTGCTCGTGCGTTGATCTTAAATCCGAAAATGATCATCTGTGATGAACCCGTCTCAGCGCTGGATGTCTCGATTCAGGCTCAGGTGGTTAACTTATTGCAGCAGTTGCAAAAAGAATTGGGCTTGTCTCTGGTATTCATTGCTCATGATTTATCGGTAGTAAAGCATATTTCCGATCGGGTATTGGTGATGTATTTAGGTAATGCGGTTGAGCTGGGCACGTCCGAAGCTCTATTCTCCAATCCGCTGCATCCTTATACCAAAGCCTTGATGTCGGCAGTGCCGATCCCTGATCCTAAAAAAGAGCGCAGCAAAACCATTCAGATGTTAGAAGGGGACCTGCCTTCGCCGATCAATCCTCCATCTGGTTGTGTGTTCCGCACTCGTTGCCCACAAGCCACGGCAGAGTGTGCGCAAACCAAACCGCAAATCAAAGGTAATGATACTCACGCTGTGTCGTGTCTACACGTCGAAATATAGCCTCAAGGTCCATCTCTACCACATCGCCCCGAAAGATAGATCGTCTTTCGGGGTGATATTCAAATGGTTTTATTTGCTTCCCCATCAAAAATTTTGAACATCTAGGCCAATTCCCTACGGTTCTCTTCTTACGGCTTCATTTTATACTAGCGTATCAATACTGAGTAGCGAAATACGTAAAGAGAGAGGTCAAGCATGGGTAGACTAGTGGCAGGCCAATGGCAGGACGTTTGGTACGATACGAAACAGAGTGATGGGCAATTTGTGCGTGAAGACGCAGGCTTTCGCCATTGGATAGACAATACACCGAATGCTCGATTCACTCCCGATTCAGGTCGTTATCATCTGTATGTTTCTTTAGCCTGTCCATGGGCGCACCGCACGTTGATCTTTCGAGAGTTAAAACAGCTGACGGACCATATTGACGTAACAGTGGTTTGCCCTGATATGCTAAGCCATGGCTGGCAGTTTGGGATCCCCGAGCCTTTATTTGGCCATCGTTTTTTGCATCAACTTTATACTCAAGCCAAAGCGGACTATACCGGACGCGTTACTGTGCCAGTACTATGGGATAAACAAACCCAAACCATCGTCAGTAATGAATCTGCAGATATTATCCGAATGTTTAACTCGGCGTTTAACTCATTAACCGGCAATGATATCGACTATTACCCATTGGCATTACGTGAAGTCATTGATGATTGGAATGCTTTTATTTATCCCAATATTAATAATGGCGTTTATCGCTGTGGTTTTGCTACTACCCAGCAAGCATATGAAGAAGCGTATGAAGCACTCTTTGCGGCTCTAGATAAGGTAGAGCAACATTTGGTAACGCATCGTTATTTGGCTGGAAAAGTGTTAACTGAAGCGGATTGGCGGTTGTTCACGACCTTGATTCGTTTTGATGTGGTGTATGTGGGTCATTTTAAATGTAATAAGCGACAGATTGCTGATTATCCTCATCTTAATGGCTATCTTAAAGAGTTGTATCAGCATCCGGGAGTGCGTGAAACGACGGATTTTTATCATATCAAGCGGCATTATTATTTTAGCCATAGCATGATTAATCCAACGCAAGTGGTGCCAAGAGGTCCAGAACTTGATCTTGATAGTGCTCATGGTCGTGAACAGTTAAGTTAATCGACATTTGGTCGTCATGATTAAAAAAGCCCTCGAATTATATCGAGGGCTTTTTGTATGCCATTAACTGTGAGCAATCATTATCTCAATTATTTTTGCTCTTGGTCTGCTTGAATCGCGGTTAAGGCGATGGTGTAGACGATATCGTCCACTAAAGCACCACGTGATAAGTCGTTAACCGGCTTACGCATGCCTTGCAGCATTGGACCGATAGAAACCAGATCCGCTGAACGCTGTACTGCTTTATAAGTGGTGTTACCCGTGTTCAGATCTGGGAAGATAAACACCGTTGCTTTACCCGCAACTGGAGAATTCGGTGCTTTAGAAGCCGCGACATTTTCCATGATGGCAGCGTCGTACTGTAGAGGTCCGTCAATGATTAAATCAGGACGCTTCTCTTGAGCAAGACGAGTGGCTTCGCGCACTTTATCCACATCCGCGCCTTTACCAGAGGTGCCGGTTGAGTAAGAGATCATCGCGACGCGAGGCTCAATACCGAAGGCTGCCGCAGAGTCTGCCGATTGAATCGCGATCTCCGCCAATTGTTCAGCAGTTGGATCTGGGTTAATCGCACAGTCACCGTAAACCAAAACTTGATCAGGCAGCAGCATGAAAAACACCGAAGAGACGATAGAAGCGTTCGGTGCAGTTTTGATGATCTGGAATGGTGGAACAATGGTATTGGCTGTGGTGTGAACCGCACCAGAAACAAGACCATCGACTTCATTCGCTTCAAGCATCATAGTGCCGAGGAATACCGAGTCTTCCAGTTTTTCACGAGCGACGACTTCTGTCATGCCTTTCGCGCCACGCAGCTCAACCAAACGAGCAACGTAATTTTCACGAACGGCTGCAGCGTCAATAATTTCAACGCCTGCACCAAGCTCAACACCTTGCAATGCAGCAACGCGCTTGATCTCTTCTGGGTTACCAAGCAGTACGCATTTTGCAATACCGCGCTCTGCACAGATCGCCGCGGCTTTAACGGTACGTGGCTCATCACCCTCTGGTAGCACGATACGTTTGTTAGCACGACGAGCAAATTCAGTCAGTTGATAACGGAACGCTGGCGGGCTTAAACGACGTGTTGCTTGAGTGCCTTCGGTCAGCGAATCAATCCATGGGCCATCAATGTGGCTAGCAACATGTTCACTGACAAACTCAACGCGTTCTTTATCATCCGCTGGAACTTCAAGGCTAAAGCTTTGTAGGTTCAATGAGGTTTGCCAAGTATTGCCTTGCGCTTTGAAAATCGGTAGGCCAGTGTCAAAAGCAGGCTTACATAGGTTAGCGATCTCTTTAGGAATATCGTAACCACCGGTCAGCAATACGGCACCAATTTCTACGCCATTCATCGCCGCTAAAGCAGCAGCAACAATAACGTCAGGACGGTCTGCTGAAGTCACTAATAATGAGCCTGGTTTAAAGTGCTCAATCATATGCGGGATAGAGCGTGCACAGAAAGTGATGCTCTTAATGCGTCGACTGTTGATATCACCTTCATTAACGATTTCGGCTTTGAGATGTTTCGCCATATCAATCGCACGAGTCGCGATAAGGTCAATGCTCCATGGCACGCAACCAAGTACGCGAATTGGGCTACTGTTGAAGATTTGCATTACTTCAAGGTTGGCCTGTTTTGCACCATCGGCATCGTCAAAAATCTCTGACAAATCTGGACGAGTACGACCCGCATCATCGACTGGCGCATTGAGTTTGTTAATAACCACACCAGAGATGTTTTTATTCTTAGTGCCGCCAAAGTTAGAGCAAGCGACTTCAATACGCTCTTTGAGCTGAGTTGGATTATCAGTACCAGGCGTGGCAACGAAGACAATTTCAGCGCCTAACGTTTTAGCAATCTCTGCGTTAACTTGGTTCGCAAAAGGATGCTTACGCGTTGGGACTAAACCTTCGATTAACGTGACTTCGGCATCAACAATAATTTGGTTATAGCGTTCAACAACCGTTTCCAGTAGTACATCCATTTTTTCGCCGCCAATCAGCGCTTCGGCGGCTGACATAGCCATTGGTTCAGCAATTTTGATATCGCTACTATGACGAATAATGGTTGATGTTAAATCTGGCTGATCGCCACCGCTACGTGGCTGTGAAATTGGTTTGTAAAAAGAAACGCTTACACCTTTACGCTCCATGGCGCGCAAAAGACCCATGCTCACACTGGTTAAACCAACACCGGCACTGATTGGGACAAGCATAATAGTACGGGACATACGTTAAGTACCTCAACACTATCGATACAATCTAAACGAGTTAGATTGAAAGGAACAAAGCCCAACGCCGTATTCCGTAAGAATAGGTCTTGAGCCCCTAAAAAAATAGGCTACATCTTGAGACGCTAGATAAACCTTGCCGATAAGTAACACTATCGGCAAGGAAGGAAGAGTCGCCTACATGGACAATTAGATGCCTGCTAAGCGCGCAGTATCTTCAGCAATCACCAGCTCTTCGTTGGTTGAGATAACCATTGCAGGGATGCGGCTGTTTGCTGTGGTGATCACACCTTCGCCGCCAAAACGAGCTTTGAGGTTAGCGGCGCTATCGACTTCAATACCAAAAATTGCTAAACGATTTAGAACCATTTCGCGAATTGGACCCGAGTTTTCACCGATACCACCAGTAAAGACGATAGCGTCTAAACGGCCATCCAGGCTTGCAGTGTAACCAGCAACGTATTTCGCTAGGCGATGGCAGAATACGTCCATTGCGCGAGTGGCTTCTTCTTTTTCACCGTAGTTATCTTCAACGAAACGGCAGTCTGAAGTCACTTGAGTTAAGCCTTGTAGGCCAGACTCTTTGGTTAGCATCGTGTTGATTTGCTCAACCGAGTAACCTAATGCATCATGTAGGTGGAAAATGATCGCAGGATCGATATCACCACAACGAGTACCCATTACTAGGCCTTCAAGTGGTGTTAAGCCCATTGACGTATCAACCGATTGACCGTTTTTAATTGCACAAACTGAAGCACCGTTACCTAAATGGCAGTTAATTATGTTCAATTCATTGGCTGGTTTACCTAAACGCTCAGCGGCTTCACGAGCAATAAATAGGTGAGAAGTTCCATGCATACCGTAGCGACGGATACCGTGCTCTTTATAAAGATGGTAAGGTAGTGCGTAAAGGTAAGCTTCTTCAGGCATGGTTTGGTGGAATGCGGTGTCAAATACAGCAACATTTTTCAGCGCTGGAAAAGCTTTTTTAGCCGCATTGATACCAATGATGTGCGCAGGGTTATGCAGAGGTGCGAAAGTTGCAGCGTCTTCAATCCCTTTTAATACCGAATCATCGATTAGCGCTGATTGAGTGAATTGCTCACCACCGTGTACCACTCGGTGACCAATAGCTGCAAGGTTTTCAGCTAGTTCAGGTTTTGAAGCAAGGATGGTATCAACCATAAATGCGAGCGCTTCTTCGTGAGCTGCGCCATGACCTAATTGAGCTTCATGTTTACCATCAAGTTTCCACTTGATACGCGCTTCAGGAAGGTGCAGACATTCTGCAAGACCGGAGAGATGCTCATTGCCGTTTTCTGCATCAACAACCGCAAACTTGAGCGAAGAACTACCGCAGTTTAAAACTAAAACTAGCTTGGACATGTATAACTACCTGTATAATCAGTTAGGATAAAATTTAACCACAAGAATAGCTGAACCCGTAAAAAGTGAGAACTAATCTTGATCAATAACACGGTGAATATCCGTATAATAGGGACGTGACTGAATCAGTATAATCGTCGACGCATTCCATGCTGATTTCGTCTTACGGTTGCCTAAATTGTAAATAACAGCAACAATAAGATTGAGAGTCCGCAGAGGATAGCGATAATGGCTCAGTATAACAAAAAAAATTTGAAACAATATTAGCTTTCGTCAAATTTTTACGCCATTTGTTGAATCATTAAACTATTTTTTAGTCTTAAGGTTCATCAACAGTGAAGGAGAGAGGGTATGGCCAACAGAGCAGGAATCATCCATAGTTTAAGAGATGGCCAAAAGTACATGGATACCTGGCCAATGCGTAAAGAGCTCAACTTACTGTTTCCGGAAGCACGTATCATAAAAGCGACCCGTTTTGGCATTAAAGTCATGCCAGCCATTGCGGCGATTAGCGTACTGACTCAAATGAGCTTTCATAATTTACAAGCCATGCCACAAACCATTGTGGTGGCTCTGTTTGCGATCAGTTTGCCATTACAAGGCATTTGGTGGTTAGGCAGCCGTGCGAATACCCAGTTGCCTCCTTCATTGGCAGGCTGGTATCGTGAATTGCACCAAAAAATCATTGAGACGGGTTTTGCGCTTGAGCCACTCAAAGCGAAACCCCGTTATAAAGAACTGGCTTTAGTGCTTAACCGCGCTTTTCGTCAGTTAGATAAAGGGGCGTTAGAGCGCTGGTTTTAAATAAGATATCGATGGTCATATGACCATATAAACGAATAACACCGCGCCGCTGATTGAGCCGCGCGGTGTTTTGTTTTGGGAGCCGATTAGCGCAGTTGATCGCGATAGCGTTGAAAGTGGCTCACGATGGCGTTGACGTCAGTCAGCGTGCGTATCTCTCTAAATAGCTCTGCCGCTTCTGGATACGCTTGACGTAAATAAGAAAACCACTGCTTGACGCGGTTAGGATAGTAGCGACCTTTATCTCCGCGCACTTCATAGGCAGAGTACTCGAGTAATAATTCGACAACTTGATTCCAAGGCATTGGCGCATGGTTGTATTTGACTATATTGCCTAAGTTAGGAATATTCAGCGCGCCGCGGCAAACCATTAAAGAATCAACACCAGTCGTACTAATACAAGCTTGAGCATCGGCATAATTCCAAATTTCACCGTTGGCTATCAAAGGGATGGTGCTTTTTTGGCGGATCTGATCAATATAGTCCCACTGAATTTCACTGGCTTTGTAGCCACCCGCTTTGGTTCGCGCATGTACGGTCAGCTCATCGGCCCCTGCCTGAGTCACCGCATCGACAATGTCAAAACAGTCATTAGGATCTTCCCAGCCTAAGCGAATTTTAGCGCTGACAGGGATATGTTTCGGTACCGCGTCACGGCAGGCTTTAACCACCTGATAAATCAATTCAGGGTGTTGCAGCAGTGCCGCGCCGCCTTTGCTTTTATTGACCATTTTCGCGGGACAACCAAAATTGAGATCAACGCCATAGGCGCCTAATTCTGCGGCGCGCACGGCGTTTTCTGCCATCCATTGTGGCTCTTGGCCTAAAAGCTGGACTTTGATTGGGGTGCCGGATTGAGTGCGTGAAGCGTGTTTAAGCTCGGGACAAAGACGATAGAAAACATGATCCGGTAGGAGCAAATTGACCACGCGAACAAATTCGGTGACGCAAAAATCGTAATCATTGATTTCGGTGAGCATTTGACGCATCAAGTGGTCAAGAACGCCCTCCATTGGGCCTAAAATAACGCGCATAATAAAGAGTGGTACCGCCAATAGCAAAGACGCGAGATTGTAGTGGCAGATGGGCGATGAGTCATCCTCTTTTGTCGTCTTACGGATCGATTGTAGCAAGTGATACTCGGATCATGGCTGCAACTGACAACGGTTTACGTTTATACTGTGTCAATCTTAATTGACCGATACCGATAATTTATGAACTACCCATTGATAATGCTCCCTAAGCACTTCTGCTCTGTATCCCCCTTGTTTATCGAAGGCAGTATATTAGCGGCGAATTTTGCTACTCAGCCACTGGATCCTAAGCAGTGGTTAAGTGAGTTGTTTCCAGACAATGTCGATGAACTGGAACCTTTGGTTACCGCCCAGATCAATGCACAGTATCAGCAGCTTAAAGCCAATCAATTTGCGTTGTTAAGTCTTTTATCGCAACACGCAGAATCACGTGAAAAGGGGTTAACAGAGTTTGCTCAGGGGTTTATGAGTCTATGGCCGATGATCGAACCGCAATGGCAGACGAGCAGTCATTCCGATGGTTCATTACGCATGCTACAAGCGTTATTAACCACCTTAATGTTGGCGATTGATGAAGCGGGGACTCATCAGCAGATGCAAGCCGCGGGTTATCAATCATTGCCCTCGTTAGCGCATATGATTGAACAACTGGATTTAATGGTTCATGAGGTGGCGCTGGCCGCCGATGAAGCGATGCTTGGTGCTAAAGCCCAAACCATTAATCCTTATAAACAAGTTGGGCGTAACGACGCTTGTCCATGTTCGAGTGGTAAAAAATTCAAGCATTGCTGTGGCCAATAACCACACTTAGACGGCGTCATGTCAACCTTGTTTTCGACATGACGCGGTTTAACCACGAACTTTTTCTACCGAATGTTGACATATAAAACAAGGAAAGCCGTTATACCTTACCATTGAAGATATTGATGCGGTTAATCATCACGGATTTATCCTTAAGTCAGGTTGTCAGGAGTAAAAATAAAATGAAAAAATGGATAGTGCTGCTGTTTTGTAGCTTTTCGGTATTGGCGA
The DNA here is from genome assembly GCF_000176155.1 of Vibrio metschnikovii CIP 69.14. Lineage (GTDB taxonomy): Bacteria > Pseudomonadota > Gammaproteobacteria > Enterobacterales > Vibrionaceae > Vibrio > Vibrio metschnikovii. Next base: position 1,061,959 of record NZ_ACZO01000006.1, on the reverse strand, counting down.
GTCCTAAAGAGACGCTGAGTCAGCGTTTAGCATTAACCGAAGGTTTTAGTGCCCAGTTTGATCAGCAAGTGCTGAGTCCAGAAGGGGAAACAGTCATGGAAGGTAAGGGCACCGTTGAAGTGGCTCGTCCGGGATTGTTTCGCTGGGAAACCTTTGAACCGGATGAAAATATCTTGGTCTCCGATGGACAAACACTGTGGTATTACAGCCCATTTATCGAACAAGTCTCAATTTATAATCAGCAACAAGCCACTGAGCAGACACCTTTTATATTACTGACTCGTAATCAAGCCAGTGATTGGAATGCGTACCAAGTCGAAGCTGAAGGCGATGTGTTTACCTTAACACCGATTACCTTTGAATCGAACCAAGGACGTTTTCAGATCGTGATTGATGCACAAGGGAAAGTGACTGGATTTACCGTCATCGAGCAAGATGGTCAGCAAAGTCGTTTTACCTTCCATGATGTCACTTTGCAAAAGCCGCCTATCAGCCGTTTTCAATTTGTCATCCCCGATGGGGTTGATGTTGATGATCAACGCTAATCACGGAATCAATGAGCGATCGTGAGTAATTACCGTTTAGATTTTTCAGGGGATGAAGATTTTCGTCCCCTTGCGGCACGTATGAGGCCACAAACCATTGAGCAATATATTGGCCAGCAGCACATTCTTGGCCAAGATAAACCACTGCGTCGTGCGTTACAGGCGGGGCATCTTCACTCAATGATTCTTTGGGGCCCGCCGGGAACTGGAAAAACGACGCTAGCTGAAGTCGCTGCCAATTACGCGAATGCTGAAGTAGAGCGTGTCTCAGCCGTCACGTCCGGCGTTAAAGAGATTCGTGCGGCTATCGATAGAGCGAGAGAAAATCAGCGCGTCGGGCGGAGGACGATTCTTTTTGTCGACGAGGTTCATCGCTTTAATAAATCACAGCAAGATGCTTTTTTACCGTATATTGAAGATGGAACGGTGACCTTTATAGGCGCGACAACAGAGAACCCGTCATTTGAGTTAAATAATGCTTTGTTATCTCGTGCACGGGTTTACAAACTTACCTCATTGAGTGTTGATGAGATTTTACAAACGCTGCAACAAGCGATTGATGACAAGCAAAAAGGGCTTGGCCAACATCCAGCTGATTTTCATGATAACGTTTTGCAGCGGCTCGCCGAGTTGGTTAATGGCGATGCACGAATGTCGCTCAATTATTTAGAACTGTTGTATGACATGGCAAGTCAAGATGCGCAAGGCCGTAAACAGATCACGCTCAGTTTATTGGCTGAAGTGGCGGGAGAAAAAGTCGCTCGTTTTGATAATAAAGGCGATATTTGGTACGACTTAATCTCGGCATTACACAAGTCGATTCGTGGTTCCAATGCCGATGCCGCTTTGTATTGGATGGCGAGAATGATCAGCGCAGGGTGCGACCCATTATATATTGCGCGTCGTTTACTCGCGATTGCTTCTGAAGATGTGGGTAATGCAGACCCAAGAGCAATGCAAGTCGCTCTCTCTGCTTGGGACTGTTTTACCCGTGTCGGTCCAGCTGAAGGTGAGCGCGCGATTGCTCAAGCGGTGGTTTATTTGGCCTGTGCTCCGAAAAGTAATGCAGTTTATACCGCTTGGAAACAGGCCCTGAATGATGCTCGTAACTTGCCAGAGTATGAGGTGCCAGCACATTTGCGTAATGCACCGACTCATTTAATGAAAGATCTCGGGTATGGTGCGGAATACCGTTATGCCCATGATGAGCCTGGGGCTTTTGCCGCTGGTGAGCGTTACTTGCCTCCAGAAATGGTTGGAAAACGCTACTACTTTCCAACCAATCGAGGATTAGAAACTAAGATTGCGGAAAAACTCCAGTATCTAGCCGATTTAGACGCAAAAAGCCCACAAAAGCGCTATGAAAAGTAGTGGCTTTTGGTTATCTTTGGCTGAGTAAATTCAATACGTGTGATGTTGTTCAAAAAAACAACGTCCATGTTTCTTCACAACATTAAAGCATAGGATTAGCAATGCTGGATTCTAAATTACTTCGCACAGAGCTGGATGAAACAGCTGCAAAATTAGCACGTCGTGGCTTTACGCTCGACGTCGACACCATTCGCACCCTTGAAGAGCAACGTAAGTCGATTCAAGTCGAAGTTGAAAATTTACAATCCACGCGTAACTCCATTTCCAAGCAAATTGGCCAACTGATGTCGCAAGGCGATAAAGCGGGCGCGGAAGCGATTAAGCAGCAAATTGGTACTCTCGGTGAGGATCTCGACAGCAAGAAAGTTGAGTTAGACAAAATCCAAGCGGAACTAGAAGCGATCACGCAAACCGTGCCTAATATTCCTGATAGTTCAGTGCCCGATGGTAAAGATGAAGACGACAACGTGGAAGTGTCACGCTGGGGTACACCGAAAGAGTATGATTTTGAAGTGAAAGATCATGTCGACTTAGGTGAAATGAGCGGCGGTTTAGACTTTGCGAGTGCAACCAAAATTACTGGCGCTCGTTTTGTGATCATGAAAGGCCAGTTTGCTCGTTTGCATCGTGCCATTGCCCAATTTATGCTTGATTTGCACACCGAACAACATGGTTATACTGAGCTATACGTTCCTTACTTAGTCAACCAAGAGACGTTATTTGGTACTGGTCAGCTACCTAAATTCGGTAAAGATCTGTTCCACACCGAGCCATTGACGGAAAAAGCCAGCGATGAAGATCCACGTCGTTTTTCTTTGATCCCAACGGCCGAAGTTCCAGTGACCAACTTGGTACGTGATGTGATTTTGGATGAGGCAGAGTTGCCACTGAAAATGACCGCTCACACACCATGTTTCCGCTCTGAAGCCGGATCTTATGGACGCGATACGCGTGGTTTGATCCGCATGCACCAATTTGACAAAGTTGAGCTGGTGCAGATCACTAAGCCAGAAGATTCGATGGCGGCGTTAGAAGAGTTGACCGCTCATGCAGAAAAAGTGCTGCAACTGTTAAATCTTCCTTACCGTAAAGTGGTGCTATGTACCGGTGATATGGGCTTCGGTGCTTGTAAAACTTACGACTTAGAAGTGTGGGTACCCGCGCAAAAAACCTATCGTGAGATTTCATCATGCTCAAACATGTGGGATTTCCAAGCTCGCCGTATGCAAGCTCGCTTCCGTCGTAAAGCAGAAAAGCGCCCTGAACTCGTACACACGCTGAATGGTTCTGGTCTAGCGGTTGGCCGTACCATGGTAGCGATTTTGGAAAACTACCAGCAAGCGGATGGCCGTATTGAAATCCCAGCGGTATTACAAAAATACATGGGTGGTTTAACCCACATCGGTTAATTTCTGCCTTATTGTTACTCAAAACCGACGCTCAGTGCGTCGGTTTTTTGTTGGATGCTAAGCTGCGCGCTATCGATTTAAAACGAGTTTTCGTTTATTGCTAGCTTATTTGGAAACAGGCGTCATTTTGCACAGCCGTCTCTACCGCATCTAATAGGCTATCAATATGTTTACTGTCACTGATATAAGGTGGCATGAGATAAATCAAGCGGCCAAAAGGCCGGATCCATACGCCAAGCTCGACAAACAGTGCTTGAATCACGCTCATATTGACTGGATGGTGGGTTTCTATGACGCCAATGGCGCCAAGCCAGCGCACGTCTTTTACGTGTCGGTAGGTGGTAAAATCGGGTAAACGTTTGGTAAATTGGCTTTCAATATTAGCCACTTGTGTTTGCCAATCTCCTTTGGCAATCAGTGCCAGACTCGCGGAAGCGACAGCACAAGCTAAAGGATTACCCATAAAGGTTGGTCCGTGCATAAAGCACCCAGCTTCACCACTACAAACCGTATCAGCGACTAGCTTGCTGGTTAATGTTGCCGCAAGGGTCATATAACCGCCGGTTAAGGCTTTACCAAGGCACAGAATATCTGGCTGTATATCGGCATGCTGACAAGCAAACAATTTCCCCGTTCGACCAAAACCGGTAGCAATTTCATCAACAATTAACAGCACGTTATAGTGATCACAAAGTCGGCGTACTTCACGCAGAAATTGTGGATGATAGATGCGCATACCCCCAGCCCCCTGGACTATCGGCTCAAGGATCACCGCGGCAATCTGTTGATGATGGCGCGCGATCTTGCTGCGAAAATCGTCAATATCAGACTCTTGCCAACGATCATAAAAACCAGTTTTTGGTGAATCAGCGAAAATGTGCTCAGGTAAAAAGCCTTTATATAGGCTATGCATTGAGTTATCCGGATCAGTCACTGACATTGCAGCGAAAGTATCACCATGATAGCCATGACGTAAGGTAAGAAATTTAGCGCGTTGTTCACCTTTGGCGTGCCAATACTGTAGCGCCATTTTCAGGCTAACCTCCACCGCGACTGAGCCGGAATCGGCGAGAAACACTTGCTGCAAATTATCAGGTGTTAATGCTAATAGCTGTTTACAGAGATCAATCGCGGGTTGATGGGTTAAGCCCCCAAACATGATATGGGACATTTTATCCACTTGCTGATGCGCCGCTTGATTTAAAGCTGGATGATTATAACCATGGATTGCCGCCCACCAAGACGACATGCCATCAACCAATGTTTTGCCATCTTCTAAGTAGAGAGTGACGCCTTGTGCATGAGTGACGGGATAACAAGTTAACGGGTTAATGGTTGACGTATAAGGGTGCCAGATATGTTGGCGATCAAAAGCTAAATCCATGAAAAGTCCATACTTAAGTGAGAGCTTAAAGTCATCTGTTGTAAACTCAATGAGTTTTAAAATGTTGACAGTCTAGCTTGGGGCAATTACAAATCCAAGCACAAGCTTGTCAGATGGGTAAACAAAAAAGGATAGATCAGCGTAATGACTAGGTGATGTGGCGGGAGTGGGAATATGCAGTCTTAGCGAACTGTAGTGATAAGAGGTGAGCCAATCCAGCTCCCTCTAGTCTATTGATATAATGCTATTTACACTTTAATAAAAATTAGAATAAATAAGCAAGGTGAACATCAAAGCCGCTACCATCAATGTCTTTATGGAGGAGCGGTGTTGAATATTCAATATTGGTGTACTTTACACCAATGGCAAAATGGTTTTTTGACATTTTGGCTGGAGCAAATGCGTATTCATATTGAGCGACAAAACCAGTAGCATCATCAAACTCAACATCCCCACTGCATATGCCTTTCACCTTACATTCAAATTTGACATTCTTCTGATGAGTAATGCCTGCTCCAATTTTATGATTATTAAAGCCTTTGAATACGATTAACTCTAGTGGTACTCGACTGAAACTAACGTCACCATTGGTTGCGGAAATAGAGTCGAATTTATAACCTACCGTGCCGCGAACGGTAATATTTTGGGCGAGATTGATATCAATACCACCAAAAATAGAGATCCCTTCATTACTTTTAACGTCATCAGTTTTGCCATTGGTGTAAAGACCTTCGAAAATCTTCTCACCACCAAACCCATAACCGACACCTGCAACGCCACTGATGATATTTGCATTGGCGCAAGATGAACCTAGTAATAATATCAAAGCTAATTTAGGTAAGCCTAATTTATTCACGATAATTCCTTTCTTATTATTTATTACTAATACTTTATTTAATACTGCATATCCAACCAACTTGGACGCGCGTGAATATATCACAGAAACAAATAGAAACAATTGGTTTCATTAGATTTTATTTTTAAAAATAGAAACTTCGCCCTAGATGATTTTTAATCAATATGGAAGAGTTGAATAAATTTTGATGATTGATAGTTTACTTATAAATTTATAAATAAAAATTTCTACATTTAAACATAAAATTATATTTGACTTGAAGTTTATCTGCTTAATTAAGCGTTCTCATACTCATGACATCAGCATTTATTTGCATGGTTATTATTTGAGCTTGTGTAAACCATTTTAATTCTATTTATGTTGACAGCTGGTGTCGCTTCAGTAGACTACGGCGCATAAATGTCACCAAGCAAGGCACATTGCTAAGGATTACTCGTGGAAGTACGTCACAACTGGACAAGGGCGGAGGTTACTGCGCTGCTTGATCAACCATTTATGGATTTGTTATTTACTGCGCAGCAAGTTCATCGTCAGTTTCACCCCCACAATCATGTTCAAGTCAGTACCTTATTATCGATCAAAACTGGGGCTTGTCCGGAAGATTGCAAATATTGTCCACAAAGTGCTCATTATCGGACTGATGTTGATAAAGAGCGACTTATGGAAGTAGAGCGTGTTTTAGACGCGGCGGAAAAAGCCAAGCAATCGGGATCGACGCGATTTTGCATGGGAGCAGCATGGAAAAACCCCAAAGCGCGCGATATGCCGTTGTTGAAAGCGATGATTGCTGGTGTCAAAGAAAAAGGGCTAGAAACCTGTATGACGTTAGGCATGCTTAGTGCAGAGCAAGCGTATGAGCTAGCGCAAGCGGGATTAGATTATTACAACCATAACCTTGATACCTCTCCTGAATTTTATGGCAATATTATTACCACGCGAACCTATCAAGACCGTTTAGATACCCTGTCTCATGTCCGTGATTCAGGAATGAAAATTTGTTCTGGCGGGATCATCGGCATGGGAGAAAGTGTTGATGATCGTGCTGGCCTGCTCGTTGAGTTGGCCAACCTACCGACTCAACCTGAAAGTGTGCCGATTAATATGCTGGTTAAAGTTCAAGGAACACCACTCGCGAGTGCAGAAGAGGTTGAGCCTTTTGATTTTATAAGGTTAATTGCGGTTGCACGGATCATGATGCCAAAATCTGCGGTGCGTTTATCCGCAGGGAGAGAGAAGATGAACGAACAGATGCAGGCACTGTGTTTTATGGCTGGTGCCAACTCAATCTTCTATGGTTGCAAATTATTAACTACGCCAAATCCTGCTGAAGACAGTGATCTGCAGCTGTTTAATAAGTTAGGTATTAATCGTCAACAAGCGATTCAAAAACCAGATCAAGTGACAGAAAACGATCTGCTCGATCAAGTGATTGAACGTGTTGCATCAAGACCAAGTAATACGGATCTGTTTTACGATGCTAGCCTTTGAGCAACGGATTGAGTATGCGCTGAATGAGCGAAACCAACGAGGCTTAACCCGCCAATTGTCAGCAGTTCAAACAACAGATTCAGCGCAATTAGTTCACGCAGGGCGAAAGTATGATCATTTTGCGAGTAATGATTATTTAGGATTAGCGAGAGACCGCTCATTAGTTGAAGCGTGGCAGCAAGGCTTAGCTCACTTTGGTGCTGGCAGCGGCGCTTCACTATTAGTGAGTGGTTTTTCACCCGCGCATCAGCGGCTTGAAGCCTTGCTTTGCGAGTGGTTAGGGTATCCTCGAGCTATTTTATTTAGCTCTGGCTTTAGCGCCAATCAAGCCCTGTTGTTCACCTTGTTAGAGGAGGGGGACCTGCTCTTACAAGATAAGCTTAATCATGCCTCGTTGATTGAAGCTGGTCTATTATCTTCAGCTCAATTACGGCGCTTTCAGCACAATAATCTTGAACACCTTAAGCAATTGTTAACCGCCCATTCATCCCAGCACGCGTTGGTAGTCACTGAGGGGGTATTCAGTATGGATGGTGATAGAGCGCCTTTATCATCAATCCAGCAGCAGGTTGATCAACGAGCATGGCTGATGGTTGATGATGCCCATGGTATTGGTGTTTTGGGGGAGCAAGGGCGAGGAAGCTGCGCGCAAGCAGGAATTCACCCCGATATTTTGGTCGTCACCTTTGGTAAAGCGCTTGGTTTATCGGGAGCAGCAATCTTATGTAGTGAGGCTTTGGGAGATTATTTAACTCAATTTGCTCGTCATCATGTCTATTCAACGGCGATGCCGCCAGCACAAGCTTATGCTCTCTGCCATTCTATCCAAATGGTGCAACAACAATCGTGGCGCAGAGAGAAGTTGCAAGAACTTTCTATGGTCTATGACCAAATGCTTACTGGTGTGCCTGGCTTTGTTTCCACTTCAACTCCCATCAAACCATTTATCCTTGGAACCAACCAGCGTGTCATCACTATTGCTGACCGACTGCGTGATGGTGGCATTTGGGTAGGTGCAATTCGCCCCCCCACGGTCCCGACCAATCAAGCAAGACTGCGAATTACGTTAACGGCCAATCACACCAATCAACAAGTCACAAAGCTGGCTGACGCTTTAATGATGGCGATGGAGGGGCAATTATGAACCTCGCGGTTGGGGTAGAGCACGCTGAGCAAGGGGCAACGAAAAAAGCCATTGCTCAAGCCTTCAGCAAAGCGGCATCTCGTTACGATCAACATGCGGCTTTTCAACGTGATGTCGGGCAACGGTTATTGGACACTTTGCCCAAACAACTGGTGGATTGGCAGGTACTGGATTTGGGATGTGGTACGGGTTATTTCGCTCAGCAACTGCGATCACGGGGTGCGACCGTCGTCTGTGCGGATCTTTCATCAGCAATGTTGTATCAGGCTAAACAGCGTTGTGGTCATTATCGAATGCATTATGTCCAACTTGACGCTGAAGCTCTCCCTTTCAAAGCTGCGCACTTTGATCTGGTGTTTTCGAGTTTAGCCTTGCAGTGGTGTGAGGATTTAGTCGTTCCGCTGCAAGAAATTCATCGCATTCTCAAACCTCAAGGACAAGCAAGATTTTCCACTTTATTGTTTGGATCATTAACCGAGTTAGCACAAGCGTGGCAGAAGGTTGATGTACATCAACACGTTAAACGCTTTGCGGATGTGAATAAGATAAACCTTGCGTTAGCGCAATCTGACTTTGCGCAATATCACTTAGACTTACCCGCAATAACCGTGTGGTATGAGAGCGCTTATCAATTAATGCGTGATCTGAAAGGTATTGGGGCCACCCATATCCATGGCCGATCTCAAGGGCTAACGGGCCGCCACACTCTTGCTCAGGTAGAGCAGGCCTATCAGCAGTTTGCTGGTCAGCAAGGCCTCCTACCTGCAACGTATCAAGTTTGTTTAGGGGTGTTACATCGATGATTAACGCAATATTTATTGCCGGTACGGATACCGATGTGGGTAAGACCGTGGCTTCAAAAGCGATTTTGCAGGCATTGGCCGCTCGTGGCTTTTCTACTATAGGTTATAAACCAGTAGCGGCTGGATGTGAGCAAACGGCAGAAGGAATGCGTAACGGCGACGCTTTACATTTGTTGCAAGTAGCAACCGTCAAAATGCCGTATGAAGATATTAATCCGTATCCGTTAGCCTTGCCGGCTTCGCCTCATATTGCCGCCAAACATGAGCAGGTAAATATAGATACTAGTGTGCTGAGTGAAAAACTCGCGAAGTTACAATCTCATGCTGATGTTGTATTGGTTGAAGGCGCAGGTGGTTGGCGAGTACCAATATCGGATAGTGAGGGTTTATCTCGCTGGGTGCAGCAAGAACAATTAGCAGTGATTTTAGTTGTTGGTATTAAACTGGGTTGTTTAAGCCATGCTTTACTAACGGCAGAAAGCATTCATGCTGATGGATTAAAGATTGTTGGCTGGGTGGCGAATCGAGTCAATCCTGGAACCGAGCACTATGCAGATATTATTCAATTACTAGAACATCGGATTGATGCGCCAAAGTTAGGTGAGATTCCCTACATGCCAAGTATTAAGTGCCGAGATTTGGGTAAGTATATTGATTTATCCCCATTATTGATTGAGCAGCAAGAAGCGCTGACTTGTTAGAGAAACAAGGTCTACCGGAATGGTTAGACCTTGTTCATTTGAGTTTGCCCGCGACTGAATTCTCATCGATAGGAAAGCCGAATTTAGCGCTTATTTGCAGCTGCTTTTCGTCATCGATTGGTCAACCATGGTTTGTCCTCGTGGGTTGCGTACCAAGAAACGATAACTAATGCCGACATCAAGATTGGCACGAATATCAGGTGTCGAGCAAAAACGTTGTAAACTGGATTGCATCACTTGATTAATTGGGGTTGCACCTTGTTGGTCGTTGTTATAAATCATCATCATTTCAATCATTGTCCCCTTGGCGCTGGCACGCATGATAGTTAAAGGGCCTTGTTCAATCGGGAGTTCAGCGTTTAATACGCTGGCGCGATTAGCGGCAAGCAGTTCTAGGTGTTTTTGTTGATCGGCGGTTGAACTACAGCCAGCCAATAATAGCATCGTCAGTCCTACGCAGGACAATAGTAACTTATTCATAATTAAAACACTTTTTTGAATGGTTTGACGATCACCTGGGCATAAACGCCAGCCGTGACATAAGGGTCGTTGTCAGCCCATTGCTGGGCGGCTTGTAGAGATTCAAATTCAGCAATCACTGTTGAGCCAGTAAATCCAGCGTCACCTGGATTCTCTGCATCAATAGCAGGCATTGGTCCCGCAGTAAGCAAGCGACCTTCATCACGTAATGCTTGTAAGCGTGCTAAATGAGCAGGACGAACACTAAGGCGTTGTGTTAGAGAATTCGGTACATCCTGAGCAAAGATCACATACCACATATTGATATCCTTATTGGTGTTTAAAAGTAGATTATCTGTCTACCTATAACTTTCGGTTTAGTCAGTATGGTTGATGTTAATGTACTGAAAGTAAAGCGATTTTAAAATGCCTATTGACGATTAATATTATTAATCCTTCGTTATGTGATCAAGCGCCTCTCTGCTTTATCACTCGAGGCCGCCCATCTGCATCAATCGCGACATAATTAAACGTAGCTTCACACACTTGAAAGCGATCAAGTACCCCATCTTCCTTGATTGGCTTGACCCACACTTCAAGATTAATCGACATCGAGGTTCGGCCGATTTTGGTGCATTCACCATAACAGCACACCACATCACCGACTTTGACTGGTTTTTTAAAGGTAATACTAGAAACAGAGACAGTAACAATACGTCCGCTGGAAATTTCTTTAGCGAGAATACCACCAGCGAGATCGAGTTGCGACATAATCCAGCCACCAAAGATATCACCATTGGCATTGGTATCGGCTGGCATCGCTAACGTTCTCAATAATAGTTGGCCTTTAGGAGAGTGTGCATCCTGATTCATTTTCGACATCCACAATAAACAAAACAGCGACCCACAAGGGTCGCTGAAAAAAGAACTGAGATTATACCCTTAAAATAGGATTAAGCTCAAAAGTGTTATGAGTATCGGGCTGACTCCCGTTACTGTTCCGTGTTTTTTTGCTCTTTTGGCAGGTGTTTATAGATATAAAATCCGGTCAGTAAAGTATAGATAAACGTTGCGGCAAGTAAGCCAAATACCTTGAAATTAACCCATACTTCTAACGAGAGCTGAAAGGCAATGTAAGTATTGAGAAGCGCACAGACAGCAAAAAACATCACCCATGCCCAAGTGATTTTGGCCCAAATATCATTCGGTAGTGAAATTTCTTTGCCAAGCATACCTTTAATCGCCGATTTACCCAGTTTATGACTGACAGCAAGTCCGATAGCAAACACCAGATAGACAATGGTCACCTTCCATTTTATAAAGTTATCATTATGTAAGAAGATGGTCATGCCGCCAAAAATAGCCACAAGAGCAAAAGTGATCAGCTGAATCTTTTCGACTTTTTTGACTAAAAAGTAAGTGATCACCACTTGCAGTGCGGTTGTGGCGATCAGCGCGCCAGTCGCAATATAGATATCGTAAAGCTTAAATAGTACGAAGAAAATAATCAGCGGAATAAAGTCGAGCAGTTGTTTCATTATCAGATGAGGCCCAAAAGGAGACGATGGTGACAGTCTAGCGAAATAATCACTAAATCAAAACAGATAATCGCTCACCGTGGTGTTGGCTTACCCCAATCATATCGTTTATTTATATGATTGGGGATTCACTTCGTTACTGCCTAATTATAATTCAACGTTGTTTGAGTATAGAAGCAACCATGATTATTTAATTCGGCTTTGTTGCAACTCACTTACTCTGGCTTGGCTAGAGACAATGTGTGGCGTTGATACTGGAAGCGCCTTGATTAACATAGAAAACCCCAAGATGGCTGAAGCGGTCGAGCCCATCAAAATCCCGATTTTGGCGTAATCGACCATCACACTTTGCTCAGCGGTAAACGCGAGAGTGGAAATGAAAATAGACATAGTAAAACCAATCCCACACAGTACCGCTACCGATAGAATCATGCGTAGGTTGACAGTAGGGGGCAGTTGAGCGACGCCAAGCTTAATCGCTAACCAACTGAATAAGAAGACACCGATAGGTTTACCGACAAATAATCCTAGCGCAATACCGAGCGGTAAGTGAGCATTACTACTGACGATATTAATCGACGAAAACGTGACGCCAGAGTTAGCAAAGGCAAACAGCGGTAAGATTAAAAACGCGACATAAGAGTTCAATAAATGCTCAACCCGTTTCGCCGGGCTCTTTCCTGCTCGGCAAGTCAGTGGAATTAAGAAACCAGCGATAACGCCTGCGAGCGTAGCGTGAATTCCTGAGTGGTAGACGGTAAACCAAAGTACAAGGAATAATACAAAATACAGCGCGAGAGAGGAAAATTGCTTCTTGCCACAAAAGAATAAAAACAAACTGATGGTCAAGACAAACAGCAGCATCATGCCTGAAGGCTCACTGTTATAGAATAGAGCAATAATAAAAATCACGCCTAAGTCATCAATAATGGCCAAAGCCAACAAGAAGACTTTCAATTCAACGGGCACTCGTTTACCGAGTAAGCTTAAAATCGCTAAAGCAAAAGCAATATCTGTCGCCGCTGGAGCTGCCCAGCCATTGATGGCAATCGGATCTTGATAATTAAAAAACAAGAAGATAGCGATAGGGAATAGCATGCCACCTAAGGCAGCCATCGCCGGTAACATGGCTTTTGAACGACTATTTAACGATCCCTCAATCAACTCACGTTTTACTTCTAAGCCAATCATTAAAAAGAATAAAGCCATTAAGCCATCATTGATCCAATGACTGACGCTGATCCCAAAAACATAAAAGTTTAAAAATTGTTGATAAGAGTGTTGTAGTGGTGAGTTAGCGATGGCAAGTGCGGTGATGGCGGCAAGCAGCAGTAATACACCGCTCGCAGGATCACTGGTGAGAAAATATTTAATCCTTTTATACATTGTCATTCTTCCATTGTTATTTTTTTAGTATTGCTATAGCCGATAGTTTCAATCTAGTCGTGTAATGAAACGTTAAGTCTTCTATCAACATTGGTCTTGGGCATTGTCAGAGTAAAAACTCAACATCTGAGCCTATGATAGTTGACTGTAAAAATATTCGTCTCGTTTATATCGATTAAATCTTGTTTAACAATCGGGATTTCCGAATTGGAGCGTAAATTGAAGGGTGAAAAGTGAATACTTGGAGTCAGTTCACATTTGTCACCAGAAGAGGAAGTGAGAGAAAAATAGACTGGGTTTGTAGATAAAAGGAAGCGAAAAAATAGGCGACCATAAGGCCGCCTCAGTGAAACGCTAAGTACTTAGCGGATAATTAGTTATCGCGTTGAGTAGCGTTTTTCATTGCCGAAATAAAAGTTTTCAGTTCATCCAGCATCACTTCGGGTTCGGCAAGATGTTGCTCGATAATTTTTACTACCGCCGAGCCAGAAATCGCCCCAGCAGCGCCAGCCTCAATGGCCTGTTTGACTTGTTCTGGCTCTGAAATGCCAAAACCGAGTAACGCTGGAGGCGCTGAAAATTGGTTAAGGCGATCGAGTAAGGCGTGAACGGGCATATTGGCTTTGGTTTCTGCGCCCGTTACCCCTGAGCGAGATAAAAGGTAGGTATAGCCGCTACCTAGCTCTGCAACCGATTGTAAGGTCTCATCACTGGCGGTAGGTGGTGCAATAAAAATTGGATGAATGGCGTATTTTTTCGCTGCGGTCACAAACTCAGCACTTTCATTGGTGGGGACGTCAGCGATTAACACTGAATCAACACCCGCTTGTTGGCAGCGTTGATAAAAATTATCGATGCCGCGAGCGTAGACCAAGTTGGCATACATTAATAAACCAATGGGTAAATCAGGATATTGTGCTCGAATGGTGCTGATCAGCTCAAAGCATTGATCGGGTGTGGTACCGGATGCTAACGCGCGAATATTCGCCCCTTGAATAGTCGGGCCATCCGCCAAGGGATCTGAAAATGGCATACCCAGCTCTAGTGCATCGGCTCCGGCTTCAACCAGGGTTTGCATAATACGTAGCGACTGCTGGGGGTTAGGGTCGCCAATGGTGACAAACGGAACAAAAGCGCCTTGGTTCTGTGCTGCCAAACGTTGGAATAAATGTTGATAACGATCCATTATAGTGCGCCTCGTTCTTCTAATAATTGATGGACGGTGAAGATATCTTTATCACCACGACCAGATAAATTGACGACCAGTAACTGCTCTTTATCGGGCTCGGCATACGCCATTTTTACCGCATAAGCGAGAGCGTGTGAGGATTCCAAAGCCGCGATGATGCCTTCATTACGCGCGATAGATTGAAACGCCTCTAGCGCCTCATCATCGGTAATGCTTTCATATTCTGCGCGGCCAATGGCATTAAGGTGCGCGTGCTGCGGGCCAACGGATGGAAAATCCAACCCAGCAGAAACCGAATAGGACTCTTCGACTTGGCCATACGAATCTTGCATCAGTGGCGCTTTCATACCAAAAAAGATCCCCGTTTTACCGTGTTTGAGTGGCGCGCCGTGTTGATGGGTATCAATGCCTTTTCCTGCTGGCTCAATACCAATCAAACGTACGTTAGGTTCATCAATAAAATCGGCGAACATACCAATCGCGTTAGAGCCGCCGCCGATACAGGCTAATACGGCATCAGGTAAGCGTCCTTCACGAGCCAAAATTTGCAGCTTAGTTTCTTCACCAATGATGCGTTGAAATTCACGGACTATGGTCGGGAAAGGGTGTGGGCCTGCCGCCGTACCGAGTAAATAGTGAGTCGTTTCATAAGTAGCAGACCAATCACGCAGCGCCTCATTACAGGCATCTTTTAAGGTTGCCGAACCAGAATGAACAGGGATAACTTCTGCGCCCATCAGTTTCATACGAAAGACGTTCGGGCTTTGGCGCTCAACGTCCTTAGCGCCCATGTAAACGCGACATTTCAGTCCAAGTAGCGCGCAAGCGAGCGCGGTGGCTACCCCGTGTTGCCCGGCGCCGGTTTCGGCGATGATTTCATGTTTGCCCATCCGTTTTGCTAGCAAGGCTTGGCCAAGAACTTGGTTGGTTTTGTGCGCGCCGCCGTGCAATAAATCTTCTCGTTTTAGATATAGCTTGGTTTTGGTGCCCTTAGTGAGATTGCGGGTTAGGGTTAGAGCGGTTGGGCGACCGGCATACTCTTGCAACAAGGTCATAAATTCAGCGCGAAAGTCAGGGTCTTCCTGCGCATCAATAAAGGCTTGTTCTAACTGATCCAGCGCAGGGACTAAAATTTGTGGTACATATTGACCACCGTATTCGCCAAAATAGGCATTAAGCTTTGCCATGATTCGTATCCTTTGTCTTGTCATTGGTTGCGCATGATTCTCTTGCTATTGGCGTCGTTTGCCACCCTAGTTGGTGGTTTGGACTATTGTGTATGCGCAAATCGGTGATTAATAATGCCTAATGGCACGAAATGCTAAATTCAGTTTCTGTTGATCTTTTTTACCAGGTTGACTTTCTACTCCTGAATTAAGATCTAATCCCAAACAGCCAAGGCTTGCCGCCTGCTGAGCGTTGTCTGGGCTTATTCCTCCAGCGAGCATCACGTTATTGACCTCATCGAGCAGTTGCCAGTTAAAAGCTTGTCCTGTGCCACCGGATTGAGCACCGACTTGGCTATCAAACAGATGACGATCAATATGGCGCTGCAGAGTTTTTGGCTTGCTATCACTGACGCCATAGGCTTTCCAGATCTCAATCTCATTGGCTAATTGCATTCTTAATTGATCAACGTAAGCTTGGTCTTCATTACCATGCAACTGAACCGCTTTGAGCGATAGCTGCTGCGCGATATCGACCACCTCTGGCAGTGGATGATTTTGAAATACCCCTACGTAGTGCAGAGGTGCGCCGCTCATGATGAGCCGTGCCTGTTCAATATCCACATAACGTGGTGACTTAGACACAAAAATTAACCCGCCAAAGACGGCTCCGGCTTGATAAGCTTTGGCGGCATCATCGGCATGGGTTAAGCCGCAGACTTTATTTTCACCGAGGATGATTTTGCGCGCCGCCAGTTCAAGATTTTGTTCGGCCATCAGTGAGCTGCCGATTAAAAAGCCACTGGCATAATGGGCGAGATCACGCACTTGTTGATGGTGATAGATCCCCGATTCTGAAATGATGATTGTCCCTTTGGGCAATAGGGGCGCTAATTGCTTAGTGCGATTGAGATCGGTGGAGAGATCGCGCAAGTTACGATTATTAATGCCGACCACTTTGGCTTCTAGGTTGATGGCGCGCGTTAATTCAGCGTGATCACTGACTTCGGTTAATACGCCCATACCCAGTTGGTGAGCAATTGCGGCTAAGTGCTGATACTGCTGATCATCGAGTACCGATAGCATTAATAAAATCGCATCAGCGCCATAATGACGAGCCAAATACACTTGATAAGGGTCAACCATAAAATCTTTACACAGGATTGGCTGACTCACTTGCCCCCGGATACGAGGGATAAACTCGACATTACCTTGGAAATATTTTTCATCGGTTAAGACGGAAATCACATCTGCGTATTGATGATAAACCGAGGCAATATAATCCAAATCAAAATCTTCGCGAATCAACCCTTTCGAAGGCGAGGCTTTTTTACATTCTAAAATAAAGCGCGTCTTCTCTGGGCTGAGGGCGTCATAAAATGAGCGATCGGCTGGTGTCAGCAAGGCTTGAAAACTCACCAGCGGTTGTTTGATTTTGCGCTGTTCAACCCAGAGGTACTTATCTTGCACGATTTTAGCTAATACTTCGGCCATCTGAGTATCTTGGATTGAAATATGTTCAGAGAGTTGCTCAGACATACGATTTAACCTCTTTGTGCTAATTGTTGAACCAGTTGAAACGCTTTACCCGAGTTCATCACGTCGATGGCTAACTGGGCGTTCGCTTTGAGATCGTCACGATCAAACAGGCGTAGCAGCAGTGCGACATTCACCGCAACCGCAGCCAGTTGAGCATCGCTACCTTTCCCCGTTAAAAGATGAGTAATAATGGCGCGATTTTCTGCCGGCTCACCCCCTTGAATAGCTGAAAGAGGGTATGAATCGAGGCCAAAATCTTCAGGGGTCAAGGTATATTGAATAATCTCACCATGGCGAATTTCTGCAACTAAAGTTTCGCCATGAATGGCAACCTCATCCAGACCGCTGCCATGTACTACGGCAGCACGTTGCAGCCCCATTTGTAACATGGTTTGGGCGATTGGCAATACTAGCTCAGGGCTGTAAACGCCCATCAGTTGAATCGATGGCCGAGCCGGATTAATCAAAGGCCCTAAGATATTGAAAATGGTGCGTGTTTTCAGAGTTTGACGAACGGGCATCGCATGGCGAACCCCTTTGTGATATTGAGGTGCAAATAAAAAAGCCACGCCTAACTCATCCATGGCTTGACGAGTTTGTTCGGCGCTCATCGCAAGGTTGATACCAAAAGAGTCCAACAGATCGGAAGAGCCCGATTTACTGGAAACGCCTCGATTACCGTGCTTGGCGACTTTCACGCCGCATGCAGCGGCGACAAAAGCGGCAGTGGTGGAAATATTAAAGGTGTTTGCACCATCGCCACCGGTGCCGACGATATCCGCAAAGTCATAGTCTGGACGTGGGAACGGTTCAGCGTTAGCAAGCAAAGCTTGCGCCGCGCCAGCGATTTCATCCGGTGTTTCGCCTTTCATTTTTAAGGCGGTTAATACTGCTGCCATTAAAATGGGATCAAGTTCACCACGAATGATGACATCAAATAGCTGCTGACTTTCCAGTTGCGAAAGTGACTGCTGGGCATACAGTTTATCGATGATGTGTTGCATAAAATATCCCTATCAATCTGTGTATAAAATTAGGCGGAGCATCGTGGTTGAGCTTATTCGCTCAGTGCCCAATCAATGGCATTGGCAAGCAATGTTGCGCCATAGGTGGTCATGATGGACTCAGGATGAAACTGAAAACCACAAATCTTGTCTTGTTCATGGACAACAGACATCACCAAACCGTCTACTTGTGCTGTGATGGTTAAACACTCAGGAACTTGAGTTGCGACCAGTGAGTGATAACGCGCAATCGCCATCGGTGAGGGCAACTGGGCATAAATCGCGTGATGCTGATGTTCCATCATTGACACTTTGCCATGTACGATGTCTCCGGCTCCAGCAACGGTGCCGCCATAGGCTTCAACGATGGCCTGATGACCAAGGCATATACCGATGATCGGCACTTTACCTTTTAAGCGTTGTAATAGTTCTGGCATACAACCTGCTGCGGAGGGAGCGCCGGGGCCCGGTGATAACACCAGCAAAGGATTATCTAGTTGCGTGATGGCGTGTTCAATGGTTTGCGCCGTAATGTGGTTACGATAAATGGTCACTTGATGACCTAATGTACGAAATTGATCGACCAAATTGTAGGTAAAGGAGTCAAAGTTATCGACAAACAAAATATTCGCCATGAGGTTACTCCTGATGCGCGGATTGAATCGCCGCGATCACGGCTTGGGCTTTACCGCGTGTTTCATCGGCTTCGGATTGCGGATCAGAGTCATAAACAACGCCAGCGCCCGCTTGTACTTGTGCGATGCCATTTTCCACATACGCTGAACGGATGACGATGCAGGTGTCTAAATCACCATCTCCGGTTAAATAGCCCACCGCACCGCCATAGCTGCCCCGCCGTGTTTTTTCTACTTCACGGATAATTTGCATGGCGCGGATCTTCGGTGCCCCCGTTAACGTGCCCATGTTCATACAAGCTTGGTAAGCGTGTAGGGCATCGAGATCATCACGCAACTGACCGACAACGCGAGAGACCAAATGCATTACATGGCTATAACGGTCAACTTTTAATAAATCAGCTACGTGACGGCTACCGGCTTGCGCAATGCGTGCCACATCATTTCTTGCCAGATCAACCAGCATCATGTGTTCGGCGTTTTCTTTTTTATCACCGCGCAATTCAAGCTCAATACGACTGTCTAAATCATGATCAAGGGATCCATCAGCGCGTTTACCGCGGCGGCGGGTACCGGCGATCGGATAAATCTCGACTTGATTGCTGTTTGTTGCGTATTTCAAGGCACTTTCTGGCGAAGCCCCAAACAGAGTGAAACGGGTGTCCTGCATATAAAACATGTATGGGCTTGGGTTGCTGTCTTTGAGTTTTTTATACGCGGCCAATGGAGACGGGCAAGGCAGCATAAAACGGCGAGAGGGGACAACTTGGAAAATATCGCCTTTCACGACCAAGGTTTTTAAATGCTTGACCGTTTCACAGAATACTGCATCAGAAAGATTGGTGGTCACGCTGAGATCAGCGACTTTTTGTGCTGTAGGCAGTGGCTTTGACTCTGCACTGAGGGTCGTAATGGTTTGTAAGCGAGCGGCTAACACTTGGCGTTGCTCTTGATTGGCGCTAAACAGCGTTGCTTGTAGGCGGCAGTGTGCGTTTTTATGGTCAATGACCATTAAAGTTTCAGCGACATAAAACACATAATCTGGACACTGGTCGATGGCCTCTGCGCCGCCTAAAGGTTCAAAATTAGCCACTAAGTCATAAGCAAATAAACCACCGAGAAAAATCGCATACTTATCTTGGTTGCTTAGATCAAAGCTGTGTTGCACTAAACGCAGCGCATCAAATGAACTGGCTTCTTGCAAGCGTGAATCTTCATCTAGTTGATCACTGAGTGGGGCGAAGTTCAGGGTTAACGTATCATTATCTAGCTGGTGGCTAATATCGGTAGCAATATTATGTTTAAGTAACTCAACCAACTGCTGGCCATTATCGGTGAGGGCATGAAAAGTGACGCTATGACCGACGCAAGTAATGCGCACCGCGGCATCAATCAGCAACAAGCTTTTGACGTCTTGTTTTGATTCAATATCCGCGGATTCCAGTAATAAACAGTCGGTTTTATCGGCACACAAGGCATGGAAGACACGCGTCGGATCCGGTGTATAAGGTAGCGTTGTGTGAAGAACCTCAAGCTGCCCTTGTTGTTTAATGTCAATAGCTTTGTTCATAAAGCTTCCTTGATGAATGGTTTTCTTCCTACTTTGCATACTCGCATAATCCTGTGTTTGACCCAATCGTCCTGTGATGTATTTCTAAGGTGTTATCCCTTTTTACTGAAAGTGGTCACTCCAAGTCGTTTAGGGATAATAAAAGTCAGCGATCTGAGTCAATAAAAAAGCCCGCTCAGTATCAGCGGGCTTTTAGTTGCGTATTCGATTTAGAAATACACCGTTGCCCACCAAGAACTTGTCCAAGTGCGCCACCAAGTTAGTTCAGCAGAAGCTGCACTAAAATTGTGATTATGGTTTTGGTTAAATTCTTGTAACATAGGAAGCCTTAATACGGTGCTTTTGTATTTTCGTACTAGTTAACTAGTTCGAGAGCAGAAAGTCAAGCCTAAATAACAGGCAATAGATATGAAAATAGATCTCCACAGTCATACGACTGCTTCAGACGGTCGATTTAGCCCTGAGCAATTGATCGATCGCGCGTTAGAATTTAATGTCGATGTATTGGCGATTACCGATCACGATACCATTGATGGTTTAGCTCCAGCCCGAGCCTATATTGAAGCTGGTCAGCATCCGATTACGTTAATCAACGGTATTGAGCTTTCTACGGTATGGCAGAATAAAGATATTCATATTGTTGGGTTAAATATTGATCCCGATAATATCGCCCTCACTCAATTAATTACCGAGCAAAAACAGCACCGCGTGGGGCGTGCTGAGCTGATCGCTGAGCGGTTAGCGAAAGTGACGAGAGAAGGGGTATTGGAAGAGGTTAAGCGGATCGCTGGTGATGCGCCTATCACTCGTGCTCATTTTGCCAAATGGCTCGTTGACCAAGGCTACGTCAAATCCATGCAACAAGTGTTTAAAAAATACTTAACCCGTAATAATCCCGGCTACGTGCCGCCCAACTGGTGCAGTATGAGTGAGGCTATCAGTGCGATTCATGCCGCTGGGGGACAGGCTGTTTTAGCCCATCCAGGGCGATATGACTTGACGGCGAAATGGCTTAAGCGCTTAATTAGCGCATTTGTTGAAGCGGGAGGTGATGCTATGGAAGTGGCACAGCCTCAGCAAGCACCGCAAGAAAAGCGCACCCTGGGTGATTACGCAATACATTTTAATTTACTCGCTTCGCAAGGCAGCGACTTTCATTATCCCTCTCCTTGGATGGAGCTTGGGCGAAATCTTTGGTTGCCAGCAGGCGTTGAAGCGGTTTGGAAAGAGTGGCAACACCTGCCAAGCCAGAGAGTCGTGAGACTCAATGAAGAGGAATAATCATGAGCCAATTTTTTTACGTTCATCCTGAAAACCCACAAGCACGTTTAATTAACCAAGCGGTTGCGATTATTCGTAATGGCGGTGTTGTCGTCTACCCAACGGATTCTGGCTATGCGTTGGGTTGTCAATTAGAAAATAAACAGGCTTTAGAGCGGATTTGTCAAATTCGTCGTTTGGATGATAAACATAATTTCACGTTATTATGTCGCGATTTATCGGAGTTATCTTTGTATGCACGAGTCGATAATACCGCGTTTCGGTTGCTCAAAAATAACACACCGGGCCCCTATACCTTTATTTTCAAGGGTACCAAAGAAGTCCCCCGTCGTTTAATGAATGTTAAACGCAAAACCATCGGTATCCGCGTACCAGATAATAAAATTGCTCTCGATTTATTAGAGGCGTTAGGTGAGCCATTAATGTCCACTTCGTTGATTCTTCCTGGCAAAGAAACTACGGAATCGGATCCGGAAGAGATTCGCGATCGCTTAGAGCATCTCGTTGATGTGATTCTCAATGGTGGGTATTTAGGGGAACAACCCACCACTGTGATTGATTTCAGTGAAGATGAAATGGTTGTTGCACGTTTAGGTGCAGGAGACCCAACCCCATTTCAATGATCGCATCAGTCACAAAACGGATGCTTTTTGTTGGATTATTTGCAATAATATTCGACCGCGATTTTAAGATCGCATATTGTCATTCGACGTCTGAGAAGACGACATCATAGGTAGATAAATGAGCGAAAAGTTACAAAAAGTTTTAGCACGTGCTGGTCATGGTTCTCGTCGAGAGCTTGAAGCTCTGATCCGAGCTGGACGTGTAAGTGTTAATGGCAAGGTAGCTATACTCGGTGAGCGTCTAGAAGATGAAACCGCCGTAGTACGTATTGATGGGCATGCCGTTTCTGCTAAAGCGCCAGAAGAAGTGATCTGTCGTGTGCTGGCTTATTATAAGCCGGAAGGTGAGCTGTGTACTCGTCACGATCCTGAAGGTCGTCGCACCGTCTTTGACCGTTTGCCGAAAATTCGCGGGTCACGTTGGATTTCAGTTGGGCGTCTTGATGCCAATACTTCCGGTTTACTATTATTCACTACCGATGGTGAGCTGGCTAATCGTTTGATGCACCCAAGCCGTCAAGTAGAACGTGAATATTTAGTTCGAGTTTTTGGCGAAATTAACGAAGAAAAAATTCGCAACTTAGTGCGCGGTGTGCAGCTTGAAGACGGCATGGCTCGTTTTGAAGATGTTATGTATGCGGGTGGTGAAGGTATGAATCATACCTTCTATGTGGTGATTAACGAAGGGCGTAATCGCGAAGTTCGCCGTTTGTGGGAGTCACAAGGCACCACAGTAAGTCGTTTGAAGCGCGTGCGTTATGGCGATATTTTCTTAGATAAGAAATTACCGCGTGGTGGATGGGTAGAGCTCGATCTTAAACAAGTTAACTACTTGCGTGATCTCGTTGAACTACGCCCAGAAAAAGAAACCATGCTGGATGAATCGAAAGATAATACATCGCGCAAACGTGAACGTTCACGTAGTCAGAAGATCCGTCGTGCTGTGAAGCGTCATGAAGAGCGAATCACGACCACAACCGCTAAGCCGAAAAGCCGAGTGACTAATGGGACAACGACCGGTGGTTCGACAGGCAATGCACCTACACGTGCTCGTCGCAAACCTGGTTCAAGTACTCGTAATAGTGCACAAGAGCAGAGCTCCCGTCAGGGTACCCGCGCTCCGAGCGGTAAAGCTAAAGCCCCACGTCGCCAAGGCTAAGCGCATTTCTTGTTATTGAATAGGTTTATCAATAACAAAAGTAGCACTTCACCTTTGGTTAATGATTGAAAAATCCCGAGCAATGCTCGGGATTTTTATTTGTTAAACAATAAGATTATTGTACCGGGGTAGTTGAATGTTGATGATAGTCAACCGTGATACCGCTATCGTTAATATCGATGACAAACTGAGTAATCACATTACTCGTTGATTCATGCATTAACTCTTCAGGTAACTCTTCGCCACTGAATTCTGCGGCTAATCGCATGGCTTCCATAAAACGTGGCATATTAACATCAAACTGAAACAGACCTTTAGCCGTTAATGGTTGTTTTAAGATAGCTTCTGCGGAGGTTGCTGATTGGGCACCAGAATAAAGAGCAAGGTGTTTATCATTAAGACGAGCAAATAACGGTGTTTGTATACCCGTTTCAGCACTCACCAGTGTCGAGAGATCAATCGGCTCACCATTGGCTTCAAGCGTCAATTGCGCTAATTCTGGCACGAACATTTGAGCGCTGAGCAAGAGGTTTTCTGGTTGATTAGCTGAAAGAGTGAAGAGAAAATCGAGTTTATCCCATTGTGGTCCAAAAGGATGCTCTGTATCCAAGGTCAGGTCATTCAGCGCAAAATGCATACCTTTGACACTGCCTAGCATACTTGCCCCTAGACTGAGCATTGTCGCCGGGTTTTCATCGCCTAAACTTTGTTGAAAATCTGCCAACAAACCACAAGAGTAGCTTGGTTGACGTAAGTCATTCCAAATGCTACCAACAGAAGTGGCTAATTTTGAAACATCTAAACCCAGACCGATAGAAAAAATACGCTCTGTGGGATCGGTCACTTCAGGTAAAAAGCCACGTATGGCTTTGAGTGCATTAATGAGCACTTGGTTATGGCTTTCAATGACCAATTTACCCTTGATCGCCGCTTGTCCATTATGCATGCTATATTCAGCAAGCCCAACGGTGCGTGGCCAGTTACGGGCAATGGCTGCTAATTCTGTTTGACAATTGGGGTGACGAATTTCATCAAGAAATGGTTCAGAGGTCTGTTGTTGTAATACCTCCAGCTGACGAGCAATACGGTTACTGGCTGGTTGGGTGAGACCTTGGATAATGGCTTGATGATCTAAGTAAGCATAGTTGCTGTATTGTTGACCATATTTGGTTTTCAGCTCGCTAAAACGATCGCTTTGCGCAAAAGAGAGTTGTGGTTTTTCAATGCCTAAAGCTAATTTAAGCGGGTTTTCTTCACCAAGCATTGGCAGATCAAGCGTAAAGGTCGCGACTTGATTACCTACCGCAATGATCAGACCAATATCTTCATCCTCTTCTTCAGTGAGTCGATAACGGCGATAAGTGACTTCACCGAATTGGCCAGCTTGGTAGGTTGCCCCTGTTTCTTGTTCAACTTGCGAGATGGTTCGCCAAAAAGCGTCGCTGTTTTCGAGCTGAAGCTTATACACAGGAACTAAGCCTAAGGTATACATCACTGGCTTAATGTTATCCGGTGTACCGAGGTAGGTTTTCAGAGTCTGTTTATCAACAGCACTTTGTAAATAACCATCAAGATATTGAATAATAAAGGCTTGCTCTGCGGTGAGCTCTCTATCATCAAGATAGTCGTACAAACTCTCTTGAGCATAACCGAAGGCATGTAGATATTGATAATGATCGTAGTCTTCGGTAGCGAAAGAGACAAAAGCCGATTCTGCTGGGATCAGAGTCAGTAAAGGATCGATGTCACTATCGGTTTTTGGATCAAGATGGTAAAAATAGCCACCCGCCGCTGCCGTGGCAGCAATGGCAGCGGCAAGAATCAGTTTTTTCACGGTCAACTCCGTTGTGTCCCTACGATGAATCGTCAATAAACCGAGATTAAAGAGGGCATAGTGATGATTGAAATAAGTCGCCCTACGTTATGTAGGGCGAGAATAAAAACCATATCATATAGTAATAACTATGCTATTCAATACGTTGTTTATTGATTGCTTATAAAGTTTGTTGCAGTTGAAAGTATCGTCCTTGTTGAGCGAGTAGTTGGTCATGATGACCTTGCTCGACGATTTCCCCTTGATCAATCAGACAAATCGTATCCATCGACTCTAGAGCAACCAAACGGTGAGTGATAAACACCACCGTCTTATCGACAAAATGGGTTTGTAGTAAGGCCATAATTTGTTGCTCAGTTTGCTTATCTAACCCTTCGGTAGGCTCATCAAGCAGCAAAATTTTTCCGTTATGGAGCAGTGCTCTTGCGATACCAATCCGGCGTTTTTCACCTCCGGAAAGTTGACGTCCACCATCGCCAAGCCAAGTATCTAATCCTGGGCCATCGAGCAATTTCTCTAGCCCGACTTGATGAAGTAATGGTTCTAATTCACGGTCGGTTACATCAGGCTTAGCCATCAGAAGATTATCACGCAAACTGCCATTTAGAATATCAACCCGTTGACTGACGACACTGATTGCGCGGCGTAAATCGCTCTCTTGCCACTCTTGCAAACGAGTTCCACCAATAGAAATGCAACCTTGTGATGGATCCCAATAACGACACAGCAATTGAATGAGTGTTGATTTCCCCGATCCGGTTTGACCCACAATGGCAACTTTTTTACCAGCAGGAATCGTGAGATCAACCTTATCAACAACGGTTTTTGTACTGTCAGGGTAAGCGAAACTAACCTGATTAAACTCGATATCCAATTGCTCAGCATGTTGAGTGGGTGACAGGGGGAAAACCACGTCGGGCTCACTAAGAATGATTTCATTTAAGCGACGAGCGGAGGTTAAGGTTTGGCCTAAATACTGAAATGCACCGGCAATCGGCATTAATAATTCAAAGCTGGCCATGGTCGCAAAGGCCATTAAAGCAATCATTGGATCGGGCGCTTGACCATTGACGCCATCCGCCGCCAACCACAGCATTAACAGCAAGGCCCAGCCGTTAGCGAGAAGTAATAGGGCTTGTGCAAGGCCAGTATAATGGGTATTGACCTTTTGATTGTATAGGAGCTTATCTTGGGCAATAAAAATCGCATTGCGGTAGCGCTGCTCAGCATTAAAAATAACCAGTTCACTATAACCTTGCAGCCAGTCTAGCGTTGCAATACGCATCTGCGCTTTATGTTCCGTTAACGCTTGACCATTACGTTTACCTAGCAGGTAAAACAAAGGCGGCCAGACGAGCAGTAACGTCAGTAAGATAGCCCCTAACGTTAACCCCAAACTCATATCAAACCAACAGAGTAGGGCGGTTAATGCGCCAATCCCAAAAATACCCACGGTTACTGGGTTAATGAGTCTTAGATAGACATGATCCATCGCATTGATATCAGCGACTAAGCGATTGAGCAAATCCGCATCACGCAGATTATTGATTCGTCCGGGAATCAAGGGTGCTAATTTAGTAAAAAAGAATACTCGCAGATCGGTCAGCAGTTTAAAGGTGGCATTATGGCTAACCACTCGCTCACCCCAGCGGCCTGCTGTACGCTGCATAGCAAAGCCGCGGACAAAAGCCCCAGGTAGCATATAATTAAACGTTTCTCGGGCAATGGTTAAGCCTGCTACCGCTGCAGCCGATAAAAACCATCCTGACAGTGTTAATAAACCGATTGAGGCACAAACCGTAAAAAAGGCCAGTAACATACCCAGTGATAAGCCAAACCAATGTTTTTTATACAGCTTGAGATAAGGCAATAATTCACGCATCTAAATTCCCCTTATCGGCTTCTTTTCTAGTTTGGTTTGCACTAAGCATGCGAGAAAAGAGTCCTAGTTGCTGACTAAGTTGATGAAAATTACCTTGTTGAACGATCTGTCCCTCTTGCATCACTAAGATTTGATCGACGGAACGTAAAGGTTCAAGTTGATGAGTCACAAATAGCGCCGTTTTATCACTAATTTGTTGTGTTAAGCTGCGCATAACCAGTTGCTCACTTTGTGCGTCTAAGCTGGCAGTTGGCTCATCCAAGAGCCAAAATTTGCCGTTCTGTAACATCGCTCTCGCCAGTGCTAGGCGTTGAGCCTGACCGACGGATAAGCCACCAGAGCGATCACTGATTGGGTAATCTAATCCATGTGAGTGAACAAATTCGCTAGCAAAAGCCTCATCTAATACTTTTTGTAGCTGTTTATCGTCGATACTTTCTTTACCTAAAGTGACATTGTCACGAATGGTTCCGTGGACTAAAAGCGGGTTTTGTCCAATCCAACTGATTAACGCTCGCCAAGAAGCATGGTCGATTTGACTTAATTCTGTACCATTGATGGTTAAACTGCCTTGATAAGGCATAAAACCAAGCAGGGCATTGACTAGGCTGGTTTTGCCTGCGCCACTTGGTCCGACTAACGCCGTGGTTTGACCATGGGTTAATTGAAAAGAGATCGGACCAACGAGCGTTTTTCCTTCTAGGCTTAACACGGATAAATCTTTGGCAATAATCTCGATAGAAGGGGCATTGGCCATAGAGTGATGGCCTGATTGGACTTGTTCAACATCGATACTTAAGAAATCCACCATACTTTCAGCGGCAGCAATCGCTTGTTGTTTGGCATGATAAAAGGTGCCTAAATCACGTAAAGGCTGATAAAACTCTGGAGCGAGGATCAAAATAAATAATCCTGCAAATAAGGTCACGCCAGTACCGTAATATCCAAAATTGAGTTCACCGATAAAGCTAAAACCAAAGTACACCGCGGTGATGGCAATCGATACCGAGGCAAAGAACTCTAATACTGCGGAGGATAAGAAAGCAATGCGTAAGATATCCATGGTTCGTTTACGAAACACTTCCGAAGCTCCTAGCATTTGATCGGTTTCTGCTTGGGTTCGATCAAATAAACGGATCGTCGTCATGGCCTGTAAACGATCATAAAAATGACCGGATAAACGTTGCAGCGCTTTAAAGTTTTTCTTGCCTGCATCAGCGGCTTTCATGCCTACTAAAGCCATAAATAGCGGAATAAGCGGAGCGGTGATCAAGAAAATTAATCCTGCCGCCCAGTTGACCGGGAATACCACCACTAAAATGATAAAAGGGATCAATACTGCCAGCGCCATTTGTGGTAAATAACGAGCAAAAAAGTCATGCATTTCTTCGACTTGTTCAAGCGTTAAGGTTGCCCATGCTCCGGCAGGTTTACCTTTAATGTAGGCTGGTCCTAAATCACGAAGTTTATTAAAAATCAGTTGCCGAATGTAGGTTCTGATCTCTTGACCAGCACGAAATCCAGCCATTTCTCTCGCCCACGAACAGCCAGCGCGCAGTGCAATGGTCATGGCCAATAAACCGAAATGCGTGACTAAGGCTTGTTTATCTACCTGCTCGATGATTAGCTGGTGAAGAATACTGGCGATCAAGGCGGCTTGCCCGAGCAAGAGCAAGCTCGAAATAACGCCTAACCCAATAGCAAGCATTAACCAACGTTTGGCAAGTTTGCTTTGCTGTTTGAGCCAAAGATTGAGGCTGCGTTGCTTTTTCTTATCCATTTTAAAGGCTTATTGATCATTATTATGAAAGGTAAGTCGGCTAGTATACAAAAGAAAACCCAACGGATATACCGCTGGGTTAGTCAGTTGTCACACAGGAGGCACAATCGATGGTTTTTTATTTGTTATTGAGGCTATCAAGGTAGCGCTCAGCATCGAGTGCGGCCATACAACCTGTACCAGCCGAAGTGATGGCTTGACGGTAATTATGATCCATCACATCTCCCGCAGCGAAAACTCCAGCTACGTTCGTTTGAGTGGCATTCCCTTCTAAGCCAGATTGAACCCAAATATAGCCATCTTTCATATCAAGTTGACCTTGGAAGATGTCGGTATTGGGTTGATGACCGATAGCAATGAAAACTCCCATGACATCGAGTTGTTCGGTTTGATCAGATTGTGTGTCTTTTAAACGAACGCCGGTCACGCCCATCTCATCGCCAAGCACTTCATCTAACGTGCGGTTGGTATGTAGAACAATATTGCCGTTGTTGACTTTATCCATTAAACGGTCAATAAGAATTTTCTCTGAGCGGAAGGTATCTCTGCGATGAATTAAGTGAACTTCAGAGGCGATATTGGCAAGATACAAGGCTTCTTCGACAGCGGTGTTACCGCCACCGACCACCGCGACTTTTTGGTTACGATAAAAGAATCCATCGCATGTTGCACAAGCAGAAACCCCTCGGCCTTTAAACGCTTCTTCAGAAGGTAGGCCTAAGTATTTTGCGGAAGCACCGGTTGAAATAATCAACGCATCGCAAGTGTACTCTTGGCTATCACCTTTCAAGCGGAAAGGGCGCGTTGAAAAATCGACCTGATTAATATGGTCAAATACAATTTCAGTTTCAAAGCGCTCTGCGTGTTGCTTCATCCGCTCCATTAAATTGGGTCCGGTTAATCCTTCTGGATCGCCTGGCCAGTTTTCCACTTCCGTGGTGGTCGTAAGCTGACCACCTTGTTGCATCCCAGTGACTAACACTGGATTTAGGTTCGCACGCGCTGCGTAAACGGCAGCGGTGTAGCCAGCTGGGCCTGAGCCTAAAATAAGTAGTTTACAATGCTTTACATCGCTCATGATGACTCCGCTGTGAGTTCTAAAAAGTTAATCGATTGTAAGGAATAATGTTCGGGATGAAAAGCCATATATCCCCTTGCTACTTGAAGCCGTGGTGTGAGCTGCCTCTACCACTGGCCACATCAAGTTATTAGAGGTTCGCTAGGGGATGACTAATGAATCGGGTTGATGACCGAGTTTTTTCCATTGGCGATACAACATGAAACCCACCAGTAAGGATAAACAGATATTGGACAGCGGAACCGCGAGCCATACGCCATTTAAACCAAAGAAATGGGGCAAAACCAACAAAAAAGGAATCTGAATCATCATATTACTCATGGTAATAAACGTCGCTTTATTGCCTAATCCTAAGGATTGAAACCACGTTGCGGTTAAAATAAGAAAACCGTCTAAAAACATGGCACATAAAAACAACCGCATTGCCCATGTGGTGGTGGAGAGCAGTGCTTCATCGCCTTGAGCAATAAAAAATTGTGCAAAGAAACTGGGTGACCATTGAATCGCCAGAACCAGGAAAATACCACTGCCTAGGGTAAATGCGCTGGCGATTTTAAACGTTGCTTTGACGCGTTGTTTAAGATTCGCACCGTAGTAAAAACTGGTCAGAGGCTGCATCCCTCCTGCAGTGCCTTCGGCCATCAGATAGTAAAAAGTCAGTAAATAACCAGCAATACTATAAGCAGCAACATGGATGGCTTGACCATGTTTGAGCAGCAGCATGTTGTGCAGCACAATAGAAAAACTGATATATAGGTACATCAGCATACTCGACAAGCCGGTTTTTAGAATGTCGAACACGGCTTTGCTTTGCCAGTGAAAAGCTTGTTTTGAGATAGGCAGTTGGCTGCGACGGCTCAGTAAATAGTTTAAACAGATGGCGACGGAGATCAGCTCCCCCAGTAGAGTAGCAATAGCTGCCCCTTGCAATCCAAAACGGAAATAACCAATAAATAGGGCGTCCAAGGCAATATTACTGATCGCACCAATTCCCATGGCGAGTGTTGCTAAACGTGGTGCTCCGGCGTTACGTACTAACAGTGGTAAGGCAATACTGCCGAGAACAATCGGAGCGCCAGCCATCATCCAATACAGATAATCTGCTCCTTGTAAGTAAGCTCCATCTGTTGCACCTTGAAAATGCAAAAACATTGGACTTAGAAAGTGCAGTGCAATGCCTAGCGGCAAGCCGACAGCGACCAGTAATAGTAGGCCGTGGATCAAATAATTAATTGCAGACGAGGTTTCACCTGCGCCCATTTTTAACGACGTATGAGCCCCTGCACCCATGCCAATCATCATACCAAAGGCGAGTAATACGCCGACAAATGGCCACGCTAAGCTAATTGCGGCTAATCCATCGGCCCCGATAAAGTGGCCAACAAAAATACCATCGACAATTTGATAGGTACCACTGACCATCAATGCGGCAATCGATGGCAAGGTGTAGTGCCAAAACGCTTTACCGACGGAAGTACGCTGTAAATTTATCATGTTGTTTCTCAATTAATAAGGACGAGAGGTGAGCTGAGGCGGCTCCATGCCCCCAAGATCTAAATCACGACAAGCTTTCATTAACAACTGTTCTAATTGTCTCAACTCATCGCTGGTTAATGTCTGTTGAAAGTGCACAATGGCGGAGTGATACACCTCTGCTTCATATTCTTGCATGGCCAACATTTTTTCACTCGGCAACAGACGCTGTGCTCGCGCATCCTCCAGGCAAGGTTCACGAATGATATAACCTTGTTTTTGCAGCTTATTGACCATGGCACTCGCTGAAGCTTTGCTCACCTTCATCTGGTCAGCCAATTCGGTTAAACGAATGCCCTGTTCCGCATAGGCAAGTAAGGTATAGATATACTGCAATTCACTATTGGTTAACTCTAAATGACCATTATGTTTTGCTTGTTCACGCCAATGATGCCATAAGTGCCACTCTAAGCGCTGTAGGCTATGCCTTAAGTCCATAATTTACTCTTGCGTTTATCTTTTTAGTTAGTCTAACTAACAATTTCCGTGGTAACAAGAAAATCATTATTCAATCCATGTAACGACAGGCGAGTCGAATGGAATGAATGGTTAGATTACGCTTCAATATTCGAAGGCGGTGATTTTTGTATAACTATTTGTTTTAATTTAAATTTTATTTTTCTTGGTGTGTGAGTCTAAAATTTGGGCTATGCAATGTTAATTTTTGGTTTATTAGTCTAGTTTTAATGTTTTCATTAGTTTTTTATTTCTTATTGTCTGCTTGGCTTGAATAAAGCGTATTTCTGCGTATTCTTTATGTAAATACAATGTTAACCAAAAGTGTCTGGCATGTGTTTTCATTAAGGAGTCAATAATGTTATCTGCACATGAAACAACCCTACAAATTACTCATTTAAGTCCAGAGGCAACACGCCAATTAGCGCTATCGTTTGCCACGCTGCCCCATACCGAACATGCTGATGGTAAATACCGCTTGCGTCGTTATTCGGTGATTCAGTATCGAGATGGTCAAGTGGTTTCTCTTGGAAAAAATGAGTTTGTGCAAAGCGAGGACATTAACCATTTTCAAGGGGATATTGTTCGTCAGTTTGAGCCGATTCTTGCCGAGACACTCAATAGTGAGGGAATGCGTGAGGTATGCGAGTTATTTATGCAGGCTAATGAGTTACCGAATGGGCAAGAGATAGAGATTCATCAAATTCGAGTGACGGCCATTTATGATGAAACTCAAGTCGCTCCAGAAGGCGTTCATCAAGATGGGTTTGATCATATCGCCTTAGTCAGTATTGACCGCTATAACATCGTTGGTGGTGACATTATGCTTTACAACGACTGCCATGAAGCGCCATTTTTCCGTAAAGTGCTTGATAATGGAGAGGTAGCGATACTCGCAGACAGTAAGTTATGGCACAACGCGAGTCCCATTCGCTCGGTGGATCACACTCAAGAAGGGCACATGGATGTTTTTGTTCTAACCGCTAAGGATGGTCGCCATGAGTTTCACTCCTGAGCAAGCACGGGTGCAGTTTTCTGCTTTAGCCCAGACTCACCATGATCGGCCAGTGTATTTCTTTGATGGACCCGGTGGTTCTCAGGTGCCTCGCTCAGTGCTACAAGCGATGACGGATTATCTGGGTCACTTTAATTCTAATCTTGGTGGTCACTTTTTTTCGAGCCAGCGGACAACGGATCTCATGTTACAAGCAAGAGAATCGGCTCAAGCGCTACTCAATGCTGAATCGTCGGGTAACATTGTCTTCGGTGCGAATATGACCTCCTTGACGTTTCAACTCAGTCGCAGCATTAGTCGAGAGTGGCAAACGGGTGATGAAGTGGTTGTTACGGCCTTGGATCATTATTCTAATGTATCGAGCTGGGAACAGGCCGCACAAGATAAAGGGGCGCTTGTTCATCAAGCAAGGATCAATCCTGAAAACGGTACGCTGGATATTGATCATCTTTTAAGCCTAATTAATGCTCAAACAACTTTGGTCGCGTTGACTTATGCGTCTAATACGACGGGTTCAATCGTCGATGTCAAAAGGGTTATCGAGGCAGCTCATGCGGTAGGGGCTCAAGTGTTCATTGATGCTGTGCATTATGCGCCGCACCATTTGATTGATGTCCAAGATTTGGAGTGTGATTTCTTAGTCTGTTCGGCGTATAAATTTTTCGGGCCCCACATCGGTATTGCCTATATCCACTCTCAATGGCTACACAGTTTGCAACCTTATAAAGTGGAGCCCGCAACCAATATTGGTCCCGGCCGATTTGAAACGGGAACCCAGAGTTTTGAAAGCTTAGCAGGCTTAGTGGCTGCGATTGATTATTTGGCTCAATGGGGAGAAAGCGGTGCGCCTTTACGTCAACGTTTGGCGCAGAGTTTTGCACAATTTAATCAACATGAGCAGCAGCTGAGTGGTTATTTTCTGCGTAAATTACAACAATTACCGCAAGCTCAATTGTATGGTCGATGGGAAGCCGACAGCGATAAGCGTACACCGACGTTCGCGATTCGTATCGCTGATCATTCACCAGAATGGATAGCCAAGACGTTAGGTGAACAAAATATTTGTGTCTGGAATGGCCATTTTTATGCGCTAGGTTTGATTCGTCAACTAGGGTTAGAAGCGAAAGGTGGAGTGGTGCGAATTGGTTTAATGCACTACAACACCGTTGAAGAAATCGATCAGCTTTTTAACGTATTGGCGCCATTGGTTGACCCAGTATCGCTCGCCGAGTAACAGTGTCAGTCGCCATCGGGCAAACTTTCTTACCCGATGGCTTGTTTGATTATGTCAGATATTATTCGTCGTATATACCCAAACGACTTGGAGTTGCAGGTAGGCGGCAAGTGAGTGAATCCCCATGAGCATAGGCGAACTATGTGATTGGGGTGAACGAACGTAGCCAACACTGCTGCAGCTTCAAGTAGGCAGGGTATAACTCACTTCTACTTCGTAAGCGGTGTATTTACGAATATTGATCACGCCGTTATCAAAGATCAGGTATTGGCCTTTAATACCTTGTAACACGCCACTAACTAATGGCTGCTTATCAAAATTATGGGAGGTAATTTTAACCGGATGTTGTTCAACCGGATAACGAATTTCGGTACCGTTCTCGTCCAACTCAATCACTGCATCGGCTCCAAATTTCTGTCTTAACTCTGCAATTTTTGAGGTTAACAATGGTGTTAACTTTGCAGCGTGTTCGGCTAAGGGCAGAGGTTCACCATCTCCTTTCAGTAGCGTTCGCCAATTGGTTTTATCAGCGATGTGTTTAGCCAGTTCGACTTCGAGTAAGCCTGAAATATGTCGAGTTTTGACTTTGTACAGCGGTAATCCTTGAGTGGCTCCTTGATCTATCCAGCGCGTCGGAATTTGATTATGGCGAGTGATACCGACTTTTAAGCTCGAGGTGTTGGAGAGATAAACGTAATGATCGACCATGCAGTGACTTTGTGCCCATTCAGGTTCACGGCAGGTGCCTTGTTCAAAATGGCAGGTCTCTGGTTTCATGATGCACATATCGCAACTGGCGAGTTTTTTCATGCACACAAAACAATGACCTTGAGAGTAACTTTTTTTGGTCTTTTTGCCGCATGAATGGCAAAAAATATTACCCGTATGGTGAAGTGTCAGCGTTTTGCCGATCAATGGATTAAGGTCGATCAAATGCTCGCCAACGGGAAGTTGGTAATGAACCGTTTGATGATGTTGAGCACGCATTTTTTGTAATACGCCGCGTATAGTTAAAGACATGACATCGCTCTTTTCTGTGTTGTTATCCCTTACTGACCGACACTTACGTTGTTTATGGCCTAGTTAATCAACGGATTATTGAGATCCGTAAGCCAGAACTTAGGTTATTAACGGCGTGTTTTCGGTCGTTTGGGTTTGGAATTATGTGGTTATTCTTGAGTCCAATCAGACTCATCGACACTGTTCTCGCTTAGTGTACCATTATCACGAGATTCAGACAGGATAGGTTCTTTGGGACCTAAGAACCTCGGTTGCGTATCGAGGAAATAAAGATCTAAAACCGCTTTGCTTCTTGCGAAGACTTCACGTAAACGTACTTTGTACCCTAGATGATTTTTAGGACCGGGAACGGCTAGACAAGTGGCGTTAATCTCGTGATGTTGAGCGATAAAGAGCGCACGCTCGCAATGAAAACGTTGAGTGACGATCAAGAAATTATCGGTATCAAAAATGCGTTTCGCTCGGACAATCGAATCTAAAGTACGAAAGCCAGCGTAGTCGAGATAGATCTGCTCATCGGGCACGCCCGCTTTGAGTAAATCACGTTTCATCGTCCAAGGTTCGTTATAAGAACGATGAGCATTATCGCCGCTCAGAAGAAAATAATCGGTTTTATTGAGTTGATAAAGCTCAACCGCCGCTTCAATACGGTGTAGATAATAGTCATTAAGGGTCCGCCCAAGGTATTTACTGGTTCCTAGCACCACCGCGACATCAAATTTGGGTAATTTATTGATATCGCTAATAATATGCGGTTGAGTCTGCCAGCTTACCCAGCGGTCGATAGAAAAAATGACGGCTACGGCTATCAGGAAAAGCAGCATCAGCAAGGCTACGCCGCGGAGAAACCAACGTAAAAGCGTTTTCAGTCGGCTAATCATTAAATTTGTCGGTTTTTTTGTGCCCATAAACCTATCACAATAAAACTGATCATGATGACACTAAACATCAGGCCTCGCTCTAAGTTGGCCAGCGTGCGAGTTAGGTAAGGGCTGGCTTTGACAATCAGTAAGCCATAACCAAACGCATTGACGATAATAAAGACTAAAGTGCGGACAATAAAATGCTGGTTATGCATCAGGCGACGCAGTAAGGCATTAACTTCTCCGCCTAGCATTACCAACCAGCAGGCAATCAATGCCATCGAGATCTCAGCAAGATAGGGGACCAGATACTGACCGGCTGGGGCAAAAAAACTCATCATATCGGTGCTCTAGTGATTAAAGCCTAGGGGCTGCTAACGTTGCACGACAAAACAGCGCAAAAATTAACAGCCCCTATTAACGCTCTGTTCAACGGGACGTATTAAAAAGCGGTACGCTTGTAACGACGATAAGCAGGTTGCCAGAAATGCTGTTCAATGGCAACGTCCAAAGCTTCATCCGTAATTTCTAACGCAACACCTTGCTCTATGGCTTTTTTAGCAACAGCGAAGGCGATTTTCTTCGAGACAGAATGAATCGATTCTAATGGTGGTAGAAGCGGACCGTGACCATTAATCGCTAGTGGTGAGCAGAGTGATAAGGCTCGGCTCGATTCCATTAACATTTCATCGGTCACTCGTTTTGCGCCCACGGCGAGTACGCCTAAGCCAATCCCGGGGAAGATATAGCTGTTATTACACTGGGCAATCGCGTACGTCTTACCATCATGGATGACGGGAGCAAACGGACTTCCTGTTGCGACTAACGCTTCACCATTGGTCCAATGAATAATGTCAGCAGGTGTCGCTTCAACTCGACTGGTTGGATTAGACAAAGGGAAAATAATTGGTCGAGGGCAATGCGCATGCATCTCTTTGATCACTTCCTCACTGAACAGACCCGGAGCGCCTGAAACACCCACCAACACTGTTGGTTTGGCATGACGCACTACATCGACCAATGAGTAACCATTACCTTCAGAAGTCCAATCTTGTGTATTGTCTTTTTTCTGCACCAGACGCTGTTGGAAATCAAGCAGATTCGGCATCCCTTCTTCTAATAGACCCCAACGATCGACCATATAGACTTGTGAACGAGCTTGAGCATCGGAGATCCCTTCTGAGACCATCTGGGCAATAATCGCTTCAGCAATGCCACAGCCAGCGGAGCCTGCACCTAAGAAGGTAATCCGCTGTTGTGATAATTGGCTACCTGCCGCTTTACAAGCCGCCAGTAGTGAGCCAACCGTGACCGCCGCCGTGCCTTGAATGTCATCATTAAAGCAGCAAATGCGATTTTTGTAGCGTTCCAGCAGTGGCATGGCATTTTTTTGCGCAAAATCTTCAAATTGAATCAAGGCATCTGGCCAACGATGTTGTACCGCTTGGATAAAATCTTCGACAAAGTTATCGTATTCGGCTCCGGTGATCCTAGGATGACGCCAGCCCATGTACATCGGGTCTGCTAGGCGTTGTGGGTTATTGGTACCGACATCCAATACGATGGGTAAGGTATAGGCCGGACTGATTCCGCCACAAGCCGTGTAAAGTGATAATTTACCGATTGGAATGCCCATACCCCCAATCCCTTGGTCGCCAAGGCCGAGAATACGCTCACCATCAGTCACCACGATCACTTTCACGTTATGGTTTGCCGCGTTATTAAGCAGATCATCGATACGATCTCGGTTAGCGTAGGAGATAAATAGCCCACGACCACGACGGTAAATATTAGAGAAATTCTCACACGCAGCGCCAACCGTTGGGGTGTAAATGATCGGCATCATCTCAGAGATATGGTTTTGTACTAAACGATAGAAGAGAGTCTCGTTGGTGTCTTGAATATTGCGTAGGTAAATATGCTTATCCATATCACTTTCAAAGCTGCAATATTGTTGGTAAGCACGGACCACTTGTTCTTGAATCGTTTCTGTTGATTCTGGAAGTAAGCCTTCCAAGTTAAAAGATGCACGTTCTTCGGCGCTAAAGGCACTGCCTTTATTCAGTAAAGGGGTGCTAAGTAGCGCTGGGCCAGCATAAGGAATATAAAGCGGACGTTTATCGTTATTCATTTGGTGCCTATGTAGGGTAGGTGGGAACAGATGGTTAAAAATGATAGCGGCTTATCCGCTAAGTTGTAAATAGATAAGCCTTTCCGTTTAAGTGATTATTTTCATTATAGACTTAATTAAAGGTTAAATCGGTCACTCTCGGGTACTTTTTGATTGATAACCTTCTGTTGACGAGAAGAGTACTAATCAGAAACATAGTCGGTATATAGTGTTACAAGTTTGATTTTTTATATTCCAGTTAGAAGAGAATACTTCCCATAAAAGATTGTTTTTACATATCGTATTGCTATATAAGTGTTCCTGCATAATAGTAAGCCCGCTAGGATAGATTTTTACATTGAGGTAAACATGCAACAATCACAACGAGTTTCTGTCGTGTTTGATTATGCGAGCTTTTTAGGAGCATCGTGTACCAAACGATGGAATTTTTCTGATGTATTAGCCTCCTTTGCTCCCATTTTCGGTACCGTCTGGCAAGATACCGTTAAACAGAGTAAAACCCATGAAGAGCGATTATGGGATTTGGCCTTAAGCACGTTATCTAGCCGTCGAAGTGACGAAGCCAATCTTATCGCATTGCTCAAGCTGGCTAAAGCCGAAGGGATAGAAGAGCTAACACTGATCATGCCTTATGGATTAGAGCCAGCGCAGATTTTATTGATCGAGCAAAGCGCCGAGGTTAAATTACAGCCCGCTCCTCAGGGGGATGAGTTTTTGGTGGTCGTTAATCCCGCGTTGCCTGTGAGTTAGCTCTTTCATTATCATCCGCACCCATCGATCAGATGATGAGTGCGGGTAAAAAAACAGCGTTAAACAATCAAATCGTATTGCTCACGTAATATAGCGATGATCTCTTGTTTTGGGTTGCTGCTCAGCTTGATGGGGTGGCCGACAATTTTTTCTGCAATGCCTAAATAGGTGCGTGAAATGTCCATCAGCGCTTCTACCGGAAGCGCATTATTTTGTGCCAATGCTTCGCGCTCTGTCATCCGTTCTTTATTGAGTAAAATATCTGGGTCGGGGAAGTAACCAAGCAAGAATTGGCGGAAGCCTTCTTTTGAATTTTCGACGATTTGGCCTTTTTGATAATATTCGGCATCCCAAATGCGCGAAGAGTCAGGCGTACCAACTTCATCCATATAAATCAGTTTTTCTTGTCCGTTGGCATCGGTAACATAACCAAACTCAAATTTGGTATCAATAAACTGTTGACCGATGGCTTTTAATGCTTCATTAATCACGCTAAAACCCTGTTTAAGGAGCGTTTCGTAATGATCAATATCAGCAGGATGAGTAAAGTTAAATGCAGCGAAATTCTGTTCGATATCGTGTCGAGTGATATTCACATCATCGGCTTCAGGAACGCCGGGGATCCCAGTTAAAATCCCTTTGGTTGATGGCGTGATCAGCAGCTCAGGGAGTAGGCTATCTTTTTTCAATCCGTCAGGCAGAGCAATACCACAAAATTCGCGTTCACCTTTAGCGTAAGCGCGCCACATCGATCCAGTGATGTATTGTCGGCAGATCGCTTCGATTTTAATCGGTTTGGCTTTTTGGACAATCCACACTAAAGGATGAGGAATGTCAACGATGTGACTATCGGCTAACCCTTGTTGTTTGAAAAGGCTAAACCAATGATTAGAAATCGCATTGAGCGCTGCGCCTTTACCGGGAACGCCTTTTAATCCACCTTCTGCATGCCAAATACAATCAAAAGCAGAGATACGATCGCTGATCACCATAATTGCCAGTGGTGCATCTTTGGCAATCGGATAACCTTTTTCTTGGATCAATCGCTGACTGTCTTGTTCGGTAAGCCAGTAAACCGAGCGGACTTTACCGCTATGTACAGGCAAGTGGGTACGAATGGGGAGGTCGTCATTGACGGCAAGAACTTGATCAGCAAGACTCATGAAACATTCCTATCTGGATTAAACAGCGTTGACAAGAAAGACCCTCTGGTTTGCAAACCGACCATTGGGTCTTGTTTATGGCACGCATCATACCAGAACTATTTTCTGTCGCCAGATAAAAAGCAAACGTTTGCTTTGGTGGCTTGTGGATGGGTTCAGTCTCTGCTGGGGGGACCGTCGTTAATGAAAGAACGACGAGGTTTTATTCAGGAAAAAGACTTCACATTGGTGCTGTTTCGCCATGTGTTGTAAACGACGTTGATGTGCTTTATCGATACTTGCCGAAGCAACAATAGCGCTCGCATTGCCTGATTGAATCGCTTTGAGCACAATATCCATTTCAGAACCTGAGCGTGAAGCTTTCATATGAATAATTTTATGACACTGGATCCGGTGCATGCTTAATTGTTGATAGTGAGGACGAGGGCATTGTGCCGTGTAGAGAATCCATTGGCGTTGTTCGGATAACTGCGCTAAGCGAGATAATATAGGATGATTGAGTTGTGGCACGCAGTGGCGATTGACCGAGCAAGAGTCATAAGTAGCGTCTGAATAATGAAAGGTAGTGTTAAGCATAATACTGTCCTCATATACATGCTGTATGCATATACAGTAGTCGAGGCGTGGATGATGATCAAGTGATAAGTGTGTTTGTTTTTTGTTCATTTCTGACATTTAGTCGTCATTTTTATCCTAGATGATTGATAAATAAGCGGTTGTTTTTTGAACGAGAGAGTAGATGAAAGATGTGAATTTGTGATCAAATTGGCAGTTTGTTGAGATGAGAGATGAAAAGGGAATTTATTTAGCAACAAAGCGCCTTGGCGGCGCTTCTATCTAGGTTAGGATGCTTGGTGCATTTGTCGTTCACGGGAGGCGAGTTCATCAAGATTGAATAACCTGACGTCCATTCTTGCCAGATCATGGCAATTTGGACAAGAATAATGCGCTTTACCGTCAATATATTCATGCTTAGTTAATTGGTTTGACAGTTTGCACCAATCGCACACTCCGATCACAGTAAACATTACTTCTCCCCACCTTATTCTGTTTGGTGTTTAATCTGTGCAGATTATCGCACATGCTCAGTAATTAAGTTAAGTATCTGTTACTGGCTTTGCGATGCTAATCGTTTGCTTTCTAATTTATTTAGAAGAGGTTGCGATATGTTTATTATAATCATTAACTCTTAGTTAACCTTTGGTTAATGATTTTCATCGCGCCGTTGAGACGTTTCATCTCTTCTTCGCTGCCTTGTAGATCGGGATGATAGATTTTACTCAGTTGTTTATAGCGCTGTTTGATGGTTTTTTCATCGGGTAATCGATGAGGATGAAAACCGAGTAGGGCGCAGGCTAAAGAAAAAGTCTGGTCGTGTTGGTGATGTGCCTGTTGGTGTTGCTGTTTTTTAAACTCTTGATAGAGCTTATCAAGCTGACCTTTTTGTTGTTTGATAACCCCCGCTTGCTGTTGGATCTGCTCTTGTTGTTCCATATTTAATTGCTCAGCT
Source organism: Vibrio metschnikovii CIP 69.14 (assembly GCF_000176155.1). GTDB lineage: Bacteria > Pseudomonadota > Gammaproteobacteria > Enterobacterales > Vibrionaceae > Vibrio > Vibrio metschnikovii. The sequence continues at coordinate 1,020,460 of NZ_ACZO01000006.1, read as the reverse complement.
TGATGCTGTTGTTTGTTTTTGATTGAACGATAGAGAGACAAGATGCCCATGATCAGCAACAGACCGATTAAAATGAATAGAAAATCACTCATTAACGATATCGTATAGTCTTGAGTCTGGCGATCTTTTAACGCCTGCTCTTCCTCATTGGTTACAGTATCTTGTTGCTGTGCTTGTATTTCTAGGTTTTGTAGCGCCATTAATTGATTCGCGCGGCGCTGATTAAAACGTTGTTGTAATAGTTCAGTGTAGCGTTGTTCACCTAGCGGATGGCGATCAGCAATACTGTGATACCAAATTTCTGCCATGAGCAATGATTGAGGGAGATGTTCTCCTTGTTGATATAAACGTCCCATTGCTAAGGCAGCTTCAACATCACCTAAGGTGGCTGATTTGGTATACCAAAGTAGAGCTTGGGTTACATCAGTAGACGTGCCTAGACCCTGTAAATAAGCATTGGCTAGTGGTGTCATTGCGGGTTGATAGCCGCGCTCTGCCGCTTGTAAAAACCAGTAATAGGCTTGGTCTGATTGCTGCGCTTGTTGATAGCTCACTGCTAATTGAAATTGTGCTTCCGGATTACCTAAGCGAGCTTGTTGGCGAACTTGATCGGTTTGCGCGGCAATAGGCCATGAACACACCAAGGTGAAAAACAGCAGTAACCAGGGTGATAAAAGGTGCATGTTCAGCGTGTCCTAATGAGTTGATGGTTGTGATCACCGCATCGGTGCTAATGAGAAAAAGGCCCAATGATGGGCCTTCTAAGTATACTCTTGTTCACTAAACTTGCCTTGTTGGAGGGCTTATTTTAGCGGCAAAATTTGAATGTCTACTCTGCGGTTACAAGCTCGTCCTTCCACAGTACTATTGGTACAAATTGGGAAGCGAGAGCCATTACCTCGCGCGATAGCTCGTCCTGGAGCGACTCCTTGTGACAACAAGAAGCTGCGCACTGACTCAGCACGACGCTCTGATAGAACTTGGTTAGTGGTATCACCACCAGTACTGTCGGTATGCCCATCAATCACTAAACTGGTGTCTGGGTATTGGACAAGAATTTTGGCTACGCCGCGTAGTGTACGATGAATGCTTGAGTCGAGTTGATAAGAGTTGGTTTGGAAACCGATACCGTTTTCCATACGCAATAAAAGTTGATTGTCGCCGACACGTTGAACTTGTACGCCTGAATGAAGCAATTCTTCACGCAAAGCTGCTTCTTGTTGGTCAAAATAGTAACCGACACCACCACCTACAGCCGCGCCACCAGTCGCACCAATTAAAGCGCGTTGACGGCGCTGTTTCGCATTATCACCAGTGGCTAAACCCGCTGCCGCACCAGCTACCGCGCCAATTAATGCTCCGCGAGTGGCGGCATTCGTTTCTGATTCGCCTGTTGTGGCATTTTGCCTTTGTGTGGCAGCACAGCCAGACAATGTGATGACCAGTGCCATCGCCAGCGTGATTTTTTTCAATGTATTCTCTCCGTGTTGGCAATATGTGTTCATTTCCGCTTATTGGCTACGCTATGTGTAGTTTATAGCCTTAAACTTTTTAAGTTTGGTTGGAATTAGCCTGAAATAAACAAAACTTATCGAATAAAGTCAATCCATTGATCTAAATTTTACATTCTCATCACTTAACTGAGCGTTATAGACGCAAGGTTATTTAAGTCGTTTTGGCGCTTGTGCACCATCAATCGGTCTATTAACGGAAACTTTACGGCCTTTTTTGAGCCCGACTTCATAATCTGCGGTGATGTTCTTCATCGCATCACGTAGCTGTTGCTTAAAGGTTTCCCGATCAATATTTTCGAACTCTTTATCAATGTAACTGTTGATTTTATTCATTGAGTTTTCGTCAGGGGTAATGGTTGGCAATTTTTCCAGTGCGCCTTCTACCCAACCGGATAAAAACGAATTTACGCGCCGCGAGACTTCTGTCGTTGGTGTGCCACTGCCAGCAAAGCTGTTGCGAAACTGCCCAGTCTGCTCATTCATTTCACGATAAACAATATCAAAAGCAAAGGCGGCAAAAATCGCTCTGTCTGCCTCACCGATAAATTCGACGCGTTTTAAACCTTTATGATTGATCAAAACGGCTTCAACACCAAATTTGGTATTAATGCCTCGGATAATACGTAAGATGCCGGAACTGATGGAGGCAGGAAGAAGATGAGTTGATTGGGTTTTGCCCATTTTAATAAACTCAATATCGTCTTTATCCAACCCATATTTGAGCATCAGCCGATGAGCCATTTTGATCGCGTTGGCCGCTTCATTGACATTAGCGGAGTTACCTAACTCTAGGCATTTGGCTATTTTTTTTAAGGCTTTTTGTTTATCCATCGAATTATAAAATCGGTTCCGCAGCGCTAAGAAAAGTCAGCTATTTTACCGTTTTTATCTAAGGAGTGAAAGGGATGCTGGATATTCGCCTACTGGCGGGACGAATTAACCGGTAATTCGATGTTATCTTGATGGTAACTTGAAGTTGCTGCTCGGTTGGTAAGCGACAACTTCAAGTAGGGTAAAGATAGAGGCTTGTTTAAATACCTAGTTCATCGAGTAAATCGGCGGAGAGGTCACTATTTGCTTGGCTTGCCGCTTTATTGGCCGCTTTGTCGGCCATCTTTTGTTGTGTATCAGCTAAAATAGAGTCTGGACTTTCATCTTCCTGAATTTCAAAGTCTTCCAACTGAATAAACTCAGTGCGATCCATGGCCAATTCTAGGTAGAAAATATTATTATTTTCGGTCGAGAAGGTTACGCGGCGGGCTTGTGGTCGGTCTAAGTTAGTATCAACCGATAAGTTAACCTGTTTGTTGAGTGACAACATTTTCGGCTGGTTTTGAGTGATGTTGGTTTGTAACTCTTTGCGTACTTTATTGGTGAAATCACCGACCAGTTGGTTCATTAGTTCACCGAGTACATCACCGACCTCGTCAGAGGTGTGTAATACCGCGAGTTCATCTTCTGGCATGCCCATGTTGCGCATATATTGGGTATACACTTCTAAAGCGGCTTTAGAAGTGAAGTTAATTACCACTAAACCAGAAAATCCGCCGTCAAACAAAACGAAACAGCCAAAGTCTGGTTTGAGTGAAGTTTTGGTGATTTTTTGTACCATTGCCGAGTAGGTGATGTTCGACCCCGTGGCTGAGGAGAGTACGGTTGAAACCGATTGACAAAGTTTCAATAGAATATCTTCTGTGGTAACGACTTTATTTTTTTTCATATCTAGGTCCATGAATGTGTCAGGGCTAAGTGGTTAATCAGTGACCGCTTAGGAAAGTAGGCGACGAAAATGTATCTTTTTTTACTTAACGATAGCTGGATTTAGCTGACCTTCAACTCTTCCGTTATCTAAAAAATGGCTTAACTCTATTGTTGTTAAGATTCTGATTTGATCACTGATTTAAATGTTGTAAAGTGACCGGACTCAAAAAAATAAATTAAAACTCACCCATTACATAGCGCTGATTGGATCAGCGGCGTTCGGGCAGGAAGCAAATGTTACCAAGACTTCACCTCCAATCTGATGTTGATCCGGTTGTTTTAACCTTTTTGCATGAGTTAAAAACAGCTGGGTTTACGGGCGATATCGAAACACAGTATGCCAGTCGTTTAGCCGTGTCTACTGATAACAGCGTTTATCAGCAACTTCCACAAGCGGTTGTCCACCCCAAAACCAGCCATGATGTTTCGCTTATCGGTCAATTAAGTATTAGGCCAGAATTCGAACGTGTCACGTTTTCTCCGCGTGGAGGCGGGACCGGCACCAATGGTCAAGCCTTAACCAAAGGGATTGTGGTTGACTTGTCTCGCCATATGAATCAAATCCTTGAAATCAATCCAGAGCAAGGTTGGGTAAGGGTTCAGGCTGGTGTGATTAAAGATCAACTGAATGATGCGGTGCGTGCTTATGGCTATTTTTTCTCGCCCGATCTCTCTACCAGTAACCGAGCTACATTGGGTGGGATGATTAATACCGATGCTTCAGGCCAAGGTTCACTCAAATACGGTAAAACCTCCGATCATGTTCTCTCGCTACAAGCGGTATTTTCCGATGGGTCAATCTTAGAAACCGACGGTTCACGGGGCGACCCGCAAGCCAATAGCTATGCTGAAAAGGCCATGCAGGTTACCGAAGCCGTCTGCCGTGGCCAGCGAGAGCAGATAGTCGCCAAGTTTCCGCCTTTAAATCGTTTTTTAACTGGCTATGATTTAAAAAATGCTCTTGATGAACATACTGACGAATTTAATATCACCCGCGTACTCTGCGGCGCAGAAGGTTCATTGGCCTTTATTACCGAAGCCAAACTCAATCTCACCCCAATTCCTAAAGCGCGAACCTTAGTTAACATCAAATATGACAGTTTTGATTCGGCATTACGTAATGCGCCGTTGATGATTGAAGCCAATGCGTTATCGGTTGAGACGCTAGATTCAAACGTACTCAATTTAGCGAAACAAGATATTGTTTGGCATAGCGTCAGTGATTTATTAACCGATGTGCCGGGCAAGGAATTGCTCGGCATCAATATGGTTGAGTATGCAGACCAAGACCCAGAGCAGGTAAAACAATTAGTCACGCAATTGACCCAGCGTTTAGATGTGATGATCAGTCAGCAGCAAGCGGGGATTATTGGTTATCAGGTGTGTGATGATTTAGCCAGCATTAACCGTATTTATACCATGCGTAAAAAAGCGGTAGGTTTATTGGGCGCGGCGAAAGGACGAGCTAAACCTGTGCCATTTACCGAAGATACTTGTGTACCACCGGAGCACTTGGCGGATTTTATTAGTGAATTTCGCGCGCTGCTTGACGAAAAAGGCCTCAGTTACGGTATGTTTGGTCATGTGGATGCGGGTGTATTGCATGTGCGTCCCGCGCTTGATTTATGTGATCCCAAGCAAGAGTTAATGATGCATGAGATTTCCGATCAAGTCGTTAAGTTGGTAGCAAAATACGGCGGTTTAATGTGGGGAGAACATGGTAAGGGTTATCGCTCTGAGTACGGCCCTGAGTTTTTCGGAGCGGAACTCTTTACCGAATTACGCCGAGTGAAAGCGGCTTTTGACCCTCACAATAAGATGAATCCCGGTAAGATTTGTACACCGCTCAACAGTAGTTTTGAGTTGGTCAAAGTATCAGATACCAAGCGTGGCTATTTTGACCGGCAGATTGACGTTAAAGTTCGTGATAGCTTTAAACAAGCGATGGAATGTAACGGCAATGGGCTATGTTTTAACTACGACACTAGCTCTCCGATGTGCCCATCGATGAAGGTCACTGCCGACCGTCGTCACTCGCCGAAAGGTCGAGCGGGTTTAGTGCGTGAATGGTTGCGTCAACTGACTGAGCAAGGGATTGATATCCTCGATTTAGAGCAACAAGCTTTGCAGAAAACAGCCAGTGTCAAAAGCCTATTGGATCGCGTTCGGCAGCGTATTCGTCCCTCTCATGAGTATGATTTCTCTCATGAAGTGTATGAAGCGATGAATGGTTGTTTAGCTTGTAAGGCTTGCGCTAGTCAATGCCCAATTAAAGTGGATGTGCCGAGTTTTCGTTCGCGTTTCTTAAATCTTTATCACACTCGCTATCCACGTCCGGTTAAAGATTACTTAGTCGCGAACATTGAAACCATGTTACCGCTGATGGCGAAAGCGCCACAAGTGGTCAATGCGGTTATTGGTCAGCCATGGATTGAGCGCTTAACGGCGGCGACAGTTGGTTATGTCGATACCCCTCGTTTATCTATTCCGACCTTAGCGGCACGCGCTCGTCGCCATAATATTGTGCCGTTTGATCGTCAACAATTGATGGCGCTTTCTCAGCAACAGCGCTCTGAACATGTGATTATCGTACAAGACCCGTTCACCAGTTATTATGACGCGCAGGTGGTGGAAGATTTTATCGCTCTGGTCATTAAGCTGGGTAAAAAGCCCATTTTGCTGCCGTTTAAGCCCAATGGTAAAGCGCAACATATTAAGGGTTTTTTACAACGCTTTAAGAGTACAGCAACCAGTACGGCTGGCTTTTTATCTCAAGTCGCGGATCTTAATATTGCTATGGTTGGGGTTGATCCGGCTCTGGTACTTTGTTATCGCGATGAATACGTGGAAATTTTAGGTCAGCAACGGGGCGAGTTTGAGGTGCTTACTGCACATGAATGGTTATTGCCACGTTTGGCTGAGATGCCATCGCAAGCCAATGTTACTCAAGCGAATATTGATCAAGGACAGGCGCGACAAGAGCCTTGGTATTTACTAGCGCATTGCACCGAAAAAACCAAGTTACCTAATGCTGAAAAAGAGTGGGGGCAGATCTTCAGCCATTTTGGCGCCAAATTGCAGACCGTACCTGTAGGTTGCTGTGGTATGGCGGGTACCTTCGGTCATGAAGTGGATAAGCTACAGATGTCGAAAGATATTTATGCGCTAAGCTGGCAGCCGAGTTTGGAAAAATTGCCCAAAGAACGCTGTTTGATGACCGGTTACTCTTGTCGTAGCCAAGTGAAACGCTTTGAGGAGATACAACCAAGGCATCCTATCCAAGCTTTATTAGAGGTCTTGTAACTAACGCTAGCGGTCATCTTCGGATGGCCGTTTAACCGATGAGGAGGGGAGTTATGCGTTATTTGGAACTGAAAATTCCACCGGTGGCATTGTTTATCGTGGCAGTGGTACTTTGTAATCGGTTAGCGTATCTATTTAGTTTTGCCGATCTTGCGCTTCCATATACTAAGCTCATCTTTGCATTGTGCATTATGTTATCGGGAGTGGTCGGTATTTCTGCCGTTGTACAATTTCGTCGAGCAAATACTACGGTCAACCCAACCAAACCGGATCAAGCTTCTACTGTTGTCGATTCAGGGATCTTTAACTACAGCCGTAATCCTATGTATTTAGCATTACTATTGCTATTGATTGGCATCGCTTATTGGCATCACAACATAGTGAGTTTATTGGTTGTTTTTGGGTTTATTGGTTATATGAATCGGTTTCAGATCCAGCCTGAGGAGCGAGTATTAGAGCGGGTGTTTGGTGAGCGTTATACTCATTATAAAGCGCGAGTTAGGCGTTGGATATGATATAGCTCCACCGATAGTGGCGGAGCTGAAATGATTAGGCAGCTTGTGATAACTCAGCTAGAAAACGCACTTTGCGGTCGTTAAAGCGCTGCACTAAATCATCAATATCGGCTTGGTTATAAGGCTTTAATCCACTGGCAACCATACGTTTGATACCTTTGCCGACTAATTGGCCTTGATCTTTAAAGGTAAAATTCAAGGTCACGACGCCTCGTTTACCATCGACATCGAAGGAGGCACCGCTAAACTCAACTTCTGGATGGCTAAGATCCAAGCGCTCAAATTCCACTTCCATACTTTCATAAATCACCAATGGACGCTGGCAGTTGATCATCACTTGTTGCTGCTCCATCAGTGGCACCATAATGTGTGGAAAGTTCATGCCTGAAAATTGGACATAACTTTTAATCACATGCTCAATAAACACCGCATCGTGGGAAACTTCTCCCTCGCGTTGCATTAATAAATATTCTTTACCAGATTCATCCACCAACGCACTCATTTGGCTGCATTGATTTTCAACATGCAGCGCAACGCCATCACTGACCATGCCGGAGAAGGTAAAGCGCATTTTTTGGCTAATACCGTTTTTTTTCAAGAGCACTGCAAACAGCAGATCGCCGGGTACGCAAAACCGCTTACTGTCTTCGTCGTGGATCGGATTGAAATCACCAGCCACTTTCTTGGCAAAATGGCTCGCTTGTCGGCGAGTAAATTGAAATTGATGTTCAGCAGATGAAAAATAAGGTTTAAGCAGCATAATCAACACTTGTTCATAAAAACTGTTGCCGATTATAGCCCCAAGAAAAGTTTTAATGGTCCAATCAGTGTTAAATTGTTCACAATTTGTGCCTTTTGGCAGAAAGAAAGGATTTTTAGCTTATAAAACAGCATGTTTTTAGCTATAACCGTGATCGTGGTTGTGAAGCTTCACGTAATTAAGATCACGATCACTAATCAATCAATGGCCATGACAAGTCATCAAAAAGCCTTTTTACCTGAAAAACTCTGCTCAGTGTGTAAGCACCCCTTTCGTTGGCGGAAAAAGTGGCAACGTTGTTGGAATGAAGTGAACTATTGTTCAGAACGGTGTCGTCGTCAGCGAGGTAAAGTATGATGAGCACTACATCCATCAACATTGTTTGGTTCAAGCGTGATTTACGTTTAAGTGATCATCCCCCCTTGTGCGCTGCATTAGATAGCGGAATACCGACGCTGTTGGTGTATTTCTTTGAGCCCATGCTGCTCAATGACCGTCATTATTCTGAGCGCCATTGGCGTTTTGTCTGGCAATCACTACAAGATATCAATCAACAGCTCGCTTCATTTGGTCATCAGATACTGATTGCTAATGTCTCGGCTGAGCAAGGTTTGGCGACATTAGCGGCACATTTTTCGATTCAAGGTCTTTATTCTCATCAGGAGGTTGGCCTTGTTAATACTTTTGAGCGTGATATTGCCATTCAGCATTGGTGTACAGAGCAGGGGATAAGTTGGCATCAAAGTGCTTATGGTGCAGTGCGCCGCGCTGCAACCCACCGTCAAGGTTGGGATAAGCACTGGCAAGCTATTATGCGGGCGCCATTAGCAATGCCGAATATCACTACACAAGGACTGATTTCTGTTTGTGCTACGGATTTAGGTTTGGATAACAATGTACCATCAGCTTGGCGACGTAAAGAGAAAGGGCTACAAACGGGCGGTGAGACACTCGCTAAACAGACATTAGAGGATTTTTTCCAGCGCAGAGCAAAAAATTACTACTTTCAGATATCCAGCCCGTCGCTCGCCCGATTGTCATGTTCACGTATGTCCCCTTATCTTGCATGGGGGAATATCTCATTGCGCGAGATGTATCAAACGCTACTCAGTTATTGGAATGCTGCAGGCCTAAGGCGGAGCTTAATTGCGTTAGCTTCACGGTTACACTGGCATTGCCATTTCATACAGAAATTTGAATCAGAATGTGAGATGGAGTTTCGCTGTGTAAACCGTGCTTATGAGCCGCTTCTGGCGCAAGCGTGTCAGCCGGATACAGAACTATTGGAAGCTTGGAAAAGCGGCCAAACCGGCATTCCATTAGTCGATGCCTGTATGCGTTGTTTGTACCATACCGGTTATTTAAACTTTCGTATGCGCGCAATGTTGGTGAGTGTGTTGACTCATCATATGAATCAAAATTGGCGTGCTGGGGTCGGGCACTTAGCACAGCTATTTTTAGATTTTGAACCAGGCATTCATTATGCTCAATTTCAAATGCAGGCTGGGGTGACTGGGATCAATACGATTCGAATTTACAACCCAATCAAACAAGCTCAAGAGCATGACGCGCAAGGTGTTTTTATTCGGCAGTGGGTGCCTGAATTGGCAGAAGTACCACTATCTTTGCTGTTTGAACCGTGGCAAATGAGCCCTATGGAAGCCATGATGTATCAATTGCCCGCCGATAGTCGCTATTTAAACCCAGTGATTGATGTGGCAGCTTGCGCTAAGCAAGCGCGAGATAGGTTATGGGCTTGGCGCAAACGAGAGGATGTTAATCGTGAAGCTCAGCGTATTCTTGCCATTCACGCGCGGGTGAATATGAGGTGATGGGGATTTTTGTACAAAGACAGGGGCTGGGTTAGCTAAATTTATAGTGCGTATTTGTTCGGTTTTCTGATCATTGGCCAAATTTTGACGGATGTTATGGGACATATGGCGGATGTTATGGGACACACACCAAAAGTATGGAAAAAGTATGATTTTTAGTCTTTTGGTGATTCGATAGCACATTTAATCATCATTTATTGCTAAGGTTCCTTCACGTTTAATGGAGGATACTACTTTGACCACCGCTCGACAACAACTGGTTTCTACGGATGTAACATCTTATTATCACTGCATTTCTCGCTGCGTGAGGCGTAGCTTTTTATGCGGAAAAGATACGCTGACCAATCGTTGTTATGAACATCGAAGAGAATGGATAGAACAAAAAATCTATTCGTTAACTAACGTCTATTGCATTGATATTTGTGCATACGCAATCATGAGCAATCACTACCATTTAGTGGTAAATATTAATCAAGACAAGGTGTTAAACCTCACGCATCATCAAGTCGTTGATCGCTGGAGCCAAGTTCATAAACTCCCAGTACTAATCCAACGTTGGCAAAATAAACAACTCACTAGCCTAGCTGAACAAACGCGCTGCATTGAACTAATAGACGTTTGGCGGGAAAGGTTATCGAGCTTGAGCTGGTTTATGAAAGAGCTCAATTACGACATTGCTTGTAAAGCTAACCGAGAAGACAATTGCACTGGACACTTTTGGGAGAGCCGTTTCAAAAGCCAAGCACTACTTGATGAAAAAGCACTGGCAGCGGCAATGGCTTATGTTGATTTAAATCCTATTCGAACGGGGATCGCTGATACCCCAGAAACCAGTGAATTTACTTCGATAAAAGCCAGAATTGATGCACTAAATAAAAATTTAGTGACAGCGCCTTGCTTGCATCCTTTTATTGGTAATCCAACTAATGAACTGCGAGAGGGGATCCCTTTTCGTCTGATGGATTATTTAGAGTTGGTTGACTGGACCGCTCGCCAATATCGAGACGGCAAAGCGTCGATGAGCGATAAAATGCCAAATATCCTGTCACGGTTAAGTTTTAATACAAGGGATTGGCTAAAAATCTGCACTAGTCTAGAGAAGTCGCGCGCGACAGCTATCGGTACTCGGCCTCAGGCAGCAATAGCGAAGGTGGTTTTTAAAAAACAAAAGATGCACCTGTATCTTTTGGAGTAAGTGTTAGCTTTACTATAAAAACTCAGCATAAAAACTAGACCAGAACCTTTGCTGGAATTATGCATTCTTTTAATTCAATCAATATACGATATCTACCTACTTGTTATAACCTCGTTTTAATTAATTTAGTTTAAATAGACCTTGAACGCTTGGAGACAGAGTTAGTTTCACTATCATTTGATAAGTTTTTAGTACTAATCCTTAGAAATGGAGTTATTTGGTGTGTGTCCTGTAAAAGATAGTAAAAGATAAAGGTATACGAGAGAGATGAAGATATCTTGGAGTATGCTGATAACTACAGCTACACTGAAATCACATGAGCATATGATGTTTACTGTACAGCTATCTTCGAAATCAACAGTGGATGGTCGTGTTTTTACTGACAGTGCAAGAAATTGTGCGAGCCAAAAAGGATCTCGAGAATGTCCTCTCAAAACATGAATAGATTTGATTTTATTTTAGACAAAAAAAATGCCATGGTTTTGGTGCTTGCTACCTTTATTGGGGGCTTTATTAGTTCTCTCGTAAAATCAGGTACTGAGGCTAATATGCCGCCACGTATAGCGGGTGAAATATCGCCGCCTGCCGCGAATATTGATGCTTGGTTAGGATGGCTAGGAGTAAACTCTCATTCGCTGGATTATGTTTATCAAGGCATTACTATCCCTGGTGCGGTAATGCTTTATCACTGGCTATTTAGTTTTGCTTTTGCCTTTGTTTATATTTTCATCTCAGCAATAGCACCCAAGATAAGACTTTGGTATGGGGCAGTGTACGGAATTATAATTACATTAGTCATGCATGGTCTATTGATCCCCGCATTAGGTTTTCGACATCTAGCGTATCTTGATGGACAAGTAGGATGGTTATGGAATCTTAATGGTTATGAGTTTTGGAGTGAGATGATCGGCCATATTTGTTGGTCCGTTTCGATTGAGGTCAGCCTTATTGCTGTTTTAGCACTGCTTGGAAAACCGATCATAGGTAATTGGGCTAAGTAGGTTGTCTATAATAGCGGAGATTTTATAAGCTAATCGAATGCACGCTGCGCTGATATAGCACAGGGATTAATCTGATGATCAATCCCTGTGTTAGTGGATTACCTTTTATTATCAAATGGTTACATGATGAGTAACACTTGGCAGCAAGCCTTCAGGCATTAAAGCATTATGTACTGCTTGTTTGAGCAACTCGTTCGCTTGTTGTATGTCTGGTGCAAAGTAGCGATCTTTATCATAAAACGATACTTTGGCGCGTAATATCTGCTTGGCCAGTTCAATGCGTTCAGAAGAGCGATGCGGCGCACGAAAATCTAATCCTTGCGCGGCTGAGAGATATTCTACCGCCAAAATCCCACGCGTATTTTCTGCCATATCACGCAGTCTTCTGGCGGCAAAGGTTGCCATGGAGACGTGATCTTCTTGATTCGCTGAAGTGGGTAAACTGTCAATCGAGGCTGGATGGGCATAGGTTTTATTTTCACTCGCTAGTGCAGCCGCGGTGACTTGGGCAATCATAAACCCTGAGTTGACACCGCCATTATCAACCAAAAAGGGCGGTAGTTTACTCAGCGCACTATCAATTAACAGCGCCATGCGTCTTTCTGACAAGCTACCAATTTCGGCTATCGCTAAGGCGAGATTATCGGCAGCCATTGCCACAGGCTCGGCATGAAAGTTACCGCCAGAGATAATATCGCCATCATCAGCAAACACCAGAGGATTATCAGATACCGCATTCGCTTCAACGCAAAGCACTTCCGCAGTTTGGCGAATTTGCTGCAAACATGCCCCCATCACTTGTGGTTGGCAGCGTAGCGAATACGGGTCTTGCACCTTTTCGCAACCTGAATGTGAATCCCCAATTTCACTACGACTATCAAGTAAATGACGATAGGCGGCTGCCGCATCCATTTGGGTACGATGACCACGCACTCGGTGTATGCGCGGGTCGAATGGTTTACGGCTACCTAACGCCGCTTCAACGGACATTGCGCCGCAGACGATTGCCGAAGCAAACAGATCTTCGGCCATAAATAAGCCTTGCAGCGCGAATGCGGTTGAGGCTTGAGTGCCATTGAGCAGCGCCAGTCCTTCTTTAGGCGCCAAAGTAATCGGTGATAGACCAGCAATGCGCAGTGCCTGAGCACCGTCAATGATCTCCCCTTGATAACGTGCCTGTCCCTCACCGAGCAATACGGTGCTCATGTGGGCGAGAGGCGCTAAGTCACCTGATGCCCCTACTGAGCCTTTTTGCGGTACGCAGGGGTAGACTTGATGATTGACTAAAGTGATTAAAGCCTCAATGACCGATAAACGTATGCCTGAGAAGCCGCGCGCTAAGCTGTTAATTTTTAACACCATCATTAAACGCACGGTGTCATCGTCCATCCATGCGCCAATGCCAGCAGCGTGGGAAAGGACAATGCTTTTTTGCAGCGTTTCTAGATCTTCAGGGGCGATTTTGGTGTTAGCCAATAAGCCAAAACCGGTATTGATCCCGTACACGGTTCGGCCTTCTGTGATCACTTGCTCGACCACTTTGGTGCTTTGTTCAATCGCTGGAATCGCGCTTGGATCTAAACTCAAGCAGACAGGGGATGAGTTAATGTGGCGCAGTTGGCTCAGCGTCATCTCGCCGGGAGTAATGGTTAAGTGATGCATGGGTTATCCTTATTATTTTAATTGAGCCAACTCTGCGTTAAGCATAGGTAAATCGAGTTTTTGTTCCGCTGCGCAGCGCTTGGCGATGTCGTAGCCAGCATCAGCATGACGCATTACCCCGGTAGCAGGATCGTTATGCAGCACTCGGGCAATGCGCTCGGCTGCATCGTCACTACCATCACAACAGATCACCATTCCTGAGTGCTGTGAAAAGCCCATACCAACGCCGCCACCATGATGAAGCGAAACCCAAGTCGCGCCGCTGGCCGTATTGAGTAGCGCATTCAATAATGGCCAATCAGAGACGGCATCAGAGCCATCAAGCATCGCTTCAGTCTCTCGGTTAGGGCTTGCCACTGAACCAGAATCTAAATGATCACGACCAATAACGATGGGCGCTTTTAGTTCGCCATTTTTGACCATTTCATTAAACGCGAGTCCCAACCGTTGACGGTCTTTTAAACCCACCCAGCAGATACGCGCTGGTAGGCCTTGAAACTGAATGCGTTCACGAGCCATATCAAGCCAATTATGTAAGTGAGGATTGTCAGGGATGAGTTCTTTAACTTTTTGATCGGTTTTATAAATATCTTCCGGATCGCCCGATAAAGCCGCCCAGCGAAACGGTCCGATGCCTTCACAAAATAAGGGACGAATATAAGCAGGAACGAAACCGGGGAAGTCGAACGCGTTAGCAACGCCCTCTTCTAAAGCCATCTGCCGAATGTTATTCCCATAATCTAAGGTTGCCGCGCCGCGTTGCTGCAAGGTGAGCATGGCTCGTACTTGAGTGGCCATTGAGGCTTTAGCGGCTGCCGTGACTTTAGCTTCATCTTCTAAGCGGCGCTGCGCGGCTTGCTCCATGCTCCAGCCTTGCGGTAAATAGCCATTGAGTGGATCATGAGCTGAAGTTTGATCGGTCACCACATCAGGCGTGATATTGCGCTCAACTAACTGCGGGAAAACATCCGCGGCATTACCTAATAAACCGACCGAAACCGGCGTCTCTGATTCATAAATAATCGCTAACGCTTCATCTAAGCTAGTGGCTTTTTTATCGACATAGCCAGTGCGTAGACGATAATCAATGCGCGATTCATCGCATTCAACGGCAATCATTGAAAATCCTGCCATGGTTGCCGCGAGTGGTTGAGCGCCGCCCATACCACCGAGCCCACCGGTTAAGATCCAGCGCCCTTTGGCTTGACCATCAAAATGTTGTTTAGCAACCGAGACAAAGGTTTCGTAAGTGCCTTGGACAATGCCTTGTGAACCAATATAAATCCATGAGCCGGCGGTCATTTGCCCATACATCATCAGTCCTTGTTTATCGAGCTGATTAAAATGCTCCCAATTCGCCCAATGAGGGACTAAGTTTGAGTTGGCAATCAACACTCGTGGTGCGTTTTTATGGGTCGGGAACACTGCCACCGGTTTGCCCGATTGAATTAACAGCGTTTGATCTTCTTCAAGACGCTCTAATACCTCGACGATTTTATCGAAACATTGCCAGTTGCGCGCCGCGCGGCCAATACCACCGTATACCACTAATGCATGAGGATGTTCGGCAACCTCAGGATCTAAGTTATTCATTAACATGCGCAGTGGTGCTTCGGTCAACCAAGATTTCGCGCGCAGAGTCGTGCCGTGCGGAGCACGAATAGTGCGAGTGGTATCTAAACGAACATCGTTATTGGGTGGTTGTGACATGGTGTTGCTCCTTATTCATGGTTCCGTTTGCGGGTCAAACCCTTTTTTATCATCGAGGATAGATGAATGACCCACTCAGCCAGTATGGGGGCCGGTAATGAGTGAGTCGTTTGATTGAGCTTTAAATATCATCAGAAGGAGAGTCAGTGCTCTGAACTTCAACCGATGATGGGGTAGCGTGTGACTGCTCTTGGTGCTGGGTCATAGCACTGGCGATTTCCCAACACAGACGAGCAGCAAGTCGCGCCGTTTGATTATCGATATCGTGGCTTGGGTTATATTCAGCCAGATCGGCAATCAGCAGCTTATCAATATGGTGTTGCAGTAGATGATCGAAGTAGAGATGGAAATTATCTAAACTTACGCCTTGGGCAGCAGGAGCGCTGACACCGGGGGCGGTCGCCGCTGGAAAGACATCGAGATCGATGGTTAAGTAGAGATAATCACAATCGGCGATAAATGCATCCATTTTCTCGATTAATGCAGCGTAATTGCGCTCGTTGAGGGTTTTATCATCGACATACCAAACGCCAAGCTCATCGGCACGCTGGAATAGAGCGGTCGTATTGTTAGCACGGCTGACACCTAAGCAGGCGTAATGAAAATCCCAGCCGATTTGTTGACAGTGATCAGCGATTTGCATAAACGGAGTACCAGAGCTGGGCTTGATGGATACCTTCTCACTGCTAAAGGATCTGAGATCAAAGTGAGCATCAAAATTGATGATCGCGATCTTTGGAGTCTTCATGCCTTGTTTGAGTAAATGTTTTCCCAGTCCTTGAAAACTCGCCCATGCCACTTCGTGACCACCGCCAAGCACAATCATTGGTGAGTGTTGTAAACCGTCAGCAATTAACTGCGCACAACGGAGTTGGGATTGCTCTAAATCATCATCATGGCAGTGAATATTGCCCAAATCGCATAACGAGCTGGTATGGTGCCACGCTAAATTGGCTAATGCTTGTTTAATTAAATTCGGTGCATGTTTTGCGCCGATCCGCCCTTTATTGCGCTCAACACCGGCATCACATTCAAAGCCGACCAATGCAACGCTATGGGAGGCTTGGGTTAATTCATCAAGGTGTTTTATTTGCATAACATGGTGGACTCGCTGACCAAGTTCACCATCTTCAACATCATCACGACCTTGCCACTGATAAAGATGGGAAGGGGAAACGGAATTAGTCATGACAGAGCTCTCCATCAACCATACGGGCTTGTAAAGAAGGGATACCAACTTGATAACTCAATTCGGCAGGATGATTGAGTGACCAGAAGGCTAAATCGGCATCATAGCCGACGGCAATTTGGCCGCGGCTTGCCGCGACACCCAGTGCTTGTGCTGCATGAGTGGTAACCCCACGCAGCGCTTCTTGCGGGGTTAAGCCAAACAAGGTGCAAGCCATGTTCATCATTAAGGTCAGGTCGGCAAATGGTGAAGTGCCAGGATTGATATCGGTAGCAATCGCCATGGGTATTTGATAGCGGCGTAACCATTCAATGGGGGGCTTACGTGTTTCGCGTAAAAAATAAAACGCGCCGGGCAGTAAAGTCGCGACGGTCGTTGATTGTGCTAATGCTTGCACTCCAACTTCATCGAGATACTCAATGTGATCGACCGATAGGCCGTTATAGCGCGCCGTTAAAGCGCTGCCCCCGAGATTGGACAGCTGTTCTGTATGGCCTTTAATCGCTAAACCATACTCAATGGCACACTGAAACACTTGCTCAGTTTGCTTAAGATTAAAACCTACCGATTCACAAAACACATCCACACTACTTGCCAATTGCTGCTCTGCCACTTGTGGAATGATGCTTTGACAGATGAAATCAACATAACTATCGGCTTTACCGGCAAACTCAGGTGGCACGGCGTGGGCGGCAAGTAGGGTGGTGGTAATTTTCACTCGGCGGTGGGCTTCCAACGCTTTGGCGGCTTTGAGCATTTTAATTTCATCATCAAGTGTCAGCCCATAGCCAGATTTGATCTCGACACTGGTGATCCCGCTGCGTAATAAACCATCTAAACGAGGCAGTGCTAACTCGATTAATTGATCTTGTGAGGCTTGACGGGTGGCTTGCACCGTTGACATTATTCCGCCCCCTTGAGCGGCAATTGTTTGATAAGAGACGCCATTTAAGCGTTGTTCGAACTCATTGGCTCGTTGACCTGCATAAATAAGGTGCGTATGGCAATCAATCAGTCCCGGAGTGACTAACTGGCCTTGGCAATTGGTTCGCTGTGGATGGTCGGCGAAGGTATTTGTGGTGATGTCGGCAATTTTTCCGTCACGGATGACAATTGAAAGCGGCTCACTGGGTTGATAGCCGATATCACCAGCTTGCATACTCACTATACGCGCATTGGTTAAGACGTGTTCCATTTCCCCTACTTAGCGAGCCAGAGGTTCGCGATGATACCGACTTCCTTGCTACTTGAAGCTATAGCGACATTGGCTACGTTCGTTCATCTCAATTCAATCGCTTGTTTTTCGACCGTCTGAGAACGATTTTTCCAAACAGGTAACATTAGGTCGTTAAGGATGATTTAATGTATATACAATTAATAGGATTAACGGATGATGAATGCAATGGTAATGTTACAAAAATGTGATCGGCTCTATGGTTGTGAATAGACAATTTTCGAACTTAATTTGTACTTACTGGCCGGATGATAGAGCTGAGCGAAGCTCACTAAATGCTCACCACTCCAAGTGCGCCGATTAAGCAGCAAGCAAGGTTCGTTAGCTTTGAGTAGCAACGCTTCACTGATTGGTTTGTCAGCGATCAAAGCTTCGACCGTATGCTCAATCGCACTGAGTGGGCAGGCCTCGGAAAGGTATTGGTTAGGCGTAATATGAGTAAAGTCTTGTTGAAGGTAGTCAGGGGCATGCCTAGGGTTAACCCAACGAACTTCAAGTTGTAATGGTTGATCGTTCGCGTAATGTAATATTTCACTATAAAACAATGGAGTAGAGAGCATGACGCCCAATTGAGTTGCGAGAGTTTCATCGGCAATTAAAGGGTGATGAGCGCGAACTTTATTATGATAACGTTGACCTCGACTGACGATTTCCTCGGCAATATTGCGTATATCTAACAGTGGAGATTCGGCTTTTTCTGGTGCGACGCAGACAAAGGTGCCTAACCGTGGGCGACGTTGCAAGCGGCCTTCAGACACTAAATCTCGAATCGCTTTATTAACCGTCATGCGACTCACAGAAAATTGCTCAGTTAATTCCAATTCGGTGCTGATCCGTTCACCAACTGGCCATTGTCCGGATTCGATCTGGTGAATAATGTGCTGTTTAATTTGTTGGTACAGGGGTGAAGTAGGCATACAAATCCATTACATTTATTTATCTATACAAATGATTAATGAGTGAGCTAAAAAAAGCAAGCCTAATAGCTCGTATTTAGGGAAGGGCTATAGAGATAATTTTTTTGCGATTTAAAGCCTTCGGCTTATTCGCTATAGTGTCAGCTATTTCCAGGCTAATAAGAGAGAAGAATATGTCCGTATCCTCGACCAGTATTCCTACAGAAATGACTTTCTTTTCACGATTTGAAAGCGATATTTTAACCGGAAAAAAAGTCATCACTATTCGTGATCAAAGCGAGAAGGATTATCAACCGGGTTCTATTGTTGAAGTGAGTACCTTAGAAGAAGGGCGTTGGTTTTGCCGTTTAAAAATCATCAATGTTGAGCCGATCCAGTTTGATGACTTAAATGAGTTTCATGCTCAGCAAGAAAACATGACTTTAACTGAGTTAAAACAGGTGATCAGTGATATCTATCCGGAGATAGAAGAGTTGTATGTGATTCATTACCAGCTAGTTGAATAACGATTTTTGGCCACTTAGCGGTCATGTTCAGTCGATTTTTCTTTTAGGACAAAAAACAATGCCAACTCGTACTGAGTTGGCATTGTCGGTTAGTGGGTTAACCTAGATTAGTCGGCTAACAAAACGAATATTAGTCACGTTTCCAACGAATATGACAAAACTTTTGTTCAGGATCTCGGCTTAGCAATAAACGTGCAAAAACGTCATCCAGTACGTCGTTACTCTCATTGACCAATCCTATGCAAATTTCTGCATAGCGCTCTTTATCGACGCTAAAACCAACTTCCGCATCCCAATCATCACTAATATCAACCACTTCAGCTGCGCCGCGCTCATCGAACTGGGCAACAAAGAGCAGGACATCTGCTGGTTCAAGGTTATCTTCCGCCATTTCTAAGAAAATGTCGTAAGCGGTATCGATGGCTTCATCGTAAGAGAGTAAGTCTGTCATGCTCACGCTCGGTTCATGTATTTACGCTCAGCGGTATTGATCACAATGCGATCACCGTTAGCGATGTATTCAGGTACTTGCACCACTAGACCCGTGGCAAAGCGCGCTGGTTTAGTGCGTGAAGAAGCAGAAGCCCCTTTGATCGATGGATCGGTTTCTTCAATCACCATCTCTACAGAAGACGGTAATTCAATGGCAACGGGTTTACCATCAACCAGTACCACTTGTAGACCTTGAATTTCTTCAGTGATAAACAGCAGTTCATCTTCGATATCGGCTTTTTTGAAGGTGAATTGTGAGTAATCTGCATTATCCATGAAGATATAATCATCACCGTCGACATAAGAGAAAGAAACATTGCGTTTGTTCATCTCTACCGTATCAAGAAAATCGTCAGATTTATAACGTTCGTCGACGCGAGCACCTGTAGTTAGGTCAGTACAACGTAATTTGTAAATTTTAGAACCGCCACGGCCACCTGGAGTGGTGACTTCGATATCTTTGATTAACAATGTTTTGCCGTTAGAAATAATCGCAAAACCTTTTTTTAGTTCACTTGCCTTTGGCATGGAAAATACCCTTTGTGCTTGATTTCGGCGCATTATAACGAATGCTTTCCCAGAAAAGAAATGCTTCATGCGCTCCTGAAAAGAAAAAGTTGTTGTGCAGTGGAAATTGTCTTGCAAGACACGGTTGGTCATGATTTGGCTATTGATTCGAACGCGCGCATAGGAGAACATAACTTTATGTTTCACTTGTTGAGTTACTTTACGACATGACCTTGTCGCCTATTGATGCCAAGCAGCCTTTCCAAATTGATTATCAACCTGCGATTAAGGAGTTGGTCTCTTTTTTGCGCGCTGGATTAGGCGAGCAGCTACATAGCGTATATCTCTATGGCAGTGTGGCACGCAAAACTGCGCGTCCCAACTTTTCAAATCTGGATGTGATTGTGGTGACTTATGGTTCAATCGAGAACACTCGTACGACGTTAATCAATACCATTCGTTGGCGTTTTCAAAAACGCTTTGCGTTTATTACTGATGTCAGTTTTAAAACCGCTGAAGTGAAAGAAGTCGCGACGTTAGACAGTTTATTTTCTTGGGGTTTTTTACTGCGCCACTGTAGCGTTTGTGTCTATGGCGATAACCTCGCAGAATGTTTTGGTGATTATGAACCAAGTTGGGAAATCGCCAAGTATTGGAATATGGATGTCGAAGATTGGCTGCTGTTTTATCGTGATAAAATAGCCAAAACCCATGATGCCGCTCAACAGGCGAACGCTCAGCAGATGATTGCTAAAAAACTGCTTCGTGCCAGCTATTCATTGGTCATGTATCAGGACAAAAATTGGTTTGATGATCCGCGTCAGTGCGGCGAGCAGTTTTTACGTTATTACCCAGAGAAACAAACTGAGGTTGATCGCTTAAAAATTTTGCTGAAAGGGCGAGTGATCCCCAAGCGTTCGGTGATTGGTTTATTAGATAGCTTTGGTCCTTGGTTAATCAAACAGTATAAAAAAACTGAATTTAAAATTGGTTGATAGTCTGCGCATTCATTCTATTACGTTATAGAACGGTAAGTTATCAATACTTTTACTAACAACTTACCGACAGCGTCAGCGTCTCTTTCTTATAATAAGCCGTATACGGTTGCTGAGATCGCAATAGTCCCCATGATGACTACAAAGGTATTGCTGGTCAGTCCTCGATACTTTTCTAACGCGGGTATTTTTTGAATCGCGTACATTGGAATTATATACAAGATAAGAGCAATGATTGGACCACAGAGCACTTCTATCATTCCCAGTACCGATGGATTTAGTGTCGCGACAAGCCAAGTGGTCATCAGCATGACGATAACGGTCAACGTATTTATTGTACTGGGTTTAATGTTATAGCCTCGATGCTCAAAACCTTCACTGATTAAACGAGAACATCCTTCTTGTGCGCCAATATAAGTCCCTAAAAAGGATTTAGAAATGGCGATAAAAGCGATCATCGGGGCCATGATTTCAATGACGGGCGTATCTAGATAGTTGGCTAAGTAAGAGAGAATAGTGATATTTTGTGCTTTGGCCTCGGCAAGTTGCTGTGGCGAAAGCGTGAGTACGCAACTAAGTACAAAGAACATTACGCTCGCGACCATCATCATGTGTGCATAACCGAGAATTTGAGAACACTTTTTTTCTGCGAGTGTGTCACTATATTCTTTGCGTTTTGATTTAGCAAAGGTGGAAATAATGGGGGTGTGGCTAAAGGAGAAAACCATCACTGGAATGGTGAGTAAGAGCGTCCGCCACATATCGCCGCTGGTCACGGAGTGAAGGATAAGATCTTGGTTAAATATTGCGCCATTCCAATGCGGGATAAGATATAAAGCAAGGAGCATCAATACTGAAATGAAAGGATAGACCAGAATACTCATGGTTTTTACTATCAGTTCCTCGCCATAACGAACAATCCCAATCAGTGACATCAAAAGGCAAAATGACAGAATAAAGCGTGGCGGTGGGATTATTCCTAATTGATGCAGCATAAAGCTTTCGACAGTATTGGTGATGGAAACGCCGTAGACCAGCAAAATAGGAAAAATGGAAACAAAGTACAGTAAAGTAAAAATACGACCTGCTTTTTTTCCGAAATGTTCAGACATCACTTGGGTTATATCTGCAGCAGGATTGGTCGATGATAGAACTAAACGAGCTAAACCACGGTGAGCATAAAAGGTCATCGGAAAAGCCAGTAAGCCCATTAATATCAGAGGGATCAGTCCGCCAATGCCTGCATTAATAGGAAGAAAGAGTACACCAGCCCCAATTGCAGTACCATAAAGTCCGAGCATCCAAACGGTATCAGATTTTCGCCATGTTGAAGGTGATACGGTGGTTATCGTGACATCCTGTTGTGTCGATAGCATAGTTTTCTCCAAGTTTGCGCTGTATTTATTTTTATAGTTATGAATTATTGATAACTCTGAAATTAAGAACGACGAGGCTTACCATAAATGCGCTGAGGGAGAGAAACTGTGATCTTAATAGGCTTTCGTTTTTTCTATATAAAAGCTTTATTCCCTTACAAAGGGTAATGTTAATTATTTTCTTATTCAGAATAATGAGATGGGAAATGCGTTAATTTTTGGGGCTATTATATGAACTCGGGTTATTAAAATAACCCGAGTTGCGCGGCGGTGATTTGCTCAAACTGACGGTTAATAAAAGGCAAAATCGCATCGGCAACGGGTTTGAGTTGTTTATCAATGTAATGTTGGTAATCGATAGGGCTGGATAAGTACTGCTTAGGTTCAGGGCCATTAAGTGTCATACAGTATTCAATCGTGCCTTTATTTTGATATTGTAAAGCTCTACCTAAACGCGCATTGATTTCATCTGCTAGGCGAGCGGCGCGTACTTGAGGAGGCACGTTTTTTTGGTACTCGTGCAGCTTGCGTCGCAGGCGCTTTTGGTAGGTTAGCTGCTGATCAAACTCTCCAGCTAACGTTTGCTCAACGGTCGTGCGAATATACTCATCTGGCTGCTGATCGTGAAATATCATCCAATACAGTTCAGACTGAAAACGTTGGGCAAGAGGCGTCCAATCACTGCGGGCGCTCTCTAAGCCTTTAAACACCATTTTTTCCGCACCGGGCTCACCAATCAGGCCAGCGTAGCGCTTTTTCGACCCCGTTTCTGAGCCACGAATGGTCGGCATTAAAAACTTGCGGTAGTGAGTTTCATACTCCAGCTCTAAAAAAGAACTTAATCCGTAGGCTTGCTGAAGATGGGTTGCCCACCACTGGTTAATGTGCCAGACCAAGTCACGTCCGATTTTGTCAGCTTGTGTTTGGATAAATGCGCCACCTAATGAAACAAAGGTTGAATCGGTATCACCATAAATGACCTGATAACCTTGCGCCTCAATTAAGGTTTTGGTCTGCTTCATGATTTCGTGGCCGCGCATGGTAATACTTGAAGCCAGACGAGTATCAAAAAACCGGCAGCCAGATGATCCAAGTACGCCATAAAAGGAGTTCATAATAATTTTGATCGCTTGCGAAAAGGCGGGTTCGTTGTTTTGCTTAGCAATATCCCGAGCGGCCCACAGTGCTTCGATCATGGCTGGCAGAAAATGGCGCTGACGATGAAATTGGCCGCCACGAAATCCAGCGGCCGCTTGATGTGGTTTATTGCCGGCCTCAAGGGCTAGACCTTCAATCAGCCCTAAAGGGTCAATTAAAAACGAGCGGATAATCGAGGGGTAAAGGCTTTTAAAATCAAGTAGCAGGACCGAGTCATACAAGCCAGGACGAGAGTCCATTACGTAACCTCCTGGGCTAGCCATCCAGTTTTCCGAGTGTAGGTTGGGCGCGATATAACCTGCACGATGGAGTTGAGGAAGATAGAGGTTTGTAAACGCGGCGACTGAACCGCCAATTCTATCTAACTCTAATCCGGTTAATCGAGAGCGCTGGATAACAAAGTCTAATAAATGGGTATGCTGGAAAATCTTCTCGACTAAAATACAATCTTGCAGATTATAATGAGCGAGCTGGGGTTTATCTTGCCGGTAAAGTCGATTGATTTCTTCCATTCTATCATGCGGTTGAGTAATGGCTTTACCTTCTCCTAGCAGTTGACGGGACACGGCTTCTAAAGACCAAGAACGAAACTGATAGGTCGCCGTCTTCAAGGTATCGATTCCATCCAGTACTACGCGTCCCGGAATGGTAATAAACCCTTGGTTCGTTTGCGCAGCCGATCGAAAGTAACTGGCCTGCTTAGCTCGGCCAAGTTTCAGCTTTAATTGATGCCACTCGGCACGCTTATGCAGTAAGCGAAAGTCAAAATCAATCACATTCCAGCCAATGATCACATCTGGGTCGTAACGTTGAAACCAATCGACTAAAGCACTCAGTAAGTGATATTCATCGGCCACCCATTGGATGGTGGTTTCAGCGGACTGTGGCTGGCCGACCATGATCACACGACTATCGATGGGGCTATGCAGGCCGATGGAGTAGAGTAAGCCTTTCTCTGAGCATTCAATGTCTAATGAAACCACATGGAGTTGTGGTAAATAGTCGGCTTGTCGGCATTTTGCTTGACGGACTTGGCGATAGTCGCCGTAGTGGGTTATGGTGCCGGTAAACTCAAGGCTGCCTTGAATGAATCGTTCCATTAAATAGCGATCCGCCAGTTTAATATCGGCTTCTAAAGTGATGATATTCTCATGGTGGAGCGCTTGAGCCAGTTTGGATGCTTGATAATGGCTCGCAAAATAACAACCTGCCAGTGACTGTTGGTTAAAGTCTTTAAGCTCAAGAGGCCGAATATCAACGGTTATTTGCTGTTGTTTGGCGATGGCTTGGCAAGCTTGAATCTGCGTTTGTTCGATAAAGAACACCGCTTGTTCGCCCTCGATAATCAACTGTGTTGGCCCTTGATTTGTCGCCAGCCACAACTCAATGTGACTTTTACCGTTGATATCTTTTGCTTGGCGGGTGAGGACAAAACCTGATTCGAGAGTCACAGTCAACCTTATTGATGGCAGTATTTAGGCAGAAGATATCTTCCTTTGCTACTTGTCGTCTACCTGTAACATCAAGTCGTTTGGGGATACCTAAAAAATAGCAGAAGATAATACCATCTTCTGCTATTCGCGTCAGGACGCGTTGAGGTCGGTGTAATTTGAGGTTTTTCCGATAGTGGACCTTACCAAGTTCATGATATTTCTAAACTAAAGTGAACATTATTATAATGGGTCACTGCGATTTACTTGTCGCGCTTAGTAATAAAAATAACCAGTGATTTTTGCACTCATTTCTTCTTGTTGCCAATGCTGATAGCGAATTTCACTGCGCAGTGCCCAATGACGAGCAAGACTCCAGTTCCACGTCAAATTAATCTGGCTATGATGATCGGCAGCGCTATTCAATAAAGCCAAGTATTGTCCCTGTAACCCTAAACGGTGCTTGTCTGCCACTTGCCAGAGGACGCCTGCTTCCATCCCCACACCGGTGGTAAGACGATAATCGGTCAGTGAACCATGATTGAATGCCAGTGAGGCTAATCCATAGCTGTGTAAGTTATTGGGGTCACCCCATGCCTGACCATAACCACCTTGCACAAACCACCGTCCTTGACGTTGTTGCTGGCTTGGCTGGCGATCAAAACCAAGTCGCATATTCCATGATGCACTAGAGAATAGATTGTGATTTGGCGCTACTGTCATGGCATCAAGCAGATACAACTTTTCTAAACGTGTGGTGTTATGTTGATCTTGACTTAATTGTAGATCCAAAAAGCTAATTTGTGCGCCAGGAATAAAACCTTGCTGAGCATCTAATAAGTCGTGATAGGCGGCGCGCCACTCAAGATTTAACGCTGATGGTGTATGATGCCAATACTGCCCACCGATGCCGAGTCGTGCCGAACCATGCCCTTGTTCAGGAGAAAAAGCCGGTATCGGTACGGGCTCAAAAGGTGATGGGGCGTTGATTTGGCTACGCAGTCGTAATAATTTGGTTAGTCGCTGAGCTGTTGGATCGCGTTCTAAGCCTTGATCATACAATTGAAAATTGAGCCATTCATAAGCAAATTCATAAATCGTGGCTAATTCCTGATCGTTAAACTGGTTAGGGTCAGGAAACTGACCTTGT
The DNA here is from genome assembly GCF_000176155.1 of Vibrio metschnikovii CIP 69.14. Lineage (GTDB taxonomy): Bacteria > Pseudomonadota > Gammaproteobacteria > Enterobacterales > Vibrionaceae > Vibrio > Vibrio metschnikovii. The sequence continues at coordinate 994,253 of NZ_ACZO01000006.1, read as the reverse complement.
GTCGCCAGTTTTGCTGCTTGAAAAAGCTCTGGAGAGACTTGCTGTGATTGATGGATTAAACGAGTACCGAATGATTCCCGATAACGTGGGGTATCAATCAAGCCGCGTTTGGCTAAGGCGTTGACGGTATCCGATGGAATGGCTTGAAAAGGAAAATCTTCCACTAAAAAAAGATCATCGCGAGCCAATTCTAATAAAGCGAGCAGTTGGTAAGAGCAGTTTTCATCCAAGAAATAGTAATCAAACTCGGCTAATTGCATTTCCCATAAATGCAGCAGTACTCGTTCGACTTCTTGCTCAGTTAAATTCAAGGGGTATTCCCAAATATCACGTGACTCAATGTCATTGTATTCACGCACTTTGCGATAATAAGGCATCACAGTAAATCTGCCCGGATAAAAACCAAACAAACCTTTCATCGCATATAACGCGGGATTGTCATTGCCTTCGGGTTCGGCGGCAAAATTGATCGCAAACGCGACCAGCTCTTGATGACGAGTTTGATCTTTCGCATCAATCCGGAGCAGAGTATGACCAAACATCGAAGAGGGATTATTCATAAACGCAGTAGGAAAGACCAAAGTCATCCCTGCCGGATCGAGCACGGTGCGCCAATTGTCTAATTCTGGACAATTAAGCTGAGCTGTACGGCCTAATTGTGATTCTATCCATGTATAACGTGCCGGATAAGTGCAGCGAGCTTGCTCTGCTATGGTCGGGTCGGAATGATAAAGCGTATCTAATGTCGCCTGTAATTCGGCTTGCGGATTAATTTTACCGTCTTGAGCAAGGAAAAATGGCGTTGAATCGATGGTGCTGCGGTATCCTCCCCATCGAGGCAGATAGTGACCTAATTTTAGCCAATAAGGGTGTGTGGCGAGATCCATCGTGTTCAGTTCTGAACTGGCGAAGGCGGGGCGAGTTAATACTACGCTGAGTAAAAAGAACCCTAAGGAGCGCCAATGGCAGTAATGTCTAGCAGAAAGTCTCATACTTATCGTGTTCTTTGGGGGGACGAAAATAAATAAAGAGTGCCCTTATCGGGCACTCTATAGGTAGCTTATTCATCAACCTAAAACTCAGCCATTAGGCTTTTGCTTTGGTCAGGAATCAGCGATTAGATAGTGTAAGCAGCAAGGGCTTGATCTTGAGCAACTAAGGTATTTAGATTAGTAAATACTTCTTGTGAAGTCACGTTTTCAGATTGGAAAACGTTGGCAAAATTTTCTTTTGCTAGTTGATTAAACGCTGCTTTATCAGAGGCTTGAATTCCCCAAACTTCAGAAAGTGTTGCTAGTGTTTCGCCTTCGCCACGTGCGATATCACGTGCAAGGTTATCAAGGTTACCATCGATAAATAGCGCAAGTTTTTGTGCGGAATTAATTGTGCCAGTGCCATCACACCCTAGTGTACCAAAAGTGATACCGAAGGTTTGGTTACCAGAAGTACCGTTGGTGGTGGCACCAAGTACTTTAAACACTTTACCTTCCTTACCATCAAAGATCATGGTGCCGACACCACAACCAATATCAGAGTCTGCCATTACTGCGTTAGAAAAAGGAAGTGCTACAAGAGCGGCCACTGCGAATAGTTTTTTCATGTTTTTATATCCTTAAGATTATCGTTTTAATATCAAAATATCCCAAAGCGCTTTACCTATATAAATCGAGCATGAGTGGTGACTCAGTGAGCTGATAATAAACGGTGCGTATTATGGAATTGATTGACGGGACTTATAAATATATGAAATTGACTGCATTTTCAATCGAAAGTTACGAATGACTCTCAAAAAGTGGGTGTTTTGTGTGATCTTTGTTCAGTATTAAGCCTGTTTATAAAATGAGGATGTCTATTTTTTAATTACCTTCATAGTATTTGAGAATAACGTCAATACATTCTTCAGCCACGCAATTATACCCAAACAACTTGGAGTTGCAGGTAGGCGGAAAGTGAGTTCATCCCCATGAGCATAGACAGACTCTATGATTGGGGTTAATGAACGTAGCCAACACTGCTGCAGCTTCAAGTCGGAAGGGTATACTGGTCTGTCTAATTAGATTCGCTTAGGGTTGTTACACGTTGCTTGTTAAAGAGATATAAAGGTTTCATGTTAGTGATTTATGGTGTTGAGTAGAAACGTTTTAATGAGAGCTTAATTGCCTATTAAACTGCACAGTTTGTAAAAGAAATACTTGCCAAACGTGTGCTTTCAGCACATATTCATTGGCAGCGAGCTAGCCATTTAGGTTAGACTAAGCAGCCATGCTGCATCTTTAATATGATAAAGTGCAGAGCGAATAGATAAGTGTGGAGATACAAGTTTGATCAATGTTTTCCTTGTAGATGATCACGAGCTGGTTCGCACAGGGATACGACGTATTATTGAAGACGTCCGTGGAATGAACGTAGTAGGGGAAGCGGATAGCGGTGAAGATGCAGTAAAATGGTGTCGTAGTAATCACACTGATATTGTATTAATGGATATGAATATGCCCGGTATTGGTGGATTGGAAGCCACTAAGAAGATTTTACGTTTTAATCCAGACGTAAAAATCATTGTGCTTACTATTCATACTGAGAATCCGTTCCCAACCAAAGTGATGCAAGCTGGTGCGGCTGGTTATTTAACCAAAGGTGCCGCGCCTGATGAAATGGTGAATGCTATTCGTATTGTGAATAGCGGCCAGCGATATATTTCTCCTGAAATCGCTCAGCAAATGGCATTAAGCCAGTTTTCACCCGCCTCTGAAAATCCGTTTGCTGGTCTATCAGAACGTGAGTTACAAATCATGATGATGATCACTAAAGGCCAAAAAGTAACCGATATTTCTGAGCAACTTAATTTTAGTCCAAAGACAGTCAATAGCTATCGTTATCGTTTGTTTGCCAAGCTAGATATTAACGGGGATGTTGAGTTAACTCATTTAGCCATTCGACATGGGATGCTCGATACAGAGAAGTTGTAGTGGCTGATTTTGATTCTGTTTCCTTTTTAAAAAATGTCACCCATCAGCCCGGTGTGTACCGTATGTATAACACTGAGGCTGAGGTGATTTATGTTGGTAAAGCCAAAGATCTTAAAAAACGACTGTCTAGCTATTTTCGTAGTAAAGTCGACAGTGAAAAGACCCGAGCTTTAGTCAGTCATATCAATAAAATTGACGTCACGGTTACTCATACTGAAACCGAAGCGTTGATCCTCGAACATAACTACATCAAACAGTATTTACCTAAATACAATGTGTTGTTGCGGGATGATAAATCTTATCCTTATATCTTCATCAGTGCGCACAAGCATCCTCGTCTCTCTGCGCATCGCGGTGCAAAAAAGCGTAGAGGCGAGTACTTTGGTCCTTATCCAGATTCTGGTGCGGTGCGAGAAACATTGCACTTGATTCAAAAAATATTTCCAGTGCGGCAATGCGAAGATACCGTGTACAGCAACCGTGTTCGCCCTTGTTTAATGTATCAAATCGGCCGTTGTGCAGCCCCTTGTGTGAAGAGTTTGATCAATGATGAGGATTATGCCGAGTTGGTGAACTGTGTGCGGCTATTTTTACAAGGTAAAGATAAACAAGTACTGGAAATGTTGATCGGGAAAATGGAACAAGCCAGTCAGGCTTTACGTTTTGAAGATGCAGCAAAGTTTCGTGACCAAATTCAAGCGATTCGCCGTGTGCAGGAACAGCAGTTTGTGGCTGAAGACTCACAAGATGATCTGGACGTGCTTGGTTTTGCGCAAGAAAAAGGGTTGGCGTGTATCCATATTTTGATGATTCGCCAAGGTAAAGTTTTGGGGAGTCGGAGTTTTTTTCCAAAAATCCCAGCCAATACCGAGTCGCAAGAAGTCTTCGAAAGTTTTTTAAGCCAATACTATCTTAATCATACTGATAGCCGAGTGGTTCCGAGTCGAATTATTCTTAATCAGGGGTTATTAAAAGAGACCAAACCATTACAGCTGGCGTTGCGTGAATTAGCTGGGCATAACGTTCATTTTCATGTGAGTCCGACGGGGACACGTGGCCAATACTTGAAGTTATCAAATACCAATGCATTGAGCGCGATGACCAGTAAGCTTAATCACAAGATGACCATTCAGCAGCGTATTAATGAGCTGCAGCGTGTATTAGGTATAGAGAATATAGCTCGTATGGAATGTTTTGATATCTCTCATACTATGGGAGAAAGTACGGTTGCTTCTTGTGTGGTATTTAATCAAGAGGGGCCAATCAAAGCAGAATATCGCCGTTTTAATATCACTGGAATTACTGGCGGTGATGATTACGCGGCCATGGCCCAAGCTTTAGAGCGTCGTTACGCAAAGCAATTGGATGTGGATAAAATTCCGGATGTGATATTTATTGATGGTGGTAAAGGTCAGCTCAATCGCGCGTTACAGATCATTACTCAATGTTGGCAAGATTGGCCGAAGCGGCCACAATTGATTGGTATAGCAAAAGGGATTACTCGTAAACCTGGCCTTGAAACATTAATCACCACTGAGGGCGATGAGTTTCATTTACCCAGTGATGCGCCTGCATTACACCTTATCCAACACATTCGCGACGAAAGCCATAATCACGCTATTACCGGACATCGTGCTAAACGAGGTAAAACTCGACGTACCAGTACGTTAGAAGGGATTGAAGGCGTGGGGCCTAAACGTCGGCAAGCTTTATTGAAATACATGGGAGGCTTACAAGAAATTAAGCGTGCGACTGTTGAAGAAATCGCCAAGGTGCCGGGTATTAGTCACTCTTTAGCAGAAATTATTTATCAGGCATTGAAACCATAGTCAAAATGCAGCACCATTAACGCGCCATTGATCAGAGCCTAACATTATGCGTTTAAATATTCCTAACATCTTGTCGTTATTGAGACTTTTTCTCATCCCTGTTTTTATTGTTGTTTTTTATTTGCCTTATAGCTGGTCTCCTTTTGCTGCAGCAATGATTTTTTTTGTGGCTGGTTTTACCGATTGGTTAGATGGCATGTTGGCGAGGAAGCTTGACCAAACATCGCGTTTTGGTGCGTTTATTGATCCGGTTGCTGATAAGGTTCTTGTCGCTACTGCGCTGATTTTGATCACCGAGTATTATCATTCAATATGGATAACCATCCCCGCGGTGACCATGATTGGGCGAGAAATTATTATTTCAGCATTAAGAGAATGGATGGCTGAAATCGGTAAGCGCGCTAGTGTGGCCGTTTCTTGGATTGGTAAAGTAAAAACCGTCAGTCAAATGTTTGCATTGTGGATTTTGATTTGGCGTTATGACCAATGGATGGTGTGGTTAGGATTCATTGCCTTATACATTGCGACCATTTTAACGTATTGGTCAATGGCGCAATATTTAGCAGCGGCGAAAAATGATTTGCTAAATGAAGAACATCATTAGAAAAGCGGGCATCGGCCCGTTTTTCTATTTTTAAACACCAACGATCTAGAGGTCGATTGGGTTTGGCTGCGATTATTTTTTAATAACGCGTTTCTTGTTGATTAATGATCGTCGATTATTGTTCGATAAAGGCTAATCAAAAGCCTCATAAAAATGGATTTTTGCTCGTTATGTTCTGGATAAATAGAGACTTTTTGCTAAAAAAATAAACAAAAAAACCATTTTTGAATGCAAAGTAATCAAACGATTCAAAAAGCAAAAAAATTCTATTGACTGATCGCATCGAATCCGTAGAATGCATCCCGTACTCAAGAGCAACGCGATAAAGAAGCAAGCGGTTTGAGTTTCGAAGGCGCGTTGGCAGAGTGGCCATGCAGCGGATTGCAAATCCGTGAACCTCGGTTCGACTCCGGGACGCGCCTCCATTGCGACACTAGCTCAGTTGGTAGAGCGCAACCTTGCCAAGGTTGAGGTCACGAGTTCGAACCTCGTGTGTCGCTCCAGATTATATTAGCACGGCAAAAGCGGTGCTAAATTAAAAAATTAGTGTGCCCTGGTGGTGAAATTGGTAGACACAAGGGATTTAAAATCCCTCGACTTTCGAGTCGTGCCGGTTCAAGTCCGGCCCGGGGCACCATTTATAAAGAGCAACGTGATAACGTCACTTGCTTAATGCGACACTAGCTCAGTTGGTAGAGCGCAACCTTGCCAAGGTTGAGGTCACGAGTTCGAACCTCGTGTGTCGCTCCAAAATAAAAAAGCCCAGCCAGAAATGGTTGGGCTTTTTTTATGTTAACTGTTTTCTGTTGAAAAAGACTTACGTTTTAATAGATAGCATCATATTCAGATTTGCTGATGTCCGATTGATTGAACTATAGCCTAGGAAACCTATTCAATACTGGAGTACACAAGCATTGACTAAGAGACCAGTAGTGAGTAGCCAATATCTTGTTTGTCTTTGATATCTTGTTTAAAAAACTGATAGCAGAATTCACGAAACCAGCGATGTTCAAGTGAGTGATGGTGTTTTGCATGCCAAAGTAAGTAATAATCGTGCTGAGGCAGCTCATAAGGCGTAGGAAAAAGGGTCACTGGGTGCCCTTGGGCATATTGAGCGGCGATATGTAATGGTAACGTAACCAAGCAGTCGGTACCAATCATGGTTTCAATGGCAAGACGAATTGAAGGTAACGTGGCAAAGATCCGACGTTTTTTTCGATAGCGTTGAAATAACGTATCAACTTGTAAGCTTTCCGTATGAAGTCCACTGACTAAAATATGCCTTGCTCGAAAGTAGTCATCAAGTGTGAGTGTTGTATTTTGCTCGATATGCTGTGACCAACGACAGACGACATACTGATCACTGGCTAATTTTTTACCATGTAAGTTTTCAGGGACAATAACAGATAATGTGGCGAGTAAATCTACTTGGCTTTCGGCTAACTCGCTGAGTGCACGATCTTGCCATAGTGTTGTATTGAGTCTAGCTCTGGGGGCTTGCTGATGAAATTCTCGGCAAAGTTGGGGCAGAATATCTGGTGAAATAAAATGATTGAGCGCGAGATTAAATGGCCGCTGAATTTTATGCACTTCACAATCGGCAGGTTGATAAAGTTGTTCCAGTTGTGTAAATACGGAGGGGAGAAGTACCAGTAATGATTCTCCCCGTTTGGTTAATATAAATTGCTGTCCTTGCCTGATAAGTAACGGATCCTGAAACTCTTCGCGCAGTTGTTTAAGCGTTTTGCTGATAGCGGGTTGAGTAACGTTCAGTTTTTTAGCTGCATCAGTGAGATTTTTGGTCTCTAATAGGGCATATAGGGTCGGCAGCAATTTATAGTTATGCATAGTATCCTGATTATAACTTTTTCATCATCCAAACATCACAGCCACCATGTTCAGTACCTTCGAGAGGTTTTGATAGGTGCTCAAAACCTAATCGTTCATACAATGTGATAGCTGAAGACATACTAGAAAGGGTATCAAGATAACAGTACTGAAACCCTTGAGATTTAGCAAATTCGAGACAGCGTTCGGCGATGATTCTTCCGCCGCCGTAACCCCGGCTTTTGGCTAGTAAGAACAACTTTTTTAATTCGCAAATACTCCCACTATCTTGAAAAGGTGCTATTCCACCCCCTCCAACAATATCATTATCTAATAGAGCAACAAGATATAGGCTATGCCTATCCTGAGTGTAGTACTTACTCATAGTTAAAACTTCTTCATCAGCAGGTCCAAAACCTTCGCCGACCGCACCAAATTCAGCACCGACTTGTTTAATAATTTGGCAAATTGCAGCGTCGTGTTCTGCTTCAATGGGTAAAATTGTTAATGGCATCATCAACCTCTGGTTATAATCTTTGTGGTTCTAACCATAACGGGCAGCGTCATTTGAACAAAATCAATTTATGACAAAATCACTATAACTAAAAGTTATTTTGCAAGTACCTAACTTGATGAGTTAGCGATGAATAAACACGCAAAAAATGAAGGAAATGTGATTTCAATTTGGCTTTGACAGCGGCTTTCGTTACTATGTACAGCTTACTAAAAACCCCAAGAATCCCTTAATTCCCTCACGGGTGCCTTAAGGAAACTGCGCATCAGCAGACGAGGAAACAATGCAACATCTACAACAGATTATTGCTAACGCGACAGCAGCTATTGATGCTGCGGAGTCGTTAGTTGCACTGGATGAAGTGCGTGTTCATTATCTGGGCAAAAAGGGTGAGCTAACGGCTCAACTGCAAAGCCTAGGTAAATTACCACCAGAAGAGCGTCGTACCGCAGGTCAAGAGATCAACGTTGCCAAAGAAACCGTACAAAAAGCGATTTCACTGCGTAAAGATGCTTTACAACGCGCCGAATTAGAAGCGAAGTTGGCGGCTGAAACGATTGACGTGACTTTACCTGGTCGCCGTATTGATAATGGTGGTTTACACCCAGTCACTCGCACGATTGAACGCATCGAAAACTTTTTTGGTGAATTAGGCTTTAGCGTTGAGTCTGGCCCTGAGGTTGAAGATGCCTTCCATAACTTTGATGCGTTAAATATTGCTGCCGATCATCCGGCGCGTACCGATCACGATACCTTCTTTTTTAATCCTGATTTGATGCTGCGTACTCACACTTCTGGCGTACAGATCCGCACGATGGAAAACGGTAAACCACCGTTCCGCTTTATTGCTCCAGGTCGTGTGTATCGTAATGATTATGATCAGACTCATACGCCAATGTTCCATCAAGTCGAAGGCATGTTGGTCGATGAAAAGGTTAACTTTGCTCAACTTAAAGGCATTTTACACGATTTTCTATGCAACTTCTTTGAAGAAGAAGTTGAGGTGCGTTTCCGTCCATCTTATTTTCCTTTTACCGAGCCCTCCGCTGAAGTGGATGTGAAAGGTAAGAACGGTAAATGGTTAGAAGTACTGGGTTGCGGTATGGTTCATCCTAATGTATTGCGCAGTGTCGGTATTGACCCTGAGCAGTACTCAGGTTTTGCCTTTGGTATGGGAGTAGAGCGTTTAACGATGTTGCGTTATGGCGTGAACGATCTACGTTCGTTTTTCGAAAACGACCTGCGTTTCCTTAAACAATTCAAGTAATCCAGAGGCTTATCACTATGAAATTTAGCGAATCTTGGCTTCGTGAGTGGGTAAACCCTGCGGTTAGCACTGACGAATTGACTCATCAAATTACTATGGCAGGGTTAGAAGTCGATGACGTTCTCCCTGTTGCTGGCGTGTTTAACGGTGTTAAAGTTGGCCAAGTGGTTGAATGTGGTCAACATCCTGACGCTGATAAACTGCGTATCACTAAAGTCGATGTCGGTGAAGACGAATTACTCGATATCGTTTGTGGCGCAGCCAACTGCCGTCAAGGCCTGAAAGTCGCGGTTGCTACCGTTGGTGCTGTACTGCCTGGCGATTTCAAAATTAAGAAAGCCAAATTACGTGGCCAGCCTTCTCACGGCATGTTGTGTTCATTCTCAGAGTTAGGGATTGACATTGAATCAGACGGGATTATGGAATTAGCGCAAGATGCGCCGATTGGCTGTGATTTTCGTGAGTTTTTAGGTCTTAATGATGTCACTATCGATGTCGACCTTACGGCTAACCGTGCTGATTGTTTCAGCTTGCGGGGATTGGCGCGTGAAGTTGGCGTACTTAACCGTCTGGATATTATTGAGCCATCGGTTGCTCCTGTAGCGGCGTCAATTAACGATAGCCTAACGATTGATATCCAAGCACCTGCGGCTTGTCCGCGTTATCTTGGACGAATTGTCAAAAACGTTAATGTGAACGCCGCCACTCCATTATGGATGCAGGAAAAGTTACGCCGTTGCGGTATTCGTTCGATCGATCCGATTGTCGACATCACTAACTATGTGATGCTAGAGCAAGGCCAGCCAATGCATGCGTTTGATTTGGCAAAGATTGAGGGCGGTATTGTGGTACGTCTTGCTGAGCAAGATGAAAAGCTAACTCTTCTCGATGGCACAGAAGCGACGCTCAATCCTGATACCTTATTGATTGCTGACCATAACAAACCACTGGCGATTGCAGGTGTATTTGGTGGTGAGCATTCTGGGGTAAGTTCAAGCACGCAAGATGTGTTATTAGAGTCGGCTTTCTTCGCGCCAGATCATATCCGCGGTCGTGCTCGTCGTTATGGATTACATACTGATTCGTCGATGCGCTTTGAACGTGGTGTAGACTACGAGTTACAGCAAGCGGCTCTTGAGCGTGCTACCCAACTATTGATTGATATTTGTGGTGGTCAAGCGGCTCCTATTGTTGCTGCACAATCTGATCAGCATCTCCCAAGTGCGAATCAAGTGACTCTACGTCGGACGACATTGGATAATTTACTTGGCCATACTATTGCCGATGCCGATGTGGTCGAAATTCTACAACGTCTTGGTATGCAAGTAGAAACCACGTCACAAGGTTGGCAAGCGACTGCACCAACTTGGCGTTTTGATATCGCTATCGAGCAAGATTTAGTTGAAGAAATTGGCCGTATTTATGGCTATGACAATATTCCTAATCAAGCTCCTCAAGCGGCATTGAATATGAATGCCCACAAAGAAGCGCGTTTACCGCTCAAGCGTGTGCGTGATTTGTTAGTGGATCGTGGTTATCACGAAGCCATCACTTATAGCTTTGTTGAACCGGAACAGCAAAAACTAGTGGTTCCGAATATAGAACCACTCATTTTACCAAACCCAATTTCTGCCGATATGTCAGCGATGCGCCTTAGCTTAATCCAAGGCTTGCTGAATACGGTGGTGCACAACCAGAAACGTCAACAGCCGCGCGTACGTTTGTTTGAGCAAGGTTTGCGTTTTATTCCCGATCAAGCTGCTGAAAATGGTATGCGTCAAGAGCCTATGCTGGCTGGTGTGATCGCTGGTACTCGTGGTGATGAACATTGGAACATGGAAACGGCTAGCGTTGATTTCTTTGATTTAAAAGGCGATGTAGAAGCAATCCTCGATTTAACTGCGAATGGCCTAGCTTATCAGTTTACGGCAACGCAGCATCCGGCATTGCATCCTGGTCAGGCGGCTGCGATTGTGCTGGATGGTAAAGAGATCGGCGTGATTGGTACCGTTCATCCAGAACTTGAGCGTAAATTTGGTTTAAATGGTCGTACAATCGTATTTGAAATCGAATGGTCAGCGATTAATACCAAAGTGATCCCTGAAGCCGTCGCTCTATCTAAGTTCCCTGCAAATCGCCGTGATATTGCTCTCGTTGTCGATCAAAATGTTGCTTCTGGTGACATCGTTGCTACTTGTCAATCGGCGGGTGGCTCGTTATTACGCGATGCTAAACTGTTCGATGTTTACGTTGGTAAAGGTGTTGAGGAGGGTAAGAAGAGCTTAGCTATTGCGCTTATCTTACAATCGGCAGAGCGAACGCTAGAAGATGCGGATATCACTGCTGCAGTGAACAATATTGTTCAAGCGGTGGCTGAACAGTACTCTGCAACACTGCGAGACTAAATAGATAAGATACATTCAGTAAACCAAAAAGCAGATCAAGTCGATCTGCTTTTTTTAGGTCTAATTTTTAGAATTATAAAAACAACAGTATGATTTTTAAGATTATTTACAAAAATTTCAGATCGAGATCAATAAAGATAAGGTTTGTGTTTTTAGTGTTATAGTCTTTAATTGTCTTATTTTATGTATAAATTTAGATTTAAATTTTTTATTTTTAATCAATTAAGTTTTTAATTTCATGACTGTATGCAAAATGTACCATTCTAAAGGCTTCCCAGTCGATATCCTTCATAATAAAAAAGTTGGCGAAAATCATAAGCTTGGCATACACTTTTCAACAGAGCCGATATGTCTTTGATTGGTTGAACAAAAATGATTTTTATGCTGCTTAATGCAGCAAAGTTTAACCTAGCTTTGAGGAAAGTTTATGGCGCTCACAAAAGCCGATTTGGCTGAAAACCTGTTCGAAAAACTAGGGTTTAGTAAACGGGATGCCAAGGACACGGTGGAAGTATTTTTTGAAGAAATTCGTAAAGCACTTGAGAATGGCGAACAAGTAAAACTGTCTGGTTTCGGTAATTTCGATCTGCGAGATAAAAGTGAAAGGCCAGGTCGAAACCCTAAAACTGGAGAAGATATTCCGATTTCAGCTCGGCGTGTCGTTACATTTCGTCCAGGACAGAAGTTAAAAGCCCGTGTCGAAAATATTCAAGTGGTAAAATAGTAATACATCGCATCAGGCCATACGTTAAGTATGGCCTCGGTGTTTTTACTTAACCTGTTGATAGAAAAGCCTTTCTTAACTTCTGTTTTGGAAGCAGTCTCTTGTTTTTAAATTAACCCAGTTTCATATCCCCGCCGTTATCCGTATAACCACGCCTCTGTTCAATCAATAATAAAGCGCCTAAGTTTAAGCTTACCTAAGCAACTGGATGCTACCAATGTCTGTACCGTCTTAATTGGCTATAGAATGGCCATTCTATGAATGGCGTACCTAATTAGGTTTTTATCCAAGTCGTTAGGAAAGCTCACTTACGCTTTGGAGTGAGTTATATGGTTCCTTTTTCTTTACGTCGTCAACATCCATTAATGCTAGCCTGTTTATTGGCTTTTTCTTCGGCCAGTTTAGCTGATAACCATTGTTATTTTTCTGAATTAGCTCAGGCCGATGATCGGTTAGCCAGTATTAAACATGCAGACCACACTTGCTATAGTTCATGGTATAGCGCTGGAGTAGATAGCCTCAACGATTTATACAGCGAGCAGAGTATTGCAGCCATTCAGCGTGACTTAATGACTCACGTTGGTCAGTATCAAGGGCAGGCGGATCAAGCGAAGATCATTAATAATTTAAGTGAATTTATTCGTGCTGCTTATTATGTGCGTTTTTATGCCCAAGGTGAACATCAGCCATTTTCTCAAGCATTAAACGAGCGAATTGCACAAACAATCAATCAGTTTCTGCGCTCTCCTCATGTGGTTAATCAAGGCCGAGAGCAAGTTAGTGCCTTTAAAAACATGAGTTTGATGACGGATAGCATTAAACAACTGCCATTGACGATGGACAGTATGATGGCGTTATTAGAGCACTTTACCCCCGATACTGCGCAAAATACTCAATGGGTTGATGGCTTAAATAATTTATTTAGAGCTATGGCCGGTCATATCGGACGAGATGAGTTTTATCAATATTTAGCTCACAATCCACAACATATTGATACTTTGGAGCGGTTTGCGCAAAACAATCAGTGGGCATTAACCACCGACGCAAAATTTTTAGTTTTTAATGCGATTCGAGAAACAGGACGGTTACTGGCTTCCTCTCAGTTAGTTACTCGCCAACAAGCGAAACAAGTGATGCTAGATACGTTACAACGTTACCCGTTAGGTAGTGAACATGAAACGCTATGGTTGGCAGCGGTAGAGATGCTCCAGCACTTCGCCCCAGAAGCGATTGCCGATATAAATATAGAAGCGCAAAAAGACAACCTAGCAGCGCGTATATTACCTAATAGGCACCAATGTGATGGCCCAGCGATTGTTCGTTCGCAAGATTTGACCATACAACAAGAGCGTGAAGTCTGTTCGGTTCTCAACGCGAAAGAGCAAGATTTCCATCAGGTTGTCAACAGCGGTGGTCTACCGGTAGCCGACGATTTGAATGACAAAGTAGAAGTTGTGGTGTTTGCGAATAACCAAAGTTACGTCGATTATTCCGCATTTTTGTTTAATAACACGACGGATAATGGTGGTCAGTATCTAGAGGGCAATCCAGCCGATCCGAATAATCGAGCACGATTTATCGCTTATCGCTATGCTAACGGTGAAGATGCGCTATCAATTCTTAACCTTGAACATGAATATGTCCACTATTTGGATGGACGATTTAACTTATATGGCGGTTTTGGCGAAAACCTTGCTCATGGACATATTGTCTGGTGGTTAGAAGGTTTTGCGGAATACATGCATTATAAACAAGGTTACGATGCTGCTATTCGCACGATTCAACAGGCGAAAATGAGCCTTTCTGATGTTATGGCGACCACCTATTCTCATGATACTAATCGTATTTATCGTTGGGGTTATCTCGCAGTGCGCTATATGTTAGAAGTGCATCCTCAAGAGGTGGATCGCTTGCTGGCGTTGGCAAGACAAGGTCAATATGCACAGTGGGCAGAAGTGGTGAAACAATTAGGTACTCAATATGATGAGGACTTTTCGCGCTGGTTGGATACCTTAAATGTTGATGAGCAACCCTCGATTGATCCAACACCTGAGCAGCCACAAGAGGCACAGCCGATAGAGTTAGAGGCTAATCAAGCGATAATATTGCACGGTAATTATCTTTCTGAGCAACTTTATTATATTGATGTTCCTGAGCGCACGTTAAGCTTTCAGGTTACGATTGATGGGCAAGGTGATGCGGACTTATACATGAGTTATGAAAAAGTCGCTCATTATTATGATTATCAATTCAGTAATGTTGCCCTTGGTAGTAATGAGAGATTAAGTTTTAAGCCTCAAGCGGATGGTTATGTACAAGCTGGTCGTTATTATATTAGTGTCACTGGGAGAGCGGCGTTTTCTGATGTCAAGCTATTGGCACAGATCCAATATGACCAAACTAGCACCCCAAACCATGAAGTTGACGATTTGAACCCGATACGCCTTGAGGCTGAGGTCAAACAGAACTTAATGGTGAATCAGCGTCGTTATGCAGCGATTTACGTCCCTGAAGGTGTTCAACGTGTCCAAATATGGATGACGCCAACACAATCCACCACGAATAATGTTGATCTCTTTGCAAGCCAAGTCACATGGCCAAGTAGAGATGACTATCAATGGAACTCTGTGCGATCAGACAGTCATGAATATCTATCGATGCCAATAGAAAAAGCCGGTTATATCTACTTCACTTTGGATGCGCAAGCACGAGGTGAGAATGTTGACTTAGTGGTTTATTTCGATTAATCACGATAAAAATCATGGAACTCAGTTTAGTTTGCTCAAAAACTAATGAGTTCATAGACAAAACATCAACAAAAGAACGCAGAGCCATCTAGACTCTGCGTTCTTTATTGTGATCGAGATAATTAAGCCGCTTGGATATTTGTCGTAATGTACGGCTGCCAAGCCTGTTGATATAAGTTGAGAGATTGATGGCGAATTTGATGGATTTTGGCTACTTCCCAATCGGTGAGTGGTCTTTGCTCTTGGCTGGCGTTACGTTCGATATGCTGTATTTGTTCGTATAAAGCATGCTCTGGGCCACTTTTGACTTCCGCGATGGCTTTTAAGTGCAATTGAACTTCGGCAATAATTTTACTTTTTGGTAATTCGACTAAGAGATTTAAATCACGGTAGCCAGAGGCTGCTGGTGTTTTAAAGCGATTTTTTACTTTCACGATCCTCGCTTCGCGTCCTAACACCTCATAAGCTTCGACTAAACTTGGTACATCGTCAGCAATGATGGTCGCGCGTGCTAAATCAGTAATTCGTTCTGGTTGGCCATTGAGTTCTAATGCGATTTTTTCGAGCGCTCTTGAACGAGATTTAGTTCCAGAAAATAGGGCTTGAGCCGATGTGAGCATTGCAGTACCAGTACATAAGGCTTCTAGCTCTAGTTGAGCGTCACTCGCTTTTTGATAAAGTTCATCAAAGTTACTGTATGGTTGAATGACCGAGTGATGCGTGGTTTGGATACCGTATAAACCACTTAAACTATGCTTAAAGCGTTGGGCATTGATTTCATTTTGATATTCTCCTTGGGGCGTTTGAGACGATACATTGACCGGAATGGTTGCGGCGAAGGCAGGGGCTCGGCTTAACATGAATAGCATGAGGGCCGTCGTTCTTAGCAATAGACTCATTCATTCTCCTTAGCTTGCGTTGTTTAGGTCAAAAGAAGGACTTAAAAGAACGCTAATCCAACAACAAACAGAAGCCACTAAGGTTTAAGTTGGGGTGACTGAAACGAATTCAACCTAAAGTATCTTCTCTATTTCAATAATATGGCTTTGGTCACAGTGTTGAGACTCTTGATTGGGTCCACAGTTCCGCATTCGAATGTAAAGAAATGTATATCCTTCACATTTGATGTTGAGCCTTATTGATGACAACAGCATAATGCAGCCTTTTGCGTACTTTAGCGTATCAGTAAGCTAGTCGTCTTTGAATAATACAATGGTTGAGAAAAATGAGAGATCCAGAATTTTGGCATAACAAATGGGCGGCGAATCAGCTTGGTTTCCATCTTGATGACGTTAATCCATTACTCATGGAATATTGGTCAGCGACGTTACCCCAACGTAGCGATAACGTTTTTGTTCCTTTGTGTGGAAAAAGTGAAGACTTAGTCTGGCTAGCCGCTAGACATGATGAGGTTCAAGGTGTTGAGCTTAGCCCAATAGCAGTAAGAGCCTTTTTTGCTGAACATTTTTATACGCCATTAGTGACTCAACTGTCTGCACAGCATGAGAGTTATCAATTTGATGAACTGACTCTTTATACTGGGGATATTTTTACCGCGCCATTGACTCCGGTTGATATTATTTATGATCGCGCGGCCTTAATCGCTCTCCCAGAAGAGATGCGAGTACACTATGCTGAGCGCTTAAAAAGCTTACTGAAGCCGGGAGGTAGAATATTGCTGATCAGTTTGGATTATCCTCAAGAAGAGCGCAGTGGCCCACCATTTAGTGTTAATGAACAAGAAATTCGTCAGTTATTTAATGGCTTTGATATCCAACGTTTAGCTCGTGATGAAGTGGATGCACAGCATCCGGAAAGCGTCAAAAAAGGAGTCAGTTATTTTGCTGAAGAGGTCTGGTTAATAAAAACATAAAGAGCCAAGGCTTTTCGGCATAATGATATAAACTGTAATCAAGGATTTGTTAATTAGGCTCTATTTTGAGCCTCAGCCTTAGCCGTAGATAATAAGGATCGTTTTATGTTTTTTAATCAGCAGTCCAAACAATTAAAACAAGTTACTCAAGAGCGTGACCAGTTAATCGCCGCGGGCGATATTCTTGCGGCAATCGGTAATCATACCGCTTACATCGAGTTTACACCCCGAGGTGAAGTGTTATTTGCGAATAAGCTTTTCTTACAAGTCACAGGGTATGGTTTAGAAGAGATTAAAGGGCATCATCATCGAATGTTCTGTGCTAAAAAACTGAGTGATTCACCTGCTTACTCAACGTTTTGGCAGCAGCTTGCTCAAGGGCAATCTCAATCGGGAACGTTCAGTCGTTTAACCAAAAGCGGGCAAGAAATTTGGATCGAAGCGACCTACAATCCGATTTTTGATGATCAAGGTAAGATCGTTCGAGTTACTAAATTTGCTAGTGATATAACCGATAGAATACAAAGGTCAAAACGGATAGAAGAAGTCACTCTGATTGCCGAGCAGCGTTCTCAAGAAACGGTTTCTCTAACTCATGATGGTTCAAAAATGGTGGCCGATGCGGCTGCTAGTGCACAAGATATTGAAGCTACGGTCAATAAAGCCAATGAGCTAATGGGGCAATTAGCTGGGCAATCTAAACAGATTGTGCAAATTGTGACCACCATTTCTAGTATCGCTGATCAAACCAACTTATTGGCATTGAATGCGGCGATTGAAGCGGCGAGGGCTGGCGAGTATGGCCGTGGATTTGCGGTCGTTGCCGATGAAGTCCGCTCACTTGCAGCCAATACCTCTAAAGCGACCGATGAAATCAGTGCCATTGTAAAAAGAAATACCGAATTAACGACAACCTCAGAAGCGAGTTTAGACAGTGTGCGTTCCAAGGTGACAGAGTGTAATAACCAGTTAAGTATTACCAAAACATTGATTGAAGAAATACGTAAGGGTGCGGTGTACGTTGCGGAGACGATAGAAAAAATCAAATAGTGTTGCCGTTCTCATTACTGATCATAATGAGAACGCTGTTTTTGTTATCGACACGATTTATTGTTGAGTGACAGTAATACGATTAGTACTCAATACTAATCGCTTTAGCGCATTCTATGGCTCGATCTGTGGCTTCGGTCGTCGTTTTACCACGTGTTAAAGCGACACCTAAACGACGACGCCCATTAATCTCAGGTTTCGCAAATAGACGAACCTGAGCGGTTGGTACACTTAGCGCATCATCCAATCCTGAAAATTGGATGTTGTTTGAGATACCTTGACCAAGAATTGCGGCTGAAGCTGAAGGCCCATATTGAGTTATCGCTCCGACGGGTAAACCGATAAAAGCGCGAACATGCAGTGCAAATTCCGATAAATCCTGTGAAATCATCGTGACCATGCCGGTATCGTGTGGGCGAGGGGAGACCTCATTGAAAATGACTTGGTCGCCTTTGACGAACAATTCAACACCAAATAATCCATAGCCACCAAGCGCATTAACAATTTCCTCGGCAACATATTCTGCGGCTTTTAAGGCATTTTCGGACATTGCTTGTGGCTGCCAAGACTCACGATAATCACCCTCTTCTTGTCGGTGACCGATAGGAGCGCAAAAATGGACACCATCGATAGCGCGAACCGTTAATAAAGTGATTTCATAATCAAAATCAACAAAACCTTCGACGATCACTCGACCTGCACCTGAACGTCCGCCTTGTTGAGCATAGTGCCAGGCTTGTTCAATATCTTCTGGGCTTTTTAAAACACTTTGACCTTTACCAGAAGAGCTCATGATCGGTTTACAGACACAAGGTAAGCCGATTTGCTCGACAGCGAGCACGAATTGCTCATAGCTATCAGCAAATTGATAATTGGAGGTTGGTAGCGATAACTGCTCAGCTGCGAGACGACGAATGCCTTCTCGGTTCATCGTCAATTGAGTCGCTTTTGCGGTCGGGATAACGCTGAAACCTTGAGTTTCTAATTCGAGCAGCTTATCCGTGGCGATGGCTTCCACTTCAGGCACGATATAGTGAGGTTGCTCTTGCTCGATGACTTGCTGCAGCGCTTGTGGATCAAGCATATCGAATACATGGTAGCGATGTGCGACTTGCGTTGCAGGGGCATTCGCATAGCGATCACAAGCAATGACTTCTAAACCAAGACGTTGACATTCAATAGCGACTTCTTTACCGAGTTCGCCTGAACCAAGTAATAATACCCGTGTTGCACTATTGAGAGTAGCCGTTCCCAACATAAAGAATCCTTATTCATACTCAATGCCAAAATGACATTGACTTTCGCTTGAGAGATAAAAACAGCGGCAATGATACTGGAACGGTATGAAAAAGAAAACGTTTGCGGCATAGGATAACACTCGATTATCGATCGTTAAAACCTCAACGGCATAGGCTTCATAACGGCGAAATGATCAGAGATAGTCCATACTGTTGGTATTGAAATAAGTGAAATGGGTGGTTTTAGTCGGATACTTAACTTATCGTGGAGCAATATCACGTTACGTGTCGGTTTTAACAACTAAAATCGGATATCTAAGAGCGATGTTAATGAAGAGACGACGATGATCCGTAAGGTTAATTTAGAAATAAAGACAGCTTTACTTTTTGCTCTAGGTTTAGTCGGCGTAGTGCTCAGTAGTTTATTGCTGACTCGGTATTTTTTCTTATATAGCTTATATGAGTTAGAAAATATGGAGGTTAGACGAGCGAGCACTCAGGCCGCATCGGTGATTGAATCGATTATTAAGAGTCAAGAAGAGGCCTCTTATGATTGGGCTCATTGGGATGAAACTTATTTATTTTTGATTGATAAGGATACGGTTTACGTCGAACGTAATTTAACACAGGAAAGCTTAGATATTTTAGGTGTCGATATTATGGTGTTTCTTAAGCCGATGGGAACGCTTTCGTTAGCCTATGGACGCTTTTCAGACTCAGAGGTTAGCCACATTACCGATCAAATGCTGAATTCGGACAGTGTGACAGAATATTTACATTTGATGGAAAGACGAAGAGATAGTGATAAACAAAGTTTTTCCGGTCTTATTCGTGTTGATCAGCAACTATGGGTTATAAGCCTCACATCAGTAAGAGATAATAGTGGTCAAAGTGACATGGTCGGTTGGATGCTTTGGGCTCAAGATTTGACCGCACGTTTTCCTGAACGTTATCAAGCGATTTTAATGGCTGACAATCAACTGATTACCGATTCTGAAGCATTAACATGGTGGACAGAGGTGAGTGTTTCGGAACCTTCATTGGTCATTGAGCGAACAGAACAGTTTTTAACGCACTATTCTCTACTTAAAAGCGCTGTAAATGAGCCGATTGGTGTCTTAAAAACCATAGAACCCAGAATGTATTTTCAACAAGCGAAAATAGTTTTCTTTCGTTTGATCGTAGTGATGACGGTGGTTACAAGTGCTATTGCTCTAGGAATGTACGGTATTTTTTGGATAACCGTCAGTAAACGATTCAGTTATTTTGAGAAGGGGATGCAAAGCTTATTAAGCTCGGTCGATGCTCCGATAAAGAACAAACACACTGATGAGTTTGATCGTATTACTCAATGGGTGAGTGCACTTGCCGAGTCTTCAACACAAACTCAAGAAAAACTGCAAGAAACACTACAAAAATTTGACGCATTATACCATGGACATACGGTTGGGATGATCCTATTAACTGATAAGATCATCGTGGATGTCAGCCCTACCTTGTTAATGTTGTTAGGGTTTCAACGTGAGCAACTGATTGGGCAACCGATAGGCAGTATCTGTGGATGCCACAACACTCAATGTGGCTCCGATCAATTTTATCGTTTACTCAGTCAAGGGCAGCATCACTTTGAAACAGCCATGAAGCGCAGTAATGGTACTGAGATCATCTGTTCGGTTGAAGCAGCGTTACTCAATGATCGTGATCAAACGTCTATTATGTTATCGGTGAAGGATATCAGTGAGCAAAAGCAGCAAGCGGCATTAATCCAAACCTTAACCCATTATGATCCCGTTTCAGGTTTATTAAATCGTCCTACGTTGGTGGACAATGCGAATCAATTATTACTTAATCACCCTCCGGTTAGTATTCTTTACTTATACGCAGCACGATTAAAAGAGATAGAGGCGGTATATGGTCATGATTATTATGATAGGGCTGTGCAGCATCTTGCGACGACTTTAAAACATACATTTCCTGATCTCTCGATAGGACGGGTGAGTGAGCATGCCTTTATGGTATTGAGTACGGATTCCCAAGATGAGTTAATACAAAAGGGCAATCGCATTTTAACGATTTATCGCCAGAAAATTGTGCTAGAAGATATTGAGTGCGATCTTGGCTTAAAAGCGACTTTAGTCTCTTCGTCTATTGGGGTGAAGGATTTTGAGCGTTTATCTCGTGGTGCTGATTATGCGGCGATTCACCATCGCTCCAGTGTATTTGTCACTATGGTCAGTGCAGAAGATACTCAACGCGCAGAGACATTATTAGTGATACATCGAGATATTATCTCTGCGCTAAAAGAAGGCCAATTTATGGCCTATTATCAGCCGATTGTAAAAGCCTCATCGGGTGAATTAGTAGGTTTTGAAGCGCTTGCTCGTTGGCAGCATCCACAGCTTGGTTTGCTTTTCCCTGAAGTTTTTATTCCTGTGGCTGAGCAGAGAAAATTAATTGTTGAGCTCGGAGAACAAATCCTTGATAAAGCTTGCCAATTTATTCGGAGTTTACCTCACCATGAAAGTCATCATTTGAGTATTCATGTCAATATTTCCAGTCCACATTTTCATCATAATAGCTTAGTTGATACATTAAAACGTCTGATTCATCATTACCAACTGCATCCTAGGCAACTGGTGCTTGAATTAACAGAAAGTATTTTATTGGGTGCAGAAGAAGATATCATTCAACGGATGCAAACCATTAAAGCTCTAGGAGTGCAACTTGCCCTCGATGATTTTGGTACCGGTTATTCTTCTTTTAGTTCGTTGTGTAATTTCCCATTAGACATTGTCAAATTGGACAAATCTTATATTGATCGTCTGGAAGATAATCAAAAAGCGCAAATACTGATTAAAAATATTATCTATATGGCTCAAGAGCTGGGTATGACGACGGTTGCTGAAGGTGTTGAAAGTGCCGATCAGCTTAGGCAATTGCTGGTGTGGGATATTGATGAAATCCAAGGATACTATTTTTATAAGCCGATGACTTCGGAGCAGGCAAAGGGGCATTTTTTGACACTACTCCAACCCTAAACCGATGAGCGATGTAGGGTTGGAACGTCATGGTTACAACGCAAGATAAGACAATGGAAGGTCTGGATTAATCGTTTCTAACGTGGCTTGTGTATCGGCTAAATGGCTGATTTGACCTTGTGCCATCTCGACTAATGCAGCGCCCGCTAAGTCGGTGAATTCTTCCCCTGCCATACGCAATTGGATTAACGCGACTTGTAACGGTGGTAAGCTTGGATTAAAAGCGGCATTCTCGGCATAAGCGCCGCTGTATTCAGCACCAGAAGCACTGCGCAAAGCTACGCCACTGAGATTATTAGTATAAGGGGCATGGCTACGGTTGAGTGCGCTGATGGCGGTTTGAATTAACGCATCTTGATCATCACTACGGTAACCATGATCAATCGGGGTCATTAGTGCAGATTGAATTCCCAAATCACTTGGACCAAAAGATTCAGGTAAATAATACTGTAAGGACTTCTCTTCACGTTGTGGCAGTTGAATGGTTAAAGAGGGAGCTGTGTTCAGTTCATTCATAAACTGTCGGCAGTGACCACAAGGACTATAGTTGACGGTCATACTGGCTAGACCTTGTTCACCCTTCATCCACGCATGGCTGATCGCGGCTTGCTCTGCATGAATCGTTTGTCCTAGCTGTGCTCCAGAGAATTCCATGTTAGCGCCAAAATAGAGTCGTCCACTCACTCCTCGAGCAATCGCCCCCACATGAAAATTTGAAATAGGTACGTACGCATAAGCGGCAGCGAGTGGCAATAAAGCGACTCTGAGATCGGCGTCACTTAATCCCGATAAGGCGAGTAATTGATTGAATTGATCAGCAGAAAGGGTGGCATCAAAATGATCAGCCGTGACGATGGGCGTTAGATACTCGGTAAGCGCGGCTGGCATTGGTGATAATGCCTGTTCAATTCGGCTATGCATAATTCATCCTTAATTGGTCAATTGAGCTCCATTTTAGATAATTATCGCGGCCAATCTGTGATTTTTGTCACTTTTTTAAATGTAAATTGATTTCATTTTTCATAATTAGAGTGAGGTCACACATAATACCCATCGAATTCCCCAAAACCTCAACAAGGCGAGTTTAATAAAAAAGCCATAGACTAAAAGCAAACAAGCCGGGAGCTAAAATGGAGGTGATTACACCACAGAGCACAAGAGCCAAAGAGCTGAACGCCGCGTCTCGAGGATCTTTTTCAGCACAGGTTGCAGTACCCAGAGCATGAGCAACAGTCCCTGTGGTTAAGCCTCTGGCAATCGGGTGGGTAATATGAAGCAGGTTATAAATCGGGTAGGCCATAATTGCGCCAAATAACCCCACCAACAGGACAAGAATGGCGGCGATAGCGGGCTCTCCACCCAAATTACTGCTCACTTCCATGGCAATCGGTGTGGTGACGGATTTGCCCATCAAGGCAGCGACTAACGCGACATCCGCTTGCATTGATAAGGCAATAATACTGGCCGTGAGCATGGACATAATACTTCCCACCCCACAGGCTAATAGAATAATCCGCCAATTCGAACGGATTTGTGGTAATTGCTCATAGAGGGGATAAGCGAGCGCCACGACGGCTGGCTGGAGTAAATCACTGATCCAATGGTTATCGGCGTAATAGACTTGGTAAGGAACCTCTAAAACGATCAGTAACGGAATTAAGATAGCGATGCAGATCAACAATGGGTTGACCAAAGGTGAACGGTATTTTTGTGCTACCCAGCGAGCGAAAAAAAACACCATCAGCGTAACCAGTAACCACATTATTTTTTGCCTCTTTTGAGAAAGCGATCAAGCACATAGCCAAGAGAAACTAAAACCAAAGCGGTACCGCCAATCGCACTGGCGAGAATCGGCCAAAGATTAGCGGATAACCTATCAAAATGGACCATCAAACCGACGCTGATCGGTACGAACAGCAAAATCATATAACGGATAAAAAGATGCGCGCTGGGCCGAACCCAGTCGACGGGAACGAGACCGCTAGCCAGTAAAGCAAATAAAATCAACAAGCCAAAAATACTGCCTGGAATCGTAATTCCTAACCAATGTTGTAGGCTAACTCCAGCCCAAAGACAGAGGAAAATCAGTCCCATTGAGACTACGTACTGCGCGGTCGTTTTCAATAATTTGGCTAAGTTAGGTATCATAGCGTTAATAAAGCCTTCTTTTTATAAGCCGTTTAAGAAGCCAGCGCTTCAACATAATGATACACTGCTTTCAGTATGGCGATTTTTTTAGCATCGTGTTGATGTTGCTCGACCAAATTTTCTAAGTTGAGCATATAACTTGGTAACTGAGTAGCAAAGTAATCTTGACAATGGCTTGCCCAGCGGCGCTGTTCTGTTTCATTGAGTGTCCAAGGATAATGACGAGCTCGATAACGAAACAGCAGGGGCGCAATGCGTTGATCACTGAATTGAATATCTAAGTCAGCGAGTGACTCCGGCGCCGCAGAGCGAATAATGTCCATTGCCGCGCGATCGGAAGGAGAAAAGAACCCATCATAGAGTTGGCTATCGACATCACTGCTGGCTGAAAAATCACGTTCAGCACTAAACACATCCACTAACTTTTCACGCAATGTTGGTTGTTGACGAATTTGCGAAAGATGAGCCAAGCACTGCTCGCGGTTAATACCTATGGTGGCGGCATTTTCAGCGGTAAGGGTTTTCGCTGGGGCTAAAATGGGGCACTTATTCAAATGAATCAACTTAACTGGCGCAGGTAGCTCACCCTCTGCCAAGTCATCATGTTTAGTATAGAGGCGCTGTAAGAGTTGCTCGCTGGTTAACTCGAATAACGGCTCGGGATTTTTCGCCAAATCGACCACGATTACGGCATTTTGATTGGTGGGGTGCCAAGCAATAGGTACAACCCAACTGGTGTAACTGCGCTCACGTCCTAGCATGCCAGAGACATGCATTAATGGCGTCATGTTAACAATATCAACCAAATCAATCAGCTTACGCTTATGGCGCATCGATAAGAAATAATCAAACAGCTTAGGCTGTGCTGCTTTGATTTTTTTTGCGAGCTCAATGGTGGCAATCACATCAGCCATCGCATCGTGAGCATTGCTGTGTTCTATACCATTGGCTTTAGAAAGGTGCTCCAGTTTAAAACTGGTAAAGCCTTCTTGGTTTTCAGGCCATTCAATACCTTCTGGGCGCAAAGCATGACAAGCACGCATCACATCAAGTAAATCCCAGCGTGAGTTGCCTTGTTGCCAACTCCAAGCGTAGGGGTCAATAAAATTCCGATAACAGGTATAGCGAGTTACTTCATCATCAAAACGAATGCTGTTATAGCCTAAACTGGTGGTATTCGGTGTGGCCAGTTCAGCATGAATGCGGGCAATAAATTCTGGTTCTGGCAACCCTTCTGCCATCGCTTTTTGTGGCGTAATACCCGTTATCAAAGCGGCTTCTGGTGAGGGCAAATAGTCGCTGGGCAGTTGACAATAGATGACCAGCGGCTCGCCAATGATATTAAAGTCCATATCGGTACGCACACCAGCAAACTGGCTGGGACGATCTTTGGCTGGGCTCGTCCCCCACGTTTCATAATCTAAAAAGAAGAATGTCTGTTGATGATCTGCGTTGTGAGGTCTGGAATTTTTCAAAGTAGGCCTTATCTTTCCGTCGATTGATAAAGAGAGTTGCTGCTCTCATTCATGACGTCGGTTTGGACATTACGATACAACCACAGCCAGTAACCGATGGCACGATCTGGTTAGCGAGATCGGCGGAGTATTAGTATTCGGTCACTAGAAAATGATTGAGCAGTATTGATAGGCTAAGTATCTGATCATATCCACTGACAATGCAAGAGCGATCGCGCTTTGCACAAGCAACTGGCTTTCAATTGATGTCAATCTAGGCGCTAAAGAAAAATAGTTAACGCGAACATTGGTTATTAGTGCATTTAGCGGTGCCAGTTAACCAAAACGAGAAACGATAACGGTGTTTGGCAAAATACAAATACGCTTTATCGGCCAAAGGTTTAATCAATCGCCAACGTAGTGGAGCATAAATCCAACCTTTTCCGACCAATTGCCAAGCACGATGCACCGCGTCTAAGCCGAGAATCAGTTGCTGTGATTCGTTTAATCCGTGCAAAATAATGCCTGCTTGCTCAATATCAATCTGTGGATAAGCGACAATATCCTCACTATAAATATCAATCATCTTAAGCGATTGTTTTTTATCTAGTCGCCTAAGAGTATCCATTTCTTTAACGCACAATGGGCAAGTGGCATCATAAAATAAAGTTAATTGAGTCATGGTTGGGTCCGGTTAAAATTATCATGCTGATTATACGTCTTTGTGACGGTGTCGATCACTGTTTAGTAGGGCTGCGCATACATTGAATGCTGGAATTAATTAACGGGTGATGATGACGGCTATTCCATACTAATGCGACCTGACTGACAAAAGGCATGTCGTTAAGATGTTGTATAACGACGGATTGATCGAGATGCTCAGTTAAAGATAACGGTACAATGGCGATACCAAAACCAGCTTGTGCCATGGTAATCGCGGTACGCAGTTGTGGTGCAGCGTAAGGCTGAGCTATATGTACGCCGGCATGATGTAAAGCAGCCTCAATACGATCGTATAACGCGGGTCCAGTATCTCTAGGAAACATCAGCACATTCTCATTATGCAACTGCGCCAAATAAAGTGTTGAATGAGCGGCTAATCGATGATTAATGGGCATGACAGCCACAAAAGGATCATCAAACAAGATCTGATGGTTGAGTGACTCACTGGCATAACAAGGCAAGCGCAGAAAAGCCAGCTCTAGACGTTGTTGTTTAAGTAACGTCACGAGCTCAGGCATTGAGTGTTCAACGGCAATTAAATGGAGAGTTGGACACTGTTCATGCAATTGGCGGATATTCTCTAAAACGCTACGGCTACTGGCGGTAGAGGAGGCAAAACCGATACGCAGTTCTTGTTTTTCACCGCGTGCAATTTGTTCTAACTTGTGTTGGCAGCGTTCGACTTCTTCTAAAATATGCTGCGCGTCATGATAAAACACTTCACCGGCAGCCGTGAGCTCCACACCACGAGGCAGACGCTTAAACAGAGTTACCCCAAGCTCATCCTCTAACTTTTTGATCTGTTGACTGAGTGGCGGCTGGGCGATGCCCAACTGCTCAGCGGCGCGGGTAAAATGCTTGGCTTTGGCGACAGCGACAAAATACTTCATGTAGCGAAATTCCATGGTTCATCCATATTTTTTTCATATCAAAATAAATCTTTTTTATATTGGATTTGTTGCGCATAGCAAGTCAATCTAAATGTACGCTTTAGTTCATATTAGGATTGAATGATGCAACGTTTTATCTCTGCGGTCTGTTCTTGTCCTCAGCAAATTGCACAACAATTTGCTCATTATCAGCAAGGTTCGGGAGAAGGGGAGATTTATCAAACTTCGCTGATGAGCGCCTTAATTGCTGGTGTTTATGAAGGTTCAACAACCATTGCTGAACTGCTTAAACACGGTGATTTTGGTTTGGGGACTTTTAATCAATTAGATGGCGAATTGATCGCTTTTGATAGTCAAGTATTCCAATTGCACGCTAATGGTTCCGCGCATCCTGCTCAACTTGATCAAAAAACGCCTTTTGCGGTGTTTACTTTCTTTAAACCAGACATTGAATTGCCCATTAATGACACGTTAACTCGCCAGGAAGTGCATCAGCTCATCGATCGCTTGGTGCCTAGTGACAATGTATTTTGCGCGATTCGGCTTGAAGGGGATTTTCCATTAGTCCAAACCCGCACCGTTCCTAAACAGCAGCGCCCTTATCGGCCGATGCTCGAAGCGATCAAACAGCAGCCAACGTTTCATTTTGAACATCAATCGGGGGTGATGGCGGGGTTTCGTAGTCCGCGATACACCACGGGGATTAATGTCCCCGGTTACCATGAGCACTTTATTGATCAAGCGAGAACGGGCGGCGGCCATGTTCAGGATTACGTTGTTTCATCGGGTTTTTTACAAATCGGTCGTGTGTCGCGCTTAGTGATTGATACACCGATATCGAGCGAGTTTCTTGATGCCGATCTGATGCCAAAAGATCTTTATTCCGCCATCGAAGCGGCTGAAAAATAATCCAATACTTTGTCAGTCAAAAAGGAAACGTTATGTCCTCTCATCATACCTTGCGCAATGGCGCGCAGTTAATCGCACAGCAGCTAGAAACTTTAGGCGTTCGTTATGTGTTTGGTATACCCGGTGCCAAAATTGATCGGTTATTTGACGCACTTGAAGATACCCGCATTGAGCTTATCCCGGTGAGACATGAAGCCAATGGCGCGTTTATGGCTGGTATCATGGGCCGTTTAACCGGTAAAGCGGGAGTCACCTTGGCGACCTCAGGGCCGGGCTGTGGAAATTTAGTGACTGGCGTCGCAACGGCCAACGCCGAGGGCGACCCGATGTTGGCTATTGGTGGTGCGGTAAAACGAACTTACCAGCAAAAACAGACTCACCAGAGTATGGATACCGTGAGCATTTTTCGCTCGGTAACCAAATACAGCGCAGAGATCCAGCATGTTGATGCGGCTAGTGAAATCATGGCTAACGCGTTTCGAATTGCCGAGTCTGGTCGTCAAGGCGCATGTTTTATTAGTGTTCCGCAAGATGTGTTAAGTGATCAAACGGAGACCGATTTAGTCATCCCACCTAGCTATCGCCCAACCGGTTATGCCGATTTAGCGGCTGTTGAAGAGGCAGCCAATCGGATCAGTAAAGCGCAGCGCTGCGTGGTGTTACTTGGCTTACATGCGAGCGATCAAGTCACCGCCTCTATGATCAGTCAATTTTTACAAAAAACGCAGTTACCGGTGGTTGGCACTTATCAAGCGGCAGGTGCGGTGGATATTAACTACTATCACCATTTTGCTGGCCGAGTCGGACTATTCAATAATCAGCCGGGAGATGTGTTACTGCAAGATGCGGATTTAATTATCACTATCGGCTTTAACCCCATCGAATACGACCCAGAGCTATGGAATGCGCGTCGTTGTCCGATCATCCATATTGATATTGAACCAGCACAGTACCAGCAACACTACCAACCTTGTATTGAAATGATTGGTCATATTGGAGCAACGTTACAAGCCCTTTGTGCACAGATGACGGAGTTTGTCCGTTTATCGCCTACAGCATTATCGATTTTAGAAGAAGTGACGCAGCAAAGGCATATCATCAAAAGTTATCCGATTAAACAGCGCGCGGCGGGTTTTCATCCTTTGAGCTTGATTAAAACCATGCAGGCGATCATTACGCCCGATACAACCTTGTGCCTTGATATGGGGAGCTTTCATATTTGGATTGCGCGCTATTTAAGCTGCTTTCGAGCTCGGCAGATGTTGGTTTCAAATGGTCAGCAGACCATGGGCGTTGCGCTACCTTGGGCGATTGCTGCGAGCTTATTAAAACCGGGACATAAGGTGGTTTCAGTTTCTGGTGATGGTGGCTTTATGCAGTCGAGCATGGAGTTAGAAACCGCGGTGCGCTTAAAGTGCAACATTGTCCATATTATCTGGGTTGATCATGCTTACAACATGGTAGAAATGCAGGAGCAACAAAAATATCAACGCAGCTCAGGGGTAAAATTTGGCCCAATTGATTTTCAAGCTTACGCGCAATCGTTTGGTGCGCATGGATTTGCCGTGACCCAAGCGGATCAATTAATGCCCATCCTTCGCCAAGCCATGGAAGTAGAAGGGCCAGCAGTTGTCGCGATTCCAGTGGACTACTCAGATAACTACAAATTAATGCAGGCTCGTAGTGAGCAGCATCAAGATCCTGTTTTTCAAATCAATAATGAAGGAGTTTTGCTATGAAAGGGTTAATTAATAAAGTCGCGATCATCACCGGTGCCGCTAATGGCATTGGTTTAGCGATTGCACAGCGTTTGTATGATGAAGGCGTTCAACTGATGCTAGCAGACTGGGATCAAGAGCAGTTGCTTAATGCTTTAGAGCATTTTGATAAATCACGTGTTGCTGCGCAGAAAGTAGATGTATCAGATGCCCAGCAAGTTGCCGCCTTGGTTCAAGCCTGCGTTGAGCGCTTTGGTCAACTGGATATTTTAGTCAACAATGCGGGGATTCATATTCCCGGAACGGTACTGGAATGTAGCGTAGAAGACTGGCAGAAAATTTCGGCAGTCAATATCGATGGTGTGGTTTACTGCGCTAAATTTGCCTTACCAGAGTTATTGAAAACCCGTGGCTGCATTGTTAACACCGCGTCGGTTTCTGGTTTAGGTGGTGATTGGGGCGCCGCATTCTATTGTGCAACGAAAGGAGCCGTCGTCAATCTAACGCGTGCGATGGCGCTAGACCATGGTTTAGATGGCGTTCGCATCAATGCGGTATGCCCAAGCTTAGTGAAAACCAATATGACCAATGGTTGGCCGGATTCAGTGCGGGATAAATTTAATGAACGCATTCCTTTGGGACGTGCCGCTGAGCCACAAGAGATTGCCGCGGTAGTCGCATTTTTAGCCAGTGATGATGCCTCGTTTATTAATGGTGTGAATTTACCGGTTGATGGTGGTGCAACCGCCTCAGATGGGCAACCGAAAATCGTCTAATGCACCATTCGCGATGATTTACACAGCAAAGCCAGTATGACATTAGAGTGTACTGGCTTTTTGTTCGAATGAATCAAAACACAGTGAGGAGGGGAGAGATAGAGAGTCTTCGGCTAATCATTCGCTTGATTGAGTTTGTCACGCTGAAATTTCAAGCGGTTTTTGACATCGCGATTAGTAATAATTTGCTGTTGATGGTCGATGTCAGCGTTAGTTTTGGCAAGTCGGTCATACAGTAACACATTGACACTAGCGGCTAAATTCATACAGCCCACGGTCGGGACATAGACCACCTCATCAGCTTGATTAATGATAGCTTGAGGAATAGAGCCATCTTCAGGGCCGAATACATAAAGCGCCTGTGGCGGATGAACAAATTCAGGCAGCGGCGTTGCCCCTTCCGCCAGTTCAACACAAACAATCTTGGTAGCGGACGGTAAATTGTCGGTAATCTCAGTGACTGCCATCAGGGGAATACTATTTTGGCGGTTTTTGGTGTCGGTTTGCAATTTCACTGCTCTGTCGTAACGGGTTCCCGTATAACGAATCGCATCAGCTTGATAACACCCCGCCGCACGCAGTACACCACCGACATTGGTTGGGCTTTTCGGATTACATAAGCCAATGATCACTGACGTTTCATTGTTCACAAAAACGTTCCTCTTAAAATTGGGGCGAGCAGTATAGCGCTAAATTTATAGAGAGTAAGAAAAATATTTTATGAAATTAGCATCAGTCATCTAGCTTAGTGAGTAAAAATAAATACTTATTTGTTATGGATAGGTAATAGTAATGATAGTTTTATCTCGTGAAATGAAACATTTTAATGATCGAATTCCAAGTGACATAGAACATTTTTAAACATTAGGAGTATTAAAATTCTAATCTATATACAAGATCACTAAAGGGAGAGTCGGTTACATAGTTATTACATATTAAACTGAGCTTTAACTTGCATTAAAACCAAAACATTTAATTAAACTAAAGGTATTCATGGAATTATCACAAATCTGATATAAAACTAGTTTAGTATGATTTGGTAGGGACGCTGTCAGCTGTATTCGTTCTCTAACAAATGGACTAAGTAGTACTGGTATTAATCAATATAAAGGAAATATTAAAATGAGTAATTTATTAGGAAGAACTAATGAATGGGTTAAACATATCACTAGTACAGATAAAATTCTTTTACCTCAGTCGATATTTGAAAGGCCATCATTACTAAGAATGGAAGGTGTTCAAATAGAGAACCCTGCACGTGCAGAAGCTGTCGGTGACTATAGACAGCAAGCAAATAATGCATCAACCCCAGGTACTGCACCTCAAAGCATTTTTGATGGTATGCAGACAGCTGTTAATATGTGTCGAACCAAAGCGGAATATAACCCATTAGACCCAGATGGTAAGGGCGATAAAACCCACTTTATTCAGTTTACTCAATATATTAGCTCGATGCCTTTTGTAACTTTAGATTGGGCGACAACGACACAAATAAAACAGCAGAGCAAAAATGCGGATATATTGATTAACTCATTTGTGGATGGATTTTGGGGTATAGAAAAAGGTGATAAAAATCAAATAGTAAAATCTGTTCAAGGGTTGGTTTCTGCAGCGTTGTCCTATGCCAATCAGACGGAAAAAATGTCTAATTTTGCCCAAAACTTATTACAAGTAGATTCAGCAGGTAATGTTCAGTTTAGTCTTTATAGTAGTACTTTCCAAATATCAGCAACAGAAAAAAAAGGCATTATTACTTTCCATTCAGAGTATGAATTATCACAAGCGATGTATTCACTCTCCCCAGCAAGTTGGGCTTCGGTTAGAGAGGCTTTCTCAAGACAATATAAAGTTACTGTTGATGACTGGATTAATGATATGACAACCCCAGTTAAAGAAGGCAGTACAGTAAAAGCTCTCTGTTTAGAAGAAAGGTAATACCAAATTAATATCATGCACTAAGCTTACTGTATAAGTAAGCTTAGTTTTTAAATGGTGTAATTATAACTTGTATAATTCTTTTTAAATTTCTATTGGTGATTTTTATTAGATATAAATTGTAATTATATTCTAATGTTTTTAATAATATTTATTATTGACAGTTTTTAATTAATAGTGGATGATTTTATTAACTATATTTAATCTTTATCAATAATGTCATTTAATAGTGATAATAAGGCTTTACGTGCTTGCTGGTGCAAAGGATCGGTATTCCATTTTTGGTGTTGAATTAGGTCAATATTGACCTCCCATGCAAAGTTGGTGAATGTGCCATTAATTCGGGTCAGCGCATTCGGGACGCTTTGTGCGAGATGGTTAGGTAAAAAGGACCAGCCAAAGCCGTTCACCGCCAATTCTAGAACAGTGTAATAGTTATCGGTGTACCAAATGTCCGGGCTAAACGCTTGATTTAAGCTACTAAATTGACTGTTTTTAGATCGCACCGTGAGCTGTCGATATTGTCTTAATTCATCAATGTGTGTAATCGGTATGTTAGCCAGTGGGTGATGTTTAGCGACAAATACATCAAAGGCGATATGACCTAAACTGAAAAAATCTAAGCAAGTGGGTAAGTCTGGTTCACTTAAAATCAGTCCAGTTGTGGCACGTCCTGATTCGACTAACTCAATAATATCACGGCTCGAGGCCATTAAGCATTCGACCTGAAGGTGAGGAAAGGCTTGCTCTAATTGACGTAAAGCAATCGGCAGTTTAGCGAGTGGAATTCCTTCATCCATCGCCAAAATTAATTGGTTGGCATCAGGGGTATAGAGCTGTGATGCTTTACTACTCATGCGAGCAAGCTGAATCAATGTCGCTTGTGCATAAGGCATTAACTCTTCCCCTTTAGCGGTTAGTTTTGGATAGCGTCCACTACGATCAAAGAGATCGACCCCGCAATCTAATTCCATATTGATGATGTGCTGACTGATCACCGATTGTGCTTTGCCAAGTTCTCTTGCTGCTGAGGAAAACGAGCCTGTTTCTACGGTTTTCACAAAAGCACGCAGCTGATCGATGCTGAACATATCGTTTTTACCGATGGTATCTAACTTTTAAGTATCCTTATTGTAGATAAAATGATGACTCTTGAATAGTTGAATTGAGGTAATTCATCATGGGTCGGAATGAGCGTATTTTTCACGCTGTGGTTTTCGAAATCATTGCACTATTAATGATGGTGCCCCTTGCTTCGTGGTTTTCTGGTAAAGGAACAGGTGATATGGCGTTAGTGAGTATCGTCCTGAGTGTTACCGCGACAGTATGGAACTATATTTATAACGTGTATTTTGATAAGTGGTTTGGTAGTGATCGTATTCAACGTGGTTTAATGATGCGGATTGGTCATACACTGGGTTTTGAAGGCGGATTATTACTGATCACGATTCCTTTTGTTGGCTGGTTTTTACAAATGTCGTTATTAGAAACCTTAGCTTTAGAAGCGGTCTTTATTACGTTTTTCCTCTTTTATACCTTAGGATTTAACTGGTTATACGATAAATATCAGCCTTATCGTGCACTAGGTAAATGGTTAAAAATAGGAAAGAGAGTAGAAACAAAGAGAATTTCTTCGTAACGATTGTTGCCACAACGCCCTAGCGCTCTTTAGCTCTAGGGCGCTTTACTTTATAATCGGCGCGCTTTCATCTGGGATAAAATCATGATTTCAAAAAACCAACTCAAATTACTGCGCGCGTTAGGACAAAAAAAACAGCGTAAAGCGCACGGCTTATTTTTGGTTCAGGGTGAAAAAAACGTCCTTGAATTAACCCATAGCGCATTCAACGTTCAGCATGTTTTTGCCACAGCAGAGTTTCTAAACTCACATGCTGAGAACGTAGCGAGTTACACTTGCACTGAAGCATCATTGGATGAGTTGACCAAAGCCAGTACGTTGGTTAGTAATAATGCCGCGATAGCAGTGGTCGAGATCCCGAAGATTGAAGTCCCCAAAGCACAAGGTTTAATGATTGCTTTAGATGGTGTTTCTGACCCTGGTAATTTAGGTACGATTATTCGAGTCGCAGATTGGTATGGGATTAAACATATTGTTGCCAGTGTCGATTGCGCTGATCCTTATAATCCGAAAACCATCAGTGCAACTATGGGCAGTTTTGGTCGCGTTCAGGTGAGTTTGGTGGATTTACCGCATTACTTGGCACAAGCCAATTTACCCGTTTATGGTGCGTTTTTAGAGGGGGAAAGTGTCCATACAACTTCCTTTAGTGCCCAAGGTATTTTGTTGATGGGCAGTGAATCCCATGGTATTCGCGAATCGGCTGCGCAATGGGTAACCGATAAAATTACCATTCCGGCATTTGGTGGAGCAGAGTCATTGAACGTGGCGATGGCGACAGGAATTATCTTGGATAATATGCGTCGTCAACATAGTTAATCACTATTTTCGTGTACCTTATTGCTATTTGATATGGCTACTCCACGTTGTTTGGGTATAAAGCAAAACACCAGCGCTAAGCTGGTGTTGTTGTGCGAGACCAAAATCAGGTAACCGGGCTATTTCTCTAGCATTGAGAGCTTATTTGGCACACCATTCCATTTACCTGCTTCATCCATGGCTGGCTTGACTTCGGTTTGTGTTGGCCAGATTTCTGCCAGCTCGGCATTAAGCTCAATAAATAGCTTTTGGTCGTCGGGCAACTCATCTTCTTGAAAAATCGCTTGTGCATCACACTCCGGTACACAGAGGCCACAGTCAATGCACTCAATCGGATTAATGACCATAAAGTTGGGGCCTTCGTGAAAGGCATCGGCCGGACATACCGCCACACAATCTGTGTATTTACATTGTATACAATTATCGGTGACCACAAACGCCATAACAGGTTGCTCTTTAATCAGTCAAAAACGAAGAAGGGGCATAATACGGATCCGAAGGCAAAATTCAACATTCTCTGCACGGAATGTTACGGTCAATGCGCTCAAATCTTTGCTGAATCGGGATTTAGTATGACATAGAAGGCAAATTCTCGTAAAATGCGCGCCATTGTGAGCCGGGCCTTAATGGCTCTAGCTAAGACACCAACCGATACGAGACATCACTTCATGATACGTTTAACTGAAATCAGACTCCCTTTGACACACGAAGAAGGCGAACTACGCGAGGCGATTGCCAAAAAACTGCGTATTCCAGCACAGCAAGTGCTCTCTTTTACTCTGTTCAAACGTGGCTATGATGCTCGTAAAAAAAACAATATCCAGTTGATTTACACTTTAGATGTGGAAGTCGAGAACGAAGCTGAGTTATTGGCCACGTTGAGTGACGATCCTCATGTTCGAATCACACCAGATATGGAATATAAATTTGTTGCTCAAGCACCGGCTGATTTGACTGAGCGTCCAGTGGTGATTGGCTTTGGTCCTTGTGGCTTATTTGCTGGCTTAGTGTTAGCACAAATGGGTTTTAAGCCGATCATTGTTGAACGTGGAAAAGAAGTGCGTGAGCGGACTAAAGATACGTTCGGTTTTTGGCGCAAAAGGACATTAAACCCTGAATCGAATGTTCAGTTTGGTGAAGGCGGAGCAGGGACCTTCTCTGATGGTAAGTTATACAGTCAAGTCAAAGATCCTAACTTTTATGGTCGCAAAGTGATCACCGAGTTTGTTGCTGCTGGTGCACCAGAAGAGATCATGTACGTCAGTAAGCCACACATTGGTACCTTTAAATTGGTGACCATGATTGAAAAAATGCGCGCGACGATTCTTGAACTGGGCGGTGAAATTCGTTTTAGCACCCGAGTGGATGATATTCATCAACA
The DNA here is from genome assembly GCF_000176155.1 of Vibrio metschnikovii CIP 69.14. Taxonomy (GTDB): domain Bacteria; phylum Pseudomonadota; class Gammaproteobacteria; order Enterobacterales; family Vibrionaceae; genus Vibrio; species Vibrio metschnikovii. The sequence continues at coordinate 957,779 of NZ_ACZO01000006.1, read as the reverse complement.
AGATGGCAAAATCACTGGTGTGACGTTGTCCAATGGTGAAGTCTTGCATTCTCGCCATGTTGTACTTGCCGTTGGTCATAGTGCACGTGATACGTTTGAAATGCTTTATCAGCGCGGTGTTTATATGGAAGCTAAACCGTTTTCGGTTGGTTTTCGGATTGAACATAAACAATCGATGATCGATGAGGCGCGTTTTGGCCCAAGTGCGGGTCACCCGATTTTGGGCGCTGCCGATTATAAACTGGTTCATCATTGCAAAAACGGTCGTACGGTATACAGCTTCTGTATGTGTCCGGGTGGAACCGTGGTCGCCGCCACATCAGAAGAAGGGCGCGTGGTCACGAATGGCATGAGTCAATATTCTCGTGCTGAGCGCAATGCGAATAGTGCGATCGTTGTTGGTATTGATCCTGAGCGTGATTATCCTGGTGACCCATTAGCGGGGATTCGTTTCCAACGTGAATTGGAGTCGGGCGCTTACCAATTGGGTGGTGCCAACTATGATGCGCCTGCACAAACGATAGGTGATTTTCTGGCTGGGCGTGAGCCAAATGCTCTCGGCGATGTTGAACCTTCTTTTACTCCCGGTATTAAACTGACCGATTTATCGAAAGCGTTACCTGCGTTTGCTATTGAAGCGATTCGTGAAGCTATTCCTGCCTTTGATCGCCAAATCAAAGGTTTTGCTTCGGATGATGGGCTATTAACTGGCGTAGAAACTCGAACTTCATCGCCTATCTGTATCAAACGTGGTAAAGATTTCCAAAGCATTAACTTACAAGGATTCTATCCTGCGGGTGAAGGCGCTGGTTATGCTGGCGGTATTTTATCTGCCGGCATTGATGGGATTAAAGTCGCTGAGGCGGTTGCGCGCGATATGTTAAAAGCGTAACGAATAGCGAGATATAACCTCAGTACTGCATCATCAAAAGCGCTCTTCGGAGCGCTTTTGATGTATTAATGCTCGACGTTTATTTATTTCGCCAGCGGCTGGTCGAGCGAGATAGCCCATAATGCAGCGCACTGTGAATCAGCTTAGCGATAACACAAGTAAAAAATATCACCATGGCCATGGCCGCCGCAGGAGCAGTGCCGCCCGCTTCTTCTAAGCTCATCACCACTACAGAGGCTAAACGAGAGTGAGGGCCATATAAGAACACTACGGCTGAAACGGTGGTCATTGCGTTAACAAAAAGATACAGCGCAATATCCAACATCGCGGGTAAAGAGAGTGGCAAAATGAGTCGCGAAAAGAGATGAATCCGACTCGATTTAAGCGAATCGCCAACACTTTCAAACTCATTATCCAATTGTTTTAATGAAGTTACCGCCGTTAAGTGTGCGACCGAATAAAAGTGCACCACCGTTGATAATACCATCACCATTAATCCCCCATAAAAGACATTGAGTGGATTACTTGGATGATTGAAAAAGAAGATATAAGCGATTCCTAAGACTAAACCAGGTACTGCCATCGGTAGTAACGCCACAAACTGATAGATTCTGGCTAACCAAGCCGGTTGTGGCGTGCGCTCTACTAACCACGCATTAAAAAAGACGACCGTAGTACCAATAATCATGGTCGTTGAGGCCATCATCAGCGAGTTTTGATAGGGTTTCCAGCCATGAGCGTCAAAACGTTCAAATTGATAGTTGGCGAAAGTGAGATCTAAATTGTATGGCCAATAAGTAAACAGTGAAGCCATCCCTGCCATCCCGAGAATCGTCAGGATAAATAAGCCGCTTGGTGCCACACACAGGATGCCAAATAGACTTTTACGCCATGAACGTGGCGGTTGATAAGGGACTGAACGTGCATTTAAACTGGCTACTTGTTTTTTGCGCACCCAAAGGTCGGCGGCAAAGGCGAGTAGAGCAGGAAGTAACAGGATCACACCGACCACTGCGCCCATTTCAAATCGTTGTTGACCAATCACTTGTTTATAAATGTCCGTTGCTAAAACATTAAATTGACCACCAATGATTTTGGGCACGCCGAAGTCGGTGATCACTAAAGTAAAGACGACAAAGCTGGCGCTGACTAAGCCATAACGAGCCGAAGGCACAGTGACAGACCAAAAGGTGCGCCATGGTGAGGATTTTAAGCTCGCTGCCGCTTCATATTGTCTTGCGTCAGCATGAGAAAGTGCCGTACAGAGGATCATTAGCGCGTGAGGAAAGGTCCAAAAGACCGAACCAAGGACAATACCAATTGGGCCATAAATAGTCTGGTTGGCGAGTAAAAACTTGAGAATACCTTGATTACCAAATAGATAAATTAAGCTGATCGCCGGCAATAATGAAGGGGCTAAAATTGGGATCGTTAGCAAAAGACGCAGCAGATGGCTGCCCGGTAATTGAGTGCGTGTGAGAGCGTAAGCAGCCATAAAACTGAAGAAAATCACGATGACCGTGCTCATCGACGCCACCCAAAGCGAATGGTAAGCCGCGGTAGTGATCCCGCCCGATGAAATATAAGCTGCGAAATTAGCGAGCCCAACAAACTCGCCTTGTGCATTCATTAGGCTGCGGCTAAAGAGCGCGTATAATGGCCCCAATAAAACGATACTCAAAAATAATAGACCGACCGCTAATAAACAGGTTAGCCAAAAGCGCTCGCTGATTCGCCATTCTTGAGGCCAAGCGAAAGAGAATCTGGACGGCGACATCCTAGTTGATAACATGGTGCTTTCCTTTGTTTAACTTCTATGCCGCAAAGCAGTGAATGCTGTTTGCCTGTAATGATACGCCCACATAATCGCCAGTACGCAGTTGTAACCTCTGAGCAAGTCCGATAGTGATATCTGCATAAAGCGCTTCTGAAATGCCCTCGATCACTAAACTACAGCGTAAAAAAGCCCCCATAAATTCGATATGATTGATTTGTGCTTGAATATGACTTTCATGAGTTGCAACGAGGGAAACGTGCTCCGGCCTTACGGCGATACGTAGGGTTTTATCAATTGGGTTTGGATGGCTATGCGTTGCCAAAGCTTGTTGCACCGCGCTAAGTTGATGGATTTGACTCTCTTGTGTCGGCGTCATGAAATTCATTTGACCGATGAAATGGGCAACAAAAGCACTGGCAGGTTGGTTATAAATTTGCTCTGGGGTGCCAATTTGTTCAATGACACCGTGGTTCATAACCACGATACGATCCGCCATGGCTAAGGCTTCTTCTTGATCATGAGTGACCATAATCGTTGTCACGCCTAAGCGTTTTTGTAAGCCGCGAATCTCATGCCGCAAATGGGTACGAACTTTAGCATCTAAGGCGGATAATGGTTCATCCAGCAATAATAGACCTGGCGCAGGTGCCAGCGCTCGCGCAAGAGCGACACGTTGCTGCTGACCTCCGGAAATTTGTGCAGGAAATTTATGGGCATGCTCGGCGAGTTCAACTAAGTCGAGTAACTCATTGACCCGTTGTTTAATTAAGCGACTTTCTGCGCTTTGGCAACGTAGACCAAACGCAATGTTATCGAACAAGCTCATATTGGGAAACAGGGCGTAAGATTGAAAGACAATCCCAAAATCACGTTCTTTAACAGCCAGTGTGCTGATGTCACGTTGGCCTTGTAATAACGTCCCGCTATTTTGTTGCTCTAATCCGGCGATAATTCGCAATAAAGTCGTTTTTCCACACCCAGAAGGACCTAAAAAACAGATCAACTCCCCAGGTTGGATAGTTAAGTGAATGTTATTTAGCACTTGAGTTTCACCAAACCATTTATTGATCTTTTCAAGAACCAGTTGGCTGCCTTGGCATCGCATGATGTTCTCCTTAACTAAGCTGGGATAAAAGGGGTAAATAGGCGGCAATCAGTCTCTGCTGCTTGCCTAACCATTATTTCGATTATTTGGCTTCAGATTTAGCGTCGTAACGACGCTCCCATTCGCGTAAAATTCGTTCACGATTAGCCGCTGCAAATTGGAAGTTATTATCAATCAGTAGGCTTTCTGCATTGGTTGGAAAATATTGGACGGGCTTAGCAATGCCGGGCATGGCAACAATGGCGTATCCTTCGTTGTACATTTCCATCGCCGACTGACTGATTGACCAATCAACCAGTGTTTGAGCCGCTTGTTGCTGCTTTGTCCCCGCGATGATCGCGGTCGCTTCCATATCCCAGCCGACACCTTCGGTTGGGAAAATCAGCTCAAGGGGCGCACCACGTTGTTTTTCACGTGCGCCGCGAAAGGCAAAAGAAATACCGATAGCGGTTTCTCCGGTAGCGGCATGGACACAAGGACGAGATCCGGAATGGGTATAATTTTTGATGTTAGCGTGTAACTTATCCATAAACGCCCAGCCTTGTTGTTCGCCAAACAGCTGTAACCAAGAAGAAACGTCTAAATAGCCGGTTCCTGAAGAGGCTGGATTTGGCATCACGATATGACCGCGATAGACCGGTTTAGTAAGGTCTTGCCACGATATTGGCATCGGCAAATTGTGTTTTTTCGCTTCAATAGTATTAAAACAAATGGCTGCCATCCAAGCATCCATACCGACCCAATGAGTGGGTTGAGTGCGGTCTTTAAATTTAGGCGATAGTTTTTCGACACCTTTAGGTGAGTAAGGCAGTAGCATCCCTTCATCTTGCAATAACATTAAGCTGGTTGCCGCCAGCCCCCAAACTACATCGGCGCGAGGATTGTTTTTTTCTGCCAATAGGCGAGCTGTAATGACACCTGTTGAATCGCGCACCCAGTTAATTTTAATGTTTGGGTGAGCTTGATTGAAACGCTCGGCGTATTTTCGTAAATCATCTGACTCAATGGCGGTATAGACTGTCAGTTCGGTTGCGTAAAGCATAAAAGAAAAACTTGCCGAGAGAGCCAGTATTCCTTTGGCCAAAATGTGTCGTGCTGACATGGTTAACTCCTAATGACATATTTTCTGGGTGAATGTTCGTGGTGGAATGCATTATGAGTACGTTAAGCAAGTTAGATGACGAAACCGTTACGCCATTGCGTTAAATGACCTAGAATTTCTTATGTCAGCCCTAATAAATCAGCTTGTGTTGCATTGTGCTTGGCAACTTCACGACGAATCCAATCACAAAAAGCCAATACTTTGGGGCGATGATCGCCTTTTTTCCACACGAGATAATGTCCTCCAGTCGTTGTCATACTCGCCGGATGCGCCAGTACGAGGCTACCTTTAGCAAGAGGATCGGCGACCACAAAATTACGCGTCAGTAAGGCAATATCACCGTGACGAACCGCTTGAATTGCTAGGGTAGTGGTATCGAACTCTAAGCAAGGTGCATCGGCAATCTCAGTGATACCTTGTTGGCTAAACCAATCGAGCCAAGTTTCTCGATAACCAATAATCGCGGCGCGTGGCCAATCTAATAACTGTTTGGCACAAGTGACGTTACCGTAATGGTTTATGGCTTGTGGGCGGCACACCACTTGCCAGTATTCATGAGTTAGCCGTTCGACTTGACGCCCATCCCAGTCTCCATAACCGTTGTATATTTCAATATCAGGCTGACTTCTTTGATCAGATTGGCTCCATGGCGAGGTGTATAACCGAACTCGAAAGCGGGGATAATCTTTTAAAAAATTTGGCAATCTTGCGGCAAGGAAATGCTCAGCAAATGTATTGGATACACGCAGTGATAAGGTGTTATTACCTCGCTCACCAAACAGGTCTTCAGTTCCGATCCGTAATGAGTGAAAAACTTGGCTTAATACGGGTTGATAACTTTGTCCGGCATCCGTCAGTCGAATTCCTTTCGCTTCACGAATAAACAATGTGGCTTTGAGATGATGTTCTAAAATTTTTACTTGCTGGCTGACCGCAGCTTGCGTGACATTGAGTTCATCGGCCGCTTTGGTAAAACTGCCTAAACGAGCTGAGGCTTCAAATGCACGTAAAGCATTCAGAGGGGGTAACTGACTCATGATTAACTCCAATGGGATGTGGTTTAACCATAAATAAGAAAGATGAAGTTCCAATGACAGACATTAGTTAATATAGGGCTAAGGCCAAGCTAGACTCGCTATACAAAAGCAATTTGGCTTGGCATCCTATACAAAGGATTATCGATTAGGAAAAAATATGGAACTGGCTCTGTTTGATTTAGACCACACATTGATTGCTACTGATAGCTCTGCACAGTGGTGGCATTACATGTCGGAGATAGGTTGGTTGAAAGAGAGTGCATTGCATCATCAGCATGCACAGATGATGGCTGAGTACGATCATGGTGTGCTGGATATGCATGATTATTTAAAGCTCACCCTTGCTCCTCTTGTCGGTAGGGAGTATCAGCAAGTCAGTCAGACAGCGGAAGCGTTTGTGCAGCAGCATTTATTCAAGCAGTTATATCCAATGGCGCAACAATTGATCAGAGAGCATCAACAAGCTGGACGTCGAGTCGTGATTGTTTCAGCCAGTGAGGATTTTTTGGTGCGCCCTTGGCAACAGTTATTAGCGATTGATGCTGCGATTGGCATTGAGATAGAGACACAGCAAGGGCTCATTACTGGACAGGCGCGAACCCCATTAAGTTATCGCGAAGGAAAAGTGGCGGTGATTAATCGCTGGTTGGCCGAGCTGGGTATCAGCCCTGGTGATTGCTACGCCTACAGTGATTCACATAATGATATTGCCATGCTTGAGTTTGCCAGCCATCCAGTGGCGACTAATCCAAACCAACAGCTTAAAGCGCGTGCCTTAGTGTCTGATTGGCCGATCATGCATTTTTAGTCGTTGCAGGCATTATCAATCAACCGATCTTTTTCGGCCCTCAAGTACGATATTGTACTTGAGGGCATTACTATTTAGTCTTTGCGAATCAAGGCCAAAGTGTCAAGAGCTCCACCCAGAGTACCTATACGGTGGTAAAATGCTGTACTTTCCCCCCAAGCTGTTGAGAAGCATCGCTTAATCGCTCACTGACTGTTCTTGCCTGTGTTGCTTGTTGTTCTAGCCCATGAGTTTCTTGACCGAGCTGATAAATAATACTTTTAGTCTGCTTCGCGACACTGGCTTGTTGATGACTAGCCGTAGTGATCGATTGGTTAACCAGAGCAACCTCTTCAAAGGCTTGACGAATATGTTTAAGAACCTGTTCAGAATGTTCCGAAAATTCAACACTGACTAAAGCTTGTTGGTTTGCCGATTGCATCGCCGTGACTGCGTCATTAGCGCCCTTTTGTAATCGAGAAAGCACATCGTTAATCGAACGGGTAGCTTGTTCAGTATTGCCTGATAAATTACGCACTTCATCGGCGACGACAGCAAACCCTCGCCCTGCTTCGCCCGCTCGTGCCGCTTCAATTGCGGCATTGAGAGCCAATAAATTCGTTTGTTCAGCAATGGTCTGGATGACGGTTAATACTTGGGATATTTCGGTAGATTCTTTATGCAGATGACGAATGATTTGTGCTGAGTCATCGATCGATTTCGCTAAGCTTTTTATTCCGGCGCTGGCTTTTTGTACGGTATCTGTTCCTTGCGAACTAAATTCTTCCGCTTGGGCAATCACAGTTTGCGCGTATTGTGTGTGTTCACCGATCGCATGAATGGTTTGCTCCATTTCATCCATCGCTTTTGTGACGCTTGCGGTTTGTCGACTTTGCGTATTTGCTTTGTCCTCGACCGTTTCGCTTACCGCGAGCATACGTTGAGCATTTTGGTGTAAATCGACACTTTTATTTTCAATTTCTATGATCAAGTGACAGAAATTATTAACCATCGTATTGAGCGCTTGCACTGTTTGTGCAACTTCATCTTTTCCTTGCACCGTTACTTGTGTTGTTAGATTAGAAGAATGAGCAAGGTATTGAATGCTATTACGTAATTGGCGTAATGGTTGCTGAATTGAGTGTTGGATCAACCAGCCGAGTACCATGAGCAAGATAACCCAAGCGGCTCCACCAAAGAGATAAAAATGCATCATTCTAGCCGTCAAGAGCGTTGCTTCTTGTTGAACGTCATCGGCTTTACTAATTTGTTGGTTAACTAATTGATTCAGTGTGTCACCGAGCGGAACTAATACTTGATTAATTTCATTACCAAACGTTGATTCGTTGAGAATTCGGATCGTAATTGCATCACTGCCTGCCCTTGATATCCACTGCTGATAAAGTTCGATAGCTTTTTGCAATTGTTCATCCGCTTGTTGACGTAATGGGTCGAGCACACCACTTTGCGTCCGTTGATAAGCTGTCCAGTGGGTTTCCACTTGGTTTATTAACTGTTCTATTTTTTCTACGGTATCTTTTTGACTTGCCCAGCCGGTGCGATAGCGTCTTAAGTCATCTAGACCTTCTTGTCTCAGTAAAGAGTGGGTTGCCAAAATATCACTCAGTGGCAGTAGATGTTGTTGATAAAGCCGCGTGAATTGCCGATCTTTTTCTTGAGCGGCTTCAAATGAGAGTCCAAGTGCGACCAGTAAGCTGATGATGGGTAAGGCACTTAAGCAAAATAAGCGAGTACTAATGTTGAACTGGTTCAATTTAAACATAATGATAACCACCGTTAGAAAGAGGCTCTCTCGCTATCACTGCTGTGTTTGAGCAGTAAAATACCGAGAATACGCTGGATTATTTCTCTTTTAGATGACGACGATGTTACAGAATGTTTGAAAATTGAGCGTTCAATCAATAAGTATCGAGTGCAATCACTCACTTTGATGATAAGTTGAAGTGCATAGTAGAAAACTGAGCGGTTAATTATCACTTTTTCCTATCAAATTAATACGTAGATTCGATTAGCGCTGCTGTGTTTATTTCACTATACCTAATCAGACTAAAGTGGTCTTTTTAGTTTGCGTTACGTACAACCTGTTCAGCGCTGATTCGGCGTACGACACAGTAAAAACTGTTTTGTCTGAACGTGTGATACATCGGTGTATTGACCCCATTTAGCCTATTTTTTGCATTAAATATCAGCAAGCTTAATAACAAGAAATACTAATAATTTATTGATACTTATTTTTGGAGGAAGCCATGGACTTTATGTCTCAATGGAAAGTGAAAACGCGACTGGCACTGGGCTTTGGCATTTTAGTCTGTTTAATGTTGTTATTGACGATACTCGGTATTCAGAAAGTAAACTTGATTGATGATACCTTGTCACAAATTACCGATGTCAACTCACTCAAACAGCGTTATGCGATTAACTATCGGGGCAGTGTACATGATCGCGCTATTGCGATTAGAGATATCGCCATTGCACGAAATAATGCGGAACTCAACGCCCTAGAAAATGAAATAAAAAACTTAGCGCGTTTTTATCAAGACTCTGAAAATAACATGCAAAAAATGATCGCCAGTGGCGTGATATTTACGCCGAAAGAGCAGGCTATCTTACGCAGTATTGATCAAATCCAGCAAAAAACCTTACCCATGGTGCAATCGATCATTAGCGATAAGAAAAGAGACATTAATGCGAATGTAGCGCTCCTTGATCAGGTTCGTCCGGCATTTGTTGAATGGTTGAATAGCATCAACCAGTTTATTGACTATCAAGAAGAGTTGAATCAGCAGATGACGCCCGCGGCTCGTGAAGAAGCAAGCGGTTTTCAAAACTTAATGCTGCTGCTATCGGGAGTGGCGATCGTGATTTCATTACTCGTCGCCATCGTTATTGAGAGAAGCTTTCGCCAATCATTGGGTGGTGAACCTTATGAAGCCCAGCAGGCGATCAAACGCTTATCAAAAGGGGATTTAATCCACCGCTATGGGCAACGAGCGAAAGACAGTATTTTGGATTCATTGTCTGGTATGTCATTAACCTTAACGGCTATCGTCAGTAATATTGTTCAAGCTTCAGCCAAGATCGTTGGTCAAGTTTCAGAGGTCTCTGATGGGTCGAGTCGAGTTTTGAGTTCGGCCAAGCAGCAATCAAATTTAACCGCAGATACGCTTTCACGATTAGAAGATATGCGTCATACGATTGATCAAATCGCGGATATTGCTAAACAAACCGAAAGTAATTCGGTCATGACGACAAATAATGCGCATCACGGGCGCGAATTAGTCTTCTCGGTCGCGAAACAAATGGAAAAAATTGCTCTTACGGTCAACTCAACCGTTGAACAAGTCAAGTTACTTGAAGCAAAGACCAAAGATATTGGTGGAATATTAAATGTGATCAGTGGTATTTCAGAACAAACCAATCTACTCGCATTGAATGCCGCGATTGAGGCTGCACGAGCCGGAGAATCTGGTCGAGGATTTGCTGTAGTGGCTGATGAAGTGCGTCAATTAGCTAAGCGTACCGGAGAAGCGACTTCGCAAATTGAATCATTGATCAGTGAAGTTCAGTCTCAAACTGCGATCAGTGTTAAGGCCATGCAAGCAACACAACCTCAGGTCGAAGAGGGTAATCAAAAAACCGCGCAAGCCAGCGATCTACTGATTAATATAGAAAAACAAGCCAAAGATACGCTTCATCGGATTCGAGAAGTGGTTTCAGCGACGGATGATCAAGTGGCTGTGGTTGGAGAGGTAGTTTCAGCGATGGGGCAAATCTCATCAATGTCGAGTGAGTCGATCCAATTGATGGCAGCCAATGAAAATGCGGGGCACGAGTTAAATCGTTTGGCTAACGAACTTAAAAAAGAGGTCGCTTACTTTAATATTTCGCACAACCGCTAACGCGATGATATATAAGGGTAGGGCTTTAAAAGGAAGCCCTTAAAACGGTGAAACCCCGATGTTGGTAGCATCGGGGTTTCTGATTTTTAGATGGTTTGGATGGTAAGGCCAAAAAATCTTATTTATGCAAAAGGTTGGATTTTATCCAACAAATTCCTTGGTAGGGAATTAGATACGGATGAAGTCCATGTGCTCAACTTTTGGCTTGAACACGTGACGTTGAACGTCTTGAGGCTTAACTTTAACTTCAGTACCGTCGATAACTAGAGTAATCGCTTCGTAGAACTCTGGCTTATCCATTTGGTTGATCACATCATCGTGTTTTAGAGCGATAGATACTGGCGCTGCTTCACCACCGTAAACGATAGCTGGGAATAGACCAGTGTGACGTAGGCGGCGGCTCGCACCTTTACCTAGTTCAGTACGCACTACTGCATTGAATTTCATAGTATTTACTCTCAAATTAGTAAAAAAATAGTAAGTGTGACAGCATCAATGCGACCTTGTGCTGTCGTAGCGCTTCGTTAGCGATAATAATCACTCTCAAAACGAGCGCGGATACTAACATTCTACGTTAGGATGAGCAATAAAAATGATGGCTTCATACTAGGCACTCACCAGCGTGGTTAATCACTGAGCTCATCGGCAAAAATTTTATCCCTCAGTGCCCAAAATCGGCCATTTTTTTGTGCGATAACGAATTGCGGTGGTCGAAAACGGTGCTGATGATCGACGACTTTACTCGGTGATGCGGCGTCAAATGCTCGATGTTTATCGGCCAGATGGGGGCGAACGAAACGCTGTTTAAAGATAGCTTTCTGTTTTGGGGTTGTGAGTGACCAAAACTCGTGCACTTGGGCGTTATTCTCACCAAGATAAGTCACTCGAAGATGGTTTTTTCCTTTGCTATCTTTATGAACGCTGAATGTCATGGTGAGACACGCAAACACTAATGCATCTTTTAAGCTCAATGCCTCTTTAAGCTTTTTATCCGGATCCACTAGCGTCGCTTGGCATTCGTGACAAATTCGCGCAGCGATGTCGTTATCGGCTCCGCATTGATTGCAATATTTGGCACGAAAACGGTAGCCGCAATGTTCGCGCTCTGCAGTCTCTTTATCTTCAAAATAGCCTTGGCATCGCCGCCCATAGTGTTCGAGAAGAAAGCCGTTCGCATCCAGTTTGCCCCAAAAGTTATTATTAAAGCCGCAAGCAGGACAAGGAATAGTAATGATTTCACTGTTAGAGTCGGGTTTCGGGTCGCCGACTTCGGGTTGATACAGATCATACTGATTACCCGCATAATCAAGCACCAAACATTCGGTTTTTCCCGGCGCGAGACGTAAACCTCGACCGACGATTTGTTGGTATAAACTCACCGACTCGGTGGGCCTTAGAATAGCAATCAAATCGACATGTGGAGCATCAAAGCCGGTGGTTAATACTGAGACATTGACCAAAAATTTGATCTCTTGCTGTTTAAAACGTTGGATGATCCGATCGCGATCTTGTGATGATGTATCGCCAATCACTAAGGCGGATTGCTGTTCAGGCAGTAAACTAAGGATCTCTTGGGCGTGACGAACCGTAGCCGCAAAAATCATTACTCCTTGCTTGTTGTGCGCTAACTGAATAATTTGTTGAACGATTTGTGGTGTTGCGCGTTTGGATTGCTCGATAACCAGATCGAGTTCAGATTCTTTGTATCGTCCGCTAGTCGTTGGGCTTAACTGAGAGAAATCGTAGCTGAGGATAGGCGCATCAATCAGACGCGCTGGAGTTAAGAAACCTTCATCCAATAAGTAGTGGATCGGTAATTCAAAAATGCAATCTTTGAAAAAACGTGGCTCTTCACTGCGCACGAGCCCACGAGTGTGGTACTGATAGATCCATCCCATGCCTAGTCGATAAGGGGTTGCGGTTAAACCGAGCACCTTCATCTTTGGGTTGAGGGTCAATAAGTGGCTAATGACTTTTTGATAGCTGCTGTCTTTATCATCGGGGACTCGATGACATTCATCAATCACTAATAACGAAAATGGTTGTTGAAAAGTCGATAAATTTCGTACCACAGACTGCACGGAAGCAAACACCACCGCATGTTCGCTCTCTTTTCGTCCTAGTCCGGCCGAAAATATTCCGCCAGTGAGTCCATAGCCTTCATATTTGGCATGGTTTTGTTCCACCAGTTCTTTAACATGGGCAAGAACTAATACTCGCCCTTTAGCTAAACGTGCTAATTCAGCAATGACTAAGCTTTTTCCTGCACCGGTAGGGAGGACAATCACCGCAGGGGTACTGTGCTGACGAAAGTAATGAATCACGGCTTTGACTGAATCCGCTTGATAAGGTCGTAAGGTATACATAAAGGCAAGGGATTAATTATGTGAAATAGTTCAACTATTTTGAGTGAGGCTTGTATAATACCTGACTTCAAGCAGATGAGGTATTCATGCGTTTAGATAAATTTTTGTGTGATGCGCTCGGCACCACACGTAAAGAGTCGACTCAACTTTTAAAAAGTGGCGATGTAACGGTCGATGGTATTGTTCGCAAAAGTGGTTCATGTCAAGTTACCGAGTTATCGCAGGTTGAGTGGCAAGGCAGAGCGCTGACCTTAAGTGGCCCTCGTTATATTATGCTGCATAAGCCTCAAGGTTATGTTTGTTCTCATGAAGACAGCTTCAACCAAACGGCCTTTGTGTTATTGGATGAGGCTAACCAACGGGACTTGCATTTTGCTGGGCGCTTGGACGTTGATACGACAGGGCTCGTGTTAATCACTGATGATGGGCAGTGGTCACATCGGGTGACGTCACCTAAACATCATTGTGAAAAAACTTACCGTGTCTGGCTCGCAGATCCCATTGCAGCCGAGTATACTGAGCAGTTTGCGAAGGGAATTGAGTTACGCGGTGAGCGAGATCTAACCCGACCTGCTCAGCTAGAAATCATAGATCAACAACAGGTTTTGTTGACCATTCACGAAGGTAAATATCATCAAGTTAAGCGTATGTTTGCAGCTCTTGGTAATAAGGTCGTTGGGTTACATCGTGAACGTGTGGGCGATATTGTTTTGGACCCTGGTCTTGAGCCGGGAGAATCTCGTTATTTGACCGAGTCGGAAATCGCTTCTGTCTGGAACTGATCGCTCAACCTTAGGAAACACGGCCATCGAGTTTCCTTATATTTGAACACACAATCGGCTTCGTAGCGAACGCTTATCTTAAGCCAGTCGCTTATCTCAGCTCGTCGCAATAAAGAAATGGGTTGCTTATCGGTAAGATCAGCGATTGGGTCGATAGGCTATCGACCAGAGTTAAATCATATTCATTGATAAAACGGAGACTTATGACTTCCAATACTGCCCCCGCTAAATATGATGCTTCTAGCCTTGGCTTTTTGCTGTTTATTGTGTTGGGCGCTATCGGGGCGTTAACCCCACTCGCTATCGACATGTATTTACCTGCAATGCCCGCTATCGCCAAAGATTTAGGTACTACTGCCGGTTCCGTGCAATTAACGTTAACGGCTTATACGGCAGGTTTTGCGATTGGACAATTATTGCACGGCCCGTTAGCGGACAGTTATGGTCGTCGTCCGGTGATGTTGTCAGGGGTATTTTTATTTGCGGTGGCTTCAGTTTTTAGTGCCACGACACACGGTATCGAGGCATTAACTTATATTCGTGCCGCTCAAGGGTTTGCAGGTGCAGCTGCCGCAGTAGTGATTCAGGCGGTTGTGCGCGATATGTTTGATCGAGAAGACTTTGCACGTGCGATGTCTTTTGTCACCTTAGTGGTTACACTTGCGCCGTTAGTTGCGCCATTGATTGGTGGGCATTTAGCTGTTTGGTTTGGTTGGCGCTCCATTTTTTGGGTGTTGGCTATCTTTGCTGTGGTCGTGATGGCGATGGTACTTTGGAAAGTGCCTGAGACATTGGCAATAGAAAATCGTCAACCCTTGCGATTTATGAACACCATGAAAAACTATGCGCAATTATGCCGTAATGGTCAGGCGATGGGGCTGATTTTCGCTGGGGCTTTTTCATTTTCGGGGATGTTTGCCTTTTTGACCGCAGGATCTTTTGTTTATATTGATATTTATGGTGTGACTCCAAACCAGTTTGGTTATCTGTTTGCGCTCAATATTATTGCGATGATCGCGATGACCAGTATTAATGGTCGATTTGTGCGACGCGTTGGTTCGCATGCTATGTTGCGTTTTGGATTATTTATTCAATTATTGGCGGGCGTTGGTTTATTTGTTGGTTGGGCACTTGATTGGGGATTATGGGGAACCGTTCCTTTTGTGGTGTTGTTTATTGGCACCATTTCAACCATTGGCAGTAATGCGATGGGACTATTATTGAGTGGTTATCCTCGAATCGCTGGTACGGCTTCTTCTTTGTCCGGTACATTGCGCTTTGGAACCGGCTCGGTGATTGGTGCCGTGGTTGCCTCAATGCCAAGTGATGTGACTTGGCCAATGATTTTAGTGATGTCAGCATGTTCAGTGCTGTCTGCGGGTTTTTATTGGACATTGGGAAGAAACGCATAGTGGCGAAGTATTATTTAGAAATTCAGAAGCTGGTGAACAGCGCTTTAGAAGAGTTAGCGCAAGAACACGCTGCTGGAAAGTTGGCGAATGCTCCCGTGGCAAATAATCATTTTTTAGTACATTGGGTGAGCAAATCTTTAAAAAGTCAGCGTTTTGACCGCTGTGTACGCGATGATTTAACCGTTTGGCAAAAAGCGGGGCGCTCGAAGGGGAATCAATCAGGATTGTGGTTGCAATTTCGACGTATTTCGGCGTATTACGCCCAGTTTTTCAATGAGCATGCCGATAATCACTTAACGGATAAGAAAATAGACGCCTTTTTGGACGAAATGGAACAAGCTGGATGGGAAGTCTCAACCTCTGAACCATTAGTGGATTGTGGTAAAGTACAAATATTTATCGAAGGGCAAAACTCTTTCGCGCTTTGCTCAAGGCAGTGTGATGATTGTTTTGATGGCGAAGCCTTGATAAAACCGATGAACTGGTTTGTGCGTGGTCACCATGCCGGATTTGTCGAGAAAGCTGCGGCAGCAGGATTTATGCTTCATAAACGCACTGATTACAAATCAAACGTCAAATACCATGGCGAATATGTGATTTTTCCAGATAATCAAGGGACCCAATTAGCGGAAATTCCCCTGTCTTTTCAAGCCCCTTAATTTCACCGTGTTAGCCTAAATCAGAGCGACGATTTATCGTGGCTCTGATAAGTATAAAAGTAATGTTTCCTCTTTGAATCTACATCAGTTGTTGATGATGTTTGCTCACATCAATCCAATAATTATTCCCCGCAATGGGGAGTGACTCATTCGACCCCTTACTTACACTATCTTATTGACCAAAGTGCTTATTGATCAAAGTGAATGCGTTCTAAACTTTGTACACGTCGTAAATCTTGTTCGGAAAACGTGCGACGACGTAGCTCGTCTAACTGTGTTTGTTGCTGATCAGGATGATCGGCTAAACGTTTAACAATTACTTTTCTTTGCTCAACATAATGCTGCCACTGTTGATCAAACTGCTGTCTTGATTGCCCAAGGTGATTAAGACGTTGAATGGTTTCTTCATCTACCCATTCTTTTAAAGCTAGGTAGTGGTCTTGTGGATCTTGCTCATCTAATGTGAGAACCGCTTTTAATAAACGATCATTATGTTCATTACGTTGAATGTAATCCGGTTGTTGGTTTATCTGCTCATCCCATAAGCGTTGCGCTTTTTGTTGTGGATAGATTTCAAACAGTTTTTGTTTATCAATCGCGAGCTGTCGAATACGATTTTCTTCAGTAAATAAAGATTGCTGATCGGTAGAAAAATGAACGCCTTGAAGATTAACGATTTTGTCATGCAGACGTTGCCAATCTGCAGCGAGTCCGTTCAGTGATGAAAAGCTTAACTTATCGAGAGCGTGGTGATAGTCGATTAATTGATGAAACAAAGGCTCATCAAAGCTGATTTTTTCATCAATATAATGCGCAAATTGTTGTTTTAATAAGTTAACATCGATCTGATCCATTTCTGATACCAGATAATTCAAGAAATCGCGAGGGGAGGAAAGATCAACGTCACTTTTCAGTACACTCGGTGGTTGGGCGGTCACGGGTTGATCATCATGCAACCATATTGGTGACAATGTCACTATCAATACTCCGAGTGCTAGGGCAACCATCATGGGTTTATAACGCATCATTACAGTCCAAGTTGTTGCAAACGATTGGCATGTTGACGATAAAGAGTAACGGGTGAAACCTCAAAAAGATGGCGAATGCCTAAAAGCCCATTGACTTCATCGAGATGATTCATTTTATAGTGGGTACCAATGACTTGACCAAGATGGCTACTGCAGACAGAGACCAAGCCATCATTGGGTTCATCAAAAGCAAGGCTTAAAACTCCGATAGGGATGTCGGTGGGGTCAAGCAAGTTAGTAATGGCCGATGAACCAGTCCAAGAAAAATAGTGAACACCATTACTGGCGATCGCTTCACCTTGCCCACAATAGGTTGTCGGAACGCCTTCTGGATAATGACGGTTAAAAGCCAATGAGCCTTCCGTGGTTAAGGTATCGAGCGCCGCTAAGGCATCTTGTTCTAGCCCTTTGCCACCGGAGAGTACGTTGATCAAAGTGACAAAACTATTGGTGATTTTGACGGCTAAGGCCTCAGAAATCGAGTCTTCTGGTACGGTATTTCTCACAATATCAGCGACTCGCGATCCCCAGTTAACACCACCAACGCTAGTCACCGAAGCAACCAGATCAGGACGCACTGAGGCGACATAACGAGCGGTTGGACTGCCTTGACTGTGACCGATAAGATTGACTTTCTCTTTGCCGGTTAGGGCTAGAATGGTTTCAACTTGTGCCAATAGTTGCTCGCCGCGTACTTCTGAGCGGTTAGCGGCTGCGACTTGCGCAGTAAATACGGTAGCACCATCTTTACTGAGTGCATGAGGAATGCCATAGAAGTAATCTATTTTGGCGATACTATCAAAACCGAAGATGCCATGGACCAGTACCAATGGGTAGCGGGTTTCGGTATAGCCACTATTGGCGAATGTCGCTGGTGTGTGAAAGGATATTAATCCAATACAGAGTAGGCTTATCCATCGATATATGACGTTCACATTGATACCCTTGTGTTATTTATTATAAGTTGGCATTGATATTATCAATGTAAAATAGTGTCAATTCTACGCACTGTCGAGGGTTTTCGCCGTGATTGTGACCGGGGTAACTCATCCGTCGGTCAGTGACACCCACGGGTTCATTTTTTGGTTTTTTTCACGATCGCTCTGACCATACCTTTGAAAATAAATAGGTGCGCAGGCATCATCACAAACCAATAAAGAAGGCCACGAAACCCTTGTGGATGCCACCATGCGGTAATAGTCAGTTCACGTTGTTCACCAAGATCTTTAATGGCAAACTCCAGACGCCCTAAGCCAGGCCCTTTCATGCCAAACAATAAAGACAAAAAGCGCGGCGGCTGGCAGCGAATCACCTTCCATGAGTCGATAAAATCGCCCACTTGTAACTCGGTTCCTGGTGGGCTGCGTCGAACCGGTTTTCCTCCACCAAATAACACATCGAGCCATTCACGTGTTCGCCACAACGAATTAGCAAAAAAATAGCCTTGATCGCGCTGGCCCATGGTTTTGACGACTTTCCAGAGCTGTTCTGCAGTGGCATCGGTGGTTATGGTTGCGCCGGTATACTTAGGATAAAATCCAAACCCCGGTTGCCAACGCTGCATTGCGCCGGGGTCAAAGCCCCAGACATTACTGCGTACAAAGGTACCCTCTTGTTCGATGGTGGACTTCACCGCATCGTAATAACCAATCATCGTTTGTGGATAACGTTGCTGAAGCGCATCGTTATTGGCAATAAAATCATGGGCAAGGCCATCTAATAGGGCTCGTCCGATACTCGACGGAACCGAGGTGACTAATCCAAGCCAGTAAGAGGCCATTCGAGGGGTGAGTAAACCAGTAGACCAAAGCCGAAAGGGTTTATTGGCTAATCGGCAAATAACTTCAAATTGTTCACGGTAGGTGAGGGTATCGGGGCCACCCGCTTCAAACTGTTGATGTTGTTCGGGAGTTTCCTGAGCAAGCGCTAACAGGTAATGGTTAAGATTAGCTAAAGCAATCGGGTTGGCTTTTGAATCGACCCATTGCGGTGTGATCAGAATGGGTAAATTATAAACAAAATCGCGCATGATCTCGAAAGCCGCTGAGCCAGGGCCGATGATCACTCCTGCTCTTAATTCGGTTACGGGAACTTGGCTTTGACGTAAAATTTCGCCAGTTTTTTGTCGAGCGGCTAAATGGTCAGAATGGCCGGATGGTGGTTGTAAAGCACTAAGATAAATGACGTGTTTGACTTGGCTGTGTTGTAAAGCTTCACGCATGTTATTCGCTAGGGATAATTCGTAGTCGATAAAATCGCCGCCTTGGGCCATGCCGTGCACTAAAAAATAGACTAAGTCCGCTTGTTTGACCCAGTGACAAGTCTGCTGTTGATTGGCTAAATCAAGATAAATAATGGTGAGATTCTTATGTTTAGGGGTGCGATCGGTAAAATAATCGACTTGCCGAGCCGCAGCGGTGACTTGATAACCTTGTTCAAGTAATAAAGGGATAAGCTGAGAGCCGACGTAACCTGAAGCACCTAATACTAATACTTTTTTCATTTTTATTCCTTGGGATAGGCTAAGGCTTGAGCGTATAATCTTCAGCCACTATTCAGCCTTCTAACTTGACGTTGTAGCGATATCATTTGGTCCAGTAATCTCGATGAAACGGCCCTGCGATTGGTATTGATGCGACTCAAAATGCCTTTTTCTCGTTAATGTTTGCCATTGAGGTGCTCCGTTGTCCGTTGTTTCACAAGTGATATATTACACCAAAGGTGACTTTTTGCGTCGCTTGATAGCGATTGCTTTGCCGATTACTTTACAAAGCATTATGTTTTCTAGCCGCGGGCTAGTGGATGTGTTGATGCTGGGGCAGCTCGGTGAGGCAGAAATTGCGGCGGTTGGTGTGGCGGCAAGAGCTACGTTCGTGACCACAATTATGCTCGTAGGAGTAACGACAGGTGGGGCACTATTAACCGCTCAATATTGGGGAGCAGCGAATAAACAGGGGGTGAGAGAAAGTACCGCCTTAACTTGGTTGGTGTCGATGTTGTTTGCGGTATTAACGGTGGGTTTATTTTTATTTTTTCCACAGCAAATTATGGCATTGACCACCGATTCGGCTCTCGTTAATCAACTGGGCAGTCAATATCTCGTTATTACCTCTTTTAGCATGTTAGCGGTTGCCTGTGTCAGTAGTATGGCGGTTGGCCTACGTGCGATGCATAAGCCAGGCATTAGTACTTTTTTCAGTGGTATTGGGATTCTGGCCAACGTATTTTTGAACTGGGTGCTAATTTTCGGCAAATTAGGCTTTCCAGCACTCGGCATTCAAGGCGCAGCGATTGCAACGTTACTCAGTGGTTTTCTTGAAGTGGGCTGTTTGTATGGTTACTTATATTGGAAAAAGCATCTATTAGCTTTTGGACTACTTGATGTAAAAGCGGTTATGGTCTGGCAAACCATTGAACGATTTCTACGCTTATCACTCCCGACGACGTTTAACTTTTTAGCATGGGCTGGGGGGTTATTTGTTTACCACGCCATCATGGGCCAAAGTGGAGTGCAGGGGCTGGCTGCCTTATCCGTCATGACGCCTGTTGAATCGATTTCTTTGAGTTTTCTAATTGGTATGTCTAATGCGGCCGCAGTACTGATCGGCAATCAGTTAGGCGCTAAGCAGTATGATGCGGTTTATTACCAAGCCATTGGTGTTACGGTGCTGAGTCTGCTGTCTGGGATACTGGTTGCTATGGTTCTGTTTATTGTGCAGATCCCTATCTTAAATGCGTTTAGTGCTCTGACCGCAGAAACTCGTCAGTTAGCAGAAAAATTCATTGTGATTTTAAGCCTTGGTATTGTCTTGCGTTCAGTACCCATGACAGTGATTGTCGGAGTCCTTCGTGCTGGAGGCGATGTCAAGTTTTGTCTTGGACAAGATGTGGTCGCGCAGTGGATTATCGGTATCCCTCTGGCGGCGATTGCCGCTATCTATTTTAACGTTAAACCTGAGTGGATTTATTTGTTGTTTTTAGTCGAAGAATTGATCAAATGGGTCGGCTCATTATGGCGAATGATCAGTAAAAAATGGATGCGGAATTTGATAGGAAATTAGACACATAACAACAAGTTGGTGCAATTATGTTCATATTCTGTGATCTACAGCCAAAATACTTCCTACCCGAAGGGATTTAGTGTAGATTCTCAATCCTAATTTTAAGCAATGGTGTGAGCGGTTTAATGTTACAGCTGATAGACCTGAGCAAAGGTTTTGTGGATGGTGATGAGTTCCACCCTGTGTTGCAAGGTGCAGAGTTGACGTTAAATCAAGGTGATCAGTTGGCATTAATGGGGGAGAGTGGCTCTGGCAAAAGCACCTTACTCAATTTGATCGCTGGTTTAGATAGTGTTGACTCGGGGGAGATTTGGTTTCCCGGCTTTGCGATGCACAGTACATCAGAGCATAAACGCACCGCCTTTCGGCGTAATAATATTGGTCATATATTCCAACAGTTTAACCTGTTGCCGACTTTAAATGTCGCCGATAATATCCGCTTCTGTCGGCAACTCAAAGGTTTGCCCGAAGACCAAGGTTTATTGAGACAAATTCTCTCCTCGTTAGATTTAATGCCGCTTTTAGGTCGTTATCCTGAAGAAGTGTCGGGTGGTCAACAGCAACGAGCGGCAATTGCTCGGGCTTTGTATATGGAACCCAAAATTCTTCTAGCGGATGAGCCAACTGGTAGCCTTGATGAACGCAATGCTGAAGCAGTGATGCGCTTACTGACTTCATTGAGTCGTCAGTTACAATGTACCTTATTGTTAGTTACTCACAGTGAAAAAGTGGCGCAGCACATGGAAGGTTGTATTCGCTTACAAGGAGGAAGGTTGCATGTTATTGCCCGTAGTTAAAGCGTTACTTGGGCATTATCGTCGCTACCCGTTACAAATTTTTCTCGTCTGGTTGGGTTTAACACTCAGTGTTTCTTTATTAGTTGGTGTGACGGCGATTAATCATCATGCAAAACAAAGCTATCAGCATGGTGAAAAACTGTTTGCCAATCCTCTTCCTTATCGCATTCGACCGAAACATATTGCTAATAAAATTCCTCAAGGTTTTTACGTTCAGTTACGTCGAGAAGGTTTCCATCAATGTGTGCCTATTGATCATTATCGCTTAACCACGATAACTGGGACGGAGTTTTCGCTTTTAGGGATTGATCCGGTAGCGATGCTCCCTCTTAATAATCGTCAGTCATTAAGTGAAATCAGTACGTTAGCCTTATTTAAATCGCCACATCCGATTTTAGTCAGTGATGGCTTTGCAACGTTACAAGGTTGGAATAATGGCGACTACATTTCATTACAAGATGGCAGCCTACTTGGCCCACTATTGATTGATACCAATGGGTTGATTCATGGTACACGAGTCGTTGCCGACCTTTCATTGGTGCGTAGTATTCGTCAAAGCTCTGGGTTATCGGTGATTGCTTGCGGTGATATGCCAAAAGAGAAATTGCAAAGATTAACCGATAGCTTACCCAGTGGAATGGCGTTAGTACGTACCACGCGTAGTGAGTTAGAGTCTCTCACCCAAGCTTTTCATATGAACTTAACCGCACTGGGTATGCTGTCTTTTTTAGTCGGTATGTTTATTTTCTATCAAGCCATGTCGTTATCGTTAATTCAGCGTCAGCCATTAGTGGGGATCTTACGACAAACCGGAGTTTCTGGTTGGCAATTAGCGCAAGCGCTATCGATAGAATTGATCGGTTTGATTTTAATCAGTTGGGCATGTGGTAACGTTTTGGGGTTAGTTTTGGCCAACCAATTATTACCCTCGGTATCTGCTAGTTTAAGCAATTTGTATGATGCAAACGTAGGACTTTCCGTCGGGTGGAGCTGGCGCTGGAGTAGCTATAGTTTACTGATGGCTACTTGCGCTGCATTAGCGTCTTGTGCTTGGCCGTTAATTCGTCTGCTCAAGTCTCAACCGATCCGATTAACCACACGTTTGTCGATGGTTCGTTTTGCTGGCTCAGAATTTACCTTTCAAGGATTAGTGGCTTGTGGCTTGCTCGTCTCAGCCATCGCGATTTATCAAGCACCGAAAAGTCAAACCTCTGGGTTTGTGATCATTACCTTAATGCTCCTCAGCGCCGCGTTGTTAACGCCTTATTTTATTTGGAAACTGTTTGTCAGTTTTTCTTATACTTTACGTGGCGTAAAAATACGTTGGTTTTTTGCGGATGCCGCTGCCAGCATGAGTTATCGAGGCGTTGCGACCATGGCGTTCATGTTGGCGATGACGGCGAATATTGGTGTAGAAACCATGGTCGGCAGTTTTAGAGACACCACGGATAAATGGTTGAATCAACGATTAGCCGCGGATATTTATCTTTATCCAACCAATAGTTCGGCAGCACGGATGACACAATGGCTGACTCAACAACCTGAAGTGCAAGAAGTCTGGCATCGTTGGGAAAAAGATCTCGCCAGTGACAAAGGTATGATCCAAATGGTGAGTACAGGCGATTCTGAAGGTGAGCGGCAATCATTAACCATTAAAGTCGGTGTTCCGGATTATTGGTATCTTCTTCATCAATCTCGCAGCGTAATGATTAGCGAATCAATGGCGTTACGGCTTGGCATTCGTCCGGGTGACTATATCGATTTATCGATGCCTTTAGGACAACATTGGTTAGTGGTCGGGGTGTATTATGATTATGGTAATCCCTACCATCAAGTCATGATGTCTCACCAAAGTTGGTTGCACGGTTTTATGAGTAGCGGCAATGTCTCTTTAGCGGTAACGCTTAACGCTGGTCAGGTAACGGAGGGGGAAGCATTATTGAAACGCTTAAATAGTGTCTTTCGTCTTAATTCTGAGCGTGTATTTGATAACCGTTCTATTCATCATCAAGCCATGCAGGTATTTGATCGCACGTTTGCTATCGCTGATAGCTTAAGTAACATTACGCTGTTTATTGCTGTGTGTGGGATATTCTTTGCAACCTTAGCGGGAGAGGTCTCTCGTCAGCGGCATATCTCCCTTTTGCGTTGTTTGGGTGTATCAGGTAAAGAGTTAGTGGTGATTGGTGCGTTACAGCTATTGGTTTTTGGGTTGATTTCCTTATTGATTGCCTTGCCGCTGGGTTTGGCATTAGCAACACTGGTGATTGATGTGGTGATCCGTTACTCATTTGGATGGAGTATTGAGTTGCAACTGATGCCAGCCGCTTATGCAAAAACGGCTATGTTATCGATGCTGGCGCTGATTATTTCTGGGGCGCTTCCTGTGATGCGTTTAGTTCGTCAGTCGGCGATTAAATCACTAAGGGATGCATTATGAGTAATAATATGAATCACAAGCGATGGCTGATAGTGGTTGTTTTGGTCGCACTTGGTTTATTGATTGGATTCCTTGTCAGTCATTTTTTGACCTTATCGGCTGACCGTTTGTCATCGGTGACTCATTCCATCGATGAGCAACAGGTTTTTGCTTTTCCCTCTGCCGATAATCCCGTTCGTTTGCCACAAGATTTTGCTTTGCATCCCCAGTATCAACATGAATGGTGGCATGTTTTCGCTAATGTACAAGATGAACAGGGGCAAGAATACGGGATAGTATGGAATTTCTTTAAGTTGGCGAACGATTCCGAGCAAGGCGTCGGCTGGCAAAATTCGCAACTATTTTTATCGCATGTTGCGGTGGCGAATGCTTATCAAGTTTGGAAAGAGCAACGTATTGCTCGAGGGGGGATTGGTCAAGCCGATGTGACAACACCGCCATTTCGGATGTGGATCGATAACTGGCATTGGCGATCATTAAGTGCGGGGCCATTGCCGAGCCAGTTAGATATTGCCACCGATAACTTTCAGTTGGCGATGCATATGACACCTAAAGGTCCTTATATCTTACCGGGCGAACAAGGGTTTCAGCGGCGACAAAATCATCATTCATCACTGGCTTCTTACTCGGTATATGCGCCATTTGTCTCTATCCAAGGTACATTACGTTTAACGCCTTATACACAACCGATAGCCGTACGTGGCCAGGCATGGATAAGTAAAGAGTGGGGCAGCCGCCTGATAGGCCAAGAGCAGCAAGGTTTAGATTGGTTTGTATTACACCTTGATCAACAGCGAACGTTGAGTGTCACTCGACATCGCTACCTGCATCAAAGACCTCATATTTATGGCACCTTGGCGAGTAAAGATGGAAAGGTGACTCATTTGACTGAGCAAGAAATCAAGATGATACCACTGCCATCAGTCAAACTTGCCAATGGAAAAACGTTACCTTTGCAATGGCAGGTCGTGATCGCTAAAGAAAATATCGATATTACCTTGAGTCCACTGAATCCTAATCTGTGGTTAGACTTCACCCAGCCTTATTGGCAAGGGCCCATTCATTCTCAAGGCTCGCATTCTGCTCGTGGTTTTATGCAGCTGACGGGTTATTAGTTTGATCGTAGCCCGTGTATTTTGGCCTAATCCTTCGGGCAGCGTTGGTGGCTTCTTTCTGCCGCGTTATCGGCTTATCAGGTAGCGTTACTACATTCCAACGCTTATGCCTTGTATAAAAAACCACTAACTACTGTAAAAATCAGCTCGAAAGGTTAACAGACCCTAGCTCATGCCTTTTATTGTGTTCAACGTTTAAGCGTATGACCCGACATTCCGCAGCTAATTTAGGAATAAACTACCTCATAGAATCTACCGAGTAACTTGAGTAGTTGTGTTTGGTGATCTTGAAGTCCAGTGATGAACCGTTGGCCGTTAATCTCTAACGTATCAATGCCTTCGAACTGCAAGAAGACCCAACGTGCCGTCGGTTTTGCTGTCGTCTTGTTCTTTACCATACTTGGGAAGAATGCTTCGGTTTGTACGAGTTGCTCTCTGATTTTGTGTTCTAAACCGGCGTAAACAAGCAAGCTTAACGTCATTATCATTAGCAACGCTTCAATGCGCTCAGGCTTTTTCAAGAAGATGGAAGAGGTTAAAAACTCAGGGCTTTTTAGAAAGCGGAAGCCGCGCTCGACTTTTTGTTGCGATTTGTAATGTGCTAGAAGAGCCGTCATGGTGAGTTCTTCATTGTCGGTGTCATTTGTCGCGAGGATAAACATGCCTACTTTGAGCTTAGCCAGTTTTACTTTTTCTAGGTCGGTGAAGGGGGCGGCTTCGATAAAGTATTGGTATCCTGTCGGTGCTTCATCTGTCTTTGGGCGGCCCGAATGAGAGTAAGTCGGCAGTTTGATGAGAGTGCCTTGTTCAAACCCTAGTAAGTCACATTGTTTCTTGAAATCGTTAAACGCTAATTCTGCGTCAACTTCACAAGCGAATGGTTTTTTACTTAGCTTTTCCAACGCTTTGATTTCTTTTGCTATGTTTTTCTCTAAGTTCTTGAAGAAAGTAATTTCTTCCCGCTTGGTGGCCTGTTCACTGTGAACGAGCAACCAACGTTGATTGACCTTTCCATAATCCGAGTCTATCCAACATCCTGAGTAGCCATGACCGATAGCGCTTAATTGCTCTGGCTCTAGCGCAAGTAGTGCTTGTTTTGCGAGCTTGATGGTCATGGGTACACGGGTAATGAACTTTTGATTTTGCTCATCTAGCGAGGAGATGCTTTCTTCGGTGTACAAGGCGGCATCAGCGATAAAGTAACGACTGTTTTGCGCGGCTTTTAGGCAATGTATGTGTCTTTTAGTCACTTCAGCGAATGCCTTGGCATCATTGGTGTTGCCACTCAGTGCTTGCATGTAAACAGGAATACCTGCTTGGCTTTCACAGATGAGTTCAAGCACGACTTGGTTAAGCTCTGGCCTATGATCCCGACTATAACCTCTTACAAGCTTAATCACGTTGGTGTTTTCATCTTGTGCATACTCACCATCAACGTGAAAGCTAGTGATATCAAGATGAACAGAATCGGTAGTCAAACCGAGTTTATCAACAACACGCTCAGCAATAACCTGATAGAGCGCGGAGACATCGGCTTCGTATAGAGCATCTAAGGTGCGCCCTAGTACATCATCAGTAAGGTGGTGTGCTTCAATGTCTTTGGCGAGTAACTTAGACACAGGCTTGGTCTTAAAAAAGTCCGAGAACATGTGCAGTGTTCTGCTATGAAAGCCAAGTCCATTTAGGAGCATGGCCAATACCGCGTCACCATGAGAAACATTGTGGTCAGAATATTTTGGGATAACGGCATCTATCATCCGTGGCAGGCCAATTTCGTGACAAAAGGCGGCAATGAGGCCAAGGTGATCTAAGCGTTTAATAACAGGATGAGTAGACATATTTTGAGACCGTCAAATAGCAGTAATAGATCAAAACTGACGATCGTGGTCAAGATGGTACCGTGGTTTTTATTAAAAATTGATCGCCAGATCACGCTATTTTTATTATTGAATTAGCTGCGGAATGACGGGTATGACGACTCAATAGTTGATTTATCTCCCCATCTTCTATTTTTACCTCATGTTTACCGGTACAAGCATGACTGTTCATTTTATCGTGTCTTGACTTCTTGCGGATTCTGATTTTCCTCATTTAAAATTGATATTGTCATTTTAACTAGTTGATAAATTTTATTTTTATAAATGGTCTTTTGATGTAATTTTTGGGGGAACATATTTTATTACATTATTTTTGTCTGTTTTAACAACGGAAATTACGTTTGTTTTACCTTTATAGATCGTATTTTCCGATGTTTAGTTTCATTAGAAGCGATTTTTAAACCGAGCAGCGAGTGAGTAGACTCAATCTCATCTTCTTGTACCGGATTTATTGTGTTTAGTGTCGTTAGGTACATTTCATCGTTGATTCTTATCATCACAAAGGACGATATCCCCATGATACGCATGATTCGTAGTTTCTTTAAAACAGAAGCCGCGGGTGGAGTGTTATTAGTTATGGCTGCTATTGCGGCTATGTTGATTGCCAATTCACCTGTTAATGAGCTTTATCAGCATGCTCTGCATGCTTATGTCTTCGGTATGTCTCTCTCTCATTGGGTCAACGATGGGCTGATGGCGATTTTCTTTTTATTAATTGGCCTAGAAGTAAAACGCGAATTAATCGAAGGATCGCTAAAATCAAAAGAGCAGGCTTTATTCCCAGCCATTGCTGCTTTAGGGGGAATGTTAGCGCCGGCATTGGTCTACACTTGGTTTAATTCAGCGGATCCTACGGCAAGCCAGGGATGGGCGATTCCTGCGGCCACCGATATTGCCTTTGCTTTGGGGATCATGGCGTTACTGGGTAATCGAGTGCCTGTGAGTTTGAAGGCTTTTCTATTAGCGTTGGCGATTATTGATGACCTTGGCGTGATTATTATTATTGCCCTATTTTATACCAGTGAGCTATCGAGTTTCGCGTTAGCAATGGGTTTACTGACGGCTGGTGGTTTATACTTACTTAATCGTTACAAGGTCACGTCGTTAGTGCCATACTTGATACTTGGCGCAATATTATGGTTTGCTGTCCTACAGTCAGGGATTCATGCCACCCTTGCTGGCGTGATGATCGGTTTTGCGATTCCTTTGAAAGGTAAACAGGCAACCTCTCCATCACCATTAAAGCGCTTAGAGCATTGGTTACATCCATGGTCAACGTTTGCCATTCTACCGCTGTTTGCTTTTGTGAATGCGGGGATCTCGTTAGAAGGGATCTCGTTAGCGGGATTAACATCAACGTTACCTGTTGGTGTCGCGTTAGGGCTTTTTGTCGGTAAACCGCTTGGCATCTTTACCTTTAGCTGGATTTCCGTCAAGTTAGGGATGACAAAGTTACCAGAAGGTATTGATACTCGGCATATTTTTGCTGTCTCGGTGTTATGTGGTATCGGCTTTACGATGTCGATCTTTATCTCTTCGTTAGCGTTCGGTCATGCTCATCTTATTTTGGATAACTATGCCCGTTTAGGTATCTTGATTGGGTCAACCGCCGCGGCGCTGGCGGGCTATATTATGCTACGTGCTACGCTACCGAAAAAAGTATTGCTTGATGAGCCTATTTTAGTGAAGGAGATCAAAGCGAAGTTCTAATCACTCAATGCTTCGCCAATCTAGTCGGCGGATTAAACATAGTGTGATTGGATAGTGGCTTAATGTTTCAAGAGATTGCTATCCTATGGTATTAGAGCCTTAGTTAAGGAGATACTAGGCCTTATTGACTGTTCGAGCCGTATACATGGGTGATGGCAGTAACGTAAGTTCTGGTTGGTGCTGAACCACGATGCATGTGCCTATCTTTACTTTGTGTTAATGCTTCATGGTTTATAGAAAAATCCCTTGAAAGGTCAATATACTCTCAGAAAGCATAAAACTTTGTTTTTATGCTTTCTTGTTTTAGGAAGAGTAAGCTACTCTTCATGTAAGTTGTTTATATTAAAGTATTAACCTTTTAGGATAATACGTAACACGGTTCGCATTCGCCGTTCAGCTTTATTTTTAGTGTGGTTGTCATTTAATCACTTGCATTAGGGAAACGAACCCTTGTTGTCTACGACAGGATTTCGACGTTTGGAGGTCATTAGATGCTATTAGCATTAATGTCAGGTTTTATTGTTGCTTTTTTTGTACCTTGGCTGTATCGCCAATTAGGTGAGCGTGCAGTATGGTGGGTTGCTTTGCTTCCTGCCTTGCTGTTTGTGTATTTCTTAGGCTTTGTTCCGCAGGTGACGGCTGGGCATAGCTTATTATTCTATTACGATTGGATTCCGTCATTAGGTATTTCGCTTGATATTCGTCTTGATGGCTTAAGCCTATTGTTTGCATTATTGATCACTGGGATCGGTACATTAGTTGTCGTGTATGCAGGAAGTTACCTGTCAGGCCACGTCGATCAGCGTAAGCTAGTGATGTATCTTTGTGCATTTATGGGCGCCATGCTTGGTGTCGTGTTAGCGAATAACATTATGGCGATGTTTGTTTTCTGGGAACTGACCAGTATTACTTCATATATGCTGATTGGTTTTCATCATGAGCAAGAAAAGTCGCGTAAATCAGCCTTGCAGGGGCTGTTTGTTACGGTCGGTGGTGGCCTTGCTTTAATGGCGGGAGTCATATTGCTCGGTCAGATTGCCGGTACCTACCAGTTGGATCAAATTGTCCGTCAAGGAGCAGAAATCCAGCAACATAGCCTATTTTTACCAATGATGTTACTGGTATTGGCGGGAGCATTTACTAAATCGGCTCAGGTTCCATTTCATTTTTGGCTACCAAACGCAATGGCAGCACCAACGCCAGTTAGCTCATTCCTACATTCCGCTACGATGGTGAAAGCTGGTATCTATTTAATGGCTCGCTTACAACCAGTCATGGCAGGAGACAGCACTTGGACGATGCTGCTCGTTGGCGTCGGTGCATTGACGATGTTGGTAGGCTCGGTAATGGCGGTGACGAGTACCGATCTAAAACGTATTTTAGCTTATACCACGGTTGCTTCTTTAGGCACCTTAACCTTATTAATAGGGATTGGTACAGAAGCGGCGTTAATTGCTGCCATGGTGTTTTTATTGGCCCATGCACTGTACAAGGGGGCTTTGTTTATGGCCGCCGGTACGGTGGACCATGAGACCGGAACCAAAGACATTCGTCAGTTGAGTGGTTTACGGCGCAGCATGCCACAGACGGCGATTTTTATGTCACTAGCGGCATTAGCTCTAGCAGGTATTCCACCGGTTTTCGGTTTTATTGCTAAAGAAGCGATGTTAGAAGGGCTGTTAACCAGTCCATGGCAAAGTTCATTACTGTTTGTTGGCGTAGTCTCTTCCATCTGCTTAGCGGCTTGTGCCGGACTGGTTGCGATTAAGCCGTTTTGGGGAGAGGTGATCACAACGCCGAAAGAAGCCCATGAAGCTCCTTTTGCTATGCGGATTGGTTTTTCACTCCTCGCAAGTTTAGGGCTAATCTTTGGTTTGATTCCATCATTGGTTTCACCACTCATTACTGCTGCGGCTTCATCCATTTCTGGGTATAAGGTTGATCCTATCGCTTTATCTTTATGGCATGGATTTAATTTACCTTTACTGCTCAGTGCAGTCGCATTAGCAGGGGGCTATTTACTCTTTAAACGCTGGGGCCGTTTAGCGCCTAAAGCTATTTTGGCTAAGCCTTTACTTAACTATGGTCCAGAAAAAGGTTACGACCTCTTTATGCAAGGGTTAGTGATTTTTTCTAAATGGTTAACAGGTCGTGTACAAAATGGTTATCTTTCCAATTACATTTTAACCATCTTTATTACCACCATTGTATTGGTTGGCTACACCATTGCCACGCGCGTTGGTTGGTATGGTACGCTGGATTTTTCTGGCGTTGAGGTTTACGAGATTCTGATCTCGGGCATCATTATTGCGGTAGTGAGTTATGCCTGTATCACCTCGCAGCGTTTGGGTGCGGTTGCAGCGATCGGCGCACTAGGCTTTAGTATGGCGTTGATTTATGTCTTCTTTAGTGCCCCTGATTTGGCGATTACCCAGATACTGATTGAAACGCTAACGGTGATCATGTTGGTCTTTGTATTGTTTAAATTGCCGCGTTTTCAACGCTTATCAAGTTCAGACGTTCGTTGGCGTGATGCTTTTGTCGCCATTGTGTTTGGTGGCATGATGACATTGCTGGTGATGACCGTGACTCAATTTGCCGAACCCGATCGGATCAGTGATTACTTAATTGAAAATAGTTATGTGATAGCAAAAGGACGCAATATTGTTAACGTAATACTGGTTGATTATCGTGCGTTAGATACCTTGGGTGAACTATTTGTTCTTGCTTTGGCCGCCATTGGAGTCACGGCGATGATCAAGTTGGAGAAAAATAAACCATGAAAACAGATAGTGCGTTAATTCTACAAGTCGCGGCACGATTTCTATTGCCAATGTTGTTGCTGTTTTCGATTTTCTTATTGCTGCGTGGACATAATGAACCAGGGGGCGGCTTTATTGCTGGTCTTGTTGCCTCCAGTGCTTTTGCCTTGCATCTGTTTGCTTTCACACCAGTCCAGACCCGACGTCTTATTGGTGTCGATAGTTCACAACTGATGGGGGTTGGATTAATGATTGCCATGTTTAGTGGTGTGATCGGTGTGATTCTGTCCGGCAGTGAATTTTTGACCAGCGTGTGGTGGACGGTTTATCTACCTGGCGTCGGTGAACTGAAATTGAGTACACCATTATTATTTGATATCGGGGTTTATCTGGTCGTTATTGGTATGGTAACGACGTTATTGCTGACCCTTGCTGAAGTGGAGGATTAAGTAACATGACCACTTTATTTGCTTTCGTGATTGGCGGATTGTATGCCGCCGCTCTATTTATGATGTTACGTCGCAGTATTGTTAAGCTTGTTATTGGTTTAATGATCTTATCCAATGCGGCTAATTTACTGATCTTCACCGGAGGCGGGCTAGTGAGAGGTGCTCCGCCGTTGATCCCGGTAGGAATGACCGTACCGTTTGCTGATATTGCCGATCCACTCCCACAGGCTTTGATATTAACGGCGATTGTGATCAGCTTTGGCGTACTGGCTTTTGCCGTAGTACTGATACATCGCGCCTATAAAGTCATTGGTGCGGATGACATGAACAAAATGAAGACGACAGATACTCAATTATGATGTTATTAATGCCTATTCTTATTCCTATGTTTGCAGCGGCATTATCGATGGTCATTTGGCGTCATCGAAAGCTGCAACGTTGGGTTAGTGTGCTTTCCAACTCCACACTATTGATTGCTACGTTGATTTTATTCCACAACGTGTATTTAAATGGAATTCAAGTTACTCACTTGGGGGGATGGCAAGCGCCGTTTGGTATCTCCATGGTCGCCGATTTACTGGCGGTGACGTTAGTTACGTCTTCTGCTTTTGTTGCGTTATGTGTTTCCATCTATGCATTGGCAACCATGAGCGAAGAACACGAAGCGTTTGGTTTTTATCCATTATTGCATCTGATGCTGGCTGGGGTGATCGGTGCTTTCTTAACTGGCGATATCTTTAACCTCTACGTTTGGTTTGAGATCATGCTGGTTGCGTCATTTGGTCTATTGATCCTTGGCGGTGAACGAGCCCAAATGGAAGGGGCATTAAAGTATGTGACCCTAAACTTATTATCATCGGCGTTATTTTTATCAGCAATTGGTTTGTTATACGCTTATGCTGGTACATTAAATATGGCTGATTTAGCGCAAAAGCTAGCGGCATCCGACAACCCACAAATTGTCACGTTAATCTCGTTGCTCTTTTTGGTGGCGTTCGGGATTAAAGCAGCAGCGTTCCCGCTGTTTTTCTGGCTACCTGCATCTTATCACACACCACCAGTAGCGATTTCTGCGATTTTTGCTGGCCTATTAACTAAAGTTGGCGTCTATTCGTTGTATCGCGTGTTTAGTTTGATTTTTATCTCCGATGTGGCATTTACTCACCAAACTATTTTGTTATGGATGGGGATCTTCTCCATGGTGGTGGGTGTGTTAGGGGCTGCGGCTCAATTTGAGGTTCGACGTATCCTTGCTTTCCACAGTGTCAGTCAGATTGGTTATATGCTGTTAGGCTTAGCGTTGTTCACACCGTTAGCTATTGCTGGTGGTATTTTATACGTCGTACACCACATGATTGTGAAAACTAATTTATTTTTGATCAGCGGCGTGATGTATCGTCGTTACGGTAGCTACCAACTGGATAAGTTAGGTGGGTTATACCGTAGTGCGCCTTTATTAGCGTTCTTGTTTGCGATCAGTGCTGCATCGTTAGCTGGACTTCCGCCATTCTCTGGTTTTATTGCTAAATATGTGGTGATAACCGGAGGGATTGGTATTAGCCATTGGATTGCCGTTGGTTCTGCGTTAGCGGTTGGCCTTCTAACACTTTATTCAATGATTAAAATTTGGGCAGAGGCTTTTTGGAAGAAATTACCTGATGATGCGCAAACGAATTCACCGATGAGTGATAGTGAACGTTTCTGTATGTACGTTCCAATCATCCTTATGGTGTTAATGAGTGTTACCATCGGTTTATGTGCAGAGTGGTTTATTCAGCTGATGAATGCTACCGCTGAGCAGGTGATGAATCCACAAGTTTATATTGATGCGGTACTTGGAGGTCAGTCATGAAAGCCTTTGGATGGAATATGCTGCTTGCCTTGGTATGGCTCATCTTATCGGGTACCTATACCATCTCTAACTTATTTGCTGGCATGCTGATGAGTTACGTGATTTTGGCTTATTTGCTACGAGATAGCCCAACGTTTAAAGCCTATTTTAAAAAATTACCGAAAGTGATCAGTTTTGGACTGTTTTTCATTTGGGATTTAATTAAGGCTAATGGGCGAGTGGCTTATGATGTATTAACGCCGACGCATTTAATGAAACCAGCCGTGATTGCGATTCCTCTCGATTTACGAGACGAAGGGGCGATCACTATGTTTGCGACATTAATTACCGTCACACCGGGATCTTTGGCATTGGATGTGGCCACCGATAGAAGCGTGTTGTATGTCCATTTAATGTACTTTGAGAATGAAGCTCGTCAGATTGAAGAGTTCAAGCGTCTTGAAGCTCGTGTGATTGATTTACTGGGGTAACAGACTATGTTGAATATTGTTTATACCCTTTGCTTTGCCATGTTAGCAATTAGCTTGGTTTTGGCAACGGTACGTTTATTAAAAGGTCCATCTTTACCTGATAGGGTGGTGGCCTTAGAGTTAATGGCCTCTTTAACCGTTGGCTTAGTCGTGCTCTACAGCATTCGCTATCAACAGCCTTATTTTATTGATGTGGCGATTGTGTTGGCCTTAACGTCATTTATGGCAGCGGTCGGTTTTTCCCGTTATTTAGAAAAACGAGGACACAGAGACGATGACTGATTTAATTATTGCGATACTCATTCTTACCGGCTCATTTTTAATGTTGCTAGCAGGCATTGGTATTAACCGTATGCCAGATTTATTAACTCGCATGCATGCAACAACCAAAGCTGGGGCATTGGGTGTTGGCTTGATGGTGGTGGCGTTTGCTGTGGTTAACTGGGGAGACATGGCCTTTGTGGTACGAGCTCTCGCTGTAGTGGTATTTGTTATCTTGACGGCACCGATTGCTGCTCATGTTTTAGCTCGCGCTAGTTATTTTGTTGGCGTACCACAGTGGGATGGTGTCGTGAAGGACGTGATTAAAGAGCGTTATGATCTAGAAACGCATGAATTGGCCAGCCGTCATTTACCCGTCAAAGAAGCCGAGCCCGCGGGTAAAGACCACGACAACAAAAGCTAGGGTCAACCAACTCTAATTGCTCTTTTATTATGTTTAATCATCAACCTCTAGTGCATGGATCATGCGCTAGAGGTTTGTTACCACTTATTGCTCAAGAGTATGAATGATACAGTGATTATTTGGCTGAATGATAGAATAAAAATCATTGCGAACGCGGTCAATTTTATGTTAACGTCCGCCTCAATCTCGGACTGCGTTTTCTGGGGGATACGCGTGGTGAACATTCAAGCTGATTGCGGCACCACGTAGGGTAGGTATCAGCAAACCTTTTGCTGATAGACGGGATACTCTTGCTGTGGAAACAGCATGTGAATGGGAAACCCAACATTGAACTCACTTAACTTACACACATTAATAATCAGCTTTGTGCTTCCTCTATGCCCTGTTTATCAAGACAGCAGCATAACCGAACCTTGATTCTCTGTTTAGTGATTTGCCATTTACGCTAATGGTCCGTATTCCGAAGGTGTCTTACGACAGCATCGGAAATTTTGCTATTTGTCATTTTTCCTCGCACGACGATGAATAATGGACAGAATTTTAACCATTTCAAGGGGACGAAGATGAGTACAGCCTTTGAAGTCGATAACACTATCGCAACCTGTTTTTCCAACCAAGTACCAATACTAGATGGTCTTTATGATCTAACGCCTGATCAAGTTTTGCTTGATCAAGCCGAACACGAATCCGCGGTACGTTCTTACCCACGTCGTTTACCGATTGCGATTAAACAGGCTTTTGGCTGTTTAGTGGAAGATACCCGTGGACAGCTTTTCCTCGATTGTTTAGCTGGCGCAGGAACGCTTGCGTTAGGCTATAACCATCCTGAAATCAATCAAGCGTTGAAAGACCAGCTCGATTCTGGCTTGCCTTATCAAACCTTGGATATAGCGACTACGGCAAAAACCCATTTTATTAAAATAGTGAAAGGATTTTTACCGACAGAACTTGCTGAACAGTGTGTCATTCAGTTTTGTGGTCCTTCTGGTGCGGATGCCGTCGAAGCCGCGATTAAATTAGCCAAGCAAACGACTGGTCGTAATACCATGTTTGCGTTTCGTGGCGCTTACCACGGCATGACCAATGGGACGATGGGTATGATGGGCAACCTAAATACCAAGGCACGTCGTACCGGTTTAATGTCCGATGTGCATTTTATGCCCTTCCCATACAGCCTGCGTTGTCCGTTTGGACTCGGCGGTGATGAGGGAGCCAAAGCCAGCATTCGTTATATAGAGCGCTTATTGCATGATGACGAAGCCGGTATCATGAAACCCGCTGCCATTATTGTCGAGCCCGTGCAAGGTGAAGGTGGCGTTATCCCTGCGCCAGCATTTTGGTTACGTGAGTTGCGCCGTATCTGTGATGAACATGGCATTTTACTGATTTTCGATGAGATTCAGTGTGGGGTTGGTAAATCTGGTTATCACTTTGCGTTTGAAGAGTCAGGAATCATCCCTGATGTACTTTGCTTATCAAAAGCGATTGGCGGTGGTTTACCGATGTCGATTTTGGTGATCAATAAACAGCACGATACATGGCGTCCAGGCGAACATACGGGTACTTTCCGCGGTAACCAATTAGCGATGATCTCTGGAGCTAAAGCACTAGAAATTATTGTTCGCGATAATTTGGTTGAGCACGCCAATATTGCGGGACAATACTTACGCATGGGCTTAGAAAACATTCAACGCCGTGTGAATTGTATTGCCGAGGTTCGTGGTAAAGGTCTGATGCTTGGCTTAGAAATTCAAGATCCAAGTGGTGAGCTGAATAAATTTGGCGAGCCTAAATCGGCACCACAATTAACGCTGGCGATTCAACGCGCCGCATTAGAGCGCGGACTAATTGTTGAGAAAGGCGGACGTGATGGTTCGGTGATCCGCTTCTTACCACCATTGATCATCTCTTTCGAGCAAATTGATTTTGCATTACGTGTGTTAGAAGAAGCCATTCTTGCGGCTGGCGGAGGCTTGAAAGAACCTGAAGCCGCGAATGAACAGTGGAAAAAGCATTTTATCCATACTGGGCATTTAGGCAGCCAAGCGTTCGCTCAAGTAATGAATCACACTACGGCTGCAATGAAAGCAGTATTTGAGCAAGTTAATGCACCTTATTCGGGGTTAGAGCCAAAGATCCTCGAAAATGCGATTAACGCCGTTGATCTGGATAATAAAAATGCGTCTTTGCACGATGTGATTTCAGATACTGCTGAACTGATTGCTAAAAATTCAATCATTGTTCAGCATCCAGATTGTATTGCTCATTTACATACTCCACCATTGATGCCATCGGTAGTGGCTGAGGCGATCATCGCTTCACTCAATCAATCCATGGATTCTTGGGATCAATCTTCTGCGGCAACGTTTGTTGAGCAGAAAGTGGTCGATTGGATGTGTGACAAATACCACTTAGGTTCACAAGCGGACGGTATTTTTACCAGTGGTGGCACGCAAAGTAATCAAATGGGCTTGATGTTAGCTCGTGATTGGATTGCCGATAAATTAAGTGGTCATTCGATTCAAAAACTTGGTTTGCCTGACTATGCCGATAAGCTGCGGATTGTTTGCTCGAAAAAATCACACTTTACGGTACAAAAATCCGCCTCTTGGATGGGCTTAGGTGAAAAAGCCATTCTTGCTGTGGACGCACTGCCAAATGGCACGATGGATGTCACTCAGCTAGACGCTGTGATTCACCAAGCGAAAGCGGAGGGGTTAATACCTTTTGCGATTGTGGGTACGGCAGGGACAACCGATCACGGTGCCATTGATGACTTAGTGGCGATTGCCGATGCCGCTCAGCAACATGATCTATGGATGCACGTTGATAGTGCTTATGGCGGCGCGCTGATTTTGAGCAGCCATAAACAGCGTTTAAATGGTATCGAACGCGCTCACTCTATTAGTGTCGATTTCCATAAGTTGTTTTTCCAAACCATCAGTTGCGGTGCGTTACTACTGAAAGATAAGCATAACTTTAAATACCTGCTTCATCATGCGGATTATTTAAACCGTGAACACGATACGTTACCAAACTTGGTCGATAAATCGATTGCGACGACCAAACGCTTTGATGCGTTAAAAGTGTTTATGACTATGCAAAACGTGGGACCACAACAAATGGGTGCCATGTATGATCACTTGCTTGAGCAAACTCAACAAGTGGCGCAGCTAGTTCGCCAGCATGACGCTTTTGAACTGTTAGCTGAACCTTGTTTATCTACCGTGTTGTTCCGCGCGGTAAACACACAAGCGTCTGATTTAGATGAGCTGAACAAAACCGTTCGTCTGCAGGCCTTGGTACGCGGTGTCGCTGTACTTGGCGAAACCATAGTGGATGGCAAAACAGCTTTGAAATTCACAATCTTGAACCCATGCTTAAAGATTTCAGATTTTGAATCTTTACTGGCTAAAATTGAAACTCTAGCGGTTGAGCTAGCGAAATAAAGGTAACGGATACTATGTCAATTCTACAGATTGGTGCGGGCGGTGTTGGTTGGGTAGTTGCTCACAAAGCAGCGCAAAACAATGACGTACTGGGTGATATTACCATTGCTTCTCGTTCTATCGGGAAGTGTGAGAAGATCATTGAATCCATTAAAGGTAAAAATAACCTTAAAGATTCGACTAAGAAGCTAGAAGCTCGCGCAGTGGATGCCGATGATGTTGCTGCACTTGTTGCGTTGATTAATGAGGTGAAGCCTGATCTAGTGATCAATGCTGGTCCTCCTTGGGTTAACGTCACAATTATGGAAGCTTGCTACCAAGCAAAAGTCTCTTATCTAGATACGTCAGTGGCTGTTGACTTATGCACAGAAGGGCAGCAAGTACCAGAAGCTTACGATCCGCAATGGGCATTTCGTGATAAGTTTAAACAAGCAGGTATTACCGGTATTTTGAGTGCGGGTTTCGATCCAGGTGTGGTGAGTGTATTTGCCGCTTATGCGGTCAAACATTTATTTGATGAAATTGATACCATCGACGTGTTAGATATTAACGCGGGCGATCATGGTAAAAAATTCGCCACCAACTTTGATCCAGAAACTAACTTACTGGAAATTCAGGGTGACTCTTTCTATTGGGAAGAGGGACAGTGGAAAAGCGTTC
Source organism: Vibrio metschnikovii CIP 69.14 (assembly GCF_000176155.1). GTDB lineage: Bacteria > Pseudomonadota > Gammaproteobacteria > Enterobacterales > Vibrionaceae > Vibrio > Vibrio metschnikovii. The sequence goes on along the minus strand of NZ_ACZO01000006.1, from coordinate 918,585 downwards.
CTTGCCATACCCGTATGCTGGAGTTTGATTTCCCTAATTGCGGTAACTTTAAAGTCTATTCAATGTCTCATGACGAGATTCGTTCGCTACAGGAATTTATTCCAGCTAAACGGATTGAATTCTGGATGGGCTTTGGCGATCGCTACCTGAATTACTTTAATGTGATGAAAGATATTGGTTTACTGAATCCAGAGCCATTAACTCTGCATGACGGAACGGTAGTGAAACCATTGCAAGTGTTAAAAGCCATGTTACCCGATCCAACGTCACTCGCTCCTGGTTATACCGGATTGACCTGTATTGGTACTTGGGTTCAAGGTAGAAAAGACGGCAAAGAACGCAGTGTCTTTATCTATAATAACGCTGATCACCAAGTGGCTTATAAGGATGTTGAGCACCAAGCAATTGCTTACACGACGGGTGTACCGGCGATTACTGCTGCGCTACAGTTTTTCCGTGGTGAGTGGGCTGAAGCTGGAGTATTCAATATGGAGCAGTTGAATCCCGATCCGTTCTTAGAAACCATGCCATCGATTGGTTTGGACTGGGATGTGATTGAACTTGAGCCAGGACAGCCTGATATTAAAATTCTCAAGTAATGATCGCTGAGGGCATCCTAGAACTGATTGCTTGGATATTGATTCTAGAGATGTGAAATAAATACCGCGTGTTTAAAACAGCAGCTACTGAGTAGCGGCTGTTTTTTCCTTTTTAGGATATTTCCAGTAATGAAAGTCACTGGATATGAATAGGAATAAAATCAGATGCAAAAGAGTGAATTAAACACCCCTTACTTCATGATCGATGAAGCGAAGTTGATCGCTAATTTGGAAATCGCTAAGCGTTTAAAAGAACGTTCAGGGGTTAAATTAGTGCTGGCATTGAAATGTTTCTCGACTTGGGGCGTGTTTGACATCATTAAGCCTTACCTTGATGGCACGACCAGCTCGGGCCCGTTTGAAGTCAAGCTAGGTTATGAGAAGTTTGGCGGTGAAACTCACGCTTACAGTGTTGGTTACAGTGAACAGGATGTAAAAGAAGTCGCTGATATTTGCGACAAAATGATCTTTAACTCTCAATCTCAGTTGGCGGCTTATCGCCACTTAGTTGAAGGTAAGGCATCGCTAGGCTTACGTTTGAATCCCGGAGTCAGTTATGCTGGGCAAGATTTAGCTAACCCTGCTCGTAAATATTCTCGTCTCGGGGTACAGTTTGATAAGCTAGATACCAGCGTTTTCGATTCTATCAACGGTGTGATGTTCCACATGAACTGTGAGAACAAGGATGTTGACGCATTTATTGCATTGCTTGATGCGATTTCTGACAAGTTTGGTGCTTATCTCGATAAACTTGACTGGGTAAGCTTAGGTGGCGGTGTCTTCTTTACTTGGCCGGGCTATGATGTAGATAAACTCGCCGATGCGCTGAAAGCTTTTGCCGATAAACATCAAGTGCAGTTATATCTTGAACCGGGTGAAGCGATCATTACTCAAACCACCGATTTAGTCGTGACCGTTGTTGATATTGTGGATAACGAAATGCAAACCGCGATTGTTGATTCGGCAACGGAAGCTCATCGTCTTGATACCCTGATTTATCGTGAGCCAGCATCGGTACTCGAAGCCAATCAACAGGGTGAACATGAGTATGTGATTGGTTCTTGCTCCTGTCTTGCTGGTGATCAGTTCTGTGTTGCCAAGTTTGCTGAGCCATTACAGATCGGGCAAAAGCTGCATATCATGGACAGCGCCGGTTATACCATGGTGAAGCTAAACTGGTTTAATGGCCTAAAAATGCCGTCAGTCTACTGTGAGCGCCGTGATGGACAAATCATTAAATTAAATGAATTTGGCTATCAAGATTTCAAACGTTCTTTGTCTCAGTGGTCGGTTTAACTTTTGTCTGCTTAGCACTGCATAACAAAGGGAGGCGTTTATGCCTCCCTTTGTTATTGGAGCAATTTTATTTAAGATTCTAACATTACCCGAGTATCTTCACTGAGTGCTTCCAGCTCTTTAATGACATCTTCAATCCGGATTTCTGCTGGTAAACGAATGGCCATCGTTGAACTAAATAGACTCGAACTCACGCCACCACCAGTTGCTAAAAATACTCGTTGGCAGTCCATATCAAGAATGTTAATCCCTTGCCCATCAAGTAAATGGGTAATTTCATTAACAATCCCAAACCGATCATTGGCATCTAAGCGGACGTGATAAATCTGCTCTTCTTGGTTTGTTTGTGCTTCACAATCAATAATTTGTACCAGCAATTCAGAGTGGGATTGAAAGGCCGATTTAACTATGTCCGCGTTGTTTTGCGGTACTTCAATTTTAATCACCGCAGCAACTTGATTGTCGATGAAGTTGACTTTGCTGATTAGCCATTTACCCTCATTTTCATGAGTGATCGCCGCCAATTGTTTGATCGTTGCGGCGGTGGCTGTGCCAACAAAGTTTACAATAAAAGTACTATTCATAATGACCTCCTAGCATAGCCTGAACGCTTATTATCAGTGTAGGCGGTTATGATGAATAAAAATTGAGGTAGGTCAATGTTTGCGAAAAGGATACCGATCAAGGTCTGATAATTCATTTATCACACAAAAGTCATTGAATAAGGTGACCTTTAGCGGAAAGGCCACCTTGAGCATCCGTTAAAAAGAAATTTTAAAATCAATACCATAGAACTGACTATCGTATTTTGCACCGGAATCGAGGGCAAATTTAGCCGCATTGCTATCACCAAACCAAGGTGTACTTTGGAACGTCACTTCAGCACTGCCACCCCAAGCATCACTGACCCAACTATGAATGTGTCCAACAGGATTCAACAAAAAGAGGCTGACGCTGCCTAAACGCTGAGAACCAAATACTTCACCACCATTGGCGACAATATCTTGCTCTTTTTCAAACATCAGTTCGCCGACCACGGCCCCAAAGAAGGGGGTAATAAAGAGATCCTGCCAAGAGGGGACTTCAGCAAACGCTTCTACACCATACTCCCAGAAAAAACTCGACATGGTGGCCGAATAAAGAAAAGACTCAAATTCATTAAAGCCAGCATGTCTTGCTGCAGTGTAGTAAACGCCGCCAAAATATGGATGCATAATATAGTTCAGAAAATGCTCATCGCGATCCCACGTTGGTCCAGAAGTGACATTATCTTTCCATTTTCGGCCTAAGCCACTTAGATTGCGATCCTCTTCATCCCATTTTGTGATCGATTCAGGGAGCAGAGTCATTAATCCTACCGTCGCAACACTGAGTCCTAATATGGTGTATGTTTGACCTCTTAAATAAGCCCAGTCTCGAGTATCTGAAATGGTTAAATAACGCGGTAGTGATGAATCTTCGATCTTTAGTGTTGGTTGTTGCTTTAATGGTGTAACAAAAGTGAGTTGCGAAGGAACTACGGCTTCTGGCTGATGACAAACGACTTGTAGACAGTCGACATTATAAGATAACTCTATATGTTGGGGCATTTGATAGTACGCCGCATTGGCATAAGAAGTGCAAGATAATAGCAATGCAAGACTATATTTTTTAGGCACAAAACGCTCCAATCATTAAATAAATCGTTGTTGATGGGGTAAAGCGGTTGAGTGTTCAGCTCGCTCAACATGCTCCGTAGTATAAAGGGTTAATTATCCATGAAAATGCTCATGATGAAAATGATCAATAGGCTTATTCATTGAACGACTTATCGCTTGCGGTCATTTTCAGTGTTCAAGTATAGCGTTGGTTCGGATTTAAGCATTCAACCAAGTATATCTAATGCCATCGGTTGGTTATACTGATGGCTATAATGAGAAACGAGTACTCAAATAAGGTCAAACTATGCTCAAGATAGCAATGTTAAGTACTGGAGAAGAGGTATTGCATGGTGACATCGTCGATACCAATGCGGCTTGGTTATCACAGCTATTTTTTGAAAATGGCTTTAGTCTCACCAAACGTTCTACGGTAGGTGATAGTCAATCTGCCTTGGTCGAAGAGTTGTTAATGCTAAGCTTTAATAATCAGGTTGTCATTGTGAATGGTGGATTAGGCCCGACCAGCGATGATCTCAGTACAGCGGCGGCGGCTCAAGCCGCTGATCAACATTTAGTCGTCTTTCCTGAATGGGTTGAAGTATTACAACGTTTTTTTGCTCAGCGCCAAAAAACCATGCCAGACAGTAATCTTAAACAAGCGATGTTACCAGAGAAAGCCACCCTGATTGATAACCCTATTGGTACCGCATGTGGATTTAAATTGTCTATCAATGATTGCTGGTTTTATTTTACGCCAGGGGTGCCAAGCGAGTTTAAGTTGATGGTTCAGCAACAGATTTTACCAGATCTAAAACAGCAGTTTCCGCAACAAGTCGGTTTTGAATGCAGTAAATTGTATACGTTTGGTAGTTCGGAATCCGGGCTTTCCGATAAGCTTGATAAGTTACAGCTCCCACAAGGTTATCAACTTGGTTATCGCTCGTATTTGCCTTTTATCGAAATTAAACTTTTTGGCCCGGCTAATGATTTAGCGACACGAGTACGGGTATTACAGCTGATTCATTCGCATATTGAAGCTTATGTGGTGAGTGTCGATGAACCTATGCTGACTCATCTTGGGCATTTATTGCGAGATAAAGGGCTGTCGTTATCGATAGCTGAGCAGGCGACGAAGGGATGGCTTTCCTATTGGTTACTCAGTGATGAGCAAATTGCTCGCTTAAGTGGTCATAGTTGGATATTAAGTCATGGTGCTGAAGCCGGACTGAGTGAACAAGAGCCTCTTGCTGCGGTATTTGCGTTGGCAGGAGCGACAAAAGAGAAGTGTGCCACAGATCTTGCGTTAGTCAGTGGCCCACTGCAAGACGATGCCTTTTGTTTGGCATTATCGACCCCTCATGGCGAATGGGCACAACAGTTAAAATTTAATCGTACTTATTCTGCAGACGATCAAAAACAGCTGATCGCAACCATTGCGGGGGATATGCTACGTCGTTATTTGTCAGCGAAGCCGATATTCGCTCACTATAGCAGTGTAACGAGCCTTAAAGAGATGCATTTACCAGCTAGCATGCTCAATAAACAACCATCTTGACCTGATAAGATGGTGATTTACCAACTTATTACTAGAGACGTTTTAGATAAGCCGCAGTATGCCTAATTAGTCTAAATAGTAACCGTTTGATTTGCTGAAGCTTGCCCTTTTAGCTGAAAAAATGATCGATCCAGCGAGTAAATTTATCTGTAGACTAACAACTCGCTCGATTCATTTCGGCAGGAGGCTGGTATGTTCCATCAATCTAAAATTCTCGTTTGGTATAAAGTCGCAAGTCAAAAAGTTATCTTAGGTGAGGCGTTAATTCATCAACATCAAGATGTGGTTTCACTTTGGCTGCATACCCCAATAGAAGAGCCGAATAGAGAGGATTGCTCACCAAATCAATACGGTTATCAATTGTCTCTATTTGATGATGGGGGAAGAGAAATTGCGCAAAAATCGGTATCAGGAAGTACGGTCGATAGGCTGTTATTTGGTATTAAAGCCAGCGCATAGTGCTGGCTTTAGATAAACACGATAAATTAAGCGCGAAATTAAGCGCGCTTGGCTTTTGGGCGATAATTCACCCCAACTAGCTCAAGTGCGCTTTTTGCTTTGCAGATACAGGGTAGAATTTCATTACCTTGCGTATAAGCCATCGCAAAACCAACATATTCCACTTCACCGGAAACGAGGGTACAACGACACGCGCCACAGTGCCCGTCTCGGCAGTTATATTCTGGCTCTAGCCTCGCTTGTTCCATGCTTTCTAGCAGCGTGTTAGAGGAATTAGACTCAATGGTTACGGTATTGTTGATTTTGACACTGGCCATTACAGTTGGAAATCCTCAAAGTCATCAGCATTGACTTCATTATCAATTTGACCGACTAAGTACGAACTTATCTCCGCTTCTTGTGGGGCAACTTGAACATTATCAGAAGATAACCACGCATTAATCCAAGGGATCGGATTACTGGTTGCTTTTGGATAAGCGGGCTCTAAGCCGACGGCTTGCATACGAATATTAGTAATGTATTCAACGTATTGGCATAAGATGTCGCGGTTTAGACCAATCATCGATCCATCTTTAAATAAATACGCTGCCCACTCTTTTTCTTGTTCAGCTGCTTCTTTGAACAAATCAAAACATTGCTGCTTACATTCTTCTGCGATTTGCAAGAAGGTGAAATCATCCAATCCGTTACGAAGCAGATTAATCATATGCTGTGTACCGGTCAGGTGTAATGCCTCATCACGAGCAATCAATTTAATGATTTTCGCATTCCCTTCCATCAGTTCACGTTCGGCAAACGCAAATGAACAGGCAAAGCTAACGTAAAAACGAATCGCCTCTAGCGCATTAACCGACATCAAGCAGAGATAAAGCTTCTTCTTTAACTCAGTCAAGCTAACATTAATCGTTTCATCATTAAGCTGGTGTTTCCCTTCACCAAAACGATGATAATCATTCGTCGCTTGGATTAAGTCATCGTAGTAATGGGCGATGTCTTTTGCACGCTTAAGGATATGCTCATTTTCAACAATATCATCAAATACAACCGCAGGATCATTGATGATATTACGAATAATATGCGTGTAAGAGCGAGAGTGAATCGTTTCAGAGAATGACCACGTTTCAATCCACGTTTCAAGCTCAGGTAATGAGACTAAAGGAAGTAGCGCAACGTTCGGACTGCGTCCTTGAATAGAATCTAGCAGAGTTTGATATTTTAAATTAGAGATAAAAATATGCTTTTCATGATCAGGTAATTTACCATAGTCGATTCGGTCGCTGGATACATCGACTTCTTCTGGTCGCCAGAAAAAGCTTAATTGTTTTTCGATCAGTTTTTCGAAAATTTCGTATTTTTGCTGGTCATAACGAGCAACGTTGACTGGTTGACCAAGAAACATAGGTTCTTTCAGTTGGTCATTTTTTTTCTGAGTAAAAGTGCTGTAAGCCATAGTGGTTTCATCCGTTTAGCCCCTTACTCTGCAAGGGGCATACAAATTATCAGTGAATAACATTCAAAAAAGTTGCTTAGATCTTACATCCGCCGCCAGCGCAGTCATCATCTTGTGCTTGCACAGCATCTTTTTGATCATCTTTAGCACCATCACGCGTGTTATGATAGTAAAGCGTTTTTACGCCATACTTATACGCAGTGAGCAGATCTTGGAGCAATTTTTTCATCGGAACTTTACCAGAATCGTACTGGCTTGGATCATAATTGGTGTTCGCTGAAATCGCTTGATCAACGAACTTCTGCATAATACCGACTAAATGCAGGTAACCATCATTAGAGCCAATATTCCATAACAACTCGTAATTTTCTTTAAGCTTGATGAACTCAGGAACGACTTGCTTAAGAATGCCATCTTTAGACGCTTTGACTGATACATAGCCGCGTGGTGGCTCAATACCATTGGTCGCGTTAGAAATTTGCGATGACGTTTCAGACGGCATTAAAGCGGTCAACGTTGAGTTACGTAAACCAAACTCCATGATCTCATTACGTAAGCTATCCCAATCGTAATGCAATGGTTCATCACATAACGTATCAAGATCTTTTTTATACGTGTCGATCGGTAGCAGACCTTTGGCGTAGTTAGTCTCGTTAAATGCAGGGCAACGGCCTTGCTCCTTCGCTAATAACACCGAGGCTTTGAGCAGATAATATTGCATCGCTTCAAAGGTACGATGCGTCAATCCGTTCGCGCTGCCATCGGAATATTTCACACCGTGTTTTGCCAAGTAGTAAGCGTAGTTGATGACACCTACACCTAACGTACGGCGGTTCATAGTTGACTTACGAGCCGCTGGAAGAGGGTAATCCTGATAATCGAGTAGAGCATCTAATGCACGCACCACCAATTCAGCTAACTCTTCGAAATCATCCAGTTTCTCTATTGCACCTAAGTTAAATGCAGACAGGGTACAGAGTGCAATCTCACCGCTATCATCTTCGACATTCGTCAGTGGTTTGGTTGGTAGAGCAATCTCTAAACACAGATTTGATTGACGTACTGGTGCGACGCTGGCATCAAATGGACTGTGAGTATTGCAGTGGTCAACGTTTTGAATGTAGATCCGACCTGTTGAGGCACGCTCTTGCATTAGCAGCGAGAAGATCTCTAACGCTTTTACGGTACGTTTTTTGATACTAGGATCATTTTCATAGTTAACGTACAGACGTTCAAATTCATCTTGATCTTGGAAGAAAGCGTCATATAAGCCAGGGACATCTGACGGTGAAAAGAGGGTAATATTGCCGCCTTCCACTAAGCGTCTGTACATCAGTTTATTGAGCTGAACCCCATAGTCCATATGACGAACACGGTTTTCCTCGACACCACGGTTATTTTTCAGAACCAATAAGGATTCTGCTTCACCGTGCCACAAAGGATAGAATACCGTTGCTGCACCACCACGAACGCCACCTTGTGAGCAGCATTTCACCGCCGTTTGGAAATACTTGTAAAATGGAATACAACCCGTATGGAATGCTTCACCGCCACGAATTTCAGAGCCTAATGCGCGAATGCGTCCAGCATTAATGCCGATCCCTGCACGTTGTGAGACGTAACGGACAATCGAGCTTGCCGTCGCATTAATCGAATCTAAGCTATCACCACATTCAATCAACACGCATGAGCTGAACTGACGCGTAGGCGTGCGTACACCCGACATGATCGGTGTTGGGAGTGATATTTTAAAGGTCGACGTCGCATCGTAAAAACGTTTAACAAAATCAAGACGTGTTGCTTTGGGATACTTGGCGAATAAACAAGCGGCCACTAACAGGTACAAAAATTGTGCACTTTCGTAAATTTGTCCAGTGACTCGGTTCTGTACGAAGTATTTGCCTTCCAGCTGTTTGACGGCGGCGTAAGAAAAATCTAAATCGCGTCGATGATCAATAAACGTATCCATCAGCGCAAATTCTTCGGCGCTATAATCTTCAAGTAAGTGACTATCATACTTACCTTTTGCAACCATTGCAGAAACGTGATCATAGAGTGCGGGTGGCTCATATTGACCATAGGCTTTTTTACGTAGATGGAATACCGCGAGCCTTGCTGCAAGATATTGGTAATCTGGTGTCTCTTCAGAAATCAAATCAGCGGAAGATTTGATGATCGTTTCATGGATATCCGAGGTGGTGATCCCGTCATAAAACTGGATGTGAGCGCGCAGTTCTACTTGTGAAACGGAGACGTTATCCAGACCTTCAGCGGCCCATTCGATTACGCGATGAATTTTATCTAAATCGATATTTTCTTTGCGGCCATCACGCTTGGTGACAGTAAGTTGTTGGTTCATTCTGCTTTATTTCCCTAACAAAACTGATAAAAGCCATGTTTTGGTGTAATTATTGTAAATCAAACGTTGGCTTTGTGATAAAAATCGCCCTACAGCCAGTGGTGAGAAACACTATATATAGGGGTGTATCAGTGTTCGGGTTACAAGATAGTGCTATCCAGTCATTAATGCAAGTTACAGAACTTGCACATATTGTGGATAACCTGAGAAATAAAAAAATTCAGTTAGTAGCTACTTACCGACAATCAAAGGGTAGATTTAATGGTAAAAAATCTGCCTTTGCAGATTGCTTTTTTACTAACCAAGCTTAAAAAAAAATGACTTGATCTTTCAGTAATTTTTTCAGTAAAGATTGAGACCCGAGTCAAAGGTTTACCAAGGTCTTGTCAAGCACCAATTGACACAATAAATGCGCTGGTCATGGTGCCCAAGACCCGTTGTTCATTCTACTTATGGTTGTCCACGCTCTTTGCTATCGATGAGCAAAGGGAACGGTTATTTTAGAGCAGTCGGCTATGAATGATGTAATTCACATCCACATTCTTTCCCAAACGGTAACTATCAGTGAGGGGATTGTAATGCAAACCTGTGATGCCTTGTTCTTGTAACGCGGTTTGATCAATCATACGTAACAGCTCAGAAGGGCGAATGAATTTACTGTGGTCATGGGTTCCTTTCGGCACAATCTTGAGCAGTTGCTCAGCACCGACAATCGCAAATAAGTAAGATTTAATATTGCGGTTTAAGGTAGAAAAAAATACATGGCCACCGGGTTTCACCAAACGAGCACAGGCTTTGACCACTGAGAGAGGATCGGGTACGTGTTCGAGCATTTCCATACAGGTCACCACATCATAATGGTGCGGATATTGCTGGGCGTGATCTTCGACGGTACTTTGTAGATAAGTCAGCGTTGTGCCTGTTTCAAGCGCGTGTAAGCGAGCCACTTCCAATGGTTCTTTGCCCATATCAAGGCCAGTCACGGTTGCGCCTTCTCGAGCCATACTTTCGGCTAAGATCCCCCCGCCACAGCCAACATCTAGTACGGTTTTCTCAAATAAACCATTAGCATTATCCAGCACGTAATTAAGACGTAGCGGATTAATTTGATGCAATGGTTTAAATTCGCCGTTTAAATCCCACCAACGTGATGCCATATCGGCAAATTTCTGAATTTCATTTGGATCGACATTTTGTGCTGTAGTCATACTTCTGATTGCCTATGTTTTCCACACGAATAAGCGCTCATTATAACCCGCTGAGCAATACACACCAGCCGTTATCTTTAACTCAAACTGGGCTGATGAAAAAGTAACCACTTATCAGTTGGATATAAGACGAATGTGTGATTTCTCGGCAGTTGATACTTAACCACGGTCACAACCTGATAAAAGGGCAGGGAAAGTGATGCCGAAGTGGGTCAACTTGTGTTATATTTTTCAACCTTATAAGTATCAATATTATTCGGCCAACAAAACAGTTAAACCAAGGCTCGTTGTCGAGCAAAACTGAGTGTGGTTTGAATAATCCGATCAAACTATAGAGGGATAATGGCTCTATGAGCGATCTAGCTAAAGAGATCACACCCGTAAACATTGAAGATGAGCTACGAAGTTCATACTTAGACTATGCGATGTCAGTCATCGTTGGTCGTGCTCTTCCAGATGTGCGTGATGGTCTAAAACCAGTGCATCGTCGCGTGTTGTTCGCGATGAGTGTTTTGGGTAACGATTGGAATAAACCCTACAAAAAATCGGCTCGTGTAGTAGGGGACGTCATTGGTAAATATCACCCACATGGTGATAGTGCGGTTTACGATACAATTGTACGTATGGCGCAACCTTTTTCTCTGCGTTATATGTTGGTCGATGGCCAAGGTAACTTTGGTTCGATTGATGGTGACTCAGCGGCAGCGATGCGATATACCGAAGTTCGGATGTCGAAAATTGCTCACGAGCTTTTGGCCGATTTAGATAAAGAAACGGTTGATTTTGTACCTAACTATGATGGTACAGAGCAAATTCCTGCTGTCATGCCGACAAAAATTCCTAACTTATTGGTGAATGGTTCGTCTGGTATTGCGGTTGGTATGGCAACCAATATCCCGCCTCATAACTTGACTGAAGTGATCAATGGCTGTTTGGCTTACATTAGTAATGAAGATATTACTATTGATGAGCTGATGGAGTATATCCCAGGTCCCGATTTCCCAACTGCTGCACTGATCAGTGGTCGTAAGGGTATTGTTGACGCCTATAAAACCGGGCGCGGCAAAGTCTACATGCGTTCAAAAGCGGAAATTGAAACCGAGAAAAATGGCAAAGAGACGATCATCGTCAGTGAAATTCCTTATCAAGTGAATAAAGCGCGCTTGATTGAGAAAATTGCCGATTTAGTAAAAGAGAAAAAAGTCGAAGGGATTAGCGCATTACGTGATGAGTCTGATAAAGACGGTATGCGTATTGTAATTGAGTGTCGTCGCGATGCTGTGGCGGAAGTGGTATTAAATAATCTTTATGCCAATACTCAACTGCAAACGACGTTCGGCATTAACATGGTGGCACTTGATAACGGTCAACCAAAACTGTTCAACTTAAAAGAGATGTTGAAGTGTTTTGTTAACCACCGCCGTGAAGTTGTCACTCGCCGTACCATTTTTGAATTACGTAAAGCGCGTGAAAGAGCCCATATTCTTGAAGGTTTATCACTCGCGTTGGCCAATATCGATGAGATTATTGATCTTATTCGTAAAGCCCCAACACCGGCTGAAGCAAAAATGGGGCTTGTTTCTCGTGGTTGGGATTTAGGCCATGTTGCCGCTATGCTTGAGCGTGCTGGTACTGATGCCGCGCGTCCGGAGTGGTTAGAGCCGCAATACGGTATCCGTGATGGTCAGTATTTCTTAACTGAGCAACAAGCTCAGGCGATTCTTGACTTGCGTCTACACCGGTTAACTGGTTTAGAGCACGGCAAAATCCTCGATGAATACAAAGCATTATTGGATGAAATTGCTGAGCTAATCCATATTTTATCGAATACAGAACGCTTGATGGAAGTGATCCGTGAAGAGTTAGAAATGGCTCGTGATAATTTTGGTGATGCACGTCGTACCGAAATTACTGCCGCTAGCCACGATATCGATATGGAAGAGCTGATTGCTCGTGAAGATGTTGTCGTTACTTTGTCACACGAAGGCTATGTTAAGTATCAGGTATTGACCGATTACGAAGCACAGCGTCGTGGTGGTAAAGGTAAGAGTGCGACACGAATGAAAGATGAAGATTATATTGAGCGTTTATTGGTAGCCAATACACACGATAATATCTTATGTTTCTCAACTCGTGGTAAGACCTACCGTCTGAAAGTGTATCAATTACCATTGGCTAGCCGCACCGCACGTGGTAAGCCGATTGTTAACTTACTGCCACTTGAAGAAAACGAGCGTATCACCGCTATTTTACCGGTAACGGAATTCAGTGAAGATAAATTTATCTTTATGGCAACCGGTGATGGTACGGTTAAGAAGACCTCACTTGATCAATTCTCTAATGTTCGCGCTAATGGTTTGATCGCTGTTAACTTACGTGATGATGATTCGTTGATCGGGGTTGAAATTACCGATGGTGAAAGCGATATCATGTTGTTCTCAAAATCAGGCAAGGTGGTTCGTTTTAACGAAAAACCGATTGTTGATGATGAAGGTAATGTGAAAGGTGGGGTTCGACCAATGGGACGTACCGCTTCTGGTGTTCGTGGTATGAAGCTGGTTAAAGGCGATCAAGTCGTATCTTTAATTGTGCCGAAAACCGATGGTGACATTTTAACGGTGACCGAAAATGGTTACGGTAAACGAACTCAGCTTTCTGAATACCCAGCGAAGAGCCGTGCGACGCAGGGCGTTGTGTCAATCAAAGTTTCAGAACGTAATGGTAAAGTTGTCGGAGCGGTGCAAGCCGATGAAGGCGATGAATTTATGATGATTACCAATGCAGCAACTTTGGTTCGTACTCGTGTTTCTGAAGTGAGTCAGGTAGGGCGTAATACCCAAGGTGTCACGCTTATCCGTACTTCAGAAGGTGAGAAAGTGGTTGGTCTGCAACGTATTGAAGAGCTTGATGAGGCGGATTTGCCACAAGATGATGATGTTTCTTCTGAAGATCAGTCATCGGTGGAGTCAACGTCAACGTCAACGGTGATCGATACCGATTCAACGGATGTAAATACGGATCCTACTGAATAAGTTGTCATACTCACACCGCTTTAATAAATAAGAACTGGTGAATATTACGAATAAAAGACCGAGATTAAATACTCGGTCTTTTTTATGGTTAAAAGAAGTGCAGATATTAAGATCATAATAGGATCGTTAAGAACGATCGATATAATTGAGTGATCATTCCATATCATGATTTTACTCTTCACTCACTCTCGATGATCCCTTCTATTATATAGCCAATGTATTTATGATTGTCTTAGGTTCAATCCCTCTATTAGCTCATATAAATAAATAGTGTGATTATTATTGCAATTCTAAAATATTCTTGCTAGATATTAACAGGAAGTGATATTATTTTTAGAGTAAATTATAATCAAACCACCATAGGATATTCGCCGTGGACTACGCCATAATCTCGCAATTAAAAAAAGATTTTTATGCGCAAATTAGCGCGTTTCAGTCTTATGCTTTGCCCCAGCAAACCACGACCTTATCGTTGTTAACTGAAGAAGAATTAAAAGAGCTAGAGCAAATTTGGGTTGAATTAGCCGTTTGGAAGCGCTCGCAAAGTCATTAATTCAAAAATGGTAACATCGACTAATGAATTGATCTCGATGATACTAATTATTTTTGATTGAACAGAGCATCGTCTATCTATTCTATTTTTAGCTATTCTTTCTTTGATCATCTTTTCTTGCGACTTAAGTGTCATACTTTTTCTGCTTGATTGACGCCAGTCTAGTCTGGATAGGTTCGCTTACTCTTTATGCTGCATGTTGGTCACAAGCCTCACTATCTATCCCCTTCCTACTTGAAGCTGGCTACGTTCGTTCACCCCAATCACATCGTTTGCCTATGTTCATGGGGATTCACTCACTTGCCGCCTACCTGCAACTTCAAGTCGTTTGGGTATAAGCTCTTCACTCTTTTGTTGCGATCTTAATAAATTGTTATAATATAACAATTTGGACTTGTTGTGATCTTTTCGTTGAAAAATGGGGTATTAGTCTCCATAGTAAAAATCACCAGATAAGAGTAACCTTATGCATACCATAACTAGCGTGCAGTCAGAACGAATTCAAGTGAGTAAAGATATGGCGGAAGTGAGAGCCAGAGTCGACTTTAAAGTTGGCTTGAAAAGTAATATTGATGCTGAGATTCTTTCATTCCGAGGTTTACAATCGGATAAAGAACACGTAGCCGTTATCTTTCAAGCGGCAGATAAAACACAACCTATTCCATTAGTTAGAATGCATTCTGAGTGTCTAACTGGCGATGTTTTCCATTCATCAAGGTGTGACTGTGGAGAGCAACTCGAAGAGACCATTACTAAGATGGGCGAATATGGCGGTATCATTCTCTATTTGCGTCAAGAAGGTCGTGGAATCGGTTTGTATAATAAGATTGATGCTTATCGCTTACAAAGCCAAGGTATGGATACATATCAAGCCAATAATCATCTTGGCTTTGGTGATGATTTGCGCGATTTTACCGAAGCTGCGCAAATGCTAAAAGCACTTGGGGTGACTAAAATTCGTTTAGTAACGAATAACCCTAAGAAAATAAGAGAATTACAAGAGCACGGTATTGAAATTGTCAGTGTGGTTAATACAGCTGCACACATTAAAAATGGTAATGAAGACTATTTAAAAGCGAAAGTCTCACACGGTAAACATCATTTGAAGTTATAAGCTGGTTATCTTTTTCAGTGTAGAAGTCTCTGCGATATCGATGTATGTTTCTCCATCGGCGTCATCTACGTGATAATTTCTATGATTGATGGTTAAAATTTTGTGCCCAAAGCTCATCATTTCTTGATTGGAAATGATGAGCTTTGTTGTTTATACGTTGCAGATTTGGCCTGTCGATAGCCTATAGAGATAGTGTGCTACTTGCTCAAGATCAGCCGATGAACGTTTGGCTTAGCCGTCGAGATCAATTTGGATAAAGAGTGGGTAAAGCGGGGAATATTTGCCATACTTACTCCAGCATCGGTTGGACGGTTTAGTGATGGGTATCGTCTATGCTCACCTATCCTAAATTAACCAACGTTACCGGTTAGCCAAGGGAGCACTAAAAATATGAAGCGTTACTCATTGATGGCCATTGTTTTGCTTTGGATTAGTTTTCCACTTTTTGCCAAGACGCCAGTGGTTGAACTTTCTGATCTCAAAGGACAAAGTGAGTATGCGTTACATTATCCTCAACTAGTCGAGAAACTCTATCAGCGTAATCAGTATCAATTAATTTGGCGAGATGAGTTGAGTCGAGTCTATTTTGAGCAGCAACTTGCGCTGATTCATCAAGCGAATATTAGCCCGTTATTTTCAAAACGTTTTACGCAACTACTTACTCTTCGTGAGCAACAGGCGTGGGTTAAGTATGATGTTTTAGCGACAGACACCGTCATCGGCTATCTTAGTTATGCTCAATTAGCCGCTCAAGAAGGGATAGATTGGTTTTTTAACGGTAAACTTAACCGCATTTTGCCTTTGCCAAGTGCATCTTCACGGTTAGCCCTGTCTGTTGCCGCTGGTACGCCAGCGATGGCGGATTTAGTGTTGCAGCATGCGCCACAAGATCCCGCTTATCATCAATTGGTTTATGCTTACGGTTTTTTATCTGCGCTTAAAACGACACCATTACCGGTTTATCGACAAGCTGGTCTGAAACGGCCGGGCGACAAGTTGGACGACCGTCCTACCTTGATCCAGCGTTTAGCTCTGGTCAATATTGATGTCACAGTGATTCGTGATGATGTCTCTTGGTACGATAATTCATTAATCGAACCCATAAAGCATTTTCAGCAGTTACATGGACTAAACGCTGACGGTGTGATTGGTCCACAGACATTAAAATGGCTTAATCTCTCCGTTGAAGAACGTTTGGGGCTGATTGCCTTGAATGCTGAGCGAATGCGTCTGTGGCCAACCAGCAACACATCCATTGTGGTTAATGTACCGAGCTTTGAATTGAAGTATTGGCATGCGGGGGAAAACGTCTTTCAATCAAAGGTGGTGGTGGGACGCATTTCACGACCAACGCCAGTCATGACGACTCGTCTGGATTCTTTAATTGTTAATCCCACTTGGAATATTCCCTATAAAATCATGGTGGAAGATATTTTACCGATGGCGAAGCGAGATCTTCGTTATTTAGATCGTCAGAATCTAGAGATTCTACCGCGTTGGGGAGCGACACAGACTCTAGATCCGACATCGATAGATTGGGAGAATATCTCATTAGAGGCATTTCCCTATCGTATGCGTCAAAGAGCTGGATATCATAATGCTCTGGGATTGTATAAATTTAATACCCCGAATCGCCGAGCGATCTTTTTGCATGACACTCCAAGTAAATACTTATTTGAGCGTGACTCAAGAGCGTTTAGCTCGGGTTGTATTCGGGTTGAACATGCCGATCAATTTGCCAATATGTTGTTAACTAAGCAGGGGTTAGACTCTCAACAATTTGCTCCGCAAAGTAGTTCAGTGAACCAAGCAATCCCATTAAGACAGCGCATACCGGTGCAGATCATTTATCAAACAGCATGGTATGACGCAGGACAATTGCATTTTAGAGAAGATATCTATCGGCTCGATAAGCTGGTGACACAATAGCGAGTCTCCTAATGACGTCAAGCGATATGAGTCGCGAGCGCGACTTGTCAAAACGTAGTGAGAATGTCATAGTTGATGATAATTTTTTGCTGGTTGTTCAGGTTTTCTCATGTCTTTGAAGTATCAAATTGTCCCCGTTACTCCGTTTGCACAAAATTGTTCGATTGTATGGTGCGATGAAACCATGCAAGGTATTGTTGTTGATCCCGGTGGTGATGTAAAACAACTGAAAATGTTGATTGATCAACTAGGTGTTCAGGTGGTTAAACTGGTTCTGACTCATGGTCATTTGGATCATGTCGGGGGAACACAACCTCTTGCCGCGTTGTTGGGTAATGTTGACATTATTGGTCCTCATAAAGCCGATAACTTTTGGTTGCAGGGCTTAGAAGGGCAGAGTCAAATGTTTGGTTTTCCGCTGACAGAAGCCTTTGAGCCTCATCAATGGTTAGATGAAGGTGATACCGTCACGTTTGGCAACCAGACACTTGCTGTCTTGCATACGCCAGGCCACACCCCCGGTCATGTGGTTTTATTTAGTGAAGAAGCCAGCTTAGCGTTTGTAGGCGATGTGCTTTTCAATGGCAGTATTGGGCGGACGGATTTTCCACAGGGCGATTTCAAC
This sequence comes from Vibrio metschnikovii CIP 69.14, assembly GCF_000176155.1. Classification (GTDB taxonomy): domain Bacteria; phylum Pseudomonadota; class Gammaproteobacteria; order Enterobacterales; family Vibrionaceae; genus Vibrio; species Vibrio metschnikovii. The sequence goes on along the minus strand of NZ_ACZO01000006.1, from coordinate 900,766 downwards.
ACCTTAATCGATTCTATTAAGAACAAATTGTGGCCATTGGGCAATCAAGTGACGTTTATTCCTGGCCACGGACCGACGTCAACGTTTGGTCGTGAACGAGCAAGTAATCCCTTTGTGGCCGATGAAATGCCGCTTTACTAGCAGAATAGATATTACGTTTACTATGACAAGCAGGGAAGGTTCGATGGCCTCTAAACCAAACTTCTCTTATTCTGGTTTGGCTGCGGCGAGATAGCGTCGAGCCAGACCAATAAATTCATCAGCAGAACGGTCGAGATCATTCTCCGAGATGAAGACATCAAAGCCATGAAAATTACGTTGATGGTGCATACGGTTAGCGAGCATCGCCATTAAACCAGTATAGACTTTGCCTTGTGGATCCGTATAGGGGGTAGAGTCTAATACGATGTCTTCAAAAAGCAGGCTTTTATCATGCTGCTTCATGCCTAAATACAGTAAGGCTCGTTGGTTAAATAACATTTCTCGAGCAATTCTTGGGCAAATACCGTCTAAAAAAGGGCTATAATTTTTTAAACGAACACCTATCCATGGCAGCGGCTGATGCCAACCCTCTTGTTGATGGGTGCATATTCCAATTTGACTGATATTTTGCCATTTCACCACCCATCCACCATAGTAAAAATGTTGCTGTAAGTGGCTGGCGGTGAGAGTAAAACCAACCCAACTTTTACGTGCTAGCCAATAACCAACACCACATAAAATCAATACACACATCACCGAAACTAACGCTTGTTGCCAACTGTTCGATAAGCGAATCAAAGCAGTAATGATCAACAACACGATCAATAAACCGATTTTGACGTAAGGTGAATGTCGATCAAATTGATAATTAGATAAGTGGATTGTTGGCATACCGACCTCGCATGCAAATACTTTATGATTAATACTCAATGTTCGTTGACAATGATCACTGATCCTCACTGAAATCGTAAACAGCAAATAATGATTTACTGTTTAAATTCTAGTCGCTTATGGTTTAAATCTCGTTTTTGTCGTCTGAACTTGAGCGATACCCTACAAAAGGTCGATGAATTTTGCTATAAAACGCGCTTCAAATTTTCACCACTGCATCTTGTGCAGTGAAATGGAGAGATACTCGATGAGACTTGCTCATAAGCGTAAAGTGCAGGCAAAACTGCAAAAACGCATCATAGCGATGGTAGCAAACATTACCTCAGCACCAAAAACAGCCAAGCCTGTAGCCGTTAACCCTGCCCACCCATCAAGTGAACCCGTTTCACCAACAACACGTGCAGAGATCGTGTTAACCCCTAAGCAGCAACAAGTGTTTGATATTGTTGTCGCGAATACGGAAGGTATTAATCCTAAAGGGATTGGTTTGGCGGCAGGACAAGAAGAGAGTAAAGCGGCGTCTTGGGCGACAGGGGCATTAAAGAAACTACTTGAAGTTGAATTAATTACCAGAGAGTCCCAAGCGGGCAACAAGGTTATTTATAAAGCGCTGTAAATAATCAAAGATTCTACAACTGCTCTTGTCACTCAGGCGGCAGTTGTAGAACGGTACTGATTGTCAAACTTACTCAATTTTGGTGATGCTGCCAATTTCCAGCATCGGTGCGACATCCATCTTTTCTGCATTCATCATTGCAGATAAACGTTGAACCGATGAGAGTAATAAACTTTGCTCCCAATCGGCCAAATGCTGAAACTGTTCCACAAAACTGTCTTGTAGCGGCTGTGGTGCGCGAGCCAAGAGTTCTCGGCCAGTTTCTGTTAAATGGGCATGGACTTTACGTTTATCGGTGCTACTTCTAACACGTTGTACGTATTGATTCCGCTCTAAGCGGTCTAGGATGGTCGTGGCTGTTGCTTGACTCATGTTAGTATGTTTTGACAATTGACGAATGGTAACTTCCCCCAACTCTTCAATTGAACGCATCAAAATCAACTGCGGTCCCGTCAACCCTGCGTATTTGCTTAATTTTTTTGAATGCAAATCGATGGCTCGGATAATTTGACGAATCGCAACCAACACCTCTTCGTGTTTTTCCACAATATTTACCTACAACAAACAAGAGACCAATTGGATCGGACCATACCTTAGTTGGGGATAATTGAAAAGTAGAGAAATCGTCTTCCTACTGCAAGCTACCGTAGTGTGAGTAACGTTCGTCCATCGCCAATCCGGTCCTTTCTCTATATTGATGAGGAAGATTTATCTGCGGATTGCTTAGTCAAGCTCTGCCTCTCGCTCAGTAAATTTATCACTCACCTGCTGCCTAACTGTAATCGCCATTATTTGGGTAGGCGAGGATACCTCCAAAATCTCACAAGTCTCGAAACGATGGATTGAAATGCCATGGATACAATAGGTATTTGAGTGAACGATTTCGTGAATAGCACACATTACTCACCAGTAAACCAATGTCCATTAAATGTTTGAGCTCAAACTAAATTGTGGTGGTGGCTTGTAACTTTTAGCGATAATTTACTGTAAATGGTCGATTTTTATCCTGAATAACTTTGTTTTGTGGATTTTAATCTAATTTTCTGTAATATATCGCTCCTTAAATGAATTCTTTAGTTATGAGTACGAAATATATTTTGATGGTAAGTCTGTGAATTTATTTCGTTGTCATGGTTACTGAATTTTGTCTGTCGTTACCAAAAAGAGAAGATCAATGACAAAAGGAATAGACAAGTACAGCATTGACAGTACCGACTATACAGTCGGTCAGGATAATGTGCAGAAGTGGGGGTTTGATGTTCATAACCCTGTATTTGGCATCAGTGCGGGATTAATTGGTTTATTTTTACTCGCCACTCTGTTGGTGGATGCTGATACCGCTAAGAATGCACTAGACGGGGTTAAATGGAAAATTATTGGTTCATTTGATTGGTTATTCATTTGGTCGGGTAACCTTTTTGTGATTTTTTGTTTGGCTTTGATTGTATCGCCATTTGGTAAAATTCGCTTGGGTGGTAAAGATGCGGTGGCTGATTACTCGGTGATCTCATGGTTATCGATGCTCTTTGCCGCCGGCATGGGCATTGGTTTGATGTTTTGGAGTGTCGCGGAACCAGTTGCTTATTTTACGGGATGGTATGAAACACCATTAGGTGTAGAGGCCGGTACACCAGAAGCGGCAAGATTAGCTTTAGGCGCGACCATGTATCATTGGGGACTCCATCCTTGGGCGATTTATGCTGTTGTTGCCTTATCGCTGGCATTTTTCTGTTATAACAAAGGGTTGCCTTTATCTATTCGTTCTATTTTTTATCCTATTCTCGGTGATAAAACGTGGGGATGGCCAGGGCATCTGGTTGATATTTTAGCGGTATTAGCGACGTTATTTGGCCTTGCTACTTCGCTAGGTTTAGGGGCTCAACAAGCCGCAAGTGGTATTCATCACGTGTTTGGTCTTGATGCAGGAATAGGATTGCAAATCATTGTTATCCTAGTGGTAACCGCATTAGCGACGATTTCGGTCATTCGTGGAATTGATGGCGGGGTCAAAGTGATCTCTAATATCAACATGATTGTAGCCTTATTACTTGTCGCGTTAGTTGCTCTGATTGGTTATGCGGTCACTTTTGCATCCATTCCAACCACATTAATGTCGTACATTGAAAATATCATTCCATTAAGTAACCCTCATGGACGTGAAGATGAAGCGTGGTTCCAAGGTTGGACCGTTTTCTATTGGGCATGGTGGATCTCATGGTCACCATTTGTCGGTATGTTTATTGCTCGGGTATCAAAGGGGCGGACGGTTCGTGAGTTTATTACCGCAGTGTTACTGATTCCAACAGCCGTCACTGTGATCTGGATGTCTGTATTTGGTGGATTAGCGATTGAGCAGGTGATAGGCGGTGTTGGCGAATTAGGTCAAAAAGGTTTAACGGATGTGTCATTAGCCATGTTCCAAATGTTTGATGTATTACCACTGGGGACTTTACTCTCGATTATCGCGGTAGTGTTAGTGTTGGTGTTTTTCATTACTTCATCTGATTCTGGTTCATTGGTGATTGATAGCATTACGTCTGGCGGTAAAATGGATGCGCCAGTGTTACAGCGAATTTTCTGGGCAATCATGGAAGGGGCGATTGCCATAGCCTTACTGTGGATCGGTGGTGCACAGGCCGTTCAAGCTTTGCAAGCTGGTGCGATTTCGACGGCTTTGCCCTTTACTTTTGTCTTATTACTGATGTGCGTTAGTTTGGTGATGGGCATGCGTACAGAGCTGAAAAAGTAAGTCAAGTGGATACATAGAGGTTTAAAAAAGCTGGCTGAGCCAGCTTTTTTTGTGGATAGACAAATAATGTTGGAATGATGACATTTGTCACTAATTTGACGGTAATGTGATTAAAAGCAGATAGTTATTGCAACGGTGTTTATTTTTACATAATGCGTGCAAACGCTTATAAACCTCGCTATTATTTGCCGCCCAACTGTTCCTTTTATCAGCGATAATTCACTATGAAATTAACCCTAAAACAAAAGCTTATTGGCACCAGCCTGTCAGCGGTCGTCGTGATGGCGGCCGCATTAACTTGGTTGTCAGCCGATCAACTCAAACAACAAACCAGTCGTGGTGTACTTGCCCGTGCACAAGCCATTTCTGAAACGGCATCGAAAGGTATTTCTGATTGGATTTCGATCCGAAAAGATATTTCCACCGCTTTTAATGACTATACCGTACAACCTGATGTGGTGCCTTTTTTACAACAGGCGCGTAAAGCTGGCGGATTTGACGATATTTTCTTTGGTACTGTTAACGGTGAAATGTATCGCTCCCATCCAGAGCGCAACCGAGCTGATTATGATCCTCGTACTCGTCTTTGGTATCGCGATGCCGCGAATGCGGGTAAGCAAATTATTACCACGGCATATCAAGATGCGATCACTAATGCTTTATTAGTGACTATTGCTGAACCTATTCGTCACAATGGTCAGTTACGTGGTGTGGTCGGTGCTGATGTATTGATTGATCAATTAATCAGTGATGTGTTGAGTATCGACGCGGGTAATAATGCTTACGCGATGCTGATTGATACCCAAGACGGCTATTTTCTTGCACATCCAGACAAACGATTGCTTTTAAAGCCTGTCAGTTCGCTCGATAGCGCATTAACCATGAATGCTATTCAGCAAGCCGCCAATAGCCGTCAGCTAATGACACTGAACCATAACGGTCAAGAGAGCTTGTTTTACTTCGATAGAGTCGCGGATACGCCATGGGTATTTGCTGTGCAGATGGATAAAAATACCGAATTCGCAGCACATACTCAATTGCTCACCGGCTTGTTGATCACAGCGATTTTCATCACCTTGATTGTGGTGTTGATCGTCTCTTGGTTAGTCAGCTTTTTATTCAGAGATTTATTACGAGTTTCTAAAGCATTAGAAGAAATCGCAACCGGAGACGGTGATTTAACGCAACGCTTAGAGCCACGCAGTGACGATGAAGTGGGGAAATTAGCGAATAATTTCAATATTTTTGTTGGCAATATGCATACCATGGTCAGTAAATTGAGTGAGGTTTCGGCATCACTTTCATCACAATCGCATATGACCGCCGCGCATGCTGAAGAACGTAGTGCACGTATTCGCATGCAACAAGATGAAATCAATATGGTCGCCACAGCGATCAATGAAATGGCCGCTGCGACCCAGGAGATTGCTAACAACTCTGAGCATACTGCGCAAAACTCATCCGAGGCGGTAACCGCTTGTGTCGATGGGCTCTAAGCAAGTATCTCAAACGCAGAACTCTATTCTTTCTTTAGCGAAAGAAGTGCAGGTAGCAACAGGCGTCATTCAAGAGCTGGAAGAGCATGGTAATCAGATCAGTACTATTCTTTCAACCATTCAAGGGATTGCAGAACAGACCAATCTATTGGCATTGAATGCGGCAATTGAAGCGGCTCGTGCTGGAGAACAAGGTCGCGGCTTTGCGGTGGTTGCGGATGAAGTGCGGGTACTGAGTCAACGTACTCACGCCTCAACCAAAGAAATTCAAACCATGATTGAAATGCTGCAAGGCACGACAGGCAAAGCGGTCGGGATCATGAATGATAGCCGAATGCTAGCCGATACGAGTGTTGATGATGCGCACTCTGCAGCAGCGAGCTTAATGCAAATTCATCATGCGGTTGAGCGTATCAGTGATATGGCAACTCAGATTGCCTCAGCCGCTGAAGAGCAGGCATCCGTCACCTCTGAGATTACGCGCAACACGGTAGGCATTCGCGATGTCTCGAACGATCTCGCTGAAGAAGCCCATGAAGCTGCAGCTCAAGCGGCGGAGCTATCACAACTTTCTTATCAGCTTGACCAAGAGATCCGTCGCTTTAAGTTATAAGCTTTAATTGATAAGACATCAGTCTACAAACTTAAGTCATTCGCGATAGTTTGTTTATGATAAATAATAGGGAGCGAAAGCTCCCTATGTTGATCCTTGAGACTAGTGATAACGACTTCAGTGAAAAGCTATAACCAAAAATGTTTAAGCCGATCATCTGGTGAATAATGGTGGGCGATTTGCGCCTGCATCAGTTCTGCTGTAGCAATCGCATCCGTCAGGGCGTGATGAGGATTATAAGCCGGTAAACCATAGCGTTGTCGGGCTTGGCCTAAACGCAGTGATTGCGGTTTCTTACCGCGCAGTTTATTCCAAATCCCTGCGGTGAGGCGTTTTTGAATCTCCGCTTCGAGTTGCATGGTATCGATAATTGGAAACTCAATGCCTTCATTTATTCGCCGTTTAAAGGCTTGATCCAAAAACTCACGCTCAATTTTATGGTAGTGAGCCACAACGATTTTCCCTTCCAGTGCGGTTAATAACGCTTCGAACACCTCACTTAAATCAGGGGCGTGCATAATATCACTGTGCGTGATGCCATGAATGATCACCGAGCCCTCGTCTAATTTTTGTCGAGGACGAACGATCCAGTGTTGCGCTCGCTTAAGATAGACGCGCTGTAAAGTGAAGGGTACTAAGCCGATGGTAATAATTTCATCTTTATTTTCATCAAGCCCGGTGGTTTCAAAATCCATTGCGACAAACTCAATCTCACCTAACGGCGAATTGCCATCAGCCAGTTCCGCTTGATAAAAACGTTGCAGCAAAGGGGATTGGGCAAGCTTTTGTTTCGCTCGATATTTATAAGGCCAATTGATACTTGGCGCTTGAAATAGTCCTTTCATGCTCACCTTATTTAAAATTGCTGCTGGCTTGATAACGATATTTAAGGAAGTTTTGTCCGTTACTCAAAATTTGAAAGGCATCTTTTAAATTACGTCGTTCAAATTCAGAGAGATTTTCTGGCTCAATGTTGTTATCGGGTTCATTATTATTTTCTACATCCAGAGCTTGATGGCGAATACGTACCATCGAAATAAACTCTAAGGCATCTCGCAGATCTTGCCCTCGTCCTTTGGGTAAGATGCCCGCATCGATAATATCATCGAGTCGTTCGAACGAGTTTTTCGCTCGAGAACCGACTGCCAGAGCATGAACGCGAATTAAATCCGCCAATGGAGCGGTACCGCGACGTTTTAAATTCATTGAGTTATTGTGGCGGCCATCTTTTTCCATGACGAAGTTTTTGAAAAAACCGAGCGGTGGAGTACGGTTTAAGGCATTGCGGGCCAAGCACGCTAAAAAGCGGTTATTACGTCTGGCGCGGCGGACAATAAAGCCATTCAGTTGCTCTGCCCATTTCAGACGGCCATAAACCCCATCTAAGTCAAAGAAAATTGAGGCATTCAGTAAAGCTTTCGGGTTGGGATTATCAATCCAATCGGCAAAACAGGCTTCCCATTGTTGACGAGTCATTCGCCACATCGGGTTGGTCGCCATGATCTCGCCAGTACAATAGGTATAACCGCATTGATCGAGCCCATCACAGACAAACTGAGCTAAGTCGGCAAAATATTGGCCGTGCAAGGCCTCATCATAACTGTCATCAAGCAGCAGAGCATTGTCTTGATCAGTGACAATCAGTTGTTCATCGCGTCCCATTGACCCCAGTGCTAAAAAGCAGTAGGGGACGGGCGGAGGACCAAACTTCTCTTCAGCCAGCTCTAATAGTCGTTGCTTGAAGCTACGACCAATCGTTGACATGGCTGTGCCGACCATATGTGAGTTCGCGTCTTCATTAACGAGGCGTACGAAAGCATGTTTGACCTGTTTGGCTAAATTCGCTAAATCGTCAATGCTATTTTGATGGAAAATCGTACTGACTAATAACAATGAGTTGTGGGATTCATGACGAACGATATCGGTAATATCGACGATACCGATCGGATTATTTTCTTTTAGCACCGGTAGATGATGTACGTTGTAACGTAACATGAATAGCATGGCTTCATAGACATAAGCATTATGATCCAAGGCGATCACTTCGCTAGTCATGACTTCTGTCACTGAGTGGCTGAAGTCTAATCCGGTGGCAATCACTCTTCGACAAAGATCGCGATCAGTAAGGATGCCAACGACTGGGCTGCTGTCGTCTTCGTTGTCTTTCATAATGCTGGGATCGATGATCAGTAACGAAGAGACGTTCTCTTCTGACATTTTGATGGCAGCTTGCTGAATGCTGGCATCGTTATAGACGAAAGGGGCCTCACGAGTCAGCAAATGTTTGACTTTAGAGGTCGTTAAATCATTTTGTTCTTGGGTATTAGATACGGTTTGTCGTAAGCGTGCATTATCTTGAACTTCAACATAATCCGCAAAGGTATCGTATTCATCGTATAACTTTTGAAATATAGCTTCCGGCATGCAATAAATGAGTGTGTCTTCAATCGCGGTAACGGGAAAACGCACTTTATTATTGGTGAGCAACCCCATTTGTCCAAATAAGCCACCTTCGGAGAGTCGGTTATATAATTCCCCTTTACGACGATAAATTTCGACTACACCACTGCGGACAATATATAAATCTTGAATATGGTCGCCAGCGTGAATGATTGGGGTGTCTTGGCGATAATAAGCAATCTCTATTTGGTGAACGGCTTCATTAAGCGCTGATTCAGGAAGCTCATTAAAAGGCGGGTATTGGGCAAGAAAGTTTTTAATTTCGATTAATTCTGCTTCCATCAATGGACTCCTTTAGCCAAAAATAATCCTTAATCTGGACCATGTTGGTATCACAATATGCTTGAGTATTTATAGGACGAGATCGGCAATATTCGCAGTCTCTATCTCTTTAATTAATGATCTAGTCTACACGATTTTGTGGCTCAGCGCAGATTTGAGGCAGCGCTTACTCTTTTCTTATCGATTATCCGTTATTCTAAGACCAGACAAAGAAAATAGGTATGGCGATGAACAAAACCAGTGTATTGATAATAGCGATGTCGATTTTTCCGCTAGCACACGCGGAAAATTCTCACGCTGAACAGCGGTTGAAGTATGATTTTTTTAGTGCAGAGCTGACGTCGGGAACCATGAGTGGTTTATACGCCGCTGGAAAAAGTGATAATACGACAGCACTGTCGATAGGAGTGAGTCATCAACTTGCCGAGCGACGCGTATTGTTGATCTCCGATTACAGTGCTCGCTTTTATCATCCTAATGACGAGACGATCGAACAATACCGTTTACGATTTGGGGCTGGCTATCATTGGTCAATAATCGACAAGCTTGATCTGGTTAGTCATGCCCGCGTCGGTGTACTAAGGATCAGCAGCGATTACACGGTCGATAATGAAACTCGCTCCGTTTTTGGCGCGGATATTGGGCTACGTTACCTCATTCGTCCCGACTGGGAGGCAAGTTTATTTGCCGAAGCAAATTATAATCACTGGCAAGATGAATACGTGTTGACATTAAGAACTGATTATCAGTTGAGTAAGCGCTTAGCGTTAGGTGGGCTTGTCACTTATCGAGATGGTGAATGGCAAAATATCAATGAAGTTGGCATAACGATGCGAATTCATTATTAACGTTATATGTCGATATCAATTAAAAAAGCCAAGCAGAGGTTGTTTCTGCTTGGCTTTATATTCATCGCTGTGTTTGCTCAACCTGTCGGTAGATAAGCCATTTATAAAACGACTTTAATCCCTTCACATAGAGGAGACATGTTGTTTTTCGTCATCCCAGCAACACTGATCCGACCTGAGCCAACAATATAAATACCAAATTCTTCTTTCAGTCTCTGAACCTGCTGCTTATTTAAGCCAGAGAAAGAGAACATGCCATTTTGGCGTTCGATAAAGCTAAAATCTGCATTAACGCCGATTTCTTGTAAACGAGTAACGAACAGTTCACGCATTTCTTGAATCCGTTCACGCATCTCGGCGACTTCTGCTTCCCATTCAGCGCGCAGGGCAGGGTTTTGCAGAATGTAGGTGACTACGGCGGCACCATGGGCTGGTGGGTTCGAGTAAATGGAGCGAATAATCGCTTTGACTTGTGAGAACGCCGTATTAGCCACATCGGCTGAGGCGGCGACTAAGGTAAACGCACCGACGCGCTCGTTATACAAACCGAAATTTTTTGAAAATGAAGAGGCGACTAAAATTTCAGGATTGTATTGAGCAAAAATACGCAGCCCAGCGGCATCCTCTTCGACTCCTTTAGCAAAACCTTGGTAAGCAAAATCAAACAGTGGGAGTAAGCCTTTTTCTGCCACCAATTTAGCCAAAATTTCCCACTCTTCTAACGTAGGATCAATCCCTGTTGGGTTATGGCAGCAACCATGCAGTAAAACCACATCACCCGCAGACGCTTGCTCAAGGTCGGCAAGCATCGCTGGAAAATCTTTATCTTTTTTCTCGGCGTTGTAATAAGTGTATTCAGTAGTTTCAAGTCCCGCCGCACCAAATACACCATGATGGTTGGCCCATGTTGGGTTACTGATCCAGACTTTGACATCACCGAGTTGACGTTTAATAAACTCACCCGCGACGCGAAGCGCACCTGTACCACCAGGCGCTTGAGCGGTTTTAGCTCGTTGATCACTAATGATGTCGGCTTGCTCACCAAACAATAATTTCTGTACCGCTAGGCCATATTCAGCCGTGCCTTCAATGGTTAAATAAGATTTGGTTTTCTCCGATTCAAGCAGCGCAGCTTCGGCTTTCTTTACCGTCGCCAAGACAGGCGTTTGACCGGCTTCGTTTTTATAAATACCGACGCCTAAATTGATTTTGTCTGTCCGAGGATCGCTTTTAAACTCTTCAGTTAAACCAAGAATAGGGTCAGCAGGTGCTGCGACAACTTTTTCAAACATAATGTCCATCCATGTAAAGTTAAGGTGATACTCTTCGTGTTTGACTTTGCCGTGATGCTAGCAGCATTCACTGTGGCGGCTTACCAATAGCGCCAAGTCGTGTGCGGAGAGAAGATTGATTGTCAGTATTTATACCTTTCTGATTGAAGAGTGACAACCATCACGCTAAGGAAAATGAAAAAAAACCTCCGCGAAGCGAAGGTTTTTGGTGAAAAGCAAATTTAGAAGTTGGCACTGCGTGGTGTACGTGGGAATGGAATCACATCACGTACGTTACCCATACCGGTCACATAAGAGACCAAACGCTCAAAACCAAGACCAAATCCTGCATGAGGAACGGTGCCATAGCGGCGTAAGTCACGGTACCAGCTCATGTGTTCAGGGTCGATGCCCATTTCAATCATGCGAGCATCGAGAACATCTAGACGCTCTTCACGCTGTGAACCACCGATGATTTCACCAATTCCCGGCGCTAATACGTCCATAGCGGCAACGGTTTTACCGTCGTCGTTAAGACGCATATAAAAAGCTTTGATGTCTTTTGGATAGTTTTTAACGATCACCGGTGCTTTGAAGTGCTCTTCAGCAAGATAACGCTCATGTTCTGAAGACAGGTCGATACCCCATTCCACATCAAATTCAAACTTGCGACCAGAATCAAGCAGAATCGTAATCGCATCGGTATAGTCAACTTGTGCAAAGTCCGATTGAACGAATTGCTCCAAACGAGTAATCGCGTCTTTATCGATGCGAGAAGCAAAGAATTCAAGGTCATCACGACGTTCAGTCAGTACGGCATTAAACACGTACTTGAGCATATCTTCAGCTAATTGAGCCACATCGTGCAAATCAGCAAAGGCAACTTCAGGCTCTACCATCCAAAATTCAGCTAAGTGACGGCTAGTATTGGAGTTTTCTGCGCGGAAGGTTGGGCCAAAAGTATACACTTTGCTCAGTGCACAAGCGTAAGCTTCAGCGTTTAACTGGCCTGATACGGTTAAGAATGTCTCTTTACCGAAGAAGTCTTCGTTAAAGTCAATCTCACCGTTTTCTTGGCGAGGCAGGTTAGCGAAATCTAGAGTCGAAACACGGAACATCTCACCCGCGCCTTCGGCATCAGAGGCGGTGATCAGTGGTGCTGATACCCAAAAATAGCCTTGTTCATGATAAAAACGATGGATCGCTTGAGACAAACAGTTACGTACACGAGCAACTGCACCAATCACGTTAGTACGTGGACGAAGGTGAGCCACTTCACGTAAATACTCAATAGAGTGACGAGTTTTAGCCATCGGATAGGTTTCCGCATCTTCTACCCAGCCGACAACCTTCAGTTCAGTCGCCGCTAATTCGAAATCTTGACCACTGGCAGGAGACTCAACAACCGTACCTGTAATTTCTACAGAACATCCGGTGGTGAGTTTGAGAACTTCGTCTTGATAATTATTGAGTGAATTCGGGACCACGGCCTGAATCGGGTCGAAACAAGAGCCGTCATATAAGGCAAGGAAAGAGATTCCAGCTTTGGAATCACGACGTGTGCGGATCCAGCCGCGAACAGTAACTTCACTGTTTACTGCAAGCTTGCCGCTTAATACGTCTTTTACAGGCGCGTAAGTCATGGTTAATATCGTCTCCATTGAGGTAAAAACTCAACTCAAAAGTGTTGCTTCCCTGACGACTTGAAATAACGATAACGTGTGAGTTATTAGCGTCTTTTAGACAGATACCGTTACCATATTTGAACAAGTTGATTGAAAAAAGCGAAACATTGAGTTGGCTAAAATTTTACAAATTCAATGGCACATATTACCTGTCAATTTGTCCGCATCAACCTTTAATATGCTCTGATTGTTGATTTCTTATTCGAAAAGCTAAATTGATGGAATAAATGGCGTATTCTTACCGTAAAACTGATGATGATTTACGATTTAAGCAAGCCGTTTAGGGGATAATACTCGCCTTTGGTTGGTATGCTTGACTGGATTTGGCTTGTTTCATTTAACAAGATTCCGTAGTATGGCGGCTCTTTTTTTAAGCTTGAGTTGTACGATGAAAACCGAAATTTATAAAGAGTTCATGTTTGAAGCTGCCCATCATTTACCTCATGTGCCTGAAGGGCACAAATGTGGTCGTTTACATGGACACTCTTTTTTAGTTCGTCTTTATGTCGCTGGAGAAGTGGACGCTCATACCGGTTGGTTGATTGACTTTGCGGAGATCAAAGCGGCGTTTCAACCGATTTATGATCGTTTGGATCACTACTATTTAAATGACATTGAAGGATTAGAAAATCCGACCAGCGAAGTGTTAGCAAAATGGATCTGGCAACAACTTAAACCAAGCTTACCGCTACTCAGCAAGGTCGAAATTAAAGAAACCTGCACTGCCGGGTGTGTGTATACGGGATGATTTTTAGCCAAGCTATGGTGTTAGCTTGGCTAAAGGGTCTAACTCTCTTCCTCTATAAGGATCGTCTGCCCCCCTAGGCTTCGATAAAGGGTGCTTAAGGTTACTCGTTGATGATAGTCGTTTTCCAGTAAAGCGGCTCGAGCATTACGTTCGTTTTCTTGGGCATCCAATAGCGTCTTAATTTCTATAGCACCATGCTGATATTGGCTTTGATAGATACGCATTGCTTCAGCGGCGCTTTGCCATTGCTGAACTAATTTTTCAGCTTGGTACTGATAATTTTCTCGGGCGGATAAGGCATTATCCACATCCTGAAAAGCGGCATACAAGGTTTTACGGTAGTTGATGATGGCCGATTCATACTGTACTTGTGCGATATCTCGCTTTAGCTGCATTTCATTCCAATTTAAAAATGGCAAAGTTAAGTCAGCGCCTAAAGTACCGATAGGATCGCTCAATAGTTTTTTTAGTTCCGTCGATGACCCACCCAGAGCTCCAGTTAGTGTGAGCGCAGGAAAATAGCTGCGGCGAGTACTCTCCTTGGCAGCCAGAAAAGCTTGAAGTTGATACAAGGCTTGTTTGACATCGGGTCTACGTGCCAAAACTTCCGCGGGTATTCCTGCAGAAATAGCAGGCAAGGCTTGAGCGGGTTGTTGATCAATTTCAATAGCGGCTTGTTCAGGATCTTGCTCAAACAAAATAGCTAAGGCATTACTGGCTTGTCGATATTGTTGTTGATAATCACGGTGTGCCGCTTCCAATCCAGCCAGTGAGCGTTTGGTTTCTAATACGGTCAAGCGTGAGGTTGCGCCATGAGTATATTGACTTTGAGCAAGATTGAAGTTTTGGATAGCGTTGTCAATATCTTGCTGACTTAAACGAATTCGTTGTTTTAAATAGCCGATTTGCCAATAGAGTTGAGCGGTGGTTGCCACTAAACTTTGAGCGGTTGCTTCTCGCTCTTGTTGCGTCGCGAGGGCTTTCCACTGACTTTCATCTATTGTCGCTGAAAGCTTACCCCATAAATCCACTTCATAACTGACGCTGATTCTAGCCTGATAGTTGTTAGACGTGTCGCCATGATTGAGATCCTTTGAACGGTTACCGGATACCCCAGCGGCGAGATCGGGAATCTGTTGATCTCTGTCTAAATTCGCGTTTAAGCGAGCCTGTTTTAAAGTGAGCGTCGCCAATGCAAGGTCGTGGTTGGTGGACAGGACGCGCTCAACTAACAGATCAAGCTTAGGATCTTGAAAGTTTTTCCACCACTGGCTTTCCCACACCGTATTGGTTTCTTGTTGAGGCGTGTGCCAGTCAGTGGCAATAAAAACAGAAGGCTCTACAAGATCATAGTGAGCGGAACAGCCAAGCAGTAGCAACATGGATAAAGCTAAGCTGGAATATTGAGTTGCAGGTAACATGTTTACTCCCGGGCAAGCGCATCAATCGGATTTAGCTGAGCGGCATTTTTCGCAGGAAGATAGCCAAATAGAACACCGATTAATGTTGAGCACAAAAAAGCAGAGACGATTGAAGCGGTAGAATAGATCAAGGTAAAACTACTACCGAATGAGGAAAAACCGACGCCGATTAAATAGGCGAGGGCAATTCCGACGATCCCACCACACAAACAAACAAGTACAGCTTCGATAAGAAACTGACGCAAAATATCGTTCTGCCTTGCACCAACCGCCATACGAACGCCGATTTCTCGGGTACGTTCAGTGACCGAAACCAGCATAATATTCATTACGCCAATCCCCCCGACAATTAATGAAATAACGGCGATGGCGGAGATGAGTAAGGTCATGGTCGCTGTTGTTTTTTGAATATTTTGTTGAATGGTGTCGGTATTAATCGTAAAGAAATCTTTAGTACCATGACGCATGGTTAACAAAGAGATAATCGCTTGCTCTGCCGCATCACTAGGAATGTTATCATCAAGGCGTATAGTGATTCGATTAAGGTGGCTTTGACGCATCATTCGTGCATTAATCGTACTGTAAGGAACCCATATATTGAGAGCGTCGTTATTGCCAAATGCACTCTCTTTCGCCGCAGTCACGCCAATAATTCGGATGGGGAGCTTACCTGCAAAAATGACTTTACCGATGGGATTCTCATCAGCAAAAAGAGCCGTTAATGTATTGTGATCGATGACAGCTTCTTGGGCCAAGTTATCCACACTGGTTTGATCCCAATATTGCCCTTTGGCGAGTTCATAGCCACGGACTCGGAAAAAATCAGGCCCAACTCCTTGTATAGAAGCGGTGACCGATTGATTACTAAATTTGATGGTGGCGGAACTATTGACGGTAGGGGTGACGCTATCAATAAACGGCAGTGATTGCAGCGCTTGGGCATCTTCTGCGGTTAACGTTCGAATTCGCCCTGAACGCCGATCGCCAAAGCCAGATCCGGGCATAATATCAATCGTATTGGTGCCCATGGCGGCAATGCTCTCTAAAATCGACTTTTGTGAGCCATTACCGAGCGCTACAACGGAAACCACCGAAGCAATTCCAATGATGATGCCGAGCATAGTCAAGAAGGTTCTTAATCGATGGTTTGACATGGCTAACAGTGCCATTTTTAACGCTTCCCAACAATTGTCGAGCCACTTTTGGTTACGACCGAGAGTTGAGGCTTTGAATGGCGGAGTATGATGGGCATGTTGTCGTAGCGCTGTGTCACTCGTTGAGTGGTTGATACGATCACTGAGAATTTCACCATCTTTGATCTCTATGATGCGATCGGCATATTTAGCTACATGCATATCGTGGGTGACGATAATGATGGTGTGCCCAAGGCTATGTAGCTCTTGCAGCAGTTGCATCATTTCTGAACCACTTTTACTGTCCAGTGCGCCCGTCGGCTCATCGGCAAGAATGACATCGCCGCCATTAACGAGGGCTCGAGCCACAGAAACACGTTGTTGTTGACCGCCGCTTAGTTGGTTGGGCTTATGATCCAGTCGATCGGCTAGTCCTAATCGTTCAAGCAGTTTGCGTGCTCGTTCATGGCGAGTCTGTTTATCGTAACCAGCATAAATAGCTGGGATTTCGACATTTCCTAAGGCGTCTAAATCCCCTAATAGGTGGTAGCGTTGAAAGATAAAGCCGAAATATTCACGGCGTAGCTCAGCCAGTTGATCAGAATTCAGTTGTGAGGTGTTTTGTCCATTCACCCAATATTCACCACAACTTGGTGTATCTAAGCAACCTAAGATATTCATTAAAGTCGATTTACCTGAACCAGAAGCGCCAACTATGGCAACCATTTCACCTCGTTCGATAGTTAGATCGATCTCTTTTAAGACAGTGAGCGTCTCATCGCCAGAAGTAAAGTGGCGGGAAACATTGACTATGTTTAATAAAGCTTCTGACATTAGAAACGCATCCCCGGTGGGCTCATACGACGGCTCGTGTTGTTATTGAGTGTATTTGGCATGCCTAAAATCAGTGTGTCGCCTTCATTAAGTCCCTCAAGAATTTCCACATTGACTTTATTATTGAGGCCGATTTTGACATCACGAAATACGGCTTGGTCATTTTCTAATACAGGAACTTGGTAGCGAGGCTTTGGTCCTGGCTGTCTGATCAGCACTTGAGCGGGGATCAATAGTGCGTTTTCTGAGCGGTGTAAAACAATGGTGACTTGAGCCGTCATACCGATGCGTAATAGCCCATCCGGGTTATCAATATCAAACAAACCATGATAGTAAATGGCCTCATCATTACTGATAGAAAGGTTACTGTCATTGCCAGTCATTAATGTTGGGCCGGGTTCAATAGCACGCAATGTACTGGAATAACGTTTATTCGGTTGACCTAGAATAGTGAAATAGATCGGTAATCCCGGAGTGACTTTAATGATGTCGGCTTCGGATATTTGAGCTTTTACGGTCATGGTATCGAGTACTGCTAGCTCAATAATTGTCGGGGTAGTTTGATTGGCATTAACGGTTTGGCCTTCTTCAACGGCACTGTAAACCACCGTCCCATCCATTGGCGCTCGGATGGTGGTGTAATTGAGGTCGAGGTTGGCGCTATCTACGCTAATTTTTGCTTGTTCTTGCTGAGCTTTGAGTTGTTTAAGTTCTGCAATATACACAGCAAGCGATGTCTGAGCGGCTTCGTAATTCGCTTGTGAGCTAGCGTTTTCTGCCAGCATGGCTTTTTGTCGGTTAAACTCAGCTTGAGCTTGACGAATCAATGCCTGTTTGGCTTGGTATTGGGCATTTAAACTGTTCAATGATGCTTGGGCTTCTTTGAGTTTATTCTGTTGGGTCAGGTTGTCGATTTGAGCCACTAAATCACCTTGTCGAATAGGGGCCCCTAAATTGACCGCCAGTGTCTCAATTTGACCTGATACCTGCGCGCCAACCGCCACTAGCTTTGAAGCTTGTAGCATTCCGGTAGCAAGTACGGTTTCTTCGATGTTACCGCGCTGAACGGTGTCGGTAACGTAGGTTGTCGCATTTTTTTTGGGGTACAAGATATAACCCACTGCGATAAGAATAAGAATGACGATCAAAAACGTAAGCGTCGTTTTTTTAGTAATAGAGAATGACATGGTAAAAATGAACCAGCATATAAAAGAGAATGATTATCACCATTTATAACGTTATCTGGAGATAAAACAAGCGGCGGTTCGGTAAAGCTAAGTAAAGATGGAGAAAGGGAAAATAAAAAGCCTGATGCATAAGTATCAGGCTTGGGAAGATCAATCGTTGAGGAAGATTAGCAGATCACTTTAATCGCTAATCCACCTTGGGAGGTTTCGCGATATTTAGCATTCATATCTTTACCTGTTTCAAGCATTGTTTCGATCACTTTGTCTAAAGAGACACGGGGAGCCGATGAACGACGCATCGCCATACGAGTGGAGTTAATCGCTTTCACGGCAGCAATCCCGTTACGTTCGATACAAGGTACTTGAACTTGCCCTGCAACCGGGTCGCAGGTAAGACCTAGGTTATGCTCCATAGCAATCTCTGCGGCCATACACACTTGCTCAGGACTGCCCCCGAGGAGCTCAGCTAAACCAGCCGCTGCCATTGAGCATGCTACGCCCACTTCACCTTGACAACCCACTTCAGCTCCAGAGATAGAAGCATTACGCTTGTACAAACCACCAATAGCGCCTGAGGTAGCAAAGTAACGAATGTAATCTTTCTCGGTTACGGTTTGGATAAATTTGTCATAGTACGCTAATACCGCTGGAATAATGCCACAAGCCCCATTAGTTGGTGCTGTTACCACGCGACCGCCTGCTGCGTTTTCTTCATTAACGGCAAAGGCGTACATATTAACCCAATCGACG
The DNA here is from genome assembly GCF_000176155.1 of Vibrio metschnikovii CIP 69.14. Lineage (GTDB taxonomy): Bacteria > Pseudomonadota > Gammaproteobacteria > Enterobacterales > Vibrionaceae > Vibrio > Vibrio metschnikovii. The sequence goes on along the minus strand of NZ_ACZO01000006.1, from coordinate 881,800 downwards.
ACCGCCATCGGATCATTGGTGGTTTTTTCAGAGGTTAACAGTTGTTGGCGTAGTGCAGCGGCACGGCGCGGAACACGCAAAGGACCCGGCAAAATGCCTTCAGTATTGAGACCACGTTCCATACACTCACGCATGGTGCGCCAGATATTGGCGAAATAAGTACGAACCTCTTCGTCTGAATGAAGGGTTTTCTCATTAGCCATCACTAAAGTGCTGATAGAAAGGCCATGCTCTTGGCATTGAGCAAGAAGTTGTTCGGCACTCGTGAATGGATAGGGAACTTGGACTGGAGATTCAATCTCTTTACCAAAATTTTCTTCATCGACAATAAACCCGCCACCAATAGAGTAGTAGGTTTTTGAGTAGACAGGATTATCATCAACCCAAGCGTGAATTTGCATGCCATTTTCATGTAATGACAAATTACTTTTATGAAAATTCATGCCGCCTTCACGAGGAAAATCAACGGTATGGCAGTGCATGCCAACAGGAAGGCGCTCCGTTTCAGTAACGCGAGCAATAAAGCTTGGAATCGCATCGATATCGACTTTTTCTGGGGTATTACCCGCTAAGCCCATAATAATGGCGATATCCGTGTGGTGACCTTTCCCTGTCAGTGATAATGATCCATAAACATCCACGGTGATTTTAGTGATGTCGCGCAACTTTCCCATTGCTCGTAAATCATCAATAAATTGTTTACCCGCTTTCATTGGGCCAACCGTGTGTGAGCTCGACGGTCCGACACCAATTTTATAGATATCAAATACACTAATCATATTGATTGCCTCAAAAGTAAGCCCCCCTTAGTGAAGGGAGGCTTTTATTGTTATATTTTACCTGTCTAGTTTGAGGTTACCGCGTGGTTGATCACGCTATTCTTCAAGCTTCAGGTATCTTTTCACTCATACGCGGATGTAGAGATTAAAGAGCGCCGTAGATTACAGAACTAATCGCGGCAAAACCACAAATAACTGTGAATATTTGTACGGGTAGTTTAGTTTTAAACTTGGCCATCGCTGGCACTTTTTGCATCGCAAAAACCGGTAAAATGAATAGGATAGCAGCAATCATTGGTGCGCCCATGGTTTCTATCATACCTAGGATGCTTGGGTTAACGATTGCAACAATCCAAGTGGTCAGCACGATGAACACGAGCGAGATTTTATCGATTTTACCAATCCCACTAAACCTTCATGAGCACCTAAGAAGTGACCAAAGTAGCTTGAAGTGATCGCCGCAAGTGCCACGATAGGACCAAGATAAGAAATCAGTGGTGATTCATGCACATTGGCTATGTATGAAAGCACACTGATGTTTTGCTCTTGTGCCATGGTTAACTGCTCAGGTGTTAAAGACAACACGACTGAGAAGACGAAAAACATCACAAATCCCATTAACATCATTGCTGCGCCAGCAGTGATCATATCGGTTTTCACGACCGCATGCTCACCGTGCTCTTGACGTTGTGATTTAGTAAATTGGCTGATGATTGGACTGTGGTTAAAAGAGAACACGATGATAGGAATAGCTAACCAGACAATCAGCGGAACGGTAGACCAATCTGGAGAGGTTTCGATCATGGAAGTGTTCCAATCAGGAATAAGGAACACAGATAAAGCCAGTAGAATAAATACCAGAGGATAAACCATCGCTGAAGTAGCTTTGAGCATTAACTCTTTACCAAAAACAACGCCAGCGGTCATTAATGAAATTAACGCGCCAGAGAGTAACCAGCGAGGAATGGATTCCATACCAAATTGGTGAACGAGGAAAGAGTCGACGGTATTAGTAATCCCGACGCCGTAAATCAGAACAATAGGGTAAATGGCGAAAAAGTAAGCAAAAGTGATAAGGTTGGCGCCAGTTTTACCAAAGTGTTCTTCGACGGTATCGGTGATATCAGAGTCAGTGTTACTTGCAGAAAGAACAAAGCGAGCGAGACCTTTATGGGCAAACCAAGTCATTGGTGCTGCGATAAGCGCAAGAATGACAAGCGGCCAAAAGCCACCCGCACCAGCTTTGATTGGCAGAAAAAGAACGCCAGCACCGACGGCGGTACCAAAAAGGGAAAGCGACCATACAAAATCTTTATAGGTCCACTTGCCAGTGGATTGTGTGGCTGATGTAACCGTTGTGGTTGTATTCATGTTTAATTTACTCATTTTGGGAACAGGAAATAAGTCGAGCGCAATTTTGCAGGTTTTTTTACAATAAAAAATAGATCTAAATCATGAATTGTTTGCGCTTGTTGAATGATATGTCAAAAACCCCTGATTGATCACGAAAAAACTGTGCCACATGTGGGAATTGTTAATGGTTGGGTTGGTTAAGGTTATTTGAAGGTGTCATTTTATGATAAACCAGCAAGGCAAACGATTGCTTTTTTGAGTAAAAATAGGTCAGTGATAATATGAGGTGTACGTAAATTAATCATTTCAAAGGCTATCTATCACTATTAATGTGTTTTTGCAGTGCTTGGATTATTTGTGCTGTCATACCCCATATAAAATGATGTTTATATGGTAAGGCGAAGACTTTATGCAGGGAGTTTTTTATTAAAAAGGTATTACTGAGTAAATGTTTTTGATCGAAAAGATAAGCGGCTGGAACCTCGAAGACTTCTTCGACTTCGTTAGTATCAATTGACATTTCATAACGGGGATCAATGAATGCAATCACTGGTGTCACCGCAAACTGGCTGATGGTCACAAGCTCAGGCAATTGACCGAGGATCTTAATGTATTTGGCTTCTAATCCGATCTCTTCGTGCGCTTCTCTTTTGGCCGTTTGATAAAGTGTGCCATCGCTCGCTTCATATTTTCCACCTGGGAAGCTAATTTGTCCAGGATGATGCTTAAGATGGGCGGCGCGTTTAGTTAAAACAACACTGAGCCCTTGTGGCCGTTCGACAAACCCGACCAATACCGAGGCCTTTCTTAATGAGGCTGACTGTAAGTGAGCTGCACGGTTGAGTGACTGGGCATGGTAACCAACGGGGGTTTTGAGTAAAAAATCTTGCATCAGTTGTTGTTTACTGATCATGCCTCGTTCTCCTTAGGTAAAAGGTGTCCGATGGAATCATCCACCCTCATCGGTTTGCTTAATCATCATGTTCGTTTACGACTTGAAGCGATAGTCGTGTTAGCGTCCGAATCACAGCGTAGTTCAATGCTGAGAGTAATCGATGGATTGGCCGCTTAGCTGCAACTCCAAGTCGTTTGATAGCTCTTATAAATTTAGCCTATTGTTCAAGAATTGGCAGAATACGGCTGAGTTTATCTAACGTTTCTTGATATTCGGCTTGCCATTGACTGTCGGCGACGATACCACCGCCGGCCCAAGCGTAAATTTTGTGTTGATGCGCAACCAAAGTCCGGATAGTAATACTGGTATCCATTTTGCCATGACGGCTGATATAACCAATTGAACCGCAATAAGCGCTGCGTCGATGTGGTTCCAATTCTTCAATAATCTGCATCGCTCGGACTTTTGGCGTACCAGTAATCGATCCACCGGGAAAGCTTGCACGCAGTAAGTCCGTCGCTTGATATTGCTCATCAAGTTGGGCGCGAATCGTGCTGACCAAATGGTGCACTGCAGGAAAACTCTCGATTTCAAAGAGCTTAGGTACATGAACACTACCTGGTTTAGCGACACGACCAATATCATTACGCAGCAGATCGACAATCATTAAATTCTCAGCTTGATCTTTGGCGGCTTGCGCGAGCTCATTAGCTTGTGCTTTATCTTGTTGAGGATCTTGATGGCGTGGTCGAGTGCCTTTAATCGGTTTAGTTTCAATCACTCGTTGATTCACTTGCAAAAAACGCTCAGGAGAGACACTAAGAATCGCGCCTTGTTCTAAGCGAATGAAAGCAGAAAAGGGCGCAAGATTGCTCTGTTCTAGTCGTTGATAGGCAAGCCATTCACTACCTTGATAATCCGCGCTAAAGCGTTGCGCTAGATTAATTTGATAGCAATCACCGGAAAGTAAGTACGCTTCGATTTGATTGAATTTCTGCTGATATTGTTGAGCACTCATGTTCGATGACCACGCACTGGTCAGTTGAAAGTTTTGCTGAGCAGAAGGCTTAATCGAAGCAAACCAAGTCTGTGCTTGGTCAATATTGATGCCAACCCAATAAGCTGCCTGTTGTTGATGATCAACGATTAGTGCCCATTCATAAAGACCAATCGCCATATCTGGCATAGCAATGTCGTGTTGTGCTTGTTCTGCTAATGGTTCTATCCGACGCCCTAAATCATAGCCGAAATAGCCCAGCGCGCCGCCGACAAAAGGCAACTCACTGTGATAAACCTCAGCGGGTAAATAGCGTTCTTGCAGCTCGGCTAGCAGCGTAAAAGGGTCTTGTTGTGATGATGTCACACCACTCGGTTGCTGAATGGTGGTATCGTTACCGACAGTGACTAGGGTCGCAATGGGATTGGCGACCAAAATATCAAATCGGCTATCGATATGTTGGGTCGAAGCAGAGCGAAGTAGCATTGCCCATGGTCGCTGCTCAATGCGATTAAAAAACTGTTGAGCGAGATCGGTTTGGTAAGTGATGGGCTGCACTTGAATAAGTTTTTTTTCTTCAACGTTCATTTGTGTAATTTGTGACAATGGGTCACTTCACTGCGTAGCACATAGAGGAAAGCAAGAGTATCATAAAAGCCTGAAAGAAAGCTGTTTCTTGATCTTAGCGCTTAATTCAGTCGTTTGTTGCCCTTTGGCTTTACTGACTTTACATTGTGCTTTCGGTTTCAGCTAGTGAACACATAACAATAATGAGGCATGCAATGACGGTAATTCGCCAACAAGATGTGATCAGCAGTGTCGCTGACGCATTACAATACATCTCTTACTACCATCCCCTTGATTTTGTCCAAGCGCTAGAACAAGCCTACCATCGTGAAGAGAGCCAAGCCGCTAAAGATGCGATTGCGCAAATCTTAATTAACTCGCGTATGTCAGCAGAGGGTCACCGTCCTATTTGTCAAGATACCGGTATCGTCACTTGTTTCGTTAATATCGGTATGGCTGTGCAGTGGGATTCTACCGATATGACCGTACAGCAGATGGTGGACGAGGGGGTTCGTCAAGCTTACACCAACCCAGATAACCCTTTACGAGCGTCGGTACTGATGGATCCTGCGGGCAAACGGATCAATACCAAGGACAATACCCCTGCCGTAGTGCACATTAATATGGTCCCGGGTGATAAAGTAGAAATCCAAATTGCTGCCAAAGGGGGCGGCAGTGAAAACAAAACCAAAATGGGCAATGCTTAACCCTTCTGATGATATTGCAGAGTGGGTGGAAAAAACGTTACCGACCATGGGAGCCGGCTGGTGCCCACCAGGTATGCTCGGCATTGGTATTGGTGGCACGGCAGAAAAAGCGGCAGTACTGGCCAAAGAATCTTTGATGGAACATATTGATATTCAAGATCTTATTGCGCGTGGCCCACAAAATGCTGAAGAAGAGCTACGTTTAGATATCTTCAATCGAGTCAATAAACTCGGTATCGGTGCTCAAGGGTTAGGCGGTTTAACTACGGTGGTTGATGTGAAAATTAAATCGGCACCGACCCACGCGGCTTCTAAGCCAGTGTGTTTGATCCCTAACTGCGCGGCAACTCGTCATGTGCATTTTACATTAGATGGCAGTGGCCCTGCAGAACTCACCCCACCTAAGCTTGAAGATTGGCCACAAATTACTTGGCAAGCGGGCGCGAATACCCGTCGAGTGAATTTAGATACGGTGACTCGTGAAGAGACTCAGCAATGGAAAACCGGTGAAACCGTATTGCTGTCGGGTAAAATTTTAACCGGACGTGATGCGGCGCATAAACGCCTACAAACCATGTTACAAAACGGAGAGAAACTTCCTGAAGGCGTTGATTTAAGAGATAAATTCATCTACTACGTTGGCCCTGTTGATGCGGTTGGCGATGAAGTCGTAGGGCCTGCGGGACCGACAACCTCAACTCGCATGGATAAATTTACCGATATGATGCTTGAAGAGGTGGGCGTGATGGGCATGATTGGTAAAGCCGAACGTGGCCCAGCGACCGTTGAATCGATAAAGAAAAATAAAGCAGTCTATTTAATGGCCGTTGGCGGCGCGGCGTATCTTGTTGCTAAAGCGATTAAGAAAGCGCGCGTTGTCGCTTTTGAAGATCTCGGTATGGAAGCTATCTATGAGTTTGAAGTGGAAGATATGCCAGTCACGGTTGCAGTGGATTCGACCGGAGCCAACGCTCATCAGATTGGTCCGGATACTTGGCGAGTCAAAATCGCTGAAGCCACTCAGCAGAGCTAAATAAATGTGTGAGCAAATTGAGCTCAAGTGACTATTAGGTGTAGCATAACGCTACACCTTTTCTTTATCTGGTCTATGCATATCTTGTTGTGACTATCGAGGAACAATCGCCATTGACAAACAGACTATCAGTGCGATTTAACAAAGTAGTTCAGGATGAGAAATAACCGATAACCAGCATTGTTAATAGAATTTCAGAGGAGAAACCATGCCACGTTTTATTCGATTGTTACAAATCGTCGTTGCTATCGTATTAGCCGCGTTATTAAGTTATGACCTGATTTTTCATGGTCTTTCTATTTTTTACAGTAAATATGTTATTACTAGTTGTGTTCTGTTTGTTTTGCTACAAATAAGCTTATTTGTCATTTACAAACTGATTGAAGACGATTAATTATCTTGATCTAAAATGGCAACATTTACTGAGGAAACCCACAAGCTATGCAGCGAATCAGTCAAGAGATGAGTGCACTTCTGCACCGAGGTTTAGACGCCCATGTTCGTCTTGCGGTCACTGGTTTATCGCGAGCAGGTAAAACTGCGTTCATTAGTTCGTTAGTGAATCAACTGCTGCATACGGCCACGCATGATCAGTTACCTTTGTTAGCCGCGGCGCGTGATAAACGGATTATTGGTGCTAAGCGTATCCCACAAAGTAATCTTATGGTGCCTCGTTTCAGTTACGATCAGGCGATGGAGCAGCTTCATGCTGATCCGCCAAACTGGCCAGTACCTACCCGCGATGTCAGTGAAATTCGTTTAGTGATTAAATATCGCCCGCATAAACGCAGTAAAAAATTACTGGGCAGCACGGCAACCTTGTATCTGGATATTATTGATTACCCTGGTGAATGGTTGTTGGATTTACCACTGTTAAATTTGGATTTTTATACTTGGTCGGCTCAGCAGTTTAATGCGTTACATGGTCAACGTGCAGAGTTAGCGAAACCTTGGTTAAACGCGATAGATAAGCTTGATCTTGAACAAGAAGCGAATGAAGCGCAATTGGCCGAGATTGCTGCGCTTTATACTGATTATCTTCATCAATGCAAGTTGCATGGTTTGCATTGGGTTCAACCGGGACGTTTTGTATTACCAGGAGAACTTGCGGGAGCGCCGGTGTTGCAGTTTTTTCCTTGTCGTCATGTTGATCCACAAAATAAACCTGCAAAAAACTCGATGTTAGGATTACTGCTCTCACGCTATCAAGAGTATCAAAATAAGGTCGTTAAGGCGTTTTATAAACAACACTTTGCTACGTTTGATCGGCAAATTGTTTTGGTCGATTGTTTATCGCCTTTAAATGCTGGTCATGAAGCGTTTTTGGATATGCGTTGTGCGCTAGAACAGATTATGCACAGTTTTCGTTATGGTCGCAGTGGCTTACTCAGCCGTTTATTTTCACCGAAGATTGATAAAGTGCTTTTTGCGGCCACCAAAGCCGATCATGTGACGCCTGATCAGCATCCGAATATGGTGTCATTGCTGCAGCAGATGATTCATCCGGCTTGGCAACATGCCGCTTACGAAAATATTGAGATGCGTTGTATCAGTCTTGCGTCGATTCGAGCGACTCAATCGGGCTATGTTGAGAGTCATCATCAAAAAATTTCGGCTATTCAAGGGATCGATGTACAAGGGCAACCGATCACTCTATACCCCGGAGATGTCCCGAAAAAACTACCTCATCCTGACTATTGGCAGCATCATCAGTTTAAGTTTATTGCTTTTCGTCCTATGCCGAGTCTCGACGATCAACCTTGTCAGCACATTCGGATGGATAAAGCATTAGAGATCTTGATTGGGGATAAATTGACATGACGGATTTAAAAAATCAGCAAATTTTTAATCAACCACTCAAGCAAACCGAGCCTGAACCAGTCATCGCTGCATCTGCGACCTTTAATGATCAGCAGCGGTTTATTACCGAGTCAAGCATAGCGCCGGAAACCGAATTAGAGAGCCAGCTTGAACAAGTCATTCGTCCTAAGCGGAAGAAAAAATGGATGGTAGTGAGTCTATTGATTGCTTTTTCTACCTTACTCGGTTGGCAAGCAATAGAGAGTATTTATACCGCGATCCAATCGGCTAACTGGCTTGATCTGGCTTGGGTTATTTTGTTGACGCTCTTAGCGAGCTTGGGTATTGGGCGTTTAGGGAAGGAGCTGTGGACACTGCGTCGCTTACGTCAGCATTTTTCTGTGCAAGAGCAAGCCGAGCAATTGATCCAGCAAGATGGGCTAGGGCAAGGACAAGTTTTTTGTACGATGCTAGCCAATAAAAGTCACACTAACTTGCATAGTAGTGCTTATCAACGCTGGTTGAAGAGTATTGATAATAGCCACAGCGATGCTGAAATCATCGAGTTATATGATGCGATGGTGGTCAATGAACAAGATAAACAGGCCACTCAAATCGTCTCACGCTATGCCACTGAAGCCGCCGTATTGGTAGCGATCAGTCCTTTAGCCTTAGTGGATATGTTATTGATCGCTTGGCGTAATTTTACGATGATTGATCGTTTAGCAGACGTGTACGGCATTGAGCTTGGTTATTGGTCTCGTTTACAGCTATTTAAAGCCGTATTAGTCAACATGGCGGTTGCAGGAGCGAGTGAATTGGCCATTGATGCTAGCATGGATCTGTTATCGATGGATCTGACTAAAAAACTCTCTGCTCGTGCAGGTCAAGGGCTCGGAGTTGGGCTACTGACCGCTCGTTTAGGTCTAAAAGCCATTTCGCTACTTAGGCCATTACCGTGGCAAAAGAATCGAGTGGTTAAGTTGAGTGCAATACGTAAACAAATCGTGGCAAAAATTACTGCTTTGGTAAGCCAATAATTCGCTTTATGAAGCGCATTGTTGGCTTGGTTACAGAAAGTATTGGGGCAAGCCAGAGGATTTAACGAGAATCACTTGACGCTGTGCTGAGGTTGATAGAAACTACTGTCAACTTTTCGTGACACTTTCTGCTTAGGATAACATTCAGTGCGTCTAGAAGTCATTTGTGAAGATAGACTCGGCTTAACCCGAGAGCTTCTTGAGATCCTCGCTTCAAAAAAAATCGATTTGCGAGGTATCGAAATTGATGTGATAGGCATTATTTATCTTAATTGCCCAGATATTGATTTTGATACTTTCAGTGAATTAATGGCGGAAATTCGCCGTATTTCTGGCGTCAAAGATGTTCGTAAAATTCAGTTTATGCCGATGGAACGTCATAATACTGAACTGATTTCCTTGCTCAATAATCTACCCGATGCCGTATTAGCGATTGATCTAAAAGGCTTTGTCGATATGGCCAATCAAAGTGCCTTAGCACTCTTGAATAAGCCCAGTGAGGAAGTGATCGGAACGCCCATTTCTCAAGTGTTACCGCTGTTTAATTTTTCACGTTGGGTCGATGGCAGTAAAGCGCCGATTCGTGAAGCGGTTGTGATTGACGGGCTAGACTATACCATGGAGCTAATGCCAGTTTATATTGGTAATTCAGCCCATGATGCCACGTTGGCGAGCTCGATGATGATCTTACGTTCTAAGGTCACCACAGTACACGGCCACGATCGATTATCGATACACAATTCATTAGGTTTTGAGCATTTTGTTGGTGTATCTAATCGCCATAAGGCATTGATAAATCATGCTAAAAAATTAGCTATGCTCGATCAGCCGTTATTAATTGAAGGTGAAACGGGGACCGGAAAAGAGATGCTCGCTCGAGCTTGTCATCACCGTTCTCACCGCTCTACCGCTCCCTTTTTAGTGTTAAGCTGTGCCTCTATGCCCGATGATGTCGCAGAAACCGAGCTTTTTGGGCATGCTCCGGGCTCTTTTAATCATCAACAAGGGCATAAAGGGATTTTTGAACAAGCGAACGGTGGCACGGTATTTTTAGATGAAATTGGCGAAATGAGCCCTCATCTACAGATCAAATTGTTGCGCTTCTTACAAGACGGAACCTTTCGTCGAGTTGGCGAAGAGCATGAAATTCATATCGATGTCCGCGTGATTGCCTCTACTCGTCATAATTTGGCCGAATTGGCTGATTCAGGCACGTTCCGGGAAGATCTTTTCTATCGACTGAATGTATTAACCTTGCGTATTCCAGCACTACGCGAGCGTCCTAGCGATATTCAACCGCTTTTGGAGCTCTTTGTAACCAAACACAGCCATAAATTAGGCATGGTGAAGCCGCAATACGCCGAAGGTTTAGTGGATCAGTTAATGCAATATCCATGGCCAGGTAACATACGCCAGTTAGACAATATGGTGTTGCGTGCGTTGACAGAAATGGATGGCGAACAATTGCAGGTCGATTATTTTCATTTGCCAGCGGTAGACAGTAGCGGCTTGAGCTTATCGACGGTAAACCTTGATGGCTCGCTTGATGACATTATGAAAGACTATGAATCACAAATTTTAGACAAGCTTTACCAGTCGTTTCCATCCAGTCGAAAACTCGCTAAACGTTTGAATGTTTCACATACCTCAATAGCCAATAAGTTACGTGATTATGGGATTAGGAAACGTTAATGGCTAAGGGAACAACAGCGATGTTGGTCAGTGATGGGGAGATTCTTGTACGCAGTGCTCAATTAGCGGATGCTAAAGCACTGGCTGATTATTTTGTGACTAATCGTGATTATTTAAAACCGTGGGAGCCTCAACGCGAAGCGGCTTTTTTTGAAGTTACCGGTTGGCAGCAGAGATTAATCAAACTGGAAGAGTTGCATCGTTTAGCTCTCGGATACTATTGCTTAATCATTGAGGTGAATAGTCAACAAATTGTTGGCACGATTTCGTTCAGTAACGTCACGCGTTTTCCCTTTTATGCTTGTCACGTTGGCTACTCGTTAGCCGAGTCTGCCCAAGGGCGTTATATTATGACTCGGGCACTTCATATGGCCTGTGAATCTTTGTTTAAACAACAAAACATGCATCGTATTATGGCGGCTTATATGCCAACGAATCATCGCAGTGCTGCGGTACTTGAGCGAGTTGGCTTTATCCGAGAAGGGTTGGCCAAAGATTATTTATTAATTAATGGTCAATGGCAGGATCATGTGCTGGTTTCGTTGATTAATCCAAACTGGCAAGCCAGTACTTCAATCAATCGATAAGTCACTTTTCATTCGCCGTTTATTTAGGTATCTCATTTTATTTATTACCAGCATGCGCTGGTTTAACGTCTAAGGACATCTCATGTCGTATTTGCCTTTGGAACAGTATTCAAGAAAATGGATTTTCACGCATCAATCAATGCCCGTGTCCGAGAGTGATCAAGCACAGATAAAACCGATGAGCCCGTCACGCTCAGCTCAGTTTTGGAAAGAAAACATCAGTGCGCAAAGTCCAGATGCTGAGCGTTTTAGCTCGCAAGACTGGCCCAAGAAAGCCGCGAGTTGGCAGCAAGACATCTCATGGATGGAAGCATGGGAAAGTGATGATCCTGCTTTACCAGCAGCGATACTGGAACACATTGATTGGCAAGATGATGTAACGGTTTATTTTTGTTATGAGAAATACAATGTGATTGAAACCAAATGGTCGGTGTTTAAAAACCATTGGAAGAACTTTTTATTCTACGACGATGGTCCGATTTTAATAGGCCGCCGTCGTGCGCAAGCATTATGGTTTCAAACCAACGGCTCAGTAAAAATTGGTCAGCGTTTGTAGACTCTGTTGAGTTCGTTTTGAGTTTCAAAAAAAGGGGAGAGTGTATTAACAAAATAAATACACTCTCTCTTTGTTGAGAGGTTACGAAGTGACAGTCTTCCTACGTTGAGCACTTAAGGTGCTGCCCATTGATGCACTGATGATCATACCGATAGCGAACCATTGTGACAGCGCTAATCTTTCATCTAAAATCATAAATCCTGCCATGGCGGCGACGGCGGGTTCTAGACTCATTAGTACACTGAAATGCTGGGTAGATAGGCGGTTTAACGCCATCATTTCCAAACTGTAAGGCAATGCACTAGATAGAATCGCGACGGTAATCGCCATCGGTAGTATTGACCAAGTAAAGATCGTGGATGATGCGCTATAAGCGCCAATCGGGAAAATAAACAGCGCCGCGACGGTCATACCGATAGCGACTGTCATGCCACCGGAACCAACCGTACCAGCTCGTTGCCCAAACCAAATATACCCAGCCCAGCAACCGCCAGCAGCCAATGCGAGCGCAACTCCAATGGGATCGAGGGCATCAACTCCCCGCATATCGGGCAGTAACAACGCCATACCAGATATCGCCAAAGCAACCCAAACCAAATCGAGCTTACGTTTTGAAGAAAATAGCGCGAGGAGTAGTGGGCCGGTAAATTCTAAAGCGACACCAATCCCTAATGGAATACGTTCGATAGCAAAGTAAAATAAGATTTGCATTCCGCCTAAACTTGCCCCGTAGATGATCATCGATCGCCACTGCGCAAGGCTTAACGATAATCGCCACGGGCGAAAAATGAGCAATAAAATACAAGCAGAGATACTCACGCGCAGGGCAACCGTTCCACCAGGACCGACGATAGGAAACAGTTGTTTAGCGATTGAGGAGCCTGATTGTATAGCCATCATTGCGATCAGTAGGCAACCTACCGCAAAAAGAACGGGTGATTTCTGGGTCATATACTCTTTTACTTGAAGTGGGTAATCTAAAAGGTTCCCAGCGATATATTGGACAGACAGTCCGTTATTGCTGGAATTCGCTAGGATAGCGTGAGGCGATCGAGGTCAGCCTAAAGAAGGGTTATTCTGCCTGAAATAAAACAAATGGCAATGGTAACAGGATATGAATTTTCTTTTGCTACAAACGCCTAAACAACATTTGTTGGTAAGTTTCATCATGGTCGCTGAGCGTAATCGTCCCCTTATCGATAGAAATAAGGGGACTGGTAGTTGAGTGAATCTAGAAAAGGATCAACGCCTCAAAGACTCACTGGCCTGACAAGTAGATAAGATAGGTTTAACTCCACTACTTAACGTAAAAACGCGGATTAGCCGTGCCCCATATGGTGTAAAGCTCAGGGAAGATAATATCGCTATGCGTTTCAATATCGTCGACACTGATTTGTTTTTTGCCTTGAGCTCCAAACAGTACTACCTCTTGTCCAGGTTTAACGCCTTTAATAGTAGAGACGTCAACCATGGTGGTATTCATTGAGGTAACTCCGACTACGTTTGCCCACTGACCATTGATCAGCACTTGCGCTTTATTGCCCATTTTTCGTGGATAGCCATCAGAATAACCCACTGGCAAATTGGCCAATACGGTGTCACTGTCGGTGATATGAGTGCTGTCATAACCTACGGTTTTGCCTGTTGGTAGGTGATGCAGTGACGCGATGCGAGTTTTAAATGAGACAATAGGGAGGTATTCTGGATTGGTTGGTAAATCGCCATACAACACGCCACCAGGGCGAACCATGTCCAATTGAGCTTCGGGTACATTGAGCGCCGTATATGAGTTAGCAACGTGAAACTGAACCTCTTCGCGTTTCAATGGCCCTTGCTCAACCAGCCAATTAGCATGTTGGTTAAAGGTGGCTAATTTGGCACGAATATCATCCGGATTATAATTGGGGAAATGTGTCATGATCCCAACAATTTGTAAGCCTTTTTGCTGAGTAATGCTGAGCGCTTCCTGTTTCCCTTTTTCATGGCTCATATCAACGCCATTACGGCCCATACCACCATCATTTAACGCTAAATGCGCTTTGATAGGCGTACCTAAACGCTGACCTAATTGAGCAAGATCCATCGCTTGTTGTTTGGTGCCGATCAACTCTTCAATGTTCAACTCGGCGACAGCGGCAATTTCGTTAATGGTTGCAGAACGAACACGCATCAGTTGACCTTGAAAGCCACTTTCGCGTACCGCGCGGGCTTCAGCGTTACTGGTGATGGCGACACAAGGAATGCCTTGTTCGATGACCGTCGGCATTAAACCACGGATGCCATTACCATAAGCGTCAGCTTTCATCACTGCACAAATTTTACTGCTTGGGTTAATGTGAGATTTAAACTGTTCAATATTGGTTTTAAATTGACCTAGGTTGATTTCGAGCCAAGCATTGGATTGCGCGATTTGCTCAGCAGAAGGGACGGTAGTATCAAGCGCTAATGGAGCAGAATGGCTGAGAAAAGAAGGTAAGGTGCTCGCCAAAGCGATAGAAAGTAGCGTAGCTTTAAAATGCATAATGTCTCCAAATCGGGGGGGCATAAAATTTAAAAATCGAATTTCGCTTAACTTTATATGACAATCAGTATAGCGAGAATCTCAGGGTGTTTTGATAAGGCGTTAGAATAGGCGTTTAATCTGTGATGGGCGTTTGAAAAAACAAACGGAAGGGAAGTCCGCGAAGATAAACGACGCCCCAACAACACAAACGCCTACTGTCTGTTTAGAGAGTAGGCGTTTTATAGAGTATTCTAAACGGTTGTTAGAATAACGTATTTTACTGAAGTTTGAAACGCATCATCGAATTTTGTAATGATACTGATAGTTGTGCCAATTCGGTACACGCTTGTGCAGTTTGATTGGCACCTTGAGCCACTTCTTGAGAGGCGTGGTGAATATTTTCTATATTACGCGTTAACTCATCGGCCACCGAGTCTTGTTGGCTACAAGCGCTGGCAATTTGCGCCCCCATATCGGCCACTTGAGCAATAGATTGCTCGATAGAGTGCATGAGTTGTTGTGAATGGTTACCTTGCTCAACGCAATTATCAATACTTGAACATGAGCGATCAGTACCTTCTTTGGCCTGTTTGGCCATGTTTTGCAGTTTTTCGATAATAGAGGTAATTTCACCTGTCGAATCTTGTGTACGTCCGGCAAGAGTTCGAACCTCATCGGCCACCACGGCAAAGCCTCGACCAGATTCACCAGCGCGGGCCGCTTCAATGGCTGCATTGAGTGCAAGTAAGTTGGTTTGATCGGCAATACCACGAATAACATCGACAATCATATTGATTTGATTGGATTGTTGTTCAAGTTCAGAAACCGTTTGACCCGTTTGAGTAATGATTTCTGCGACTTGGCCGATAGCGTTAACCATCAGTTTATTGTCGCGCGCGCCTTCTTGAACTTGTTTATTGGTGGTATCAATTTCTTGCGCCGAGTTTTCGGTATTACTGGCAACATCAGCGACAGCCGCCTTCATCTCATTCATCGCAGTCGCTACTTGTGTGATTTGATCTTGCTGCTCTTGCATGCCTTGAGCTGCTTGAGAGGAAATTTGTGACATCTCTTCTACTGCGCTGCTCAGTTGGGTCACTGCTGAAATGGTCTCTTCAATTAATTGGCGAAGATTGTTTTGCATAACCATCGAGGCATCGGCCAACTCACCGAGCTCGTCATTGCCAATCGCTTGTCGATTGAGTTTTTGTGATAAATCACCTTTGGCAATCGCATTCGATTGTGCGACCACTAACTTTAATGGCCCACAAATGATCTGCGTTATAAAATAGGTAACCAGCGCCATAATAACTAAGATCGCGATATTGATGATACTCGAACTCACATCAATCCGATTGACGGCTTTAAGGATGTAGTCTTTATTGCCATCCATCGCTTGGCTAAGAATTTTCGATAGTTTCTCTATGTCGATTTCAATTTGACGAAAATCTTGATTAGAACGGTTTAAAATTTCCAAGGCCTTAATCTGCTCGTTGGCTGCTAATGCCTGATTGAATTCAACCATGGTTTGATTGTAGCTTTGCCAATGACGCATCAGTTGACTGAAGATACGTTCTTCTTCACCGGGCCAAATATCTTGCCCGTATTTTTTTAACTCCGCCTCGATTTCTTGTTGAAATTGACGGCTTTGATTGAGTCGATTGGTAATATCGCTGCGATCGCTAGAAAGTAATGAAGCAAATTGAGTGCGACGCCAATAAGACAGTTTATCACCAATATTATCGACCGCTTCAAAAGCGGGGAAGGTGTCTTCGGTAAAGTTAATGAGTTGATTTTTAATCTCACGGTGTTCTGTATGTAAAAACCAAGCAAATAAAATGTTGATAAGAGCAATGAGCCCAAATCCGCTGGCTAATTTTTTGCTAATCGACATATTTTTTAAAAACATGAATAAGCTACCTTACATTGGGTGGATTGGATTGGCACCAAACACAACTCCCTTGTGCACTTATTATCCAACAATGATTTGTTAGATATCCATAATCTGTGACTTTGGTTCAATTAATTGTGTATTTTATCACTATTTTTATTACCTGTGTTGCTAGTTATAAAAATAGTCAATAAATCATCAAAAAGAGAGCTGGTGACTAAAAAATTTTTCCTCACAAGATGAGATCAGGACGAGGTTTTGCTGATTTTCCGCGCTAGTGATTGAAACTAATAGATATTCGTTGATCTACCCCTAAGTATTTCTTTCAGGTATAGGCATAATTCATGGTGGCTTCGAACTGTAACTATTTGTAATAGTTATTAACTTACAAGAGTTATTAACTAACAAAAGTTATCAACGGGTCGTGGATAAGCGATCTGGCCATTATTCGTGGTTTTTATGCACATTGTCTCAGGAAGAGTAACTATGATACGCCCCTATATTAAGTACATTGTCCCGTTAGCGATTCCCTTATTGATCCTCCTTTTACCCCTCTCTGCTTTTCCTTTTGAGGGGCTGACCATTATTCAACAGCGAGTGATTGCGATTTTCCTGTTAGCGGCCTTATTGTGGGTATTTGAACCGATCCCGATTTATGCCACTTCAGTGGTGATCATTGTTTTAGAACTACTGATGTTATCGGATAAAGGCTTGTGGCTATTTAAAAGTAACCAGCATCTTGCGGAATTTGGTGGGTTATTAAAACATAGTGACATCATGGCGACTTTTGCTAGTCCGATCATTATGTTATTTCTCGGCGGGTTTTTCTTAGCCATGGCGGCGACTAAGTACCGTTTAGACGTCAACTTGGCCAGGGTATTACTCAAGCCTTTCGGTCAAAATCCTAAATTTGTGATGTTAGGTTTGATGTTGATCACCGGTATTTTCTCAATGTTTATGTCCAATACCGCAACCACCGCCATGATGCTCTCGATTTTAACGCCGGTTATCGCCGTTTTTGGCCCGAAGGATCCGGGCAGAATTGCTTTCGCCTTATCGATTCCGGTTGCCGCTAATATAGGTGGTATTGGTACACCCATTGGAACGCCGCCGAACGCAATCGCCTTAAAATATTTGGTGGGCGATAACTTAATCACGTTTGGTGAATGGATGGCTTTTGGTGTGCCTTTTGTGATCGTATTAATGGCGCTGGCTTGGGTGCTGATTGGATTTATGTATCGAGCAGAACAAAAAACCATTGAATTAAGTATTAAAGGTAAATTTCTTAAAACGCCGAAAGCGATGGTGGTTTATCTCACCTTCACACTGACCATTTTATTATGGTTAATGGGATCGACGCATGGCATGGACTCTTATACCGTGGCGTTAATTCCGGTTGCGGTGTTCTCGGTGACAGGGATCATCAATAAAGAAGATTTGAAAAAAATCTCCTGGGATGTGTTGTGGTTAGTCTCTGGTGGTATAGCGCTGGGTTTAGCGCTTGATAAAACAGGATTAGCGGAATTAGTGGTTAATAGCATTCCTTTTGATCATTACTCGCCTTATGTCGTGTTATTTGGTGCGGCGTTCTTATGTTTATTGATGGCGAATTTTATGTCGCACACCGCGACAGCAAACTTATTGATGCCAATTATGGCGGCATTGGGTACCTCTATGGTATCGCTTACCCCATTGGGCGGTGAGTTAACTTTAATTCTCGTCGTTACTTTTGCAGCTTCGCTAGGGATGTCACTGCCGATCAGTACTCCGCCTAATGCTCTCGCTCATGCGACCGGTCATGTACAAAGTCATCAAATGGCACGAGTTGGCGTTATCCTTGGTATTGTTGGTGTGTTGATGAGTTTTGTGATGATTTGGTTTTTACACTTTATTGGACACATTGGTTAATTAATGATGCTGGAAAACATGGATCCACAGATGCAGGTATTAGTTGAGCGTTATTTTACTCATGCTCAGCGCTGCATCTGTTTACCCAGTGGCTCGATAATTCTTAAGCAAAATGGCTATAACGATCGCCTCTATTACGTAAAATCAGGTGAGCTACTCGGTCAATTTAGAGAAAAAGAGGGGAAGGCGATTCCGATTTTTTCGGCCTCAGCGGGTGCCTTTATCGGTGTACACAGTTTTTTTTCTGGTCATTGGATAGCGTCTTCCACAGTGATTGCGCAAACTGATGTTGAGCTCGGTTGGATTGACCGACATACGCCAGTGATTGAGCCACAACAGTTCGGTCCGCTGAGTACCCAGTTTATGCCCGTGATTGTGGCTGAGCTTTCGCGTCGTCAACGACGCGCAATGCAAGAAGCGGTTGCCAAAGAAAAGGCGCTTGAGCGGTTACATATGGCGGAACAAATGACGACCTTAGGTCAGTTAGCCGCTGGTATTTCTCATGAATTGAACAACGCAATTGGCGTGGTAAGCAGTAAAACAGAACGGTTAGAAAGCTTATTTATCGAGTTGTTGCATGAAGTGCATCCCGAAGCCAGTCAGTTTTTTGATTTTGGTTTGCTGTATGGGCAAAAAGTGTCGTCGAGTGAAGCGCGCGAACGTGGCGCACACTTTGCGCAGCGCTATCAATTGCCGAAAAATCTCGCTCGTGAATTAGCTCGGGCAGTACCGGAGGAGACACTGTCCGCTCATTGGCTGGCCAATCCACATTTAGCGATTCGCTATTGGCAAATGGGGCGTGATTTACACGATTTACGTGTTGCCTCGAAACATGTGGTTGGGATCGTTAAATCGGTTAAACAATTAGGGCGTAGCGAGATCCATTTTGATGAGCAGTTGGATCTGAATGACACACTAAATCGGGCATTAGCATTATTGCAAAGTGATTTACGTCGAGTCTCGGTGCGGATGCGTCCCGGCGGATTACCAATCTTAAAGGGGTCGCAGACCGAATGGGTACAAGTATGGGTGAATATCATTAAAAATGCTTGTGATGCGATGCTCCAAACCGAGCATCCGGAAATAGATATCCATACTCGTTATGATAAACAACGCATTTTGATCACCATTGCCAATAATGGGCCAGAAATTGATGAAGCCACACGGCGGAGAATATTTCAGCCCAGTTTTACCACTAAAAAAGAGGGGTTGTCGTTTGGTCTTGGGTTAGGGTTGGCGATTGTGAAGCGTATCGTGACCAGTTATGGCGGAACTACGGTTGTCAAAAGCAATCATGAGAAAACGATTTTCAGGATAAAACTACCAGTCGAGGATGGATATGGAGAAGCTTAATATTATTTGTGTCGATGACCAAAGGGAAGTGCTCAGTGCGGTGTTGCAAGACTTGCAACCGTTAGCGAGTTGGTTGCAGATAGAAGATTGTGAATCAGCAGATGAAGTACTGCAACTGATGGACGAATTAGACGCTGAAGGTGAGTTTATTGCTCTGATTATTTCCGATCATGTGATGCCAGGAAAAACGGGGATTGAACTACTCAGCGAGATCACACAAGATCCTCGTTTTATCGGCACGAAAAAGGTCTTACTCACTGGACAAGCGACCCACTCTGATACGATTAATGCGATAAACACCGCAGGCATCAACCGTTATTTTGATAAACCATGGAGTGCAGAAGCGTTGATCGCCTGTGTTAGACAACTAGTGACAGAATTTATTTTTGACAAAGGGTTGGATTACACGCAGTGGCATCAAGAGTTGGATCAAAACGTGGTGCTAACTCGCGTACGCTAAATTTAACCTCAACTCAGCGTGATGATTAGCTCACGCTGAGTTTGCTATTTTTGCTATTTTTGCTATTTCAGCTCGTCGGTTTGAGTCGATTTAGTGTGATCTTGACACGGTGTCTTACAATTACAGACTTTATCAATCTCAACCTTTGCTAGACCGCCACAACTACCTTGAATCGGTTTTCGCCGAGCCATCACGCCAATGCTCATTAAGAGCACCATCAATAGAAAAACACCAAAAGCGATCAAGTACACCATGTTTATGACTCCTTTTGTTCTTCGTATGGGTTAGCGGTGAATCGTAAAAATACGCTGTAACTTTTTTAACGTTGTTGGGTTGAGTTTAGTCCTTGCCTGCGAAGAATGACAACCTTGCTTTGTTTGGCAGGATTTCTGATTTTTATGAATCGAAGGACGAGCGTAAGCCAGATCGGTGATTTCCTGAAGTTCAGTAAGAGTTAGCTGAGCCAATGAGCGGCGAGCTGGATAGGCGAAGACTTTGATACCTAGCTTAAATAGCGTCGATAGCATCGCCTGACCAATATTTTTTACGATTACAGCATCGACTTTATGTTGCCGTAACAGCTCAAGCAGCGCCGCTTTTTGAGCGCAGCGTTGAGCTGGGTCATGAGGTTCAGTGATGACAACACTTTGCTGCTCGGTCACAGAGTTAATCAATAAAAATTCGGATGCTTTGGAAAAATGGGGACTGAGTTTTTGACCTTGGCTGGGAATGGCATAGATCATATCAATATTCCTATTGTGGTGAGAGAAGAGTGAGAAGTGAATATTGTGCGCTAGTAATTAGCATATGCCAATTATTTTTTGTATTTTCCCTGTTTGCTGCTCTAAGAAATCGTGGGTTCATCTTTAAGTATGACGCATTGATTGTCGACAATGTTTCATTGGGATAAATCGACAATATAACGCCACAATCACTAATGTTTAACTTTCCCTGAAAATAAGCGGTTTTTATTCGATTTTTTGATTGTTATTGCGATGTTTTTTGTGCGACCTTAGTCTAAATTGTCGCCGATTTACTTGATTGTCGACAATTGCTTGTTTATGGTAAGCGGTATCAGCAAGTTGAGGTTGTTCGTATTAACCACCCATAAGCTTGATGATCTCAGCGTAATGACTGATGCAAGGTAGAAGAGCCAAGTGAATAAACACGTAGATAACGAAAAAGAACATACTAAATCGGAAAGTTTAACTGAGTTTTTGATAGAGGCGATTGTCTCTGGCGACATTGCTCCTGGAAGTAAAATCTCTGAGCCTGAGTTAGCTAAACATTTTCAGGTTAGTCGAGGGCCTTTACGTGAAGCGCTGATGCGGATTGAAGGCTTAGGTTTAATCGAGCGTATTCCTCATGTTGGGGCCAGAGTGATTAAGCTTTGTCAAGAAAAGCTGGTGGATCTGTACGGCGTAAGAGAAGCGTTGGAAGGAATGGCGGCTCGTTTAGCGGCGCGTCATATTACCGAAGACGAATTGTCTAGCTTAGAGCAACTACTTATCACGCATTCTCGTCATATCGAACAAGTCGATGGGGCGGGCTATTTTCATCAATACGGTGATTTTGACTTTCACTATCGAATCATTCAAGCCAGTCGTAACCCACAATTGATTCGTTTGCTGTGCGATGAGCTTTACCATTTGCTGCGTATGTATCGATATCAATCGCCTCGTTCTCATTCTCGACCGATTGCCGCCCTTGAAGAGCATAAATTTATTCTGCAGGCGATACGTCACCGTGATGAAGAGTTGGCGGAGATGTTGATGCGTAGACATATTACTTACAGCCGGCGTTTAATTGAACAGCAAATCCAGCTCGACAGCCATACTAAGGAGTGTTTATGAGCATCAGTCCGGGAGCTAAATTTAAGCTTGCCCTTCACCTGCAGCAACCTTTACCCATTGTCGGTACGATTAATGCGTATTGCGCGATGATGGCTAAACAGATCGGCCATCAGGCTATTTATCTATCCGGTGCAGGCGTCGCGAATGCATCCTATGGATTGCCGGATCTTGGCATCACAGCATTAAATGATGTACTGATCGATGTCGAGCGGATCACGAATGCCTGTGATTTACCCTTGTTAGTGGATATTGATACCGGATTTGGCGGCGCGTTTTCGATTGCTCGAACGATAAAGCTAATGGAAAAAGCAGGGGCGGCGGCGGTTCATTTGGAAGATCAAGTGGCTCAAAAACGTTGTGGTCATCGTCCAAATAAAGCCATTGTTAGCCAACAAGAGATGGTTGACCGACTCAAAGCTGCGGTCGATGCTCGTCATGATAGTGATTTTGTGATCATGGCGCGTACCGATGCACTGGCCAACGAAGGGATGGACAAAGCCATTGAAAGAGCGATTGCTTATGTTGAGGCTGGGGCCGATATGTTGTTTCCCGAAGCGATGACAGAATTGGATCAATATCAACAGCTCGCTTTGGCATTACAATCAGCAACCGGAAAAAACGTACCGATTCTTGCCAATATGACCGAGTTCGGCCAAACCCCACTGTATAGCAAAGCGCAATTGGCGGAAGTTAACGTTGCCATGGCCTTGTACCCTCTCAGTGCGTTTCGTGCCATGAACCACGCTGCAGAAACCGTTTACCGCCACCTATTGGACAACGAGCATCAGCAGGCGTTATTAGATGCGATGCAAACCCGTCAGGATCTCTACCACTATCTGGATTATCACGCCTATGAGCAAACGCTGGATACGCTATTTTCGAAAGGCAAATCTTAAACTTTTCTACGCTGGAATGATAAGTACAGCGCGGTGGTTTATCGCGACAAGAGGATTGCCGCTTTAACATCCAATACTGAATCAACAAAACTTAATGCGAAAAGGAGTTCATCATTATGTCTTGTCCTTCATCCGCAGGCGCGGGATTACGTGGTCAAAGTGCTGGCAGTACGGCACTGTGTACGGTGGGTAAAACCGGTACTGGTTTGACCTACCGCGGTTATGACATTACCGATTTAGCCAACCATGCTCAATTTGAAGAAGTGGCGCACTTATTATTGATTGGGCACTTACCGACTCAGCGAGAGTTAGACAGCTTTAAAGCGCGATTAATGGATTTACGAAGCTTACCTCCCGCGCTTACCGAGATCTTAGAGCGGATCCCCGCGACGGCTCATCCGATGGATGTCTTACGCACTGGCTGTTCGATGCTGGGTAATATCGAACCAGAGCAAGAGTTTGCTCAGCAGTTAGCCAGCGCCGAGCGAATGTTAGCTCTGTTTCCTGCCATCATTGCTTATTGGTATCGTTTCAGTCATCACGGAGTCAGGGTTGATACCCAGCAATACGATGAAGATTCTATCGGTGGTTATTTTTTGGCAATGCTCAGCGATCAAGCGCCGAGTGCGCTGTTTAAACAAGTTATGCATTGTTCATTAATTTTATACGCTGAGCATGAGTTTAATGCGTCAACCTTTACCGCTCGCGTGTGCGCCTCGACCTTGTCTGATCTGCATTCTTGTATTACTGCCGCGATTGGTTCATTACGAGGGCCACTACACGGTGGAGCCAATGAAGCAGCAATGGCGATGATAGAGCCGTGGACGACGGCCGAGGAAGCCGAGCAACATCTGCTGCGGATGTTGGCAGAAAAGCAGACCATCATGGGCTTTGGGCATGCGATTTACCGTGAATGCGATCCACGTAACGCCTTGATCAAACAATGGTCTAAGCGCTTATCCGAGCAGGTGGGCGATAGCCATCTTTATGCGGTTTCTGAACAAGTTGAAGCCGTAATGCAGCGCGAAAAAAACTTATTTTGTAATGCCGATTTTTTCCACGCTTCGGCCTATCACTTTATGGGTATTCCGACCAAACTCTTTACCCCGATTTTTGTGCTGAGCCGTTTAACGGGTTGGGCTGCACATGTGTTTGAACAGCGGGCTAATAATCGAATTATTCGCCCAAGCGCGGACTATATTGGGCCCGATCCTCAAGATTGGGTTCCGATAGATCAGCGTGGCTAATCGTGACGTTGTCACTCACTGTGGTGGATTATTGAGGATCAAAGAAAGAGAATGAAGAGTCGTTTTAGACAAACCTTACCCGGAACCGAGATAAATTACTTTGACGCTCGCGCAGCGATTAATGCCATCAAGCCTGATGCGTATCAGAGGCTGCCTTATACCTCGCGGATACTGGCCGAAAATCTGGTGCGCTGTTGTCCTGGTGAGCAACTTACGTCAGCATTAACACAGTTGATTGAGCGTAAGCAAGATCGGGATTTTCCTTGGTATCCTGCGCGTGTAGTGTGCCATGATATTTTAGGTCAAACCGCTTTGGTTGATTTAGCCGGACTGCGTGATGCGATTGCGGAGCAAGGCGGCGATCCGGCGCAAGTCAACCCCATCGTCGAAACGCAATTGATTGTTGACCATTCGTTAGCGGTCGAGCACGCTGGTTTTGACGCCGATGCTTTAGTAAAAAATCGTGCGATTGAAGACCGACGCAATGAAGATCGTTTTCATTTCATTGAATGGTGCAAACACGCGTTTAAAAATGTCAGCGTGATCCCCGCTGGTAATGGCATTATGCATCAAATCAATTTAGAAAAAATGTCGCCAGTCATCCAACTG
Organism: Vibrio metschnikovii CIP 69.14; assembly: GCF_000176155.1. GTDB lineage: Bacteria > Pseudomonadota > Gammaproteobacteria > Enterobacterales > Vibrionaceae > Vibrio > Vibrio metschnikovii. The sequence continues at coordinate 857,074 of NZ_ACZO01000006.1, read as the reverse complement.
AAGCAAGGCGTTGCCTTCCCTGATACTTGTGTGGGGACCGATAGCCATACCCCTCATATTAATGCTCTTGGGGTTATTGCCATTGGTGTTGGCGGCTTAGAAGCGGAAACCGTCATGCTAGGCCGACCATCGATGATGCGTTTACCGGATATTGTCGGGGTAAAGCTTATCGGCCAGCGCCAAGCTGGAATTACCGCGACCGATATTGTATTAGCATTAACCGAGTTTTTGCGTACGCAGCGAGTAGTCTCAGCCTATTTAGAATTTTTTGGTGAAGGAGCCCATCAACTGACGATTGGCGATCGCGCCACCATCGCCAACATGACGCCAGAATATGGTGCTAGCGCGGGTTTGTTCTATATCGATCAGCAAACGCTACGTTATCTTCAGCTCACGGGCCGCGAACCAGATCAAATCGCGTTAGTTGAGCAATACGCTAAACAGACTGGCTTATGGGCTGATGCGTTACTCGAGGTGCAGTATGAAAGAGTCTTAACCTTTGATCTCTCTCAAGTCGAACGCACCATGGCTGGGCCTTCTCAACCCCATCGCTGTTTACCTACCTCACAATTGGTTGAGCGCGGTATCGCCGATACGCTAAGACAAGAGAGTACTCAATTCGGCTTACCTGATGGGGCGGTGATCATCGCAGCGATCACCTCATGCACCAATACCAGTAATCCGCGCAATTTGGTCGCGGCGGGATTACTTGCTAAAAAAGCCAATCAGCGTGGCTTGATACGTCAGCCTTGGGTGAAAAGCTCCTTTGCGCCCGGCTCTAAAGTCGCCAAACTGTACTTAGAAGAAGCCAACTTATTAACCGAACTTGAAACGCTAGGATTTGGGATTGTTGGCTACGCTTGTACAACCTGTAATGGAATGAGCGGTGCGTTGGATCCGGCCATTGAGCGAGAAATTCTTGCCCGTGATCTCTATACCACTGCAGTCTTATCTGGTAATCGTAACTTTGATGGGCGGATTCATCCTCATGCCAAACACGCTTTTTTAGCGTCACCACCGCTGGTCGTCGCCTACGCGATTGCTGGCAGCATTCGCTTTGATATTGAGCGAGATGCGCTTGGTGTGGACAGTCAGGGCACCCCGATTTACTTAGCGGATATCTGGCCGAGTGATGAAGAGATTGATGCCGTGGTCGAGAGTTGCGTTAAGCCGCAGCAATATCAGCACGTGTATATTCAAATGTTTCAGCTACAGGATTCGACTCAGCAAGCATCACCGCTTTATGATTGGCGTCCTCACAGTACTTATATCCGACGCCCTCCTTATTGGCAAGGTGCGCTAGCTGGCAAGCCGAGTTTAACTGCCATGCGTCCGTTAGCGATTTTAGGTGACAATGTCACGACCGATCACCTTTCTCCCTCGAATGCGATTTTAGCGAGCAGTGCCGCCGGAGAGTATTTAGCCAGCATGGGCGTTCCCGAAGCGGACTTTAACTCTTATGCGACTCATCGTGGCGATCATTTAACAGCGCAACGCGCCACGCTTGCTAACCCCAAACTATTGAATGAAATGGTCAAAGAGAACGGCGAAGTGATACAAGGCTCGCTAGCGCGGATTGAGCCAGAAGGGCGAGTCACTCGACTATGGGAAGCAATAGAAACCTATCTAGAACGTAAACAACCGTTAATCATTATTGCTGGTGCCGATTATGGCCAAGGCTCATCTCGTGATTGGGCGGCGAAAGGGGTACGTTTAGCTGGCGTTGAGGCGATTGTTGCCGAAGGCTTTGAGCGCATTCATCGCACCAATTTAGTTGGTATGGGGGTATTGCCGCTGCAATTTATGACAGGGATGAACCGTTTAACCCTTGATTTAGACGGCAGCGAGTTATTTGATGTCCGCGGAGTGATCCAGCCAAATGCGATACTCACGTTGACCATCACTCGCCGAGATCAGTCTTCTTTCTCTGTTTCAGTGATTTGCCGCCTTGAAACCGAAGATGAACTCGACGTTTATCAAGCGGGTGGGGTATTACCTCGTTTTGCCGAACAGTTTTTAACTAAAGAGAAGCCGTTATGAGTAATGTTCATTCTATAGTTTCTAGTACCTCAGACAGTACCGTTGGTTCAGTGCGGCAAATAAAAATTCCCGCCACCTATTTAAGAGGTGGCACCAGTAACGGCGTGTTTTTTAAGCTCTCCGATCTCCCTATTGATGCCCAATTATCTGGCGAGTATCGCGATAGACTGTTATTGAGAGTGATTGGTAGTCCTGATGCCTATGGCAAGCAGATCGATGGTATGGGAGGGGGAAGTTCCAGTACCAGTAAAGTGGCATTGATTTCAAAAAGTCAGCAAGCGGATCACGATGTTGATTATTTATTTGGTCAAGTTGCCATCGATCAACCACAGATTGATTGGAGTGGTAATTGCGGTAACCTTTCCGCTGCGGTCGGTCCTTTTGCGATAGAGGCGGGATTGATTGACCCTGCTCGTATCCCTGAACAGGGCGTGGTGGCGGTAAAAGTATGGCAAACCAACATTCAAAAAACGCTGATCATTCACGTACCAATCGTCAACGGTCAAGTTCAAGAAATCGGTGATTTTCAGCTCGATGGTGTTGCTTTTCCTGCGGCTGAAATTCAGGTCGAGTTTGTTGATCCAGCTGAGGGGCAGGAGGCGATATTTCCGACAGGAAATCTACGTGACTGCTTATCTATCCCCGGTCTTGGTGATATTGAAGTGACGTTGATTAATGCAGGGATTCCGACCATTTTTCTTGATGCTCACCGACTGGGTTATCAAGGCGATGAAGGGCAAGAGGTGGTCAACGCCGATCTTGAAATGCTCGCTAAGTTAGAAATAATCCGTGCTTATGGCGCGTTAAAAATGGGTTTGATTGAGCATTTAGAACAAGCTAAAGCGCGTCAACATACGCCTAAAATTGCTTTTGTAGCGCCATCGAAAGCCTATCTCACCTCTAGTGGAAAACAGATTAAGAGTGCTGAAGTTGAGCTCCTGGTGCGCGCTCTATCAATGGGGAAATTACACCATGCGATGATGGGAACCGCTGCCGTTGCGATTGCCGCGGCGGCTTGCGTTCCTGGCACGCTCGTCAACCAAGCCGCGGGAGGTGGTCAACGAAGTCAAGTTACTTTGGGGCATCCTTCTGGCCTATTAACGGTCGGCGCTACGATTGAGTCGACCGTTATTGAAGAAGACACACAACCTATTTGGCGGATCACTAAAGCGGTGATGAGTCGCAGTGCTCGGATATTAATGGAAGGCTCGGTGAGAGTTCCAGCGCCATAATCATTTTTTGGAGATAGCGTTCAGCTATCTCCATGGCCATACTAAGTGCAACAATTGATTTGATTGTCAAAAGGAGCCGTTGAGCGAAGATAAGTCGCATGACTCATTGAGCATTGACTGCAACTGAATGTCCTTTGGCGCTGAAATTTTATATTTTCTATATATCTCTCGTCTTGTTTTATACATTTTCTTTAAATCCATCTGATTAGTATGGGGGATCTCTATTCAGATAGGATGCGCTGAAAGCGCAATAGGAAAATGAAACCATCACAAAAAAGTACGTCTTCGCTTGCTCTATTGGCTGTCGGTATTGTTTATGGTGATATTGGAACTAGCCCTTTATACGCATTGAAAGAAGTGTTTTTTAGCCATCATCCCCTTATTATTAATCCAACCAATGTATTGGGAATACTCTCGTTAGTCTTTTGGGCATTTATTATCATCGTGTCGGTAAAGTATTTATTGTTCATCACCCAAGCGGATCAAAATGGTGAAGGCGGTATCTTAACCTTAGCGAGTATTGCCAAGACTCATTGTCCTCATTCATTCAAACCCGTGGTTCTGCTATTGGGTTTATTAGCCGCAGGGTTCTTTTTTGGTGAAGCGGTGATTACACCAGCGATGTCGGTGCTCTCTGCGGTTGAAGGGATAGCCGTGGCTAAAGCCAGCTTAGCGCCTTATGTCTTGCCAATTGCCTTAGCGATCATCTGTGCGTTATTTGCTATTCAAGTATTGGGAACAGAGTTGATTGGCCGTTTTTTTGCGCCAATTATGTTGCTCTGGTTTATCACACTGGGCGTTTTAGGTTTCATCGCTATCATCAAGCAACCACAGGTTTTGGCTGCAGTAAATCCATATTACGCTTGGCATTTTATTGCTACTCACGGCGCTTATAGCTTAATTATACTCGGTGTTGTCGTACTGTCGGTGACTGGCGTTGAAGCGTTATACGCCGATATGGGCCATATTGGGATTACACCGATTCGATGGGCTTGGTTTACTATTGTTTTACCCAGTTTGCTATTTAACTACTTTGGGCAAGGTGCGTATTTACTTCAAACACAAGGCATAGAAAGGCAAACTTTCTATGGATTAGTCCCCCATTCGTTACTGTGGCCGTTGATTATTTTGGCAACGTTAGCGGCGATCATCGCTTCTCAAGCGGTGATCTCTGGTATTTTCTCATTGACTCGTCAAGCGATGAACTATGGTTATCTGCCACCATTAAAAATCACTCATACTTCAGCGCACTCTCAAGGACAAATTTATGTGCCAGCAGCGAATCTATTACTATTCGCTTCAGTGATGATGGTGATGGCGAGTTTTAAATCCTCGGCAAATTTAGCCGCCGCTTATGGGATTGCGGTAACTGCGATTATGACCATCTCTTCATTATTAATCTTGGTGGTGATGCGTTATGGCTGGCATTGGCGGTTACGTTACGTCATTGTCATGGGCGCTATTTTCATCTCTTTGGACGTATTATTACTGATCTCGACATCGACTAAATTTAGTCATGGTGGCTGGCTACCAATCGTGCTTGGTGGTGGTGTATTCCTTATTATGTATATCTGGCAGCAACAGAAACAGCGTTTATTGGAACAATCCGGGAGTGATTTATCGTTACCGGCAATGATCACATCACTCGAAGGGGAAACCTTTCAACGTACCCAACGTACCGCTGTGTATTTTTCTCGTTCGAGCGTTCATGTGCCTCGGTCACTGATCCATAACTTAAAATACAATAAGGTGTTGCATGAGCGTAATGTCTTGATGACTTTTCAAAGTGAATCGCAGCCTTATGTTCATCCCTGTCGTCGAGCGGAGATAACTCAACTGTCAGAGACGTTTTGGCAGGTGATCATTCATACGGGATATCAAGAAACCTTAGAAATAGACCAAGTGATGCACTCTTGTGCTTTAAAAGGGCTATTTCTCCATCCTAATGAAACGATTTTTTTCCTTTCTGCTGAGCATATCCAAGCACAAAAAAATCGGCTTATGGCATGACTTTAAGGCAAAGCTATTTATTTTGCTAAGCAAGCATGCATTACGAACGTCTGAGCGGTTGAATATTCCCTCGGATCGATTAATTGAGATGGGCGTTTATCGGGAAATTTAACCTCTGTCATTAAGGTTACGAAAAAAGTAAAAGGCCAAGTAACTGTGTTTACATGGCCTTTTTTGATAATAGAGAATGAAAGCTGATTAATTTGATTCGCGATGAATAGGCGATATTTTTTGCTGAGCACGTCGGCGGACAGACCAACCAATGAGTAGGCTTACGACACCAATCAACAACGTCATCAACGGGGCGAGAATCAAAATATGATTGGCAATTTTCGATAAGTTATCAGGTAGTAATGACACGCCATAACCTGAAAAGACCAGAAAAAGAACCCATGCGATGGCACTCAAGGGGGTAACCAATAAAAAACGCGTTGGAGATATCGCATTTCTCAGGCCCATGACCATCGGCAATAAAGAGCGCACAACCGGCAAGAAACGCGCCATAAACATCGCCAGCATGCCGTATTTATGAATCAAGCGATCTGTTGTATCCCATTGTTTAGCCGGAACTTTCCCTAACCAAGAAGCCACCATACGCCATTCTTTCAATTGATGACCTTGGTAAAATGCCATTGCTCCTCCTAACCATCCGGCGATGATCAGCACGCCAATCACGGCGTATAAATTCAAAATGCCGACAGCAGCAAGGCTACCACACAAGATAACGATGCTATCACACGGTAAAGGCGCAGCAGGCAGGAAAGCACTCTCAACAAAAATCAATAACCCGATGCAGAGATACAATAACGAAAGATCGATGTGCTGTAATGCAATCAGATCTTGATGCCATAAGGCAGAAAAAATAGACAATAGCGTATTCACAATACCTTTCCTCAATCAAAAAAATAATAACGAACGGTTTGATTGAAAAAAGCTAAGCGTGAGCGAAACGTGAATAGAGGTTGGAAAATCGCAGAGCTTTGCGGATAAAAAACAGCGTGGATTGACTAAAGTAAAACCACAATATGATCGCCGCGACACTCAGTGCAAGAGCAAGATAAAAGGGGGCGTCTTTCTTTAGCGCGATATCGTCATTATCATCAGAGATTAGGCGAATGGGTGTTGCGCGGTTTGGCTCACTGCGTGCGATCACCGCGAGTGAATATTGTTCAGGATGTGCTTGTTCGCTAGCCAAGTGGTGATGAGTCTGAGCAGATACCGCCAGCGGTTTCTCTTGAATAGCATTTAAGTTAAGCCAGTCAGGAAAACTGACCAGAGCGATAAACAATGCAAACAGAGCAGACTGGATCATAAGACGATTGTGGGTAACTTGAAATTACCGAGAGTATGCGGTGTGTCAGCCATATCTGTAAAGCGTTTTTAACCGCCCGAGCAAGAGATAACCCTAATTCATTCATCAAGGTTAGCGCACTCAACTACCTCAACAAACGATCATCTCTTAACCTATCATTTCTGTTGAATTTTTGCTAAGGTGCGCGCTTTAATTTTTCGTCGTGGTGAGTAATGAAGTTACTGTATTGGCTCAATGAAGCTTTGTCGCTTTCTCATTCGGCGTTACAAGCTAGGTTACCTTTAACAGGCTCGAACCTGATTGATGATGTATTTGTCCGTTACCAGCTTGTGGATACCGACCAGCCGTTACTATTTCTATTTTCACCTTCGGGCAGTGATGTTCGTGAGCAAGAGTTGCATGCTGATTATGTCCCTTGGGGGTATGATTTCGCTCAGCAGCAACAGGTTAATGTGATTGCTTTTCAGCACCTAGGAATGACGAACTGGTTTCGTAGTCCGAGTTTAATTGATTTCCTTGAGCAACTTGCGCCATTGCTGACCCCGTTTCCTCTGCGCTTAGGTTATGGCTTAAGCCGGGGTGGGTTTGCGATTGGGGCGTTTGCAAATTTACTGCAGCTTAATCATGTGCTGCTGTTTTACCCAGTGAGTACCAAAAATAAACAGTTGGTGCCATGGGATACACGTGCTAGTACCGAAGCGGCACAAAAATTTGATTGGCAGGGGAAATACCATGATAAAGATCTTGGCGCAGCCCAAGGCTATATTATTTACGATCCTAACGATCTCATTGATGCCCTTCATGCTCAACGTTACCCAGAATTAATTCAAGTGCCGATATCAGGCATGGGACATGGTATTCGTTCAAATGATACTGAAAAGTTAAGTTTTTATAACCATATCGCTGAGCAGTTTATCCATCAACAAAAGATAGATATCGCTGATTGTAATAAACAAGCTCGGCAGTGGTTTTTAGAGAGGAAAGAGCCCGAATAAGCGGGGAAACACACAGTATTTTTAAACACAATTGCGTTATGCAATTTAGATGGAGGATAAATGAAGTTACTGTATTGGCTGGATGAATGGGCGTCTCTTTCCAAAGACGAACAACAGGCCAAGTTACCGATGTCTGGTGAGGATTTACTTGACGACATTTTTGTGAAGTATCAATTTGTTGATTTAAATAAACCCTTATTATTTACCTTCTCACCAGCAGGGACGAATTTACAGGAACAGGACTTAGATTCGAATTTTTCGCCTTGGGGCTATCGTCTTGCGCAAAAGCAAGAGGTTAACATTATTGCTTTTCAGCATTTAGGGAAAAGTAATTGGTTTCGTAGTCGCAACTTAATTTTCTTTTTAGAGCAATTATCAACCTTATTGATCCCGTTTAAGTCGCGGTTAGGTTATGGGCTGAGTCGTGGTGGTTTTGCGGTGGGCGCGTTTGCCAATTTACTAAAGCTAAATCAAGTTTTGCTTTTTTATCCGGTGAGCACTAAAAACCAACAGATTGTCCCTTGGGATGACCGATCCAGCACTCAGCTGGCGCAGCAATATGATTGGCAGGGTGATTATCACGATCTCGATTTAGGGGATGCGAAGGGGTACATCATTTATGACCCGACGAATCACATCGACCGACTGCATGCGAAACGCTATCCCCAATTAACTCACCTAAGAGTGTTTGGTATGGGTCACGGAACTCATGCTAATTATCTGAATCAATTGGGCTTTTACAAACAGGTTGCGGTGGATTTTATTCGTCACCAACATATTGATATCACTCAGTTTCGTCATCAAACCAGAGCGTTGCGTTTTAAAGAAGACTATTATCAGTGTCTGAATAAAGCCAATGCGAATTCTAGGCATCGTTTAGGTTTACTCAGTACAGCGCATCATGTATTGATGGCTGAGAAAAATGCCCATATTAAAGAGCATCAAACGAATATTGATATTCAGCCTTTGGTGGATATTGCCATTAAACATCAGCACCAAAACCCGCAGGATGCGGTGCAGCTATTAGAATTTGCGCAACAGATTGTTCCTGACGATCCTATGGTTGAATATAAATTGCAGCAACTGCTTTGCTAAATGCTCGTTTAGTTGACAGAAAAAAGCGCCCAATGGCGCTTTTTATGATCTGGATGTCAGCAAAGTTAACTGCAAGCTTAAACCGTCATTAATTCATTGGCTTTTTGAGCGTCAATATTTGCAGCGATTTGGTCGCCCATGGTGACTAATTTATCTAAAATTCGCTCGCCATCGGCGCGAAGTCCGTTGTGTTCATATTCATTGGTGATCCACGCTGTTGAGTTGGCGATTTGCTTAAGGGTCGCGCGGCTAATATCCATATCGACAAACATATCATCAGCGTAAACCGCGCAACTGACCGGCACCTTATTTTGCGCTAGCACTTGCGGATGATACAGCGCAGGCCAATCGCTTTTGGCGGCCAGTTGCTGTGCTGCCGCTTGCAGTGGTTTTAAGCAGGCGTATTGTTCGAACATCCAAGGGAAAACCATTTCACCGGTAAATAAGAAGGTTTGATTCGGCTGGTAATCAAAGACTTGATACTCTTGGCGAATGCGTTGCGCGGACCAATTTGAAGCGCTGTGCTGACAGTAAATCGACTCATGCAAAATGGCGTAAATAGGGTTAGTTTGAAACGCTTGTTGCATGAGCATCTGATTAAGAAACTCATAGCTTAGGGTCTCTTGCCCATCCACCGTGATCAAGGCATTTTCCAGTAGGTAATAGGTGGGCAGAAAACTGTCACTCATACCAAAATTGATGCCGATTTGTTGAAACTGTTCAACGGTAAATAGTTGGCCATTAGGTAAGCGAACTTGATGGTTAAGCAGATGATTGGCAATACGCTGACATAAGGTTTGCGCTTGAGGGAACTGAGCAAAAAAGGCGTGGTTTTTCTCCAAAGTACGAGCAAACGTTGCGCGGTACACCTCATCAGCATGGGCGGTGAGCGAGGGCACGCCACCGGTAATGTAGGTGCGTGTTAAGCTCTCTGGATAGAGAGATAAATAAGTGAGCGAGCAAAAGCCACCGAAGCTTTGCCCTAAAATCGCCCATTGCTTCACTCCGAGCGCTTCACGAATGGCTTCTGCGTCGCGCACGATATTATCAGCACGGAAATGACATAAGTAATCGGCTTGTTGAGCAGCGTTCATGGTGGACAAAGTTTGATGGGAGATCACCGAGCTATTCCCCGTGCCACGTTGATCAAGAAGCAATACTTGATAATCTTGCAGCGCCCGTTTTAACCAGCCAGATAAACCATTAGGGCGCGGTGCAGGGAAGCCAGGCCCACCTTGAAAATACACCAGCCAAGGTTTTTGTTGCTCGCCATCAGAGACTAAACGAATTGCCCGCGCAAAAACCGAAATCGTACTTGAATCTGGGTCGTTGTAGTTTAAGGGCAGGGTAAAGGAGTGCGGAGTATAGTGTACTCCATTGTCAATAAAAGCAGTCAGGTGTTGCTGCATCACTATTCCTTGTTGATTATGGTAATTTTTTAGTGACATTGTCACTTATCGTGAGTCACAAAAGCAATTAGCAAGGTTATAGTAGTTTAGTGCTCGGTTCAAAGCGTCTGTAGCAGTCAGCCTGATCTTAATCACGCAGAAAATAAAAAAGCCAGTCGCAAAGGGCGGCTGGCTAAAAATGTGAACAAAATCTATTCACTAACAACGTCAGTTGGCTAGGTGATCCTCGGCTTAAAAGGATCAATCTATATAAAGCATTTAGCGTGCCAACTTTTCAATGCTACGAATGTCCATAAAATCAGTGCTTGTTTGAGTTTAATATCATTTGGTTTCATACTTTGCTTTGCAAAGTGCAATTTATTTTGCGTTTTGCGAATTTCAGTGGTGTGAGGGATAACTTGAGTCAGAGTCTGGTCATCACTTCACAGAGTGTGGGCGGCGTCCTTGCATGGAACTCATGATCCGTTTATATCGGGGATTATCCCTGATAGAAAGAGAGTCCTTACCTTATGAATGAATTTGAAAAAATGACCTTAGGTTTAGCGCATGATTCTGATAGCCCTGAATTTGGTATGCTAAGAAACCAAGCATTTGATCTACTTAAAGAGATAAATTCTCGCCAGTTTGCCGCGGCTCAGCCTTATCTCACGAGACTATTCAAACAGGTTGGTGAGAATACGGTGGTTTGCCCGCCGTTCTTTTGTGAGTACGGGAAAACCATTTCGATTGGTAACGATACTTACATCAATATGGGAGTGACGATGTTGGATAATGCGCCGATCACCATTGGTAATAACGTTTTAATTGGCCCCAACAGCCAATTCTATACACCCACCCATTCGCTTGATTATCAGCAGCGACGTGGTTGGACTTTTCAGTGCGCGCCAATTGTGATTGAAGACGATGTTTGGATTGGGGGGAATGCTGTTATTTGCCAAGGCGTGACGATTGGCGCTCGTTCGGTGGTAGCAGCGGGAGCCGTTGTGACCAAAGATGTCGCTCCTGATACCTTAGTTGGTGGTGTGCCAGCTAAATGGATCAAGACATTAAATTAAGTTGAAGAATAAAAATAGGGAGACGAAAAGTCTCCCGTTTGGATCTATCTCTTATCGGAAGCGACAGCGGTGTTAGCTACGTTGATTGATTAAGCCAAATAACGCGACACTAAATGCGCCTTGAAGTGTACTGGGTTAAGCACTTCACCCGTAGCTTGTTTCACCAATTCGTCAGTCGTCAGTAGGCTACCTTGACTCCAGATATTGTCATTCAACCAAGTAAAGATCGGGCTAAGATCTTTACGAGCAATCGCTGCTTCTACATCAACACCTTGTTTCATTGTTGCCATAAATTGCGCGGCATACATAGCGCCAAGGGTATAGGAAGGAAAGTAGCCAAAGCTGCCATCAGTCCAGTGAATATCTTGCATACACCCATTTTGATAGTTGCCAGCGGTGGAAAGGCCAAGATAAGCGCCCATTTTTTTATTCCATAACTCGGGTACATCAGTGTGTTTGATGTGGCCGTTCATTAGATCACGTTCAATCTCATAACGTAAGATAACGTGAGCTGGGTAAGTAAGCTCATCGGCATCAACGCGAATAAAGCCTTTTTCCACACGGGTATAGAGTTTTTGGAAGTTGTCAGCGGCGAACACGGCACTTTCATTCGCTGAGAAATGTTGCTGAGCTAGGGTGGCTAAATGTTCGATGAACGGTGCGCTGCGGCCCAATTGCATTTCAAAAAATAGCGATTGAGATTCATGAATCCCCATTGAGCGAGCATGACCAACTGGATTACCAGCAAAGGCTTTTGGCAAGCCTTGTTCATAACGCGCATGACCGGTTTCATGGACAATGCCCATTAACGATTGAGTAAACTCGGCTTCGTTATAACGAGTGGTGATCCGCACATCACTGGGTACGCCACCGCAGAATGGGTGCGTACTTTGATCCAGACGACCGTGATTAAAGTCGAACTGCAGTAGCTTCATTACCTCTAAACCAAGGGCTTTTTGCTCCTCTGCCGGATAATGAGCCGTCGGTAAAATGATCGGTTCGTGGGCTTTGCTTTTCTAGAACCTGATCAATTAAAGAAGGTAACCAAGTTTTTACTTCATTAAATACCTTATCCAGCGCTTGGCTATTTGTCCCCGGTTCATAGAGATCAAGCATGGCATCGTAGCAACTAAGACCGGTGAGATCAGAGCGAATTTGCGCTTCTTCTTGAGACAGTTTGACCACTTCGGCCCAATTTTTTTCAAAACCAGTCCAGTCGTTATTTTTACGTTGACTGCGCCAAGCGTGCTCACACTGCGAGCCTGCTAGGGATTGCGCTTTAACCAACGATTCTGGCAGTGCATTGGCCAGTTGCCATTGACGATGCATTTCTCGCCAAGTTGCTTTTTGTTGTGCGGTTTCGAGCTGCTCTTGGCTGCGAGCGAACCACTCGGCCAGTTGTGGCTCAGTCAGCAACTGATGAATATGAACGGATAATTGTGCCATCGCTTCAGAGCGAGCTTGAGCTCCGCCCGCGGGCATAACCGCAGCTTGATCCCAACCACAAATCGAGCTGAGATGTTCAAAGTGGGCAATTTTTTTAAAATGTTCAATCAGAGCGGTAAAAGCCATGTTGATTTCCTTATTCGATGATGCGTTGGCTCACGATGGTGAATAGGTAGAGCCTTGATTGGCAGTGCTAGAAAACAGAGTCTATAGAATAGGGGATTCTGACTGTGCTGGCTAATCGTTGTTGTTTAGGCTCAATTAATGAGCCTGATACGCGCTAAATTTCTATCCCTAGTTGATGATCCGTCACTGTCTTCTATATGGAGTCTTAATTTGCACCCGTTATACTCTTCCTACTTGAAGCTGCAGCGGTGTTGGCTACGTTCGTTACCCCAATCACATCGTTTGCCTATGCTCATGGGGATTCACTCACATGCCGCCTACCTGCAATTTCAAGTCGTTTAGGTATATCTATTATTTTCTTGATCCACTTTTGCATAGGCTGTATGGAAGATCTTAAGGTTAACGCGAAAAAATTAACTGAGAAGTGGCTCACTAATAGTACAAATAGGTTGCGAAGATGTTCAAATTTGTTGTGTTTTTATTTCTAGGGTAAATGTAAAGGTATTACTATCTTTTCGTGCATAACAATAATGAACGTTACAGTGGAGGTAGACATGAATGCAATATTCCTGATGCTAATGGGCTTAGGTGCCATGGCGCTGGGTTACATTTTTTATTCGAAATTTATTTGTGAAAAAATCTTTAAAGTCGACCCGCATTTTCGAACCCCCGCTCATGAAATGAATGATGGTATCGATTATGTACCAACCAATAAGTATGTCTTGTGGGGCCATCACTTTACGTCGGTTGCTGGGGCAGCACCGATTATTGGTCCTGCGATTGCCGTGATTTGGGGCTGGGTACCAGCCTTTATCTGGGTCGTTTTTGGCACGATTTTCTTTGCTGGGGTACACGATGCTGGAGCGATTTGGGCCAGTAACCGTAATAAAGCAAAATCGGTTGGTGCGTTAACTGGCGACATTATCGGTCCTCGTGCACGCAGTCTATTTATGATCGTTATCTTTCTTGTACTACTGATGGTGAATGCGGTATTCGCTGTGGTCATTGCCCGTCAGTTAATCAGCTTTCCCAGTGCTACTATCCCTGTGTGGGGAGCGATTTTGGTGGCTTTGGTGATTGGTCAGTTGATTTATCGTCGTTATATCGGGCTTGCGATGGTCTCGCTATTAGGGGTTATTGCTCTGTACGCGATGATTTATGTTGGCCCTATGATGCCGCTTTCTTTGCCTGATACTTTGATGGGATTGAATCCTACACAGAGCTGGATCATCATTCTGTTTGCCTATGCAGCTATCGCTTCTTTATTACCGGTTTGGATGCTGCTGCAGCCAAGGGATTATATTAACGGCATTCAATTATTCATTGGTTTGTTTTTAGTTTACGGTGCGGTTTTATTCGCCGGTCCTGATGTGGTGGCTCCAGCGTTTAACACTAATTTACCAGAAGGGACGCCATCACTGATCCCATTGCTGTTTGTGACGATTGCTTGTGGTGCGATTTCTGGTTTCCACGGTTTAGTGGCGAGTGGTACTACGTCTAAACAGTTAGATAAAGAACCGGATGTCCGCTTTGTTGGTTACTTTGGTGCAATTGGTGAAGGCTCTTTAGCGTTAGCGGCGATTATTGCGGCAACGGCAGGTTTTGCGACCTTAGCTGATTGGCAGGCGGTTTATCATGGCTTTGGTCAAGGCGGCGTTGGTGCGTTTATTAATGGTGGTGCCAACATACTTCAGCAAGGTTTGGGGTTAGATACTACGCTGTCACAAACGTTATTAACCGTAATGGTTGTTCTTTTTGCAGGGACAACGATGGATACGGGGCTTCGTTTGCAGCGCTATATTTTCCAAGAGTGGGGGAATATTTATAACATTAGTTGGATGCAAAAAGCACTACCCGCGACGCTCTTAGCGGTTGGATCTTGTGTTTTGTTAGCGTTTGGTGCTGGTGGCGATGGTTCGGGTGGTCTACTGATTTGGCCGTTATTTGGTACCACTAACCAGTTATTGGCAGGATTAACCTTGCTTGTTATTACGGTGATGTTAGTACGTTTAGGGCGGCCAATGTATTACACCTTAGTACCGCTAGTGTTTTTATTAATTATGACTACCTTAGGTTTATTGATTCAGTTGAAAAGCTTTTACGATAAGCAAGATTGGTTCTTATTTACGCTCGATATTATCGTACTGATTGCTGCTATTTTGATCACTTTAGAGTGCGCTTCCGCCTTGAATAAATTGATTAAAAGTAAGAAGGAGGCGGTGTTGAATGAAACTGAGTAAGATCCGAGCTTGTTTTAAGCTCGCTAATCATTACGCAGAAGAAATTTATAACGCGCCATATCGTTCGGCCATTGCTCGCGCTAAGCGCGAGCAAGACGATCTCTTTATGTTGCTGATCTTCTCCGAGATGATGGGGGTACCTAATCCGGCTAGTTATTACACACTGGAGTTACAACCTCTATTAATGGAGCGTTTTCATGATTGGCATCTGCGCATGGGGATGGCTCATTCACCGCTCGATCAATTTAGATGTTGTTAAACATAAAAGCGGCCAGACATTCACAGAGAGGAGAGAGCGGTGGCGTTATTACTGAATAATCAACGAGTGATTTTAGTTGGCGGAAAAGGTGGGGTAGGTAAAACCACCACTTCAGCAACGTTAGCCTTGTTAGCAGCAGAAAGAGGTCGGAGAGTATTAGTGGTTTCCACCGATCCTGCGCACAGCTTAGGCGATGCCTTTGACCGACCGATCGGCGATAAAATCACCCGAGTTGCCCCGAATCTTGACGGTTTAGAAATTGACCCAGATGAGGAAGTGGTTCGTCATCTTGAGCAAGTCAGCCGCCAGTTAAAACGGTTTACTCGTCCTGAGCTTTATGGTGCCGTTGAGCGGCAAATTCGTTTAACGGGGCAATCTCCCGGCGCACAAGAAGCGGCGTTATTGGAGTGTATTGCACGTACATTAGAGCATGGTCTACAGCACTATGATTTAGTGATTTTTGATACCGCGCCCACCGGCCACACTTTACGTTTACTCGCTCTTCCAGAAGCGATGGCGGCTTGGACACAAGGATTGCTGAAAAGTAACCAACAATCGGACAAGTTTGCCAAGGTGCTTGATCACTTAACGCCAAATAGTGGTAAAGATATTGATAACCCACTGAGCAGTCCAGAAGAGCATGCTACCAGTGGCCTTGATGAACGACACAAAGCAATTGCGGAAATTTTACTTAATCGACAACGGTTATTACAGCGAACGCGAGAAACGTTTTTGGATGGTTCACAAACGGCGATTTTATTTGTATTAACCCCAGAAAAACTGCCTATTTTGGAAACCACGCGTGCGGTACGCTCACTGACCGATGAAAAGTTACCTGTCGCTGGGATTGTGATTAACCGCATTTTACCGATTCATGCGGATGGCGAATTTTTAGCCTTGCGGCGTCAACAGGAAAAACAACATTTACAGGAAATTGATCAGCAGTTTTCCCATCTCAAGCGTTATCCGATCCCTTTACAAGCGACTGATATTCAGGGGGCCGACCAATTAATGGCGCTAGGAATGCAGTTTACCCAAGCTGGTTTCTAAGCCAAAGAAAATCGCTCAAAAGGTAAAAAAATATTACAGACAAGTGATTCACTCTCAGGTATAACGATTTTGTGATCTGAATCGTTATATCATTCAGAGCCGCAACAACCGCTAGGGAAGGCAGTGCAAAGAGGGCTTAGTCTGTTCTTTGCAAACTGTCTCTACGCAATTTGGTGTCAATGACTTGTGTGAGAGATTATGTATATTCAAAACTTTGAAGCGTTTTTAATTGCGATTACCATCTTAACGTTAACGCCGGGTTTAGATACCGCGTTAGTGATCCGCAATACGTCCCGAGCAGGTATGGCTGATGGCTGTATCACCAGTTTGGGGATTTGTATTGGTCTATTTGTCCATGCCACGTTTTCAGCGATCGGTATTTCGGCGATTTTAACCCAATCGGCTGAGCTGTTTCAGGTGATGAAGATGATCGGTGCCGCTTATTTGATTTGGCTGGGATTGTCTAGTTTACGTACTTTAATGAAGTCACCAAGCGGGATCGATATTGTTACCCTGCAACATACACAACTAAATCCTCGCCGTTCGCTACGAGAAGGTTTCTTATCTAACGTGCTTAACCCGAAAACCGCGGTATTTTACTTGGCTTTTTTGCCGCAGTTTATCAATCCTGAATATTCTCCTTTGCTACAGTCGTTATTAATGGCTGCGATTCATTTTGTCATTGCAATGCTTTGGCAGTGTGGGTTGGCTGGAACGTTGAGTTCGGCAAAAAATTTACTAAAAAATAGCTCATTTATGCGTTGGATGGAGGGGACAACCGGGGTGGTTTTGGTCGGATTAGGCTTCAAATTAATGACGGATGACATTGAATAGCTATCAATTTTCGAACAGAAAAGGGCTTGAGATATTCTCAAGCCCTTTTTTTGTGCGCCGAGCATGGCGTTGATCTAGGAGGTGAAAGTCCTCTACGGGCTCAGTCGAGCGGGAACCGTTAGCCTATGCAAGGGTGTTCATCGTGAGGTGAAATCTGAAGGAAGCAAATGGCAAAACGTGGTGATGACGAACAGAAATCTGATAGTAGGCTGTGTCGACTTGGGTAACCTAGCAATAGATAGAATAGCCCAACGACTCGACGAGAAGTGCGATGCAGTAAATCAGGCATGACCACGAGAAAGAACAACGTCTTACCTCGGGAGATCTTATTATCTGTTTCGGACGAAACTAAGCAGCCAGTGATGGATGCTGATGGGTAATAAGGAGTCAGCAGAAGGCATAGTACCTTGAGGAAGTACAACTTAAGGGAAGGCCGGAACTGAATAGGTCAAGAAGCAGTCGCCAGATATTCAAATCAGTGGAGTAACAGTAACGATGCGACCCATCTCTACGTTCCGATTGGTGAAGCCAAAAGTGGAACTGACGGAAACGAAGCGTAACAAGCTGATTTGGCATAGAAAGAAGGACGAGTCTTGATGGACACCACTCGATTACTCGAACAGATGTTCAGTCCGGGTAATTTAAACGCTGCGACCAAACAGGTGAAGCGCAACAAGGGGTGCGGTGGGGTAGATAGACTGACGATCACAGCGACCTTGGAAAAGCTTCGCCAGTTGGATAATGGGCAGCAACTTCGCCAGTCTTTACTGGATGGAAGTTACCAACCGTCTCCCGTTCTGGGTGTAGAAATCCCCAAGCCAAAAGGTGGAGTACGCCAACTGGGTATCCCAACCGTTCAGGATCGCATCGTACAACAAGCGATGGCACAGCTCCTGACACAGTTGTATGAGCCGAAGTTCTCAAAGAGCAGCTTCGGGTTCAGACCAAGAAGGAGTGCTCATCATGCTTTGTCGAAAGCGAGTGAATACATTCGAGAAGGGCGGGGATATGTAGTCGATATAGATCTGGAGAAGTACTTCGATACCGTCAATCACGACAGACTGATGTATCGGCTGTCTCAAGATATCGCGGATAAACGGGTGCTGAAACTGATCAGGAAATATCTACAAAGTGGTCTGATGCGAAATGGAGTGATAGAGCGAAGACAAAGAGGAACCCCACAAGGAGGTCCTCTGTCGCCGCTGCTCTCTAATATCGTATTGGATGAGCTTGATAAAGAGTTAGAACGTAGAGGTCATAAGTTCTGCCGATACGCAGACGATTGCCAAATCTACGTAGGTAGTGAAGCAGCAGCGCAACGGGTGAAAACCTCGGTTACGGAGTTCTTGGAGCAGACGCTTAAATTACGGGTAAACCGTGAGAAAAGTGCGGCGACCAGAGTGAGTGAGCGTAGCTACTTGGGACACCGCTTCAACGATGATGGTGTGATAGGTATCAGTGATGACGCCATGCATCAAATGAAGAAACGAGTGCGACAAGTCACCAAACGAAATAGAGGACGAACGTTCCCGGCAATCATCAAGGAACTATCGACGTATCTACGAGGTTGGCAGAACTACTTTAAACTGGGCTTAAGGCCGTCATCGATGAGTCACCTAGACAGTTGGATAAGACGCCGACTGCGGTGCTACCGTCTAAAACAGAAAAAGCGGAAATACAGCATAGCGATGTGGCTGATTAGTTTAGGAGTCGCCAAACCTAATGCATGGAAAGTCGCAGGTTCAGATAAAGGATGGTGGAAACTCTCACGGACGCCCCAAGTCAATCAGGCTTTACCCAACAAACGGTTGGAAGAGTTGGGGTTATACTCATTGTTGGAAGGGTATGAAACATTGAAAATCTATTCGGAACCGCCGTATGCGATCCACGCTTGTACGGTGGTGTGAGAGGACGGCGGGAGTGATCCCGCCTCCTACTCGATTAAAGTCAATTTATACCCTTCCTACTTGAAGCTGCAGGGGGGCTGCGTTCGTTCACCCCAATCACATAGCCCGTCTATGCTCATGGGGATGAACTCACTTGCCGCCTACCTGCAACTCCAAGTTGTTTGGGTATAGCAGTAACAAGATTACACTACGCTTTGGCTTTAATGGTTTTTAAGGCTGGTAATTGCGCTTCAAAATAAAGCTTAGTCTCTTTTATAACGACATGACGCAAAGCGATTAAGCCGATCAGGTTAGGAATCGCCATTAATCCGTTAACGATATCGGCAATAATCCAAATCAGATCGAGATGAAGAAAAGCACCAGAGGCGACTAAGCCGATAAAAATTACCTTATAAGGCAGCACAGCCTTGGTTCCCCATAAGAAGACTACGCAGCGCTCACCATAATAATTCCAACCTAAAATCGTGGTAAAAGCGAAAAAAATCAGCCCAACAGAAACCAGTAATGGCCCAAGGGTTTGGGCATTAAGGCCCGTGGCGAAGGCATGGGTCGTCATCGCCGCACCAGCAAAATCGCTTTGCCATGCACCGGTTAAAATCAACGCCAGACCCGTCATGGTACAAATGATGATCGTATCAAAGAAGGTGCCCGTCATTGAAATCAGGCCTTGTTTCACACAAGAGTCGGTTTTTGCTGCAGCGGCGGCCATTGGCGCACTGCCTAAGCCAGACTCATTGGAAAAGACACCACGTGCAATACCCGATTGAATCGCCAACATGATACTTGCGCCTAAAAATCCGCCACTGGCTGCGGTTGGCGTAAAGGCGGAAACCAACACCAGTTGAATCGCTTCTAGCAGCTTATCCCCATTACTGATGATGACACTCAAACAAGCAACGACGTAAAAAAGCGCCATAATAGGCACAACTTTACCCGCGACTTTGGCGATAGATTGAATACCACCGACGGTGACAAAGGCGACTAGGATGGTCAGTACAACAGCGGACATCTCTCGGGGTACACCGAAAGAAATTTGAGTCGCGTCTAAAATGGCATTAACTTGTGGGAAAGTGCCGATCCCAAAACAGGCGACACCCAGGGCAAATACCGCAAATAAAATTGCTAAAGTATTTGAACCTACACCATCGCGCAGATAATACATCGGTCCGCCGACCATTTGTCCTTTATCATCGACTTTACGGTATTTCACCGCGAGTAAGCATTCCGCGTATTTTGTTGCCATACCAAATAAAGCCGCCAGCCACATCCAAAATAATGCGCCTGGGCCGCCCAGTTTAATTGCCGTGGCAACTCCAACAATATTTCCAGTGCCAATGGTAGCGGAAAGCGCGGTGCAAAGTGCTGCGAAGCTTGATACATCACCTTGTTTATCGCCGGGTTCTTTACTAAATACCATTTTAATCGCAGAGGGTAGGTAACGAAACTGCAGTAAGCCTAAACGAAAGGTAAAATAGATCCCGGTTCCTACGAGTAGGATCAGTAGTGGTGGGCCCCAAATAAAGTGATCAATAGTTTGTAGCAGTGTTTGTAGGTTGGTCATTATTTCCCCTTAATAGTGTCAACATAAGGAGAAGAGGAAAGGGGCTGAATAATATATTCAGTCAAACTCACCGCGATAAAACAACACACAAAGAAAACCGTGCCACGATACCTGTGGTACAAAGTCATTATCAGCGTTGTTTAAGTAAAGTGAGCAAAGCCATAAGGCTTAGAATCATAAAACCTTTCACTCCTCTGTCCTTTTGCCTGAGAGTTTCACTCTGCTGATGTGATCAGCACAGCTTGCTCCTTCGGCGACCGATTGAACGGTTCTCTCCAGAGGTTCCTCCAACAACAGTCCTCGCTTTTATCTTCAAAAAAGAATAAAGCACCTGAAAGATTTACTTCTTCGGCGGGTATAGTTAACTAAGTGTTATAATTTAGTTAATAACCACTCTCCTGCTGTCTTCAACGGAACAATTATCTAGTGTTACAATAATTTGCTTGGCGATATTACCCAAAATAAAGTGTGATGTCATCTGCAAATTTAACGGTAAATGACTGGAATGAACAAAGGAGCGCAGTCCATGAGTCAGCGTAAAAAATCAGCACTGTTTGAAAAAACGCCACCTTCAAAGTGAACTCAGTTAAATTATTGACATAACAGCAGGTTAATCCATTTTTCTTTGACCTATTTGGTGTAATAAATGGTATAAAATAGCAAGCAGCAACAGGCTTGAGAGCTACACTTGTTTTACCGAATGTCATTGAAGTAGGCAAAATAAAACCGGAGCATACTATGACCAGATTGATTTTTATTGGGGTATTTATTGTTCTCGCTTTTCTTTTAATCCGTTATGGAACTAATGAGAAACTTCAAAAGTGGGTAGTGATTGTTTTATTATCGGCTTTTGCTCTTTATACCGCTTCGCTTGTGGTCACTGAATTAATTCGCTGATGCTAAATTGGGAGTCAACGTGAATCAAAAAAAGGCA
Organism: Vibrio metschnikovii CIP 69.14; assembly: GCF_000176155.1. GTDB lineage: Bacteria > Pseudomonadota > Gammaproteobacteria > Enterobacterales > Vibrionaceae > Vibrio > Vibrio metschnikovii. The sequence goes on along the minus strand of NZ_ACZO01000006.1, from coordinate 835,569 downwards.
GATGAACACCAAGATGTTGTTGTCATCGAACAACGTGACAAACGCAGTTACCTCTATATTGGGTTAGCGGCAGCATTAGGGTTGGCATTAGGAGGATTAGTCGGTTCGTCGGTGACAGAGACTAAATGGCAAACCGCTTATGCTGGTTTGCAGGTCAATGTTCAAGCGTTACAAGAAAATGCGAAGGCATTAAATGAACAAACGGCTCAGCAGGCAGAGCGACAAGAGCAAGAGTGGCAAGTGAAACTGCAACAGCATCTTGAGCAGCAAAAACAACAAAATCAAGAGCAGTTGGATCAATTAGAACAACAGATTGCAGAATTAGAAAAAGTTAACTTATCGTTGGATCAGCAATTAGCAAAGCAAAACAACGCATTACAAAGTGCTGATGAGAAAAATGCACGATTACATCGTCAAGCGGACATGCAATCGATACTTTTTGAGCGTTCACGAGAGTTATTTCAAAAAGAGCTAAAGATTAAGCAAGAAGTTGAACAGCTACAGAAAGAGCAAAAGCAGTTGAATGATGCTTTACCTATCTTGAAAAAAGAGTGTGATGTTTATTTAAAAGGCCAATCTTGGGATGCAAAATCGGATGCTTGTGATAAGCAAGATGCGGCGAGTTCAAGGTTAAGCCAAGTAGAACAAATGTTACGCGTTCATCAGCTGGATTTACAAGAAATTAAATCATTATCGGCTGAAATAGGTTTATAGCACCACGCGGTTAAGCATTGAAAAATCCAGCCTCTAGAGCAATAGAGACTGGATTTTTTTGTTATTCGCGAAAGTTATTATATTGGAAAGGTTGTTCTAGGTTACTTTCTTTTAAAAAGGCGATCACCGTCTGTAAATCATCGCGTTTTTTGCCGCTGACTCGAATTTTATCGCCTTGAATAGAGGCTTGTACCTTGAGCTTGGCATCTTTGATCATCTTGACCACCTTCTTGGCCAGTAATGATTCGATCCCTTGTTTAAATACAACATCCTTGTACCAGTTTTTACCTGAATGGACGGAGTCTTTTAGCTCCATAGCTCGCGCATCAACACCGCGCTTGGCTAAATTGCCACGCAGGATATCCAACATTTGATTAAGTTGAAAATCATCTTCAGCAGCTAATTTTACTGTCTCATCTTTGAGCTCGAAACTGGCGTCGACATTACGAAAATCAAAGCGTGTGGCGAGTTCACGATTAGAGTTATCTACGGCATTACGCAGTTCTACGGTATCAACTTCTGAAACAATATCAAAAGAAGGCATAACTTAAATTCCTTATTTTATTGAGTACGTCGAGTGTTTATCGCTTGCGCAAGGCGAGTGAGCATTGTTGCGGTATCATCCCAGCTTAAACAAGGATCCGTGATCGACTGGCCATAGGTTAAATTATTCAAGTTACACATGGATTGATTGCCTTCAATAAGAAAACTTTCAGCCATAATACCCGCGACCTTATGGCTGCCGGATTCAATTTGACGACCAATCTCTTCAGCAACTTCAAGCTGTTTGCGATGCTGTTTTTGACAATTGGCATGGCTAAAATCAACCACTAATCGTTCAGGTAAATTAAATTCAGCCAGTTGAGCGCAAGCGCTATTAATTGAATCTACATCAAAGTTTGGGCCACTTTCCCCACCACGTAAAATGACGTGTCCGTAGGGGTTACCGCTGGTGCGATAGACGGTCATGCGCCCATTTTTATCAGGCGAATAAAAGTAGTGTGAGGCATGAGCGGCACGAATGGCATCAATCGCAATTTTGACATTGCCATTCGTGCCATTTTTAAAACCGACAGGGCAAGAAAGTGCCGAGGCCATTTCTCGGTGAATTTGCGACTCTGTAGTACGCGCACCAATCGCTCCCCAACTGATCAGGTCTGCAATGTATTGCCCCGTGATCATGTCGAGAAATTCGGTTGCCGTTGCTAGTCCGAGTTTATTGATATCGAGTAACAATTGACGTGCTTTGTTTAAGCCAGCTTCTAACGCATAGGAGCCATCTAAATTAGGATCAGTGATCAGACCTTTCCAGCCAACCACGGTGCGTGGTTTTTCAAAATAGGTACGCATGACAATGAACAGTTGGTCACGATACTGATCTTGTATCTCACTTAATCGGCGTGCGTACTCAAGTGCGGCATGGGTATCATGGACAGAGCAGGGGCCGACAATGACCAATAAGCGGTCATCTTGACCCGATAGGATTTGTTCAATTTGTTGACGTGAGTGAGCAATGCGTTCGGCAACCTCATGGGTCACTGGATGAGCAAGGCTTAATTCAGCCGGCGTTGGCATTGGGCCAAGGGCTTGGGTTCTTAATTCATCAGTTTTTAATGGCATCATATTGCCTATTCTTTTATTGCGAAGCGCTAAAGATAACGAATTTAACTCAGAGAATAAACCACTTAGCATAAATGCAAGTGATGAAAACTGTAAACTTGATATTTTATTCACTTTAAATGAATTAATATTGATACTTGCCCTTGTGTTTGGTCAATGAACTCGGTATTTTCACCCTATACCAATCAAGAACAGATGGAGCCGTTATGAGTGTTGTATCACCCTCTTCAATAAATAAGCCGTTTGAGCAAGGGAATACCTTACCTCAATGGTCCCAACAAACATTGAGTTCGACGCTATTTGTTGTCATTTCAGAGTTGATCGCAGATAGCATTTTTTATCATCCTAGTTTGGTCACCGATCTGACTCAGCTATCTGAACGAGAGAAAAGCTCGCTGAATGCACTATTAAACGACCAGTCCATCGCTGAGCATTTTGTTGATACGTTAGTGGAGCGCATTGAACAAGCGATTAAACCCCATCACCAAAGCGTTCGTGTCTGTTTAAGTAATGAAGATAGTGCACAGAGTCGTGCTTTGCTTGGCGGAGAAAAAGTCACAGTTGAACCAAATCCGGCGCTTGGAGTGCGAGGTGTAGCTCGATTAACGGACAGTGAATACGCTGATGCATTTGAGTTGGAGTGCAACGTGATCAAAAGGCTGATCAGTAAAGGGCATCCTATTGAAATCGTCGTGCCTTTTGTTCGCTCGCTGAGTGATGCCGCTGGAATTATTGACGGCCTAGCTGAGCAAGGCTTGCCACGCGGTTTACATGGATTACAAGTGTCGTTTGTTTGCCAAGTTCCTTCCGCCGCGCTATTAGCTGAACGTTTATTGGCTTATTTTAATGGGATGCTGTTAGATTGGGACTCCCTTGCCCAGTTTACCTTAGCGATGGATAATACGCTAGAAAGCCTTGTTGAACGTTATCAGCCGACCGACAACGATGCCGTGTTTCAGTTAGCAGAAATGGCGATCAAAGCCGTTCATCAAACCTCTAAGCCGTTAAGTATATTAGTTAGTGAGCAGAGTGTGTCGACTAAAATTCAGCGCTTTTTGTCTGAGATTGCTCAGCCAGACTCGGTTTACTATTACTGAGTCTTATCTTTAAGAAGCCAAGCAAAAATAGCTTGGCTTCTTATTTTCTGTAACATTTCGTTGACATTTTCTTGGCTATCGAGTGAACTGGTCTGATGAGATCACAAGGAAGTTTTAACTATGTTTTCTGCTCTGACTAAAGCTAATTTCTATCTTAATTATTTCGGTATTTTTAAAGTTCCGCTGATTTGGTATTGCCGCCCTAAAATTTTGTTGTTGAATGAGCAAGCGGTTGAAGTACGTATTCCGCTGAAAAAGAGGAATAAAAATCATCTGAATAGTATGTATTTTGGCGTACTTGCCGTGGGGGCGGATGTAGCTGGTGGATTTATGGCCATGCATAAGGCTCAGCAGCGTGGGGAAGTGATTTCTTTAGCGTTTAAAGCCGTTAAAGCGGAATTTTTAAAAAGACCAGAAGGGGATGTCCACTTTCACTGTGTTGATGGTGCTGCGATTGATGCCATGTTGGATGAAACCATTGCGACTGGTCAACGCGTCAATCACGAGGTCAAAATCGTCGCCACTTGCCCATCACAGCATGGTGATGAGCCAATGGCAGAATTTTGGTTAACGCTGTCTGTTAAAGCGGTGAAATCAAAATAATCAGAGTAAAGAGAGTGACTTAATCTAACTCAATGACTTCAATGTCGACAATTTTGCTTCGGTTAATCACGATTTTCCAACGGTAATAACGCGGTGTCTGTTGATGATCGTCTTCTTTAATGATCAAGTTAATTAAGTGACGTTTTTCGACAGACTCTCGGCTGACTTGACCATTGCTAAGCTGATAAATTCGAGTCGAGCTTTTATCAATTAAGCGTGTTAACGGGCGTAAATCGATCATCATCGCTTCACGGGTTTCTTCATAACCGCTCATAAAGCGTGATGTTGACATCTCAACTTCAGATCGGTAATGAAGGATTTGTTCTTCACGTTGAACAATTCGCTTCTTACGAATAGCTTGAATTTTTTCTGGTAACTGGGATAACGATTGGTAATCCAACCATTCATCTTTTTGTCCAACTTGAGTTCCGGTACTGGGATCAAAGTAGCGGCGACGCCATTTAGGTTTGCCTTTACGGATCCAACGCCACATCATGTCGCGCAAATCATCTTTAAAAATTTCGCGTAGCGCGTAAATAAATGACATCGCAATAATAAATGAAGCGGTAATCTCTCCCCAATAGTCACGTGCCACAATCGCGGTTAGCGTAACCACGACCATGACTAACCCCGTTGCGACCCCCTTAACCATCCGTTTGATGTTATTACCCAAAGAGGTCACTTTCTCGTTAAGAATGATCGGGTGTTCAATTAAACGACGTAATAAACGCATTTTATTACTCAGACGGGTCATGTCGGTTCCCGCTTTGGCTGAGTTGTAATGGTTTAAGGCACGATGCGCTTGTTCTTTTTCAACTAAGGTGATGAGGCGTTCTTTAATGGTTTTATAGTCACTGTCACGGGTGAGATGAGCGACAATCGATAAAAATTTTTGTTCGGTATACCAAGAGAGATAGTTATCAATATTGGCATAATAGCGCTTAAGGCTTTCATCGTAAGGGATGGTTCTGCGTAATCGTTTTAGAATATCGAGCGATAGCTCGATCACCGTATCGACTTCATCAGCCGTGACGGTGTCACTAGTTGCATTGAGCTGATTAACGGCTCTATCTAAGGCGATAACATATTGATAAGCAAACAAACTCAAGCTCACCCGGTACTGTGTTGATGACAGGCGACCTCGTTGTGCTAATCGGCTATGGACAAGTGGCAGGAGAATTTTATCACTATAATAGGAGCGCTTTTGATGAATGGAGCTGTAAAAGAACTCCGACTCTGAAATGACTTCTGGGCTAAGGCCTAATTCTCCAGGAATAAAAAGATAAACATCCAAATCCAGTTTCTTACTGCCTGACATTTGAGTGGCAATCCTCAACGTGACAGCGTCATATTTATCTACCGTGATCAACGAAAGCTCCTGAAAAAATTGCTGAATTTTATCGATACAATTGCGAGAAAGCATAGCAGAGATCACGTATAATCTCTGCAAATTTGCTGTGAGACAATTTTACATGATTAACATTGGTCAAATTAATAGCTTAGAAGTGGTAAAAATCACTGATTTCGGCGTTTTTTTAGATGCGGGAGAGTTCGGTACCACTTTGCTGCCTAAGCGTTACGCACCTCAAGGTGTCGAACTGGGGCAATTTATCGATGTGTTTCTGTTCTTTGATTCAGAGAATCAATTAGCAGCGACAACGGAGACACCGATTGCTCAAGTGGGAGAGTGGGGATTAATGAAAGTCGTCGGTGTGAATAATACCGGAGCATTTGTTGATTGGGGCATTAAAGATAAAGACTTACTAATCCCGTACAGTGAGCAACGTGCGCGCTTTAACGAGGGGCAGACAATTTTAGTTTATGTCTATACCGACAAAGCCTCGGGTCGTATTGTGGGTACCACCAAATTTAATAAATGGTTAGATAAAACACCAGCGCATTATAAGGTTAACCAACCTGTTGATTTGATTATTGCTGAGCGTTCAGAGCTTGGCTTTAAGGCGATCATTAACGGAGCGCATTGGGGGATGATTTTCCCATCGGATGTGTTCGGAAAACTGTTTATCGGTAAAAAAATCAAAGGTTATATCAAAAGTATTCGTCCTGATGGCAAAATCGATCTGGCTCTTCAAAAAGTCGGTGTCGAAAAAATGGATGAGTTAAGTAGCAAAATTTTATCCATGTTAGAGAAAAAACAAGGCTTTTTACCGCTTAGCGATAAATCGACCCCAGAAGAGATTTTTGCCACTTTCCGGACCAGTAAGGGTACGTTTAAAAAAACCATTGGTGGTTTATTTAAGCAAGGAAAGATTGTGATTGAAAAAGACGGTATTCGCCTCGTTTAAGCTAGGTTGAGTATTATTAGCCAAAAAATGGCCCAAAACAGCGTTAGGTTTTGGGCCTTGGGAAACGCGCCAGAAGGGGAGTTGAGCGCGATTTACGGCTATCCCCTTGGTTTGGCTATTATATGGGGATATTGATAAAGTATAGACTAGTGTCCACCGTTTGATACTTATCATTCCTTAACGCTCAGCAATGCTTTTAAATCCGTCTATTAATATCATCAGTGTGGAATGTTCATTGGCTCTAAAATAGATTTTTATCGCGTACTAAATCTCGTGGTAAGCCATTTTTGATCCGATTACCGACCCATTTCCCTAGACCAATCACATCGCCTTGATAACAAACAATCACCTCACCTTGGCCTGATAGGTTTGGCCTGACATCACGTCCCATAAACCACTCACGAGCTTGAACTTTATCTAATTCGACCGATTGTAGCTCTTGTCCGGTTGCTAGCGTTGTGGCGACTTGATGCTGCCAACGGTAGCCCCGTTTGTGTTGCTCAGCAATTTTGATCCCCATCCGAGAAAAACGGAGTTCGCTGAGTAACGGTTCTAAAGCTGAGGGAAAGAGCCAAATGTCATTATCCCGTGACCACACGTGGCTGTCTTCTGGTAAGCGAATGTTCAGTGCATGATATAATTGTTGCTCAATCTCAAGGCGTTGTGCAGGGCCGACTTTAGCGAATGGAAATTTGCCCAAGCGTTTTTTTACAGCTGGTGTTTCCACCGATGCCTGTTTGGTGATTTTGGCGACGAAAAATCCTTCACAGTCATAAACTTGTGGGAAAATATGCAAAAACCCTTCTTCAGTAATGGTCTGTTCAGCACTCGGGAAAAGTTGATCGAGACGAGTGAATGTGACCGCGTCACCATAAGTGTGTTTTAAGTGCCAGCAGACGTCTTGATTCTCTTCACGACTTAACGTGCAGGTTGAATACACCAAAACACCGCCAACCTTGAGCGCCTGAAAAGCACTTTCAATTAAGGACTTCTGGGTTTGTGCGATACTCATTACTGAGGCTTTGCTCCAATTTTTCATCGCATCAGGATCTTTACGTACCGTGCCTTCACCTGAGCAGGGAGCATCAAGTAATACGGCATCAAACTGCTCAGGCAGCCAACCACCAAAAATTTGCCCATCGAAATTGGTCAGAGCGCTATTGCGAATACCGCAACGCTCAATATTGGCGTGTAAAATTTTTACCCGACTGGCGGAATATTCGTTAGCGATTAATACGCCTTGATTATCCATTAACGCCGCGATTTGTGTTGTCTTGGAGCCCGGCGCTGCTGCCATGTCTAATACATGTTCAAAAGGCGCTCCAGATTGCATAAATAGGGCAGAGACGGGCATCATCGAGCTGGCTTCTTGGATATAGAATAAGCCAGCCATATGTTCTGCAGTATTACCTAAAGGGACTTGTTCTTCATCTGCGGTAATCCAAAAGCCGCTCTCGCACCAGGGGATAGGTTCTAAGTACCAACCTTTGTCTGCGGCTCGGGTTTGAAAGTCAGCGACAGATATTTTTAAGGTGTTAACACGAATACTTTTTCTGAGTGGTCGTTGGCATGCAGCAATAAAGTCATTCAGGTTCAGTGTTGAGGGCAATATTTCAGCGATGGTAGCGAGGAACTCTTCGGGTAGTGCGACAGTGGAATGCAAAACAGTGTCTCTATAGGCGGAATAGGCGGATTCTGGCCGCGATTATATACGCATCGCGGCCAGACTTGAAGTTTATCTCAAGGTCTAGGTATCGCTGTTCGCCAGCGTTTCCATTCTTCTTGTGGTTTGGAGTGAAGATAAAAAGATTGGCCAGCTTGAGCAGGAGGAGCAAGCTGCTTTTGTTCTGGCGTTGCAAAAGTAATCCCACCGCGAACTATACTTTCCAGTGTTCCTGACTTGATATTCGCTCCAGTCAATCCAATTGAGACATCTACGCCCGACGTGTTCCAAAATAGGCTATTACGGCGAACTAAATAAGCATAGTCGGGATCAATATCGATTGTTGAGATAACCCGATCAGCAAGAGCGCCCAGTTGGATGTCAATCACTCTGCCAACTTCAATATCACGATAAAAGACCGGGGTTCCGACATTAATTGAACCACGGTATTCGGTTTGTAGTGTAAACCTGACACCACTCGGTGAGTAAGGCGCAGAAGCGAGGTGAAAAGTGTGTTGCTCAGCACCTTGGCCGGGATAGACTTCGATACTCGGTGAGACAAGATTCTCTAAATTAGTGATGCCTTGTAAACTGACATTGGCTTTGGCTACCCAAAATACGCTCGTTGCACGAGTAATAAAAGGGGCGTATTCGGGATGAATACGAGCAGAAAAAGTCACTTGTGATTGACTAAAGCTCGGTGAAACGGCGATAACTTCACCGACTTGTACACCTTGATATTTGATTGGAGTACCTTGGTTGACCCCTTCATTATGCTTTGCCAGTAACGTAATGGCTTCACCAAACTGTTGTGCTTGTTGGTAGTTGGCGTAAAGCTTCCAACGCCCATCGAGTTTGTTTTCTACTCCAGGCAAGGTATCAAAGGCAATACCACCTTGGAGCAGGCTTTGTAACGGTGCCGCTTGGATACGAAGACCATCAGTCAAAGAGGCATTTACTTCAATACCAGAATGATTCCAGAATACAGTTTGCTCATTAATTAAATGTTGGTATTGGTTATCAATACTGACTTCCACCTCAACACCTTCTTTTTGTAACTTAAATTGGGTGACATGACCAACGGGTAAATGACGAAACAGTAGCGGGCTACCAATTTGTACCGGAGGCAAGGTATCGGCACTGAGGCGCAAGGCGCGAGAACCCGATTGTTGATACGCCGCCAGCTCTGCTAGTGATGGGTTAGCATACAGAGAATAGCGTTCAAGTACGGTTTCTTCGCCTTCACTAATAAAGCTGATAGCCCCACTCAGGAGTTGCTTCACAGGAGGAAGTGAGAGATTAATGCCCGCACGGCCAAGTTCAGCACGCATTGAACCATCAACATAAAAACGGTTTTTTGAGCGAATTAATGACTGATATTGTTGCTCGATAACTGCGTGGAATTCGACGAGGTCAGCACTAAGCTGAACATCTTTTATCACGCCAATTCGTACCCCTCGATATAAAATTGCAGCGCCGGAGGTTAAGCCATAAGCATGTTCTGCGGTGAGGGTAATAGAAAAAGTATGCGATTGAGATTGTTGATACTCAATTTTTCTGAGTGCCGTAAATTGTCGAGTACGTTCACCGTCACCCGGTTGTAAAGTGAGGTAATTACCTTTGATTAAGTTAGATAAATTTTCTAAGCCAGATAGTGAGACTTTGGCTTCTTGTAAAATGAACTGACTGCCGGTGGTGAGTAGCTCATTTAATGACGGTTGAATCGCAGCATGAGCAATAATTTGTGTATTATCCTCATTCAGTTGTAAATGAGTGATCTGTCCGATCTCTAATCCGCGATACATAATGGGCGATCCAGAAGCGTTAATCCCACTGTCATCAGGCAGTGTAATCGTGATCGGAATGCCGCGCCCGGCCGTTTTGAGATCTTGGTAAAGAATAAATTCACTAAATTGAGCGGCGGGTTCACCGCTATCGGGAGAGTCGACGGCAATCGCTCCGCCAATTAAGGCGCTTAAACTTTCTAAACGAACGTCAATTCCATCAAAGCCTAATGAGGTGCCAATGCCGCTGACGTTCCAAAAACGACTTTCTTTGGTGATCAAATGGCGATATTCAGATTCAATGGAGACTTGTAACACGATGGATTGTGCATCTTTGGCAAGCTGATAGCTAAACACTTCACCAATCGGGATTTTTTTATAAACAATCGGTGAGCCAATAGAAATACCGCCAAGATCGTTGGCTCGCAAGGTGATTTGTAGCCCACCATTGGAGACCAAGTCGGATGGGGCGCGATCTAAAGCATGATATATCTGCGGGTGATTTTCTTGCCCAGAACCTCCAGGATGCAGAGCAATATAATTACCAGACACCAAAGCATCCAATCCTGAAACACCAGACAAACTGGCGGTGGGTTTCACTAACCAAAAGCGTGTGGTATCAGAAAGTAATTGGGTAGCTTCGGGATAGATATCCGCTTCGACGTAGATGCTGTTTAACTCGGGAGCGAGTTTTATTTCCCGTACCATACCGACTTCTAATCCCTGATAGCGAATCGGTGTTCTCCCAGCGACGAGCCCTTGTGCATCCGAAAAATGAATTTGGATACGTTCACCAGCGTCATGTATCGCTTTACCGACCAGCCAACCTGCGAGCAATAAGGTGAGGATCGGTAGTATCCATAAAGGGGAGACCCCTTTATTGGATTTGATCTGCGGAGAGTAAGACGCTTGGGTCATTGGTGGTTTATTCATTACAAGACTCGCTGTGTTTTGTCTCTTGCTGATAATTATCCCACAATAGACGGGGATCAAGGCTTTCTGCCGCTAACATGGTTAATACGACCACAAAGCCAAAGGCTAGGGCACCATCACCAGGGATAAAATTAAGTAACTGGCCCCGATCGACCAAGGTCAACATAATGGCAATTACAAATAAATCGAGAACTGACCATTTTCCAACCCATTTTATCGCATAGAAAATACTCATTCGCTGCCGATGATAACGGCTACGTCGATATCGAATGGCCAGTAACAAGTAGATAAGCCCGAAAATCTTCATCACAGGAACGACAATGCTGGCAACAAAGATAATCGCGGCAATGCCATACATACCTGAATTCATTAGCGAAGCCACACCCGATAAAATGGTATCTTCAAGACGTTGCCCATTGGTGATCAATATAGAGATAGGAAGTAGATTCGCGGGAATGATGGCAATACTCGCGGCGATAACATAGGCCCAAGTGCGTTCGATTGAACGAGGTTTTCGATGATAAAGTGGGTGATAGCAGCGAATACAACGGGCGTTTTCGTGTTGCGATAAGTGGCAATGATGGCAATGGACTTGTTTATCCGTTTGAGCAGGGTAATCTTGCTCGGGTTTCCATGCTTCCCAATAGCGACGAATGCTAATTCTGCTGAGTAATAACACAGTAAAAATTTGCAAGAGCACTAAACTGAACAGCGCAGGGCCAATAAATATATCCGCGTAATCGCTCAATTTAAAGCTTGAAACCGCAACGCTGACCAAAAAGACATCAATCATTGCCCATGCTTTTAACTGCTGCATGATCCAGACCGAATAGCGTAAACCAAGAAACCAGTGATAACGTAGCGCAATATGGGCGGTAACGATGGAGGCAAAGACCAGAAATGGGGCTAGGGAGCTGCAAAAAAACACCAGTAGAGCCAGAATCACGTATCCTTCATTCGCTAGAGCGATGATCCCCGCAGATAAGGATGCAGGGATCATCACGCCGATCAAACGGATAGTTAAAAAGTCAAAGGCATGAGCAGGAAAAAACAGCAGTAAACAGGTGACTGCAATCGCTAAATTACCCGATAACGATGGGCTGCCACCTCGATAAAGTTGGGTCCCGCAGCGAGGGCAATGGGCACTTTTACCGCGCGGCACATCGACAACATCAACGGGCAATTCACATCCCTGACACAAACGAAGGTGGTTCGTGTTGGATGTATGTTGAGTGAGTGGCGTGCTAGACATCAGCGGTCACTCAATATTCGGTGACGATGTCACCGAATGGGTACATGAATTGCAGCTAATGACTGCCATAAGGCAAACGGAACTATGACTGAATAGCGCCATATAATGTTTGATAAAGTCCTTGCTGTTCAAGTAACTCTCCATGTGTACCAATTTGACTCACTCGCCCATCTTCTAATACATAAATCAAATCGGCTTGTTTCACGGCCGACAGCCGATGAGCAACAATCAGCGTAGTTCGTCCTTTTAAAAATCCACTTAATGCACGATGCAGTGCAGCTTCAGTTGCGGTATCGAGTGCTGACGTCGCCTCATCTAAAATTACCAATTTAGGATCACTTAATACCATTCTAGCAATAGCTAAACGTTGACGCTGGCCACCAGAAAGACGGATACCGTTACGACCAATGGGAGTATCCAATCCTTGACTGAGTTGGTGGGTGACATCTTGCAGTTGCGCTACTTCTAATGCATGCCAAAGCGAGGCGTCATCATAATCACCACCGAGGGTTAAATTATGCCTTAAAGTGTCGTTGAAAAGTATAGGTTGTTGTAATACCACCGCAATTTGACTGCGGATAATCTCAAAACCAATATCATCACACCGTTCGCCATTAAAATAAATTTCACCTGAATCTGCTCGATATGCTCCGAGTAGTAATTGAATCAACGTTGATTTTCCGCCACCACTGGCCCCGACTAAAGCGACTTTTTTGCCCGCGGGTATGGATAAAGATAGCTCATCAAGCACCTTTTTCTCGCCATCATAAGAAAAGTTAACTTGTGAGAGTGTCACCGTTACGGGTTGATGCTGAGTAAATGGGTTAACTTTACTGATCGGACGATACTCTTCCTCAAGCTGCAATAAGGTATTAATTCGTGTCAGTGCTGCTTTCGCGCTATACCAAGAAAATTGAATACCCAGCAGCTCTTGTACTGGTCCTAACATAAACCATAAGTAGCCAAAAACCGCAAAAATTTGTCCGATAGTCAGGTCGCTAAATAGCACCATTAACATTGCGACCGCACGAAACAGCTCAAAGCCCAGTAGAAAGAGTAAAAAGGAGAGTCGCCCCGCCGCTTCAGCTTGCCAAGCGTATTTATCGGCATTGGCTCTCACTTCATTGGCATTGATTTTGAGTTGAGTTAAAAATTCCCGCTCTTTGTTGGCGGCCCTAAGCTGATAGATACCATCTAAGGTTTCGACTAAGCGATTTTGAAATTTCTCAAATGCTTGATTCTCGCGTTTTTTGAGATGTTTGACTTGGCTGCCTAGTAGGCGAGAAAAATAGATAACAATTGGGTTAACCAATAGGATAAATAATCCTAATCGCCAATCAAGCCACAGTAGCACTAAGGCTGTGCCTAACACCGTCAGTAAACTGATTAAAAATTTACTCAATGTTGAGCCAATAAATTGATCGATGGTTTCAATGTCGGTCACTAAATGGGCATTAATTCCGCCACTGCCGCGCGTTTCGTACTGACGAATGCTGATTCGGCCTAGCTTATCAATCATCTTACAGCGCATTTGATAGGTAACCGTCTTCGATACTCGTGTAAATTGCCGACTTTGTACAATATTCAGCAGTTGGCTACCAGTGCGCATGAGCACCACCAGTAATAAAGTGAATAGGATATATCCAGTGGGTGTTTGCCAATCAGTTGGCAGGAGAGTATCCATTAAGGCTAGACCACCAGCGGGTTGATTAAGTAATACTTCATCGACCATCAATGGCATCAACAAGGGAATAGGCACACTGATTAAAGTAGCAACGATGGCAATAAAATTGGCATAAAGCAGCGGACGTTGATGTTTTTTTACTTGAGTTATCAACCAAGAACGGCTAATAGTGTCATGATTATTGGTCATTATAATGAGAATGCATCCTATTTAGTTAGATAGGTATTGTACGAAGAACAATAAGTGAAGTCTTTAATTTTATTGGGAATGAATATGAACTTAGCAGATTACCAACGTTTAACGAAGCAAGCCGTCGCTTTACTCGAATCTGAAACCGACTTAGTGGCTAACTTAGCGAATTTAAGCGCTCTATTAAATATGGAATTGAGCGACCTAAACTGGGTTGGGTTTTATCTCTTACAGAATGATGAATTAGTGTTAGGCCCATTTCAAGGTAAACCCGCTTGTGTTCGTATTCCGGTAGGACGTGGAGTATGTGGGACGGCTGTTGCCACCAATACTGTACAACGTGTAGATGATGTGCATGCTTTTGTTGGTCATATCGCTTGTGATGCCGCCAGTAACTCGGAATTGGTGATCCCGTTCACTCTCTGCGAGCAATTGGTCGGTGTGTTAGATATTGATAGCCCAACTATTGCTCGCTTTTCAGAAATTGACCAGCAAGGACTGGTATTTTTAATGACGGAAGTAGAAAAGGTGCTTAATTCACACGCGAACAAGGCATAAATTCGCCTTTGCCAGTGGTTTTTCGTACTCAGGTCACTATAATACCGAACATATTTTATTATTTATGCCCCGCGGACCAGCCGCATCAACCAGGAATCCTCATGGAAAACACTGAAAAGTTAAAAAACAGCAAAGAAGTGATTGCGTATATTGCTGAATGTTTCCCTAACTGCTTTACTTTAGAAGGTGAGGCTAAGCCTCTTAAAATTGGTATTTTTCAAGATCTTGCTCAGCGTCTCAATGAAGATCCTAAAGTAAGCAAAACTCAACTTCGTGCAGCACTAAGACAGTACACTTCGTCATGGCGTTATCTGCATGGTGTTAAAGCTGGTGCGGTTCGTGTTGATCTTGATGGTAATGCTTGTGGTGAACTTGAGCAGCAACATGTCGATCATGCTCAAGCTGCGTTAGCGGAAAGCAAAGCCCGCGTTGATGCGCGTCGTAAAGAGCAAGCGAAGAAAGTGCGTGAAGAGGCCAATAAAGCCAAGCCAAAAGCGAAAAAACCTCAACCACGTCGTGCACAAACACAAGATGTGACGGCAAAGACAGAGAAAAAACCAGTTGAAACGCGCGTGTTACAAGCTGACGAAATGAAGGTTGGCAAAGAAGTCAATGTGAACATGGGCAAAGGCAACATGGCTGCGACCATCGTTGAAATTAATAAGGAAGATGTGCGTGTTCAACTCGGTAACGGCCTGCAAATGGTTGTGAAGACGGAGCACTTGCGCGCTTAAAGGAGATATTCCTAAGCATGAAATGCCGTTCAAAATTAACATCAATTGCTGCTGGCCTATGGCTGGCAGCTTTTTCTGTTCAGGCGATAGAAGCCAATCTCAAGATTGAGGATCTTCCTCTTCTTACCCCACAAGCTCAACATGAAACCGCCAGTAAGCGAGTAACGTCACGTTTTACTCGTTCTCACTATAAACACTTCTCTTTAGATGATGCGTTTTCTCAAGCTATTTTCGACCGTTATGTTGGCATGTTGGATTACAATCGTAATCTCTTTACTCAGGCCGATATTGACGCTTTTAAACCTTGGTCAACCCAGTTAGATGATCAGTTAAAAGCAGGCAATAATCAGATAGCGTTTGAATTGTATAATCTTTCAGTGCGTAAACGTTTTGAACGTTTCCAATACGCGTTGTCGCTCCTTGACCATGAAATGACCTTTGATAACGACGAGTTCATTGAACGCGATCGCTCCAAAGCCGCATGGCCGAAAGATCAAGCAGAAGTCGATGAGCTATGGCGTCAGCGTGTTAAATTTGATGCATTGAACTTGAAATTAACGGGTAAAACATGGCCAGAAATTCAAGAAACGCTGGCTAAACGTTATAATAATGCGATCAAACGTTTAACACAGACCAATAGCGAAGACGTTTTTCAAGTCTATATGAATGCCTTCGCTCGGCAGATCGATCCTCACACTAGCTATTTATCTCCTCGCAATGCTGCTCAATTTCAATCAGAGATGAATTTATCTCTTGAAGGGATTGGCGCGGTATTACAGATGACGGACGATTATACGGTGATTCGCTCATTAGTCGTTGGTGGCCCTGCGGCGACCAGTCGACAGTTGAGTGAAGGGGATCGCATTATCGGTGTTGGTCAAGAGAAAGGTGATATTGTTGATGTGATTGGCTGGCGTCTCGATGATGTCGTGCAGTTAATTAAAGGGCCGAAAGGCACTAAAGTGCAACTGCAGGTCTTACCGGAAGGTAATAACGCAAAAAGTCACATTGTCACTATTGTCCGAGATAAAATTCGTCTTGAAGACCGAGCGGTGAAGTCTAAAGTTATCGAACAAGATGGCAAAAAGATTGGTGTCCTTGAAGTACCTAGTTTTTATGTAGGCTTAGCACAAGATACCGATAAGTTACTGACGGAGCTAAAAGCCAGCGGAATCGACGGTATCATCATCGATTTACGTAATAATGGTGGTGGCGCATTAACGGAAGCCACGGCACTTTCTGGTTTATTTATTACCAGCGGTCCTATTGTGCAGGTACGCGATAGTTATGGCCGAGTGAATGTTAATAGCGATACTGACGGAAAAATCAGTTATCAAGGTCCAATGACGGTTTTGATCAATCGATTCAGTGCCTCCGCATCTGAGATTTTTGCCGCGGCCATGCAAGACTATGGTCGAGCGATTATTCTTGGTGAAAACTCATTCGGTAAGGGTACGGTTCAGCAGCATCGCTCCTTAAATCATATCTATGATTTATTTGAACAAGAGCTTGGTTATGTGCAATACACGATTCAGAAGTTTTATCGAATTGATGGTGGCAGTACCCAAAATCGCGGTGTGATCCCTGATATTGTGTTCCCGAGTGCCATTGATGCTAGCGAAACAGGGGAAAGTGTTGAAGAGAATGCGCTACCTTGGGACCGGATTGATCCGGTTAAATACCAAGTATTGCATGACTTTAGTGCGACGATTGCCAAGCTCGATCAGCGTCATCAAACTCGGATCTTAGCGGATCAAGAGTTTAGTTTTATCTTGCAGGATATTGAAAAATATCAAGCAGAAAAAGACGATAACTTACTGTCTTTAAATGAAAAGCAACGTAAGCAAGAGATGGAACAAGCCGATAAACAGCGATTGGATAGAATTAATCTTCGCCAAGCCTCCCTTGGCAAGGAACCATTTGCAACCTTGAGTGATGTTCCCAAAGACTATGAAACCCCAGATGCTTATTTGAATGAATCAGTATCGATCATGGTGGATATGCTCAAGATTTGATTCTTCCTATCTTGATGAGTGAAAGCGAGCCAATTGGCTCGCTTTTTTATAACCGTTTGTTTTATCGTTGTTAATTTTAAATAATTGTGCAGATCAGAAGAATTTATGATGTGATTTTCATCGAAATTTCGCATTATAAATTGAAACCGCCTAAGCTTAAAATAAAAGCATTAGGGGGCACGATGAAATGGATTGCACTATTTATTGCTTGCTTCAGCTTAACGGCAACGAGCCCACAGTTAGAAGCGCGTTATCACTCAAGGCAAGATTTGACTCAGTTTGATGTGCCTTTTTTGCTTGGCGATTGGTTTCTGTTTAACTCTGCGCCAGAGAAATCGAAAGAAAACTTTCTCGTCGTTCGCTTAACCATCAAATCGGATTATTCATTTTTAATTGATATACAAAAGAAAGACTACAGTATTGATCACTGGCAAGGGCAATATTCGCTCAATCAAGATAGCTTGATCCTTGGTATTGATAGCAACACACCACAGCACTATTTTTATCAAGCGAATCATAATCAGTTAATGCTTAATGGCGTTATTTTTACCAAGATGCTAACCAGTCCGTTAGCGGGGACTTGGTCAGGGGACTCATTGGCTGGCAGCGATCAATCATTGCTTAATTTACAAAGTCTCGATTTAATTTTACAACCCGATTTCATCTTCTTTTTTCGTGCAACGGGCCAAAATGGTAATCAAACCGTACAACAAGGGGTGTTTTATACCGAAGATGAACAATTGGTCCTGCTGTATCCCCATGGTGAACATAATACACGCTTTCAACTTAACCAAAATCGCTTAACGTTAGACATTGAGCAGGGCATGCTCTACGCCGAATTGAATCGAATTCGTTAGTCGCTCTTTTCTCCATAATGTTACAGATGGATGATTTTCTTTGTTCTGCAGTGCGTCAGCTTGACGCTTTATCGTGTTATTACCTTTATTTTTGACCTTATCGCTAAAACCTAATATCGCGTTCGAGGATACATCGGGCGAAAATCTGTCATTTTTTCGGTCTAGGGGTTGTTATTGGTGAAAACAAGATTAAGATCAGTTGATTAACATCAAGGTTTCTCAACCTAACTCTTCATCTGTTTACGTCAAAAAGGATTCCGACCATGGCGACAAGCCCATTAGCCAAGTATCGTAAAGATTATCAGGCTCCCTCTCATTATATTGATCGTATTGATCTAACCTTTGATTTGCACGATCACGCGACTGTCGTTACGGCGGTTTCTCACGTTGAGCAACAGGCTGACAGCTCAACACTATTGCTGGATGGTGAAGGGCTAGTATTAACATCATTAAAAATTAATGGTGAAGAGTGGCAACACTTTACCAAGTCAGAGGCTCATTTAGAAATAACTCAACTACCTCAGCAGTTTGAATTAACCATTGTGACGGAAATCGATCCTCAAAGTAATACCGCATTAGAGGGACTCTATAAGTCCGGTGGAGCTTTCTGTACTCAGTGTGAAGCGGAAGGGTTTCGTCGCATCACTTATTTCCTTGACCGTCCAGACGTCTTAGCCAAATACACCAGTACCGTGATTGCCGACAAAGCCTTATATCCATACTTGCTAAGTAATGGCAATAAAATTGCTCAAGGTGAGGCTGACAATGGTCGTCATTGGGTCAAGTGGCATGATCCCCATCCTAAACCAGCGTATTTATTTGCTTTGGTCGCGGGAGATTTTGACGTCTTGCGTGACCAGTTTATCACTCGTTCTGGTCGTCACGTTGATTTGGAAATTTTCGTTGATAAAGGCAATTTAGATCGCGCAGGCCATGCGATGACTTCACTAAAAAATTCCATGAAATGGGATGAGCAGCGGTTTGGTTTAGAATACGATCTGGATATTTATATGATCGTAGCTGTCGATTTTTTCAATATGGGGGCGATGGAAAACAAAGGGTTAAATATTTTTAACTCAAAATTTGTGTTAGCCAATGAGAAAACGGCGACGGATACTGATTATCTTGGTATTGAAGCGGTTATTGGCCATGAATATTTCCATAACTGGACGGGCAACCGAGTTACTTGTCGTGACTGGTTTCAATTAAGCTTAAAAGAAGGCTTAACGGTATTTCGCGATCAAGAATTCTCTTCTGATCTTGGTTCGCGAGCGGTGAATCGCATTCATAATGTCCGGATTATTCGTGGCCCGCAATTTGCGGAAGATGCAAGCCCAATGTCTCATCCTATCCGTCCGGATAAAGTAATAGAAATGAATAACTTCTACACACTGACTGTTTATGAAAAGGGCAGTGAAGTGATTCGGATGATGCATACCTTATTAGGTGAGAAAGCGTTCCAGCAAGGGATGAAGCTTTATTTTGAACGCCATGATGGTACCGCAGCAACTTGTGAAGATTTTGTTTTAGCGATGGAAGAAGCAAGCGGTATTGATTTAACTCAATTCCGTTTATGGTATAGCCAATCGGGTACACCATTACTTAAAGTGACGAGTCATTATGATGACCAAGCACAAACGTACGCATTAACAGTTGAGCAAAATACAGAGCCAACGCATGATCAGCCAGAAAAATTGCCACTGCATATTCCGTTTGATATTGAACTGTATCATGAAAATGGTGAAATTATTCCGTTACAGTGTAATGGAAAGGCCGTTTCTAATGTACTCAATGTGACTCAAGCCAAGCAGACGTTTGTCTTTGAGAAGGTCACTAGCCAACCGATCCCGTCTTTATTACGTGAGTTTTCTGCTCCGGTAAAACTTGAGTATGACTACCGTGATCAAGAGTTAAGCTTTTTAATGAGGCATGCGACTAACGCTTTTGCACAATGGGATGCTGGGCAGATGTTGTTGGCAAAATACATTCGAGCGAATGTTGAAGCTGTTCAGCAACAACAAAAAGTCACCTTACCTGAAGCGGTTATCGATGCTTTTCGTGGTGTGCTGCTCAGTGATAAACTTGAGCCAGCTTTTATCGCTGAAATGCTGGCTTTACCGAATCATAATGAAGTATCAGGTTGGTATAAGCAGGTGGATGTCGATGCGATTGCCAAAGTACTGCATGAACTGAAAGTGATGTTAGCCACGGAGCTAGAAGATGAACTCAGTGCCACTTATCATTCATTAACTCAGGCTGAATATTCGATTGAGCATGCGGCGATTGGTCAGCGTACTTTACGTAATACCTGTTTAGGTTTATTGGCTTTCACTGAGCAAGGCAACCGTTTGGTCCAACGTCAGTATCAGCAAGCCAACAATATGACCGACACGATTGCCGCAATGAGCGCGGCGAATAGTGCTCAATTGGCTTGTCGAGAAACGCTGATGGCTGATTATAGTGCGAAATGGCAACACGATGGATTGGTGATGGACAAATGGTTTGCTTTGCAAGGATCGAATCCTGCTGAAGATGCCTTGGATGTCATTCAAGCCACGATGCAACACTCCGCTTTTAGCTTGAAGAATCCTAACCGCATTCGTAGCTTAATTGGTTCATTCTTTACCATGAATCCGGTTAATTTCCATGCACTTAGTGGTGAAGGTTATCGCTTTGCGGGGCAGATATTGCGTGAGTTAAACAGCAGTAATCCTCAAGTAGCTTCTCGTTTAATTGATCCATTACTCAAGTTTCGACGTTATGACGAGCAGCGACAAGCATTAATGAAACAGCAGTTAGAAGCGTTACAGTCACTGGATGATCTTGCGCGTGACTTATTTGAAAAAGTCAGCAAAGCGCTTGAACAAGCCTAACTTGTTCGATATTTACTCATTGATCGGGTGCTGGAAAGGAACCTCGTTTCCAGCACCATTTAAAGCACAATTATGAACTACTATTTTTTCTCTCTTAACATCTCTTATCAAACTTTCCTTGCTCATTATTCTGGGTTAGCCAGCCACATTCTAGTCACTACCGAACATGGCTTACGTTTACAATTACCGGCTGCAAAATTTCGCCCATTTCTTAGCCAAATTGGAGTAAAAGGTCGATTTCGTCTAACAACTGACCAAAACAATAAGTTTATAAAGTTAGATATGCTGTCCTGAGGTAAATTTGTGGTGATTTGAATCGCTACGCCTGTCACATTATTAAACATTTCACTATCAATTGCGTCCAAATGCGTTAACGAACGGTTAGCAAAGCACTACAATAGGCCTCGCATTACCGTAAGTTACAACTATGCTTAGCGCATACCCTACCAGCCTATAATTCTAATATTTGGAGTCGCATATGACCGCGCGTGAAAGTTTGATGCCGGTTCTACTTGAAAAAGTATACCAGCTAATTCAAGACAAACTTGAGCTTGCTCACCAACCTCTTGTTACTCAACTCGGCCAACACCTATTTAGTAATGTTGCGCAAGACGATCTTAGTAAACGTAATGAATCTGACTTATACGGTGCCGTAGTCAGTCTTTGGCATCATATTAATGAAAAGAAAGCCGACCAACGTTCGGTACGTGTATTTAACCCAACCGTCAGTAAACATGGTTGGCAATCGACTCATACGATCGTTGAAATTGTCGTACCCGATACTCCTTTCCTTGTTGATTCAATCAAAATGACGTTAAGTCGTCTCGATTTAACATCACACTTAATGTTAAACGGCCCAACGCACATAGAACGAGATAACAACGGTGCGGTGCTTAGCATTGGTCAAGGTGCTGGCGCGTTGCAATCACTTTTTCATATTGAAGTGGATAGATTAAGCAGCAAAGAAGAGATGACGGCGTTAAAAGAAGAGCTGTTGGAAATCCTCAGTGATACAGCTTTGGTGGTCCAAGATTGGAAACCAATGGCGAGTAAGCTTGAGCAAGTGATTGAGGAGTTAGAGTCGCATAAAAACCATATTCCGGTTGATGCTGAACATTATCAAGAAACTCTCGTTTTCTTACGCTGGCTTGGCGCGCATAATTTCACTTTCATGGGTTATAAAGAATTTGATCTGGTTAATCACGACGATGACACTGAGCTTCGACCTACGCCAGATGCAGGATTAGGCTTATTTTCGGATCCGAAACGGGTTCGTGGTGTGAAGTTATCACAGTTTTCCGACTCTGCTCGTTTAGAAGCGAAGAAGCCTTTCTTACTGATCCTGACTAAAGGCAACAAACAGTCGCGCATTCATCGCCCAGCGTATACCGATTATATTGGCATTAAGAAATTTGATGCCAATGGTAAAGTGATTGGTGAGCATCGTTTCACGGGTTTATACACCTCAGCAGTTTATAACCAAACGGTCGAAAGTATCCCACTGGTTCGTGAAAAAGTACAACGCATCCTAACAGCAAGTGGCTATCGTGCGGGCTCTTATGCCTACAAAGCATTACACAATATTTTAGAGAACTATCCTCGCGATGAGCTTTTGCAAGCGAAAGAAGAGGAGCTTCTTGAAGTGGGGATGGGGGTTGTGCAAATGCAAGACCGTGACCTGATCCGTTTATTTGTTCGCAAAGACCCCTTTGGCCGTTTCTTCAGTTGTATGGTCTATGTTACCAAAGAGCGTTACAACACCGAGTTACGCCGTCAAACACAGCGGCTATTAAAGCAGTATTTTGGTTGTGAACAAGAAGTGGAATTCACCACCTATTTTTCTGAAAGCCCGCTAGCGAGAACGCATTATATTGTGCGGGTAGAAAATAACAGTGCCAATATTGATGTTAAGAAGATAGAGCAAAATTTAATGGAAGCATCAACCAGCTGGGATGACCGTTTATCCGAAGCAATTATTGCCAACTTTGGCGAAAGTTCAGGTTTATCATTAGCCAAAGAGTATCAACGCGCTTTTCCTCGCTCTTATAAAGAAGATGTCATGCCAGGCTCAGCGGTTGCGGATATTGAACGATTAGAAGCCCTGAATGAAGATAACAAACTTGGCATGCTGTTTTATCGTCCTCAAGAAGAGGCGAAAGATTCTAAGGCGGTGCGCTTAAAACTGTATCATCGCGATGAGCCGATTCATCTGTCCGATGTGATGCCAATGTTAGAAAACCTTGGCTTACGTGTCATCGGTGAATCGCCATACGAAGTGACGAAGACCAATGGCCAAGTCTATTGGATTCTAGATTTCTCTATGCTGCATAAGAGCGAGAAGCAAGTTGATTTGCGTGAAGCACGCGATCGTTTCCAACAAGCATTTTCAGCCATTTGGCATGGCGAATTAGAGAGTGATGGTTTTAACCGCTTAGTGCTTGGTGCTTCTTTAACTGGACGTGAGATTTCTATTTTACGCGCTTATGCACGTTATATGCGTCAAGTCGGTTTCCCATTCAGCCAACACTATATTGAAGATACCTTAAGTCATTACCCTGATTTAGCGAAAGGGTTGGTTGATCTGTTTGTACGTCGTTTTGATCCTAAATTTAAAGGTTCGCAAAAAGGCCAAGCGGAGCTGATTGCTCAGTTAACCGAGCAATTGGATCATGTCGAAAGTCTCGATGATGATCGTATTCTTCGCCGTTATATGGAAATGATCTGCGCAACGTTACGTACGAACTATTTCCAAATGGATGAAGAGAAACAACCGAAACCTTGGCTGGCTCTTAAGCTAAAACCACGGGAAATTCCTGATATCCCAGCTCCCGTACCTGCCTTTGAAATTTTTGTCTATGCGCCGGATATGGAAGGGGTTCACCTGCGTGGTGGTAAAGTTGCCCGTGGTGGTTTACGTTGGTCTGATCGCCAAGAAGATTTCCGAACCGAGATTTTAGGCTTAGTAAAAGCTCAACAAGTAAAAAATACCGTGATTGTTCCCGTTGGAGCGAAAGGCGGTTTTGTTTGTAAGAAACAGCACTTACTGACTGGACGAGATGAAATCTTTGCCGAAGGACAGCGTTGTTACAAGCGCTTTATCCAAGCATTATTAGATGTCACGGATAACATTGTTGAAGGTGAAATTGTCCCGCCACGTAATGTGGTTCGTCATGATGAAGATGATCCTTATTTGGTTGTCGCTGCCGACAAAGGGACAGCGACCTTCTCTGATTTAGCAAACTCCGTTTCAGCGGATTACCAATTCTGGTTAGGGGACGCGTTTGCCTCTGGTGGCTCTAATGGTTATGACCATAAAGCCATGGGTATTACTGCTCGTGGTGGTTGGGAATCGGTTAAACGTCATTTCCGTGAACTCGGTATTAACTGTCAAACGACGGATTTTACCGCGGTCGGTATCGGTGATATGGCGGGCGATGTGTTTGGTAATGGTATGTTGTTATCGCAACATATTCGTTTACAAGCCGCTTTTAACCATCTGCATATCTTTATTGATCCAAGTCCAGATGCTCAAACAAGCTGGCAAGAGCGGCAACGTCTGTTCCAATTACCACGCTCTAGCTGGGAAGATTACAATCCAAGCTTGATCTCGCAAGGTGGTGGCGTTTTCTCTCGCAAAGCGAAATCAATCGCGCTTAGTCCAGAAATTCAAAAAATGCTTGGTACTAAGAAAGCGTCAGCCGCTCCGAATGAACTGATCAAGATGATCCTGAAAATGCAGGTTGATCTTCTGTGGAATGGTGGGATCGGCACTTACATCAAATCATCGAAAGAATCGCATGCCGATGTCGGTGATAGAGCGAATGACGCACTGCGTATTGACGGTCGTGAAGTCAAAGCCAAAATTATTGGTGAAGGTGGTAACCTAGGTATGACTCAGCAAGGGCGGGTAGAGTACGCGCTCACTGGTGGGCGAGTGAATACCGATTTCGTTGACAACGTAGGTGGGGTTGATTGCTCGGATAATGAAGTCAATATTAAGATCTTCTTGAATGGTTTAGTCGCCAATGGCGATCTAACCGTAAAACAGCGCAACCACATCCTAGAATCCATGGAAGAGGAAGTCGGTGAAATTGTTATTGAAGATGCTTATACCCAATCAGAGTCTATTTCGGTGACCGAGCAATTGGGCGTTGAGGTGGTTAAAGAGCAAATTCGTTTCATTCATCACATGGAGAAAACGGGTTATCTTGACCGCGCCTTAGAGCATATTCCTGATGACGAAACGTTGTTAGAAAGAGAGAAACAAGGTTTTGCATTAACTCGACCAGAGCTTGCCGTGCTGGTGGCCTATGGAAAAATGGCCTTAAAAGAGGAGTTGGCTTGTGATGAGATAGCTAATGATCAATTCCATGCGCAGCAATTGATTCAGTACTTCCCATCAAAGTTACGCGGTGACTATTCGCAGCAGATGCACAACCATCCACTGCGTAAAGAAATCATTGCCACCGCGTTAGCTAACCAAATGGTTAATGAAATGGGCTGTAATTTTGTGACGCGTTTGCAAGAAGAGACTGGAGCTAGCGTCACGGATATAGCTCATTCTTATGCCGCTGCCCGTGAAATTTTCGAGCTCGGTAGCGTATTGCAGCAAGTTCGTTCACTGGATAATCAAGCGACAGCGAGTGCTCAATATCAAGTGATGTTCCAAGTTCGTCGAACGTTGCGTCGTCTATCTCGTTGGTTGCTGCGTAATCGCACTGGAAAACAGTCCGTGCAAGCGCTCATTGATCAGTACCAATCGGACGTACGCAGTATTACTCGTCAGTTAGATAGTTTGCTGGTGGCTGATGAAGTTGCTGAACATGATTTGCTGGCGAATAGCTGGATAGAACAAGGCATTAATTCGGACTTAGCGCATTATGTCGCTCGTCTATCCAGCCTTTACTCGGTACTGGATATCTCTACCGTCTCTCATGAGAAAGCGATTCCAGTAGAGCATGTCGCTAAATTATATTTTAATCTGGGCGATCGTTTATCGATTCATTGGTTCTTGAAACAGATAAATAATCAAGCGGTTGAAAATAACTGGCAGGCATTGGCAAGAGCGGCATTTAGAGAAGATCTCGACTGGCAGCAACGCCAATTAACGGCGCAAGTGCTTAATGCGGTCAATGGTTCAGAGACTACGGATGTGATTCATGCTCTGCAACGTTGGATGGACAATAACAGCGTTTCACTGCAGCGTTGGGAAAACATTCTTAATGAATTTAAAGTGGGCTCGGTTCATGAGTTTGCTAAGTTTTCCGTTGCGATGCGTGAATTGATGTTGCTCAACTTAAATTGTGTAGCGACCGAATAAGCATTGAATTGTGCGACAAATAGGTCAATAATAACGCCCCGTTTATACGGGGCTTTTTTTTCGGAGGCACAATGCTTTACCGCTTAGCCAGAGCTGGCTTTTTTCAATTGGATGCTGAAAGGGCGCATGATCTCGCCATTCAAAATTTCAAACGCTTTACCGGTACACCGCTTGATCTCTTCTATCGTCAACACCTTCCTCATCGTCCTGTCGAATGCATGGGACTCACGTTTAAAAATCCTGTTGGTTTAGCCGCTGGCCTTGATAAAAATGGTGAATGCATTGATGCGTTTGCCGCGATGGGCTTTGGATTTATTGAAGTGGGCACAGTGACACCTCGACCGCAATCAGGTAATGATAAACCTCGTTTATTTCGTTTAGTGCATGCTGAAGGTATCATTAATCGAATGGGCTTTAATAACCTGGGTGTTGATCACTTAGTGGAGAAGGTAAAGCAAGCGAATTATGATGGCATCATTGGGATCAATATTGGTAAGAATAAAGACACGCCAATTGAAAAGGGTGCTGAAGATTATTTAATTTGTATGGAGAAGGTGTATCCCTATGCTGGTTATATTGCGGTGAATATTTCTTCCCCCAATACCCCTGGGTTGCGAACGTTACAATATGGTGAAGCTTTAGATGAGTTACTCTGCGTCTTAAAACAGAAGCAGACCGCGCTGGCTGAGCAACACAACAAATACGTACCTCTAACCTTAAAAATTGCACCAGACCTAACGGATGATGAGCTGCAGCAAATTTGCCAATCTTTACTCAAGCACAATATCGACGGGGTGATTGCTACCAATACCACTTTAGATCGTACTTTAGTGGAAGGAATGAAATTTGCTAATGAGGCAGGGGGACTGAGTGGCCGTCCACTGCAATCACGCAGCACTGAAGTCGTAAAACTATTATATCAACAGCTCGGTGAACAAATTCCAATCATTGGTGTTGGAGGAGTGGATAGCTATGTGGCAGCAAAAGAGAAATTGCTGGCGGGTGCTAAGTTAGTCCAAGTGTACAGTGGCTTTATTTATCATGGCCCTAAATTGGTCAGCGATATTGTGAAGAATTTATAACGTGTTGAATTAAATTCTGATTTTTAAAAAGTGACAAGGTGACATCAAGAGGAAGTGAGTAACTCATTTCCTCTTTTTTTTTATTCCATGCTTCCTAGAATGGCACTAATAGGTAAGAAATTTTTATCTGATTGGTTTGATCATCAGCAAATAGAGAGCCGGAATAATGCTAAAGCCCAGTGATAAATGGAGTTGGTACTATTCAGATAGTGAAGGCTATTTGATGCTGGACCTTGGACAAGAGATGGTCTTTCGCACTAATCTGAGTCGCAATCTATTGGTTGATTCCGCTTTCTCGAATCCTTCATTTACGGTCGATGATGCTTCCGATTACCAAACGTACAAAGAACGGATCAGTGGTCTTCAACTCACCGAGCCACGTCAAGTTGAATTGGCACTGTATTGCGTGGCAGCGAAGCGTTTCCATAAGCCTGTGCAGCCAAAGAGCTGGTTTTTTGATTATCAATCAGTCACGGATACTAAACCTGAAGAGGGTGATATTGTGGGTTTAGTAAATGGCTTCAATCAAGGTTTTTTTATCGTACTTGAGGTTGGAGAGAGTGCGAGTTTGTGTGCGTTAATTGAACTAGAACCGTTTATATTAAGCACGACGAAACAGTTAGAGTTCGGTCAAGTGATTAAAGTGATGCATGACCGAATGTCCATAGCCAACCACATCCTTCAGCCAGAGCGAGTTGCTTTGGTTAGCTAGTTTCCCTCATCATTTCGTTCCTTTGTTTTATTTCCTATCGGCGTTCTGCCGATTTTTTTTGTCTCTATATTGCCAAAACTCCCAGCGAACATTGTTAATCAACTGAAAGAGCGCGATATTCTGCGCAAAATTTAGAGATTAATTTCCGGAAACGTGACACAGCAAAGCCTTGAAAACGGAGGTTAGGAGTGTCAAAAGTTCCCGTTTTACCGTTAAATGGTGTTTTATTACAACCGGTGTTGCTGCTTGGTATAGTCCAGTTTTGTTGTGAATAAATACTCACTCCTTTGTTGGCGCAGGGAATTCGACATTGATTAAGATGGGCAAGGAGACTAATAAGAAGTGTTAACAGACAGCGGCAATAGTTTTGTAGTAAGTTTGTACCGGCTTTGGAGCCAATCAATCGTCCTTTCCAAAGGGGGTTAATTGACTATTCGATTTAGGCTTCTAAGCTGCAATCGTGTTGGCTGTGTTCGTTATCTCAATTGTTTAAGGATGCTCATTGGATGCCAGGCTTGTCGCCGAGCTGCAGCGCCACGTTGTTTGGGTATCGATAAAGTGCTAGGCGAGTTATAACGATGATTTTTTGTAAAAATGGTCGGTTTAACTTTAGGAATGGCCTTTAATGTCAGTTATAATCTGAGGCCATTTTTACCAGTTAAAGAACCCTATGAATCAATATCTAGCAGTAACCTCAAATGGCCTTGAAAATCTATTAGCCGAAGAACTCACACAATTAGGCATCACTAATGTAAAACCCGTTCAGGCCGGGGTGAAATTTACCGCTTCCAATGAACAGATTTACCGTTGCTGTTTATGGAGTCGATTAGCTTCTCGATTTGTTCGTGTTGTTGCTGAGTTTGCTTGCCAAAATGATATGGACTTATATCTTTCGGCTAGCGCGATTAACTGGGTCAATCATTTCCATAGTTCGAAGCAATTTGTGGTCGATTTTAATGGTACTAACCGCGAAATTCGTAATAGCCAATATGGTGCGATGAAGGTTAAAGATGCCGTTGTTGACTGCTTTACTAAGAAAAACTTACCACGCCCTTCGATCAATAAAGAGCAACCGGATGTAAGAATTCACGTTCGTTTACATAAAGATAAAGCGCTGCTTGGTATTGATATGGTCGGAGCGGGTTTACATATTCGTGGTTATCGCCCTGAATCGGGCCGAGCTCCATTGCGAGAAACATTGGCTGCAGCGATTGTATTACGTAGTGGCTGGGAAAGTACCAAGCCTTTACTCGATCCAATGTGCGGTTCTGGTACCTTATTGATTGAAGCTGCGATGATGGCGGCGAATATTGCTCCAGGTTTAAAAAGAGCCAAATGGTGTTTTGAAGCATTAGAAGATTTTCAACCCGAGCTGTGGGCAGAAGTGAAAGCTGAAGCAACAGTGCAAGCGAGAAAGGGCGTCAAGAAAACTGACGCAAGGTTTTTTGGCTTTGATAATGACAGCCGTGTTTTACAAATGGCTAAAGATAACGCACGTCGAGCCGGTGTAGAGAGCTTAATTCAATTTGACGTTGGTGATGCTGCGAAGTTGACTCGTCCTGCAGAGTTTACTCAGGGGGTGATTATTTGTAATCCACCTTACGGCGAACGTTTAGGTACTCATCCCGGTCTTATTGCTTTATATACCGCTTTCGGCGCTCAATTAAAAACCGAGTTTGGCGGCTGCCAAGCGTCCATTTTCTCTGGATCGGATGAGCTATTAAGCTGTTTACGCATGCGAGCAGAAAAACAGTTCAAATTAAATAACGGTGCGTTACCGTGTCACCAAAAGAATTATCTGATTGCGGAGCGCGAACAGGCTCAATTAGAGGGGATGCAGCAAGCTCCGACGCAGCAGATTGCCCCTGATTTTTCCAATCGTTTGAAAAAAAATCTCGCGAAAATTGCTAAATGGGCGAAGCGTGAAGGCTTAGATTGTTATCGTATTTACGATGCCGATCTACCTGAATATAACGTTGCGATTGACGTTTATGTTGATCAATTGGTCATCCAAGAGTACGCGCCACCGAAAACCATTCCTGAAGAAACGGCTAAACGTCGTCTGACGGATATTATTCGAGCTGCGATTCAGGTAACGGGCGTTGATGCCAATAAGGTCGTATTAAAAGTCCGTGAACGTCAAAAAGGCAGTGCTCAATATCAAAAGATGGCTCAACAATCTCAAACCTTTGCGGTTAACGAGTATGGTGTCAAATTGTTGGTCAATCTGCATGATTACCTCGATACTGGCTTATTCCTCGATCATAAACTGACTCGCCGTCGTTTAGGTCAAATGGCGAAAGGATGCGACTTCTTAAATCTCTTTGCTTATACCGGCTCGGCAACCGTGCACGCTGCGTGTGGTGGGGCGAAGTCGACAACCACCGTTGATATGTCCAATACCTACCTAGAATGGGCAAAAGAGAACATGAAACTCAACGGTCAAGTGGGAAGACAGCACCAATTTGAACAAGCCGACTGTCTGAAGTGGCTAGACAATGCCAACGGCCAGTATGATCTTATCTTTATTGATCCGCCGACTTTTTCTAATTCGAAACGAATGGAGCAGTCGTTTGATGTACAAAGAGACCACATTTTGTTGATGAAGAATCTTAAGCGTATTTTGCGCCCAGGCGGCACGGTGGTTTTCTCAAATAATAAGCGTCATTTCAAAATGGACATGGACTCGCTGCAAGAACTTGGCCTATTGGCGCAAAATATTTCGGCTCAAACACTGCCAATGGATTTTGAGCGTAACAAGCAAATCCATAACTGTTGGTTAATCACTCATCAACCGCAACAACCAGGTTTAGTGTGACTTTAAGTGACAATGTAACTAAAGTTCAGCTTACTTACCAAGGTGGAGACATCACTTCACCTTGTTGTTTTAATCAATTAACTCAATGGTTTGAAAAAACATGGCATTAATTACCATTCATAATGGGTTGCTGGCGTTCGGTGATCATCCTTTACTTGATCAGGCTGATTTTGCACTGCAGGAAAACGAACGTGTGTGTCTTGTAGGGCGTAATGGGGCGGGTAAATCAACATTAATGAAAGTGTTGGCAAAAGAAATCTTACTCGATGACGGTAAGATGCAGATCATGCAAGATGTGGTAGTCTCACGTTTAGAGCAAGATCCTCCTCGTGATCAACAAGGCACAGTGTATGATTATGTTGCCGGTGGTTTAGCTGAAGCAGGAGAACAGCTTAGGATCTACCAAGATCTTTTGGATCTTGTCACGCATTCACCCACCGACGCCAATATTAAAAAATTATCGGCGGTTCAAGAGCAGTTGGATCACACCGGTGCGTGGCGCTTTGAAGATAGAATCAATAATGTGCTGACCGCTCTGAAATTGGATGGGCAAACTAAGCTTACCGATTTATCCGGTGGATGGCAGCGTAAAGCCGCTTTAGCTCGCGCCTTAGTGTGCGAGCCGGATGTGTTATTGCTTGATGAACCCACTAACCATTTGGATGTGACGACCATCGAATGGTTAGAAGGCTTTTTGAAAGATTTTCGTGGTTCGATTATTTTTATTTCTCATGACCGAACCTTTATCAAATCGATGGCAACGCGCATTGTCGATTTAGATCGCGGCAAGTTGAATTCTTTCCCCGGTAACTATGATCAATATTTAGTTGAAAAAGAAGATCAATTACGCGTTGAAGAAATGCAAAATGCTGAATTTGATAAAAAATTGGCTCAAGAAGAAGTATGGATCCGCCAAGGTATTAAAGCTCGTCGTACTCGTAATGAAGGACGAGTGCGAGCCTTGAAAAAACTTCGTGAAGAACGTAGTCAGCGACGTGAAGTGCAGGGCAAGGTTAACCTTAAGATTGATGATGGTTCTCGCTCAGGCAAAATTGTCTTCGAAGCGGAAAATCTGTGTTATTCGATTGATGGCAAATCGATTGTTAACGATTTCAGCTTTAATATCATGCGTGGCGATAGAATCGCCCTCATTGGTCCAAATGGCTGTGGTAAAAGTACCTTATTAAAGCTGTTGCTCGGTGAGCTGACCGCTGACAGTGGCCGTTTGCATTGTGGTACCAAACTTGAAGTCGCCTACTTTGATCAATATCGAGAGCTGCTCGATCCAGAGAAATCGGTGATTGATAACCTTGCTGATGGTAAACAAGAGGTGATGGTTGCAGGGCGACCACGTCATGCGTTAAGTTACCTGCAAGATTTTCTCTTCGCGCCTAAACGGGCTCGAACGCCGGTGAAAGCCTTATCTGGTGGTGAGAAAAACCGCTTACTACTGGCGCGGATTTTCCTAAAACCCAATAACTTATTGGTGCTCGATGAACCAACCAACGATTTAGATATCGAAACATTGGAACTTTTAGAAGATTTGCTTGCCAATTACCAGGGTACATTATTATTGGTGAGCCACGATCGTGAGTTTGTCGACAATACCGTGACCACCAGTTGGATTTTTGAGGGTAATGGCGTTATTGAAGAGTTCGTTGGCGGATATCATGATGCGCAGCAGCAGCGACAACAGGTCTTACAGGCTCGCCTTGCGGGTGTTGAGCCGGTAAAATCAGTCAAAGCTGTTGATAAACCAGCTAAAGCCAGCGAAGTAAAACCGAAACTTAAAAAGTTATCTTATAAGTTGCAGCGTGAGTTAGAAGAACTGCCTGCCAAACTTGAACAGTTTGAAACTGAGATTGAGACGCTACAGCTGCAAATCAATGACGCTGATTTTTTCAGCCAGCCTGTAGAGCACACACAACCGATATTAGATAAGCTAGCGGCCACTGAGCAGGCGCTCGAAGTAGCTTTTGAGCGTTGGGAAGAGCTTGAAGCGATGCAACAGGAAAGTTAATGAAACCAATAAGTAGTAACATGTTTAAGCTGACAGCGATCAGCGCGATGATTCTGTCAACCACATCAGCCTCAGCGGCACTGTATCAAGTGATTGAGGTTAAACCTCAAACTACTTTTGCTTTTGAAAGTGTTTATGGAGTCGCGATTCAACCGGGTAATGTTGCCGATGGTAATTCATTAGGTTGCTTTGCCGATGATGGAACAACAGATTGTGAATCGTCGTTTAAACTTGCCGGTGAAACTCGCCTTGTCGCCACCCATGCTGGACAAGCTATCGACGGTCTCAGTTACCGTGAAGAAGCACCATTTGGGATAGATAACGGATTTATCTATGTACAAGATGACGAAAGAGATTTTGAGCGTTATTGCCGTACGGATCTACGCTATGCCATTTGTGAAACTTGGGCAGACATTCGTTGGAATGTTTGGAAGAAAGAAATTAATGGCGATCAAACGCCAAACGCTATTGCTTTTGTTGAAGGTCAAGCGACACCCATTGATGAAACTAAGAATGTCGTCGTCAATAGTTTAACGGCTAACGCAGAGCCAATTGGCATTACTCTGACTCCTGGCGATGTTACTGGTTCACGACGTAATTCAGTGAAAGCCATAGGGATTGTTGATATTACTACAGAGCCAGAAAGCAACTGGCCGCAAACTCGCGCTTGGAAAACCGATGGAACTTACACGGTCGGAAGTATCGCTTACGAAAAAACAAATAACCAAGGTAACTTTTATACCTCCAAAGGCGTGATTTGGGACAGCTCAGGTACAATGACGGAAATCCCTTGGCAAACGACAAATCCAGAACGAGATAATCGTTTAGCTCAAGGTAGTCTGCGAGATGTTACGGTCAAAGACGGTCATATTTACGCGGTAGGTTATAACACCTTCTATGATGACCGTAATTTTATGCAAGCCAGCGTTTCTTCGGTAAAAGTGGGAGAAAGCAATTGGATTACTAAGCCGGTTACTGGAGCAACCGTGCGAGAAAACGGTACTGGCGGTGATTTTATTCACTCTCATTCGCTGTTAACGGCAGTCAATGAGCATGGTATTGCGATTGGTGAGGCCAAATTATCTCGCGCTGAAAGTGGAGCTTACGCAAATCGCTTATTTGTTGTTCCAGAGATTAACGATCCTAAAGCCAATTTCTTAAATGGCAGTCTCTTTTTTGCTGGAGCAGGAGGCAAAGCGGGAGCCATTAATAACTTTAATGAAATCGTCGGTCAGATTGATACCGAAGAAACCCGTGAAGTGGGCGGAAAACCGCGTCGTAAGCGAGGATTTATCTATCCTTATGGCACTGAGCTTCAAGGTAGTGTTCCTGAGCGTCAAGCCATTTTCAACAATCGGGCGTGGTTATTGGATGATTTAACCAATGGTAGTGAGTTTTCTGATAATAACCAATATCGAATTATTGCGGCTAACGATATTAATGATGCCGGTGTAATCGCGGCCACTGCACTAAAATGTACGGGTGGTTATGACTCGACTGCGCATAATGCCCAATGTGGCGCAGGGAAAGGACAAGAGAAAACGGTCGCGGTTAAATTGGTGCCAATTGCAGGCAAGACCGATAAGGACATCTCTCCTCGAGGTATGGATGATCTAGTGGTAGAGCGTAATGGCGCTGGACTGGGATTGTGGTCTTTGATTCTTGGCGGCTTACTTTGGTTCCGTAGAAAATAGTTAAAATTTGTCAAACGAGGCATAGGTTCACAATTTTGGACTTATGCCTTTTTTATTGCTTGAGAAAGGGACGCTTTTGGTCGATTCTTAATGATGTGGTCATAAAAACACCACATCATTTTAATAGTTGTACGTTAGAAACAAGTTACTGTATGAGGACTGCACTATGAAGAGACAAAAGCGTGATCGCCTGGAAAGAGCGCAATCTCAAGGATACAAAGCAGGATTGAACGGACGTTCTCCTGAGGAGTGCCCTTATCAACAAACAGATGCTCGCTCATATTGGCTAGGTGGTTGGCGTGACGCCAGAGATGATAAACACTCAGGTCTCTACAAATAATTTGCCACATACAACATGGTTCTAAGCCCCGAAAGGGGCTTTTTATTACGCTATACAATAGAACATCATTTTAAACCATCCATCTAATGCACTATAACTTAAACTATTTGTTAAGAATAAAACAGCCATAAGAGCTGCTTCATTCTTAAACTACCTAGATAAAAGTGGCTTTAAAAAGCTGACGTATCTTGGAAAAGACCTACTTTTAAGTCTTTGGCAACGTAAATTTCTTTGCCATCAACCAAGACTTTACCATCAGCGAGGCCCATGACTAACTTACGATTGACGACTCGCTTCATGTGGATCTCATAGGTCACTTTCTTTGCCGTTGGTAAGATTTGTCCGGTAAATTTGACTTCACCAACGCCCAACGCTCTTCCTCTGCCTTTTCCGCCAACCCAGCCGAGAAAGAAACCAACCAATTGCCACATGGCATCTAGACCTAAACAGCCGGGCATAACCGGGTCACCAGGGAAATGACAATCAAAAAACCAAAGATCAGGAGAGATATCCAATTCAGCGAGAATGAGTCCTTTTCCAAAATCGCCTTCTGTTTCTGACATTTTACTCACACGATCCATCATCAACATATTAGGGGCGGGCAGTTGAGGATAACCTTCACCAAATAGTTCACCACGGCTTGAGGCTAGAAGATCTTCACGATTATATGAGTCACGTTTATTGTGCATAGTACTACTCCAATTTCAGATAGGAAGCATGTTAGTGAACGCATGTACGCTAAACAACTCCGATCAGTGTTAGATAAACCAATTTTTTATTCTTTCGACTATTCCGGGTGTTTGAATATGTTTTTCAAAAAATTCAATACGTTCGGCAATTTTGCTGATCACGCTTTCTTGATCATCGCCTCTAAATGGCTTGTTCATCAAAATAGGGATAGCTTCATCCACCGTAGAGACAGGCCAGATATTAAACTCACCGTTCTTAATACTTTCTACGACTTGAGAGTGCAGGGCGAGATGTTTTAAGTTACTTTTAGGAAGAATAACCCCTTGCTGCCCCGTAAAACCATGATGCTGACAAACTCGGTAAAAGCCTTCAATTTTTTCATTCAAACCGCCCACGGCTTGAACTCGGCCAAATTGGTCAACAGCGCCAGTGACAGCAATTTGTTGATCAATCGGATATTCTGATAACGCACTGACTAAAGAACACAATTCGGCCAGCGAAGCACTATCGCCATCCACCTCACTGTATGATTGCTCAAAGACCACAGAAGCGGAGAAGGGTAATGGCACATCAAGATGAAGAGCACTGCTGACAAAGGCTTGCATAATCATCATTCCTTTAGCGTGTAAATTACCGCCCAGTTCAACTTTACGTTCAACATCAGCAATATCACCATCGCCAAAATGAATCACACATGAAATTCGCGCTGGCTCGCCGTAAGATGTCGGATGGCCAGCAACATCAATAACCGTAAGTCCGTTGACTTGTCCAACATGTTCACCTTGTGTTTCAATAATCACTTGCCCATCAAGAATGTCATCTAATGCTCGTTCTGGAAGATAAGAGGCACGATAGTAACGTTGATGGATAGCCTGTTCCACGTGCTGCTGTTCAATCGTTTGCCCTTGAGACTCAATAGCAGACTCTTCGAGTAGTGAGCGATGCCACATGACACAGAGTGGCGCATAATGCTGATCCTCTGTATAACGAGCCCCCGCAGTCATCACTGTTTTAATCGCCTCTGCGGTAAGTAAAGGTAAATCATAGCGTTGAATTAACCAACGTAGATAACCTAAATAGGTCAGCATGCGATCATTTTCAATTTTAATGTCGAGTTCCATTTCACTAAACAGACATAATCCAGCATGAATGTCTGAATCGAGAAAATCGATATCACCGAGTTGATGACGATCACCGACAACAATCAATTTAATGTTATAAGATTGATTGATAGGGGTCTGCAGCAGCGATTTTTTGCTCACATTAATAGGGGATACGGGTTCACCGAGTACCGCCGCTTTTAACATTGGCCAGCAGAGTGGGTTAGCAAGCAAGAGATTCGCTGAAATAATCAAATAACCATTATCCGCTTGTGCTAATAATCCATGAGTTTGATCAATAACTTGACCATTTTTAGCGGTGACTTGCCCAAATAACATGGTCATATCGAGCGTTTCAGTTCTGACTACTGGTACACGATGAGTATTTTCAAGATGCTCTTGAATCAAACAACGATAAATGGAGTTATCTGGCGCATTGATCAGCAGAACTCGGCTAAAACCCTGTATATGTATGAAACGTTCAATCGCTTGTAACAGTCTTGGTTGAGTGTCGAAAAACGGCACCGCCGTTAATTG
Organism: Vibrio metschnikovii CIP 69.14; assembly: GCF_000176155.1. Classification (GTDB taxonomy): domain Bacteria; phylum Pseudomonadota; class Gammaproteobacteria; order Enterobacterales; family Vibrionaceae; genus Vibrio; species Vibrio metschnikovii. The sequence goes on along the minus strand of NZ_ACZO01000006.1, from coordinate 798,374 downwards.
CGCAAACTGAGCCAGCGGTTCATTAAAATCGTCATACTGGGGCGTTACTAAACGCCAGATATCTTGTGTCATTGAGTCATCGAAGTGATTAAAAGGATTGAAATTATATAGAAAAACCCTGACTACGAATAGCTTTGTTATCAGGAATACTCATTAGAGCATTTTTATTGCTATGATTGAAACTCAGCAAAGGTTGGGTTACCCTGTCACTATGCTTTTATATGGACTTTGCCGACTATGAAATATCAACAACTCGAAAATCTGGAATGTGGTTGGAAATGGCAGTATTTAATAAAAAAATGGAAAGATGGTGAGCAAATTACTTGCCACATTGATCGTAGTGAAGTGGAAAACGCGATAGTAAAGCTCAAATCTATTGAGTATGAACCCACCTTAGTACTCGATTGGATCGCACAACATATGGCTCCCGAGCTAGAAAACAAGTTAAAACAAGCCATTCGTGCTAAGCGCAAAAGGCATTTTAATGCTGAACAGTTGCACACTCGTAAAAAGTCGATTGATCTCGATTATCGCGTATGGGAAAAATTATCCTCAAGAGCTAACGAACTCGGTTGCACTTTATCAGATGCGATTGAGTATCTACTCAGTGAAGCATCACGTAGTGAAAAAGCAAGCCGCGCGGTGAGCAGTTTAAAAGAAGATCTTAATAAGTTGTTGTCCAATAAGGAGTAAATGAAATGCTGTATGTTATTGTTATTGCGGCAATCGTCATTTTTTGGTTAGTCGCGGTCGATAGACCAATTTTAAAAGTTACCTTCAAATCAGGGCACATAGTAGCAAGTAAGGGGCATTTCCCCGCAACTTTTAAACATAATGTCTGTGAGATAGCAGAGACAACGCCATTTGATGGTCAGATAAAGGTTTACCATCAAAGAACCGGCATGAAACTTATCTTCTCCAAACAAGTACCTAAAAAAGTTCAACAACGGATTCGTAATGTATTTCCTCATCAAGGCTTTAAGATATCAGGACCAAAAGCCAAAAAAGGTCGATAGCTTTTTACGCACGAAATAACGAAATACGGGGCAATACACAGGAGTAGCTAATGGAGAAAAAGCTGAGTCGAAAATTGGGTGTTCAGGGTCAATCCACGATTGAATGTTCCCTTTTAACACTCATCCTTAAGTGCGCATTATGTATATTATGTTAAATTAAATGTTTAATAAAGATGACTCCGTTCCACCCTTGGTGGTTTTCTTGACCTTCTCTCTTATATAAGTAATGGTATTGAACATAAGTCTATTTACCATAAAGTATATAATTACCATATTGGTTCATGTTTGCACATTGAACAATATGGTAATTATTCTTGAGGATTTAAATACTGTTTAATAATGCGTTGTAATTCTTGGCTACGAATGGGTTTTAAAACCACATCATTCATGCCCGCTTGTCGAAATGTCGCGTGATCATCTTGCATTGCATGGGCCGTGAGCGCGATGATCGGTATCTGGATATTCTTACTACGCAAGATTTTCGTCGCTTCAATCCCATCCATTACTGGCATCGAGATATCCATAAGAATCAAATCAAATACATGGCTAGTTTCTGTTAATGAGATGGCTTGTTGTCCATCACTTACCATGGTGACGTTGTAACCCATACGCGATAGGATTAACTGGATGACCATTTGGTTAGTTTTGGTATCTTCAACAACTAAGATATGTCCTTGACTACTCTGACTACTGGAGGCTTGTTTTAGAATAGGTTCAAGGGGGGCAATCTTAATGCTATTTGTTTGTCGTGAATCGACTGGAAGACGGATGATAAAATGGCTGCCTTGCCCTAAACAACTGCTGACTGAAATCGTCCCTTTCATCAATTCTACAAGGTGTTTAGTAATCGCTAAGCCAAGTCCTGTGCCACCATAATGACGAGTAATAGAGCTATCAGCTTGAATGAATGGAGAAAACAAATGTTCTATCCGCTCTGGCTCAATCCCAATTCCGGTGTCTTCGACATGGATGACCAATTCATTTCTTGCGGTACTTAACCGGACATCAACAGAGCCTGCTTCGGTGAATTTGATCGCATTACCAATCACGTTGAACAGTATTTGCATTAAACGTACAGGATCAACCCAATATTCATAATGATCACAAATTGATGTTCGAACATTAAAGCGGATCCCTTTAGTCACACACGCTTTATGATGATAAGACAATGCATGAACAAGCTTTTTATGCAAATGAACCCAGTGACATTGTAACTTGAAATGTCCCGATTCAATTCGACTCAAATCCAGAATATCATTGATGATCACTAACAGCAGCTCGGCTGAATTTTCCATTTGTTCTAATAAGTCGAGTTGAGAGCGATTAGAATCTTCACGCAAAACATCAATGAGACCTAAGACAGCATTGAGCGGTGTTCTCAACTCATGACTCATCATGGCTAAAAATTGTGACTTTGCTTGATTTGCATGCTCAGCTTGCTGCTGTGCAATATAGAGTTCATGAGTTTTGATACGCACTAAGCTTTGTAGCTCTTCTTTATGCTCAATATCATTGATGGCTCGCTCTAGAAGTGGACGAAAGCGTTGCAGTGTTGCTTTGGTCTCTAAACTAAACTGCCCTTTCCTACCGCCTAAAAGCAGCAATACAGAATCGCTGGTTTGGGTTTGAATGCCAGTAATTAATGCTGAGTTAATGGTTTCTTGTAGAAATGGATTTAAATTTTGAAATTCGGCAAGCTTAGTCGGCTCAAAAAGGATAATACACTCGCCTTCTAATACTCGTTGAAATTTATCACCATTAAGCCACTGCTTGCCTTGAAAGGCGATATTCGAGGACAGAAATGTTGAAAATAACGAATTTGGCGTGTTTTTAGCAATAACAATAAAATCATCAAAATTAATATATCGATGAAGGACGTTTTTAAGCTCTTCAAATATCTGATATTTATTATCAGCATGACTAAGCGCCGATATGGCGCTGAGAATAACACGGTTCTCTTCCGCTAAGCGAAGCTCCCTCTCTTTACTTCTCTCTAACTCAAGTAGCACCTCACTCAGCTGCTCATTTTTGTCTTGTTCTATCATCTTTGTCTATTCTGACTCATAGAAGATAACCGATGCTATCATTAAATTTCCGTGGGCATTCTCGCCACCAATAAAACGTCCCTGTTCACCAAAAGTGAATGGACAAATAAAAGGCTGACCATGCATTTGCTCGACCAGTTTTTTATGAACGAGTTGTACATCTTCTCCTAGACGGAGCATTGCCCCTGCACAATAGATGATAATCGAGCCGAGCAGTAATGACTCATGATAGTTTTGTGTATTTGCATCTTGGATCACTCGTGATGCTCGATTGAGTAGCTGTTCTTTTGAACCGGTCATCAATCTTATTTTTTCGCCTTCATTAATCGTAGCAAATAGTTCAAGCGATCCATCATTGAGTATTTGAATAGGATGACACAATTTATAGTAAGGCTGTTGATTAACATATCCGGCCACTCTTCCTAAAGGAAATCGAGTCACATGCTCAAACAGATGTCGATCGTTAAATTGAATATTGGAGTGATCGCTGATCCACTCTTTATAAATAGCCGAGGCTGGATCACCATCAATACTCTGAATACATCGATGGCTAGCTTGGGTAATTTCGCCTTCAAACTCAGTCGGTGAATAACCAGCACTAAAACCCGAGGTTAGTGGCTTAGATGGAAAAAATAGCTGCAAGGCAATGCCGTTAGAGCTCCATCCCTGTTGGGTAATGATAGACCATTGTTTTTGAATATGATTATCAGCTGCGCTCCCACCGATAATAGGAACGTGAGTGCCAAAGGTTGCATCAATCGCATCAATAAATGCCTCTTCATGGCCGGGTGTCGAATGCAACAGAATTAAGCTTGGTACTTCACCAATTCTATTCGCTTGTCGCAAAGCTTGTTGAATAGCGACATAAGCGGCTTGCCGATCATCCTCTTGACCTAACTCGACTAAACCAGTGCCATACGCACTATAAGAGCAGTCATAAATAGCCATTAAAGCCACAACAGGCCCGATATGAAATCCTTTATCAGTCATGATCGCTTGGCATGAAGAACAGCCAATAAATGGGATTCCTGGAAAATGTAGGCGAAGCTCTTGCTGTATCTGCTTCGCGGAATACTCTTGTGAGTAGTAGCAAATTAGGTTGGACAAGCCATCTTTTTTCAATGTTTCTGCTAACTGCCCTATTGCGTCTTCAGGTCTCGTGGCATGAGTAAAAGTGGTAGTAAATTGCATATATCAAACTAATAAAGATGCGTTAATGATGCAATATTAACACGATACTTTTTTATTGACTGTCTTTGTACTGCAAGGATTGGGTGTTTTCGTGATCGATAGACTCATTTTTTAACGTTGGGTGTTCTTTAGTGGCTTCTTTATTTGTTGAATAATAAGTTATAGTGCGCCAGGTGAATGCCGATATCAGAATAGTTAACATAACGATTATTTGAATCAGCTTGTTTTTTGTCAGTTTTTCTGCTGGCATTATGGGGTGTCCTTTATCATCAATGGCTAACCGAATCAGTAACTTGGTCTTGCAGTGCTCATCGTGGGTATGTAAATAGAAAGAAGAGAGTACTACATCCGCTTTTAAATGTTAACGTCCGTGACCATGATACCGATTACCAATATTAACTGTGCTTACTCTCTTTAGTTGTTTATGGATCACTATCCTTTGACGATAATGAATGCTAGAATTCTTGATGTACATCAATTTAGTGAAAGGTTGTTATGATTTCTGAAAAGCCTGCGGCAAAGCGTATTCAATCTGGTGGCTGCGCCATTCATTGTCAAGACTGTAGTATCAGTCAACTTTGCATTCCGTTTACACTGAACGAATCAGAACTGGACCAGCTTGACCAAATTATTGAGCGTAAAAAGCCGATTCAAAAAGGACAAGCGCTCTTCAAAGCCGGTGATGAACTTCGCTCTCTGTACGCGATTCGTTCAGGAACCATTAAAAGTTATACCATTACTGAACAAGGTGATGAACAGATTACCGCTTTTCACCTTGCCGGTGATTTGGTTGGGTTCGATGCCATCACTGGCGACTCTCATCCAAGTTTTGCTCAGGCATTAGAAACCTCAATGGTTTGTGAAATACCGTATGAAATCTTAGATGACCTTTCTGGAAAAATGCCTAAGTTACGCCAACAAATTATGCGTTTGATGAGTAACGAGATTAAGGGCGATCAAGAGATGATCCTATTACTCTCAAAAAAGAATGCCGAAGAGAGATTGGCGGCCTTCTTGTATAATCTATCAACGCGTTTTTCTCAACGAGGATTTAGCCCTCGCGAATTCCGTTTAACCATGACTCGTGGTGACATTGGCAATTACTTAGGCTTAACCGTAGAAACTATCAGTCGTTTACTGGGACGTTTTCAAAAATCAGAAATGCTTAGCGTGAAAGGCAAATACATCACAATTTTAGATCATGACGCTTTAATGCAATTAGCGGGTATATCGAAAGACAGCAAGTAATTCTTGATTCATGGCGATGATGCAGCACTTTGATGAGCTGCATCATACTTTTCTTAAAAAACTGACTCTCTTCACTAAAACTCTCTCTCCAACTGCGTTAAAGTATCTCTAAGGTCTGTGAGTTATTGACCTCCTCCACAAACAAGGAGTTTGTTATGAGTATCTATAGCAAAATATTAGTTGTTGCAGACATTAATCACGATGAACAACCGGCATTAGCCAGAGCAGTTCAGCTAGCAGCAAAAAGCCAATCCCCGAGTCATATCACTTTCTTTATGTCGATTTATGATTTTTCTTATGACATGACTTCGATGCTTTCTATTGATGAACGAGATGCGATGCGCAGAGGCGTGATTCAACAACGAGAACAATGGATGAGAAGCGTTGCTGAACCTTATATCGATTCATCCATTCAATTTGATGTAAAGGTGGTTTGGCACAATCGTCCTTACGAGGCGATCATTGCAGAAGTCTTCTCTGGTCAACATGATATTCTTATCAAAGGCACTCATAAACATGATGTATTGGAATCAGTAATATTTACTCCTACTGATTGGCATCTACTGCGCAAATGCCCGACTCCTGTTTTACTGGTTAAACACAGTCACTGGCCTGAGAATGCGAATATTATCGCCTCTGTTCACGTGGGGTCAGAGGTTGATACTCATATTCAGCTCAACGATATCATGGTCGAACAATTACTCAATTTAACTCAACGTCTTGGGGCATCGCCCTATTTAGTTAATGCTTACCCGGTAACGCCAGCCAATATTACGATTGAGCTACCTGAGTTTGACCCGACCACTTATACTGATGCCGTTCGTGGCCATCACCTCACATCGATGAAAGCACTAAGACAAAAACATGGTTTAGATGAAAGCCAAAACGCTTGATGCGGCGATGGTCATTTTAGGAACGACAGGGCGAACTGGACTTTCAGCCGTCTTTATTGGTAATACCGCTGAACAAGTCATTGATAAAATCAACTGTGATGTCCTTGCCCTAAAACCCGCTGGGTATATTAGTCCTCTTGATCCTAACATCGCTAGCTAAACACTCTGTTTGCTATTTATAAGTCCCCATCCCCTTGGTTGGGGATTTTTTGTTATCGGGCATGCTTAATACTGGCATCTTGTCAGTAGATCCGTATTATACGCACTTCATTTTGTGTGGAAGATTAAAGAACGAAAGCCAATGACAGAGCAAACTCAAGAGTTGACTAAAGCCCAACATTATAATTTCAATAAGCTACAAAAACGTATTCGTCGTAATACGGGGCAAGCTATTGCTGACTTTAATATGATTGAAGATGGCGACCGAATCATGGTCTGTTTATCGGGAGGCAAAGACAGCTTCACGATGCTCGACATTCTGATGAGTTTGCAAAAAAGTGCACCGATCACCTTCTCACTCATCGCTGTCAATCTTGATCAAAAACAACCCGGATTTCCTGAACATATTCTACCTGAATACCTTCAAGAATTAGGCGTTGAGTATAAGATCATTGAAGAAGACACCTATTCAATCGTACAAGATAAAGTTCCCGAAGGTAAAACCACGTGCGCTCTGTGTTCTCGCCTACGCCGTGGTATTTTATATCGTGCAGCGAAGGAGTTAGGGGCCACTAAAATTGCTTTAGGCCATCACCGTGATGACATTATTGAAACCTTGTTTTTGAATATGTTCTATGGCGGAAAAATGAAAGGGATGCCACCTAAGTTAGTCTCTGACAATGGCGAGCATGTGGTGATTCGCCCTCTTGCTTACTGCAGAGAAAAAGACATCATCAAGTACGCAAACCATCGCGCTTATCCTATCATTCCCTGCAATTTATGCGGTTCACAGCCCAATATGCAGCGCCAAAATATTAAGCAGATGCTTAATGCTTGGGATAAACAGTTTCCTGGTCGTATAGAAACCATGTTTAGAGCCATGCAAAATGTCGTGCCTAGCCATCTTGCCGACTTTGAATTATTTGATTTTAAGTCGATCAATCGTGATTCTGGCGTCATTAATGGTGGTGACATTGGTTTTGATAAAGAACCCGTCCCACAGCCTATTCTCGATGAAGACGATACAGTGATACCGTTTGATCCTGCATTAAAATTAGACGTGACTAACTTGTAGCATGTTGTTGATAACCAGTTGAATGGATACCAATAAGGCTGCCACTGGGCAGCCTTATTGGTATTTTCAGGTTATTGCTCTACCCAATAAACTTGATTATGGCGGATCATCGCCTGTACATCTTGCACATAATCCGCGCCACGCTCAGAGTAACGCAATAATCCATTACTCAAAACCAATGCACTATCAACACTGAGTAGATTGGCATCATTCTGACGCAACTGTTGACGAATTTTACGTAAATCACGATAAGCCGCATTACGATTCACATTCATAAAATAACGATGAATCGATTCTTGAACCGAAGAAAATTTCGCCACTTCATGGGTCATTCCTGCGCCTCTTGCTGCTGGTACTACCCCACAGCCCGGAGAATAGCACCACTGACCAAAATAGTTATTCGCTTCAATAGCAAAACGCGAAGTTCCCCAGGCGGACTCATTAGCAGCTTGAGTCAGCACTAACGCTTCTGGTAAAACGTCAACACGCTGCAACATACCATTTAGCCATTCACTACTCAGTCGATTTCCCTTATTCAGTGCTAAACCGTATTGTTCAGCCAATTGAGCCGCCAGTGTCTTATCTTTGGCTGACAGTTTGCCTTGCTGAAAACGGGTAGCTAGTCGTTGCAATTGTTGCCTTTCTTGTAAAATACGTTGGTTCTCAAACGCAACTCCAGGTCTTAAGTAAGAAAAAAATGCCTCTTTTTTCTCTGCTATATCCGTTATCGATGAAAAATCAGGGGCTGCTGATACTGCATGGCCGGTTAACTCAACCGAAGGGTGATCAGCAGTCCGGGTTGAGTAATAAAGACTCAATCCAATCAACACCATCGCTAACCCTATGAGGATAAAGCGCTTACGCATTAAAAATTTGTGAATTTGCATCATGATCATCATCGCTATTGGTTTTCTTCGTGGCAACGATTTGTAAACGAATACCAAACATATTACGGTAAATAATGCCTTTCACATGAAAAAAGAAAGGCAGAACAAAGATTAAGCCAATACCATAAAACAGGACGGCAGCTACGAACATCAACATCAGTAAAGCGTAGATGCCCGCTAAAGGTAGCAGTTTTTTGTTCACTGCACGTAATGATAGCCACAGTGCTTGCATCGGGGGAACTTTCTTTTCACAGATCAGTAAAATCGAATTACTAAAAGCCAGTGAAAAATACATCGAGAGGAGTGGGAAAACCATCCCGGCAACCCCTTGTAGTACTAGGCTCAATAATGAAGCAATAATTACTGGTATGGTGAACTGCAACCCTTTAGTAATATGATTGGTCCTAGTTTTAAGCCCGGCAGCATGACTCATGGCCATTAAACTCACGCCAGCATAAATCGGAGCACTGACTACTTCGTAACTAAAGTTAGCAATCAAAATCCCTTGAATAACGCCCGGAGGGATATTGCCCTCTTGAGCAAATAAAGAAAAGATGACCGACGGATCGCCGACCATTAATCTGAAGGCAATGATAAAAATCGCCAATTGGATCACGACCAAAATAACAATGGCAGGAGAAAAAGACAGGAAGTGTTTCAGGGTACAATCCCATGCTTCTTTTAGTACCTCACCTATCTTAAGTTGGTAATCACCAGAAAGAGCGCGTTCCAACGTTCCCCCTAAGTTAAAATCTTTCTCGATATTATTGCTCATAATTCGCCCTAGTTTGGCCTGTCAAAAATGCTTTCGAAACAAATGGAGATAGTTTTTCATTATACTGAAATAACGTCGAGTCTAAAATCTTACTGTCAAACTCAGCTTGCTTTATGCTTCATATGGCTGATAATTGACCACTTAAAAGCCTTTATTATTCGTTAACAGGGCATGGTAAAGAATCATCACTCAACGATGCAAAATTTTTTCTGTTTCAAGATAAGAAAATACTTTGATTTCGTCGGGTATGCTAATTATGATGCGCCCTTTGAAAAGGTATAACCAGTGTATAAATTGGATGTATAAGTACACCAAGTATGATTCTGATTTATGACTGGTTTTCGTGTTATACCCGAACAACCGAGAGTGATGGCAACGTCTGCTGCCACTTTAAGCTAAACGGGAATAATAATGCACTGTATATCACGCTCCTATACTCAAAAAAGTTAAGGACGATTGTTTGAATGAACCATTAGCCATTCAACGACGTTTTTGCCATTTTTTGGGTATACAACCACTGTGGGAGAAAAACAGACGTTGAACAAACAACACTCGGTAGGAAAGCCAGTTATTCGTCTATCTGGCATTAGCAAAAGCTTTGATGGTAAAGAGATCATTTCTCACCTGAATTTAGATGTCAATCACGGTGAATTCTTAACTATACTTGGCCCATCAGGGTGTGGGAAAACCACCGTACTACGAATGATTGCTGGTTTTGAGACGGTCGATAACGGCCAGATCTTACTTGACGGTCAAGATGTGACTCAAGTTCCTGCTGAGCAGAGGCATGTCAACACGGTCTTCCAAAGTTACGCCTTGTTTCCTCATATGACCGTGTTTGATAACGTAGCCTTCGGATTGCGTATGCAGAAAGTACCAAGCGCAGAGATTGAACCACGAGTAATGGAAGCACTACGCATGGTTCGCTTAGAGCAAATGGCGCAACGTAAGCCACATCAGCTTTCTGGTGGTCAGCAACAACGTATTGCGATTGCTCGTGCCGTGGTCAATAAACCTAAAGTGTTATTGTTGGATGAATCTTTATCCGCTCTCGATTATAAACTGCGTAAACAGATGCAAATTGAGCTGAAGCAACTCCAACGTCAACTGGGCATTACCTTCATCTTCGTTACTCACGATCAAGAAGAAGCTTTATCCATGTCGGATCGAATCATTGTTATGCGCGATGGATGCATTGAGCAAGATGGTTCACCACGTGAAATTTATGAAGAGCCAAAAAACCTATTTGTTGCCCGATTTATCGGTGAGATCAACGTATTTAATGCCGTCACTCAAGATCGTATCGATGATAAATGCATTAACGTACAGATCGAAGGCGTTCCTGCGATTGTCTATTATGATCAACCCGTGACTAGCGGCGATAAACTGCAAGTCTTACTGCGTCCAGAAGATTTACGCATTGAAGAGATCAAAGAATCAGAAAGTGCGGGTATTGTTGGTCATGTTATCGATCGTACTTATAAAGGCATGACGTTAGAGTCAGTGGTTGAATTAGAGTCAGGCATGCGCGTTATGGTGAGTGAATTCTTTAACGAGGATGATCCAGACGTAGACCACTCTATCGGCCAGAAAGTCGCCATCACTTGGGTTGAAAGCTGGGAGGTCGTCCTCAATGATGAGCAACAAGCTTAATCTACAAAACGCAATTATTGTTTTGATTGTCGGCTGGTTAGGTCTGTTTGTTCTGATCCCCAATCTGATGATCATTGTGACCAGCTTTTTAACGCGTGATGAATCGAACTTAATCGCTTTTACCTTTACGTTCGATAACTATCTTCGTTTAATGGATCCGATTTATGCCAGAGTGATGCTGCACTCATTTTACATGGCTATCGTGGCGACCTTAATCTGTCTTGTGGTCGGCTATCCATTTGCGTATATCGTTGCCAAAATGCCGCAAAAATGGCGCCCTATTATGCTGTTTTTAGTGATTGTTCCATTTTGGACTAACTCGCTGATCCGTACCTATGGATTAAAAATTGTTTTGGGCACTCAAGGTATTTTGAATAAAGCATTATTAAGCATCGGCATCATCGATACTCCGATCCGTATCATGTTCACCGAAACCGCGGTAATGATTGGTTTAGTGTACATCTTGCTGCCATTTATGATTTTGCCTCTCTATTCTGCGATCGAGAAGCTCGATCATACTTATATAGAAGCAGCACGAGATCTTGGTGCGAACAAGTTACAAACGCTAATTAAAGTCATTTTACCCTTAACCATGCCCGGCATTATTGGCGGCTGTTTACTGGTACTGCTACCAGCATTAGGAATGTTCTATATTTCTGATTTACTGGGAGGAGCGAAAAACTTATTGATCGGTAACGTCATTAAGAGCCAAGTACTCAACGCCCGAGACTGGCCATTTGGTGCGGCGACAAGTATTGCCCTCACCTTAGCCATGGCCGTCATGCTCTATGCGTACTATCGAGCAGGTAAACTCTTGAATAAGAAATCGGAGCTAAGCTAATGGGAAAGACAGTTCGATTTAGCTTTATGAGCTTAGTGTACTTATTTTTGTACCTACCGATTATTGTTTTGATTGTGAACTCTTTTAACGACAACCGCTTTGGGATTCGTTGGGGTGGCTTCACGACCAAGTGGTATCATGCTTTGATTAATAATGACAGCTTAATGCAAGCCGCCTGGCACTCTATCAATATTGCGGTCTTTTCAGCGACCGCAGCGACAATTATTGGTAGCTTGACGGCTGTTGCCCTATTTCGTTACCAGTTTAAAGGTAAGAAAATGGTCAATGGCATGCTGTTTGTTGTCATGATGTCACCAGATATCGTAATGGCAATTTCATTACTGGCGCTGTTTTTAGTCCTCGGCTTTCAATTGGGCTTTCTAACCCTTTTGATTGCGCACATCACCTTCTGCTTACCCTTTGTGGTGGTCACGGTTTACAGCCGTTTGAATGGTTTTGATGTAAAGATGTTAGAAGCGGCAAAAGATCTCGGAGCGAGCGAATGGGTTATATTGAAAAATATTATTTTCCCACTTGCTAAGCCAGCCGTTGCGGCAGGTTGGTTATTAAGTTTTACCTTGTCACTCGATGATGTCATCATCAGTTCTTTTGTGACGGGACCAACCTATGAAATTCTCCCTTTAAAGATTTACTCTATGGTTAGGGTTGGGATTTCACCGGAAGTGAATGCTTTAGCGACTGTGATGTTAGTGGTTTCATTAATCCTTGTGATCACTTCACAGTTGTTAGCCAGAGAAAAAGTGAAGTAATATACTCACTGCATGTTAAAAACACGAAACAGAATGGCCACCATGACCATTCTGTTTCTCTATGTAACGCCCTAATGGGCAACGTTTGGTTTGGAGCTAACGTCGATGAAAAAATGGGCTACTTTATTAGCTGGTAGTGCATGTGCGCTTTCACTGTTGTCAAATTCAGCTATCGCGCAAGATAAAGAATTGGTTTTCATGAACTGGGGACCTTACATTAACAGTAATATCCTTGAACAGTTTACTCGTGAAACCGGTATCAAAGTCATTTACTCAACTTATGAGTCAAATGAAACTTTATACGCCAGACTAAAAACCCATAATCAGGGCTACGATCTTATTGTTCCTTCGACCTATTTCGTATCCAAAATGCGTGATGAGGGTATGATTCAGAAAATAGATAAGTCTAAGCTGTCTAATTTCAGTAATTTAGACGCTAACTACCTGAATAAACCTTATGATCCGAACAACGACTACTCAATTCCGCATGTGGTCGCCATTACCGGTTTAGCGGTCAATACCGATATGTATGACCCGAATGATTTCCAAAGCTGGGGTGACCTTTGGAAGCCTGAGCTGGCGAGACAATTGATGTTAATGGACGATACTCGCGAAGTGTTCCATATCGCTCTGCGTAAACTCGGCTATTCCGGTAATACCACTGACGATAAGCAAATTGATGAAGCCTACGCTGAATTGCGTAAATTAATGCCGAATGTTTTGGTGTTTAACTCTGACAACCCTGCTGCACCCTATCTTGCTGGTGAAGTCGGTTTAGGGATGTTATGGAATGGCTCTGCAGCGGCAGCGCAAAATGAAGGATTACCGATCAAACTGATCTTCCCGAAAGAAGGCGGTATTGGTTGGGTCGATAACTTCGCCATTGCTTCAGGAGCGAAAAATGTCGACGCCGCCCATAAGATGATCGACTTTTTACTGCGCCCTGAAATCGCTGAGCAAATCTCTCGTGATACTGGCTACTTAACAGGTGTGGCGGAATCGAACGCTAAGTTCAAAGATATCGCCCCCCTATTCCCATCTCAAGAAGATTTAGATCGCGTGGAATGGCAAGATGCGGTGGGAGACAAAACCATTAAGTATGAAAACTACTTTATGCGTTTAAAATCAGGTTTATAAACCTACGAGCTTAAGTAAATGGGCAGCATTAGCTGCCTATTTTTTTGTGAGCTGGTATACTTAGCGGCTGATTTAGCTAATCTCTCTAGCCTATTTGGGCTTTTGCTACCAAAATACGGAATTGTAATGAAGAAAAGTAAACTGTATGCGGGCGTACTATGCGCAGCGACTCTATTCACTACCCACGCGATGGCCAACGATACCGAGCTGTATTTTTATAACTGGTCGGAATATATCCCTAGCGATGTACTAGAAGAATTTAGTAAAGAAACCGGTATCCGAGTTATTTATTCGACGTACGAATCAAACGAAAGCATGTACGCGAAGTTAAAAACCCAAGGTGCTGGTTATGACTTAGTGGTTCCTTCAACTTATTTTGTCTCTAAGATGCGCAAAGAAGGCATGCTGCAACCCATCGACAAAAATCAATTAAGTCATTTTGCGGATCTTGACCCTAATTTTCTCAATAAATCTTTTGATCCCGAAAACCGTTACTCAATCCCTTATATCTGGGGAGCGACAGGTATTGGCATTAACACTGACATGCTTGATAAATCAGCACTGACCAATTGGAACGATTTATGGGATGCCAAATGGCGTGGTCAGCTTATGCTGATGGATGACGCTCGTGAAGTGTTCCATATGGCTTTAAGTAAATTGGGTTATTCGCCAAATAGTACCAATCCAGAAGAGATTGAAGCCGCTTATCAAGAGCTAACCAAACTGATGCCAAATGTCTTGGTCTTTAACTCTGATTTCCCTGCTAACCCGTTTTTAGCCGGAGAAGTTTCGCTTGGGATGCTGTGGAATGGATCTGCCTACATGGCGCGTCAAGAAGGGGCCAATATTGAGATTATTTGGCCAGAAAAAGGCGCTATTTTCTGGATGGACAGCATTGCTATTCCCGCAGGAGCGAAAAATATCGAAGCGGCACATAAAATGATCGACTTCTTATTGCGTCCGGAAAATGCAGCAAAAATTGCGCTGGAAATCGGCTATCCAACACCAGTCAAAACGGCCCATAAGCTATTACCTGCAGAATTTGTCAATGACCCAAATATTTTTCCACCACAATCAGTGATGGAAAGCGGTGAATGGCAAGATGATGTCGGTGAAGCATCGATATTATACGATAACTACTTCCAACGCTTAAAAGTGAAGTAATCGCCATTCGATTCATATCAAAGCGGCTAATGCCGCTTTTTTTGTCTCTTTTCCGTGCCAGACGGAAACGATGTGGCGTTACCAAAAAATGAGCTTCTTTTACTCTGATTGAGGGATATCTTGCAGCATTAATAGCTCTTTGACTAAACGAGGGACCTCAAGCGTCGCTTTGCCATAACGTTTTTCAGCAAATTCACTTTCAATCGCGCTCGGCTCTAAATTAATTTCAATCGTATGTGCGCCGTGCATTCTCGCATCATGCACAAAACCAGCCGCCGGATAAACCACACCAGATGTACCAATAGAGACAAATAAATCGGCTTTTTCTAATGCGCTATAAATATCCCCCATCCGCAAAGGCATTTCCCCAAACCAAACAATATGAGGCCGCATTTGTTGCGGAATTTGACAGCAATGACACAGTTCACCGGTCAATAAATCGCCCTTTTGTTCAACCACTTGATTAGACATACTACGGCGAGCTTTAAATAACTCGCCATGCATATGAATGACGTTTTGACTACCGCCTCGCTCATGGAGATCATCAATATTCTGGGTAATGATGGTTACGGAACCATTCAGTCGTCGCTCTAGCTCGCCAAGAGCAAGATGAGCCGCATTGGGTTGAATCTCAGGAGAGCCTAGTTTTCTGCGTCGCTGATTATAAAAGTCTTGCACCAAATCAGGATCACGAGCAAAACCTTCCGGTGTAGCAACATCTTCAATCCGGTGGTTTTCCCATAATCCATCTTGGGCCCGAAAGGTTTGAATACCCGACTCGGCAGATATCCCCGCGCCGGTCAATACTACAATATTGCGATAGGGAAAATTCATCATCCATTCCTTATTTTCAATCTTTACACCAGTTTAGCATTGATAAACGAGCGTCCCTAATTTCAAGACTTAGACAATAGTCGAAAAAACACCCAGACTCGCTGGGTGTGATGCTTAAAGATTCGGGCCTTTCGTCGGGCGATGAGCGATATCGGCTCGTAACTGCTTCATACCTTGTACCATACGCCAAAACCATAAGGTAATGGCACCTAAGGCAATGATCGCGCCAAGGTAAGGGATAGCGTAGCCAATCGTACTTAACCAAGTATTACTAAACCAATAACGATTGACTCCCATCAGAACGCCATTTGCCGTAGCAACAGTGACAATTAACACCACAAAAAAAGTTAAGAATAAGAAAAAAGTACGAATTAATCCGTAATAATGGGAATTTGCCACCTCGCCATCTTGGTTTTTATCCAGCCGATAGCCAGCATAGATAATGCCAATCACCCCGGAAAGTAACCCAGTAAAGGGTGTCAGCAAACTGGCGATATAGACAAACCAAACGGATTTATTTTTACTGGCGGGGATCATCATGACTCTCCTGTATCTTTGGAACTTGATGGTCAGCCGCTTCAATTTCGCCTCGCGCTTTGACTTCTTCATACCATAAATCATGATGTTCTTTGGCCCAAGTCTCATCGACTTTACCCGTTACCATTCCCTCTAATGCCCCTTCCATACCAAATAAACCGATATAAATATGGAAAATAAAGCCACAAATAAGGATTAAAGCGGAGAACATGTGGATCAAATTCGAGAGTTCCATATCGCGGCGCGTCTGCCCAAAAATCGGAAAGTCTAAAATAAGTCCACTGATCGCAGCAAAGCTACCAAATACGATCAACAGCCAATAGATCGCTTTTTCACCACCATTGGAAAAGCCAGCCGAAGGATGGGTTCCTTTGTGCTTGCCCGCCATTCCTCCCAATTTTAAAAACCATTGGAAATCAACCTTGTTGAATAAGGATTTTCGCCACCATTTCAGCAACATAAAAATCAGCAACACAAAGAATAAGGGGCCAACGTAATTGTGGTATTGCTTAGCGGAATAAATGACCATTCCCCACCAATCGGTAGGAATGTAAGGTTTAAGAAAGTGTTTACCATAAACCAACATTAAACCACTGAACGCCAAGGTAAGAAAAGTAAACGCCATACTCCAGTGCAACGCTCGATCCAAGCGCGACCAACGTTTTAATTTTCGCCCCGTTCTTGGCTGACTAAGCATGATCGGGCCCATCAACCAATAGGCCATTACAACCATGACAATACTACCAAAAATCGCCACTGCTCCAGCAGGAGACATCCATTTCTCTTTTAAGACAAACCACATCTCACCCGGTGTACTGATTAACACGCCATGCTCAGGAGAACGTGATGTGGTATAGCCTTCTTGACCTTGCCTCACTTGACGCCAAAAGTCGGCACCCGCTAATTGAGAAATCTCTTTTTGCGCCACATTATGATTAGTGAGCTCGCCCTCATTGGCTAATAATGGGAGAGATAAACAACTAAGAGTTAAGATCAATAGCACCAAGAGCTGCTGAAACGCACGCTTTATCCGATATTGCATCGCTACTTAACTCCTTGTGGCATCGAAAGCGAGATCTTCGCCATTGGTCCACCCAGCATTTTTAGCACCGCGCTCTACCACTCGCTGACGGAAAATATCCGAAACCACCGCTGCATCACCAGCCAGTAGTGCTTTAGTCGAACATAAGGAAGCGCACATCGGTAATTTACCTTCAGCAATCCGGTTAGCACCATATTTACGACGCTCTTCGGGTGAACCGGGTTCTGTTTCAGGTCCACCAGCACAGAACGTACATTTATCCATTTTCCCACGCTCAGCAAAGGCAGACTGCTTAGGAAATTGCGGAGCACCAAACGGGCAAGCAAATAAGCAGTAACCACAACCAATGCAAAGATCTTTGTTATGCAGCACGATGCCATCTTCCGTTTTGACAAAACAGTCCGCCGGACAGACCGCCATACAAGGCGCATCAGTACAGTGCATGCAAGCTACCGAGATCGAGTTTTCTCCAGGTTCGCCATCATTGAGTGTGACCACTCGACGACGTTGGATTCCCCATTGCAGAGCATCGTCATTTTCATTTTTACAGGCCGTGACACAGCCGTTGCATTCAATGCAGCGTTTGGTATCACAAAGGAATTTCATTTTAGCCATTGGTTTACTCCTTACGCTTTACGGATGTTACACAAGGTGACTTTAGTTTCCTGCATTTGGGTAACAGGATCGTACCCATAGGTCGTAGCAATATTCGCTGACTCACCAATCACATAAGGATCAGTACCTTGTGGGTATTTATGACGAAGATCTTCACCTTGAAATTTGCCACCAAAATGAAAAGGAATGAACGCCATACCGGGTTTTACGCGACGAGTCACCATGGCTTTAACATGAATACGCCCTTTTTCTGCCCCTTCAACCCATACCATGTCACCGTCCTTGAAACCAAGATCATTGGCATCCTTAGGGTTCACCTCAACAAACATCTCTTGCTGCAGTTCGGCTAACCAAGGGTTTGAACGGGTTTCTTCACCACCACCTTCGTACTCGACTAAGCGCCCAGAAGTCAGGATGATCGGATATTCTTGGGATTTATCGATATCTTGAATCGATTTATATAGCGTCGGCATTCTAAAGATCGCGTCTTTATCTTCCCAAGTAGGATAATCGGCGATGAGATCGCGTCTTGGTGTGTAAAGAGGCTCACGATGTAACGGTACTCGATCCGGAAATGTCCACACGATCGCACGAGCTTTCGCATTGCCAAAAGGAATACAGCCATGCTGAATCGCCACCCGTTGAATGCCACCAGAAAGATCCGTTTTCCAGTTTTGTCCTTCTGCTGCGACTTTTTCTGCGTCTGTCAGATCGTCCCACCATCCTAAATGTTTGAGCAATTTATCGGTGAATTCCGGATAACCATCTTCAATCTCACTGCCTTTTGAAAAGCTATCTTCTGCGAGTAGTGATTGACCTTCAAACTCAACGCCATAGCGAGCACGGAACGTCCCTCCCCCCAAAGCGACAGGTTTAGAAGTATCATACAAAATATGCGTTCCGGGATGCTTCATCTCTGGAGTCCCCCAGCAAGGCCAAGGTAGACCATAAGTCTCACCATGAATTGGCCCACCTTCTGCTTCTAAAGTGGTCTTATGGAAAGTGTGCCAATGCTGTTGATGCGCTTTTAAACGTTCAGGGCTTTGTCCGGTATAGCCGATGGTCCACATCCCTCTATTGAATTCACGGGTAATATCTTCAATGAGTGGTTGATCATTCTCAACTCGAATGTGTTTACAAAGTTGCTCGGCAAAGCCGAGTTTTTTACTCAGTAAGTACATGATTTCATGATCAGGTTTGGAGTCAAACAACGGTTCAATGACTTGATCACGCCATTGCAAAGAGCGATTCGACGCGGTCACACTACCGTAAGTTTCAAATTGCGTCGTGGCCGGAAGCAAATACACGCCATCGCTACGCTCATTCATCACTGCAGCAACAGTTGGATAAGGATCAACAATCACCATCATGTCGAGTTTTTGCATCGCTTTTTTCATTTCTACGCCACGGGTTTGCGAGTTAACCGCATGACCCCAATAGAACATAGCGCGAATATTTTCTCGTTGCTGGATATTGTCTTTATTCTCCAGTACGCCATCAATCCAACGAGACACAGGAATTCCGAAACTATTCATTGGCTTAGTGCCAGCGTAAGTTCCTTGATCAAAGCGATTCGCTATCCAATCAAAATCAACATCCCACACCTTGGCCCAATGACGCCATGCCCCTTCTGCGACCCCATAATAGCCAGGCAACGAATCAGCAAGTACCCCTAAATCCGTTGCTCCTTGAACGTTATCATGACCACGGAAAATGTTCGCACCGGAACCCGGTTTACCCAAATTCCCCAAAGCCAATTCAAGTACACAATAAGCACGAGTATTGTTATTTCCTGTTGTGTGCTGAGTGCCGCCCATACACCAAATAATACAACCGGGGCGATGTTCAGAGAGTAGCTTCGCGGTTTGATAAACATCCGACTCACTCACTCCGGTGACCCGCTCCACCTCTTGAGGTGTCCATTTCGCCACTTCTTGACGAATTTCATCCATGCCAAACACACGTTGGCGAATGAATTCTTTATCTTCCCACTGATTTTTAAATACATGCCACAGTACGCCCCAAATAAAGGCGACATCCGTTCCGGGACGCAATGACACATAGTGATCCGCTTTGGCTGCGGTGCGCGTACGACGAGGATCGGCAACCACAATTTTGCAATTATTCTTCTCTTTAGCGATCAAGATATGTTGCATCGCGACTGGATGCGCTTCCGCAGGGTTCGAGCCAATGAACAACATCGACTTACAGTTATGCATATCATTAAAGGAGTTGGTCATTGCACCGTAACCCCAAGTATTGGCAACGCCTGCTACGGTCGTGGAATGGCAAATTCGCGCTTGGTGATCAACGTTATTGGTTCCCCATAATGAGGCCATTTTACGAAAGAGATACGCTTGTTCATTGCTGTGCTTAGCACTGCCAAGCCAGTAGACCGAATCTGGCCCCGATTGTTGACGAATTTTTAAGATCTCATCGCCGATTTCATCGATAGCCTGTTGCCATGAGAGTTTTTTCCATTTTCCGCCCTCAAGCTTCATCGGATATTTCAAGCGTCGCTCACCATGACCATGCTCGCGTAAGGCTGCCCCTTTTGCGCAATGCCCACCTGCATTAAAGGGGTGATCAAAAGCCGGCTCTTGGCCTGTCCAAACCCCATTTTGTACTTCAGCATAAATGCCGCAGCCAACGGAACAGTGCGAACAGATGGTGCGCTTAACTTCCGTTTTAACCTGATTAGGTCGCGAGGTTGCCTGAGCTTTTTTAATCATTCCTGGAGCAAATAAAGCGGAACCAACAACCGCACCACCTGCAGCTAATGAACTGTTGCGAATAAAAGCTCGACGACTGAGCCCTAATGTATTTGGCTGTTCGACCTGCTCTGAACGTTTGGTCAGTTTCATTATTGGCTCCTATAAACTCGCGTAGTAATCACGGATATGTTGAGTTTCGTGATACCCTTTTTGTAATGGCTGTGTCGTCGCCTCTTCCACAGTCTCTACCGCTAACGCCGACTGACTCGTCGAAGCCACCACACCTCCGACAACGGCGGCACCAGCCATGCTTTTTAATATCGTGCGCCGACTCTGATTAACATCTGATTGTTTTTTCATCGCTTCTTTCCTTTTTCCATATAACCGCGGTGATGGTTCCCCTGCCGTTGTAGAACGCTTGTTATCATTCGCTGACATTCTGCTCAATGGTGTTTTTTACATGCATAACATGGGTATTACATTGACTAGCAATGCTAGCTGGTATCATCTGAATGCTCTCTAGGCTTAAAAAAGCCTTGCACACTTGAGATACCGCTCGATAAAAATTCGCATGTTCGGCTTGCTCAATTTGTCGCGCTAAGTGATTAAACCAAGGGCTAATATGACGATGAAAAAACTCACCTTGTTGTTCAGGCATATCGCTGATCAGCCACGCCATACTTTCACATAAGGCGGCAATATGATCCTCTGGCTCTTTCACCGAGTCGGAACGCTGCAAACCAAGCTGCGCCATATGTTGGCGAAGATCCGCTAAAGGTTTTTCCATTAATGATCCAGTCAGGTGCCATGAGGCAAAGGGCACCACTTCACCTCTCCCGATACCAATAAATAGCCATTGATATTCCTCTTCAAGGCTATCAACATCAGTATGTTGTGCAGCGTGCCTTAAGGCTAACCAACACTGGCTCATCACGCTTGAGTTATCTTCAATCTCTAGGTCAGCCAAAAACTGCAATTGTGACTGACTAGGAGGAGCACGAAACAGGGAAGCTAACATCAGATAAATATCGGTGCGTATAGTGTCTGTAACTTGCATAAACATCGCCTTAATAGTGAAGTTGCTGCTCTGGGTTTTCAGCCATCGCTTCAAAAATATCAATCACTCGACAGTCTTCGCACATGGCGATTCGATTAAGAGACATGGGATCTGAAAAATGAGAGTGACCACGTAACTTATCTTGCAGCATGGTGATCATTGACTGAGGCGCAAATGCTTTTTGACAACGTAAACAGCGGGCGGGCTCTTCTTGATGTAACACCTGCGCCGCTTGTCGCTCATCATGGTCCCAATTGATTCTTGGTACCGCCGTCAAGACTTTTTCAGGACATGCAGTGACACATAAACCGCACTGCACACAATCTTGTTCAGTAAAATGCAAAGCAGGTATATCACCACTATGATGCAAGGCTCGCGTAGGACAGACCGCGACACAGCTCATGCACAAAGTACAATCTTGACTGGCGCACTCAATTGAGCCAAAAGGGGCTGAGCTATTCAGTGAATGAATCATGGAATCCGGTTGGTACTGACTGGCAAGTGCATCTAATGCTTGATACAAACGTTGGCGTTTATTACCAGAGAGCTCACCCAATCGAAGCATCAAATCGTCTTCACACAGAACTGGGAGTCCTTCGCCTAGCGATTCCAAATAGAGAATATCAATCCGCTGCTTGTCTAAGCCTAATGACGCTAATAGCGTTTGTGCTAACGACACTTCTTGATGAAGAATACGCAATACGGTCGCAGGCATATGCTGGCTAGCTGCAAACAGTACCTGAGTCGCGCCATTAACCAGTGCCGCGAACCAAGTATCCATACCGACAGAAGGAAGCTCTTCTAGCATCACCGGAATAACATTATCGGGTAAGGCTTTCAGCGCCATAAGATGCTGAGCTTCGTGGCGATCACTGCAAAAAAGAACCACCGGTGTTTCACCTTGAGCCTGAAAATAATGGTTAAGTAGTCGCTCAACAAACTTTTGTGTATCGGTAGGGTTAGGTAAAGCGTAATGGATCGCTTCCGTTGGGCAAGCCGTCGCGCACGTTCCAATACCTTGACAAAGATAGGGGTTGATTTCGATTCGGTGTCCTGTTTGTGCTGACCCTTCACTAGAAAGCGCACCCGCCGGACAGGCATCAACACACCGCTCACAACCTTTCACCCCTCGTGAGCTGTGTGCACACAAATCGGTATTGAGACGGAAATATTTCGGTTTATCAAAAGTACCCATTAATGTTGGAATGGTTTCTAACGCTTCAACGAGTTTGTTTTCACCTCGCCCCACAGGAAAGTATCCAGGAACGGGCACCTCTTCACTCATGATTCCGTTGAGTGAGAGATCCAACACAATATCAAAACATGCTTGCCCGATTGCCGCTTGTGCCAAATTGATGGTTTGACCACGATTGACCACCTGAATATCGAATGCCCCCAAATAGCCACTGATTTGTACCGAATCGGCAAAGTAAAGTGTGCTTGAATGCCCCTGATGGCCGTCAATCGATAAAAGCGTCAAAGAGCCCATTGCAGACAGTTGTTGGGCCGCACGTTCAATCAAACTGGTGGGGCCGATTAATAATGTATGACCACCACTTTGATAACTAACCGTTGGTGGGATCAAATTCTGCAGCTCGACAGTATGTTGCAGCGCAAACCAACGCGCTTGACCAGAAACACTAGAGGCTTGTTGTAGATAGTCGTTTAACATTGCTCAGTTCCATGCTGAAAGCAGGCTCATTGACCTACCCTTATTTATTACATGGATTTAGCAAATAACGTTCCAACTTAAAATGTCATCTATCTCATTGATTTATTGTGAATTTAAATGATTCTTTCATCACAATCCGTCCGATAAGACATTTTGTCTCATAATGAAACCGAGCAACGAGACAAAATGTCCCTACTTTTTATCCAACAATATTGTCTCATCTTCATCCATCCGATCACGCGGCATAATTGGCTGATGGTGAGCGAAGTGGTTATGGTTATTTGGGTGTTCAGATTGGTGTTCAGGTATCAGGTCTACATTCGATGGGTCGACATCAATAAGCCATTCACGGACAATTTGTGCTAGTTCACTCGCCAAGGGTTTTAACGCATGATAATCACCATCATAATCATCTAGACCATCGACTTGATTGAACTCGCCATTGAAAAAAAGCTGCCGTAACGCCTGTTTTTTCAACTCAGCAGAAGCCGAAACCAATAGCGTGGAGAGCGCATTCTCAGTAGCAAAGCTCTCTTCTGGCACCGACTCTGCCGGAGAGGCTGTCTGATTGCGGGTTAAGGTCGTAGACAGTTCAGAATCACTCTCAGATGGTAGATCACTCGGTAATGCTTTATCGCCACTATCCGATGCCTCAATAACCTCGCCTTCTGATACTGCTGCTTGATCTAATTTACGCTTTGACCAGCGATTAAAGAAAGAATCAGTTGCCACATGACCTCCCGGCACCTTTACGCTTTTTAGAACGGTAGTCGAGCAATTCACCTTCTCGACCAATGAAAGCTTCAATCCACGCTTGCACCGCTAAAGGCATAGGCTCAGAAAGTACCACGTAGTCGCTATCCATATAACGAGCCGCCACACCTTGCGAGGCGGTAATGCACACCAGTTTGGGTTGATCGTCATCGGTACTATTTTCCACGATCACGAATAACTTAGGCTCTCGCGAGCTGAGGTTAAATCGATAATCACTTCGCTCATCTCGAAAGATCTCCAATACGGCTCGCGCTTTGAACTCAGCCTGAGGCATTAATTCAAAACCGCTTAATTGCCATTGGCTCGTTACCCAACGCCCAACATTAAACGAGCGTAAATGAAGCAGACAACCAATGGACCATTGAAATTCGTTTTTGATCAACGGCGCTGAATGTGAAATGGGGAAAGCCATGAAGAGTAAATCCTTGCTTGAGTCAATACCATCAACAACATATGCTCATTTAAGCAATTATTACGCCACCCCATTCATCGACATAACATACGACGAAAAAGAGAATATGGAATGATATTTGCTGCTCTCTTTATCTCTGCCTCACTCGTATCATCCATCACGATTGGCGATTAACGCGCTTTTAGCATCGATATAGGAACAATTTGTGTCAGCATTCTCTCTTATTCAACCGACTGAAAATCCACAACAAACCATGGAAGTGACGGTATATGATCAGTATGGTGAGCCATTAACCAAATCCATCGCCTGTGAACGACCTTTAACCGTACTGTTAAATTGGCAAGAAGTGGTGACACTAATGACTCTAGGCTCTCGCCCCGAAGCGTTAGTGCTCGGTTATTTGAAAAACCAAGGTTTTATTGCTGAGCGAGAACAACTTCAATCAGTGATCATTGATTGGCAAACGCATTCAGCCGCCGTGGTGACTAAAGAGAATATAGACCGTGTTCAACCGGCGCTTAAGAAAAAAACCGTTACCTCTGGATGTGGTCAGGGCACGATGTATGGCAATGTGATGCAACAATTAGAAGGCTATCAAGTCCCACAGACACGCTTGAAACAGTCACAGATCTACGCAACGTTAGAGGCGCTCACCCATCATAATCAAACCTATAAAAAAGCCGGTGCCGTTCACGGCTGTGCGATTTGCCAAAATAACCATGTGCGCTCTTTTGTCGAAGACGTGGGTCGGCATAACGCTGTCGATACATTAGCTGGCGAACTCTGGCTGCAAGGGGATTCAGGTCATGACAAACTGTTTTATACGACTGGACGGTTAACCTCTGAAATGGTGATTAAGGTTGCGCAAATGGGTATTCCCGTCCTACTTTCTCGCTCTGGGGTCACTCAAATGGGCTTAGACTTGGCCAATCAGTTTGGTATTACCACCATTGCGCGAGCGAAAGGCCTGCGTTTTGAAATCTACAGTGGCGCAGAAAAAATTGATTTTGATGTCAAAGGCTAATCTTACGTGAAGAGATTGATGTTCCTCTGTGAATGAGTTCAATCACTCATTCACAGAAAAAGATTATTCAGAAGATGAGCGAGTCGTCGTGATCAGTAGCGGGCTCTCCGCCTTCGCCAACAAGTAAACACTAAAAGTGCTACCTTGCCCCTCAACAGAGTGAACTCGAATTTCACCGCCAACTTGACTGAGTAAACTCTGTGATACCGACAAACCTAACCCAGTTCCTTGCCTCTTGGTCGTATAAAAAGGGGCAAATATTTTGCTCAATTGCTCAGGCTTAATTCCACAACCATGGTCTTGAACATGAATGATCGCGCCGAGTATTTTTCCGTCTTGTTGCCAATCTTCACTATGAATGATGAGTTGACCTTTGCCTTGCATAGCGTGAATGGCATTGATCTGTAAGTTGACTAAAATTTGCAACAGATGATGATGATTCACTTCCACGGAACAGCGCGCTTGCAACTGCGTAATAAACTCAACTTCACGCTTCTTACTGCCCGCTTTGACGAGCGTAATACTCTCTTCGATAATTGGATTAACACGCTGCCAGGTAATTTTATCTTGCACACCACCATGACGACTGTATTGCAGCAAACTGCGAGTAATATTACGGATCCGATCGACTTGCAGCAAAATCGCCTCAATTTCCTCAGCCACCCGTGGGGCTTGGTCAGCAAGTTCAAAACGGATAAGTTCAGTATTGCCAAGAATCACAGCGGTAGGATTATTAATTTCATGTGCGATACCCGCGGTCAGCTCACCAAGCGCGGCCAGTTTTTCATGGGCAATCAATTTATTACGAGTTTGATTCAGTAATTGAATATGGTGTTCTAATTGCTGCGTCTTTTCATGCAAACTTGCTGTGCGCGATTGAACCTTTGCTTCTAACTGATCGGCGGCATGCTGAATTTGTTGGTTGTGCTGTTGCAGTAAATCCAGCATATGATCAAACTGCTTGGCTAACTGAGCGAGCTCATGTTTTTCATCCAACCCTAATGAGCCAATTCGTTGATTTTGATCGACTTGTACTCGTTTGACAACATGGTGAATGCGTTCAATAGGACGAAACAAATCACGTGAACCACGATAAACGAAAAAACCCGAAACAATCAATAGAATCAATGCCATACTGCCCATTTCGACAATATTGGTTAAGTAAGTTTTGACCAATGGCCACAGTAAATAGCCAGTATAAAGCATACCAATGACTTGATCATATTGATCGTGAAGTGGCTGATAAGCACTGACATACCACGCATCATAGACATACGCCTTATCTACCCATTGTTCACCTTGTCTTAATACCTTATCCGCTACCGGTTGAGAGACTCGCGTACCAATCGCTCGTCCAGCTTGAGTACCACTATGAAGCGGTACATTAGTACTGACCCGTAAATCATCTAAAAATAACGTTAGCGTGCCTGCTGGACTTAATCGATTGGCTTGTACGGGGTAGATTAAGTCTCGAATTTGGTCGACGAGTAACGTGCTATTGTTGAGCAGCAATCCTCCTTCTAAAAAACCGATGATCTTTTGATCAATCAAGATCGGCACGACAGTTCGGCTGACTAATCCACGCGATTCAACCAAGCGGTCATTTAACATCGGGGTTTGTGCACGTATCGCTAAATCGGGATCCAATTGCTGTAATTCAGCCGCACTCAGCACATCAAAAAAAGACTCTTTTCGCGTCAGATCCAAATAACGGAACTGCTGTTCTAGCGTGTTAACCAATTGAAAATGCAGAAAGTCTAATTCGTAACGTTTTTTCTGTTGCTGAACCCAATCCATAAACTCTGGCTGGTAGTAATAACCCTCTCGAAGCCCATGTTGAAAATCATAAGAATCGGCGAAGGCATGAACATAACTGGCTTGTTTTTGTTGCAATAGCGTCACGCTGTTTTGAGCAACCCCCAAGCGCTCTGATACATCCACCAAGGCACTTTGCCACGTGTAATGCAAAGACCAATAAAAGCTGATACCGATCAACGCCATTAATGTGACGGCAATCGGTACGGAAGTCAGAATCAACAGTCGGTAGCGGACCATACTTCGGAAGCGATGGTGCCACGTTCGCCACCATGAAGGTTTAGCGCACCTTGATTTGCTCATCACTTTCCCACTCTTTGAATTTTCGTTCTAATGTTTTGCGAGCAACGCCTAAATCCCGAGCCGCCGCCGATTTATTACCTTGATGAAAGGCAACGATTTGTTCTATATGCGCTTTCTCTACTTGTCTTAAACTCCAATGTGCAGGATACCCATAAGACTCGATTCGATTTGGTTCAACCCTCGCCGACGGATTTAGTGACAATGTCACATTGTTGTCACTGTTTTGACCATCACGTGGTAATGGCTGCCAGTAATGCGCTAACGGTTGACCAATTAACAAACATCGTTCAATGAGGTTTTTTAATTCGCGAATATTCCCTGGCCAGTCGTAATCAAACAGTGCATTAATATCTTCATGAGCCCATTTAGGCGTCGGCAGCGACAGCTCTGCACACAAGGTTTGAGTAAAAAAAGGCACCAGCTCATGTAAATCGGCTTTGCGCGCTCGTAGCGGCAAGACCTCAATTTTGAGTACATTTAATCGATAATAGAGATCGGCTCGAAAACGGCCTTCTTCTACCTCCTGAAACAGATTTCTATTCGTCGCAGCCACAACTCGTACATCAACTGGCAGCTCTTTTTCTGAGCCAACCGGACGTATCGCTCGCTGCTCTAACACTCGCAGTAAAGATGATTGCATATTAAGTGGCATCTCACCGATTTCATCTAAAAACAGGGTTCCACCATGAGCAACCCGAAAAAGGCCTTCACGATTTTTCTTAGCACCAGTAAAAGCGCCCTGTGTATGCCCAAATAGCTCGCTCTCTAAGAGCTCTGGGGCAATTGCGCCACAATTAACAGGCACAAATGGCCCCTGCCTTTCACTGGCTTCATGAATGCCGCGCGCCACCAACTCTTTACCGGTACCGGATTCACCTTCAATCAACACAGAGGCACGAGAAGGAGCAAATTGCATAATCAATTGTTTGAGTTGCTCGGTCTGTGCCGATTGCCCCAAAATTTGGGTGACACAGTGACGTTGAACGTCACGTTGTAACGCATATTGCATACGTTGATGTAACCGCTTATCCATACAACGTTCAACCGCTTTGAGCATCTGTTCAAGATTAAACGGTTTGAGAATAAAATCAGCAGCGCCCAACTGCAGCGCACTGATGGCTGTCTCTAAATCAGCATAGCCAGTCATAAAGATCACATCGGGGCGTTGTTCTTGTTCAGCAAAAATCGCTTCCCATTCAATCCCTGAGCGGCCGGGTAAATTAATGTCTAAAATAATCAAATCATAATGGGTCGTCGCGCGTAGCATTTCTGCTTCATCAATGCATCCAGCACAATCTACTTTCGAAAACCACTTACGTAATGCTTTTTGTAAAATAGACTGCATGCCCGTTTCATCATCCACCACCAATACCGAAAAAGCGTGATAGTGTTGCGCAGATTTTCGATCACTCAAATAAGCCATAATTTCCCTTTGCTGCGTTGTAAATGGAGAGACAAAAAAACCTTATCGTTTATCAGGATAAGTTGAGACATTTTGTCTTAGCTTGAACAAATTGTCACGCGGTCTGAGTCAAAGGAATAGCAACTAGCTGAAATTATTGATGTTTAGTAAGCCATTTTAATACTCAATATTGGCACCGACTTTGCTTGTCTACCATTCACAGCCACCAAACATTGATAGAAATATGAACCAGACTTTACTGCGCTTGCTTACTTGCTTGTTATTGTTAAGCAATAGCCACTTCACTTTCGCCGATCCTTCGTTACGCATTCGTTTAGCCACCACTACCAGTACTTATCACTCCGGTCTCTTGGATTATTTACTGGATGAATTTAAAAAAGACTCAGGCTATACAGTCGATGTTTTAGCAACAGGTACGGGAAAAGCATTAAAACTGGGTGAAAATGGAGATGTGGATCTCGTGATGACTCATGATCCAAAAGCTGAAGCGCAATTTATCGAGAAGGGTTATGGTATTTTGCCACGTAAAGTTATGTATAACGATTTTGTTTTAGTCGGTCCTAAAAATGACCCTGCAAAAGTCAGCGAACAAGACAATATCCAACAGGCTTTTAGCGCAATTGCCAAGCATAACCATTTGTTTATTTCTCGCGGAGATGAATCAGGGACACATAAAAAAGAACTGGCGATTTGGCAAGAAAATCAAATAACGCCGATTTTTTCTCAGTATCGCTCAGTGGGTCAAGGGATGGGACCTACGCTGACCATGGCATCTGAAATGCAAGCTTATACCTTAACCGATCGAGGAACTTGGCTAGCTTATCAAAATAGACTTGACCTTGTGATCCTGTATCAAGTCGATCCCTTGCTGTTTAATCCGTATCAAGTGATTTTAGTGAACCCTGAACGCTATCCAAACACCCATTATCAAGGTGCCAAAATACTCAGTGATTGGTTAGTCAATCCTAAAGGTCAGCAGCTAATCAACCAATTTCGCGTCCATGGCCAAGCGCTATTTGTCGCCAATGCCAATGAGTAAGCCGTAATGAGCCTTTGGCAAACGACACTCGATGCATTAGCACTCTTGCTAAGTTTTGATGCTGATCTTTGGCACATTGTCGCTGTCTCTTTTAGTGTTTCTTTAGCGGCCGTTGGGTTGGTTTTGCTACCTGCATTATTACTGGCTTTTGTTTTAGCCTACAGTCACTTTCCGGGCAAATGGTTACTGCTTTCGCTGATCAATACCTTACAAGCCGTACCCACCGTAGTGATTGGTTTACTGCTGTATATGTTACTGTCTCGAGCAGGACCTCTAGGTGATTGGCAACTACTGTTTACCCAAAAAGCGATGATTTTAGGTCAAATGCTCATCTGTCTGCCGATTTTAGTGTCCATGATGCACGGCGCGTTACAATCGAGTGATCGGCGTTCAGTCGAAACCGCGATGACCCTAGGAGCATCACTACCACGGATAGCTCTGACCATGATGTGGGAAACTCGCTTTCCACTTTGTGCAGCCGTGATCGCTAGTTTTTCGCGTATTGTCACCGAAGTAGGCTGCTCGATGATGGTCGGCGGGAATATTATGGGGTTAACACGTAATATCCCAACCGCGATTGCGATGGAAAGTCAAAAAGGCGCGTTTGCACAAGGAGTGGCACTCGGAATGGTATTACTCAGTTTAGCGCTCCTTCTGAATTTTTTGCTCTCCAGCATGCGAGGTAAAGGGTATCTACGCGCATAATAAAAGAGGTCACATGCCGATATTACTCACTGCTCATCAGTTATCCATGCGTTTTAAAGAACGAGGCTTATTTCATATTCCAGCTTTAACATTAGGTCCTCATGAAGCGGTTTATCTTAAAGGTGATAATGGCGTTGGCAAAACCACGCTATTAAAGATTCTCGCAGGTTTACTGAAACCAACAACCGGTTCTGTCTCTCATCATCGTTCTTGGTGGCAACGCCTATTAGGTCGCCGTGCTGATCAGCACATCATTTATCTTCATCAAACACCTTATTTATTTGATGATACCGTCTATCGTAATATTGCTTATGGGCTTCGTTTTTGTGCTTTATCAAGCCAAGAAAAACGTTGCCAAGTGATCACGGCCTTACGCATGGTCGGGCTAGAAAGTTTAGCGAACGAACACGTGTCTGTACTTTCTGGCGGAGAGAAGCAACGTGTGGCAATGGCCAGAGCATGGATTTTAAACCCTGCAATTTTATTAATGGATGAGCCTAGCGCCTCACTGGATGAAGAATCTATCGCCAGATTGGTTATAATGGCCAACGATTTACTGAATCGTGGCTGCAGCTTGGTGATCACCAGTCATCAAAATAATCCATTAACCGAATTGTGTCATAAACAATGGTGGATAAAAGAACATCAGCTGTTTGAATCACCACGGCTACACGTTATTTCACCGATTAGCAAAGAGAATTGTTATGTTACCTCCATCTCACACTAGCTGGGTCATTTTAGCCGGCGGTCAGGCTCGCCGTATGGGAGGGGAAGATAAAGGATTAATCACCCTTGATGGACAACCATTGATTGCCCATGTAATTGAAAGGCTACGCCCACAGGCCACACAAATTTTTATCAATGCCAATCGAAATCAAACGCAGTATCAACAGTACGCACCGGTGATCAGTGACATTGTTAAGGACTTTCCTGGCCCACTGGGCGGGATACATGCTGGATTAACTCATTCTCCAACAGAGTGGGTAGGCTTTGTGCCTTGCGACAGTCCATTAATTAACGATGATCTGGTCGAGAGGTTCTGCGCTGCAGTCAATCCACAAAGTGAGATTTTAGTTGCCTTTGATGGCCAGCATCAACAACCTGTCTTTACCCTATTTCATCGACAGGTATTACCTAAACTCGATGCATTTTTAGCACGCGGCGATCGAAAAATTATTTTACTCTACGATGAATGCCATACCCAACAGGTTGACTTTAGTGACTCGCCTGCCTGCTTTTTTAATTTAAATACGCCACAAGAACTGACTCAATTTGGAGCGTTAAATACATGACAACGTCACGTCCTTCTCTGCCGATACTGGGATTCGCTGCTTATTCGGGAACGGGAAAAACAACATTACTGGAAACCCTGCTACCTTACCTTACTCAACAAGGGTTGCGTATCGGAGTATTAAAACACGCTCATCACGATTTTGATGTCGATGTGCCCGGTAAAGATAGCTATCGCTTGCGTAAGGCCGGTGCATCGCAAATGCTCGTTGCTTCGCGAAAACGTTACGCATTGATGACCGAAACGATCGATGCTGAGGCAAAATTTGATGACCTTTTACAACGTTTTGACTCACCGCAACTGGACTTGATTCTGGTTGAGGGATGCAAAAATGTCGCTTTTCCCAAAATTGAACTCCATCGAGCAGCACTGGCTAAACCTTGGCTCTATCTAAATGACCACAATATTATTGCCATTGCCGCCGATGAAACCGTCGATACGTCGTTACCGCAAATGAACATCAATGATATTGAAGCGATAAGTCAGTTTATTTTGCGCTATGTAGACCATTATCAACCGCACTCTGATCTAAAGCCTCAAAAGCCTTCTATAGCTAAAGCCAATTGCGACACCTTGTCACCCGCCTCTCTCTCGGTAGAACAAGGGCTCGAAAAAATTCTTGCTGCCGTCTCATCTTTAAGTGACGTTGAAAGCATTGCGGTCAGTGAGTCTTATGGAAGAGTCCTTGCTGAGCCAGTTTTCTCACCGGTGAACGTCCCTGCTTATCGTAATTCTGCGATGGATGGCTATGCTATTCGCAGTGATGATTTACAGCGCGATCACTATACACAAGTCGCACAAGTGATGGCGGGCTATCGTTATACCTCCCCTTTGGCGTTAGGTGAATGTGTGAAAATCATGACTGGGGCGGCAATGCCTGATAATGCCGATACTGTGGTGATGCGTGAGCAAGCGGTCGTTGAATCATCCTCTATATCATTTCCTCACGCCTCGATTCAAGCTGGGCAACATGTACGTCAAGCAGGGGAAGATATCGCTTTAGGCAGCCGCGTTTTTTCATCAGGACAGCGTGTTCAATCGGCCGAAATGGGCTTGTTAGCCTCACTTGGTATGACCGAAGTCTCGGTGTTTCGCCGCCTCACCGTCGCGATCTTCTCCACCGGAGATGAAGTACAAGCCCCTGGTAGCCAAGCCACACCAGACACTATCTTTGATGCCAATCGGTTTACGTTGATTGGCTTACTGACTCATCTTGGTTGCCGTGTTATTGATCTTGGTATTCTCGACGATGATCAAACACTCATGACACACGCTCTTGAGCAAGCCGCCAATCAAGCTGATGTTGTTATCACGTCTGGCGGAGTTTCTGTTGGTGACGCGGACTTTATTAAGTCTGCATTAAATACATTAGGACACATCGATTTTTGGCGGATTAATATGCGTCCGGGTCGTCCGTTTGCTTTTGGTCATGTCTCGACGCGTCCTTTCTTTGGCTTGCCCGGAAATCCTGTCGCAGTCATGGTTTCATTCATGCAATTTGTCGAGCCTGCACTGCGTAAAATGCAGGGTGAAACGGACTGGCAACCATTAAAAATAAAAGCCATCGCCAGCGAAGAGCTACGTTCTCGGCAAGGACGCAGTGAGTTTAGCCGAGGCATTTACCATATTGACGACAATGGACAGTTAACCGTACGTACAACAGGGCAACAAGGCTCTGGAATTCTTCGTTCGATGAGTGAGGCAAACTGTTTAATTGAAATTGAACCCGCAGTCGACAAGGTTAATATCGGTGAAAGCGTGACAATCATCCCACTTCAAGGCAGAATTTAGCCCATGACAATTCGTTCAAGAGCAAAACATGGTTCGTACGATCATTTATACCTATAAAGAACAGCAAAAAACCTTAACTTTTTCTTATCAAAAGCACCGCAATATTCATGAAGCGGTTGCGGAAGCCGAAGGGATTGATATCTCAGACTATTTAAAAATGGAACTGCAGCTAGAGGCGATTTCGGATACTAAAGCGGTGCGTAATTACCGTGATAATTATTTTAGAAAGCTCGGTTTTGGGGTCATCACGTTACAAGCGAAAGAGAATCATGGCGTTGGTAAAAAGCCAAAGAAAACCAATTAGCGCTCTTGTAAAAACAACAACTCTATAAATAAAGTGGGCTTGTCGAATGACAAGCCCACTTTATTTGGATAATTAACAATCAGCAATTACTTAATGTTGAGAAAAGCAGCACCTCTAACACCACCGGAATCACCATGTTTCGCTTTAATGATTTTTGGACATTTTGCGATAGGTAATAGGTATTTGGGTACACGTTTAGGCATTTCTTGATAAATCAGCTCAAAGTTTGAAAGACCGCCACCCAAAGCGACAACATGCGGATCATTGGCCGTAAAAAGATTAGCGAAGCAGATAGCCAGCAGTTCCATAAAGCGCTCAACATGTTCAACCGCTTTGGCTTCACCGGCTTCATTGGCATGGATAATATCAATCGCTTTTTTCTGTTCACCATAATAGTGTTGATAAAGTAACTCAAAACCACGACCAGAGAGATAACTGTCTAAACAGCCTTTCTTACCACATCCGCAGCCAAGCAGTGGTGCATTATCGCCTAGATGAAACCAAGCATCGATCGGTAAACGCATGTGGCCTACTTCACCAGCCACATGGTTGCGACCAGAGAATATCTTACCTTCATAAACTAAACCGCCACCAAACCCCGTACCGAGGATCAATCCCATAACCGACGGTTCATTTTTCAGCTCCTCATCCCAAGCTTCGGAAAGCGCAAAACAGTTGGCATCGTTTTCAATTTTGACCGTACGCCCAATTCTTGCTTCTAAATCCGCTCGTAAAGGTTTGTTTTTTGCTGCGGGAATATTAACCGTCAATACATTCCCTGTATCGGCTTCCTCGGACCCCGGTAAGCCAAGACCAATTCTACCTTCAACCGCAAATTGAGCATCGTATTTCGCCACCAATCCAACCAGCGTATCGACCAATAAAGCGTAGTCTTCTGTAGGGGTTGCGACACGTTCTGTCGCTACGCGTTGTAAATTCTCATCAAAAGCACCAAACTCAATTTTTGTGCCACCGACATCAAAGCCGTAATACATGCTTATCTCTCCTTCAACACCCAACCTTGGGTTAAAATATCAAAAATAAAAACGCCGATATTATCCATCATAGCGATGGTTTTATCCGTGACTCATCCCCGAGTTTATCGTTTTCTGTTGCCCGTTTGCACAGGAAACCAGCATACATTGTACAACGTTAGAGGCAGTTCACTTTATTATCATGGGCATTCAGTCTCATCAATGCTGAATTTGAATAATCTTGCCACTGCTGCAGAGCTGGCCTTTCGCCTTTGAAGTGAATCAGATTCTGAGATTTGCCGAGCAGATAACTCTCTTTAAATGCTTCAAACCACAGTTGTAATGTTTCTGCAGCTTGCTGCTCTCCACAAAGGGAGAGCACTAAACTCGCGACTTCGGCTGTGGCAAGATATTGATCGTTGCTGGCTTTACGCATCAAGTAACGGGAGACTTTTTCAGGCTCAATCGATAACAAAGGCAAGGTAGCTAAATAGGGAGATTTACGAAAAATTCGCTTTGCTTCTCGCCAACTACCATCAATAAAGATCAGTAAAGGCTTGCGTGTTCCGCTGCTCTCAGAAATGACGGTCAGTTGTCGTTGTTTATCTTGCTCAGTTTGGGCTGGAAAAACGACAATAGGGAAAAATTTTGGATCGGATAATAATGATAGTAAATGAGGATCTGGCTGAGTTCGATGCCATTGATACACATAAGTTTCTTTCACCGTATCAGCGATCAAACGACCAGTATTACTCGGTTTAAATACTTCATTGTCAGAGACTAAAAGTATCACCGCGACTTGAGTCTCTATATTCGGTTGAAAATCACACAAACAGTATTGTTGCGCGACCTGACAAAACGAGCAACGAGAAATTTTTGAACCACGGGCAAGGAAAGGTTTGGTTGATTGCTGCAGGCGTTCCTGATACAAACGGTGAAAAGCGTGGACTCTCATAACTCGCACACAATGATAAAATAGGGGCGGCGATTTTACCGCTCACGACCATGAGCCGCTAGTCTTTTACGATAAGAACACCCAGTTTATCACTTAAGGAGCCTCTTAAGCATGCAACCAGAAACGGTTCGTTTGATTATTTTCGGCGTCGTACTGATCAGTTGTGCGATTTGGGAAGTACTCTATCCTCGGAAAATGCTCACGCAAAATAAATGGCTACGCTGGGTCAATAACCTTGGCTTAGTTGGACTCAACGGCTTGCTGATTATGCTGTTAATGCCTATCGTCGCGTTTTCTGCAGCCCAGTGGGCACAAGAACATCAGATAGGTGTTTTCAACTACTTGGGGCTGCCTTCATGGTTGGTTATTCTGCTGTCATTACTCCTATTAGATGCGATCATTTATGGTCAGCATGTCTTATTTCATCGCGTACCTTATCTCTGGCGCTTACATCGCATGCATCATGCTGATCAAGATATTGATGTGACGACAGGAGCACGTTTTCATCCTATCGAAATACTGTTATCAATGTGGATAAAAATTGGCGCAGTGTTATTACTCGGGATTCCACCTAGCGCGGTCTTATTGTTTGAAATCATCCTTAACGCAAGTGCTATGTTTAATCACAGCAATGCGAAGTTAGCTATCCCTATTGATCATTGGCTACGAAAATGGCTAGTAACACCTGATATGCATCGAGTTCACCATTCGATTATTCCTAAAGAAACTCATGCTAATTTTGGTTTCTGTTTGTCAATTTGGGATAGATTATTTGGGACTTATCGTGCTCAACCTGAACATGGGCACGATAAAATGATTATCGGCTTACCCCTTTTTAAGAAAAGCAGAGAGCAATGGCTGGATAAAATGCTTAGTCAGCCTTTTCGTCGTGATTAAGAGAAATAGTATGAGATTAAAAACGGTCGTGATGGTATCACTATTTCTTATCAGTGGATGCGCATCACAACAAGAGCAAGTAAACCAAGGATCATCGGATTGGCAACAGGCCGAGCAGTGGCCTGATACTTCATTATTTAACGTGTATCAGCAGTGGCAAGGCGTTCCTTATCAATTAGGAGGAAACGGTAGAAATGGCATTGATTGTTCAGCTTTCGTACAAGTTGCCTTTCGCGATGTCTGGCAACACCCTTTACCACGAACCACATGGTTACAGAGTCAACAAGGCAAAGCTGTCGCCTACCGCGATGCACAATACGGTGATTTGGTTTTTTTCAAAACCTCACCATCCACTCGCCATGTCGGTGTGTATTTAGGAAATAAAAGCTTTCTCCATGCTTCTACCTCGCAAGGCGTAACCATATCGAGATTAGATAACCCTTACTGGGCAGCAAGGTTTTGGCAAATCAGAAGAATAGAAAAGCCACTTTAGTCATCAGTGGCGAGTTTATCTCAGGTCTAGTTTATATAATACTTAATGCAAGTTGTTTTAAAACCGTGAGGTTAATCGTACTTACTCACCGCAGTATCAAACAAGTTTTTAACTAAAGCGACATACTCATCGAGAAATAAAATTTGTTCGTTGGTCGCAGGTTTATGCCAAACACTGGTCAGGACTTCGCCTAAATCATCAACCACCAAATCCGCTTCTTTTAGCAAGCGAAAACGAACACTTGAGTGTAGCTCTGGATTTTGCTCGAAAATCGCCATAATGTTACTGGCAATCATATCGGTAATGACATCTTCGACGCTCTCTTGCCCAATGTCACCATCACGGGTAAAGATATCCATGTTCATCGCCAAATGTTCGATCAGAGCTAAATAACCATCGGTTTCTACAACCACTTTTCTTCTTTCTTCTCCGTTTACCGCTTATTGCCAGAATCAACGTTGCCTTGAGTAATATTAAGTCATGAACACGCTTTTTCACAGTCTAATGACCGAGAATCTTTGCGTTATTTCTTGCCTCAT
This sequence comes from Vibrio metschnikovii CIP 69.14, assembly GCF_000176155.1. Classification (GTDB taxonomy): domain Bacteria; phylum Pseudomonadota; class Gammaproteobacteria; order Enterobacterales; family Vibrionaceae; genus Vibrio; species Vibrio metschnikovii. The sequence continues at coordinate 760,310 of NZ_ACZO01000006.1, read as the reverse complement.
CTGAAACTGCAGGCGGGTTTTACTGTTGATGATTGCCCAACCACAATAGCGTGGCAAGCTTTGAGATACGACATTATTGTATCTTAAAGCTGGTGTACAGTTAAATGTGCTGCGGGTTATGATTAGGAAACTTGACTGTAATCACATTTATTCCTTTTTACTTCATCCAAACGCTAACTAAATGAAATTATGTGCATTTGAAGTCTGAAATGTTGGTTTATTTCACCTAAACTATCGGTAAGTTCATCGGCATGGGAAAAGCATTATGTGGCAAGCCATCACGCAACAGCTCTCAGCAACCCTAACGTTCCAATTTGATCTTGTTGAAAAAAGCAAATTAGATGCTGGTGATATTCATGATTGTTACATGATTTCTAATGGCAATGAACGCTATTTTGTCAAAGTTAATCATCGTGACAATTTACCTCTTTATGAAGCGGAGGCGAATAGTCTGCGCCTGCTCTCTGAAAGTCAATCCGTCTTAGTTCCACAACCGATTGTCGTCGGAGTGACCAAAAATCACTCCTTTATTATCTTGGATTATTTGCCAACCAAACCATTAGATGACCTCAATAACCAGTATCGATTCGGTCAACAAATGGCTAAACTTCATCAGTGGGGAGAACAAAAAGAGTACGGCTTCGATGAAGATAATTATCTCGGCGAAATCCTTCAGCCCAACCCCTGGAATAAAAAATGGCATCTGTTCTTTGCAGAGCAGCGTATCGGCTGGCAACTACAATTACTCAAAGAAAAAGGGATATTTTTAGTTAACATTGATGAATTTGTCGATGCGATTAAACAGCAACTGACTTCTCACACACCTAAACCTTCTCTTTTACATGGTGCTCTTTGGTTTAGTAACGTTGCCCATTCCGTCACCGGCCCAATTTGTTATGATCCGGCTTGTTATTGGGGGGATCGTGAATGTGATATTGCAATGACTGAGTTAGTGACTGGATTCCAAGATGAATTTTATCAAGGCTACCAAAGCCTACTTCCTCTAGACAATAAGTACCAACAACGTAAAGAGATTTATAATCTTTACCATCGTCTTAATCATTGTAATCAATTTGGTGGGCACTATTTAAATCAAGCCGATGATGCGATACAGAGAATCCTCGCTTTTTAAATTCAAGGTAGGAATAAAACCTCCCTATCTAACGAACCCACTCATCCCAACACGGCATGCTCTAAAACATACCGTGTTGCTTTTAAACCTCAAATGATCACTTTAGTTTGACCGCCGTACCAAAAGCCAATACCTCCGAAGAGCCATTCGTAATCGCACTGGTGGTAAAACGAACCCCAACCACAGCATCCGCTTTGAGTTGTTTTGCTTCTATCAATAACCGCTCAATCGCTACACCGCGCGCTTCGATAAGCAGTTCAGTATAGCCATGCAACTCACCACCAATAATGCCCTTTAAATTGGCCATAATATCTCGCCCTACATGCTTAGACTGAACGACATTGCCCATTACAACACCAAGAATGTCAACAATCTCTCGACCAGGAATGGTTTCTGTTGTGGTGTAAATCATCAAATACCTCACTATTTATCTATTTGCTTTCACACAGATTAATTAAATTTACCAGCTATACTTTATAAAGTCGCTGACTATTTGGAAGGTATGTAATGACACAACAATACACAGAAGCCGTAAGCAATCCTTTTTCAAGTCGGATAGGCAGACGTATCATTATCATTATGGTGATCTTGAGTGGTATTTTAACCCTCACGACAACATTGCTACAAATCTACTGGGACTATAGACAAGAGATCAATGACATCAACCAAAAACATTATGAAGTAAAAAATGTGCATTCCGAGCTTCTCGTTAGCTCACTATGGTCTTACGATTTAGCGCTATTACAACAGCATCTCGACCTATTGGTTAATCTCCCAAAAATTCAATACTTAGAAATACAGTCGGTCCAAACGGTATTGAGCGCCGGAGAAAAAGTGGAAAACTATCCAATCACCGATACTTATCCATTGGTTTATTTCAATCTACCCGATCAGAGCTTTGAAACCATTGGTACGATTTATGTTGAGTCTAATGCAGAAGAAATTTATACCGCCCTCTTTCAACAATTTTTAACGACTTTAGCGATTAACGCGTTTAAAACTCTTTTTGTGTGTGGGATATTATTAATAGTTTTCCATTCCAGCATTAACCAGAGAATATTTCAAATCGTTGAGTATTTACGCCGCTACAATCCAAGGCACCCCGCTTTACCTTTACAGTTAAATAATCATAAATGGGTGATGGAAAAAAATGATGAACTTGATCTTCTTGGTTACGAAGCGAATCGTATTACGGCTAATATCACTAAGCTCTATCAAAATATCCAACAAGAAAAAGAACGACTGGCTGATTTCACACAAGTCTCATCAGATTGGCTATGGGAGACTAATCAACAAGGAGAATTAATTTATTGCTCAGAAAGCATGATAAATATCTTAAGAATCGATCTCGAACAAAAACCTACTTTTAATGACATTGACTGTTTTTATAAAACTAATGACTTATTGATTGCTCTCGAACAACAACGAAATTTTAATCACTGTGAAGTCACTATAGAACAAGCTTCTGGAAAGCAATATCTGATGTTACAAGCCATCGCCCGTTATAAAGATGAGATTTTTATTGGTTTTCGTGGTACGGCATTAAATATTTCCTCACTCAAAAACACTCAACTTCAATTGCATGAGTTAAATGAAAGTCTTGAACAACAAGTCGCCATTAGAACTCACGATCTCGAACTGAGTATGGCGCAATTGAAAGCTACACAAAAACAACTGATTGAAGCTGAAAAATTATCAGCATTAGGAGGCTTGGTTGCCGGTGTTGCCCATGAAGTGAATACCCCTCTTGGTATCTCTGTGACAGCTGCATCCATCATCAACGAAACCGCAATAGCACTCAATCAAGCGTTTTCTAATCAAACGTTGACCAGCACTGAATTTTCAGAATTAATGCAAAGAATGACCTCAAGCGGTCAAATGCTCGAAAACAATTTAAATCGAGCGGCAAAATTGATCCGAGATTTCAAACAAACTGCGGTAGATCAAGTATCTGAAAGTCGCTGCGAATTTGAACTTGTGCAAACCTTAGATGCTTTAATGGCCAGTTTGCATTCCGAGACTAGGAAAATCCCGGTTGAACCGGAAATTATCAGCCCTAGTGGTCCGATAAAAATGAACAGTTTACCGGGTGTGATTACGCAAATTATCACTAATTTAGTACTCAATAGTGTCAATCATGCTTTCGACCAGCAACCTAATGCAAAAATCTCAATTCAGTTATCGGAAATCGATGATAGTATATTAATTGAGTATCAAGACAATGGTTGTGGCGTGGCTCCCCATTTGCATCACAAGATATTTGAACCTTTCTATACCAGTAAAAGAGGTTATGGCGGTTCAGGCCTAGGGTTAAATTTAGTCTTCAACTTGGTCAAGCAAAAGTTAAACGGTGACCTTAAATTTGAATCTGAAGTGGATCATGGTGTTAGATTTATTATTCGTACACCTAAAAAGCTACCATTGATTATTGATGATGGTAAAGAAGAATAGTTTAAAAATATAACATATGGAAAGAAATGTCATTGTAAAAACTACAATCTGGTTAAAGTTACCATACTAATTTTAACCAGATTCATTAAATCAGCCATTATTCAATATATTTCTCTATCATTCTATCAAGCTCACCAGACACTCGTAATTGTTTAATATGTTGATCAAATATAGATTTGATCTCTAGACCATCAAGTATCGAACGTGAAATAAGCATGTGGAATTTATCACCGCTAATTCCCGGAATGCTCACTGCTTTAAGTCCATTGGCGAGATGATCAATACCTTCTGAAGCTTTAAAGCCAGCTAATATTTCATAACGAGCAAGAAAAACGTCACATCGATTTGCTTCTAACATTTTTACAACCTGCTCAAAGGTTCTGCCATTCTTACGTACTTTGCTATCATCAACGCCAAACCCTGTATAATTATATCCTTGTAAGCCACAAGTTCTTAAGTAATCGAGATCTTGCGCAGTTCGGACAGGTAATCCTTCAGGATAAGTGATTGATGAATAAACATAACTAGGTTGAAGGGTATAATAGTAATCGGTTAAGATATAATCTTTATCTCGCTCTTCACTGTAAGCGGCACTTAAAGCGATATCATATCGGCCTAATTTTGTTTCACGTAAACAACGTTGCCATGGTGGTAGATCTACCGTTATCGTTAGGCCTAGTGGCAAGAAAATCGCCTCTAACACATCGATGTCATAACCAATTACTTTTCTCTCTTTTTCAAAATGATAAGGCGGCCAACCGCCACCATCACCACAAATTGCAAGCGATGTTCTTTCTAGTGCCATTGTCCATATGGATAAAAATATACCCGTAAATAATATTACTACGGTAATTATTTTTCTCATCATAACATCCCTGAAATTTAACTGTGCTGTTAATAATTACAATCAATTAAAAACAAGCATTACCATGACTAAGAAATACATGTAAATTAATAATAAGAAAATAAACCTAATCTGGGTGCTGTTCACGAATAGCGATAAAATATCCCCAATTTTCAATTAATAAATTAACTAAATTCGGATCGAAATGTTTACCATTTTGGCTGATTAATTCATTTTTTATATCATCTTCTGACCAAGGCTCTTTATAACTACGTTTAGATCCTAAAGCATCAAACACATCCGCTAACGCGGTGATACGGCCACTGACGGGTATCTGCTCTCCAGCCAATCCATTTGGATAACCGCTGCCATCCCATTTTTCATGATGACTACCTGCAATTTCTTTTGCCTTCACAATCAGTGGACGATTGGATTTACTCAGTATTTCAACACCATAGTCAACGTGCTTTTTCATGATTTCCCATTCATCAGCCGTTAATTTACCTGGTTTATGCAAAATACTATCCGGTATTGCGACTTTGCCTACATCATGCAGTGGTGAACCATTTTTTATCATGTACACCTCCTGCTCGGGCAAGCCACACAGATCGGCCAATTTTTCAGCAATCAGTGAAACACGCTGTACGTGTGCGCCCGTTTCTTTACTTCTTGCTTCTACCGCATTAGCTAGGTTGTAAACCAACTCTTTGGACGTTTCTCGTAAATCAAGCTGTAAATTCAGGTTATTAAAAGTCAGCGCAATATTTTGCATATAGATTTCGAGCAACTGAGCATCCGCTTCTCTCAACTCTTCTAATAAGTTGATATATAATAAGTTTTCAGCCCCTCGACTATCGAGCATATAAAGAATAGCCGCGTCATGAAAATTTTCAGAACGTTGGTTATTTAATACTTGCTGACATCGCCGTGCGACTTCATCGGGTAAATGTGAAAAATCACATTCACTAGAGAGATCAACAAACCCACCTATCGCCGCTAGAGTTAACGCATAAGTTGCGGTACTGTCGGCTTTCGGACGCACCACGCAATAAAAACCAGAAGCAGGTAACTTTAATAGTGACGTAAGCTGATGAAGAACCGATTCGGCATACGCTTTTAATGTTGTGGTATTTTGTACTTGTGCCGATGCTTGAATCACTCGCTTTAATCCCTGTTTTTGTTCTTCGATTAAGCATAAATCGCGATAAGAACGCAGCATCGAATACATTAAAGTACGCAATTTTTGAGTCGTTAATTCGGTTTTTTCTTTATAGTCATCAATCTCATATTGCTGAATGACTTTATCTTCTGGCGCTTGTCCTGCTTGCCCAGTACGTAACACTAAGCGGATATTTTTATTACTGCATTCTCGGCGAATGTACTCCACCAAATCCAACCCCGCGTGCTCTGTCTCCATAACAACATCAATCAGCGCTAGAGCGATGTCTGGGTTATCTTGAAGAACCTGCTTCGCTTCTTTAGCCGATAATGCAGAAAGTAGCTCTAACTTTCTGCATTGAAACGTAAAACCGGACAAAGCGATTTGCGTGATCTGATGGATTTGCTCATCATCATCGACCAGCAATACTTGCCAAGGCTTTATGCTTGCCGTAATCGGGCTTTTTTTCTCGGCACCGGAATTGTCTTGGGAACGATAATCAGCAAATAGATCCATAATAACCATCTTATTGTTTAACGACCTACTTATAGGTTTAGCACATCAACGATGATTTTATATACTCAGAATCCTTCTTAGATAAAGAAGTCTCGATGAGAGCAAACTTTGCACTTAATTTTCTGTTTTAAGCAACTTTACTGGCTAAGATTAACGGTGTGAGAGTAACAGTAAGGAAAGCGATATGAAGAATTTTACGGAGAGAGCGGTACTGTGCCCACACTGTGGGCACACCATTCGCATCACTTTAGATTCCAGTAATGGCAGCCAAGATTTTTATGATGATTGTCCTGCGTGCTGCCATGCTATTCACCTTAATATGCAAGTTAACGAACAGCAAGATTGCATTGATCTTTATATTGATGCTGATGACGAGCAGATTTTTTAATCGAATGGCTTTACCCTGCTTAAGGGCGTGCTCTTCAACACGCCCTTAACACTCAATGACTAAGATTTTTTAGCCAATACGCGCTCAACAGTATCTACAATCGCTTGCGTCTGTGGATCAATTTCAAGATTAATTTTATCGCCAACTTGACGGGTTCCGAACAGCGTTCGCTGTAACGTTTCAGGGATAAGATGGACATTGAAACGGTTAGCTTCCACTTGACCAATCGTTAATGAGCAACCATCAAGACCGATATATCCTTTAGGTAGTACATATTTCATTAGTGATTCCGGGACTTCAAACCACAATGTTTTGTTATGATCAGAGTCGATGATATCAATTAATGTTGCCATATGGATAATATGCCCCGACATTGAATGGCCACCAATTTCATCGCCAAATTTAGCGGCTCGTTCAATATTCACCCTGTCGCCTAATTTCAGTTGCCCTAAATTAGTTAAGCGTAGAGTTTCTTGCATTAAATCAAAAGAGACTCGGTGACCATCAATATTCGTCACCGTCAAACAGCAACCGTTATGCGCCACCGAAGCGCCTATGGTTAAGCCTGTAGACAGCGGCTCTGGAAGCTCAATAATATGAGTTTGAAATTGCGCTTTTTTATCCATAGCGACAAGTTTTGCTGTCCCTTGTACAATACCTGTAAACATAATGTGATTCCGGTAGATTTTCGTGGTGCTTAGTGTGACATTTCTTTATCATTCTCTCTAGACCCTACGTACTCGAAAGTACCCCCCTTTTTATTCTCTTGAGTCACTATTTGACCTAGATTTTCCTTTTTCTGGAGAAGTGTGTGCAACGTTATAAACAAGAAGCCTCAACGTTAGTTAAACTCGCCACCCCTGTACTCATTGCCTCGATTGCCCAAACAGGGATGGGATTTGTTGATACGGTGATGGCTGGTGGCGTGAGTGCGACAGATATGGCTGCGGTGTCCATTGCAGCGAGTATTTGGCTGCCTTCTATCTTATTTGGTATCGGCTTACTAATGGCATTAGTGCCGATTGTCGCTCAACTTAATGGTTCTGGGCGTAAAGAACAGATCGCTTTTGAAATTCAGCAAGGCGCGATATTAGCGTTATGGGTGTCGCTACCGATCATTTTGGTCTTATTTCAAACCAAAATCATTTTGGGTTTTATGGACGTTGAAGAGTTGATGGCACAAAAAACCATTGGTTATATGTTTGCCGTTATGTTTGCCGTTCCCGCCTTTTTGTTATTTCAAACCTTACGCAGTTTCACTGATGGGATGTCATTAACTAAACCTGCCATGGTCATCGGTTTCCTCGGGTTATTATTGAATATTCCACTAAACTGGATCTTTGTGTATGGAAAATTTGGTGCACCAGCTCTTGGCGGTGTGGGATGTGGTGTTGCGACCACCATCGTCTACTGGATTATGTTTTTGATGTTACTGGCTTATGTCGTCACATCGAACCGTTTAGCCCACATTAACTTATTTGCGCAATTTCATCCGCCGAAACTAAAAGCACAACTGCGCTTGTTTAAGTTAGGCTTTCCTGTTGCTGCGGCATTATTTTTTGAAGTAACGCTTTTTGCCGCGGTGGCTTTGTTAGTTGCCCCGCTTGGCTCTTTGGTGGTCGCAGCACATCAGGTCGCGTTAAGTTTTTCTTCATTGGTATTTGTGATCCCGATGAGTATTGGTGCTGCCGTATCGATCCGTGTCGGGCATACCATTGGTCAACATAACCTACCTGGTGCTGCCGTTGCCTCTAATGTAGGGCTAATGGTCGGTGTCGCCGCTTCTTTGTTGACAGCGACTTTTACCCTGATCTTTCGACAAGAGATTGCTTTGCTATACACCAACAATTCCGAAGTCATTACCCTTGCGATGCAGCTACTGATTCTGGCTGGTATTTATCAATGTGTCGATGCTATTCAGGTGGTTGCTGCAGGCGCTTTACGTGGTTACAAAGATATGGCGGCAATTTTTAATCGTACCTTCATTGCGTATTGGATTTTAGGCTTACCGACCGGCTATGTGTTGGCGATGACCGACTGGATTGTTGAGCCAATGGGCGCAAGTGGTTTCTGGATTGGCTTTATTGTTGGCTTAAGCTCTGCGGCTTTAATGCTTGGTTTACGTTTATATTGGATGCAAAGCCAAGATGAAGAGATACAAATGCAATTTGCTGCTAAGTAGCCAAAGACACGGTAGTTTAAAGTAGCAACAATCAAGGCCAAGTGATGACTCTGACTGAACTTGGCTTTTTTATTTTGCGTATATGGATAGAGATGGTTTCGGGAGGGGAAGTCCGTGGATCAGTACCATGTTTGGTCGATAAACAGCCATAAAACATTCACACCGTTACTGTGTGTGATTACCTTAATGATCTTACTCACTGGTTGCGATACCTCTAATCAATCACTTGAGAGTGATTTCTCTACCTACTTAACACGAATTGCCAACGTTCAACAAGCCGAGCGGTTGGCAAATCCCAAAAGGTTATCGCAAACTTTACCGGACAAACGAAACATTGAGCTGACGATCACGCCACTGACTTTAGGCTTACTTGATAGTTATGAACTGAGAAAATGCCAGCTTTTTCAACTCATTGCCCAAAGAAACTCCTCCCTTGGCCGAGTCCAAGATGAATTTCGCGGTTTTGACTACGAGATACAATTATTAAACGGCATCGAACACTGTTTGCAAATAAACTCACTTTCTCAAAGCGTTAGTACACAACTAAAAACGATGGCAGAACTTAAAGGGCAAGATCTCCATAAACATTGGTATAACTTACTCTATACCAGCGTGGCCATGCGTGCGCAGCTCACCAGCCATTCATGGTTAGCCGATAACATCGAACTCAGTGCACTCACTCAAGCGTTAAAAACCTTTACCACCGTTCATGACCATATAGTGCTTAATCAAACCTTACCCGATAGCGTTATTACTCCCTATCAAGAGGTAATTGAAAAGCAGCGTATTTTGGGGGCTCTCAAGTTTTCGCTGGATAATGCAGCCCTCTGGCTCACAGTTACGACTCAGCAATTGCAAGATAACGATAGCGCGATTGTATGTGGTCCAAATCAAGACCGTACTCGTCTCCATTACTTACAAAATGTCTTCAACCGTTATTATGTTGAACGTATTCAGCCGGCATTAACTCAGATTGATAGTGTCTACCTTCAATTAGAAGAGTTCTTCATCATTTTTGAAGCCAACGATAGTATGAAGAGCCACTTTACCGTTCAAGATAGCCACCAACAGTTTCGTGATGCCCTTGCGTCACACGTAGGCTATTGGCAGCAATTATTTCAACGCTGTTCAATCAGCGTTGGCCGTTAACATACGACTTCTCGATTACGCATAAAGCGAGCAAAACGAGGGATTCCTGACTCGGTATAGCCATTGTATTGATAAGTAATTAAACAGCCTATTTCAGGTGGACTTTGACGTAAGCGATCCGTTAAACCACTGCCAATCGCAAATTCAATACCGTCATCCGTTCGCACAATCAGAGCACCGACCATATCGGTATATTTGCCTTTTCCTGGTCGATAACCAATCACTTGGGCTTCTGCATCTTGGTGTTTTTTTAACTTAAGGAGATCATCGCTGCGCCCAGCTTGATAATCAGCAGCAACTCTTCGTAGCATTAACCCTTCGCCACCCAAAGTAAACAGAGTTTCAAGATCAGCAAACAACGTCTGCTCGGATTCAATCGGCTGATGGACGATGTACTGAATGTGTTTCGCGCCGATATTCGTCGTTATCTCAATTAAATGTTGGTATCGTATCCGAAAATTGCCTTCCATTTCGGGCACATCAAACAACATGAAATTGATTTTTTGCCAAGCAACATCCGAAGGCTGTCTATCTAATACTGTTTGCTGAACAAGGGAAAACTGCTCGCGTCCCGCCCACAATTCACCTTCTAACGGGTAGCTGGGCAGCGGTTCGGTAAACCATGAGGGCGCATGGATCGGGTAGCCATTACGAGTGGTGAGTTGTTGCCCATCCCAAATCGCACGAATACCATCCAATTTTTCACTTTGCCAATAATCACCTAACTCAATCCCTTGACGATATTCTTTTGCATAGACAATCGGTAACGGTTGATAATCGGCTGACCAAACTGGCGTAATCGTTATAGTTGGCGCAATAAGTAGTAGCGAGGCGGTAATTAACGAGATTTTATATGACATCACTTATCCTCAAATTTTCACTCTAATGATGCACTAAGCATCTGATTTAAAGATGAGTAAGTATGCCGATATCAGCGTCTATTTGAGCAATAACAAAGGAGAACTAGCGAGGTATTTCACACTAATTGATACCCTACATACACAAGATTCACTCCCCATCTAACCTAAAGCTCATCATAAAATCCAATGACACTCACGGTAGAATAGATGGAGAGCAAAGTAGTGATAAGATCAGTAGAAGCTTAAGAGGCTTGGGGCCTTGAGTTAATTTCACGCAACTGGGTTAAATAGTTAATCCAGCCTTGAGCTTCATTATTGGAAGGTTGTAAATGTTGAGCTCTTTTGGCTTGAGCTAACGCATCATCGAGTCGATTTAACTTATACAGGGCACGGGCACGGGCTAAAGCGACCTCAGGTTGACGCGCTTTATCAGTGACTTTATCCAGTGCGCTTAAAGCTTGTCGATATTCGCCTTGCTGATTATAAAGTAATGAGACGTTCCAATAGTACTTAGCGTCAAATTGCGCGGCTAAAGACCAAGTTTCAATCGCCCTATCCCACTCTTTGGCTCGTTGCCAATAAGAAGCTCGCTCGGTGATCAAATCAAGATCACTGTCAGCATTCTCTATTGAACCAAGAATTTGAGCCGCTCGCTCAGGAATTCCGTTTTGGGCGTACAGTTGAGCAAGCAATCTTAACTCTTGCTGATTGAGCTCAATGCCGTGTAACTTGGCTAAGCCCAAGCTACTCAAGGCTTCTTTCGGTTGTCCGGTACGTAACTCCAAACTCACCAATTGTAGCCACCAACTGCTCTTGTCACTTTCTAAAGCAATCAAGCGCTTTAAGGTTAAAATCGCTGGCTGCCATCGTTCGAGCTGCAGTTGAGCACCAAGTTTCAGAGATAGTGGTGTCACCTCATCGATTGACGTTAGTTGCTCATAGCGATCAATCGACGATAATGTCTTGGCCCATTGCTGCAATTGATAATGAACTTGGCTAATCCTTAACCATAATTCGGTAGTGGTTTGCTTTTCATTACCGTCTTTGATCACTGCTTTTACGAGTTGATAGTAATGCGGTAAGGCGGATTGATATTGTTGATCCATAAGTAATAAATCAGCCAACATTCGACGAGTTGCCCAGCCTTGCTCATCAACCAACTCACCACTATTCACCGCCTCCGTCAACGAACGTATCGCCAAAGAAAGCTGCTCATTTTGCCAATAAAAAACCCCCAGCATACGGTCAAAATACGCTTTATCGTATCCTCGGCTTACTTTGGTTTCTCTTAATAGTTCGATCGCTTCGGCAAAACGCTCTTCTTGAGCGAGTTGATTCGCTTGCAGCGCTTTATTCGCCGCATAAGGGCTGAGTTCTACCGCAAAAGAAGAAGTAGAACCAATCAGCAATAAGTAAACTATCCATCGTCTGATCATTTGGTTAACTTAAACTCCAATTTAATCGTTTGACCGGGTTGAGAAACCGCATGCCCATCCAGCAATTTAGGCTGATATTTCCAACTCCGTAAGGCTTGCATCGCTTCACGCTCAAACATTCGCCGCGGATTGGCGTCCACCACCTCAATATCCGTTGGGCGGCCGGTTTCATCAATCGTAAAACGCAGTAGAACATAGCCTTCAACATTACGTTTTAAAGCACGTGCTGGATAATTGGGTTCAACACGATACAGTGGCAAAGCCTGCTGATTAGCCCCAAAATCACCAAGAGTAGGCACATTGATCGCAATGCCGTTAATCGCCGTATCAAGCCCAAGTGTGGGAACCGATGTTGAGGTTAACGTATTGGTCACTGAACTCTGTTGCTTAGACACTGGAGATTGTGGCGGAGGCTGTGGCGCTTTAGGCTGTTCAGGCACAGCGCGTTGTCGGCGCTGCACCTCTTGCTCTTGCTCAACCATTACCATGGTAAAGCTCAGTGAGTTATTTTGCGTCGGTGAGCGCAAGCCATCGTTATTGATCATCCAAGCCATGAATGAAAATAAGCTCACTGAAATCAAAGCCGCAAAAGGCGTAGCCAGCAATAAACGTAGCATCAGCGCTTCTCCGCCGCCAATGCAATGCTTTTCACGCCCGCGCCTTTCGCCGCATCCATCACTTTGACAACGGTTCCATTGTAAGCATGCTCATCAGCTTGAATCACTAAGGCAGCCTCTGGCTGCTCAAGTAATAAGTGCTCTAATGTCGCCTGCACTCTTTCAACATCAATTTGTCTTTTATCGATATAAATATCGTTTGCTGAGGTAATGGCAACAAAAATACCCGCATCTTTTTGTGCTGTCACATTTGAGGCGGATGGACGATTCACCTCAACACCAGATTCACGGACAAATGAGCTGGTTACGATAAAGAAAATCAACATAATAAACACAATATCCAACATCGAGGTTAAATCGATTTGTGCTTCATCTTGATTGGACGAACGTCGGCCCAGTCTCATCGCTGACTCCTTAAGGATTTTTCTAACTTCAATTCATATAAACGGCACGTTTTCGCCAACCGAGCATAAACAAACATCCCCGCTAAAGCAGCGACCATGCCAGCCATGGTCGGAATCGTCGCCAAAGAGATTCCCGATGCCATCAATTTGGGATTACTGCTGCCTTGAGTCGCCATCACATCAAACACCGAAATCATCCCAGTGACCGTACCCAGTAAACCCAACATCGGAAAAATAGCCACCAACACTTTAATTAAATTAAGGTATTGAGTGAGTTGAATGTGTGCTTGACCCAACCATCCAGAACGAATCGCTTGCGCATGCCATGAATGATGATCGTCACGCGCATGCCATTGTTCAATCCACTGCTTACGCTGCTTAGGAAAGGTAAATAATAAGTACATTATCCGTTCTATCACTAGCAACCAGCAGACCGCGACCACCGCGGCCAACCACCAGAGTACTGTTCCACCCTGAGCCATAAACTCGGAAAGGGGCAGAAAGAGCTTTTGCAATGAAAATAACCCATCTGCTTGATTCATGTTCATCCCTTACGCCGCTGCGTGATTGACGGCTTTTTTGGAATTCGCCGTTAGAGACTCACGTTCTGCTTGCTCAGCAACAAGCCCAATCCCTTGCTTCTCTAAGATGGTACGAATCGTTTCTGCTTGAGAGCTTAAGATATTATGAGCCAGCAATAGAGGCATTGCTGCGACTAGACCCAATACTGTCGTCACCAGCGCCATCGAGATCCCTCCCGCCATGACTTTAGGATCGCCATTACCAAATTGAGTGATTACTTGGAAAGTCTCAATCATTCCGGTAACGGTACCAAGGAGTCCAAGCATCGGTGCTAAGGCAGCAAAAAGCTTCAGCATTGACAGTCCTTTTTCTAAACCAGCTTGCTCATCAACCACCGCCTCAAGTAAACGCAGTTCTAGTGCTTCAACACTGCGATTTTGCTCTTTGTCATAAACCGATAACACTCGGCCTAATGGGTTATTACTGTTTGGCTCAGATTGCTTAAGTTGTTGTTGAATACGTTGTCGAGCCATCGCTAATACAATGCCTCGATAAACCGCAATTCCTAAACCAATCGCGAGTAATACCAAGATGATATTGCCGATCACGCCACCGGCATCAAGGCGTTGCTTTAATGTTGGAGTTAACGCAAGCTGTTCAAATAGAAGACCTTGTGAAGGATCCAATACCAGCGATTGCATTTCTCCTTGTTTAAGATCGGTTAATGAAGAGAAACGCGCACCTTGAGCGGGCTGCTGTTGATAAGCTACCGCGTCTTGACGGCGATTATTCCAACTGACATAACCTTGCTCAGTGACTAAAGCCATCGCACCAAGTCGAACTGCATCCACTTGTTGAGTTCTGCCTTCACCATCAATAAAAGCAATCGTATTCGTGCTAATTTCGCCACTGGCAATCACTTGCTCTTGCATTGCCTGCCATAAACCAATCAATTGCTTCATCGAAGGTAAGGATTGGGCCGCGACAATCTGATCAACCACAGGGGCATAGTGTTGACGATCAACACCCGTTACAGAATCACTTAGTGTCGCTTGTAACTCTTTTCCGTTTTGTCGAACGACACCAAAAATTTCACCTAAACTGCCGGTTTCTAAACGCAGCTTTTCTTCTAGACGAGCAAGACTATTTTCATTTTGGCTAAAACGGGTAGACAGCTTATCGGCTTCTGCTTGTAAGCGATCTCTTTGCGCCATCAGAGCCTTTTTTTCATCGCGTAATTGCTGTTCCGTTTTTTGAAATGTTGCTTCACGCTGAACATTATGACTGCGTTGTACTCGACTCTCATTTTGTGCCTGTTCGGTCAAACCGCTACTTGCATGAACTGGGTGAAGTAATAGTAGGCTTAAACTCAATGCTGCAAGGCCATGCTTAGTGATCATTATTTTGCCTCCGCAGGAGTAAGAGAAACCGGTAGGTAAAGCAGCGTTGGGGCGATTTGCTGATAAGCCAATTGATAGGCGGTATCAATATCCCCTTTCGATTTAATCGATAATGCTTGCCACTGCCCTTGCTTTTGGTCCCAAGACCAATAGCGTGAACCATTACGATTGCGAGCCAATAATGAAACTCGGCCAACGTAAAGAATGTCCGCCTCAATCGTGTCTTTATCAGCTAAGGTGATTCGATCTTGGTAAACCCCTAATTTCGTGCCGTAATCCATCTCGATTTGATACGCTTCAAGAATTCGGCGATATTTCTCAGCATCACTCACATCGGAGCGTGGCATTAACTCTTTGAGTCGCTCAAGGCGCTCTTGGCGAGCGGAAAGACGTAAGGGTTTATCTTCACTGATTAAAACATCTAAACCATCGATCATTTGATACATCAAAGGCACAATCCCCTGACGAGTCTGATGAACCTCAATGATCTGCTCATCTAAACTCGTCATTTCACTTTCCTGACTGGCTACTAGCGAGAGTAAATGATCACGATAAATGGTTAAATTTTTCACTTCTTCATTTAATCGCTCAATGTCCGCTTGAAGAGATAAGGTTGCTTCTGCACTTTTATCGACGTTCTGCTGACTCACCGCTGAAGCGCGATTGGTGGTTTTTTGGATTGTTTTTGCATCATCCAGCACACTGGCATGCGCCGCTAACACGCTTAGCGCTGAAAATAAGATTAGGCTAGGTTTGGTTAAATTCATCGTTGTCATCAATTACCACATGAGAATGCTGACATGTTATTGATAAAGGCTCTCATTATCAACTGTATTTTCAATGAAAATCTGCTCTGGCTGCGATTATAAGCGTAAACAATGTAAAGATAGCCAACGCGGACAGAGATAATAAGCCTCAAAAGACTGACGTTGTTAGTCGATGGCGAGTCAATTACGCCTCATGAGGTTCGATAACGATGAAATTATGGCAACAGCCCCGAGGAAGCACGATCACTTGATGTGCTGAGTAAAACGCAGAATTTGTTTAGGAATGGCGGATAAAGGACAAATAGTCTGCACCGCACCAAGGGCAATCGCCTCTTTCGGCATACCAAAGACGACACAACTGGCTTCATCTTGCGCGACGGTTGACGCACCATGGTCAAACATCGCTTTTAACCCTCTGGCTCCATCATCGCCCATGCCAGTCATGATGATCCCGAGTACATTGCTTCCGGCCTGCTGAGCTGCGGAACGAAACAACACATCGACAGCCGGTTTATGTCGATTGACTAAAGGTCCATCAAACACCTCGACTTTGTATTGAGCACCACTGCGCAACAACTTAGTGTGTTTTCCTCCAGGAGCAATCAATGCGATACCAGGCAGCACTCGATCGCCACTTTTGGCTTCACTGACCGTCATCTGACTCAATGAATTGAGGCGCTCAGCAAACATTGCGGTAAACTTTTCAGGCATATGTTGGACAATCACAATCCCCGGCGCGTGTTTCGGTAAATGGGTTAAAACGTATTCCAAGGCTTGTGTTCCGCCTGTCGAAGTGCCGATGACGACGATTTTTTCACTGCTCAATAATGAATTGATCGGTAATGAAGCTGCTGGCTGAGTCTGAAATTTATGTTCCGTGGATAATGATTTGTCAGAGTGAGATGCTGAAGCATTGAACAAATTTTTAACTTTCGCCTTCGCGGCCCCTCTTACCGCTTGCAGCACTTGATTTGCGCTATCTTCTAAAAAATCTTTTAAGCCCATTTTGGGTTTAGTAATGATCGTAACAGCACCAGCTTGTAATGCCTCTAAGGTCACTTGAGCGCCTTTTTCGGTTAATGTTGAACAGATAATCACCGGTGTTGGTCGCTCAGCCATGATTTTCTTCAAGAAGGTAATGCCATCCATACGTGGCATTTCGACATCCAAAATAATCACATCGGGCCAGTTTTTTTCCATCCGTTTCATGGCAAATAATGGGTCTGCCGCCGCAGGAAGCAAATCGATATCTGGTTGCTCAACTAATATTTGGCTAAGCACTTGCCTGACGACCGCTGAATCATCAACAATCAGGACTTGTATTTTCTTATTTGTCATTAACCTTCCCTATTGAGGCAAAGGAGGAGAGCAATCATCAACGTTAAAGTGTAGTTAACCACTATCATCTTGATTTCTTATAGTTTTTGATAAATCGACGGACTGATTAACTTTAATGGCGCTTTAATCGACTGCAACGTTTCTGCATGACCAATCAACAGGTAACCACCAGGATTAAGCTGACGCTGGATATTATCAATCACTCTTTGTTTCGACGCTGCATCAAAATAAATCATCACGTTACGCAGAAAAATCAGATCAAAATGTCCAAATCGAGCCAAGCTCTCTTGCAAATTAGCCTGCTGAAAAGTGACCCGATCACGTAAAGAACGAATCACTTTGAATGTATTGGC
Organism: Vibrio metschnikovii CIP 69.14; assembly: GCF_000176155.1. GTDB lineage: Bacteria > Pseudomonadota > Gammaproteobacteria > Enterobacterales > Vibrionaceae > Vibrio > Vibrio metschnikovii. The sequence continues at coordinate 742,792 of NZ_ACZO01000006.1, read as the reverse complement.
TTTCGCACCGACGCCTTTACGGCAATATTTTTGTAAATAGTGCAACGGAATATTACTACTGCGAGATAAGGGATAAATTCCGCTACTCGCTTGTGCGAGAACTCGGCTGTTGATGTCGGTCGCTACTATCTGCCAAGGTCGTGGATTGTTATCCATTAATAGCATCGCCAGAGAGTAAGCTTCTTCCCCTGATGAGCTTGCCGCACTCCAGCAACGCAGTGTTTGGGGATAATAGTTGGGGATCACCTCTTGTTGTACGAAAGTGAAATGTGCCTCTTCGCGAAAAAAGTACGTTTCATTGGTGGTGAGTAAATCAATCACCACCTGTTGCTCTGCTTTTTTATCAGCACTATCAGGTGCTAAAGCAAAAAAATCAAAATAAGCATCAAAGCTTTTTAAGCCAAGTTGATGTAAACGAACATTAAGTCGACCAATGACCAAAGATTTTTTTGTTACGTTAAGGGAAATCCCCGCTTTTTCATATAACCAACGTTGGTAACGAATGAATGTCTCGTCCGATAGCTGTGGCTGACATTCTGTATACACAGATTCAAGAAAAGCCATACTACACCTCTTAGCTCTTACCGAGCTCCTTGGCTACTTTATCAACCATAGCAAGCTCATCAACTGATAACACTTTATCTTCGGCTAAAATGATAACAAAGTTATCCTGTAACTGAGCCATCGCGCGGATAAAGTCTGTCCGTATCTGGCAACTAAAAGCCGGCGCAGCACGAATATCGCTCATCGGAATATCAATCACCTCTGACACGCTATCCACCAGCACCCCTAAATCTTGGCGCTGATCATCGGTATCGACTTCAATAATGACAATACAGGTTCGTTTCGTGATCGCGCGAGCCTCAATTTGAAAGCGATGTGCCAAATTAATCACTGGAACCACTTCACCACGTAAGTTGATCACCCCTTGAATGAATTTAGGCATACGAGGGATCGGGGTTACTTTTCCGTATTCGAGGATCTCTTTGACATTAAGTATCGCAAACGCATACATCTCTCCGTTCAACAGAAAAGTTAAATATTGCTGATCATTGATACTGGTTGCCAAGTTGGGTGTCGCTAACTGTCCCATCATACGATTCTCCTAAAAACGTACATAGTCCGAATCATCATCGTCTTGAGTGACTCTTGATGCTTCAGGCGATGCTTTGGCGGAGGGTTGCTGTTTTTTACTCGCCAATTTCACTTGTCGCTCATCGGTCTTAAAGAAGGTCATCAATTGTTGTAACTGCTGAGCTTGGCTACTCATTTCTTCGGACGTTGAGGCTAACTCTTCGGATGCTGATGCACTTTGTTGAGTAACACTGTTGAGTTGTTCCATCGCTTGATTGATTTGTGATGCACCTGTAGCTTGCTCCATAGATGCCGCGTTGATTTCTTGTACCAAATCAGCGGTCTTTTGTATCGAAGGGACGATTTCTTCTAACAAACTTCCAGCTTGCTCTGCCAACGCGACACTATTTTTCGCCACTTCACCAATCTCTTGCGAAGCCACTTGGCTACGCTCAGCCAGTTTTCTTACTTCTGCCGCCACAACAGCAAATCCTTTACCATGGTCACCAGCCCGAGCCGCTTCAATCGCTGCATTCAAAGCCAGCAAGTTGGTTTGATAAGCGATGTCGTCGATAATACTAATTTTTTCTGCTATTGATTTCATCGCCGCAACCGTCTTACCTACCGCGTTGCCGCCTTCTTGGGCTTCTAAAGCCGCTTTACTGGCAATCCCGTTGGTTACTTTGGCATTTTCGGTATTTTGGGCAATAGAGGCTGACATTTCTTCAATTGAAGAGGTCGTTTCTTCAACACTCGCCGCTTGTTCACTCGCACCCTGACTTAAGTTTTGCGCCGTCGCAGAGACTTGCTCTGACGCTGAGGCTAATGCGTTACTTGCCCCATTCACCTCACCGACAATACTAGATAGCTTACGAACCATTTGCTGCATGGAATCGAGCAGACGCCCCATTTCATCTTTACTGGTTGCTTCTAACTTGGTGGTTAAGTTGCCCTTTGCCAACTCTTGAGATAGATGGACCGCTTTTTCTAATGGGCCACAAATTCCCCGAATTAAAGCAATTCCGAAACTGAAAGCCAAAATCAGTCCAACCGCTATCGAAGAGATGGAGACCAAACGTAGCGTTTCATACAATGTGCTTTCTCTATTATATTCCGCTGCTGCTTCTTGAATTTGCAAATCAACCAATAGATCCAAAGACTGAGCAACGGGGGGATATAAAGGTCGAACTCTTTCCAATGCCAATGAGGTGGCGGTTGAAATATCCCCCATTCTTAATGCAACCAAGGTTGGTTCAATGGCTTGCTCAATAAAGATTTTATTGTCGCGCTGAAACTGATTGACCAAGCGAGCTTCTTCCTCGGTTAACGTCGTCGTGATGTATCGAGACCAGATTTGATCAATTACTTTTAAGTTATCTTCTACGTTCTTGACTTGAGCGTTGATATTCTCATCATCGGGATACAACTGAGCAAATGCCATCGCAATCCGGTTTTGTAAAAAACGAACTTTAATATCATTTAGCTGACCAATCGGAATGGTTCGGTCAAGATAAACACTTCTCAATCCATCAACCATTTTGCTCATGCCGTATAAGCCAGCCGAACCAACACCGATTAATAACACACCTAACAAACCAATGAGTAGGCTGAGCTTAATTTTTACTGATAGATCCTTAAACATTGCCAGATTCCTTATAGCGGTGACGCGCGTTATGCGCTTAATCTGATACCTTGTGCGCTGTAAATATTAATGCAGCGCAAATTGTTGTGATTCTTGTTGAATCATTTGCTGCGTTAAACCAGGAATATCTAAAATCAAGGCAATATCCCCATTCCCTAAAATCGTAGAGCCACTGATCCCTTGGATATTCTCAAAAATAGGTCCGAGCGGTTTAATAACGGTTTGTAACTCGCCCAATAATCGGTCAACCACCAATCCAGCCATTTGCCCACCGGTTTGTACAACAACCACATTTTGCCGACGAGGCGCTTGCTTGTTTAAGTTGAACTGTTTGCGTAAATCAATCAGTGGTAAAACGCTGCCACGCAAATTAAGGTGACTGCTGACTTTTACCCCTTGTTTGGTCACTGGATGATGCAGCTCAACGCACTCTTTAACGGCATCAAGAGGTACAACAAACTCTTCATCACCGACTTCAATTAAAAATCCATCGATGATCGCGAGGGTTAATGGCAGAATCAGACGTACTGTGGTACCAATCGACAACTCACTTTCTATTTCTACTCGACCACGTAATTCATTGATGTTTCGACGCACCACATCCATACCAACCCCTCGACCCGATAGGTTGGAAACCTCTTGTGCCATTGAAAAGCCCGGTTCAAAAATCAATTGATACATTTCATCTCGGGTCAATACCGAGTGCTCATCAATCAACCCTTTTTCAATGGCTTTTAAACGCAGTTTTTCAGCATCAAGTCCTTTACCATCATCGATAATTTCCAATACGATGTTGCCTGAATCATGGTAGGCATTTAAGGTGATTTGTCCTGAGTGATTTTTGCCTTGCTCTCGCCTTTTCTCAGGCATTTCAATGCCATGATCCATGGCATTACGAATCAGGTGCATCAGCGGGTCACCGATTTTCTCGACCACCGATTTATCAAGCTCAGTATCTCCGCCATGAATATCAAGTTGGATCTCTTTACCTAACTCTTTAGCAACATCGCGTACGACCCTTTGAAAACGGATAAACGTATTGCCAATCGGTACCATTCTTAACTTTAATGCCGCATCTCTGACTTCTTCTAATAGGCCATTGAGCCGAGAGACCGATTCTTGCATTGCGCTATCGGCATGACTGCTGGCTTGTAAAGCGCAGCCCGCTCCAGCGGTGACCAACTCTCCAATCAAGTTAATTAACGTGTCAAGCTTTTCTGCATCAACACGCAAGCTTTTTTGTTCGCGATTTACCGTTTCATTCGCCGCTGATTTTGCCACGGCAGCGTCCGATTTAACTGGCTTAGCTTGAGTGATGGATTGATCGGAGTCTTCTTGCACTTCAATCGGTGACTCAGCGTCAATCAACGGCTCAGACATGAGATCCAGTTGTAAGCCACAGGCTTGAAAATGCTCAAGATTGTGCATACCTTTCTGTTGTAACTCATCAAGTAAGGCCGGAGTACACTGATTGGCGGAAAATAAATACACCTCGCCTTCGTCCCGAATAAATTCGAAAACCGCTAAAATTTCCTCATCTTGAGCATCACTATTGAGCGCTATTTGCCAACTCAAGTAACAATTTTCTGAGTCAAAGTCTGTCCACTCTTGGGGTAAGCTACTGTCATCGAAAATAATCTGTTCGATTTGGCCTAATTTGGCTAAATAAGCAAAAAAGGACAGCGGATCCATCCCATCCTGTAAAGCACTTTGCGGAAACTTTACCCATAGAAAACGCTGAGCCTCTACCGTAAGTGGAGCGCTGTCTTTGATTGGTGCCTCACTGGTTTTCACGTCTGGTTGCTCACCAAGAAACGCGTTTAATTGTTCAATCAGTGTTTCACTGATTTGCTGGTTATCCGCGTGATGCTGCTGCTCAAATTGCGCTTCATCGAGCAGAGTTAGCATATGATCACGACAGCGAAACAACAGACTGATCACTTCACCAGTCAAGACCAATTGCTCTGAGCGTAACTGGTCAAGTAGGTTTTCTACTTTATGTGTAAAGTGGACAATCGCATCAAGATTAAAAATACCTGCCGAGCCTTTAACCGTATGCGCAGCACGGAAGATAGCATTGAGTCTTTCGTTTAAATCTTGATGATTACCCGCTTCAAGCTCGAGTAAATCCAGCTCCATACCTTCTAATAATTCACGGCTTTCGGTGTAATAGGTTTCAAGTGCAGCCAACAGCATCGGATCCATGTTTATACTCCTATTCGCGCATTACGTATTGGGCTGCAATGCCAAATTATGGTTAAGGGCATTAACGCCTAATTTAGCCATCACTTGGATAAACAAAGGATTCTCTACCAGTAACAAACATTGCTGCTGTTGCTCTCGTTTCGCTTTATTGACCATTACTAATAATTGAATCGCGCTGGTGTCAAGATCAGTAATGCGCGTAACATCAATCAATAAATCAATCGGCTTCATAACCCATGGCGTCAAAAACTCATACATTTCCTGCGCTTGATAAATCGTTAACTCGCCGGATAACTCAATGTTGACGTGTTGATCATTTTCTTCGAGGATCTGCATACCTTAACTCCTAAGCTGGCATCAGTTTATTCACCGCCGCCAACATTTGATCTGGCACAAACGGTTTCACTACCCAAGCCTTCGCGCCCGCTAAACGGCCTTGATCTTTTTTCGAGGCTTCCGATTCCGTGGTCAACATGATCACGGGCGTGAATTTGGTCGCAGGTTGTTTTTTCAGTTCTTTTAGTAAGGTCAATCCATCCATATTGGGCATATTGACGTCACTGATCACCAAGTGGACTTTAACGCCTTGAATTTTTCTTAGCGCATCAGCACCATCAATGGCTTCAATCGTTTGGTAACCCGCGCCTTTTAGAGCAAGGCTAACAACTTGACGAATGGCTGCAGAATCATCGACAACCAAAATTGTTTTACTCATCCTCAAACCTCCTGCTTATGGTTTGCTGTTCGTTAGAAAAAGGTAATGTCAGATTGCACTTCTGGTTTACTACTATGAGTAGATTTTTTACCCGTATGAACTTGATGCTGCTCAATCATGGTGTAACTACTCTTCATTTTATCGAGCCATTTTTGCGGCGATAATTGTCCGACAATCGGATGATTTCTATCTTGTTGAACTAACGTAATGGCATCGCCTAACTCGGTTAAATTACGAGTAATTTGCTCTAAAATTTGACTCACCCTATCTTGGAACTGAAGGCGAATGATCACGTGTGTCACCGTCTCTTTGACTTGTTGGGCATCTTCAGTGAGCCCTTGAGCTTGTTCATCTAACGTTTGCACTATGTGCTGAAAATGGTTGATAACTTCATCAATGCATTGCTCGGTATTATTCATTTGCTCAGTTTCATCTTTATTAACCTGTTCAACCATTTCACAGGCTTTCTCGATGGCAGCATTAACGCTATTCACTTGCTCTGTCATCTTGCTCGCGGTTTCTCTTGATTGTTGAGATAAACCACGCACTTCATCGGCAACCACAGCAAAGCCTCTTCCCGCTTCTCCAGCTCGCGCGGACTCAATCGCGGCATTGAGGGCTAATAAATTGGTTTTATCTGCGATACCAACCACTTCTCCAGCCATTTTTTTCAGTGATGTGGTGTATTTCATTAATTCACGCATCTCACTCAATACTTGCTGTCTTAGTGTTTGCCCAGCCCGTAGCGCATCTACCGCATTGTTAAGCATGCTACGACATTGATGAATTTCTTCCGTTACCGATTGCTCTTTACCGTGACTGTTCACTCCGGTGAGAGACAAGGTATGACTGAGCCGCTCGACCAGTTGAGAAAACTGCTGGCTCAACTCTGAAACTGAATCGGTTAGATGTTGATTAGCGGAATCAATATGTCGTGCCCAGACGGGTAATGATTCGATAAACAGGGGCTCTAACGAGTGATAGGACTCTAATTGAGACTCCTGTAACGCCGAGAGGTGTTCAATTTGTTTTTTTTGCTGTTTGACGGTTTGAATGTACGATTCATAATTCCAAGCGACGTAGCTAAGGCTGGCAATGGAAGCCAATACCAGCAACGCACTGATGTATAAAGGTAAACTCGAATAGATCACAACCATGCCCGATAACACTAGGGCAGGCATGAATAGAGGAACAAGCCTGAGCGCTAACATATGTGCAGTTATCCTATGCCGAACTAACGTAAAATTATGATTATTATTAGAGAGCTTATCTGTTACAACCAACCCATCAACACCAAAAAGCACTTAGGCGCATAACAAAATAAGGCTCAATTAAAAAGTAGCAGTCAGATATCAACTACGCAAATAATGGAATTGATTTAACATTACCAACTCGGATAAGTAGATAAAGTTATCTATTACCACTGAGAAAAGTGTGCCAGATGGATGAATTCAGGATTGTTGTCGATGGTGTGGGTGATATGAAGATCAAACTAAAGCTCAACCCACTATACCCAAACGGCTGAAAGTTGCAGGTAGGCGGCAAGTGAGTGAATCCCCATGAGCATAGGCAAACGACGTGATTGGGGTGAACGAAGGTAGCCAACACCGCTGCTTTAAGTTGGAAGGGGATATCAACGAGGAAACAAATGAGCTAACGGGGTAAACAGAAAACGCTTAAGTTTGATTTTTACTACTCGCCAGTGGGTGGCGGGCGTGATTGGTGTGGTATCCATCAAATGTTGATAGGCATGATCATCAAGGATCGCTTCGCCACCATGAGCCAGCAATAAACGCTGCGGATTGAGCTGATATACCCGCGCAACCGAACGACGATACTGTTTGGGAAAAAAAATAGGAAAAGGAGAGATCAGCTGTTTTTTTACTTCGACGATCAAATCGGCGACATACAAAATACTTTGCTGTGGATGAAAGAGAGAGATATCTCTATCGGTGTGTCCTGTCGTTTCTAAAACTTGCCATTCAGAAAACCCAGGAATCGCTTCACCGTCCATTAATTGATGATCCGCACGTAATTTACGAGGAAACCATAAACGACGCCTTGGTTTACCCAAGCGCTTTGCCATCCAATGCGCCAAAGCTAAATCAGCCCAAAACATCACAATCCCTAACCCACCTTGATACCAATGACCCACTTGCGCACCAGAGACTATCTTACAGCCGGTTTTACGCCGCAATAAGTGCGCACCACCAGCATGATCAGGATGCATATGAGTGACCACCACCACCTTAAGTTCGCTCACTGAGCGACCTAATTGAGCAGTAATGTAATCCAGTATCAGAGACACATCAGCACGACATCCTCCATCCAATAGCATTAATCTATCTGGATATTCAACCAAATATAAATTTTGGATATGGCCGCGAAGGGTATGAATTTTCACAAATACTCTAACTGGTCGGTCCTGAAGGCAAGAAGACTAACCATACCACTCAAAGAAACAATAAATAAACAAAAAATCAACAAAAATGTTATCTGTGGCGCATTACAAAAAACAAACCAGAACAAAATCAAAGTGAAACAAACATTACATTAAATTGAAATATTTGACCGCCACCCTATTCAGCGAACCACTATGTTAACTCCAACTTTATATAATTAAGGGAAATACAATGCACAAGCTATGGCTAGCGGGTCTGATGGCAACCACTTTTTCTGGACACACTCTTGCTGCGACCGAAATCACTTGGTGGCATGCAATGGGAGGGCAACTAGGAGAATCCGTCAACCAACTCGCTGCAAATTTTAATGCCGCGCAGAAGGACTATACCATCACTCCTATCTACAAAGGGGACTATACCGAAACGTTAACCGCAGGTATTGCTGCTTTTCGTGCAGGTCAATCACCGCACATTCTCCAAGTCTTTGATGCCGGAGCTGCAACCATAATGAATGTCCCTGGTGTGGCTAAACCAGTACAAGATATTCTGGTTAATGCCGGTTACTCATTTAATGCTCAAGATTATCTGTCTGGTGTGCGTAATTTCTATGCGGACAATAAAGGCAAAATGGTTGGTATGCCCTTCAATAGTTCCACTCCCGTTCTGTATTACAACAAAGATATTTTAAATAAAGTTGGAGCTACGGCACCACAAACTTATGAACAACTTGAAGTCTTAGCCGAAAAACTAAAAGCAAAAGGTTACGTTACTTTTTCACAATCGCATACACCATGGATTATGTTTGAAAACTTCAAATCTCGTCATAACTTGCCGCTCTCTGATCAGCACAATGGCTATGCCTCTCTTTCATCACAACTGATGTTTAATTCACAAGATATGCTGATGCATTTTAATAAACTTAAAGAATGGTCAGATAAGGGCTACTTCAAATATTACGGAAGTAACTGGGATGCCAACCAAACGCCTTTTGAACGCCAAGAAGTGGCGATGTGGATGGGCTCATCAGGTTCCTTCGGTGGGCTGCGTGATAGAGTCCCGTTTGAGTTAGGTACTACCTACTTACCACATTGGGAAAAATTAAACGCTGAAGGCACTCATACTTTTATTGGCGGCGCCGCTCTGTTTGCTTTAAGTGGTCATACTAAAGAAGAAGAAAATGCCGTCGCGGCTTTTTTTACTTATCTTACTCAGCCTGAAGTACAGATGAATTGGCACACATCGACCGGTTATGTACCAGTCACCAATGCCGCTTATAGCCTAACCAAAGCCTCAGGCTATTATCAAACCTATCCCGATGCAGAAGTGGGCGTAAAACAGCTAAGCCTACCTTCCGGTGAATGGACACAAGGTTATCGCTTAGGTTTCTATCCGCAAATACGTGAAGTCATGCACCGTGAATTCGACAATATTTTTGCTGGACGCTCTTCGGTAGAAAATAGCCTTAAACGAGTCGAAGACGAAAGTAAAAATCTCCTGCAACGTTTTGCTCGCACTGTGCAATAACGCTCGTTGATTACAACAGACTTCAAACCGACGTTTCGTCGCTTGAGTCTCGCTCATTGAAGAGTACGGCGAAGATAGCCGTACTCTTCAGCACGATTTTTTATGACTGGAAATAACCGTGGAACGTCGACAACAATTTTCTCACACTCCTTTACCCTATTTGCTGTTAGCTCCGCAAATGGTGATTATCGCGATTTTCTTTCTCTATCCGGCCGCAAAAGCGATTTATCTTTCCTTTATGCTGGAAGACCCGTGGGGTATGTCATCCACTTTCATTGGCTTTGAAAACTATCAGATGCTGTTTCAATCCCATGAATATTTGAAATCGCTGAGCTTCACTTTACTGTTTTCTATCGTGGTCTCCTTTTTATCACTCGCCATCGCTCTGCTACTGGCGGTCAAAGCAGATAATATCATTCATGGTCAAGGAGCGTACAAGGTTAGCTTAACTTGGGTTTATGCCGTCGCTCCTGCGATAGCCGGAATTATCGGTGGTTTTTTGTTTAACCCCCACATTGGCCTATTAACGGATCTTTTTGCGATGTTTGGATGGCAATTTAGCCTGCAAACCAATCCGTTTGATGCAACCTTCGCATTGATTTTGGTTTCCGTATGGAAACAGGTCTCCGTCAATTTCATCTACTTTCTCGCCGGATTACAGTCCATTTCTTATGCCGTTAAAGAAGCCTCGACGCTCGATTGCGTCAGTGATGCCAAACGCTTTTGGACCATTACTTTTCCTTTGCTTGCCCCGACCGGATTTTTTCTCTTGGTGATTAACCTCACCTATGCCTTTTTCGATACGTTCGGCGTGATCGATACCATGACCAACGGCGGGCCAGGAGGTTCAACAACGTCTTTGGTTTATAAGGTATACCGTGATGGATTTGTTGGGGCGGATTTAGGCGGCAGTTCAGCACAATCTGTGATCTTATTACTGCTCGTTCTCGGGCTGACGTTTATCCAGTTCCGTGTGGTTGAAAAACGTGTTCATTATTAAGGTTTTATATCCAAGGAAGCAAAATGAAAAGTAATAACCTATTCGATCACTTAATTTTGATCACCGGAGCCTTATTTATGCTAGTGCCAATCTGGCTCATCTTTGCCAGCTCGACTCATCATCCCAACACCATCATCAGTGAAGGTTTGCAGTGGGGAATGGGCGATCAATTTTTGGCTATTTATAAAGAAGCTTGGCACAAAAGCCACGGATTTTCGGGCAATATTACCGCGCAATCGATGATCACCAATTCGATGATCATGGGGCTGGGTTTTGCGATCGGGAAAATTTTGGTTTCGATGATCGCGGCTTACGCTTTGGTCTATTTCCGGCTGCCTTATGCCAGCTTCTGGTTTTGGCTTATTCTTGTCACGCTTTTATTGCCGTTAGAAGTGCGAATCATCCCCTCTTATGAAGTCGTTTCAAGCCTAGGAATGCTCAATAGTTATACAGGGCTTATCTTGCCTTTGATTGCCTCGGCTACTGCAACCTTTTTCTTTCGTCAGTTTTTTAAAACGATTCCAGATGAATTGATGGAAGCAGCACAGCTCGATAATGCTGGACCGATTCGTTTCTTCATCGACGTATTACTGCCGCTATCGAAAACCATGATCGCCGCCATTTTCATCATTATGTTTGTCGTAGGATGGAACCAGTATTTATGGCCCATCATGATGACCACCGATGAGCAATACAACACCATCGTGATGGGCATTAAACAAATTCTCAATAATATTAATGAAACTCGTTTACCACGTTATGACTACGCGTTCGCCATGGTGATTTTAGCCATGCTGCCGCCGGTATTCGTCGTGGTCATTTTCCAACGCTGGTTTGTTAAAGGATTAGTCGAAAGTGAAAAATAACTCTATGCATTTAGTCACCCCAACCTCACCACAAAAACTGGACAATGTTATGTTGGATATCAGACAGTTAGTCAAAACCTATGAAAATGGTCATCAAGCAGTTAAAGGCGTTGATTTGTCAATTAATGAGGGCGAATTCATCGTTTTAGTTGGACCATCAGGTTGTGGTAAATCGTCAATTCTACGTTCGATTGCTGGGCTTGAGCCCATCAACAGTGGAGAAATCCATCTAGCCGGTCGCCGAGTGGATAACGAAAAACCTGCGCTACGTGATATTGCGATGGTATTTCAAAACTACGCTCTTTATCCTCATATGAGCGTTTACGATAACTTGGCGTATGGCTTAAAAAATCGTGGGGTGGATAAAAAATCCATCGCTGAAAAAATTAATCACGTCGCTAAAACCCTCAAAATTGAAGAGTATTTAGATCGTAAACCCGCCAAACTGTCTGGTGGTCAACGTCAACGTGTCGCGATGGGACGCGCGATTGTCCGCGATCCGCAGCTGTTTTTATTTGATGAGCCACTATCCAACCTCGATGCGGCGTTACGCGCGCATATGCGCTTAGAGATAAAAAAACTGCAACGCAAACTCGGGGTGACCAGTGTCTATGTCACCCACGATCAAGTAGAAGCGATGACATTAGCCGATCGCATTGTGGTCTTAAACCAAGGAAAAATTGAACAAGTCGGTCGCCCAAAAGAAGTTTACCACCAACCGGCGAGTACCTTTGTGGCGAGTTTTATTGGTAGCCCAGCGATGAACTTTATCCCCGCAACACTCGATAACGGCTATTTACAGGTTGGTCATCAAAAAATTTATCTACCGCACTATCAACAACTCAGCGCTCCATCATTAACCCTAGGTATTCGTCCTGAGCATGCTGGACTTTCGAGCAGTGAAAACGCTCTGAATTTACGCTTACAAATCAGTGTCGTTGAACCACTTGGTCCCAATCAATTGGTGCATGGAAAAATCGCTGGGTTAACTCAACTCAGCGATTTTATTGCGGTAACACCTGAAATGAATGTAGATATTGATCAAACGCTTAACCTATCGATCAACATAGATAACCTGCATCTGTTTGATGAACAAGGGAAGCGCTTATGCCCTACCTCATTAGCCCAGCGAGCTATCGCTTAATCATCCTAAGTTAAACGCTTCACTCAGCGGCAGCTTTCCGGTGCGGCTGAGTGAAAATCAGCTCGCTCACGCAGCGTATTGGTAATACGCATGATGTTTGGATAAAGGCTCATGTCAACGGCAAAGCGCTCAGCATTATACACTTGAGGTATCAGGCAGATATCCGCCAGAGAAAGTGCATCGCCGATACAATATTGCCCTGCACTTATAGTCAGCTTTTCTTCAATGGCGCGAAAACCTACCGCTATCCAATGTTGATACCACTGCGTTTTTTGGGGCTCATCCACAGCAAGGTTTTGTGATAAATATTGTAAAACCCTTAGGTTATTTAATGGATGAATATCCATTGCAATATCATGAGCTAGCGACAACACACGGTATTTTGCCTCACCTGAGACAGGAATAAGACGCGGCTGCGGGTAATGATCATCAAGATATTCAATAATCGCCAGTGATTGATTAAGAACGAAATCGCCATCAACTAACACTGGCACTAATTCACTCGCATTAAGCTGATGAAATACCTCGCTGTGTTGCTCACCACCTTGAGCGATGAGATCAACCGGAAACTGCTGATAACTCAGTTGCTTAATTGCTAAGGCAAGACGCACCCGATACGTTGCCGATGAGCGCCAGTAGCCGTATAATTTCAGCTCACTCATCATCTATCTCCCTGATTCAATCACCGTTTGTTCAATACGACCAAATACGCTATTACCTTGATGATCGAGCATCTCAAGTTTTATCGTATCACCGACCTGCATAAAAGCGGTGCTGGGTTGCCCATCACGAATGGTTTCAATCATTCGTAACTCGGCAATACACGAATAACCGACACCCCCTTCACCGATTGAACTTCCGTACTCCGTGCCTTGCTTATTTGAGACGGTACCAGAACCAATAATCGTGCCACTGCATAAAGGGCGAGATTTCGCTGCATGGGCAATCAACTGAGGAAAATCAAAGGTCATATCGACCCCTGCATTCGGACAGCCAAACAACTGACCGTTATAAGTCGACAATAATGGTAAAGATAACTTAGCGCCGTCCCATGCGCCGTTAAGTTCATCAGGAGTCACTGCCACCGGAGAAAAAGCTGAGCTTGGTTTCGATTGGAAAAAGCCAAAACCTTTAGCTAATTCATTGGGAATTAACCCTCGTAGAGAGACATCATTCACCAGCATTACTAAGCGAATATGTTGCCCTGCCTGCTCCGCTGTGATCCCCATAGGGACATCATCAGTGACGACCGCCACCTCAGCTTCAAAATCTAATCCCCATTGGGGATCAACAAGCGGGATAGGTTCGTGTGGCCCCAGAAAACTGTCCGATCCCCCTTGATACATTAGCGGATCAGTCCAAAAACTCTCTGGTAATTCGGCTCCACGAGCACGTCGAACTAACTGAACATGGTTGACATAAGCTGAGCCATCTGCCCATTGAAATGCCCTTGGTAACGGCGAGGCACAGTTATCCTCAACAAACGGTAAAGTATGAGTAAGCTGGCCGGCATTTAAAGCTTGGGAGATCTCTTGTAACGGACCTTCCACTTTTTGCCAATCATCGAGTGCTCGTTGGAGTGTTGAAGCGAGGTGGTCAACAACCACACAGCGCTGTAAATCTCGACTGACAACCACTAATTGCCCATCTCGTGTGTCATTTTTTAACGTCGCTAACTTCATGGCGTATCCTTGTGCTCTTTCCAGCTATAAACGTACTGAGGATTTTCTACTTCTTTAACCGCCTCACTAAATTGCAGGGCGTGGCGGGTATCAATCATTACCGCCACTTCATCGGTAAACGTTTTGCTGTTTTTTAATCCGGCTTGGAACGCTTTCGGATGAGGGCCATGAGTAAAGCCCGCAGGGTGAAACGTCACCATCCCAGCTTCAATATTATCGCGACTGAAAAAGTCACCCGCGTGATAAAACAGCACTTCATCATAATCATCATTATTGTGATAAAACGGTACTTTTAATGCGCCAGGGTCACTTTCAATCGGTCTTGGCACAAACGTACAGACCACAAACCCTTGCCCAACAAAGGTGGTATGTGCAGACGGCGGTAGATGATAGCGATGGGACATTAGCGGTCGAATATCTCGCCAATTGAGCCTCAGCACCGCCAGATCGCCATGCCAGCCTACCGCATCTAGGGGATTAAAAGGATAGGTAATCACACTCACTTGATCGTGCCGTTTAACTTCAACGTGCGTGGTGCGTTCTGAGTACTGCGCCTGAAAACGTGTATTAATACTCGGCACTTCAAGCACCGCCGGATCAAACACAGCGTGCTGACCGACAATACCTTTTTCTGGTAAGGCATAAGCGGCATCCGTATTCTCGATCATCAACAAAAACAGCGGTTCATTAGGGTCTAAACGCCAAGTCGTTGAGCGCGGAATTAACACATAATCCCCTTCATGAATCGTCATATGGCCATAATCACAAAACAGCTCGGCACTGCCTTTATGAACAAATAATAATTCATCACCATCCGCATTACGCACCAATTGGGTCATTGGTTGGCTAAGCTGCCAGACCCGGATTTTCACCTCTTGGTTATGCAGCAAATGAGGGACAGACCAAGGGGATAATTGTTCAGAGTGGCTCAAGTGATTTAAGTTAAATGCTCTGGGCCGTAAATCGCCCTGCCATTCGGTCCATGCGGTGGGTGGATGCTGATGATGAAAGTGACTCGCAGCGCCAAAAAAGCCACTGCGCCCAGCTTCTCGCTCATAGATCGCTTGCTCAGGAAAATCCGCATGAGCCTGTTTCGAAAACACCCCTTCGCGATGAGGAAACGTAAACGGTTTATGCATCATCTAGCACTCCACGACGAATTTGATCTTCTTCTATCGATTCAAACAAGGCTTTGAAGTTACCTTCGCCAAAACCTTGATTGCCTTTGCGCTGAATAATTTCAAAAAAGACTGGACCAATAACGGTTTGGGTAAATATTTGCAGCAAAATACCATCTTTTAATGGTGCACCATCAATCAATACCCGCAATTCGCGTAACTCATCAACGGATTCATGATGACCGAGAACGCGCGAATTGATTTTCTCATAGTAGGTATCTGGGGTTGGCATAAACTCCATGCCTTGCGCTCGCAACGTACGCACAGTGTGATAAATATCGGTGGTACTCAAGGCAATATGCTGAATCCCTTCGCCATTGTATTCACGTAAAAATTCTTCAATTTGTGACTTATCATCACGCGATTCATTGATTGGAATACGAATTTTACCGCACGGCGATGTCATCGCACGGCTAACCAAGCCGGTCAATTTCCCTTCAATATCAAAATATCGAATCTCTTTAAAGTTGGCGAGCCGTTCATAAAATCCAGCCCATTTATTCATATTGCCTTGCATCACATTATGAGTGAGATGATCGATTTCACATAAACCGACCTGCTTTTGTTGCAAACGCTGCTCAGCATCAGCATAAAACAAAAAGTCAACATCATAGATACTTTTATCACCGTAGCGATCAACAAAATACAATAAGCTATCACCGATGCCATAAATAGCCGGAATGCTTAGCTCCATAGGTCCAACTTCACCTTGATAGGCAACCGCGTCACACTGTAAAGCATGCGTTAAAGCCTCAGCTGCATCTTTAACCCGAAATGCCATTCCACACACTGATGGACCATGAAGCTTAGCAAAATCAGCCGCTTGACTATGAGGTTGAGCATTGAT
Organism: Vibrio metschnikovii CIP 69.14; assembly: GCF_000176155.1. GTDB lineage: Bacteria > Pseudomonadota > Gammaproteobacteria > Enterobacterales > Vibrionaceae > Vibrio > Vibrio metschnikovii. Next base: position 726,513 of record NZ_ACZO01000006.1, on the reverse strand, counting down.
GATGAAATTGATATCCCCTTGGCGATAAAGCCAAGCTTGTTTAGAGCGGTGTTTCGCGATTTCAGCAAAACCTAAAGAAGTGAACAGCTGTTTTAGTGCGTCAATCCCCTGCGCATCCGCTGCCGTATATTCAACAAACTCAAAACCATCGGTACCAAGGGGGTTGCTTATTGATGTCATGTCTAGGTTTCCTTTATAGGGTCGAAATCTTTATTAACCATGGCACGATTCAATAAAGTCGCAACGATCAGCAGATACCTATCGCCCACTCTAAAAAACACCAAAAATGTAACACTTTCATTACATTAAACAACCATAATCCGTTTACATCACCAGTATCTCATCAATGTAGTGGTCATTTTGCGGGTAAACATGCTTCGAAAGAACAGAGTTTAGTGAGTATAAATATTTATACAGGTGTAAAAAAATGAAGTATTTAATGGTCTATTAAACCTAATGAAGGGTTGTTTTTTTAATGTCGCCTTAATGCCGCCAACGAATAACCGATTGGCGAAATCAATGACTGAATACTATTTTTAATTAGTGAGGTTATATGTCCGCATAAAAAACGATATCTTCGATGAGTTATGCCTTGTACCTCAGCACGCTTGCTCTATAATGCGCAATCTATGCACAATCCGTTTCAAATTTAAGACGAAGTTAGAAATACAGGTAAAAAGCATTGCAAAATAAAAAAAGAGTCTTACTCAAAAAAATATTATCTGCTTGTCTTATCCCTATTCCGATCGTTTTTTTTTACGCTTACTATACCAGCGTCACGAGCATTAATAGCCAGTTGAACACCATTGCCGATTCGTACGCCAAACGTATCGATAGCCTGATTGCTGATCTCCATGATGAAAATGCCAAAGCGTTATACAGCAATAAAAGCTGCGCACAGATTCAAGAAGACCTGTTATTTGAAAGTTTACTGCGTGAAATGTTGATCGTAGAAAATCAACAAATTGTTTGTTCGTCCAAACGGGGAGAGATGCAGTCAGATATCAGCGACTATTATCCTGATGGCATTGTCACCAGTAAAGAACGCTTCTTTGACTTGCAAAACGATCCAGCCATGCGCACATTATTAGTGATTGATGCCGATAAAAACAATCCCTATCGCGGAGCCATTTCTGTTGTCGATCAAGGTTATATTCAAGCTCGTCTCGGTTATCACACCGACACTCGTATTGCCGAGTTAATCGTCAAAGTCGGTAATCAATACTACCCAGCTAATAGTAAATTCATCACTAAACAACATAACGTAAAGGTCACATCGGCCAACCAGCTTTTTACGTTACAAATTGTCGCTAGTGACTCTTTTGTTACTGAACAGATAACCTTTTATCTACTGAGTGCCCTTCCGGCCTCGATTGCACTTTCACTATTCATTTATGTGCTGTTTTTATTTTTCACCGGCCGGACGAGCTTATTAGATGATTTAAAAAAAGGATTAGAACGACACGAGCTGTTTTTAGTCTATCAACCTGTCATCGACAGCCAGAAACAAAATGTTGTCGGCTATGAAGCGTTACTGCGTTGGATTAACCCTAAATTAGGTTTTGTTAAACCCGATACGTTTATTCAAATTGCAGAAGAGTACGGCTTAATCAATAAAGTGACTGATTATGTGATTAATCAAGCTCAAAAAGATGCTCAGCATTTACCTAACCATCAGCAATTACACCTTGGTATCAACGTTCCACCTTGTTACCTTACGCATCAAAAACATATTCATCGTTTAATTCTTTGTGCCAGTCATCTTGCTACTCAAGGAATTCAATTGGTGGTTGAAATTACTGAACGCCAACTGCTGGATAAAAAAGGACAAACTATTTTACAAGAATTACGGCAAGCTGGCGTGATGATCTCTATTGATGATTTTGGCACAGGACAAACCTCGTTATCGGTACTACAACATATCGCTTTCGATTATTTAAAAATTGATAAATGTTTTATTGATTCAATTGGCGTGCAATCGGTTAGCGCGCCAATTTTAAACACCATTATTGAGCTGGCTCATCAGCTTAAGGTCAATATCGTCGCGGAAGGAGTGGAACATGCCGCTCAAGCCAAATACCTTGCCAACAAAGGGGTTCAATATCAACAAGGGTATTTCTACTCTAAACCTCTCGATCTTTCGGCAATAACAAAGGGGAAATCATCCATATCCTAATGAAGACCAGCCAGAACAACACTCAGGTTACACCTTCTGTTGTGATAGGGATTTGCGCAACCAGTGTATATGCGGAACAAATCCCCCTTGCTGATAAAAATGTTGCGCCGTTTGATTAAACTCCCACACCTCAACAAACATGTCTTTGACGCCATACTCAACGAATGTCTGCTCTAAATGAGCAAGAAGTGAGGCTGCGACTCTTTGTTGACGATAACAGGGAACAACATATAGCTCATCAATACTCCCCATCGGAATGGGCTGACTGACACTCGAAATTAACTCACAAAAATGCCCAGTAATAAAACCAACGATCTGAGAACCCTGTTTAGCTACGTAAACCAAACATTCCGGATCATCTAAATAACGGGCAATGCTCTTCTCTTGCTCAATTTCATGAGCGGTTTTGAAATAAGCTGGACAAGCACGGTGATGCTCGTCATGTAACTCAAACATCAACTGATTGAGTACTTCTAAATCATCGACCTGAGCCGCTGATAGGATAATCGCTGACATAGTGTTGCCATCACAGAAATAAAAACTATCTGAATTCTATCCAATAAAGGTAAAAAAAAATACGCTCAACACCGATTAGTGTTAAGCGCATTGGTTAGCATCAAAAAAGTGAATAACCCTACTCTGTGGCTGGTGCCTTAACGGTTAATGCATCACGACGCAGCTTGAGAATAGTCAGTAGCATGGTACAAAGCGCTAAAATACTCATCCCGATATAAACCAAGCTAAACCCTTGAGCGAGTATATGACTCGCGACTTGCGCTTGTTCAGCGCCATGTTCACTGACTGTCACGTCTTGGGGAACTCGTAGATAGAATAACGCCGAGCAAAATGCCACCCCTAATGCCCCACCTAACTCACGACCAAAGTTAAATAACGACATACCAATACCACGATCGCGAGCAGGTAACACACTTTGCACGACCACACTGAGTGCAGGCAAGGTTAAGCCAAGTCCAATTCCTGCAAAACCGAGCGCGAAATTAACCCAAATATCATAGTGAATTTGCCATAGCGCAACCATCGCCAAAGCAAAACCTAACGCTACCAATAATTTATAACGAGCAAACTTAGCAACTAACTTACCGCCAACATACGCGCCCGCCGTGATACAAAACATAAAAATTACCATCACGACGCCACTTTGTGATGGAGAAAGCCCTTTCTGCCATTGCAGTTGTAAAGGTAAATAAACTAGCAGCGCAAACATCAACATTTGCGATCCCATCACTAACATAATGGCGGTTAAGTAGTTGGGCAAACGCGCTAAGCGAGCGGGTAAAATAGGATCGCTAACACGTTTTTCTACTAATACAAGCATGACAAGGCTTGCCAATAAAATAAACGCCCCCCAGCCATTCGGCATAAACGAGTGTGATGAAAGCAACAGCAGCAACATGGTAGTGGCGATCATCAATAATCCGGCACCAAGCCAGTCAAAGCGGCTATTACGGCGTTTATTCAAGTGGCTGAGGTAACGATTAACCATCCATAATGCCACCAAGCCAAGAGGCAAGTTGATTCCAAATACCCAGCGCCACGTTAAATGATCGGCAAAATAACCGCCTAATAGTGGCCCTGCAATACTCGATACCGCATACACGGCAGAAATATAGCCTTGATATTTACCCACTTCACGGGCAGGAATCGAATCAGCAATCACGGTAAAGGCGAGCGCAATTAAGCCACCACCACCAATACCTTGAATCACGCGCGCACCAATTAAACTCGGTAAATCAATCGCAAACGTACAGAGTGCCGAGCCAATCATGAAAATGACAATGCTGATATTGAGCATGCGTACCCGACCAAATAGATCGCTCAACTTACCATAAACGGGTAGCACTGCTGTCGCGGCCAATAAATAAGCGGTAATCACCCAAGTAAGGGATTTTCCAGCTGATAACTCCTGACCAATCAAAGCCAAAGGTGTAGTAACAATACTTTTTTCTAAAGAGCCTAAGGCAATCACTAGTGCGACGCTGGCAAAAACAATTTTCGGGTTGGATGAATAAGTCGAATCGGTTGACATAAATCCTCTGGTATTAAACGATACCAATACAACATAACGTGATGGGTAAGTGATCAGCGAATAAGCGCAGAGGATGCGCCGCTTCGGTAACTCAAGATTGAAGAAAGCGCAGCCTATCGCGCATCACGATAAGATAACTGAATATCATTCTATCTAAAATGGGATAGAATGGGATCGTCAATTGCAAATATGGGATTATGATGAAATTAGACGATCTGGCGCTTTTTCTTACGGTGGTACGCTGCGGCAGCTTCGCCTTAGCCGCTAAGCAAAAAGCGCTCTCCAGCAGCACTCTGAGTCGCCGAATTCAACAATTAGAGCATGATATGGGCAGCATCTTGCTGATCCGTAGCAGTAAAGAAATTGTTTTAACTAAAGAAGGTGAACAGTTATTTGAAACCTATGCCGAGCTCTTCGCTGAAATCGAATCGAAACAAGAAATCGCCTTACGTGCCAAACAAGAATATCGTGGCACGATTGTCATTAATGCACCGATTATCCCCTTACGTCATCAACTGAGCCCACTTGCATTAGAATTTTGTCAGCAACATCCCAACGTTAATATCCATTTTCAGGTCGGTGCGGGCATGGATTACTTCACGCGTCACGATATTGATATCGCTTTGCGTTTTGGTCCTCAGCCTCATTCCGATTGGGTCGCTCGTAAGCTAGCCAATAATCCATCGCAGCTCTGCTCGACTCCCAGTTACGCCGCTACCTTAACCTTAAATCACCCTGAACAGTTGCAAACATTACCGCTACTGACGCTGAATACCAAACAGGCTTGGGTGTTTAAGCATCGGCTCACAGGAGAACAATTTCAATTTACCCCCCGAGCTCGCTTAAGTTCAGAAGAGTTAGATACGATTTTACAAGCGACACTCCTAGATATGGGAGTCGCTCGCTTACCGAAAGGATTGATTAGCCAAGAACTGACGCAGCAGCAATTAGTTCCTCTATTGCCAGAATGGGATATAGAAGGGGCTGATGTTTATTTACTGCACCCTCAACGGCGATTCTTACCAGAAAGGACCCAAGCTTTTATTGACTACATTAATGCACATTGGCCAAGAGTGGCGTTCAGTCATTGGTTAAATACATAATTGACGAGAATAAAACGCCCTTGGAGAAAAACAAAACCTCCAAGGGCGTTATCAATGGTTTATCAACTGAGCGATAAACCGATTTAGCGACTAACCGCTAAAGCGATTATAGAAAATGGAAAGTCGCGTTAAAGGAAAGCACACTGACATCTTTCTTGTCGAGCGTATAACGATGGTAACCCGCGCCTACCGAAAAAGGACCCATAATAAAATATTCAGCGCCTACGCCATACATGATATCGAAACCATCATCATCTTTATTGTTGTTGATTTCTGTTTTCCATGAATGGATACCACCACGCGCATAAATATGTAAAGGACCAAAATCAATGCTTGGCTTTAGTGCGGCATACATGGTTGAAGCAGAGGTTTCAATACCGTTAATTTTAAAATCGCCTAATTTTGTGTAACCACCTTCAACCGCAAAAAATGGCAGAATTCCGGTTCCAACATGCAAATTATAAGCCGTACTGCTATCACCACGGTAATCAGATTGGCCAACCGATGCACCAGCGTAAACCAAAGCATCTGCCATTGCTGCAGAAGAGGCTCCCAATAGCGCGAGGGCAAGTAACGTTTTTTTCATAATTAACCTTTTGATAGTTGTCTGGCCGCTGCTGCTAAGCCAATGTTATGCATTACCGGAAATTATAGAATCATCTTCACCGCACCTCAAGGAACGAAAGGACAGATAGTGAATAAAGATCAATAATATATCCGCTTATCATTTGAAGTCACCGCCTGATAGCGGTGACTTGCAGCTTGCCTAACAGGCATCAATCGCTTGTTTGACTCGTTTATCCGAAATCGGATAAGGCGTACCAAGTTGCTGAGCAAAATAACTTACTCTTAGCTCTTCAATCATCCACCGGATCTCTTTGACCGATTCAGGCACAGCAACCCCTTTCGGAATTTTATTCAATAAGGTCTTGTATTCGTTAACCACCGATTCAATTTTCAACATATGCAAGCGATCTTTATTGGGATCAACCGGCAGCTTTTCCATCCGCCTTTCAATCGCTTTCATGTAGCGCAAAATATCCGCTAGTTTTTTCCAACCACATTCGGTGGCAAAACCTTTAAAAATCAGCCCTTCCATTTGTGCTTTGATATCCGATAAAGCAAAAGCCATCGTGAAATCGACTTTACCTTTCAAACGCTTATTAATGTTGTACGCGGTGGTTAAAATGGTTTCTACTTGCTGGGCAATCTCGACCACCGTATCGCCCAGTTCAGCGCGAACATATTCTTTCAGCGCTTCAAAGGCTTCTGGCTGCCAAACCATGCCCCCATGCTGTTCGATAAGCTTATCAACGCCACAGGCAATACAGTCATCAATTAAATCCAGCACTTTACCGTAAGGGTTAAAATACAAGCCAAGCTTGGATTTATTAGGCAAGTTACTGTGTAAGTATTTGATCGGTGATGGCACATTAAGCAAAATTAATCGTCTTTGTCCGGCTTGCATCGCAGTTTGCTGCTCACTTTCCGTTTCAAATAGCTTAATTTCAATGCTGTCTTTATTATCCACCAACGCCGGATACGCTTTAACCTCAAAACCGCCGCGTTTCTGCTGGTAAACTTTCGGCAGCTCACCAAACGACCAAGTGTGGAGATCTTTCTGCTCAATATCATCATCCGCCACTTGCGATAAGGTTTCTTGAACCTTGGCTTTCAAGCTTTCTTTCAATGCGTATAAGTCTTTATCTTCATTGAGTTTCCGATGACGGTGATCCACTACCCGATAAGTCACTTTTAAGTGATCGGGCACTTGCTGCCAATTCCAATCTTCACGCTGGATAGCCACGCCTGTCATCCGCTTAAGCTCTTTTTCCAGCGCATCCAGTAACGGCATTTCCAATGGCGTGACGCGCGCTAAAAAGGCATCAGCATAGTTTGGCGCTGGTACAAAATTCTTACGCAGCGTTTTCGGTAGCGATTTAATCAAACTGACCACTAATTGATGACGTAAACCCGGAATTTGCCAATCAAAGCCTTGAGGCTCAATTTGGTTAAGGATCGGCAGTGGGATATGCACCGTAACACCGTCACTATCAATACCCGGTTCAAACTGGTAACTGAGCTTTAATTTAATTCCGTTTTGGTGCCAGAAATTAGGGTAATCGAGTTCAGTGATATGGCTGGCATCACCTTTAACCAGCATCTCTTTTTCAAAATTGAGTAAGTCTGGGTTATCATGGCTTGCTTTTTTCCACCAAGCATCAAAATGACGTCCTGAGACCACCTCCGCGCCAACTCGTTGATCATAAAATTGGAACAGCTCTTCATCATCCACCAAGATATCTCGGCGACGAGATTTATGCTCTAACTCCTCGACCTCAAGTAACAAAGCGCGATTTTGCTTAAAGAAAGCGTGTTTGGTTTGCCAATCACCTTCCACTAAAGCACTGCGAATGAAAATCTCGCGGCTCAATGGCACATCAATCGCCCCATAATTGACCGCTCGTTTGGCAACGATAGGTACGCCATAAAGAGTCACTTTTTCATACGCCATCACCGCAGCACTTTTCTTCGACCAATGTGGTTCGCTGTAACTGCGTTTGATCAAGTGCTTAGCAAGAGGCTCAATCCATTCCGGTTGAATTTTGGCGACAATCCGCGCCCACAGTTTCGAGGTTTCAACCAATTCTGCCGACATCACCCACTTTGGCTGTTTTTTAAATAAACCAGAAGCTGGGAAGATATTGAATCTTGCATTACGAGCCCCTTGATACTCATTTTTTTCAGCGTCTTTACTGCCGATGTGTGACAGCAAACCCACCAAAATGGCGCTGTGCAGACTGTCATAATTGGCCGGCTGATCGTTGAGCTTATAATCCATTTCACGCATCGATTGATGAATTTGGAAATAAACATCTTGCCACTCACGAACGCGCAAATAATTTAAATAATCCTGTTTACATTGACGACGAAAAGCATTGCTATTCAAGGCCTTTTGCTGCTCTTGTAAGTAATGCCACAGATTGATTAAGGTAACAAAATCCGAGTCTTCATCGACAAAACGGCGATGTTTTTCATCTGAGGCTTGCTGCTTATCACTCGGCCTTTCTCTGGGATCTTGAATCGATAACGCTGAGGCAATGATCATCACCTCTTTTAAGCAACCGAGCCGCGGCGCTTCCAACACCATTCGCGCTAAACGTGGGTCAATCGGTAAACGAGCCAACTGACGTCCAATCGTGGTCAGGCGTTTTTTCGGGTCGCTGATCTCAGGGTTCATTGCCCCCAACTCTTCCAGCAAGCGAACCCCATCTTGGATATGGCGTTTGTCTGGCGCTTCCACAAATGGGAACGCCTCGATATCGCCTAAGCCTAGCGCGGTCATTTGTAGAATGACTGACGCTAAGTTGGTGCGCAGAATTTCCGGATCGGTAAACTCAGGGCGAGATAAAAAGTCCTCTTCTGAGTACAGACGGATACAGATCCCCTCTTCGACACGCCCACAGCGCCCTTTACGCTGGTTAGCACTGGCTTGAGAAATCGGTTCAATCGGTAAACGTTGCACCTTGGTACGATAGCTGTAACGGCTGATCCGCGCGGTACCCGGATCAATAACATACTTGATCCCTGGCACCGTTAACGAGGTTTCCGCCACGTTGGTGGCAAGTACGATCCGCCGGCCGCTATGAGGTTGGAAAATCTTATTTTGTTCGCCAGAGGATAAACGGGCATACAAAGGAACAATCTCTGTATCCCGTAACTTACGTTTTGCCAACGCATCGGCAGTGTCACGAATTTCCCGTTCACCATTCATGAAAATCAGGATATCCCCTAAACCTTCTAGGCATAGCTCATCCACCGCATCAAAAATGCCTTCGAGTTGATCGCGATCGCTGTCCGTTTCTGTCACTAGTGGACGATAACGCGTTTCCACAGGGAAAGTTCTCCCTGACACTTCAATGATCGGCGCATTAGCAAAGTGTTTCGAAAATCGCTCAGGGTCAATGGTTGCCGAGGTGATGATCACTTTAAGATCGGGACGACGGGGTAATAACTGACGTAAATAACCGAGAATAAAATCAATGTTTAAACTGCGCTCGTGAGCTTCGTCAATAATGATCGTGTCGTACTGATTGAGATAACGATCATGTTGAATTTCTGCCAGTAAAATACCGTCAGTCATTAATTTGATTTGCGTTTGTTCAGAGATTTGATCGTTAAAACGCACTTTATAACCAACGACTCCGCCGAGCTCACACTGCATCTCTTCGGCAATACGATTAGCCACCGAACGAGCGGCGAGTCGACGGGGTTGCGTGTGGCCAATCAGCCCATATTTACCACGTCCAAGTTCAGCGCAAATTTTCGGTAACTGAGTGGTTTTACCTGAACCGGTTTCCCCAGCGACAATCACCACTTGATGCTGCTCAATTGCTCGCGCAATATCATCCCGCTTTTGACTTACCGGTAACTGTTCTGGGTAATCAATCGTGATTTTTTGCGCTTCTCGCTGTGAAACCACCATCATTGAACGAGCAATATCCAGCGCTATTTCATCAAAGACGGCTGTTCTTGCTTGTTCTTTCACAATTTTACTGGCACCGATGATCCGCTTATTGAGACGAAAACGGTCTTTTATCAAACACTGTTGCAACGCTTGTTGCAGTGACTTGACAGTATTGGCTTTTGCCATCGTGTTTTTTTCTGAGTGAGGCTGTGACTGAGTCAAAGCGTTACCTATTCTTTTCTTTGCATAAAATTAGCCGAATTGTATCACAAACTTGTTGGTCGATCGGTACTTCGTATTGAGCCAATCCTGCTGATTCGGCTCGGTAACCAGTAAAGAAATGTATTTCGATGATTAATTGTTCGTTTATGGCCCATTGCATACAAGAAGGTTTAGTTTTATTGTCATTTGGCCGCTAAAATAGAAAGATACCTAACTAAGTAGAAAATACTGTGAAAGCTTCTGAACTGAAACTAAGACTTGATGACCTGCCTGCTGATTGTGACCCTGAAGTCGTCATGGGAGAACTTTGGCTGCCCGAACGTTTAGTCGGTACTCAGCACGATAACGATATGCTGTTTTTACAATTTGATAATGCTCCAGAAGAAGGTGAAGGCGAGGAAGAGGGTCGCGGTTTTGTTCAGCATGAAATCAATCTGATCCGTGAACGTATTACTCAATTACTCAATGAACCCAATCCACAGAGCGTTCAAGTTGAAGCTTTAGTCGCCCTACTGCTGCTTGCCCATGAACAAAGCAGTTCGGAGTTTGTAGAAATGATCAGTGACTGGGAACTGTAAGCGTTTAACTCTCTCAACGCTTGAATAAGCACCTTCTCTGCGCCATTTTCTACAACAATAAGGGAACTGTGGCAGCGTTTTATCCTCCAATCATTAACGTTCACTGGTACCGTATATAGAGAAAGGTATTTTTTATGTTCAATACTATTACCGCCTTATTTAAACAGCTCCTCGACGGGCACGATCTAAGTCAACCTTCTCCTAGCCCTAATTTTGCAATCGCTTGTTTATTGAGTGAGGTCGCCGGTTCAGATCAAAAAATAACCCCCACAGAACGACAAGCGAAGCTAGCCTTACTGCAACGTTTACTTGCAATAGACGACAGTGAAGCACAAGCTTTGATTAGCCGTGCTGAGCAACAAATACGTCAATCGGCATCATTGTATGAATTTACCTCTCAGCTACGAGAATTAACCCAAGGCAAACGATTTGAGTTAATAAAAGCGATGTGGGAAGTTGCCCATGCGGATGGTGAGATTGATCCACTAGAAGATGCGGTGATCCGTAAAACGGCTGAGTTATTGTACGTTGACCACAGTCAGTTTATTCGCGCAAAACTGATGGTTGTTAATCCAAAAAAATAAAGCGAAGTTCTCGAATTAACGCGACCTTCGCTTGATGATTTATTTGTTTGCTGTTTTTACTTTCTTTAATGTTGAATTCCACGATGACCTTGATGGGAGCGAAGCAATACACCCATCAAGGTCTCCAAGACCGTTCGTTAGTATTTAAACTGATTTAAACGCGAGCTCACCGCACTCACTCGATTCGCTGCATCACGGCTCTCTTGATCGGCGGCGCTGGCACCATGATCAATTTCATTCGCCGCATCATTAATCGCCACAATATTACGATTCACCTCTTCAGTCACCGCCGCCTGCTCTTCTGCTGCGGTGGCGATTTGGTGGGCCATGTCTTGAATACGCTCACTTTGTGCGCGCACTTCTTTTAAAGCATCGACAGCACGTTGTGATAACGCTTGGCAGTTATTACTCTGCTCACGACTTTCATTCACCGTGGCCACCGCTTTTTTACTGCGCTGACGTAAGGTATCGATCATGGTTTGTATTTCATCGGTGGACTGCGCAGTGCGCGTGGCAAGGTTACGCACCTCGTCAGCCACTACGGCGAAGCCGCGTCCTTGATCACCAGCACGCGCCGCTTCAATCGCTGCGTTTAATGCCAATAAGTTGGTCTGCTCAGAGATGGCTCGAATGACATCCAAGATTGACCCCACTTGCTCACTTTGCGCTTCCAGCTCTTCTATCTCTTGCGCAGATTTAAGAAGATCATTAGCTAAACGTTTCAAGCCTTCGGCACTTTGTTCTACTTCGCGCTGGCTTTGGTTAATTTCTTGCTGAGCTTGAGTCACGGCGCTGGCCGTCTCTTGAGCATTGTCGGAAACACTGTGCGCGGTAGAAGACATTTCATTGGTTGCGGTTACCACTTGCTCTATTTCTGCTCGTTGATGCCTAATTTGATCGACGCCCTGTTTCGCATAAGAAGCCGAACGCTGCGTGCTTTCCGTTAAGCCATCCATTTGCTGAGCGACATCAGAGACTATCGATCGAACGTTACCGACAAAGGTATTTAAATGATGAGCCAATTGCCCGGTTTCATCACGGCGATCAATTTTAATGGTTTGGGTTAAATCACCTCCAGATTGGGTGAGTTTTTCAACCAAACCAACCAGCTTTTGAATCGGACGGCTGATTGATAATGCCATGACCCACATGGCGATAATACCTAATAAGATGAGTAAACCACCGACCCAAAGCTGACCTTGTAGATTAGCGGAGAAACCTTGATCTAATTGCTGGGAGATCACAGCGGCCTGAGCTAATGCCACAGAAACCGGTAATATCACAATCACTTCCCAGTTATCATTCACGCCATGAGCACGAAACTGCGCTGATGCGATCACTGAATTATCTTCAATGCGGCTTTGTCCAACCACCCGCTTACTGATCAACTGAGCGACACCTGTCTGTTGAAGAGCTTTACCAACATTCGCGGCTTCAGAGCTGTCTGCACTCACGATATTTTTCGGGCTAAGGATGAGGACTCGCGCTTGACGATCAATATGTTTTTGGGTGTCGGCAGCAATGCGTTGCAGGAAATTTAACGAATAATCGACACCAACCATCCCCGCCGCTTTACCATTAACCATCACAGGAGAAACAAAAGAACTCAACAAGGTTTGTACACCTTGGATATCGTAACTTGCAGGATCAATCACGCAATTTCTGCCCGTTTCGATGGGGCATAAATACCACTCAGAATTACGCACGCCTGTCGAAGAAACGGTTTTATCGTACATATTACCTAATGGACGCATCCCTAGTTGCCCCGAAGCCGAGCGATTCCAGTAGGGGGCGAATTGACCATTATCTTTGCTATGCGGTAAGCCGAGCGAAAAAATATCATCACCATCGAATTGATGCGCTTCCCAACCGGTATAAATACCTAGCAAATCGGGATGTTGAAGAAAAACACTGCGTAACATCTCAGTGACCACTTCACGAGAAGGACGCTCACCTTCTAAGCTACTCGATAATGACTGTGAAATGAGCATCGCTTGGTCAAAACGACTTTTCACTCCTAACGCTTCTTGCGTTGCAATAAGCTGCATGTTTTGTAACGCTTGACGGCGCAGCTCTTGATCGACCTGTTGATTAACGGAAGCCGATAAAATTTGACTGCTATGATAACTAAAACCAATCACCGCAAGGGTGATTGATAAAAGAGCTAACACACTAAAGGTTAAAACCTGTTGGCGAATACTGGTAAATTTCATCCTGATAACCTTACTTATCCATTGATTACTACCAGTTTAAGTCAGATTTTTCCTTTGAGCATTGTCATCGCGTTTTTATTGAGATATTTGCCATATAAATAGATCGATGAATGTTTAAAACATCGTTAATGCCAGTTTTGCCAGATTGTAAGCATCGACATAACCGGAATGCTGACGTCCTTCCCAATCAATACCCTGTGCTTCTTGCGCCGCTCGATGCCCGATCCGTTTATCTTTTAAACGATGTTGAAGACGATATAAGGTCGCTAAGTTGATGCATTCGTGGATCGGCATAGGCAGACCTTTTTGCGCGCACTCTTTGGCTAAGATCAAATCGTCTCTTCCCCAACACGCATAAATTTTCTTACTGCCACCAAAGTTTTTCACCATCGACCGCAACACATCGGCAAGGGGGCGGCCTTGTTTAGCCACTTTACGCGGAGTAATCCCCGTTAGTTCAACGCAAAACTCAGAAATTTTATCCTGCTCGGGTTGAACATAATATTGAGCACGCTTGACGATTTTACCCGCCGTAAGATCGATTTCAGCCAACCCCACTTCGATGATCTCTCCGGTAGTGCCTACGCCGTTCTCATTCCAGCAACACATTTCGAGGTCAAAACACACCACTCGGTTGTAATTCATTCGTTTATTCCGTGACTGATTGTCAATAAACCACAAATACTACCCAACTCTCTGCCAAAACTCGACGATTAAACCGTAGCACCACGATTGGTTGCCGCAATTTTAAAACGATTGTCGACAAACTCGGCAAATCACCACGTTGAGCGCTTAAAAAGCGAACGAATAGTCGCACTCTCACCCTGAAAACACCGATTTAACCATGCCTCATCGGTTGAATATGCTAATATCTGCCCTTATTTATCAAGCTATTCTGATCATCAAAATACTGCACCACGCTGTATTTGTTAGACCTAATATTGAGAATTCATCATGAACTTCGATTTAAGCGCTATACCAACCACCGTCGACATGCTCCATGCTGTCCTTACTATTTTCAGCTTATTTGCTCTGTTATTACTGATTCTTCGTAAACCGCGTGTGATAGAAACCATCGTTGAAAAGCCGATTGAGAAGATCGTCGAAGTGGAAAAACCGGTGGAGAAAATTATTGAAGTCGAAAAGATTGTTGAAGTAGAAAAAATCGTCGAAAAAGTGGTCGAAGTAGAATCCAAGCTTGCCACCACATCCACTGACTCGGCACTGCAATTGCTGGCCATTTTGCAAAAAGAAGCCCGCTTCATTGACTTTTTACAAGAAGAACTCAGCGCATTCTCTGACGAAGAAGTCGGTGCAGCGGCTCGCGTTATCCATTCGGGCGGTCAAAAAGTTCTCAAAGAATACTTAACGTTAGAGCCAATTCGTACTGAAGAAGAAGAGACCCGCATCACCGTTGAACAAGGGTTCAACTCGCAAGCGATTCGTTTGATCGGCAACGTGACCGGACAAGCACCGTTTACTGGTACGTTGATCCACAAAGGGTGGAAAGCCAGCGCACTACACTTGCCGAAACTGGCCGAGCATTATGATCCCTCAATCATTGCCCCAGCAGAGGTGGAGCTATAATGGAACATCAACACGATCTCTCCACGCAACCATCAGCAACTTTTAGTGTCGGTATTGATTTAGGTACGACTCACTGTGTGCTTGCCTATAGTGATACACGCAACGAACACGCGAGTGTGCAAGTGATGCCGATTCCTCAGCTCAGCGCACCGGGTAGCGTCGAATCGCTCAATCAGCTTGGTTCTTTCGTCTATCAACCCCATGAACACGAAATGAATCCAGCGTCTCGTGTATTGCCATGGACAGATAAACCCAATGCCTTAGTAGGAGCGATTGCCCGCAACCTTGGCGCTAAAACACCGATTCGCTTGGTGGCCAGTGCGAAATCTTGGTTATGCCATGGCGGTGTGAATCGTCGTGAAGCATTTTTACCTGCTGGCAGTCCCGAAGAAGTGGAGAAAATCTCTCCCCTACGCGCCACCGAACTTTACCTTGAGCACTTAAAACAAGCGTGGGATCACACTCATCCCGAACATCCGCTCTGTGATCAAGAAGTAACCATCACCGTACCCGCCTCGTTCGATCCGGCAGCGCGAGAGCTCACGGCTGAAGCGGCGCGGAATATTGGCTTAACCCATTTGACCCTACTCGAAGAGCCTCAAGCCGCACTGTATAGCTGGATCGATAATAGTCATGATCAATGGCGTGATCAGGTCAATGTCGGCGATATCGTACTTGTGGTGGATATTGGGGGTGGTACTACCGACCTATCACTGGTTGAAGTGACCGAAGATGAAGGAACACTAAGTTTACAACGCATCGCCGTCGGTGAGCATATTTTGCTCGGTGGCGATAATATGGATCTCGCTCTTGCCTACCACTTAAAAATGAAGCTGGCCAAAGAAGGTAAAGATCTACAACCTTGGCAAGTGCAAGCGATGACTCACGCTTGCCGCGATGCCAAAGAAGCGTTATTGAATGATAGTCAACGACAAGCGATGCCGATTGTTGTGCCAAGTCGCGGATCCAAACTGCTCGGTAGCACCTTGAAAACCGAGTTAACACAAGATGACGTTCAGCAAATGCTGATTGACGGCTTCTTCCCGAAAGTGACGATTAATGATCATCCGCAGCAACGTAGCCGTGGCGCATTAACCCAAATGGGCCTACCTTATGCGCAAGATGCGGGTATTACTCGCCATATTGCCGCGTTTCTTGCCAAACAAGCCAACGCAACCACAGAGGCAACAGACCAAGAATTCAATCCGTTTCTTGGTGGCATGCCCGGCCAATCATCACCGTCAAACGCTTTTATTAAGCCAACCGCGATATTGTTTAATGGCGGAGTGTTAAAATCCTCTCTCTTAGCTGAACGTTTGCAAGACACCATTAATCAATGGCTAGTCGAAGCCAACGCCCCAATCGCTAAACGCCTGACGGGTGTTGACTTAGACTTAGCCGTTGCCAGAGGTGCCGCTTATTATGGTGTGGTTCGCCGCGGTCAAGGGGTGCGTATTCGTGGTGGTATAGCTTCGAGTTACTACGTGGGTATTGAAAGTGCGATGCCAGCAATTCCCGGTATGGCTCCGCCAATGGAAGCACTCTGTGTTGCACCGTTTGGTATGGAAGAAGGCTCTAGCGTCGACGTCCCCAGCCAAACTTTTGGTTTGGTGATTGGTCAACCGGTTAACTTCCAGTTTTTTGGCTCAACAACTCGCCGTGACGATGCCGCAGGCACCCATCTGGATCATTGGCAAGATGACGAATTAGAAGAACTACCGGAGATCCAAGTCACTTTACCGGTATCAGAAGGCCGTCGCGAAGGTGAAATTGTCCCTGTCACCTTAGCTGCACGAGTCACTGAGTTAGGAACGTTACGCCTTGAGGCCATCGCCGCTGATAATGGCCAAACGTGGCATGTTGAATTCAATGTCCGTGAAGAAGCGCAACCGACCGCTTAGTCATCCATTACAAAAACGGCACTTTCAGAGTGTCGTTTTTATTCATGAAAAGGGTTGTCATGACATCTCCTCGTTTTCTGGTGGGCATTGACTTAGGCACCACCAATACTGTCGTTGCTTATTGCGAGCTAACCACGGATTTATTACATTCACCCGTGGCTTTGTTCGAGATCGATCAATTAATTGGGCCCGGTGAAGTGGTGCGTAGACCGTTATTGCCTTCTTTTCGCTATCACCCAGCAGCAGCGCAAGTCAACGCCGCCGATCTTACCCTACCTTGGGAACATCAACCGGTCAGTGGCGATCTTCCTCAGGTAATCATTGGTGAATGGGCCCGAGCGCTCGGTGCCAAAGTCGAAGGTCGCCAAGTGGTGAGTGCCAAAAGCTGGCTGTCTCATCCGAGTGTCGACCGACACTCCGCCATTTTACCTTGGGCTGGAGCGAGTGATGTCGATAAAGTCTCACCAGTGATTGCCAGTGCGAGTTATCTCAACCACATCCGTCAAGCGTGGAATCACCGCCATCCGGGAGATCGGTTAGAAAATCAAGAAGTGGTAGTCACCGTGCCAGCCTCATTTGATGAAACAGCCCGTCAACTCACCCTCGATGCTGCGCAATTGGCAGGTTTATCTACCATCATTTTATTAGAAGAGCCACAAGCCGTTTGCTACGATTGGTATACTCGTCATTCCGCTACCGCCAGTGAGCAACTGAGCGAAGTCCCTTTGATTTTAGTTTGTGATGTCGGCGGCGGCACCACCGATTTGAGCTTAATTGAAGCCAAACACCAGCAAAGTTTAATCCTCAATCGTGTTGGTGTCGGTGAGCACCTCATGCTCGGTGGTGATAACGTAGACCTCGCCCTCGCCCATCTTGCGGAACAACATTTCAATACGAACCAAAAGCTGAGCGCTGCAAGCCTGAGTAAATTGATTCAACAAACACGGCAAGCAAAAGAGCAACTGCTGTCTACCAATCCCCCAGACAATGTAAAAATCACCCTATTAGGCAGTGGATCTAAATTGCTCGGTGGCAGTAAAAGCGTCTCGCTCACTCGCCAAGAAGTGCATCAGATTGCTTTAGAAGGATTCTTTCCACGGTCTGAATTTTCACGGCTGCCTGATAAGCGGCGTCGTGCGGTGGTCGAATTTGGCTTGCCCTACGTCGCTGACCCTGCAGTGAGTAAACATGTCGCCGAATTTCTTCACCAGCATCAATCTGTTGCGCTATCAGCACTCAATCAGCTCGATACCACACAGCCAGCAATACCCGTTGGGTTGCTGCTCAACGGTGGGGTTTTTAATAGTCCATTAATTACCGAACGTCTTACCCAATTGCTGACCGATTGGCGAGGGGCGCCAATAACCGTATTAGATAACCCTCACCCTGATTTAGCCGTAGCGCTTGGTGCTGTCGCGTTTGCCAAGGCTCGACGTGGTGCACAGCTGAAAATTGGCGGCGGATCTGCTCGCTCGTATTTTTTACATCTTCCCGAAAAGAATCATTTAGGCAAAGCATTGTGTTTACTCGCTAAAGGCAGTGAAGAAGGGCAAGAGATCCGCTTAACTGGTCGGCGCTTCTCGTTAACGTTAGGCGAGCCTGTCCGTTTTAACCTTCTTACCTCCAGTTACGATACGATTGATGAAAAAGCGCCAATACAAAATGGGATGCTGATCAACATTGAACCGGAACGATTTACGCCTTTACCGCCCTACATTACCAGCCTCGAAGGTGAAGGGGCCGTTTTACATGCCAACCAAAAAGAGCGCATTGAAGTACAACTGGCCTGTCAGCTAACCGAAGTTGGTACATTGAAAATAGAGTGTGTTCACGTCGACGATGAAAGTAAACGCTGGGCATTAGAATTCGAAGTTCGTCAGCAAACCGAAGCGATGCAGCAACCAGCCTCTCTTCATCCTCGCTTATCGGAATGCAAAGCTTTAATCGCCCGTTTGTACAGCGGTAATACCAAAAGTGCAGCGAATAACGAGATAAAAACCTTAACCAAAACCCTTGAGAAACAACTGGGCAAACGCGATGAATGGGATTTCACCACCCTGCGCCATTTATTTGATGTATTAGCCCAAGGACGTAAACGTCGCCGTCGCTCAGAAGCACACGAAAAACATTGGCTACGCTTGGCTGGGTTTACATTACGTCCAGGTTTTGGTGATAGCACCGACCCATGGCGCATCGATCAGGTATGGGGTCTCTATCAGCAAGGTATTCAGTTTCAAAATCAACAAGGTTGGAGCGATTGGTGGGTATTTTGGAGGCGAATTGCAGGGGGATTAAACCAAAGCCAACAAGAGCAAATTCTAGCCGACATTGCCAAATACTTGCATCCCGGCGCGATGAAAAACCCACAAACGGCGAAAGCAGCGCAAGAGATGGGCTACGAAGCGATGGTGCGCCTTGCTGCATCGTTAGAACACCTGGATGTTGAAGATAAAGTTCTGCTCGCGTCTTGGTTTTTGAATAAAGCCCTCAACCAAACCAACTTCGCTCAGGCTCACTGGTGGGCATTTGGCCGACTTGCCTCACGCAGTCTATTTTATGGCAGCCAACACACCGTTATTGCGCGAGAACAAGCAGAACAATGGTTACCCACTCTGCTTGAGCAAAACTGGCAACAAGAACCAATGATTGCTTTTGCCACCGTGATGATGTGCCGTAAAACGGGTGATCGCTTGTTTGATATTAGTGATTCCATGCGTCGCGATGTGTTAAGCAAACTGAAACACAGTAAGGTTCCGGATGCATGGGTAGCTCTGGTCGATAGCGTCAGTGAGCTTTCTGCCAGTGAGTCAAAACGTGTCTTTGGTGATGCTTTACCGTATGGCCTACAGCTGATTGAACATTAATCGTCAGTTGTAACGAAGGTGTTGATAGACTTTAAGATCGATAAAGGACAGTCACGGTAGCTGTTCTTTATTATATTGGTATTTTCACCGCTAGTTATGGATGAGCGGGGAGCCGTATCGTGAATGTCGTTTGCTGGGGATCAGACTCCAGTATAATCTCACCTTGATGAGCCTCAACGATTGAACGGGTAATAGAAAGACCGAGACCAGAGCCATCGCCTTGACGTAGACGAGAAGGATCGCCTCGATGAAAGCGCTCAAACACCAAGGGGATATGATCGCGAGGGATTGGCTCTCCCGGATTACTCACTAGAAGGTGAACCTGATGATTAACCCTTTTTATCGTCACCGTAATCACGTGTTCAGCGGGAGTATGTCGAATCGCGTTAGATAAAAGATTAGACAGTGCTCTTCGTAACATTAAGCGATCACCGATCACGGAGCCCTTACCGACCAACTTCATCGTTAAGCCCTTTTCTTCTGCCAAAGCTTCGTAAAATTCAAACAGAGCGCGCACTTCTGATTCAAGTGCAACATTTTGCTCAGGTTTCGGCAGCATGCCATTATCAGCCTTAGCCAAAAACAGCATATCAGCAATCATCCGGGCTAAGCGTTCAAATTCTTCTAGGTTAGAATGTAAGGCTTCTTGGTACTCCTCTGCCGAGCGAGAGCGTGATAACGCCACTTGTGTCTCGGTCATCAAGTTGGAGACTGGTGAGCGTAACTCATGAGCGATATCGGCAGAAAATTCATTCAAACGACGAAACGACTGTTCGAGACGCTCTAACATGCCATTAAAAGCTTGCACCAGTTCTTGTATCTCGCTGGGTGCCTCTTCTGTTGATAACCGTTCCCCAAGGCTATGTGCCGATAATCGCCTTGCTGTACCAGCAATCGTTCGCATTGGCGCTAAGCCTTTATGGGCGGCCATCCAGCCGAGCATCGCCGCAAATAACGTTGCAATACCAATCCCGATGCCTAATTGTAAGCGTAGGGTATTAAGAAAATGCACGTGATGAGAGATATCTAACCCGACCAAGACATTAACGTCGCTAAGCTCTGGTAATGACACAGAAAACTGAGTGGCGATACCAATAAAATCCGCCCCAGAGGCATCGCTCCATTTGAGAAAAGGTTGCTTAGAGGTGACTAAATGAGTCTTAATCGGCTCAAGGTGTTCAGCACGCAGAGCATATTGCCATTGCTGATCGGCAATAGCGATCAAAATGGCAACATTATCATGCCCTACAAGGATCTCATTGATTCGGGGCGATAAGGTGTCAAGTGAGTGATGAGAATTCGCCGTCGATAGGAGTCTTTCTACAGTAGCCAGCTTGGTTGCTAGCTCATGGCTATCTAATTCATCGAAATGGAGGGACACTGAGCGCTCAATTAACACGCCCATGATGATCAATAGTCCACCCGCCATCAGAGCAAACAACACCGCCAGTCTAACGGTTAGAGATTGCGCCAATTTCACGTCTCGTCAACCTCAAGCACGTACCCCATTCCTCGAACAGTACGAATTAACTTTGGCTCAAAGGGGTCATCAACTTTCGCTCGTAAACGACGCACAGCCACTTCAATCACATTCGTATCGCTATCAAAATTCATATCCCATACCTGAGAAGCAATAAACGAGCGCGATAAAACTTCACCTCGTCGGCGCAATAATAACTCTAATAAAATAAATTCTTTCGCTGTTAAATCAATTCGTTGTCCATTTCGTATCACTCGACGTTTCACCAGATCAAGCGCTAAGTCTGCTGCCTGTAAGTGATCGATCTTTTGCGTTTTCCCTCTTCTCGATAAGGTCCGAACTCGAGCAAGCAATTCGGAAAAAGCAAAAGGCTTGATGAGGTAATCATCAGCACCCAATTCAAGCCCATGCACACGATCTTCAACGGCATCCCGCGCGGTCAAAAACAGCACCGGCATATGATATTCAGCACGACGAATCGTCTTTAACACACCCCACCCATCCAGTCCCGGCAACATAACATCCAATATTAAGAGGTCATACTCTCCTGTTAATGCCAGATGTAATCCATCAATGCCATCACGTACCAGATCAACCACAAAACCGGCTTCACTTAACCCTTGCTGTAAATAATCGCCGGTTTTCTTTTCATCTTCTACGATCAAAATTTTCATCATTCGCTACTACAGTTCAGGACAGGTGGCGTTATGTTCTCGTAAACACCAAACGATAACAATACTTAACGAGAACATTGTCGAAAAGGATCGTATCACTAGGGTCTGTTGACCACACAAACAGACCCTAAGCATAAGCTTTAACGAATTAGTTAAGGCCTCGTTCCGCTAACCATTGTTGCATCATGCTAATTTCCTCTTCTTGTGCTGCAATGACCGCTTGCGCCAAAGCACGAATTTTAGGATCGCTACCGTGCTCTAATACCACTTTCGCCATCTCAACCGCACCTTCATGGTGAGGGATCATTCCGCGCACAAAATCCACATCGGCATCACCGGTAAAATTGATATTCATGGCTTGGTGCATTTGATCATTAATGGCCTGATAAGCCGCAATCGACGCTGATTGTGCCGATGGGGCAGCCATCTTTGTATGGTGTTTGGCATGTCCATCGGTGGCCGCAAAAGTCACGGCACTAAACATCACCAAGACACTGGTCAATAACCCTACTTTACGTAACATAAATACCTCGATATAAACGTAATGAAAATGTTGCCATTGCCTGACAACTCAACATTGATCACAACCCAAAGTACAATCTGCTTTGGTCGCTGGAACAAACTAATCATAGTCTACGCTGCCTGTCAGTAACATGACCTGAAGATTACATTCTTGTCATCTATACCCAAACGACTTGGAGTTGCAGGTAGGCGGCAAGTGACTGACAAATTTGTCTGGAACAAATTTGAACAGCCGTAGGCTGGCCTTTGGTGAGAGCCACGGATGGCTCTCATCATCCCCATGAGCGTAGACAAACGATGTGATTGGGGTGAACGAACGTAGCCAACACCGCTACAGATTCAAGTAGGAAAGGGATAACGAGTACCTAAACTCATCATTAAGCGTCACTGCCGTGATTCACAGTATTAGAAAGAACACTCTACAACCGACTAACACTCTATAAAACTGGATGCATTCAGCATAGACGAGGATATTTCGGCATAAAACCACTTTTTATTCACTGTTTTATGCCGTTTTTTAACATTAGTAACAATTGAACTTGTATTAATTGAGCATCGGTTAATAATAGTCAGTTCAATCACCCCGAGCGGCTTTAGGTGGCAAACGGATCATCCGTTCATCGACCACGATAAGCGTAGATAGACATAAGTAATGTGACTACCGTGGTGAAAGCATTTAATGACGCAGAACATTGAAAGAGAAAAAGAATAAATAAGACGTGTAACAATCATTCTATCGTAACTTACTGATTCCCAATACTCTACCCACTCGCGATTGATCGCCATTCCCTCTCCTTGAGCCATAGCGTTTTACAGGAAAGGAAAGTTTTTGAATCTCGGCGTTATCAAGTCATCAGGGAAGAGAATATCTACGATACCTCAAACGCCATCGAGAATTTAGGAGAAAGTTGTGAAAATATTTTGGCATTTGCGCTGGTTTTTTAGACTACGCTGGCAACATTATTGTGGTTCTATCTTACTGTTCGTGCTCATTTCAACCATGCAACTTATTACCCCCAAAGCCGTTGGCCATATTGTGGATGGTGTCGTCGACAACACTATGACGCGTAATGAAGTATTGCAATGGCTGGGTGGACTCTTGGTGGTTATTCTTATCATCTATGGTTGTCGAATTCTCTGGCGTATTTGGTTATTTGGTGCCAGTTTTGAACTGGGCAGTATTCTGCGTAACCGTCTTTATCAACACCTATCACACCAGCCGCCACGTTTTTTTGAACGCTATAAAACCGGCGATCTCATGGCGCGTGGCACCAATGATGTGAAAAATATTGTTATGACGGCAGGCGAAGGTGTGCTTACCGCGACAGATTCACTGATCACCGGTATTGCTGTACTGATCATTATGAGTACTCAAATCAGTTGGAAACTAACCCTAATGGCACTATTGCCTATGCCCTTTCTTGGATTAGCGATTTTTTTCATTGTTCGCATTCTCCATCAGCGCTTTAAAGTCGCTCAAGAAGCTTTCTCTGATATGTCTGACATGACTCAAGAGTCATTAAATGGCGTGCGTATGTTGCGAGCATTTGGCCTAGAAAGCCAAGAACAACAGCGCTTTGAAAGAATGGTTAACGAAACTGGCGATAAAAATATTGCCGTCGCTCGTGTCGATGCCCGTTTTGATCCCGCGATCCAGTTGGCGATTGGTTTATCATTTTTTATCAGTATCAGCGTCGGTGCCTATCTGGTTGATCAACAAGAAATTAGTCTAGGTGATCTCACCGCGTTCACTATGTATCTCGGCCTGATGATCTGGCCGATGTTAGCATTTGCGTTTTTATTTAACATTTTAGAACGCGGCTCTGCCGCTTGGGATCGCTTGCAAGAGGTACTCGACCTTGCGCCGAGCATCATCAGTGGTGATCATGCATTACCAAACGAAGCTCAGCCACTAACAATCCATATCGAACAATTTCACTGGGATGCACAACTTCCCGCGGCTTTGGAACAGTGCCATATTCATCTTAAACCCGGTGCGATGTTGGGTATTGCTGGCCCCGTGGGTAGTGGTAAATCGACCTTAGTCGCCTTACTACTGCGGCAACAAGAGTTACAACATGGAGAGATTCGTTATGGTGATGTGTTGATAAAAGAGGCCAAATTGGATCAATGGCGCAGTAAATTTGCGGTGGTGAGCCAATCGCCTTTTCTTTTCTCACGTTCGATATTTGACAATATTGCCCTAGGTTGCCCTACCGCCACTCAAGAAGAGGTTTACCAAGCAGCGAAACTGGCTTGTATTCATGACGATATTTTGAAATTTCCAGCAGGTTACGATACCGAGGTCGGAGAAAAAGGCATCACGTTATCCGGTGGACAAAAACAGCGCATAGCGATCGCGCGTGCGATGTTATTGAATGCCGAAATATTGATTCTCGACGATGCGTTATCAGCGGTGGATGGACGCACTGAACATACCATCTTGCGTAACCTTGCAACGAGTAACCAGCAGCAATCTTTGATTATCATTGCTCATCGCTTAACCGCTTTAGAGAAAGCCGATGAAATCATTGTCCTTAATCACGGGAGAATCGCCGAACGCGGTCGACATCAACGCTTGCTGACCAATCACGCTTGGTATGCCGAGATGTACCAATATCAACAACTGGCTCAAGCGATTGAGGGAGAATAAACATGAGAAAGCAAACCATAAAACGCCTGTTTACCTACCCTCTATCACAACCCAAGCCGATGATGATTGGCCTGTTGTTTCTGTTTATCGCTGCCGTAGCGAATGCAGGGGGGCCTTGGCTTATCCAACACTTTATCGATGAACACATTGCTAAAGGGGATTATTCGCAGCAAGCGTTAACTCTATTAGCAGCGGGTTATCTTGGTCTTACCCTGTGCTCAGCGCTGTTTCAATATCTGCAAAGTATTCAATTTAATATTGTCGCCACAGGGGTGATCAAAACCATTCGTAAACAGGCTTTTAATCGTGTCCTTCGACAGCCGCTGTCAGCCTTCGATTACACGCCAACCGGTAAGTTGGTCTCACGGTTAACCAACGATACTGAATCGCTGCAACAGTTTTATGAATTACTGATCGCTTCGGTGGTTAGAAATATCGTGATGATCTCCGTCATGCTGGTCGTAATGTGGCTACTTAGCTGGCAACTCACGCTGGTCGTGCTGGTTCTTTTACCCGTGGTTATAGGGTTCATGTTACTTTTCCAAAAACTCAGCACTTCAGCTTATCGAGTAATGCGTGATTTACTTACTGACATCAATGGCAACATGAGTGAATCGATTCAAGGCATGAGTGTGATTCAGTTAATGCGCCAAGAACAACGTTTTAACCAACAATTCAAACAACTGACCGCCGAACATTTCAATGCCGGTAAAAAAGTGATCACCTTAAATGGTATTCTGCTTCGTCCATTAATGGATCTATTGGCTGGCATTGCGTTATTAACCTTAGTGGCTATTTTTGGTTTTAGTGGCACTGAGTTAATCGGTGTTGGCGTGCTTTACGCGTTTATTAGCTATCTCGGACGAATTACCGAGCCGCTAATAGAAATGACTCAACAACTAGCTCTATTACAGCAAGCCTTAGTTGCCAGTGAACGAATTTTTGAGATGATCGATGCGCCACAACAAACCTATGGTGAAGATACTCGACCACTGGCCAGTGGTGCCATCTGTTTAAATAATCTCTCATTCAGCTATGACGGAACACAAACCGTACTCAAGCAGATTAATTTGACTATTCCTCATCAGCACTTTGTGGCTTTAGTTGGCCATACCGGTAGTGGTAAAAGTACCATCGCTTCGTTATTGATGGGCTTTTATCCGGTGGAACAAGAGACATTATTGATTGATGGCAGAGCGATTCATGATCTCGATAAAACCGTATTAAGAAAAGACATTGCCATGGTGCAACAAGACCCACATGTTCTACCGTCATCAGTGCGTGATAACATTGCTCTTGGACGCAAAATCAGTGATGAGTCAATTTGGCGAGCGTTACATCAAGTCGGACTGGCTGAACAGATTCAGCACTATCCCGAGCAATTAGACACTCAATTAGGGCAAGGTCAAACCAATCTCTCCGCCGGACAAAAACAACTGCTCGCGATGGCTCGTGTCTTAGTCGCTAAACCTAAAATACTGATCTTAGATGAAGCGACAGCCAATATCGATTCAGGCACAGAAGCATTAATACAGCGTAGCCTCCATGCGTTACGCCATGATATGACCTTAGTGGTGATTGCCCACCGCCTATCAACCATTATGGAAGCCGATAAAATTGTTGTTTTGCATCATGGTGAATTGGTCGAACAAGGCTCACATCAAGAATTACTGGCTCAAAAAGGACGTTACGCGCAAATGTATAAAATGCAGCAAGTGGGTGAACACCTGCGTGATATTGAGCACCAAACACCGCTCGAACCCGTTTGCTAATCCTATACCGCTTCGTAAACAGAACGAAGCGGTATATCGCACCTCTCTCAAGTAATGATAAAAAATCCCTTCGTATCTCATGCCTACGAGGATCCCTCTCATTAATGATAAAATACTCGCTATCTCATCCATGACTACGGTATGATGCGCGGCTGTCATGATGACTCACCGTTCAGCTCTAAGCCCCATTAGCAGGATAGATCACCTTAAGTAAAGCAGTTGTATGATATGTCTATGAACGCCGATAAATTTATGAATGTGTTTCGCCTACCAGGCTCAATACAAGTTCGTATAGGTCAATGGCAATCGACCTTTCGTGGAACCTCCGATATTGTTTTACACCAAGCGCTAACGCTACGTAACCAACAGTATCATCAAGCTAATTTTTTGCCTCGTGGTTGGTGCTTAACCCCATTCTCTACCGAGGATATTTCTATCACCCATCACGGCAAATACATCCAAACGACAATGCTCACCATGATCGACCGAAAGGTGACTTATAAGCGAATTTATCTGTCTCGTTTACCTCTTGAACAGGCTGAGCCAGCTTTACGTGCGTTTAAAGCCGAATGGATTAAGCAATACAACATGGTATTGAGCAAATACAATCAGCAACAAAAAAAGCAGTTTATGCGGTTTGCGCAAGAAGAGCTGGAAACGCTCTATCCATCGATCCCCAAAGGACAATTTAACTCGGTATTATGGAACCGCATAGTGCGTTCAGAATTCGGCTCTGAAAACAAACAGACCAATCCCTATTTTGTTAAAGCCTCTCTGTAACTAAGCCGTTAGGAACTAAGCCGTTAGGCGACAAAAAGGTAGCATGATCAATAAAGAGTCAGTAAACCACCCAGCCCTAACTGGCTGAGTGGAATAAATGGTTAGTGTTGTACACCGGAAGGGTTATGACTAAATTCGGTTTGTTGATAAATATCCGCCAGCGCTTTGACTTTGTTGGCTCTGGCTTTTCGACGCCGTTTAGGTTCGAACTCTTGCTCAACGTGTTTTAACGTTTGCTCGTGCTCTTTGGCTGATTGAATGAACTCAGGGTTTGATATCGCCTGTTGGCGTAGGCGGTTAACGCGTTCTAATGTTTCCCACAACATAGAGACCTCCTTACCACTGGTTATATAACCAGCATAGCTCAGCCTCTAGGCTTGTCAAGCGTAAACACTGTCATTATACACAGTATTTACGCTCTTTTACGCTTAAAACACTATCTTGATCACCCTTTATCGATGGTGTGCTTACTGAACAAAAATTGGCTAACCGATTGAGGGTGCTGTAAATATTGATTCAAACCGGCTTTACGAAGCTCACAAGCCGGACAAGTCCCACAGCCATCCCCAATCATGCCGTTGTAACAGGTCAGCGTTTCGTTACGCACTAAATCCAAAGCTTGATACTGATCCGCTAACGCCCATGTTTCTGCTTTATTCAACCACATTAACGGAGTACGAATGGTTAATTGGCGATCCATACCTTGCACCAAAGCGTGGTTCATCGCTTTGACAAAATCATTTCGACAATCCGGATACCCTGAAAAATCGGTCTCACACACCCCAGTAATGATCGTATCAGCACCAATTTGGTAAGCGTAAATACCCGCTAAAGTCAGAAACAAAATATTTCGTCCCGGGACAAAGGAATTCGGTAAACCGTTTGCCTGCAATTCATGAGAGACCGGAATATCATCACGAGTCAGTGAGCTGATCGCCAATTCATTAAGCAAGCTGACATCCATCACTTTGTGTGCTTTGACACCTAATTTGAGTGCTAATTGCTGAGCAACTTCAATTTCAAGTTTATGTCGCTGCCCATAATCAAACGTAATCGCATGAACTTCATCAAACTCTTGCAAGGCTTGCACTAAACAGGTAGTTGAATCTTGCCCACCACTGAATACCACGACCGCTTTATTCATGTTGGATTCCTTTAAGCAATATTTAAGTATTTATGGGTTTGAATCGATAAACGCCAGTTACGGGTAATACAAGTCTCTATACATAACTGGGTTGCCCGTGGTTTTTGACTGATCGGCTGCAAAGCAATAATGGTATCAGGGCTTATCGCTACTTGTGCTAATAAGGCCTCTAACTGTGCGATGTCTTTTTCTGTACCCACTGGATGCTTGATTTCATTGGCCCGTTGTAGTGCTGACGGCACAATCGGTAACTTACCTTTCATCGCGATTTTCGGTGACACGGTCACCCAAGTCTTCGCACTGGCTTTAATCTCAAACGTACCACTGGTTTCAATTTGACATTGACAGCCAATCGCTTCAAACGCTTCCGTCAAAGGGACAAGATCATAAAGACAAGGCTCGCCACCCGTGATCACAATATGTTTGGCGGTGTAGCCTTGCTGCTGATACTGAGCGACGATCTGCTCCGCAGAGCCTTGACACCATGTTGGACTATCGCCTTGTTTGACAATAATTTGCTCGAAGCTACGCTGATCTTGTGGCTCAGCATCCCAAGTTTGCTTAGTATCACACCAAGCACAACCAACCGGACATTGTTGAAGACGTACGAATACCGCTGGGACACCAGTGAAGACGCCTTCCCCTTGGATGGTTTCAAATATTTCATTCACTTTGTACAAAGTCATTGGCCTATATTTGCGCTGATAAAACGTTAGGCCGCAGACCTTAATAGATGCTCAACTTGAGGTCAATTTAAACCCGCCGATCATCAATAATTTCTCGTTAAGGGCTCCGCTCCCTTCTTACTTGAACCGTTAGCGTTATTGACGAGGTTGATTCATCTACCTCAATCCCACGCTTTTTATAAACTGACTTTAGATTTTCATAAAAAACACGTATCTTGTCATACTTTCAAGCCAAGCGATTTATCCGTTGCACCACGGCAAATGGGCTAAAAACGATAAATCCAGCGGTAACTCTCTTTTTAGTCATTTTAGGTAACACATGTATAAATTGATCGCGCTCGATATGGATGGCACCTTACTCAATAGCCAAAAGCAGATTTCTCTACGCACTCAACAAGCGATAGCCAAAGCTCGCGAGCAAGGAATTAAAGTCGTGCTTGCTTCTGGTCGTCCACTCGCGGGGATGCAAGATAAACTCGAACTTTTACACCTCACCTCAGATCAAGACTATGTATTGCACTACAACGGTTCGATGGTGCAAAACGTTGGTACGGGGGAAGTTATCTATCAACAAATTATTGATGGTCGCTCGGCTAAACGGGTAGCACAATTAGCCAAAGAGCTGGGCGTTAATACCCATGCATTTAGTCAAATTCATGGTTTGATCACCCCTAAAGTCAGCCAATATACTGAAGTCGAAGCGACTATAAATGGCATTTCCATCACTGAGATGGACTTTGACCAGTTGGAAGATGATCATCCGATCATCAAAGCAATGATTGTCGCAGAGCCAGCAGTGTTAACCGCAACCATCGCGAAAATTCCGGCTGAGTTCTATCGAGATTTCACGATTGTACAAAGTGCGGCATTTTTTGTTGAATTCCTTAATCCTAAAAGCAATAAAGGCATTGGCGTACAAGCGATTGCTGAACACTTAGGCATTCAGGCCTCTGAAGTGATGTGCATGGGGGATGCTGAAAACGATCACCATATGTTGCAATATGCAGGACTCGGTATTGCGATGGACAATGCCATGGAAGAGACCAAACGCATCGCTGACCATATTACCTTGAGCAATGATCAAGACGGTGTTGCTGTTGCGATTGAGCAGTTTGCTTTACGTTAAGAAACACCATTTAAAAACCCCCCTTATTAAATGATTCGGGGGGGGTTTATACTCTCAAACTAGAGTGGTGTTTTAGGTATCAAGGGAACACTACCCTTCGCTACCTTGTTTAAGCACTTTCTCTTGCCCTTGCAAAAGCACATATTCTTGACGTGCCGAAGGGATTAATATCACTACACGCTGCTGAGCCTGTTTTGCACTGGCTAAACGTTCGCTTAATTGACCAGGATGACTAAACGGTTCGCGCTCAGCATCACGACGACACAAGTTAACAAACTCATGGTCACAAGAGTCACAAAACAACACCAACTCCGCTTGTTGCATATAACGTAACGCTTTTAGTGAAAGCAGCTCAACATCCCTACCACACTCAATCCACGTTACTTCTCCTCGCTCATCCATCGGCTGCTCTAGTGCCGCACAATACTGCTTTTCTAATGCTTCACGGCTAGTGGCATTTTTAACCGCAGTTTGCGCAAAAAATAGTTCCCAAAACTTACGGCGTTGATCGACGGTCGTGAGATGATCTTTAATCGAATTACGTTTCGAAGCTCCAAAATCAGCCAATAACGCGAGGTTTTGCGGTAAAACACTTTCGAGGGTTTCACGAATATTGCGGATCAAGACTGGGGAAGCTCCACCACTAGAGATCGCCAATTGAATTCGGCCGCGTTCAATCATCGACGGAGTAATAAAATCGCAATAAGGCTGATCATCGACCACATTAACCAAGACTCCGACTGACTTGGCATCACGAAACACTTGATGATTCAGATCGGGATTATCTGTGGTCGCCCAAACTTGCACATAATCGGCGCTAATAAATTTTGAGGAATAGAAATTTTGAATCCATTGGCAGCGGTCTTGCTCAACCCACGCCTGCAATTGAGGGGTAATATGGGGGGACACTACCGTAATATGGGCACCAGCACGCATCAGCGCCTCAATTTTTCGACACGCTACCTCGCCACCACCCACCACTAAAACGGCTTTATTGGACAAATCAAGAAATACTGGAAAATAGCGCATGTTAGTCTTTTACCTTTTAATTCAATCGATTCATGCTAACAAAAAAACAACACTAACAGTAGATAGGTTGTTGAAGCAATCTAACATTAATTTGACTTGGTAGAAGTGACTTATCTTATCTACGCTTATAATAACTAACAAATTGACCGAGCGCTTCTGCTCAAAGAAGGATATTCCCATGGCGAATCGATTGGCTACTCTTGTTTGTGCGGTTTCATTATCGTTAACCACTCATCTCGCTTTTGCATCGCCAACGACCTTAGACCGTGTGTTAACCCAAGGAAAGCTAACCTGTGGCATCAGCACTGGTTTAGCAGGTTTTTCTGATGCCGATGCCAAAGGTCAATGGCAAGGTTTGGATGTGGACTATTGTCGCGCCCTCGCCGCCGCAGTATTAGGCGATAAAAATAAAGTAGAGTACGTGCCGTTAACGGCTCGCGAGCGCTTTAATGCTTTGCAATCGGGACAGGTCGATGTGCTTTCTCGCAATACTACATGGACATTTGAGCGAGATACCACAATGGGCTTAAACTTTGTCGGCGTTAATTTTTATGACGGCCAAGGATTTATGGTTACTAAAAAATCAGCCATAACCCAAGTAAGCCAGCTTAATAATCGCCCTATTTGCGTTCAATCAGAAACCACCACCAAATTGAATTTGGATGATTATTTTCGTCATCACGGCATGAGTTACCAACCCGTGGTGTTTGATACTGCAATACAAATTGCTCGCGCCTTCAATGCAGAGCGCTGTGTTGCGGTCACCGCCGATAAGTCTGGATTATATGCCTTGCGACTGAACTTAGCGAAACCAGACTCAGCCATTATTCTACCAGAAATCATTTCCAAAGAGCCGCTTGGCCCCGTGATTCGCGAAGGCGATGATCGCTGGTTAAATATCACTCGCTGGACGCTCGCCGCGATGATTAACGCCGAAGAACTCGGCATTACCTCA
Source organism: Vibrio metschnikovii CIP 69.14 (assembly GCF_000176155.1). Lineage (GTDB taxonomy): Bacteria > Pseudomonadota > Gammaproteobacteria > Enterobacterales > Vibrionaceae > Vibrio > Vibrio metschnikovii. Next base: position 693,949 of record NZ_ACZO01000006.1, on the reverse strand, counting down.
GCCAACGTCGACCAACAGCGCAAATCAACCAACCCTGAAATCAGACGACTCCTTGGTGTTGAAGGAGAAATTGGGCGTCCACTGGGCATTAATAACGATTGGGCTTATCAAATCATCAAACAAGTGGGCAACTACAGTGAAAGCTTTCAACGTAATGTCGGCGAAGACTCTCCTCTAGCCATTCCACGTGGACTGAATGCCCTTTGGAACGCCGGAGGAATTATGTACGCCACACCAATACGCTAAAAGTTTCTTATTATTACGTCTATTTTAACGTAGAATAAGCGTTACCTATTCACAAGCGCGATCGCCCCGTTCTAGTATGAATAGCGAACACAAGTAATATCATGTTACAACTTGTTCACACTTAATTCGCGCTTTTTGATTATTATTCTCGTAAACAAAAATACAGATATGGGATTGAAATAGTGAACTTTTCACCCCATTACTGTCTACATAGTTAACTACACCTTCTATGAGGAAGAGTATGAACAGTCCAATGTATTCACGCACCTCGTCTTATGACAGTGCTCTACAAACCAACAAAGTGCTAAGAAACACCTATGCGCTACTCTCAATGACCTTATTATGGTCAGCGGTTGTCGCTGGCGTTTCAATGGCAATGAACCTACCACGCCCTGGCTTAATTCTTATGCTGGTCGGTTTTTATGGTCTGTTATTTTTAACTGAGAAAAACCGTAACAACAGCCTTGGCCTTGTGTTTACGTTCTTATTTACTGGCTTCTTAGGTTATACGATTGGTCCAATCCTCAATATGTACATCGGTGCAGGCATGGGCGATGTTATCCTCACCGCTTTAGGTGGTACGGCCTTAGCCTTTATGGGTGCATCAGCGTATGCGTTAACGACTAAGCGTGACCTTTCTTTCCTTGGTGGCGTACTGATGGCTGGCTTCGTTGTGCTGCTTATCGGTATTGTGGCAAATATTTTCCTACAAATGCCAATGCTGCACCTAGCAATGAGCGGAATGTTCGTGTTGTTTTCAACCGGTGTTATCTTGTTAACAACTCAGCAAATTGTTCGTGGTGGTGAGACTAACTACATCTCTGCGACCGTCAGCCTTTACGTTTCAATCTACAACCTATTCATCAGCTTGTTGACGATTCTTGGCATCATGCGCGACTAATCGCAACACAACTGAAATAACATCACCCAAAGGCCCGAAAGCTTGCTTTCGGGCCTTTGTTTTCTCTTGAGCAAAAACCAAGCCTCCATTACCCTATGCGCACTTTTCAATTGGGGCGAGAAACTGATGTTCGACTATAACGGTAAAAGCATTGCAACCGATGCACAAGGGTATTTACTTGATCACACCCTTTGGGAAGAAGGAATGATAGAGATTCTAGCTAATGAAGAGGGGATCCTGTTGAGTGATGCGCACTTAGAAGTGATCCATTTTGTTCGTCAATTTTATGAAGAATACCAAACCTCTCCCGCGATTCGCATGCTAGTCAAGGCAATGGAAAAAGCCCACGGGCCGGAAAAAGGCAATAGTAAATACCTGTTTAAGCTGTTTCCTAAAGGTCCCGCTAAACAAGCAACAAAGCTCGCAGGCTTACCCAAACCCGCGAAGTGCTTATAAGCCCGACTAAACAGCCGAGGGCTGACAGTGAATCAGCCCTCTTTGAACTCGCTATAAAATTTGGAAATCCGATGGTACTGAATCGATAGTGACTTGACTGCGCATCACTTGTTCCACTCGTGCCGTTTTCGGCCCTTGTTGTAGCCATATAAAGAGCTGCTCAACGTGTTCTGATTGACCAACCGCCAGCACCTCAACCTCACCACTAGGAAGGTTTTTCGCATAACCGAGCACACTAAGCTTCGATGCCTGCAAGGCGGTATGGTAACGAAAGCCAACCCCTTGTACTCTTCCCGACACGATAAACTTATCGCTTATTACGTTATTCATACTTTCCTCCACGTCAAAGTCATCTCCAGTAGAGTATATCTCTCAGCGACTTACCGTTGTAGGTAGATAACCATTTGGTAACGCTATAGCGGGAAATGAAGCATCGTTATCTCATGAAGATCAATATAACGATATGAGTACTGAGGATGAGCGTAGTTAATGCCGTAGCGTTGATAAAGCAAAGGGATACTCTGATTTGCTTTTCACCCCAAGTTGCACGACAATGCCTGCCCATTTTTATTAATCTTTTTGAGTAGCGCAATGACTCCTGCAATCTATCTGGTCAAAGGTCGTGATAAATCTTTACGTCGTAAACATCCTTGGGTTTTTTCTCGTGGCATCAGCAAAGTTGAAGGCGATCCACAACTCGGTGAAACGGTCGATATTTACACGCATGATGGACAATGGTTAGCGAAAGCGGCTTACTCTCCCCACTCTCAAATTCGTGCTCGTGTATGGAGCTTTACCAATGAAAGCATTGATAATGATTTTTTTATCAAACGTATTCAGCAAGCTCAAAAACTGCGCGACGAATTGATTGAGCGTGACGGCGTCACTGGATATCGCCTGATTGCTGCTGAATCGGATGGCTTGCCCGGTATAACGATTGATAAATATGATAACTATTTAGTCTGTCAGCTACTCAGTGCCGGTGCTGAATACCAAAAACCGCACTTGATCGCCGCACTTAAACACTGTTTTGCCGATTGTCATATTTATGAGCGTTCAGACGTTGCAGTGCGTAAGAAAGAAGGCTTAGAAGAGCGCGTTGGTGTATTGCACGGAGAAGTTCCACCAGAGGTGGTGGTGATTGAAGAAAATGGCATTAAAATCCGTGTTGATATAGTTGGTGGCCATAAAACTGGCTTTTATCTTGATCAACGCGATAGCCGTCAGCAATCAATGAAATACGTTAAAGATAAAGAAGTACTCAACTGCTTCTCTTACACCGGTGGCTTTGGGTTATACGCGTTAAAAGGTGGCGCTAAGCGGGTAATTAATGCCGATGTGTCACAGCCAGCACTCGATAATGCGAAAATGAATGCCGAGCTCAATGAATTTGATATCAGCAAAAAACGCGCGGTGTTTCTCAATGCGGATGTGTTCAAACTACTGCGCGAGTACCGAGAGCAAGGCACGCAATTCGACGTAGTGATTATGGACCCACCTAAGTTTGCCGAGTCTAAAGCTCAGTTGAACGGCGCTTGTCGTGGCTACAAAGACATTAACATGTTAGCGATGCAAATTTTAAAACCTGGTGGCACCCTACTCACCTATTCGTGCTCGGGTTTGATGGATCAAGTCCTGTTTCAAAAAATCATTGCCGATGCAGCGCTGGATGCCGGTCGCGATGTGAAGTTTATCGAACGCTTCGAACAAGCCGCGGATCATCCCGTTGATACCGCATACCCAGAAGGTTTTTATCTGAAAGGCTTTGCCTGCAAGGTGATGTAAATACCATAAAATAACGGCCTCTTTCGAGGCCATTATTTTTTCCAATACCACTACATGCGATTACTTGTAGCTTAAGTCTGTCGCCTTACCTTTAAAAATCCGATAGACAACAAAGGTATAAAGCAAGATCATTGGCATAACAATCACTACCCCAATCCCGACCACTAACAAGCTAGCAGTAGAAGCGGCTGATTCTTGCGCTGTCATCACCCCGGGCACCACATCTGGGAAAAAGCTGTAAGCTAAACCAAGAAAGCTTAAAGCAAAAATCAACATTACCCCAAAGAATGGCCATTGAACGCCCATATCATTCTCTATCGGCACCCGTCTTAAATAACGATCAACCATAAAAATGGTCGCCAACACTACCAATGGCACCGGAGCCAACAGTAACATCTCAGGAAAACTGAACCAACGCTCAGCCACCATCGGATTAAACAGTGGATTAACCACACTGACCGCTAAAATACCTAATGCCGCTAACCAGCCAGCTCGGCGAGACCAATATGCCGCGCGCTTTTGTAACTCACCCTCTGTTTTTAAGACTAGCCAAGCGCCACCAATGTACACGTAAGCCGCAGTGACACACAACGCGCTGAGCAGTGCAAAGGCGTACGCTTGAGTCGACTCTTCAAAACTCATCACATAGCGACCAATCATGTAGCCTTGAGTCAGTGCCGCGAGCAGTGAACCCGTTTTAAAGCACAAATCCCAATGATCTTTATGATCGGCTTTCGCTTTGGCGCGAAAATCGAACGCCACACCTCGCATAATCAAGGCGATCAGCATAATGGCGACAGGCATATAGAGTTCGGTAAGGATATAGCTATGAGCGGCAGGAAACGCGATTAATAAGATACCAATACCTAATACTAGCCACGTTTCATTAGCGTCCCAAAAAGGGCCAATCGAAGCGATCATTCGGTCGCGTTGCTGCTCATTATTACGCGGTAACAAAATGCCAACGCCTAAATCATAGCCATCAAGCACGGCATACATGAAGACACTAAAGCCCAGCAGTAATAGATAAATTTCAGGTAGATGTGTGATCATGCTTATACCTTTTGCTCATTAGTGGTTGCGGTTTCAGTCGGTGATGAAAACTGTCTGGCTAAATAAAACAGGGTATGGATGTAAGCCACCAGCAAGACCGCATAGACAATTAAGTACATCACTAATGACGTGGCTACAGAGCTACTCGCCACCGTCGTTACCGCATCTGAGGTTCGTAATACCCCTTGAACTAACCAAGGCTGACGACCAATTTCTGTCACATACCAACCCGCTAGGGTTGCTACCCATCCGGAAAATGTCATCGCCACTAAAGTGTATAAGTAAGGTTTCGGTAGTGATTGTTGGCGTAGCAATCGCCAAGCACCGTACCAACTCACCAATAGCATCAACATCCCGACACCCACCATGATCCGAAAACCAAAGAATAAAGGCTTGACCGGAGGATGATCTGGCGCAAACTCATTTAAGCCCTGAATTTCACCATTTAAGTCATGGGTTAAAATGAAGCTCGCTAATTTAGGGATCCCGACTTCAAAATGATTACTGCGCGTGGTTTCATCGGGCCAAGCAAAAAGCAGTAATGGCGCACCTTGTTCAGTTTCCCACACCCCTTCCATCGCAGCGATTTTCGCAGGCTGATGTTCAAGCGTATTTAAACCGTGTAAATCACCGACCAAAATCTGCACCGGAATACCAACAGCGGCAAGAATAATCGCTACTTTCATGCCCACTTTGGCGGCGTTAAGTTGTGAATTACGCAGGTACTGATAAGCCGAGATCCCAGCAATAACAAAACTGGCTGTGAGTAACGAAGCAAGTAACATGTGGGCGAGACGATAAGGCATAGAAGGATTAAAAATCACTTCTTTCCAACTGGTCACATGTACTATGCCGTCAATCAGTTCATAACCCGTTGGCGTATGCATCCAACTATTAAGGACTAAAATCCAGAAGGCAGAGAGTGAGGTACCAATCGCAACCAGTACGGTGGCTAAGGTGTGTACCCATTCAGGAACACGACCCCGTCCAAACAACATCACACCAAGGAAGGTCGCTTCCATAAAGAAAGCGGTCATCACTTCATAACCCAGTAATGGTCCGGCAACATTACCGACTTTTTCCATAAAACCCGGCCAGTTGGTGCCAAATTGGAAACTCATGGTAATACCAGAGACAACCCCAAGAGCGAAGGTAAGCGCAAATACCTTGACCCAAAAATAGTACAAATCAAGCCATAACTGAGCTTGAGTACGAACAAAACGCCACTTGAAAAACACCATGATCCACGCTAACGCAATGGTGATGGTCGGAAATAAAATATGAAAACTAATATTGGCCGCAAACTGTATCCGCGACAACATGAGGGTATCTAACATCACGTATTCCTAAATCTAAAAAACCGCTAGGCAATGACACAACGATTATTAACTTACTTGTTAATTACGAGTCCCACTCCAATTTGGTTTACTCGTTGCTATTTTTATTGTGTTTTGCCATTGCCAATTAGGGTTAATAGCGATCGACTCGGTATAAAAACACAAATAAGTTTGATGTATATCAAACTTATTCATGATAACCGAGCCAAAAGGTGTGTCGAATCGATGAGAATGATGACAAAAAGTGAATGGCGCCACGCTTGCGCAATAATCGTACGCTTATTGCGCTGGAGAGACAGGCCAATCAACCATATCAACAACATCAATACTGTGCTGATCCGCTTCCCCCTGCCAATGACGAATAAAACTCAACTCAGGATCGTATAACGCGGTCTGCTTAGCCAAATCAAAGCGGCGATGACCGCGAGGGTCCGCGCCAACTCCCGCTAAATATTGCCAATTACCCCAATTACTGGCGACATCATAATCGATTAATTGTGATTGAAAATACTGCGCGCCATAGCGCCAATCGATGCTTAGCTCATGCACCAAACAACTGGCAACAAGCTGACGACTTCGATTAGACAGGTATCCTGTGGCTTTTAATTGCTTCATTGCCGCATTCACAATCGGATAAGGGGTTGTACCATTGATCCAACTGCGCATCCGTTGCGGATAGTAGCTGGTCAACGGCACTTGACCTTTGATACCTGAGAATTGAAATAATTGCGCCCCATATTTAAGGGCGTACCATTGAAAATATTCTCGCCACAACAATTCAAAATAAATCCAGTATGTCGACTCATTCGCTCCTCGTTGCGTTTCATAATCGTTAAGCCTTGCTAATAAACGGCCAATCGAGAGACAACCATTGGCAAGCCAAGGCGAAAACTTCGTCGAAGACTCCCATTCATCTAACGCATTACGCGTTTGTTTATAAATCAATGACGCATCGCTAGAAAAATAATCTTCAAGATGCTCTAAGGCAGCACTTTCACCGCCTCTCCACAGCGGCGAAGACCGCAACTCAAGATTGATGGATCTGATGGCGGTCGATAACCAAGAGCTCGACGATGGAAGAACACTGGGTGGCAAAGCCGTGATATCGCTATTCCACCGCGCTGATTGCGATGAATATCGACCCTCGAGTGATTCGACCTGTTTACGAAAAACAGAAAAAGAGTCAGGTAACGCCGCTAACGAAAACGGTAATTCGGCTTGCTCAAATAAACGATGAGTATTAAGAGAGACCACCGTTAATTGTGGGTAGCGTAAGCGTACTTCACGTAACGTTTGATGAATGGCAAAGTCGACAGATTCAGACACATACAAATGATTGGCTTCGGTCAGTTCAATAAACTGGCAAAGCTGCGATACCGCCTCTCCGGTGGCTATCTGTAATGATTGACCGAGCGTTTGCAATTTTGCATCCAAATCCGCCAAGCTCTCTAATAAAAACCGCTGCTTGGCCAAGCCATTACTGGCCACAACTTGAAAACGTTGATCTAAAGGCGTTAACGAAGGGATCAGATAGCAGCAAGTCAACTGGTGACTATTTTGCGCGGCTTGAGTCAATAATGGGTTATCTGAAATCCGTAAGTCATTGGTAAACCAATAAAGAGAGCGTATGGACATAAAAAGTAACCGATGATTAAATTTTATTTTGATACGTAAATCGAGGGATTATCGATCGATACAGCAATAAAAAAGGGCAGAAATCATTCTGCCCTTTTTACAACCGATAATAATAGTGGTGCGCGTTTAAAACTCAGCCGCGAGCTTAATGTACACTTCATCTTTGCCTAGCTTACTGTCTAAGCCATGAGCATATCCAATATGAATCGGTAACGCATTACCATACAAAACGATCGCATCGACTTGTAACTCAGCACCGATGCCCGTTAATGCGCTGTAGCTTTGCTGAGAATTCCAACTGGAACCGGAATCAACAAATGCGGTCGCAGAAATGTCACCTAAACCAATCGGCCATAAGCCCCAGTTTCGCTCAGCGCGATACAGCAAACGGCTTAGCTCAATACTTTGTGTGGCATATTGCTGGCCCACTTGCGCCGCAGAACCATAACCGCGTAGTTTAAGTTCATTTCGGCCATAAAGTTGTGCTTCGTCACCCGTATAACCACCAAGTTCAAAAGGTTTAGCTTTAGCATCGGCATAACCGGCGGCCAAATGCGTTGTTAAGCGTAAACGTCCGGGTAAATCCCAGTTCGCCTGCCACTGTGCTTGCCACTTCTGTCCTGAGTAGTCACCGTCAATATTGGTTTCCCACACTAAGTCAGCGTAATGTCCCCAAGCGTAACCGGGGATATTCAACAAGTTTTCACGGTTATCCCATTGAATCGCACCACCGACCAGCCATTCATTACTCGCGTCCGCATAGTGAGAACCTTGAGGAGATTTAACCAGCGCTTCTTTCTGCCAATACGTTCCGACGCCAACGTTTAAGTGGTCATCAAACGCATGCCATAAATGGTTACGCTGCAGTGTGAAATCATCCTGACGAACAATCCGATCGTCTTTACCCGTTAATGCGTTAAATTTAAACTCATGTTCACGACTTAATGTCGCTTGCCAGCGGTTATCGTATTGATAGCCAAGTTGATAAGCAGCAAACGCATTTTTACTGTCCCATGCCGCCATGATCTCATATTGGTGGCGACCCAATACATCGGAGCCACTAGTAGCAACACCAAATAACGATTGATTATCATCAGACTGCCATACCGGCACCCAATAACGTGGCGCTAACGTCGATAATGGCGAGTATCCTGTTGGCTGACTTTTCTCTGTAGCAGTAATCGTGGCTATCGGAGCCGCATTCACGGTGTTGGCCACCGGTAGCGTCGATAGCGGTATATCGGCAAGTCCTTGCGGATTCTCTACACGACGCAGATGGTAACCATCATGCTCATACGCTTGATAAACAATCCCTTCAGGCCCCGATTGCGGTGAAAATGCACCGCCGATTTCTGCGGTTAATTGTTCAACGATATTGGTTTGCAAATCAAGACGATAAATCTGATAACGCCCAGTATAATCGGCGCTGAACAGTAAATCGCCTTGCGCAGTAAAGCTCAATTGATGTTCAGTAGCGGCGGTTTCAGTGACCGCCATCCAGCTTTGCGTTGGCTGATCAAAACGCATAATATTCCACGACTGAAAAGGCGCTTTCACGGCGGCATAAATATCACCGTTTGGTGATACGGCCATATCGCCTAGTACCCAATTTGCTTCACCCTGCCACAACTGAGTTTGCTTGCCGTTTAATTCGATTTGCCATAACTCAGCCAGGCCTTGCTGATGACGGACCGCAAAAATGCTTAGCCCATCGTTACTCCAGCGTGCTTGCACAAAGCGTTGCTGCTCGGTTAAACGCTGCCACTGGCCATCGACATAACGATACAGATCATTAAAAACACGCCCATCAACATACGAATTGATTTGCGAAACCACTAGCCCTTGCGTCGGATGCGAGTCGATACTGGTTAAGCTTTTGGTACTGACCAGACTTTGCCATTGACCACGCTTGGTATCCCATTGAGCAAGGTTAGCACGATCGTCGCCATTTTGACGCCACGCGATCAACGTATCACGGTCATGGGCTAACAAATACTCAAACGGCTGAGCATCGAGCTCATGGTAAGTGAACGCCTCATTCGAAGTCAGTTGATCGGCAAACTGCGTGTTCAAATCGGCACGAAATTCTTCCCAAAGCGCGAAAAAATCTTTCCCAAAAATGTGTCGAGCACTGAGATTTAAGAAAAGTCCCGGAACCAGATAGCCACTGTAATCGGTTAAAAAGGCCTGAACAGACTCTTCACCATAGGTTTTGGCTAGATACTGAACAAAATAAGCACCATACAAATAGTTACTGCCAAAGGGCAAACGCTTATGAGCCACTACCACGTGTTCAATATCGGCTAACTCACCACTCGCCACTTCCATGCGCATCTGCATTGCAAAGTGGCTATTATGCAACCGCCCAACACCATGATCATTTTGGCTTTCCATATAGACCGCCAAACCTTCCAATAGCATCGAAGGGGTAAGAGCATGTGGGAATAAAAGAGGATGACGACCGACAATGCCTCGTCCGATGGTAACAGCACCATCACTCATTTCCATATGGATAATATGAGTGTATTCATGGCGGATCAGTAAATGCAGCCACTCATCATTACCTTCTAATCCATTCACCGCACTGGGTGGATTGATGATCAGACGTATCTGTGCGTAAGGCAGTGGCGTTGCCCAGCCGTTAGAGTAATCATAATCATCAACTAAGGTGAGATGCGTTTTCTCGGCGGGCATTTGTGCAAACTGAGACGCAAGCTCTTGGTGAACTTGCTCAGCAATATCTAATGCACGTGCTGCACTATTGGCGAGTTCACGACGAAAATGCACTATAAAGTGCGCCGATTGCTGGGTTTGCCATACCTGCCCCGCTTGATCCCAAGCGACAGGCTCCGCCAACACATGAGGAGAATGAAGTCCAAGACAAGCCATCAGGCCCATAATCGGAGAAAGTGCCAATGTTTTCGACATAGTGAACAGCGATCCTATTAGTGATTAACAGTATCTATTATAAAGATAAACATCAAAACCATTCAGTCTTGAAATGTATGGTTTTGTCTGATTCCAAACCGATAAGCAAGCGCCTTAACAGCGATTGACCTCAATAGTAAAGGGAATAGCAAAGTATCCGGCATGAATAGCGGTAAAGGATGATCACCAAAATAGGTAACGTACACTCCAAGTCAGTACCGGCTCGGTGAAATGCCTATCGACTTGATGATTAACGCCAACCTCCACCGCGCTCACCCAATCGGATAAAAACGGCGTTTCCCATTCGACACTGATGCCGACATCACGCCAAGTCCCAGAGACATGACGTAACGCTTGATTATGTTTGTCCGCATAACGAGACCAACCATTGATACTCCACTCATCATTAAGTCGATAGGAGCCATCAATCAGCCACTGTGCTCCAACAGCATTTGACCAATCCTTCTGCCATGCTAATGAGGCCGACAGTGATTCCGTAAATAGATAACCGATACGTAAACTGGAACCGATTCGTGACGCCCCCTGTTCTTCGCTCAGTAAAACGGGACCAACGGTAAAATAAGCCTTGTCCGAATATGGCATAGGCAAAGCCACCCCCGCTTCACCTCCTTGAGCAAACAACAGTCCAAACTCCGTCTCTTTTTCATAAGCGATACTTGGTGACCATTGCCATTTGGTTGATGAACTCACCGCAGGGCTATCGATACCAAAACTTGCACCAAGACTAAATTCATCACAACGAACAACGCTGACCCATAGGGTCAGCGTGAACACGACGATAGTTTGGTAACCTAGAATCATCGTTTTATTGAGCATCGGGTAGCCTTTTCTGACGGTAAACATCCTTCCACATCTGATCTTGATGATCACCCATCAGATGACAAATAATGCCTGAGCGTTTAAACAGATAAATGATGCCGACTGATAATGAACATAAGGTAAATATCAGCAAGAAATTATTCGGTAAGGTCGTTCCCATCTTCGCTGAAGCCCAAGTGAGTAGCGGTCCCCATAAGAAAATAAAAATCGACTTATGGAAAATAAACACAGTTAATGAGTACATGCCTATCCAATTGAGAGGACGCCAGCTTAAACGGATCCCAGCTTGATGCAGTGTTAAGATTAAACCAATCACTAGAAATTCCGTACCCCAGATCCCGAGACGACCAATAGTATCTTCTGCTAAAGCATGCTCTTCGGCATACACATCATGTAGATCAATGGTCGCCGCTTGACCATTCAAGAAATAGAGTGTTAAAGCCACCAACGCAACGCCCAAAACAAGTTTATTCAGCGCATCACGTTTTTCAGCGTAATGATGCCATACCCACCCATAGAGAAAACCAAAACATCCACTGGCCATAAACAGGTCTAACCGTGCATCCAACTCATAGCCTGGGTGTACATGGGTTTGCATCCATAGCTCAGCATGCTCAAGTAATGACGTTACCCCAAGCTGACTGACGACAGTACTCAATACGGTTAACACCAACATGCCGCGGATACCAAAAAAGGCGTAAACAATAGAGAAAAAAGCCAGTAACGTCATCCATAGCATGACTGGATAAAATGAAATTGCCTCACCAAAGTTAGGCGCAATAATAAAACCTTCAATATACAACACAAAAATAATGCTCAAAAATAGAGCCAGTTTTTTCACTAGTGTTGCCCGCATATGTTCAGATGATCGCACCGAGAGATTAAACGCCGCTAACGCCAAATAGACTTGACTCACCCAAGGGATTAACCACGCTGAGACTTGACCGGTAAAACTGTCCATCGGGACAAGTTGCCCCAACATAGGTAAATGTGAACGATATAATGTCTCATAAAAATCGCTCTCTTTAGGAAAAAAATCCACATACCAATAGTTTAAATACCCCGTATAATGTTCAAAGATAGCCATAAAAATGACCAAACCGCGTAAAAAGTCGAGGCCGACTAAACGCGTACGGTTCTCATAGGGTTGTATAGAATTCATGGGACGATACTCGTACTATTAACGTATTGGCCCGAACTATAGTTATTTACTTTTTGTGACACAACTCATGTTTTGTACGCTTATGTATGCGAGCCTTACACAGCGCCACATAATGTACCGTTTTGTCTGCTCCTATTGTATCCACGCTATTTTTAACTGATGATTCACTTATGAAAATTGTACTTATCGAAGACGATGTAAAGCTAGCAGAGCTGTTGACTAGCTATTTGGAAAATAATGAGTTTGAGGTTCATCTAGCTCATGATGGCCTGCAAGCAAGCAGCCTGATTTTGCAAGTTCAGCCAGATTTAGTGATTCTCGACCTGATGCTACCCGGTTTAGATGGTTTATCGATTTGTCGAGAGATTCGTAACGACTACAAAGGAAAAATCGTCTTTTTAACCGCCAGTGACGATGACATCGACCATGTCGCCGCTCTTGAATTAGGTGCAGATGACTTTGTGAATAAACCGATTAAACCTCGGGTATTACTGGCGAGAATCCGCATGCTATTACGTCGCCAGCAACAAACCGAGTCACCGCATCTAGACAATGATCATCAACTTCATTTTGGGCAGCTCAGTATCAATCACAAACTTCGTCAATGCTCTCTTGCCGGAGAAGATATTGTGCTCACCGACAGTGAATTTGACCTTTTGTGGTTACTGGCTAGTCATGCTGAGCAAGTACTTTCACGCGAGTATTTAGTCAAAGAAACCCGTGGTATTGAATACGATGGGCTTGATAGAACCATTGATAACAAAGTAGCTATTTTACGCCGTAAACTTGGGGATAGCTCCTCGGTCCCAAAACGTATCTTAACCTTACGTGGTAAAGGTTATTTATTTGTCCCAGAAAGCTGGTCATAAAGGGAGACTATGAAACGTCTTTATTTAGAGCTTTATCTTGCTCTTGTCGGTATTTTTATGTTCACTTTAGTCAGTTATGTCAGTATTAATGACTGGCTCTCTCCTGATCTTGATTTAGTCGCACGCAGCCAGCAAATTCAAAGTAGTCTTGAGCTTTTGGAGTTTGTGGCCGATCAGCATGGGGTTGACGTTGCCAAAGAAAAACTCAAAGCGATTGCCGATGCAAACTGGTTGATCATTGAGGCACTGCCTGAAAACTCCCCTTTACTAACGGCTCAAGTTAAGGAGCGGCTGGCCAATCATGGGGTGTTTACCACCGACGACGATGGCTCTATATTTACCTTCAATCCGACCGATACCATCTATCACATCTATCGCGATCCAGAAGCTGAGATTTGGATTGCTTTAGATATCGAAGATTGGGTTATTTTTCTGGTTTTAATGGGTTGCTTTGCCGTATACAGCATGTTGATGATGAAGCTATTTATGTGGCGATTCAAACACCTCGAACAAGTGACTCAAGCCTTAGCCAAAGGTGACTTAAGTATCCGAGCAAAAGAGACAGGTTCCATGCGGTTGGGGACCCTAAATCGTAGCTTCAATGCCATGGCTGATAAAATCTCTCAGCTAATAGAAAGTCATAAAATGCTCACTAACGCGATTGCTCATGAGGTGCGCACCCCACTATTTCGCATTCAGTGCCAGCTTGATATGTTGCAAGATATGCCAGAACAAAAAGATAAATACATTGCTGGTATCGAAGATGATATCCATGAACTCGAAGAGATGATTAACGAACTGCTTCGCTTAGGAAAAATGGAAACCACGCCGTTAACCTTCATCAGCCTCGACCTAGCACAATGGCTGCCAACGCAAATCGAAAAATGGCAAATTGAGTCACCAGTCCCCATTGAATTACAAGCGCCACAACACTGGCCAATACCGTTAGTCGATAGTAATTTATTAAATCGCGCCATTTCCAACGTGGTACGTAATGCATCTCGCTATGCCAAACAACAGGTGAAAATCAGTATCAGCCATGATGATATCGATTGGAAAGTGACCATTGAAGACGATGGTCCGGGGATCCCCGAAGTGCATTGGCCACACATTTTTAAACCATTTTATCGCGTCGGTTCTGCTCGAGATAAAGCCAGTGGTGGTTTTGGATTAGGATTAGCGATCGCTGAACAGATCGCTCGTCAACATCATGGGCATCTGATCGTCACTTCAAGCCATAATTTAGGTGGCGCTTGTTTTGAATTCAGTTTACCACTCGACATCAGTGAAGAGAGATAACAAAAAATCGTGAGAAGGAATCGCTCCCTTCTCACGACATTTATTAAATTTGTTGGCTAATGATTACTGCACGACAACTGGTTGATGATGCTCAATCGCTTGTAAAAACTGACGTAACGTTGCATCACTGCACTCTCGATAATGCTTATTACCCGGCTTACGGAAAAAAGCGCCGATTTCGTTCTTACTCAGCTCAACCCCAACTTGCTGAAAAAGAATCAGCAAATCATCGGCTTGCAAATTTAACGCAATACGCAGTTTCTGAAACACCATATTATTATTCAAATTCGCTTCTGGCTTCGCCGCTTCCCCTTCACGCTTGCCACGTTTGAGGTTGATCAAACCATTTAAAAAACTCGCTAATTGCGGATCACTCAGTTCAGCAAACTCTGGCGTTTGTGGTTTGCTCAGCCAAGAGGCTAGTTGTGCTGGTGTCGTCTCATTATCCGCGAGATGAAAAATCTCTAATAAAGTTTGGTCGTTAAAAGCAAACGTCGTGCGCAAAGCGCAGAAAATATCATTATTGGTCAAAGTTTTTCCTAGTCTTAGGTACTCCAGCGCTATCAACTTGATCGCTGGCAGGTCGTCACTTTAGCAGACCTGCCCATGATCCCCAATCAATAAACCCGTTAACGAGGTTTATATTGAGTCGGGCAGTAACCACGATCAACTTCAGGTGGCCGTAATTTAAGATGTTTGGTTTCTCTGCCACTGACTCTCTGCCGCCACAAGTTAAAACTACGTGTGGTTAGATGCCTACGCATAAAACGAATCACCTGTGGTTCAGTTAAACCAAATTGGTGAAAAATAGCTTCAAATGGCGTTCTATCTTCCCATGCCATTTCAATAATTCTTGATTGCTCATCAGCAGAAAACATACGCTCGTACTATTCCTTTTATAAACACACTCAGCGTAATACGTAACCTAAAGTGGGATAGATGCGTCTCCACCATAAAAAATTCCGGTTATTATTCTCGATACGATGAGCGTGTTCTCTCTGTCGAGGCGACGATAGCTCGGCTGGTTAATCCTCCCGCCAATGATACATCCAACATCTGAGCCGGCTGCTGAACAAGTTTTTCGCCACTCCAATAATCATACCAATCGACAGGTTGGGTAGCGGTCAAGGTATAATGCTGCGAGGTCGCTTGATCGTTGAATAAACAGTGCAACTCATGATTAGGTGTTAAAGCTAATCGCCAATGATTAAGCGCTAAAGACGTTGGCGTCGAGGTCTCTTGAGTCTGATGTTGACGAGCGATCAATTGCTGAAGACTGCTCTTAGCAAAAGGCGTTAACTCGGTGAGCGGATCACCTGAAAGCAGTACCCCTCCGCAAGCAAGTAGCACATTACGATGAAATTCATAACTGGCGAGATCGGTGGCCTGATCGGCTAACGACACCAAGGTGGCACAGTCGGGGTCGATTTGCCATAACTGACGATGTTGCCAACTGCGATAAAAGGTTTCTTTAGCGATTTGCGCAAAACGTTGACGGCGACGTTCTACATCATCAGACACTCGCATCGCGTCGACCAAACCGAGTGATGGCCACATCGGTGCATTGCAACCCAATAAACAAGCCTCTCCGGCGCCTTGGGCTATCGCTTGCATGCCCATCCGATAAGCCTCAACCCCAGTAACGCCTGATTGGTAACGCAAACCTTTTAGGGTTCCCCAATAATTGGCATCCAGTTTAAACAGTTCAACACCCCACTCTTCTCGCATGGTTTTTATTACATGAGTTAAATAAGCCTGAGCTTGTGGATGAGAGCCATCTAACACATACCAAGGCGTGCAACGCCATCCGCCGTAGGTCACATCTTCGGCTTTTAAAGGCTGTCCTTGGTGATTTTTCACAAACCAGTCAGGGTGTTGCTGAAACAAAGCCGATTCTAGCTGAGCAATAAACGGAGCCAGCCAGATTGCCGGTTTTTTACCCGCCGCTTTAATACTCTGGAGCAGCGCTTTTACACCACCGGAAAATTTCTCTGATGGCGTTAACCAATCGCCCATAAAAGCTTGGTATCCGTCATCCAGTAATACCCACTCGACCTCCGCCAACTCACCTTGCATGGCCGCAAGGTTAGCGCGAATGTGCTGCTCATTAACCTCCGCATAATAGGCATACCACGAACACCACCCGATCGGCGCAAGCTGAGTTACCCCGTCACGTGATCGATGATGACGTTGAATGGCTTGCGCATACTGTTGGTAGATCTCCGCTAGCGATGAGTGTTGCAATACGATGAGTGATTCTAAACGGTTATTGGGCCAATCGCTCGGCAGGGTTTGCTCTCCATCGATGGCGGCAATCAGATACGTGGTCTCTTCTTCCACCACTAACTCAAAATAGCCCGCAAACCGTTGGCAAGAGGTAAAGCCAACGAGCTGATATTGGTCTTTATCTTCAATCACTAGGTAGTTGTAATAGCGTTTATTGGCATGAGAAGCATAAAGTCGATAACTCTGGTCATTATCGGGGCAACGACCCACATCCAGCGGATGACTCACCGTACCCGCCGCTTGGGCCAACATTTGAAAACCATCGCCAATGACTCGGGCATGGGGATCGCTATTTAGCGCCATCCGAAATAGGACATAGCGATCGCTGATGGGTACAGAGTCGCATCCTAAATAAGAAAAATGCAATTCATTGTCTTGTAATACGACGTTTAACTCTGATGAGAGATCAATCTCTCGCTGGCAAGGTAACGTTAGGGAGCTCATGTATTCCACCACTCACATCAATCATACAACGTAGTGTCTAAGGAATTAGGCGCACATATTGTTAAACAACTCACGCTTTCTTGTAATCAAGGTGAACAATCGAGTATTCAAAGCGTCAAGCATCATTGCCCTCAAGGTGGGAGTCTATGCTGACTACGTGTATTTAGTGGATCAGTTTTCGATGATCGCTACGCCTTCATTTCCCTGCCTCACAGCAGTAGCAGGCAAAACATGACGGGGATCTATGGAGTTCAGCTCCCAAAACCACAACCAAACCGTCATTCCTGCGTAGGCGGGAATCTATGCGAAGTATCAGTAATCTGTGGCCAATTGATCGCTCACTTAAGCACTTGGCATCTGTTGCAGAATGGATCCCCGCCTTCGCGGGGATGACTGGCGGGAGTTTGATTCCATCGAATCCGGCGTTTCTAAGCTGCCTGTGCGGCAGTGAACAAAGAGCAAGGGTAAGGTGAGCCTGGCGCATTTTTCTAAGCTGCCTGTGCGGCAGTGAACAAATAAAGTGCTCGGGCGGCTTGTCGGATTTCTTTCTAAGCTGCCTGTGCGGCAGTGAACAGCCTTCTAAGCTAGTACGTAAAAAGTTGGAATTTCTAAGCTGCCTGTGCGGCAGTGAACCAGCCAAATCAGAACAAATGACCGATGCAGACTTTCTAAGCTGCCTGTGCGGCAGTGAACCTTGATACCTCTGCTAATTCTTCGTCCGACAATTTCTAAGCTGCCTGTGCGGCAGTGAACCTATGCCCGTGTGTACTTACCCAAATAGTGAATTTCTAAGCTGCCTGTGCGGCAGTGAACACCCTAACAAGTGAGGTTCGTCTATGGCTGATTTTCTAAGCTGCCTGTGCGGCAGTGAACCAAAAGACGCTTCGAAATGCTTTTTAATTTCATTTCTAAGCTGCCTGTGCGGCAGTGAACGTAACGAAACCGTAAATCTATTTAATCAGAGATTTCTAAGCTGCCTGTGCGGCAGTGAACAAAAAATTCGGCGGCAAGTGGATGTGCCAAGCTTTCTAAGCTGCCTGTGCGGCAGTGAACCAGGCATCCAATGAGGTTAGGGCTATGGTTAGTTTCTAAGCTGCCTGTGCGGCAGTGAACAATACCACATTTTCCCATCCTTACTGAGAATATTTCTAAGCTGCCTGTGCGGCAGTGAACAGGAAAGAAATCCGGCTTTGTTGAAGTTGATCTTTCTAAGCTGCCTGTGCGGCAGTGAACTCTCCAACAGAAGCTAAAGAAATTGCTAAAAATTTCTAAGCTGCCTGTGCGGCAGTGAACTTGCCTTCATTGGTCTCAAGCTAACCAAGAAATTTCTAAGCTGCCTGTGCGGCAGTGAACCAGAGTGTAAAAGACTAATGAGGATGTATAGATTTCTAAGCTGCCTGTGCGGCAGTGAACAAGGCGCTTGTATTCGTAAGGCGCAGTAATGCTTTCTAAGCTGCCTGTGCGGCAGTGAACCAACGATTATCATCACATGACCTGAGAGCCGATTTCTAAGCTGCCTGTGCGGCAGTGAACAGCAGCAGCAGGTTGGTGATGTTGACGATACTTTTCTAAGCTGCCTGTGCGGCAGTGAACCGAAATCGCATCAAGTGACGACATTAGAACAATTTCTAAGCTGCCTGTGCGGCAGTGAACTATAGAATAACAACATAAAAATAAGTTACAACAAGCAGTTAGAGCAAAAAATGTATTT
The DNA here is from genome assembly GCF_000176155.1 of Vibrio metschnikovii CIP 69.14. Taxonomy (GTDB): domain Bacteria; phylum Pseudomonadota; class Gammaproteobacteria; order Enterobacterales; family Vibrionaceae; genus Vibrio; species Vibrio metschnikovii. Next base: position 674,997 of record NZ_ACZO01000006.1, on the reverse strand, counting down.
TTACCCTATTTTAAATCACCCGATGTAACTATTTGTATTTAAAGATTATTTTTAAAGAGCAAAAAAATAGGGTTAAAACCAAGGAACCGTAGTGGTATGACTTAGCCCATAGGAATCAAACTTTCCGGATACTGGCAGTGGCTGTATTTCACCAAACTCAAAAAATTTACGATGTACCTGCTTCGTCGAACTGCTGAATAAATCTAGGTACGGATTATCAAAACCTTGGCTAAGCATTTTCACTTTGTAACGTTTTTCACCTTCTTTATCGATGCTACCGCGAGCGATCAAACGTCTGAGCTTCGCTTGACTTAAATTGCTACGCTTTACTGAGATCACTCGATATTGCACCTGTTCAGGAATAGCCAATATCTCACTCACTTGGCAGTAACCAGATAACGGACCAAGCCAGTTTAAACCTTGTAAATCATGCAAAAAGCTTGCTTCACCATGTAAGCGAAATAATCGCCCAAGTTTTACGTTAACTTCTGGAAAGCTGATGCCTATTTGATTGCTATGCAAAATTACTAATGCTTTGTGAAACTTAGTAAATACCTTACTGCTGAGTTCGGCTTCTGGCATTTCAGCATCCGGCTGTAAACGTATTTCAATGTATGAGTCCATTTTTCCTCCTAAAGCCGTATGTTTGACACATAAGCTAGGCCTTTTTTCCCTAGGTAAAAACTTGATACCCCAGCATTTTCAATCAAGCTTTTTATTTCTTGTGCTTTGTTGCGATCAACATCGATATTAATTTCTAATCGACCACTAGCTTTCGTCATCATGGAAGTCACTTCCCCTTGCCCTTTTATCTTTTCTTTTTTGATGAAAGGATTACCCCAAATTGTTTTCTTTGATCCGGTGGTATATCGATCCATGAAATCTTTTTTGGTAAATCCACGTTTAGATATACCACTAATACCACCTGATTTAGTTTTCGCAGTGGCCATATCATAATTTATTTCTAATCGAGAAAGTTGAAGATAGAGTGCTGAACAATAAAGGCTGATTGGTGTAATCAAGTTTTTATTGTTTAAATATTCAATTTCTGGAAAATTTTTATTTAAAATGTCAACAACCAGAACCAGATTGTCATTTAACTCTATTGCTTTTTCTTTATTAAGACTCTCCAATCGATTGATAATACTTAAAGGATCAAGATCAATTGATACTTCTACTTGTGATTGCTTAATAATAAAATCGCAGAGTTGATTGAAATCTAGGTTCAATATTCCCCAAAACCGCTGTGAATATTCAGAATTAAAAACGGGATCGGATACCTTAATCATACCAGTAAATGAATTCTGGTCCGTACTACCATTCATATTGCGAATAAAAGTCATTTCATTAGTCAACGTTGGCTGATCTATAAAACTGACTTTATCTTCCAGTTCTGAGAAATAATAACTAGTTTCATGTATTTTTCTGCGAGCCTGATACAGTTTTCGCTGATCACCAATTAAACGATTAAGTATTCCCATTACAGTATCCAAAGTCGTTTCACATACTTTGAAATTACCCTCTTTTTTTAAATTAGTCATTGAACCTAAAAATTCACGGCCTTTCTTAGGAACAGGATCATTATTTGAACCTCCTAAAAATGAATTTCGCCAACAAGAATCATATTCTATGGTTATTTTCATGCAACCTCCTATTTTGCATAAAAATACTGAGCAAACGGTACATGCTGCTCATTGATGATTTCTGATTCATCACGCTTGATACGCATCATTTTATGACTATCGTTGTAATCTACAGTGATGTCATCCACATACATATAACCTTTCGCTTGGCGAATAGATAAATTAGCTAAGCGATCTAATGTTTCAGTAACCAAGACTTTTACTGCATCATCATTAAGTAAAATGCCGCATTCGCCTTCTTCAAAAATGGTCCCTTTACGCACATAATTACTGTGGAATATGGCAACAGGGTTGAGTGAGGGATTAAGCGACTGAATAAAGTCTTGTACCGTTTTAGCCACTTCTTCACCTTGGCCCTCTTTGATAATCATACTAGCGCGGTCGAACTTTTTATCGAGTGAGATAAATTGCAATTGTTCAATACTGATAGAGCCATAAGAAACGTACTCAGTATCACCAAATGTAGTTTTAGAAAAGAATGATGAGCTGTCACGAGCACCAGCTTGACCAAACTGTTCAAAGTTACCGTTACCCAATTGATCAATAAAATCCTCAATGAGTAAGGGACTTGTCCGTTTACACTGACTTGAAGGAACGACGTAACCACGGATCAACCCTGTAATAGAAGCTAACACCATTTCTAGGTTTTTTTCTGCGGCAAAATGTAAATCGAATGCTTGATCCCTAAAAATATGATGACGAATACAGTTTTGGCTGATATACAAAGGCGTTTTCTTGAAATCTATATCTGTCGCTTCCTTTTTATATTTATAACCTGTTTCTTCTTTCACTTTCCCTGTTAGGTTGGTATAGCCTCGTAACTTTGGTAAAGTATGGTTATCTACCGTTTTACCATTGTCACCAGTCAAAGTTGTCGGACCATTCCAATTCACAACACCATGCCCTAACGCAGTAATCTTAAAATCAACACTTTTAATACCTGTTACTTTTTCCATGATTTATTCCTCATCTTCTGTAGTTTGATTAATTTGTTTAATGGATATTGCACCGATAGCTTGTTTATCGCAGACGGCGTAATAAATAGCATGCGAGTGACGAGCACTTTCGCCGCCCACTTGCAGTAAATCGTTACTGGTATAACTTAAATAAATTGGCGATTCAGGATCCCGAGCTTGGTTTAATAAAATTTTGTCAGTGAACGATTTATTAAACCCACCCATAATGTTGTGATGCTTTTTAAACATATGAGATAACAAGTCTTTGTCACTTTGGCCATAACCACAAATAGCGCTAGTGGCATAGGTAAGATTATCGATGTTGCTGTCATCATCTAGTGGTATTGAGTAGGCATATTGGTCAAGAAAATTTGGCTCCGAATTACTGAGATCTACAAGCGCCATTTGCACAAAACGATTATCGCCACGCAGAGATCCTTTACTAATTTTACTGCGTTTTTTATCTTTATTTTTCTTCGGTGGCATAGTGATTGGATCAACCACTTTGGCATTGATTTGTTGCACACTGTTTTTAAGTGCGGCCACTAAATCACTTTCTATAAAACCACGATTACGCTCGGTGTGATGAAAGGTGAAATAAAGTTGATAAGCTTCTGGCAAGGTAAACGTTTTATCATCAAGTTCGCTTCGCAAAAATTGATACCATGCCCTCACAGAGCTTAATACATACATTTTAGATAGAAAACCCGCAGCAGGGCTTTTACCTTTGCTATTAGCAACTGATTCAGGCACTGCCAATGTGTAAGTGTTTACAACCTTATTTTCACCAAAGCGATCTAAACGACCTAAACGCTGTAAGCTATCTTCAGCACTGGTGATTTCGGCCACCATATAATCACAACTGATATTTAGCGAGGCCTGTACAATTGGTCCGCTGCGCAACACTTCAAACTTACGGGTTCCTCCGCGTTTGAATGCTTCGTACACTTCACCAAACCATTTACGTTTGTCACTCTTAATAAATTTTGAGTGTAATAAAACAGCATTTTCTCTGTGTTGATTGTGGATAAAACTATTTTGTGCCGTGAGTGCCATATTACTGATAACAAAAGTACCATCCTTTTGTTCCGTAAATAGCGGATTATCTGCACCTAATTCCGAATCATTGAATACTTTAAAGTCAAGTTGATACTGACTGTGATTAAACGATGGCATGACTTTAATATCATCAGGGTGAATACCAAGCAGTTCTTCAACAAACACGTAATGAGGGGTTGCCGACACTAATAAGGTTTTGGCTTGTTGCTGCTGCATCTTTTTGGCTGCAATAAGCTCTGCAAATAACAAATTAAAGGCTGGCATATTGACGTACTCATGAAATTCATCGAACACTACATGTACGTTCAAAAAATCTATAAGCGTGTTGGCTTTCGTGTGGCTGATCACTGAACCGAGAATTTGATCTATAGTGGTAATAACGATATCACCAGAAAAGCTTTCATCATCGGTAATAGGGTTATCCCATTGATTATGAAACTTAAATTCCCCCGTATTAATTTCAATAGTGCTATTGGGCAAATATTGCTCCGAGGTGAGCTCATAAAATAAACCTTGGCATACCTGTACACGAGGGCACACCCAAATAATGCGCTTCGCACCTGTCAACTTTGCCCATTCCAAGGCAATTTTGGTTTTACCACAGCCAGCAGCACCCGCGAGTACTGAAACATCATCAGCGTTAGCCAATTGTTGAGCAATCTCACTTTGCTTTTTACTGCGTTCACTATCCGGATAAAATGTGCGTAGGCAGGTAGCAATATCGCTACTGAGAGAAGATTCCACTTCGAGCAGCCCAGCCACAAGTTCATTTAAGTTCCGCTCAAAAATGACAGTGTGTAATTCTGTCGCACTTAATGCAGATATTATTCGATCAGCAGTGATCAAGCATGCGCGTGCAATATTGTTTAGCGCATTAACTTTAACATTGAAGGTATTGGCTGATACTGATTCTTCTAGTTCATATTCTTTATAGCTAGGCAGAGGCGGCGCATCAGGCAGATTCTCCTCTAATTCCTGCAATTCGTCAGCCAAGATACTTCTTTCAAGAATACTATTGGTTGACTCACGGTATTTTTTATCTATGGCAACAACTTGCTTAATCAGCGCTTGGGCTTGAACCACAATATCAGCTAACTTTACTTCTTTTTGATTTACCACCAGCTTTTTACAAATATCTTTATAACTATCAAAACCATTTTTTTCTTTACGAAAAGGCTTTGCATGATGCCAGTATATCGCGTGCTTTACAGAACGTTTATTGCTGGGATTTAGACATTTTAATTCTGCACTATCAAGTAATTGATAGAGCAAAAGTGAAATTTCATTATGTCTTGGATGTTTATCAAAGCTAAATTTGGCATCATCAATATGCTGGCCATCGTCTGCTATGTACTCTTTCTTTTTAGGGTTGGTTACCCACTCTTGGAACTTGGGGTCAATTTTTCCTAAATCATGCAAGCAACCTGCAATGAAATTCACAATTGAAAACTGTGTATTGTCTGGAAATAACTGACAGTGTAGTCGTTCGGCAACATATCCAACCGCAAATAAATGCTCGCTCAGTGGTTGCAATTGGGTGTTTGCATACAACACACCTTGCTTGGGTTTATCAGTTAAAACATCCATAAAAACCTCTTTTCCAGTTTGATTAACAGGCACCACACCTTCTGCATTAAATTTCTTCTTGTTACCCACCACCCACAACAACTGGCTGCGCGAGCGTGAGCGGATCCAATGGCAACTGACGGCGGTGCTGCGGGTGGCAGTTTGGCCTAGCATTTTTTTCACCGTGAGTAACCCTTCTTGGGTAATGAGGGTCTGCCAGGTGTTATCACCTATCCGGTTGGCGAAGGCATCCAGCACACGGCGGGTTTTCTTGAGGGCGTTTTTCTCACACTGAGAGACAAAGGTGACCATCATAAAACGTGATCCTCACTCTCTTCTTCATCTTTGCCTTGCAGTGCGACGTGTTTCACTGTGTCGAACATAAAGTCGAGCGCTTTGTGTTCAATGAAGGCTTGCAGGATTTGCTGGCGAAACTCTTGCTCGGTAGCGTTTTCTTTGGCGCAAACAAACGCCCACGGCAGCACAATCGCATCTTTGATTAAGTCGGCGACATCAAACACCAAAGCGCCGCGGCGGGTTTTGCCATGCATGACGGCAAAACCGTGCGGAATACCCAGCACCCACAAGCAGCTTGCCGCAAGGCCATAGGCTAAGTAGTTACCGTGATTCAAAAAGTCATTGGCTTTATCGGTGGATTTTTTGTCTGGCTGATGCTGGCGAGTAAAGCTATCTTTGCCAGTGTTATTGGCGGCGTACTTGTATAAGGCTTTGGTCAACTGCGCTTCAGTGAGCAATAAGTCGGATTGTTTGCTCGCGGCTTCAGTACGCTGATGGAAGGTTTCCAACGATTGCTTTATCACTTCATCTTGAACATTGAATTTCTCTAGGGTTAATTCGCGGTCTGATCGCCAAACGCGCTGTAAGTAATCAATCCGCGCGTTTTGAAATTGTTTGGCGGCGGCCAAGCGTTTTTGATCATCAAACCAGAATGAGAGCCAACCTTGTAGATATTCAGTAGGCCGGTATTCGCTTTGCGGCGTAAACCATTCTACTTCACACGCCATGTGTAGCGGCGTGCCACCCCCGCCACAAAAACCCACTAACACACCTGCCTGCGAGAGCATCCGCATCGCTGCCTGAGTAATGGAGGTGCCGTTACCGAGCATCAGTACGGTGGTATTGGCAATCGGAATATTGAAGTAGAGGTTTTCTTTATCAGCTTCCGTTAAATAGAGCACGCGGCCATCTTTTTGCATCACACGGCAATATTCCAAGTAATACATATTGGCGCGCTTTGAGTGCAGGATGGTTTTTAAATCGGAGGGGGATAAATCGTCCATGTTTTATTCCTTATGCATTCTCGCTGATCTCGACACTCAACGCTCACCTACAACGCCACATCATTTAACGCCAGATCAAGAGGTTTACTATCTTGATTTGGCACCTAACACCATCGTCTCACCCTAACATAAGCCCACCTAAGAGGCTTTAGGCTCTGTTGCATAATGCCGTGTCTATCATGCTTTTATTGCCGCTTTAAGTCACATTTTCGCGAACTTGGTTCAGGGATAACTGCACATTCTGCTGTCGTTTCGAGATATACTGATAATCTTATTTTTTCTTAATTATCATGGCTAAGCGTACAGTCCATCGTCATTAGGCGGGAGCATGAAACTCAAAAGTTATTTAGCATTAACGACGATTGCGACAACCTCTTCGATTGTGATTGTCGTGACCTGCGCTATTTTTTTTCTGCTACAAAATTCCTACACCGAAGGGCTTAAAGCTCGCGGTTTAGAGTTAGCTCGCGTCATCGCGAATGATCCCGCGGTGATTGACGCAGTGAACGCGCAGAATGTATCGCCTACCCGCTCATCAATTGCTGATTATATGGAACATATCCGCGCCCAGACCGATGCGTCTTATATTGTGGTCGTGGATAAAAAGGCCATGCGTTTAAGCCATCCTGATCCGACACGTGTCGGTCAACGATTTATTGGCGAGGATATTTATCCTGTGTTAATCCAAGGTGCTGAATACAGCAGTGTTGATTCAGGAACGTTAGGTAAAGCGATTCGTAATTTCTCACCCATTTACTGGCAAGACGAGGTGATTGGTGCGGTTAGTATCGGTTATTTATCTGAGAAAACATCGGATATTTTATTGGCACAATATGGTCATCTTGGTGGATTAATTGCTGTCGTCTATTTACTGGGGATCGGGATCAGCAGTGCGTTTGTTTTTAAAATGAAACGAACGTTTCTTGACTATGAACCGGAATTTATTATTCATAAATTCCGTGAGCATGAAATGGTATTAGACAGTATTCGCGATGCGATTATTGCCGTAGATAATAATATGAACATTACCACCATCAATAATAGTGCAATGCAAAAACTCTCTATGGGGGTATGCAATCGTTATGATTATTTAAACCAACCACTCTCCCGTTATTCAACACCATTAAGTCACTTGGTTTTAGCCAAACCTAGTCAACTGCATCAAGGTGAATTTTCTATTGGTCAATTAAACTACAAAGTGGATATTTACCCGATTGCTAGCCCCAAAGGTGTTAAAGGCCAAGTGATTGTCTTTTTTCCCAATCTGGAGCAAAACGAACTTGAGCGTGAAGTGGTTTATCTTAAAAATTATGCCCAGCTATTACGCAGTAAAACTCATGAGTATTCCAATAAATTAAATGTTTTATCCGGCCTGTTACAAAGTCAAAAAAATCATGAGGCGATTGAATTTATCCAACAAGAAACCGATCGCTATCAATCTATCATTCATAATATTGTTTTTTCAGTCAATGATAGTGTCATTGCTGGTTTATTACTGGCTAAATTTAATAAAGCCTCAGAAATTGGCGTTAAATTTATTATTGACGAAGATACTCACTTATCGAGTTATCCGAAAAATCTTTCTGAAAAGTTTGTGACTATTTTAGGCAATCTGATTGATAACGCTTTACTGGCTGCATGGCAAAATCGGGCAAGCTGTTGTCCATTGGTGCATATTTATCTTAGTGATCGAAGTCATCATATTATTTTTGAGGTACAAGATAGCGGAGCGGGAGTCAGTGAACAAATTACCGAGCATATTTTAGAGTTTGGAGTCAGCACGAAACTCGATCACGAGCAAAGCGGCGTAGGCTTGTATTTAGTCAAACAATGGGTCGATAATTTTAACGGCAGTATTGACTGGGAAAGAACCGACGAAAATACTACCCTATTCAGTATTTATTTAGATAAAAACAAAGTCATTAATTATGAATAAAACAACCGTCATGTTACTTGAAGATGATCCCCGAGCCAGTTATATGCTTGAGTCAGCAATTAATCAGCATCCTGATTTTATTGTTGTCGCCGCCAGTGAAAGTTGCGCCGATGCTTTACTGCAATATACCACCTTTAAACCGCAACTGATTTTTGTTGATATCAGCCTACCAGATGGCAATGGCATTGAGGTGATTCGTCAATTACGTGATCAGCAAGCGGCTTGTGATTTTATTATGACGACCGCCGAACGTGAAACGGCAACGGTACAGAAAGCCATTCAGTTAGGCGTGACCGACTATTTGGTGAAACCGCTGCGCATGTCGCGTATTCATCAAGCGTTAGATGATTACAAACATTACACCGCAAAATTAGCGCGTACAGCAACCGTTGATCAAGGTGATATCGATGATATTCTCGGTAAATCGGTCACCAAACCGTTACGCCAAACTCCCAAAGGGATTGATGCCACTACGTTAGCGTCATTGAAGGCATTATTAAAACAACCACACTTGGCCGAATTTTCAGCGGATGATATTGGCGAGCAGATGAACGTGAGCCGAATTACGGCTCGCCGTTATTTAGAATTTTTAGAATCCGAAGGGATGGTTCGTTTGGCGCTTAATTATAAAACGGGAGGCAGGCCACGCCGTTTGTATCATCTGGTTAACTGATCTTGTTGCTCGCTTAAGTGAGCTCATCCTCAGCCAGATCACCATTGAGTGTTCGGCATAAGAATGAGCCCGTCATTAGCGAATGGAAGCGCTAGCCATTAAGCGCCATCGAGAGAAAATAACCCACGACGGTTGCGGTTGAAACACCGATAAATCCAGGGATCAAGAAGCTATGGTTTAGCACGTATTTACCGATCCGAGTCGTGCCTGAGCGGTCAAAACTTATCGCCGCAAGATCGCTTGGGTAAAACGGAAAGAAGAAATACGCGTAACAAGCCGGTAATACACCGATGATCACTTCTGGTGGGATACCCAAAGAAAAGCCCAACGGTAACATAATGGTTAATACCGCCGCTTGGCTTTTTAAGAAGATAGATACCGCAAACATCGCAATAGCAAAAGTCCATGGGTGATGATTCACCACATCACGCACCATATCAATCAAAAAGGTTTTGTGATAGCTGATGATGGTGTCACTGAGCCAAGCGATACCAAAGATGATGATTACCGCGGTCATACCAGCAATGAAAACATGACTGTTGACGATTTTCGATGGTTGAATATTGGTGGTTAATAAGATGATGGCCCCAACGGACAGCATTAAGAACTGAATCGCTACCGACATATTGACGCCATTGGGCAACAAGCCTAACTCTTTGCCGAACATGGCGACAAAAATCACCGAGGCAATCCCCAGCATAAAGACCAATAAACCCGTTTTGGCTTTTTTGTCTTCGCTAGAACCTTCAACGACCTCCGCTTCAGGATCAATCAGGCCGTTACGAAATTCTTCATCTTGGCAACGCGCTTGAAACTCAGGATCTTTATCGAGATCTTTTCCTCGGTTTAAACTCCACGTACAAGCCACCAATAAGCCAATCAAAGTGGCAGGAATAGTCACCATCAGTACATTGTGTAAACCGATATCCAAATTATTGTCAGCAGCGGTAGCCATAAATACCGCAGCTGCAGCAGCGATGGGGCTGGCTGTAATGCCCATTTGTGATGCCACTGACGCAATCGCCATCGGCCGTTCAGGTCGAATCCCTTTCTTATATGCAACATCATAAATCACTGGTAACAGCGGATAAACCGAGTGACCAGTGCCGACTAATACGGTTAATGAATAGGTGCAAAGTGGTCCGAGATAAACGATATGATTGGGGTGTTTACGCAGCATTTTTTCTGCGTATTTTACCAATAGTTTTAATCCGCCCGTGGCTTCTAATGTCGCTGAAGCCGATACCACCGCTAAAATGATCAGCATGACACCAATTGGCGGCGTTCCGGGAGCGACACCAAAGACAAACGCGAGAACCGAAACCCCTAAGCCGCCGAGTAAACCAAACGCGATGCCGCCATAGCGAATACCAGTAAAAATCACCGCAAAAAGAAGCAGCATATGTAAATAGAACATGTATTTTCCTTAATAGAGAAATCAATTAAACGCTTGTCGGAACCACTAAGCTGATGAGCGAGCGTACCCAGAGACTGTCATCAATGCCAGTCAATCTAAAGCCAATACCGCGCTCCAAATACGATCACGCCTATCGTGCCTTCTTGAAGTAAAATCGAAGCTCAATCATGCTCTTGATAATTATAGTGCTAACTATCACTAACACAACTTAACCCGTTAAGCGTTAATCTAAGGCGTTATTTTAAGAGTTCAATGATAAAGGTCGCCATGATTAGCATCAAAGCCCCACCAATGCGTGATGAAATTTGTGCGAAAGGCATAAGCTCCATTCGTTTGCTGGCTGCAAGCACCGCCACATCTCCCGTTCCGCCCATGTTTGCCATGCATAATCCGGCGGTGATTGCTGCTTCAATAGGATTAAAACCGATTAATCGTCCAATCAACGCGGCCCCAACTACCGCACCGAGCACGGTTGCCAAAACCATTAAGAAATAGACCATCGTCAATGAGGCGAGAATTTGATTAAGATCCGTATACGCCACGCCAATTCCTACCAATAACGCTGGTGTTAAGTTATCAACCACAAACTTGTACCAACCGTGAGCGGCTTTCTCTAACTCACGCGGAATCAGCCCCATAACTTTGACTAATGCGACAAATAGAATCATTAAAGCGTAAGGGTGCATGCTGATCACATCACTCAACATCGTACCAACGAAATACATGGTGATTGCCAGCAGTGCGCCTATCCCCAAGACATTGATTGATATCGGTGATTCATTTTCCGACGCAACTGGCTGCTCGGCGTTCCCTCGGATCAGTTGTCCATTCCCCGTTAATGAAGGGTAAACTTTGCCCAACTTATCCAGTAGCCCAGCGATAACAATGGCCATCGCGTTACCTATCGCTAATGCAGGGACCATTTTCGACAACAGCATTTCGGCTGACATACCAGTATTACCCGACATAATCTCAACCAAAGGGACCGCTCCAGCACCCATGCCGCCGCCCATGATAGGCAAAGCAATCAACATGACCGATGAAAAGAATCCTTCACCCAATAGGCTGCCGACAAGGCCTGCAAATAAAAAAGCGCACGCCACACCGCCCAAAATAACTGGGATGTATTTCAGCGCCGCTTTTTTTAAGACTTGAGTGTCCATACCTAAGATAGAACCGGTCACTAAGCTGGCAATAAAGAAGGATAAAAATCCGCCACCTTTAACAAAGGTAGTCACGGTTTCCGTAGTTTCATGCGGCATAATGCCACTATGAAAAAGGTAGGAAGAGCCAAAGATAACGACAATCGCCCCACCACCAAAAAATTGATTGATAATCGGCGTTTTATCACCGATCAGATTAAGGATGTAACCAACCACGACCATGACGCCAATCGCGCCGATGATTCCCGTTGGTAAGTTATTGGACAGAGTTGAAAAGAGTATCACAGCAGCCGATAAGGCAAAGATGATATTGATCATCCGCTTATCTTTTTGGGAGTTCACATTATTGGCTAACATATTCTACCTTTTTATTAGATTGTTAAAATTATGCCGCCATTCTAACAACCCTTAACACATCGAATATTGAGCCTCCTATTAATGTAACTATCTTTAGCTTTTGTAACTTTTGTTCATGACGTTAGAAGTAAAGGCGAATCTTTTCTTAAGACCACTTTGTATTTCACATTATGAATTTTTTTAATGTTATACATTGAAACAACATAAAAAATAAAAAACGGTTTCACTGACTATCGATAAAACCGTTTAATGGCAGATTTAAACGTTATCTTTACGCATAAAAGACAGCGTTTTTAACTCAGCCCCTTTTTTCACAAAATTAATTCCAACCTGATAATAACCAGTCTCTAACTGTACTTCTAAACCTTCAATCATCACCGTATCACCATTAGTACCGTGAATAGGCAGTGACAGCGCAAAAACATCATTAAGACTAACGCTACACGAAGATTGTGCTTGTGCATTACGTGCAAAAACCATCGTCGCAATACATTGATACACACCGGGTTGATTTACCTGCAAAATAAACTCTGTCGAACATTGAGTATTCAATTTAATCAGCTGTTCAATATGATGTGCTGAATTATTCACTAACTCTAACGTTGAATATGATGGAAAGAATTTAATTGGATGGTAGGCTTGTAAAGGACGAGACATCACTGGTGTATCAATAATAAATCGACAAATATTTGCCGCAGTACGTTGTAACTCTCCCAGCGTAAGATAGCCAGCTTCCAACGCTTGTTGAGTATCATCTTGCATAGGGTTTTGCTCTGCAACATCGTTACCGACCACCATATAAAGATCGTTTTGGGCTCGCAGCATAAAAGCCGTGTGATTTTTAGTTGCTACCCCACCTTCAATAGGATGATTCATTTTAGCCCACCAATCAGTCATGACAATACCTTGATAACCCCATTCACCACGTAAAATCGTGGTATTGAGATCATAATTTGATGCCGTCCAGTGGCCATTTAACGGATTATACGCTGTCATTATGCTGCGTACGCCCCCTTGTTTAACCGCAATTTCAAACGGTTTGATGTGAATCTCACGTAGCGCTCTCTCAGACATAACACTATCCACATCAACACGTGCTGTTTCTTGATCATTTGCGGCAAAATGTTTGATTGTTGCTGACACTCCTGCTTGTTGTAAGCCTAATGTCTGCGCTGCTGCAATTAAACCTGTCAGTAATGGATCTTCTGAAAAATATTCAAAATTACGACCATTTAAGGGATGGCGATGGAGATTAATCCCAGGTCCAAGTAATGTATCGATCTGATAGGCTTGCATTTCTTGTCCAAGTAAAGCATAGAGCTGCTGATTGAGATCCAGATTCCAAGTACAAGCCAACAAGGTACCAATAGGGACTTGAGTTGCTTGATGACCACTATCCATGCGAATACCCGACGGCCCATCCGCCGCCGCGACGACAGGAATACCGTAATCGAATAGTGAGGAACAAACACCGCCAAATGCAGCAGCTGTTCCTGGTGTAACTTTGGCGCTACACATACCCTCTCCGCGGACCAATATCGCTAGTTGCTCAGGAGATAACTGAGCGATGAAATCATTAAGGCTAGCTTTATCTTGCTTAACATCAGCTAGAGTCAATCCTCTCTCTCCAGTTATCACCCAGTCCGTGGGTAAGTTCTGCTGTATCCTTTGTGCTAAGTCAACTGAGCGCTTGGGTACAGATTGATAACTTGGTAGATAAATACCATTCGCTAAACGTTTAGAAGGAGTAAGGCGTTCAAATGTGCGAATAGGAGCACAAGCCTCACTGAGCGCTTCAATTAATTCTGTATTTTCAATTATTAAAACAGCGTCAACGAATTCAGCTTGGCGTACACTACCACCAAGATAAAAGCGATACTCGCCAGCCTCCAAAACATAGCTATTGCGGTATCCAGTGACACCACTATCATCATAAGAGGCTAAAGAAGCGACCGGAACAGAAATACGAACAACTTCATGATCGTTAGGCGAGATAGCATTGGTTTTCGTAAATCCACATAACACTTTAACCGGTTTACCTAATTTCCCTTGTGGCGCTTCTACATAAAGTTGAATAACTTCTTTACTAGTAAATTTTGAGCCAACGTTTCGAACTTCAACGTCAAAATGAATTTGTGTTGGCAAATCATTCACTCTTGATGATTCATCAGACAGATTTTCATCCCATAACCATCGCACCAAACGACGTTCAAATTGGCTATATGACAAACCTGCACCAAATTCAAATTGTACAGTTTCAGGAGCAAAGGTTTCAAAGTATCGATAGCCAAGGTAAATATCTTCTGCGTATAAGTTAAAATCTTTGTGACCAAAATGCTCTGTCGTCGGGTAGTCAGACAAACGATAAGCAATTGTATCGGTAAGACGACCACTCGGAGAAGTCGCACCAGAAAGCACATCTGCTAGTGCATGACCGCCTTCCATTCCTGCAGCCCAACTGTAAAGTACCGCTTTTATCGATTGCCTATCCGATAAAGTGTTTAACCATGACATGTCAATAATATTAGTCACATTCATCACAATAATTACACAAGAAAAATGACGACATACTTTATCGAGCATCTCCATTTCGAGAACCGTTAAACGATAACTCCCGGCTGCATCAGCATAATCTTTGTCTTCTCCTGCGGTACGACCAATAAAAATAATCGCTTTATCAGATTCGACCGCTGCCTGAGAAACCAACTGTTCGCTAAGTGGCATCTCTTCCTGAAACCAAGGTTCGGTAGCCCAACCACCACCACCATCATCAAACGGATATTCTGTTAGCCAATCTTGATATGTGGTGATTAATGACTGATTAAGACGTATATGAGGGCAAGCTTGTAAGCCTTGCAACGCATTAATTGCATAGGGAACGTTCACCGCACCACCTGATCCTGTGCCACTACGATACGTATCGATTTGACAACGACCAAACAGAGATACCGTCTCTTGAGCCATAATGGGTAAAGCATTATCGTCATTCTTAAGCAATACAATACCTTCAACCGCGGCTTGCCGACTGACTTTAGTCAAAGCTGCTTGCGCTTGCTTAATCGCTTTTTTATTCATAACACTCCTTTAAATATTGTCTTTCAGTCATGTTCTCTTGCCCATTGTTCTATAACCCCCTCTATCAAATCATTATGCTTATTTACTATTACGACATAACAAAACTCAGCAGTAGACTTTCCTGCATCTATATCTGCTGAGCTGAGTTGTTAGTTAACAATTCAAAAATCGATTACCACCACATATCCGCTTGAATACCTACTAAAAGATCAGATTTATCACGCTGAGATCCATCTAGATAAGTCGCAAGGAAGCGAATCTCTGGAGCTGGGCCAAAACCAGTCGGTACAATAATCGTTGGTGCTATCGTGAATTTATAATTGGTCGCATCATCACCAAGGCCATTAGCATCTTCCCATTTGTTATATTGGAAACCCGCTTCCGTAGCGATGAAGAAATTATTGGATATAGGGAAAGAAGGGCGGATCATCGCCGAAGCCCAACTATCTTTCCCTCCTTTATCTAAATCATTGTATTGCCCTTGGATAGAGTGGAAGAGGCTTATGCCGTTTTCAAAAAAGTATCCCCCCCATACCAGAGCCCTTGCAGAAACATCACCGCTCTCCACCTTTTTCATATTGGCAGGACCTTCTAATCCCCCATTACCGGGCTTCCAAGCATTGAATGTTGTCAACGTACCACCTAATAGTTGACCCGAACCAAGACCTTTACCAACTTGGGCTATATACTTAGTAAAGCCTTTATCAGATAGACCAAATACGTTTTCGGTATGGACAATTGCAGTCATCTCGACACCGTTGCTCGAATATTTGGTACCATCGACAACGTTATCTGGTAAATATTTACCCATGGCATGCAATTCAATATTTCCGAAATCAACGCCTATATGAACAGCATGCATTGGATTATTGGCATCAATTGCCCAGAAGTTTCCTTCAGCATCATCACTCGCAATATAAGCAAAGTCCCATTTATAATCGCCCAATTCCACGCCTTCAATACCTACACCTGTACCAGACATGTCGGTATAAAAGAAGTCGGTCATAAAAATATAGTTATCTTTACCGTAGAAACGCGTGCCGCCCCAAAGCGTGCCCGTTTCGGTGACGCCATCAAACTCAACAAAAGTTTCCACCATACCGATGCTGCTGTTGGCCGCATCTGCGTTGGTGCCAAGCTGGTTATTGCCGGCTGACTGTGCGTTGTCTGCACCCACGCGTGTTTTGATACGAATTTTTTGCCCGTCATCGTTTTCAAAGTTTTTCTGTAGCGCAAGCTCAAAGTGGTTGTCCGATTCGATACCCAAGCGGCCTAGACGCTCTTTCGATGCTGGAAATTTTGAACGCTTGAAATCGTCGTTTTTACTATAGAGAGCACCCGCACGGAAGTAACCGTGGAACTCAAAACCATCAGATTTTTCAGCGTGAACAACTGGCGCTGCGGATAAACCCGCAGTCGCAACGAGACAAGCGAGGGTAAGCTTAGAAAGTTTCATATTAACTCCATGTTCCATTATTAGCCCTTAAAGAAAGCGGTTTCTTTTTTATTTATAAAAAATCTGAACATCGATGACGAACGCAAACCAAGTATTCACGTTCAACTATGCAATGAAGCTAATAAATTAAAAGCTTCAACCGCTTTGTTCAGTACGAGGTAAGTATAAAAGGATCTTCTAAGATAAAACCGTGATCACCCTCATCAAAGAAAGCGCTTTCTCGGATATTAATCACAATTTGATATTTCACTGATCAATGAATGGCAAAAACGCTTTCAAACCGTTTTTTCCCTTAAAAACGAAAAAAACCCGTGATTTTCACCACGAGCTTGATAGAGTGCGTCTTGATCAGCGTTTTTCGAAACGAATGTTATCTAAACTGACTATCATCGCAGCCGTAGGTTCAAACACCAATAAGTTATTGATCATGGTTGGATCTGCTTTATTGCCAGCCGCAAAGCGATTGGACTGCGCCAGCAAATCTGCCAGCTTAATACGCACTTCACCCCACTGGCCAATCGGTGGCAGTTCCACCGTCATATCACTGGTTTTTGGCCAGCCACTGTCGATTTTCACCATCAACTCACTGCCATCGGTCATCGACTCGACCTTGATATCAAAAATCAGCTCGCCACTCTCTAACCAGTGGCTCACATCGGTGGTCGGTGAGCGGAAATAGAGGTTGCCCGCCCCGTTTTGCTTGGTGATCTTCAGCACTTGGCCATGCTCGCCATCGGCCACTTCTTGATGAGAAACGATGTCCATTGGGTCGTAACTGCCGTAGGCCAAATTACTGTTAAGGCTGTCGGAGAAAATATCTAAATTTGGCCCATCGGCGTAGCGGTCATCTTGCGCCAAAATCGCAGGAGCTTGATGCCCTTTGACCTTCACCGCCTGATCACCGACAGTCGCACAGCCTTTGCCTTTCCAGCGATCTGCCGAGCAGCGGTACACTTTCACGTAATCGACCAGCATGGTTTTGGGAAAGTCCGACTTGTCCACACCTTTTTCATTCGCATTGGCTGCCCAAGAGCCGCCCACGGCAAGGTTAAGCAGCAGATGAAAGCGCTCATCAAACGGTGCTGCGCCTTTGGCGTTGACCAGAGCACCATCGACTTTGTATTGGCTGTACCACTCATCTTGCGTTTGTGTCGCGTAGTGAATGTTATCGACGTACCAGCGGATTTCACCTTCTTCCCATTCAATCGCGTAGGTGTGGAAGTCATCAGCTGGATTGATGCTGTTTGGCAGCGAAGCACCTTGACCACTGTAGACATTGTCTGGCCACGTTTTACCATAATGGAGACTGCCGTAAATGCGATTTTCTTGATCACCCGCTTGCGCTCCCGGCGCATCGGATTGCGCTTTCAGGTTGACCGCTTCCATGATGTCTATTTCACCAGAGGCCGCCCAAGTGCCATATTTATTGTCGGTCGGCAGCATCCAAATCGCTGGCCACGTTCCCTGCCCAGATGGTAATTTAGCGCGAATTTCAAAGCGGCCATATTTATGATCACGCTTGTCTTTAGAGCGCAGACGTGCCGAGGTAAACGGCAACGTTTTATTCATCCCTGGTTTACCCTCAGCATCATCTGAGCCAGTAAAGCTCTCTTTGTGCGCCACAATGTGCAAATAGCCATCTTGCACATAAGCATTACGTGCACGCTTGGTATAACATTGCTGCTCGTTATTACCACCGCCCCAACAGTTCTCTTCTAAGCTCCAGTTGCGTTTGTTGATTTCGCTCCCGTCAAACTCATCGGCCCAGACTAGTTGCCATTTTGGACTAGGTTCTAGCGGAATATTCTTCAATATCAATGGTTTTTGATGTTGAGTAAAATCCGTACCAACTTCGCCTTTGTCTGTTTGGATACAGCCAAAGAGTAAACCACCAAGCGTTATGGTTAGTGCGAGTTGGCTGATGCCATTATCATTATTTATTATCATTTTTATTTCCTACATTGATGCTAAATCCCTATTCCCTTCCTACTTGACGATCTATTAGTTACACTCGTCCTATTCACATTGTTTATATACTTATAGGAATTCACTTATTGTCCGCTTACCTACACCTGAAAGTCGCGGAGAAATGAACGGCCGTGAAACTCAAAAAAGAAAGCGCTTTCTTTTTGTTGTAAGAGGAAACATAAAAACTAATCTTATCTCTAATGAAATTTTCCATTTACTCTATCGCTTAACCTTAGGTAAAAACGTGACAATCCTCATTAAGCAAGCGCTTTCTTTATGTTGAGATCACATTATAATCCTAGATAAGACACTTTTACTTCATGGCATATAAAAAGCCGCTTAGTCTTAACGATCTCGGATATCGATTACGATACTCGTCATATCACTAGGTGAAAATCTCTGGCAAGATTAAAATCTCTGCCTGAACTCAAAGAGAAAATTAAGGAGAGTTCCATTGATCACCATAAAAGAAGTATCCGAGTTGGCAAAAGTCTCTCAATCAACAGTATCAAGAGCATTGAACAACCATCCTACGGTAAAAGAAGCCAACCGTAAGAAAGTGTTTGCAGCCATAGAAAAACTGGGATACAAACCCAATGCTTTTGCTCAAGCTCTAGCATCCAGCCGTTCAAATAGTATCGGCATGCTGGTCGGCTCTCTTGATGGTCCTTTTTATGGCCCATTAATGCATCACGCGGAAAATGTTGTCAGACAAAGTAATATTCATTTGATCGTTACTAGTGGTCAAGAATCCCATAGTAAAGAACAAGATTCGATTGATTTTCTACGTTCTAAGCAAGTCGATGGACTGATTATTCATTCGGATACGCTATCTGACGATGAATTAATTGCTGTCGTTGAAAAACAACACGCTACGATCATACTCAACCGCTATATCCCGGAAATTTCCGAACAGTGTATTTTTATTGATAATGAGTTGGGCGGATACCTAGCGACTAAACATTTGCTGGAGCGAGGTCATCGTAAAGTCGCATGCATTACTGGACAACTGAGTAAAGTCGATAGCCGTGACCGCTTACAAGGATATCGTAATGCACTGGCTGAGTTTGCTATTCCTTATGACGCCAATCTGATGGTTGAAGGACGTTTTGATCACCAAGGCAATCATGAGGCAGCGCGACGTTTACTAGATAGGAATACCGAGATTTCAGCAATTTTTTGTCAAAATGATAATATTGCACTCGCCGTCTATGATGTGGCAGCCGAGCGCGGCTTAGTGATTGGTGACGATCTTTCCATCGTGGGTTTTGATAATGATACTCACAGCCAACACATACGGCCAAGATTAACCACGGTAAACTTCCCAGTAATGGAAATGGGCCATGAGGCCGCGAAAGGCGTACTTGCCTTAGTAAACAAACAACAATATCCCTTAAAACATAAATTAACACCTGAATTAATTGTACGTGATTCGGTGAAAGTTATTGGTTAACTTATTTGAAATCAGCTAGCAACTTTATAAACATTTAGGCCTCATATTCATGAGACCTAAATGTTTTTCTCAATCGAATTTATCTCTATTAAAGTCGTTATAAAAACGTTTTACTTAACGATAGAGCATAGACTCAGGTAAAGTAACAACGACTTTAGTCACTTTTGCCGTACGCGCAAAGATCTGTTGGCTAATCACCGTATTTAACTGTAATTGTGAAAATAACTGTTGGCGACCATCATCAAATATCACTTCAATTTGTCCTTCTGCTTCAACCGATAACTGATAAATAAACGGTACTTGACAGTAAGTAAAACCTAGCTGTCCAACATCCAATACATAACTGTGTTTCTCACCAGATACATCAAGACAAGTAAACGAGGCAGTTTGGGTTAAAAACTCCTGCTTTTTCAACAAATTCGGCTGAATATAAATAGAGCCATTTTTAACAATAATCCCTAACTCTGCAAATCGAGTCAAAATTTCTTCTTTGACTTGTCCTGTCATACCCGGTTGTTGAGCGCCAGCATGCTTCGGAGTATGAGAATAAGGGTCAGTTGGAAATGCACCGTAATTTTGAGGCGTTTTATTAAAACCAATACCCTGACGAACTCGATAATAATATTCTGCTAATTGCTTAGTTTCTAGGCTGTCTGGATCTAATGAAAACGCGGTTTGATAGTTTTCCAGGACCGCTAATAGCAGTTTAGAAACCATGTGCCAATAAATACACCCCAATCCTTCATAGCCAAACATTGTGCCTGAACGTCCAGTAAAGGCTTTATGATTAAATACGTGTTCATAAAGCGTCTCTAATTCGTCCCATGACTCTGTCGCTAACTCTGGATAATCACCTTTAATGTTTTGTATAGCGCTACGTAGGACACCCACATTTTCAAACGAAGCATGGAAGTGATAATCACCATGAACGTCTTGCTGTATAATCCGTTGATCATCTCTCGCTAGCATTTGAGTGATGGCAAGTTTAGCGGTAACATCAGTAACATCAATACGGTTGCGTTGAACAAAAGCCGGTAATTCTCGATCTGGGTACAACATAAAACTTTGTTGATCATCACGATACATTTCACTATTAAATAACTTACCTAATAACATGACCGCTTGCTTAGGCGATAAAATACCAGCACTAAGTACCGCAACTTGTCCTTCTAACATTGGGTAAAGCGGTTCAATATTGAGACTTTCGCCAGAATAATTGAGAATGTTATACGCATTATATAATCCATCATCACGCAAGTTATGATGAATGCTCGAGTCGAGAACCTGCAAACTTGCGTCCAGTAACTTATCAAATACATTTTTTTCAACTTTCATTTTTCCTGAAAGTCCATTCATACGATAAATACGCTGACGATAATCATCAGCAGCTTTCTCAAGCTGGGGTAAGAATCGCTTTACGAGTTTGACGATTCACCGTCCCTTGCCGAATCTCTTTTACGGCGTCTTGCAAGATGCGAGTAGTAGATTGCATCCAATCAAAGACCTCTTGAGAAATCGATACAGAGTTTGGTATATCGGCCAATAAATCATGCAGAAAAGTGACGTAACGGCGCATATAATACAAGGTGACCATTGATAAACCATTACCGACAATTGCATTGTTAGCATCGTTCCATTCTGGCCGCTGCGTGTTGAGCCAAATGCCGCCATCGAGCACTAAATTGCTTAGTTTAGCTAATAGCGGAACCACGATTTTTTCACACAGATTCACTTGATAGACATTCTCTTCACCATCAAGAATTAAGCGTCCATCACTTCCTAGTCGAGCAACTCTATCTTCAATGATTTTTTGTAAATCATGATTGAATACGACAGTATTTTTAGGATTAGCAAATAACTTCTCAACACTACAGAGTTCATACGGCACGTTAGCGTAACTAAAGATATCACTGCAAAGTAACTCATTGAGTTCTTCTGCTTGATATTGTTTCGCGAGTTCAAGGAACTTCAATAAATAAATAAATAATCTGATGATCCCCCCAATAACCTATATTACTCCAAGGATCATCAACTTCTACCTGCTCCCAATCAATCCCCTCTTTCGTAATACGATAAGGATTATAGCCATCCATCGTAGAAGCATTAACAAATTTAGCCATGAATGAAGTAATAAAGCCCGGATAACTCAGTGCGAGCGCTTCCCAGTTTTGAAAAATATCACGCCAGTTGCCTTGATAGGATAGTAAACGCTCTCCCTTCTCATCTTTCAATTTTATTTCATAATGATTCCATGGGCGGCTGGGATCACCATGACGACGACCAAATGTTAATGGCAAATATTCATAACTCAAACGAACTAATTGTGGATCATCCGTTTGTTTTGCCAAAGTAATTAACTGAGCGTGAGTGAGGGAGTCAGGCAACTCCGCAAAAAATGAATCATGACGAGTTACCAATGTTGAGTTGGTTTTCATCATGGTTTTTAGAATATCTTGTTTATCTAACCAGTAGTTATTTTCAACCACACCACCACGCATACCATTAAAAAGTACGTTAGCATAATGATGAACAAAGGTTGTCTCTTCGGCGGTAACTTGCCATGCATCTACACCCGACATTAAGGCGATCAGCTCTTGTTGATTTTTAGCAATGCTAATTTCAATCTGTGTTTCTATATCATCGGTTTTAAGTTTCTGCTCAAGTTCTCGCACTGCGCAATGATTTTTGTCGATATCAGCAATAATCAACCAGTGCTTCTCTGTTCCAGCAGCCAATGTGAATCGCTTATTTAGTAAATAGCTACCACGCACACCGCGAGTTAGAGATTCACTAACAATACTCTCTCCACGACGAAATGCCGTTAATTGTTCGCTGCTAAGTAAGATACTATTATCATCACTATCAATACTAAAGATCGTTGTAGCCAATAACGACTCCGCAGGCTCAGCGCGATCACTGAGTTTGGCATACATGGTATAAAGCGCAAGTGAGGTCCCTTCTACTTGCTCGTTCCATTTATAAGCATCAACGAGAGCGCTGCGCGTTTGTAAAGCCGATAGCGGTGCACCTGAGGGTAATACATTCTGTAAACCATCTAGGATATCCAATTGACGATCTTGACCTGAAAGATCGCTAATCTGCGCACGGCGAACAAACCCAAATGCTTCACTCGTAGCCCAAGAATACTGAAATTTGATCTGTAGCGTATGGTTTATCTCTTCAAAAACAATTTTGTCCCCCATACTATTTTTATATAGATTCCGCTCAAGCTGATAAAGCCCATCATGAAAACGATTAAACGGTTCCCAAAGCATGATACTCTCATCATGCTTGAGACGAACAATCGTTTTAGAGCCGGTATTTTCGGCACTTTCATGAATGTGATCGACCGATTTATAAGGAAATAACGCATTCTCTGGACGAATACGCCCTGCAGATAAACTCCCTGTCGAGGAGATAAAGAGCCAATGATCGCTGGCAGATACGATACTGATAAAAAATGGATCCATATTATCGACGTGAGAAATTTTGTAATAACGTTCACCCAATAGATCGATGAAACGACCAGAAACCGATTGAGTTTGATTTTTTCCAATATTCATAGTTTATTCCAACATTTATTCTGTCTAAGAAAGCAAAAAGAAAGCGCTTTCAAAAAATATCAAATAATTAACTGCACGGTTTATCAGCTGGTTGATTCAAGATGATGACAGCGCGCAAAATGGTTTTCAGTCACTTGAATCGCGGGAGGTAGCGATTGGTCACATACAGATGTAGCTTTCAAGCAACGAGGAGCAAAGGGACAGCCCACACTACTTGGCTTCCAAAGTGGAATTTCCCCTTTTTTAGCTTTTAATTCACGCCGTCCCGCACGCCCAACCTCAGGAACCGCTGAAAGTAATAACTGAGAATAAGGATGTTGCGGATTTTGAGTTACACTATCGCTCTCTCCCCATTCGACCATATGACCGACATACATGACCGCTGTCTTTTCTGCAAAATAACGTGCTGTCGCGATATCGTGAGTAATATACATAAACGAAATACCGTGTTTATTTTTTAAATCAGCCATTAAATTAAGAATGCCAAGACGTACGGAAACATCGAGCATAGAGATAGGCTCATCTGCTAAAATCACTTCAGGATCTACCGCTATCGCTCGTGCAATAGCGACACGTTGACGCTGCCCACCACTCAGCTCATACGGATATTTCTCAGCAGTTTCTACTGCAGGTGATAAACCAACCAACTCAAGTAATTCATATACTAAGCGTGGTATTACCTGGTTATCTGCACGCCTATGGATTTGCAGAGGTCGAGCTATATGATGATAAATCGTGTGCACAGGGTTCAGAGAACCAAAAGGATCTTGAAAAATCATCTGAACTTGACGGGCGTATTCTAGTTCGCCGTGTTGCTTAATATAATCCGCTAACGGTTGGCCTTTAAAAGTAATTTCACCCTCAGTTTTGTCATAGATACGCGTTAATATTCTGGCTCCAGTACTTTTTCCTGAGCCCGACTCACCCACAATCGCTAATGCTTCTCCCTTACGCAGTTCAAATGAAACATCATTGACGGCACGCATAAGGTTAGTTTTTAAGGACTGTCCAAGAGGGAAGTCTTTGACTAGATTTCTAATCGACAGAATCACCTCTGGCGTATTATTTTGCTGCATACTTCCCCCTAATTAAACCAAATGACAAGCAACTTGGCTGCTATTACTTACACGAGTCAAGCTTGGTTGCTGCTGTTGACACTCTGTGTAACACAATGTGCAACGCTCTTGAAAATTGCACCCAACGGGTAATTGCAGCAAATTAACTGGATTCCCAGGAATGCCGTAAAGACGTTCTTTAGGACCATGAATAGTAGGAAAGGAAGAGATTAAACCTTTAGTGTAAGGATGTTGTGAGTCACCAAAAACATTTTGCGCCTCCCCCAGTTCAATCAAATTACCGGCGTACATCACACCAATACGATCGGCAATTTCACCCATTAAACTTAAATCATGGCTAATGAATAAAATCGAGAAGCCAAATTTACTTTTAAGTTCATAAAGCTCATTCAAAATTTCTCGTTCTACCACGACATCTAATGCCGTGGTCGGCTCATCCATGATGATCAGCTTAGGTTCAAGGGCTAATGCCACTGCAATAACAACTCGCTGGCGCATGCCGCCGCTAAGTTGATGCGGAAAACTATGAATACGATCAGCATGAATACCAACGATCTTAAGTAGCTCCACTGCTCGTTCAAGCGCTTGTTTATAACTCACTTTGCGATGAGCAAGAATAACATCCGTTAACTGTTCACCAATCGTTATCACTGGATTGAGTGAATTCATTGCACTTTGAAAAACGACTGAAACATCATTCCATCGAAAATCCCTTAACTGGCGATCATTCATTTTCAATACGTCTTTACCTTGATAGAGAATTTCGCCTTCCGAAATCAACGCAGGGGCTTTATGTAATCGTGAAATAGCAAACGCTAACGTACTTTTACCGCAACCGGATTCTCCTGCAATACCTAGGGTTTCACCAGGAGCAATCGTTAAGCTGACGTTATTAACGGCTCGAGCGACACCATTCGGTGAGACATAATCGACACACAAGTTATTAATTTCCAGTAACTGACTCATACTAGACCCCGACGTTTATCTGCTTGCTTTTTCAATTGATGCCATAATTTAATATGTGGCCCCGTGCGAAGTTTCGGGTTACTCACTTGATCAATTGACATATTAATCAACGCAAGCGCACCCCCCGTTATCGCTAGAGCTGAAGCTGGCACCATCATTTCCCACCAAGCCCCAGTATAAAGTGATGAAGAAGTCTGAGCCCAATACAGCATTGATCCCCAGCTCACTTCCGTAGCGTCGCCTAAACCGAGAATTCCCAACCCAGCCTCAGCCCCCATGGCATAGATCACCGTGCCTAAAAAACCACCAAAAACTATTGAAACTAGGTTAGGCAAAATTTCTACTAAGATAATACGAATTTTTGATTCACCCATGACTTCTGCAGAAATAATGAATTCTTTATTACGAATCGCCATCGTTTGTGAACGAATCACTCGCGCTCCCCAAGGCCAGGAGGTGATTCCAAGTAAGATCGTTATCACTAGTGACCCAACTTGTCCCAAAAAGGCAGCTAAAACAATCAACAGTGGTAACTGTGGGAAAACAAGAAACACATTCGTTAGGAAATTCAAACGTTCATCAATTTTTCCACCGAAATAACCTGATGAAACACCAATAATAACCGCCAAACTCATGGCAATAATACCGGCAGAAATAGCAACCGTTAGTGATTTACGTGCACCATAGAGGACTTGGCTATAGACATCACGTCCACCACGTGTAGTCCCCAAAACATGTTCCGCGTTCGGAGCTATATGAGGACGAGCAACGCGGCGTTCGGGGTCATGGCTGGCAAGTATCGGGGCAAAGAGCGCTCCACATAAAATTATTGAGAGTAGTAACCCGCCAATAATCGCTGGAGGATTGCCATAGAAAAAGGCATAGATTTTACCTAATGATTTTTTTATCTTTTTCCAAGAGAAGCGAGATTCACGGGCATAACGCTCCCCTAGTTCAGACTCTTTATGGTTATGAATTGTCTTATCCATGTTACACCTTAATGAGAAATACGAGGATCAAGCCAGACATAGAGCAGATCGGCGATAAAGTTAGCCGTTAGAACCGCTGTCACTAAAATCAATAAAATGGCCTGAATTAATGGATAATCACGAGCAACAATACCTTTCAATAAAATGTTGCCCAATCCTTGATAATTAAATACAACTTCGGTCATGATTGAACCCGCGAAAGAAAAACCAATCGCCATAGCAATTGCAGTTGCAACTGGTAAAATGGCATTTCTACCTGCATAGCGATACATCACTCGAAAACTGCTTAATCCTTTGGCTTCAGCCATAGTGACATAATCTTCCCCAAGAACATTGATCATCGCATTACGCATGTTAAACACCCAGGTCGCAATGCCGACAACAACCATTGAACCTAAAGGGAGAACCGCATGCTTGATGACACTAACGATGAATTCAAAATTAAAGCCTGGTCGTAATGACGGATCATAAGTATAAGCCAGTGGTAATAACTCTAACTTCAAACCAAAGAAGTAAAACAGTAACAGTGCCGTAACGACATAAGGAAAATTACTAATGAATGCCAACACTGGAGGTACAACTTGGCCAAATAATCCTTCACGACGATACGATGCATAGGTTCCGATACTGACACCAATAATTAATGCAACGATTAATGATCCCAATGCCAGAAACATGGTCCATGGTAATGCCATAGCAATCACGTCTGAAACACTCACAGGAAACATTAAAATTGAAGGCCCTAATTCAAGCGTGAAGACACTTTTTATGTAAGCAAGATACTGCTCAAATAAATTACCATCGACAAATCCATACATTTCCCGCACGGCATCCATTTGCGCAGGATCCATACGTCCTTGTGCTGCGGCAAATAATGCATCGACGGGATCGCCAGGCATCAAACGCGGTAACATGAAATTAAATGAAATCGCAATCAAAAAGGCTGTGAAATAAAAACCAAAACGACGAAGTAAAAACGACATAGTACACCTTTAACCTCGTTGCCATCCCTAAATCGATGGCAACTACCTATTAAAACTAACCCGTTATTTCAGGTGTAAATTATTAAGAATTAGCACTCGTTTCCCACCATCATACCAGACCGGTTGAACGTATGGATTCTCTGCATTCGGCCACCCGACAATTTTTGCGGTACTATATTGGAACCACGTTGGATTAGAAAAGAGTGGAATAAACGGGATGTTTTCAGCGGTATACTTTTGCAGTTGTGAGAGAATCTCTCGTTGCTTATCTGCATCTCCAGTCTTACCAAAACTATCAATTAATTGATCAATCTGAGGTGAGTTGATTCCATGTCCAGCATGCCAAGTCTTACCAATTCTAGAAGTATGATAATACTCTTGGAAAGCTAATATTGGGTTAGTAGCGACCATCGACCAATTGATCGACATACTATATTTACCCTCTTTTAAGTTGGCATCATAAACAGCCCAATCAACCGTTTTAATGTTCGCTTTAATTCCAATCTCTTCAAAGTATTCACTCACCATCTGTGCAACTTGAATCCAATCCGTCCAACCATTAACTACTTCAATATCAAACGAGACTGTAGAACCATCATTATTATTGCGCAAGCCATCACCATTACGATCGATAATTCCTGCTTCATCTAATAATTTTTTTGCTTTTTCCACATCGTATTGACTTAAATAACCATACTTTTCGTTAATTTTTGGATCTATATAGGTTTGATATAATTCTGCAATCCCCCCCACGTTGTGATTAGGCGTTGGATAGCCGTAAGCTGCGATATCAACAATGGCTTCACGATCTAATGCCATCGAGAGTGCTTGGCGTACGCGTAAATCATTAAAAGGAGCTTGTTTGGTATTCATATATAGATGAATGGCGTCATTAGCGGGATACCAGAAATGATTATTCGCTTTATTAACACCAACAAAGGTTGATTCAACATCAGCGATAAAATTTGAGCCCCAGTCAATTTCACCCTTCATCAAGGCAGGTTGGATTTGAGAGTTATCATTGTAAGAGCGGAAATTAATACAATCTAAATAAGGCCGACCTTCTAAATAATACTTAGGGTTACGACATAGCTCCATTTGCTGAGGCCTGATATATTTGACTACCGTCATCGGGCCGCTACCTACCGGATTTGGGTTCGTGAATGTCGTTAAATTTTCCACTTTTGACCAAATATGTTTTGGTACAATATGGTAACGCTCTAAATTCCATACAAATGTAGAATCTGCCTCAGCAAGTTCAAATACGATGGTCGTGCTGTCTTTGGCAGTGATTGTTTGTAGGTTGTTAGCTGACCAAATGCCACGTTGATCGAACGCAGGAGCGTCCTTGGTCAACATAAAACTATAAACAACATCATCGGCAGTGAGCGGAGCACCATCAGACCATTGCAAACCGTCACGAAGTTTTAAAGTAATGGTTTTAAGATCATCTGAATAAGTATAAGACTTAGCTAAACGAAAATCGGTCTTACCTGTCATGTTGTTAAAGACCATCAACGGCTCGAACATCACCCCATGGAGTAAATCTTTTGTAGTATACGGATTAAAGTTATCAACGAAGCCTGTATTGATGATCGGCACAGTAAGTGTCCCGCCTTGCTTAATTTCAGCCGCAGTCACAGTAACACTGGACATCATCAGTCCAGCAGCGAAAGTAGCAAGCAACTTGTTCTTATCCATCTCATATGTCCTTGTTTTAATTGAATACTTAAAAGCAATTCCTAGATAAATTTAGTGATTTTTTTTTCAAAAACTTAATGGAAAAACCAAAAGAAAGCGCTTTCTTTAGTAAATTCTGCTGCTTTAACTTCGATTATTCAAATCAGAATCAGTAAAACAAACCTTAGATCACATTTTAAATAAATTCATATTTATCAGTTGCTTACACATTAATCATAACATAATAAAATAAAAAACCTTTTTATTCATACAGTTATGACATGAACAAAGCCTTCTGTTTTGTGAAATAAGATGGATTTTTATCGCTTTTATTATCATCGTTAGTAATAATTATGATTTTAATCCTAGATTAGAAAAGCATGCGCCAAAAAGAAAGCGCTTTCTTTTTGGCGCATTAAATGAAATGATAATGGTTAACTTACGACATAAAAAAGAGAGAAAAGTAATCATGAATGAGCTTCGCTTCTGGAATGGTAATAAATCTTTGGCTCGTCAACAGCATGAGTTTAATGTGTTATCTGCTATACAGCAGGGGGGCAATATGCCATGGTCGATTATTCATGACACCACTGATTATCCTAACGCTGAGGATGAAAGTAGAATTTTCCAACGTGGCGCGGATTTGCTAACTACCGTCGCAGGTAATCGTAAATTTGCTCAAGATGAACATATTGCTATTCACCAGCCGATCTGTGGAGGAATCCTCGGCTGTCGAATATTAGTTATCCGTACTTCAGAGCAAGCCTTGTTTGATCATATCGAAGAATCAGCGTTAAAAAATAAAATCGCAGGAATTCCAGCCACTTGGGCAGATGCAGATTTATTACGCTATAACGGCTATCAAGTACTTGAAAAAGGTTCGCTACACCAAATGTTTCTTATGCTGAGAGAAGGATTATGTGACTTTATTCTTCTGGGCATCAATGAAGTACAAAGCTTATTTAAACAGTCATCAAATACAAATCAAGAGATCACAATTGAAACAAACATGATGTTGTTTTATCCATTACCGATTGTATTTTACCTTCACCCTCAGCGATTGGATCTAAAAAAATCTATTGAACGTGGTATAGAGAAGTTAACGCAAAATGGAACACTACAACGAATCTATCGGTATCATTACCAAAATGCTATTCAATCAATGACTCCAGAAAAACGTCGTACCATACAACTAACTAACCCCAATTTAAATCAGCATTGGCTTGGATTTAAAGCATATTATATGAAATAATGAATATCATTTTACTATTTCTGGATATCTTAAACTGTCACTCATTATAATAACTAAAAAGCTTATAAACATGTTGTGAAGACATCGCAGAAAGAAAACCGCTGTAATTAAGACTGAACGAGACTTTCTGCCCTACCCGTAGTTTTTCGCCAAGCGTTTCAACAATCAAGTGATCACTGGTCGAAGAGACAATGGTGATCCCTTGCGGCGGCGTTAACCCTGATACATCGACATCCTGACGACCTAAAGCCAAAATCGCTTGAGTCACTGGTCCTCTATCTTCAATCGGTTGCTGTTCTCCAAAAGCATTATTACCGCGCTTGCCCCAAGGCAAAGAGGGTTTTAAGTTAGACTCTATGACTTCAGCGGTTAAGATCATCGCATCGGTTTGTAAGCCAGCCAGTGTTTCTTGATATAGGGATTCATAGCCAAAAAATATTGCCTCTCCTATACGCAGATGATTGATTCGTGTCTCGCCAGTGTGTGCCAACGCCCATTGTAATGACGCGGAGTTGCCACCGGAAATAATGTCTAGATGAATATCAAAGGTGCCTTCAATTTCATCCGCTAACGCTGATAATACCGCCATTTTTTGCTCATCTGGAGCAATCCCATAACGGCAGGCTAAGTTTGCCCCAATACCTTTAATAATAATATTGGGTAGCAACACGATACGACGTATGAAATCAACCAGATCTTTTGCCATCACTCCTTCTCGTAAATCGCCTAATTCGACCATAATTATCACGCTGTGATCGCTATTGGTTCGTTGAGCTTCGTCAGAAAGCGCTTGAATCACTTCAATTTCGGTATTCAGGCTGATACTGCAATCACTAATGACCCCTGCTATTTGACTGAGCATCGGTGTCCGAATCAACATCAAAGGTATCGAAATACCAGAGCAGCGCATACGTTGCATGTTTTCGACTCGAGAATCAGCCAGCATTGTCGCTCCAGCATTAATAAATAGTTGTGCCAGTAAGGGGTGGCCTGAGCTGGCTTTGGTTACGGGGGTCACTGAAATAGCCTTTAGATGCAATTCAGCCATAAGATATTGAGTATTATGAATAATCTTTGTGCAGTTAATTTCTAATCGGGGGTAGTTCACCCTTCCGTCACCATTTTACTGGCTAGCTGCGGATAAACCGATTCCACCATATGTAAAAGTGCATCAATCGGTTGTGATAGTGGATCAGTAACAGGAATGCCCAACTCGGCAGAGTAAGTCGCGATCGCCGTTTCAACTTCATCTGCAGACATTTGTTCATGATTTAAGGTTAAGCCAATGACAGAAGTCTTCGCAAAGGTTTCAATTAGATTGATTTCAGATTGGGCAGAAGGCATTAACATTTCTGGAAAATCGGTACGGTAAAGGCGATGCGGAGCATGCTGTAAAATCACACTGGTCGGGCAACTGCCACGTAAAATAAACGAACTGGTTGAAAACGCTGGATGGCTTAATGCTCCCTGCCCTTCAATGATAATAAGATCGGGCTGCTCAATTTGATAAGCTTTGACTATCACCGCTTCTAGCTCTCCTGCACAAAATTGAGAGGGAACCGCATCTAAAGCAACGCAATAAGGGGCCCCCTGCATGATTCCGGTTTGTCCTGTAGCAATCATCACGACATTCAGTCCTCTCGCGCGCAGCGCATTAGATAAGATAGTCGCTGTGGTTCGCTTGCCCAGAGCGCAATCGGTACCCATGATTGCGATTCTAGGACAAAGTACGCTATGTATCTTACCGCTGAATGTTTGCAGTTCTGCTTTGTTTTTAGGTTTACGAATATCTAAAATATGCACATCATTGCGAAGGCTTGACTCGACAAATAGTGGGTTATCAGTGAGAAACTCATGCAGCCCGTTAACAATATTCATTTTTGATTCCATCGCTTCTAGAATCAATGTCTTTTCGTCATCAGATAGCAAGCCATTGGAAGGGGCAATACCAAAAATAAAATAATCAGGCGTTACTCCTGCATGTTGCAGCGCCGCTTGAATTGTGGCCATTACGGGCACACCATTTTTTTCCTCGTTAAGTACCTCTCCTGAATCTAGCCCAGCAGATTGACTATCCACGACCGATAAAATCCGATAATTTTCAGAATGCCTAACCAATCCATTGGCAGTTTTACCATCCACCTTACCAAAATTGCCTTCGCAATAGATGATGGCAGTCGGAATATTGGGGATGATCGAAGCTAAAGCTGATGGACGGTTTTTGTTATTAGCAACAGTACGAGGATGGAAACGTTTATTGAGTATTGGGGTTGCAAGAGACATAGAAAAGCCTAATCAATTAAGGCTTAGATGGGCAACTCAGGAGTGCCGATCAGTCACATCGGAAAAGAAAAGAAGTCCCTACTAAGCGGTAAGGAGAGACCGCACAGTAGCACACTTATTCAAATATTATCGGCTGTTCTCATTTATCTAGCTTAATATACTCGCACTACTTGAAGTTGCACAGATAGGCGGCAAGTAAGTTCATCTCCATGAGCATAGATAGGCTCTATGATTGGGGTGAACGAACGTAACCAACACCGCTGCAGCTTCAAGTAGGAAGGGGATAAACAATAATAAACATGACGATCGTAGTAGCGACACCTATTCAATGAAGCGAAGGTGAACTTCTGAAATGATACAAAAATAAAATTGAAAGACATTCGCATTCATGCCAACATAGTTATGTTATAACATATTAAACAGACCAGCCCGAAAGTTAATATAATGAAAAATAAAAAAAGATTTTAGATGTCAAAAACTTAAGTTTACGTATTGATGGAAATCTACTTTTAAACAACGTTAACTTTCAGCTATATCAAGGGGAACGCGTCGCGTTATTAGGCGCTTCAGGGTCTGGTAAATCACTGACCGCTAGAGCAATCAGTGGTACTTTACCTCCTTACTGCGAGATTGAGGGAGAAATCGATTTCGATGGCGATAGTATTGCACAACAGCCAATTTTGGCCCGCCGCAACGATCTTCCAAGATAGTTTTAGCGCACTCAATCCACTGATGAGTGTCGGTAAACAAATGCTGCTTAGTACTCACCTTCGTTCGCAGCATGAATTGCAAACTCTAATGAATAAAATGCAATTATCTAATAGTGATGATCTCCTGTCTCGTTTACCTTGTGAGCTCTCCGGTGGACAACGACAACGTTTATGTATTGCTTTTGCGCTGTTAAGTGGCTCAAGCCTACTCGTCGCCGATGAACCAACAACCGCACTCGATGTCATTAATCAAAAACAGATCATCACTTTACTTCAGCAATGTTGCGGTGAGCGTTGTCATCACGATCAACAGCTGCATAGCCATCGCCTTTCTCTGCTCTTTATTACTCATGACATTAATGTCGCGGCTCAACTGTGCCAAAGAGCAATTGTGATGGAAAATGGTCGTATTGTAGAAACCGGCAGCATGAACGGTCTTCTCACCTCCCCCGCTCATCCCTATACCCAGCAACTGGTTAAAGCGGCAAGCAACCACAACCTCAATGAGCTTATCATACCAACAAGAGTGGCGAGTGCATGCTAAAACATACTGATCCGCATGCATATTTTCTTGTGCTCAATGCATTAAATTACAGTTATAGAACTGCGAAAAAAAAACACACCATCATTGATTCTCTTTCGCTATCCATCGGACAACAAGAACGTGTTGGCTTAGTTGGAGAGTCAGGCAGTGGCAAATCGACACTATTAAAGCTGATCCTAGGTTTAGCGGCACCGCAGACGGGACAAATACATTGTGCGGGAATGTCCATTATCCACTCACCTTGGCAAACACTAAAACATTATCGACGTTTGGTACAATATATTCCACAAGACCCTCATACCGCCTTGCCTCCCACTCAAACCGTAGCAAAATTGCTCGCAGAACCGCTTAAACGATTGGCAGTAGGGAAACCTTGTCAAGCCGCCTTAGAGCGTGCCGTTAAACAAGTCGAGTTACCTGTTAGTATTCTTTATAAGAAGGCAGGTGAACTCTCGGGCGGTCAAGCTCAGCGGATTGCATTAGCTCGTGCATTGATTATACAACCTAAATTTCTATTAGCAGACGAGCCAACCAGTGGCCTTGACCTCCCATTGAGAGAGCAAATTAAGTCGTTACTGAAAAGGGTCTGTCATGAAAACCAGATGGGATTACTCGTCGTGACCCATGATATTTCTCTGGTATCGGATTTATGTGAGCGAATGCTAGTCATGCACCAAGGACAAATTATTGAAGATGGTGCAACCGGTGAGGTGATCGCATCACCAGTGCACCTTTATAGCCAAAAATTAATCGAAGCCGTACCTAGAATTGATTTCCACCATCTCCACGACCAATCATCTTCCCACACCGTTTGATTATTTAAGGATTCACAACGCGATGCTACAGGTAAAAATTGGATTAATATTTGGCCTTGCTGCCCCTTTGTTTTTATTAACTGGCTGTTTTGACTCAGATAACAAAACGGTCCCCTTAGCTGAAAATGATAATAATCGAATTAGACTTGCGATGTTACTCCCGCCACGCTCCGGCTTAACGCCGTTAAGTGATGATGCATTTAAATTGTCCCGATGGAGCACAGCCGAAACACTGGTTATTTTAAACGATGAGGGCAATCTCACCCCGGCATTAGCAACTGAGTGGCATAGGCTTACCCCTACAGCTTGGAGATTTCAGTTACGCTCTGAAGTTCTATTTCATGATGGTACGCCTTTTAATGCCAAGGCTGTTGTCAATGCTCTCAATACCGCAGCAACAGCAAAACCTAAGCCTCGTATTTTGGATGGCGTTGATCTGACTATTGAGGCTGACGGTGAATACTCGGTAATCGTACATACTGCAACGCCAGACCCACTGCTACCGCAACGTTTAACTAGTCCACAGCTGTCGATTTTGTCACACAATGCTTATGGTGATAATGGCGTTATTAATCCTATTAATACAGGTACCGGTGCTTTTGTATTGGTTAATGTTCATGGCACGAGTAGTGCTCAATTAAATCGTTTTGAAGACTATTGGGGAGAACCAGCAAAAGCGGCTGGTATTGACGTCAGTTTTGTACCTGATGGCCTCGCCCGAGCTTCAGCACTGCGCACTCGTTCTGTTGATATCGTTGAAGCAATCCCTGTATCTCAAGCACCTTTATTAGATCCAAACCTAGTTCATGAAGTGCCGATGCCTCGTACCAATACCTTGTATCTGAATACTCGCCAAGGAGTAATGGCAGACCCGGCAATACGAGCTGCCGTTCGTGATGCAATTGATCGAGAGCAAATCGTCAATACTGTCTATGAAAAACGTGCTGATATTGCCCAAGGTCTACTTGGCCCAGCTATCCCTTGGGCGGCGAAATTACGCCAGCCAATCAAGCATCCAACGCCAGCGGGTCATCCTAATGGAGCGATCATCACTTTAGCTACGTTTACCGACCGAACGGAACTACCGGAAGTGGCGGTCTATTTGGCACAACAGTTGACTCAAGCTGGGTTTAAGGTCAGACAAGTGGTTCGTGAGTATTCTCAAATCGAAGCGGATGCTTTAGCTGGAAAATTTGATGCCTTTATTCTCTCTCGGGCAACCGTACTCGATTCTGGCGATCCCGTTGCTTATATGTACAGTGATTTCAGTTGTAAAGGTTCGTTCAATATTGCGCAGCTCTGCCAGTCAGAGATTGATAATGCTTTGGAAAAAGCATCTGAATTACCTGCAGGTTTAGAAAGACAACAAGCTATCATCGACGCTGAAGCACTGATTTTAGCTAGTGATGCGGCTATTCCTATGCTACATGAGCGGGTTATTCAAGGAGAATCCGCTTACGTTCGTCATGCTGATCGTGATCCCCGAGAGCGAACCTTAATCAGTAATCAGACTTATCTGAGCACAATCATTGAAACATCACAATAAAGGCATCGCTATCCATGATGACAACACAACAATTCACGCAAAAAACGTTGATACCATGGCGATTATCAAGCATCAATACTCCCACTTTAATTACGCTTTGTTCACGTATTTTTACCATGGCGGGCGTTGTTGTTCTGATTGCTTTGCTGCCTTGGCTGTCCGGACAAGATCCCGCCTTAGCTTTATTAAGAGCACGTTCAGCAGAACAAAACCCAAGTGAGGAAACACTTAATGCTATCCGCCAATCTCTAGAGTTAGATCAAGGACCATTTTCACTAATGTTCCACTGGCTAACTAATCTGTTACAAGGTGCCCCAGGGACATCTTGGGTCACTGGCAAGCCGATTCTTAATGACATGTTAAGTGCTGCAGGCGTATCGTTGCAGCTGATGGTTCTGGCTCTTGGGGTAGCATTTGTGATCGCGTCACTTTTAGTTACCCCAACACTTCGTCGAGGATTAAAAGGACAAGCCTATCGAAGCAACGGCATTCTTGCTGTTGGGTTAACTGCACTACCAGAGTTTCTTCTCGCTTCGTTACTACTTTTGGTGGGTGCGGTATGGTTACGCTGGTTACCACCCTTCGGTTGGTATGGTTTTAGTTATACTATTTTGCCTGCTTTAGCATTAGGTATTCCTGCTGGCGGCTATCTAGGCCGTTTATTTTCTGATGCCATTGCACAAGTTTTTACTGAAGCTTGGGTAGCAACTTGGAGCGTTGCAGGTATTCGCCGTATTCATATCATTTTAGCCGTTCTCAAACGAGCCTTGACTACCGTTCTACCAATGATTGGTTTAGTAATCGTATCACTAACAGGTGGAGCGATTGCGGTGGAAAAAGTGTTTGCTATCCCCGGCTTAGGACGAGTAACGCTAGGAGCAGCCATTGCGAAAGATCTACCGACGTTACAACTGGGTATTTTGTTGATTCTTTTGCTCGCGTTTATGGTTGGGGTTGCGGTGAACATCACCAAAGCTTTACTGCTAGGCCGAGCACTGACACAAGGCGCGATGCCGTTACCTAAAGAATCAAATATCACTATGGGTAAGAGTACACGACGAACCCCAATGCTATGCATCATGCTATTAGCCAGTGTGATGTTATTTGGCTTGGGGCGTGATCCTTATGCCATTGAGTTTATGCGACTCGAACCCCCTTCATTACTACTGCCTTTTGGTGCAGATGCCATGGGACGCGATCTATTGGCTAGGGTCGCTCATGGAAGTCTTTATACTTGCTTATTGGCCGTTGGCGTTGCCATCAGTTGCCTTTTTATTGGTTTATTGATTGGTCAATTTCCACGATTAATGACCGGCCCGATTGAAGTCGCCAACGCGTTGCCTCCTGTAGTAAGCGGCTTATTAGTCGCAGCAGTCTATGGACCCGGATTGTACGGCGCAGCTCTATCCGTCATCCTGATCAGTTGGGCACCTCTTGCTGCTCATGCTGCTACGCTAACAACCGAAGTCCGAGCTAGACCTTATATCCAAATGTTACCACTTATTGGCGTTGGAATGATTCGTCGTAATCTATTTTATATCTTGCCAGCCGTCATCAAACCATTATTACGTCATGCCATGTTACGAGTGCCTGGTATTGCCCTCGCTCTTGCTTCTCTTGGTTTTCTGGGGTTAGGCGCTATGCCACCAAGCCCTGAATGGGGGAGAATTCTTGCCGAAGGGATGCCCTACATTGAACGTAGTTATTGGGTCGTTCTTGCGCCATCACTGGCGTTAATAACATTATCCGTGTTTGCGGTCAGTTCAGTGAATGTTATTGGAGCTAGAAAGCTCCTTAAATAAAACAGGGGAGCTCAAAAACTATCACTGGCTTTTTGCGGGCACTCAAAGTTCATCGTGCTAAGTTTCGATGCACGACGAACTTTGAGTGGTTAAACAAGTCTTGAATTTTACCTTACGATTTTAAAACGATGAGCGTGACGTTTGTCGATGCAGCCATACACCAGAGAAAACACCTAATAAGGCTAATGTTATCCAGATCCAGTTGGTTGAAAAATTTAAACCTAACAACCACCCCGCGAGACTATTGCCAATAAACGCAAAAATACCGCCAATACAAGCTTGTAAACCGTAATAACTAGCCAATTTCGTTGAGGAAGCAAAATTAGGCACGTAAGCGCTCAGTAACGGAAAAACCATCATTGAGCCAAAGCTGAGTAATGCGGCGCATAAAACAAACGGTAATGCAGGCCAAAGCGGAAAAGATAGAGTAAGGATTAAGAATGCTCCTCCCATCAGTGACATTCCCCATCCCATCCCTTTTGCTGTGCCTAATGAGCGATCTATCCAACGGCTTATTATCATTTGTAGTGTCACCCCCATCAGTGACGAAACCATAAATACCCAAGTAATAATGCTAGGGTCATTAGTTTCTACGCGCGCATGATAAGGTATCGCCATGTACAGTTGATGAAATAACACCTGATAAATAGAAGCGGCCATCACAAAGGCCATAAAAGGTTTATTGCGTAACATCTCTAGCCAATCTCGCCAAAATGGCTGTTGAGCTGAGCGGTTTATTTTATGTTTTTGAGCCGGTAGAAAAAACCATTGCAACAACAGTAAGAGGGCAAAAATACCAGCAGATAACACCCCGACTAACATGAAACTAACGCTTAATAACATCAAACCAAGCAAAGGCCCTAATAACATGCCGGCTTCACTAGCAAGGTTTTGTAATGCAAAGACTCGATTTCGTTGTTGATTTTCAGGATATTCCGCAGCCAGAAACGCTTGACTACTCGGTGTAAACAGTGCGCCAGCAAATCCAGTGGCGAAAGCTCCAACGATAATCCACGGTAATTCAACACTCAAGGCAAGCATCAAAAAACCGACAATACGAACTATACAACCAAACAAAATCATCGGTTTATAACCAAACCAATCACCGAGAGTGCCTCCAACTAAAAATAGCCCCTGTTGACTAAGAACTCGTAAACCGATAACCAGTCCAATATAGGCGCTACTTAAGCCTAAACCTTGTAAATGGTCAGCTAAATAAGGCATCAACATATAGAAACCTAAGTTAAAACTTAGGCTATTCGCGACCAAAACTTTTCCTGCCGGGGAAAGAAGCTGCCAATCATTAAGAAGAGCAACCGGTGGGCGTTTTATCATTGGATTAAACTCGTTTGTTGATTGAGAAGAAGAAACTGAATGAGAAAATTGTAATATTATAACAATAATCAATCATTAAACGCTATTGAATACTAATGATAGGCATTAACAGATATTGCTAGATCATTGACCGTGTGGAAAACGGTAAAAAAGTAAGGGAGAACAAGAAAGGGAATTTAGGGGCAGAAACAACAAAACCCGCTGAGAGCGGGCTTTGTCTAAAATTTGGTGGGTCTAGGCAGACTCGAACTGCCGACCCCTACCATGTCAAGGTAGTACTCTAACCAACTGAGCTATAGACCCAAATTTTTTCTTGTTCACATTGGTGCGTCCGAGTGGACTCGAACCACCGACCCCCGCCATGTCAAGGCGATACTCTAACCAGCTGAGCTACGGACGCATCACTTGAGAACGGGGTGGATATTAGCGATTGATTTTACTCAGTGCAAGTGGATTTTTACTATTTTTGAATCAACTGACTCTTACGCGATCAACTTGCTGGTTTTTTGCTCTAAAATAACCGTTATCATCTAATCTTTCTGTCTAAGTCTATAGTCATCCCCCCTTTATAGTAGGTCGTGAGTAAGTCATAAAAAAAGAGAAAAAGCGGGTCACATCAAAAATTAAAAAGGCCGTTAATTAGAACTAGCTCCTCTTTTTGTGATTTGGATTCAAAAATAACGTTGATTGGTGAAGGCAAATGGGTACTATAACGGCTATTCGAACGAATATGCAATTGAGTCGGCAGAACATGGATGCAAAACTGTTTAATCATTCACAAACGCTAAGAGCGTCCGTACTTCGCGGACTGAGCTTATTTTTGTGTTTTATTGCTCTCTCTATGGCAGTCTTCAACGTTGCCTACCATCAAGCACTCGGCCTAGCGAGTATTGAAGTTCTGTTTTCAGGCTACTCTTTCTATGTTCATCAATACGCTAAACAGAATGACTACTCTGAGCGCCATGCTCAGTCTTACGTTTGTGTCCTATTAACGATCATAGTGTTAGCAACTTATCTACAACCGATTAGCAATGGGACCTTTATATGGGGCTTATTGGCTCCGGTGGTACTTTACGTCTTTCTGGGTCAGAAACTAGGCGGAGTAGTAACCGGTATGATCGTCGTGATCATCAGTTGCCTTTTGTTTATTCAGCTCCCCTACTCATCGTATCCTAATGCCATACCTATACTGATTAATTTTAGTTTTTGCTATAGCGGCCTTTGGTTTATTGCTCATCTTTATGAATCTAATCGCCATAAAATTGAATTTACGCTGACTCATTTAGCCACTCGAGACCCATTAACTGGAGCTCATAATCGACTTTCGCTGCATTCTGCATTTGACTATTTTGAGCAAAACAAGAGCCCAAATACCTCGCTTTGCTTATTGATTATTGATTTAGATTACTTCAAACAAATCAACGATCAGTTTGGCCATGATACTGGCGATAAAGTGCTAGTAGAAACATGTCGATTATTTGCTCAACATGTTGGGGAGAAAAACTTATTTCGAATTGGTGGGGAAGAGTTTTGTATTACTCTCTTTGATCATTCACTGTTACAGGCAGAGCAAATCGGCGAAAGGCTACGCAATCTTGTTGCTAATTACTCATTTTCTAAACAACAAGCTATCCAGTTAACACTCAGTGTCGGTATTTGTGAGTATCGCAGCGGGGATAACTTGAATGAGTTAATTAAATTAGCGGATATGGAACTGTATAAAGCGAAAAAAAATGGCCGAAATCAAGTCTGTATTTGTCAATCATCAGCCAGCAAAGATTATACTGAACTTTCACAAGCTGATTCAATTTAGCCGTTTTATTTCGGATACCGGTTCAGCTTCATCAGTTTCAAAAACAACGTTATAATTCTCAGTATAGGTACAATGAGGTAAACGACTACAAGTGAAAAATCGTCGGCCTTTAAACTCACCTTGGCTGGCTGTCTTGATGACCATTGGGCTACCACAACGCTTACAAAAACGAACTTCTTTATCCGGCTCAATAAGATCAATATGTGCGGCAAGCAATCGGCGTAGTTTACCCACTTGATAACTGTATTTAATATTGGCGCCAATTAATGGAATATTAGCTGACTGACATACTTGCAGTAACAACTTTTGTCGCTCTATTTTTCCTTTATTTAACGGTTTTCCATCATCGAGTTCCATGATGACTCGTGGTTCTAACGTTCTTGCATCGCAAACCACAAAACTAAAATAATGCTTAGCAATCCGGCTATGAGCAATAAACCATTGTTTTTTGTTCTTCAATGGTTTGGGCATAACAGCATGGGTCATGCTTACTTTTGCCAGCACAATACCGTGCTCACCGACGGCGGCTCTTAATGCATTAAAAAAGGTACTTTCTGCGGCATTCAGTAACGGACCACTTTTTTTGTAAGTGTAATCTTTACTATCATCATTACGAATTAAATATTTTTGAATGAATAGAAAAAAACCAACCAAAAGAGCAACTATAATAAAGACGTTCGCCATAGTACCTATTCTTTATCTATACAACGCTAACGAGAAGCTTATCGCTATATTGATTATTATTAAAAAATAAAACTATCCATCAAACCGACCATCTTACCAATTTCAGGTTTAGTGATAGTGTCGTTAGCACCTAGAGCAAGCGCTTTAGCTCGGTTATCATCGCTCATTAATGATGAGAACATGATGATTGGTGTTTGGTTATATGCTTCATTCTCACGTAACCGTTTGACTAAATGCATCCCATCCATACGCGGCATTTCTACATCAGTCACGATGGCATTTACCAACTCACTAACGGAGGTATTCTCTTCTTTGGCCACACGCTGAATATCCATTAGCTTTTCGTACGCTTCTCCCCCATCTTTACAAGCAATCACGTTATAACCAGCTGAACTCAGCGTTTCTTGAATCATACTACGAATAAATGCCGAATCATCGACTACCATGATCGTTTTAGCATTGCGTTTGCTGACCATTTTCTGATTTAAATCAATCGAACGATCCATTTTAACATCGTATTTACCCATACTTAATTCTGGGTTGATGTCAGCAATGATTTTCTCAAAATCTAAAATCATGATCAGCTTTTTGTCTTTACGGACGACGGCAACGACACAGTCTTGCTCACCAGCTTCTAAAAATTGACTCGGTGACTCAACATCATTCCACGAAATACGGTGAATTCGACTAATACTGTCAATTAAAAATCCGTTTGTCATACGGTTAAAATCGGTCACTATAACGTATTTGTTCTTAATATCTGGGCGAGTGGGAACACCAAGCCAACCAGCAAGATCGACTAAGGGTGTTAATATTTCCCGAGAAGAAAAGACCCCTATCATGTGAGGCTGTGCATTGGGATAATCGGTGGTTTCAGGTACACGAATGACTTCTCGTACTTTGGCAACGTTAATCCCGTAGTAACAGGTTTTCGTCTCACCACTAGGTAATAGTTTTTCTAGATGGAATTCAATAATTTCCAGCTCATTAGTACCACTTTCTAATAAAATTGTATTATTTGGATTGCTCATAATCATTCACATCTTTTCGGCAAAGCGTTAAGTTCGTTCCTTTTTGTAGTATATACGCAAGTCGTCCAAAGAAAATGATAATGGGGTAGATTGTTTATTTAATTTGTTATCTATACCCAATTACCAAGAAAAAAGTCTCTCGTTAATCCGCCATGGCTCCCTTAAACCGTGCTATTGCCAGCAAGTCTATGAATATAGATGAGTAGTTGTAAAAGAAGCACCACAGAACCAATGATTAACCCACTAAAATGGGAAAAATCACACCTCAATAGAAACTCTTTTGCATATCAATATGTGACATCGATCACTTATAATGTCGCTTATTTTTTACTCAACAGGTACGTTCTTCTATATACTGATAAGTGCAGTGAGGTGTTAAATCATCAATCATTCCCTATTCATCATAATCATTTAAATAGATTAGGAACGATTGACTTATCTCATTTTACATCGTCAGGAGGAAAGTCATTATGGAAAAAGATGCTTTAGGTATATGCCTTTCACGAGACATGCTAAGCGAGCATCTTCTGTCAACGTTTACTCATGTTCGGGCTTACGAACTGGCGGTAGAAAACGATGAACAAGTCCGCGTATTATTCGCTTTTCCACAAATGTCGGGCAAGGATGTGCTCACTACGATGCAAGGCACGAAGAAATTGATTTGGCGAGCAGATTTCTTCTGTCCCCATTTCCCTCATCGATAAATCAAAGCTGATTCGTAGTAACGAATCGGCTTTGAACTCTTGTTACAACAAAATACTACTCTCTCGAAAAAAAACTCGCTACTATAGAGTAATCACTCTAAATCGAACTCTGAACGGTAACATGAAGCTAAAAACCATTACTTTGACGTTGTGCTCGTTGCTGGGTAGTGCTTCTGTCCATGCCATGCCGATTTCGTTTCAGCAAGCTTGGGATATTTTGCAGCAAAGCAACCACTCATTAGCCGCCGAACGAGCCAGTGTGGAGCACTATCAGCACCTCCAAGATTCTACGGCAAATCTTAATCTTCCTTCGGTTTCATTAGGAGCCAGCTATACTCGGCTTGATAAAGATGTCACTTTATCCGTACAACAAATTGTAGGCAGCAGCGGGGCTCACTTACCGACCTTGCCGCCGCCATTAAATCAATTGGGGTCCCTTAGCTCAACGATCACTGAACGTGATATTTTTAGTTCTTCGATTCGAGCGGTATGGCCTATTTTTACCGGTGGACGTATTACCGCCGCTCAAACGGCCGCTCAAGGCAGAAAAGAAGAAGCACAAAGTCAATTAGCGATGGTAACCCAAGCACGCTACGAAGATTTAGCCAAGTACTACTTTAGTGTGGTTTTAGCACGCGAAGTGTTACAAACTCGGCTTGCCGTTGAGCAAGGATTGACTCAGCATCGAGATAAGGCCCTTAAAC
This sequence comes from Vibrio metschnikovii CIP 69.14, assembly GCF_000176155.1. Lineage (GTDB taxonomy): Bacteria > Pseudomonadota > Gammaproteobacteria > Enterobacterales > Vibrionaceae > Vibrio > Vibrio metschnikovii. The sequence continues at coordinate 630,494 of NZ_ACZO01000006.1, read as the reverse complement.
TTGAGCAACAAGGTCAAATCGCTTTAGTTGAGCGTCTACAAGCCGAAGCTTCCCTTGATAAGGCAACGATTGATCGTAAAAAATCAGAAAAAGATTTAGATATTGCACAAAGTGCTTTAACTCAAATACTTAATCAACATCAGCCTGTTGAACCAAGTGGACAGCTGTTTATTAACCAAAGCCTTCCTCCTTTGAGTGCTTTTATACAGCAAACCTTAGCAACCTATCCTGGCCTTGATCTGCTCAGCGCAAAAGAGAAACAAGCCAATAGCCTTATCAAGGCTGAGAAAGGGAAATACTACCCAGAGGTGTATCTATTTGGTAACTATAGCTTACATGAGGATGACTCATTAGCGGGCCAAATGAAACCCGATTGGCTCGTTGGCGTTGGCGTCAGTGTGCCTTTAATTGAAAATACTGGGCGTAGCCACCAAGTGAAAGCAGCCAATAGCTTAGTCTCACAAGTCCGCTATTTGCGCGCCCAAGCAGAACAAGATTTAACGGTATTGGTTGAAAAAACCTATAAAGAAGCCGAACAAGCTCTAGAAGAAGCACAAGGGCTTAATTCAAGCTTACGCTTGGCACAAGAAAACTTATCATTACGTCAAAAAGCCTTTAATCAAGGTCTGGCCACTTCGCTTGACGTTGTCGATGCCGAACTTTATTTAGCCAGCATTAAAACTCAACAAGCCGTGGCTGGTTTTAACTATCTCATTTCTCTGAGTAAGCTTTTAGCCTTATCGAGTGAGATGCAAACTTTCTCTCATTATAAGCAGATGGCAGTTCCTTTAACGATGCTGCCCAATCACCTTGTCGATTCACAAAGGGAACCTTCATGAAAGCGGTTAAATCTTCTGTTATTGTAATTTCTGTCATCGCCGCCGTCGCTTGGATAGGTTATAGCTTTTATCAAGCTTATCAGCCTCAACCCATTCGTCTCCAAGGACAAATTGAGTCTCAACAATACAGTATCTCATCCAAAGTGCCGGGACGTATCGATCAAGTCTTTGTTCGCAAAGGGGATCTCGTCAGCAAAGGTCAGCTAATTTTCACCATTCATAGTCCGGAAATCGAAGCTAAGTTAGAACAAGCGATGGCGGGGCAAAGAGCGGCTGGCGCATTAGCTCAAGAAGCGGAAACGGGTTCACGTAGCCAACAAATACAAGCAGCAAGAGACCAATGGCTAACCGCAAAAGCGGCGGCTGATCTGGCTGAAAAAACCTATTTACGAGTGAATAATCTCTTCGAACAAGGCGTTGTTGCTGAGCAAAGACGAGATGAAGCCAATACTCAATGGCGTGCAGCCAGATACAGTGAAAATGCCGCTCTACAAATGTATGAAATGGCTAAAGAAGGGGCTCGTAAAGAGACCATACTCGCCGCTTCTGAAAATGAACGCATGGCCGCAGGTGCAGTGGCTGAAGTAGAAGCTTATGCCCGCTGATACTCGCATTGAAAGCTGGTTTGATGGTGAAGTGTCTCAGGTGTTAATGCAAGCCGGTGAACTCGCACCACAAGGCTTTCCGGTTGTTACGGTTGTTGATCGCGCCGACTCTTGGGCTGTATTTAATGTCCGAGAAGATCTACTGCGCCACTTTGAACAAGGATCAAGCTTCAAAGCATTCTTACCTGCGTTGGATAAGTATGTTGAATTTACCGTGACCCACATCGCAGTAATGGGCGATTTTGCCACTTGGCGCTCAACGGACTCATCACAAGGATTTGATCTAAGGACCTTTGAAGTTGAGGCTCGTCCCACACAACCCGTTGATGGGTTAAGAATGGGCATGAGTGTTGCTGTTGAGTTATAAGACCATGTCAAACCGTCTCCCTTCACAGTGGCAGTTGTTACGTCACGATCACTGGCTACTCTCATGTCTGACTTGGGTGCCCATTACTCTAGCGGCGCTATTATGGTGGATATTTTCCCAAGGTATCCTCCATCATTTACCGATAGGTGTGGTCGACCTATCACACAGCCAATTATCGCGGCAAATGGTTCGTCAACTGGATGCTACATCAACCTTATCGGTAACACGCCACTATCAAAGTGCCTCGGAAGCGAAACAAGCATTAATCTCAAGTGATATTTATGCTTACGTCGTTATTCCTACTCAGTTTGATAAAAGTATTTATCGTGGGGAGCAGCCTCAAGTCAGTACTTTTTACAATAGCCAATATATTTTGATTGGGCGATTAATCAATTCAGCGGTTCTTCAAGCCCAAGGAACATTTAACGCTCAACTGGATGGAGCTAGAACCTTAGCAAAAGGCGATCAAACCCTGTTGAGCGCTTTGGGACAAGCGGTGCCTGTTCGAACTCAAGTGACTCCACTGTTTAATAAAAATAATCACTATGCTCAATTTTTAGTCTCTGCGGCGGTTCCTGCACTGTGGCAAATTTTTATCGTGGTCGCGACAATTTTAATTTTAACGGCAAATTATCGTGAATATGGTCTACAACGTTGGTTAGCGGCTCACCCTTTCCGAAACCTGAGTAAAACACTGGCTCCCTATTTTGTCATTTTCCTACTTCAGGGAATTGGATTTTTAATTTGGTTCTATCAAGCCATGCAATGGCCGATGCACGGTAGATTCTCAATCATCATTGTTGCTCAGATGGTGACTATTTTAGCTTGTATGATTATGGGCTGTTTTTTTTACTTTTTAACCCTTGACCCTGCTCGAGCTATGAGTTTTGCGGGTGCATTTACCGCACCGAGCTTTGCGTTTATGGGCGTCACTTTCCCTGCCTCAGATATGAGTAGCGTCGCGCTCGCTTGGCGAAGTTTGTTACCCATCAGTCATTATATTGAAGTGCAGATCAGCCAAGTCAATTATGGACTGAACGCTCAGCAGTCACTTCAGCATTTATGGCCAATGCTCGGTTACCTACTCCCTTTAGTGATCACGCTCGTGCTTATTAATAAACATCAAAGCAAAGAAACCGCGCTAAGGAGTAATCATGACTCTGTTTAATCTGTTCAAAGCCGAGTTAAAAGCGCTGATAACTAATCCTGTCGTGATGTTAACCATGATCGGTGGTGTGGTTTTTTATTCTTTTCTCTATCCATTACCGTATAGCCAACAAACCCCTCGTGAATTACCCATTACTGTAGTGAATTTAGATAAAAGCCAGACTAGCTATCAACTTGAGCGAATGGTTGATGCTACCCCACAGATAAAAATCATCCAGCGAAATCACTCGATCGTGGATGCCAAAGCAGCCTTTTTAGCTGGCGAAGTGAGTGGTATTTTGGTGATCCCTGAACATTTCTATAAAGATTTACTGCTCGGTAAAAGCCCAACGCTAGCCTATGCCGGAGACGCGGCGTACTTTCTGGTCTATGGCACGGTGGTAGAGGGATTGGTTCAAGCTGGTGGCACCTTATCAGCGAAAGCGAAAGTCGCGCGCTTGGTCGTCGATGGAGAGCCTTTAGGTCTCGCGACGGAACACTGGTCGGCACTACAATCGAATATGAAGCCCACTTTTAACCCTAAAATGGGTTATATCGATTACGTTGTGCCCGGCGTATTTGTGCTGATATTACATCAAACATTGATTATGGCGGTGGGGTTAATGGTCGGCACCCAAAAACAGGGTAAAGGCTACTGGCAGCGCGTCTCTCCACTTCGACTGATTGCAATAAGAACGCTACTGTTTGTCGCCTGTTATTACCTCCTCAGTATGTATTACTTTGGAGCCAGTTTTAGTCGTTTAGGTATCAGTACTCTCGCCAATATGGGGCAATTGCTGACACTTTTATTGCCCTTTTTATTGAGTGCTTGTTTTCTCGGTATCTGGCTTGGTTCGCTCGCCCCAAGGCGAGAGCTCGTCACCGTTGTCGTCTTAATCAGCTCGATGCCTTTAGTTTTCTCTTCTGGCTTTATTTGGCCACTAGAAGCGATTCCGCCCCCTATCACTTGGCTGGCCAGCCTATTTCCAAGCACCCCAGGAATACAAGGTTTTCTTGCTCTTAATCAAATGGGTGCGGAATGGTGGCAAATTGCACCACAATGGACACTGCTTTGGTTACAAACCTTAGGTTGGGGTTGGCTAGCGTGGTGGCAATACCGTCGAACCGGCAAAGGAAAACTCGCTCATCATGACTAACTAATCTCTACTCAGGATAATGAAAGTTCTACAAACTTTCTTATCCTGAGCTAGCATGACATCATAAGAACAAGAGAATGACTTCGGTTGCTTGAACAGCCCACCAGCCCTTGTTTTATCGCCATCGCTCCCCTGCTATACCCTTCCTACTTGAAGCTGCAGGAATGTTGACTACGTTTTTTCACCCCAATCATAGAGTCTATCTATGCTCATGGGGACTCACTCACTTGCCGCCTACCTGCAACTCCAAGTTGTTTGGGTATACATGCATCTGTTATCGCTATTAACACGATATCCTTCCTCTATCTTATTCCTTATCGAAGTTAAATAAATAACCATGATAGATATCACTTAGCTATCGACTTTTAAAGTTGCATAGGTTATAAGTCTAGAAGTATAGACGTCCATTAGCTTAGGGAGCAAGCCGTGCCAATTAAGATCCCCGATCAACTACCTGCAACCGATGTGCTACGCCAAGAAAACATCTTTGTTATGTCTGAATCTCGTGCATCGACACAAGGTATTCGACCTCTTAAGGTATTAATTTTAAACTTAATGCCCAAAAAAATTGAAACCGAGACACAGTTCTTACGACTGCTGTCTAATTCCCCTTTGCAAGTTGATATTGAGTTATTACGCATCGATGATCGTCCGAGTAAAAATACACCGGAAGCCCATCTTAATGCTTTCTATCGTCAATTTGATAAAGTCAGTCAACGCAATTTCGATGGCCTTATCATTACTGGCGCGCCGCTTGGATTGGTTCAATTTGAAAATGTCGCTTACTGGGATCATCTACAGCGCGTCATGAATTGGGCCAAACATCATGTCACTTCAACGTTATACATTTGTTGGGCTGCGCAAGCTGGGTTAAAACTGCTATATAACCTTCCCAAACGCACTCGAGAAGAAAAACTCTCTGGGGTTTATCAGCACGAGATTCATCAGCCTTTTCATCCTTTACTAAGAGGATTCGATGATACCTTCCTCGCTCCACACTCTCGTTATGCTGATTTCGCCGCTGATTATCTAGAGCAACATACGGATCTCGATCTGCTTGCAACATCAAGCATTGCAGGCGTTTATTTAGCGGCAACGAAAGATAAACGAAATGTGTTTGTGACTGGTCATCCCGAGTATGATGCCGATACCCTACATCAAGAATATGTGCGAGATGTTGCAGAGGGTTTGCAACCGCCAATTCCACTCAATTATTATCCTGATGATAATCCAGAGCAGCCACCACGGGCGAGCTGGCGAAGCCATGGGCACTTATTATTTGCCAACTGGCTTAATTATTGTGTTTATCAACAAACACCCTATGATCTTGAGCACTTTAGCGAAGATAAATTCACTAAAGACGATTAACACTACTTTCCTTCTTACCTTAGGCTAACTGAGTTTGCTAACTGACTCGCATCCTTGTCGGTTAGCCATTTTTCAAACGCCCAATCATTCTATTATAAGCTCCACAACAACTTGAATTTACGGCTGTATTTGGGCTTCGCCAAGATCCTTCAATCACTCTGATGAGTCCTATCGATAATGTGATGCCAGTGAATCAGTGCGATGACACTACTGAAAATTCGAGTAAACAAACATCACAACGTCGCTGAATGGAGAAATGGCATGAAATGGGGATCCGCATTGGGATTAGGGATCAGTGTCTTGTGGCTAAGTGGCTGCGTTACTATGACTGAACAGGGACAAGCAGAATTACGAAGTACTCCAATTGAAATGGCAGAATCAAGAATTGCGTTAGGGTTAGGTTATCTCGAACAAGGTAACCGGGTAAAAGCTCGGCAAAGCCTACAAAAAGCGCTCCAACATGCGCCACACTACTATCGCGCTCAGCTCTCCATGGCGCACTACTTTGAAATAGTGGGAGAGAATGAAACGGCGCAGCAGCTTTATCAAACCGCATTAAGGGAGCACCCCAGAAATGGTAATGTGCTTAATAACTACGGTGCCTTTTTGTGTAAACAAGGGGAATATAGCCGAGCCGATCAATATTTTATGCGTGCCGTTGAGCAGCCTTACTATTATCTGATCCCCGCCAGCTATGAGAATGCAGGATTTTGCGCTTTAAAATCGGGCGATAAACAAAAAGCGCACTATTATTTCGAACGTTCGTTAGATCATGACCCTAACCGTGCTCGATCAATCCTACAACTGGCTAAGTTGGAGATTGATGATGACCAATTTATTCCAGCACGGCTGCGTTTAATGAAGTTCCATCAACAATATGGTTATCAAAAGACATCCTTAGAGCTATTGATTGAACTAGAAAAACGCAGCGGCAATCCTGCGTTAGAAAACAAATATCAGGCATTATTAGCAGAGCTGGTCTAACTATTTTTTGATGTTAGTTGGGCGACCATCTCTGCCGCCTTTGCGCTCGCGATAATTGACACGGCGCTGCTTTTTAACGGCTTTGGCACGTTCAATTTTCTTATATTCACGATAAGCAATGCGAATAAACTTAATCAGCCCAGCTAAGAGTAGTAAACCAAAGACGGTCATAAAGGGCACGCAAAGCCACTCAGGTTGACATGGCAGATAGAAGTCGATGTCCATTTGTGGCCTCCTTAGATTTAGGCGCTATTTATACCTCTTACTGATTTATCGGCAGATAAGCCATATTCTTGACTCTGATGTCATTATACACGTAATTTATCTAAGATTTTCGCTTTCAGAACGACTTAACCTTGTTGAGCTCTCAATTCTAGTACCATCATGTATAACCGAGCATCAAACTCTAACTGATGATAATTAGGCTCCATATGACAACACAGTTGGTAAAACGCTTTATTGTGGTCTTTTTCACGTAAATGGGCCAATTCGTGAACAACGAGCATACGTAATAAAGGCTCTGGTGCTTGTTTGAATGCACTAGCAATACGAATCTCATTTTTGGCTTTTATCTTGTTGCCGTGCACCCGAGAAACATAACTGTGTAGACCGAGCGCATTATTAATAAGATGAATTTTCCCATCGTACACCACTTTACTCAGCGGTGACGTCTTCTTCATATACTGATTTTTAATCGCCATAGTGTAGTTAAACAGCGCTTTTTCACTCTGGATAGCATGCCGCTCTGGGTAACGCTGCTCAAACCAAGAGATCAACTTATCTTGAGTGATTAATTGTTGAATTTGTTCTATTAGCGAGGTGGGATAACCTTGAATATACTTCAATACAGGATGCATAAATTCACTCTGTCGCATCGATTTTTGACGTGGCAGTGTAACTTAAATAGATCAAGAAGTAATGCCCATTGCCAATACAAGGCGGCTTGTGCATCGGCTCGGCCAGCGTTAGAATTCGCCCTTTTAGTTAAAGTGAACCTAAGAATGAAACGTGTTGTCCTTTATGTGAAAGACAAGTGCCCTCACTGTAAAGATGCCCAGCGTTATTTGGATGCGAAAGGTATTCAGTACCGTTTGTGTAATGCCAAAATGGCGCGCGGCCGCAAAGAGCTAGATGCGCTAGGAGCAAGAAGTCTCCCTGTCCTCAAAATTGGCGATCAGCTCTTGATTGGCTGGAACGTCAGTAATTTTGAACGACTCTATACCCAAAAAAGCTAAGCGCGGCGGATTAAACGTATTGCTTTACAAATTCGATAAACGTTCTATCGGCATTAGATAAATAGCCCTCTTTACGCCACGCTAACGCGAGATCAATGGAGACGGGAGGTGTGAACGGTATTGCTCTCACTTCCGGTTCATTATCCGCAACCAGCTTCAATAAAGCAGTAATCGCGTGCTCTTGTTTAACAATGCTGAGGATCATCGGTAACAGGTTGGTCTCAAAAGCAATTTTTGCGTCATGTTGATGTGTTTTACACACCTTATCAATGAACTCACGGTGAAAATAGCCCGTTTTAAACATCACCAGTTGATGCTCAAAAAATTGCTTAAAATCGATCTGCGTTTGAGCGGCCAGTGGATGATGCTGGCCTACAACGGCAACCATCGGGGAAGAGAGTAACGGGTCAGTTTCTAAATCAGCAGGCACATCTTGATTTAAAATAACGCCGACATCGAGATCTCCTGCTAATAACATTTTGCGTATCGATTGGGTTCCCGCATCAATGACCGTCATTTTTAAATTCGGAAACTGGGTTTTAAACGCCATTACGATCGGTGGAAAAAAATAACTGCCCACCATACTTGGTGCACCTAAGCGCACTTCCCCTTTTACCAGTCCTTTGAGTTCATCCATGGCTAATTGAGCATTGTCGATTTGCTGCAAAATTCGTCGAGCATGGTCAACTAATACCGTACCTTCATGCGTTAAGCTTACCTTACGATCACCACGCTTAAATAAATTGACACCCAGCTGTTGCTCAAATTTTTTAATAGCAATACTTAGTGCAGGCTGAGCGATATGCAGGTGCTGTGCGGCGTGGGTAAAGTTTTCATGCTCTACCACCGCAAGGAAATACCGTAATTGACGACTATCCATTGACTATTAATTAAAGTTATTGCTTCGATATTTATAATATATTTTATTAATCCAGATAACACTGCTAGTTTGATCACATTAAGCTTACCTAACGACTTCACCTGGTCAATAAAACGTATGATTGAACAACACAGCCAAGCCTATCGCCGAGTTACGTTTGCTCTTGCACTTGGATCTTTTTTGATCTTCTGTAACTTGTATCTTTTCCAACCGATGTTGCCTTATCTGGCTCACCACTTTGCGGTGTCAGAAACTCAAATTAACTGGCTATTTGCCGCCTCAACGTTAGCATTATCGGTAAGCTTAGTACCTTGGGCGATCAGTTCTGAAGTTTTTGGCCGTCGCGGGGTGATGCTACTAGGGTTATTTGCCATGCCATGGTTTGGATTACTCACTCTGTTGAGCGATCAATTATGGGTACTGATCATCAGTCGAGCTTTGATGGGGATTGCCTTAGCCGCTTTTGCGTCTGTTGCGGTGGCTTATATGGTCGAAGAATTATCGCCACAGGCGTTTAACAAAGCGATTGGTGGATATATCGCCGCCAATTCACTTGGAGGGATCAGTGGTCGTATTGCTGGCGGGTTGTTAACGGATGCTTTTGGCTGGCAAACGGCCGTCGTTGCTATGGCTATCTTTACTTTATTTGGCGCATTGATTGTTTATTTTTCTTTGCCGGCACAACGTCATTTTACGCCACAGCGTGGGCGTTTTTTACAACATAATCAAGCACTAATCTCTCATCTAAGACAACGTAACTTATGGTTAGCCATGCTCATCGGTGGCACCAACTTTGCTTTGTTCGTTAATCTCTATTCGGTAATGGGTTTTCGATTAGTCGCAGATCCGTATGCGCTACCCGTTGGCATTGCCTCATTAATCTTTCTTTGTTATCTCGCTGGCACCATCAGCTCACGACTCACAAACCGCTGGACATCGCATTATCATCCTGTCGCCGGGATGATTCTTGGTGCCATGGTCAGTATGGCCGGAATGTGGCTGGCCGCCGTCGAATCATTATGGTTTATGGTGTTTGGTTTACTTTTGATAAGCTTCGGCGCTTTTTTCACTCATACCTTAGCTTATGCTTGGGTCAGTCAAAAAGCGGTTCAAGCCAAAGCAACCGCGACCGCACTGTACCTAGTACATTACTACGTAGGAGGTAGTCTGGGCGGATTTTACCTGCTCTATTGCTGGCAACAGGGAGGCTGGGTAATGGTTACTCTTGGTGGCACGGTGTGTTATTTGATTTTGTTCTTACTTTGCTGGCAGCTATACCCAAAGCAAGAAAAAGTGGCGATCAACAGTAAGTAACCGATACAATCTGATATTACTCTATGTCTGAGTAGTATTACGCTGCTAAGACGCTTATTCATCACTATACCCAAACGACTTGGAACAATAGGTAGGCGATCAGTGAATCAATTCCCGTCAATATCAATCAGCGATGCTGATGGGAATAGACGAAGCTCGCCAACACTACTGCGATTTCAAGTGGTAAAGGGGTATTAATCAATGTGCTCAACCATTATGTCAACACTTAGTCCCTCAACGATTACCGAACATGTCAATCAATGGCTCAATGACGTCGTGATTGGTTTAAACTTATGTCCATTTGCTGCAAAACCTCAACGCAATCAGCAGATTAAAATTTTCGTTAGTCAAGCGAGCCGTGAAGAAGCGCTGCTACAAGATATTCTTGATCAATTACTCGAACTGGATACGAAAGAAGCACAAGAGCTAGAGACAACCTTAGTAGTGGTCCCTAATATGTTAGATGACTTTATGGACTACAACTTTTTTATCGATTGGGTTGAAGCCTTGATTCGTCAGCAAGACTGGGAAGGCATTTTCCAAGTCGCGACCTTTCATCCTCATTATTGTTTTGCTGGAACCTGCCCAGAAGATGATGAGAACTTAACCAACCGTTCACCCTATCCTATCTTTCATTTAATCCGTGAACAAAGCATGGAAAGAGTACTGAAACATTATCCGAACCCAGAAGCGATTCCTGAGATAAATATTCAACGTGTTAGTCAGCTCTCTCCCGCTGAACGCAAGGCGCTTTTTCCTTATTTATTTAATCAATAGGAGCGAGAAAAGCGACGAATGACTCTTCGCCAGTGACCGGATATTATCGAAATCTTAATGGGATTTATGCCTTGAAAATGCTACTCTAGTCGCATCATTCTTAGTGAGAGAATAAAATGAGCAAATTAACAGCAGATATTCAAGCGAACCTGGATCTTTTCATCAAAGAGTCCCAAGAAAACAAATTGGTATGGGGACTACGCAATGAAGAAGGCTGGCTTTCTTGTGAATCGACTGAGTTTGAAGACAGTGAAGTGATGCCTTTTTGGTCTTCAAAAGAAGATGCTCAACTGCATAACGTTGAAGAGTGGTCTGATTTTGAAGTGCTTGAGATCCCTCTGGATATCTTTGTCGAAGATTGGTTAATCACTTTAGCCGAAGACGGCGTGCTAATTGGGCCAAACTGGAATGCCACACTAGACGGTAAAGAGATGGAATCTTCTGAACTGGCTAAGCTATACCTATAATCCCAGTGATCATAGACAAGGCGCTGATCGCGTCTTGTCTCTTTTTATACCTCAACGCTAAGCGCTAAACTAATACTATTCGCTCTCCTATCGACCGATATTGTCGTTCGTTTACGAGAAGCAACAATCACCACGGTATTAACCAAGTGGGTGATTAAACGGCTGCCATTAACGCCTATCTATACACTCTTTAAACTATTTCAACCACGGACTAAACCATGCATTTATCTAAGTTGACTGAAGATATCTACCAACACCTCTATCGTGATATTAGCGAATTTCGTCATACGTTTGATCTCCCTGTCGCTGATCCATCGAGCTTAGATAGCCAAGCCGATACCCTGCATACGTCTTTAATTATTGAAGAGCTGACTGAGCTGGCAGAAGCTGACTGTAAAACCGAGCAAGCCGATGCGATTGTTGATAGCGTCTATGTCTTAATGGGACGTCTGGTGCATTTGGGGCACACTCAGATTATCGACAACCTAACAATCAGTTATCTTATTGATTTGCTGTTAAATGTTGCCGTTAATCGTGGGATAGATTTTCTTCCCTGCTGGGATGAAGTGCATGCCTCAAACATGAGCAAAGTCTGTCGTAACGAGCAAGAGTTTATCGATACTGAAGCGTTTTACGCCAAACAAAATATCCCGCTGACGGCAGTACAAAAAGGCGATTACATCATTGCTAAATGTGCTAAGGATGTCGTGATGGAAGGCAAAACCATTCGTCAAGGTAAGGTGCTAAAATCGGTGTATTATCGTCCCGCGAACTTAGCAGCGCTAACCCAATCGTAAACTGATTGGATCATTGTGTTGTCTAAGGTTATCCAATATAAAAATGGCCGTCTCTTTAACGAGACGGCCATTTTATTAGACTGAATTAATCACCATCGCCTTATGCTGAGGCCTCTGACTCAACTTGACCTTGGTGTAAATCTTTAGCCAACAGTAAATACATGGCCGGAACAACAAATAAGGTAAACAGCGTACCAATCGACATGCCACTGGCAATCACTAAGCCCATCGCATAACGAGAGCCAGCACCAGCACCGGTCGCAATTAATAATGGGATCATCGCCAATACGGTTGCCGCGGTCGTCATCAAAATAGGCCGTAGACGAATCGCAGTGGCTTCTTCAATCGCATCGCGCTTACTCTTACCATCCATTTGTAATTGGTTGGCAAATTCCACAATCAAGATACCGTGTTTAGCGATCAACCCGACCAGCGTCAACAAACCCACTTGGGTATAAATGTTGATACTAGTAAAGCCGAGGCTGGTAAAAATCAATGCGCCACAGACACTCATCGGTACGGTAACCATGATAATGATCGCGTTCTTAAATGACTCAAACTGAGCGGCAAGGATCAAGAAAATCACAATCAATGCAAAGAAGAACGTCACAACCAGTTGCTGCCCCTCACTCTTATATTGACGAGATTGTCCGGAATAATCGACGCTAAACCCAGCAGGCATCACTTCTGCCGCAATATTATCCAGTACAGCTAACGCTTCACCGAGTGGAACACCCGGACGTGGCACACCAGAAATTTTCACCGCATTAAGCTGTTGGAATCCACGTAGAGCTTGTGGCTGAACAGATTCACTCAGTGTCACTAAGGCAGACAGTGGTACTAACTCCCCTTGTTGGTTGCGAGTGTAGTAGTTAGTCAACTGGTCTGGATTTAGACGCTCACTGCGCTCAACCTGTGGAATCACGCGATAAGAGCGGTTATCCAGTGAGAAGCGTCCAGTATCAGCGCCAGACAGCAGACTGCCTAAGTCAGCGGCAATTTGCTGCATCGACACGCCCATCAGCGCCGCTTTTTCACGATCCACTTCAACGGTTTGTCGAGGACGATTAATTTTCAAATCGCTGTCAACAAAGATAAAACGTCCGCTCGCCATTGCTCGGCCTAAGATCTCTTGTACCACCTCTTGCAGTGCTTCAAAAGGTTGAGTTGAGCCGATGATAAATTCAACCGGCGTGCCCCCACCCGGAGAGGGCAGTGACGGTGGCACTAAAGCAAAACTATTGAGCCCGGGTTGCTGAGCAAGAAAAGGCTGAATGTCTTTAGCCAGCACATCGTGAGTGAGCCTATCACGACGCTCCCAAGGCGCTAACACGATCCCAGCAATGGCCGTGTTGGTTCCACCCAACCCATTAATGATGAAGACGTTCTCAATTTCTTCCACATCATCAACCAATCTATCCAGTTCTCGAGTACTTTTTGTCAGTGCATCCAGCGTATGATAGCTATCGCTTTCCAAAATAGAGAACACGAAACCTTGGTCTTCTGGTGGCTCTAACTCTGAAGGGCTGGTGATAAACAAGAAGTAACAAGAAACCAGTACAATCGCACCAAAGGTTAACACGACACTCTTACTATCCAGTAAGCTGTGCAGCGTGCGTTGGTACGAATGATGTAATCGGTCAAACTGCTTATCTAACCACTGCTCAAGCGATTTCTCTTTTTTGTTATCGCTGCTGTGTGGCTTAAGAATATAAGCACACATTACTGGCGATAACGTTAACGCAACAATACCCGATAGAATAACCGATGCTGCAAGAGTAAACGCAAATTCAACGAATAATACGCCCGTCAAACCACCAACAAAACCGATCGGTAGAAAAACCGCAACCAAGGTCGTTGACATGGTAATGATTGGCCATGCAAGCTCACGCGCCCCTTGGATCGCCGCATCAATACGACTTTTACCTTCTTCAATATGACGGTGAATGTTTTCGAGCATGATGATCGCATCATCGACCACAACCCCAATCGCCAGTACCATCGCCAGTAGCGTCAGTAAGTTGATAGAGAAACCCAACAACCACATCAAGAAAAAAGTACCAATCAACGATACAGGTATCGCCACCGCAGGGATGATAACCGAGCGAAATGAGCCTAAAAACGCATAAATAACGAAAACAACGATTGCCAACGCCAAAATAATCGACATCACTACTTCATCAATGGCATTTTCGATATATTCAGTCGAGTCATAAGCGATGTACGCAGAAAGTCCTTGAGGCAATTGAGGAATAATATCTTGATCCCACACTTGACGAACATCAGCGATCACATCCAACGCATTCGCATCCGGAGAGACTTCGATACCAATAAAGGTTGCAGCTAAGCCATTAAAGCTCACCGAACTCTCGTAGTTCTCAGCGCCTAATTCAACCTCTGCAACATCGGCTAAACGAACAACGCTTTGACCGTCACTGCTGACCACCAGTTGTTTAAACTCTTCAACATCGCGTAAATCAGTCGCCGCCGTTAAGTCAATAGCGACCATCTGCCCTTTAGTACGACCTAACGCCGCTAATACGTTGTTACTGCGTAACGCCGTCGCGACATCGCTCCCCGTTAAACCATACGCGGCCATTTTGACTGAATCTAGCCAGACTCGCATAGCAAACGTACGTGCACCAAGAATTTCCGCTCGTTGCACGCCAGGAATGGTCGATAGCTGAGGTTCTACAACTCGAACTAAGTAATCGGTGATTTGGTTATCACCCAATACTTCTGAGTAGAACGCCAAATACATCGCCGCGACACTTTCGCCGACTTTTAAGGTCACCACCGGTTCACGAGCGTTTTCCGGTAACTCTGAGCGAACCTTATTCACCTGAGCAGCAATTTGCGTCAACGCTTGGTTAGGATCGTAATCGAGGCGTAAATACGCTTCGATGGTACTATTACCCGCGACCGAGGTAGAGACTAAATAATCAATCCCTTCTGCTGCGGCAATTTCCCGCTCTAATGGTGTGGTGATAAAACCTTGGATAAGATCCGCATCAGCTCCGACATAAGTGGTACTGACACTGATCACCGCATTTTGGATCTCAGGGAATTGGCGAACATTCATATCCATAATGGCTCGTAAACCAAGTAAGATAATGAATAAGCTCACCACCGACGCTAAGATCGGTTTTTTAATAAAAACATCAGTAAAACGCATGAATACTCCTACTGATTCGCGGGTGATGGGTTCACTTCCGCACTCGGTTGAACACGCGGATTGTCACTAATTATGATTTGTGACCCATTACGTAACTTGAGTAAGCCGGAAGTGACAATCCGATCGCCATAAGCCTTGTTCTACCGCAATTAGATCGCCACGGCGCTCACCCGTTTGCACAAACCGTTGTTGTACCACTAACTTGTCATCTTGCTCTTCAATCACAAATACTGAGTTACCATAAGGGTTAAACTGAATCGCGGTTTGCGGAATTAAGCTAACTGAACGTGGTTTCCCCGTATCCAATTGCACGCGAGCAAACATACCTGGACGCAATGCGAGATCTTGGTTATCCAGAGTGGCTTGCACTTCAATACTTCGACTTGCTTCGCGAACTGAAGGCGCTATAGCAGTAATTTTTCCGGTGAAAACTCGGCCAGCAACGGAATCAACGTTGACTTGCACGCTTTCTCCTAGACGAATATTAGCCAACTGCTGCTCGGGTAAAGTGAAGTTGAGATAAATTGGGGCAAATGATTGTAACGAGACAACGACACTACCCGGAGACAGTAGCTGCCCCAAGCTGACTTGGCGCAATCCAGCAATACCATCAAAAGGGGCAAGAATGGTCTTTTGTGCAATCCGAGCTCGTTGGCTTTCTACTGCGGCAGACGCTTGCTTGGCTTCACTCTCACTGCGACGCAGCTCTGACTCAGAGACATTTTTCTCGCGGAACAGACGCTGATAACGCGTTAACTCGATATTGGCTAACTCTTCAACGGCTTGTAATCTTTTTAGCTCCGCTCTATCGACCGAATCATCCAAAGTGACAAGTAGCGTCCCTTTTTTGATATTACTACCGTTAGCAAAATGGATACCGTTGATGATACCACTCGCTTCAGTGGTTAAATCGGTGCTATTAACGGCGACAAAACTACCAATTGCACTGACAAAGGGCTGCCATTCATCGGTGGTGACTTCGCTAGCCGTCACGGTTACCGGTGGAATCGGCATGTTATCGAAAAATTGATTCATAAAATGGTTGCCGACCGCTTTGTAGGCAAAAATGCCACCAAAAATCAGCGTACTGACGATTAACATCAGGATCATGCGCTTTAACATGAAAACTCCTTGCTGGTTGATCCTAAAAAATAAAAAGGGTTAGTGAAAAGCAGGATACTTTTCTAGTTCGATTTTCAATGCCGTTACTTTTTGTAAAATAACGTTATCCTCCAGTGATAATAAGGGCTGCCACTCCATCCCATTAAGTAGCATCGTGATGTTACGATAAAGTTGCATCGAATTAGGTGATACCGCTAATGCCTCTAGTAAGCCATCGGCATTAACCAAAGCATGGTGGCCTTGACACTGCGCCCAAGGCGCTAAAGAGAGATCCATTGCGTGATAGCCATAATCAGGCAGCTCACCGCAATCAAGCGCATCTTGGGTTATTCTACTGACGATCTCGCCAATTGGTTTACAGGATTGGAAAATTTTCTGCTTATGAGTGACAGAGACATTTTCCCATACTGCTTCCGTAAAAACGTATTGTTCTAATTTGGCATGTTGCGGATAACGCAGTTGAAATAAACGATCGGCAATCGCTAAAGCCAACATTTTATCGCGCCCACTGACCTCCAATTGAGCAATACATTCAAAACGTTCGGTTCTATCCGCTGCCTTTAAGCCGACAATAGCGGCCAATAAATCCTCTCGGCTTGCAAAATGTTGATAGAGCGTCCCCGTCGCGTATTGACATTGCTTAGCCAATTTCGCCATGTGTAAATTCAAGAATCCATCTTGCTCAATCATGTCGCAAGCGGTCATTAAGAACAGTTGTTCTCTTTCTTGTCGCTCACGAAGCTTTCTTTCTGATGTTGTCATAATCAAACCATACTTGAATGGGAAACAGATTATGAACTTGATTCAAAAAGCGATCAATTTTCATTGTTCACACTTAGTTCACAATTTGTATCAAAATGTGAACTGCAACATCATTCATTCTCATCAATGACTCCCCATCGATGAAATAAGCAAGAATAGGCAGGGAAAAGCATAAAAAAAGCCACCTTAAGGGCAAGGTGGCTAAAGACTATCAAAGTCTAACAAGAACGAGAATGTATCAATACGTTTAATGCGATTGGCATGCCAAGTTTTTACAATCAACCATCTTATTGTTTATAAAGGATTTTCATAAAGCGCCATTGCCAAAGGCTAATCATTATTGAACCACGATGGTGCTTGATGCACCACCATCAATCAAAGACTAAATAAGGCTGCCCTGCAATCTCCACTTGTTGAACGGCGGTATGAAAAACGTGTTGGATATGCTCGGCTGTTAACACTTGCCGAGGTTCACCCAATGAATGCATGACCCCATTATCCAATAGCAATACCCTATCGGCATAACGCAACGAACGATTTAAATCATGGTTAGCCATAATGACCGTGATGCCATCACTGGCAATACGCTGAATGAGATCGTACAACAGTCGCTCTTGCGCAATATCTAACGGAGCCGCAGGTTCATCGAGGATCAGTAATCGGCCAAATGGATTTAATGTCGGCCAAATTTGTAGGCAGCTACCCGCTAAACGTACCCTCTGCCACTCTCCACCCGATAAATGGTGGATAGAACGATAGAGCTTATTTTGTAAACCCAGCAGTGTGACCAATTCTTGTAGTACTTCGCTGACTCGAGGTTCCTGATAACTGACCCCTTGGGGAAGGGATAACTCTAAATATTGAAACACATCAAGATAAAAAGCAGGTTTATCACTTTGCGATAAGTAGGCACGAACCTGAGCTTGTGCGGGTAATGAGAGTGACAATAAATCAACATCGTCTAACTGCACCGAACCTTGGCTAGTGATCATCCCAGCTATCGCTGCTAATAAAGTACTTTTACCACTTCCATTAGGACCAATCACATGCAGCACTTCTCCGGCTACCGATTGAAAAGAGAGCGGCAGTAAACGTTGCCCAACGTGTAAATGACTAACGTTTATCATGACTTCTCACCAGCATCCAAATAAAGATGGGGGCTCCAATGGTTGTCGTCACCACACCAACAGGCAATTCGGCGGACGTAAGAGCAAGCCTTGCCAACATATCAGCCGCCACCAGCAGCAGAGCACCACACACAGCGCAAGCAGGCAACAACATGCGATGCTCACTCCCCAATACAAGACGCAACAAATGTGGAATAACCAAACCAATGAAGCCAATGATGCCAGCTAAAGCAACACTCACACCAACTAATAATGAGATAGCAACAATCAATTTCCAACGTATTGCTATTACGTCTAATCCGAGTTGTTTGGCATGAGTTTCACCTAGCATCAATTGATCAAGAGATCGTCCTTGAAACAGTAACCAAATAATAACGGGTAACGCCAAAAGAGACAGAGCATGTTGATACCAACTGACACCACTTAAACTGCCCATCAGCCAATACATCAGCTGCCTTAGACTCAAGTTATCACTAAAATAAAAAGCCCATGTCACTATCGAGCCGGACAGGATGCCTAAAGCAACCCCAACCAGTAAAAGACGCGTAGTGGTTAAACTCGTCAGCTTGGCAATCGATACCAAAAGAAAGGTAAAAACTAACGCGCCCATCACGGCAGCTAACATAAACAGCGATGGCGTAGCAAAGGTAGGAAAAAAGAATAAGACAATCACCATCGCCACACTGGCACCACCAGAAATCCCCAAGATTCCCGGTTCGGCTAATACATTACCCAATAGCACCTGTAACGTAGCTCCCGACAAGGCCAGTGCGCTACCGATAACAATCGCAGCCAGTAAACGAGGTAGGCGTAACTCTAAAACTAATTGTTGTTCAAGAATCGTCCAACCTGAACCCAGCCCAATAAAACGCTCACCGACCATTAAATAAGTCGCACTTAATATGAATAACAGGCAAGTAAAACTACCAATCACCCATCGCCAGCGGCGCTGTTTGTTGGCAATTAATTGGTTGAAGTTCATCGGCCTAACAGCATAAAAAAATAATGGGGCTAACCTTATCGTTAACCCCATTGAAGCTCAAGTGCTTTACTTAATCATAGACCAATTGATCATCTTCATATCGAGTATCCACCTTACAAACCATTAAGGCAGCACGTTGACCAATCGCCACATTGCGGTTAGGAAACACAATCGCCTCCCCTTCATTTTTAGCCATTAAAGGTTTATCGCCATCATGGCCAAATACTTCCCCATGCATAAAAGAGGTGAAGTTTTCTACATCGTCACCAAAGCGAAAATCAAAATCTTCGTGTAAGCGAACAATCGTTCGACTCACTCGATACATGATGGTTTTCTTGGCTAAATGTTCCGACTGCTCTGCTGCGACTAAATCACGTAGGGTGAGATCAAATGCAGCAAGGCGTGCCAAATCATTCTCACCCAGCTTTGCCACTTGACCGAGTTCAACGGTCATGGCTTGCGCGGCAAAATGCTCGGCACTGAACCAGCTAAAGGTACTTGCAGGAGCATTAGAAAGCATGACGGCTTCAATGTGTGCGCTCTCGATAAATGCCATCAAAGCACGACTACGGACTGGATGACGAGTTTTCGGGCTGACAGCAAATGAATAGTGCTTTGACAAACGAATCGCACAGTGTAAATCGAGATGCCAGCGAGTCTCTGGTGCCGTTTTATTAAAAAACTGGCTGACTTGCGCTTTTAAGTTGGTAGCGATATCCGCTTCTAAACTCGCAGCATGAGGCTTATCATCAAATAATCGGTTGAGATTTTCTTCTATAAAACGGGTATGGCGCAAAGTGGCTTGTGGATGAGCGACGATAAATAAACAGCGCTGCTGCACACGTTGGAATCCACTGATGATATCATCAATAATCTTATCGACCAGCTCCATTGGCGCGGTTTCATCACCATGCACACCACAAGATATAACGATATTTTTACTATCAGCAGAATAGTGTGCTGGTAATACTTCAAGGACACCACGTTGCCACAGTTTAAGTCGGACGCCTGCTTGAGTGGTGATTTCTTCGCTGACCATCGGCTGGTCAATATCCAAACTATCGAAAAGAAAAGATCGGCGAAAGAGGGATGTCGTCATGCGCTACTCCTTTATTGCACAGCGGGTATGGTAAAGAATTGTTTAGCCAATTTATGTAGAGAGGATCTCACTTATCAAAACCCGAACGCTGAATAACCTGCAAGTAAGCATCACAAACGGATTTAACTCCCCGAATTCTAACACTAAATATTGCTAATGCACTAGAGTTGGGTTATTCGTGCTGATAGTCAACCACTTGATATGATCAGCATACAACCAAACGACTTGGAACTGCAGGTAGGCGGCAAGTGAGTCAATCCCCATGAGTATCGACAAACGATGTGATTGGGGTTAACGAACCCAACCAACACCGCTGCAACTTCAAGTACGAAGGGGATACACACTTTGGATAGCGACGGATTTTAGGAATCAGTATGAATAACACAACTCAAGACCCGGTGATAATGATTGCAGGCGCCACTGGCTTAGTCGGCTCTTGCGTATTACGACGCTTATTAGCTGAACCTGCCATCCAACATATCTATGCACTGAATCGACGGAGTTTATCGCTGCCTCATCCTAAATTAACGGAGTTGATTGATTCTGAACTCAGTATTACCCACTGGCCTGAGCAGCAGCCTCGCCCTCAGTATGGCATTATCGCGCTCGGCACAACGCTCAAGCAAGCCGGCTCTAAACACGCTTTGGAGAAAGTTGATTTTGAATTGGTTTGTCAAGTGGCGCACAGTATGAAAATCTTGGGCGTGACTCGGCTTGCGATTGTCTCTAGCTACGGGGCCAATCCCAGTGCCCGCTCTCATTACTTACGCTGCAAAGGACGCATGGAAGAAACCATTCGTCGGCTTGGGTTTGATCATCTAGTGTTTGTTCGTCCAGGTCCATTAGTCGGCCAACGTGAACAGCCGCGAAATGATGAAATTTGGCTACAACGAGTGATGAGATTAGGACAATTTTTTCTATTTGGTCGTCTGAAAAACCTGATCCCGATTGACGCCGATAAGGTCGCTCAAGCACTTTTATACGCTTTATTTGATCAATCAACCAAACGAGTCACCGTTTTACACTCCGTAGCGATGCACGACCTGGTCAAAAAATACCAATAAATAGATCACCTAATCACCATGCTGATGCTAATACAGCCAAATAAAGTGCTCAATAACTATTTGTTCTACATTATGCCGTTTTGGTCTTTTAAGGTTGATTTAGATCACGCTATGCTCAGCCGGTCTTATTACCTCTATACCTACACCATTTATCGGCGCAGAGCTGTAGCAGCTTAAATGCAATGGATCACGCTACCAGATAACGTTAATGGACTTAACTTTCTGCAAGGTTAAATTAAGTGTTGTTTTATCCCTGTTAAGGATGTCTATTATGTCAGTTGCAGCTATCGCTATGCTCGCGGTATTTGTCGGTATTTTGCTGTTCCTGTTTGGTCAACAGAAAAAAAGCCATTCGTTATCGCGCTTAGTTCTATTAGGTCTAGTGCTTGGTAGTGTATTTGGACTTGCCCTTCAGCTTATTTTTAACGAAGGCAGCCCTATTATCCGTGATGTACTTTCATGGATTTCCATTGTTGGCAGCGGCTATGTCGAACTACTGAAAATGGTTATCATGCCATTAGTATTAGTATCGATGATTTCTGCCGTGGTGAAACTGGATAACAGCGGTTCATTGGGTAAAATCTCTTTTCTCACCATCTCAATTTTGCTGTTCACAACAGCGATTGCCGCTTTGATTGGTATTTTGATCACTCATGCGTTTGGCTTAACCGCAGAAGGGCTAACCGAAGGGACACGTGAAGTTGCTCGGATGGGACAACTTGAATCCCGCGCATCAACGGTCGCTAACTTAACCATTCCGCAAATGCTGATCGGCTTTATTCCATCGAATCCTTTTGCTGATCTGACTGGCGCCCGTTCATCTTCAATTATCGCAGTGGTTATTTTCGGTATCTTAGTTGGTATTGCTGCACGTAAAGTGATGCAAGAGAAAGAACAGCTTGAAGCGCCTATTCGCCTCTTTGTTGATGCACTGCAATCCATTGTGATGCGCTTGGTTAAAATGATCATCGCCCTCACACCTTACGGTATTGCCGCACTGATGGCGAGAATGGTTGCAACATCAAGCGCGAGCGATATTTTAAACTTGCTCGGCTTTATCGTCGCTTCTTACCTCGCGATTGCTTTGATGTTTGTTGTACATGGTTTACTGGTTGCCTTGGTTGGCGTTAACCCTAAAACCTATTTCCAAAAAATTTGGCCAGTACTGACTTTCGCGTTTACTTCACGTAGCTCGGCGGCCACCATTCCATTAAACGTCGAAGCTCAGATCACTAAGCTTAATGTACCACCAGTGATTGCTAACTTGTCAGCCTCGTTTGGAGCGACAATTGGACAAAATGGCTGTGCCGGAATTTATCCAGCAATGCTCGCGGTGATGGTTGCTCCCTCAATGGGGATCAACCCTCTGGATATCCATTTCATCTTGTCATTGATTGCCATGATCACCATTAGCTCGTTTGGTATTGCTGGGATCGGTGGTGGCGCAACGTTTGCCGCGCTGATTGTACTTCCAGCGATGGGATTACCTGTGACAATCGCAGCACTGCTTATCTCGATTGAGCCTTTGATTGATATGGCACGTACTGCACTTAATGTGTCAGGATCAATGACAGCGGGTACCATCACCAGTCGACTCATGAAGCAAACTCATGAGCCAGAAGCTGAAACACAAAGTGCCCAAGCGTCTTAATCATTAACGATTGCTTAAACACTAAAAAGCCGACCTGTATATTAGTCGGCTTTTTTGTATCTTTTTTCTATCAATGATGACTTAATTGTCGTGTTAATTATCGCCAACGCAGGATCCCTAAACGATACAGTGCTAACGCCGAAAGTAACAAAGCACAACCAAGGATCTTATTCAAAGGCATGGTTTCCGCATAAACCAGCATACTAAGAATCAATGTCCACACAGGTTCCAATAACATTAATAAAGCTGCATTGGTCGGATTAGCATGCTTTTGACCAATAGTTTGCATCAGATATCGCAAGCTCGTGGCCAATAACACACTCAATGCAAACCACTTCCAAGTCATAATACTTACCGATTCTGGCCAACGCTCGAAGAGCCAACAGAGCAATACCCCCAAACAACCGACAGTAAAAAGCTGTAACGTGGTTAATAACATTGCGGGCAATTTTGCGGAGTATTGACTGTTGAAGTTAAAATGTAATGCCAGCCCCATCGCCGCCGCTAAAAACCACAACTGATTGACCGCAATTTGCCAAGCGCCATTCCAAGAGAGCAAAAACAATCCTAATACTGCAATTGGAAAAGCCAGCCAAAAAGCTCGATTCGGTCGATTGCCGTGTAGCGGCCAAGCAAGTAAAGGCACAAATAGCATCGACAAACTCATGATGAATGCGCCTTCGCCCAAGGTGGGACTTAATGAAATCGCATGTATCCAGCAAAAAAGCGAACCCCCTAAAAAGACGCCAACCCCCATTGCGCGCAGACAATCTTGTCGAGAGGCTTTTTTTAAAGCAGGGAAACAAAACGGCAGTAAAATCAGAGAAGCGGTAATAAATCGCAAGCCAATAAAGCCAAACGGTGGTAATTCTTCAATGGCTTGTTTTGAAAACACCCAACCCGCAGCGGCGAGCAATGTTGTTAATACAAAAATCGATTCAGCGCGAAATTTAACCATCATGGTAAGGTCACACAAAGGCAGGAAAGAGTGAACAGATTGTGCGCCAAATGTAAAAATAAAACCACTCTTCATCGACTAAATATCAATGATTTAGCTTTGCTATAACGTGTTAACAACCCATCTGCAAGCGACACATAAATAGAGATTGATTCGATATCTGAATCATCAAGAACAGCCGTTCTCACATTCATACAACTCTAAAAATTAACTTAAAATAGAAATTAAAAACCAATAAAACAATTAAATTAGAATAAAAAACCAATATTTTCACTTTTACATAGTTCCATTGGGCCGGCAACTTAGGATTAATCAGTGAATGTGACCACCACCACAAAAAGCCTTCATCCACTAAATGTGATAAGTTTTACCACATTATCATTTCTTTATGGCTCTAATTTCAGTGAAAGACTCCCAAGAAACATTGCATTTCAGCATCACTCCAGAAAAGACCGCCTGGAATCGACATGACACTTATTGGTCACTCAGCTTATTTGGTACCGCCGTCGGTGCTGGCATTCTTTTTTTACCCATTAATCTAGGGCTTGGTGGGTTTTGGCCGTTATTGATTATGGCGCTTCTCGCCTACCCAATGACGTACTACTCTCATCGCGGCCTAGCAAGATTCGTTTTATCTTCTGCTCATCCTAACAGTGACTTTACGGATGTGGTTGAAGAACACTTTGGAGTCACGGCCGGCAGAGCCATTGCTTGGTTATACTTTCTGTCTATTTTCCCTATCTTATTGATCTATGGCGTGGGACTGACCAATACTGTTGATAGTTTCTGGGTTAACCAAGCACAGCTCAGCGCTCTGCCTCGTTGGTTACTGTCCGGTGTTCTTGTCAGTGGCTTGATTGCGATTATGCTCAGCGGTGAAAAAATCATGTTACGCACATTTGCCGTCATGGTTTATCCTCTCGCGGCCATTTTAGCCGCTCTATCACTCTATTTAATTCCACGCTGGCATCTGCCTTCTCTTGCTCTGCCGAGTGCTGGGGAATTTATTCATACCGCTTGGCTATCAGTGCCGGTGATTGTTTTTTCATTCAGTTATGCTGCGGCTATTTCGAGTTTTGCTCATAAGCAGCGACGCTATTATCGGCAACAAGCCTTAAAGAAAAGTGAACAGATACTAAAACGCACCAGCATAGTGCTGATTGCTTTTGTATTGCTGTTTGTTTTTTCATGTGTGTTAACGCTATCCCCAGAGCAACTCCTTGACGCTAAGACGCAAAACTTATCTATTTTGTCTTACTTAGCGAACGCGACTGATAATCCGTTTATTGCAACGCTCGGCCCACTGGTGGCTTTTATTGCGATTACTTCCTCTTTCTTAGGGCATTTTTTAGGGGCTCGTGAAAGCTTAAATGGATTACTGACTAAGCACAGCTCTCTGAATTACGCTCAGGCTAATAAATTAGGGATTGGATTTCTATTTGTGACTATTTGGGTAGCGGCAATACTCAATCCAAGTATTTTAGGTATGATGGAAGCGTTATCTGGGCCCGTTATCGCGTTAATTTTATTTATCATGCCAATGATTGCCGTCTATCGTGTTAACGCTCTCACTGGTTATAAAAAACACCTAAGCACTTACTTTGTATTTGCCATTGGCATGATGGCAGTCTCTGCTTTGCTTTATCGCTTACTCCATTAAGTCTCGGTGACATCTCCTCCCCTCCACTGGAATCTCATCGGTGGAGAGGGGCGTGTTATGGTGATGGAGAAGCGACTTATTTATCAAGGGGTAAGATCAATCATCATCATACTTTAGTTAAAATACTCGCAGAACTTGTTGACTAATATTTAACCAGGTCGTACCTTGTAATGTAATCTTCATCACATTAGGAGGCTATTCCATGAAACGCTCTAGCGCAACTTCGCGTCTGCAAATGATTAAAGAAGTTGCAAAACGCAACACCTCTCCCACCAATGCCGATCCTATGGCGCAATACATCAATACATTAATTCACAACAAAACCAGTCAACCGAAACAAGAACCGAAACGGATTTTCTCAGGTTTGCATTTTGATGAGCATGCCGGTGGATGGGTTAGCGATAACTGGGATAATAAATAGTCCGACTCTCGCGAACCACTTTATTGCTGATACCCTACCGATGCGAAGGCCAAACGTCGAACTCGATTGGATGTGCAGATAGTCGTCCTTAGGGTATTACCAACCATAGTGTGATTAGAAATGAATTTCATGTGACACTTTTTACCGCCGTTCATCGAATGTCATTCACCTAAAAGTACGAAGCCGAGCGACTAGAACAGTTCGTTTTGTCGATCCTCGTTAGCCATTTCCATCCTCTTATTGGCTTGACTTTGCTGCGATCGTTGTTTGCGCCGATAACGTTGCCGACAAAGATGAATGACATGCAGTTGCTGAGCTGGCGTCATATCTAACCACGTAAAGCGTTCCTCTCTTTTACGCATACAGCCCTGACAATAGCCTTTTTCATCCACGCTACAGACACCCACACAAGGGCTTGGGATCTGGAAAAACTCCAATTGCTCCATAACCACTCCATTGTTTTATGCCCTATCTGACCCCATAAACAATTCGGTTAGCGATTAGCTCATGATCGCATACGCTTTAGGCATGACAGTCCGCTAACACAACTTAATCATGGCTCGTTATACTCTATGCCAATCATCTCATCAACTTAACGTGATTAGGTTGTCCTGATGCTATTTGATGTCCGATTGTTGATTAGGAGTTCTCACATGAAGCTTAGTTCAAAAGCCCTACTTGCCGCAATATCCTTACCTGTCTTACTCTCTGCTTGTGCTGGTTACCAAGATAAAACCGAGATTACTGCCGACGTACTGCAACATCATCATTGGCAACTGACTCATATCGATGGGCAGCCGTTGGTCATGGATGAGCATTATGACGCACCAAGACTCGAGTTTGGCGAAAAAATGATGGCCAGTGGTAATGCCGGCTGTAACAACTTTTTCGGTCAAGCCGAGCTAAAAGATAACAAACTGCGTATTGAAAGAATGGGCATGACGATGAAAATGTGTATCGGTGATGTTATGGATACCGAGCAACTCGTCTCTCAATCATTGAGCGACTGGAATGACGTAACATTAACCGAAGAAACACTAACCTTAAAAAACCAAGCACATACACTTACTTTCACGTTGAGTGATTGGGTTAAGTAAAAGCCATCGGTTTTTCATGTTCACAGTGAGTAATAAAAAAGACAGCTTTTTGCTGTCTTTTTTATTAAGCCAATTTTGTTACACAGAAGATTAACTTATTTAATGATTTTCCTTCATAATGGATCGATATGGCGGTTCGATAAAGAGCGAGGGCAGCGAGTTATTGCAGCAAAATGACTCCGCATTGCCGATAGCACTGTCAACCTCAGTAGAAAAAGAGATTAAGGATAATAATGAAAAATTGGCTAGCTCTACTTTGCGCAAGTTTACTGTCGTTTGCGCTTCACGCTCAATCTTGGCAAGACATCACTCAACAAGCTCGGGGAGAGACGGTCTATTTCCATGCTTGGGGTGGCAGTCAAGAAGTTAACAACTACTTACGTTGGGCGGCTGTACAACTCAAACAACAGCACGACATCAATTTAGTGCATGTGAAGGTATCTGATATTGCCGAAACGGCCAGCCGACTAGTCGCAGAGAAAGCCGCAGGCCGTCACGATGCTGGTAGTGTTGACATGGTATGGATCAATGGTGCTAATTTCAAGTCGATGAAAGATAATGGATTATTATACGGCCCAATCGTTGACATGCTACCCAACTGGGCAATCGTCGACTCATCACTTCCGGTCGATCGTGATTTTGCTGAACCGACAGAAGGGTTAGAAGCCCCTTGGGGAGTCGGTCAGTTGGTGTTTATTCACGACCACCAAAAGCTCAATAATCCCCCACAATCTTTCGCAGAGTTGCTCAGTTATGCCAAGGTATACCCTAACCGGATTACTTACCCTCGCCCACCTGAATTTCATGGTGCCAGTTTTCTTAAAGCATTATTGATTGAATTAACCGCGAACAATGCTGCATTAGGTTTACCGGTTGATCACGCGTCTTTCCCTATCATCACTAAACCGTTATGGGATTATTTGGATCAACTGCACACTGTCGCTTGGCGATCAGGGCGACAATTTCCATCTGGCTCATCAGAAATGCTCCAATTACTGGATGATGGACAAATTGATCTTGCGATTACTTTTAATCCTAATGCTGTTTTTGCCGCTCAGGCTGCGGGTAAGCTGTCGAAAAGTACACAAAGTTACGCGATGCAAAACGGCGCTTTAACCAATATTCATTTTTTAGCCATCCCTTGGAATGCCAATGCCAAAGCGGGGGCTTTAGTGACAATCAACTTTTTACTCAGCCCAGAAGCCCAATCTCGTAAAGGGGATTTAGCCATTTGGGGTGACCCTGCCGTGATCCAAAGGCAGCACCTTAGCGGCTCTGCCAGCCGTTCGAAATTGTATCCTTCAATAGACGAACCTCATCCCAGTTGGCAAACTGCGTTAGGGGAAGAGTGGCAGCGTCGTTACGGTCATCGTCAATAACGATTACTATGCGATTACGACTGGCTTATTGGGGCGTACTGCTGATTTGCGTTGCGCCGATCATTCCTGGAGTGCTCGGTATCGTCAGCTCTGCGTTGGGTTATATCCCTGCCGTAGGATTGAATAGTGTTGGCGTTGAGGCTTTTCAACAAGTTTGGCAATGGACCGGTATTGAACGTTCATTGCTGCTCTCGCTTAGCTCAACCCTATTGAGTACCTACCTTGCCTTAGCGATCAGTTTTGCTATTTTAGCCTCGCTTTGGCACTCTCCATATTGGCGAAGGGTTGAACATGCGTTATCCGCGCTGCTTGCTCTTCCTCATGTAGCTTTTGCGATTGGCTTTGCCTTCCTATTTGCACCAACAGGAATGGTTTCGCGTTTGATCCATTCCATGTCGGGCTATCAACCCTCCACTCAAGGTGCCACTTGGCTAGTTCAAGATCCCTACGCGCTGGGACTCACTATCGCCTTAGCATTAAAAGAAGTTCCTTTTCTACTTTTGATGAGCCTCTCAGTGGTACAACAGTTACGCATTCCATCCTTACTCACCGTTGCGGCCTCTCTCGGCTACTCACCTCGTCAAGCTTGGTGTAAGTTGGTTTTTCCACAATGGCTATCTAAAATGCGGTTTGCCTTATTTGCTGTCACTAGCTACGGTATTTCGGTGGTCGATCTCAGTCTAATTTTAGGTCCGAATACCCCTCCGACCTTCGCAGTCTTAGTCTGGCAATGGTTCAGTGATGCCGATCTGCAGCAAATTCCCCGCGCCGCCGCTGGCACGTTACTGCTCTTAGGATTAGCGAGTATCATGCTGCTGTTAGTATTACTGATTGAGCGCATACTCTTGGGCTTATGCCGAAAATGGATGTGGTCAGGCCGTTACGCCTTATTCTTACCAGGAAAAAGCTTACTCTGTTTAGTGTGCTTTATTTCTTTGAGTATTTTCCCTCTGATGATGCTATGGAGCATTGCTCAGCGTTGGCGTTTTCCTGAGTTGTGGCCCAGCGAATACAGCTGGCGTTTTTGGCTAGCGGAGTGGCCAACCATGCTCCCCGCTCTCTATCAAAGTGTTGGTTTAGCGCTGGTCAGTGGTAGCCTAGCACTGTTTTTTGCTGTCCTCACTCATGAGTATCGTCAAGCTTCGCCTCGCTCAGTACCGACCTATTTGATTGTCATGCCAATGCTAGTCCCTGCACTCTCTTTATTGTTTGGCGTACAAATTCTCACTTTACTGATCTCAGGCTCAAACTATGTCTTATGGGTTGTTTGGGGGCATCTCTTCTTTGCCTTTCCGCTGGTGTATCTTGCGCTTGATGGGGCATGGAAAAGCTACCCTGCTGACTACCATAAAATCGCCGCCAGTTTAGGTAAAAGTGATTGGTCTATCTTTTGTAGAGTTAAAGCCCCCTTATTAAGGCCGGCTATGCTCTACGCTTGGGCGGTAGGGGTTAGTGTGAGTTTAGCGCAATATTTACCAACGCTGATGCTTGGAGGCGGTCGCTTCGCTACCATTACTACCGAAGCGGTGACACTATCCAGTGGTTTTGACCGCCGGGTAATGGCTATTTATGCTCTTTGGCAAGCCGTGTTACCGTTCATTTTTTTCTTGCTTGCGATTATTCTTAGTCGCGCCTTTCAGCCTCAATCTTTAACAAGAAGCCGTTAACTAATGAGTTTTTATCTCAAAAACCTTACCCTACATAAGCCAGATGGCCAGCCGCTGCTAAGCCATTTTGATTTAACCATTCATCGAGGTGAGATCGTCAGCCTAATGGGGCCAAGCGGCTGTGGTAAGTCGACCTTACTCAATGTTATTGCCGGACATTTACCCACCGATTTTCGTTATCGTGGAGAGATGACATTCAATCAACAAGATCTAACGACGCTGCGCCCACATCAACGCCAAATTGGTTTATTGTTCCAAGATGATTTGCTATTTCCGCATCTGAATGTGTGGGAAAATTTAGCCTTTGCCTTACCCAATGCAGTCAAAGGCCAACATCGCAAACGACAAGCGCAACAAGCTTTAGAGAACGTATCGTTACTCGCGTTAGCGGAGTCTTTCCCAGACCAACTGTCGGGTGGACAAAGAGCCAGAGTCAGTTTGCTGCGTATGCTGCTCGCTCAACCTCGCCTAGCGCTACTTGATGAACCATTCAGTAAATTAGATAAAACATTACGGATACAATTTCGCCAGTGGGTATTTGAACAGTTAAAAGCCTCGCAAATTCCAACCTTAATGGTCACTCATGATGAAGAAGATGTGCTTCACTGTGATCGTGTAATCCAATGGCCTGAGGAGCAACTCAATGCTTGATCGCTACATTATCCCGGTTATTCGCCGCCCCTTATCCTATGCGGCAGAACAATTGGATGAACTCAACGTGACCGCAAATCAGGTGACACTCTTCGGTTTTGCTTTGGGGTGTTTGGCTTTTCCAGCGTTATTATTAGAGCAGTATACCTTGGCTTTATGGCTGATCCTCGCTAACCGACTTTGTGATGGGCTGGATGGAGCATTAGCGCGAATTCAAGGACTCACTGATGCAGGCGGATTTCTCGATATTAGCTTAGATTTTCTGTTTTATTCGTTAATCCCTTTTGGTTTTATTCTCGCGAATCCAGAAGCCAACAGCATTGCGGGCGCTTTTTTGATTTTTTCGTTCATTGGTACTGGGTGCAGTTTTCTCGCTTTTGCCGTCATGGCCAGCAAGCACGGGATCATCAACCCTGTTTATCAGCATAAGTCTTTGTATTATATGAGTGGATTAACCGAAGGGACAGAAACGATCGTTTGTTTGGTTCTATTTTGTCTCTTTCCTGACTATTTTTCACTGATTGCCTATCTGTTTGCAGCGGCTTGTTGGATAACGACTGGAACACGGCTCTATTCTGGTTTTCATACACTATCAACATTAGAGAAAACCAATAACTCACATTAAGACGTTCCGACACAACCCATTAGTGACGGCGTCACTAATGGGTAATCCGTTTTGGTCGAAATAGAACGACACTATTCAACGGTTAATATAGCGGCTAATCACAACACTTCGCTTAGCGAGCTTTGATCTCCGGCCAGAGGATATTCCAAGGTTTAATCCAGTTATCAATACCTTGACTAACCATAGGCGAAGACCATTTTTCGCCCAGCAGAGGGGCATTTCTTGGATCACAAACAAACTCAAAGTGTGTGCCCTGAAAAGAAAAACGCAAAGCAAAAGCATGCAGATACCCACGATCCGCTTGGCTAGTCGGCAAATAAATAGGATCACCGACGATAGGCGAGCCTATCGATTTGAGTGCTACTCGAATTTGGTGGGTTTTGCCAGTGTGCGGTTTACATAAAAACAGCCGTTCGCCTGGCTCAGCCGGTAAAGAGAAAAATTGTGTGATGGCTGGGTTATCATAAGTTGGTACGAGTTTCCAACTGGCTCGACGTGAACGTTGCATATCACCACTGATCAACCCTTGTTTCTTCTTCGGTTTTTTGGCACCTATCGCGAGATAATATTTCTCAACCTTTCGCTTAGCAAAAGCCCGCGACAATTCACTGGCTGCCGCTGCATTGCGGGCGAGCAGTAGCAAACCAGAGGTCATTTTATCTAAGCGATGCACCAAATACAGTTGTGTATCGCCACTTTGCTGCCCGACTTCATGCAGCAACATCGTCTCCCCATCATCTTTATGAACAGAAACATTAGGGTGTTTATTAACGACTAAAAAATCCGTATGCGTCACAACTATATCAAACATGGTATTTTCCGAATAAAAACGATATTCACCTACGGCGACTTCAGACTGTAGATGAATAATAAATTGAGACCGAGGATCATAAAGCAACGGCTAAGTTTCACCTAGGTTTAGTTAATAAGCGAAACCGAAGGCTTCTATCGCGAACAAAGTGGAGTGGTAGCTAGACGTCAGCAAATGCTGAAAGTTCATAATCACTTATTTAATCCCCCGTAAACGCAAACACCGTCATGGCAGACGGTGTTTAGGGCGAAAATTAAGCAGGTTAATTAGGCAAAAAAGACCAATAACATCAACACAGGACAGACGATACGCACATACGTAGGCCAAATTTTCCAAAACCAGCTTTGTTCTATTTCTGGATAACCTTGCTTTAACTCATTGAGAATGTGATTACGATGCCAAATCCACCCGACCATTAAAGTGATCAAGAGAGCAATAATTGGTTGTGAATAAACGGTAGTAAACTGAATCACCAGACCAAATAACGCCGAGAAATTAAAGACAATCACCGCTGAAAACAACGTAACTAAACCGCCAATCCACAACACCGCCGAGCGGCGGCTCTGCTGCAACTCTTCAGTGGCACACGCCACGGGCACTTCAAGCATGGATATTGATGAAGTCAGGGCAGCAATGACCATCAATAAGAAGAACACTAAACCGATTAATGTCCCGACGGTGCCCATGGTATCAAACATGGCAGGTAAAACCGTAAACACCAAGGTATCTGAATTGAGTAACTCACCCGAGGCAGAAAAAATTTCTACGCCATTATGTTTAGCCACAAACATCGCAGGTAAGATCATCAAACCAGCAATAAAAGCAACACCAGTATCAATCAGTGCTACCTGAGCGGCCGTTTTAGGGATGTTGGTCTCTTTCTTCAGATAAGAGCCATAAGTGGTCATCACACACACACCCAATGAGAGAGAAAAGAACGCTTGTCCCATCGCACTGACAATCAGTTGCGGTGTCAGATGACTGAAATCGGGTACTAAGTACATGGTTAACCCATCCCATGCGCCTGGCTGAGTGAAAATATACACCGTCAATAAACCAAATAGGATAAATAGCAGAGGCATCAGACGAGTCGACCACTTTTCAATCCCATTTGCGACGCCATTACTGACCACAAACATGGTCAGAGCCATAAAAGCCATCATCAGAATTAAGTTACGTTCGGTACTAAAAGTGGTTAACCATTGGCTAGCGCTCTCTATGCCTACCAATTCTAAACTGCTACCAAATAATGAACCCAATAACCAACCAGCAACAATCGCGTAAAAACTGAGAATTAAAGAGACGACGACCATGCCGATAACGCCAAGTAAGATGGCACCGAACTTGCCTTTTGGCCATACCGAACGAAACGAGCGTATCGGGTTAGATTGCCCATAACGCCCTACGGTCAATTCGGCCACCAGCATAGGAAACGCCAATAAAAACACCATCAGTAAATAGACGATTAAAAAAACCGCACCGCCGTTACTCGCAGCTTGAGTCGGAAACCCCCAAACATTACCCAAACCGACTGCAGAACCAGCTGCTGCCATAATAAAACCAAATCGGGAGGTGAATTGGCCTCGAGAACTACTCGCCATAAATAGATACCATCATGTTATTGTAAACGCGCTAACCGCCCTTAGTGTGTACAAAAAAATATACACCAAAACAAAGCACGACTATCAACGTGGATATAGCAAGTAAAACAGTTTAATTATAAAATTGGAAGTCCGAACGCTCTAAATAAACACCAAGATGAAGCCTCTTTTGTCTGTTTGGTACTTTTTTGTTCGACCAATTGTTCATCTTAGGTTCCTCCACCGCATTCTTCTTTTAACGATCACTTTTTTGTACAGTTCTGTTTCATATCACCTTTCAATCCTTCCTTCTCTGACGCTTTCCCTTTACTATCCACATAGACAACAATCAATACCGTGAGTATATGGATAAGATTTATCACTTTTTAACGTTAGCAAGCATCGTGATTTATTGGCTACTGGTCGCCGGGGTCACTCTGCGCGTTGTTCTTAAACGTAAGGCCATGAGCGTCTCTCTCGCTTGGTTAATGATCATTTACATCATTCCTATTGTCGGCGTGATCTGTTACTTCATGTTCGGGGAGCTGAACCTTGGCCGAACCAGAGCCGAACGAGCAAAAGAGATGTTTAAACCGTTTGGTGAATGGTTTCGTTCGCTCAATGATTGCCAAGCGCATATGCCTGAAACCATGGGCGCTCATATTTATAAAATTGATGAGCTGTGCAACCGTCGCATGGGAATTCCGGCGTTAAGCGGCAATACACTCTCACTGCAAAATTCGCCTAATGAAATCCTCCATTCGATCATCGCTGATATCGAAAAAGCACAACATAATATTCGCATGGAGTTTTATATCTGGTATCCCGGCGGTTTGGCTGATGCCGTTGGCTCGGCTTTAATTCAGGCGGCTAAACGCGGCGTCGATGTCAAACTATTGCTCGACTCCGCAGGAAGCCCGAAATTTTTCCGTAGTCATTGGTACAAATTAATGCGCAGTTCTGGCATTCATGTCGTTGAAGCGTTGCAAGTCAGTCCTTGGCGGATGCTATTTCGCCGTTTAGATCTTCGTCAGCACCGTAAAATTATCGTTATCGATGATAGCATTGCTTACACTGGCTCAATGAACATGGTCGACCCTGCGTTTTTCAAGCAAGACTCCGGCGTCGGGCAATGGATTGATATTATGGTACGTATCACTGGGCCTACCGTTAATGTCCTCTCAGCTATCCATTGTTGGGATTGGGAGGTAGAAACTGGGTCGCGGATGTTGCCTAATATTCCAGAATGCCAACTCGATACAAGTCAACCCCAACACCCGATACAAGTCGTGCCATCCGGACCGGGAATGCCAGAGCACTTGATCTTACAAGTACTGATTCTTGCTATGCATCAAGCCAATCAATCCGTACGGATTACCACGCCTTACTTTGTGCCAAGTGCTGATTTATTGGCCACATTAAAAATGACGGCGCAACGTGCGATCACGGTTGAATTGATTATTCCGCAAAAAAATGACTCAATGATGGTGCAATGGGCTTCTCGTTCATTTTACGAAGAATTGCTTGCAGCAGGCGTCACTATTTACGAATTTCATGGTGGATTACTGCATACTAAATCGGTTGTTATTGACCAAAAATTCTGTTTAGTCGGCACCGTGAATCTTGATATGCGCAGCTTATGGCTTAATTTTGAAGTCACGCTAGCCGTTGATGATCAAGAGTTCACTCAGCAATTGTATTGGCAACAACAAAGTTATATCGACCAATCTCAAGCCGTCCAAGCCAGTGAGTGGGAGAAGCGATCCTTAGGTCATCGCTTTTTAGAGCGGGTATTTTATCTGTTCAATCCTCTTCTGTAATCGACTAGGAAACTTTAGACAAGGACTCTGACATGTCACACAATAAAAAGACTCAATTGATCACTGCTGGTCGAGATAAAAAATGGACACAAGGTAGTGTCAACCCTCCGGTTCAACGCGCATCAACCATTGTTTTTGATACGGTTGCCGATAAGCATCACGCGACGGTGAATCGAGCCAATAAGACTCTTTTTTATGGTCGCCGAGGAACCACCACTCATTTCGCCTTTCAAGAAGCGATGAGTGAATTAGAAGACGGTGCAGGTTGCGCCCTCTACCCTTGCGGTGCTGCGGCGATCAGTAACGCAATTCTGGCCTTTGTTCAATCCGGCGATCACTTATTAATGGTCGATACCTGTTATGAACCAACGCGTGATTTTTGTAACACCATACTCAAAAAATTTGGGGTTGAAACGACGTATTATGACCCGATGATTGGTGAAGGGATCAGCGCTCTTATCCAGCCTAATACCAAGATTTTATTTACCGAGTCACCGGGCTCTATCACCATGGAAGTTCAAGATATTCCCACCTTGGCTCGCATTGCTCATCAACAAAATATCATTGTGATGATGGACAACACGTGGGCTGCGGGTATTCAGTTTGCGGCGTTACAACATGGTGTTGACATATCGATTCAAGCGGCGACCAAATACATTGTAGGCCACTCCGATGTGATGCTTGGTACTGCCGTTGCTAAAGCGGAATATTGGGACCAATTACGTGAAAATAGCTATTTAATGGGCCAATGCATTTCACCTGATGATGCTTATTTAGGTCTTCGTGGATTAAGAACCTTAGCGGTCCGTTTACAGCAACATCAACAAAATGCCCTTGCGGTGGCCAATTGGTTAGCCACTCATCCTTTAGTGGATGAGGTTCGTCATCCGGCATTCGCCAGTTGTCCAGGACACGAATTTTTCCAACGTGATTTCACTGGTGGCAACGGACTTTTCTCGTTTGTTCTTAAAACCAGCTATCCTCGTGCAACCACCGCTCTGCTCGATGGCATGCAACATTTTAGTATGGGTTATTCTTGGGGTGGCTTTGAAAGCTTAATTTTAGCGAATGAACCGAAAAGCTTTACCCAGTTACGAAGTGTCTCTCGACCCAATTTTGACGGGACTTTAATTCGTTTACATATTGGCTTAGAAGCGGTAGAAGATTTAATTGCTGATCTTGAACAAGGGTTTGCACGCTATCAAACCGTATTGGACTCTCGTTGCTGAACGCTTGTTTTGCCGATAACTGAACATTTTAGTTATCGGCATGGGCAATTCAAAAGGTGATCATTAACCATACCTACCGCTTGCATAAAAGCATAGCACGTCGTCGGTCCGACAAATTTAAACCCGTGTTGCTTTAAATAGTGGCTCATTGCACTCGACTCATCACTGTAAGCCGGAACTTGATCTGCGCTTTGCCAGTGGTTGATCTTCGGCTCTCCGCCAACAAAAGACCATAATTTATCGCTCAATGACCCACATTCTTTCTGTATCGCTATCGCAGCACGAGCATTAGTAAACACCGACGCTATTTTTCCACGATGTTTAATCACATCAAACTGGCTCATGATCGCTTCAACATCAGCATCATCGTATTGAGCTAACACGCTCAAGTCGTAATTGGCAAACGCTTGTCGATAAGCCTGACGTTTTTTTAATACCGTTAACCAACTAAGCCCAGCCTGAGCGCCTTCTAAAGTGATAAATTCAAACAAAACCCGATCCAGATAGGCTGGCCTGCCCCATTCCGTATCGTGATATTCACGCTCAAGAGGATGCTTTAGTGCCCATGGACAGGTTAAATTACTCGTCATTGTTACCTACTCGTTGGATGTTTGGTTTAGCTCAAGGATAAAATTATTCCGCTATACTGTGATGACCGATACCGAAAAGCAATCAAATCTAGAGGAGTGATGAACCTTCACGATGATGTTATTAGCGCTTAACATCGATGTCGATTGCTCAAGATTAATATCGAATACTATAGCGTTCTTCGCTAACCCAGCAATTTTCACAGAAAAGAGGCTCTTCGCTTTACTTGGGTATGATAGTACGACAACTTCAAGTAGAATAAAGGGATATTGCTTAGCCTCGTTGCTCACATGCGCACTTCTATTATGAATAGTTTATTACGATACACCATAGGCTTATCTGGCCTAATGTTGCTAATTGGATGTGGTGAAAGTATCGAACATCATCAAATCCGCCAATCTGGATTTGTCTATTGTGGACAAGGTAGCCCTAGTACATTTAACCCTCAGTTGGTTGATAGTGGCATCACTTCCGAAGCTTTAAGTCCACAATTGTATAATAGCTTGCTCACCATCGATCCTGATTCTCATTTTGTTCAACCTAGCTTAGCCAGTGAGTGGTATGCGACTAATCAAGGCACCGAGTATATTTTTACCCTGCGTTCCGGCGTTGAGTTTCAAACCACGCGCTGGTTTACTCCAACCCGCGCACTGAATGCAGAAGACGTGGTCTTTAGTTTCAAACGTATCATCGATCCTACGCATCCATTTCATAGCATCAATAATGCAAGTTATCCTTGGTTTACGAGCTTAAACATCACGAATACTCTCAAAGAGGTCGAGGCGTTAGATGCTAATACGGTAAAGTTTACTCTGACTCGACCAGATAATACCTTTTTAGCCAATATCTCTACAGCGCACGCGGTCATCCTCTCGGCGGAATATGCACAACAACTGCAAGCCAGTAATCAATTAGCGAATATTGATACCCATCCCGTCGGTACTGGGCCGTTCTATTTGGATGAGTATCAACCTCTTGATCTGATTCGTTTACGTCGCCATCCACACTATTGGAATGGACCGGCGAAAATGCAGCAAGTGGTGTTTGATATTTCCCAACGCGGTACCGGAACGCTGGCTAAGTTACTGCGTCACGAATGTGATGTGTTAACGTCACCGATCGCCAGTCAACTGCCAATCATCGAAAATCAGCCACACCTCACTCTCAAATCTAAGCCGGCGATGAATATTGCTTTTATTTCAGTGAATACCTCACATCCAGCGCTGAATGATGTTCGGGTACGTAAAGCGCTTAATTTTGCGATCAATCGACAAAATATCTTAGATTCGGTGTACTACGGTACCGGCAGCATCGCCTATAACCTACTACCGCCAAGCTCATGGGCTTATCAAAAAGATACGGTACAAATTCGCTATGATCGTAACTATGCGCTCGCTCTATTACGTGAAGCTGGCGTTACCTCAGGATTAGAGCTCACCATGTCGGTTCCAAATGAACCTCGGGCTTATAATCCTAGTCCAAGAAAAACCGCAGAATTAATCCAGACTCAGTTGGCCGAGGTTGGTATTACACTGCACTTGGTGGCTGAAGATCGCCTACAACGAGGTGAACTGCCACAACGTACAGAAGTCGATTTACTGCTGACAGGTTGGATTGGACACACAAGCGATCCGGACAATTTCTTACGTCCTTTACTTTCTTGTAGTGCGAATCGGGCAGGTCTTAATGTCGCCATGTGGTGCAATGATGACTTTGATTTCCTACTTGATCTAGCAAGAGAAGTCGAGCGACCACGCTATAGGCTTAACCTCTACACCCAAGCACAAAATATACTGAATCAAGAGTTTCCAATTATTCCTTTAGCGCATGGCAAACAATTTAAAGCGTACACGACATCACTATCGGGTTTTCAACTGAGTCCATTTAATGTGCAACCTTTCAATACCATCGAGAGGATAAGTGAATAATGTTTAACTATACGTTTCGTCGCTTTAACCTCTTTGTGGTGACTTTATTTATTTTAACCTTAGTCGGTTATAGCTTACTCAGATTAGATCCGAGCTCTCATACGATACAAGATAATTACTGGCTAGGCTGGTGGTCTTATGTGCAAGAACTGGCTCGTTTAAATTTTGGCGTCAATAAAAATGGCACGCCGATCATAGACGAACTATTGCTCGTATTTCCAGCCACCTTAGAACTGTGTTTAATTGCCTTTACCCTAGCGCTTGTGATTGGAATTCCTGTCGGCACCATTGCTGGTATGAAGCAAGGAAAATGGGTGGATACGGCAATTTCTTTTACCTCAATCTCTGGTTATTCGGCTCCGATTTTTTGGGTCGCGCTGATGATGATCATGTTATTCTCACTCAATTATGAAGCACTGCCTGTTGCCGGACGTTATGATTTACTTTATCAAATCCAACCCATAACTGGCTTTGCATTAATAGATGCCTTTCTTGCGCAAGGGCCGGATCGCCACTATGCACTACAAAGTGTGATTGAGCATATGATTTTACCTTGCTTAGTGCTGGCTCTAGCGCCAACCACGCAAGTGATCGGATTAATGCGTGCATCTGTCTCTGATGTGATGGCTCAGAACTATATTCGTGCCGCTCGTATTAAGGGGCTATCGTATTATCGGATCATTACCCAACATGTTCTGCCTAACGCGATTCCACCAATTATCCCTAAATTTGGTTTTGAACTCTCCAGTATGCTGACGCTGGCGATCATTACCGAATCGATTTTTAACTGGCCTGGCATCGGCCGCTGGCTGCTGGAAGCGCTCTCCAACAAGGATTACGTATCTATGCAAGCCGGGGTAATTGTGATTGGTGTATTGGTATTAACCGCCAATATTTTATCAGACCTCGTCGGAACCCTCGTCAACCCTCTGATAAGGAAAGAGTGGTATGCTAACAAATAGTATTTACCAAGAAGAGCACATCCCGACCCAATTTGAGCGTTTTTGGCGGAGTTTTAAAGCCAATAATCTCGCTATGTTTGGGTTATGGTGTTTATTAATCGTTCTTTTTCTCACGCTGACTTCTTATTGGATCACACCACACGATCCTCATAGTCAGTCAGGAGAATTATTAATGCCGCCATCTTGGGATCCCAGTGGGACCGTCAAATTCTTTTTAGGCACTGATGATTTCGGGCGTGATATTTTATCTCGTCTGATTGATGGATCTCGCTCAACCTTGGGTTCTGCATTATTGATCACCTTTATCGCAGTGCTCATCGGATGTTTAATTGGTATTTTAGCGGGCATGACCAAAGGGCTGCTCTCAAGCACCCTCAATCATTTATTAGATACGGTCATGTCCATTCCCTCCTTGCTACTGGCAATAATCTTCGTCGCTTTCTTAGGGCCTGGCGAATTTAATGTCTTATTGGCTATCGGCTTAGCCCTGATCCCGCGTTTTGTTCGCTCAGTCTATATCGCAGTACATAACGAGGTAGAGAAAGATTATATTTTGGCCGCTCGCCTTGATGGAGCGAGTGATATTTATCTCTTGTGGTATTCCATATTACCTAACGTACTACCGGTCATTGCCGCCGAGATCACATTAGGGCTGTCGGTGGCGATTTTAGATATTTCAGCCCTCGGTTTTTTAGGTTTAGGCGCTCAATCACCCAGTACCGAATGGGGAGCCATGCTCGGTGATTCTGTGGAGCTGATTTACTTAGCACCTTGGACGGTGACGCTACCCGGCATCGCGATTATGTTTACTGTGGTGATGATTAACTTAGTCGGTGAAGGCGTCCGTCAAGCCTTAAATGCAGGAGTGGAATAATGCCGCTGTTAGATATTCGCCATCTCACGATTGAAATTGATACGCCGCAAGGGTTAGTTAAAGCGGTCGACCGTATGAGCTTAACCATGAATGAAGGCGAGATTCGAGGTTTAGTTGGCGAGTCTGGATCAGGTAAAAGCTTAGTCGCTAAAGCCATTGTGGGGGTGAGCAAAGATAACTGGCGAATTACTGCCGATAGGATGCGTCTTGGCAATATTGATCTGCTCCAACTGACCCCCCGTGAACGCAGACGAGTCATTGCTCGTGATATTGCCATGATTTTTCAAGAACCCTCAACCTGCCTTGACCCCTCTGATAAAGTCGGTGAACAGTTGATTGAATCCATCCCCTCGCGTACCTTTGAAGGGCGTTGGTGGGAGCGTTTTACTTGGCGGAAAAAACAAGCCATTGCTTTACTGCATAAAGTCGGTATTAAAGACCATCGTAAAATCATGGCAAGCTACCCTTATGAGCTAACCGATGGTGAATGCCAAAAAGTGATGATCGCCATGGCGATTGCAGCAAAACCGAAATTGTTGATTGCCGATGAACCGACAAATGACTTGGACCCCATTACTCAGTCACAAATTTTACGTTTACTCAGTCGGATGAACCAAGTCAATAATACCTCTATTTTGTTAGTCGGCCATGACTTAACCACCATTACCCAATGGGCAACGCGCATCACTGTTATGTATTGTGGTCAATCCGTGGAATCCGCCGATACACCTAAGATCATGACTGAGCCTAAGCACCCTTATACCGTTGCGCTTCTCAAAGCGATGCCCGATTTCAGTGATTGGATACCTCACAAACAGAAGCTGCAATCATTGCCAGGCTCCATTCCCCCATTGCAACATCTCCCGATCGGCTGTCGCTTAGGACCTCGTTGTCCTTATGCTCAGCGTCAATGTGTCGAAGTGCCTGCCACTCGATTCATTAAAAGCCATAAGTTTGCTTGTCATTTTCCACTGAATATGGAGCCATAATCATGAGTGCTTCACTGCTAGAAGTTCATCAGTTATCCAAAGATTTTGTGAATCGCTCTGGTCTGTTTCGTAAAACCATTCACCATGCGGTCAAGCCAGTGAGTTTTAGCTTAGAGGCTGGACAGACTATTGGTTTCATCGGTCAAAATGGCTCAGGTAAATCGACTCTTGCACGTATGTTAGCGGGCGTAGTCGAGCCATCCAGCGGCGAAATTTTGGTCAATGGTGAGCGTCTAGCACATCAAGATTACAGTACACGTTGCAAATTAATTCGGATGATTTTTCAAGATCCAAATACCTCGCTAAATCCGCGCCTACAAATAGGTAGAATTTTAGAAGGCCCGCTGAAACGTAATACCAGCATGACACCAGAAGCACGGATGAATCGCGTGAGAGACACCTTGCTGCGCGTAGGACTGCTTCCAGAACATGCTTACTTTTATCCACAAATGTTAGCCACTGGGCAAAAACAGCGGGTTTGTTTGGCTCGGGCGCTGATTTTGCAACCTTCGGTGATCATTGCCGATGAAGCATTAAACGGTTTAGACATGGCCATGCGATCACAAATCATCAACCTTTTCTTAGAGTTACAAGAAGAAATGGGCGTGTCTTTTATTTATGTTTCGCAACATATTGGCATTGTTAAACATATCACGGATAAAATCATGGTCATGCATGAAGGTGAAGTTGTTGAGTCAGGTAACACTTTACAAGTCTTAGCTGATCCCCAGCACCCCATCACTCAACGGATGATTGAAAGCCATTTTCAAAAAGCGCCAAACTTTAAGTAACGGCTTAGCCGGTAACATAAAGTATCATTGAGCGGTTAAGATCAACGATTGAATGCCTACTCGAATAAGCAAAAGGCCCAAATCATTGGGCCTTTGTTCTCTAACTCACTTTATTGGGCGGACTTTTGCTTATTCAATTCCCTATCAAATTCATCGGGAAATAAGACCACCCCTTCTTCATTCTCATTCGGACAAACTACAACCGAAAGATCATCATCTGCCAATCCAGGAGTCCAGCGACTGCGCCATTGATTAAGAGGAATA
Organism: Vibrio metschnikovii CIP 69.14; assembly: GCF_000176155.1. GTDB lineage: Bacteria > Pseudomonadota > Gammaproteobacteria > Enterobacterales > Vibrionaceae > Vibrio > Vibrio metschnikovii. Next base: position 587,282 of record NZ_ACZO01000006.1, on the reverse strand, counting down.
GACTGAGCTTCACACTCTGCCCACTCGCCAGTGGCCCACGCCTCGGCTAGCTCACGATGCGGCCAAACGGGCACACACTCTTCGTCTTCAGTATTGAGCATCACACAGCCATCTTGGTCTTTTAAAATCCAGACTTGCTGATTAGCAACAATGTGCTTAATGCAATACGTTAAACGCTGTTCAGAATCATACTGATTGACGGCCGCGATTTGCTCCGCGCTAAGTGAATTAGACATAATATTCTCCGCTTTTTTTAAGCCCAAGATCATACCGTAATTTAATCATTACGCCAGCTCCGTTTGCGCCGCCACGACAACATCACATTCATACTCATCGCTGCCGCTGCACCTTAGCCGAGCTATCACTGCACGAATATCGTGCATCATTTATACGAAAAATCATTCAGTTAATGTTACGCACTGAGTTTGAAAGCACTTATCCACAGAAAATGTGGATAACCAGCCCAACGATAAAAACCTACTCTTTGAGATAAATTAACCAATACCAAATCCCCACAAACACACCACCACCGACAATATTGCCCAAGGTAACAGGAATTAAGTTATCGACAATGAAGTTCATCATGGTTAAGTCGGCATACTGGGCGATATTCGCCCCAGTCATCTGCCAAAAAGCCTCAGGGGCAACGTATTTGATACCAATGGCTAACGGCACTTGATACATGTTAGCAATACAGTGTTCAAACCCAGAAGAAACAAACATCGCTACGGGTAAAATGAGTACCATGACTTTGTCTGTTAAAGAGCGAGCACTGAAAGTCATCCATACGGCTAAACAAACCAAAATATTGCACATCAAACCAAGAGAAAAAGCCTGCAGAAAACCATGATGCAGCTTATGCTCGGCAATCGCCATTGCATTTAAACCGAGTTGTCCGCCATCATCCATAAACTGCTTGGTTGATAACATGATCCCAACCAATAAAACAGAACCACATAAGTTACCAAAATAGACCACGATCCAGTTTTTGACTAACTGTGGCCAAGAAATTTTCCCACTCGCTTTGGCGACCAAGGTCAATACAGAGCTGGTAAAGAGCTCTCCCCCCGTAATCACCACCAAAATCAATCCAAGACTAAAGGCTATCCCGCCAATCAGCTTAGCAATACCGTAAGGAATATCTTGTGCGCCCGTAGTAACCACGGTGTAAAACACAAAAGCGATACCAATATGAATACCTGCAGAAATCGCCAGTAAAAACGATTTATACATAGGTTTAGTGGCTTTGCTTTCTCCGGTGACGGCAGCACGTTCCGCCATTTGTGGAGGAAGCAGAGAGTCGAACTGGTTCAGATCCATAATTAATGTTACATTTTGATACAGGTAAAAGAGTGGCGGATAATCGCTCCATTTCCTTTTTTGTTCAAGGGGTATTATTGATGTTTACTAAAAATGTTTTAAAGACTACCTCACTCAGCTTCTTTCTCCTTCCTTTAACTGCATAAAAAAAGCCCATAATGGATTAAGATAACAGTTCTCTATGTTTGTGATTGCGCCTTTTTCTTTCGCCGATTAAGGTGAATTTAAATCAACCATAGTAAGGGTTTACGATGAAATTTTCTCCACAGCACCTTGATGAATTAAACCTGCTTATTCAATTTGATGTCAGCAGCGCAGCAACGGGTATAAAAGTACACAGCGATGCTCCAGAAGCACTCCAAGCCGCTGCACAGCGACTTCATGAAAAAGGCTTATGCAGCTTACCCGATGGTGGTTATTTGACTCACGAAGGGATTGAAATGGCCGAACTTACCCAACGTCTTTTGCACGTGTTAACTCACGCTTAATCTTCTTCCATCAAACCATGCGATAATAACGTTAACTTTCGGCTCATCATTCACGGTGGTTTTGGAGTTAACGTTATTGCTCTCTCAGTGACAAGCTCCTAATAACCACTATCCAACAGGTAATTGTATGCAACGTATCGCCATTATCGGTGCAGGTTGGCTGGGCCAACCACTGATTCAACATCTCAAACAACAAAATTATTACGTTTGTGCCAGCCGCACCAGCCTATCAGGCGTTGAGCAATTGCACGCACAAGGTGTGGAGGGGTTTGTTTGTCAGTTACCAGATGCCCCCCAGCTTGTCGAAGCGCTCTTAAACTTTCGCTGCGATGCGTTGATTGGCTGTTTTCCTCCCGGTTTTCGCAAAGGCCACGGCACCGACTACCAAGCAAGCTGGCAAACGTTAGTTAACGCAGCACAACAAGCGGGCATTCGCAAAATTATCATGATCAGCTCAACCAGTGTTTATCCTGACCAAGCAAAAACGATGCGTGAAGAAGATGCCTCTTTGGTTCAGTGTGAACAAAACCCTATGTTTTCAGAGAAAGCCAAAATCATGCTCTGCGCCGAACAAGCCGTTATCGATAGCGGTATCGAGTATGCTATTTTGCGTTGCAGTGGGTTAATCGGTCCCAATCGCCACCCTGCTCGCTTTGCGCTTCGTCTTTCTCAAGTCAGCGATCAAGCGCCCGCCAATATGGTCCATCAATATGATGTTTTACAAGCGATTACTTTTTCGCTGAGTGAGATTAACAACCACATTATCAATGTCACTATGCCGACAACGGTCAGTAAAGCGGAGTTTTACCGAGCGGCTTTGTCTGCGGTTCAATCACCTCATCCGTTACCACCGATTGTTCATTTACCCGATAAACGAATTGTCAGTGATAAGCTGATCACGATGGGATTTCATTTTCACTACGCTAATACATTAGAGGCGCTGCACGGTTATGAGTAAACGTCTTTATCAACATTTAGAAACTCTCTGGCAGTTTATGCAAATGGGACACGAGTTAAAACCTGCTGATGTGATCGTTGTCCCTGGTAGTAATGATATACGCGTTGCCGAAGTGGCCGCGGATTTATACCAAAGAGGACTAGCACCGTGGGTGCTTTTTTCTGGGGATAAAGGGCGCTTTACGGAAGATTTATTTGAGTACAGTGAAGCTGAAACATTCGCGATGGTCGCTAAAGAGTGCGGCTTACCCAGTTCTGCGATCTTATTAGAACCCCGAGCCACCCATAGTGGTGAGAATGTGTGTTTGAGTCATCAATTGCTTAGTGAGAAAGGTATTCAGGTTCAACGTTTACTGATTGTACATAAACCATATATGGAGCGACGCGCTTTCGCGACCTTTACTAAACAGTGGCCAGCAACGTTGACGTCTTTGCAAGTGACCTCTTCTGGCGGAGATTTTTTTGATTACTTGACCGAATCCCTGACGCTCGATGTAGTACTCCACGCCTTACTGGACGATTTTCAACGTTTGTTGGATTACCCTGCGCAGGGCTTTCAGATTCCCCAATCGATCCCAGATGAAGTACAGCAAGCTTATCAAGCCCTTAAGCGGTTGTTTTAAACATTCATTATACCCAAACGAGTTGAAGTTGCAGGTAGGCGGCAAGTGAGTAAATCCCCATGAGCATAGGCAAACTATGTGATTGGGGTGAACGAACGTAGCCAACACCGCTGCAGCTTCAAGTAGGAAGGGTATATTAGGGGCAAATGAAGGCTTGCCCCTCGTCTACTGAGATGATTGACGGCAAGGAATATCGCGAACAGAACTCAACGCCCAAGCGCTTGTTTATAGTGCTGTCGGCATACCGAGACATAGCGGTCATTACCACCAATATCCACTTGGTCACCTTCACTGATCGCCTGACCGTGCTCATCGGTACGGATCACCATATTCGCTTTGCGACCACAATGACAAATGGTTTTCAGTTCAATCAATTTATCCGCCCACGATAACAGGTATTTACTTCCTTCGAACAGCTCACCCAAAAAGTCGGTACGCAAACCATAACAAAGTACCGGAATATCTAACTTATCGACCACTTCCGTTAACTGATACACTTGCTCGCGAGTTAAAAACTGGCATTCATCAACCAGTACACAATGGCGTTTCTGTTCGGTATTTAATTGAGTGATCGCGTGCAATAAATCGGTGGTGTCATCAAACAGATGAGCATCCGCTTCAAGGCCAATACGCGAGCTGACCTTACCAACACCAAAGCGGTTATCAATCGCGGCAGTAAAAATCACCGGAGTCATGCCCCGCTCTTGGTAGTTAAACGACGATTGCAGCAAGGTGGTTGATTTACCCGCGTTCATTGCGGAGTAATAAAAATACATCTGAGCCAACGGGGAGGTTTCCTATTAAAACTAAAAAGCGCGCCATTGTAGCAAACCATCATCAAATGTGGATGCTTATTAGCGACGATAAGGCTTGTTCGTGAGCTTAACGGATCATTTCTACGATAAAAAAGGGCGGCTCAAAGCCACCCTCTTCTTATCATCAAACAACCATCATTTACTGTGCTTTTTCTTTAGCTGCCGTCACGGCAATCGCTAATTCTTCAAGAGCGGCTGGGTTAGCTACACTTGGAGCATCCGTCAATAAACAAGCCGCTGCGGTCGTTTTCGGGAAAGCAATCACATCGCGGATGTTTTCCGTTCCACACAACAGCATCACTAAACGGTCTAAACCAAACGCAAGGCCAGCGTGTGGTGGTGTGCCGTATTTTAGTGCATCCAACAAGAAGCCAAACTTCAAACGTTGCTCATGCTCATCAATACCCAGCAAATCAAATACCGCTGATTGCATGGTCGCATCATGAATACGAACAGAGCCACCACCAACTTCATAGCCGTTTAACACCATATCGTAAGCATTAGACAACGCATTACTTGGGCTGGCTTTTAATTCTTCTGCCGTCATATTCAATGGTGCAGTGAATGGGTGATGCATTGCCGCAACATTGCCTTCGCTGTCGGTTTCAAACATAGGGAAATCAACAACCCACAATGGTGCCCAAGTTGCCCCGTTGGTGATGGCCAAATCTTTGCCTACTTTAAGACGTAAAGCACCCATCGCTTCCGCGACAACATTGGCATTATCAGCGCCAAAAAGAATGATGTCGCCATTCTCTGCTTGAGTACGCTCCATAATTGTTTGCACAATCTCGGCATTTAGGAATTTAGCGACTGGCGATTGGATCCCCTCCAAACCAGCAGCGCGATCATTGACTTTCAACCACGCTAAACCTTTCGCGCCATAAATAGCGACAAACGCGGTGTATTCGTCAATTTGCTTACGCGATAGCGCTGCACCACCAGGGACGCGAAGCGCAGCAACACGACCTTTTTCATCATTGGCAGGACCAGAGAAAACTTTAAAATCGACGTCTTTCAGTAAATCCGCTACATCAACCAGTTCCATTGGGTTACGCAAATCAGGCTTATCACTACCAAAACGACGAATCGCTTCGCTATACGGCATGACGGGGAACTCACCCAAATCAACATCCAATAGCTCCAACCACATCTCACGAATCATTTGCTCAGTAACCGCACGAACTTGATCCGCCGTCATAAATGAGGTTTCGATATCGATTTGAGTAAATTCTGGTTGGCGATCGGCACGTAAGTCTTCATCACGGAAACACTTAACGATTTGATAATAGCGGTCAAAGCCAGACATCATCAGTAACTGTTTGAATAACTGAGGAGACTGAGGTAAAGCATAGAAACTGCCTTTGTGCACCCGACTTGGAACGAGATAATCACGTGCACCTTCTGGCGTTGCTTTGGTCAATACTGGCGTCTCAATGTCCAAAAAGCCATGTCCATCAAGGAAACGGCGAACAAAACTTGACGCTTTGGCTCGCAGCTTAATCCGATCGCTCATCTCTGGGCGGCGCAAATCTAAATAACGGTATTTTAGGCGCTGCTCTTCCGAGTTCTTTTGGTTGGAATCTAAAGGTAAGGCTTCTGAACGGTTGATGATCTGCAAATCTTTAGCCAGTACTTCTACTGCGCCCGTTGCCATATCTTGATTGATTTGACTGTCTGGACGAGCACGGACTTCACCCGTTAGCTTGATGCAGAACTCATTACGCACTTGGTTGGCAATGTTAAGCACATCCACCATATCGGGGTCGACAACAACCTGAACGATACCTTCACGATCTCGCATATCAATAAAAATCAGACCGCCTAAATCACGACGGCGGTTAACCCAACCGCAAAGTTCTACTGTTTGTCCAACAAGGGACTTGTTCAGGTGACCACAATAATGGCTACGCATAATGAAATTCCCAACCTCTATTTAATTCATCTTATTCCTAGCCGCAGATAATGTTAGCTACGGCGCATGATTCCATTTATACGCTGAAAAAAGTTGAAAATCGACCTTCCAGAATACAATTTTGCTGTGTTTTCTTCTGCCCTGCTTTTTCCGTACAATAATTCAGCAAAATATGTACAAAGCATCAACAGTAATAAAATTGGTGCTGATTATAACGTTAAAATAACGTATTCTTCAAAGAACTCATGCTTACCAACAAGAAAAAACTCATCATCGCAGCAATGACCAAACCACTTGAAGTAAGAAGCAAATAAACCGTGACGATGACAAACTTACCACTACGTCTAGGACTGACCCTATGGTCACATACCGGCTGGCAAGGGCGCTTTTATCCTTCGGGTAGTTCAGCGGCCGATCGTTTAGCGCACTACGCAACCGTTTTTCACACCGTCGAAGGCAATACGACGTTTTATGCGTCGCCCTCGCCACAAACGGTGAATAATTGGCGAGCCGCAACCCATGACCATTTCCGTTTCACATTTAAGCTACCGAAAAGTATTACCCACCAACATCAGTTGGTTGGATGCCAAGGTGAACTCAAACAGTTTTTACAATTAATGGCTCCACTGCATCAACGAATTGGTTTATGGACCATACAACTGCCGGCTTCGTTTAGTACCGCTCAGTTGAGTCATTTACAAAAATTTTGCCGCTATTTCCCCAAAGATTTCCCATTAGCGGTAGAAGTGCGCCATCGTGACTATTTTGCTAAAGGTGAAGAAGAGCGCCGTTTTAACCAATGGCTGATTGAAGAGGGGATCAATCGAATTATCATGGATAGCCGCCCTGTTTTTGCCGCCGAGCCAAGCAACGAAACCATTATTGATGCACAAAAGAAAAAGCCGAAAGTGCCCGTCCACGCATTAGCCACTGCCGATAACCCCATGATTCGCTTTATCGGCCATCCTGATTTAACCGCGAATGATGCTTTTTTTAATCCTTGGCTACAAAAGTTACCCCAATGGATCGCCGCCGGAAAACAACCCTATCTGATGATTCATACGCCGGATAACTTTTATGCCCCAGAACTCGCGGTTGATTTGTATCGGCAATTACAAACCAGCGTCCAACTTGCGCTTATTGCCGATGGAATCGCCAAACAAACAACGTTACCCGATTTAGCTCCATTTCCGGCCCAAAACAGTCAACAAATGTCGATATTTTGACGATGTTTTGTCACTAGCTCTGGGTATATAATGACAGACCAGTAAATTTTTCATAAAATGCGGCACTTTTTTATCTAACCCGTCCTTTATATTCCTCGATGTTAGCGAGCGCTCATTTCTATTCGCGTCGTGATGATAAAAGGACAGGTAAAATCAAGTGTGTATAAGGGTTACTCATGGCCAACAAAGACACCATATTCTCCGCTCCTATCGATAAAATCGGTGATTTTACCTTCGATGAGCGAGTGGTTGAAGTGTTCCCCGATATGATTCAGCGTTCCGTTCCGGGCTACAGTAATATTATTTCCGCGATTGGCATGCTCGCCGAACGTTTTGCTAAGCCACACTCTAATTTGTATGATCTTGGCTGTTCATTAGGCGCTGCCACTTTATCCATGCGTCGTCATATTCAACAAGAAGGGTGCAAAATTATCGGCGTCGATAACTCATCGGCGATGGTAGAACGGTGTAAATTGCACGTGAATGCTTACCGTTCTGATACGCCAGTCGAGATTATCGAAGCGGACATTCGTGATATTCAGATCGAAAATGCCTCTGTGGTGGTGCTTAACTTCACACTGCAATTTTTGTCCCCTGACGATCGTTATCGCCTACTGGAAAATATTTATGCTGGATTACGTAGTGGCGGAATATTGATTATTTCTGAAAAGTTTATTTTCCCTAATCAAACGGCTCACGAGCTGCTGATCGATTTACATCATGACTTTAAACGTGCTAATGGCTACAGCGAATTAGAGATTAGCCAAAAGCGCAGTGCAATTGAAAATGTGATGCGCCCAGACTCAATAGAAGCCCACAAAGCACGCTTCAAAGCCTTAGGCTTTTCGAGCTACGAAATGTGGTTCCAATGCTTTAATTTTGGGTCGATGTTCGCCATCAAATAATCTCATCGTGTGCTGACTTGGCATGATTACCTCAAATAATAACCACACTTTTTTCCTGCAAGGTAGATATGGGTTCTCTACCATCGTGGGTTTGTACTAGTTAGGAATAGACGATTATGTTTAATTTTGGTCCACTTTATCAGCGCATTGCGCAAGACACCCGCTTACAGCCTTGGTTAGAAGTGTTACCCAAGCAGCTTGCTGAATGGCAGGCGAAACCTCATGGGGATATGGAACGCTGGCTACGCGCCTTAAAAAAAATCTCGGATGCCAGTCCTGATCATATTGACTTAAAAGAGTCGGTGTCGGTGAGCAATACACACCCCTTGCCTGAAGGTGAGCAAAAAAAACTAACCAGTCTATTAAAAACGCTCCATCCATGGCGCAAAGGTCCTTATCAACTGCATGGCATTCATATCGATACCGAGTGGCGCAGCGACTGGAAATGGGATCGTCTTCTACCTCACATTTCACCCCTTCAGGGGCGTTCAATATTGGATGTCGGCTGTGGTAATGGTTACCATATGTGGCGTATGCTCGGCGAAGGAGCGTATCAGGTGATGGGTATCGATCCATCTGAACTGTTTTTAATCCAATTTGAAGCCGTTCGAAAATTGATGGATAACGATCAACGTATCCATTTAGTCCCGCTTGGTATTGAACAACTCCCTGAATTACAAGCATTTGATACTGTATTTAGTATGGGAGTATTGTATCATCGTCGCTCACCATTAGATCACCTCATCCAATTAAAAAATCAACTGGTTAGTGGGGGTGAATTGGTCTTAGAGACTCTGGTGATTGAAGGGGATGAAAATGCGGTTCTTGTGCCTTTTGACCGCTATGCCCAGATGCGAAATGTGTACTTTTTCCCATCAGCGCTGGCATTAAAAGGCTGGCTAGAAAAAGTCGGATTTGTGGATGTACGGATTGTCGATGAGAACATTACCTCACAAGATGAGCAACGCAGTACCGAGTGGATGACTCATAATTCGCTCCCCGATTACCTTGATAATAACGATCCAAGTAAAACCGTGGAAGGTTATCCAGCACCACGTCGAGCAATTTTAATTGCTCAGAAACCATAATTGACACAGCCTTAACTCGTCAGGCTACGGATACGTCTACCCTAACGGATGAGATTAGCGCCCTCGTGCGCTGATCGATGACTTAAAGTCACTGATCGTCCTTTAAGTCATCGAGGGTATAACAAATGAAACCATCACATAACAATAAGGTTGCCAATGTTTAAGCGAATAGCTCCCATCGTTGCACTGAGCCTACTCTCAGGCTGCACACTATTAAAGGGGGATGAATATCATCAGGCTACGCTGGCCGCACTTCACCAATCTGAGTCAAACATTGCTAATAAAATCGTTGACTTAGAACTCCATATCAGCAATCAGATGGATTATATCGATAGCCTTGAAGGTAAAGTCTCTAGCTTACAGAATGAAATGTACGAGCTAAAAGACCTCGCCAACCGACCGATCATCATCAGTGAACCATCACCATCCGCTGATTCCCTCGCCACGGTGAATGCCACTCAAACCATCCCTCGCCAGGATCTGGTATTAGGTGAAATCGAACGCGTGACTATCGACAGTATTAAACAGTCGTTTGATGCTCGAATTGATACTGGCGCAGCGACTTCTTCACTGAATGCAGTCGACGTTGAAGAGTTTGAACGCAATGGCAAGAATTGGGTACGTTTTCATCTTACCGGTGATAATAGCGTCAAAGACGATAGCAATTGGATAGAAGCGCCTATTCTCCGTTATGTTCGTATTCGTCAAGCGACCAACGAGCAAACAGAGCGTCGTGCTGTGGTCGAATTATGGGTGAAATTGGGGCCTATTCATCAAAAATCTCAATTTACCCTCGCTGATCGTTCACAAATGACCCATCCTATTTTATTAGGTCGGGAATTTATTCGCGATATCGCCGTGGTGGATGTAAGCCGTCAATACATTCAGACAGAAACTAAAGTAAAATAAGGCCCATTATGACGTCACGAATTCCGTTTTATCTATCCATATGTTTATTGATTGTGGTTGGGATTACTTTAAGTGTCATGCGTCATCAAAGCTATGGTGTACCATGGACACCCGGTGAAACTCGCCAAGTCTGGGACATTGAAGCGCGAATTGAATTTAACGCGCAAGGTCGGGAAGTCAAAGTCTCTCTTGCTGCACCTCATACCCAAGATGGCTTTACGTTGATTGGAGAGAATGCCTCTTCTCCGGGTTACGGTATCTCTTATGTCACTACAGAAAGTGGCCGACGTGCAGAGTGGACAATTCGTCAGGCCAAAGGTCCACAGACTATTTATTACAAAACTCAGTTCTTGGTGGATCCACAAGCTAACGCGATTTCTCTCCCGCCAAGCGCACCGATGGTTAAACCAACATTTGACGGTCCAGATGAAACCTCAGCTATCGCGCTTATCGAGCAGGCTAATCGACGTTCAGCGGATGACGTTACCTTTACTCGCGAACTGATTAAAGCGCTCAACGAAGCAGAAAATCAAAACGCCGCCTTACTGCTCAATAAAATGAGTAAAGTCGACGCGGCGCAAAAACTCCTTTCGTATGCACAAATTCCTAATAAAGTGGTTGGCGTCATTCGCCTAGAAGATGGACGTCGGCGTCAATCGATCCAACATATGAATCAAGTCTGGGACGGCAGTAAATGGGTGCTGTTTAATCCAGAAACTGGCACTCAACCGACTCAACCGAATTTGTTGGTGTGGGATGAATCGAATGTTTCTTTACTTGATGTGATGGGTGGACAAAACAGCCAAGTGCATTTCACGATGATTGCGCAAGATGTCTCTCCTCAACAAGCCACCAACAGCAAAGTCAGCGCCGATGGATTATTAAACCTATCCATTCATAGCTTACCGCTTGAAGAACAAGCGATGTTTAAAAATATTATGCTGATCCCTATCGGCGCACTGATTGTGGTTTTTTTACGTGTGATCATTGGTTTAAAAACCTCGGGAACTTTTATGCCCGTTTTGATTGCCGTCGCGTTTGTCCAGACCCAATTAACCACGGGGATCATCGGGTTTTTATTGATTGTCGGCACAGGCTTAATCATTCGTAGCTATCTCTCTAAGTTAAACTTATTGCTGGTCGCCCGAATATCGGCGGTGATTATCTCGGTGATTTTAATCATTTCAATGTTTACTGTCGTCGCATTCAAAATCGGCCTGACCGAAGGCTTAACGATTACGTTCTTCCCAATGATCATCTTATCTTGGACCATTGAACGGATGTCTATCCTTTGGGAAGAGGAAGGCGCTAAAGAAGTGATTCTGCAAGGTGGTGGCTCGTTATTGACTGCCGTGCTGATTTATTTAGCCATGACTAACCCTTATGTACAGCACTTAACTTTCAACTTTATTGGATTACAGTTAATTGTCTTAGCAGGCATTTTATTATTGGGAACGTATACCGGTTATCGCTTAACCGAACTGCGTCGCTTTAAACCCTTGGTAGACGGAGATTAATATGTTTTTTTCTCTTTCTGAATACACCTCCCCTTTCAAGCTACGCCGCAAGGGGATCATGGGCATGAATAAGCGTAATCATAGCTATATTGGTCGCTATAATGATCGCTCCAAATACCCTCTGGTTGACGATAAACTGCAAACAAAACTGATTGCTCAACGCGCAGGTTGTACGGTGCCAAAGCTGATTGGCGTGATCAGCAACCAAGGCGATGTTAGGCGCATTCACGAGATGGTCAAAGAGTGGCCGGGCTTTGTTATCAAACCAGCACGAGGCAGTGGCGGCAAGGGTATCTTAGTCATCACCTCACACAAAGATGGCATTTACACCAAGCCCTCTGGCTCGACCATTAATAAAGAAGATGTGGAACGACACGTCAGTAACGCTTTAGCTGGTCTCTTCTCGCTGGGTGGTAAAAATGACGTTGCCGTGATCGAAAACCTAATCAAATTTGATGACTGCTTTGATGGTTTCAGCTATGAAGGCGTTCCCGATGTACGGATCATCGTCTTTAAAGGCTACCCAGTAATGGCAATGATGCGGCTTTCTACCTCTGCTTCAGATGGCAAGGCTAACTTACACCAAGGAGCGGTGGGAGTAGGCGTTGATCTCGGATCGGGTAAAGCGGTACGTGCTGTACAGTTCAATCGCCCAGTGACCCATCATCCCGATACCGGAAGATCATTATCTGAGCTTACGGTACCGCATTGGGAACGCTTATTAACCTTAGCGGCCAGTGCATGGGAAATGACTGGATTGGGTTATATTGGAACTGATATGGTCCTTGATAAAGAAGAAGGTCCGATGGTGCTTGAGCTTAATGCCCGCCCAGGTTTAGCGATTCAAACCGCTAATGGTGCTGGCTTACTACCAAGGTTACAGCATATTGAAAGTATCGGGTCACCACTGATTTATCCGACCCCAGCCGAGCGAGTCGCTTATGCCGCGAAACAATTTGGGCTAAAAAACGGGTAATACTCATTAGATGGTGATTACCGCCATTCAATTGACGGTGGACAACTAAGTTTGCAGCTCGACAATAAAGTTCGAAACTTTTCGATGATTTTTTGTCGTAGTTTACCTTGTACTCTGACAAGGTTTTATCCAGAACCATGCTGAAGGGCAATGACCGTAACGCAGATTTGCCCCCTTTCGAGTTTCATACATATTTCGTTAACACTGATTTGGCTTAGGGGAGCTAGTCGACAGTGTAAAAGACTAGACTCACCCCATATGTTATGGTGCAAACCAATATTTATACTCAGAGCTCACACTAGAAAAAATTTCCTACGCTTGATGGTGAAAAGAACATATAAATTTACTTGGTATAGTTGCAACTATTTTAAAAAACCTCCATCAAACCCTTGTTTAATCAAGTAATATCAATGCTTATGAGTCTTTTTAATCAATTCCTTGCACTATTGTTTTTTCTATGTACTATGATCAAACCAACTTAATTTTAAACTTCGTTTAGAGATTATGAAAAAAAAGATCTTTGGTATTGAGGTACCACCTTTGAAAAGAGAGAATGAATTAGCTTTACTTCCACAAGATATGTGGCCGCTAGTAGAGCCAAAGCTTTGCGGGTTTAGTTCAAAGGGGGATTACTTATCATGGGATGAGTTTATTGCCAGAACCCCTCAATTCAAAGAGCATAAGCAAGCGGCATGGTTTGTACTAAAGCTCCGTAGAAACTTAGAAACTATTGATAAATTATTTGCTTATGATACCGATGGTAAGCTCGAGCTTTTGCGCTATAGTCCGTCTTCTCTCATGGCTAAGATACATAAGATTGAGCGTCTTTCTACTTTAAAGCACTTAGAGTTAGGTGTTGGTAATCGACAAGGGTTCTTGTCAGCCAGTCTTATCATGGAAGAAGCCATAACTAGCGCACAGCTAGAAGGGGCAGCGACAACAAGACCTGTTGCTAAAGAAATGCTTTCAACAGGTAGAGAGCCTAGAGATTTCTCAGAAAAGATGATTGTTAATAATTATCAACTAATGACATATGCTAAGACTGTAATTGACGAGCCGTTATCGATTGAACTAATTCAGCGTTTTAATCAAGTTGCTACGCAGAATGTATGTGAGAATGATCATATTGCGGGAATGATCAGGGATACACCGATAGCGGTAAAAGACGTTTTATATAATGAAACTATTCATGAAGCACCAGATGCGGATAAATTGGCTGGGCTTCTTTATAGTTTATGTGAATTCGCAAATACAGAGCACCTAGATAATGAATTCATACATCCAATTGTCAAAGCCATAATTATTCATTTTATGGTTGGTTATATTCATCCTTTCAGTGATGGTAACGGCAGAACGGCGAGAGCTTTGTTTTATTGGTTCTTGCTTAAAAGTGGTTATGACAATTTCCAATATGTGTCAATTTCATCGTTGCTAAAAAGTTCAAAGAATAAATATGCACGTGCATTTGTGAAAACAGAAACAGATAACTTTGATGTCACCCACTTCATTGATTTTAATATGAATATCATAATTCGCGCGCTAGAGGACTTTACAAAGTATATTCAAAACAAAATTGATGAAATTCAAAAAACCCGCTTGGATATACATAAATCGCCTTACTTTAATGAGTTCAAACTTCCCCATATTACTATCATAAAAAAAGCTCTAGAAGATGCAGGGCGAGAGTTTACTGTAAAGGAGTGTCAGGTTGAGTTTAATGTATCATCAACAGCCGCCAGAGCGTATTTAGATAAGTTGTCGGAGCTTGGGTTGCTGATTAAACATCCAATCAAAGGGCGTCAAATGGGATATATAGCTCCAAGAAACCTTAGGTCACGCCTCAAGATTGATTAGCATTGGTATCAGTGCAAAAACACTTAACAAGAATGAGAGGTGTCGAGCAGACACCTAATCTGAATTGGTCTGCATCTGCAATACTGGATACTTCACTAAGATACTTTGTGATACCTAAACTAATTCAATGGCTACCAAATTAGCAAAATCACTGACACGTTTATGTCCAGAAATGAATTTCGAACTTTGTAGTCACACTTTTTCTTAGGATAGCCACGTTGATTGAGTCTAAGTTTCAATCTTTATTGTTACATGTGGTCTCTGGTAGCCGCGATGGAAGCGAGCTTCGGAAGTAGAAAGGTTTCAAACTTTAATGTCCTCCCAACATCAATACCCATTCAGCGAAGACAACAATGATCATAAAAAAGCGCCTTATCATCAAGGCGCTTTTTATTTACAAGTGACTCAGCTTAGCTGACAGCATCGGCCAGTGGCAAAGACTCATTTTTTGGTTTTTCACTAGTAAAGCCACGCAGTCCGACCACATGCACGTGTTCATGATCTTTAAATACCTTACGCACCAGTTTATAGGTGGTCCCTCTTTCTGGGCTGATATTTTCTGGAGCCGCAATCAATAATTGCATATCCAAACGTTCACACAGTTCAAATAGCGTTGCTATTGATTTAGCGTCTAAACGTGCTGCCTCATCTAAGAACAATAAACGGCATGGGATAATATCTTTACTGCGTAGACGACGAGATTCTTCTTCCCAGCTCTGTACGACCATCAGTAAGATAGATTGGCCAGTACCAATTGCTTCACCCGTTGACAATGCGCCCGATTCGGCTTGTAACCATCCATCTGAACCGCGATTAACTTCAACACTCAACTCAAGATAGTTACGGTAATCGAGCAACTCTTCACCCAATATTTGTGGTGAACGCTGCCCCATATCGATATGAGGATTCACTCGTTGGAATAGCTTCGCCATCGCTTCTGAGAAAGTATAACGTGAGCTTTCAAACAGATCTTTATGTTGAGCCTGCTGCTCGGCTAAACCACTGAGAAGAACTTCATGGCTTTCACGAACTTTGACATTTAAACGCACGCCATTCACTTGCCCAAAAGCGATATTCGAGAGCCCTTGGTTAAGCATGCGGATCCGGTTTTGTTCACGTTGAATGGTTTTACGAATAATGCTCGCCACCGAATCTGAGCTGATCGCTAAGCGGTTTTCCCGCTGAGTCAGCTCTTCTGTTAGGCGAGCTAGCTCGACTTCCATCTCTTCAATCGCTTCAACAGGATCATCGGTACGAATAATATCTTGTCGAATTCGTTCACGTAAGTGCTGATAAACCGCAATGTAAAACAGCACCTTACGTTCAGGGTACGCATTATCCTCCGAGTGGCGCAGCGCATCACGCAGCGTCTCATTATTCGCCACGGCAAGACGTAGCGCCCCGAGCGATTTATCCGACATGGAGCGTAACTCGTCAGCCGATAAATAAGCCAATTCACGTTTATGCAAACGACGTTCAACATCATTTTGGCGGGCTAAACGAAGTACCGCACACCATCCGGCTTTGGCATTGACAACGAAAGTACGTAAATCTTGATACTCTTTTTCTAATTTTTTCAATCGCTTGGCAAGCGATTTCATCTCAATTTCGGTTGAGGTGATTGTCCGCTCATAGTGACTCTTACGGCTACGAGAGCTGTGCAAACGTTCATGCAGTTCATCACGGCGCTGCTGAGCTCTGAATAATGCGTTTTCATCTGGATGTACGCCAAATTCCTGTAGTTCTTGCTTAAACTCTTGCATCGTTTCCAATTTAGCCTGATGAGCACTTTTCAACGATGCCAACACTTGGTTGTACTGATTGAATTGCGCTTGTGCTTGTTTTAACTCTTCGCGAGTACGCTGACGCAGGCTCTCAGCTTGAACTAACTTGGCTTTTAGCTGCTCACTGAGTTCGCTACTTTGATTGAGAAGATCCACCGAATCTGCGTAGGCAAAGTGGTGACGACGTTCAACCAAATCAGCGAGGGCAAAAATTTGCGTTTTGAGTTGTTGTAGCCCGCGATCCGCGGCAAGATATTGCTGTTCTAAGACTTCAAACTGCTCAGGATCGACCTCTAACGCTGAAGCAATCGGCGCCAGTTGTTCAACCGTTTTACCATGAGCATGAAGCCAAGCTTTCGCTTCCACTAACTGAGCTAACTTGGCGTCAATATCTGCGGCTCGTTGGGTTAATCCAGATTCAGACAACAAGCGTAAATGAGGCGCAATATTCTCTAATAGTGCTAATGCCTGTTTACTCAGTTGACGTCGACTGGTTTGTTGCTGTTGTTGATGCTCTAACTCGACTAACTGGCGAGCAAGATGATTGAGCGCGTCACGAGCTTGACTGAGTGCTTGTTCAGGATCCGACTCAAACGCCACCTGCAAATGCTGAGCAACAAAATCATTAAAACTGCGGTATAAGCGCTGTAACTTTTGTGAATCAAACGCGGCCTTAGCATGCGCTTCGACGACTTCATCACGCTCATCGCGCAGTAGCTCTAAACGTTGCTCACGAGCTGCACGCCCAAACAGTGGGATTTTTGGAAAACGGGAATAGCGCATTTGACGCTGATTGAGCTGAACACAGACCGCACCTTCTAATTCTGCGGCATTAAATGAGCTATCATCGAACGCATCAATATCGCCCTCAATCAGATAAAGATCTTCTGGACAGTCGTCTAACTCGACCAGTTTTTCTTTGATGCCTGAAAGATCAGAGACCACAATGGCGTGACGAGCCGGACCGTACATAGCACTGAAGTACGGCGCATCTTCTAACGTTATGTCATCATAAATTTCAGAAAGTAGAACGCCACCAAGGGTATCGGCAAGGCCTTTAAGGCGAGGATCATTCGATCCGCCCGGTGAAGCCAAGCGTTCGATATCTTTCTCTAATTGCTCACGACGTTGAGCTAACGCATCTTTCTGAGCCGATTGGTGTTTTTCACGCTCTAAAATGCTTTGCATCTCAGTCATTACCGACTGTCGACTGTCTAAGCCCGCCCCACTTTGCTCACGCAATAGCTGTAATGCTTCTATCGCTTGATGCCAAGCTGGCGCTTTTAGCTCCAACTGTTTGATAGCATTGCGTTGTTCTTGTTCAAGACCACGCTGTTGACTACGCTGATCGCGTAGCACTTCTTGTGCCTCATCAAGCTCTTCTAACAGAGCGAGATGCTTCTCGCGTTCTTGCTGCAATTGGGATGGATCATCAATCATCACCTGAAATTGCTGGTGATAATCAGTCACCGATTGACGCACAGATTGTTGCTGTTCGATACGGTGCTGTAAATCGCGCTGCTGTTCATACCAAAGCGCTTCATTCTGTACGAGTTGCTGTGCTTGCTGCGCTTGAGCGAGTAATTGGTTTGCATGCTCTGCCGCTTGGCTACGAGTGACCTCACCTAAAACGCAGCTCACTAAATGCAAGGCTTCGTTAAACCGCGCGGAAGCGGCCGAAGACATATCGAGCTTATGTTTAACCGCCAGTAATTCGTGGGTGGTTGACTCTTGGCGTCCGCTCAGCTCAATCATCACCGTCTGAGCACTTTCTGCCGTCAAGCTATCATCAGCGAGCTGCTGACGTGCTTTTGCCAAGGCTTGCATTGCTTGTTGATACTGCAAAGCTCGCGTTTGCTGAATGTCCAACGCTTGCTGATAATCTGCAAGCTGAGTTTTCAGACTATCGACTTCCTCTTCAGCCGCAGTGGCTTGGTCTTCAACCATCACTAAGCGCTCTTGCGCTTCTTCAACCACCATTAGCTGCTCTTCAAGACGCAGACTCAACTCTTCAAGATCGTCTTGATAACGGGCGATTTTTTCTTGCTGACGAAGGGCATTTTGTACTAACTGCAGATGATCGGCTGCACTTTGATGATCCTGTTCTAGCGCAGCTTCTTGTTCAAGCAGCGTTTCCAGCTCTTCGTGCACTTGATTCAATAGCCGATTGTGTTCCAGAAGCGTATCTCGAGCGCTGAATAATTCTTGGCGTAACGTCAACGTTTGCTGCACTTTACTGCGACGTTCATTGGCGTGACGCATGTAGTCTGCGGCAACATATTGGGTCGATTCGGTGATTAAATGTTTGAACAGATCACGATCGGCTTGGGTGTTTTTAATCGCTTCCAGCGTCATGCGGTTTTCTCGCAGCGCTGACTCCATATCTTGAAACGCTTTTTTCACCCCACCATTTTGTGGCAGTAAGTAATCGCGTAATGAACGGGTAATCGCGCTGGAAATACCGCCGTACAAAGACGCTTCAATGAGGCGATAAAACTTTGATCGGTCGCTGCTATTACGCAGTTTTTTCGGTACCACACCAAATTCAAACATGTGGCTATGATAATCGACGATGGAACTGAACGATTTAAAATGCGCACCTTCAATAGCATGAACGGCATCTTTGACTTCATTGAGCTGTCTCACTCGAGCGTGTTGATCAGAAACACTTTCAATCAAAATATCCGTCGGTTTGATATGACTAGGTAAACCCTGAATCACAAAAGGTTTAATATCGACTTTTTTATCACGGCCGGCAACTTGTTGAAGTTTTACTGCAAACAGTAAGCGTTGATGGCGAGAATTGACCACATCCAATGCCGCATAGCAGGCACCAGGTTGTAATTTACCGTACAGGCCTTTATCACGAGAGGCTTGAGAGCTGCCCGCTTCTGTGGTATTTCGAAAATGCAGTAAACTTTGATCGGGAATTAATGCGGTGATAAACGCCGCCATCGTGGTTGATTTACCCGCCCCATTGCCGCCCGATAACGTCGTCACCAAATTATCAATATCAAAAGTACGTGCGAAAAAGCCGTTCCAATTGATCATGGTCAGCGATTGATACTTACCTCTTTCAATCATGCTTCATCTTCCCATAATGTCGGTTGATCTTCATGTTGTTCGTCAGCAGATACCGTATCCAATAAGCTTTGCTGACTGGGCTCTTGACTATGAACAACGGCTTCACCATCTCGTATCAAACGCAGTTGCGCTTGACGTAAATCATCGCCAATACGCACATCGGCTCCAAAACGAAATACCGCTTCGGTAATTCTAAATTTGGTGGTTTCGCCAAGGTGGATAATCATCCCTAGGCGGCGTAAACGACGTAACGAAGTGCGGACTTTTTCAAACAGTTTCTCTTTATCCAAATCTGAACCTTGCGCACG
Source organism: Vibrio metschnikovii CIP 69.14 (assembly GCF_000176155.1). GTDB lineage: Bacteria > Pseudomonadota > Gammaproteobacteria > Enterobacterales > Vibrionaceae > Vibrio > Vibrio metschnikovii. Next base: position 567,513 of record NZ_ACZO01000006.1, on the reverse strand, counting down.
ATTGGTCGCAAGCTTCATCAATTTCTTCTCATCGGTCAAACTCAATAACTCTTCATAGAGTTCTTGATACGTGAATAAGCCTTCATGGGCAAGACGCTCTGGGCTTAGATATAAGAAGCACAGCACCTTACCAACCAGCATATCTAATTCAGACAAAACACTGCGATTGATCAATGAGGTAGAACGTGGACGTAAGTAAAAAAAGCCCTCGGGCGCACGAACTAACTCAGTATTATAGCGCTGATAAAAAAGTGCTAACTCTGGCTCAAAATCACTGAGAAACGCATGGTTATCTAAATCATCGCTGGACACATGGCGCCCTGCGCGTAATTGGCTGTCTAAAGCCGGAAAAAGCGGGTTAACAATCGCTTTAGCCAGATTCTCTGGCATATAGTGGTTAATATCGGTCAATGACATTAGCTTGTACCTTTGCACCAAATTGGTTAATCGCTTGCCAATCAGGTTGAATGGCTTGGTAATCGGATTGTGAATAACCCAAGCGAACGGCTTGGTCGACAACAATACGGGCTAGATCGAAATGATGAGTTCTTGGGTGTGCGGCAAGATAATCACGCAGCACATGACCAAGGTTGATCGGTTGGCCCTGTTGTTTATGGCTCTGAAGCATCCCCGCGATACGCTCCGCAAGCTCATCATGAACCTTTTGAAACGTTTCATATTCGACAGCGGGGGGAATGTGGCCGGTCACTTCTTCATCTCGTAACATCAGAGTTTCATCGCGTAAATCAGACAAACGCTCGGCCTCGGCATAAGTGAGCAGCCAAGGTTGAGAAAAGTAATCGTGCAGCGACTGGCGTAAACGTTGGCTGAAAGCGCGATTTTGATCCATATCTATCGCCGTGCGAATGAACTTATGCACATGGCGGTCATAACCAATCCATAAATCGATCGCTTGTTGTCCCCAACTGATGATTCGGTCTAATTTCATTTGCAGCACAAACAGCACTTCATCGATAAACTCTAATTCTGGATCGCCGTAAACAATCTCTTGAATATCAAGAATTTGAGTTTGTAATTCGTCGCCTGCGGCTTGAAGCGTATCTTGCAGCTCTCGTAAGGTCGATGAGGTTTCAGACAATAAACTTTCACAGTTATGAATCGCTTCTCGCCAATCTTTATTCAATAGATCGGCAATTTGTTGTTTCACGGATTGCTGCTGCTCGTCTAAAACGCGTTGGTTGAGATCGATGCGATCAAAGATTTCACTCACCGAGTATTTTAATACCCCGTAAACATTCTTTTTCCAATGCGCAGGTGTCCCCCCTTGCTGAGCGGAGTTGGTGGCTTTAGCCATTTCATCCGCTAACAAGGAAAGTTGAATAGAGAGTTTTAATTTCGAAAACTGACGATGACGAACATAATAATCGGTAATGCCAATCGCCAAAGGCGACAAGCGATAAATGCTCGCGCCATCGGTGACCTCACTAGTAAAACGACTCAGCAAACGCTGTTTGACGAGCTCATTAATGGCGTTATTAGCCCGAAATGCAGAGACATCACCCGTTTCAGTAAATAGGCGGCTAACAATCGCAAACGCATCATGCAATTCCCCCTCCCCTAATTCTTCATCGAATTTTTCATGGCTCAATACCGCAATCGCTATCAAAAACGCCAGCCGTTCAGCAGGTAAGTTCAAAGAAAAATCGTGCTGCTTCACCCAACTGACGAGTTCATCAATCGGTTGTTCAGTCGCATTGTGAGTCATATCACTCATTGTTCTTCCTGTGGTTGTTTCCTAGCCCAAACATGGATGTAGCGTCCTAAAGATAGATAAGGCTCTTGGCGGCAAAATTGTTGCTCCAATGCCAAAAGGTCTGCAAACTCAAACTCGCCCATATTGGTCATATTGCCGATATAATCGCTAAAGCAACGAATGCCTGACTTACCCATAATTTGACATCCAGCATGTTCAATCCACTGATACACATCAGCAGGGAGCAGCCCTTTTTGTGGCTGTAATTTAAATCGTTTACGATGTGGCATGCCATTTAAAATATGCGGAATATTGCCACATACCGCATTTTTATAAACTAAGCCATGTTGGTTGTAAAACATCACCGAAACAATACTGCCCGGACGCACCAGTGTTAATAACTGCTGTAAAGCCTCTTGGGGTTCCGTCAACCACTCCATCACCGCATGAAATAAGATGATGTCAACGGGCTCAGTCAAATGTTGCTGCACAGATTGTACGGGAGAATGTACAAAGCGAAATCTCTCCAGTAATCCATGCTCAGTCACCTCTTGTTTGGCTAAATCGAGCATCTCTTGCGAGAGGTCACACAAAGTGATTTGATGGCCAAGCATAGCGAGTTTTTGCGACATTTGCGCCAAGCCCCCTCCTGCATCCAAAATATGCAGGGGCGTTGTCTGACCGCTAAAATGGGTCAAAATTTGCATGAGATCATCCCAAACAATGACTTGACGAATCTCGCCTTTGTCAGAGCCGTAAATATTTTTTGCAAATTTGTGGGCAATATCGTCGAAATTGCGATCTTCAGTCACAGTGGCTTGAGTTATGATAATAAATCGTGCTGCTATTCTGTCATAGGAATGGCAGGAATAAAGGACCTTTCGCTGATTTTATTATCAAGTGCTGTTTTTTCGGACTATTTAATCTATGTTTGAGCTGAAAAAAATCGTTTCTTCTCTACTGATGCCATTACCAGCGCTGCTGATGATTGGTTTTATCGGCTTGATGCTGATTATGTTTACCGCAAAGCGAAAGACTGGCTGCTTAGTGGTTCTATTTTGTTTGTCTAGTTTATTGGTTATTTCTTTTCAACCAGTATCCAGTCGCTTATTAATGCCTTTAGAGCGTCAGTACAGCGCTTTTTTACCCATTGAGGGCACTGTCGATTATGTCATGGTTTTAGGCAATGGCCATGTCGTCGATGATAGCATTCCACCAACCTCTGAACTTACTCGAGCCGCGTTAATGCGTCTTAGCGAAGGAATTCGAGTGATGCGGATGTACCCTGGCGCAAAGCTGATCCTATCGGGTTATGCAGGGGGGAGTGAAATGAGTCATGCACGCATGCTGGCTAAAGTGGCGCTTGCGCTTGGTGTCGCAAAATCAGACATTATTTTGCTCGAAACGGCGCAAGATACGTGGGAAGAAGCAAGACAAGCGGCGGCTTTTGTCCAGCAGCGCACTCTGGTTCTGGTCACCTCGGCCAGCCACATGCCCCGAGCAATGAATGAATTTCAATCTGCAGGGCTAACGCCTATCCCTGCGCCGACGAATTATCTTGCCCAAACGAATATCAGCCAAGCTTGGGATAAATATATCCCGAGAGCGCTCTATTTAGAACAAACTGAGCGGTATTGGTATGAAACCATGGGGCTAATATGGCAAACCATGCGCGATTGGGTGAGCCATGAACCCAAATTGAATGAATCATCGCCTGCTGTAGAGGGTGATTGATATTCTTGTTATTAAGCGGCATCGTCGAAAAAGTGGTTTGGTGCACAACTTGATAAACATTGTGCACATTTAACATCAATTGGAAGGATTATGGGCCGAATTTGATTGCGAGTTACTGCGTTGCAGTCTAGAATCTTGCTGGTTATTAACAAGATTAAATGTAACCAATAGGCCGCTATTTAACAGCGGTTTTTGTGTTTTTATTACTTTTAGGCTGACGTTAGCCTATACCCGAAGAATGAGACGTTGTAAAAAGGCAGCATTGACAGTGCCTAAAACAAACCTCTCTCCTATCACGATCTCCTAACAGGGCGATTGCACTTTCGGGACATAACTACTGCTCTAGTTACCTAACGCCGAGCAGTCACCGACAGGATAATTTTATGGCTACGATTAAAGACGTTGCACGCCTAGCAGGCGTATCGACAACAACCGTATCTCATGTCATCAATAAAACACGTTTTGTGGCAGAAACCACTCAAGAAAAAGTCTTGGACGCGGTTAAACAGCTGAATTATGCACCAAGCGCCGTCGCGCGCAGCTTAAAATGTAACACCACGCGTACGATCGGTATGCTGGTGACTCAATCTACCAATCTATTCTTTTCTGAAGTGATCGATGGTGTTGAAAGCTATTGCTATCGCCAAGGCTATACACTGATCCTCTGCAATACTGGTGGTATCTACGAGAAACAACGTGACTATATTCGTATGCTTGCTGAAAAGCGGGTCGACGGTATGTTGGTCATGTGCTCCGATTTAACGGAAGAGTTACTTGAGATGTTAGAGAGTCATCCCTCGATCCCTAAAGTTATTATGGATTGGGGCCCGCAAACATCACAAGCCGATAAGATCATTGATAACTCTGAAGAAGGGGGTTATCTGGCAACGAAATATTTGATCGAAAATGGGCACACTGAAATTGCTTGTCTAAGTGGTCACTTTGTTAAAGCCGCCTGTCAAGAACGTATCGCAGGCTTTCGGCGTGCCATGGCAGAAGCAAACCTAACGGTAAAAGAAGATTGGATTTTAGAAGGCAATTTCGAATGCGATACTGCCGTTCTAGCGGCGGATAAAATCATTGCTATGGATACACGCCCGAGCGCGGTATTCTGCTTTAATGATACCATGGCATTAGGTCTGATCAGCCGTTTACAGCAACGTGGCATACGCGTACCAAACGATATGTCAGTCATTGGTTATGATAATATTGAGTTAGCCGAATATTTTTCTCCGCCACTGACCACGGTCCATCAACCTAAACGCCGTGTTGGGAAAAATGCGTTTGAAATATTGTTGGAGCGCATCAAAGATAAAGAACACGAAAGACGTATTTTTGAAATGCACCCTGAAATCGTGGAACGTGACTCAGTCAAAAAACTCACCGCTAAATAGATAACCACTTCATTGACCCATTGTTGAGCAAAAAAGACTTCAAACCCAATCGTAGCCTTAGCGCCACGATTGGGGGGTAATCTTTGCCTAATTCAAATCAAAATGAAACAAACATCATATAAACAATCACTGAGTGTGATATTTATTCAATGATTTGTTTATTTTATACATCCAAGTTATACTATTTTTTCAATAATGAAACGTGTCACGCACAGGGCAAACCATTTGAAAAGATGGGACGCAAAGCCTCCGGCCTAAACCATAGTGGTAGGTAGCGGGGTTGCCGATGACAAAATAGCCCAAACAAGCAGTCAACTCTCCCCTAATTATTATGCTTTTTGACGTTTTGCTATTTTCTCGGACCTGATTTTGCTGGCGAATTGCTTAATACACCGAGAATGACAGCATGGATAAACCGGTATTAAAAGATTCAATGCGGCTATTCGAACTGCTTGGCCAGGTCAAGTCGCGCTCAATGTTTGGTGGCTTCGGCATTTTTGTCGATGACACTATGTTCGCTTTAGTCGTCAACAATCAACTCCATCTTCGAGCTGACGATGAATCCGCTAAAGTTTTTACCGAAAGAGGCTATCTGCCCTACGTTTATAAAAAACGGGGCTTTCCTGTGGTAACTAAGTACTTTGCTTTACCTGATACCTGTTGGCTTGATCCAACGACCATTTTGCAGGAAGCAACCGTCGCCTTACGCCAAGCCAAATCGGAGCGAGAGCAGCAAGAGCAGACTAAACCCACTCGTCTTAAAGATCTGCCTAACCTACGTTTAGCAACCGAAAGAATGCTCAAAAAAGCAGGCATTCATTCCGTTGATCAGTTGCAACAAACGGGTGCTGTCGCCGCTTATCAGGCGATCAGACAAAGTCACTCATCTGATGTCAGTTTAGAGTTATTGTGGGCGTTAGAAGGGGCAATCGAAGGAAAACATTGGTCGGTTATCCCTCCAAGTCGTCGTGAAGAATTGAAAAAAAACCTGTTTTAATTTTGATATCTAGCCCGCTCACTGAGAGTCAGTAGCGGGTATATCTACCAATCATAACGCCTCCTGATCAGCATCATGATTCCTTGACCTTAATCATTTCGATATCGTTTGCACAATTGAAGCTGACAGCTCGCCAACCCTTTCCTCTAATCTCTATCAATATAAATCAACAACATGATTTGCTTAAGACAAGCATAGCTGCCCAACAATCGTACCATTCAATCGGTTGATACTGAGATTAAGTCACTGAATGAGATAAAGTCGTTGCTGTACTTTGCCGCTGGATAAATTGAATCGACAGCTGGTTAAACAACTCCGGTTGTTCGACATTACAAACATGACCACAATTTGGGAGTTCCAACAGTTCACTCTGTCGATGCGCGGCGACCATTTCGCGTACTGGGCGAATAAACATATAGTCGCGCTCCCCCATTAAATACAAGGTGGGAATAGGCAACTCTCGATCTTTGAAATAACGCATCAATGGATTGACTTCGGCAGTCAATGTAAACCAACGTTTAAACTCTTGCTGACACAATTTTTTAGCTTCTCGAACGAACAGATGACGAGACTCTTTCTGACTGCGTTGCGGCATGACAATATAAGCAAACAGTCGATATAACCACATGTAGGGAATGAGATGTTTACTGAGATGGCCTAACTTCACCAAAAGCTGAGAACGGATATTCAAACGAGTGACAGCGCCACCTAATACCATAGAGCGAACTCGCTGGGCGGACAATTCGGCAATATTACGTACGATAATGGTCCCCAGTGACATCCCGACAAAATGGGCTGAAGCTATTTTTAAGTGATCCAGCACCTTAAGTACATCAATGGTTACTGTCTTAAAGGTGTATCGATTAGCAATCAGATCTTTGATAAGACGATGAGATTTTCCATGGCCGCGTAAATCAATCAATAGCAGGTTAAAATGCTGCTTATACGCTTTGATCTGCTTAAACCAAATAGACGAGCTTCCACCCGCACCATGCACAAACACCACCCATTCTCGGCTGGTTGGATGTGGATAAACTTTATGAAACAGTAAAGATTGAGACATGGATACCACAGAAAATCAAAATCATTGATACTGAGAGATTAGCATATTTTAGTGTCAAAAATCGTTTTTGAGTTGTAAAAATCTATTGTTGTTAAACGGGCGATTGGTAAACCGACGGGGAAGCTCCCCATCGGTATAAAGGAAAGTGATTAGAAAAGAAAAGACGATGGTAGCCGATCAACAAGCATTGACGCTTCCCGTCTTCATAGACATTTAGTCAAAAATGGCTAAGCGGTACATTTTAAGGTATTCAAGAGCAGACTCACGCCAGCCAAAATCTCTGCTCATCGCTCGTATTTGAACGTTAAGCATCTCTTCAGGTTGCTGTAGATAAAACAGCAACGCCCTCTGCATCGTGATCAATAATGCCGCTGGTGACGGCTCTTGAAAACCAAACCCCGTCGCTTGCTGAGGGTATTTATCATAATCTTGTACGGTATCTTTTAAACCTCCAACCTCGCGTACGATAGGTAAAGTACCATAAGCCATACTGTAGATTTGGTTTAGTCCACAAGCTTCAAATTCTGAGGGCATGAGAAAAAAATCCGAGCCCGCTTCAACTAAATGAGCCAAACGATTGCTGTAAGTCTCAACAAACCCTAACTTATCAGGATAATGCGCAGCAATTTTATGTAATGCCGCCGCAATCTCCGGTTCACCGGTGCCGACGATCACCACTTGTACCTGATTACGCAAAAACGACTCAAGAATAGGCAATAAATAATGAAATCCTTTTTGATGAGTCAAACGGCATACCATGCCAAACATCGGTGTCGTCACTTGTGGTAAATTTAACTCTTGCTGCAAGGCAAGCTTGCTGGCTGATTTTCCTAGAGTGAGCGATTGTCGTTCCGCATGGTAAGTCTGAGGAATATAACGATCCGTCAAAGGGCTCCATTCAGAATAATCGCATCCATTGACAATCCCATGCAGATCTCGCGCACGGCGCACAAAATCATCCACCAATCCGTGAGAACCTAACGGCGTCAACAGTTCAGAAGCATAATTAGGACTCACCGCATTGATTTTATCGGCAAAAGCAATACCAGCTCGTAGCATGCTAACGTGATCATGTCCGTACTGTAGAAACTCCATCCCAGAGAGATTTAACTCAGGGATAACTTCCAATTGGTAATAGGAAAAAATACCTTTGAAAATGGCATTATGAATAGTCAGCACCGACTTAACGCCGAAAAAGTGTGGGTCTTCACGGTAGCGAGTTTTTAATAAAAAAGGCACTAAACCTGTATGCCAATCATTGGCATGGATGATGGTTGGCTTAATATTCAGCTTGGGCAAAATATCCAGACACGCCGCCGAGAAAAAACCAAAACGCTCACCGTTGTCCGTGTAAGCTTGATTGTGCTCCGCATACATTTCTGGTCGATCAAAGTAAACATCACAATCAATCAGATAAACCACAACACCGTCCAGTTCACCTTGCCTAACTTGATAGCGAGTATGAGGCCAATGGGTTAACTCGGTTTCGAGTATGATGGGTAAATCCATTTTATTTGGAATTGAACGATAAGCAGGTAGCACAATGGCTACCTGATGACCTAATTCCTGTAATGCTTTCGGTAAAGCTTTGGCAACGTCGGCTAAGCCTCCGCTCTTCACTAAGCCTTCTGCTTCTGATACAACAAACCAAATATTCATTTTTTCAAGATTAGAATCCAACTTTCGTTCCTTTTTCGATGACCACAATGCCTTCATCAGAGACATGGAAGCGCTGCCTATCTAATTGTAAATCTTCCCCAATCACCGTTCCTGGAGCAATTTCGACGTCCTTATCGATAATAGTGCGTTTAATCGTACAACCTGCGCCAATTTTGACATCACCGAGAATAATCGATTCACTGATCCATGAACCTGCACCGATATTGGTTCGAAAACCTAGCACGGATTTATAAATTTTTGCACCTTGGATATAACTTCCCGCTGAAATTAAACTATCGGTAATACAAACCTTTTTCTCTCCTTCATTGACAAAGGTCGCTGGTGGTAACGGTGGATAATGAGTATGTAAAGGCCAACTGCGATTATAAAGAGAAAATGGCGCATCTTTTTGCAATAAATCCATATGGACAGACCAATAAGATTCAATCGTGCCGACATCACGCCAGTAGGCTTCGCCCTTCTCACCTTTGATTTTATTGGTTGAGAAATCATAAACGAAGACTTCACCCTGCGGAAACATTTTAGGGATAATATCTTTACCAAAATCATGGCTAGACGCTGGATTTACCGCATCTTCACGTAATTCACGACATAACGTATTGGTATCAAAAATGTAGTTACCCATTGATACTAATGCCCACTCAGGCTCACCTGGTATCGATTTAGGGTGCTGAGGTTTTTCTTCAAAACCAATCATCTTACCCGTGACATCTACCTCTATCACCCCAAATTGTGACGCTTGGGCCAGAGGCATACGAATGGCAGAGACGGTCAGCTTAGCTTCCATACGGCGATGAAAGTCGAGCATCTGACGTATATCCATTTTATAGATGTGGTCAGAGCCAAAGATACAGACATCATCGGCTTCAGAAATTTCGATGAAACGTAAGTTCTGATAAATAGCATCGGCCGTTCCTTCGTACCAACGTTTACCATCACGCATCTGAGCAGGTATGGAATCAATAAAGCTGCCACGCAGGCTAGAGACGTTCCAGCCTCTTTTCATATGCAGATAAAGGGATTGCGATTTGAACTGTGTTAATACATACACTCGCATTAAATCTGCATTAATAAAATTGTTTAGGGCGAAATCTATCAAGCGATAACTACCACCAAATGGCACGGCAGGTTTAGTACGCGATTCAGTTAAAGGCTTCAATCTTGAGCCTTCACCACCAGCCAGAATCATTCCTAGTACACCGGTCATTGTTATTCTCCATTAAGTTTTATTGATTATCGTCATGTCAATACTATTGGGGGGATGACGATACTATCCTTAGTTTATTACGGCCTTTCGGCCAACCACGAAAAGTGCAATTGGTTGTGTATTACTTTATAGCGTTTGCATAAAAATACAAGTGGCAATTGTCTATTTTGAGCCAGTAAAACAGCCAATCTGTTGAACTCCTAATCTTGTTCACAATTAAGGCATCATAACGTTATGAAATTGCATTTTTATGTTTCATTTTTGGTAACGAAAAATAACGACTATTTATTGATGATGAGAAAAATAGGATGAAAATTGGGGAATAATTTTGCTTGAAAAAGCACACCGATTCTCCATTAAGAATGACTTACTAGGAAAACATTGAGGCAGCCAATGGCTGCCTCAATGTTGTTATCGATAAGAAAAATTTCTCTTATTTGGCTGACTTTCGTTTGTCCGTCACTTGCCAGTGACCATCGTCATAGATTGCCGTCCAACCGGAAGGTTTACCATTTACTTCCGTGCGTACGTAATGCTCTTTACTCTTACGACTAAACCGTACCACCGCAGCAAGCCCATCGGGATCATGAGTGGGAGCCGTCGCTAGATATTGGTATTTTTCAGGTAAACGTTGTTTAAAACGCTGTAACTCTTCAACAAGAGGCGCTCGTGTTTCACGAGATTTCGGAAAATTACTGGCGGCTAAGAATAGTCCAGAAGCACCGTCACGTAGCACAAAATAGGCATCTGAGTTTTCACACGGCAGTTCAGGGAAATGAACCGGATCTTCTTTAGGAGGAGCAACTTCGCCGTTTCTCAATATCTTTCGAGTGTTCTTACAGTTGTCATTGGTGCAGTCCATGTACTTACCAAAACGTCCAGTTTTTAACACCATATCTGATGAACATTTATCACACTCAACAACGGGACCGTCGTAACCTTTAACTTTGAACTCACCGGTTTCAACGACATAACCTTCACAGTTTGGGTTATTACCGCAAACATGTAGTTTGCGTTGACCGTCAATCAGATAAGCGTCCATCGCCGTTTCACAAATCGGACAACGTTTTTTCGCTCGTAACGCTGCCGTTTCGACATCTTCCTCAAGAACATTGATAATGCCATCTTCATCGCCCAAATTAATCGTTGTTTTACAACGTTCTTTCGGAGGCAATGCATAACCTGAACAACCGAGGAAGACCCCCGTTGAAGCCGTTCTGATCCCCATAGGACGAGAACAGGTTGGGCACATAATATTGGTCATGACAATATGATTAGGCTTCATACCACCGTGATCTTCGTCCTGCTCGGCTTGCTCTAAATCACCACTAAAATCAACGAAAAAGGCATCCAATACTTGTTTCCAATTCGCTTCACCCTCTGCAATTTGGTCAAGTTTTTCTTCCATCCGAGCGGTAAAATCATAGTTCATTAGATCGGTAAAACTACCATCGAGACGATCGGTCACGATTTCGCCCATTTTCTCTGCATAAAAACGGCGCTGATCAACTTTCACGTAGCCACGATCTTGAATGGTAGAAATGATCGACGCGTAGGTCGATGGACGCCCAATACCACGCTTTTCTAATTCTTTGACTAATGCGGCTTCCGTAAAACGTGCTGGCGGTTTGGTAAAATGCTGCTTAGGATCAAGTTTCTCAAGAGTAAGTACTTCACCGACTTGAACTGCGGGTAAAATTTGATCTTCATTTTTACCAAGTGGACGCTGTACGCGAGTCCAGCCATCGAACTTCAAAATCCGTCCTTTCGCTTTCAACGTATACTCATCTGCTTTAACACTGATGGTGGTTGAATCGTACTGGGCGGGTGTCATTTGACAAGCGACAAATTGATTCCAAATCAGAGCATAAATCTTATGTGCATCCGCTTCCATCCCTTGTAAATCATCGGCTTTAACATTAACGTCGGAAGGACGGATCGCTTCGTGCGCTTCTTGAGCCCCTTTCTTGCTGCCATAGACAATCGCTTGTTGTGGCAGATACTGTGGACCAAATTGCTGCTCGATAAACTGACGCGCTGATTCTACCGCCTCGCCACTTAAATTAGTCGAGTCAGTACGCATATAAGTAATGTAACCCGCCTCATACAAGCGTTGTGCCAACATCATGGTTTTCTTCACGCCATAGCCTAAACGTGTACTGGCGGCTTGCTGAAGCGTTGAGGTGATAAAAGGTGCACTAGGCTTACTGCTGGTGGGTTTATCTTCGCGTTTACAAACTTCAAAGCGCGCTTTTTGCAACACTGAAAGCGCAGCTTGTGTTTCAGCCTCATTGGTTGGCTTAAAAGCAGAGCCAGCTTGTTGAGCCACCATCAAACGAAAATCATCTTGCGTACTGGTTTTTGTGTCCGCATGAATATCCCAAAACTCTTCAGGAATAAACGCTTTGATCTCACGCTCACGTTCAACCAAGAGTTTTACGGCTACCGACTGTACACGACCAGCAGAAAGGCCACGAGCCACTTTTTTCCATAATAATGGCGAGACCATAAAGCCCACAACGCGATCCATAAAACGACGCGCTTGTTGAGCATTAACGCCATCCATGTTCAGCTCTCCCGGTTGCTCAAAGGCTTGCTGAATGGCATTTTTAGTAATTTCGTTAAACACTACCCGCTTATAGCGCTCTTCATCACCACCGATGATCTCACGTAGGTGCCAAGCAATAGCTTCTCCTTCGCGATCCAAATCGGTTGCGAGATAAACGCAATCGGCGTCTTTGGCTAATTTCTGTAGCTCAGCGACCACTTTTTCTTTGCCTGGGAGAATTTGATAGTTCGCTTCCCAACCTTGAAAAGGATTCACTCCCATTTTCTTAATCAGAGCGGTCCGTTCTTTTTCTTTTTTTAAACGCTCTTTTTCTTCCAAAGAAAGTGCTTTATTCGCTGCTGGTGTCGCTTTTTTAGCCGTGGTAGTAGTTTGACCTGCCGTGGGCAGATCGCGGACATGACCGACACTAGACTTAACAATAAAGTCTTTACCAAGGTATTTATTGATTGTTTTAGCCTTGGCTGGCGATTCCACTATAACGAGTGATTTACCCATAATTTGATTCAAATGCCCTTAATCACACTGCGAGTAATAAATCGCATGATGTTCTAAAAATATTGCTTCTTTTTTACTATCGAGCCAGTTAAGCAGAAGATCAACCTGTTTTTGAAAAAAAACGCTTGTTTGCTCGACAAATCGACGAAACCGCATTCGCAAGACAAAATTAGCCTCATAGTAAAGAGAGTCTGTTTTAGGCGCGACCATTAATCTAGAAAGTATGTGGTTAATCACAAAATCAGGCAAAATTGTCTTTTATCAATTTCCTGTTTATGATCATGGTTTTTACATGACACAATTCTACAATCACGTTATCAATTGCTAAAAAGTAGCTATCTACTGGGCAGCAGCATAGAGAAACGTAATACCGAGAGCAAGTAAATCAAAGAACAACCTAAAATAAAGAGAACAATATGCAGACCAAACAACTCATCAATGAATTCGATTTATTACTCATAGCCAATCAATTAATTCAAGAACACGACAACTATATAGAGGGAATGCGTACGACCAGCGTAGAGGAAAAAGACGGCGTATTGGTATTTAAAGGTGAGTATTTTCTTGACCCTCAAGGTCTACCTAGTGAGAAAACAACTGCTGTTTTTAATATGTTTAAATATTTAGCTCATCATCTTTCAAAACAATTTACCCTTAAAAAACAATAAAAGCCTCTATATTGAGGCTTTTTCCGTAGTGACGCTGAACATTTATTTTCCTAATTAACTCAGTGAGATAACTGGGCAAATTTCTCAAAATAATCAGGAAAAGTTTTTGATGTACACTTTGGATCATTAATCGTCACTGGTGTCTCACCAAGCGCGACTAAAGAAAAACACATCGCCATGCGATGATCGTCGTAGGTATCGATTGTCGCATGTTGTAAATGGCTTGGCGGAGTGATGATAATGTAGTCCTCACCTTCTTCGACCTGAGCACCGACTTTACGCAGTTCTGTTGCCATCGCGGTTAACCGATCGGTCTCTTTAACTCGCCAATTGTAAACATTACGAATCGCCGTTGACCCTTTAGCAAATAGAGCCGTCGTAGCAATTGTCATCGCAGCATCAGGAATAGCATTAAAGTCTAAATCGACCGCAGTTAACTCTCCACGACGAGCAATCACATAATCGTCTCCCCATTCAATTTGTGCGCCCATTTTCTCTAACGCATAAGCAAACTGGACATCGCCTTGAATACTATTTTTACCAATGCCTGTCACTTTAACTTGACCGCCTTTTATCGCGGCAGCAGCAAGAAAATAGGAAGCAGAAGAAGCGTCGCCTTCAACCAGAAAATCACCAGGAGAAACATACGATTGACCAGCAGGAATCACAAATTGCTGATAGTTGTGATTGATCACCTGAACACCAAATTGTTGCATCAGATGTAACGTAATATCGATATACGGTTTTGAAACTAACTCGCCTTCAATATCAATAGTCACGGTGCCTTCTGCTAATGGTGCCGACATTAAGAAGGCCGTTAAAAATTGGCTGGAAATAGAACCGTCAATCGAAACATGACTCGCCTTTAATCCGGTTCCTTGAATACGCAATGGAGGATAATGCTCATTTTCCAAATACTCGATATTTGCCCCCGCTTGACGCAAAGCCTCCACCAAATGGCCTATTGGTCGCTCTTTCATTCGTGGCTCACCCGTGAGAACAAACTCACCACGCCCCAAGCACAATGCTGCAGCCAATGGGCGCATTGCCGTCCCGGCATTACCGAGAAAGAGTTCTTGTAAACCATCGATTACAAAGGGTTGACCTAACCCCTCTACTTCACACTGTGTTTTATCCGCTGAAAGCTGATACTTAACACCCAATTGGCTCAATGCATTGAGCATATGGCGGATATCATCACTGTCGAGTAAATTGGTTAAGCGTGTCGTTCCGGTGGCTAATGCGGCTAACAGAAGCACTCGATTTGAAACGCTTTTTGAACCTGGCAAATTAACTTCACCATTAATATTTGCAATAGGCTGTAAGGTAAGACTTTCCATTAAACGTGTATTTCCTTGCACTGTCATCATAACCATTAATATTGAAGGCAGTAAAATTCTTGATACTGGCAGACTAACCAAAATCTTTTATCCTCGCTAGTCTTTATCCCTCGCTCAATACAAAAAATCTTGCTTATCTTTCTTTATCCACTCTTACACCATCTGAGAAATATAAGATTCTTACTAAATCGCCTCGGTTAAAGATCATTTGGTTATCGAGATCTTGAATCACATCAATCAATTGACCATCATTCGTTCTAATCAATAGCTCAACCAATTTATACTCAATAAGATGAGTTTTATTTCCATGATGATGAGCAACACCCGCACCGGCTGCTGCGCCAACCGCGGTGGCGACTTGTTTACCTCGCCCATCACCAAACTGATGACCGACAAGGCCTCCAACCACCGCGCCAAGCAATGTCTCCCAGCCCTTTGATTTTGAATGTATAATCTCTTGTTGGGTAATATAACGGACAGTTTCTACTTGCCCAAAGACGACATCATTAACTGGCCTCGCCTGATTTCGTTGATATGCGGCATTGGCAAACAGAGGAAAAATCAATAAGATCCATATCCACTTTGTCATTTTTTACTCCTATTAGGATAAGTTGGTTAAGTAATGGCACTCTATCTCACTGAATTAGCGAGTGATAATTTCGATTTCCCCTCGCCTTTGCTTGCCTCAGATGAGCCTAATGGCCTACTGGCTTTTGGTGGGGATTTGCATCCCGATCGGCTTATCTCAGCTTACCACAATGGTATCTTCCCATGGTATGGCCCTGGCGAACCCATTCTTTGGTGGAGTCCCTCCCCACGTGCCGTGTTTTTTCCTAAGACCTTTAAACCAGCAAAAAGTGTGCAAAAATTTCAACGTAAACACATTTATCGAGTCAGTTTAAATCATGATACGGCACGAGTGATTGAATTATGTGCAGCAGTACGTCCTACAGAGCAGACTTGGTTAAATGCGGATATGCGTTCATCTTATCAACAGCTAGCCAAACAAGGAGTTTGCCACTCCGTTGAAGTATGGCGTGATGATACCTTAGTGGGTGGGCTATACGGCATTCAAGTCGGGCAGCTCTTTTGTGGTGAATCGATGTTCAGTTTAGCCGATAACGCATCAAAAATCGGTTTTTGGTATTTCTGTGTCCATTTTGCACGCTGTGGTGGGCAATTGATCGATTGCCAAGTTATGAACCCACATCTTCGCTCATTAGGTGCGGTTGAATTACCACGTGACCAATTTTTAGATTCATTGCTATCCTTAAAGCAAGGTCAGGTAATAGATCACTGCTTCCAACCTCAATGGTTATCTCTTACCGTTAACGACTCATCGAAGGAGTCGCTATGAGTTCTGATTTACAGCAAATTCGCATTGGTTTAACCAGTAATCACCCTTGCAGTTATTTAGCCGATCGTATGGAGCGAGTCGCTGTTGCAATGGATCCAGAAATGCAGAGCCCAGAAAACTATGAGCTACTACTAGCCAATGGCTTTCGACGCAGTGGTGACATTATCTATAAACCTCATTGCGATCATTGCCAAGCTTGCCAAGCTCTACGAGTGTCAGTGAATGAATTCACCCCATCGAGAAGTCAAAAACGCCTGCTAAAACAAGTACAAGCTCGTTATCAATGGCAATTAAAACCAGAAATGGATGACGATTGGTTTTCGCTCTATTCTCGTTACATCGAAGCGCGTCATAACAGCGGTACTATGTACCCTCCTCGTCGTGATGAATTTGCTAAATTTGCCAATTCGGACTGGTTAGATACACAATACTTACATCTCTATTTGGATGATCAGTTAGTCGCTGTCGCTATCACCGATATTCTCCCGAGTAGTGCGAGTGCATTTTACACCTTCTTTGATCCCGACAGTTCCCTATCCTTAGGAACATTGGGCGTTCTTAGTCAACTTGAGCTTGCTAAAACCATGAACAAACAGTGGCTTTATTTGGGATATCAAATTGATGAATGCCCAGCGATGAACTACAAAGTACGCTTCAGAGCACATCAAAAGCTAGTCAAACAGCGTTGGCAAGGGTAGAATACGCCCCAAGTTTACATATTGATTTTTTAACGGCAAAATACGCCGTTGATTATTTTTCGCCAAATTTCTAAAGAGGATTAAATGGCTAAAGAAGACGTAATTGAGATGCAAGGCACTGTCCTTGATACTCTTCCAAATACAATGTTCCGTGTTGAGCTAGAAAATGGTCACACAGTGACGGCTCACATTTCTGGTAAAATGCGCAAAAACTATATCCGCATTCTTACTGGAGACAAAGTTACTGTCGAGATGACACCGTACGATCTCTCTAAAGGTCGCATCGTCTTCCGTGCTCGTTAATCACTGATTTTCGAATGCAACAAAAACGGAGCTTAATGCTCCGTTTTTGTTGCCTGAGAGTGAATCATGGATCGGGTGATACACGGATAACAAAAAGCGCACGATACTCTGTGCGCTTTTTTATTAACTTAATTTCATTCAATCATGAGTTTCATTGAGCAAAGGATTACGCTTAATGAGCGACCTTCTCACGAGAACTCATATACTGAAACGTTAATTGATCATCAGCTAAATCCACTTTGACCGTTCCACCTTCGACTAACGAACCAAACAGTAATTCATTAGCCAATGGTTTTTTCAACTGATCTTGAATCACTCGACCCATCGGGCGAGCCCCCATGTCACGATCATACCCTTTCACGGCTAACCAGTGGCGTGCATCTTCTGACACTTCAAGAGAAACACCACGAGCGTCAAGCTGCACTTGTAGTTCAACAATAAATTTATCAACGACTTGGTGAATCACTCGCTCATCAAGACTATTGAACCAGATTACATGATCCAAACGGTTACGAAACTCTGGCGTAAAGACCTTCTTGATCTCCGCCATCGCGTCATGGCTGTGATCCTGCTGAATCATACCAATCGATTTTTTAACCGTTTCCGCAACCCCAGCGTTGGTCGTCATGACTAAGATAACGTTACGAAAATCGGCTTTACGGCCATTGTTATCGGTTAGCGTCCCATTATCCATCACTTGGAGTAATAGGTTAAATACATCGGGATGCGCTTTTTCTATCTCATCCAATAACACGACAGCATGAGGATGTTTAATCACCGCATCGGTTAATAATCCGCCTTGGTCATAACCAACATAACCCGGAGGCGCACCAATTAAACGGCTCACCGAGTGACGCTCACCATATTCCGACATATCAAAGCGCAGTAACTCGATACCAAGCAACTTAGATAGCTGCACAGTGACTTCAGTTTTACCGACCCCTGTTGGCCCTGCAAATAAGAAGGAGCCGACAGGGCGGTTTTCCGCACCCAATCCTGCACGAGTGAGCTTAATCGACTCGCTCAACACTTCAATAGCTTTGTCTTGACCAAATACCAACATCTTCATCTTCTTATCCAGATTTTTCAAGATATCTTTATCTGAAGAAGAAACTGACTTTTCGGGTATTCGAGCCATTTTAGCAACCATGGCTTCAATTTCTGCCACACCGACCGTTTTTCTGCGTCGGTTTGCAGGCATCAAGCGAACTCTCGCTCCAGCTTCATCAATGACGTCAATCGCTTTATCTGGTAAGTGACGCTCGTTAATGTATTTAGCCGACAGCTCCACCGCCGCGCGTAAAGCTTTATTGGTATAACGAACATCGTGGTGAGCTTCATATTTTGGTTTTAAGCCCATCAAAATTTTTGTTGTGTCATCGATGGAAGGCTCGACAACATCAATTTTCTGGAAGCGGCGGGATAACGCACGCTCTTTTTCGAATATGGTGTTGTATTCCTGATAAGTCGTTGAGCCAATACAACGTAGCTTACCGCTACTAAGCAAAGGTTTGATTAAATTAGCCGCATCAACTTGTCCGCCAGAAGCCGCCCCAGCACCGATGATGGTATGAATTTCATCGATAAATAAGATCGCGTCTTTTTCTTTTTCTAACTGTTTT
Source organism: Vibrio metschnikovii CIP 69.14 (assembly GCF_000176155.1). GTDB lineage: Bacteria > Pseudomonadota > Gammaproteobacteria > Enterobacterales > Vibrionaceae > Vibrio > Vibrio metschnikovii. Next base: position 548,672 of record NZ_ACZO01000006.1, on the reverse strand, counting down.
AGAATGGTTTTAAACCGTTTTTCAAAATCACCACGGTATTTGGTCCCGGCTAATAACGAACCAATATCTAAAGAGTAAATCACGCTATTTTGGATGACTTCAGGTACTTGACCTTCAACAATCCTCCACGCTAAACCTTCAGCAATCGCAGTTTTACCTACTCCGGCCTCACCCACTAATAAAGGGTTATTTTTGCGACGACGACATAATACTTGAATAGTGCGCTCAAGCTCTTTATCTCGGCCGATTAGAGGGTCAATTTGGCCTTGTTTGGCAAGCTGATTTAAGTTGCAAGCAAAGCTTTCTAAACGTTCATCAGAATTTGATTCTTCAGGGCTACTGCTACCAAAGGCATCCCCTGACGAATCTTCGGCACCAGATGTTTTCGTGATGCCATGAGAAATGTAGTTAACAATATCGAGACGGCTGATATCGTTCTTTTTCAATAGGTACGCCGCGTGAGATTCTTGCTCACTAAAAATGGCAACCAGTACGTTAGCACCAGTGACTTCACTGCGACCAGAAGATTGAACATGGAAAACAGCGCGCTGTAATACACGTTGAAAACTTAATGTAGGCTGAGTTTCGCGTGTTTCATCGTTATTAGGAATTAAGGGTGTAGTTTGATCAATAAACTGATCAAGCTCGCGACGTAAGTTATCGATATCGGCTTGACAAGCGACGAGTGCATCCTTCGCTGCATCATTTTCTAATAATGCAAGTAGGAGGTGCTCGACGGTCATAAATTCATGTCTTTTATCTCGCGCTCGAGCGAACGCGCCATTGAGACTCGATTCTAGTTCTTTGTTAAGCATAAGGCCTCCTTGAGGAACAACCAGATTGTTGTTGCAAGTCTAAGCTTGCTCCATGGTACACAAGAGGGGATGCTCATTTTCTCTTGAGTATGTCGCTACTTGTGCCACCTTCGTCTCTGCTACCTCTGCAGTATACGTGCCACAAATGGCTTTTCCTTCATAATGAACTCTCAACATGACTTGCGTCGCTCGTTCCATGTCCATTGAAAAGAATCGAGCCAGTATTTCGATGACAAAGTCCATCGGAGTATAATCATCGTTATTGAGTACCACATGATACATTGCCGGGGGTTTAACCGCGGTTTTCTCTTTCTCCAGTAAGTCAGAGCCTGGAGTGACCCATTCAAAATTTCTACTCATAACCGTCGTATTTAGGAGCGTTTCTCGTTGTATTACTCATTGTTACCCTTTTCATCAGCGCAGTAAATAAACTTTACTGGTGGCTTGCTCAGGTGAAAAACAACCCTTACTTAGAGACTAATCTAGCAATGGTATCGCTGCAAATAAAACCTCACTTTTCCGGTTATCCGCTAGGTTTAAATGTGTAAAATTCACCCATCATTATGCACCAGATATCACATTATGCATTGCTATTTGCAAATCAAATTGCATTTATCCACACGCTAAATTTCTCATTACATCATCTTACGTTAATAACCCCTTCAATCGATCAACTGAGATCTGGAGGGAAATCCTAAACAACGCATCTATCTCTTAGCGATTGAGGATCACATTATCAATGCGGCTGAGACACTATCAATACCACAACGCCAGCGTGTATTTGATAAATATGCGTTTAATAGCAGGCTAGTTAAGTGATTTACCTATAAAAGTGACGATTTTTATGTCTTTTTACTATTGACTGCGCTCAATCATTGGCTACATTGGTCAATTAGTGACTAAAAATTTGGCAGCGGCTAAATGGTTATTCACTTAACAACCGCTTCGCTAACGGAATAAAAAGCGAAGATTGATGCCTTGTTTATTGGAGATTGTCGATAAACAAGGTAAGCGTTAACAACATCAGTAATACAATGCATGAGGGATGTATAGCATGGCTACAGGTACAGTAAAATGGTTCAACAACGCTAAAGGATTTGGTTTTATTTGTCCGGAAGGCGGAAATGAAGACATTTTTGCTCATTATTCAACGATCAAAATGGATGGCTATCGCACATTAAAGGCGGGCCAACAGGTTGCTTATGAAGTGGAACAGGGCCCTAAAGGCTATCATGCGAGTAATGTGGTACCGATTGAAGGCCAACCAAGTAAATAATTCGCTGCCAACTTGTGTCTAAAACTAACCCGCCTTTCGGCGGGTTTTGTTGTTTAAGCGCGGTCAATAATCTTATTTAACGTCTGGCTAGGACGCATCAAAGTAGACGCCTTGGCAAACTCAGGGGCGTAATAGCCACCTAAATCACCCGGCACGCCCTGCGCCTGATTAAGTTCTTGAATAATCTGTTGCTCTTGCGCCTTCAATTGCTGAGCAACGGGAGCGAACTCCGTGGCTAAATCACTATCTTGCTTTTGCTCAGCGAGCGCTTCTGCCCAGTAAGTAGCAAGGTAATAATGGCTGCCACGGTTATCTAACTCCCCGACTTTACGTGACGGTGATTTGTTATTATCTAAAAACTTGCCTGTTGCTACATCCAAGGTATCAGCCAATACTTGGGCTTTCGGATTACCCGTGACCACACTCAGATGCTCCAGTGAGGCAGCAAGAGCAAGAAACTCACCCAAAGAATCCCAACGCAAGTGATTCTCTTTCTGCACTTGTTGTACGTGCTTCGGTGCTGAGCCACCCGCTCCGGTTTCAAATAGACCGCCACCATTCATCAGCGGAACGATGGACAGCATTTTCGCTGACGTTCCTAATTCAAGGATCGGAAATAAGTCAGTAAGATAATCACGCAGTACATTACCGGTTACTGAAATGGTGTCTTTGCCTTCTTTCATACGCGCTAAAGTGTAGAGAGTAGCTTGTACTGGCGACATGATTTTGATGTCTAGACCATTGGTATCGTGATCCGGCAAGTATTGCTTAACCTTTTTAATCAGCTCAAGATCATGAGCGCGAGATTCATCGAGCCAAAACACCGCTGGCACTCCCGTTGCGCGGGCACGATTAACGGCTAATTTAACCCAATCTTGAATGGGCGCATCTTTCACTTGGCACATACGGAAGATATCCCCCGCTTCGACAACCTGTTCAAGCAACACTTTACCTGATTGATCAATGACTTGCACAACGCCATCAGCATCAAGGATAAAGGTTTTGTCGTGTGAACCATATTCTTCGGCTTTTTGTGCCATTAAACCAACGTTAGGCACACTGCCCATGGTCGTTGGGTCAAAAGCACCATTATCACGACAAAAATCGATCACTGCTTGGTAAACCCCTGAATAGCAACGATCTGGAATTAAAGCTTTGGTATCTTTTTGTTTGCCATCCGGGCCCCACATTTGACCTGATGAGCGGATCATCGCTGGCATTGAAGCATCAACAATAATATCGCTTGGCACATGTAAATTGGTGATACCACGATCCGAATCAACCATCGCTAACGGAGGTTGAGTGGTGTATACCGCTTGAATGGCAGACTCGATTTCTTCACGCTGCGCTTGTGGTAAGGTCTGAATTTTAGCGTAAACATCGCCAAGACCATTATTAACATCAACACCTAGTTGATCAAATAACTCACCGTATTTAGCAAATACATCTTGGTAATAAACTTTAACCGCATAACCAAAAATCACCGGATCAGAGACTTTCATCATCGTGGCTTTGAGATGCAAAGAAAGCAAAATATCTTGCTGTTTAGCTTGGGCGATCTCTTTTTCGTAAAACGCCACTAAAGCCTTCTTATTCATCACGCTGGTGTCAATGATTTCTTTATCCAGCAAAGCAAATGGCTTTTTCAAAGTTTTACGAGTGCCATCATGAGCGACAAATTCAATAGAGACCTGAGTGTCACCGGCAACCGTTAACGATTTTTCACTGCCAAAGAAATCTTTATCATCCATGCTCGCTACGTGAGAACGAGAGTCTTTCGACCAAGCGCCCATTGAGTGCGGGTTTTTCTTGGCGTAATTTTTCACTGATGTTGGCGCACGACGATCCGAGTTACCTTCTCGTAGTACTGGGTTTACCGCACTGCCTTTAATTTTATCGTAAGTGGCTTTGATCGCTTCCTGCTCGTAAGTGCTCGGTTCTGCAGGATAATCGGGAAGATCATAACCTTTGTCTTGCAGCTCTTTTATCGCGGCTTTCAACTGAGGAATCGAAGCTGAGATATTTGGTAGTTTAATAATATTCGCCGCTGGGGTTTGTGCTAACTGGCCCAACTCAGATAAAGCATCGCTGACTCGTTGATTCTCTTTCAAGTGTTCAGGGAAGCTGGCAAGAATACGCCCGGCTAACGAAATATCTCTGGTCTCAACACTGATCCCTGATGATGCCGTAAATGATTGAATAATTGGCAGTAATGAATAAGTCGCTAACGCTGGCGCTTCATCAGTGATGGTATAGATGATGGTTGGTTTTTCTGTAGGCATGAACTTTCCCTTTGTTCTAACCGCACTATGGGATGAAATAGTACGATGTGAATGTCCGTGAACAAGCTAGTTTTACATCCTCAAAACTTGGCCACGTTTGTCTCACTATTATAAGGTTAACTCTCACGATGGATGTGCTGGTTGAGTCTCACGGTGAGAAATTCTCTATTGGCTATAATTAAACAAAAACAAGATAATAGTCTATCATTCCGTCGTTCAATCTTGTTTTCAGGCGCGCAAAGCATAGCCTATTTCTGCGTCAGATAAAACATTCAAACACAACTCATTTACATATTTGCAAGGTGCTTAACATGTCATCCCGCTCACGTCGTACGCTTTCCGGTTCCTCAACGACCAGCGCACCTGCGCAATTCAAACGCGCCGAACGCCCTAAACTCGCTGAAAGACCCAGCTTCAAACGAAAGAAAATCGCTTCCGGACCACGATCTCCTGACGAACGAAAAGTCATCGCCTTTAATAAACCTTACGATACCTTAAGCCAATTTACCGATGGCCAAGGCCGACAAACACTGGCTGATTTTATTACGATAAAAGACATTTATGCCGCCGGACGACTCGATCGTGATAGCGAAGGATTAATGATCTTAACTAATGATGGCGTATTACAAGCAAGATTGACTCAACCTAAAGCTAAAGCGCCAAAAACGTATTGGGTACAAGTTGAAGGGGAGCCTCAAGAAGCGGATTTAGAACAGTTGCGCCGTGGTGTCACTCTTAAAGATGGACCGACTTTACCGGCTAAGGTTGAGATTATCAAACCACCACAGGTATGGGAGCGTAATCCACCGGTGCGCTTTCGCGCGGCAATCCCCACCACGTGGTTAGCAATGACCATTATTGAGGGTCGTAATCGACAAGTACGACGCATGACCGCTTGCATTGGTTTTCCCACTCTACGTCTGATTCGTTATTCGATTGGTAACACAACCCTAGAAACGCTCCAACCCGGAGAATGGCGCGAAATCGATCTGTAAATGATTGTCTGACCATGCACTGATGAGAGGCATGGTCAGATTGTGATTACTGATGACGCTGCTTTAATTTATCAATCACATCACTCAGGGCTAAGCCTTGGTCTTGTAATAGCACTAATAGATGATAGATAAGATCCGCCGATTCACTGATCAGCTCCGCCTTATCACCCGTCGCCGCCGCAAGCGCGACTTCAACCCCTTCTTCACCGACTTTCTGCGCAATGCGCTTAGTGCCGCTCGCGTAAAGGCTAGCGGTGTAGGATGACTCAGGATCGGCAGATTGACGAGCCGCCAATAATTGCTCAAGTTGATGAAGCCAAACCATTTGTGATTCTTCTTGGCTATCACCGTCCCAGCAAGTCGTGGTGCCAGTATGACAAGTGGGACCAATCGGATTGACCTTGACTAACAGGGTGTCTTGATCGCAATCGAGGGCCAAATTTCTTAGCTGTAAAACATGGCCAGAGGTTTCCCCTTTGGTCCACAAGCGCTGTTTGGAGCGCGAATAAAAAGTCACCTGCTTAGTAGTCAGTGTCACCTCAAGCGCTTCTGGATTCATGTAACCCATCATCAATACTTGGCTAGAGTCAAAATCTTGCACAATCGCAGGGATAAGACCATCGACTTTTTGCCAATCAATGCGCTCAACCAGTGGCCGCTCAGTTTGTTTCGTTTGGCTCATCGTCTTACCTCTATCTGTTGTTGATGTAAATATTGCTTCAACTCACCAATATTAATGATTTGTTTATGGAATACCGATGCCGCGAGCGCGCCATCAACGTTGGCAACTTGGAACGCATCGGCAAAATGCGCCATAGTCCCCGCGCCACCTGATGCAATCAGCGGCACTTGGCACACCGCACGGATCATTTTCAGCTGCTGTAAATCATAACCATTACGCACCCCATCTTGATTCATCATATTGAGTACGATTTCCCCCGCGCCGCGTTGTTGGACTTCTTGCACCCAATCTTGCGTTTGCCACTGCGTGGCTTTGGTGCGCGCTTCATCACCGGTAAATTGATAGACCTGATATTGCCCCGTTGCCTGATCAAAATAAGAATCTATCCCGACCACAATACACTGCACACCAAATTTGTCCGCTAATTGAGTGATCAAGTTAGGATCCGCTAACGCCGGTGAGTTAATAGAAACTTTGTCAGCACCAAACTCTAAGATCCGCGCCGCGTCTTGCGCCGTTTTAATGCCGCCAGCGACGCAAAAAGGAATATCAATGACCTCAGCAACTTTGGCAACCCAGCCTTTATCCACCACCCGTCCATCACTGGAGGCGGTGATATCATAAAAAACTAACTCATCGGCACCTTCTTGTGCATAACGCTGAGCGAGTGGCACGATATCACCGATAATCTCATGATTACGAAACTGGACACCTTTCACGACTTGCCCATCACGCACATCTAAACAAGGAATTATTCGCTTTGCCAACATGAAAATGCCTCCTGAGCGGTAAATTTGCCATCCAATAATGCTCGACCGACAATCACACCCGCCACACCACTGCCTTTAAGTGCAGCAATATCAGCAAGGGTGCCAATCCCCCCAGAAGATTGAAACTGGACCTGAGGGTAACGCTGACATAAATCGATATACAACTCGACATTGGAGCCATTTAAGGTCCCATCACGGGCAATATCGGTACACAATACATGCTGCAAGCCGACAGTGAGATAATCGTCTAGTAGTGCTTCAATGGTTACCCCTGAATCTTCTTGCCAGCCAGACACCGCCACTCGGCGCACGCCCTCTTGATCAATATTGATGTCTAGGGCGAGGACGATTTTCTCAGCGCCATATTTTTCCATCCACTGCTTGACCAACTGCGGCTGCTTAACCGCTGTCGAGCCGATAACCACACGCTGAGCTCCAGCCGCCAGTAAATCGATAACATCTTGCTCACTGCGTACACCTCCGCCAATTTGGATATTGGCCGGCGTACTGGCTAATAGTTGACTAATGAGCTCAAGCTGCCGTGCTGAGGTATCTTTTGCACCGGTTAAATCCACTAAGTGCAGCCAGTTGGCCCCAGCTTGGTGATATAAATTAAATTGCTCAACGGGGTCCACTTTGTATTCAGTCACTTGGCCGTAATCACCTTGGTAGAGGCGTACCACCTGACCATCAATTAAATCTAATGCGGGAATAATCATCACTTATCCTTAATGCTGGCTGAGTCCATCGACTAAGCCGCGATCCTTAACCATTCAAACTTACAGTTTCAAAAAATTATCAATCAGTTTTGCGCCCACTTTTGACGAGCGTTCAGGGTGAAACTGCACACCGTAATAATTGCCCTGTTGGATAGCGGCGCTAAACGGCTGTCCGTAATCACATTCAGCAATGGTGTAATCAGCGACTGGAATGGCAAAGCTGTGGACAAAATAGAAATACTCATTGGCATCAATACCCGCAAATAACGGATTACCTTGCTGAGCGGTCACCGTATTCCAGCCCATATGGGGAAGTGGTAAATCTTTAGTTTGCATACGCTGCACATCGCCGTTCACTAAACCAAGACAATCTACCGCCTGCTGCGCTTGTTGGCCATGCTCTTGTGAGCGTCTGCCCATCAATTGCATCCCTAAACAAATCCCGAGTACCGGTTGCTCAAGGCGCTGAATCAATTCGACTAATTGTCTCTGTTTGAGGTTATGCATCGCTTCACTCGCGGTACCTACGCCAGGTAGAAACAGCTTATCCGCGGCGAGGATCTCCTCTGGCTGGCGAGACAAAGTGACATCGTAACCGAGTCGTTGAATTGCAAAGCGTACTGAAGCGATATTGGCACATCCCGTATCAATAATGACCACCTTGGGTTTCATCACAGCACTCCTTTGCTACTCGGTAATTCATTACCTTGTACTTGAATCGCCTGGCGCAGAGTGCGGCCAAAGGCTTTAAACAAGCTTTCAATAATATGATGATCGTTGTCACCGGTTGAGGATAAATGCAAAGTACAGGCTAAGGTATCAGTGAGAGAGCGGAAAAAGTGGTAGACCATTTCCGTCGACAAATCCCCGACTTGTTCACGGCTAAATTGCGCGTCAAATTTAAGGTAAGGACGACCCGATAAATCTAAAGCGCACTGTGCTAAGCATTCATCCATCGGTAAGCTAAAACCAAAACGGCCAATACCTCGCTTATCACCTAAGGCTTCTCTTAACGCTTGGCCTAATGCCAAAGCGGTATCTTCTACCGTGTGGTGATCGTCAATATGCAAATCGCCCTTAACGGTTAATTTAAGTTGAAACCCACCGTGGGTAGCAATTTGATCCAGCATGTGATCAAAAAAACCTAAACCAGTTTCAATCTGATTACCGCCTGTTTCATCGAGATTAACCGCGACTTGAATGTCGGTTTCTTTGGTTTTTCGTACCACCTGAGCGGTGCGTGCTTTGACCGTTAACTGCTTGACTATCTGCCGCCAATTGCAATTTTGTGGATGATATTGAATCCCTTGCAGCGCCATATTTTCTGCCAATTGCAGATCGGTCACTCGATCGCCAATCACCGCTGAATGTTTAAAATCGATCTGGCCACTTTGCAAATAAGACTTCACCAAACCCAATTTAGGTTTACGACAGGCACAATTATCCTGTTCAAAGTGAGGGCAAATTAGCACCTCATCAAATTTCACGCCTTGTGATTGAAAAATCTCCATCATCATCGTATGCGGCGCATCAAAGTCTGCTTGCGGATAACTGTCGGTGCCAAGACCATCTTGATTGGTGACCATGACCAAACGATAACCCGCCTCTTGGAGGGCCAACAGGCTGGGGATCACATCAGGCTCAAACTTAACCTTATCTAAACGATCCACTTGAAAATCGACCGGAGGCTCGACAATTAAGGTGCCATCGCGGTCAATAAAGAGAATTTTTTGTTGTATGCTCACAGGAATATCCTTTTCTTATTCTGCACTCAAGGTTATTGCGCCTTGATGCCCGTTAATGTCATTTATTGGTAATAATTGCGCACAAAGGCGACGACTTTTTCACACTCTTCTCGATTGCCGACAGAAATTCGTACTGCATTGTCGATTGGCGAGTTACGTAAAATAATCCCATGCTCCCAAGCGGCTTTAAATAGCGCATCGCCATCGGGAAACTTAACCAATAAGTAATTACCCCAGCCTTCAAAGACCTCGACACCGGGCACCATTTGCAAACCGACTTGTAAATAGGCGCGGTTCGCATTGAGATCCAATACCTGAAATTTAGTACGCGCTAAACCTGATGGCGATAAAGCTTGCAGGGCAATATCCGCTACTGGTACCGGAACCGGATAAGGAGCAATCACTTTAAGTAACAGATTAATGATCGCTGGACTCGCCAAAGTAAAACCACAGCGTAGGCCCGCCAATGCAAATGCTTTCGACAAGGTACGTAAAATGGCCAGATTAGGATATGTTTGCAGTAAATCGACCGTTGACGCTTCGGGACAAAAATCGATATAGGCTTCGTCCATCACCACAATGGCCCGATCTTGAGTCATTTCTAATAGCGCGATGATATCTTCACGACGAATAAGGTTGCCAGTCGGGTTATTCGGGCTGCACACAAAGACTAATTTCACCTGCTCAAGGTTGGCCTCAATCGCGGTTAAATCGAGTTGCCAGTCTGCGCTAAGCGGAACCTGTTTACGCTCCACCCCAAAGGTTTCAGCGCTGATCGCATACATGCCATAAGTCGGGGGACAATAAAGAATCGCATCTTGATTCGGCTCACAAAAGGTGCGGATCAATAGCTCAATACTCTCATCAGCACCGCGTGAAGTGAGTACTTGATCAGGCTTAACTCCCGCGTAGTCAGCATAAGCTTGGATCAGTGCTTGTGGCTGACAATCGCTATATCGGTTAAGACGAGCAAAGTCGGTTTTATAGTGATTATCGAACGGAGATTCGTTGGCATTCAGCCACACATCGCCACTGCCGCCAATCCGACGAGCCGATAAATAAGGCGTTAAAGCCTGAATTTGTTTGCGTGCCAATTTTTCCATCAATTTTTCGCCTCTTGTAATTTCTCTATACGGATCGTGACCGCACGTCGGTGAGCATCTAATCCTTCCGCGTTAGCCATGGCAACCACTGTCGGTGCTAATGCCTTTAAGCCATCCGCTGTCAGCTCTTGAACTGTCATACGCTTAGTAAAATCTGCCAAACCTAAACTGGAATAGGTCCGTGTATGACCATAAGTTGGCAGCACATGATTGGTGCCTGAAGCGTAATCCCCGACCGATTCTGGTGACCAATTGCCTAAAAATATCGACCCTGCGTTATCGAGCAGTGGCACGAGCTCACGAGGATTTTTGGTCTGAACAATCAAATGTTCTGGACCGTAATAGTTAGAGATCGCCACCGCTTGGGTCAGCGAATCGGCAATAATGATTAAACTGGAAGCCAACGCTTGCTGAGCAATGTCTGCCCGAGTTAACGTTTTAAGCTGACGCTGCACAGCATCAGTCACACGATCGGCAATCATTGGCGATGGCGTCACTAACACCACTTGTGAGTCAGGTCCATGCTCGGCCTGACTGAGTAAATCAGCAGCAATAAATTCAGCGTCCGCCGTCTCATCAGCGATCACTAACACTTCTGACGGACCAGCAGGCATATCCATCGCTGCGCCCTGAAAGTCATGACTCACTTGCCGCTTAGCTTCGGTCACATAAGCATTACCAGGACCAAAGATTTTATCGACTTTAGCTACGGTTTCCGTGCCATACGCCATCGCCGCAATCGCTTGAGCACCGCCGACGTTATACACCTCATCGATATTGCATAATTTGGCGACATAGAGGATCTCATCGGCAATCGGTGGTGGTGAACAAAGCACCACTTTTCGACAGCCTGCAATTTGTGCCGGAACGCCAAGCATTAGTACCGTTGAAGGTAACGGCGCACTGCCACCGGGAATATATAAACCAACCTTATTAATAGCACGAGTCACTTGCTCACAAACGACACCGGGCATGGTTTCTACTCTCAGAGGCTGCGATTTTTGCGCTTTATGAAATTTGGCAATATTACTGTATGCCTGCTGCAAAGCTTGCTTCATCTCGGCTGATAAACGCTCACTGGCGGCGTCAATCTCAGCTTGCGAAACACGCAAAGTGTCGGGTTTCACTCGATCAAATTTTTCCGTCAGGGTCAGCAACGCCTTATCCCCTTCACGGCGAACTTGGCTGATCAAATCTTGTACCGTGGCGGTAATATTGGCTCCTGCACTTATCGCTGGGCGCTCTAAAACCGATTCTTGCTGAGTTTCACTCAGTGATGGCCAAACAACCGTTCTCATTTCCTTACTCCATCATTTTTTCAATAGGTAACACAAGGATAGAACTGGCTCCCAAGGCTTTGAGCTGCTCCATCGTTTCCCAAAATAAGTTCTCTGAACTCACCAAATGCACCGCCACTTTGCTTTTATCTGCCGAGAGCGGTAGTACGGTCGGGTCTTCAGCACCGGGTAACAACGCAGTAATTTTGGAGAGCTGCTCAACGGGAGCATGTAACATGATGTATTTTGATTCTTTGGCTTGTTGCACGCCGTGCATGCGAGTCAGCAATTTATCAATCAATGCCGCTTTATCGGCCGTGAAATCGCCTGAACGTTGAATAAGCATGGCTTTGGATTGGAAGATCACTTCCACTTCTTTTAATCCGTTTGCCTCTAAAGTGGCTCCCGTTGAGACTAAATCGGCAATCGCATCAGCAAGACCTGCGCGAGGAGCGACCTCCACTGAGCCCGTTAACATACAGGTACTAAAATCGATTCCCTGTTCATCCATGTAGGCTTTGAGTAATTGCGGATAAGTCGTCGCGATCCGTTTACCTTTCAAGTCTTGCGGGCCAGTGTAGGTTTGATCTTTATCCATGGCGATCGACAGACGACATCCACCAAAGTCCATCCGACGGAGGCTGACAAATTGGCTTGGCTGATTCAGCGCGCGGCGATCTAAGCGAGTCTCTTCGAGGACATTCTCACCGACAAACCCTAAATCAACCACGCCATCTATGATCAATCCGGGAATATCGTCGTCTCGAACGAGCAGGAGATCAATCGGCATATTCAGCGAATGAACCACGAGTCGCTCGCCCATAATGTTGAATTTCACCCCACATTTTTTCAATAAATCTTGGCACTCTTGACTTAAGCGACCTTTCTTCTGAATAGCAATTCTTAGGCGTTGTGTTGGCATTCGTTCATTCCTTTGTTATTTATCGCGTTAAAATCAAACCGTAAAAAAACCCTTGGAAGAGTGCTCTCCCAAGGGTTTAAAATCTAAATATACTTTTGATTTAACCACCGGGAGCGTCCTGCCTCCCGGGTATGCGTACATCTCCCGAAAGACTGGCTAGGGATGATGATGGTGATGAATATTCATTACAAAATTACGCATACTGATTGTCTTTCTATGGTTTAATTCGACTGTTTTCAACACTAACTAAGCTTGACCATATTTGCAACTGCAAATTGCAAATTTTTCTAATTTATCGTCAATGCTCGCGATTAACGAACCATTCTAGCTTTAGATAACCAAGATAATATCAAACAAACGATGATAAACACCACGCTTGAAGCCGCCAGAGAAGCTAGGACCGAAGCCGTCATTCCTAACACCACAAAACCAATCGCAGAAATAAAGGCCACTGAAAGTGAATAAGGCAATTGGGTTGCAACGTGATCAATATGGTTACAACGCGCTCCTGTTGAAGAGAGAATGGTCGTATCTGAAATCGGTGAGCAATGGTCACCAAACACTGCTCCCGCCAATACCGCGCTGAGCATCGGCAACATCAATGCAATGTCAGTCGCCGCGGCCATGTCTCCAGCAATCGGTAACATAATCCCAAAGGTCCCCCATGAGGTTCCTGTTGAAAACGCCATCACACCTGACAATAAAAAGAGCATCACCGGTAACCAATGAGGATTAATATTGCCTTGCACCAATGAAGACAAATAAGCCCCCGTTTTCATGTCACCAATCACTGAACCAATCGTCCAAGCAAAGATAAGGATCAAGATCGCACCAAACATCGAACGAGCACCAATCCACATCGTCATCAATGTGTCTCGTAATGGCATTTTTTGTTTGAATACGGTAATTAATGCGGCGAGTAACCCTGCCGAACCGCCATAAACTAATGAGGTTCCTACGTCAGTATTTTCGAAGGCTCCGAGAATATTAAAAGCCATCCCCTCACCCGCTAAAGCTTGTCCACCGGTGTAGAGCATGGCACCAATAGTAGCAACAATTAGTAATACAATCGGTAACACCAAATCCAACACTTTACCGTGTTCACTTTCCGGGATGTCTAACTCTTCATTTAATTGATGAGCAGCGGGACTATCATTGTCCTGATCGTTATCAAATCCTCGACCTTGCGATGCATTAATTTCATGACGACGCATCGGGCCAATATCCATTTGAAACCACACTACCGCAAATACCATGAGCAAGGCAAAAATAGCGTAAAAGTTCATCGGTACAAGGCGTAAATAAGCACCAAGCGGTGAATAATCAGTAATGCCGTGCGAAACGAGAATACCACCGATAATCGTCATGATGTATGCGCCCCAGCTGGAAGCAGGCATCACAACACACATTGGCGCAGCCGTCGAATCTAAAATGTAAGCCAGCTTGGCACGTGATACATAAAAACGATCCGTGACTGGTCTTGAAATAGAACCGACCGCTAAACTATTAAAATAGTCATCAACAAAAATAAACACACCAAGAAAAGCCGCTAATAATTTAGCCCCACGTTTGCTTTTTACGCGAACTTGTGCCCATTCGGCAAACGCACGAGTACCGCCAGATAACGTCAATAGCGCGGTCATCATGCCTAATAATAATAAAAAGCCAACAATACTCATATTCCAAGTATTGATACCGCCATCAGCGATAAAAACACTGAATACTTGACCACTGGTATAAGAAACCGCATCAGTCACGGAATAGTTAGCGAGCAGTAAAGCACCGATTAAAATACCAACGCCAAGAGATAACAACACTCGACGGGTAATAATTGCTAAGCCCAATGCAACCAAGGGTGGTAACAAAGACAAAGGCGAGGAAGCAAAATCAATTACATTCATGATCTTCAAAAACCAATAATAAATGGCAAGAGATCTACTGCAGACAAACTGGACGATATAGATCATCACAGCTTATGTTGAACTAAGCGAAAGGGAAGCGAACACTTCACCCAACCCTACAGTAGCGCTCCATAGTTTAACAACACAGTACCGAACTGTAGGTTGGTTATATTCACCAAACGCGAACGGTACTTAGACTATGGCAGTGTTGTTCCTATTCGATAACAACCCCAGCAAGCCGTGTTGATCGACGACTTACTTCGGCGGTAAGGCCTTTCACTTGGATTCATTGGCATCACCCCAACCCTAGTTACTTTTCAATACCGCACCTCTACATCGAGAAATCCGCTTACTTAATCATCTTAAGTAATCCATGACTCCCGCATTAGGTCATCGCATTGTACTTATCATCCATCTCAATGCAACCCATAGTAAGGTTTAATTCCTTTTGATGCTCTGCCGCTTGCCGTTACTGTTCAGTAGTCCGTGACATCATCGATTTTTATTGCAGCACTGATCCCAATTTAAAATGAATGACAGCATGAGCTGATAGCGGCAGATGATTATGCAATGAATATCACTAAAAATAGTAAATAGACTTGAAAAAATCCGTTTCATGGTTAACGTTATGCTCAAATATGGTCATATTATTGGCTATACTATAAGCCAATAATATTAATCTTCGGCTTGTTAATCTTTTTTTACTCAATATTCGTGTTATTATCATCATCCTAATATTGCTAGAACAAATAACTAGGTTTAATATTAAGCGGTAAACCATTTTATCTCACAGGAAACAGTAATGTCTGAACTAACTAAAACGCTATTAAATATTCGTAGCCTACGTGCATATGCTCGTGATTTAACTCTAGAACAGCTTGAAGAAGCGCTCGATAAATTAACGACCGTAGTACAAGAGCGTAAAGAACTTGAAGAACAAGAAAAAGCGGCAATGGCAGAACAAGAAGCTAAGCTCTCTGCGATTGCTGAACAAATAGCTAAAGAAGGTATTGATGTGAGCGCGTTAATTTCTGCGCTTGCTGGCGAAACCAAAACTAAAGCTAAGACGAAACAAGGCAAACGTGCACCACGTCCAGCTAAATATAAATACATGGACAATGGCGTTGAAAAAACATGGACAGGTCAAGGACGTACGCCTTTAGCAATTCAAAAAGCATTGGATGAAGGTAAATCATTAGAAGAGTTTGCTATCTAAACTCTTTTATTTCCTCTTTGTTAACTAACGGCTTGGTATTTATCTGCTGATAATCGCATTCATCAACCTTGGAGCCTAACTCTCGATTAGTGAGTATTTCGTTAACAAAAGGGAATTTATCTGTCATACAATAAAGGCTCCTACTAGGAGCCTTTATTATTCACTGCGGCAAATAATCTGCCGCCGTATGTTTGTGTCTTTATCGTTCCCAGTAGGCTTCTTCTAAGCTATCTTCTCGCTCAGGCAAACCACGAGATAAACGAGGTGAATGTTGTACTAATACCTCATAACTGGCTCGATTAGAATATTTGCACACTTGAGAAAAAGAAGAGTATGTTAAAAATTGATATTGATGCTTACTTGAATTAGGTACATTTTCTTTATGGTACTTATTCGCCGCCATATCATGCAATAAAGCCGACAGTGCGGCATCACCTGCACCATTGGTATTTTTAATCTTTTCTGGTCCGCCCATATAAGGAGCGATATGCGAATAAACCCGGATAGGATTTTCGCAACCAAGACGACTGGTTGGGCGACTAAATTCATAACGATTAAATTCTGCAATTGAACCCGGTAATAAAGGTAGAGAGGTTTCACGTTTCGCTGAATCCTCGGTGTAACCGGCCATAAATAAACCCACAGGACCTGCTGTACAAAGCACTAAATCAACCCAATCTAACGCTTTATCAGAAGCGGCTAGTGGATCTTGTTCTCCCGTTAAGGCTTGCGCTTCATCTTCATTCATCGCTAACACTGTGACGTGTTCACTTAAAAATCGCTGCCAAAACTCCGGGTCTTCCTGAATAACAAATTTAGTCCCGAGGGTTAATACTACAGGTACGTCGTATTTTTTTGCATACTCAATCGCTCTCATTGTCGCATCTGGCATCGGATCGCCCGCTTTACAACGCACTAAATAAGCCGTAATCACCAAAGCAGAAGCGGTACGGAAAATTTTCTCTGGAATATTATCTGGATTTAATTGGTTCATTTGACCTTCACTGATCGCAAAGGTTCGTTCACCATCCTCGGTGATTAAGGCAAAACAACGGCCAATCGCACCGTCAACACCTTGTAAATAATTAAGATCAACGCGACTAGAAGTATTACAAAGATAACGATAGCCATAGCTACCAATCTTAATATCTTGGCTCATTACCCCTAATAAGGTAGAGCGATCGTCTGCCAGTACCGAATAGTTATGTAGTGTATTACCGATCGTCCCACCAGCATATTCACTACTAATTAATTGATTGCTTTTTAATTCCTGATAAAGCGCTTCTGCCGCCTCGTCATTGATCACTAAAGAGTGGCCTTTACTTAGTCCATAACGCTCAATCAGCTCAGAATCCACTTTCGCTTCAATGTCGACCAAAGTTTGATCAATTCCAATAATGTGTGTACGGGACATTTTTTTATTTTCTTGCGCTTGGATAACCAGTGGATCGCGAGCATGGACAGGAAAATAATGTTTAGATTTACGTTGGCCAGGAAATTTCATAGCGTCAATTCGGCTTGGGAATAAAAAGATGGGCGATTCTAACTCGCTCTCCACTAAAACAGCAACTAACAGAAACAAGGCAAACGTTTTCGTTGTGGTTTTTATTTTTGTCTGTGTTGACTTATGCACCTTTGCGAATCGTTGCTTCGCACTTTGTCTCAGCGCTCACCTGATGCACCCGCCATCATGACAAAATGGTCGCAAATAGCTCAGATAATCAGCAAGGGAAGTGTGATTGCGGTCGCGGATCTGTCCTCGAAAAATTCTTTCTGTTAGAATCTGGACCCAAGTTAATTAAGTGGTATTACGTTATGTCAGATAACCGCAGTGCAAACAGCCAAAAGAAAGTGATTGTTGGCATGTCAGGTGGCGTGGATTCCTCCGTTTCAGCCTATCTTTTACAACAACAAGGCTATCAAGTCGAAGGCTTGTTTATGAAGAATTGGGAGGAAGATGATAACGAGGAGTACTGTACTGCCGCTGAAGATTTAGCGGATGCTCAAGCGGTCTGTGACAAGCTAGGCATTTATCTGCATACCATTAATTTTGCTGCAGAATATTGGGATAATGTCTTTGAGTATTTCTTAGCTGAGTACAAAGCTGGCAGAACGCCTAATCCGGATATCCTCTGTAATAAAGAAATTAAATTCAAAGCCTTTCTTGAGTTTGCGGATGAAGTCCTCGACGCTGATTATATTGCTATGGGTCATTATGTACGCCGTACTTTCCCAACTCAAGGTGAAAAGCCACAAATGCTGCGTGGTTTAGACAGTAATAAAGACCAAAGTTACTTTTTATACACCCTGAGTCACGAACAAGTAGCAAGAAGTTTATTCCCTGTCGGGGAACTAGAAAAACCTGAAGTTCGTCGTATTGCTGAAGAGCAAGGTCTCATTACCGCCAAGAAGAAAGATTCCACAGGAATCTGTTTTATTGGCGAGCGCAAATTTACCGACTTCTTATCTCGCTATTTACCTGCACAACCGGGTAAAATTGAAACGCCGGAAGGCAAAGTGATTGGTGAACACCAAGGACTGATGTATCACACCCTAGGACAGCGTAAAGGCTTACATATTGGTGGTTTGAAAGACGGCAGTGAGCAACCTTGGTATGTGGCAGAAAAGGATTTACAACGTAATGTTTTGATCGCAGTGCAAGGCGCGGATCATCCATTGTTAAAATCTCAGGGGTTAGTGGCTTCTCAACTACATTGGGTTTCTCGTCAAACCATCACCGAGCCAACACGCTGCACAGTCAAAACTCGTTATCGTCAAACGGATATTGCCTGCACTATTATTCCGCTTGATGAACAAAACATCAAAGTGATGTTCGATGAACCACAAATTGCCGTTACCCCAGGGCAATCTGCCGTCTTCTATCAAGGCGAAGTCTGCCTCGGTGGTGGGATTATTGAACAGCGCATTTCTTAGTTAACTGTAGGAGTATTTACGTGGCTAACACCAACTACGACCGTACTATCGCCTTTGCTGGAATGTGCCAAGCCGTGGCTTTGGTTCAACAAGTGGCAAAAAACGGTCACTGTGATTCAGACGCGTTTGCAACCTCACTCCAAGCTATCGTCAACCTTAATCCCAATAATACCGTAGATGTTTTCGGTAATGAGGCCAATTTAAAAGTTGGCCTTCAATGTCTAGTGAATGGGATT
This sequence comes from Vibrio metschnikovii CIP 69.14, assembly GCF_000176155.1. Taxonomy (GTDB): domain Bacteria; phylum Pseudomonadota; class Gammaproteobacteria; order Enterobacterales; family Vibrionaceae; genus Vibrio; species Vibrio metschnikovii. The sequence goes on along the minus strand of NZ_ACZO01000006.1, from coordinate 529,799 downwards.
GATAGCACGCCATCAGGAGGTGAGGTGACTCGTTATCTGATTAGTTTGATGGCCTTAGAACGTAAATTACATACGCGACGCGATGCCATGGCTCAACTTGGCGACCGTTTGCAGATGTTAGAGCGTCAAGTAGAACATTTTGATCTGCTTGATGACACCATGATCAGTAATCTTGCTAGTGTTTATCTTGATGTGATCAGTCCTATTGGTCCACGTATTCAAGTAACGGGCACTCCAACGGTATTGCAACAAACCGCGAATCAACAAAAAGTACGTGCTTTGCTACTTTCCGGTATCCGCTGCGCTGTGCTTTGGCGTCAAGTCGGTGGTAAACGCCGCCATTTGATTTTTGGTCGTAAAAAGATGATCGAACAAGCTCAGATCTTGTTAGCAAGACTATAACGCTTGGCTTAACTCTTATTCACCTTCATTTTTAACTCACACTCCAGGAGAATAACATGGAACTGTCAGCATTGACTGCTGTTTCACCGGTAGATGGCCGATACGGAAGTAAAACGATTGCGTTGCGCAGTATCTTCAGTGAATATGGTCTCCTCAAGTACCGTACTATCGTTGAAATACGCTGGCTACAGAAGCTAGCTGCCACGGCAGAAATTAAAGAAGTCCCTGCGTTTAGCCAAGCAGCCAATCAATTCCTTGACCAACTTGCTGAAAACTTTAGCGAACAAGATGCGCAACGTATCAAAGATATTGAACGGACCACCAATCACGATGTGAAAGCGGTAGAGTACTTCTTGAAAGAGAAAGTCGCGACAGTTCCAGAACTTCACGCCGTTAACGAATTTATCCACTTTGCTTGCACCTCTGAAGACATCAATAATACTTCGCATGCGTTGATGCTTAAAGAAGCGCGTGATACGGTCATTCTTCCGGAGATTCGTCGTATTATTGATGCTATTCGTCAATTAGCTGAAGAGTATCGTGATATTCCCCTCCTTTCTCGCACCCATGGTCAACCAGCATCGCCTTCTACCATGGGCAAAGAGATGGCTAATGTCGCTTATCGCATGGAGCGCCAATATAAGCAAATCGCTAATATTGAAATTTTAGCCAAGATCAACGGTGCCGTCGGTAACTACAATGCGCATCTTTCTGCTTATCCTGAAATTGATTGGCATAAATTCAGTGAAGAATTTGTCTGTGCGTCGTTAGGCGTCAATTGGAACCCTTACACAACACAGATTGAGCCACACGATTATATTGCCGAGCTCTTTGACGCTATTGCCCGTTTTAATACTATCCTCATCGACTTTGATCGTGATATCTGGGGATACATTGCTCTTGGTCACTTTAAGCAAAAAACCGTTGCGGGTGAAATTGGCTCTTCAACCATGCCTCATAAAGTCAACCCCATCGACTTTGAAAACTCGGAAGGTAATTTAGGCTTAGCTAACGCCATCTTTACCCATCTTTCGCAAAAATTGCCTATTTCACGCTGGCAGCGCGATCTGACCGATTCCACCGTACTGCGTAATCTTGGAGTCGGTGTGGGTTATGCGATCATTGCTTATGCTTCAACCCTAAAAGGCATCAGCAAACTGGAAGTCAATCGTGACGCTCTATTGGCTGAACTCGATAAAAACTGGGAAGTATTGGCAGAACCCATTCAAACCGTGATGCGCCGCTACGGTATTGATCAACCGTACGAAAAATTAAAAGAGTTAACTCGCGGTAAACGCGTTGACGGCGAAGCCATGCGCCAGTTTATTGATGGCTTAGCACTGCCTGATGCAGAGAAGGCTCGTCTTAAACAGATGACACCAGCGAGCTATATTGGTTATGCGATTGAGCTAACGGATCAACTCTAAGTGGTGAACTGATTAGACTAAAAAGGACTTCACATTGAAGTCCTTTTTTTGTTGATGTGTCCCGTTACTGCTTTTGGAAAAATAGGGTAATTTTACCGACTTCAATACCAAATTTCTTAATTTTGGTGAGGTTAAACATGTGACGATCATCTTGTCGATACATCCAATCATCAAACAACACTTCAATATTACGGCTCTCGGTACTCAATAAAAATGAGTAACGCCAGTGCAATGCATTACCGACTTCTTTACCTCGAGCTTGACCAATAATATCGTCAGCCTCACCGCGATATTCACCCTCTCCAGTGCGAGTGATCACCCAAATACGTTGGCTCTCCTCACCATCATCGAAAATAAAATCTTCGACCAGAGTCAGTACATCCCCCTCTACCGAACCTTCGATCAAAACTTCAAAACGTCGTGTTTGTTTATCGGTATAATCTTGCACCATCCCCCAAGCGTGGGTTGTGCCTGTAAAATAGTTGAACAGATCAAACTTTGGCTCTACATCCTGATAATCATTGATCTCTGTTGAACAGCCAACCAACACCAGTGCAACACTTAACCAAAGAGCTTGCCAATACTTTTTCATCCGCGCTTTCCTACCAGTTGATTTCTTAATCTAGGGTAATCACTCCGTGGTGATAACCAAATGGCCAAAAATGCCTCATTCATTTGGGGGTCAATCACCTCGCCACGAACGTGTTTATCTGTTGGTGTTGGAAAATACCACAACTGTCCATGCTGACCGTCCGAGAGATAAACGAGGCGCTGATCTTTTTCTACCGTTGGAAATAGGTGACTTAACTGGGCCATCCATGACTCAATGTTTTCCGCAGAGTAGCCGAGTTTTTGCCACTGCTTTTCGGTGGCCTCCAATAGCTGTTCACGACGAATCGTACGTAGGTAATGGATCTCTAAAGCCAGAGGATGAGTTGCCACCTCTTGACCGGGCTGCTTCTGGTATTGACCATCGGGAGAACGTAGCTGGGAGTGATAAACATCCCAAAATAACCACGATAGCGTAGCCTGTCCAACCACTGGCCAATCATGCCAAGCATCTCGCATTTCTGGTTGCGGTTTATCCACTTCTGCTCTCAACGGAAGGGGCAACATCATGACGAGCAAAAGCGAAATACGCATAACCCGTTTATATACGCTGAGCATTCCTTGCATGATTAAATACCTTTAATAAACACCATGTGAGCCACGACCATTGGATAAATAAAATGCCCATTACGGTCAGAACCGTCCATTGAAAATCCACGGCCGCAAATCGATAACCCGCCCAATAGCTGACCGCGCCACCTAAACCACCTAGGATAATGATCCAGCGTGATGAGTAATGCTGAATAGCTGGGATAAGCAATCGAGCGTACCAAGCAAAACCACACCATAGGATGACTAACCAGAGTGGGATCGGATAATCGGAGGGAAAGATAAACACTCCGATAGCGCCATTAATTACGTCCAATAATACACCTGCCGCAGCGAGCAGTATTACTTGCAAAAGCGAGGTTAACTGAGTGTATGCCATACTAAGCCAAGCGATGATGACCAACACTAAAGTCAACCATTGCCAGTCGGTCTGGCCCCAGACAGCAGACCACCAAATAACTTCAAACAGTAATGAAGGCAGCAGTAGTTTGCGCATTAAGCACCTTTCTGGAAGGTCATATGAATCGTACTGATCGTCCGAGCCTGAAAACCACCTTCGCAATAGCACAAATAATAACGCCACATACGAATAAATCGTTCATCGTAGCCTAACCGTTGCACCTCTGGTAACGCCGCTTCAAAACGCCAACGCCAATCGGCTAAGGTATGCGCATAATCTAACCCAATATCAAAAACATTGCGCACCACCAAATTGCTAAACCGAGTTGCCATTTGAGTTAAGGCGGTAATCGAGGGTAAAAAACCACCGGGAAAGATGTATTTTTGAATAAAATCAACATTATTACTGTAATAATCATAACGTTGATCGGTAATCGTGATCGCTTGAATCGCCATTAAGCCTTGTGGCTTCAATAATTGATTACACTGTTGGATATAAGATTTTAAGTAGGCTTTACCAACCGCTTCAATCATCTCAATAGAGACTAATTTATCAAACTGTCCCGTGAGCTGACGGTAATCTTGTTTTAATAAGGTAATTTGATCCGTTAAACCCAGCGACTCAACTAATGCCTGTGTGTAGGCAAACTGTTCTTCAGAAATAGTCGTGGTGGTCACTTTACAACCATAAGTTTGTGCCATGTAAATCGCCATCGCTCCCCAGCCTGTCCCGATCTCTAACACATGATCGCTGGCTTGCAATTGCAACTGCTGACACAAACGCTCCATTTTATTCAGTTGTGCTTGCTCTAAACTGTCAGTACTGTTTAGATAAAGTGCGCTAGAGTACAGCATTCTTTTATCTAAAAAGGTTTGGTACAGATCGTTACCAAGATCATAATGCGCTTCGATATTTTGCTTAGCTTGACCAAGGGAATTACGCTTTAACCAGTGCCCCATTTGATTGAGCCAGCGCATCACAATACTACTTTGCGCTTCCAGCTTATCGAGCGCGGCTAAATTTCGCGCCATTAATTCCATCACTGCGGTTAAATCGGGGCTATCCCACCAACCATCCATGTAGGCTTCTGCGGCGGCGATACTGCCACCTTTGAGTAAACGAGCATAGAAATGAGGATGTTTAACCTCTACCGTCGCGTGGATCTGCCCCTCTTGGGCTGGACCAAACTGTTCAATACCCACTTCATTGAACGATTCTTTGATGGTTAAACAGCCAATTTGCATTAGGTTGAGAGACTTGAATGCCATTGCCCGCGCCCCTTTTTGTAACACAGTTAGCGTCTTGGGCATATCCAAAGAAGAAGAGTGTGACATTAGCGTTTCTCCTTATTATTTTTGTTTACTGACGATGAATCTGGATGAGCATAAAAAGGTGCTCCTTTTATCCATAACTTCAACGCATGCCAATAGATTCCCACCATCACTTTAATTGTCATGATTGGCGTTTTCATTAATAGCTTAAGTAATTGAGCAGACGTAAAAGGCCGCGCTTTTAAGGTCAGCGTCGCATCGAATTCTTTATGCTGACGATGACACTCTAAATGCACCATTAAGCCTTGATTGAGCGGCTTTAGCTTCCAAACATACTGCTGATCAATTGGGTTAAATGGTGAAACATGGAAGGCTTTAGCATGTTGCCAATGCTGATTATCCTCCCCCGCCTCTGCCGGTAACGCATAGTAGTGACGCTCATTCCATGGCGTATTACTGACCTCTGCCAATAAATAGCGCCATTCTCCTTGATGATCGTACAAGTAATAAAAATTGACTGGACTAAAATAGAGACCGAGGTAACGTAAATGGACCACTGCCAATACTTTACCTTCGATACGCTCACCAGTGAGTTCATGAACTTTATCTTGCACCGCAGCTTTCAAATCACCTTGACCAAGATAATCTTGACGACGAAAACGTGCCCAATGCCACCATTTCTCACCCAACCCCCACACGTTTTGCTGAAGCTCAGACCACTGATCGAGGTCAATCGCAGGCATAAAGAGTGGGTAGGTCAAATCATGCGCCACTGGCGATAAACGCCGATGACGCACATGTCCAACCATTAAGGCACTGCTTACCGCGTTATCTTGACTGTGCATTACGCAGCCCCTTGCTGAGCCGTATTGGTCTGCGCGCTAAGGCGAGTTACAACGTCTAAAGCACTTTTAACACCATCTTCATGAAAACCGTTATGCCAGTAGGCACCACAGAACCAGGTGTGATTAACCCCACTGATCTCTGCTTTGCGTTGCTGGGCAGCTATCGCGGCACGGTTAAATACCGGATGATGATACGTAAATTTACGCAGCACTTTATTGGGATTAATACTTTCGCTGCTGTTTAAGGTGACACAGAACGTTTCTGAGCTATCAATATGCTGCAATATATTCATATTGTAAGTTAAAGCCGGCAAACGGGTCTCTTGATCCACGTCCCCTGCCAAGCGATAGTTCCACGATGCCCAAGCCGCTTTTCGCTTTGGTAATAAGCTGGTATCCGTGTGTAAAATCACTTCATTGGCTTGATAACCCATGGCGCCGAGTAATTCACGCTCAAGATGATTAGCATCCGATAACAAAGCTAACGCTTGATCGCTATGACAAGCAAAAATCACCTCATCAAAGTGTTCAATTTTGCCATGCACTTGCAGTTCAATACCTTGTCCGCTCCGTCGCAACCACTCAACAGGAGCATTGAGACGAATCTTATCGCGAAATCCTTGGGTTAACGGTTCAATATACGCTCGAGAGCCCCCTTCAATCACATACCACTGAGGACGATGAGTAATATCTAATAAGCCATGATTGAGGAAAAAACGCAGAAAAAACGTCAAAGGAAAAGCACGCATATCGGCCAATGAAGAGGACCATATCGCCGCTCCCATCGGTAAAATATAATTCTCACAAAAATAATCAGAGAATTGATGATGATGCAAAAATTCTCCGAGAGTTTGAACACTATGCTCTGCATCAGCCGCCGCGGCTTTAGCGAGTTGATTGAAGCGTAATATTTCGCGGATAAAACGATAAAAACTTGGCTTAAACCAATTACGCTTCTGAGCAAACAACGTCGTGATGGTATGGCCATTATACTCAAGGCCATTGGCATCATTACGTACACTAAAACTCATTTGTGTTGCGACGCCACGTACGCCAATCTCATTCATCATTTTGATAAAGTTTGGATACGTGCGATCGTTGTACACGATAAACCCCGTATCAATCGCATAAGACTGGCCGTTCAGTTCAACATCTACTGTGGCGGTATGCCCACCAATATAATCATTCGTTTCAAAAATCGTTACATCATGCTGTTGATGCAAGTAATGCCCACAAGTGAGCCCTGATATACCACTTCCAATAATGGCTATTTTCATTGTTATGTTGTCCTTCTATGCGCCAACTAATCGTTTGACAATAGCGTGCTGCCAGCGGTAAGGCAGTGCCGCGATTAAACGAATTATCCAAGTAAATACCGCAGGAAAATATATGCTCTGCTTACCTTTAGCCAGTCCTTGTCTAATAGCGGCAGAGGCTTGCTCAACAGTGATGATCATCGGCATAGGAAACGTATTTTTATCGGTCAGAGGTGTAGTGACAAAACCCGGGAAGATGGTCGTAACCTCTACCCCCTTAGCTTGCCAATCTAACCGTAACGTTCGAGCCAAGTAGTTGACCGCGGCTTTTGAAGCACCATAAGCTTCAGCTCTTGGCAGGGGAAGCTCACTGGCGATAGAGCCAACAAAAGCCACTCGATGTCCCTGAGTTAGATAAGGTTGAATGCCCTCAATGCAGTGCGCAATACCCAGTACATTAACCTCAAAAACGCGGCCTAATAATGCAGAGTCCATGACGCCATCATCAATGTATTCACAACTTCCGGCATTGAGAATCCAAAGCGTTGGAACCACCGTCAAAGAAGATAAAGCGTTGAGTGTCGCATGACGATCAGTGACATCGGCAATCAGAATTTCAATCGTGGGATACTCGGCTTGTAATGTTTGCAATGCCGGCAAATTACGCCCACAAGCCATCACCGACCAACCTTGTTGAGCATAATCTTTAGCAAGCTGCAAACCTATGCCTGAACTGGCCCCGGTGATCAAGACACCATTCATTGACCTAACCTCCGTTTCACCGCGCGAACTAAGCTACCCAGCAGCGGTAATTGCTCGTAGAGCATTTCACCTAAATCAAAATAATCTCGATGATAAATGACTTTATCGTCTTGAAACTTAATCTGGCTCATACCCTGAACATCAATCACTCGACCGCTGGCAAGCTTAGGATGCTGTAAGTGCATCGTCCACACGAGAAAAGCCGTTTGTTCAATTTGATGTTGTTCATGAATAGTAAATTCACATCGCTGCACATTCTGATAAAGGTTAACAAAGTACTGATGTAAGCTTTCTAGACCTTCAATACGGTGTGCTGCATCAGCGAAAACCACATCTTGATGGTAAATTTCAGGCAAACGATGCAAAGTATGCTTGCTGAGCTGACAGTAGAATTGACCAACCGTTTGAACATCCATGTGGAACCTCGTAGTTATACAAAATAATTTTTCGTACAATATAATGATAAGATAGTGCATTTTATAAAGTTGTACAAAAAAAAATTTGTACAACTTTATAAAAATGAGATACGACATAAAGAGATAAAACGATCAATCGATAAAAAAGAAAAACCAGCCCGAAGGCTGGTTAATGAATGATAAATAATGGGTTACGAGTTACGTAATGCGGCAATACGTTTATCTAGTGGAGGGTGACTCATTAATAGCTCAGTCACTGTACGCTTACCGTTAATACCAAACGCCATCATCGAACCCTCTAACTGCGACTCGTGACTCATTTTCAAACGCTCTAAAGCGGCAATCATTTTGTGTTTACCCACTAGTTGAGCAGCGCCAGCATCCGCATGAAATTCACGATGGCGGCTATACCACATAGTGATAAAGCTCGCTAAGAAACCAAACACCAATTCCAAAGCCATAGAGACACCAAAGTAAACCATCATATTGCTACCTTGCCCTTCATCTGAGTTGCGAGAAGAAACAATATTAGCGATAAAACGCGATAAGAATATCACGAAGGTATTCACCACGCCTTGCATCAATGTCATAGTTACCATGTCCCCATTAGCAATATGGCTTACCTCATGGGCTAATACCGCTTCTGCTTCATCACGAGTCATGTTGTGCAATAGACCGGTCGATACAGCGACTAACGAGTCGTTACGCTTGGCACCTGTAGCAAATGCGTTCATATCAGGGGCATCATAAATAGCCACGGTCGGCATACCAATACCCGCTTGCTGCGCTTGACGCTCGACGGTTTGCAGTAACCAATGTTCCATCTCATTGCGTGGCGTTTCAATGACTCTGCCTCCTACCGAGCGCAGAGCCATACTTTTTGACATAAGAAGTGAAATAAATGAACCACCAAAACCAAATACCGCTGCCAAAACTAACAAGCCAGACAAACTACCATGCTGAATGCCTGTTGTTGCATAAACGATATTCAGAACAACACTGAGCACCAGCACAACGGCTAGGTTGGTTGCTAAGAATAAAAATACTCGCTTCATTACTTCTCTCCAAATAGGATGTTTTGATTAATTGTACCGATGATATATCAGTCAACTTTTACTTTTATATAGAGATAGTGTTATCGATTTAATATTCAAGGTTAAGTGCTAAATTGCAACATTTAATGTCCGAGAAATTAACCAACAGATCCGATCAGTAAAAAGTTAGACTTTGGTCTTATTGAGGGGCGTAGTTAAAGCGATTAGATTGATCTAAGTCAATGGCTATAAGCAAACTATTTGCAGATTCAGCTAAAAAGCGGATATATCACAGCAAGCAAAGGAAACTACCACCATGGCCGAAGTCAATAGCTACCAAATGGCAATCGATTTACTGTGTTGTCATCTAGGATTAACCGTTGAAGAAGCAAAACAGCAATTGGGCATTACCACTCAGCCAACCATGCAAACACCAGTCAGTGATATCCAACAATCGTTACTCGGTCTATCACAAGATAAATAAGATTGAGAACCATCAAAAAATGAACGTTCTCAAAAAAGCCGCCATTTAAACCCATGGCGGCTTTTTTATGTTCAACAGAAAAACATCCTTCAACCGAAGTGTTAAGCTTTTGCTTGCCACTCATTACGTAGTGCTTTTGCTGCAAGCACCAAGTTGTTTAATGCCGCTTCCACCTCTGGCCAATTACGCGTTTTTAAGCCACAGTCCGGATTAACCCACAAACGTTCAACCGGAATTTTTTCCGCCGCCTTACGGAGTAAACCTTCTATCCATTGTTGTGAAGGAATATTAGGGGAATGAATATCATATACACCAGGGCCAATCGCATTCGGGTAATTAAATACCTCAAATGCTTTAAGCAATTCCATATTAGAACGTGAGGTTTCGATGGTAATTACATCGGCGTCTAACGCAGCGACAGAATCAATAATTTCGTTAAATTCGCTGTAGCACATATGAGTATGGATCTGTGTTTCTGGGCGCGCCACCGCCGCAGAGATCTTAAAAGCCTCCACAGCCCACTGTAAATACGCTTGGTGATCGCGCTTTTTCAGCGGCAAACCTTCACGAATCGCTGGCTCATCAATCTGAATAATATTGATGCCCGCATCTTGCAGATCGGCAACTTCATCACGTAAAACCAGTGCTAATTGCTGAGCAATGTGCTGACGAGAAATATCTTCTCGTGGGAATGTCCAACATAAAATGGTCACAGGCCCAGTTAACATCCCTTTCATTTGCTTGCTGGTTAATGACTGAGCATAAGTCGACCAACCTACTGTTATTGGCTGCTCTCTTTCAATATCGGCCACTACGATTGCTGGCTTAACGCAGCGCGAACCATAACTCTGTACCCAACCAAATTGCGTAGTTTGAAAACCAGCGAGATTTTCTGCAAAATATTCCACCATGTCATTACGTTCAGCTTCACCATGTACTAATACATCTAAGCCTAATGCTTCCTGACGCTGTACCGCATCGGCGATATGCCCTTTAAGCGCTTGATCGTATTGATTTTGAGTTAATTTACCTTGTCGATAAGCACTGCGCTCAGCGCGAATATTGCCCGTTTGTGGGAAAGAACCAATCGTCGTCGTCGGTAATAATGGTAAACCTAATACTTCTTGCTGATGATGGGCTCGCTCACTGTATGGTGCACTGCGCTCTGCCAGTGTTTGGCTAATACTCTTTAAACGTGTTTGCACTTGAGGCTTATTAACATGCAGGGCACTTTTTCGCGCGACAATCGGTAAACTGTAAGTATCGCAAGCTAAGATCGCCGCTTGATCGCCATCTAGCGCTTTCGCGAGTAAAGCCACTTCGGTAATTTTTTGCTTGGCAAAAGCAAACCAGCTGCGCACCTCCGCTGATAGGCTTGACTCTAAATCCAAATCCACCGGACTGTGTAATAAAGAGCAAGAACTGGCCAACCAGAGCCTGTCACCCAATTGGTCTTTTACGGGTTGTAATGACGTTAACAATGCGGCTAAATCTGCACGCCATACATTACGACCATTAATCACCCCTGCCGATAACACCCAATCTTGAGGTAACTTCTCAACCACGGTATTTAACTGTTGAGGCGCAGCAGAAAGATCGATGTGCAAACCATTGACCGGTAATTCAATAATTTTATCTAAGCTATCAACCACCGAATCAAAGTACGTGGTGAGTAACAGTTTCACCTCTCCTTGCAGAACTTGATAAGCTAATTTAAACGCATCTTGCCATTTTTGCTCTAACTCAAGAGCTAAAATCGGTTCATCAATTTGTACCCACGTCACGCCCTGTTTGGCTAATTTAGCCAAAATAGCTTGATACGCCGTTAATAGTCTTGGTAATAAGCTCAGGCGATCAAATCCTTCTTCGACCTCTTTACCTAAATACAAATAGCTTAATGGCCCTAGCAACACTGGTTTAACTTGATGGCCAGCTTTAATCGCTTCATTGACTTCATCAAACAGCTGCGGCCAACTGACTTCAAAACTATCATCAGCACTAAACTCTGGCACAATGTAGTGGTAATTGGTATTAAACCACTTGGTCATATCCGAGGCGGCGCTACCACTGCAGCCACAGCTATTTTGCGATTGACCACGGCCAACACGAAATAAGGTATCAATATCGGGAAACCCATCACGATGGCGCTTAGGAACATGACCGAGTAATAAGGTGGTGGTTAATACGTGATCATACCAGGCAAAATCACCCGCAGTCGCAAAACTCAATCCTGCTTCTTTTTGCCATTGCCAATTTTGTTGACGAATGTCAAAACCAACTTGTTTTAATTGGTTTTGAGTAATATCGCCGCGCCAGTATTGCTCTAAAGCGAATTTCAGTTGACGTTTTTCACCGATACGTGGGTAGCCGAGAATATGTGTTGTCGTTGCCATGGTTGTTATCCTTTTATAATTTATTTTTGCAGACATCCATCGCACCAAAGATGTCTGGACGTCCAAACTATCTCGCTAATCCACGGCCGGTACAATCGCCAATTATTCAACTTGTTTATTAAATAAATTCATGTTGATGTTCGATAGCTTCACTTCTTTAAATGCTAAATAGCCATCTAGATGTTTACAGCTCCAAAAAAACAACGTAAGTTAAATAGTAATAGACCAGAATAAAGATAAAAAGATGACGGTGACGCATGATAGAACTTAAACATTTAAAAACATTAGTGTCGCTACGTGAGACAGGATCGCTAACCGCGACGGCAACGAGTCTCCACTTGACGCAATCGGCTCTATCGCATCAAATTAAAGATCTCGAAGCGCGAATTGGCGGCCAGCTTTTTTTGCGTAAAACGCGTCCAGTACGCTTTACGTCTGAAGGGGATATTTTATTGAAAGTCGCCGATGAAGTACTGCCGAGACTGGTTAAAGCCGAAAATGAACTGGCTAGTTTAAAAGAAGATGTTAATGGTCGTTTACATATGGCGATTGAATGCCACTCCTGTTTTCAATGGCTGATGCCTGCACTACGTGAATATCAAATTGCTTGGCCGAGCGTTACTCTCGATTTTTCTTCTGGTTTTGGCTTTGAGCCCCTCCCTGCATTGCTGGCTGGAGAGCTTGATTTAGTGATCACATCAGATATTCTGCCTCGCTCGGAAGTGCATTATGAGCCGCTGTTTGATTTTGAAATGCGCTTGATCACAGCAACCACTCATCCATTAGCAGAGAAAACCTCTATTAGTGCGCACGATTTAGCCGACCAAACCATGCTGAGCTACCCAGTGCAAAAACAGCGCTTGGATGTAGTAAAACACTTTTTACAACCGGCAGGTATTGAACCCGCAAAATGGAAACAAGCCGATAATACACTGATGTTGGTGCAGATGGTCTCTGCAGGATTAGGAGTAGCAACGTTGCCAAATTGGGCGATCAGTGAGTTTTCACGTCAAGGGTTGATCACCAGCAAGCCGCTAGGCGATGGCTTGTGGCGCAGACTATTTGCGGCAACTCGTAATAGTGAAAAAAACAAACATTACTTGCAAGCCTTCTTCGCTATTGCTCGCCAACAATGCAAAAGCCACCTTGAGGGGATCAAGATGGCTTAAAAATAAATAGGTCTCGTAAAGTTAGACCGCTTTAAACTGGTTGGTGAGAGGGTCGTACCTAAAACCTAGGTTTTGCAGCTTACCAACCACATGTTCTTCATTCATCTCATACATTGAGACTAATTCACCCAAGCTATCACATTCAAGCCGCAGCTTCTCATTTACAATACCGAGTAAAATGGCATCATCAAGACGGCTCACATTGCTTAAATCCATCATCATGCTCCTCTATCGCCATACGCCCTATTAATAAGCTTAGTCGTAATTAGTCGAATGGAAAGTGAGCCGTCTCTCGAAACACAGTCAATTACAGGTAAAGATGATGAAAACCCGTAGCCGCAGCCAAAATCAACGTTTGAGCAAGAAGCAATTGTCCTTTGCTCACAGGCTTAACCAATAATAAATGCCAACACCAAACGACAATACCTATCACTAGTAATGAAAAACTTATCAATAAAGGTTGAGTCAATGCGGAGAGAGATTGCGCATCAAGTTGATAGGAATAAGGAACAATACAGAGTGTGGCGATCATCGCCGACAAAATTCCCATCACTGGCAATAGACGATGAAAGGCTTGTAAACGCGTACGAGCAATAGTTAATAACAGGTGCCCTAATAACGCGCCTAATAAAAATATCAAGCTGAGCAGAGACAAGCTTGCAGACCAATTAACCGTTTCAGTGATCAAAATCGCGACAAAGGCTAATGCTAAACCATCAGCCAGATACATCACCCACAACGGCCCCTCTTGACGTGTTTTTTTAGTTTGCACTTGCGAGTAAAAATAAAGCAAAGCAAATACGACTAAAAATGCCTCAACTTTTAATGACGCAACCGCAACCCATAAAATAGCCAGCACAGGCAGCACTTTATGTATTCGCCCCCGTTGCCCAGGACAAATATCGCCTTTGACCAACACGAGGGTCAACAACACTTGTGCGCCCAATAACATAGGAGCCATCACACTCAATAGGGAATAAAGCATAAATTCTTCGTTACATAATGAAAAACGGATGGGGATGATAACAAAAGCGTCACACCTCTGCCTACCTCGATTTTAATATTGACAGTCATATCATTCTTATTGATTCGATTCGTTATTCTCATCGAGAATCATAAATATCTAGCACCATCATGAACGACTTCTTGTTTATAGTACGAAAAAAATCAAGAGGTCACTATGAACACACGAATAATGGCTGGGTTAGTTTCCCTTTCTTTACTGGGTTGTGTCTCTCACCACCCTACTACACTTTTACAAGCCGATCAGCGATGGGTAACGGGTCAATTAGAGAATGGCTTAACCTATCATCTGTACCCTGATCATCATCAACCCGTTTCCATTCGTTTTTATGTCCATGCGGGGTCGCTACAAGAAAGTCCTGAACAATCCGGCTACGCGCATTTCGTCGAACATATGGCTTTTAATGGCAGTATCCATTACCAACATAATGATGTGATTAAGATGGTGCAGCAGACCGGAGCCAGTTTTGGGGCCGACCTGAATGCATTTACTAGCTACAAAGAAACCGTCTATAGCCTCGATTTGCCGGATAACCTAGCGATAGACAAAGCATTACTCTGGTTTAGAGATATTGCCGACGGTCTACATTTTACGCCGCAAGAAGTTGAAAAAGAAAAAGGCGTGATCATGGGTGAATTTCGTTATCGAATAAGTGACGATAAACCATTTGAACAAAAATTTTATGAGCAATTAATCGCAAAAACGATTTATGCTCAACATGACGTATTAGGAACGCGAGATAGTGTTCAACAAGCGACTCCTGAACGCCTAAAAACCTTTTATCAAACGTGGTATCAACCTCAATTAACAGAAATTGTTATTACGGGTAATGTCACTCTCGAACAAGGTGAAACATGGATACAAGAGTACTTTGCTGACTGGCAGGCTGGTGAAACACGTCGCCCAGTTCTTCCAAGTCAAACAAAATTGGATACACAAGATTTTATTGATTACGTCGCGGCTGGTGAACACCCAAGTTTTTCTCTGTTAATCGATCGTGGAGAACATCGTATTACCAATCACGAACAGTTAATTAATCATCGTCTAGATAATATTGCTGAACAACTCATCTCTTATCGACTTGCTGCCGAGTTTAATCAAGCCGCACAAGTTCATACTCAATTACATACGATCAGTTATCGTATACTTGATCAACGCTATTCTCTGATCAGTGTGGCTTTTCCTTACCAACAAAGAGGCATGGTCACCGACCTTACCTTATCGACATTGTCGTCACTCCGTGATTTTGGCGTCAGCGAGCAAGAGCTACAGGTGGTACTTCATTCGTACCAAGATGACCTCCTGTATGCGACTCAAAACAAGCATAATCGGTTACCCCCTGAACATGCGAATGATCGAGTTTGGGCTATCTCTAACCAAGAGGTACTACAAAGTGACCTCGATTTTCAGTATGGTCTAAAACAGTTACTCAGCAAAGCTTCTGTTGAAGAGGTCAATCGTCACTTAAAACAGTTACTGCGTAGTGATGCCACCATCATTATTGGTGCTGATCGACAAGAAACTTTATCCAAACTCACCAATCAACGAGATCATATACAAAAAACCAAGCAACGCCGTGGGATAAAAACTGAAATAGCCGACATTAATCCTGCATTGTATCAACCGATACAACAAGGAGAGATTATTAGCTCACAGTCTATCCACACCGACCCTGATATTGTTCATTGGCAATTAGAAAATGGTGTAGATGCTTATTTATTAAGAACATATAGTGGGGAAAAAAAAGCTGCAACTTTTTTACTCTAGCTTAGGTGGCTACGCTGCTTTACCCAATGACCTATTTTATGCAACCGATATTTCACCGACCGTTCTGATGCAATCGGGTTTGGGTGACATGAATGGAGCACAAACGGACAGCTACTTGAAACGCAAAAACATGTCGATGGCGACCTTTATTGATACCACCTCACACTGGTTAAGATTGGAAATGAATCAAAAGGATTTAGATGAAGGGTTCGCGATGATTCACCAGTTCTCTACACGGCCAAATCTTGATCTCATAAAACTGGATACGACCAATCAGCAACACAGAGCTAACTTAAGTCAGTTTGTGGCGACGCCCCTTGGTCAACTCATTAAAGCCGTTAGCCATGATTCTTATAATCCGAGCAGTGCCCATTGGTTTAGGGATACTCAAGATCAACCGATTCCGACGGCAGATCAAGTCATGCAAGTGCATCAACAACTCTTTCAGCAAGGTAACTTTACTTTGGTTATCGTTGGCGATGTGACACCCTCGACCATCACTCCCTTATTACGTCAATATATTGCTAATATTCCACTAGCGCCATCGCAACCACTTAGACTTACTGCGGACTATTCAACCTCCATCAGTTCACAATTAGAATTACCGATAAATACAGACAACCACACTCTGATTGTTCATCGTTATATTGCTGCTGATTCCTCAGTCAAAAGCGCAAAAACCGTGTTCCTAGAAGACATGCTCTATCGCTTAGCGACACAAAGATTATTAGCCAACATTAGAGAAAATAAAGGGTTGGATTATACCCCTGAAGTTATCCCACTCAATAAGGATAGTGAACCGAGTTCTGATTGGTCATTTATTACCACCATTGATTCCGCTTATGTTGAGCAAACACAACAAGCTGTTCAGGAAGTTATCGAGAGTTTAACGCAGCATATCAGCCAAGAAGAAGTACAAACTGTCGCGAAACAACTCATCGTAGATTTAAAACCATTACAAGATAGACCAGAACAAATGGCATCAATGCTTAGCCGTTACCTTATTCATGGTTATGGCATTGAAGCTCTAATGAATATCGAAGATACGGCGAATAGCATTCGTGCTGAAGAGATGCAGCATCGAGCAAAGCAAATGTTTGGTGATACAAGTATCAAACAAATCAGCATAATGACACCTAAACAGAGCGGTTAATCTATTGCTCTAAGGAAAAGCTGCTCTAAACCGAGATACCCAAACGACGTACTAAAGCACTCAAGTCGATTATGGGTATTTTAGGGAAAAAAATGGGCCATAACGCCATAACTAATCACAAACACGGTTGTCTTTCTGCTAAATGCAGCAAGACATCCGCTTGTGTTAGTAAACCTTTATACTTCTCACCATCCACCAAAACCCAAGGAAAGGGGGTTTCGTTACTGATTAATTCCGAGATTTTATCTTGTTTGGTATCCGCATTGAGTTGAGTAAAATGGATTTGCATTAACTGATTAACAGGTCGTCGCCAAATCGCGGCTTCACGCATCGTTTCCAGCTCAGTCCCCATCGTTGGGGTTAAGTGCAAATTTAACGTCTCTCTTAGCACAATTCCAACACAAACCCCTTTATTGATAACCGGTAGTGCGTCAGTTTGTGTCACTTTAAAATACTTGTCGACTAAAGAGAGGGGCTCACTCGGATCAAGATGCGGTTTACCTTTAAATAAATGAATTAAGCTGGTTTTCTTTTGTTGTTGATCAGGTTCAGTATCGATTGTAACTAAATTTCGACGATAATTTTTCGCTTGATGTAATGATGTAAAAGGCAATGGTTTAGAAAAGAAATAGCCTTGCATATAATCGACGCCCAATGACTTTAATACCATCACTTCTTGTTCAGTTTCGACCCCTTCTGCAACAACCTTAATCCCTAGACTATGACATAATCCAATGATCATATTTACTATTTTGCATTTATTACTACCAAGCTGAATATCAGTAACAAACTCACGATCGATTTTCAAATAATCAAAATGACAATCACTTAAATAAGTAAATGAAGAATATCCAGTACCAAAATCATCAATCGCAATGGTCACACCTTGTTCACGTAGTGATTTTAATGCGTTAGCTTGTTGTGACTGGCTATCAAAATAAGCACTTTCTGTTAATTCTATCGTAATTGATTGTGGGCTATCGGTGTAATTTTCTATCATTTCTAAGGTATTGGTTAATATTTGCACCGCATCCATTTTGCTATTAAAAGAGCGATTAATGGTTAATCCGATATGTTGCCCAAATAACATCTTAATCTTAGGTAAAGCTTGTAAAGAGAGAATACCGACCGTTCTATCTAACTCGCTGATCAAGTTAAGATCCTCAGCAATACTGATCATTTCTTGAGTCGTGAATGCATTATCCTTAGTGGGTTTAAAACGGCATAACGCTTCAAACTTCGCTATTTCCCAGGTTTTGGTATCGACAATCGGCTGATAATGTACCTCGAGATCTCTTTCAGAGATCGCTTTGCTCACTAAGTCCTCTAAAGATTTTCGACGCTTAACTTGTTGATGTATCTCGCTGTGATAGAAACTAATCGTCTTTGATTCACCAGCATGTTGTTCAAGCATCGCCTGCATGGCATGAGTGACCATTCTAGCAGGAGTTTTAGCGTCTAACTCTAAAACCGAAACACCAATACGACCACCGATCACCGTCGCGTATATTTCAGATTCTTTTTTCAAATCTTGCATAAAGCGTCGAATAGCATGCTGAATTTGTCGAAAGTCCGTCGTTTTTTGACACTTAGTACACGCTAAACACACAGCATAAATGTCTTTACCAACGTAACCTGCCAATTTTACTTCTTCACTATTAACTAAGAAATTAGATAACATGACCATCTCAGCATGATGATGATCTGTCGAAAATTGAGGCTGAAAAACAAGCACAATTAATGTGGTATCGTCTTGATTTTCTTTCTGGTAGATACTCAGTAAATCTTTAAATTTCTCTTCCGTTGGCAATTGGGTGAGCAGATCAATTTCGCCTAATGGGGTATCGGCTACCCGATAAAGGTTTTCTGACAAATCCAAAGTCATCCCTAAAAAAAAGACCCGACCATCCTGTAAAGTAATTTTCTGAATGGTCAACTCTTGTGGAGAGATTTTTCCTGATGCTAATCGATTTAAAATCACCCCGCTCCAACTACCATAATGATTAATGTCATGCCACATAGATTGATAAAAGTCGGCTGAGTGCTTTTGACTATTAAAAATACTCGCCTTTAAACCGAGTAATTCGCTTTGTTTAAAGCCCGAATATTGCTCAAAATAACGGTTACATGCCAAAATCCGTGTCTCTTGATCAGTCAACATAAATCCATGGTGCGTATTATCAAAAAGATCTTCAAAAAGTTTAGCTAACTCTCTAATCGAGCCTAAAATCATTAATGGCTGTACAGTACCTTTAAGTAAAACGGTTGAAACCCGCTCAATCAAAAACTCCACATAAATCAACGTTTGTTCAGCAATAACCAAGCTGCAGTTAAAATGATGACTCTCGCCTGTTTCAATCACATATTTGAAACAACGCTTCATCTCAGCGGCCTTACTCGGCGTCATATAACGTAAAAAATCTTTGATATTAGTAAAAGAGTGCTTCGAAGAAAGTAGGCTATTGAGTACGGCTTGGTCACAAATGAACTCATGAGTCTCAATATTCAGTGACCATGCAATCGAACGGTATCCTACACTGGTAGGATTTTTTAATGCCTTCTTCTGCAAGCATTCTTGAGAATCTGCTTGTGCCATAATTATCCCAGCTCTTCAACGTGACCGATACTTATTAGCAAGCCATACTCACCATGAAGCAATGAACTTACATAAATAAAAACCATTTGCTTATTAAATATTGTAGCCTATATCACAGAAAGTGACGGTGATTTTCGGATCTTCAGTAACCCATTTAAATTCATCACCAAAAATTAATCGTCATTATTTATCGCCACAAGAAGCCCGACATGACTTAACAGGTTCCCCTAGATACTACTGATACAAGTCGTTATAATGCGCGGCTTATCAATCAGAGGTTAAAATATGCACAGCAAGATCACTCCTATCCATCACTACAAAAAATACTGGGCTGAATGTTTTGGAACTGCACCCTTTCTTCCTACCAGTAAGCAAGAGATGGATGCGCTAGGATGGGATAGCTGCGATATTATTATTGTCACTGGCGATGCGTATGTTGATCATCCCAGTTTTGGGATGGCGATCATTGGCCGCTTACTAGAAGCGCAAGGGTTTCGGGTCGGTATCATTGCACAGCCTGAATGGCATAATAAAGAGGCTTTTATGGCCCTCGGTAAGCCAAATCTCTTTTTTGGCATCACCGCAGGCAATATGGACTCGATGATTAACCGCTACACCTCTGATAAAAAGCTGCGCCATGATGATGCCTATACGCCAAATAATGAAGGTGGTAAGCGTCCTGATCGCGCCACGTTAGTCTATTCTCAACGCTGCCGAGAAGCTTATAAAGATGTCCCATTAGTCTTAGGTGGTATTGAAGCGAGCTTACGCCGCGTTGCTCATTATGATTATTGGTCTGATAAAGTTCGTCGCTCGGTGCTGTTCGATTCCAAAGCAGATATTTTGTTGTTTGGTAACGCCGAGCGTGCTTTAGTCGAAGTCGCTCATCGTTTGGCTAATGGCGACGCTATCACTGAGATGACCAATATCCGCGGCACGGCAGTTATCCTTCCTACAGCACCCGAACATTACACGATCATTGACTCTTCACGGATTGAAAAACCGGGTAAAGCGTTTGTACCGATTAATCCTTATGCGGTAGAGACTCAATGTGAGACTAATCAGGAAAAAGAAGCCGAAGCCAAGCCAATCACCATTCGTCCTTCTCGTCACGATGCAGCAACGACAGCCGTACGCTTACCAGCCTTCGAAAAACTGAATAATGACCGCATCCTTTACGCTCATGCAAGTCGCGTATTGCATTTAGAAACCAATCCCTATTCGGGACGTGCATTAATTCAGCGCCATGGCGATCGTGAATTGTGGGTCAACCAAGCCCCGATCCCACTCACCACCGAAGAGATGGATTACGTATTTGGATTAAATTACGCCCGAGTGCCTCATCCTCAATACGGCCAAGCAAAGATCCCCGCTTACGACATGATCAAGACCTCAGTAAACATCATGCGTGGCTGTTTTGGGGGTTGTTCATTTTGCTCAATTACTGAGCATGAAGGACGAATTATTCAAAACCGCTCAAAAGAGTCGATCCTCAATGAGATGGAAGAAATTCGCGATAAAGTGCCAGGATTTACTGGGACGATCTCTGATCTAGGAGGTCCAACCGCCAATATGTACCGTTTAGGTTGTAGCGATCCTAAAGCAGAAATGAACTGTCGTCGTCCGTCGTGTGTTTTTCCGGGTATTTGCCATAAACTCAATACTGATCATAAACATACCATTGATCTTTATCGTGAAGCGCGCAAGGTAAAGGGCATCAAAAAAGTGATGATTGCTTC
Organism: Vibrio metschnikovii CIP 69.14; assembly: GCF_000176155.1. GTDB lineage: Bacteria > Pseudomonadota > Gammaproteobacteria > Enterobacterales > Vibrionaceae > Vibrio > Vibrio metschnikovii. Next base: position 508,503 of record NZ_ACZO01000006.1, on the reverse strand, counting down.
TGGTGTACGCTATGATTTAGCGATTGAATCTCCAGAGTATGTCCGTGAACTGGTCACTCACCACGTTGGCGGTTATCTAAAAATTGCTCCTGAACATACCGAAAAGAACCCGCTCGATCTGATGATGAAACCAGGTATGGGTACCTATAACCGTTTTAAAGAGATGTTTGAGAAATACAGTGCGGAAGCGGGTAAAAAACAGTATTTAATCCCTTACTTTATTTCTGCTCATCCAGGTACCGAGGATGAGGATATGCTCAACCTTGCGCTGTGGTTAAAATCCAATAATTATCAATGTGACCAGGTGCAAAACTTCTACCCATCACCGATGTGTAACGCTACAGCAATGTATTACTCAGAAACTAACCCATTAAAACGAGTCAAATACAAAAAACGAGAAGAGATTACTGTCGCTAAAGGTGAGCGCCAACGTCGATTGCATAAAGCATTACTACGTTACCATGATCCGCTTAACTGGCCTTTGATCCGTGAAGCTCTGATTAACATGGGCAAGAAACATTTAATCGGAGACAAAGCAACCTGTTTAGTACCCGCTGATGATGTTGACGCTCGCACTCCTGCGCAAAGACGTAAATCGGGACGCCACGGTGCCAATCGGTTTGCCACCAAGCATACCAATACCCAACCTGGATTTGATGCACTGCGCAGCAATACCAAACCTCATACGGCTAAAAAAACATCATCGCCTAAAGGGAAAAGCCACACCACTAAACCAACCGCTAAATCCGCTCGCCCTTAATCGCTTAGCTTATATTGGATATAAAAAACTCAGGCAAACCGCCTGAGTTTTTTTATTAAAGGAGAGAGAATTAAACAATAAACTTGTTCATCACTGCCTCTTGACGACGAACATCTTCAAGCTGCTCTTGCATCTGTTGGTTTGATTGGCTAGCGGTATCCGATACTTGTACCGATAAGTCTTTAATTTTCACCGTATTAGTATTAATCTCTTCAGCAACCAAGCTTTGCTCTTCAGCCGCCGACGCGATTTGCATATTCATATCACTAATTTGCTGAATCGCTTGACGAATACGCAATAAAGCATCGTTCGCTTCGCTCGCCTTGGCGACGGTCTCTGTTGCCGTATCTTTACTTTGTCTCATAGCCCCAGCGACTGAGCTTGATCCCACTTGCAGTTGTTCGATCATACTGCGAATCTCTGTGGTCGATTGTTGCGTTCTTTGGGCAAGTGTACGCACTTCATCGGCCACAACCGCAAAACCACGGCCAGATTCTCCTGCTCGCGCTGCTTCAATCGCTGCATTCAAAGCCAATAGGTTGGTTTGATCAGCAATATCATTAATGACTTTTAAAATGGTCTCGATGTTTGAGGTCGCACTTTCTAATTGCTTGACCTCTTCTACCGCTTGATCAATACGTAACGCTAGGGAATTAATCGCTTCCGTGGTATGTGATACCACTTCAGAGCCTTGTTGCGTGGCATTATCTGCTTCTTGCGCAGCTGAAGCTGCGCCTTGCGCATTACCAGCCACATTCATTGCTGTCGCGGCCATTTCATTCATTGCCGTTGCCAACTGCTCCACCTCATGCATTTGACTTTGCATTGCTTCGGTCGACGCTTGTAAACCGTGAGCGGTAGATTCGGTACTATGCATGATCTGTTGACCAATCTGCTTCGACTCTTTAATCAACTGCTGCAGAGTTTCGGTAAAGCGATTAAAGCCGCTGGCTAATCGAGCAAACTCATAATCCGTATTGGTATCAAGCCGTTTGGTCAAGTCTCCCTGTCCAGAAGCAACATCTTGAATCGCATCATTGAGAGTATCTAATGGGCGCATTAAAATACGGATCACGAAAGAAAGAATTAAGGTGCTGACCACTAAAGCAAGTAACGAGTAAATTAACGCACTGCGACGTAAATCATCAACCGCAGCAAAAGCAATACTCTCATCCAGTAAAACCCCAACTGACCAAGTTTCACCGGGGATTGGTACAAAACGTAATTGATAATCTTGATTATTAATCCTCACTTCTTGTACATCACGACTGATACGTACATTCGGTAAGAAAGCCGACATCGGTTCACCATTAAAACGCGATTCAGGGTGAGCAACGGTAGTACCATCATCAGAAACGATAAATAGATAACCCGCATCAAATAGAGAGACTTGGTTAACCAGTTCGGCAAGAGACACAAGGCTAACATCAAAAAATATTGCCCCTGAAAATTGCCCACGGTAATTAACTGGTGTGGCAATCGAGATCAAGATCTCTCCCGTAGCTGAATCTGCATAAGGCGCGGTAATGGTTAATTGCCCTGCATTTTTGGCATCACGATACCAGGGCCGAACCCTTGGATCCCATGTTGCCCCTGGGTTCCAACTTGGGTCACTACCGACATAAGAGCCATCTTTATCATAACCAAACCCGACCAAAATAAAACTTTTCGCTAAAGCCCTCTGGCGAAGCACATCGGCGACACTTCGAGGATCAATATCGACCTGAACCAGCTCTGTAACATACTGTGCTAACGCTTTACTACCACTGAGATCTTTACTCACCGTATTGCGTACCCCACTAACAATTTCATCGACGCTGCTATTCACTTGAGTTTCAATCTCAGAGCGCATAGTAAAATACTGTTGCGTCGACAAAAGTGTCAGCGTCAAAAGTAGCATCACGGATGACGCTGCGACTACTTTATGACTGAATTTCATGGTTTATCCCTCAAAGCAAACTATTTTCATGCATGGTTGTGCATGCTCACGTCCTTAATTGTTTGGGTCAGACAAAGGGATGACAGCAACATAACGTTACTAGGATCGATTTACTCCAACTCACTAAGGTTTGCTAAGCCATTTACACCAAACCAACTCCATTTTTTTATGCACTAAGTATGAACCAAGATCTGTCATTGTGCTGAACAAAACATCGATTATTATCAAATTTATCAAGAATAAAAAACCGCAGTCAGGATACGACACTCCTGACTGCGGTTTGATCGAGAGAAATAAAGCGAGTTAGGCGTATTGCTCAGCAAACTCTTGCATAAAATCGACCAGAGCTTGCACTCCCTCTAATGGCATTGCGTTGTAAATCGATGCGCGCATTCCACCAGATACTCGATGGCCTTTTAGCGAAACTAAGCCTCGAGTTTCGGCCAACGATAAAAAGGTCTCATCTAACTCAGGTTTGGCTAATTGGAAAGGCACATTCATTAATGAACGATTATCTGGATGAATGGTGTTACGATAAAAATCTGACGAGTCAATGTAGTCGTACAATAACGCACCTTTGGCTCGATTAATCTTCTCTATCGCTTGAACACCACCTTGCTGTTTGAGCCATTGAAATACTAACCCTGACAGATACCATGCAAAGGTCGGTGGCGTGTTAAACATCGATTCTTGTTCGGCCAACAATTGATAGTTAAGAATACTCGGTAATACCTCATTCGCTAAACCGAGTAAATCATCACGCACAATCACAATGCAGATCCCAGCAGGCCCAATGTTCTTCTGCGCGCCAGCATAAATCACCCCATAACGAGAGACATCGATCTCTCGTGATAAAATCGTCGAGGACATATCGGCCACAATCGGTTTATCGGTGATCGGTAAATCATTAATTTCAATGCCATCAATCGTTTCATTAGGACAGAAATGCACGTAAGCCGAGTCTGGATCAATCGCCCATTCACTGGCTGGCCGTACCGCCGTTTTGCCTTGCTTATTGATTTTGGCGTCAAAGACATCGACACGACAATATTTTTGAGCTTCTTTGACCGCACTCGCTGCCCAGTATCCTGCGTCAATATAGGTAGCGGTATTCGCCGTACCCAATAAGTTTAGGGGGACCGCCGCGAATTGAGCCCGAGCGCCGCCATGACAGAAAAGCACCTTGTAATTATCAGGAACGTTGAGCAAATCACGTAAATCTTGTTCAGCCTGCTGCGCCACTTGAATAAAGGGCTTACTACGGTGGCTAATTTCCATCACCGAGACGCCAAGGCCATTCCAGTTCACTAACTCAGCTTGCGCTTTATCCATGACGGCTTTAGGTAAGGCGGCGGGACCCGCACTAAAATTATAAATAGTGTCCGTATTCGGCTCCATGTATTGCTTGCTCCTGCTATCGAAAATGGGGAAATGATGTCAAAAATGTAACTGTACTCACCATCTCTCTCTGAAAGAGCCCATGCTGAGTGTTTTCGGTATACCACTTTTTTATAAGAAGAAACAGCTTGAACTTACTGAAGATCAGCGGTTAATTATTTTTCCATCAACTTATCCGCATGACTTTCAGAACCGCCCCCTTAAGAGGCGGCTTAATTAAAAAATGAAGACCCTCTTTATTAACGCATCAATAAGGGCATCATCAAATTGATCAAAGGCACTTGTTTACCATTATCAAATGAGACATTGCCTTGATTGATTTGCGCATGAACTCGATACCCTTGTTCATCTTGTGTAGCCATCTCCATCATCACCAGTTCATCCATTCCTTGCTGAATAAAAGGGTAATCTTGGGCAAATTGTTGAGAGACAAAATTATCAAGATGACCCGTTAAAGCCGGTAAAATCACGCTGGGGTCTTGCAAAATATTATTTGTACCTTCAGGAATCGTCAGCATCCAATTGGCCGAAAAATCACCGTCACCCACTTTAACAGCGAGTTGGTTTAGGCTCAGACTAAAACCTTGAGAAAACAGTGTTTCGATCAATGGTAGTGCTTGATTTAAAGCCTGTGCTGGCATGGTTGAGTAGGTTTGATATAGCGCGGACAATTGCTCAAAAGCTTGGCTATCAACATCCGCTAACGTAAAGTCAAACGTAGCATCATGCACTTCACCTTCATCGCTAATCACTTGATCAACCGTCAATTTATGTTGGCTAGTAAAACGTTTTTTATGGGCATCCATCGATGAAGTGAATTCATAACTACCCTGACGAACAAGCAAAAGGGATTGATGGTCACTGTCGTTAATCTCAAGTTCACCAATCGACAACGCTTGCTTACCCAGCCAAAAGCCATTTTCTTGTTTGCCATGACCTTTTGCTTCAAGTTTAGACAATTGCATTTTTTGACCGTCGATAAAATCAACCATTACCGAAGGCAAAGTTAGATCATAAGTCACTTCCCCTAAGGTAGTGACTGTGCCAGTAAGCTGAGCCGGCGTTAACGATATCCCTAAGGCTTCATTGTCCAACGGTTGGTAATGCCAGCTATCTAGCTGAATATGATAATCCGTATTGCCATTTAATTGGGTAACCGTGGTCATGGTTAATGGTAATTCCGGGTATTCTGGCAGCCTTGATTGCGCCGACAAACTGAATAATTGATGTTGAATATCGCTGTCCACTATCCACTGTGTTGGTAAACCTTCACTGATCAACTGTTGCCGAACTCGCTCATCGAGCACCGTAAATCGAGCTGAAACGTGAGAAGAAAGATAGCCACGGTCATAATGAATTAGCTCTGCGCTTATTTGTTCATTCGTTAAATTTTCTAAACCGTGAGTAATCGCTTTCTGACCTATTTGCCCAACCGCTAAAGGCCAACACAAGACTAAAACTACCGCTCCACCGATAGCCCCTATTCGTTTGATATTTTGCATAAATGACTCGATTGCTTATTATTTCAAGCAGTGTAACGCAGATGATTGATCGAGCTCAAGTGGCGCCTCATTACCATAAGCGAACTCAAATACTGACGAGGTTAAGATTCTTAAACTCAGCTCTCAAATCTTTTTTGCAAAGCTTGTTACAGTAGTCTGGCTAAAAAATAATGATAGGGACCACTGTGAATCGATATGCTCTGCTGTGCTTAGATAATAATCCCATTAGTATTGAACAATGGCGTCATGAATTAAGTGTTTTTTCCGCCAAGTTTGATCTCTATACCGCTGATTCTATCGTAGAGGCTCAGCAGGCACTCGAGTTCATCCAAGAAAACCAACAAACTGCTGCGTTAGTGATTGCCAGTCATCATGAAGGCTTTAATGGCGCCGAATTTTTAGTTCAATTAGATAAAAGCCCTGAGACGAAACACGCACGCAAAATATTAATCAGCAGCGGTCAAGATATTCAAGCCATTTTAAACGCGGTTAATGAAGGACGTTTAGATTATTGTTTAACCAAACCATTACAAGATAACGTGTTATGTAAGACGGTTCTCCAAGAGTTAACCACGTATGTTCTTGATAATGATAAAGACAATATTCTTACTTACAGCACCTTATTAGATCAAACCCGAATTTTACGCGCGCATATTGATCAGAAAATGCGTATCTATCGTGAAGGTTTTATCAGCGATTATCACCGAATGTCCGATCAACAACTCGCTGAGCAAGTTATCGGTGCCTTGTATGAGTTTTTTGACGGTAATGATGAAACACGCGCCTGTCGAACTTACTCTGCGGAGCACTTACTCACCGTTGAAGGTGAAGACAATCATTTCTTATGGTTTATTACCTCAGGTGAAGTGGCGCTGTATAAGCGAGATGAGCTCGGCCAACAAAGAGAAGTCGTGCGGCATAATAAGGGCAATATCGTCGGAGGGATGTCTTTTGTAACCGGAGAACCCTCTTTCTCGACCGCGTTAACGTTAACTCGTACTGATGTCATTAAATTAGATCGCGATATCTTTGCTAAAGTGATGCATAGCGATACCAGTTTACTGCCCCTATTTACTAACTTATTACTGCGTCATTTTAATCGACGGCTACAGCGCAGCATTAATACCAAATTACAATTACAAAAAACGCTCGACTCTCTCGAGTCGGCGCATAAACAACTGATGGAAAGTGAAAAAATGGCCATGCTGGGTCAGTTAGTTGCCGGCGTCGCTCATGAATTAAACAATCCTGTTGCGGCGATTCTACGTGGCAGTGATACTCTACGAACTCATATTGCTCACCTCGTCGGTCATGCTCCACCCCACTCTTTGGAACATACTGGCGCACAACTACTGGCCCAAGCCTTACAATCTAAACCTATGTCCACGGCCGAAGAGCGGGCAAAAGCCAAGCAAATCGCCGAACAAATTCATCATCCGCTATTAGCAAAAAAAATCGTCAAACTCGGCCTAGAGAACGACCAGCATCTACTCAATTTAGCTAAGTTTCAGCCACAACAAGCATTACGCGACATTGAACAATTAGAAGTGTATTTCTTAGCTGGGAGTAATCTTCGTTCGATTCAGGTTTGTGCGCAGCGAATTGCCGATATGGTCAAAAGTCTCAAAGGGTATGCGCGCGCAGATGACGAAACGTTTCATACCGTCGATATCCACGAAGGACTAGAGGACACTTTAGTTATTTTTGAAAATCGCCTCAAAAGACATCGGGTTGAAAAGCATTATGCCAAACTCCCCGCTATCTCTTGCCTCCCTATCGCCCTACAACAAGTTTGGACTAACCTTATCTCAAATGCGGTGGAAGCGTTTCCAGAGCATGGCGTATTAATCATTACCAGTGAGCTACGCCAACAAGGTAATCACGCTTATGCGGTGATCAGTTTTACCGATAATGGCTGTGGTATTCCTAAAGAGCGACAAGACGAGATTTTTACGCTTAATTACACCACCAAACGAGAAGGTGATTTTGGGCTAGGGATTGGTTTATCCGTTTGCCAACAAATTGTTCGTCAACACCAAGGATGGATCAACGTAGACAGTGAAGTTGGTCAATACACTACGATGCAGGTTTGGTTACCCGTCAACCGAGAACCTATTTAGGGAGAAATAAATGCAAAAACTGATGATTTTATGTGTCGATGATGAACGTGAAGTACTGAATAGTGTGATGCAAGATCTGAACGTCTTCGAAGAACATTTTATTCTCGAAGCCGCGGAGTCTGTGGCAGAGGCCAAAGAAGTCATTACTGATTACCAGCAGCAAGCAATCCCGCTGGCACTTATTTTGTGTGACCACATTATGCCTCAAGAAACCGGCATTCATTTTCTTATCGAACTTAACCAATCTGAGGCGACTCAGCCAACACGCAAGGTATTGTTAACCGGTCAAGCTGGATTAGACGATACCGTCGAAGCGATTAATCACTCGAGCTTGCATTTCTTCATCACGAAACCTTGGCAAGCCGAGCAATTACGTCATACCGTGAAAGAGCAGTTAACTCATTACGTGATCGAAAACGAGACCGATTTAATGGCTTGGATGCCAATTCTTGATACTGAGTTAATTCTAAATGCACTGGCTGCAAACCGCTCCAGCTATGGTGAATGATCTTTAAAGGTGAACAATATCGAGCTTAACGGATAAAAAGATGGTCGCGTTCTAAACAATATCATATTGATTTAGCTGTTTTTTTATCAAGGTGATCCAATCTTGACATTTTTTGGTAGAGTTCATCTCTATCAATCAATTATGATGTTATAACACTCGAAATAGTAATTGATTTAGTGTGTACCCTAGCCGCCCGTTCTATAAGCCGTATGCATTGGATTTGAAATCAGTTGCAACGTTTTCAATACTGCATCTTAATGTCGCTTGGGTATACTATAGAATTAATCATAAACAGATAGGTTTATTGTGACTATGCGCAAAACAATCATGGCAACCGCTCTACTTCTAACGTCGGCACACGCTTTGGCCCAAACGGATCCAAACAGCCCAACCGTGATGAGTAATTTTAACTACGAATATGTCGAAGCTCGCTTCGGCGCCAGCCCTGCTACCTTCGGTGCGGCAATCAGTAAATCGATTCATCCTAATGCTCATATGATTGCCCGTATCGATTCTGAGTTTGAAAGTGATTACGATCTCGCCGCAGGTTTTGGCTTTCACGCACCGATTAATAATTGGGCAGATTTAACGGGAGAAATGTTATTCCGTTTACAAGATAAGAAAAGCTACGGCAGTGCAGATTCGGGAATGGAACTGAATTTAGGTGTTCGTCAGTGGCTAGGGCCACAACTTGAAGTCGGCGGAAAAGCAGGTTATGTCTCTATTGATGATCGCGACGATTGGATAGGTTCTGTTTACGCTCGTTTCCATTCAACCGAACTATTTTCACTCGGTGCCGAAGCACGCTTCAATGATGCGTATGGCGACCAACTGATGCTTACGGCTCGATTTAAATACTAATTTTATCCCCTTCTTACTTGAATATGCAGCGGTATTGGCTGCAACGCCAACAAGTATGGAGATACCACTCAGTTTAAGTACTCTGTGCGTTTCATAAAACAAGCCGAAGTCTCTGACCTCGGCTTGTTTATTATTGCTCAACGAGCTTGGCAATATGCTAATAACTGCCGTTTTTGTGGCTCTTGGAGTAGCTTCCAGTGCACACCTTCAATCGCTCCAGCAAACTTCCACAGTAGCTTAACATCAACATCACTGCCATAAATTTTGCGAACCTTACTAAATACAGCAGGAGCGCCAAGTTTTACAAAAGTTTCCACATCGCTGACGCCGGCTTTTTTTACCATTCGCTCAAGAGTCAATTGCATATTAGGCAAGTCTCTTAACCGACGGCTCGCCTGCGATTTTTGAAAACTACGTTGTGAAATAGAATAAAAGATAGAACGTTGAATAATATCGTCTAATTGTGAGTAACCTTGTTCAAAAAGTTGCGTAATATCATAGTAATTAACCGTTGCTGTGGTCTGCTTTTTCACATGACGGAATTTTTCACACCCTAACTGGATTAATAATTCATCGAGTTCTTCACTACCACGAAGGAAAATCGCCCCCTCAGTCAACAATGCGTACATGGCTTCTTGTTGAAATAATCCAATACCACCGAACATTGAGCGTTTTTGGTAGTCCCCAAACTTAATTACATAATCAAAAAATGTTGTCTCACTCATCTTGATAGATCCTTTAATCGTCGTCCCCGAGTCACAAAGATCACCAGATAACAGCAAGTTATAGCGAATAAATTAGGTATACATCGCAAGCTTATTTTGACTACGTGCCTGCGTATTGATTTATGTACATGATAGTTAATTCCATAAAATAAGTCTGGACTTAACTCACATCCATCACTTGAAAAGCGTGTTAAAAAGCCACTGACTTCACAAAAACTTAATGTTGCATATCAGTCATTATTCATTTAATGCTTTATATTACACGATAAAACCATTAAGACCTGTTTAATGGTTGCATCTCTTTATTAGCAATCGGTAAAATGGGACGTCTTCCCGCTTTTGACCGGATACGATGAACCATTTATCTTTTTATTGGCTTCCCGAAAATAAACACCTCCTTATCCAAGGATTGGAAAGTGAGTTTGCTCAGCTGGTTAAATTTTCAATCAGTACAGGCAAGATTGCGCTTCCCCCTATCCCGGATGTGGTGTTGAAAATTCAACAATTATGCAGTATCGAATCCACCACGATCGCCGATGTTGCCGCCTGTCTAACTGACGATCCAAGCCTCGCAGCGGTGGTTATTCGTGTCGCAAACTCGGTGGTTTTTAATCGCCGAAATATTACCTGTCTGGATTTAAGCACTGCGGTTTCCCGCTTAGGTATTATACGCGTACGTGATATTGTCACCGCTCAAGCTATTGAGCAACTCAAGCATTCGATTAATCTAAGTACCGCGTGCAATAAAGTCCTGACCAATAGTGCGGCCATATCACGTGAATTTGGTGCCAGTATGGTTCTAGTCACTCAATGGTTTAAGCGTTTAGAACCGCAGCACTATCAACATTTAGAACAAGAGAAAGCTTTGTTGGTTGGTCTATTGGCCGATATCGGTCTGTTTTGCTTAGTGAATGAATACCATCTTTACTTGGAAAATGGACACTACCTTGATCAAGACATTGCGCTGCAGATTTTCCAATCGAACTGTTCGGCAACCAGTCAGTTAGTTTTAAAACATTGGGGATTTGATAACGATTTTCTCGAAGTGGCGAGTAACCAACCATTCATTGAGCATCACCAAGAAGTCAGTTATCTTGATATCGCTCGTATCGCAAATCATCTGTTATTATTTCGTAAACAAGATGACGCTTTAGACGAGCATGAAGTAGAAATTAACACCACGGGCGCGGAAGTGCTTTACCATTTAAGTAACATGACGGACGTTGAATTTCGTTCTCAGTTGCATGGCGTGATTAACGCCAGTGGTTTTTGACCCCCCTTCCCCAATCATCGTCAATACGAGCTGGGGTTACCTATTGAGGAATTTATGTTTTTAGGGATGCTATTTATTTTTGCTCCACTCGTTATCGGGTATCTTTTTTCTATTTCTCAGCCAGCAAAATTAACCTTACTCAACAAAGCAACGGTTTCGCTGGTTTATGTCATCCTTTTCCTGATGGGGCTTAGCCTCGCTGCATTAGATAATTTAAGCGCTAATCTACAAGCAATTTTGCGTATTGCAGGTGTGTTTTTTCTTGCTATGGGGTGCTGTAACTTGTTAGCTCTTCCCTGGATTGATAAATGGTTTCCCATTGATAGCCAAGCGACACAAACCAAATTACCCTTATCAAGCATGGCGTTAGAATCAATTAAGCTGATTTTTGTCGTGGGCGCAGGTCTGCTGCTTGGCTTGGTTCTTGGTTTTGATTTATCTTGGGTAGAAAGTGCCAGTGAATGGATTTTATTTATTTTACTGTTTTTTATTGGCGTTCAATTAAGAAACAGTGGCTTAACATTGAAACAGATCTTATTGAATAAGCATGGCATGATCATCGCCTCAGTCGTCATTATTACCTGCTGGATAGGTGGGATCCTAGCGGCCTTCATTCTCGATATCCCAATCTATCGAGCATTAGCCATGGCCTCTGGGTTTGGCTGGTACTCATTGTCTGGAATTCTGATGGGCGACGCTTTTGGCCCCGTATATGGTGGCGCTTCTTTTTTGATTGAGCTGATGCGTGAGTTAGTGGCACTGGCCTTAATACCGATGTTTATTGGTCGCAAGCCCTGCACTTCTATTGGCTACGCCGGAGCAACCGCCATGGATTTCACCCTACCAGTGATCCAGACGACAGGGGGAGTACGCTGTGTACCCATTGCGATTGTCAGTGGCTTTATCTTAAGTCTGTTAGTGCCGTTTTTAATGTTGTTATTTGTCTCTCTTGCAGGTTAACGCTCAAGAAACCGTTATAGCGTACTTTACAATGCATCAACATTTCATCAATATGCGTAACCCAATTAAGTGACTAAGTAAAACGCGCCAATCGAACAAAGAGCGAACCGCCAATGCAATATAAATTACTGCAGGACAAGCTTTTTGTTTTGGTTTAGATTGCCTAGCTGACATTAACCAGTCTCAACAATAACGATATAACTATGGTATCAGAACATAAAATAGCGGATGCAAGCTTCGAGAGCCTTTTACGTATATTCACCGTACCAGAAGGACCAGATTCAACTCTGACTCGTATTGAAGAAGAATTATCACGTAATTTAAACCAATTCTTACGTGAGCATATTGTGGCAGAAGAAAAGCCGCTTAAAGAGATAGAAAAAGACTTTTCCAATCCGCACATTCCTGAAGCGCCAGAGTTTGTCTCAGAGCATACTCAACATTTAATGGATACGTTAGTGGCTCAATCGGTGCATACGGCATCGCCCAGTTTCATTGGCCATATGACTTCAGCATTACCTTATTTTTTAATGCCGCTGTCAAAAATCATGATTGCTTTGAATCAAAACTTAGTAAAAATTGAAACCTCGAAAGCATTTACGCCACTTGAACGTCAAGTATTAGGCATGTTGCACCGTCTTATTTATGCTCAACAAGACGAGTTTTACCAACAATGGATGCACAGTGCCGCCCATTCTCTTGGCGCATTTTGTTCAGGGGGCACCATTGCTAACATTACCGCGCTCTGGGTCGCACGTAATAATGCACTGCAAGCGAGAGAGGGTTTTGGTGGCGTAGAAAAAGAAGGCTTATTCAAAGCCATGCTCCACTATGGTTATCAAGGATTAGCGATTTTAGTCTCTGAGCGCGGCCACTATTCACTAAAAAAAGCTGCTGATATTTTGGGCATTGGCCAACAAGGCTTAGTCACTGTTCGTACTGATAATAATAATCGTCTTTGTCCCGATGATCTGCAGTTGAAGATTAACCAACTCAAATCACAAAATATTCATCCCTTTGCCGTTGTCGGTGTTGCAGGTACAACTGAGACGGGAAATGTCGACCCACTAAGAGCCATCGGTGAAATTTGCCAAAAAGAGCAATGTCATTTTCATGTCGATGCCGCTTGGGGTGGTGCCACCTTAATGTCGAGTACCTATCGCCACTTGTTGGATGGTATTGAACTGGCCGATTCTGTAACCATTGATGCCCATAAGCAAATGTATATCCCAATGGGTGCCGGAATGGTGTTATTTAAAGACCCTCATGCAATGAATGCGATAGAACATCATGCGCAATATATTTTACGCAAAGGTTCTAAAGATTTAGGCAGTCATACCTTAGAAGGATCTCGTTCTGGGATGGCGATGCTTGTCTATGCGAGCATGCATATTATTAGTCGTGCAGGTTATCAACTATTAATTGATCAAAGTATTGAGAAAGCGCGTTATTTTGCTGATCTGATTCAATCACAAACAGATTTTGAACTCGTTTCAGAACCTGAGCTTTGCCTGCTCACTTATCGTTATGCTCCTGATAACGCTATAAAAGCACTGACAATCGCTGATGAAAAAGAGAAAACTGCGCTGAATCATTTGCTGAATGAATTAACTAAATACATTCAGAAGAAACAGCGTGAAACAGGTAAATCGTTTGTTTCTCGCACACAACTCAATCCGGCACGTTGGCAAGGTTTAGATACCTTAGTCTTTCGTGTCGTATTGGCGAACCCGCTCACGACTAGGTCAATTTTACACTCGGTCTTGCAAGAGCAAAGGGACATAGCCCAAACAGCCACTCAATTACTTGCCCAGATAAATCAGTCGAGTCAAAGCATTATTAGCTCACAGGCTTAAAAACTCGGGCAAATTTGCAAAACAATAACGACGAATAAAAAGAAAGAAATAAATGAAAATTTCTTTCTTTTTATTGTAACTCGCCCATCATAATCCATCGATAAACGACGCTTTTAGCTCTTTTTCCCGATTAAAAGTGTAGTTTTCATGAAATTTAGTTTGAGGCTTGTCATATTCTCACTATTTGATAGTGTGTTTACTTTATGATTTATGACCGCTTGGGTTTATACTCGCGTCATGGCGTTGGTAAATGTGTCCCTTGTCGAAATAATTCATTTTTATGATGACAAGACACCTAAAAATCCCAATGAGTTGTTCTCTAGGCCCGCGTGAACACTATGAATACATTAGAAAAAATACAAAAAAATCTAGAAAATTTCAGCAAATCGGAACGTAAGGTAGCTGAAGTGATCATGGCTTCCCCGCAAACCGCGATCCATTCCAGTATTGCGACGCTGGCCAAAATGGCCGATGTTAGTGAACCAACGGTGAATCGCTTTTGTCGTCGACTCGATACCAAAGGTTTCCCTGATTTCAAGTTACACTTAGCGCAAAGTTTGGCAAATGGTACGCCTTACGTGAATCGCAATGTGGAAGAAGACGATGGTCCTGATGCGTATACCCATAAGATTTTTGAATCGACCATGGCGTGTTTGGATGTTGCAAAAAATAGTCTCGATCCAATGCAAATTAATCGAGCGGTTGACCTATTAACACAAGCGAAGCGCATTTCGTTTTTTGGTTTAGGCGCTTCATCCTCCGTTGCGCGTGATGCACAAAACAAATTCATTCGTTTTAATATTCCAATCTCTTGTTTTGAAGATATTGTTATGCAGCGGATGAGCTGCATTAACTGCACTGATAATGATGTGATCGTCCTCATTTCTCATACCGGGCGGACAAAAAGCCAAGTCGAAATTGCTAATCTTGCACGAGAAAATGGCGCAACGGTTATTGCAATTACCGCAAAAGACTCGCCGTTAGATAAAGCGAGCTCTTTATCGATTTGTCTTGATGTCCCTGAAGATACCGATGTTTACATGCCGATGGCGAGTCGAGTTGTGCAGATGACGGTGATTGATGTGTTAGCGACCGGTTTCACTTTGCGCCGAGGTTCTGGTTTTAGAGAAAACCTCAAACGCGTTAAAGACGTGTTAAAAGACTCTCGCTACGATAAATTATCACAGTTTTAATTCTTTTTTCTCTCCCCCAACCTAAAAAGAGAATGGAGCTATTCATGGTCATAAGATGAATAGCTCCATTCTCTTTCTACTTTTTTAGCTTCCTTGTTCACTTCCTTCGACAAGGCGAGAATTATAAATCCACTGCAATCTTTTCTCGGTAACCAAAGGCGGGATAATATTCTGCGTTTCTGATTTAGAACATGAACAAACTTGACGTAAAATATACACTAACCTCTCATGAGTTAACGGAAGTGGATTGCCTTTGATCGCTTGTGAGCGCAGAGCATCCGTAGCGACTTGCTCGAAAGAAGTCGAACACACGCCAAATTGACTCAACGTTGGTAGTGGTAATTTGTCGAGCATCATTTGTACCCACAGAATACTATCATCAATATTGACATTTTTACGCTTCGTTAATAATTGAGCGATTCGGTAATAACGCTGTAAAACATCCGCTCGCTGAGCCTTTTTCGCCGCATGAATATTCTCTCTCATAACATAAGGGGCAAGACGAGCGGTGATCACGCTGTGCGGTGCGTCGAGCTTACCTCCCAACGCAGAGGCCAATCCATGGGCAGCACCTAGCTTAGCGTTAGTGATTGCCATCCCGCCCAACATCGCAGCAAAAGATAAATCCTCACGAGCAGGTTTATCATCTAAACAACACGCAGCAAGCGTTGAACGTGATAAACGGCGCAATCCCTCTTCACAGATCATATCCGTTAAAGGATTGGGATCACCACAAACGTAAGCCTCCATGAGATGAGTAAAAGCCTCCATTGCACCACGGCCAGACGTATAACGATCAGTGCCGTACGTTAAACTCGGATCGATAATCGCCATCACTGCCAGCATATCTGGGCTACGTAAACTCACTTTGACTTTGTCCTGTCCAGATTTTAACACTGCGTTTTTCGTGACTTCAGAGCCGGTACTGGCGGTGGTTGGAATCGCAATAAATGGCAGTGGCTTAGCTTTGAGTGGCACATTACGACCAACGACCTCAACATAATCATACACATTTCCTTGATTAGGAATAATCGCCGCTAAAGCTTTGCCCATATCTAAAACGCTACCGCCACCGATAGCAATCACTACTTGTGGTTGAAAGCGTCGTCCGACAATTGCCGCTTCTTCTACCATAGTAATATTGGGCTCGCCATGGATCGCGACATGTTGATACGGCATCTTTTGCTGTTGCAAATAATCACTGATCATTTGAGCACGTTGCACGTTTTTACCTGAGACCAATAGAACGCTGTAACCGTATTGATTGATCAGCGATAGCGAGTGTTGCAGTGCACCCGCACCGAATACAATTCGATTCGATGTTATAAACTGGAACATGTGCCCTCCGCCCAATCACTCTAACAGTATTGAGTGTGCTTCTCTTTGTAAAAAAATTTTTTGACTCAGTGCAACCTGTTGCTAAATAACTCAAACTTCATCTCAGACTATGCACGACATCACAATAGATGGTATGACCATCGCTGCTTTATTTAACTTGGGCATAAATTATCCAATCAATTTTACCTATTAAAACAACTGGTAAATGACACTTTATTTCCTAATTCGAATCGGGCATAGTGGCGCAAACGAAACAGAGGAGAAAGTGATGTTCGTAGTGATTTTTGGCCGCCCGGCTTGTCCATATTGTGTCCGTGCAAAAGAGCACGCAGAAACCTTAAAAGCGAAACGTGATGACTTCAACTACCGTTATGTTGATATTCATGAAGAAGGCATTACTAAGGCTGATCTAGAAAAAACCGTGGGTAAACCGGTTGAAACGGTGCCACAAATTTTTATTGATCAAGAGCATATTGGCGGCTGCACTGAATTTGAAGCCTATGCAAAAGAGCATTTAGGTCTATTTGACGAATAAGCTTTCGATACACCATTTCTAATCTTAGTCAACCCGCTGATGTTTAGCGGGTTTTTTAATGGATTATTTATTAAAAAATGACCTTGCCCTGAAAAATTTCACTTATCTTTTTGCCTATTTACGCTACAATCGTCACAATTTAATCATCCTCCCCTTGCATGCCAACATTGAGCTAAATTGTGAATATCGACGTCGTACTGTTGTTAGAACAAAATCCCATCTTATTGATCTTCGTTGTCCTCGCCATTGGCTTGGCATTTGGCAAAATTCGCTTTGGCAGTTTGCAATTAGGCAACTCCATCGGCGTGTTGATCACGTCTTTAGTGATGGGACATCTGGGCTTCTCGTTTAATGCCGAAGCATTAACGATTGGTTTCATGTTGTTTATTTATTGTGTGGGGATTGAAGCGGGACCAAACTTCTTTGGTATCTTCTTTCGTGATGGTAAACACTACTTAATTTTAAGTTTAGTGGTGTTAGTCACTGCCACCAGTTTAACCTATTCCGCCAGTCATTTTTTTAATCTCGATTACGGCTTAGCCGCTGGGATGATGGCCGGAGCGTTAACGTCGACTCCAGTGTTGGTTGGTGCACAGGATGCCCTGAACTCTGGACTGGCCAATATTCCTCGTAATATGGATCTGACCTTGATTTTAGAAAATGTCTCGGTCGGCTATGCGATGGCGTATCTGATTGGCCTGATCAGTATGATCATGTTTGCGAAGTTACTACCCAAATTACAAAAACAAAATCTCTCTGATTCAGCGCAACAAATTGCTCAAGAACGGGGAATTGGCGGCAGCGGACAACGTAAGGTCTATTTGCCGATCATTCGTGCTTATCGGGTTGGCCCTGAGCTAACCAATTGGATTGATGGCAGAAATTTACGAGAGCTTGGTATCTATCGTCAAACTGGATGCTATATCGAGCGTATTCGTCGTAATGGTATTCTTGCCCACCCTGATGGTGATGCCATTTTGCAAGAAGGCGATGAAATTGCCTTAGTCGGTTTTCCTGACAGTCATGCGCGCCTTGATCCGAGCTTTCGTAATGGTAAAGAAGTGTTTGATAGAAACTTACTTGACCTACGGATCACTGAAGAAGAAATTGTCGTCAAAAGTGACAGTATTGCCGGAAAAAGGTTGTCTGATTTAAACCTCTCGGAATATGGCTGTTTCTTGAACCGCGTGGTGCGCGCACAAATTGAAATGCCGATGGATCTCGATATTGTGCTGGCGAAAGGCGATGTACTTCAGGTCAGTGGAGAAAAAAGTCGTGTTAAAGGGCTAGCCGAACGAATCGGGTTTATCTCTATTCATAGTCAGATGGCCGATCTCATGGCTTTTTGTAGCTTTTTCATTTTAGGGATTCTCTTTGGCTTAATTACCATGACCTTTGGTCAAGTCTCTTTTAGTCTGGGCAATGCCGTCGGCCTACTTTTGTCCGGTATCTCGCTTGGTTTTTTACGTGCCAACCATCCAACCTTTGGTTATGTCCCGCAAGGTGCATTAAACATGGTCAAAGATCTAGGACTGATGATATTTATGGTGGGTATCGGCTTAAGCGCCGGTGGACGGATGTTTGAACACTTAACTGAAGTTGGTCCGCAAGTGATTGGCTTAGCGTTTATCGTGAGTGTTGTCCCTGTGGTCTTTGCTTATCTGGTCGGGGCGTACCTATTAAAAATGAATCGCGCTTTACTTTTTGGAGCGATCATTGGTGCTCGTACCTGTGCTCCGGCGATGGATATCGTGAATGATTATGCCAAATCGACCATTCCAGCGCTTGGCTATGCAGGCACTTACGCGATTGCCAATATTTTGATGACGCTTGCTGGTACCATTTTGATCATTCTCAGCTAAAACGGTTCAATCAATGGGTATCGTTGAATCGTTGAAAGGAATAAAAGCTAAACAAAAAAGGCGCATAAAGCGCCTTTTTTACTATCTTTACTATCAGAACGGATATCGATTAGATATCGATCACATCAAACTCAACTTCTGGACTGACATCGACATCGTAATCAACACCCTCAACACCAAAGCCAAACAGCTTGAGGAACTCTTCTTTGTAGAGTTCATAATCTGTTAACGTCTTTAGGTTTTCAGTCGTGATTTGTGGCCATAACTCACGGCAGTGCTGCTGAATATCTTCACGCAACTCCCAATCATCGAGACGCAGACGATTATGATCGTCCGTTTCTGGTGCTAAACCATCGTTTTTATACAAACGCTGGCTAAACAAACGATAGATTTGCTCCATACACCCTTCGTGGATGCCTTCTTCACGCATTTTCTTAAAGACCATTGCGATGTATAACGGCATAACGGGGATCGCCGAGCTGGCTTGAGTGACAACCGACTTTAATACGGCCACATTAGCGCTGCCTTGCTTAGCGGCTAATTTTTCATTTAATGCTTGCGCTGCGCGATCTAAATCCATCTTCGCACGACCCAATGCACCATCCCAATAAATTGGCCAAGTCAGCTCAGTACCGATGTAGCTATAAGCAACGGTTTTACAACCGTCCGCTAAAACGCCCGCATCATCAAGCGCCTGCATCCACAACTCCCAATCTTGACCGCCCATCACGGTGATGGTGTCGTTGATTTCTTGTTCAGTGGCAGGTTCAACGCTGGCTTCGATAATGATGTCTTTATTGGTATCAACCGCAGTAGCGGTGTAGGTTTCACCGATTGGTTTCAGGGCTGAACGAACCACTTCACCGCTATCTGGCATTTTACGTACCGGAGAGGCCAATGAATAAACCACTAAATCAATTTGACCTAGGTCTTGTGTGATCAACTCAATGGCTTTTTGCTTAGCTTGATCAGAAAAGGCGTCACCATTAAGGCTCTTAGCATATAAACCTTCTTGGTGAGCTAACTTATCAAACGCGGCAGCATTGTAAAACCCAGCGGTTCCGGTTTTCTTTTCCGTACCCGGTTTTTCAAAAAAGACGCCAATCGTTGCAGCACCACCAGCAAAGGCGGCAGCAATACGTGAAGATAAGCCGTAGCCACTGGAGGAGCCAACAACCAGCACACGTTTTGGTGCATTCTTAATTGGGCCTTGTGCTTTAGTATAAGCAATTTGTTCTTTTACGTTCGCTTCACAGCCCACTGGATGAGTGGTTGTGCAAATGAATCCACGAATTTTAGGTTTGATGATCATATTCAACTTCCTTCAAAAATCTCGGTTAGGATAAAAGTTTCAGCGCCACTTCGCATCTTATTTCTGCCCAAAAGCACTTTTTTACTGAGTGGTTGGAGCTGTTCTTAACCTAAATGGTTCAGGATCATCCTATCTTAAACACGCAAGACAAGACCAATCACAAAAAATCAGCGCTACTGTACCATTAACAGCAAAAAAATAAGGCCTCAAAAGAGGCCTTACAACATTAGCAAATTAAATAGGATGAGTTACGCCACATTATTCAATTTTGGTGGGTTAACGTTGTGAGTGCGCACTTCGCTTAAATCATGGCTGAAGTGGTCCACTTGAATCGCTTTCGAACGCAGTTTGTCTGCGGCTAAAATCGCTTCAACTTCATTGTCAGTCAAGACACCAGCCGCTTTCGCTTGAGCAAGACGCTCGGTCAAAGGTCCTTTACGAGCCACTTTACCTTCTTTCACCGCTTTGTTCATTTGTCGCTCCAACCCTTTCACACTATACATGGCAAGGAAGGCACTCTCCATTAAACCCACACTATCATCTTCATCTTTGCCGATGTAACACAAATGGGTTAGGCGATCACGATGCGCTCCCGGCGTCATTAGACTTTCAGCAATCTTGACCGTTAATGTATCGCTAGGCGCTTGATAGTGATTGCCTAGTGGGAATATTAATCCTTTCAATAATCCACCGACCGCTTTAATCGGATAATTACGATAAGTATCACTCAGGGCTTTGGCAGCATGATGTAAACAATGTTGCATTGCGTAGTGCACATAATCGAGATCCGTTTGTTGACGGCCTTCATCTTCGTAACGCTTCAATACCGCTGACCCCATATAAAGGAAGCTCAGTGCATCCCCCAAACGCGCGGAGATCATCTCTTTACGTTTCAACTCACCGCCCAAGGTCAACATAGCAAAGTCGGCGCTAACCGCTAAGGCACGGCTTAAACGGGTCATTTCTTTATAATACCCTTGGGTCGGCCCACTCATCTCTGCTTTGATGAATCGTGAACCCGTCAGAGCAGCACCAAAAGCACCAAAGGTATTTTTGACTGCATGACCAATGTGTTTAAACAATAACTTATCAAAATCCTTCGCGGCTTGTTCGCTATCTGGGTTAGCAGCCGCTTCCATTTCTTTGAGAACATAAGGATGACAACGCGTCGCACCTTGACCAAAGATCATCAAGTTACGGGTCAGGATATTGGCCCCTTCCACCGTAATCGCAACGGGTACGCCAAGGTAATGGGTCGATAGGTAATTCATAGGCCCATCTTGAATCGCACGTCCTGAATGAATATCCATTGAATCGTTTAAGATGGTTCGCGCCATTTCTGTCATATGGTATTTAGCAATCGCGGTAATGATCCCTGGGCGCTCTTTCATATCGAGAGAAGTTGTCGTCAACGTCCGCGTTGCTTCGAGTAGGTAAGTCAAACCACCAATTCGACCGAGCGCTTCTGCAACGCCTTCAAACTTACCGATCGACATACCAAACTGCTTACGAACATAAGCATAAGCTCCTGTAGTACGAGAAGTGAGATGACCAATCGCCGTGCCGAGAGCCGGTAAAGAAATACCCCGCCCAGCAGAAAGACACTCAACCAGCATGCGCCAGCCTTTACCAGCATAGTCCACGCCACCAATCAGCCATTCCATCGGAATAAAGACATCATTACCACGAGTTGGTCCGTTCATAAACGCTAAACCGAGCGGGTCATGACGCTCACCAATTTCCACACCGGTATGGTTGGCAGGAATTAAAGCACAGGTGATACCGAGTTCTTTTTTATCGCCAAGCAATCCATCCGGATCGTTCAGTTTAAACGCTAAACCAAGTACGGTCGCCACTGGTGCTAGTGTGATATAACGTTTGTTCCAACTTAAACGAATACCTAATACTTCTTTACCTTCATGCTTGCCGTAGCACACGATACCTTGATCAGGAATGCCGCCAGCATCTGAACCCGCTTCTGGGCCAGTTAATGCAAAACACGGAATGTCGGTACCATCAGCTAAACGTGGCAACCAATAATCTTTCTGCTCTTGAGTACCATAATGAGAAAGCAGTTCACCAGGGCCTAGTGAGTTAGGCACCATGACCGTGACAGCAGCACTGATACTGCGCGTCGCAATGCGTGATACGATGGTTGAATTGGCCAGCGCCGAGAATTCACGACCACCATATTCTTTAGAAATAATTAATGAGAAGAAGCGCTCTTTACGCAGATAATCCCAT
Organism: Vibrio metschnikovii CIP 69.14; assembly: GCF_000176155.1. Classification (GTDB taxonomy): domain Bacteria; phylum Pseudomonadota; class Gammaproteobacteria; order Enterobacterales; family Vibrionaceae; genus Vibrio; species Vibrio metschnikovii. The sequence goes on along the minus strand of NZ_ACZO01000006.1, from coordinate 486,117 downwards.
ACCTCTTTGGGTAGGTCACGATCGTGTTTGATGATTTTATGGTCATCAATCATACCGAGTAGCGTTTCAAGCTCATTATCCATGAATGATTGCTCTTCCGCCGTTAGAGTTGGCTTAGGATAATGATGTAGCGTTGTAAAGTTAGGCTTACCAGAGAACAACTCCCCATCCCACCATACGCTTCCGGCTTCCATGGCTTCTTTTTCGGTTGCAGACAGCGGAGGCAACACTTGCTTAAAGAGTTTGAAAGCGGGGTCACTAATCCATTTTCTTCTTAGAGAGCTCATAATTCCGATCCTTTTGTTCACTGGTTAAGATTTATACTTATTATAGTTTCGTTTGGTTCAATTATTTGGCCGCCACTCCAGCAGCTAAATAAGGAATAATCTGGTCAATCATGGAGTTAGCGTCAACTTTAGCCGCAAAATCATTTTCAGCAATTTGCGCTAAAGCTTGGCTGGATGCCATGGTAAAAACACAGGTCCCAAGGGTAAAATGCAGCCGCCAAAACAGCGTCTCGCGAGTTAAATTGGGGTTTGCCTTCATCACTGATTGAGTAAATAAGCTGAGAACGTCGTCATAACGAGTGGTGATAAACCAACGCAAATGACCTTGTACATCGGTATAACCTCGGCCAATCAACAGCATGAAACGACTGGTACCGCTTGGGCGTATTTGACTCAACGCTTTTAAGGGACCACGTAACGATTCAAAGACTTCTTCCATGCTGTAACTTTCTTGCTCATTCAACGCCATCAATGACTGTTTAACGGCTGGCATAAATGCTTCTAAGTAACGATTTAGTACCGCTCGTACCAGCGTTTTTTTGTCACCAAAGTGATAATTCACCGATGCCAGATTGACGTTAGCTTTACTAGTAATAGTACGAAGAGAGGTATCATTAAAACCATGCTCAGCAAATAGCCCTTCTGCTACATCGAGTATTTTTTCTTTGGTACTGCTCTTAGGGGCCATTTCAATCATCCGTATCAAACAACTGTTTGAAATATACCTTTGAAACACGAGATTAACAAGCAATTAACATCACACTTTTTAAACATGGTCCGACCAGATAGTCGCCATCATATAAAATCCGTGATAAATCAACATAACTTCTCTGCATTTCAGGTTCTCGAGCAAGAACAAAGGAAAATAATCATTTTTTTTGAACATTTTTCTATTATTTGGGAACTCTTTGTTATTCATCCAGTCTGACTTAGTGTAGTTGGTAGAGCATTCAGAGTTTTACGGCCGTCGAACTTTCTTGGTCACTGGCAACTACACGATACCGATACGACTTGAAGGTTGAGCGAATCCCGTCGATGCTTCAAGTGGCAAGGTAAATGCTGCTTTTTCCTTATTAACTCCTATGTTTGTATCCGCCCAGTTCATTTTATTCTGGGCTTTTTTTTGCACCTCATACCGCTAATGGCTAAGAAAGCGTATAATGCTCTGCTGACTTGTTAATACCCCATGAATTCATGAAGCTCTCTCATAGCCCAATCACCCAGCATCGCTTTCAAGGTGTGGATTTCTATTTAAAACGTGATGATAAATTGCATCCACAATTTTGCGGCAATAAAGCACGTAAATTTCTTGGTCTACTCGAATTGGAAGCGCCAGCGATCACCACTTTAATTAGCTATGGATCCGTGCAAGCGAATTCTTTGTATTCACTAGCAGGACTCGCGGCGATCCGTGGTTGGAAATTAGAATATTATGTCCATCGGATCCCTAAGTGGCTCCAACAACGGCCAACCGGTAACTATCGGGCAGCGCTCGAACTAGGTGCGCAGGTTATCAGCACTGAAGATCAAGCTATCTCACATCCCTATGATTACATCGTTCAACAACGTAAACCGGATCAAGATTGTCTATTTATTGAAGAAGGTGGTCGATCACCTTTAGCAGAATATGGAGTCAAACAGTTAGCACTTGAATTACTTGAATGGATCCAGCAGCAACCTAAGCAACAATGGATCATTGCCCTACCTTCAGGCACCGGAGCAACCTCACTCTACCTACAAAAGGCACTGCAACCTCATGATATCCAAGTAATTACTTGTCCTTGTGTCGGTGGTGCGGATTATTTACGCCAGCAATGGCAACAACTCGCAGATACGCTTTATCCAACGATTATCGAACCTTCGCATAAACATCATTTTGGTCATTTATATCGCGAGGATTATCAAATTTGGCAGCAGCTCTATGAGCAAACTCATGTTGAGTTTGATTTGCTGTACGACCCATTGATGTGGCGTTGCCTACTTGATTGGCTACCGGATCACCAACCATATTCGTTGATCTATATTCACCAAGGCGGGTTGTTAGGTAATGAAAGTATGCTACCTCGTTATCAGCGTTTGTGTGGGGAATAAAAGATAAAACGAGAAAACATCTGCAGCCGACAGAGATACTTTGAAAGCAAAAAAGTAGAAGCTGCAGTTTGATGGGGTAGTATACCAACGGTTACCCATCTAGCTGCAGCCCCAACGGACAAGCCCCGTCAATTAGGTCGCTAATCTATCCTGTGGCTTGACTTTCGGTAATCCGATCGAAATTAAGGTGGTCAGTAACAAGAAAGCAAAGGAAACCCACAAGCACGCGGCTAATCCCCACTCTTGAAATACCCAACCGGATAAAATGGTGCCAATCAAGCGCCCCATCGCATTGGCCATGTAGTAAAAACCAACATCCAATGACACCCCATCTCCTTTGGCATAACTGACAATTAAATAAGAATGCAAGGAGGAGTTAACCGCGAAAATCGCACCAAAAAGTAATAATCCACCGATGATCACCACTTGCGGGTGCCATTGGGCCTGAATACTGTAAGCAATCACTCCAGTGACGAAAGCCAATAAAGCGGCCCACCCCATGGCAGAACGACCATCCGGCACTTGACCAGAAGCACTACCGGTGATTTTCGGCGCAAACCCTTGGATAACACCATAGCCAATTACCCACAAGGCTAAAAATCCGCCCACGGCACTGTGATCCCAGCCAAATACACTACCAAGATAAATCGGTAAAGCGATCACAAACCAGACATCACGAGCTCCGAATAAGAACATCCGCGCCGCCGATAAAATATTCACGCTACGTGATTTGGAAAAAATTTCTGAAAATTTGGGTTTATTTTTGGCTTTGCCAATATCGGCTTGTAGACTAACAATACTGCCAACAAAGACGACCAATAATACGCCAGCCATCGCCAGCACTGCGTATTGAAAACCGATCAGCGAGAGCAAGACACCACCAAGGAAAAAACCAGCGCCTTTCAACGCATTTTTTGACCCCGTCAGAATAGCTATCCATTTATATAACGCCCCTTGTGCATTATCTGGAAGCAACGTTTTAATGGCACTTTTTGCACTCATTTTATTGAGATCTTTGGCAATACCAGAGAGCGCTTGTGCTGCCATCACTAACGGGATCGTCAACCACGCGGCAGGTACGGCTAACATTAATAATGCGATGATTTGCATACCTAAGCCAATATTCATGGTGCGATTTAAGCCAAGCCTTGCACCAAGCCAGCCACCAATTAAGTTGGTCACCACGCCAAAAAATTCATAGAACAAAAATAACGAAGCGATCGCTAACGTCGAATAACCTAAATCATAAAAATACAGCACCACCAACATACGCAATGCGCCATCGGTAATGGTAAAATTCCAGTAATTGAACGTCACCAACATATATTGGCGCACACTGTTATTGAATTGGGACAACATGGATGATCACTCTTTTTGAAAAAGAGCTGCATCAATGCAGCTCTTACTAGGGGTTATTGACCAACAAACTGATGAATATAATCGACCTGATCCGCTTTAGTGAAAGCGCCTGGACGTAGGGCCTGTACCTTGGCAATGATCGTTTCCAGTGGCCAGCCCTTCTCAAGCAAAACATGAGCAGCTAATAATCCCGTACGACCCGAACCACCCATACAGTGCAACGCCACTTTATCACCATGACCTAAGGCTTTATGTACTAAAGGCGTAATGTGTTGCCAGCGAGCGTGGAAAGCTTCATCCGGTGCACAATCATCAGCGATTGGGGCATGCAACCAAAGCAGTCCGGCTTTCTCTACCTCTTCTGGCAATTGGCCAACGCCATGTTCTTGCATCTCTTGTTGGCTCAGCGCCGTCACCACGACCGTGACCCCCTGTGCTTTTAATTGCGCAATACTTTCGGTCAGCGCCGTTTGTTTTGTGCCCGGACAAGGCGTGAGTATTAATCCCGCCTGATCAGTAACCGGCAGTTCCCAAGTTGGATGTGTCATTGCCTTCTCCTTATACTGAACCAACGTTACGCACCAGTTCAGCGGTACGCGTTGCGTAGCCCATTTCGTTATCGTACCAAGCGTAAATTTTCACCATCCGTTTACCCACCACCATGGTTGATAAAGCATCAACAATCGTTGAACGCTGATCGCCTTTATAGTCAATCGATACCAATGGACGTGTTTCAAAGCCTAAAATACCTTGCAGTTCATTCTCTGATGCCGCTTTAAGCAAAGCATTAACCTCATCAGCGGTGGTATCACGTTTAACATCAAAAATAATATCGGTCAGTGACGCATTAGCGAGTGGTACTCGTACCGCATGACCATTAATTTTGTCTTTCAGATCAGGGAATATTTCGACAATCGCGGTTGCCGAACCAGTCGTTGTTGGGATAAGGCTCATCCCACACGCACGAGCACGGCGCAGATCTTTATGCGGCGCATCTAAAATGGTTTGAGTATTGGTTAAATCGTGAATGGTCGTAAATGAGGATTGCTCGATGCCTAATTTTTCATGAATCACTTTAACAATCGGCGCAATGCAGTTGGTCGTGCACGATGCCGCAGTAACAATTCGGTGTTGGTCTGGGTTAAAAATATGATCGTTAACACCGACGACAATGTTCGCTACACCCGGCTCTTTTACTGGAGCGGAAACCACCACACGCTTGACGCCTTGAGCGAGATACAGATTAAGTAACTCCGTTTTACGATGTTTACCCGTCGCTTCAATCACCACATCACAATCTGACCAATCTACGGCATCGATGGCTTTTTGTTGGGAGGTTTGAATTTTATGTTGACCAATAATGATGCTGTCGCCATCAGCCAAGACAGGGTGATGCCAACGACCTTGCACAGAGTCAAACTCCAATAAGTGTGCCAACGTTGCCGCATCGCCAGCTACATCATTGATCTGCACAAATTCCAGCTCTGGCCAATCATAAGCCGCGCGCAATGCCAAACGGCCAATACGGCCAAAACCGTTAATTCCTACTTTAATCGTCATGATTTATTTCCTTAATAATGATGAAGTTATCCAAGCCATTTGCAATCGATTCAAATCGCAAGGTGATAATTAGGCACAACATAGCGGACGTGATTTCATCGCCGTCAAACGTTCAATATCAAGCTGGTATTCCGCTCGTAAACAATTTGAATCCACTAGACCTTGGATCTGTTTTTTCATCCAGCCAGGTAGCTGATCAGATAAGCGATAAAATACCCACTGACCTTGACGGGCATCGACGACAACGCCACTCGCTCTTAATAAAGCAAGATGACGCGATATTTTGGGCTGGCTCTCTTCTAATGCCGCCGTTAACTCCGCGACGCAGAGGTTCTGTTCACGAGCAATCATTAATAGACAGCGTACTCGAGTTTCATCAGCCAATAGTTTAAAAAATTGATGAGGTAACATAAGCTCACAACCTTATATGGATATGTGAATATATTAAGTTCATTATTATCCCTGTCAATCCTCAACCAACGGTTGTCATGAAATTTTCATATTCAAAAAGATCATCTTGGTAATGCCATTAGAACGTCATACTACCGTGCTAGCCTACGCTAACGGGTTGAAAAACTCGCTTCTACCACCCCCTCCTCTCCCTACGCTGTCACATGATTGTCATATAACTTCCATTTTACTGTCATACAAACCACCCAAAATCCGTTTTAGTTAAACCAAACACAGCCGCAACTTGAAAGGCATGATGCCAAAGCGGTTAACAACGTGAATGAACGAGGGAAATACTATGAAGTTTGGACGCAACGCGCTATTGCTTGCCTCAACCGTCGCCACGGCTATCTCAGCACCTGCAATGGCTCGTGAAACTATCCAAATTGCTGGCTCATCGACTGTGCTGCCATTTTCATCAATCGTTGCTGAAGAGTTTGGGCAAACTTTTGCTCAATTTAATACACCGATTGTTGGATCAGGTGGCTCAGGCGGCGGCCTTCGCCAGTTTTGTCAAGGTGTTGGTGTCAACACCATTGATATTGCTAACTCTTCTCGTGCTATCCGTCCCAATGAGCTTGCAAACTGTAAAGCCAACGGCGTGAATGAAGTCATCGAAGTGAAAATCGGTTATGACGGTATTGTCTTTGCTTCACGCACAGACAGTGGCAGTTTTGCACTAAAACCTGAACATGTTTTTAAAGCAGGCGCAGCGCAAATTCCTCAAAACGGTAAAATGGTTAATAACCCTTACACTAACTGGAAACAGATTGATCCTTCACTACCGGATCAAGATATCTTATTGGTCATTCCTGGATCTAACCACGGCACCCGTGAAGTGTATGAAGAAAAAGTTGTCCACCCGGGTTGTGCAACGTTTGCTGAAGTCAAAGCCATGGATAGCAAAGCCAAAGAAAACTTCTGTAACGCGATTCGTACCGATGGACGCGTAGTGGAAGTCGCTGGCGACTATACAGAAACACTGGCTCGTCTCGATGCACAGCGTAACGCATTAGGTGTATTTGGCCTCAGCTTCTATGACCAAAACCGTGACCGCTTAAAAGTGGCAACGGTCGATGGTGTCACTCCAAGTTTAGAGACCATTTCAACGGGTGAATATCCGGTATCTCGTCCTTTATTCTTCTATATCAAAAATGCCCACGTTGGTGTTGTCCCTGGCCTACTTGAATACGCTCAATTCTTCGTCAACGAACAGATTGGTGGCATGGGTAGCCCATTAGAAGAAGCTGGCCTAATCCCAATGGATGACGCTGAGCGCGCGCAAGTTTCAAACGATATTCGCAACCGTAAGACTTTATAAATAAAGTAATAATTCAGTAAGAGAGGCATTAACGTCTCTCTTACTATTGCTTTTAAAAGGTAATCACAATTATGAATAATATGATGCTAATGGTGGTACTACTGGCAGTCATGGCTTTGGCTTATCAGCTCGGGCTCGTGCGCAGTAAAAGAGTGGCATCAACCAGCAGCGGGCAGACTCAACGCCTGCATTCTCGTCCAGTTTATCACGGTGTATTGACCCTACTTTGGGCTGTCGTACCCGCTTTTTTAGTGTTTGTTTTATGGACGATATTTTCCCCTAATTTCATTCAAAACTTAGTGCTCAGCAGTATCCCCAGTGAGTTTCAACCCGCTACCGCCGATCACGCTCGCGTATTGATGAACCAATTGAATAACTTAGTCAGCGGCTTTGCCGTAGTGAGTGAATTCAGTGATTATCAAATCGCGGCGGCTGAATACCTACAACAAGTACAATTTACGAGTCACGTTATCTTAAGTAGCTTAATGGCAACGTTAGCGGCGACGGGCGTCGTCTTTAGTACCCGTCGTATTCGTCCAGATCTGCGAGCTCGTAACCACGTTGAACGTGCGTTGCACATCGTACTTATTCTTTGTTCTGGTGTAGCCATTCTGACGACGATCGGCATTGTGCTATCAATGTTGGGAGAAGCCTTTCGCTTTTTTAGCTTTGTCGACCCACTCGATTTCTTTTTTGGTACGACATGGAATCCACGCTTCTCAACCGTAGGCACCAGCGGCCAAAGTGGTTTTGGTATGCTGCCGCTGCTAGCGGGAGCGTTCATGATTGCGCTTATCGCTCTTGCCGTCGCCATTCCAGTCGGTTTGATGGCCGCGATCTACTTAGCCGAATATGCCCCAAGTCGAGTTCGCTCTGTGGCAAAACCGATTATCGAAGTGCTGGCAGGGATCCCAACCATTGTCTATGGCTTCTTTGCCTTGATCACCGTCGGCCCTTTTCTGAGTGGAATAGGCGAAATATTAAATATTGATATTCGTGCCACGTCAGCCCTAACTGCAGGGGTCGTGATGGGGTTAATGATCATCCCGTTTATCTCTTCTCTTTCGGATGACATCCTCACCCAAGTTCCCAAAGCCTTAAGAGATGGCTCGCTGGGTCTAGGAGCGACAAAATCAGAAACGATACGTAAAGTCGTTTTGCCCGCGGCATTGCCGGGCATTACCGGAGCCGTACTACTCGCCGCCAGCCGTGCGATTGGCGAAACCATGATCGTCGTGTTGGCTGCAGGCAATAGCCCGGTATTAACGGCCAATCCTTTTGAAGCCGTATCGACCATGACCGTGACGATCGTCAATCAATTAACCGGCGATCTGGATTTCTCTAGCCCACAATCACTGGTGGCCTTTGCCTTAGGGTTAACGCTGTTTGTGATTACCCTATTTCTTAACGTCATTGCGTTAGTCATCGTACGTAAATACCGCGAACAATATGAGTAATTTCATGGACAGTATTATGCCAACCTCAACTCAATCAATGAGCGATACGAATAAGCTACGTGAGAAAACGCAACTGCGTATTGCTAAATCACTCAAAAAACGCCACGCCAGTGAACGTCGTTTTAAAGCGTTTGGTATGGGAGCTGTTGGCTTAGCCCTCAGCTTTGTATTGATTCTGTTTGTTTCCGTTTTTTCCAAAGGTATTCCTGCTTTTTGGCAAGCGACGGTAAGTTTGAACGTTTATTTCGATCCTGAGGTAATCAATATTGAGCCGAAACCCGTTCAGCTCAGTGGCGAGTCCGCGGGTGAATTTCAACAACGGATGCTCGCTTGGCAAGGTCAAGTGGGGATGGTCAATTTCAACCGAATTATCGTCAATAGTTTAGCCAAAGAAATACCCGAAGCGCCCCGCTATCAACGTGATGCTTTACGCTTAATCACTAGTGGTGAACGTTTCGCACTGCGCGACATGTTAGTCAATGACCCGTCATTGATCGGTAAAACGCTACGCTTAGATTTATTAGCCGATGCGAATGTCGATGTGTGGTTAAAAGGCAATATTGATCGCGATTTACCCGACTCGCGCCAGCAATTAAGTGCTCGCACTCGGGCTTGGGCTGATGAACTGGCAGACCGTGGCGTGATTCAGAATAAATTCAGCACCGCTTTATTTATGAATGTCGACTCACGCAGCTCTTTAGCGTCGGCTGGCTTAGCGGGTGCGTTTATGGGTTCGGTGTTTATGATGCTGATCGTCATGGTGCTCTCAGTACCGATCGGGGTGGCTTCCGCCATTTATTTGGAAGAGTTTGCGCCGAAAAACAAACTGACGGATTTTATTGAAGTGAACATTAATAACCTCGCCGCCGTTCCTTCAATTGTGTTTGGTCTACTCGGTGCATCGGTGTTTATTTTATGGTTTAAACTACCGTTATCCGCACCGTTTGTCGGCGGTTTAGTGTTAACTCTGATGACACTGCCAACGGTGATTATTGCAACTCGTTCAACCTTAAAAGCGATTCCGCCATCGATCCGTCAAGCAGCGCTAGGTATTGGCGCATCAAAAACTCAAGCGGTATTTCACCACGTGCTGCCGCTGGCTCTTCCAGGAATTTTAACCGGCGCGATTTTAGGTATCGCACAAGCATTGGGCGAGACCGCACCGCTGTTATTAATCGGTATGAACTCGTTTGTTGCCAGTATTCCAAGTACGCCGATGGATCAGTCAACCGCTTTGCCAGTACAAATTTTCTTATGGCAAGGTAATGAACTCCGTAACTTCTTTGAAGCAAGAACCTCTGCTGCAATCATCGTATTGCTAGCATTAATGATCAGTCTGAATGCGTTGGCCATCTGGTTACGTCGACGCTTTGAAACACGGTGGTAACCCAACATGATAAGTGAAGCAGTAATGAATAAACAGCCGATGATTAACCCTGATATTGTGCGTAAAGCATCGTCATCCACTGCGGTAAAAAGTACCAAAATGGCCGCCCGTGATGTCAAAGTGTTCTATGGTGAATCACAAGCCTTGCATGGCATCAATATGGATATTGTAGAAAATGAAGTCGTCGCTTTTATCGGCCCTTCCGGCTGTGGCAAATCGACCTTTCTACGTTGTTTAAATCGCATGAATGACACCATTGATAGCGCACGCGTTGAAGGCTCTGTCACCTTGGATGGGCAAGATATCTATCACCCTAGCCTTGATGTCGTACAACTCCGTGCGCAAGTGGGGATGGTATTTCAAAAACCGAATCCATTCCCAAAATCAATCTACGAAAATATTGCTTATGGGCCTCGTTTGCACGGTTTAGTCGATAATAAAGCCGACTTAGAAGAAATTGTTGAAAACAGTTTACGCCGTGCAGGACTGTGGAATGAAGTCAAAGATCGCCTTTCTGCTCCAGGGACAGGGCTGTCTGGTGGTCAACAACAGCGCCTTTGTATTGCGCGCGCGATTGCCGTCAATCCTGAAGTTATCTTAATGGATGAGCCTTGTTCGGCACTCGACCCTATTGCGACCTCAATCATTGAAGATTTGATTGATGAACTGAAAGGCAGCTACACCATCGCGATGGTCACGCACAATATGCAACAAGCAGCGCGCGTCTCCGATAAAACCGCATTTTTCCACATGGGTAATCTCGTCGAGCTTAATGATACACGAGAAATATTCACCAACCCGCGTGATAGCCGCACGGAAGATTACATCACGGGTCGCTTTGGTTAATTAACAACTTTTCAGGAGAGATTTATGCCAACTCATCGTATTGATGGGCACACCTCACACAGTTACAACAGCGAATTACGCTCGATTGTCGATTCTGTGGTTAATATGGGCGACTTAGTGATAGAACAGGTTCGCCACGCACTCAATGCCTTCATGACTGGTGATACTCGACTCGCTAAACAGGTAATAGAAAATGATCATCAGATCAACCTGCTCGAGCTAAATATCGACCAAAAATGTGTGGATATTCTCGTCAAACGTCAACCTGCAGCGCGAGATTTACGAGCAATTTTTTCCATCATGAAGGCAATCATGGATTTAGAGCGGATTGGTGATCAATCAAAACGCATTGCCAACGCCGTATTGCGTTTAAAAGATCAGCATCCAGGAAAGAAAAATTACTTTGAGGGTATCGAACTGCAAGAAGATGAGTTCGAACAAATCAACGCTCACGTGATTAATATGCTACAAAAATCCATGGATGCGTTTCATGATATGAATGCCGAAGCGGCCTTAGAAGCCGCAATGTTGGATAAGCATATTGATAACAGTTATAGCGAGATTTTACGCCAAAACAACCAAAACATGCTGCTTAATTGTACTCATTTCCAAACTATCTTAGAGATCACTTGGATAGGCCGTGCCGTGGAGCGAATTGGCGATCATGCACGCAACGTTTGTGAATATACTATCTACTTTGTCAAAGGTTTAGATGTCCGCCATAAGACCGACCAAGAGATGGCTGAACTACTGGCTAAAAAGTATTAGTTCTCTCTGACTCGACGAACGCACTCAATCTGAGAGCTCTGAGAAAAACAGCCATTTCTATACCGAGATGGCTGTTTTTTATTGAGGGAATAATCCATAACGCTGCTCTATTCGGCAGCGACCAATCGATCGGGTGATTAATTAAACCAATGACGAGTTCGATTAGCAAACCAGACTAAACTTAGCATCACGGGTACTTCCACCAGCACGCCAACCACCGTTGCCAGCGCTGCGCCAGAATGTAACCCAAACAGAGCAATCGCCACCGCCACCGCTAATTCAAAGAAATTAGAAGTGCCGATCATGCATGCTGGCGCGGCAATATTATGTGGTAAATCGATTTTCTTAGCGGCGAAGTAAGCCAACGCAAAAATACCATAGGTTTGAATCAGTAGAGGAATCGCAATTAATACAATCGCTAACGGTTTAGAGAGAATGGTCTCGGCTTGAAAACCAAACAACAACACCACGGTTGCCAACAAACCAATTATCGACCAAGGTTTCATCTTTGCGGTAAAAGCGTTTAATCGGGAATGATCATTGCCTTTATCGAGTTTTTTCCGCGTATAAATCCCAGCCAATAATGGGATCAATACATAAAGTGCCACCGAGAGTAATAACGTGTCCCAAGGGACGGTGATGTCGGTCATCCCCAGCAAAAGCCCTGCAATAGGCGCAAAAGCGAAAATCATGATCACATTGTTTACCGACACCTGAACTAAGGTATAGTTTGCATCACCTTTGGTTAATTGACTCCACACAAACACCATCGCCGTACAAGGTGCAACACCCAGTAAAATCATGCCAGCAATGTATTCATTGGCGGTTTGTGGATCGACCCAGTTCGCAAAAAATACCTTAAAGAACAACCAACCTAAAAATGCCATGGTGAACGGTTTAATCAGCCAGTTGATCACCAAAGTCAGTACCAGACCTTTGGGCTTTTTGCCGACATCTTTAATCGAAGAAAAATCAATTTGCACCATCATTGGGTAAATCATTAACCAAATCAGCACCGCGATAACAATATTCACCTGCGCATATTCAAAGCGAGCAAATATCGCAAAGACATCCGGCGCTATTGAGCCAAGCGTAATACCAGCAATGATCGCTAGCCCCACCCAAACGGATAAGTAGCGCTCAAATAATCCCATGTTTTCTCTCCTAGACATTTTCGATTGATAAAATTTCAATAGCTAAAAATAACGCATCATCGGTGATTGGCTTAGCCATTATTGAGATGATGCGCGAATACGTATTGATTCTCACTGGTGAGCAGAGTGCGCCATTTGACTCAGCGCTTCAATACCGACTGGTTCATTGACCAACATCGGTACTAAGGCAATACGTTGGGCGTAATCCTTAACCTGTTTTATTTGCTGGCATTCTTGTTGCGCCCGTTGCTGGAGCAGTGGAGACTGAATAGTCGCGACCGACAAGGCATTATTGACTATCCATCCCCAAGGATGAATGCCGGCTCTGACTAAATCGTCTTGTAAATGTTTGGCTTCTAAGACGGGAGTGGTTTCAGCCAATGTCGCAATCAATACCTTGGTTCTTTTCGGATCTTGCAACTGCATTAACGGAGTAGTGAAACGCTGATTATCACCCATTTTTTTGGCAATTTCTTTATGATAAGCGCCTGTCGCATCGAGGAGCAATAACGTATGTCCCGTCGGGGCCGTATCCATCACCACAAAGCGCTGCGCGGAATCGCGAATCGCTCGAGAAAAAGCCTGAAACGTGGCAATTTCTTCCGTGCAAGGAGAACGGAGATCTTCTTCTAACAAGGCTTTTTCTGCGGCTGATAGGTTTTTGCCTTTCGTCGCTAAGACATGCTGACGATAACGTTCGGTCTCTTCTCGTGGGTCAATGCGACTGACTTGTAGATTAGGTCGCTCACCTTGTAAGGTCGCTTGTAAGTGAGCGGCCGGATCGGAGGTAGTGAGATGAACATCGAAACCTTTATTGGCTAGCCCAACCGCAATCGACGCGGCTAAGGTAGTTTTACCCACTCCGCCTTTCCCCATCAGCATAATTAAACCATGTTTATCCTCGGCAATATCATCAATCATATTGGCCAAAGTTGGCGACTCAAGCTTGATTTGGCTGATTTGAGTGGGCATCGTCTCCAGAATAGACTCCGTTTGTAACAGGGAAGCTAATGCCTTAATACCGACCATATTATCCGCTTTAAGATCAATGGTATCTGTGCTCAAACCTTGTAAAATCTCAGGCAATGCTTGTAGTGCCGCTTGCTCTCGTTGTCTGATGGATGCCGCCAGAGGATCCTGACGCGCGGCGGACTCCGGCATTCGCCCATTGACCACTAAACACTGCTGCTTAATACCCAGCGAATACAGCTCTTGGTAGGTACGCGCAACCTCTTCTAATGCACTGCGCTGCGCTCTGGCGACTAAAATTAAGCGCGTTTGCTTGGCATCAGCAAGCATACTCACCGCATGAGCATATTGCTCACGCTGTTTTTCTAACCCCGCCATCGGTCCCAAACAGGAGGCACCCTCGGGATTAGCTTCAATAAAACTGCTCCACGCGCCGGGCAATTGCAGCAAACGGATCGTATGGCCTGTCGGCGCGGTATCAAACACAATGTGATCAAAACGTTGCGCAAGCTCTGGATTGGTCAGCAAGTCGGTAAATTCATCAAAAGCAGCGATTTCTGTTGTACAAGCCCCAGATAGCTGCTCTTCAATACTGCGTAATGCATCACTAGGCAATAGGCCTTGCAATGGTCCGACAATGCGCTGACGATATTGCTCAGCCGCTTGCTGTGGATCTATTTCAATGGCGGATAAGTGTTCAATTTGTGTGATCGCGGTGATTTGATTACCAATCACTTGATTAAAGACTTGAGCCACATTAGAAGCGGGATCGGTACTCACTAACAACACCCGCTTACCTTGCTCAACTAAATGCAGCGCAGTGGCACAAGAAATTGATGTTTTGCCGACCCCACCTTTACCGGTAAAAAACAGATAAGGGGGTAAATCATTTAGAAATTTCATCGCCTTCTCCTAACAACAGCCGGGTGATTGACAACCTTTACTTGAGTCGCTTTGACTAGTGAGCATCACTAAGTCAAACCATTGTGCTAGCTCGTCTCGGGTCGGATAACGTCCTGATAGCACTAATTGCTCATCAAGGATAAACGCGGGTAAATGCTCAACCCCTTGTTGCTCAAGTAAGGTTTTGATTTGTGGCTGGGTAGCAAATGCCATCGGATCATGGGCCAAATTAAAACGTTTTATCGTTACATCTTGTTGTTTTAACCAATCCAGATCAGCTGAAAACTGGATTAACACTTGATCAGCATCGACGCCACACACTCCGCTACTGCAACACAGAGCGGGATCATAAATATGTAAGCTGTTCTTTTTGGCCGTTAAGCGATTAATTTTCATCGGTAGATTAACCTTATTAGCAACAAACGATCCGAATCATGAGTGGCGCTGCTAGGCTAAGAATTGAGCGCTATCACATTCGATTTTTCAGATATATGGTAAATCATATATCTTATTTTGCGCTCGTCAAGCACAACATGTTGAAGTCGTAATCAAGCTAGCAAAGTGAAGTGTTGCAGAAACATCGATGAATGGAAAACGTAAAAATGGCACCTTACTTGCCTCTTGATGGGGGTCAGGAGCGGGCGTAAATAAGGTGCCATGCGGTTATTCAGTTAGATTTACTGTTTATCTCTTGTTGCCATTGGCATAGTTGGATCAAAGCGAATAGCGCTTGCTTTTCTGAACGAGATTGGCATACCGCTAAGCGTTGTAAGTAGTATTCTGTTAATGGCTGCGGGTGAACAACAGACCCCGTTTCAATAGGTTTGCTTGAGCGAGCAACAGCTGATGTGGTTGGCATTATGGTATCCTCTTCTGGCTTGGGATATCTTTAGTATGCTAGATTTAAGGAAAAGAAAAACTGACAGGATAATTTATTTTACATCCTTATTTAAAAATAAATCGAATGACTCATTGACACCGTCAATACACAATGGACTGAAAAAGCCCATGAAAGTTTTAAATAGACCATAAGATGGCTCTTAATGGAAAACGATCTATCATTACCCCCTTAAATAGGGAGCAAAAATTTAAAAAGGAAACCTATTTTGTCTATCCTTAATTTATATCGTTATTACTTACGCTTCGATGGTTATAGGATAGAACAACCCATCAGTGCTACGTTAGAGGAGGTTGCCAATCGATTATGCAGTAGCCCGCGCTATACGCGTGTCTTGCTACAACAAATGCAGCAACAAGGCTGGCTCTCGTGGCAGCCTAAGGTTGGCCGAAATAAGCGCTCAACGCTGTGTTTATTGCAAGATCCTGAGCGGCTCAAAGAACATCTAGCCAGTGACTGTCTTTTGCGTGGACAGTATGACAAAGCCTTGGATCTGTTAGAGCAAGATGAACAGGTTTTTGCTCGGCTATTACAGCAAACATCCGGGGCTTCAATGCATGAAGGGCGCTTACATATCCAATTGACCTATCGCCGCCCCTTTCAAGCTCTGCTGCCCCATCATCCACAACGTAACAGTGAACGCTTTTTAGTGCGACAGATTTACGCTTGCTTGGTCCGTTGTGATGCTGACGGACAAGTACATCCGGAACTGGCTCACCATTGGCATTATGATGCTGAGAATTATCAGTGGCGCTTTTATTTACGCCCAGATCTAACGTTTCATGACGGACAAATGATCGATGCGCAAAGTATTGTCGAGCTCTTTTCACACTTAAAATCCTTACCGAATTATCAGCATGAACTTGCTCATTTAAAACGCATTAGTGCCCCGCATCCGCGGGAAATACTGTTTGAATTCACCGTCCCTGATCAAAGCTTTGCAGGTCTGATTAGCGGTGTCAGTTATTCTATTCAACCGGTTAAACAGCTTCAGCAGTCCAACTCCAACGTGATCGGCAGTGGTGCATTCAAAGTTTATACTCATACCGATAAGCAATTAGTACTGCATGCTTTCAATCGATACTATGGTTGCCGTTCATTATGCGATCAGATTACTATCTGGCTATTCGACCAAGATGTAACAACTGCAACCGACGCCATTCCTCACGCTGGCCGAAGCTGCCAATATTACGTATCGGCAGAATCCCCGAACATTGAAAACCAACAAATTAATCAATTCTCTCGCCAAGAAGAGGGGGCGATTTTTTTATTAAATAATCACCACGCTAACCTACCGCTCGACGACCAACAACGCCAATGGTTACTTAGCTTGCTTGAGTCAAACTGGTTATTGAGCGATATAGCGCACTCAAACCTCACTCCCGCGGATCATTTATTGCCTTGTTGGACCAAGTTATCTCGATTCCCCGCCACTCAGTGCCCATTACCGACATCAATGACGATGGCCGTATACAACTACGTGACATTGATTGAGTGTGCTGAAGCGATAGCTAAGCGGTTGGCTGATCACGGTATTCAAGTCATCATCCACAGTTACGACTATCAAACCTTGCAACAAAAAGCAGCACAGGGAACTCTCAATGAAACCCTAATCTTGAGCAGTATTAACTTAGATGATAATCGTCATACCAGTGCCTATCAGTTTCTTTACAGTAACCCGCTGCTTCACCATGCGCTGGATGATGTGGCCAGTAAATGGCTACGTCAATCGTTAGCGGATATACGTGCAAACGTCTGTATAGAGCAGTACCTTGTGGTATTAGAGCCTTTGGTAGCAACTTTGATCCATCATGGTGTTTTGCAACCACTCTATCACGAGCAACAAGTGCTACGTTTCCACGATTTAATTAAAAATGTTGCTTTAACCACCTGGGGGTGGCCTGAATTAAAGCAGGTCTGGACTAGCCGTTAGACGATTAGCCCAACGTCTGATGATTGACCTTGGGCTATTCGATTAGCGTGTTTGAGGGTAATATTTTTTCTTCATCCGTAGCGCGACGTTGACTAAAGCAATCAGCACAGGCACTTCGACTAATGGCCCTATCACGCCCGCGAATGCTTGATCTGAGTTTAAACCAAAAACAGCAATAGAAACGGCGATAGCGAGTTCAAAGTTATTACCCGATGAAGTGAAAGCAATTGAAGTATTTTGATCGTACGGGATACCTAATTTTTTACCCACGAAAAAACTAACAAAAAACATCACCAAAAAATAGATAACTAATGGAATAGCAATACGAATCACATCCATCGGTAACTGGATGATCATTTCACCTTTTAAACTGAACATTAAAACAATGGTTGCTAATAGCGCAATTAAGGTTATCGGTGAGATACGTGGAATAAAGACTTCATTATACCAACGCTCGCCTTTAGCCGCGACCAACCACTTGCGGCTCAGAAAACCCGCTAAAAATGGAATACCTAAATAAATCAAGACACTTTCTGCGATATCCAACATCGTAATATCAACAGCAAAACTATCAAGACCAAAATAAGGCGGTAATACAGTAATGAAAAGCCACGCCATAAAACTATAAGTAACGATTTGGAAAAGGCTATTTAACGCTACCAAAGCAGCACCATACTCTTTATTACCACCACTAATATCGTTCCACACTAATACCATGGCAATACAACGCGCTAAACCAATTAAAATTAATCCGACCATGTAACCGGGATAGTCACGTAAAAAGAAGAGAGCTAAAGCAAACATTAAAACCGGCCCAACAATCCAGTTCATCACCAAAGATAAAGTAATCGCACGCTTATCACGCGTCACTTCACCTAATAATCGATAATTTACTTTCGCCAATGGCGGATACATCATTAAAATTAAACCTATCGCTAGAGGGATATTGGTTGAACCGACGGACATGCTTTCATTCCACTGGGCAACTTGTGGAAATAAAAATCCCACCGCGACACCAAACCCCATAGCGAGGAAAATCCACAGCGTTAAATAACGGTCTAAAAAACTCATTTTTTTAGCAGCAGGCGTCTCTGCACAAGTAAATACTTCGCTCATTATTTTAATCTCATTGTATTATTGATTCGTTTCTACTTTAACGACTTAACGCAGACGCGACATTAACTCGACTCAATCATAGAATTTATCTATCTCAGATTCAGGTGTTTGACGAGCTTACCGCTTATCTATAACGCTCAGTCTTTTCGATATCGTGAAATAAGCTCGTCAACTGATGCACGGTTGATGAGTAATGGTTTGACTCTCTTTTGCTATCAGTGATCGATTGTTTTCCATCGACATCATTAATACCTCACGCATCCAATTCGGTAATTGTGGATTAATTTGGTAATAGACCCATTTACCCCGCCGCTCATCAATCACCAAACCGTTTTTACGTAGCTCGGCTAAATGACGAGAGACTTTGGGTTGACTGAGAGAGAGTGCGGTCATTAAATCACACACGCACAGTTCTCGATGCCGACTTATTAGTAATAATGATTTAAGCCGAGTCTCTTCAGCTAATGATTTATAGAAGGTTAACGTATCGCACATAACAAACACATATGAAAAATCAGATGCGTTTGAAGTTAAGGCTTTCGAAGCAAAAAGTCAAAGATCAATGCTGTTTTTTTCCTTACTCATTGGCAAAAAGTAAAAAGCAAAACACCGTCTTAACGGTTTCCTTGGTTGACCTTCAGAACAGCAATGATTAAGATCACATTTCTAAATGGCCAATAGGAGATTCCGTGCATGTCACTTACGCCGCCCTAGAACAATGACCACCTCTCAATTCACACCTTTTATTTACCTATTTATAGAGAAAACAGATGTTACAGAATATTAAGCGCGATTGGTTATCCAACGTGCGAGGGGATGTTTTAGCTGGTTTAGTGGTTGCGCTAGCACTGATCCCAGAAGCAATTGCTTTTTCAATTATTGCTGGTGTTGACCCCAAAGTGGGTCTATATGCCTCTTTTAGTATGGCGGTGGTTATTGCCTTTACTGGCGGACGCCCGGGAATGATTTCTGCTGCAACGGGCGCTATGGCTCTATTAATGGTCACGCTGGTTAAAGAACACGGCCTAGAATATTTATTAGCGGCGACACTGCTCACTGGAGTATTACAAATTGCCGCCGGTTATCTAAAACTGGGGAATTTAATGCGCTTTGTATCGCGTTCAGTGGTCACCGGTTTTGTTAACGCCTTAGCAATTTTAATTTTTATGGCTCAGCTTCCAGAGCTAACCAATGTCACCTGGCATGTCTATGTGATGACTTTAGCTGGCTTAGGCATTATTTATCTTTTCCCTTATGTACCCGTCATTGGCAAAATGCTGCCTTCTCCGCTGGTATGTATTATCACCTTAACCATTATCGCTATTAGTTTTGGCATCGATATTCGTACCGTCGGTGACATGGGGGATTTACCCGATACACTGCCAATTTTCTTGTGGCCTGATGTACCGCTTAACCTAGAAACCTTACTGATCATCTTACCTTACTCTGCTGGCCTTGCTGTCGTCGGTTTGCTTGAATCGATGATGACCGCCACGATTGTTGATGATCTTACCGATACCGACAGCGATAAAAACCGCGAATGTAAAGGCCAAGGTGTGGCCAACATTGCCACTGGCTTTTTAGGTGGTATGGCTGGCTGTGCGATGATTGGTCAATCAATTATTAATGTTAAATCCGGTGGTCGAGGCCGTCTATCGACTTTTGTCGCGGGTATACTACTACTTATCATGGTGGTTTTTCTTAGTGATTGGTTAAGCTTGATCCCTATGGCAGCTCTAGTCGCCGTAATGATCATGGTCTCCATCGGCACCTTCTCTTGGAGCTCAATTAGAGATCTTAAATCGCATCCACTTTCGACCAATATTGTCATGATTTCGACTGTGATTGTGGTGGTCATGACCCACAATCTTGCGATTGGTGTTGGAGTTGGCGTGCTATTAGCTGCACTATTCTTTGCCAATAAAATTGGCCGCTTTATGGTTATCAAGAGCGACTTAGTAGAAAATGGCAGCCAGCGTACTTATCGTGTTGTTGGGCAAGTCTTTTTTGCCTCGTCAGATCAATTTATCAACTCATTCGACTTCAAAGAAGCATTGGATCATGTCACCATCGATCTCTCTGCAGCACATTTCTGGGATATTACTGCCGTCTCTTCCCTTGATAAAGTGGTGATTAAATTCCGCCGTGAAGGGGCTGAAGTAACATTAATCGGCATGAATGAAGCAACAGCCACCATTGTCGACAAGTTCGGTGTTCATAATAAACCCGAAGAAGTGGCAAAACTGATGGGCGGTCACTAAGGAGCAAAGCATGACAAATATTATTGCCTGTATCGATGGAGCGAGCTATTCACAGTCCGTGGCGGATCTGAGCGTTTGGACAGCGAAAACGTTGTCTGCGCCACTCACTCTACTGCATGTGCTCGATAAATCCGATCGAGAAATTGCCATTGAATTATCCGGAAACATTGGACTAGGCAGTCGTGAGCACTTACTACAAGAGCTGGTCGAGCTGGATGAAAAACGCGCCAAAGTAGCATTAAGACACGGAAAGGCCTTACTCAATGAGTTAGAAGCCAAAGCCCTTGAGTCTGGTTTTACTGATCTACAAAAACTGCAAAAACACGGTGACTTACTTGAAACTTTGTTGGACATGGAAAAAGATATCCGCGTCCTCGTGGTCGGCAAATCTGGTGAGGTGAACCAAAGCAATACTAAAGCCGTTGGTTCACAATTGGAAAGTGTGGTTCGCACCATTAAAAGTCATATTTTAGTCGCGACCGGGGACTTTGCAGCGCCGCAAAATTATTTGTTAGCGTTTGATGGCAGTGAAGTGAGCCAAAAGCTGGTTGAAAAAGCGATCAATACTCCGCTACTCAAAGGGCTGACTTGTCACTTAGTGATGGTCGAAGACTCAGATGAAAAAGCGACCGCGTTTGCTAACGCAGCGGAAAAGTTGCGTACTCATGGCGTCAATGTGGTGGAAGCCAGCTTAACCGGTGACGTGCACCGCGCGATTCTCGATTACCAACAGCATCATCAGTTGGGAATGATTGTGATGGGCGCTTATGGTCACTCAAAACTGCGTCAGTTTTTTGTAGGTAGCAACACCACAAAAATCATCATTGAATCCAACGTCCCGCTGCTTTTGATTCGTTAACTTTCAGTCGTACAACAAAAAGCCCTAACTCTCTGTTAGGGCTTTTTTTATCGAGAAGCAACGGTATTCTTTCGACTTTCGGTATATGCCGTTATTGGCTCTTTATTTGGCTTTTGCTTTTCTGGGTTCGCTCATTAATCCCTTAATCAGTGACACCGTCGCGACCAGTAAGACAATGGTAAACGGGAAACCAGTTGTGACCGCCATCGCCTGCGCTGCGGCTAACCCACCACCTAGCATTAATGCAATAGCGACTAAACCTTCAAAGGTACACCAGAAGATACGCTGTGGCGTCGGCGCATTCACTTTTCCGCCTGCTGCGATAGTATCAATCACCAATGACCCTGAATCTGAAGAGGTGATAAAGAAGACCACGACCAAAATGATGCCAATCACCGACGTAATACTCGCCAACGGCATGGCATCCAGCATCGCAAATAACTTAACGGGTAAATCAGCGCCCATCACTGCTTGATAACCATCATTAGCGTATTGGCTAATCGCTGTGCCACCAAAGGCTGTCATCCAAAATGCACAGACCGTCGATGGGATCAACAACACACAAACAATAAATTCGCGTACCGTACGACCACGCGATACTCGCGCAATAAACATACCGACAAATGGTGACCAAGAAATCCACCACGCCCAGTAAAACGCCGTCCAACCTTGTGAATAATTCACATCTTCGCGACCAAATGGCATGGCTAATTCAGGTAGGTATGTAACATAAGCAACAATATTATCGAAAAATCCCGTTAAAATCGCTAACGTCGGACCAACAACAACGATAAACAGCAGCAATAAGGCGGCTAGGCCCATATTGATTTCTGATAAACGTTTAACACCACTATCTAGCCCTGCAACGACTGAGATCAATGCTAACGCGGTGATCACAATGATCAATACCACTTGTGTAGTATCAGTTAAGGGGACATCGAATAAAAAGTTAAGTCCAGTCGCTGCTTGAGACGCTCCGTAGCCTAAGGAAGTGGCTAAACCGAACACGGTCGCTACCACCGCCAAAATATCGATCACATGCCCTGTCCAACCCCATACCCGCTCACCAAAGAGAGGATAAAAAATTGAACGCATTGTCAGTGGTAATCCCTTATTAAATGAGAAAATGGCTAACCCTAGTGCCAGTAATGCATAGATTGCCCATGGGTGCAGCGCCCAGTGGTAAATCGTTGCTGCCATACCTAATCGACGAGCCGCTTCGGTATCTCCCATTGCACCGCCCAGTGGCGCCCAATCGGTACGTAAGCCATCTTCTATGGCTGCGCCTGATAAGGAACTGCTAAAGTGTGACATGGGTTCTGACACACCAAAGAACACCAAACCAATCCCCATTCCTGCAGCAAATAGCATAGCTAGCCAACCAGCGTAAGAATAGTCGGGTACCGCGTCAGTGCCACCAATACGCACTCGGCCTAATGGCGATACCACCAAACCTAAACACACCAAGACAAAGATATTGGCCGATAGCATGAAAAACCAATCTAAATGCGAGGTCAGCCAACCACGCATATGTAAAAAGACAGGTTCTACTTGCTCGCGGAAAATCAAAGTCGTAAATACAAAAATAATGATTGCTAGCCCAGATACGGCGAACACTCGGTTATGAATGTCTAAGCCAAAAGGCCCAACCGATAACACCACATTATCTTGGCCAACGGTATAGTCCGTATCAATTGGGTTAACCTTACCACTTGGGCGCGGGATCCCACCGTTATCACTACTCACATTCCTCTCCTCTCACTACTGTGCCTTTTGATACTCCAAATCAAATAACAATACCGGCAACACTAGAGGTGATGAGAAGGGATTTCCCATCACCTCTGTTTATACCCTTTCGACTTGAAGCTGCAGCGGTGTTGGCTACCTGCAACTCCAAGTGGTTTGGGTATATATCGAAGAGGATGATCCGTTTATTTAGCCCATAGCGCGGCCAATGAACTTTCATTCGTACGATAAAGCCGGTAACTTGCCCAATAACTGACCATGCCAATCAAAAGATACGCCATGAGATTACCGATACCAACCTCATTGACTATATTGGACATGGTCGAAGCCGTGACTAATTTTAGCGGAAAATTAAAGATAGCGTTAAAGAAATCACTGATAAGGTAAGAATTAAACATCGCGATCGACAACCATTTTAAGGTAAAACCACCAATAAACATGACTAATAGTGGTGAATTAAACAGTTGTGACATAAGTAAAGTAAAACATGCTAATGGAATTAAACACAAACCGACTAGCCACATTAAGCCAATGTAACTCAAACCATGCTGCAATGCGTACCACAAAGAACGCTGAGCAAATAAAAATCCAAATCTTTCATTGGTTGCCATATTGAGCACCCAGAGGAAAATATCTGAAAAAACAACCAATAAAGAGCAGATAACAGGGATTAATAGTAGTCCAAAAGCCAGTTTCACCATATGGACCATGGTATTTGTGACCGGCATACTGCGCCAAAACATCGCGCTGCCTTCTTTTCGTTCTTTACGAAACGTTTTCGGAAAATATAAAGCGCTTAACATTAATGATACCAAGCCAATCATCATCGTAATGAATTGATTGAAGCTCTCAACGGCAGAACCATCAACATGGGCAAGCGTGTCAGAATATTCGACATCGAAAAATAGATTATTCCCAAGTGAAACATTCATTAATAAGCTAATGAATAATAATATTCCGCATGCTAATAAAAATAGAGGAATTCGGGTAACACTTTTATTTTCAATCAGCTCTTTTTCAATCATATATAGACTTGCATGCATTATGCTTTCTCCTTTTGTAGAGCAATAAATAAATCCGCTAATTTGATATTATGTACCGTTCCGAAAGCTTGTACTGTTTCTCGATGTTCTGCGGCCAGCAACCACTTGGTGGTGCCTAATCCGACTTGTGTACGTAACGGATTCAATTTTCCAATCTCGTCTGCGTAGCTAGAGTTGGCCTCTAATACACAATAATTCTGAGTTAGATTATCCATCGAATCTTGTAAAACAACGTTGCCTTGTTTTAAGATCAGCACATCGGTCAGCAAATGTTCAATTTCTGCTACTTCATGGCTAGCAATAATTAATGCTCGCTCACCATCATGAAACCACTCTAATAAATGACGATAAAAGGTTTCTCGATACATAAGATCAAGCCCTAATGTGGGCTCATCCAAA
Organism: Vibrio metschnikovii CIP 69.14; assembly: GCF_000176155.1. GTDB lineage: Bacteria > Pseudomonadota > Gammaproteobacteria > Enterobacterales > Vibrionaceae > Vibrio > Vibrio metschnikovii. The sequence continues at coordinate 461,310 of NZ_ACZO01000006.1, read as the reverse complement.
ATCAGCACTTGGGTATCGGTTGCAATCACTAAGGCTAAATGGAGCTGAACTTTCATCCCTTTGGATAACGTGCGAATTTTACTCGATAAATCAATATTGGTTTCTGCTAACACTGAACGGGCCTTGGTTAACGAAAAGCTGGGATGAACGCCAGAGGTATAACGTAACAATTGCTTCACCGTCATCCAGTCCGGCAGCACATTGACATCGGAAATATAGGCCAGTATTTCCATGACCTGAGCATGATCAGCAATCGGATGAAGACCGTTAATCGCGATGTCACCTTGGTAGTAGTGGGCACCTAATAAAGCGTTAATTAGGGTCGATTTACCCGCACCATTATGACCCAACACGCCTAATACTTGCCCAGCATGAAGAGTAAAACTCACTTCATGCAGCGCCTCTGCTTGTTTAGCGTACTGTTTAGAAACCTGCTTTACTTCAACTAATGGATTCATTGTTCACCTTCAATATGCCGTTTTAATTGGCTAATAAAATCATCTAAGGGCATCTCTAGCACACGAAGTGTGTGGGCTATTTCTGGGATTTGCTGCTGCAAAAAATGCTGTTTCTGGCTGTTTTTTAACTGCTGAAGTGCACCTTTTATGACATACATTCCCTGACCCCTGCGCTTTTCAACCAGTCCTTCGTCAACCAGTAATTGATAACCTTTCATTACCGTTAAGTGATTAATTTTCAGTTCAGCCGCCACGGTTCTTACTGACGGTAAGGCCTGATCTTCTTGCCAAATCCCTTGTAAGATCTGTTCAATGATCTTGTCGGCTAACTGACGAAAAATGGGCTGGTTATCTTGCCACTCTGTCATATTTTTATACCGATATGGTGTTATACACAGATATAACAGTAAACCTAATGCGCCGTATTGGCAAACTCTTTTTACTCAATTATAAAAATAAGGGCGGGTTTAAACTCAAATAGTAAGAAGAAACCATGAGACGACTGCTTACAATTGAGCTCGATTTGAGGTTACTGATGGACTTGCGTTAGTGGGGAGCATTAGTATACTTTGCTCTCTGCAAGTAGGAATCATTTACAATGAAATCAAATAAAAACAAGAGTTTAATCAGTAATCTGTTACTGAACGTTATCATCCCTGTTGTTATTCTCAGTAAGATGAGTGGTGAAGATAATCTAGGGCCGACCTGGGCGCTGATCGTTGCCCTCGCCTTCCCATTGATTTTTGGTATCGTGAGTTTTATTCAAGAGAGAAAAATCAACTTTTACTCCGCTCTTGGTTTAATCAGTGTTCTGTTGACTGGTGGTATCGGTTTACTGCAATTAGATCCCGCCTACATTGCGATTAAAGAAGCGGCGATTCCAGGGATCATTTTTATTGGCATATTGATTAGCAATGCCATCGGATACCCGGTTGTCAAAAAGATGCTGCTTAACGATGATATTGTCGATAATGAAAAACTCAATCAAGCGTTAGAAAAATCCAACAATCACGCTGAATTTGAGAGCAAAATTAATATTTGCTCATACATCATTGCTTTTTCGTTTCTGGTTTCAACGGTATTAAACTATGTGCTTGCCAAATGGATAGTGACGAGCCCAGCAGGGACAGAAGCGTTTAATGAAGAGATCGGTAAGATGACCGCCCTCAGCTTTCCAGTCATTGCTTTACCCGTCACGATCATCATGATGGGAGCATTGTTCTACTTATTTAAAAGTATTTCGACCATTACCGGTAATAAGATTGAAGATTTTCTGCGCTAAACCGCCTACAGTGACAACATAAATAATAAAACCCACGGCTTGCGTGGGTTTTATTATTTATAGGCCAAAACCTGACTTATTGTTGCTGGCGAGCCAAGTGTTGAATTTTACCAACAATCGCTCTTAGTCCATTACCTCGAGTCGGGCTAATGTGACGCTCTAAATCTAACGTTTTGAAATAGCTATCGATATCAAACGCTAGGATCTCACTGGCGGTCTTATTGTGATAAGCCGCCAAGACAATCGCCAATAAGCCGTTAACGATGATCGCATCGCTATAAGCAAAAAGCTGTAAACGACCCTGCTCAATTTGAGTATGCAGCCATACTTGGCTCTGACACCCCGGTACTAGATCTTCATCTCGCCTTTGCTGATCATCAAACGGCGTTAATGCCTTGCCTAAATCGATGATGTATTGGTAGCGTTGCTCCCAATCGTCAAAAAAAGCCAAATCTTCGATGATCTCTTGGTCACTTGGTAGGTTCATTTTTAAGCTCTATATCCTTACGAATTGATACGACATCGACTGGATTAAGGTGTCGTAACGGCTCTACACTAGTCGTGGAGCCAAGAATTAAAAAAACAGTCCGGTTTCGAGTTGGGCTTCTTCACTCATCATCTCACGTGACCATGGTGGATCAAACACTAAGTTGACCTGAACCTTATCGACATGAGGCACCATACTCACTCGATGTTCAACATCACCGACTAAAACAGGCCCCATTCCACAGCCTGGTGCCGTTAACGTCATTTCAATCTGTACGCAGCGAGCAGCCTGATCAATCGACACTTGATAGATTAGACCTAGCGATAATAAGTTAACCGGGATCTCTGGATCATAGACGGTCTCTAAAGCCTGATATATTTGCGCTTGATCGATATTTCCATCTTTGGGTGTATCAAATTCAAGTTTCAGAGGCTGTCGACCAATCGCATCGGCATCAGTACCATCAACACGATACATATTTCCGCGCCACGTGATGGTATAGTTACCGCCCAGATCCTGAGTAATGGTGACAAACTCACCTTGAGTAAGAAGCTGCTTATCGCCATTAGGCACTCGCCTGACCATACAATCGCGTTCAAGGTTTACAATTCTCTGTTGCATTTAGTTAACCTTGATGCTCGAAAAGACAGTAACACTGACCACTAAGGTGTTAACTGACATTAAAACTTTCTCCACAGCCGCATTCAGCAACCACATTAGGATTATTAAACTTTACCACGCCATTTAAACCATCTTTAACGTAGTCAAGTTCAGTACCTTGCAGCATCGCAATCGCCTCAGCAGCAATACTGACCGTCAACTTATCGCTTGCGTTGATCACTCGATCTGACTCTAGCGCCTGCTCTTGGATATCGAGAACATAGGCATAGCCATTGCAACCACTGGTTTTCACAGAGATGCGTACAACATGGTCAGGCTGACTCGCTAATTTATTTTCAAAATGACGAATCGCACTGTCGGTTAATGTCAGTACTGGTTGATTCGACACTTCAGGGGTATAAGTTTCTACCTGCATATAATTTACCTTAAACTAACATTTGCTGAGCTTTTTTAAGTGCAATGAACAGCGCATCGATTTCTTCTATCGTGTTGTAAATAGAAAATGACGCTCTCGCCGTACCAGGAACGCCTAAACGACGCATCAATGGCTGCGCACAATGATCGCCGGTGCGAATTGCAATCCCTTGTTTATCTAGAATAAAACCGATATCGGCTGGGTGACAACCTTCCAGTAAAAAGCTCAACACGCCAATTTTGTCGTTAGCATTACCAATTAATTGGAAACCCTCTAGCTCACTCGCGTGTTGCAACGCTCGCTCCATCAAGGCCCGCTCGTGTGCTTGCACGGCTGCGAGGTCAAACTGGCTAAACCAAGTAATGGCAGCGGCCAAGCCAATCACACCAGCGATATTGGGTGTACCCGCTTCTAATCGGTTAGGAAGGCTTCCCCACGTAGCGTCTTGATAAGTCACCTTAGCAATCATCTCACCGCCCGTTTGCCACACCGGCCAATCTTGCAATACCTCAGCTTTGCCCCAAAGTACGCCCACTCCTGTTGGACCAAAAACCTTATGACCAGAGAAGGCGTAAAAATCGCAGCCAATGTCAGCCACATTGACACCACCATGAGCAATGCCTTGCGCGCCATCAATTAACACCAGTGCCCCCACCTCTTTGGCTTGTGCCGTTAAGGCATGGATAGGGTTAACCGTACCAAGCGCATTAGAAATGTGTGGCATCGCCACCAACTTGGTCGATGAATTCAGCAGCGATGTAAATTGCTCGACATTCAGCTCACCATTATCTTGAATAGGAGCGATGACCAACTCGGCACCACTCTTCAGGCACGCCTGTTGCCAAGTCACCAAATTCGCGTGATGCTCCATTTCGGTGACCAATACTTGATCGCCAGGCTGCAAACGCTGCGCGATACCATGCGCAACAATGTTGATCGACTCGGTAGTCCCGCTAGTCCAAATCACTTCACTGCGATCAAAAGCGTGGATATAGTTAGCGACCACATCACGGCCATGTTCATAACGTTGTGTTGCTTGATCCGCTAAACGGTGAACGCCACGATGGACATTAGCATTACACTGAGTATAAAAATCGGTAATCGCTTCAATAACCGCCATCGGCTTTTGCGTCGTCGCGGCATTGTCTAGGTAAACCAGAGGCTTACCTTCAACATTTTGATTAAGAATAGGAAATTGCGCTCTAACCGCAGCAACGTCGAACGCAGAGGTTTCGACCATTATCTTACCTCCATCTCTTTAAAACGAGCACTCAATATAGGCGCTAACCACTCAGCCAAAACTTGATTTGGCATTTGGTTAATCAATTCTTGAATAAAGCCAACATTGAGCATGACTAATGCCTGTGAACGGCCAATGCCACGTGACATCAAATAATACAGCGCTTCTTCTTCAATTTCAGCCACCGTTGCACCGTGGGCACATTTCACATCATCGGCGTAAATTTCTAACTCTGGCTTGGTATTGATCTGGCCACGGCGTGACAAAAGTAAGTTACGATTATTCAGCTCAGCAAGGGTCTTTTGAGCATCACGATGAATGTGAATACGGCCATTAAATACCGCTGTCGCTTTGTCACCGACAATACCACGTACATTCTCTTCACTAGTACCATTAGGTTTTGCGTGTTCAATAGTACTGTGCATATCAAAATGCTCCGATTCACCCAATAGATAAACGGCGTTCATTTTTGCTTCTGCATGCTCACCACTATGAATGATATCAACATCAAGGCGTGACAATTGGCTACCAAAGCCAATCACCGTGCTGTTTAGCTGAGCATGATCGTTAAGTGAGAAATGTGTGCCACCAAAATACAAAGCTTGCGGGCTATTGATCAGAAATTGATAATGCTCTAGCTCAGCATGTGTATCAAGCAAACACTCCGTGAAACCGGTGCGTAAATTATCACCGCTGCCTTGAGCATGCTCAATCAAGGTTAATTTGCCATGATGACCAAGATTAACTTGCACACGATAATGGGCTTCATAGCCATGATGATTGTGATGAACGATTCGGATCGGAGTCGTGCAATGGCACTCAGGATCAACATCGATAAACAATACATTATCAGCCAATACATCGTTGACCATACCGAATAAATGGCGCGATGGTTTGACCTGAGAAAAACGGCTCACCGCAGCTGCTTGTTGGTCAGCGGGTAGGCTTTGAGCACTATAGATACTGACACCCTGTGGTAAATTTAGCGCGCTTAAATCGGTCTGCAATTGACCATCAACAAACACTAAATCGATGGTTTCAAGCCCAGCGATTGGCGCTAAGTTGAACGGCGCATTGTCTGATTTCGGCGACAGTTCTAGCTGCTCTAAACAAGAGAGTGAGGTATAACGCCAAGCTTCAGTACGTCGGGTCGGCCAGCGGGTTTGACGCAGAGCATTAAGCGCTTGTTGACGAACCGGGCTCAGCCAATCATTGGTTTTCGAGCCACGGTCTATCACTTGCTGAAGCCATTGACTCATTACTCAGCCCCCTCGCTATCTTCTAAGCCAAGAAATGCGTAACCCTGTTGCTCAATTTCTCTGGCTAATGAAGCATCACCGCTTTTGACAATTTGGCCGTTAGCCAAAATGTGGACAAAATCGGGTTCAATGTAATCAAGCAAGCGCTGATAGTGAGTAATGACCACAAAGCTACGATCTTTACTGCGCTGGCTATTCACGCCGTTAGCAACCACTTGCAAAGCATCAACATCCAATCCTGAATCCGATTCATCTAAAATACATAGGCTTGGCTCTAATAAAATCATTTGCATGATTTCGTTACGTTTTTTCTCACCACCGGAGAAGCCTTCATTAACGCCTCGTTTCAGAAAATCGAGCGGCAGTTGAACTTGCTTACTGGCTTCTTTGGCTTTTTTCAAAAACTCAGCAGCCGTCAATGGCTCTTGTCCGCGATGGGCACGCATGGCATTCACTGACTCTTTCATAAATTCCAGATTGCTGACACCAGGAATTTCTACCGGGTACTGAAAGGCTAGAAATAAGCCGTGTCGAGCACGTTCTTCAACGTCCATATCCAGTAAGCTTTGACCATGTAACATCGCTTCGCCGTCGGTCACTTCATAGCCATCGCGCCCAGAAAGCACATAGCCTAAGGTACTTTTACCCGCACCGTTAGGTCCCATAATCGCGTGAACTTCGCCCGGCTTAATGTCGAGATTTAGCCCTTTTATAATGTCTTTTTGCTCCACACGAGCGTGTAAGTTTTTAATATTTAACATGTAATAATTATCCTACTGAGCCTTCCAGACTAATTTCAAGCAGCTTACCGGCTTCCACGGCAAACTCCATTGGCAACTCTTTAAACACTTCTTTACAAAAGCCATTGACGATCATCGATACCGCTTTCTCGGTATCTAATCCTCGTTGTTGGCATAAAAACAGCTGTTCATCGCTCACTTTAGAAGTGGTCGCTTCATGTTCTACTTTGGCACTTGGGTTACGACTTTCAATGTATGGGAAAGTGTGCGCGCCGCAGCGGTCGCCAATTAACAACGAATCACATTCGGTAAAGTTACGAGCGCCATCAGCTTTCGGCCCCATATGTACCAAGCCACGATAAGTGTTATTACTTTCACCAGCACTAATCCCTTTCGAGATAATCGTTGAGCGAGTATTTTTACCCAAATGAATCATTTTGGTACCAGTATCCGCTTGTTGGCGGTTACGGGTTAAGGCAACAGAGTAGAATTCACCGACACTGTTGTCGCCTTTTAAAATACAACTTGGATATTTCCAAGTGACTGACGACCCGGTTTCAACTTGTGTCCACGAGATTTTTGCATTGGTATGACAAATGCCACGCTTAGTTACAAAGTTATAGATACCACCTTTACCATCTTCATCACCGGGATACCAGTTTTGAACGGTCGAGTACTTAATTTGCGCATCGTCCATCGCCACCAATTCAACCACAGCAGCATGCAGTTGGTTTTCGTCGCGCTGAGGCGCGGTACAACCTTCAAGATAACTGACGTAACTGCCTTCATCGGCAATGATTAAGGTACGCTCAAATTGGCCAGTATTTTGTTCATTAATTCGGAAATAGGTTGATAATTCCATCGGGCAGCGCACCCCTTTCGGGATATACACAAACGAACCATCAGTAAATACAGCACTATTTAACGCGGCAAAGTAGTTATCAGAACGCGGCACCACAGAGCCAAGGTATTTTTTGACTAGTTCAGGGTATTCTTGCACCGCTTCCGAAATCGGACAGAAAATCACGCCTGCTTCTTTTAGTTTTTCACGAAAGGTGGTGACTACGGACACGGAATCAAACACGACGTCGACAGCAACCCCAGCGAGCATTTCCTGTTCATAGAGAGGGATTCCTAACTTCTCATACACTCGTAATAGCTCTGGATCAACCTCATCAAGTGATTTAGGTTTATCTTTCATGCTCTTAGGAGCCGAATAGTAGGATATGGCTTGATAATCCATCTTCGGATAGTGAACATGAGCCCATTCAGGCTCTTCCATCGCCAGCCAATTGTGGTAAGCTTTCAGACGCCATTCTAACATCCATTCTGGTTCGTTTTTCATGGCTGAAATACGACGAATCACACTTTCATCTAAGCCTGTAGCAAAGGTTTCAGACTCAATATCAGAGACGAAGCCTGCCTCATATTTACGGGATAATGCTTCATGAATTTGTTCAGTCATAACTTCGGTTCTCGCTGATGTCTTTATGCGCTGCTTTGTCATAGGCCTATAGTGTACCCATAATGGCGACCGCAGACGATAATCTTATGACGCAAAGATACAATACCCGAGTAAAATACTCAAGTATTAATCCACGCGACTTTAGGCTGGTTATTTTTTATCTATTTGTTTTATATGGATTTTATTCTAATTCATCACAAAAGTAAAAAATCCTCGTTTTGAACTTCAGTGTAATAAAAATTTCAAACTAATTGATTTATCAAACATTTTTTATTTTTTTGTCACGAGTACGACTCCGTCAATAACGAAATAAAGTGTAAATATATAAATTTGCTTTTCGATCTCAACTGGTTATATAACATGGCTTGATACTTCTATCTAACCGAGCTGCCCATGACTACTTTTATTATCATCATCGCTATAGTGCTGCTTATCGGCGTTTACGCGATCTCTATCTACAACAAATTGATTACCCTACGTAACCGCTTTAAAAATAGTTTTGCGCAAATTGAAGTCCAACTAAAGCGTCGTTATGATCTTATCCCTAACTTAGTGAGCACAGCGAAAGGCTACATGCAACACGAGCAAGAGACCTTTGAGCGTGTGATTCAGGCGCGTAATCAAGCGATTTCTGGTCTAAAAGCCGCGAGTGAAGCGCCAGAAAGTGAAACGGCCATTCAACTTCTCGGTCAAGCGGAGGGGATGCTCAAGAATGCACTGGGCCGGTTGAATGTGGTGGTGGAAGCGTATCCTGAGCTTAAAGCCAGTCAAACGATGATCCAACTGCAAGAAGAGCTCACCAGCACCGAAAATAAAGTCGCATTTGCTCGTCAAGCCTTTAATGATTCGGTAACCAGTTACAACACCTATAAGCAAACTTTCCCTCCCGTTTTATTTGCCAATATGTTTGGTTTTCAAAACGGTAACTTGCTTGAGTTTGCTGACAGTGAAGCAATTCAAGAAGCGCCTAAGGTGAGCTTTTAATGGATTTCTTTCAACATCAAGATACCGCCCGTCAACAAACTCGGCGCTTGGTGCTGTTATTGGCTTTCACTATGTTGTCGATTACTGCCCTGCTTAGCCTTGGCAGCATGTTCATTTATTTAAGTGTCTCTCATGCCTCATTGGATTGGCAAACGGCAATCCGCTTAAGCTTGTTGTGCTTCGCCGCACTGAGTCTCGTTATTGGCTTGAGTGCTTGGCTGCGTTTGTATGATCTGCAAAAGCAAGGGGGATGTAGCGTGGCCGAAAGTCTCGGTGGCCAGTTAATCGCCAGTGATACTACCCACCCCAAACATCGTCAGCTGCTTAATGTCGTGGAAGAAATGGCCATCGCCGCCGGTATTGCGGTACCACAAGTGTATTTGTTAGCTGATGAACAAGGGATTAATGCCTTTGCCGCCGGAATGAGTATTGACGATGCAGTGATTGGCATTACTCAAGGTGCGTTGGATAATTTCAATCGTGACGAATTGCAAGGGGTTATTGCCCATGAGTTTAGTCATATTCTCAATGGGGACATGCGCCTTAATACCCGATTGATTGGTTTACTGTTTGGTATTACCTGTGTTGCCTATTTTGGTCATCTCATCGTCGATAGTTTATCTCGCTCACGGCGGCGGACGATCCGACGCTCTTCTGATTCAGACAAAGGTGTCGCAGCGCTATTTGCGATTGGTGTCGTGTGCATTGTCTTCGGTTGGATTGGTACGCTATTTGGTTCAATGATTAAAGCGGCGATCTCTCGGCAACGCGAGTTCCTGGCTGATGCTAGTGCGGTACAATTTACTCGTAATGATCAAGGAATCGCTGGCGCACTAAAAAAAATTGCTGGTTATTCACCAGGATCGACATTATCCGCCAAAGCCAGCGACGAAATAAGCCATATGATGTTTGGTCAAAGCCGCCGACGTGGTCTTGCAGCGCTGTTCGCCACTCATCCACCTTTAGAAGAACGCATCCGCAGAATTGAACCGTATTGGGATGGCAGTGTACAAAGCATCAACGAGCATCAAACCCGCTCGTTTGCTGATTCATCAGTCAGCGGCTTTGCAGCAAGTGCAAGCTCGGCACCCGCCGCCCCCGCCTCTAGCACAATATCAACATCTGCTGAACTCTGCGCTAGCGGGCAAACGCTGATTAGTCAGTTGCCACAACCATTAATTGCGATGGCACGAGAACCATACAGTGCTCGCTTTGTTGCTTTTGCACTGATCTTTGATGGCAGTGAAGCGCAACGTCATATCATCAAACAGCATATTCCGATGGTATCCCAAGCCACTATTCTACCTTGGCTGGATTATGCCATTCCAACCCATCTTCGCTTGCCTTTACTGGAATTAAGTATCCCAGCACTTAAATCACTCAGTGAAGGGCAAAGACATCGTTTGTGTGAAGTGTTACGTGAACTGTCACTCACCGATCATCACTATTCGCTGGCCGAATGGTGTGTGATTAATCTCCTAGAGAAACAATTACTCCCTACACTTGGTCATACGCGTCAAAACAAATCGCTGCAACAACTGACCTCTAGCGTTTATTGGTTACTGCGTGAGCTGGCCTGGGTTTGCCATGATGAGCGACAAGGAGCACAAATCGCTTTTGACAATGCGCTGCGCCATCTGAGTTTGCCACTGATCCCCCTTGAACCTGCAGAGAATAATTGGCCATTAAGCCGTACCACATTGGAATTACTACTGCAGTTAAAAGAGCGAGAACGAGCGCAAGTAGTCAAAGCTTGTCGATTGGCGATTGAATCAAACGGTAAGGTTACCGTTGCCGAAGGCGAGCTGTACCGAGTCATTGCCTGCTTTTTAGAGGTCCCCGAGCCGCCATTGAGCCTCTCAGTAGAGGATAATTTGCATTCCCACTCAACCATTGTCTGATTAATGCCGTATTGGTTGAGTGACGAATTAAGTTTTATAACCACTTAATTAAACTTTCTATCACAATCAACCAATCGTTTACTCTGAGTCAAGAGCTACGTAATGGCTAATCCGTACTTGGACACGACTTTGTCACGCTCCCCAGGACACCTCAACAATAATCGAGGGTTATTAGGTCATCTTGTTGTTATCCACTGAATAACCATCAAATTTCATCCGAACTCTTAATATCAAGCATTGGTATCTTAAGCACATAAAGCATTCACCGTGGTCATACCAGATACATTTTTGTTTACCATTTACACAACTTCAAATATGGTACCGTTCCCAACCAAGGTGTGGGAATTTATTGAGGTCTCTATGAAGCACAACATTTTATCAGCGGCAATAGGAACATTACTGCTTTCATCTTCTCCTTTGATGGCTTCTGGAACGGATTCTGATATCACCGCACGTATTATTGGCGGTGAAAAAGCACAACCCAATGATTGGCCGTATATGGCCGCGTTGACTCGAATTAATAAAAACACTTCATTTTGCGGCGGTAGTTTGATCTCAGAGCGTTACGTGCTCACGGCTGCTCATTGCGTTGTCGGTAAAGCCCCTAGTGATTTTGAAGCACTTCTAAGCGCTTATGATATGGAGCAGTTGTCCTCAGCGACACGCGTAAAAGTAAACCAAATTTACCTTCACGCTGATTATCAAAAAAATAGTAGCTCTTCACCACACGATATTGCCGTATTAGAACTAGTTAAAGCAGTAACCATCGAAGCAGCAGAATTAGACGACCAAGCTGATGTCGATAGCCTGATATACGGTTCTGATATGACGACTCTCGGCTTTGGCTACCGTCAACACAATGGTAAGCAGGGCTATGATAAACCAACGGTTCTACATCAAGTCACTTTGCCATTTGTACCTATGGCGCAATGCAAGCAGGCACACTCGATCTTTGAAAAATTAGGGGACGGCGTATTTTGTGCTGGCGAAACAGGCAAAGATACCTGTCAGGGTGATAGTGGAGGCCCGATTTTCTCTAATGATAATAGCGGTAAGAAACTGGCGGGCATCGTCAGTTGGGGAGTGGGCTGTGGTAAAAATCCTGGCGTTTATACCAAAGTTAGTCATTATCACCACTGGATACAAGATCACATCAAGGGCCTCTCCTATCGTCAACACAAAGATTTGGGCATTGTTCGAATAGGTATTGATTCTCAAGCGTTTACCTTTACCAACCAGTCTAATAATGATATCGAGCTAAAAAACCCTAAGGTTCTAGTCGATGGAAGAAATGGGCTTGGCGATATCTCGATCAATAACTGCCCAGAAAGCTTAGCCGCTGGTGCAAAATGCAGTATCATTGCAAATTATGCGCTTCTTACCCATCGCCAAGGTCGAGTTGTATTGGAGCTAGAATCCAGCTCTTTTGCTGAAGGCAAAATATCCGCTTGGCTCGACTATGATGCCTTACAAGATGCTGGACAAGAAGTAGCTAATTATCTTCGTGCTCTACCTGAGCATAAGGCTCATACCAATTCTCATAAATGGTTGGTGGATGGCGATTATTTAAGAAGTGAAAGTGGCCTTAGTAAAAATCAAAATTCTGAGTTAGTGCTTGAAAATCTTCGGCGTGGGGAGCTGAGCTTCATCTATTCAATTAACTCTGATGATAAATTAGACTCTTTAACTATTTATGTTAATGGTAAAAGAAAAGAAACATTTTATAACCAAGCCACAGGTTATCATACGCTAGAATTATATAATGCACATAATACGGTGCGCTTTGATTATAATCGCTGGAAATATAGTAAAGGGCACGATAGTTACGTAAAATTGTCTGATATCAAACACCAAAAACTTACCAGCGATCTGATCAATGAAATTCTAATAGAGCAAGCCAAAAATAGCGGTGGCGGCGGTGGTAGTATTGGATTTGGCGCGGGGCTAGGGTTATTAGCTCTGATGTGGATGCGTCGTTCACGGCAACAATAGCAGTTATTAATACTATCAAAGTCAATCAGCAACCCAAGCTATCTCGGTATCGCTTGGGTTGTTTTTTTGAATTATACGAAATCAATGGTCAATAATAAACGCCGTTCGTTTGGGACATATGCTGGTGAACGGTGAACTAACCCGTTGTTTTCATTCGCTTCCCAGCCACTGCCTTTTAGCAATGCGACATCACCCATCGCCATTTGATGGATAACACTCTCTTTAGCGAATAAACCCGAGCAATCATCAGACTGACCCAGACTTCCGGCACCCAGTTTCGTTCGATCGAGCCCTTGGTTACTCAGCCACTGCGTGGCAGAACCAGCATAAGTGGTCACCAGTCGGCATGGAACATGATCGACGTGAAATTTAGGACACATCGGCTTGTCAAGTATCGTTAGCCGCACCCCGACCTCTTGCACATCAAACAAACAACAAAACATGTCGACAATCATTGCGATATCTTCACTCAATATAATATGTCTGCGCAAACATAATCAGCAAGTTTCTCGCGTAAGTATTCAGCCACATTCAATGGTGTGACTCGTAACACTAAAGCCAGTGAGGGGGCTTGCTGTATCAATAATTCGACGTTGTGTTGCAACTGAGTAGATAAAACACGTTGCCATATCGCAATGTTATGCTCAGGTTGATAGATATCTGTCAAAATGCTTGGCAGAGACCCTATCGGTAGGGTCTCTGCCTTTTCAATAGGAACGAATGTAGACGCTATTTTATCGCTCATGCTTCGTCCTCCCATCCTACAAATGGGTCTGGCAAAGTCTGCCAAAACGCTTCTCCAGCAAACACCGCCTCTTCACTTAACAAACACTCATCCAGTGCCTTAGTCATCGCGACTTTATCTAGCCCCTGACCGATAAACACCAACTCCTGACGCCTATCGCCAAAGGGCTCTAACCAATGTTCTTCAATCGCTGCTAAATCATCTTCATTCGTTGGCCATTGGTCTTTAGGGATTGCTTTCCAAAATAGGCCAGCAAAACCATAGTCTGCAATACCCCCAGCTTGATTCCATTGCCCGATGAGCTCTGGGCGTGACGCTAACCAAAAGTGACCTTTCGACCGGAGCAATTTGCCAAAATCGCTGGTGTTGTGTAAAAAATGATAAAATTTTTCAGGATGAAAAGGGCGACGAGCCTGATAACTAAAACTACTGATCCCATACTCTTCTGTTTCTGGGATATGCTCGCCTCTTAGCTCTTTTAACCAACCGGGAGCCTGTTGTGCACGTTCAAAGTTAAATAAACCAGTATCTAATACCTCGGCGATATCAACTTGCCCATTTTGGATAGCGATAATACGAGCATGGGTATTTAAGACCTTTAAAATTGAGGTTAAATGTTCGAGATCCGTTTGAGAAACAAGATCCACCTTACTGATCAAAATAACATCAGCAAACTCAACTTGCTCAATCAATAAATCTGTCACACTGCGTTCATCTTCATCATCGAGGTGTTCGCCACGCTCTTGCAATGACTCAGCCGCGTGGTAATCACGTAAAAAATTCACCGCATCAACCACAGTAACCATAGTGTCTAAGATCGCAATATCGGAAAGTGAAACGCCCTCCTCATCAGCAAAAGTGAACGTCTCCGCAACCGGTAGTGGCTCAGAAATCCCTGTTGATTCAATCACCAGATTATCGAAACGCCCCTCCTTCGCCAATTGATTGACCGTAACCAACAGATCTTCACGTAGAGTGCAACAAATACAGCCATTACTCATTTCCACCAGCGTTTCTTCTTGATGATTAAGCGACACTTCGCTTTTTACCGTGGCTGAATCAATATTAATTTCACTCATATCGTTGACGATCACCGCAACTTTCTTGCCCTGACGATTATTCAAAATATGGCTGAGCACGGTGGTTTTTCCTGCGCCAAGAAAACCAGACAGGACCGTAACTGCAAGTTTTTTCTGGTTCATAGCAGTGACTCCAAAATGAATATGAATACGAATCAGTAACCAGAATGAACATAAGTGCACGGCAACTGATCAATTTCGTTTTCGAACTTGATAAACGGTGACTTAGTGTGGTTTAGATTGATACCACCACCAAGGAAAAACAAATGTTATAACATAACAAACAAGTTGCCAATCTTTGGTTGGAAATAAAAAATCGTTTATTAATGTGGCGAGGAAGTGTCAGTGTTCATTCAAGTTAGAATGTTTACAGGAAAAGAATAGCGTTTATGGCAGTAGGTTAAGCTGTGATAAAAGAAAAACCCTGTACAAAAAAGAACCTATTCCCTTTTGTACAGGGTTCTTGACCCTTATGTTTTGCTTGTCGTTTAAAACTACCTTTGCCTTTTTGCGCCTTAACCACTCGAGTACGAAATAGCGAACTGGTGACTACGGCTTTCAGCGCATTATCTTTGATCACCCCTCGGCCATGATCTAACGCTATTTCCTGCGTATGATCCGCCTTTGACTGCGGAGGAAACGGTTTTTTCTTCACAATAACACCTCGTTTAAATTGAATATTTTTATCATCCACCGTTTAAGCAACATCTATACTCAAACGACTTGAAACCATAGACCCACCGTCAGTTCATAAGTTCCCAATCACATGAATGAACCCTATGATTGGGATCAACGAACACAATCAAGGCCGCCACAGCTTCCAACGGAAAGAGTATAATCCATCAAAAGTAGGAAGCAAGACGTGACCTAATTGCCTATTTACTTACAGAGACTTTAAATGCCCCTACATGGTGATCAAGCGTTTTGGCCAACCCTGACAAATCTTGGCTACTAGCCTCCAAGCTGTGACTATCTTCTAAACCGGCTTGCGCTGCTTGGTTAACGTTATCCATATTGATATTAATCTCGTTAGCCACGCTCGATTGCTCTTCAGTCGCGGTTGCCACGTGAGTGTTCATGTCCAATATGGTACTGACTTGAGTGGCAATACTTTCCAATGCCCGTAAGGCTTGTTCCGTGGCACGGTTGCCTTCCTTCGTTAACGCCTTACTGGTATCCATGGCATCAACCGCATTCTGGGCTTCTTTTTGCAGTAGATTGATAGTGGATTGAATCTCTTCCGTCGATTTTGACGTCTTAGTGGCAAGACTACGTACTTCATCCGCAACAACGGCAAATCCTCGTCCGGCTTCACCAGCACGCGCGGCTTCAATAGCAGCGTTGAGCGCCAGTAAGTTAGTCTGCTCAGAGATACCACGAATCACATCCAGAATCGAAACAATCGACTGCGTACGTTCAGCGAGGGAAGTAATCACCGTCGACATATTGTCCATTTCCGTATCAAGTTGATTAATCGTCTGCGTCGCTTCGAGCAGGGTTTGCTTACCTGCTTCGGTTTCATCATTAGCCGACGATGCAGAATCTGCGGCATTCGAGGCACTGTGTGAGATCTCATTAATGGTCGCGATCATCTCATTCATCGAGGTCACCACCAGCAAGGCCTGCTCGCTTTGGGACTCTCCGCGTCTGAGCGATTGTGCCGCCTTATCACGTAAAGCCTCCGCCGACCGTCCAAGTTCTTCACCAGTTTCGACAACATTGCTAATGATGTGATCAATCTTCTCAACAAAAGTATTGAAAGCCACTGAGATACGGGTGATTTCATTGTTACCAGTCACGGGTAAGCGTACCGTCAAATCACCATCCCCTTTGGAAATATCGGCCAATGCATGTTCTAATCCTTTAAGTGGGGCGAATAAACGATCCAATACCCAGATCAGTACCAGCATACAAACCACAAAAATCGAACCAATCGCGGTGAGCTGTGCAATCGCGATACCGTTTGCAGCGCTATCCACTTCTGTTATCGGAATACCAACATCAAATGCCCCCCATAAACGTCCGTCAACATAGATTGGCATCATGATGTCGTATACCCACACGTCTTGAACATCGGCGTACCAACGTGAATGTTGAGGCTGACCTCGTCCTGCTCCGGCAATCGTATAATCATCCGTATAAGCACGACCAATCCTCTCTCGGTCACTATGCGCTATTGCTTTAATATTTCTATCAATCACAACCGCGTAACTTATATCACTGCGCTTTCCTAATGATTCAACCATTGACTGCAAATCAGCTTCGGGATTCGTAGAGTGGGATAAAATATAACTGGCGTTTTCAGCCAAAAGTTCAGCCTGAGATTGAGAACGCTCAAGGATAATATGATCTATCTCGTCACGTGAGATAAAAGCGGTGGCGGCTATACTTGCGATTGCTGCGATCGCAAACATGGCACATACCACGATTAAAATAAGTTTTTTCACTCCATTACCTTATCAATCATTTAAAGTGGATCCATGGTTAAATTGACCTTGCGTCAGCAGTTTACACCACTTAATTTGGTATGAAAGAAAATCACTAATCGAATTGAAACAAAGCTTGTTTTTTGGCACTTTCTGGCTCATTAACGAACGGATAAACCTTAAAAATTTCAGGTCTATCCGAATATCCATACGGCAGAAAGTCCGAGCTTTAAGCTAATATTGATTGGCGTTAACGAGCAAAAGCCGTGACTTAGATGATGATAATTAGGTGCGTTTACGCGTATAATAAAAATGATTAAGACCAGTAAAACGTGTAGATTCAAGTAATTAAAATCTCGAAGCTCAGCGCTTTTTCTGTTGGTAGTAGCAAAGGGAAATACAATGGCTGAACGCATTGAAAGCCTAGATTTTATCCGAGGGGTTGCCGTTCTCGGTATACTGTTTATGAACATCATGGCAATGGCAACCCCTATTGAGGCCTATTACAGCCCTTTTTGGCGAGAAGGCTTATCAACATGGGAAGTGCCTTTATATCACCTACAAAGCCTGTTGTTTGAGAGCCGCTTTATGTCGATCTTCAGCCTGCTGTTTGGTGTGGGATTGTATATTCAGTATCAAAGTGCGCTAGCAAAAAACCTTCCTGTACAGGCCAGATTGTCGTCACGGCTACGTTGGTTATTATTGTTTGGCCTTTTGCATGGTTTCTTACTTTTTGAAGGCGATATTTTAACGCTGTACGCCTGCTGTGGATTTTTGCTGATACGCTTACTCGATCTCAGCAGCAAAAAGCAATGGGTTCTGGCATTCGTACTGATGGGTTTAGGCCAACTGGTGATGCTGGGGTTCGTTGCCCTGCTAATGTATCACGATATCCCGATTTTCACCGCAGAGTTACCCTTGAGTGGAACAGCCCTCACGACACTCCAACAAACATGGACAAGCTATCCAGATCGTCTACTTGCCCAAGCAATTAACTTTACTCAATTCTTACTATTTATCCCATTAACCGTGCTTTGGTATAACACTGGCTTAATGCTGATCGGTATTTTGCTGTACAAAAACGGCTTCTTTCAACAACGTCTCTGGCAACCTTGGGGACTTGGCTGCTTACTACTCGGATTAATTTTAGGATGGGGTGTACAGCAGCTACGGATAACATTCGGGCTGAGCTTAGACGTTGGCTTCTCAACGATACTTTTGATGATGTTGACGGGTTTGCTCTCAGCGATTGGTTACTGCTCATTACTGATGTTATTCGCCAACCATCACCATGTGTTGGTTCGCTTATTAAAGCAAGTCGGCAGAATGGCCTTTACACTTTATATATTACAAAGCGTCATGGTTTATCTGATCTTCGTTTGGCTCGCTCCGCAGTTATGGGGACAACTTGGTCGGCCAGAGCTGATGGCATTAGTCATCGTGTTAACCGTTTTTCAAGTATGGTTTGCCCATTTCTGGCAGCAGCGCTACGGGCAAGGCCCTTTGGAAAGAGGCTGGCGATATTTAGCTTATCGACGGTTTAGATAGTAAAAAAACAGGTGGATGTTCAACTTCTCAAGCAAGTCTATAAAGAACATTTACCTAATCAAACGGTTAGACTCAGCGCTCTGTATCCATCACTCTATTTTTTCATCGCTTCGCTATGGCAATACAGGCAGACCTCGCGCGGCAAGAGATGTGCCTTAGTTACTTTATATTTCTTTTAGACGAGCGGTAAAATGACGCAACACTGACGGTTCATAGGTAAAATCTAACCCCTTCATGTTGTGCGCATTGTCTTTCAATTTTTCAAATTCTTCAATAACAAAGTCCATGGCTGTCTGTATGTAATAACAATCTAAATAAAAATATGACCTAATTAACTCCATTCAATATCAGGATGGATTAACCATGGATAGCTTACACAATATCGACTTCAAAAAACTGGAGAGCCAACAAAAATCCATTCAAATGAAAATGAGATTGCTCGCCCTCGCTCACTTTAAAGATGGCCACTCTCACACCCAAATTGCTAAATTTCTTAAAGTGAGCCGTACTAGTGTCAATAAGTGGGTGCAAACCTTCCTTGAGGAAGGACTGGAGGGACTTAAGGAAAAACCAAGAACGGGAAGACCTCCTTTATTAACCCCTGAGAAAAAAATCAAATAGATCAATACATTACAAATCCACAAGGTGGACGACTCATTGTTGCTGATATCCATGCTTATATTGTCAAAGAATTTGGTCAACATAATCATCCTGATTCTATTTATTATTTACTCGACCATATGGGATTCTCATGGATCACTTCTCGGTCAAAACACCCCAAACAATTACAGCAAATCCAAGACGATTTTAAAAAAATTAAAAATTGAAACGATCCTTAAGATCCCAGGCCACATGGGGCTGGAGAATGTCGATGTTTGGTTTCAAGATGAAGCTCGTTTTGGACAACAAAATACCACCACCCGACTTTGGGCAGCACGAGGTACAAGGCCTAGAGCCGTGAAACAACAGCAGTTTGAATACGCCTACTTATTTGGCTGGATATGCCCTGCAAGAGGCATTGGTGAAGCGATGGTCGTGCCTTGGGTCAATAAGAGATTCATTAATTTACCGCCAACCTGAAACACCAAGTAGTTTGTTTAAATGGTTTATCTTTTTGTAGGCAAAGACATGTAAAATTATTTTGAATCTATCTCGTATTTAACCAATTATAGATTTTTTGGTTCACTAATTCAGGATATGAATGCATAAACCAATGGCCACCGGGAACTACTTCAATTTGACCTTTGTTTTTATCAATTACTTCTTGTTCCCATGTTTTTGCATGAAACCAGATTGATTTGTCTTTGCCATAAATAAATAAAAATGGCGTTCCATAATCATCGACTATTACAGGTTGTGTCGTATTACTTGTCAGTACTTCTTTCCATAAATGCCAGTAAGGATAAGTCAATCTAGAATCTGGTCTTAAATTTTCAATAGATTTATGAGGATCAACACGTGGAACTTGTAAGATTTTATCAGCAGTGAAAAGCGCGAGCTTGGTACCAAGATAATCAGGTAGAGTCCACGCAACTGCTAAAGCTAACGTGTATTGAACATTTATTTTAGGTCGCGGCTCATCGGCAAAACTACCGATGTCAAGCAAGATAAGCCTATCAACGAGATCGTTTTGTTTTAGGTAATGAGAGGCATATACTGCTCCCCAGTCATGGGCAATAACGGTAATTGATTGTTGATCTAAATGTTCTATAAATTTATCAATAATGCTTCTCATCTGCTTGATACTGTAGTGTGGGCGTAACTCGCGATCTGTTTGTTCGAAACCTGGTAGAGTGAAACGGACGACTTGATAGTTTTCTTTAAAGAAATCGGCTTGTTTGTCCCACATTTCGAGACTATCAGGATAGCCATGGATAAAAACTAGGGTATGTTCACCTTTACCTTCGATTTTGGTTTCAAGATTATCGACAATACTGGTTAAATTTGCTGAGAATTCATCATCAGGTATAGGATTTTTGAAGATGAAAGTCGACATGACATAGATTGGCAAACTGAGTAGCAGAATGATAATTGTAACAACTATCAAGCGTGCTTTTTTCATAATAGATTCCTTTTTAATAAAGTGATGCCCACATGTAAGTTATTTATTGTGGGCATGTTAAAGATTATTGGCGATAAGCATTAATGGATTTATATTCTTCCTGATCTGAAAAAATTTCATCTCTCATTGGGTTTAAACGTTTTAGTAAAATTCGACGTAGCTGCCAGCTTGCCAAATACAGATTTAATACTAAAGAGAGTAGAGATATGCTCCAGTTAGCCATTGGGTTATAACTGGGAGCGACGTTAAATGTACTACCGATGGCAAAAAAGTAAGGGAAAGTCATTACCCACATCATCCAAAAACTGAGGGTCGCTGCTCGGTTTTGCATCCAAGTCCCTTTTGCCCAAAATAAAGCTGGAATAGTGGCTGAAATATTAAGTGCGACACCCGAATAAAATGCATTTCCGGGAGCACAAGAGTAAACGTAGGCAATATTCCAGATACCATAAGCGATTACCCACAGGCGAATTTGATCTGGCCAGAGCATGTCATAGCGAATTCCGCCAGTTCTTTGCCCTCTATACGCAAAGATGCCTGTCCATCCACAAATCAAGATAATATTTAGTATGCCTGCGAAAGCGTTCACATAGTTCCAGCCACCAGAAATATACTGCATTCCATCGACGATACCATTGAAACCAGCGATACCGACTTGAAATTCCCGCATTACAGCTTCAAAAATATTAATAGCGAGAATTACGGGCACTAAAATAAGATACCAGGGATGCTTTTTGTGAAAATCGGTAAAGCGAATAACTAAATATATAATACTACCGGCTAAAGCGGAATATACCTTTACCCAAGTAAACCAAGAGGTAACATCACTACCCATATATAGCCATATTGGAGTTAGAGCGATAGGCAAAGCAATAAAAATAGCCAAGCTTGCCCATTTGCTAGCACGAATAATTTCATTTAAACCCATTAATGTAACAAGTACAATCAACCACATTATCCAGTTATACCAAGGTATAGATTCAAAGAAAAACATTGGGACCTCACTTATACTGTTCAACAGCACCTAAGATTTAATTACTATCAAACTCATATTGTTAATCGATGAATTTTTGCTTATAGCCCCATTACTAATTAATGCAGAAATAAAGAACAAAATGAGTTTATGTTTGTAACACAACTTTATCGTTATTAGTTTTATCCCCTTCCTACTTGAAGCTGCAGGGGTGTTGGTTACATTCGTTCATCCCAATCACATAGTCTGTCTATGCTCATGGGGATGAACTCACTTGCCGCCTACCTGTAACTCTAAGTTGTTTGGTTATATAAACAGTAAGAGCACCCCCCTTTTTTTAGAGTTAAAGCTCTTATTTAGAGCTTTAACTCTAAAACAATGAATGACCAAATGATGTGCAATTAACCACACTTTTCAGATACTGTTTAATTCGACTGCATTTTTTATTAAAAAATGTGATGTGAAATGCAAGATCTAATGGGAGGTTTTTTGCGTATTGATAGTTGTAAAAAGTCAATGAGTCGATCGAATTGCTTGGTGTAGAGTTTAACGACATACCAAGCAATACCGTATCTGTTAAGGATAATTAAAAAGCTGAGTATGGGTATTAGGTAAGAGATTTTTTTGAGCGGGAGAGTTTTTGATATCGTACACGCAAAACTGACAGTCGCTGTTTACCTGTCGGTGTTGTATAAGGCCAAAGTAAATTGATGATTTTGAGAATACCTCGATAGAGTTCGGTTTTGGTTATCTTTCCGTTCAATTTATTGGCCATTAAGTAATTCATCCAAAAGCTACCCACCACTCGCATCAACTCAACAAGATCATCAATGTCTTGCTCATCAATATTAATGATTTGATCATTTTTAAGCCTGATAACTGAATACTTCGCTCTTTCACCTAATACACTGTGGACAGAAAGATAACGCTTATGTAACTCTTTGTCTCGAAGCACAATACCGGGCATGCTACTGTGAAAAAAGCGAAACTGCCAGAAGCTATTGAATACTTGATCACAGTACTGTTGGAGAAATACCTCGGCTGGAGTGTTTTCGTCATCAGCAATGAAGCTTTGTTGCGTATGTTCTATGTATTTTTCGAAGATAGATTTAATAATGTCCTCTTTGTTGCGGAAATGGTAATAGAGATTCCCAGGGCTAATGCCTAAATACTCAGCAATATGGTTTGTATTAACTGCACGTTCTCCTTTTTCATTAAATAATTTTAAGCTTGCGAGTATGATTTTATCATGAGTTTTCATAAGTATCCTGTATCAATGGAACTGCGGCTTTGTTAAATCTGATAGATTAGTTAAACAATTGTAAGATTTGCTCGCATTATATTGATTACTAGCAAAGAGACTATAACCAAATTGGGGTATGCTAAAATATTTCAGCAATTAACTATAGATATACGCACTCAATATCTTGTATTGATAGAAATAGCATGTGTACTTACGATGGTATGAAATCAATAAGTGTAAAACCAACAGTGCCCTTGAAAATTATCATATTTTTACTTAAAGTTCTCGAATAAAATCCAGGGCGTCCGCATGAATGGTTAGGATTTAGTCATTGACTTAAATCCAGCAACTAAGACATGCTCCAAGAAGCTGGGGGTCATCATGCAACGTTTCCGCTTCATTGGCACACTAATTTTGGTTGGCTCAGCTCTTAGCATGTTAAGCGCCATGTGTCTTAACCCTGCCAAATTTTCAGCCGCGTTTTGTCGATAAATCTGACAAGCATCTTCTCGCATGCCCACATCTAAAATCCAGTGCATCGACTCTATGCCCCAGTGGGCTCGAATGGCATTTCCTGCCTGCTCTGGGGTCAGGTTGTCAGTTGAACTTATGTAGAAGCGGTACTCCAACTCTGGCGCTTTACCTTTGGCTACTCGGTAATTTTCAACCATGACAATACTGGCTAGTCCGCTCCACGTTGAGAAGTCACCCTCTAACTCGCTAGCCTTGAGTACATGACAAGTACGTGCTTCTACGCGGCCCTTTTGTTTCTCGATTTGATAGGTGGTTTTGTCAATTGGGTTCGGCGGTGGTAACTCTCCACCCGCAATGCCTTGACACCAAAATTATGTGACTTAGTTCACTTGATCCCACATTCAACTTGAGTGATCTTTTTGTGGTGGCAATCTTGAGGTATGAATAAGAAAACATTACCTCCACCGCCAGATTTCGATTCGCCTGAAGAGGCAAAAGATATCATCAGCTTTTTATGGAATAAGCTGGCAGAGCTTGAAGACCGACTAAACCAAAACAGTCGAAACTCTTCTGTACCATCATCACAGCAGCCATTGCATAATAAAGCTAAAAATACTTCGCCGAATAGGAAGAAGTCTGGAAAAAAGCAAGGGGCTCAACCAGGTCATAAAGGTCATCGCCGACTGCTTCATCCAATTGAAGACAGTGCCTCGGTTGAGCAATATTTACCAAATAAAACATGCCACTGCGGTGGTTGCATTATTCCCAATAGAAAGCCTTTTAAACGACATCAAGTTTTTGATTTACCTGACATCTCATACACACTTATTGAGCATCAAGCCTTCAAAGGTGAGTGCTCATGGTGTGGTGATAAGCATCAAGCCGAGCTTCCAGAATACGTGCCTGATATTCAGATGGGACCAAATCTACACAGCTTTATCGCAATCCAAGCGACACAGCATCATCAAAGCATAGGTAAAATACAATCGATGCTGAAAGATGTCTTTCAGTTGAGCTTCTCTACCGGTGCGATATCAGCGGCTCAAGGGCGAGTAACGGAATACTTAGCGAATACTCATAAACAAATTCATGAAACAGTTAAAGCGGCTGAACTGATCATGGCTGATGAAACCTCACATCAACGCAATAATGATAAGCGCTGGATGTGGGCTGCACTCAGTAATGACGTTGCTTTTTTCCAAATCAACAGTGGTAGAAACCAACATGCTGCCAAGCGATTGCTTGGTGAGGCAGTTTCACACCTTTTAGTGACTGACCAATATTCAGCCTACAAATATATTGATGGCTCTAAGAGGCAGTTATGCTGGGCTCACATCTTAAGAAACGTTATCGCTATCGAGGAGAGCGTTTGCCCCGAAAACCAAAAAATCGGAGAAAAACTCAGTTTAATCGCTCATAGCGTATTCAGGTGCCACCATCGATATATCGAGAATAAAATTACGGAGAATCAATATTATCGTCGACTTAGGCGATTAAGAAAGAGCTGGCTTTATTGGCTGAAACTGGGTAGTTATCAATGTTCAAAACGATATCGAGGTCGATGCCGTAATCTCATCGCAGATGATGCTATGGTCTGGCGCTTTATGGATGACTCCAAATGTCCCGCTAACGAACAACGCAGCGGAACGAGTTCTTCGTAATTACATATTGATGAGAAAGTGCTGTTACGTAACCCGTTCATATCGAGGAGACCTGTCCCGTGAACGGATGTTCTCACTTATCGAGACCGCTAAACTCCAACAGCTATCAGCTTATAACTGGCTGCGTGAAATCGTCGAGTATCATATGATCAAAGTGGATTATCAGACGCCAGCGTTTTTAGCATAACCCGACGTCAATAGCTCGCGGGTGAATAGTTACCGGCGGTGTAGGGCGAAGGCTGTATGTATGGCTGCCGACAACTTGCCTTGATTACCCTTTACTACCAACAAGTAATCACCGCCCTTGCTACTGATCGCCTTGGCAATCTTGGTCTGGCAGGCCATCGCAGCAATCGTCACGATAGCTCCTCGCAAGTCAAGCATCTTAATCAGCTCTGGAATCGCGGTAATTTCACTACTTTTATTGTTGGTTTTGAGTTGACCCAGTACCAGTTGGTTAGCACTTGCATAGGCGCTCACCATATATGATGGTGCTTTGCCTGTCGTCTCTATCGTAGGAGTCGCGCAAAGTCTTGCCATCGTCAGTCCAGCCTTGACCTCCGGCTATCACGGCGCAGATAGACCCAAACAAAATATCAAACAGAGAATAGTCAACTTTTGCACACTATCGTTCGTCACGGATAATACTGAAATGCTTTTTGATGGTATTAATATCCATGGTCGCTCCCCAAAAGAAGAGCATAAGATCACAGCACGCGCGTCAGGTCAAATTTAACTTTACGTTATACAAGAAATGTTCATGATCTTACCCTGTCTATCCTCCAATGTTCTCTCACCGCCTGCCTGAAATTCCAAGTTGTTTGGATATAATAGTGTTATCCTTTTTTTGTATCAAAACGAAATTTGTGATTAAGAGTTTATTTTTCTGTTCTATATGTTGATGAAAGTCACATTTGGCGTTGTTTTAAATTTACTTAATTTTATTTTATCTAATAATGGATTTGTTAAATAATCTGCTGTAACTAACGATGGAATTAGATATGCATATTAATCTAAGAAGAATTGATAAGTTATGGTCAAGCTCATTGGCTTGGTATACAAACGACTACAAAATTTCTGTCCTCCCTGTTTTCCCGCACTGATAAATCCATACTGCTAGAGCCTATTTTTAGTTCTAGTTTTCTACTATTTTTCATAGTAAATCTAAAGATTAATTAAAACTATCAATGAGTCCTATTTTATTTTGGGTCTTATTTTTATTTTTAAATAAATACTAATTACACTATTTATTTAGTGCGATGGTTTTCGCTTAAAATAAATATGACGATACCTTTTCTTCTGAAGTTGCTTATAGTTTAGCTGAAACTTAAAGTCGTTTGGGTATGATAAAGATTAAATACAAAAGGATATATCATGCAAAAATTTAAACATTTACCAGAACCATTTCGTATCCGCGTTATTGAACCAGTTAAAACAACAACACGTGAATATCGTGAAGAGGCAATTCTTAAGGCCGGAATGAATCCGTTCTTATTAGACAGTGATGATGTATTTATCGATTTGCTCACTGATAGTGGAACTGGTGCCATAACCCAGAAAATGCAAGCAGCAATGTTGATGGGTGATGAAGCCTATAGTGGTAGTCGCAGTTATTATACATTGGCTAATGCAGTAAAAGATATTTTTGGTTATGAGCTGACTATCCCAACACACCAAGGGCGTGGCGCAGAGCAAATTTATATTCCTGTATTGATTAACAAGCGTGAAAAAGAAAAAGGCCTTGATCGTTCTAAGATGGTTGCATTGTCTAACTACTTCTTTGATACCACGCAAGGTCATACACAAGTAAACTGCTGTGTTGCTAAAAATGTCTACACTAAAGAAGCGTTTGATACATCGGTAAATGCTGACTTTAAAGGCAATTTTGATCTTGAGAAATTAGAGCTAGCGATTGAAGAAGCTGGTCCTGCAAACGTTCCCTATATTGTGAGTACGATTACTTGTAACTCAGCGGGCGGGCAACCGGTTTCTATTGCTAACTTAAAAGCAGTGTATGAGATTGCCAAGCGTTACGATATTCCAGTTATTATGGATTCAGCTCGTTACGCGGAAAATGCCTATTTCATTCAACAACGTGAGCCAGGATATAAAGACTGGACGATAGAAGAAATCACTCGTGAGTCTTACAAATATGCTGATGCACTTGCGATGTCAGCAAAGAAAGATGCGATGGTACAAATGGGTGGCTTGCTGTGTTTCAAAGACGAGACAATGACCGACGTTTATAACGAGTGTCGTACCCTGTGTGTGGTTCAAGAAGGGTTTCCGACCTATGGCGGCCTTGAAGGCGGCGCGATGGAGCGGCTAGCGGTTGGTTTGTATGATGGTATGCGTGAAGAGTGGTTAGAGTACCGCATTGGTCAAGTGCAGTATTTGGTCGATGGACTAGAAGCTATCGGGGTAGTTTGTCAGCAAGCTGGTGGTCATGCTGCTTTTGTTGACGCCGGTAAACTGCTTCCTCATATACCAGCACATCAATTCCCAGCTCATGCCTTGGCTTGTGAGCTTTACAAAGTTGCGGGTATTCGTGCGGTTGAAATCGGTTCGTTATTGTTGGGACGTGATCCTGCAACAGGTAAGCAGCTTGACTGTCCCGCTGAGCTATTGCGCCTAACCATTCCTCGTGCCACTTACACCCAAACACATATGGACTTTGTGATTGAGGCATTTGAAAAAGTGAAAGAAAATGCACACAACGTAAAAGGTTTAGATTTTACCTATGAACCACCAGTGTTACGTCATTTTACCGCTCGTCTAAAAGAAATATAAACTAACTAATGCACATCTCTTGCTAGCGGGAGGTGTGCCTTTACGTCTAAAGACTTACTTAATAATAGCTTATATAGAATTTCATTCTTATATAACTTTGTCAGATCATGATACATGAGGTGAAAGAAATACTTTAATGCTAATTAAATACCTAAAATATTAAACTATTATGGCGAGAAATAATTATGGAAAAAAGCCCATCTTTAATCGGCGGGGCTTGCATTATTGCAAGTGTATGTGTCGGCGCTGGAATGCTAGGGTTACCTAGTGCAGGGGCTGGAGCCTGGACATCGTGGTCACTGATAGCTATTTTATTAACTATGATCATGATGACAGTTTCTGGTTGGATGCTATTAGAAGCATTTAAAAGTTACGAATTAAAAGTCTCATTTAATACTGTAACTAAAGATATGCTAGGTAATAAAGTTAATGCTATTAACAACATTGCTGTATATTTTGTCGGTGGAATCTTACTCTACGCTTATATTACTTCTTCAGGGCTAATAATAGAGGGAGTAATTGGTGTTAATAATAAAATTGCTTCTATTCTATTTGTTGCTATATTTTCCCTTTTTGTCTGGCACTCTACACGAGCAGTAGATAGAATTTCTGTTGTCTTGATCGTATTTATGGCATTGAGTTTTATTTTTGGTGTTTCTGGTCTGGCTGCCAATATTGAGGCGACTGTGTTGTTTGATCGTATTAATGAAGAGTCAAGTTATGCCCCTTACGCTATGGCAATGCTCCCGGTTGCCTTGACCTCATTTGGTTATCATCATTCAGTGGCTAGCATGCGTTGTTATTACGGTTGTGAACATCGCGCCAAGAATGCAATTTTTGGCGGTACAGCGATTGCCCTTACACTTTATTTTCTATGGATAGTGAGTATCTACGGTAACTTGCCTCGCCACGAATTTGGTCCGGTGATTGAACAGGGTGGTAATGTTGAAGTGTTGCTAGCAG
The DNA here is from genome assembly GCF_000176155.1 of Vibrio metschnikovii CIP 69.14. Lineage (GTDB taxonomy): Bacteria > Pseudomonadota > Gammaproteobacteria > Enterobacterales > Vibrionaceae > Vibrio > Vibrio metschnikovii. The sequence goes on along the minus strand of NZ_ACZO01000006.1, from coordinate 432,502 downwards.
CGCTTGATAGTGCTATTGACTCAAATAAAGTGGCGAATGCGATTAATGCGTTCTCGATGGCGGCTATCTTGTCATCATTCATCGGGGTAGGTCTTGGAGTGTTCGATTTTTTAGCCGATCTTTTTAAATTTAAAGACAGTAAATCGGGCCGAACCAAAACCTGGTTAGTCACTTTTCTACCTCCTCTTACTATGTCACTACTTTTCCCATTTGGTTTTGTAATTGCGATTGGTTACGCGGGAGCGGCAGCAACTGTATGGGCATGTCTTATTCCTGCTCTATTAGCACGAAAATCTCGCCAACAAGAAGGTGGTCATGAGGGTTTTATGGCACCAGGAGGCAATATGATGATAGGCATGTTGATAATCTTTGGTCTGCTAACGGCTATTTTTCACTTCATGGCAATGTTGAATATGTTGCCGGCTTTTGGAAGATGATCACGACGCGAGCGATTTATTTATAATAGTTAAACTTGGGTAAATATCATGACAAAGATCCTTAATGCTTCAAAAGCTCCTATCGCCAGCGGTCCTTACGTTTAGGAAGCCAATTTGGGAGAGTTAATGATTACTGCTGGTCAATTACCGATTGACCTAAATACAAAAACAATGCCGGGAGACGTTGCGGAGCAAAATATGCAAGCTGTCTCACGCGCTGGAGATTATTCAAAAACCTGGGCTAATAGCAAAAATATCGTCAAAACTACGGTATAGCAAAAAGGCCTTAATGATTTTCCAATTGTGAACCAAGTATATGGAGAGTTTTTTAAACTCGTGATGCAACTTTGCCTGCATATTCTTGTATTGAAGTCTCGCGTTTATCCATGGATGCGAAAGTAGAAATTTAAGTCATCGAAGCCGGCTAAGATCAATAAGTTAACTGATAAATCATCATTAAAAAATGAAAAGTACAGCAAGTAGGTCAACAGACGTTGTTTATTGTGCTTTCTTTTTTACAAAGCACCAGTTTTGGCGGCATCCATTCATCTATCCATTGTCATTCCATAGTTTGAATATACTCGGATTATGAGGACTTAGGCATTTTTTCAGCTAGCTGAACCACAAGTTGCTTAGAATACACAAATGCTTAACCTTTCGTACAAACGTGAGTGCTCTTGCATCAAAATTTGACTTAGCTCACAAATATAGTATAATTGTTATACATCTATAAAGTTTTAGCTTAAATAAACAGTCTACGGTGAAAAATGAACTCAGCATTTTTATCTATTTTGAATGGAAAAAATAACCTTAAATTAGGAAAAAAATTTACCCCCTCAATTATTACTGCCATAATGTCTATCGCGACACTGGCGGTAATTGGACTCTTGGCTTTAATTTCTTTGGTTTAATCTTTGCGTTACAGCCAAAGTGCTCGTCTAATTATAGTTTTTTGGCTATCACCGTTCTTTTAGTTATTTATTAATAGCAGATACGTTACAAAATATCGACAGGCCCAATTAACTATCATTAATGAATACTACTTTATTTAATTATATTAGATTTAACCCGTTATGAATTTCTCAGTAGTAATTTGAACGCCATAAAATTAACTATCTATTTTAACCGAAAAAATGGTGCAAGCTAGTTTCTTTCCCTTGAGTATAGCGCCATTAATTAACAGATAAATAATATAAAAGGTAGGAAGATACTGATCTGTATTTTGATAGTATTCCTCAAATATTCTATAACTTCTAAAAAGAAACCAGGTTTGTTGGCAACATAAGCTTTAGCTAGCTTTAACCAAATATAGAAATGTTAATTTCCTCACACTCGTCGAGAAAAAAACTTTGCTAAAAAATTAGTGAACGCTATGAAGTTAAAATACTTTCTTTTCTTGTATTTTTTTCGTTATCACTCTTATTTTAATTGCACATGTTTATTTAACCTAGACTAAATTGTATGAATATAACTGTGTACTTAATTGTATTAGTTAATAATAATTTGCAATAATAGAGGTACGTTGAACAGCAGCATTATTTAATTCTATTACTTGTTCTCTTAAATGTTCTTCCTGTCCGGAGACTAATTCTGATACTATACTCATTTGGGTTACATTTTCCGCCACATTATGGCTTGCCGAGCTGAGTTCTGATAATGTTGATACTTTTCGAGTCATTAAATGGGATAACTTATCTAATTGTGTCATAACATTACTGATCTCATCAATTATTTTTGTTATTTGGGCTTCAGTTGAATTAATTATTTGTTGACCAGATTCTACCTCTAAGCGACTAGAATTTAGTAGCTCTCGTATTTCGTGTGAGAATAAATTACTTTTACTTGACAATTCACGGACCTGATCAGCCACCACAGCTAAGCCGCGGCCATGTTCTCCAACTCTTGCGGCTTCAATAGCAGCATTCAATGCTAAAAGATTAGTCTGATCTGCGATGTTAGTTATCAAGTCAGCTACTGAAATAATTTTCTGATTAGCATTATGGATTTTATCCATTGCATTAGTTGAAGCATTTAAACAAGTTATACTTACGGTTGCTTGTTGATTAATAATATTGCTACGTTGTTTTAACTGCAAAATTGATTGATCTGAAAAATTAATATCTTCAGTTAATTGAGATAATCTTTCAGACAATTGTCCCGAAGCAATAGATTGTGAACCGCTGTTCTGGTTTAAAGTTATGATATGGTTACGTAAAGAATGGGATTGGCTATCAAGATTTTGTGTCACACAATTCAATTTATTGACGTTAAGATGAGCTTGTGATAAGAGCTTTTCTTGACCTTGTCGTGCTTGCTGTGCACTGTACTCCATCTTTTGTCTCGAGTTATAGCTGCATGCTTAATGCTTGTTTTGCTTATGAGAGCTATAACTTTGTGCAATAACCAAAATAGCCAGTGGTACGAGTAAGCTAGACCATACTTCAAGACTATTTTGGCTCGTATTTAGTATAAAATTAGGTAACATTTGACCATATAAATCATTGAAGATCATTATACTACAGCAAGCTATCACTAAAATACTCCATAACCAAGCAATATAATGGCCCGCAGTAAGAAAAAAAGCGACCAAAAGTACGCTGATCCAAAAGCTTTGTGGGGATGCAATAACTCCCCCAGTTTGGTAGATCAAGTTTAAAGCATGAAATACCATACCAGAGAAGCCGATATGTGTCGCAAATGTTTTTAATTTTAATTAACCCAGTAATGAGGCTTCCGTTATTTCTGAAATTATACAATAAATCGAGGTTATTACTAATGGAGTGTAGCCAACCGATGACCATTTTATTAAACTATATAATCCTGTTATAAATGAAATCATGGTGAAGTACATCAATGTTTCAGCATGTTTTTTTAAATCAGGCCAATTATTAGCATCAAATACAAATATACGACACCAAAGCTTAAATAGCCTCATGGTTACTCCTAAATATTAATTAAGTGGTAGAATATGGAAGTTTATTCCCATTTATCTTTATTATGGGCAATGAAAAAAAATATTTTTAAATTCCTAATGAAAACATCGCCCAAGCAGGGTGAGATCGCGAACGTTTTTTAATCAAATTCATGATCGATTTGACGATCACATTTAGCTGTGATCTTATACTCCCTTTTTAGGGAAAGCATCATGCACATCGACCACTTCAAAGAACATTTTCAAACGATTACCGATCAACGCCAAAGCCCAAAGGTCACTTATTGCCTGTTCGAAGTCCTTTTTGGCTCGCTATGTGCGGTGATTGCTGGTGCGAAAGGCTGGTTTGATATCCGTGAATACATTCTCGGTCATCATGATTGGTTTAAGCGCAATGACCTGTTTTTGCATGGTGTTTCTGCTGATGACACGATTGCTCGAATAATCTCTACGATTGAACCCGAGCAGTTTCATGAGTGCTTCATTAACTGGATGTCATCAATACACACCCTTACCGAAGGTCAAGTTATTGTAATTGATGGCAAAACACTTCGAGGCTCTTACAATCGTGAAGACAGAGCGAGCACCATTCACATTATCAGTGCTTATGCATCGTCAAACAAGCTCGTGTTGGGACAGCTGAAAACCGAAGAAAAAAGCAATGAAATTACCGCGATCCCTGAACTGATAAAGATGCTCGATATTAAGGGAGCCTTAGTCACCATTGATGCAATGGCCTGCCAAACCAAAATTGCCAAAACCATTGTAGAGCAAGGTGGGGACTACTTGCTTGCCGTAAAGAGCAACCAAGGGAAACTCCGTCAAGCAATAGAAAAGGCGTTCTCTTCTCAGCGCTCCAATGTGGTTGCTGACATTTCTCCAGAGCAAGGACACGGCCGTATAGAATCTCGTCAATGCTATGTTTTTGATAGTACGAAACTTGAAGGTAACTTCTCTCGCTGGAAAGGCTTACAGAGCATTATTATGGTTGAAAATTTTCGCCTTGAGAAAGGAAAATCTGTCGCTCTAGAGTACCGTTATTACACCAGTTCTAAAAAGCTTAGTGGAGAGCAAGCTACGATGGCAGTCAGAGAACATTGGGGTATAGAATCAATGCACTGGGTGCTTGATGTAACCATGAATGAAGACGCGTGCCAGATATACAAAGATCACGGTGCAGAGAATCTATCATGCCTACGTCATATGAGTTTAAACATGCTCCGAGAAGAACCAACCAAGCTAAGCATTGTTGGTAAGCAAAAGCGCTGCATGATGAATACATCGATGCTAGAGGCAGTATTAAGTGCTGGTTTTAATAATGTGGTGAAAATATAGACACTCATGCGGTCGCCCTGATCGCCCAAGAGGATAACTATACTCTTCCTACTTGAAGCTGCAGGGGTGTTGACTACATTCGTTCACCCTAATCAAATAGCCTGGCTATTCTCAGGGGGATGAATTCGCTTGCCGCCTACCTGCAACTCCAAGTTGTTAGAGTATATGCTATTATACTCAACCCCCAAGCATCTGTTTTTTTAATTTTTTATCTGTTGGCTTATCTCCAAGCCAAACAGATAATAGCGCTTTACGGAAGGCGTCATCATTTCTATAATCTAGGAGAATTTCATTTTTGTAGCTGTAAAGTCCATCATTAGGAGCACTTACAAAAGTAAATTGATCCCCTTTTTTAACTTCTTCTCTAAATGTGGCCTCAATAAAATCATTTATACTTTCATCAATCATGGCTGTATTGCCATTGGTAGCAAGTTGGAACCCTTCATTTAATGCTTCAGTTAATTTACTAGCAGTGATCATTCCCGAAGTAATATTTAAACGGATGGCGGACGGATAATCACCATTGATCAGTAGTTGAGAAGATTGTGTTGGTTGCTCAGTAAATAATGAGCCGACGTAGAGGTCCATAAAAACTTTTGATCGGACACCTGCACCGTTTAGATTAAGACTAAAATTTTTAGCTTGGATCGTCTCTAAAACTTCTACACCACTGATATTTCTTGCTAATGATGATGTAGATATTGCGGCAATAGTTAAAGCTATGATTATTTTATTTTTCATGCTGTTCACCTATTATAATTATTTAAAATGCGTAATTATATTCGACCCAAAAACGATCAGAGCCACCACTATCTGAATAAGATAAGAAATTAAATCTTAAGTTTTGTTTATTTGTTATCTGATATCCAAGAGTCAGTTCAATTTGTTGTGGACTTAGTTGTAATCCACCATCAAGTATGTCTTTATTCCAACTTTTACCATTTAATTCATCGGTATATGTCCAAGAGCCTAATAACCAGAATGAGTCATTAAATTTATAACGTCCGTAAAATTTAGCCGAGTAAATAGTCGATGCTAAATGAACACCACCACTAGATAAATTTGCCCCAGGATTCGATGTTAGATCAGCCATATTATCCTCCATCAGAACGCCACCAAATAGTATCACAGGCCATATATAAGCATTTTTACCAATTGGAATTGTTGCTACAGCTCCTGCCTGTACTACTGATGTAGTACCAAAGAAAGGGTGATCTTTAATTACGGCATCAACCATATGCCCTAAACCATTTAAAGTATTCAATGATCCATACCGAAAGCGATAATTAGTATTGGATATTTCTTTATTAAACTCAGGACCAGAACTACCCATGCCTGAGAATTTTGGGTTACCACCTTCTTTATCGGTGACATCATTAGCCTCAAAAATAAAACCTGACTTTCGTGATGCTCCTGCTTCAGAGAGCATGTACATCGCCTTTAAATTAAGCCCTTCGTTACCGTAACCTATTCCAAGGGCTGTGTAGGCTTCTGTGGGGCTAGACATATCAATCTCTTTGTCGTTTGCATAGCTATTTACTGAAATTATACTTGATGTGATTACTAGTGCTAAAAGTTGTTTTTTCATAAAATTAGTCCAATTAATATTATTTATTGTTAAATTTAAAAGATGCTATTGATGGATGTTTTTTATGCAACTGCTGAAGCAATACGCTGCTCTTTTGTTTTTCGAAAGAAAAAAATTGCATAAGCTAGGTTGACAATAAAACTAATTAATCCAGCAGCTAGCATCAATTCATCATTGCGAGGTAACGGAATCACGTGACTTTCGTACATTGATGGGAATGCGAAGTAATACATAAATGAACCAGCTAAAGTAAATGCTCTTGCTTGCAACCAAGTTCCTTTTTTAATTAGTAGAGATGGCAAAGTTGCTGCAATCAATACCATAGCTTGTGCCGTTGCAGAACCAGGGAAGTTTAGATAAACAAAAACGATATTCCAGATGTCATAGGCAATGATCCAAAATGTGGTCATTGCTGGCCATATCATATCTTTCTGTTTGGAATCATCGGCTTTAATTTGTGCCCAGCCTGCAAGAGTAATAATGCATAAAATGCCACCGACCGCATTAAGGATGTTGGCCAGATTACCCATACTGAAGTCTTGTAAAACAGCCTCTAAAATATTTAATGCAAGGAATGCAGCAGCAGAAAACTTAGCCCATTTCATACTACCAATTTTGGTAAATCGAATGAGAGTAAATAATACAGCAGCACCTACGACAGAATAAAGTTTCACCCATTTAAACCAGTAGGTTATCTCATGGCTTGCAAAAATCGGAATTAAAGCAATTGGCAAGATAAACCAAAGTAAATAGTTAGCGTGTTTCCAATGACGGCATAATTCATTAAGTAGTATTAGACCGAATAAGACAAATAAAATATGTAAATATGAATTTGTTTTATGCCACTTATAAAAATTACTAGAACTATCATCTAAGGTATAACGCATTTGTTCACGTTCAGTATAGCGTAATGATGCATTATCAAAGTTAGTGATTTGGTCATCTGGGTTACTTTTAATCACGACATTTCCGCTGTCATTAATATGCCAATTCTGTATTTCGGTTTTATTGAAACCTCCAGATTGACGCATCACGCTGACTAGACCCTCGGAATGAAATTCCAGACGAAAAAACAAACTCCCTTCACCTGGTGCACCATCATGTGTTCCTTGCCAAATCTCGCCGATTAACTGATCGCTTGAGTATCCTTGATCTTGGGCGATAGCTATCGTACCTGTCATAGCTAATAGCATAACAAGTAAAGTTTTAATTAATAATTTCACATTGAACCTCGATGTTCCTTGTTAATTAATAATCTGCGACTTAGGCTTTGTAAGCCGCAGATAAACATTATTTTTCAATTGCAGTTTTTTCATTAGCTAAATCGTATTCGTTAATGCAATCCTTTGTTAATGGTGGCGGATTATTACCAAAAGGTGGCTCTTTTTGTTCTTTTTTCTTACGGAAGTACCAAATAGCAAATGGAATATGAAGTAGTAGATTAATTGCGCCCCACCAATAAAGTACAGATTCATTTCTCCATGAACTGGAATCCATGATTGGTGTGAAAATATCTATATTGGCTCGAATGAAAATGTGGAAAGCTAGAGTATAAACTCGGGCTATGACATAAAGCTCGGGACGTTTTTTGATAACAGGATAAAGCTCAGCTGCAATTAATATACAAAATGAACTTGCAAAGAAAGCAGTATTTTCACCATAAACAAAGGCTAGATTCCAGGTAGTATATAAGAAGTTCCATGCTGCTGTAGAATAAAATAATAGATCATTTGGTTTATCTTTAGATATTAACCAGTATTGACGAACTCCATTCTTGTAGCGAGGGAATGGGATTGTTATACAAAGAATAATACCGCATAGAAAGTTAAAATAATTTCCTATAACTAGGTCTTTTAAGGTGGCTTCTGCAATATTTAGGAAAAGAACCGCATATAATACTTTGAGTACCCAATCACCACGAAAGAACTTTAAAATGGTATTAGGATTGTCGCGGTAATACCAAGCAACTCTCGCAAATCCTACCACAAGCGCTGTCGGTAAAAGAACACTGATTGTTTTTACCCAGCGAAACCAACCATCGAGTTGATCGGCCCACAAGGGAAAAGTGCACAACGATGCGAGCCATAGGACGGCAGTTAACCGTGGTGTTCTTCTCATTCCTTCAACTAAAAGGAGCAAAAAAACAATATAGCAAGTCATTGAGATGACATATTGCCAAGTTGGTATTTCCATAACGCCCTCCATGTTAATTTAATCTTTAAATGTTTATTTAAATTTTTTAAAACAAGTAGTTAAGCTGGTGATTATGATCCACTTTAGAGTTAAAGCTCTATTTTAGAGTTTTAACTCTAATTGTTTTTGAGGGTTACTGCTGTGCGAGTAACCACACTTTTTATCTAATTATTTTTGACAAATAAGAATTTTGATAAATTTGTGACTTGAACAATCAATGAAAGAGAGAAAAGTTTAGATCCCTTGATGCCGCTCTTTCAGGGCGGGATCGCACTTTGTTCACTAGGGTCTGTTGATCTTTCGTGATAAGTTTTTGAGCAGCATGGTAAGGCGTTATAATTTGTTTCGCCAAAAATAAACTGTAACTCCATACCATGCCGAGACTAATGCTAACTGATAAGCGGTAGAAAAAGCTACTTCAAGTGATGAAGAACACTGGCCGCATTTATAATAAATCTGAACATAGAATGACCTTTGAAGAAATCCTTTACCGCTTGCTAACAGGAATTCCATGGCGTGATCTACCAACCGAGTTTGGGGACTGGAACACGGTTTATCGCCGCTTTAACCTGTGGTCGAAGAAAGGCCTGTTATACATATTATTCAAACAGTTATCAAAACTCTCCGATTATGACTGGGTGTTTGCAGACGACTCAATAGTCAAAACTCATCAACATAGCTCTGGAGCTGCGACCACAGATAATGAATGTATTGGAAAGAGTCGTGGTGGTAACTCAACGAAAATTCATCTGGTCGTGGATAGCGGTGGATTACCAATCTATTTCTAGCTATCAGAAGGCCAGAGAAATGATATTGCTCGTGCCGAAAGTCTTGTTGACCACCTTAAGGAGGTCAACGTATTTATCGCCGATAAAGGCTATGACAGCGACGCTTTAAGGACATATGTTGACTCTAAAGGTGGTGAAGCGATTATACCAAAGCGAAATTATGGACAAGATATCGACAAAGAAAGCATGGATTGGTGTCTCTACAAGTATCAACATTTGGTTGAAAATGCTTTCGCGAGGATTAAGCACTTCCGAGCGATATCAAAGAGATATGATAAGTTAGCAAGAAATTACGCCAGTATGGTATCGCTGGCGTTTACTATAATGTGGTTGCCGATGTATTGCTGAGCAAAATACATACAGCAAAGATCAACACGCCCTAGCGTTTTATTTTCATTCGATAGCGGTGTTTTCAAGTTGTGACTGAGATGAACTAACCTAGCTGTAGCCAAAATACTTATTAAGCCGGGTTGACAACGTTTACGTGATTTACAGCCAAACATTCATAGCCAAAAGCAAGATATACACATCAATGAGCACGTCATACGACATAATAAAAATCCGTTCTTGCTGCTGTCATGGTGTAATAAGTATTGAATATAGCCGTGATCATGACATGTTTAGATCACCCCGCTGGGCAACTTCTTTCGAGCCAGAGTCGTGAGCAAAACCAATAGCCCTGTTGTTGAAAAGATGGCCATGACACTCATGGCCATCCCCACTCCCGGCAATCCCTGCTCAAACTGACCAAAAACGAAAGTAGACACGGTTGACATGCCCGCTGGTGCCACCATCAACGAAGCAACCAGCTCTCGTGACGCAATGGCAAACACCAATAGCATCGCAACCAGCAATGCGGGCATCATTAGAGGAACAACAATTCGTACAAAACTGATCAGCAAACTAGCGCCTGATACTCGTGCCGCTGCCTCAAGATTGCTGCCTATCTGGCGTAAAGCCGCTGAGGCATAACGTACCGGATAAGGGAGCAGTAAACAGCTGTAGGCTAAAAGCAGCATCCAACCCGTATTGTAGATAGGCATTGACCAAACCGGCTGGTTCCAGACCAGAATCAAACCGACAGCCACCACGATACCCGGCAAGGTATTAGGCAATAAGGAAAGCAGATCGAGCAAACCCTTACCACTAATTGACGCTCGCACAACCAGATAAGCCACTAAAGCCCCCAAAACACCGGTAACCAAGGCCGTGCCGGTTGCTAAAGTAAGGCTATTCGTCAATGCTGCCATTGCGCCACTTTGATTGGCAAATAGGCTTTGATAATGATTAAAGGTAAGATTATCAATACTTAAACCGCCTGACAGGGTCGTACTCAAAGAAGTGGCCAATACGGAAAAAATCGGTACCCCAACGGAGATCACGCCTACCAAGGCAAACAGGATAACAACCGGCCAGCGTGCTCGCCCTAGCTCTACTGGCTCAAAGCTTGCTGGCTTACTGCCTTGAGACACATAAGAACGCCGAGTCACTATCCAGTGCTGCAGATAAAAAGCAAGCATCGCCAAACCAACCAAAATTAGCGATAAAATCGCCGCACCGGGCATATCCAGCGGCCAGTCGGAAAAACGTTCATGAATACCAGTTACCAGAACTTTAAACCCAGCCTGTGCTCCTAAAGTTGCCGGAGTACCAAATTCTTCAATACTCAAAGCAAATACCAAGAGTAGGCTCGCGGCCAAACCGGGAATCGATAGCGGCAATGTCAATTTGAAGAACGCTCGCCACGCACCTGCTCCACAAACACGCCCAACGGCTGCATAACGACTACCAACTACGGCCAGAGTTCGTGATACGGCAAAATAGACCACCGGAAAGACATTCAGCACCATCACAAAAGTGATACCCCAAAATGAAAATAAAAAATCGTTGGCAGAAAACCCCATTAACTGCTCTGAATAACCACGGGTTTGTAATGTCGTCATCCAAGCTAATGCTGCAATGTAGGGCGGAATCATGAAAGGAATTAGAAAAATCAAGTCCCACACTGCACCGCCGGGTACACGAGTTAACGCTCGAAGCGCACCCAAAGGTAAAGCCACCAGTAAACATCCAAGTACCACCGCTAGCCCAAGTGCTAGGGTATTTCCAACCAACTCAAGAAGCAGCGGATCAGTGAGAGTTGGTAGAATCAACGCAAAGGGTTCAGCAAAACTGCCGCGAGTGATATACGGAAAGATCGCCTGCAACAGGATAAATAGTAACGGCAGCCCTACTAGCCCGATCAAGCTGAGCAGGGTTAGTGGCATTAAAAAAACGTTGGTTAAACGATGCATGACTTAGTCCATGATGGCCCGAAAACGATTGATCAGAACCTGCCGTTGCTGAGTCAGATTTTCATCGATATTAATGATGTTCAAATCATTGATTCCTGGGCGCAAACTTTTAATATCCGTTCGTGCAGGCATTAAATAAACTTCAGCAACTCGTGCCTGCCCAGCTTCGGACAGAACAAAATCGACAAAATCCATTGCCCTATCCTGGTTACGGCTGGATGCGAGAACCATCATTGGCCGTGGCGCGATCACCGTGCCACTTGGAGGAAAAATAACCTCAATGCTTTCACCCCGTGCCTGATGGCCCAGTGCAATATAATCAACTGCACCAAAAACCACGCTCTTGGCACCTTGCAAAACTGGATTCAATGCACGAGCATTCGGGCCAGGTACAATCATGCGGTTCTGCTTCATAGTCGCCAAAAAGTCCCAAGTAGCATCGTCACCTTTGGCAGTCAGTAGTGCAGACAGAAGCTCAAAAGCCGTCCCCGACTGGGCTGGATCTGGCATAGTGACCTGGTTCCGATAAACGCCTGCGGTGACATCAAACCAATCCTCAGGCTGAGGCAAACCACTTTTGGTGTTAAACACCATCGACAGGGCAGAAACTCCTTGAGCAATATAATGACTATCTTTTAGTGAGTCAGGTACGTGGGTCATATTACGCAAGCGTAATGGTGCCAACAGATCCTGTTGCTTAAGATCTACCGCTGAATCCCAAGAGGCCGAAATCACCACGTCCGCGATCGGATTGCGCTGCTCCGCTTCAAGACGTGACATCACCTGCCCTGTAGTACCTTGAAAAATCTGGACTCTTACCCCAGTTGCTGCCTGATAATCCTGAGCTAACACCGTGATCAGGTTATTGGGACCAACAGAATACACCGTCAAGTTACTGGCCAAACTTAATCCTGAAACTAAACACAGTCCTAAGATAGCAAATGATTTTTTTAACATGCTAAAACTCCACTAGTCGCAAGTGTGTGAGAAAAAGAAGTAGTTAACGCCAACGCCAGTCCCTGCTCAGACCAAGCAGTTAATTTTGACAAATCAAGGCTAACTGCTAATGGCTGGTTGAGCGAGACTCGCTGTTGAGTACGAAACGTGATCAATTGCTGATCCGCAAGGCGCAATTGCACGGCGTAATAATCTCCCTGAAAAGCACATCCGACGACCTGACCGAACAAACGAGCTTGATGCTTGGTATCAAGCGTCACGGCCTGACGAGGAATAAGCAGTTTTACTGGCCCTTGATGAGTGTGGAACCCCAGCTGAAAACGTTGATCAGCAATATGAATTGCTTGATGATCAATGCGCCCTTCGAGCACTGAACCAGAATCGATGAAAGTCGCAATTTCCGCAGTAGATGGGTGCTTGTACAGCTCCTCCGGAGTTGACAGTTGCTGTAAAAAACCTTGATTTAGGACAGCAACCTCATCTGCCAATGCAAAAGCCTCCAGTTGATCATGAGTCACAAACACGGCCGTTAGCGCCAAACGATCAATCAACTGACGTATCTCTGCGGCCAGATTTTCACGTAGCCCTTTGTCCAAATTAGATAAAGGCTCATCCATAAGCAACAACTTAGGCTTGGAAGAAACTGCCCGTGCCAGTGCGATGCGCTGTTGTTGACCACCGGATAAGGTGCCTGGTGCTTTCTCAGCAGAGTGCGCCAATCCCACTAAGTCCAGTGCCCACTCAACTTGAGATTTGATTTCTGCTTTTTTCATCCCCTGCATGATCAAAGGAAAGGCTACATTCTCAGCGACCGTCATGTGTGGCCATAACGCATAGTCTTGAAACACCATTCCCAGACGACGGTGCTCTGGTGCCGCGTTGGTTTTCGGGCCAAATACACACTGACCCTGAATTTTAATCTCACCTGCATCGGCTTCCAGCAAACCTGCAATACAACGCAGCAAGGTGGTTTTTCCACAACCAGATGGCCCAAGTAAAGCCAGTACCTTGCCTCGCTCTAGAGTTAAATCCAATTCATGCAACGCCACCTGGTTGCCAAAAGCCTTGGTAAGCCCTGAAATTTGTAGTGCTGGTGTCATTTCAGCTACCATAAATCACCAAACTTTATATCCCCTAAATGATTATCTCTAGCACTATGATTAAGTATGAGCCCGCAGATACGAACAATTGGTTCACTTGGTTTGCTGCCATCGGCTCGTCGGGTAAGATCATTTGCTAAAACCACGGGCATGCCCCCAAACAGAGCCGCATCAGCAGCTAGGGTTAATAAAGAATAATTCCGTTTCATTTTACCGATCTTCCTATATGCGCTATGACTAACTCGTTAATAAAACGAAGATTTTAACTTCTGACTATGGCAGAAAGATGACGGTTAAGTGCAGTAAAAAAGGGATTGAAGCATTTTTTCAGGATTTTAATAGATCTTTGCTTCCTGCTCATAGCTTGCCATTAAATACAATTAATAGCGCTCAAGTATCCGTTGAGTTTTAAGTACATCATCAGAAATTAGCCAATTCTGAGCAAGCAAAAACTCCATCAGAGCTGTACGCTGAAGATCGGCCTGTTGTAGGCCTCTAGCTCGAAATGAGACCTCAATCAGATACTCATGATCATCCCCTTGCTCTGCCAGAATGCGCCAGATCTCAAGGCTGATATCGGCGATTGCTATATTATTATAAGTAATGCTGCCATCATTGAATCGGGTAAAGGTAACCTCTCCATAAATCCGAGATTGGTCCAATACAAGGCTCCCCCAGTTAGTAGCTGACCAAAACTTAAACTCATCCGGTGCATTGCGTTTACTTTGATGAATAGCCTCTACCAAGTTTGGCATACCTAAACTAGCGGATATATTTTTGAACTTTTGTTTTTCTGTAACAGCAACACTGAACGTTTGCTGCGTAAAGCCCCAGTCAGTTTCAATGCTCCAATCCGCATCATTTAAATTAAATCCATCTGACTCTGCCTGAGATTTGGCAGCAGCGACATTGCCATTGGTAATAGGATAACGCTTTTTGTACTGAATACGATGGCTGCCCTGAGTATCACGCTTGCGGATCCGTATACTCCAGCCTTCTTGTCGCAAGTTCAATGCATCGGTATCCATATACAGTACGACATGATCATTAACTTTGTTGCTATTAAAACCAAACGCCTGCCACACCGCATTTGAAGGTCTACCCTCTTGATCTAGGGTTGTTTCAGGGTTGATAAATAGTTTAACTTCGTACACGTCAGTGGCGAGCACAGAAAAAGAGAGCGTTGCCACAAAGACAACTAGCAATAGTTTAAAAATCATCGTTGATATTCCCAGTTGGATAAAAATGAAGCTTTACCAGCAATGGCTATGTGTTGAAAGACGATTTAACCTAATTAATTATCGTGACAGAAAAATGAACGTGTCACGACCGATTGAGTTAGATTATAAGTCGATAGTTTTTTGTCCCTGTTCAAGGTTCTCCGCCGCTTGGCTAAGACTATCTGCGGATGACAAAATCGCCCTATTCAATACACTGTTCCTAGCACCAGAAAACCCATGAACTTCAGTCCCTCACGCACTGAGTACGTTAATCACATTAACCTGATAGGGCTACGGCCAATTGATAATCATGATTTTCACTCACAAGTTATTGATCGATTTAATGTTTGAAGGTGTTGAACCGGTATACAGCGGTTTTGCGACACCATCAATCAGCACCTTGAGGTGATTGGTTTGCGTCCGTTGATAAGTAAATGGCGTCTGAGCTCCCAAATATTCGCTCAGGAAGCGGATCACTCGTTTTTGATATTGAGTGTAGCTAACTTGCTTGGGCATGGCGGGCTCTCCTTGGCAATCTTGTTGCGAAAAGAGTAACCAAGCTTTGGCCGGATGGGGAGGATAATAAGCTTATGAAAGTAATATCACGAGTGGAAAGACTAGGATCGGCCACCCGATTAGGGCACCGATCTTAAACTTAGTGAACGATTATCGCTGACTTTTCACGGCTTTTTTCGCCGCTTTCGCCAGTTGCTCGGCATCACTACGCGCTTGGGCAATGTGCTCAAGCAGCTTATCGGCGGGCTCATCGTTTGGGTCTTGCGCCACCAGCTCACCGCGGAAGGCTTTGGCCAAAATACTTTGCGTGAGGTTATCCACCCGCGCTTGGGATTTTTCACTTGATGACTTAACAGGATGTTTTTTATAAATAGTCTGAAATCGAGTTTAACGCAGCTTATCGGCAATCTTGCTTATGTGCTAGGTTGCCGATCACGCTTGGGCGATTGCTGATAGAAATTGAGCGAATTACTTGTTATCCGTTTGCTGTAGAAAAGTCTTTTTCTAACCAGTTAATCACTTAACCAAAACGCTTCCTGCTCCAAAGCTAAACCTTGTTTCTTCATTTCAGTCACCAGAGCTTGTAATTGAGGCGACTGCTCTAAAAGACGTTGGCTATTTCGCTCGAAAATAGCAAAGTCACGAAAGGTATCCACCCATAACCGATTTTGTCCATAGCGCGCTAATCTCGACTGCCAGTTTGGCATTAGCCAAAAAGTGGCTCTTTCTCCAAGCTTATCTTTCAATCGGCGGTAATTATTTAGCCCAACGCCATCATAGTCAGCAAAAAGATAAACCAGCGGAGACCTTTCAGGCAGAGATAACCAGGTGATTAATTTATTATCTAACTGCCCTCGATACCAAATAACGGTACAAGGCTCATTGTTTGGTAGCCAATCTAGTCGATCAAATAGGGCTTGATTCTCCACTAACCAAATAGCGTGATGACTGTGAAGATTGCGGTTTCTTTCTTGACCGAGTTCCAGCGCCATTACGCCAAACGATTGTGTCGCTGTATGCAAATCTTGAGTGGGTACACCACACATTTCCCAGTATGGATTGGCTGACGTTTTTGCTAAAACATAGCTAATATCGTGGGTCACTCTACCCTGTTTACTGCTTCGGGCACTGGCTATATTGATGGCTCTTTGTGGCACAGATAGCGGCAGATCTTGGTGTGGTGAGAGTTGCTCTAGAGTAACTTTAACAATGGTCAGATCTTGAATACTGTAAGCGACACCTCGGCCGCTGGGTGAGATACGTATGCTGTGAGTCTTTCGGCAAAATTCGTCGAGTTGTCGCCTCTGCGCAGTCGTCATTGTACTCGCTGCAATCGCGTCTGGATGTGCGTTAATGAGCCGTTTTAACGCAGCAATCAATGGCTGACTCATTGTGTTTTCTCCACTATTGGCCGAGTCACGATACCGCTTTCGATGGACGACAATAACTGCCAGCTATTACGGCTAATGACGTTTTTACCATTCACTTGGTGAATCGGCACACAATAACGAGCGGTGGTTAACGGTGCCGGCGAGGCAAAAATTAACGCGAAACCAAATTGCTCGGCTATCTCAATTAAGTTGGCTTGGTTCTTGGTATCCAATGCCAACGCCTCGTCCAAATAACAGACTGCTTTCATTTGGTGACGTTTGTCTTGCATTAGGTGCAGCATGGCAAGGCCGGTGACTAACTTCGCCATCAATACCGTGCCGTTAGACGCGGCGCTATCAATATCTTCAAATGACTCTTGCTGCTGCCCCTGCTTTGCCACGACAAACTCAAGCCTAAATAAGTCTGCGACTCTTAATCCTTGGCGAGCATTGCCCTCTTCAATTAACGTATTTTTCGCCCGCTCTAGATCAGCATCATCTAAAATGCTCGCTTGATCGAACAAATCGAAACTCTGACCACTCTCTGTCTGTTCAGCTTGATGTATCAACACATTCATCGCTGCCACTAGCTGACTTTCCTCAACCGGTTCAATTTTAAACGTTTTTAAATCCGAGAGTTGGCGATGGCTAATTAACCGATTGAACTCTTTCATTTTACTTTGCAAAGCAAGCAGACCACTACGTAACTCCCTTAAGCTCGCTGTCACATTAACCACCGCAGAACGCGCTTTTCTCTCTAAGGCTTGCTTTTCATCATCTAAACAGTGGCTAAATTGAATAATGCCTTTTAGCTCTTCATCTTGAGTGGACGCCATGTGAAACTTCGTCAGCCCTTTTTGAACTAACTCATTTTTTATTTGGCGTAATTCTTTAGCTAGTTTATCTAGTTCTCGACAGTCTTCGATATACTGTTCAAGACGAATGGGCAATAACTCTAGACTCCATTCTTCAGTCGCTATCCATGGGGTATGAGGTTGCTCCACTAATGCCGTAAATAAGGCTTGGTCATCGATTCTCTGTTTCTTCAGCTTCTCGACACTCGCATTATCTAAAGTTAATTGACTCAGTTGCTCAGATACTTGCTTAATTTGATCCGTCAGCGCTTGATAGTTGTCCTTGGCGCTATTTAAGGCAGCATTTATCGCCGAGAGATCTTGCTCGAACTTGATTTTTTGTTCTAAACGTTGTGGCTGATTGGCAGTTAATTGCTCAAGCTGCCGGTAATCGGCGATAGCCTGTTCACACTCTCTCACAACTCGATGCAGTTCGTTCTTCTTCTTTTCAGCCGCTTCTCTTTGCTGACTGATCTCTAGCAGTTCTGTCAGGCTATTTATCTGCTGGTTAACGCTATCTAGCTCTTCCACCAGCTCTTGTTCGGTCTTTTGAACATGTTGAGGAATGAGCTCATCAAGAGATAAGGTTAAACCAGAAACAGTGATCGATGAGGCCGTTTCACCACTCAGTATTTCGCGCAGTTGATTAATATCGAGTACATAGTGCGAGGGTGAACGCTGCATCACTTGCTGACTCAGCACTTTGTTCAATTTTTCCAGCTCATGTGCTTGGAGCAATTTGGAGAGATGAAGATATAAGTTATCATCTAACGTTTGCCGTTGCGTTTCCAACCTTTGGCGATTTTCTGTCCGTTCATTTAATTGTCTGGCTAAATCTGATGAAGAAGAACGTTGTGATTGAATACACAAGGCGGTCTGTTCTTCATAATGTTGTTTGGCTAGGTTGAGCTGACTCTCTAAATAGGCTGGATTCGGAATCAACGCAAAGCGAGTTTGAAGCTCTTGATGCTGTTCTTCCGTACGTTTTAGATCAGTGAGCTTGTTGTTTAATTCACTGCGAGCTTCAGCACGAGCGATATCCTGGTTTCGTAATTCATTTTGTGTATTTTCAAGCCGATTTTTTTGTTTTGATAACTTTTCGGTCATCGTTTGTACGTAACCATGCCAATCCTGTAACAGTTGATTCACTTTGGATTGTGACGAAGCGATTTTACCTCTGAGCGACAATGTACGCTGAAATTTATGCTCCAGTTCTTCGATGGCCGCAAGATTATTCACCGCCGCTAGATACTGATCCCGCTCTAAGTTGATATCTTGAAATGCCTTCTCCCATTCTTGCTTAAAATCGATACTCGCATTGGGCAGCTCACGGCTAAATATCTTGAGCAAGTAGTCTTTTACATCGCTGGAATTGAGCTTATCCAACCTGAGCGTTTTGGTGAGCACTTGCTGGAAAGAACGCGCATCACTGACGTGTTCAAGTTTGAATACCGTAAAATCAATATCACTGCTCCTCTTACTTTTTGCACCACCGTAAATCAAATGACGAAAATCTCTGTCATTGTATAGATTGACTCTATGCTGATGGCTAGCCAGATGGTTGACCAGTTTGTTTTGAGAAACAATATGACCATCTGCCAAACGATAATCATCCAGGTTCAATTCACCTTGGTAGGCAAAGTATTCATACTCGTGACCGACGCCTTTACCAACGCAGCCGAAAACAACGGTTCCGGTTTGAGGAAGTATAACTTCGAGCAGAATGTAAGCGCTGTTGTTTGGAAAATAGAAGCGACGTGCCTTTTCAACGCTATGAGACCCAAAGTCCATTCTTCTTTGGTCAATGATCAATAGAAACTGGAGAGCGTTGATTAGACTGGTTTTACCGTGATTATTTGGTGCGATTAATGATACAGAATCATCCAGTGGCAGCTCTGCTCGCTGATATCCAGCGCTGCCAATTAATGCTAGTCGTTGAAAACCGTAATTTAGCATGATTCATCCTCCTTATCAGTGAGTCCATCGCTGACAGAGGCTTGCTCGGTAATCGCCTCAAAGTGGTCTAAGTAACGATATACCGAAGGCAATAAGCGCCAGTGGTTGTTTTCTTGAATCGCAAAGCCTTTTCGCACCGCATTTTCGAGTATTTTTACCAATGCACCCTGATCTAACTCTTCTGCATCCAACAATCCTTGATGCTTTTCATAGACCTCATTCAGCACTTTATTGTCAATGTTCCACTGGTAAAACTGACTCAAAGAACGACCATTATCCGCTTGGTAATCAAAAATCACCATCAGCAGCAAAGCCAACTGACGCGATTGCTTATTGATGTTTTGATTCCCCTCATCGTCATGAAACCAAGCAAAACCACGCCCATCGATACGTAGCTCAAACCCTAGGTTAGAAAATAGATGTCGATACTGCTCTGATTGCTGCTCGAGTTCATACCACAGGGCCGCATCTGTCGAACGGTTCAGGTGTCGACCTGAATTGAATAAGCCGAACAGTTCTGTGAGATGTGTCAGTTCAGTTAAGTCGAGTTTGCTATTTTGCATTATCCATACCCTTTGTACTTTTTGGGAGAGTCAAGGTCGTTAGTTGATGAGGATGATAAGTGACAGAGACGGTGCTGAGCATTGTGGTACAAAGATTTGATCCCAACAGGCTTTGCCATTGTGGTTCTCGTACCAGCTCATGATAGAGACGGAGTAATTCTGTATCAGATAAATAGCGATAGTGTGTCGTTAACCAAATCATGAGATTCTCAACCGGCAATGCTTCTGAAAGTTGTTCACGCAATCGCTGTTCATCGATCCAATTCACTAAGAGGTTATCCGGCAGCGATACTTCATCCGGAAAAACAATAGAACTCGGTTTGAAATTCAAAAATTCCGCCATCAATTGCCGCACTTCGTTGCCTATTTGGATTTTACTGGTACGACTGGTTTTCCATATTGGTAAGCCGACCGCGTTTAGCCCTCGGACTAGCCCCTTCTTACGAACTTGGCTTATTTGCTTGCTAATCACAGCAGAAAGCTGGTTATGTAACCGCGCTTCCTCTCTCAGTGGTAACAAGGTATCTGCACATTGTTGAGCGATAATTCGTCCTTGGTATCGTAGATCTTTAACTTGATAAGCTATCTGACGCATTGCCAAGCGTTGTTGATATAACGAACCACGAATTGCCAGAGTATCCACCGCTTTATCGAGCGCTTCTTCCGCTTTTTCCAACAATGGATAAAAACTACCACCAAGACCGCTATCCATCATTTCATTCATGGGTTCAACGTACTTGTCATACACTTCAAGAACTTCACGATAGCGCCGTTCAATTGGCACACTGGTGTCTGCTGATTTAGCCGCTTCAGCAATGTCAAAAATGGCTTGCTTGTCTTGTGTTAATTGTTGGGTAATTTTTCTCGTCAGCTCTGATAATTGGTTAGCGCCTGTACGCAGTAAATCATTATCGGTGTCTTCAAGTCCCTTTAATACTTGACTAGTCGCGTTTTTGATTGCTTCAACGCGAGCTTTGAGCACTGCTGACAAACCAAGCTCATGCTCCTGAGTCAAACCACGTACAAAATCCACCACCAACGTGTTGATCTGATAATCACTACTTCGGCAGATAGGCTGCAAAATGTCCGCGTTGATAAGACTCGTCAGCACAGTGTTAGTATCTGCATCTTTATTTTTATACTGGTTTATCACTTGTTCGAGGATGCGGAGCTGAAATGCAGGGAACTCTCGAGAAAGACGAGTTAGCTGCTCGACCACTTCCCAATGGCGATGCAATTGATAGATGAGACTTTTGGGCGCAACCATTGCACTTCCTTATTCACAAAGTTAGACCTTTGATTCACAAAAACTAGGCATAAATTGAAACTCAACTCATAATGTCTAGTTAATGGCAACAGGTAAACAGTGCATACATAAACATGTCAAATAACTAGACAAAGGTCTTAAAATGGGTAAGAGGCCAATACGTTGGGATCTGCTGATGGAGATAGATAAAATCCCATGTGACAATAACGCTGGTGATTTATGATCAGCAAGATGTGGAAACCCTAACCCATTAATTTTAATGATCTTAAGGCGTAAAAAAAGACGCCCTAGGGCGTCTTTTTTTAGAATATGGCGGTGAGTGAGAGATTCGAACTCTCGGTACGTTGCCGTACACACACTTTCCAGGCGTGCTCCTTCAGCCACTCGGACAACTCACCGTAATGGGCTAGCATCTTGTGCTAACGAGGCGCTAATTTAATGATATTCATTAATAGGGTCAAGCAGAAATCTTAAAAAAACTCACATCTTGGCTTGTTTGGCTAATTATTACCTCATTTGTTCAAAAACCCTTCATCAGTTCCCTGGATACTCGCATTGATCGTACGTTTAGAGTTAAGATAACTTCACTTTTTGCTGTTGACTATGAGGCTTTACTTTGACCTTAAACGATATTCTAAGCGCTGCAGATTTAGAAGATAAACTTCTTAATGAAGCGAAAACCCAAGGCTTTATTACTGCCATGGCCCTCGCGCCGAATGTTCTTCCTCCTTCAGAATGGTTGCCATTTTTGTGGGGTGATGATGATACGGCTCCCTTTAGTGATGCAAAGCAGATGGAAAGCTATTTTGGGTTGATTATCCGTTTATGGAATGAATATCGCCCTGCTCTTTTAGACGGCAGTTGGTCTTGGCCTGAAGGATGTGAACTGGATGAAGAAGATATCGTCACACAGAATACTCGTGATTTCTGTGAAGGGGTTTTACAGGGCTGGCAATTAACGCGTGATGATTGGGAAGTGCTGATGCCAGAAAATAGTCAAGAGAATGCCCTGATGGGGGGTGTGTTGTTATCGTTGAGCATGTTGTACGATCCAGAAACGTCTTTGGCCACCTTAGCTGAACAAGGCATGAACGATTTAGATCAGTTTACTGAAATCTATAACGCGATTCCTGTGATGCTATGTGGTTTAACTCAGCGTGCCGCCGATTTAGCGGGGTCTGACTCTCAATAACCACGCCAGCGATCACAACCATCTAAAGCATCAACTCAAAAAAACCGTCAGTCGCAACTGACGGTTTTTTCATTAAGCGTTCCCTTGTACTTGGCGATTGAGCTGCTCAGCAAAATCCAACATGCGATTTAAAGGCACCAAGGATTTCACTCGTGTCGCTTCATCAACAAACACCTCATGCTCTTCACCGCCATCGCGGAGTGCTTGTTCTATGGCTTTCAATCCATTCATTGCCATCCACGGGCAATGAGCACAGCTGCGGCAGGTGGCTCCTGCACCAGCCGTGGGCGCTTCAATTAATTGTTTCTCTGGCACCATTTGCTGCATTTTAAAGAAAATGCCTTTGTCCGTTGCCACAATCATGGTTGATTGAGGGAGTGTTTTTGCTGCCTTGATTAATTGACTGGTCGAGCCAACCGCATCAGCCAGTTCAACCACACTGGCCGGAGATTCAGGGTGAACGAGAATCGCAGCATCTGGATACAACCCTTTCATTTTGCGTAAGGCATCGGCAGAAAACTCATCATGTACTACGCACTCTCCTTGCCACAAGAGCATTTCTGCTCCGGTCTTTTTGGCAATATAAGCGCCAAGGTGACGGTCTGGTCCCCAGATAATCTTTTTATCTTGTGAATCAAGATGCTCAACAATATCTAAGGCAATGCTTGAGGTAACTACCCAATCTGCGCGCGCTTTAACTGCGGCTGAAGTATTGGCATAAACAACAACGGTGTGCTCGGGATGGGCATCACAAAATTCGGTGAACTTATCAGCAGGACAACCTAAATCAAGCGAACACTCGGCTTTTAAGGTTGGCATCAGAATCCGCTTTTCTGGAGTCAGTATTTTCGCTGATTCCCCCATAAAACGTACACCAGCAATAATTAGTGTGGTTGCAGAATGACGATTACCAAATTTAGCCATTTCTAGTGAATCGCCGACAAAGCCGCCCGTCTCTTCAGCTAAGGCTTGAATTTCTGGGTCAGTATAGTAGTGGGCGATCAGTACAGCATCTTTCTCTTTTAGTAACCGCTTAGTGCTTGCTAAATAGGTAGTTTTCTCCATCTCACTAAGAGGAATAGGCTTAGCTGGGAAAGGGTAAACGGTGTCTATTTTATCCAGTATGTGACTCATTGCTCTGCTCTATGGATCATTATAATAATTCGCATATTGTACACTGTATCGGTCATCGTACACAAAAAAACCAGACTTAAATCAACATACCCTCCCCATTTGAAGCTGCAGCGGTGTTGGCTCCGTTCGTTCACTCCAATCGCATAGTTTCTATGCTCATGGGAATTCACTCATTTGCCGCTTACTTGCAACTCAACGTAGTTGAGGTATAGAGCACTTAATAAAAAGCCACTCATAAGAGTGGCTCAGCATTATCCATTTATATCAATTCGTTACTTTAATTTATCCTGAGCGGCTTTCGCCGAAGCACTATTCGGATATTCATTAATTACTTGCTGATAATATTTCTTTGCTTGCGCCGCATTATTATTACGCGCAGCGATATCACCGAGCTTGACTAAAGCATCGGCGCGTTTATTCGAATCGGAATAACTTAATACCGCCGCAAAGCTTTTCGCTGACTGCTGATCTTGTCGCTTAGCGAAATGTAACTGACCAAGCCAGTAGTGGGCATTTGCCGCAAAACTAGAATCCGGATAATCAGCTTGGAATTTTTCAAATGCTGCTATCGCACCAGCGTAATCACGCTTTTTTAAAATTAAATCCACGGCATTCTGATAAGCCGCTTGCTCGTTTACATCACTACTAAAAGTGCCTAGTGGCAGTTCATCATTTTGATTGGCAGCGATGGCATCTGCAGATGGCGATTGTTTAGCCGCACTACGTAGATTATCGAGTTCAACAAACAGTTCACGCTGGCGCTGCAACATTTGCTGCATATCGTAGGTATTTCTTTCTAGTTGGCCACGGAGCTCATTAATTTCTAGTGCCATTTCATCGAGTTGCTGCTGCATTTGCAACTGCATACGGTTGCGATTTTCAAGCAATCGTTCTAAACGGGCAACATCACCTTCATTTGACACGCCGCGGTTAGCCGACGTTGAGACTGAACGCTGACTAAGATCGGATACTGGAGCTGGTGCAGCGAGCGTAATGCTCGCTGCACTTGCCAGTAACGTAAGCGTAAAAACTTGCTTTAAGTTACTGAACATGAGGGATACCTCAATTAGTAAACAAGAACAGCTCGGCGGTTCTTCGCGTAAGCTTCTTCAGTTTGACCTAGAACCAGTGGTTTTTCTTCACCATAGCTCACGATCGAAATTTGATTGGCTTGTACACCCAGAGCCTCTAAATATTTGGCTACAGCGTTAGCACGACGCTCACCAAGCGCAATGTTGTACTCTGGCGTACCGCGCTCATCAGCGTGGCCTTCTACTGTCACTTTTAGACTCGGGTTTTTGCTTAGGTAAGCAGCATGGGCAGCAAGCATTTCTTCGTAACTACGTGCGATAGTGGCATTGTCAAATGCAAAGTAAATGGTTTGCGTTTCACGAAGTGCTTGCTCTTTAAGCTCTTGCTCTGACAACTGGCCATATTCACCGATTGGAGAAACAACGGTAGTATCAACACCACCCGCGCTACCAGACGTAGTTTGGTTAGTCTGTGAACCTGACGCTGATGCGGCGTCATCACTTGAGCTACATGCAGTAATAGCTAAAACAGGTAGCGCAATTAGGAGTCCCTTGAGAACTTTATTAAGTTGCATCTTATTTTCCTTACTATGAAATAGTTAGTTGCTAAATTATATGTTGGCTATAAAAACGGAGACCACGCTGGCGATCTAACTCGTCCATTGGTTGCCGGTAACCTTGCTTTAAATCGCCCATCAATAGAAACCATCGATAAGACGTTGGCCTGATTATACATCGAACTATAAATAACCATGCCACCATTTGGAGCAATACTTGGAGACTCATCTAACAAAGTTTGTGTTAATACTTGTAATGCACCGGTCTCAAGATCTTGTTTGGCTATATGAAAGCCTGAATTACTTCGATTCACCATGATCATGAATCGGCCATCCGGGGTAATCTGCCCACCGAGATTCTGCCGTCCTTGCCATGTCAATCGGTCCACCGCCTGATTTGCCAAATTTACTCGATAAATCTGCGGGTTACCACCCCTATCTGAGGTAAATATGAGCGACTTACCATCAGGATGCCAAAATGGTTCGGTATTATTTGAACGGCCATGGGTGATTTGTGTGAGTTTACGAGAAGCTAAATCAAGCGTATAGACTTGCAGCGTCCCAGTTTTCGACAGAACTAATGCCAGTGTTTTACCATCTGGAGAAAACCTCGGTGCACCATTATGTCTTGGATATGAGGTTAATTTTTCACGTTCCCCAGTGTAGATATCCATAATAAATATCTCAGCTTGGCCATTTTGAAAACTGACATAAGCCAACTGACGACCGTCTGGTGACCACGCTGGAGACATCAATGGCTGTTTAGAACGCAGCACCAAGCGCTCATTATAACCATCGTAGTCAGCAACACGTAATTGATAAGGGAAAGAGTCTTTATCATTAACGACAACATAAGCGATACGCGTTAAAAAAGCCCCCTTTTCACCCGTTAACTCTTCATAAACCAGATCAGAGATACGATGCGCATATTCACGCATCCGTGGCGCAGGTATCGTAGCGACTTTGTTAAATAACACATGATCTTTAGACAGCACGAGCTGCCCATCAGCACTTAACGCTCGGCTTTGCCCTTGGGTCAACTGACCACGAACCACGTCAACCAACTGATAATTAATAACATAATTACCTTGTTGATTGAGAGTAATTGAACCGGTCAGTAATGCATCAACGCCAATTCGAGTCCATGCATCAAACGTAACCTCAGTTTCACTGTAAGGCGTTTGTGGCATTCTATCGGTGGCAATGGGACTAAACTTGCCACTGCGTTGTAAATCGGAAGCAATCACCGCCGAAATATCTTCCGGTAGTGGTGTTTTTCCTTCCCATTTAAAAGGAACAATGGCAATTGGACGAGCAGAATTAATACCGTCGGTAATCACCAACTCTAGTGCCCCATAGGCAAGTTGCATACTACTGGTGAAAACCAGTAACCATCCTATTATTAATCGCTTTAACACAAACGGTTCCTTTTACTCAGGTGCTACAGTTAAATTAATGTTTTTCAGCCTTTCAATAAGATCCTTTTCATCGGCGGTAGGAAGAGGGAAACTACCAACTTTTGCTACCGCTCTCTTAGTCGCTGCGCATAGCCGATTATCGCCATTGAGTACTTGAACGTCACCTACTATAGCATCTGTGCCAGTAGGGATGAGACGTAAATTAACTCGACACTGTCGTCCTCGAAAACTATCCTCAAGCAGCAAGTTTTGTTGGATCATTTGGGTATAGATAGCTCCCCAACGCTGCGCTTCATTGGCAAGATGCTGTGATCGCGCTGCGGAAATGCTTTGCGCTTCACTTTCCAGACCAGAAAAAATGCTGTTCATCGCCGCTTCTTGCTCTTTGCGCTCACGCTCTAGTCGAGCCAAACGTTGCTGCTCTTGTCGAGCTTTTTCTGCCGCCTCTTTAGCGGCTTTTTCTTTGGCAATTCGTTCTTGTTCAGCGCGCTTTGCTGCTTCTTGTTCTTGACGCGCCTTTTCTTGCGCGGCCTGAGCTGCTTTCTCACGAGCAATACGCTCTTGTTCTGCTTTCGCTGCCGCGGCTTCTCTTGCTACTCGCTCCGCTTCGGCTTTTTTGGCTGCTTGCTCTGTAGCTTTACGTTGCGCTTCAGCTTTTGCAGCACGTTCTTGCTCTTGACGCGCTTTTTCTTCAGCCACTTGACGCTGTTGTTCTTGCTGTTGACGAACCCGCTCAGCTTCTCGAGCCGCTTGTGCCTCTCGCGCTTGCTGCTCTTTCAGTTGACGAATGCGCTCTTCTTCGGCTTTTCGGTTACGTTCGAGCTGTTCGGTTTCACGACGCAGCTTATCTAATCGCTCTTGCTCTTGTTTTGCCGCAGCCTCACGCTGATTACGTATCTGCTGTGCTTGTTGTTGAATCAAGCTAGGATCAATCACGACCGCTTGCATCATCGCTCCAGCAGAAGGCGTTTCTGGTTTTGACTGTGTAAAATCCGCACCCCAAAAAAGCACCACAACTAAAAGAACATGAAGGGCAACCGAAATCAACCATGGTTTATTATCGGCACGTTGCAATGTTTTTTTTGCTTTCATTAGCAATGGCAAACCTATTATTTTATGTCTGTTAATAGACCGACTTTTGCAACACCGGCTCGACTCAATTCATCTAAAACTAAGACAATTTCCGCATATGGTGTCGCAGCATCTCCCCCAACGGCAACGGGTGAATCCGGTTTTAATGATAACTCAGCTTTTACTCGAACAATCAAATCTTGCAATGAGAGTCCACGTTGCATCTCTTCATCATTGACGCTTAGTCCTAAGTTACCCGCTTGATCAACCTCAACAATGATAAAGCTTGCTTCACTGTCTCCAGCAAGCTCTGCCGTTGATTGAGCGATGGTCGTTCTCGGCAACTCAACCTCTACCCCTTGAGTAATGAAAGGTGAGGTCACCATAAAGATGATCAACAACACCAACATGACATCGATATAGGGTACGACATTGATCTCTGCTGTCATCTTCCGTTTCTTCGGTTGATAGCCAGTCATGCGTTATTCCCTACCCGCCATCGCTTGGCGGTGTAAAATACTATGAAACTCTTCGGAAAAAGTAGCGTAAATATGTTCTAGCTTAGTCACTTTACTGCTGAATCGATTATAAGCAATGACGGCTGGAATGGCAGCAAACAGACCCATTGCTGTTGCGACCAAAGCTTCGGCAATACCAGGAGCTACCATGGCTAACGTCGCCTGCTTAACAGCACCTAAGGCGATAAAGGCATGCATAATCCCCCAGACCGTTCCAAATAGGCCGATATATGGAGTAATTGAGCCAACTGTCGCTAAAAAAGGCAAATGCGCTTCTAGCTCATCAACTTCACGAGCGACGGTCACTCTCATCGTCCGCCCGGTACCTTCCATAATATAATCTGGTGCATTGGCGTTACTTTTGTGTAAACGAGCAAACTCGGTAAAACCGCTGTAGAAAATCTCTTCGGTACCTTCTAGCGTATCTTTACGCTTTTTGACCTCTTGATACAAAATAGACAGGTCGGTGCCTGACCAAAATTTATCTTCAAATTCTTCGGCTTGACGTTCCGCTTGTGCCAATGCTTTATGACGTTTAATAATCACTGCCCAAGAAGCAACTGACATAGCTAAAAGAATTAACATCACCAATTTAACCAGTAAACTGGCTTGTAAAAATAGATCGAGCATTGAAATATCAGCAGTCACTATGAGTAAACTCCAAAATCATTGATTGAGGCAATCCAATCGGCCTCATTTTCTGGTTATCGATACATGCTACCTTAACTAAGGCTTTACACAATAGCTGTCCGTTAGGATTGACCAGCTCTTGACAGAAAGTTAAAGAGACTTTTTTAAGTTCAACGACCGAGGTTTTCACGGTTAATTGATCATCCAAACGTGCAGCACGGATGAAATCAACACTCGCACTTCGGACCACGAAACCGATATTTTGTTCCAATAATTGCTGTTGAGAAAAACCCAACGAACGCAATATTTCGGTACGCGCACGTTCAAAGAACTTCAGATAATTGGCATGATAAACCACACCACCCGCGTCGGTGTCTTCATAATAGACCGTTATCGGCCAATCAAAAATTTGCCCCATAATGCCAAGTCGCCTCAGTCATGGTTAAGATGAGTTGATTACTATACCGCATCTCGGCAGCGCGAGTACAAGAAGAAGCGTAAGATTTTGTTGGAATGTGCTAAAAAAATAGCGCTATCTGATTAAAAGATAGCGCTATCGTTACTTTGCTGTCGTGTCAGTCTTATGAATGACTTTACGATACTCCTGAAAAACGCAAGAACAAGAACCCAACGAGGATTGGCAGTGAAAAGTAAGGACTAAAAACGCCTTGCCATAACCAATAACGTGGCTTGAAACCAACCCCGTAAACCATACTTGAACACATTGCCCAAATCAGTAATGGACCAATAATGGCATTGAACCCACCAATACTCACTGCATAGGCTTCAGGATCCCACATGACCATTGCAACATGGTAAAACCCTAACACCATAACTAATGCTCTAAGAGCACCTTTATCTAATGGTTGATGCAGTCTAGTGAGTCGTTCAGACCAATCACTCACGGTCTTTATCCATCATTTCAGAGTGCTCTAACCAAAGAGCATTGATGATGCCAAACGCACAAGCCAGCAATACACCAAGAATCCATGCAAAATACCACATTGTTTCGCTCCTTAGTAAAGTGAGTTGTTGTTATCTTCGATGTACTTGTTATCCAAGCGACCGAACATTTTATAGTAAGACCATACCGTGTAACTCAAGATAATAGGGACCATAACAAAAGCTACCCCAGTCATTAAGTTCAGAGTTAACTCACTCGATGTTGCATCCCACATGGTTAGGCTATGACTTGGTACTAAGTCTGAAGGCATGACAAATGGGAACATCGCAAAACCAGCGGTTAAGATGATCCCAGCATTACCAAGACTTGATACTAAAAACGCCAAAGCGCATTTTTCAAAACGTGACGCTAAAACAGCCAGTAGCGGCATAACCACCCCAAGCGCAGGAGCCAACCACAAGATAGGATACTGTTGGAAATTATGCATCCAAGCACCCGCTTCACGAATTACTTCTTTATTTAGCGGATTAGAGGCAGCCGAAGTATCAATTGCACTGACAATCACATAACCATCAATATGTTGAATCCAAAAACCACCCAACACAAACAAGACAAAGGTTAACAAACCGGCTAATTGTGCGGTATTGCGTGCACGAGTATGCAAATCGCTGGTGGTTTTCATTTGTAACCACGTGGCACCTTGCATCAAGATCATAAACAAGCTAACTAATCCGCACACTAAAGCAAAAGGATTGAGCAAACCAAAGAATGAACCGTGATAACTTGGCATCATCAGTTCGTTCAATTGGAAAGGAACGCCCTGTAACAAGTTACCAAACGCGACACCGAAAATGATTGGTGGCACAAAACCACTGATCGAGATACAAATGTCCCAGGTATTACGCCATTTTGGATCTTCTATCTTAGAGCGATAGTCTAAGCCCAGAGGGCGTAACCAAAGCGCAGCAAGAGTGACCATCATCGCCAGATAAAATCCAGAGAATGATGTGGCATAAACCAAAGGCCAAGCGGCAAATAGTGCACCACCAGCGGTAATGAGCCACACCTGGTTACCATCCCAGTGAGGGGCAATCGAGTTAATCATCACTCGACGCTCAGAGTCGTTTTTACCCAAAATAGGGACTAATGCTCCAACCCCCATATCAAAGCCATCGGTGATGGCAAAACCGATAAGTAGGACACCAATCAGTACCCACCAAATCAGTCGTAAGATCTCGTAATCAAACATATTGCTTTCTCCTTGCCTAGGCTTCGACTTGACGGTTGACTTTGTCTTCCAACGAGCTGCCATTTTGTTCGAAATGGTAGCGGCCAGTTTTCAAGCTACTTGGGCCTTTACGAATGAACTTCAGCATTAAATACACTTCAGCAATAAGGAATAACGTATACAGCGCTAAGATCGCAATCAGTGATGTCCAAATTTGTCCCGCCGTCAATGCGGATGCCGCAACGTTAACCGGAAGTATTTCACCGACCGCCCAAGGCTGACGACCGTATTCAGCGACAAACCAACCCGCCTCAGCAGCAATCCATGGTAATGGAATACTCCATAGTGCCGCTTTGAGTACCCACTTTTTCTGCTCGATTTTTTGGCGACAAGTTTGAACAAACGCCGCGCCGAACACAAACAACATAATAAAGCCACAGACCACCATGATACGGAAAGACCAGAATAGCGGCCATACCGTAGGGATAGAATCGTCTGCTGCGGCTTGGATTTGCGCCTCTGTGGCATCAACAACATTCTCAGTGTATCGTTTTAGCAGTAAGCCATAACCGAGATCTTGCTTAACCTCATTAAAGGCCAGCATGTTCTCTGCCGATTTATCACCGGCACGAAGTTGCTGTAATAGGTCGTAGGCATACATACCATTACGGATACGATCTAAATGCTCTTCACGTAGATCACGTAAACCGGTGACTTCTTTATCTAATGA
Organism: Vibrio metschnikovii CIP 69.14; assembly: GCF_000176155.1. Taxonomy (GTDB): domain Bacteria; phylum Pseudomonadota; class Gammaproteobacteria; order Enterobacterales; family Vibrionaceae; genus Vibrio; species Vibrio metschnikovii. The sequence continues at coordinate 400,719 of NZ_ACZO01000006.1, read as the reverse complement.
ACGAGTCGCGATAATCCCCATCAGATAAGGAATTTTGACCGCATAATCCGTTTGCATCGTTTCTTGGTTAGGAATACCAAATAGGGTAAACGCAGCAGGAGCAGGTTCAGTGTGCCACTCAGACTCGATAGCCGCTAGTTTTACCTTTTGTACATCACCCAGCTCATAACCTGATTCATCACCAAGTACAATTACAGACAGGACTGCGGCAATACCAAAAGAGGCAGCGATAGCAAATGAGCGACGAGCGAACGCAACATCACGTCCCTTCAGTAGGTAGTAAGCGCTGATACCAAGAATAAACATCGCCCCGGTGGTGTAGCCAGCAGCCACTGTATGAACAAATTTAACTTGTGCGACCGGGTTGAGTACCACATCAGCAAAGCTAACCATCTCCATACGCGTGGTTTCAAAATTGAACTCAGCACCTACAGGGTTTTGCATCCAACCGTTAGCAACAAGAATCCACAAGGCAGAGAAACTAGAGCCTAAAGCAACCAGCCAAGTTACGGTAAGGTGTTGGCGTTTAGAAAGCCTATCCCATCCAAAGAAGAACAAACCGACAAAGGTTGATTCTAAAAAGAAAGCGACCAGCGCTTCAATGGCGAGCGGCGCACCAAAAATATCGCCGACGTAGTGGGAATAGTAAGACCAGTTAGTTCCGAACTGGAACTCCATGGTCAAGCCAGTCGCCACACCCAGTGCAAAGTTAATCCCGAAAAGCTTACCCCAGAACTTTGTCATGTCCTTATAGATTTGCTTATCGGTCATTACATAAAGTGACTCCATAATGGCGAGTAAAAACGCCATGCCCAAAGTCAATGGAACGAATAAGAAGTGATACATCGCTGTCAGTGCAAACTGCAACCGCGATAGCTCCACTACATCAATCATGGTAACTCCTTTGTGTCGGCTGAATGACACTTATGACATAACGCCCAACGTATACGTGAATTAAACGTAAGATCACCGCTTAATTTCTTGTAATGAATTGTTGCAATTATGTGCCGTTGTGGTTAGTAAATCGTTAAGCTCTAGCTAATATAGCTGCGACTAATACTACTGCCAAAGACCCTGAGTTTCAAAGGGTTTGTTTGGGAAAGCGCTTTGATTTAAATCAATTTCCGTGATACATCAATGCGCAAAAAAACAACAAAATGATACAAATCAAGAAAAGGTCAGATTGGGTGTTTTAATAAGGTAAAAAAAAGCAGAGTGGATACGGATATTAAACACAATCAGTTAACAATAAACTCAATTAGTCTATTTTTCGTCATTTTAAGTAATGTGTAAAAATGTGACCGAAATAAAAATATTTTGAGCTTATTCCGCTTTTTCTATCGTGGAGTATTAAGCACTCTCCTCACGTCGGTTCATGTCGCCACTCAATAGCCAGCTAGGCTCTGACATAAACACACATAAATCATACAGAGCACGTATGACATGGTCATAAAGGAATCACAGGAGATATTTTGCAGATAAGGTAACCTCAATACTGCCGATAGTTGAAGCGTTCGACAGTATTGAGTTTATTGATCAGAAAAGCGAAGCTTTACCTCGATTGATGATGAAATAGCGTATCGAATTGAAATCAGAGACTACTTTTCTATTCCAAAATGCAGATAAGCTCGATCGGTTGCAATACGTCCACGAGGGGTACGCTGCAAATAACCTTGCTGAATAAGGGAAAGGTTCTAATACATCCTCAATGGTATCTTTCTCTTCGCCAATCGCCGCGGCCAAGTTATCAAGCCCAACGGGACCACCAGAGAATTTTTCCATGATCGCCAACAGTAGCTTTCTGTCCATATAATCAAAACCGAGATGATCGACATCAAGCATATCGAGCGCTTTACCCGCCGTATCCAGACAGATATGTCCATTTCCTTTCACTTCTGCATAATCTCGCACTCGGCGCAATAAGCGGTTAGCAATCCGTGGTGTACCTCGCGCGCGGCGCGCGACCTCTAATGCCCCATCCGCATCCATTGATAGTCCAAGGCATTGCGCGCTGCGCTGCACAATATTCTGTAAATCAGCGACATTGTAATATTCTAGACGTTGGACAATACCAAAGCGGTCGCGTAATGGTGAAGTGAGCGATCCAGCGCGGGTGGTAGCTCCAATCAGGGTAAAAGGCGGCAAATCGATTTTAATTGACCGAGCAGCAGGACCTTCACCGATCATAATATCTAATTGGTAATCTTCCATGGCAGGATAGAGTACTTCTTCGATCATTGGACTCAGACGATGAATTTCATCAATAAATAGGACATCATTTTCATCCAAATTGGTCAGCAACGCGGCAAGATCACCGGCTTTTTCCAATACTGGACCTGAGGTAGTACGAATATTCACGTCCATTTCGTTAGCGACAATATTAGCTAACGTAGTTTTACCCAGTCCAGGAGGACCAAAAATTAATAAGTGATCGAGAGGTTCACTGCGTTTTTGTGCCGCTTGGATAAAAATTTCCATTTGATCACGAACATGATCTTGTCCTTGATAGTCGGCAAGTTTTTTCGGTCGAATAGCCCGATCTATCACTTCTTCCTCTTTAAAAGCAGGACTGATTGGGGCAATAAGGCGATCGGCTTCGATCATAACAGAGATTCCCATGGTGTAATGATAAGGGCGACAGAGTCAGTATTAATTAGCATAGTTTAAGGTGGTAAGTGAGACGCTGCAGCCAAGCAGACAATAAACCTATCATCATCAGACCATTGATTTTAATGCTTCTCTAATTAATTGCTCACTGGTCATTCCCGGTTTTGCCATTTGAGAAACCACTTTAGAGGCTTGGACGGGTTTATAACCTAAAGAAAGTAAGGCACTGATCGCCTCTTCTTGAGCATTTTGCTCTGCAGTTACAGGGGAATGATCTAATGGTGCAGCATCCGTCGCTGGGGTAAATAAGTCGCCGCTTCCCCAGCCTTTAAGACGGTCTTTCATCTCAACTAATAATCGTTCGGCGGTTTTTTTACCTACTCCAGGCAGTTTAATCAAGGTTGAGATATCCTCACGTTCAACGCAAGCCACAAACTGGCTTGCCGTCATACCGGATAAAATCCCCAGTCCCATCTTCGGACCAACCCCATTGGCTTTGATCACTTCTCGAAATAAAGCCCGCTCGCTCACCGTATTAAAACCATACAAAAGTTGGGCATCTTCGCGGACCACAAAATGCGTGTAGATGATCGCTTCTTCATTAATGTTCGGCAGTTCATAAAAACAACTCATCGGCATTTGTACTTCATAACCAACGCCATTGACTTCAATCACGATTTGCGGAGGTTGTTTTTCTATTAATAGGCCACGCAGACGTCCAATCACTGGAATTTCCTTGCTGATAACTAGGAGAGAATGAGTTAGATAATAATAAATAACTGGATGGATAGCCAGTTAAACTCAGCGATAACGTCCACGCCGAGCATGGGTGGCTTTACCAGCTAAAGCCAATAACGTTTTATTGGTGTTGGCATGGCAGATAGCAACCCCTAACGCATCCGCGGCATCCGCTTGAGGCTTTGCTGGTAATTTTAACATTTGTTGCACCATATGCTGGACCTGAGTTTTATCCGCCCCCCCTGTCCCAACTACCGCTTGTTTAATCAAGCGCGCCGCGTATTCATAAACGGGTAAATCAGCATTCACGGCGGCGACAATGGCACTACCACGAGCTTGACCCAGTTTTAACGCTGAATCGGCATTTTTCGCCATAAATACTTGTTCAATAGCAAAAGCATCTGGCTGAAATTGAGTGATGATTTCACTCACTCCAGCGTAAATTTGTTTGAGTCGTAAAGGAAACTCCTGCTCTGAGGTACGAATACAACCACTACCAAGATAAATAAGCTGACGGCCTTGTTGACGAATAACGCCATAACCAGTAATGCGTGATCCGGGATCGATGCCCAGAATTATTGACATGTTTTATTCCTAGTTGAACGACTTAAACAACGTGTGATTATCACTAGTCCGTGAAGATAAACCATTAACATAGCTAAAAATATCGTGGACAAGGCATAAAGTGTCATTCATCACTCGCCACGTTAGATAAAAAGATAATACTCAGCAGAAAAGAATACAGCGGGCCATAAACCCGCTGTGTCGTAGACATGGTTCGCTTATTTGCGTCGCCAAGTGGTTCCGTTCGGACCATCCTCTAAAATAATGCCCATCTCTGTCAGCTTGTGACGAGCAAGATCCGCATTAGCCCAATCTTTATTCGCGCGTGAGTCATTACGCAGTTTGATCAACGCTTCGATTTCCTCGGCTTGGTCATCATTTGCAACCGAACTTTGCAAAAAGCGTTCTGGCTCTTGGTATAGAATACCAATCACATCCGCTAACTCGCGCATTAATGCCCCTAAAGCACTCGCCTGAAGCATATCTTCTGTTTTAAGTCGGTTAACTTCACGTGCCATATCAAATAAGACCGAGTAGGCCTCTGGGGTATTAAAATCATCATTCATCGCGCTGGTAAAGCGGCTGACATACTCTTCACCACCAGCCGCTGCGACCGTCATATCCAAACCACGCAAGGCAGTATAGAGACGCTCTAAAGACGCTCGAGCTTGAGTGAGGTTTTCTTCACTGTAATTTAATTGGCTACGATAATGCCCAGACATTAAGAAATAACGTACGGTTTCTGGATCATAATGTTGCAACACATCACGAATGGTAAAGAAATTACCCAGCGATTTTGACATTTTTTCTCTGTCTACCATCACCATGCCACTGTGCATCCAAGTATTCACATACTGGGTATCATGAGCGCAGCAAGATTGGGCAATTTCATTTTCATGATGAGGAAACTGTAGATCCGAGCCACCACCATGGATATCAAAGTGATTACCCAAGATAGAAGAATTCATCGCTGAACACTCAATATGCCAACCAGGACGTCCAGGCCCCCATGGGGATTGCCACGTGGGTTCACCCGGCTTAGACATCTTCCATAATACAAAATCGAGTGGGCTACGTTTTGCAGTCTCAATATCAACGCGAGCACCGGCCTGCAGTTGGGTTAAATCTTGCTTGGAGAGTCGGCCATACTCTTTAAATTTGCTGACTTCAAACATAACATCGCCATTGTCTGCAACATAAGCAAAACCGCGATCAATTAGCCGTTCTACCAAAGCAATGATTTCTTCAATATAAGCCGTGGCACGTGGTTCTACATCAGGACGCAATATATTGAGCGCATCAAAATCGGTGTACATCTCTTGAATAAGTCGTTCCGTCAACGAGTCACAAGATTCTTGATTCTCAGAGGCACGTTTAATGATTTTGTCATCAATATCAGTAATGTTGCGCACGAAAGTCAAATCATAACCCAAATAGCGTAAGTAGCGTGATACCACATCAAAAGAGACAAAGGTACGACCGTGACCAATATGACAGAGATCGTATATGGTGACTCCACAGACATACATGCCAACTTTTCCGGCTGTAATGGGTTTGAATTCCTCTTTCTGTCTTGTGAGTGAGTTATAAATCTTCAGCATGATCTCTATCTACTTACCGTTAATTACTAAAATGATGAACGAGTATAACAACTCTATTATCACTAGGTCATCCATTTGGTGTTTTGAATGCGCAAAAAGTTAGGCTAAAATCAGTCATTCATACAAAACAAGTAAAGGTAATAGCTATGATCACCCTACATACCAATTTTGGTGACGTAAAAATTCAACTGAATACCGAGAAAGCCCCTGAAACCAGTGCTAACTTTTTGCAATACTGTCGTGATGGTTTTTACGATAACACGCTTTTTCATCGTGTGATTGATGGCTTTATGATCCAAGGTGGTGGTATGACTTCTGGTCTACGAGAAAAAGCCACTCGTGCGCCAATCCGTAATGAAGCAAACAATGGGTTAAGCAATAAAACAGGCACACTGGCAATGGCACGTACCATGGATCCACATTCAGCCAGCTCGCAATTCTTTATCAACGTCAATGACAACACTTTCCTTGATTTTAAATCTGAAAGTCGTGACGGCTGGGGATACTGCGTCTTTGGTGAAGTGATTGAAGGTATGGATATTGTTAATAAGATCAAAACCGTTAGTACCGGTTCTTATGGCATGCATCAAGACGTCCCACTGGATGAAGTAGTGATTACTCATACCACTATCGCAGAATAATCAATGGATGGAGCGCGGCTGCGCTCCATTAACGGCCTTATGCACACACTGTTTATCTCAGATCTTCATCTGACCCCTTCGCGCCCCGATATTACGGATTGTTTCATTCAGTTTATGCGCAAGGACGCCATACAAGCCGATGCTCTCTACGTATTGGGGGATTTATTCGACTTTTGGATCGGAGATGATGATCCCACCCCTTTTAGTCAGCAAATTAAACAAGAGTTTCAACAACTGACGTCTGCTGGTGTACCGTGTTACTTCATCCATGGTAATCGCGACTTTTTAGTGGGTAAACGTTTTGCTAAAGACACTGGCGTGACCTTACTTGAGCAAGAGGCACGGATCAACTTGTACGGCACATCCGCGGTGGTATTACATGGTGATACCCTATGCACCGAAGATGTTCGTTATTTAGCCTACCGTGAAAAAGTCCATCAACCTTGGCTACAATGGGTATTTAACCGACTCCCTTATTGCTTAAAAAAACGTATTGTTCGCCGTGTACAAACCGATATTCGCAGCGATAAAGTTCATAAAGCTATGGAGATCATGGATGTCACCCCTAGCGAGGTGGTCAATGTAATGAACAAACATCAAGTGGCGCTGATGATCCATGGTCATACCCATCGACCAGCCATTCATCATATCGATAAAGAAGGGACAAAAATCCGGATCGTTCTTGGCGATTGGCATCATCAAGGATCGGTACTGCGCTATTCTCCACAAGGCTACGCTTTAGAAACGCTCCCTTTCATCACAAGGGTTGATTAGCTTTCAATAATCAAAGACTCTTTTCAAGAGCATCCATTGGGTTAGCTTAACAGACGTACTACTATTAATGGTGGTACGTTAAGACGATAGACAACGGATAGATAATAAAGAAGGGCACGCTATTGAAGTATTCCTATATTGCTAGGCAACCGATTTTAGATCGAGATCGTAACACCGTCGGTTATGAACTACTGTTTCGTGATGGTCCTAACAATACCTTCCCACAAATCGATGCTGAACTTGCCACCAGCCGATTGTTATCAGACCACTTTTGGTCAGTACAATATCGTGCCGGGAAATTATGGGAATTTGTTAATTTTCCTTATCAAAGCTTAATTAACCTCGTACCAACCCTATTTCCTTCCAGTAACTTAGTTATCGAGGTACTGGAAAACTGTACACCCACCGAGGAACTGCTTAATGCGATCATTGAGCTCAAAAAGCTCGGTTATACTATTGCCCTCGATGATTTTGTACCCAGTAAAGAGTGGGCAGCTTTTTTACCTCATGTCCAGATTATAAAATTTGATATTCATACTGTTCCTATTGAAAAAGCACGCCTATTTATTAAAAAAAATCAAAAACATAATATTCAATTTTTAGCCGAGAAAGTTGAAACTTATCAAGAGTTTGAGCTAGCAAAACAAGCAGGGTTTTGTTACTTCCAAGGTTATTTCTTTAGTCAGCCAGCGTTAATTCAACGAAAAGCACTGGAACCCGCATTTTTAACCATCGTGCAACTATGCAAAGAAATTGCCAAGGAAGAGATTAACTATCAAGAGTTAGGAAGATTAATCAGTAAAGATTTGACGCTCTCGTATAAATTGCTGACCTTTGTCAATTCTTCGGTCATGGTGAGCTCAAAAATACGCTCCTTTAAACAAGCCCTAGTTTATCTGGGTGAGACAAGATTACGTCGCTTTGTCTCTTTAGTCGCGATTGCCTCCACTCATAAAGATAAGCCTGATGCACTGTATGGTTTATCCATTCAGCGAGCTCGTTATTGTGAATTATTGTCTCTCAATATTGCCAATGCCGACCAATCAGGTAATGCTTTCCTAACAGGAATGTTTTCACTGATTGATGGCTTACTCGATCAACCCTTGGCAGATATTATTGAAGAGATGCCGATTGAACAGCAAGTCAAAGACGCGATTGTTTCAGGGTCAGGTCAGTTAGGTAAGGTATTGCAACTGATTAAAGCGTATGAACAAGCCGAATGGCAAACCGTGAACGACCTTGCTCACCAGCTCTCATTACCTGAACAAACCATCAGTGATTGTTATCATCAAGCCGTTCATTGGACTGCAGATTTGTTCAATAGCCATCAGTAGACAGCTATCTCCATTATCCTTAAACTTCGTTGATTATTTTTCTATGATGGTTTTATTTTATGGATATCTGCTATTGTCAACGCCAAGTTGAATATGCCAAATGCTGCCAACCGATTCATTCTGATCCTACTAATGCACAGACTCCAGAGCAATTAATGCGAGCTCGCTATAGTGCCCATGTATTAGGTTTAGTCGATTTTGTCATCAATACTTATCACCCCTCTTGTGACGCCGAGCTTCAGCGAGATGCCATCGCAGATTCAATCAATAGCCAATGGACAGGATTAGACGTCGTACGAACGTGGTTGGGGAATAATCCCAACGAAGGCTTTGTACACTTTAAAGCCTTCTTTATTGATCAGCAGCAAACGCTTTGCCTAGAAGAACAATCACGTTTTGTGAGGGAAAAGAAGCAGTGGTTCTACATTGACGGCATCTTTCCAAAGCACAATAAAGTCGGACGTAATGAGCCATGTCCCTGTGGGAGCGGTAAAAAACTCAAGCAATGCTGTGGGTAAATTGTTTTTCAGTCTTCCCAATTACTCTTGCTGACTGATCCATTGACGAAAGACGGCTTTCTGCTGCTGATTCGCTTGCAAATAGAGCTGTTGCAGTTGACTGACAAGAGAGTCTTCATCGGCAGTCGGAAGCGGCTGAGAGTGACTAGGTATCGATTTAGCGTGATTATCCACCGTCAGATAGCTCATGCTAATTGACGCTTTGCCGGATTGTTTATTGTATTCTATCACATTATCAATAAAATTTTGTCCGAGTACAAAGCCGCTGATGGCGATAATGTCACTGGTCTGTTCAACTGGCCGTTGGTTGGTAGTATCAATCAATTGCCAAGTAAAGTGATCAATCTCTCTTCGCGCTTGCTGGGCGTTGCGATAATCGGGTAACTGAAAAGTTAGCTTTTGATTTTCAGCATTAAACTTCAATATGACTAATTCACTGCTGACCGCCTCTACCGTATCGCGATTCACAAATGGCTGGGAGTAACGAAAAGCGATTTGATGCGTCCCATTAGGCAAAATCAGCGTTTTATTGCTGCTAAATAGCCCACCTTCGAGCCGCGGTTTTTCTAAATTAACTACGGATAAGTTAATCGCCTCAGGCACCACCAATTGCACTTGCGCATGAGCCAGACTAACCATACTGCAAACCAGTAAGCATCCCCGCCAGATTAGATTGATATAAATCGTCATTACAATCGTTTCTCCCATAAAAACATTAAAAAAGCCCAGCTATGCTGGGCTTATAGTAACGATAACGTTATGAATTACCAGTAAACACGAGCACCGATAGCAAGGCTGCTTACGTTTTTCTCGTTGTCAGTATCGTTGAAACCGTATTCAACATAAGTACGTGCCCATTTAGCAAACATATACTCAGCACCTAGGTATAGGTTAGTAATGTCAGCCGCATCATTCTTACCGTCGATAAATTGTGCGCCGCCGTAAAGCGACGTTTTTGGAGCACTTCGTACTTAGCACCTAGGTGGAAACCATTAGATTTCACTTTACCATCAGTCAGCTTGTTCTTATCTTCGTTATAAGCATAAGTAAAACCAACTTTACCTTTACCTAGTAGATACTCAGCTGTCGCTTCAAAGTAAGTTGACTCAACATTTTTCACGCCAACTTTGTCAGTCATTGAAGCGCCACCAATATGTAGAGCCCATGAATCATAAGTGGTACCAGCATAGATCTCGAACAACTCAGCATTGGTGTTGTTCTCAGCTAGGTTGTATTGTGCTTTCACCCAGCTATTGTCTAGATCCAATTGGTATTTAATTGCACTGCTTTGCCAAAAGTTTTCTTTAGTATCCAGACCACCACGATATGGCGCCAAACCATAATGGTACGAATATTCCGCACCGTAAACATCACCATAGATTGGGATCTGTTTACCGTAGGTCATTACACCGTACTCTGAACTCATACCGATGTAGTGCTGACGCAATTCCCAGCTTTCACCAACACGGTACTCAACTTTAGCAACAACGTCCAAACCTTCTTCAAGAGCTTTGTAAGTTAGGTTTACCCCAACACGTGAAGAGCCTTGCTCGATTTTAGGATCAACACTGTTACCGTTTGCATCTTTTTTGTTTGTAAACTCAACGTGCTGACGAAGTTGACCGTAGAAATCAACAGTCACGTCGTCCGATTTATAGATATCTGCTGCGTTTACTGACGTTGCTGCTGAGGCAACCAGTAGTGCGACTAGAGTTTTTTTCATAATAATCCACTGCCTTTTCTTAGTATGGGAATTCCGTTTCGGTTCCCTTAGTTTTAGAAGATGGTCGGCTAACTCTGCGGTTAGTTACCATCGCCACTAAATTCGAGCTTTAGATTGCAAAAGAATACGGCACATGTCAAATATGAAAAAAAATATTTATAAAAACAACATAAATAATTAAATAACAACAACTTAAGTAAAAATTTTGTTCTATTGATAAGCGTTAAAGCTGCAAAACATAATTAATAATAAATGTTAAATAGTTTAACATTACACCAATAATCAGAACTTAAATCTAAATTAAAGGAAATTTTCAGATTAGTAAACCAAAACTAAGAAAATAAAAAGGCTTAAAAACCAAAATGCATCTTGAACATCTTAAGTGTATGAAGGTTCAGTTTTTTTTTGTGAGCAAGATCTAGAATTGATTTAAAAGCAGGCAATTATCGAGCTTATGGCTCCAAAATTTTCGATTTCATCCGACAAAATTCCCCACCGCTCATCTAAAAAGCTGTGTTACTATCCGGCTCCTGCTACTTAGGTCCCGTTATGTTAACCACAAAAATTCAACAATCGATTCGTACCAGTTACCAAAATCTGCACCATCAGTTGGATAATTTTATTCCTCGTCGCGCACAAAATTTTCTGGTCGCAGAAATTGCTAAAACTCTCTGTGGTCAATATCACGCTTCAACCCGCATGATCGTCGCAGAAGCAGGAACCGGGATTGGTAAATCACTCGCTTATCTAATGGCCGTCATACCCGTTGCACTGCTTAATCAACGTAAGGTGGTGATATCCACCGCAACCGTGGCTTTGCAAGAACAGCTAATGCACAAAGATTTGCCGCTGTATCGCCGTATCACCGATCAAAACTTTTCTTTACTGATCGCCAAGGGCAGACAGCGTTATTGCTGTACTGAAAAATTAGCGGCAGCTTGTGGTAACGATGACAACCAGTTAGCGATGTTTGAAACCAAACCAGCAGCAAAAGAGATTGAACAATTACAAACACTGTATCTGCAGCTAAAAAACGGTCAGTGGGATGGCGATAGAGACAGTTGGCCAAGTCCTATCTCTGATTTGGTGTGGTCAACCATTGTCAGTGATAAACACAGTTGTAATGGTAGCTTCGCCGCTCATCGAGATTGCCCTTTTCAAAAAGCTCGATCAGCAATGGATAAAGCCGATGTCATTATTGCCAATCACAGCTTGGTGATGGCCGATGCCGACTTAGGTGGAGGCGTAATTCTTCCTGAACCTGAAAATACCATTTATGTGTTTGACGAAGCGCACCATCTGCCTCATGTGGCCCGTGAACATGCCTCAGCCTCAGCCAGTATGAAAGGCAGCGTTAGTTGGTTAGAAAAGCTCAATCAAGCGCTCGCGCGCGCAATATCGCTAGCGGATGCCAAACGAGTCGCACGCTTTGAAAATGAAGCGCGTAACGCCTTACAACAACTGATCCCGCTCCTCAATCAACTACCAAATCAGTTTGATTCCAGCGCTTTTGAAGAGAATGTGCTGCGTTTTGAACATGGTGAGCTGCCTAACTGGCTTGAAGAACAAGCTAAAGAGCTTAAGCTGCATTCTCAAAAAGCCAACCAAGCCGTGAGCAAAATTACCGATTTAATCGCCGAACGCGTCAAAGACGGTGAACTGGCCAGCCGTTTAGCTGAGCCTGTTCTCGCCGAATTAGGTTTCTTCTTACAACGTTTAGAAAAACTCGCCCAAGTTTGGCAATTAATGGCTGAGCCTAAACGAGAAAAAGGAGCCCCACTCGCACGCTGGTTAGCAATCCATAGTGAACGAGAAGGCGACTATATTGTTAATGTCTCACCTCTTGAAATTGGTTGGCAGTTGGATCAACAAATTTGGAGTCGCTGTGTTGGGGCCATTTTGGTCTCTGCGACGATGCGAGCCTTAAATTCATTCAGTTTCTTTTGTCGTCAGGCTGGGATCAGTGAAAAACCAGAAGATGGCGTACGATTTTTAGCCTTATCATCTCCGTTTGATTATCAAAACCAAGCCAAGCTATTGATCCCTAAGATGGATTATGAGCCGCAAGCGGCACAATATACCGATCATCTCGTCGACAAGATTCATCAGTACATTGTCCCTAATCAAGCCAATTTGGTCCTGTTTGCTTCTTACTGGCAAATGAAAGAAGTTGAGCAAAAAATCAGCAAAAAATTTCTAAAAAAAGCTTGGGATTGGCAAATGCAAGGTACAACATCCAGAACTGAGCTGCTCAATAAACATAAAATGCTCGTGCAATGCGGCAAAACAAGCATCCTTTTTGGTACTGGTAGCTTTTCGGAAGGACTGGACCTTCCGGGTGAACTTTTACAAAACGTCATCATAACCAAAATTCCTTTTGCTGTGCCTAGCTCCCCCGTTGAACAAGCCCATGCTGAATATATTCAGCAACGCGGTGGTAATCCCTTCTTGCAAATTAGTGTCCCTGAGGCGAGTAAAAAATTAATTCAAGCCGTGGGGCGATTATTGCGTAAAGAAAGTGATTCTGGCCGAGTAGTGCTGCTTGACCGACGTATCGTCTCTAAACGCTACGGTAAAGCTCTTTTGGATGCGCTTCCCCCTTTTCAACGAATTATTGAATAATCATGGTGAAACCGTTATTCCCCGCTCGCTCTAAACGATTGACTCACAGTAAACCTATCACTAACGATGACCGGTTCGGATCAGCGACTAAACGGCTGCAACGCTTAATGCGTCACGCCGAGCTTATCGACACGCAATATCGTCATCACACTAGGCGCTGGTTTGATAATCAATTGTTCAAAAAAAATGTCTTCTCATTAAAGTCGTGTGCGCATGAAGCGGAACAGACGCTCTCTCAATTACACCACATTTGCCATGCCTCCAGCCCCTGTCTGGTGCAAGTCAAACACCTAAGCGATCGTTTATGTGCTCAATTAGAGGCGTTGCAACGCGTGGTGGACGAATGGGAGAATAGTTTGCAACGCGATGGGCTAGATAGCGAACATCCTACTTTAGCTAAGGATATGAGTGAATCTCAATTAGCCGAACAGTTAATCCAGCATCAACGATGGGAGCAGCGTCTATTGACGTTAGTGCTTAACCGACAATATCAACTTGAACAAACCTCAGCACGCTACTATCCACAGGCACAACAAGCGCTATTTTTAGCCAAACAGCGTCTTAACCGTTGCCAACAAGCGAAAGCGATCATTGAAGCACAACTGATTAACCTGCAGAATAACGGCTCACAATAGAACGATGAGAACGAGATATGTCCCCTCTCCCGACTTTAGATGATGCGCCCGATGAAATTAAGTTGGCCGTCGATCTTATCTATCTTCTCGAATCGAATCAGGTGGATCCACGTACTGCCTTACTCGCTCTCGATTACGTAAAACGCGACCTTGAAAGCAAATTAAAGGAAGATAAATGAAAATTGTCAGTTTTAATATCAATGGATTACGAGCAAGACTGCATCAGCTGCAAGCCCTAATTGATAAACATCAACCCGATATTATCGGCTTGCAAGAAATCAAAGTGCACGATGAAGCATTTCCTGTCCAAGCGGTGGAAGCGATGGGTTATCACGTCTATTTTCACGGCCAGAAAGCCCATTACGGCGTGGCATTGCTATGTAAAAAAGCGCCACTGGAAGTGCAAAAAGGCTTTCCAACGGATAATGACGACCACCAGAAACGAATGATTATCGGCACCTTTCTTGATGAGAATGGCGATAAAGTAACGGTATTGAACGGTTATTTCCCACAAGGAGATAATATTCATCACGAAACCAAGTTCCCTTATAAGCGTCAATTTTATCAAGATTTAATGAATTATCTCACCGACTATCACACACCAGATGAAGCGATCATTGTGATGGGTGACATTAACATCAGCCCTATCGATTTAGACATTGGTATTGGTGAAGTGAACCGTCAACGTTGGCTAAAAACAGGGAAATGCTCTTTCCAACCGGAAGAGCGTCAATGGCTACAACGCTTACTGGATTGGGGATTAGAAGATACTTTCCGTAAACTTCATCCCAGCGTTGAAGATAAATTTTCGTGGTTTGATTACCGCTCTAGAGGATTTGATGATAACCGTGGCCTGCGTATTGATACCATTCTCGCGACACCTTCACTCGCTATAGACTGCGTTGAATCCGATATTGATTACCCACTGCGAGCGATTGAAAAGCCCTCTGATCATGCGCCGATTTGGGCAGTATTTAAGCGTAATTAATCATTTACTCGGTGATTTGCTATTAGCTATTAACAGTCACCGAGTACATTATCCTCTGGACAGTAGAGCATCTGATCGACGAAAAGCCTATATCAACATTTATTTAGTGCTAACTGATCGGCCTTAAATAAGCCAAGAAACGTTTTTCGGCACGCTTGAAGCACCATAGAATCAAAAATGTCAGCAATAAATAAAACAGTCCAGCGACTAAAAACGCTTCAAAAGGCGCATAGTAGCGAGAGCTGACTAAACGAGCCGTCCCCGTAAGATCAAGTATCGTCACAATACCGGCCACTGCGCTGCCGTGTAGCATAAAAATGACCTCATTACTGTACGCAGGGAGCGCCCGACGTAATGCACTGGGTAAAACAATCCGCCGATAGGTCAACCATGGACTCATGCCATAAGCTTTTGCCGCTTCAATTTCCCCTTTCGATAGACCATTAATCGCGCCACGGATAATCTCGGCAGTATAAGCGGAAGTGTTTAAAATAAAGGCCACCAAAGCACAGAACCAAGCATGTTCCCACCAGGTATCCTTCACTGGGAAGAATTGATCCATACCGTAATAGATCAAATACAGCTGCACTAACAGTGGAGTGCCACGAAAGAAATAGATATAACACCAAGCAGGTAGCCATATCACCCACAGTGAGCTATTACGAGCAATCGCTAAGGGAATAGCCACAGCTAAGCCGATCACTAAAGATAACCCCACCAACCAAACGGTGGTCCATAAGCCAGAAAAATACAGAGGTAAGCTTTGTAAAATGACTGAAAAATCCATCGCTACCTCGTTTGAATAGTAAATTTACGCTCAACCCACTTCAGTAATCCGGTGGAAACGCTGGTGAAAAATAGGAAAATCAAGGCAACAGATAAATAGAAAGTAAAAGGCATTTGCGTTGAACCGGCGGCTAATGAACTGACTCGAACCATGTCTTCTAAACCAATAATCGAGACCAATGCAGTGGTTTTTAACAACACTAACCAGTTATTACCAAAACCAGGCAGTGCATGTCGTATCATCTGCGGCAACAGAATTCGGCGAAAAGTGAGCAACCCGCTCATACCATAGGCTTTAGCCGCTTCTAGCTGACCTTTATCAACCGCCATCATCGCGCCGCGAAAGGTCTCTGCCATGTAAGCCCCAAAGATGAATCCTATCGTCAACACTCCTGCAATAAATGGGCTGACATTGATATAGTCCGGTAGGTAAGAGACCCACCGATGATCGGGATTGCGTGATAATAAGAGTGAATTAAGCCATTCATTGATGGCAAATAAACTGTTATTTAATAAGATTTGCCCACCAAAGAAAATCAGCATCATTAAGACTAAATCGGGGATACCTCTGACTACCGTGGTGTACAATGTGGCAATACTTCTTGCAAAACGGTATGGCGCTAACTTAGCTAATGCACCGAGCATGCCCAATATCATCGCCAATAACAATGACCATAATGCCACTTGAATCGTCAGCCACGCGCCTTGCAAAATAGCCGTTTCATATCCTTGAAGATCGAGCATTTACGCCTTCCTTGCTCAAAATATGGGGGCGAATTCACCCCCAATTACGTAGGTTTTCGTGGTTACTCACCATACACATCATAACTAAAGTATTGTGCCGCGATTTGTTGATAAATACCTTTTTCTCGCAGCGACGCTATCGCACGGTTAAGTTGTTCGGTTAGGGCTTTATCTTGTTTACGAACTGCAATCCCCATCCCTTCTCCAAACCATTTAGGATCGGTTAATGAAGGTCCGACAAACTCATAACCGTCGCCTCCTGGTCGATTAAGCATCCCTTCTTCTAGCGCAGAGGCATCACCCAATACCGCTGCGATTCGCCCATTCGCTAAATCAAGATACGCATCATCAAATGATCCATATCGAACGATATTGACTGAACGACCATAGTTATCGGTTAGGTATTTATCATGCGTGGTGGCTCGTTGGACACCGATACGTACCCCTTTTAGGCCTTCTGGCGTAAAATCAAGATTAGCGTCTTTTTTAGCAATGAAACGATTCGGGATTTGTGCGTATTTCTTTGTAAAATCAACACGTTTTTTACGCTCTTCAGTAATGGACATCGCCGCAATAATGGCATCGTAACGACGAGCCAATAGTGACGGAATGATGCCATCCCAATCTTGTGGAATAATCACGCATTCCACTTGCATTTCAGCACAAAGCGCATTAGCCATGTCCACATCAAACCCACGCAGTGAGCCATCCGCCTCTGTCCAACTAAAAGGAGGATAAGCGCCTTCAATGCCAAAACGCACCGTTTTCCATTCTTTCGCTTGCGCAATACCCGACAATGCTGAGGCTGCTATCGCTACGATTAATAACCACTTTTTCATTTCCCTACTCCTGTGATGGTATGGTTGCCCTGCTCTTTTTCTCCTCAAGGAGGATTAAGAAACAGTGACGATATAACACGTTGAAATCCCTATCTGAGTTACCGTTCAAACCAAGGGGTTAACCAAGGTAGCGCGATACCCTCAGCGTTTAATAAATCGATGAGATAAATTGCTTTAACCGAGGAGAGTTTGGCTGAGTAAACAATTGGCGAGGATCGCCTTGCTCTTCAACCACACCTTGATGCAAAAACAGCACATGATTAGAAACATCTCGCGCAAAGGCCATTTCATGGGTGACAACCAACATGGTTCTGCCTTCTTGCGCTAAATCTTTCATCACCCCAAGCACTTCGCCGACAAGCTCCGGATCCAATGCCGATGTGGGTTCATCAAACAGTAATACTTCTGGTTCAACGGCTAAAGCTCGAGCAATCGCTGCGCGTTGCTGCTGACCGCCAGATAAATGACCGGGGTAATAATCACGGCGTTCATATAACCCGACTTTTTTGAGCAGTTTTTCTGCACTCGCGATGGCTTGATCTTTACCGAACCCCAGAACATGAATGGGAGCTTCAATCACATTTTCTAATACCGTCATATGTGACCAGAGATTAAAGCCTTGAAACACCATGGCAAGGCGCGAACGAATTCGTTGCACTTGCTTTTCACTAACGGGTAATGATGCGCCTTGTCGGTTAGTTTTCATTTGGATTAATTCATTGTTCACCCAAATTTCACCGGAAGTCGGTATTTCCAGAAGATTGATACAGCGTAGAAAGGTACTTTTTCCTGATCCCGATGAGCCAATAATCGAGATCACATCCCCTTTGTGAGCTTGTAATGAAATGCCTTTTAACACCTCATTTTGTCCAAAGGCTTTGTGGAGATTTTTTATATCCAGCGCGGGTACATCATTCATGCGCTTTCGCTCCCTGTCATGAATCAACACTGAGCAATCCTGCTCATTTTTGGTACAAACTAGCATTCAAATTGCGAGCACGCAACAAATTGTTAACTATAGGTAATTTGGATTTCTATTTTATTTATATGCATTTAAAGTCAAATAAAGCCATTGAAAAATCATATTTAGGAATAAAAAACCACCAGCAGTGAAAATCACCCATCTGGATAAGTGTGTTTTTTGTTAACAGAAACCGCTTTTTTGTGTCCTGAGTCCCTCTTTGTTAACAGTTTTCATTTAATGATAAGCGCATTTTCAATACTATTTCTCAACCCACAGGCCGTATCGAAGCATCACACCCATGATTTTAAGCTATGTTGCAAATTCTATTTTGTGTAAAAACATTTCAAACAAGTAGGCACTATGTGGCTGATTTTTGGGATTTTATGTAGTTTTATTTCATATAATATCTTAAAGTGATCAAGATCAATCATCCTAGTCGATTAGCACGTTAAACTCGCCAACAAATAAAAAGATTAATAATGCTCTATAGTCATAATGTTAGTTAACACAATGGCATAACAAAACTAACGTTATCACTACGCAAATAATCGCTTTCCCAATCGCCAGTTACATTGAATTCAACCAGAATTATTAACTTTATTAATATGAGGAATCTATGTCAGACGTCATCAATCAAGAGCGTTCAGACATCGAGACGAAGAGTTATCAAGAACTGCATCGTCCATCATCTGAGTTTGCTAGCCGCTCCGATTATCTAGACCATGAACTGCAAATCATGAAGCCTCGTCGCTTCGCGTTGAACCTTCCTGGTCGTGACTTCCGCTTTGAATGGGAAGATTTGGTCCCAGCTCTCGCTGGAACCATTGGTATTATAGCCATGTACTCTGCGGTAATGATGTCTTGGGCCGAAGGATTAACCGCCGCTTGGGATCATATCGAACTGGGTAAAGAGTTTGCGATTGAGGTCGCTCGGGTTGAAATGCTGATCCCCGCGCTTTTGTTCTGTATTCTTTCTTCTGGATTTTTTAATCCGCGCGCTAACCTTGCTGGCAACCACGGTCCAATGATCCCCCTCATTGCTACCATCGCCCTAGCAGGTGCTCACCCACTTGCTTTAGCCATTTTATTGGGGGTATTTGGTCTATTACTCAGCTACTTTAAAGGTGGCTCTAAGCTGGTCAACCTGACATCGGAAGGCACCGCTGGCGGACTATTAATCTTCCTCGGTTTTACCGGTGCGATGAGTCAAATTGGCTCCATTCAGACCTGGGCAACCGGTTTGGAATCTGCGACTATCGAAGCGGGTAGCCTTGGTTATATCGGTTTAATCGTATTGGGCATTAACATTGTTATCTATGCACTTTTAGCTAAATACGGTAAACGCTGGTTAGCCATTCCTATCTGTGCTTTTTCTGGTTTACTGATTGCTTTAGCACTCGGGGCAGGCTTTGATTTAACCTTTCAAACTGAAATGGGGCTACCAAATTTAAATCCTGTTTACTGGTGGGGCTCAACCGAACAAGGCTGGATGCTTGGTTTACCTAACTTAGAGCACTTTATTGCTTCGCTACCTTTCGCCATCCTTGCTGTGGCAATGTGGTCACCGGACTTCTTAGGCCATCGAATTTTCCAAGAGCTTAACTATCCGCGTAAAACAGAAAAAGTCTTAATGGATGTGGATGACACGATGACCATGTGCTCGGTTCGTCAAATGGTCGGTACAGCCGTTGGTGGTGGTAACATTACATCGTCTTGGGGAACCTATATGATCCCGGCAGCCATCGCGAAACGTCCGATCCCAGCAGGCGCGATTTTATTGGGTTCATTGTGTATTATCGTCGCGATTCTTGGCTTCCCAATGGATGTTGCGGTATGGCCACCCGTTATGCGTATTGCACTATTAGTCGGCGTCTTTCTTCCACTACTAGAAGCAGGCATGCAAATGGTCAGAAATACCAAAGATGCACAGGCAGCGGGGATCTGTATCTTTGGTTCTGCGGTCGTCAATCCGGTATTGGCTTGGGCATTAACCATGTTTTTGGATAATAATGGTTTCATCGGTGATAAAGAACGCGCCTCACGCTTATCTTTCATCGATAAAATTATCATTCCTTGTGGGGTATTAATTATCTGTTTAGTCGCTATGCTAGCGGTCGGTATGCTTGAGAGCCAATACGGTCTTAAGGCATGGCTACATTAAGCAAGATACCAAAATTGAGTCTACAATGATTCACAAGTCTTGGTAGTACCTTGGGTAGTGTTTAAACACTACCCAAACTTTATCTGAATTTTTGAAGTTTTATTGATTTAGTTTAAGGTTTGCAATTTTTTTTTAGCTTACATTGGTTATTAAAGGGAACGAGTAATCCTATTTATACTCAAACAGATGAGTATATCGGTTTAACGATAAATAAGGTTATTCATAGAGTGTACTGCCTCTTGTGTGACACAAGATAGCTGGCTCAACGGCGAAACAGTACGTGTTTTTTCTACTATATAAAGGTAGGTATGTCATGGCAGAGCAATTTGCTAAAGCTTGGGAAGGTTTTGCTGCAGGTAACTGGCAAAATGAAGTTAACGTTCGTGATTTTATTCAAAAGAACTACACACCGTATGAAGGTGATGAATCTTTCCTAGTTTCTGAAGGTACTGAAGCAACCAATAAGCTTTGGGCACAAGTAATGGAAGGCATTAAACAGGAAAACGCAACTCATGCGCCTGTTGATTTTGACACTTCTGTTATCTCTACCATCACTGCTCACGATGCAGGTTACATTAACAAAGATCTAGAGACTATCGTTGGTCTTCAAACTGAGAAGCCTCTTAAGCGTGCACTGATCCCTAACGGTGGTATCCGTATGGTTGAAAGCTCATGCAAAGCCTACGATCGTGAGCTTGATCCTCAAGTTAAAAAAATCTATACCGAATACCGCAAAACGCACAATGCTGGCGTGTTCGATATTTACACTCCAGAAATCTTAGCCTGCCGTAAATCAGGGGTATTGACTGGTCTTCCTGATGCTTATGGCCGTGGTCGTATTATCGGTGACTATCGCCGCGTTGCGTTGTACGGTATTGACTTCTTAATGCAAGATAAACTGGCTCAGTTCACTTCGCTGCAAGAGAAATTTGAAAATGGCGAAGATCTGCATATGACCATGCAACTTCGTGAAGAAATTGCAGAGCAACACCGTGCGCTTGGCCAGATGAAAAAAATGGCAGCAAAATATGGTTTCGATATCTCTCGCCCAGCAGAGACCGCGCAAGAAGCCATTCAGTGGACTTACTTCGGCTACCTTGCCGCTGTTAAATCTCAAAACGGCGCAGCGATGTCTCTAGGTCGTACCTCTACGTTCCTTGACGTCTATATCGAACGCGATATGAAAGCAGGTAAAATCACTGAAGCTCAAGCTCAAGAGATGATTGACCATTTCGTGATGAAACTACGTATGGTTCGCTTCCTTCGTACCCCTGAATACGATGAACTCTTCTCTGGCGACCCAATTTGGGCAACCGAATCTATGGGTGGTATGGGTCTTGACGGCCGTACGCTAGTCACTCGTACTAACTTCCGTTTCCTAAACAGCCTATACACTATGGGACCATCTCCAGAGCCAAACATCACTGTGCTTTGGTCTGAAAAACTGCCTGATGGTTTCAAACGTTTCTGCGCCAAAGTATCGATCGATACTTCATCGATTCAGTACGAAAACGATGACTTGATGCGCCCAGACATGGACTCTGATGATTACGCAATCGCTTGTTGTGTATCGCCAATGATCGTCGGTAAACAAATGCAATTCTTTGGTGCTCGCGCTAACTTAGCGAAAACCATGCTTTACACCATTAACGGTGGTGTCGATGAGAAACTGAAAATCCAAGTCGGTCCTAAAATGGACAAGATCACTGGTGAGTATCTTGACTATGATGAGCTATGGGACAAGATGGACCACTTCATGGATTGGTTAGCTAAACAATATGTCACCTCATTGAACGCTATCCACTACATGCACGATAAGTACAGCTATGAAGCGGCACTTATGGCGCTGCATGACCGCGATGTACGCCGTACTATGGCTTGTGGTATTGCTGGTCTATCTGTTGCTGCCGACTCCTTGTCTGCCGTGAAATACGCGAAAGTGAAACCGATTCGTGATGAAGATGGTATTGCTATCGACTTCGAAATCGAGGGTGACTATCCTAAATTTGGTAACAATGACTCACGCGTTGATGATATTGCTTGCGAACTCGTTTCTGTGTTTATGAACAAAATTCGTAAACTAAAAACTTACCGTGATGCGATTCCGACTCAGTCTATCTTAACCATCACCTCTAACGTGGTTTATGGTAAGAAAACGGGTAACACACCTGATGGTCGTCGTGCTGGCGCGCCATTCGCTCCAGGTGCTAACCCAATGCACGGCCGTGATGAAAAAGGGGCGGTAGCTTCATTGACTTCGGTTGGTAAACTGCCATTTGCTGATGCAAAAGATGGGATTTCTTATACTTTCTCTATCGTGCCAAATGCACTAGGTAAAGATCAGGATTCACAACGTGCCAATCTTGCTGGTTTGATGGATGGTTACTTCCATCACGAATCAGGCATTGAAGGCGGTCAGCATTTGAACGTTAACGTGCTTAACCGTGACACGTTACTTGATGCGGTTAAACACCCAGAGAAATACCCACAGTTGACTATTCGTGTGTCTGGCTATGCGGTACGTTTTAACTCGTTAACGACAGAGCAACAGCAAGACGTTATCGCGCGTACGTTTACTGAATCACTGTAAGTTATTCGGACAATCGATCGATATTAATCAAAAACCTCGCTCTCTGAGCGAGGTTTTCTTTTGCATGGCATAAATCGTTGCAATATCACATCATCTATCGCTACATGAAAAAATCTGCTTACCTACTGAAAAATAAGCGTTACACTAGGGCCTAATGGATCTGAATGATAGGCATGCCCATCTCTGACCTACTCTTGTATTTACTACGGACAACGAAAAACGTATGGCTTTAACATTATTACGTGTACTCCCGCTGATTCTTTTTGCTCCATTTGTGTGGTCATCCACCCAATCGACCCTTTCCCTCAAAGTCGATAATGACGGTGTTTATGGCATGGATAGGGAATACACCAGTGGGCTTTTTCTTTCCTATACCTCAAGACCGATTACCCCCTATTGGTTTGCCAAGCCATTCAGTCTTTCACTCTGGGGAGCCTCAAGTATCGATAAATGGGAGGTGATGATTGGTCATAAAATGTGGACGCCTTCTGATATTGAGCAATATACCCCTGCCCCGAATGAACGTCCTTATGCGGGATTTTTACACAGCGAGTTTAATTACATCAGTTTACATCCCCAGCAAGCACAACGATTTAATCTAACGATAGGTACCACTGGAGATAGCGCGTTATCCGAACAAGCGCAAAAAATCGTTCACAGCATCACTAAGTCTGGCGATCCTAACGGCTGGGATTACCAAATAGACGATAAAATCGCCGGTAGTATTGGTTATCTTAGTCACTTCAATCTCTATCGCACCGCCTACGATCCGCACTATGCTTGGGAACTGTCTGCGATTGGCGAAGTGAACGTTGGTAATTTTCGCAGCGATATTTCCTCAGGTATGATGCTGCGCTGGGGGACTGATTTAGCGGCTAACTTTGGCAGTGCGCAAATTGATAGTGAAACTCCTTTTCGCGCAGGGATGATCGGGGCTTCGCGCTCCGCTTGGTTCGTTTTCGCAGGCCTCGAAGCACGTTATCGATTTAATGATTTAACCATTGAAGGAGATAGGCCATTAGATGGATTACCTCTACAGCCCAGTGCCTATCAGGTGACTCTAGAACCTTTGCAAGCGACCGCGGTACTTGGCGTGGTATGGTATGGACCTCATGTCGGCGCAAGTTTTACTTTAACCACAAGTAATGCTGAGTATAAAGAAAGTAAACACCGCACCCACGGCACTGGAGCACTGTCTTTATTTGCCTTTTTCTAAATTAAGATAGTGACTCTTACTGATTGAGGATTAAGCTTCACCTTACTGATCTTAATCCTCTTTGGTACTTTAACACCCCGTCCTCAGTACAAAACTCATCCAACAACACTTAACTTACCCGAAGAAATCCTATTTAAACCCTACCTTTTGTAATAAAATAGTCGGTAAATTCAGCAAATGAGAGCAACTTATGTCTACTACTGGTCGTATCCATTCATTTGAGTCTTGCGGTACAGTTGATGGCCCCGGTATTCGATTTATCCTCTTTCTGCAAGGTTGCTTATTTCGTTGTAAGTATTGCCATAACCGAGATACATGGGATACCCATTCAGGTAAAGAAGTCTCTGTTGAAGAGATCATCAAAGAAGCGAAATCTTATCGACATTTTATGAACGCTTCAGGCGGCGGGATCACCTGCTCCGGTGGTGAATCGATGCTCCAACCTGAATTTGTACGAGATGTCTTTCGCGCGGCTAAAGCCGAAGGGATCCACACTTGCCTTGATACCAACGGTTATATCCGTAAATACACCCCGGTGATTGATGAAGTCTTGGACGTCACTGATTTAGTGCTACTGGATATTAAACAAATCAAAGATGATGTTCATCAAGACTTAATCGGGGTATCCAATAAACGTACGTTAGATTTTGCACGCTATCTACACACGATTGGCAAAGCAACTTGGCTGCGTTATGTGGTCGTTCCGGGTTATACAGATGATGAAGAATCGGCCCATCTACTCGGACAATTTATTCAAGAGATGGATAATATTGAAAAAATTGAGTTATTGCCTTACCACAAGTTAGGCGCTCATAAATGGGAAGCGATGGGAGAAACTTATCCTTTAGAAGGTGTGAATCCGCCCAGTAAAGAAACCATGGATAAGATTGTTGATGTGCTAATGCAATATCATCACAACGTAAAATACTAAGCTTCCCTTCTGCAAATCCAACACCAGCATATGGCTGGTGTTTTGCTTTTGATTGACTCATTCACCTATCGGCTATAACACCCAGAAGCTAACGACACAGAAATAAACGTGCTAGAATTGTCGATAATTTACTCGGTTAAGATTAAATCTGTGTTGAGATCATGTTTCACAATCACCCATTGCTGTTAACCTAATCTTAAGCAAATTTATACCCAAAATACTTGGCAGTTCAGGTAGGAAGGGAATACCAACATCGATTACAGTGAGGTCAATAATGGAAATGACTAATGCACAACGTCTGATCCTATCTAATCAATACGTTTTAATGTCCCAGCTTGATCCGGCCAACGCCGAACAATATAAACGGCTACAAACGATTATTGAACGGGGTTATGAATTACAAATGACTGAGCTCAATAAAGAATTTGGGGCAATTTCTGAAGCGCAATGCCGAGAAGTGATCGATGTCATGGAAATGTATCATGCCATGCAAGAGTCATACAAAATGCTCGATAGCAAATTGAGTAGTGACGTTGATGCTCGTCGCTTGAATTTTCTTGGTTATGATAGTGCCTCTGAAGCTCAACTGGTCAACTACGTGCGTTTTCTAATCAATACTGAAGGTTTATATCCTCAATTTGAACGGGGTGAGCACCACTTCAACAGCCAAGTGGCTATGGGTGAAAAATACCGACGCATGTTAACCACATGGCGAAATTGCCCAAGGCAATATCACTTATCAGCCAACGAACTCAACAAAATTATTAACGCTTAGTCCTGATACAAAAATAGAGAGGGTTTGTAAGCTCTCTCTATATCAATATATTAATCCTTGTATACCAATCCTTATTACTGTCCATTACATCATACCTTTCGATGCTGATATAATTTGAGATAACATCATTTTAAGCACAGCAAAAACTCACTCTACGATTAAAATAGGTAAACCACACCAAGGGTGCCCACGGTTGATGAATCACGGCCAATCACAGGGCTGGAAGAAATATCACTATCGAGATTGGTATAACGAAGACCGCCTGATATTCTAACATGCTGAGAAACCGACCAATAAGCCATCGCGCCAATAAAGTACTGCCCACTCCAACCAGCGTTGTATTGTTCTAAGCCACTACTCAGCGACTCTTGAGCTGACACACCATAAAAATGGTTATTGAGCTTATCAGAATTATAAGCATAACCCACCGAAGGCGTGATGCCCCAACGTTCAAAACGCAATGGGAAACGCCAAGCCACTTCTGCATAAACACCATCATGTCGCCCTGCGATATCCGAGCCAATCGTTGCTTCCCATAAACCCACTACCGTACGATGTTGATAGCTCGCCCCTCCTAAAATCGTTGACTTACGTTTATTGAGCTGGCGTATCTGTGGATCATCAGAATCATTAGGCTGTAATGTGCGAGGATCATAAGCCAACCGCAAGATTAGGTTTTGCTGAGAACGAATCGGCAACAGGCGATATCCCGCATCAAAACCACGAAAAAAGAGATGCTCGCCTTCATAACCAATGATGGGGATCACGGTACGGTTGGAGGGCGTATCTTTATAAACGGCAGGCGAATAGGCGGCAGCGACACCCACTGACCATTGAGACATTTCAGCGTTAACATACCAAGGTGTAAATAGTATCGTTAACCCACTAATGGTTTTGACTATCGAATCTCTCATTCCTCACCTATTTTATCGATTATATTGCAAAGATAACCATCATAGAAGTTCCCCTTAAGAGAAACAATCTTTGTTGTTCAATCACTTCTTGCCACTTTGCTTTGTTAATAATCATAAGACTGATAGCAACAATTCATCAGCACAATACTTCTTAGCCAGAGACGTAATTTACGTCACGATTTGTAAATAAATACATAATCTTTAAGCAAAATCATCAATTGCGATCTAGGCTTAACGTATTAGGGATTTGTGTGTTTAAGCGGTTGTATGTCGAAGAGACATTTTTAGAGGGGAACTACCATGAGTATTTTTAACCACTTTCAGGCACGCTATGAAGCAGCCAAGGATGAAGAGATATCGATTCAAACGTTTTTGGATCTCTGTAAGGAAGACAAAAGCGCTTATGCTAACGCGGCAGAACGCTTATTGCTGGCAATTGGCCAACCTGAATTGGTCGATACTGGCAAAGATCCTCGTTTGAGTCGGCTCTTTTCTAACCGAGTCATTTCACGTTATAAACCGTTCCAAGACTTCTATGGCATGGAAGAAGCGATTGAACAAATTGTTTCTTATCTTAAGCATGCAGCGCAAGGCTTAGAAGAACGGAAACAGATTCTTTATCTACTCGGCCCTGTCGGTGGTGGTAAGTCATCGATTGCTGAAAAACTCAAAGCATTAATGCAGCAATGCCCGATCTACGTATTATCAGCGAATGGTCAGCGCAGCCCGGTCAATGACCACCCATTCTGCTTGTTTGATGTCAATGAAGATGGCGACTTGCTCAAGCAAGAATACGGGATTGAAAAGCGCTATTTGCGCTCCATCATGTCACCTTGGGCAGCAAAACGTCTGCATGAATTTGGTGGCGATATCACGAAGTTTAAAGTCGTTAAAGTCCGACCTTCTATCTTAGACCAAATTGCGATTGCCAAAACAGAGCCGGGCGATGAAAACAACCAAGATATCTCATCGCTGGTCGGTAAAGTGGATATCCGTAAGCTAGAGCACTACTCACAAGATGATCCCGATGCCTACAGCTACTCTGGGGCACTCTGTCGAGCCAACCAAGGCTTAATGGAGTTCGTCGAGATGTTTAAAGCACCGATCAAAGTGCTTCACCCACTGCTTACTGCGACTCAAGAAGGCAACTACAACGGTACCGAAGGGCTCTCCGCCCTACCCTTTGACGGCATGATCCTCGCTCACTCCAACGAATCAGAGTGGCAGACATTCCGCAATAATAAAAACAATGAAGCGTTTTTGGATCGAGTTTATATCGTGAAGGTGCCTTATTGCTTACGCGTCTCTGAAGAAGTTAAAATTTACGAAAAACTGCTTGAGCACAGTGAACTGACCAAAGCGCCACGTGCACCAAGTACACTTGAGTTACTGGCTCAATTTAGTGTGTTATCGCGACTAAAAGTGCCAGAAAACTCGTCCATTTTCTCTAAAATGCGCGTTTATGATGGTGAAACACTGAAAGATACTGATCCGAAAGCGAAAAGCTATCAAGAATACCGTGATTATGCTGGCGTTGATGAAGGCATGTCCGGTCTCTCGACTCGTTTTGCCTTTAAAATACTCTCACGAGTATTCAACTTTGACCAATCAGAAGTCGCTGCAAACCCCGTACACCTGTTTTATGTTATCGAACAACAGATTGAACGCGAGCAGTTCCCGCAAGAGGTTGCTGAGCGTTACCTAGAATTTGTCAAAGGCTATCTGGTTCCGCGTTATGTCGAGTTTATTGGCAAAGAAATTCAAACCGCTTATTTAGAATCTTATTCTGAATACGGTCAGAATATTTTCGACCGTTACGTCACTTATGCTGATTTCTGGATTCAAGATCAAGAGTATCGTGATCCAGAAACTGGCCAACTGTTTGATCGCTCAGCGCTTAACAGTGAGCTAGAGAAGATCGAAAAAACGGCAGGGATCAGCAATCCGAAAGATTTCCGTAACGAAATCGTTAACTTTGTACTTCGAGCTCGGGCTAACAATAGTGGTAAAAACCCAGTTTGGACGAGCTATGAAAAACTGCGCACGGTTATTGAGAAGAAAATGTTCTCCAATACTGAAGAATTACTGCCAGTTATCTCTTTCAATGCCAAAACCTCATCGGAAGATCAGAAAAAACACGACGATTTTGTCGCCCGCATGATGGAGAAAGGTTATACCGAGAAACAAGTTCGATTACTGTCTGAATGGTATTTACGCGTGCGTAAATCCTCTTAGCAAGCCCTTGGTTGCGACTCTGACCCAGAGATTCTGGGTCAGAAGCTAACTTGCCAAAGCGTATGAGTAGTTAGAACTCATCGAGTGACGTTTAGAGGGAGAATCTCATGGCGCAATTTATCGACAGAAGGTTGAACGGCAAGAACAAAAGCGCCGTTAATCGGCAGCGCTTCTTACGCCGTTATAAAGAACAAATTAAAGAGTCCGTTGCGGATGCGGTTAATCGCCGATCCATAACCAATACGGAGTCTGGAGAAGATGTGGCGATTCCTCATCGAGATATTAAAGAGCCCATTTTCCATCAAGGTAAAGGCGGCGTTCGCGAACGCGTTCACCCTGGTAATGATCAATACATACGTGGTGATAAAGTAGAACGGCCAAAAGGTGGTCAAGGTGGTGGTTCAGGCGAAGGGGATGCCAGTCAAGACGGTGAAGGCGAAGACGATTTTGTATTTCAAATATCCAAAGATGAATATTTGGATATCTTGTTTGAAGATTTAGCATTACCTAACCTGAAGAAAAATCAAGTCAACAAAATTAAAGAGTGGAAAACCCATCGCGCAGGCTTCCAAACTGCTGGCGTTCCCGCCAACATTGCGATTGTCCGCTCTTTACAACAATCGCTTGCCCGACGCACGGCGATGACATCAGGCAAGCGGCGCCTTATGCATGAGCTTGAGCAAGAGCTGGAAAATATTCGCAACTCTGAGCCAGCGCAACTACTCGAAGAGAGACGTTTAAAAGAAGAAATAGCTGAACTACGCCGGAAAATAGACAGTGTACCGTTTATCGATACGTTTGATTTACGTTTTAAAAATTACGAAAAACGCCCGATCCCTTCTAGCCAAGCGGTAATGTTTTGCTTAATGGATGTGTCAGGGTCGATGGATCAGCCCACTAAAGATATCGCAAAACGATTTTATGTCTTGCTCTATCTGTTTTTAACTCGCACCTATGAAAATGTTGAAGTGGTGTTTATTCGCCACCACACCCAAGCCAAAGAAGTGGACGAACACGAATTTTTCTATTCACAGGAAACTGGCGGAACGATTGTCTCTAGTGCATTAAAATTAATGCATGACATTATTCAACAACGTTACCCTCTCGGTGAGTGGAATATTTATGGCGCACAAGCCTCCGATGGCGATAACTGGGCTGACGATTCGCCTCGCTGTAAAGAGTTACTGGCGAACAAACTGCTGCCTGAATGCCAGTATTATGCTTACATCGAAATTACGCGTCGTTCTCATCAAACCTTGTGGCACGAGTACGAAAAACTATCCGAAAGCTTTGATCACTTCGCCATGAAGAATATTCGTAGTGTGGACGATATTTTCCCTGTGTTTAGGGAGCTATTCCATAAGGAAACGGCATAAGGGGATAAGACTATGACAGTCAAAACAGCCACCACGCAAAAGCGTAAGAAAAAAAACAAACGTCTGGCTGATGGTCCAGATTGGACTTTTGATCTTTTGCATCAATACCACCAAGAAATTAAACGTGTTGCCGAGCATTATCGGTTAGATGCCTACCCTAATCAGATTGAGGTGATCACTTCTGAGCAAATGATGGATGCCTACTCCAGTATTGGCATGCCGATCAATTATAACCATTGGTCATTTGGTAAAAAGTTTATTCATACTGAGAAAAACTATAAGCACGGTCAAATGGGGTTAGCCTATGAAATTGTGATTAATTCAGATCCCTGTATTGCTTACTTGATGGAAGAAAATACCGTCACTATGCAGGCTTTGGTCATGGCTCATGCCTGTTACGGACATAACTCCTTTTTTAAAGGAAACTATTTATTTCAAACCTGGACTGACGCCAGTTCTATTATCGATTATCTACTGTTTGCTAAAAACTATTTAGCCAAATGTGAAGAAAAGTATGGGGTCACCGAAGTCGAGCAACTATTGGACTCATGCCATGCGTTAATGAACTACGGCGTCGATCGTTATAAGCGACCAGAAAAAATTTCGATTGCTGAAGAAAAAGCACGCCAAGAAGAACGCGAAGCTTATTTACAATCACAGGTTAATGCCTTGTGGCGAACCGTGCCTAAAAAAGCCAAGGAAGCCGAGTTACAACGACGTTTTCCTTCTGAACCACAAGAAAACATTTTGTATTTCATTGAAAAACATGCGCCTCTTCTAGAGTCTTGGCAGCGTGAAGTCGTGCGTATCGTGCGTAAAATCAGCCAATATTTTTACCCACAAAAACAAACGCAAGTCATGAATGAAGGTTGGGCCACTTTCTGGCATTACACAATTCTGAATCATCTTTACGACGAAGGGCTACTGTCCGATAAATTTATGCTCGAATTTTTACATAGCCACAGTAGTGTGGTGATGCAGCCTGCGTATAACAGCCGTTACTACAGTGGTATTAACCCGTACGCGCTTGGGTTTGCGATGTTTCGAGACATAAAGCGAATTTGTGAAGAGCCAACGGATGAAGATAGACACTGGTTCCCTGAACTCGTCGATACCAACTGGCTGGATGCCGTGCACTTTGCTATGCATAACTTTAAAGACGAAAGTTTTATTAGCCAATATTTGTCACCAAAGCTTATCCGTGACTTTAAATTGTTCGCCATTTCTGACGATGATCATAAAAACTTCATTGAAATCAGTGCGATTCATGATGAGCTGGGATATCGCCAAATTCGTGAAAAGCTCGCGGCACAATATAACTTGAGCAATTTAGAACCCAACATTCAAGTTTACAATGTCGATGTTCGGGGTGATCGCTCATTGACGCTGCAATATGTGCCTCACGATCGAATTCCACTCGATCCAAGCTACGATGAGGTGCTCAAACATATGCATCGTCTGTGGGGCTTTGAAGTGAAATTAGAAGAACGTAAAGATAACGGTAAACACGAGCTACTTGCCACTTGTCCAAAGAAAAACGATTAACATCACGCTTTACATAACGTTAAACAGAGTATCAATAAATAAGCCCCATCAACCGATGGGGCGATGGGGCTTATTGTTTAATACGGCTGATATATCTCAATCTCTTGGAACTACGACTTACAATGGGAAAAGTGTACCCATGTTCGACATTTATTCGATAAGTTTACGCACCGCCGCTAAATCCTCAGGCGTATCAACACCGGCTGGCGGCGCTTCGAGCGCAACAGCCACATGAATTTTTTCGCCGTACCACAGTACACGCAGTTGCTCTAGATTTTCGATTTTCTCTAACACACTGGGCGACCAGTGTATGTAGGTATTGATAAACCCGGCTCGGTAAGCATAAATACCAATATGGCGCATTAATGGCTGAGTAATCGCCTTCGGTTCAAGAATAAAGTTATCGCGGTCCCATGGAATAGTCGCGCGACTAAAGTACAACGCATACCCATGTTGATCAGTCACTACTTTAACGGCGTTAGGATTGAAAACCTCTTGTGGATCATCAATTTCAACCGCTAAAGTCGCCATTGGCGCTTGGCTTGACGCTAAGTTTTCCGCGACTTGACGAATAATCACTGGCGGGATGAGGGGTTCATCCCCTTGTACATTAACGATGATATGATCATCGTCAATCCCCATTAAAGCAATCACTTCGGCTAAACGTTCCGTACCAGATTGATGTTCGGTTGACGTCATGCATACTGATCCGCCAAAACTGAGGACCGCTTGCTCGACTCGACTATCATCGGTAGCAACAATTACCCGCTCAGCGCCTGCTTGCTGCGCTTGCTCATAAACCCACTGAATCATTGGCTTACCGCCAATATCAGCCAACGGCTTACCTGGCAAGCGAGTTGATTGGTAGCGGGCCGGAATGATAACCGTAAAAGACATTAGCGTCCCTCATCCATGGTCATACTTCTCGCTTCAGGTTCGAGCAGTACTGGAATACCTTCTTTTATTGGATAAGCCAGACGATCTAATTTACAAATCAGCTCTTGGTTACTTTTATCGTAAGTCAACTTCCCCTTGCATACGGGACAAGCCACAATTTCAAGCAGACGGTGGTCCATAATGTTCCATAACCTCTTTAATTTTATCTAATATGCACTGTTGATCAGTTGGTGAAATCTCGGCCGATACGGGTAAATACCACCAGTTTTTTGCTGCAAAATCTGTACACTTAACGGCATCTTTCTCTGTCATGATCACGTTATCACCTTGGCTGGCTAATTCGCGCAATGTCGTTTCATCAAATGCTTGATGATCAGCAAAATCATGGGTAAGAATCAGTGATGCACCGAGTTGATGTAACGTATTAAAAAAGCGAGCCGGATGGCCAATGCCAGCCCAAGCCACTAAACGGCTCAGGGCAGCAACATCAATGCGCTCTCCGCTGATGACATTAACCGCTAAGCTGGGTTTGAGTGTCATGGCAAGTTCACCCATAACCGGTTCTCCGCCATTATTGATCACAAAGTCGACTTGCTGTAAACGCTCGACAGGTTCACGTAATGGCCCCAACGGAAGCAGTTGTTGGTTACCAAAGCGACGGACTCCATCAACAACCGCAAATTCAATATCTCGTTCCAACGCATAGTGCTGTAAACCATCATCGGTAACAATAAGATCAACCCCTTGGCTGAGCAATGCTTGAACCGCATGCGCACGTATTGGGTCAACGGCCACTGGAGCACCTGTACGTTGATAAATCAGCTTAGGCTCATCACCACATTCGGTCGATAAGGTATGGTCAGTAACCAATAACGGATATTGAGCCGCCTTACCTCCGTATCCTCTTGAAACCACGCCCGGTCGATAGCCTTGACGTTGCAGTAACTCAACGAGCCAAACCACAACGGGAGTTTTACCATTACCACCAGCGGTAATGTTACCGACGACGAGCACTGGCACTGGCGCTCGGTAACGCGCTTTTTTACCGGACAAAAAGGCATGCCGGCGACGAGTACTGATCAGATAAAACAGTCGACTCAATGGCCACAAAAGTGGCCAAAGCAAAAAATAGAGCGGATGGCGTCCAAACCACAATTTGTCTATCACGGATTAATCGCCAAACTGAATACGATGCAATTGCGCATAAGCACCATTTTGTTTGATGAGATCAGCATGATTTCCGCGCTCAATGATCTCACCGTCATCAACCACTAAAATTTGATCAGCTTGTTCAATCGTTGAAAGTCGGTGAGCAATCACTAATACGGTTTTATTTTTCTGTAATTCGTCAAGCGCGGCTTGAATAGCTCTTTCTGATTCAGTATCCAATGCTGAAGTTGCTTCATCCAAAATAAGGACCGGAGCATCACGCAGCAGAGCGCGAGCAATCGCAATACGCTGACGTTGGCCACCAGAGAGACTGGCTCCGTTCTCGCCAATTATCGTATCTAAACCTTGTGGTAAATGTTGTATAAAGTCCATCGCATGGGCTAAGCGAGCAGCCTCTTCTATTTGCTCACGGCTGTATTGCTCTTGTGCAGCGTAAGCGATGTTATTGGCGATGGTGTCATTAAATAAATGAACATTTTGCGAGACTAAAGCAAAATGTTGCCGCAAATTGCTCAGCGTGTAATCACGAATATCGTGGTCATCAAGGTAGATGGCACCGGAATCGACGTCATAAAAACGGGTAAATAAATTAGCAATGGTTGATTTGCCCGAACCAGAACGTCCGACGAGTGCAACGGTTTTGCCTTGAGGAATGGTAAAACTCACATGCGATAATGCCGGTTTTTCTTTACCTTGATAAGTGAAAGAGACATCTTTTACGGCAATATCACCACGCACTTTATCTGTCACAAACTTACCATTATCGCGCTCAGTTTCCAGGTCCATTAACGCAAATAACGTTTGTGTTGCGGCCATACCTCGTTGAAACTCTGAAGTTACGTTGGTCAAAGCCTTTAAAGGGCGCATCAAACCAAACATCGCCGAGAAAATAACCGTGAAGGTACCAGGCGTTAAATCTGCACGAATAGAATCAACGCTAGCTAAGAATAAGACCGTCACCAAGGCTAATGAAGCAATCATTTGAATCACAGGGTCGGCTACTGCTTGAGCCGAGACTAACTTCATGGTCTGTTGGCGCATTTGATTGCTAACTTTATCAAAGCGTTTACGCTCAACCTCTTGTCCACCATAGCTTAAAACCACCTTATGGCCTTTAAGCATCTGTTCTGCCGACGAAGTGACATGGCCCATGGTTGTTTGCATATTTTTGGAGATTTTTCGAAAGCGTTTAGAGACCACTCGAATGCCAATCGCAACAATCGGAGCAACCACAATTAAAACTAGAGAGAGTTGCCAACTGTTCCAGAACATCAAGGTTAATAAACCAATGATACTGGCCCCTTCACGAACAATACTGACCATTGCTCGACTCGTCGCTCCTGCAACCTGTTCAGAATCATAAGTAATTCGCGATAATAAACCACCGGTTGACTCACGATCGAAAAAACTCACCGGCATATGCATAAACTGATTAAAAATCCGCCTACGCATCAGCATCACTACATTGCCAGATACCCAACTTAAACAGTAAGCAGAAACGAAGCCGCTACAGCCACGAATAAACATCAGACCAAGAATAATGAAGGGTAAGATCTGCAAAAAATTAGAGTCTGTACCACCAAAGCCTTCATCTAATAGCGGCTTTAGTAAGGAGATCATGTAGGTATCAGAGATCGCATTGATCACTAAAGCGATGGTCGCCAGCACCAATCCGACTTTATAAAGACGGATGTAAGTCCAAAGACGTTTAAAGGTTTGCCAAGTTGTTTCGTCAGAATTGAGTGACATAAAGCTGCTTTATCGATATTACAAAATTGACCTTATTCTACCTCTTTACGTAGCATCTGCCTATACCAAGGCGTGATTCGACCACCGCGTAAAGTGAAAAGCTGACGTTGAGATCCTTGGTAACGGAGTGTTATTTGTCCGACTTCTCCCGTATCAAGCCACGGAATGTCTAAAGATTGATAACGTGCGAGAACATCTGGATGAGGTAATTGCCATCGATGACCTTTCGCCAATGAGGCAATCGCCAACTGTGGATTGACCTTTGCTATAAACGCTTGTGTAGAAGACGTTTGACTCCCGTGATGAGGAACCACCAAAACATCACTTTCTAATAACGCATCCCGACTGAGTAACCACTCACCAATCGCCGTTACATCACCGGTCAACAACACACTATGCCCATATTGCTGATCAACCATACGAACCACACAAGAATGAGGGTTATCAGCGCGATCAACTAAACGGGGTGGCCACACAACTTCAAAAGTCAATTCTTGCCATTGCCAGAATTCACCTTGAATACACGGAGAGAAATGTTCATTGCGGTAACTAGCGCGAATCCAAGCTGGTTTTAGCCGCGAGTGAATATCGACTAATCCTCCCGCATGATCATTATCACTATGGCTAATGATCACGCCATCAAGAGCATGTACTCCTCCACGTCGAGTTAATAACGGAATAATCAGTGATGTCGCTACACTGCCCTCATCCCAACTACTCCCTGTATCGTATAAAACATAACGTCCGTTACGCTCAATGATCATCGCCAAGCCATGCCCAACATCCAACATATCCACTTGCCAGTAGGCCTTCGGTTGTATTGTTAGCCAAGTGGCGCTAAAGAGTAACCCAATCGCAATAAGAGATCGCGCTGTCAACAGTGACCGTAACATCATCACTAAAAATAAGGCCAACAAACTATATTGCCACGTTTGGTTAACCGGTAACCAGCTATGTTCAGCAAAGCCTAACGACCAGCTAAACGGCATTAAAGCCGCCTCAACCCAAGTCCAAAGCCACTGGACCTGATCGGCCATCAACACATTGCCGCACAAGACAATAAACAGTAAGGGAACAACCACAAAGCTGAACCAAGGAATAAACACGAGATTATAAAGCGCGGAATAAAGGCTAACGCCAGAGAAGAAGTAAGCCGTCACCGGAGCCATTAACATCACTAACAATAGATGGCCAGCAAGCACTTTCTTCCATAGCGGCCATCGACTATCGATGACGGAGACTTGGTAAATGACAAAGCTGACCGCTAAAAAAGACAACCAAAAACTTGTGCTTAATGAAGCGAAGGGATCCAAAGCCAATATCACAGCTAACGTTAATAATACCCGTTGAATAGCGGTCACTCGAACATTAAACATTACTAATAGAATATTTAACCAACACATCATCAATGCTCGCTGAGTCGGTAGCGTAAAACCTGCCAGCCAAGCATAACCAAGTGCAAACAATCCACCGCAAACAAAAGGTAGCCATAAGCCCTTTCTCAAAAGGCGGCTACACATCCCCCCCAACAAATAGCCAAAACCAAATGCCATACCGATGTGTAATCCCGAGATCGCAGTGAGATGGATTAAACCGCTATTACGTAATTCCAACCACTGCTGTTCAGTAATCCCGCTACGCTCACCAAAAGTGAGGGCTAAAATAAAGCCTTGAACCTCGCTGGATCGCGTTCGTTGCTCAATCTGTTGAAAAAATATCGCCCGCAAACTTGAACTGGGGATGATTTGATAAGCTGTATTGGGACGAACGGTCGCTTGTGCGCTCCAGCCTTGACTCAGAAAAAAGGCTTCTTGATCAAACCCGACTTCATTCAATCGCCCATAAATCGGCTTCGCCTGTACCACAAATTGAGCATGATCACCCAATTGTAAGGCGATCGGGGAATTTAAACGTACCGTGGGAGACAAAAATCGGGGTAAAGATTGACCATTGATTGATCTCACTACAAAAGAACCACTAAAACCGTAGCGATGAGCAGTAAAAAAGCTGTCAGCGACACCTTTTATGGTAATATCTGTCGCAAATTGTAAGATATTATTGGACTGTGCGGTTACTTTATTTCCGTGTGTTATTATCAACACTAAGGCCAGTGTAATTCCGATGCATCCCCTGCCTCGGCGTGTCACGAGACTCATCATCAACACAACAACAATGCCAATGATAATAGGCCATTTGGGCATCCAAGGCCAAAATGGGGCAGAGAGTATCGTTAACGAGAACGAAGCCAACGTCCAGTAATTCGATAAGAGAGCCATGTTTCCTTATGCCAAGAAAGTTTATTAAACGTTTTATGCCTGATCACGCTGTTATTAAGCGTCAAAAGGCATTACAAATTTTTGGCTCTGTCCTCTACAACCCGAATCTGTGGTGTTTAAATCGACGCTCTGCTGCTGGTGCGTTTGCTGTCGGTTTATTTATGGCCTTCGTACCACTACCTAGCCAAATGATCATGTCTGCTGGCGTAGCGATTATTTGTGGCGTGAACTTACCCCTTGCTGTTGCCTTGGTGTGGATAACCAACCCGATCACTATGCCATTTATCTTTTATTTCTCTTATAAAGTTGGCGCTTGGTTAATGAGTACTCCGCCGCAACCTTTTCATTTTGAATTAACGTGGGAATTTCTTCACCATCAGATGCACACCATTGGTCCACCCTTTTTGTTGGGTAGTTTAGTCTGTGGTATTGTCGCTGGCTTATTAGGTTACTTTGGTATTCGAGGTTTATGGCGCTATTCCGTTGTACGGAGCTGGCAAAAACGTCGCGTGACCAATACGATAAAATAAACCATATTGATTTTGTTCGTGACTGTGCAGCTCTAGCGAATCATCGTGCGAGTGATACAACATTTTTCTAGGTAACCAGCAGTATACAAAAGATGAAAAAGGACCATTAGGTCCTTTTTCTTTTTATTAACGAAGAGAATAACGGGGTTATTTACTGCTTAGAACCGCCGCAGGATGCAAACGGCTGGCGCGAGAAGCTGGATACCACGTCGCCAGTAAACTCAAAATAATCGCGGTACTCGAAACCAGTAATACATCTGACCATTCAAGTTGAGAAGGAAGGAAATCGACAAAATAAATATCCCCTGAAAGAAATTGATGGCCTAACAAAGTTTCTAAACTATGAATAATCGGTGTCAAATTTAGTGCCATAAACACCCCAACAATGCTGCCCAATAGACTGCCCATAACACCAGAAAATACCCCTTGCCAGACGAAAATGCGTTTAATTAAGCGATCATTCGCACCCATCGTGCGCAAAATGGCAATATCGGCAGCGCGATCTTTAACGGCCATCATTAAGGTAGAAACAATATTAAAGCTCGCGACCCCAATCACCAATACCATGACTAGATACATGATGGTTCGCACCATTTCAATATCACGATATAAAAAGCCATATTTTTGCTGCCAACTACGCAAATAGACATACTCTTCTAGTGTATTACCCACTTCACGAACAATTTGATTGGCTTTGAGGACATCGGAAACTTTAATCGACACCCCCGTGACTTTGTCGTTTAAATTGCTGTATTGCTGAGCGTCTTCTAAAGGTAACAGCGCGAGGTTATGATCAATTTGACCATTTAATTCCAGCAACCCCGCAACCTTTACCCGCACTCTTTTCGGGGCTTGGACCGCTTGCCCAGTATGACTACTTGGGATCAGCAAAGTGATCCAATCCCCCACTGCGGCTTGTAGTTGATCGGCAACACCTTTGCCTAAAATGACTTGCTGTTGAGCCGGAACAAAAGCTTCCCATACTCCTGGGGTAACATAATCAGCCAGTCGAGATACGGCACGCTCTCTTTGCGTATCCACCCCTCGTACTTCTATGGCTTTTAACTGCGCACCTCGCTCGACCAATGCGGTAAACTTCACGTATGGTGCCGCCGCTTGGACTTGAGGATGCTGAGTCGATTTTTGGACGATATCTGGCCAGTGTTCGATTGGCCCACGTACCCCTTCAAACTCGCCATGAGGAATAACCGACAATACACGTTGTTGCAGCTCTCTCTCGAAGCCATTCATCGCCGATAAACCAATAATGATCACCGCAACCCCAACGGCAATACCGAGTGTCGAAGATAAAGCGATAAACGACACCAGCTTATTACGCTGCTTAGCACGACTAAAACGTGCGCCAATCACTAGCGCCAAATCTGCAAACATTATGCCTCCGCAACGTTGAGCAATAGGCCATCTTGCATATGCAGTTGTCGATCCATTTTCGCTGCCAATTCGCCATCATGAGTCACCACTAAAAAAGCCGTATTAAACTCACGATTCAATTCACGCATCAAATCATAAATCGCCAGTGCCGTAGTGTGGTCTAAATTGCCAGTAGGCTCATCTGCGAGCACTAAATCCGGTCGATTGACCAACGCTCTAGCAATCGCAACACGCTGCCGCTCTCCACCCGATAACTCTGAAGGACGATGTTGCAAACGGTGACCGAGGCCGACTCGCGCCAACAAAGCCTGAGCCGAGCGTTTTGCTTCGCTGGCTTTTTTACCACCAATTAATAGTGGCATCGCTACGTTTTCGAGCGCGGTAAAATCAGCAAGTAAATGATGA
Source organism: Vibrio metschnikovii CIP 69.14 (assembly GCF_000176155.1). Classification (GTDB taxonomy): domain Bacteria; phylum Pseudomonadota; class Gammaproteobacteria; order Enterobacterales; family Vibrionaceae; genus Vibrio; species Vibrio metschnikovii. Next base: position 360,479 of record NZ_ACZO01000006.1, on the reverse strand, counting down.
AATTGATACACAAACCCGAGATGTTGATTACGTATTTTGGCTTGTTTATTCGAACTCATTTGATGTAATGGCTGGCCAAGAAATTCAACTTCGCCACTACTCGCTTCATCCAGCGCGCCAAGGATATGCAATAAAGTACTTTTTCCTGAACCAGAAGAGCCAATGATCGAGACCAGATCACCAGGTTGCATCGAAAAACTTACCCCTTTCAAGACTTGAGTCTGCAACTCACCTTCTTGATAGATTTTATAAAGCTGCTGACAGCGTAAAAGATCATTCATAACGTAAAGCCTCAGCGGGTTTAACTCTAGATGCGCGATAAGAAGGAAATAAGGTGGCTAAAAAGCTAAGCAATATTGCCAGCAATACGACAACCACAATTTGTATCGGGTTGATCAACACGGGCAACTCTCCGCCTAATGAAAACAGTGCGACGCCTAACGTGTTCATGATGCTATTCAAGTTCGCTGCCAGCAGAGCGCCCAACACTCCACCGACAACCGATCCAATTACACCACTGCTCGCGCCTTGCACCATAAAAATGGCCAAAACTTGTTGATCGGTCATGCCTTGGGTTTTTAAAATCGCAACTTCCGCCTGCTTTTCCATCACCACCATGATTAGGGCGGCGATAATATTAAACGCCGCGACTCCAACAATCAGTCCCAGCATTAGGCCCATGATGTTTTTTTCCATTCTGACCGCCTGAAATAACTCACCACGTTGTTCACGCCAATCGCTCCAATACCAACCATCCGGCAAAGAAGTCGTTGACAACGTCGCCACATCAAAAGGATCGGCCATAAAGAGTCGCCAGCCAGAAATCGTCTGATCGTCGAAACGCAGTAAGCGACCCGCATCTCGTAGATGAGTGATCATCAGTTGCCCATCAACATCTGAGCCAGTATTAAACAGTCCGGCCACCGTGAAATTGCGTTGGCTAGGAATACGTCCTAAAGGCGTAAATTGACTGGCGCGAGTCACCATTAAGCGAACCGTATCGCCAACGGAAACATTGAGATCACGAGCCAGAGTGTGACCTAAGAAAATATGATAGGCACCAGGTTGTAAATCGCTTAATCGACCAGCAATCAGATAATCGGCGATCGGGTCGTCAGCTTGCGGCGCAATACCGACCAATAAACCCGCCGATAATTGCCACGAGCTTTGCACCACCGCTTCGCTTCTTACCATCGGTTGTGGCGCTTTGTAAGTGGATAACTCTCTAATAAAATCGGGGGCTTGTGCTTGCCATTGGGTTTTTTCCTGCGCTTGTCCGATCACCGCTTGCGGCAAAACCCCCAAAATACGGTTTTTCAACTGCGATTCAAAACCATTCATCACCGACAATACCGTCACTAAAGCCATCACACCAATCGTGATCCCAGCGGTCGACATATAAGAGACAAATCGACTAAACCGATCACCTGAACGTCCGCGTAAATAACGTAAACCGATAAATATCGAAATAGGATGAAACATAATACAAACCAAAGCCATAATAGGCCGCTACTGTAACGAGAATCTGTCCAAGGTTGTAGTTTTTCTTTGCCAAATCTTTGTTAAACACCGTTATCACTCAAAGGTAATGGCGATAATTTATTCGTAATCACTCTGATTGATTTACAACAAAACTCTCACTTTGCTTGATTACTGATTCTTTATGACGATAATCAACAAAGGTGAGAAGGAAACCCAATATGACTGACCAAGACTTTTTTTCGGTATACCACGCACTGACAATTAACATCGAGCCGTTAGCGGCTAACTTTCGTTTGCCTTCTCAGATCGATTTTGAGGCGGAAATCCCCGCACCTTTTGTTGTGGCCAGTGAGTTTAGTCAACTTGATCAATTAAATGATGCTGCGCGGCTCGAACTCAAAAACAGCGATTTTAAACACGTTATCCAACTGCTAGAAACGCAGAATTCTAAGCTGAATCTATTACTGAGCTTTATGCTCGCCCAACAAGATGATCCCGCTCAACGTGCCTCAACCTTGTCGTTCGGTGCCAGTCAATTTACTTATCGAGCCAGAGACGCGCTCGTACTAGGTACACCACTACGCATTAAATTATTCCTAGAGCATCCCGCAGCAGCGATTTATTGTTATGGCGAAGTTATCGATTGTGAAACGGATCCCGACTCCACGATTATTAGCGTCAGATACACTCTCCTGCGTGATAATGACCAAGACCTACTCATTAAAGCTGCGCTTCATTGCCAACAGAAACTGTTGCGTCAACGCTCTTTAGATCGAGAAAAACCATAACGACCCACTCAATAATGATGACAAAAACTGTATTAACACTCCCACATCTGCGTGGTGCTGGGGATAAGAAACAACTGGGCAATTTACCCGGTGCCAGTCTCGCGCTAACCATCGCTGAATTCGCTAATCGTCACTCAAGCCACACCTTGTTGGCAGTACCCGATCCACAGACAGCATTAAAACTGGTTCAAGAGCTAGAGCAATTCAGTCAAGCTCCGGTCGGCTTATTTCCTGATTGGGAAACCTTACCCTACGATAATTTTTCACCTCATCAAGAGATTATTTCTGATCGCATCGCTCGCTTATATCAGTTGCCCTCTTTAGGAACTGGGATCACTGTTGTCCCGGTCAGTACCTTGTTACAACGCCAGACGCCACGTGATTTCTTACTTCAACACACCTTGATGGTCAAACAAGGGGATCGGTTCTCTTTAGCCAAATTACGCGTTCAGTTAGAAAACTCCGGTTATCGTCATGTAGATCAGGTGTTTGGGCCGGGAGAATACGCCAGTCGTGGGTCGATCCTGGATCTCTTCCCTATGGGCAGTGATTCCCCTTATCGAATTGATTTTTTTGATGATGAAATTGACACGATTCGAATTTTTGACCCAGAAAATCAACGTTCTATTCAGCAAATCGATCAAATTCGTCTACTTCCTGCTCATGAATTTCCGACCACCGAGCAAGCCATAGAAGCATTTCGTGCCCGTTTTCGGCAACGATTTGATGCCCGTCGTGAGCCTGAATCTATCTATATGCAGGTTTCTAAAGGCACATGGCCTGCGGGGATTGAATATTGGCAACCGCTATTTTTTGAACATACCGAAACACTGTTTGATTATCTCCCGGATCATAGTCAATTAATTTTATTAGGTCAGGTTGAAAGCGCCATTGACCAATTTCTCGCTGATGTCGCGTATCGTTATGATCAACGGAATATAGATCCGTTACGCCCATTGCTAGCGCCTGACGAATTGTGGTTAAAAAAAGACGATTTATTCGCACGCGCCAAAGATTTTGCTCAGTTACAACTGTCCATCGACCCGATTCAAGAAAAGGCTGGTAGAAGTAACTTAGCCATTACCGCACTGCCTGATTTAGCGATTCAACAGCAAAATAAAGAACCCCTCGCCGCCTTACGTCAATTTAGCGAGCAATTTACCGGTAAGATTATTTTCTCGGTTGAGTCTGAAGGACGACGCGAAGCGCTACTCGAGCTATTACAGCGAATTAAGTTACGCCCTACCGCATTCGCTTCTTTTGATGACGCTTGGCAAAGTTCAGAGCGATTGGCTTTGGTGATCGGCGCTGCCGAACGTGGTGCGATTTTCACTGATCCATCTCTCGCCTTGATTTGTGAAGCCGATTTACTCGGAGCACGGGTGGTTCAACGTCGAAAGAAAGAACGTAAATCCACCAATAGTGATGCAGTGATCCGCCATCTTGCCGAGTTAAAACCGGGACAGCCCGTAGTGCATATCGACCATGGTATTGGACGTTACTTAGGCTTACAAACCCTCGAAGCAGGAGGCATTACTACCGAATACGTTACGCTTGAATATCAAAATGAAGCCAAGCTGTATGTTCCCGTTTCATCACTGAACTTAATTAGCCGTTATTCCGGAGGTGCAGAAGAATCCGCGCCACTCCATAAACTGGGAGGAGAAAGCTGGGTTAAAGCACGCAAGAAAGCGGCGGAAAAAGTCCGCGATGTCGCTGCCGAACTGCTTGATGTCTACGCTAAACGCGAACTGAAACCAGGGTATCGCTTCCGTTTGGATCGTGACCAATACGCCACCTTTAAAGCCACCTTTCCCTTTGAAGAAACCGACGATCAAGCCATGGCGATCAATGCGGTACTGTCGGACATGTGTCAAGCCAAAGCGATGGATAGACTTGTGTGCGGCGATGTTGGTTTCGGTAAAACTGAGGTCGCGATGCGCGCCGCTTTTGTTTGTACCGATAACAATAAACAAGTGGCTATTTTAGTACCCACAACTTTATTGGCTCAGCAACATTTTGAAAATTTCCGCGACCGTTTTGCCAATTTACCGATCCGTGTCGAGGTGCTATCACGCTTTAAATCAGCCAAAGAGCAAAAGCAGATCATGCAAGATGTCGCCGAAGGGAAAGTCGATATTGTCGTGGGAACACACAAGCTCCTCTCCAGTGATCTCATCTTTGCCGATTTAGGGCTATTAATCGTTGATGAAGAACACCGCTTTGGGGTTCGTCAGAAAGAAAAAGTCAAAGCCATGCGTGCCGATGTAGATATTTTAACGTTAACGGCCACACCGATTCCACGCACACTGAATATGGCAATGAGTGGTATGCGCGATTTATCGATCATTGCAACACCGCCTGCTCGACGCTTAGCGATTAAAACCTTTGTCCGTCAACATGAAGACAGTGTTGTTCGAGAATCGGTTCTAAGGGAGATCATGCGTGGTGGTCAAGTTTACTTTTTACACAACCAAGTCGAAAGCATCGAGAAAGTTGCTGCCGATTTGGAAGCGCTTATCCCTGAAGCTCGTGTCACCGTCGCCCACGGACAATTACGTGAGCGTGAACTCGAACAAATCATGAATGATTTTTATCATCAGCGTTACAACGTACTGGTGTGTACCACTATCATTGAAACGGGGATAGATGTACCCACCGCCAATACCATTATCATTAATCGCGCCGATACTCTTGGATTGGCTCAATTACACCAATTACGCGGACGAGTAGGTCGCTCTCACCACCAGGCGTATGCTTATTTATTAACACCGCATCCTAAAGCGATGACCAAAGATGCGATTAAACGCTTAGAGGCCATTGCTTCGCTTGAAGATCTCGGCGCAGGATTTACCTTAGCAACCCACGACTTAGAAATTCGCGGAGCGGGTGAGTTACTCGGCGATGAGCAGAGTGGTCAGATCCAATCGATTGGTTTTAGCTTATATATGGAGATGCTAGAACAAGCGGTTGAAGCCTTAAAATCGGGTAAAGAGCCATCATTGGATGATCTACTGCGTGAACAAAGTGAAGTCGAGCTACGAATCCCAGCTCTGCTGCCTGATGATTATATCCCTGATATCAACAGCCGTTTATCACTCTATAAACAAATCGCCAGTGTCGCCGATGATACTGAATTGGCTGAACTTAAAGTCGAATTAATCGATCGATTTGGTAAACTGCCGGATGCGGCCTTGAATCTGTTGACTATTGCCCAACTGAAGCTCAACGCCGCCGCACTGAAAATTCGTAAAATCGAAGCGCATGAAAAAGGCGGGTATATTGAGTTCTACCCTAACGCTGACATTAACCCGATGTTTTTGGTTAAACTACTTCATGCACAACCGAAACAATTTGCGATGGAAGGTCCGACTAAATTGAAGTTTATCCTTCCACTGGTTGATAGAAGAGAAAGAATTCAATTTGTTACAGACATGCTGCAAGAATTCCAGCACAATCTACTACCTGCTGCCTAATATGGTAGGCTCAATAGAATCAAATACGTGCCCAGCACATTGACGGAGTCATAATGAAAAAACTGATCCCACTACTGCTTTTGCTCGTTGCCATGCCCAGCCTAGCGCAGCGACAATTCGATATTGAAGTGATCATCTTCCAGCGTGCGATTGATGCCGAGAAAACTCAAGAGTCATGGCCAAATAGTTTACCGGAGATTAATCTCTCTCGTGCCGGTAGCCTGAGTGATGCCCAATATCGGCAAAGTAAAGGCGTACGTATGCTCTCTCAAACGGACTATCAATTAACCGAGCAAGCTCAGCGCTTACGCAATCATGCTGGCTTTCAAGTGTTATTACATACCGCTTGGCGTCAAGGCGATCAAGGGAGAGCATCCGCTCCCGTCTTTCATATTCAAGCAGGGAAAGACTACTCGACCCAGTTTAATCCTAACGGCAGTGAACGAGTCGCACAAACCGAACAATACCGTCCCATTGATGGTGTTGTTGAACAGACCGTTACTCCACCGCTGTATGAGCTTGATGGCACCTTACAAATTTATGTCCAGCATTTTCTGTTTGCCGAAGCTAATTTTGACTTAAAAAAACCGAGTGTGCGTGAAGTTATCCTTCAAGATCCCTCTCTGGACTTAGATGAACTCGACCAAGATACACGCACCAATGTACAAGATGGACACCTCATCGCCATATCACCAACGATGGAAAAACAATCTTTTTTGAAAAGTTATCGCCTCGATCAAAAACGCCGCATGCGCAGTGGAGAAACCCATTATTTGGACCACCCTCTTATGGGCATGATTATCCAAGTTCGCCGAGTTCAATAATCCTATCCAACGCCCTATATGGGCGTTGAGTTGTTATATGGCACGATAGAGAATTCAACGGCAAAGACACACAGTGAAAATGAGGCAATCTGTCATGAGCCCAGAATTTTTAATCAATACTCAGCGTTTGCAATTACGCCTTTTATCGGTTGATGAAGCGGTCGAATTTGCAAGACTTATTCAACACTCGCCCTCCTTACATCGATGGATTGATTGGTGTCATGCCCACTTTAACCAACAAGAGGCTGAACGATTTATTCTGGCAACACGATTAAACTGGATAAAAGCTGACGCCTATGGCTTTGCGGTGATCGATAAAGCAACGCAGCAAATCGTTGGTATGGTCGCGATTAATGAATTTTCTACCACGTTTAATATGGCGAGTTTAGGCTATTGGATAGGAGACGATCATCAACAACAAGGGTTCGGGAAAGAAGCACTAGCTGCGTTGATAGAGTGGAGTTTTGCCCAGCTCAAACTGACTCGTTTAGAAATTATCTGTGATCCTAGCAATATTCCTAGTCAACGGCTCGTTAAAGCGTGCGAAGCGAAGCAAGAATGCCTTGCCCAAAATCGGTTTATTTTTCATGGTCAACCAAAAGCAGGACTGGTTTTTTCAATTATTCCAGAGCCAATCTCAAGTGGTTCACATCAGTACAGTAATCAATATCAGTTAAAACAATAAAATAAGTCCTGCTAAGCATACTCTCTATCTCAATGATATAGATTGACTCTGTAGCATAAGCCACCGATCACCAGATACTTTAAAAGCACCAACGTAATCAACATGACTGACTCAGTTATAATGTTATTGAAAATTGATCGATGTCAATCACACATCAATAAAAATAACCATGCGATGTGAATATGACATCTAACTGTTAGCATATTGAGCTCGATGATTAAACAGAGCTACTTATGTCCAAAGCGATCGATCAAGTTGTGCTTAACATAGCATTGAACTTAAGTTCCAACCTATCTAGTCAGCAACAATATCAATGTATGATTGATGGCGTCGCTTGCGTTTTTCCTTGCGACGCGGCCGCACTATTTGTTTTTGATCACGATGGATTTTTAACACCTGTCGCGGTAAAAGGCTTATCAACGAGTGTCTTGGGTCAACGCTATTTTCCTAAAGTGCACCCTCGTTTAGAACAAATTCTACATAGCCAACAAACCGTCCGCTTTGATGCCAATTGTCCATTACCCGATCCTTTTGATGGTGCTTTACTCAATGAACAGCCCTCACTCACCGTGCATGATTGCTTAGGGCGTAGCCTTTATGTTGATGGCCAGTTAGTCGGAGCGTTAACGATGGACTCACTGACCATCGGCGCTTTTGATCATCTTGACCCCATAATGATCGACACCTTCGCGGCACTGACCGCGGCCACCTTACGCAACATCGCTCAATTAAAAGCACTTAAAGCACAGAATAAAAAACAAAGCACCATCACCCAAACGTTGATTCAGCAAGCCCGCTCACAACAAGGTGAGATGGTCGGTCTTAGCCCACAAATCCAGCAACTTCGTCAGCAAATCGCTATCGTCGCCCCCTCAGACTATGCAGTATTGATTTTGGGTGAGACAGGAACCGGTAAAGAATTAGTCGCCCATCAAGTGCACGCTCAATCTCATCGTCGTGACCATCCGATGATTTATGTCAATTGCGCAGCATTACCCGAAAGCCTAGCGGAAAGTGAGTTGTTTGGTCATGTCAAAGGCGCCTTCACTGGTGCAAATCAGCACCGAGCGGGTAAATTTGAACTTGCAGATGGGGGAACACTGTTTCTCGACGAAGTCGGCGAATTGCCGTTAATCCTGCAAGCCAAATTGCTCCGTGTGATTCAGCAAGGAGAACTACAACGTGTTGGCAGTGATAAACACCTTTTGGTTAATGTCCGGATCATTGCAGCCAGCAACCGTAATTTAGCTCAAGAAGTCGCAGAGGGGCATTTTCGTGCGGATTTATTTCACCGCCTCAATGTTTTTCCCATAACGGTCCCCCCATTGAGAATACGTGAAGGGGATATTCCTGTACTGGCTGGTTACTTACTCGAAAAAGTACGTCACCAATTCAATACCCCAAATTTACATGTTCACCCTAGGCTGCTCAGTCAATTAGAAAGCTTGCCTTGGTATGGTAATGTGCGTGAACTGGAACATGCACTAACGCGAGCAGCACTTCATGCTATTCAGCAAGCTCATACGACGATTAATATCGACCATTTTGATATTTTACCCCACCGTTCGGATGTGAAAACAACATCAAGCTTTTTTCCTCTCCATCCAAAATCGATGCGCGAGCTTGTAGAAGTGTATCAAAAGCTCTTAATTGAACATGCATTAAGACAATCGGATGGAGTTTGGTCAAAGGCCGCCGATTTTCTGCATATGGATCGCGGTAATCTGTACCGAATGGGGAAAAAACTCGGTGTAAGCTCAAAATAGACCACTAAGCAGATGTCAATATCACATCCTGTCGGTGTCTTTTTTACATCAACCACAGTCCACTAGTTTGATTTACCCCTTTAAAATCAATAAATTACAAGTTGGCATAAATTCTGCTCTTCGGTAAAGGATTCTACCTTTAGCCCTTCCCTAGACATGAACTGTTTAGGGTTAACACACCGGAGATTTATTATGTTCTGTATTCAATGTGAACAGACTATCCAGACGCCAACCATAAAAGGCTGCTCATTTACGCAAGGTATGTGTGGCAAGACCGCGGAAGTTTCTGACTTACAAGACATCTTGGTCTATACATTGCAAGGCGTTTCATTTTGGGCAAACCAAGCCTACTCGTTCAATATCATTGACGATGAGATCAATCAATGGGCTCCTAAAGCTTTCTTTGCTACCTTAACCAATGTCAATTTCGATCCACAGCGTATTCTTGAGCTGACTCATCTAGCTGCAGAATATCAAGTGCGCTTAAAGGCACAAGTGCTGGCGGCCAGCCAACTCACTAACCAACCTATCACACCTCTACCCGCCGTTGCCCAATTTGAATTACCTGATTCGGTTGAGGCAATTTTAACTCTCGCACCACAAGTGGCGGTTAATCGGGGTAAAGAGATGCTTCACGAGGATGTGATTGGCTTACGTTTATTGTGTTTATATGGCTTAAAAGGCGCAGCTGCCTACATGGAGCATGCGCGTGTACTTGGTCAAACCAGCAACGATATCTACGCCCAATATCATGACATTATGGCTTGGCTTGGTACCGAACCTGACGACCTCTCAGAGCTACTCGATTGTTCAATGAAGATTGGCTTGATGAATTATAAAGTCATGGAGATGCTTGATCTCGGTGAAACGGACACATTCGGCCATCCACAGCCAACCGCTGTTAATGTTAAACCTATCAAGGGGAAGTGTATTCTAGTCTCTGGTCACGATTTACATGATCTAGAAAAAATCCTGCAACAAACGGTCGGTAAAGGCATTAATGTTTATACCAATGGTGAAATGCTGCCTGCCCACGGCTACCCTGAGCTTAATAAATACCCTCACTTGGTTGGCAACTATGGCAGTGCTTGGCAAAACCAACAAAAAGAATTCGCTAATTTCCCTGGAGCGATTGTTATGACCTCCAACTGTTTACTCAACCCAAATGTAGGCCAATACGCTGAGCGCTTATTCACCCGCAGTATCGTTGGCTGGCCGGATGTTGCACATATCGAAGGTGACGATTTTAATCAGGTAATTGAGTGTGCATTAAACCAATCTGGTTTCCTGCATGACGAGATAGAGCAGATGATCACCGTTGGCTTTGGTCGCAATGCGCTCATGAATGCGGCTCCAGCCGTCATCGATCAAGTTAAACAGGGTAATATCAAACACTTTTTCCTAGTCGGTGGTTGTGATGGCGATAAAGCAGAACGCAGCTACTATAGCGACTTCACCGCTGCAGCGCCTGACGATACTTTAATCCTCACTCTTGCCTGCGGTAAATTCCGTTTTAATAAAAACCAGTTTGGCGACATCAATGGTATCCCTCGTTTATTGGATGTGGGCCAATGTAATGATGCTTACTCAGCCATTCAGTTGGCCTTGGCACTGGCAAAAGAGTTTGATTGCGATATCAACGAACTGCCTCTAACACTCGTGCTTTCTTGGTTTGAGCAAAAAGCGATAGTGATCCTATTGACCTTGTTCGCACTCGGTGTGAAAGGGATCTACACCGGTCCAACAGCCCCTGCATTTTTAACCGATAATCTACTCACTATTCTTCAAGATAAGTTCGATATGCGTAGCATTGGCAACGTAGCAGAAGACTTAAAAACGATTTTGGCCGCTTAAAATTTAATGCCCTCTTATGAGGGCATTAAATTTGATGATAGTAGGAGAGAATATTATGTATTTTAAATGGCAGGATCAAACGCCAGTCACACTGCACTGCATCGATAAATTCTTTGAAACTGAAGATACGGTTTCTCTTCGCTTCGGTGAACCGAGCGAATCGTTACTGTTTGATTTTAAACCGGGACAATTTATCAATCTTGGAGTTAAGATAGCAGGAAAGATGGAATTTAGAGCTTATTCAATCAGTTCGTTGAACGCAGAGAATTACCTCCAAATTACCGTTAAACGTGTAGATGGCGGTAAAGTATCGAATTTTTTGATTGATCAATTACAGGTGACAGGTACTGTCCAAGCACTTCCTCCGACAGGTGATTTTAATTGTATTGATCATCCACCGAAAATTCACGATGGGCAAAGTAAAGTGCTACTTATCAGTGCAGGATGTGGGATCACCCCTGTCATGGCTATGATAAAATATTGGCTTCACCATACGATGGAGATTGATATTGAGTTTTTGCACATTGCTCGTTCACCCGAACAAACCCTCTACTTTGATACTTTGGCAACCTATCACACCTTGTACGACAATTTTCATCTGAAGCTGTTGTTGAAAGACGCAAAGAACAGTGGCTATCCGCAAGGCAAAATCGATATACACTGGCTGAAAACCCTAGTGCCAGATATACATTCACGTAATATCTATTTGTGTGGCCCCGATAAATTCATGCGAGATGTTGAAGGTTACTTACTCGAACTCGGCTTTGATATGGCTAATTTTTACCAAGAAAGTTTTAGCCCACTTCAAACTCATAAACCTCTGTTCTCAGACACAGAGGTCAAGGTTGGCGTGGCTAACTTTGCTCAAACCATCAAGGCTCAGAAAGGACAATTGCTTGCTGATGTACTTGAAAATGCAGGAATCCCTCTGATCATCGCTTGCCGCAGCGGTATTTGTGGCTCTTGTAAATGTAAAATTAGTAAAGGTCGTGTAACGACTTTGAATCAAACTGCATTAACCGAGAAAGAAATCGAGGAAGGTTATATTTTGACTTGTTCTTCTACCATAGAGTCAGATATAGAAATCAATCTTAACTAAAAATAAATTATTCATAACTGAGGTGAAAAAAGTAGCGTACTTAGCCATATCAATGACAGATAAATAACCTCAATATTCTTATCCTTATACAAACAAACCGCTCACGGTTAAGTGAGCGGTATTGAGAGTTTTATGCTTCGGTTTTTTTATTTAATTAGTGCAATTTAAGGTTCGGCCTAAGCACTCTGTTGATTCGTCCCACCAACATCATTAGCCCTGTTTTAAAAATACCATGCAAGGCCACTTGATGCATACGGTATAAAGAAATGTACACCACACGCGCAATACGCCCTTCAACCATCATTGAGCCTTTGGTTAAGTTGCCCATTAAGCTGCCTACGGTAGAAAAACGACTTAGTGACACTAAAGAGCCATGATCTTTGTAGATGTAAGGCTTTAATTCTCTGCCATTCAGTTTAGCAACAATATTTTTGAACGCTTGTGACGCCATTTGATGGGCGGCTTGAGCACGAGGCGGAACAAACTTACCATCCGCCTGTGTACACTGAGCCAAATCACCAATCACAAAAATATCATCATCACGAGTCGTCTGAAGGGTATCCTTGACGACTAATTGGTTAATACGATTGGTTTCTAAGCCTGCGATGTCTTTCATAAAATCAGGCGCTTTAATACCTGCTGCCCAAACCATGATCGTCGCCAGGATTTTTTCGCCGTCTTCGGTGGTTAAGCCATCTTTCTCAGCTTTAGTGACCATCGTCGTAGTACGAACGTTGACCCCTAATTTAGTGAGTTCGCTATGCGCGGCGGCAGAAATTCGTGGTGGCAATGCAGGCAAAATACGCTCGCCCGCTTCGATTAAATTAACATTGAGCTTGCTCGAGTCTAAATCACCAAAGCCGTAGCTGTGTAACTCTTTAATCGCATTATGCAATTCAGCGGATAATTCAACCCCTGTCGCTCCAGCACCCACAATCGCAATATCAACCGTTCCGTGACCATTTTTTGCATGTAGCTTTAAAAATTCATTATTCATTTCGGTACGGAAACGATGTGCTTGCTCTGGACTATCCAAGAAAATACAGTGTTCTTTTACTCCGGGTGTGTTGAAATCATTAGATTTAGAGCCAATCGCTAAGACTAGAAGATCATATTCCAGCTCACGTTTTGGCATCAATAACTCATCATGTTCATCTCTCAGTTCACTCAGCGTGATCCGCTTTGTCTCACGGTCAATCGCTTCTAGACTACCAAGTTGAAACTCAAAACAGTGATTTTTAGCATGGGCACGGTAACTCAATGCATCAACGCCTTCATCTAAAGAGCCAGTGGCGACTTCATGGAGCAATGGCTTCCATAGATGACTAGAATTACGATCCACTAAGGTGATGTTAGCGCGATTCTTTCGCCCTAACGTTCGACCGAGCTTAGTGGCTAGCTCTAGTCCACCGGCACCTCCACCGACAACAATAATACGTGTCACAATAACTATCCTCAAACAAATGGTAATAATCAGGGATCAGCACGACGAGTCACACTGAGAAAATTAGTCATACAGTTGTAAAGTCTATAGAGGTTTGCTGTTTATCACTTTTGAACAAAGGCGATGAATCAAATTGAGCTCTATTGGCAAGTTATTTATCTTGCTCTTCGTTTTTTGATGCTCATCAAGCTTTCTGAGCTGAAGGCCATTATATAGCGCTAAAATAGTGACGCAACCCTAGATTTTCATCCTTGTCATCACCGCTATCGCTCCGTTAATCAGTCACTATCTTGATTATTGATTGGGTTAATCATTCACAAAACTTCCCAACATAGCCGTCAATAAAAAGACCCTACCATAACTTATGGTAGGGTCTCGATTCGATTAGAGAAGCGCCGTGCTAGCGAAAACCTCTCATTAACTCAGCTTACTTTTTCTTGGCTGGCTTTTGGTCATCTTTTTTCTTGATAACGGTCGTCCCTTCGAAGGTTTCACCTTCAACGAAAGCTTTACCGTAATAAGCACAAAGAAGGACTTCTTTCAGCTCAGAAATCAGTGGGTAACGTGGGTTCGCACCTGTACATTGGTCATCGAACGAACGAACTGACAAATCATCAATTTTAGCTAGGAAGTCAGCTTCATTAACACCCGCGGCTTGAATCGATAATGGAATATCGAGTTCTTTCTTCAGCTCTTCTAACCAAGTTAATAAACGCTCAATTTTCTGTGCTGTACGGTCGCCTGCTTGGCTTAAACCAAGATGGTCAGCAACTTCTGCGTAACGACGACGAGCTTGTGGACGGTCGTATTGAGAGAATGCGGTTTGCTTAGTTGGGTTATCGTTCGCGTTGTAACGTACAACGTTAGAAATCAATAGCGCGTTAGCAAGGCCATGTGGTAAATGGAACTCAGCACCGATGTTGTGTGCCATTGAGTGACATACCCCAAGGAAGGCGTTCGCAAATGCAATACCCGCGATAGTTGCCGCATTGTGTACTTTCTCACGTGCAATTGGGTCTGCTGCGCCATTTTTGTAACTTGAAGGTAGGTACTCTTTTAGCATCTTCAATGCTTGTAGAGCCTGACCATCAGAGTATTCGTTTGCCAATACAGACACATAAGCTTCTAGTGCGTGAGTTACCGCATCGTATCCACCAAAGGCAGTCAGTGACTTAGGCATATTCATCACTAGGTTAGCATCAACGATCGCCATGTGAGGGGTCAATTCGTAGTCAGCAAGTGGGTACTTAGCACCAGTTTTGTCGTCGGTCACTACCGCAAATGGTGTAACTTCTGAACCTGTACCAGATGTTGTGGTGATGCACACTAGCTCTGCTTTTTGACCCATTTTCGGGAACTTGTAAATACGTTTACGGATGTCCATAAAGCGCATTGCGAGCTCTTCGAAGTGAGTTTCTGGGTGCTCGTACATTACCCACATGATCTTCGCAGCATCCATCGGTGAACCACCACCAAGGGCAATAATCACATCAGGCTGGAAGCTCTTCATCGCTTCAGCACCCTTCTCTACTACCGATAGCGTTGGATCAGCTTCAACATCAAAGAACGTTTGTACTTCCATACCCAATGCTTTGAGCATGCTAACCAATTCGTCAGTGTAACCGTTATTGAATAGGAAACGGTCTGTTACTAAGAAGGCACGTTTTTTACCTTCAAGATCGCTCAGTGCGATTGGCAAGCTACCACGACGGAAGTAGATTGATTTAGGGAGTTTGTGCCACAACATATTTTCAGCTCGCTTAGCAACAGTTTTCTTGTTGATTAGGTGCTTAGGACCCACGTTCTCAGAGATAGAGTTACCACCCCAAGAACCACAGCCCAGAGTCAAAGACGGTGCTACGTTAAAGTTATACAAGTCACCAATACCACCGTGAGTGGTTGGAATATTGATCAAAATACGAGCCGTTTTCATTTTGTCACCGAAGTAACGAATACGGTCTGCATTAATATCTTGGTTGGTGTATAAACCTGAGGTATGACCGATACCACCAATCTCAACCATTCGAACCGCTTGCTCTACGGCATTCTCGAAAGAAGAAGCACGGAACATGCCTAGCGTTGGCGATAGTTTCTCATGAGCAAACTCGTCATCGTAAGACACTTCACCGATACCTTCACCGACTAGAATTTTGGTATCCGCAGGTACTTTAACACCCGCCATTTCAGCAATCGCTGTCGCTGGTTGACCAACGATTTTCGCGTTTAACGCACCATCGATCAGGAGGACTTTGCGTACTTTATCTGCATCGGCTTTACTTAATACGTGAGCTTTATGAGTCGCGAAACGCTCTTTCACTTCATCGTAAACTTCATCCATTACGATAACCGCTTGCTCAGAAGCACAAACCACACCGTTATCAAACGTTTTTGACATCAAAACTGAAGCGACTGCGCGTTTAATATCCGCAGTTTCATCGATTACAACAGGCACGTTACCGGCACCAACACCGATAGCCGGTTTACCAGAAGAGTAAGCCGCTTTCACCATGCCTGGGCCACCAGTAGCAAGGATCAGTGCAATACCTTCGTGTTTCATTAAGGCGTTAGAAAGCTCAACAGAAGGTTGGTCAATCCAACCGATAATGTCTTTCGGTGCACCGGCAGCTACCGCAGCATCAAGAACGAGTTTCGCTGCGTCATTGGTTGAATTTTTCGCACGTGGGTGTGGCGAGAAGATAATACCGTTACGCGTTTTTAAAGAGATGAGTGATTTGAAAATCGCGGTTGAAGTCGGGTTAGTCGTTGGGACAATACCACAGATGATACCAACAGGCTCTGCAATCGTCATCGTGCCTAGACTTTCATCTTCTTCAAGTACACCACAGGTTTTTTCATCTTTGTATTTGTTATAGATAAACTCTGAAGCAAAGTGGTTTTTAATTACTTTATCTTCAACAATACCCATGCCTGATTCTGCCACCGCTTGTTGCGCGAGAGGAATACGGGCTTGGTTTGCGGCTAAAGATGCTGCACGGAAAATTTTATCAACTTGCTCTTGAGAGTAAGTTGCAAATTCTGCTTGTGCCGCTTTAACGCGAGCCACAAGAGCATCAAGTTCAGCCAAATTAGTTACCGGCATAGTGAATCTCCTAAAATAGAAAAATGTTAAAAACTCTTTATTAAGCTTGCTGTCTCTCAGTTTTATTTTGGTCTCACAATAGCTTAAGTAACGACAGACTTAGTAAATTGCTTTCAGAACTGAGTATAATCTTTCATGGTTTGAAAAAAATTGACTCAGATCAGTTCTCAAAAACTAAATAGCACCGCCCAAGAAACACAGCCAGAAAAAAACACATAAGAAGTTGAATTAACAAAGAAAAACAACAAATTAACACATGATTAAAAAAGAGGCTATCAAACACAATAAACTAGAAAAAGTACAACATTTTGTAAAAAAGTTTCATTTTTGTACAACATTACCATTTGTAGCCAATGTTTTATGTGCCAGTTTGAGTATATAGACTCTTAGCTAACTCTCCAACCTCTAGGCTTTTTTTTACAGAAACTGTGTGGATGTTAACAAATCATCATTAAAAACCCATCTCGACCACATTATTTGTAACAGTGCATTATCACAATGATCCCATGATTAGTTTTTCTTAATCATGATGAGAGCCATGAACTAGTTTTTTTCATTCGTGATTTTG
Source organism: Vibrio metschnikovii CIP 69.14 (assembly GCF_000176155.1). Classification (GTDB taxonomy): domain Bacteria; phylum Pseudomonadota; class Gammaproteobacteria; order Enterobacterales; family Vibrionaceae; genus Vibrio; species Vibrio metschnikovii. Next base: position 343,393 of record NZ_ACZO01000006.1, on the reverse strand, counting down.
TTTCGATTAACATACATTATCTTAGCCTATCTACTTTACTCATCGTCAGAGACTGTTTTAATGCATTTTGAACTCGCCATTTTCCTGCAATTTTTTCTAGGACTGGTTGCCGCGGTTAACCCGGTTGGCATCATGCCTATTTTTGTGTCTTTAACCAGCCATATGACATTGGAAGAAAAGAACAAAACTGCAGCCACGGCCAATATTGCTGTCGCCGTGATCTTAATTACCGCCTTACTTGCAGGGCAAGTTCTACTCGATATGTTCAGTATCTCACTGGATTCATTCCGAGTGGCAGGTGGTTTGCTGTTACTGAGCATTGCTTTTTCAATGATGAGCGGAAAACTGGGTGAGGATAAACAAAACAAGCAAGAAAAATCAGAATACATCAGTCGAGAACAGATTGGTGTTGTTCCACTGGCGATGCCTTTAATGGCCGGACCTGGTGCAATCAGTTCAACCATCGTCTATAGCTCACGCTATCCAAGTATGTTTGATACGATAGGCATTGCCTTAACTATTGTGGTTTTTAGTCTGGGTTCTTGGTTGCTGTTTCGTTCCGCTCCTTACATTGTGCGTTTACTCGGCCAAACGGGTATTAACGTCATTACTCGGATCATGGGACTGATTCTTGGCGCACTTGGCATCGAGTTTATTGCTAACGGCTTACGTAATTTATTTCCTGGTTTGGCCTAACGGTAATCACTAAACATCAATCAAAAGACATAAAAAAGCGAAAACACATCGGTGTTTTCGCTTGACGAAGTATGGTTTGATGACTTAACGCTGACTTATTGTTTCTCAGCCAGAATAATTCGTAATGTACGACGAAGTGGCTCAGCCGCTCCCCATAACAACTGATCGCCAACGGTAAAGGCATTCAAGAAGTCATCCCCCATCGACATTTTGCGTAAACGTCCAACAGGGATCGATAACGTTCCGGTGACTTTCGCCGGGCTCAAATCACGCGCAGTGATATCGCGTTCATTAGGAACAACTTTAACCCATTGGTTATGGGAGGCAATAATCTCTTCAATTTCATCAAGTGGGATATTTTGTTTCAATTTAATCGTCAGCGCTTGTGAATGACAACGCATCGCACCAATACGTACACAAGTACCATCAATTGGGATCGGAGTATTCTGTAAGCCCAAAATTTTGTTGGCTTCAACGCCAGCTTTCCACTCTTCTTTACTTTGTCCGTTGTCACGTTTGACATCAATCCATGGAATTAATGAACCCGCGAGAGGCACACCAAATTGATCGGTGGGAAACGACGCCGAACGCATGGTTTCTGCTACTTTTTGATCAATATCTAAAATCGAGCTTGAGGGATTGGCTAATTCAGAGCTAACCGCATCGTTAATCACACCCATTTGTGAAATTAATTCACGCATGTTTTGTGCTCCTGCCCCAGAGGCTGCCTGATAAGTCATTGCACTGGTCCATTCAACCAAGCCTTTTTCATACAAGCCACCCAACCCCATGAGCATCAAACTAACCGTGCAGTTACCACCCACAAACGTGGTTGTACCTTGATGAATACCTTGCTGAATCTGCGCTAAATTGACAGGATCGAGGGTGATAATCGCTTCAGGATCCATTCTCAACGTAGAGGCCGCATCAATCCAATACCCTTTCCATCCCGCTTGGCGCAAAGCAGGATAAACCTTTTCCGTATAGGCACCACCTTGACAAGTGATGATGACATCTAACTGCTTCAAACTGTCAATATCATAGGCATCTTGCAGCATTCCAGCGTCTTTCCCCAAGTTAGGGGCTGCAATACCAATTTGTGACGTACTGTAGAATACTGGCTCAATGACATCGAAATCTCTTTCTTCGACCATGCGCTGCATTAACACAGAACCAACCATGCCACGCCAACCAACTAAACCTACTCTCATCGCACTACTTCTCCGTGTGTTCAAATAAAAATCTCATCTATCACTCCTAGCGGCAATGATAGAATGTCATGTTATCTACTGTGCTTTATCGTCGATTTAAGTTCAACCCCTGAAAAAGTCTAACTTGGCGTTTTTTAGCGTTTATTAATTAAAACTTCACTTAATCACTCAGATCTTGCAACACAATAATTTCATGCTACAAACTGTTTCATTTCATTAATTTTTCCAAAAAACAACATTTAACACTACAGCAATGTTTTTAACTGATACAAATCACACGGAAATCGCATGAATACCCCCGTCATTCAAGGGCTCCAAGTACCTTACCTAAGTACTCCACATCCATCGCGCACTTCATTCGTTTGCGTTGAATGCCTCCCTTAAAGCTCGTTTCTTGCTTTAAAAGGTTCAAACATACTTGCCTGATCCTTGAAAAAGCCTCTGCGCGATCATCGACTCGAATGCGACATGCATCTTCTCTAAAAGTAACATCAAGTTGCCAGTGCATCGACTCAATTCCCCAGTGAGAACGCGTTGCATCATGTAACTCTTTCGCACTGAGTTTTTTCGAGCTGATGTAGAAGCGGACAGACATATCTTGCTCTGTCGCACGCTCTTCTGTTTTACGCATGTTGACCATGATGCCGACACTTTTCAGGTTTGGCCATTCAAGCTCTAAATCACCTAAAAATGACAACTCATGCGTGACTAATGCACAGCGTGTTTCCTCGCGGCCATGCCCTTTTTCTTGGCTCGCATAACTGTCGCCCTCTGCAAACTCCTGCAACATCGAAGGGCGATAAAACTCACCTATTGCTTTCTCTAACGAGCCTTGGTTTCCCTTTACAGCAAGTAAGTAATCGGCATTTTTATCGATTATCTTTTGCGCGATTTTTCTTTGACAACCCATAGCATCAATCGTCACCAAACAACCAGAAATATTTAGCAATTCCAACAACTTAGGTATTTCTGTGATTTCATTGGTTTTTGCATTCACCTTAGATTGACCAAGACAAAGCCCTTGTGCGGTTGCAAATGCATTGACCATATGAATTGCAGAGCGTTCTTCAGATTTGTTATAAGAGCCGCGAACGGTTTTACCATCGATTGCAACCACTTCGCCATCTGTGATTTGATGACAATCTTTCATCCAACTAATGAACGCTTTTTGCATCGCTGACGGGCTCACCATCCCCATAACGCGAGCGATGGTATCTGACGACGGAATACCATTCTCAAAATCACCCAATGATTTAAGAAAATCGGTTCGGCTTTCACCAAAATCACAGATACCTTCCCAGGTATCAAAGCCGGAGAGCACACCACAGATCGTCAACAAAATAATGTCTGACAATTTGTGTTCTACCTTAGCGGCTTGACGGTAATCTTTTATCACTTCGAAATGCATAAATGGGTTCGTTATTGTCGTCATAATTTGGCTCCGTTTAAGTACAGAACCATTAAAAAACACTCAAAATGATCTACAAATTGATCCTTAATGAGTTTCCAATATTGTGATGGATGCTAAAGAAATACCTTGTAAATTAGAAGGCACTAATTTGACGAAAACCCTTTAAAAATAGGCATATTCATGCGATTTCCCTGATACAAATCACAACAACTCGCTTTAAGTTCGATATGTAACAACATTTCATGTAAAGTCGCAGCCAAATAATAAGGATGCTTACCTCTCCTTGGTAATATCATCGAACTCGAGGTTCTAAACATGACACAAGCCCCCACACGCTTACCCAGTTTGTTACAAGTTATTGTCGCACTGGGGCTGTTTTTATTATTAGCATTTTCTTTTACCGCTCAACTTGATTTACCCATTCAATTAGCACTTTATATTGGCTGGTTTATCATTATGGGATTAGGGGTTCGCCTCGGACACCAGTATAAAGAGCTGGAAAAAGCCGCGTTAACCGGTATCTCTAACGGCTTAGGGGCAGTCTTGATTCTGCTTGCCGTCGGTGCTTTAGTCGGCACTTGGATTGCTGGCGGCATCGTACCAACCATTATCTACTATGGCCTACAAGCCATTCACCCTTCTATTTTCCTACTTGCCACGATGGTGATCTGTTCCTTAACGGCATTGGCTACAGGGACATCTTGGGGAGCGGCAGGTACGGCTGGGATTGCGATGATGGGCATCGGTCAAGGTCTTGGCGTTCCTGCTCCCGTCACCGCTGGCGCAGTATTATCGGGCTGTTATTTTGGCGATAAAATGTCGCCACTGTCTGACTCGGTGATTCTGGCTTCTTCGATGTCTAACGTCGAAGTGATGGAACACATTAAAGGCATGCTACCGATTGCTCTGATCAGTTATGTGATTACCGGCATCATGTTTACCCTATTTGGTTTTCATTACGCGGGTAACGTCGATATGTCACAAGTGCAATCGGTCATCACCGCAATGGAAACCCAGTTTTATATTACCCCTTACTCTTTCATTCCTGTACTGATCGTCCTTGGTTTACTCGCCTTACGTATGCCTTCGTTTCCTGTGATTAGCTTTGGTTCATTGTTAGGTATTATCTGGGCAGTCATGATTCAAGAAGTCGATTTCTTACCTGCATTTAATACTGCTTGGGCTCCATTTAGTATCACATCAGGTGTTGATTTTATTGACTCAATTCTCAACCGAGGCGGTATGTCTTCGATGTTGGGATCCGTTGCAGTGATCATCTTTGGTCTCGGCTTTGGTGGCTTATTGGATAAAGTCGGCGTACTCGAAACGATTGCCAAATTATTTGAGCGCCGCGTCACCAATAGCGGTTCATTAGCAACCAGTACTATTGGTACGGCTTTTATGGGTAACGTCTTTGGTTCCGCGATGTATGTTTCACTCATCCTGACACCAAAAATTTGTGCCAAAAATTATGACCGATTAGGCTATCAACGTAAGAATTTGTCACGCAATGCCGAGTTTGGTGGCACGCTAACGTCTGGAATGGTGCCTTGGAGTGATAATGGTATTTATATGGCCAGTATCTTGGGCGTCGCAACCTTATCTTATGCGCCATTCATGTGGTTAAGCTTTGTTTGCATAATTGTCACGATTTTTACCTCTTATATGGGGTGGTTCGTCGATAAATGTGAGCCAACTGCGACAGCGAATGAGGAGTTAACTGACGAAGAAGTTGTGGTTCAACGTCAATCGGTTTAATACGACTGTCTCTACTATCCAAAAAAAGAAAAGGAGCACATGGTATGCTCCTTTTCTTTTTGGTATTGCTGGTTAATAAATCAGTACGCCTGAAATGATTAGCTTTTTCTAGTTAACTGATCGCGTAGATTCGGTGGCGTACCTTTAATCGTCAATGTGTCCGTTTCCGGATCATAAAAGATACGTTCCCCCATTAACAAACTATCAAAGCTGATGTTCAATCCACCACCCGCTCCTACATACTTGGTGAGTTTGCGTACCGTTGCGCGATCACCAGGAAAGCTTTCTTCCAGTTGGTAACCATGCTCACGAGTAAATTCCAAGAAGCTGGTCCCTTCATGACTGGCAGGTAATTCACTGGATAGTTCTTTAACTTGAACTTCATCGCCGGATTTGATCTGATCATTACAGTAGTCATAGACCTGTTTTTTGTAGCTAATCGCTTCTTCTTTTTCAAGTTTGGCATCACTACAAAAGTCTTCTACCGCTTGCATCAATACTTGGTTTTGCTGTTTCGGATCAAGCCCGACCTCAGCTTGTAAAAAGTCTAAGAAAAAGTCAGACACTTTACGCCCGACTCGCCCTTTAATATAAGACAGGTAGCGATTAGAGGATTTATCCGTTTCAAAACTCGACAGATCGACCCGCGCGGCAATATCCATTTTATTGATATCAAGATAATCGGTAGCACTGATGTCTAACCCCTCGGTCACTTTTAAGCTTTGATTGAGCGGTAATAAGCCAATAAACAAAAAGTGAGTCGCTAGAGATTGGTATTCCGCCAACACCAAAATACCTTCGTCAGCAAAAGGATACTTAATCAACTCTTGTTTAAGACGCTCGGCGCTTTGTTGTGAGAAAGTGTAAAAGTCTTGTTCTCCTTTTCGCAACGCCTGTAACCAGCGTTGTACATCACTGTCCGCTTTAAAAGAGCCAAAGCCCTTTCCCGCTTTTGCATTAAACACGCGATGTAACTCAGAAACTAAGTTTTCGGTTGAGGTATCATTATCAAGCGATTGAGTTCGGTAATTAACCATTAACTCATCGTTATCGTTTTTGCATAATTGATGCAAAATGACATTGGAAAGGTGCAAACTCATAGTGAAATAATCATCGTACTGGTTTCAGTTGTCAGGCATAGTAGGTTATCATAAGCCGCTTTTACTATCATCTATAGAGTCTTTATGCCTATTACATCGAAATACAGTAACGAACAAGTTGAAACTATCCTAACCGAAATCGCTGCCGTGCTTGATAAACATAATGCGTCTTCGGAACTCACATTAATGATTGCCGGCAATATGGCGACTAATGTGCTTAACCAACATGTGGCAGCGGCCCAACGTAAAGTGATCGCAGAGAAGTTTGCTCAAGCTTTGACCTCTTCTCTAGAAAAATAATTTTACTGACCGAGCGGATAATAGAAAAATTCATGGTAGATAGCGGAAATACATATGGTGAACGAGTCTCACGTTTAGTGAGCTGGGGGCATTGGTTTGCTTTCTTCAATATCATTGCAGCGATGCTGATTGGTACCCGTTACATCACTCAAACACCTTGGCCAGATACTTTTTTGGGACAACTCTATTTAACTGTCTCTTGGGTAGGCCATTTCAGTTTTCTGGTTTTTGCTCTCTATTTACTGATTCTTTTTCCGCTCACCTTTTTAATCCCATCACGGCGACTGTTTCGTTTTTTGCGGTCTGTTTTGCTGCCTTGGGATTAACCGTACTATTGATCGACACTCAGACTTATCAAACCATTAATCTACACCTAACACCTGTTGTCTGGGAGCTGATGTTCAGTGACGAAAGTACGGTTAGCGCTGATCTACAACATCTTTTTGTCGTGCTACCCCTAATTTTCCTCGTGCAATTGGCGCTCTCTGAATGGGTATGGCGTAAACAACGTAAACTGTCGCATAAACGAATTGGTCGCCCAATTGCAGCCGTCTTCTTTTTCAGCTTTATTGCTAGCCATTTAATTTATGTCTGGTCGGACGCTTATTTCTATTCTCCGGTCACCAGCCAAAAGTCAAACTTCCCTCTTTCTTATCCGATGACAGCAAAGTCATTCATGGAAAAACATGGCCTGTTGGATAGAGACGAATATTTAAAACGGCTACAAGAAAGCCAATACAACGTCGATTTAGTGCGCTACCCATTAGAAAAAATTGAGTTTGGTCGTCGTCCTAATCAACTCAATATCCTAGTAGTGAGTGTCGATAACTTACGTGCCGATGTGCTAAATGAATCGCTGATGCCAAACACTCATCAGTTTGCGGAAAAAGCATTAACCTTTAGCAATCATTACAGCTCAAGTAACGACATGTATGGTATTTTTGGTCTCTTTTATGGTCTACCAAGCAGTTATGCCAGTAGCATTAAAGTGCAAGGCACCTTACCAGTACTGATTGATGTATTAAAAAATCAAAACTATCAATTTGGTCTATTTAGTAGCGATAACTTCTCTGAACCTCTGTTTCAAGAGTCGGTTTTCCGTGGACTCCCGTTAGTGAAAATACCGTTTGCAGAGACACCAAGCGTTGATCAACAAACGATTAGTCATTGGTCTCAATGGGCGCAGCAAACTCATTCACCTTGGTTTAGCTTCATTGAACTGACCACGGTTGATAAATTTAATCAGTTGCTTCCGCACGATAAACAAGCCACTACAACGGATAGATTTCGTCACAGCTACCATCATTCGGTGACTCAAGCTGATCTTGAGTTGGCTACTTTGTTTGATGAGCTGAAAACCTTAGCTTTACTCGATAATACTATTGTGGTCATCACTTCTAATCACGGCACCGAGTTTAATGAGACCAGAAGTAACAGCTGGGGCGCTAACAGCAATTTCAGTCGTTACCAACTTCAAGTACCCATGGTTATCTATTGGCCTGGTAAAGTACCGACTGTCTTTACTCATCGTACTAGCCACTTAGATTTTTCCGTCACTTTACTGCAAGATCTACTCGGGGTATCGTCTAATCCCAGTGATTTTAGTAGCGGCAAAAACTTGTTTAACGAGAATAAAAGACGTTGGATTTTAGCCGGAGATACTCGCGAACTTGCTCTCATTTCTGATCAGCAAACGACGGTCATCGATAAGTTCGGTAACTTTAAACTCTATGATGAACACTATCAAAGACTGACTAACGAGAATCCTACGCTACCCATTTTGATGCAAGGTTTAACCGAATTGCAGCGTTTTTATTCAAAAGATAATTAAATCATGGCGTTAAGTATTTTTATACTTGACGCTGTAAAGAAAAGTCAGTACATTACGCGCATCGGACTGTAGCGCAGCTTGGTAGCGCACCGTCATGGGGTGTCGGGGGTCGGAGGTTCAAATCCTCTCAGTCCGACCAAACACCTAGAAAAAGAGAGCTTCGGCTCTCTTTTTTGTTTTTACTGCTGAATACACCTGAGTTTAAGATCCTCCCTCAATTTTAGACCTTATCCGTATCCTACATTATCTATTTTATCCGCCTATTGATTCACCGACATATTTGCCTCTTCTCATCGTTGCAATCACTAAAAGCTATCCAAGATAAATAACTGACCGACTAAAAAACCTGCTTTTCATACATATCCATACAAACGATGACGCATTCAGACGGTGTCTGATCATAAAAACCTGTAGATTCCACTATTGATAAAACAAATGACAAAACAACAACCATTTGTGAGTCATTTCAACTTTTCTCATCAATTCGCAAGACTTGATCGGCATTAGAGCCGTCTTAAGGCTTGTCAAAAACTCTTTATCCTTAATGAGTTAACTTTATATAGGCTGCTTATTGTGAAACCTGGAAAAACTGGCCTCTCACGCCTCATTGACGCGACGGGCTATTCGATAAAAGGGCTAAAAGCCGCATGGCTTTACGAAGCGGCTTTTCGTCAAGAACTACTCGCCTGTGTTGTATTGATAATGAGCACTTTCTTCATGTCTGTTTCAAATATTGAACGAATCTTACTTATTTCTAGCTTACTTCTGGTACTGACAGTTGAGCTGATAAATTCAGCAATTGAAGCTGTCGTTGATCGTATTGGAGATGAGTGGCATGAATTAAGCGGACGAGCCAAAGATATTGGTTCTGCTGCCGTCTTTATCAGTTTATTACTGGCTGGTTTCGTCTGGCTTTCTATTTTAGTGAAATAATCATGAATAACATCAAGTCTCTGCTTAAAAAACAAATCTCGTACCATACTTTTACTTTATTTATTGCACTTTACTTTGCAACGATAATTAATCTTCCAGTTTATAAATCGTTATTTACCATCATTAATAATCTTGAAAGCGTTAAAATAGGTTTTATTATTTCTATTCCACTGTTTTTCTTGGCAGTTTTAAATTTTCTCTTTCAATTGTTTAGTTGGCCTTGGTTGAGTAAACCTTTTTTCATCATTCTATTATTGCTGTCATCGCTAGTCAGCTATGCAGGATACAATTACGGCACCATATTTGATACAACGATGATCGCCAATATTATAGAAACAGATAGCAGTGAAGTAGGATCTTATCTTAGTGGTTACTCTATCTTATGGACACTAATTATTGGCGTAATACCAGCCATTATTATTGCCAAAATCCGCTTAACGCTAGGCGGCTCATTCTTTAATCTGATAATAAAGAAACTAATCAGTTTATTAGTTTCGCTTTGTATTATTTTTCTTATCGCTGCATTTTATTATCAAGATTATGTTTCTGTTGGTAGAAACAATTCCTATCTCAATAAAATTATTATTCCGACACATTTTATTTATAGTACAGTAAAGTATTTAAATAATAATTACTTTATTACCCCCCTACCGTATCGAGAAATAGGCCAAGATGCGCAACAATCTGCTCAGGCTATAAAAAGTGCCGAGACTAAACCTACTCTTGTTGTTTTCATCATGGGTGAAACGGCGCGATCTCAAAACTATCAATTAAATGGCTATCCACGAAAAACCAACGCCTATACCGATGAACTGCCTATCATTTCATTCCAAGATGTTAGTTCATGCGGTACTGCGACCGCTGTATCTGTTCCTTGTTTATTCTCTTCAATGACACGCTCCAATTTTGATCGTCAAAAAGCGGATAACCAAGATAATGCTCTCGATATTTTAAAACGTGCAGGCATATCATTATTATGGAAAGAGAATGATGGTGGTGATAAAGAGGTGGCTAAAAATATTGATATAATCACTATTGATAGAACAGAAAACAAAGAACTCTGTAATGGTAAAACCTGCTACGATATGGCACTTCTGGAAAACTTTGAACAAGATGTAGAAAACATGCAGGGTAATCGATTAATCGCATTACATCTCATTGGAAGTCATGGACCAACTTATTTTCAACGCTATCCTGAAGACAAAGCGGCATTTATGCCTGACTGCCCACGCGCTGATATTGAAAACTGTTCAGTAGAGCAAATCGTTAATTCTTATGATAATACGATTTTATACACCGATTATGTTTTACGCCAAACCATTGATAAGCTTAAAGCATTAGAAAAAAGCTATCATACTGCATTAATCTATGTTTCTGATCATGGTGAATCATTAGGAGAAAATGGGATATTTTTACATGGAATGCCTTATCGTTTAGCGCCTGAATATCAAACTAAAGTTCCACTAATGGTATGGATGTCACCTAGTTTTCAAAAAATTAAAAATATTAATTATGATTGTCTTCAAGAATCAGCAAATAAAATTGGAATGTACTCTCATGATAATATATTCCATTCTCTATTGGGAATTATGGATGTTAACACCGAAGTCTATCAGCCAGAACTCGACATATTTGAATCATGTAGAACATCACTTTGAATAATTTAATAAACAATAATATTCATATTCAAACTACTGAGTTATTAACTGGCAATTTAATTGAAATATATTAAATTTTCATACAAACCCCTATCATCATATCTATGACTAGATGATAGGGGGTTTTAATAATTAAGCTAACTGAGGCAAAGTTAATTTTGCAATTTCAAAATAGATAATCAAACCAGTTCCATCCACTAATGTTGCAATAAAAGGGGCAGATACAACCGCTGGATCAATATTCAAGCGACGTAATACCATTGGAATAATTGAAGAAACTAAAGCACTCCATAGTACAATCGCTAAAATAGTTAGCGTTACAACTAAACCTATTTCAAAACCGACACCAAGTGACCAAGCACGGATCCAAGCGGCAACGGCCATTGCTGCGGCAATTAAAGTTCCTGTTGATAATTCTTTCCGTAATACTGTCCCTAAATTACGTAAACTGACTTCACCAACCGCCATTGCGCGAATAATAGTTGTAGTAATTTGTGTTCCACTATTACCACCAGTACCAATTAATAATGGAATAAAAAAGGCTAACGCAATTGCCGCTTCAAGTTGTTCTTCAAACGCTCGTAGCACCGTTCCAGTATAGGCTTCAGCAACAAAAAGTACTAATAACCATACAATACGTTTTTTCCATAACTCCCAAGGTGTAGTGTCTAAATAGCTACCATCAAGAGGAATCGTACCGCCTTGCATTTCAGCATCTTCTGTTGTTTCTTTTTCCAGAATCGCAGCGGCATCTTCTAGATAGAAAAAACCCACTAATTTGCCTTCATAAACGACAGGAAGTACTGGAACATTATGTTCAAGAAGCAAACGGGCTGCATTCTCTTGATCAACCATCGCATCAATCACGAGCTTATTTTGTTCAACCATCATCATTAGCGACTGTTCTGATGAAGCAACCAATAATGCTTTAGGACTAATTTCTCCTAATAATGCCCCTTGTTCGTTCACAACGTACATGTTGTGTAATAAGTTTGGCATATCCCAAGCTTCATAAAGGGTTTGCTTGGCTTGCTCTACCGTTTGAGTAATTTGTAAAGTGATGACATCTGAACGCATATGTCGGCCAACCGATTCATCAGGCCAAAACAAGGCTTCACGATGGTATTTTAAATCGTCTATTGGCATCGCTTCGAGCACAATCTCACGCTCCTGCTCATCGAGGGTACGCATTGCATTCTCAATAAACTTTGGTGCAACTAAAGGCAGTATTTCTTTTAGTTGCTGTGGTGTAATGCACAGTAATAATTCTCCTGTGGCATTGGCCGAAATCGTACTAAATAATTCAGAAACTTCATGATTAGATAATGATTCTAATACAAATTTAATTTCTGAATCAGAAAGTTTAACGAGTTTCTCAACCCATTTTTCACGGTAACGTGGCTGAATTAATTTTCTTGAAAATTCATTCAGTTGCTTAACTTGTGCGGTCTCAATAATTGAGTGGGTGTTTTTCATTACATTTACATTCATCACATTAACCTCATGTGACTCAGGAATATCCTGAATTGATTGATCTATGATGTAAGAAAACAGCCGTTATTTGACGAGCGAAAGGAAATGGTAGGATAATTCATCCCCGAGTCCCAGCTTCAGCACTATACAACGTATTCGCAAACGCGAAAGCCACTTGGGTTAACACCTTAATCCGATGAAAACTGTCCTGATCTTGGGCATCTCTGGATGTCGTGAGATCAGTGGCCTATGTTTGTACAGGAGCCTCGCCTAACGAGATGCTGTAATTACACAGTCTGTTCATTAACTGAACGGCGCGGATTATAGGAGGGTTAGTTAAAAAAGGTCAATGTAAATATGCTTAATCTTCAATAAAAAATAAAACATAGGACAATAAATATTTTTTATTAAAAATCAAAAATACAAATTATGAATACATTAAAAATACAGAAAAAGGAAAATATATTAGTTTTGCTTTGAATACTTATATTATTGATGCCTATAGGAAATAACTAATCCAGACTAGAACACATAATTCATTAACTATTAAAATAATAAAACCAATAAAAACACATCGAAAATAACTAACTAAGTGCATATTTTAAAGATATCAATGATGATTGTTAACAGCTCTTAATCTATTTCGATTTGGTGTTATTAAGCCGTCAGTGTAGCCTATATAAAAATCCTAACCGCCGCTAACAATAGTGGCAAAGCAGCGATTAATAAGATAAGAGATTGAAAAATCTTAATACCGCTAGTTTCTGTTAGGATGGTTTATCAGTTTCAAGAATTAATTTTTGTTTTTATGAATTCTGAGAGAGACCAGTAATACCAATGGGTTCATAGTTTTCTCAACAAAAAGCCTTTCCTCTAGCCAAGACCTGAGAAAATCACCCCGAAATTCTCAACATTTTGTTGCTGAACTGCACTCTGCTATACAAGCAAGGTCTACTCCTTTGCATCATACAACCACACCCCTGTACAACCACATACAACCACACCCCTGCGTAACAAACTTTTGGACAGAAACGTGCTAGACCTGATGCTCCAAAACGTCTCTGTAGGATTAGGAAAAGTATGTTGAGCCTTGATCGTTTGTTATAGCGCTTGAACTCAAATAGAACAACAATATTGATATGCTTTTCCGCTACCACAAAAACATTTTCTCAGCACTTTCCCTGTGTTGAGATCTTTTAGCATTATGCAGTTGCCACTTTCATCAACAGGTCCCTGATTCGATTTCCAAAGCGTACATGAAAAATCCTCCAACTTCGCAAGCAATTCAGGAGGTGGGGTTGGATTAGCAATAATGACTTCACACGAAGGTGAAATCTTGGATATTATGTGATCTATTTCGGGTTGATCGCAGTCAAAATACGATACGCCGATAATTATGCAATGTGTACAATCTTTTAAATTTTCCTGAAAATTCCCACTAACTTCCTCAACCCACTGAAAGTTGATGTACTTATTATTTTCGTTCGGAACGATACATAGTGGCTGAGTCCTCGGATAAAGCAATTCATCGATGCTCAACCGATAAATAGGAGTGTCATTCAAATCAATACGTCCGTTTAACGGATATTTTACAGGGGCTTTTATTTCTAGTATTTCAAAATCCACACTACCATGCGGTTTGCAGAGGGGTATGCCACTCCCGTGACCATTTACTTGGCATGAGTCATAAGGCAATCGAAGTTGGTCTAAGCATTTCTCAAGCAGCAAATCATAATTAAGTGAAAAAGCACCTGCTATATTATCGCGATGTTTTTTCATCCATTGAAACCATGACCAGTCAGTATCAAACTGAAGAGCTTGTTCAACAGCTAGATGTGAAAAGGCTATCGTAAGATAATGCCTTGCTTCAATAAAACATTGCAGTTGATCAATTTTGTGATTCTTGCAGTATTCTTCACTTTGTAGGTATTCGAACACTTCAAAGTCGTTTTCATAGCTCCTAATATTTTTTAGTGCACTAAGGTTAGGCAGTAGATCTATTAAAAGGTCTTCTGATGTCGGGCTTTTTATATCCCAATCTAAAAAAGACTGTGTATTCCATTTACTTTGTAATCCTGAATGATATCCAAAACTCATGGAAAAACCATTTCCAATAACTAATGCAATTTTGGGTGACACTTTAATCTCCTTACCTCAATTTAGGGTTAAGCTATAACAGTGTCTTTTCAGCAGACATTGTCTTTATAATATTTTAAGAAAATACAGACACCATAACAGCAACATACTGTTCTATCGGTCATATTATTCCTTGCACTCACAAATTACAGATCATGTCTATATAGTTGCAAGCATTCAACTAGGCTCATAATCTGCTATTAGGAAATGTAGGTCAAGAACTGACATGGGAAAGTGGTCAGGAATCGAGTGCTGAATGATTTCGGGGCAGAAACGTGTTACGCCCCAAGCCCCATTAAATTTTGAGCGTGAATGAACGCTACTTTATTGGCATCACAACTGAATTTTCATCTAACAGCTCTTGCTGTAGGTCAAACACCCTGAAACGCAACCTCGCATTTTCAGCCTCTAAATGCTTTCGGGCTTCAACGGCATTGTTTCGTTGCACCCTGTATTTATCCTTAAGCTCATTGGCTTTTTTTAATTCATGTTTTAGCCTATCAAGCTCAGATAAAGGGACATCCAACTCAATATCTAAACCTGTTGTCATCGCCTTATCGCGATTGAGATTGTATTCGTCGATAACAGGTTTAGCGTAAGCCACGAACGCTTTGAACTTATGGACATAGCTATTACCAAACTGGGCTTCATTATTGATTCGGTTTAACGTGAGCTTGCCTGTAGCCTTAACATGAAGCGGCTTACCATCTAATAGTCGCTGAAATGCATTAACCAATAGACCCTCAGCCTTGCAGGTTGCCTTATACTCTACTTTCATGACCATACCGCCTTAATATCATCATTGAAGTAATCAAAAGGGATACTGTGTTTGACTAGAGTTGGTTCAATAGACTGAATCTTCTTTTTTCTGGCATCCAGAATCAACTCATTGGCATAATCACCCATGCCATTGATTGCCCTGAATGAAGCAATAAGGTTGTCCCGCTCTCTTGAAAGCCTTTTGGCTGCTTTATCAGTCATAATCTTATGCTCACAGGGGGCTTCAACAATGTCCATCAATGAGCAAAGGCGTTCACAATTGCGGTTGGTGCAGTAGCCACCTGTAGGCAGTAATACAATGGATTTGTCACCCGACCTCACCAAAGCGAGCAACTCACTTCGGGACATAACTATTTCTTCACCCTGCGCTAGCCGCTCTGCGTTATTCTGGGCTATGCGCTCGCCTTCTGCACCACTTAAGATGTCTGATTCATTGTAAATTTCATCCCATGCATCGACCGCTGAACTTTCAATGGCTTCCTCAAATTCACTCATTAGCTGAGTATCCATCAGCAGTTGGTTGGTACGTGCCAATTCGGAATAATTCGCATACCAGTGGGACATGTTAATATTGCGGTGTTTCAACTGATATTTAACTGTGAGTGCGTTGCCCAGACGATTCTTCACCATAAAGACCACAAAACTCCGCCTTAAATCATGTGGACTAAGTCTTGGTAAACCGCCTCCGACTTTTAAGCTCCCTACGCGTTCCGGATTTAACAGGTTAAATTCATCGACATCTTCAGTGGTTGCAGCAATGCTGAACTCTTTCATATTCAATGCATCGCCAGCTCCATCAATCGTGTATTTTAACGATGCTTTATCTATGAACGCTTCACTGTCATAAGGGATATCAGGAGAAATAAAAGCACTCTCAAGATCTTGTCGCTTAGCATTATATTGGTCTTGGGTTAGCTGACCATGTTGATAGTAGCCATCCAGTCGCTTTAACGAATATTTCCTTGCGGCTTGCGTGGCGTCAAAAGCTAACTCCAATGCCAGCTTTGCGATAGGGGCAGTATTCCACGTTGTATAAATTCTTTCACCCTTATTTCCTTTTGTAGAAAATCCTGAAACCTTGGGCACAACAACCAGTGAATCGTCATAGCTATCTTTGTTCATGGAAAGCAACTCTTCCTTTCGGGCAGCGGAGAATAAACCTACACAGATAAAGCACATCCTGAGCATTTTTCCTAACCAAGACCCTCGTCTATGAAATGAGAAATTAGGAATGGCTTTACGTTCGGGCCACTTGCTTGTTATGCGAGACATCCTTACAAGAAATGTTTTCATTTGCCTATGACTTAGGGCATTCACGCCTAGCGCTTTAAGCTCAGCGTTGAACATTTCATCCTGATAGGTGTAAAGCTTTTCCATCGCCTCTGAAATTTGGTGGCGATAGGGATGATAGATTTCCACAAACTCAACAACTGTCTTTAAAACACTGACGTGAATCACTTCAGGAAATGCAATGGCTTGCCCCTCGCTAGCGTCAGGGTTAACCCACTTAATGTACTCTCTTTTAGCAACATACCGCGTTATAAGACCAGCTTTATTTAGTGCATTAATCACAGAGGCAAGGTTTCCGCACATTTCTTTACCTCCAATCCCATGTAGTTTTTTGCTGCATCTCTTCCACTCTCTTTCACTCGAAAGCAAGCTGAATTCACTTTTTCCCCAGTGTGTTGCAAGGCTGCTCAATCTATTTCTACAACTTATCAACGTACTAACAGCTACATGGGAGTCAGAGTTCGATTGTTTCTTTTGCCATTGCATTAGCGCATAAAGATAGGACTGAATATCGAGGCGATACTTCTCATCAATATGCTTAAAAGAAATTATTTTTTTATTTTGGTTCAAGCCGTGGAAGTCCCACACTAGATCAAAGAGACGCGACACACCGTTCTTGTTGGAGTCAAACGTCACATACGGATTTTCAGCTATCTCTTGGCGAAGCTGTATAGGCTTTTCAGGCATAGGTTATCCTTTAAAGAATTGGCTTGCGCTAGCTCGGTCTTGGTAAAGCGGGTGGTAATTTCCGTCACTCACCATTTGCTTTGCTTTAGCGTAGTTTTTAGGCGCTTTTTGTTTCAGCCTGACAAGGACTTTTTTCAATATGCCTTCCACCACAAAAGGCTTTGTTGCTTAATTCAGAGAAAAGGCATACCAGCCCATAATGCTTCATTTTTAAACAACATACTGAGTTTCAGGCATACCTAGCCCCGTAAGCTTGTTCAGCGCTTTGATCATTGCGTAAGTCTCGCCAACCTGAGCGTTGTAATTTCTTAGGCTTAATTTCCCACCTAACAACTGTTTCACTCGATGCATGGCTGTCTCTGATAGAGAGCGCTTATGATAACCATACCGCTTTTTCCACTTTTTGTTTGAGCCGTAGAGCTTCTGACAACCTACCGCCAAATTGCGAGGATGTCCTTGCTCCCAGAAAGCTGCCCCTTCTCGTGGCGGGATGAGCGGAACTGCTCGCTTGATTCGTATAGCTTCATGGCAGCTTCTTGTGTCATAAGCTCCATCACCTGATACTTCAATGATTTTACGACGTGTCTGCTTAAGTAAGTTGGGAAGCACTTCAGCATCGGTTACGTTAGAGAAACTCAGTTCTGCTGCGACTATTTCGTGAGTGCTGGCATCTACTGCAATATGCAGTTTACGCCAAACTCTACGCTTCCCGTCAGTACCATGCTTCTTAACCTTCCATTCACCTTCGCCATAAACCTTGAGACCAGTGGAATCAATGGCTAGATGTTGTATCGCTCCTCTGGTTTTAGTTTTAAATGAAACATCAACTTCCTTAGCTCGACGACTTATGCAGGTGTAATGCGGACAAAATAGCGGGATATTAGCCAGTTTAAATACTGAGTCTATAAATCCTTGCAGCGCTCTCAATGGCATAGAGAATACTCGTTTCACCATTAATGCAGTCGTAATGGCTAAATCACTGAATTGGCGTGGTCTACCACGCTTGCCTTGTTTGCTTTGCTTCCACTCAGCTATCGCTTCCTCATCAACCCAAAAGGTCAGTGAACCACGATTAATTAAGGCTTTATTGTACTGCTTCCAGTTGGTTGTTTTGTAACGAGGTTTAGGCATTAGGCTACGACGATTAATGGATGTAGCCGATCAGATCGTAGCTTCTTGATTTAGTTCCATCGATTTAAGCAACAAAGCCACCACAAAATACTCTTTCTTCGGTGTAGAATTACTTGACACCATTTCTTTTAGGTCTTCAATTTGCTCTAAGAATGACAGCATTAACCAGATGTCATCTTCTGATGCCACCAATTTATGGCTGTCACAATCAAAGCAAGCAAGAAAATCCGTGCAGCGACCTGTATCTTTTGAAGAATCAATACCCAACTGCTTCATGCGCCGCGCCTCAGCGGCAAGCTTCTCTGGTGTTGCCCCAGCACATTTGATGCCACTGGGTGTTGTCATCAATGGCTGCTCTTTACTTTCACGGTGACGCAATTTCTTATAATCATAATCTGACAAAATATCGCTGCGCATTGCCTTTGCATTCTCGATAGCTTTACCAATCTCCTCGCCCTTGGCAGCAGCACTTAACGCACCAAACGTAGCATTGAGATTATTATCATGGTCTGCCTGAACGCCGCTAGAGTAGCGTTTGGCGACAACGTTCACAGTATTATTTAGCCCCTGTGACACAAGGAAGATATCTTCTGTCACTCGCATAAGTACATCAGACTTTGTTGCCCTGAATCGACTTGCAGTAACCTGTAACCCTGTTATTTTCTCAAGCTGAGCATTAATGTAGCTAGCATTGGAGCCATGGGCATTGAATGTCCTGACCTCACCGCTGATACTAAAAAAAGGGCAAAGTGGCAGCTCTTCTGACAGCGGGATATCCAGTGATTGATACATCACCTTAGATGATTTTAGCCATCGCGTAATCAGCTCTTTGGTTCGAAGACTAAAACCGACGCTATTATCCACCCCCTTATAACCTGCCCTGAACTTTTCACCGCCAAAAACAAACCGCCCACTGCCAATACTTTTAAATAAAACGTCCTTATGCTGCACATTAGCGAGCACTGATGTATTCATGCCTGTCAGCATTGAGAACACAAAAAACCAATTGCGGGATGCCTGATTATAAAATATCTGCCGATTGAGCTTCTTAAGTGGAAGCGGGCTTTCCTTTAGGTTTGGAGGGGTGGGTTTCATGCATTTCTTAAAGCCATGTTTCTTAGTGCCCATTTGATGTAGTGTCCAGCCATGACGTTTTGCTTGTTCATTAAACCGTTCTTCATCAAAGAACGGATGAAGATCTAACAACTCATTTTTCTCAATCGCTTCCTGAAAGGTCAGAGCGCCCTTAACCAATACCTTGGATAAAGGCTTAAGCTCTGTTTCCACATGAAACGCCTTATTTGCAACTAAAGGGGGAGCTGCAACTTCTGGCAACATCTTAAGGTCAGATTCTCGATTCCACTGCTTTAATAGAAAAGACAAGCTGCATTTAATCTGCTGTGCTATCGATACCTGCTCACCTTTTTCGCGTAATTTATTGAAATGTTTAATGCAATTAATCATGGTTGCATTACTGAAAAGGGCATCTTGACAATCAATGCCATCAAGATATTGGAAATAATTAACAAGCCCAGAAAAATAACCTTGCTTTGTCTTGTTTTTAGGTAAGGGGTTTAACCTCTGATGTATGTCCTTTACAAGGTTATCCCGATTCGCCAACACACCATTTCCTGACTTTATTTGTCCTACTGTCGGAACGTGACGGTAGCGCAGGCGGTGAGTGTAGGCTTTCAGTCCATTGCCAGAATCTAAAACCATATCCTCAAAACGTAATGGGATAACTGATGCGCTGCTCTTTTCTATCGTAATTTTTGTACGCTTTCGTCCTTGGATCATAGTGCCACCTCCAAATCATCAAAAGCACCAATATAGTCCAGTACGTCTTCGTAGATTTCATCGGCAGAGGGCATATCCTGTGCAATTTTCAAGTATTCTATGGTTGTTGCTCTATCTTCATGACCTAGCAAAGCCGATACCCTATCCAATGCCTCATCGGGTGTGATTGACGGATTGCCATACTCATCCTTTTTATTTAAAAGGTGGCGAAAGATATTCACAGCGAATGTTGAGCGTAAATTATGTATGGAGCCGACAATCGGTTTGTCGAGACCTTGGGTTAGGTTTGCAGTGTTACGAATTTCCACCCAGCGCCCAGTAAAGTCTTGTAGCCGTGTAAACATGGGTTTCCCAGACTGGGTAATAAACAGGTATTCCAGTTCGGGGTTAATGGCATCGTCACCCTCAAAGAAATGTGTATTACCTGCCTCAACCTGCTCCCTGCACCATGCTTTGAATTTCTCAAGGCGCTTTTGATACCTGTCAGACTGCGAGTAATCGTAAAGCATCTTCATTAATGTGGCAGGGATGATGGTAACGCGGCTTTTATTCGTCTCTGCGAAGCCCTCAGCCGTCTTTGTGAGTGATTGGTATTTATCTCCGACACCCAAGTCCATCACAGGCTTTTTATACACCTCTTTACCGTCCTGAATCATTGTTTCGGGGTTAACAATCTGTCCCAAATGAAGGCTCGCCGCTTCCTCACGCCGCAATCCAGTATTACGGCAAATCATTGGGTGCAGGCAAAACTCAATCGGCAGTGAGTGCAGTTTATTATTGTGACCATGACGAACCACCCTACGGGATTTCATTAATATAGTTTGCAAGATATTCCATTCATTATTAGTAAACGGTTTTAGGTCTCGACGTAGGTTGCTGAGGTTTGTGCCGCCACTGCGAGATGACTTAGCAAACTTAATCCGCATATCTGTCGTGTGCACCTGCTTACGTTGGTAAGCTTTCATACTGGATGCAGACGCCTCGAAATGGATATTCACGGTCTCAAACTGGAAGGGAGGGTTATTAAAGCGGATGCCTTGGCGAAGACAATGTTTATAGAAGCTAACGACACTACTCATATATTGTCTAGCCGTTGTTTTAGCCAATACACCATCAATAGCGAGCTGTTTGATTCCATCCCGATATTGGTAGGTTAACCGCTCTTGTTTGTTGCGGGGGAAAGCCCCCCATTCTGGACGGGGGTCATCATAGAGAGGGTCAAAGTCCCCTTCATCGTATTCAGCATCCCACTCTGCCTGTTTATCCAATACGAAGCTGAAGTAATGGGCAAGCCCCTGTGCATCTGTACCAAGCTCAAGCACACCATCATCGATTGCTTTCGACAATAAGAACTCATTGACCATGTCTAATGGTTGGTAGCTGATTAGGTTTTCTTTGTCGTCATACCCAGCGATATAGAGTAAGGAGAGTTTCTTAATGGGGGTCTTATTGCCATTGGCACGGTATGTAGTCTGAGGTTCGCCATTCTCATCAATGGATACCAATGGTTTCTCGTAAACGAAGTTAGGGATAGATGAAATCTCTACCTCTTTTCGTATGACCTTTTTCTGATTTTCATCGTTATCTGACATACTAAACCTCACACTGTGCATACAACCAGTATATACAGCATTCTCAACTTTTAAAGTTATTTGTGAGGTTTTAGTCTATCAGGTAAGTTTTGAATGTGATCTTCCCAATCAATAACATCGATTTCATAAACAACCTGATTACGGACACTTTGCCCTGCCGCATGCATCGCTGCTTTCGACCCCGTGATCAAAGGATGCCATTCAGGTAACGGCTGCTGATCCGCGAGTAACCGATAAGCACAGGTATCAGGTAGCCAATGAAATTCCGCTATCTTGTCTCGCGTAAGTTTTAAACACTCTTCACCAGATTGAAAACGGTTAGGATAGTCTTTGCATGAACAGGTATCGCTATTGAGCCAACTGCAAGCAACATTGGTGTAATAGACTTCATCACTGTCTTCATCCATGAGTTTATGCAAACAACATTTACCACAACCATCGCATAGCGATTCCCACTCTGCTTCGGTCATTTGTTCTAAAGATTTACGTTGCCAAAATGGGATATTCATGAGGGTTTACTGCCTAGTTACGATTTCAGCCGGGTGTTATACCTTTCCCGTTTATAAACTGCAAGGTCACAAGGTAATAATTTCGCTGCTGAGAAAGAAAAGATCTGCTAGGATCAGCGCCCGCATTAAACGGGTAATCATCGAAAGGTATAAAATGGACTGTCGTCTCGGTTGTGGTGCATGTTGTATTGCACCCAGTATTTCTTCAGCTATTCCCGGCATGCCTAATGGTAAACCTGCTGGAGTACGTTGCATCCAACTGAATGAGGATAATCTGTGCCAACTCTTTGGTAAACCAGAAAGGCCAACCGTCTGCCACCACTTCAAACCTTGCCCTGTCGTTTGCGGTGACAGCAATCAACAAGCTTTACAAAATCTGATCGAGCTAGAGCAACTAACCTGAATAACAACAAAGAAAAGAGTGAAAAGATAAAAACCTCAAAACAAAGCTAATCGGTCTGTTTCGAGGTTCTCAAAGGTAGGCCGTGGGAACTAAAAGGTCGTATTAAACTTTTGTCTTCCCAGTAGCGAGTGGGATAATGTTGTTCCATCGACCAATTCTAATTCTCCACCAACAGGAACACCGTGTGCAATGCGACTAGCACTGACCTGATGCTCATGACATAACTCTGCAATATAATGTGCCGTCGCTTCCCCTTCTACCGTAGGGTTGGTAGCGAGAATGACTTCAGAAATACCACCTTTTTGCAGTCGAAAATCCAGCGTATCAAGACCGATATCACTAGGACCAATACCATCTAACGGCGATAAATGTCCCATCAGTACAAAATAACGCCCTGAGAATTGTCCCGTGGCTTCTAGTGCTGCAATATCCGCAGGACTTTCAACGACGCAAAGTTGGCCATTTTCTTGTCGTTTCGGATTACGACAAATATCGCACACTTCTTGTTCAGTGAACGTTCGACACTCAGCACAATGTCCCACTTCGACCATGGCTTGATTCAGCGCTTCCGCTAACTGCAAGCCACCTTTTCTATCTCGCTGTAACAAATGAAAGGCCATACGTTGCGCTGACTTGGGGCCAACCCCAGGTAAACAACGTAAGGCCTCCATCAAATGCTCCAGCATATGACTGGTTCGCATTACTAACCTACTTATTGATTAGAATGGCATTTTCATACCTGGTGGTAATTGCATACCCCCAGTGACAGCGGCCATTTTATCTTTTTGTGTTTCTTCCACACGACGAGCGGCATCATTGAACGCAGCTGCAATCAAATCTTCCAGCATCTCTTTGTCATCTTCCATTAAACTTTGATCAATCTCAACGCGACGTACGCTATGACTGCCAGTGATGGTCACTTTTACTAATCCAGCGCCAGATTCACCGACCACTTCCATACTAGCGATTTCTTCTTGTAGCTTTTGCATACGATCTTGCATTTGCTGGGCTTGTTTCATTAAGTTGCCCATACCGCCTTTACCAAACATAGATTATCTCTCTGGTTTTATTCAATTGTTCTACGATAAGTGGGGGTGAAAATAGAAAATCTCAACCCCACTGGTTAAACTGGCCTCACGCTGTCATGATCAAGCTGAGCATGAAAACGTCGCTCAATAAATTGCACATTGGTATCTTGTTTCAAACTTTCTAGCGCCTGAGTGAGCTTTGCTTGATAAAGACGTTCTCTCAGCTCAAGCGGTGTTTCACCGGATTCACCAATATGAATACTTAAATGACACTCTTCTTGTAATTGGTCATTGAGGGCTTGTAAAAGTTCACTCTGAGCCTTATCGGTATTCAAATGAGCATGAGAAGGACGAAGCGTCAGCTCAATATGGGTTCCCTGCTTATGAAATGTTGAATTCAAGGCAAGTTGTTCCACTAATTTAGCCGTCTCTAGCTGAGAGATCAGCTTGGCCCATGAGTCCTGCTCCGCGGCTTCAATGATCAATTTCTCGATCATCTCTGGTGTTTTTTCGTGCTCTAACGCTCGCTTGATTTGTGTGGGCGTCAATTCATTGTGAGTGGATTGACTGGCACTCTCTACCGTACTGGTTGATGGCCGCCATTGATAAACGGACTCTTGCTCGGTTGGCTCTTGATGAGATATCAAAGACTCATTCGGCGGTATCGGCGTTGAAGTCGATTGAGCTCGCTGTGCTACACGATCTAAAATCGAAGTCGGCTTTGCAGATACCGCATCAGGCTTTTTTACTGGCGTACTTTTCGGAGTCAGCCCTTGCCGCTGAGAGCGCAACTGATGACGTAACCCGGCGACAGGTGGAACAACAACCGCTTGTTCTTGTGCTCGCGTCTCTGGCTGAACAACTGGCGGCTCTGGCTCTTTCATCGCGGGTTGAACATTCACTACCTGAGGTTGAGGTGATGTTGCCGGTGCAGTCACTGGACCCTGCATTTGAGCAACCGAACGCTGAGCTGTGTTATCAGAAACCGGTTCGGCGGTTGGCATTACTAAGCTATGACTCACCGTAACCGACGTTGGTCGAAACGCCATCATACGTAGTGCAACCATTTCAATACCAATTCGCGCCGTTGGAGCCAACGGAAGATCCGCCCGCCCTTTTAATACAATTTGATAATAGAGTTGCACGTCTTGTGGGGCTAGTATTTTAGCTAAATGTTCAATAGCATCGGTATCAGGCTGAGCTTTATCAACGCTACTGGGTAAGGCTTGGCACATAGCAATACGATGCAACTGGGTTGCTAATTGCTGGAGCAATCCATCCCATTCAACCCCATTGCTGGCTAATTGTTCAATACACGCCATCATGATCTGTGGTTGCTGGCTACTGATCGCTTGCAATAGATGCAACGCTTGATCGGTATCCAGTGTACCGAGCATATGCGAAACCACGCTGTGTTCGATAACACCGTTACCAAGCGCAATAGCCTGATCGGTTAAACTTAATGCATCGCGCATACTGCCATCCGCGGCATGCGCGATCATGGCGAGTGACTTACTATCACTGTTTACATTTTCGGCTTGTAATACATGTTCAAGCTGTTGCCGAATATTCTCAACACTGATCGGCTTAAGATGAAATTGTAGACAGCGTGATAAAATTGTGACCGGTAATTTTTGTGGATCCGTCGTCGCCAGCAAAAATTTAACGTACTCTGGTGGCTCTTCTAGTGTCTTCAATAAAGCATTAAAGCTATGCCGAGACAGCATATGAACTTCATCGATCAAGTAGACTTTAAAGCGTCCGCGCGCAGGCTTGTATTGGACGTTATCAAGCAGCTCACGAGTATCTTCGACTTTGGTGCGCGATGCGGCGTCAATTTCTAATAAATCAACAAAACGCCCCTGATCGATCTCTTTGCAGGTCGCACATTGACCACAAGGGGTAGCAGTAATGCCTGTTTCACAGTTTAAGCCCTTGGCAAATAAACGCCCAATCGTGGTTTTTCCAACCCCACGAGTACCACTAAATAAATACGCATGATGCAAACGATTCTGCGTTAGTGCATTTTCTAAAGCGGTTAATACGTGAGCTTGCCCTACCACCGCTTTAAATGTGTTAGGGCGCCATTTTCGTGCTAAAGCAAGATAACTCATGAAACCTTCCGTTATGGATATTTAGTGACCGTCAAACTCACAAATGCTGTACACCTCTAACCCTAAAGCTTCAAGACGTTTATCGCCACCGATTTCCGGCAGGTTAATCACAAATGCAGCGTGTTGAACAACACCACCTAATTGACGAATAAGCTGTGTTGTCGCCTCAATCGTACCACCAGTAGCCAGCAAATCGTCGACAACTAACACTTTATCACCAGGTTTGATGGCATCGACGTGAATTTCTAACGTATCCGTGCCGTATTCTAAATCGTACGATTGGGCGAGCGTTTTACGCGGCAGCTTTCCTGGCTTACGAACAGGAACAAAACCAACCCCAAGCTCTAAAGCCAATGGCGCTCCAAACAAAAATCCGCGCGCTTCGGTACCCACCACTTTGTTGAACCCCATGGCTTGATATTTTTCAACCAACAAACGAATGGTGGCTTGATAAGCGACAGCGTCTTCCAACAAACTGGTGACATCGCGAAAGAGAATCCCTGGCTTTGGATAGTCGGCAATGGTTTTAATGCTAGATTTGATAAGAGTAAGAGTTTCGGTTGTCATAGCTACATTAACTTCGATTGATTGACCATAATAAGTATCACCATGATCTAGAATGAGAATTTATACGCACACATCAAACTGCACGTCGATTAAAAAGCAAAAGCCCACTCGAAGAGCGGGCACACTTCCCAGTAATGCTAGTGATTTTCTTGTTGGTTAGCAACCAACTCATACGTAGGTAAGCGAAGAAACCAACCGAGTAGTATCACTAATAGCCCCAAGAGCATTATTTTTAACCACATCAAGGGGACAAGAGAAATAGACAAAGCGAAACTCGCTACCATACACAGAGCGCCTCGCCATTTTACTCGCTTAGAAACGGCGCGATTCTGCTGCCAATTAAGCAAAATTGGCCCTAGTGTAGCATGCCGATGTAACCATGAGTGAAACCTAGGGCTACTACGCGCAAAACAAGCACTGGCCAGCAACAACATTGAGTAAAACATGACGAATATTGATGATGGGCCTCGCTGAACATTGAGTGAATATACCATCGGTAAAGGCTGTTAACTCTTATTACCTTGATAAATATCTAATGTAAAACTACTGGAACCAAGACAACTGATCGATACTTGACAAGCACTTTGGATAGGTAAGTCTTTGGTAATGAAGTTCTTTAAGCAATTATCCCCTAATTTTACACCGGGAGCAATTGACTGAGAGAGATAACCATTAGACCAATGGCATCCTAATCCTGCGGGTAAAATAGACAAGGTCTTATCGGTTAAATCAGCAATACCAAACAAAGCACAAACGGGTACCCCACCGTCAGAACACTCGATACCTCGCTCAAAAATTTCGGCCAGATCTTTTAAATCAGCACTGAAACTACGTAAGTTACGCAAATAGTCATTAAATAAGGCTCGGACCAATAATGTACTCGCGACACCTAACTGCTGATCACTCGACGAATCAACGATGTAAAAGGCAAACTGTCCATTGATTAACCAAGCGTAATCAAAGACTAATGGCATGGCTTCTGTCGACTGCAACAATCGATAGCTGCACTTCCAAGCACCTTGTGAAGTGTCATTATCAGGCAACAGTGCTTGTAGTAACTCTCTGGCCGTATTGGGGTTTTCTCGTAAATGCTCAAGATGCCAATGCAATTCCTGCTCTTCAGGAAGCTCACCACCACCATCAACTCGAAACCACTGACTCGAAAAATCACGCTGATCATTGAGATGATGCATCGCATCTTCTAATGTATTTTCAATCGCACAGCTTAGGTTTTCATGATTACCAATCGGTTTGGGTAAAAAATCTTTGATGCCATAGCGAAGCACTTTGGCCACATCCGACATTTCTCCCGTGGCTGACACGACAATCATTGGCAACGATGGATACTCCAAACTTACCTCTTCAACAAACTCAATACCGTTTAATACAGGCATAGAAAGGTCGCACAGTAATAAATCTGGCTCGTTTGAACGTAGCTTTTTCAATCCATCTAAACCATCTTTAGCTTCAACGACTTTATACCCTTTCGCGGCCAGATAACCACTGGTCACTCGCCTGAAAATAGGGTCATCATCAACCAGCATGATCATTTTCTCTTGGCCAGCATTACCGTCCGATAGATTCCTAGCTTTAATGTAATCTTTATACATAGCACCTACTCCACTATGTGCTCACGATTCGTATGATTAGCTCATCAATCTCCATCAATGCTCAGGCTACCTAGCACCCATTTAAGCTACCTGATTGATTAGCCATGACTCACCGACGTTACCTGATTTCTCTTCTATCAAACCCTACGAATAACATCGTGTACTTGCTCATTAAAAATAGTCTTGAAACGACATTTATACAAATATTCCACTTTTTATCTGCATCACATACTATATGTATGATTTACGAGATTTTACTGGTAAAGATAACCAGCCAGATACCATGCATAAATACGATAATTTACAAAATTAGTTACCATAACGCTAATCAATCTATCATTAGATGAACAAAAAAATAGAGCGAGTCGACAAATCGTTCTACAAGTTGATATGACTCAAGCCTTACTTGCTGATATCCGTATAAATTAACTAAAACGGTAAAATAATGTGTCAGGAACAATGAAATTAGATGACTTAAACCTTTTTCGACTGGTTGTTGAACACGGCAGCTATACCGCGACCTCGCGTAAAACCATGATCCCGGTTGCGACAATTACCCGACGCATTCAAGCTTTGGAGGATTCCTTAAATTTAAGATTGCTCAATCGGCACGCTCGAAAGCTGACTTTAACTGAAGCTGGGGAACGTTTTTTCAGAGATTGTTCACCGTTACTACAACGTTTAGCCAGCATGGCGGAAGCGATCACTGATGAATGTCGTGGAGCATCAGGCACAATTCGACTTTCCGCACCAGAGAATTTAACCAAGCGGATGATGATGCCGATGTTTAACGCCTTTATGCATCAGTATCCAGATATTAATCTTGAATTAACGACCAGTAATCATGCCGTTCAACTCGACCCTACCGAATGGGACGTTATTTTCCGAGTCGGGCCACAACGTGATTCCAGCTTGATCGCCAGAAAGATCAGTGAAGTTAAAGACATTTTAGTCGCCAGCCCTCTCTATCTAGCCAAACATCCCACACCCACTCACGCTGAACAACTCAGCCAATATTCCCTATTGAAAGGCGATCCATTACTCAAATGGCAACTGTGTAATGATAAAGGGGAAACGTGCATCAATAACGATGTGGGAAGGTTTCAAGCCAGTACCCTCAACGTGGTGCGCAGCGCTTGTTCGGATGGATTAGGTATTACTTTAATGCCTGATGTGATGTTAAAAGAATTTCTTGCCGATGGTAGTTTGGTGCGCGTCTTACCCGACTGGAGTGCTAACCCGCGAGACATTTATATGCTGTACAACCATAAAGATCATTTACCAGAAAAAGTCCGTCTATTTATTGATTTTGTTATTGCTTATCACATCCACTGATCGATGGTTAGAAAAAAAGAGGAGAGTGGCGATTGACCACTCTCCTCTTTTTTCAGTTGTTAATCGAGCATCGCTTATGAGTAGAAACGCTCACCTACACTCGCTCGAGTAATTAACGCATCGCACGGTGCGAAATGGTCACCGTATTTTTGAGCGTGTTGCTTCATTTGCTCAATCAGTTTATCCAAACCAATTTGATCCATATAGCGGAAAGGGCCACCAAGGAAAGGAGGGAAACCAATCCCAAAAATCGCCCCGATATCGCCGTCGCGTGGCGAGTGGATAATCCCCTCATCCAAACAACGAACCGCTTCATTGAGCATCGGTAACACACAACGCATGGCAATCTCTTGCTCATCCCACTTTGATTCTGGAGTTAGATTCAACAATTTGTAAACTGACTTATCGACCTCTTTTTTCTTACTGCCTTTTTTGTAACTGTAGAAGCCTTTGCCTGTTTTTCGTCCTTTACGATTATCGTTTAATAAAACCTCAAATACGTCCGGTCCCTTAAAACGCGGCCCAAGCTCATTGACCAAAATAGGCATAATTTTTGAGCCAACATCGATCCCAACTTCATCCAATAACGTAATTGGCCCAACGGGGAAACCAAAGTTCAGTAACGCTTTATCGATTTTTTCTATCGTTTCTCCAGCCATCAGTACATTAGCCGCTTCATTCATATAAGGAGCTAGAATACGGTTAACATAAAAACCAGCGCGATCTTTGACTACGATCGGGGTTTTGCCCTGTTTTTTCGCTAACGCCACCACGGTCGCTATCGTTTCAGGTGACGTCGTGCTATGTGGGATCACTTCGACTAATGGCATCTTTTCAACCGGACTAAAATAATGTAGGCCGACGATATTTTCTGGCCGAGTGGCTTTTTCGGCAATCTGCCCAATCGGTAAAGAAGAAGTATTGGTTGCAAAAATAGTACTAGGCTGAGCGTGTTGCTCGACATCGGCCACCATCTGCTGTTTAAGCGCCAAATCTTCAAAGACCGCTTCGATCACCACGTCCGTTTGCTGAAAACCTCTAAAATCCGTACCACCAGCCAATTGCATCATGCTATTTTGCAGTTGCGCTTTACTGATGATTTTGCGTTTACGCTGCTTCTCAAATAGACCGTAGTTATAACTTAAAGCATTAAGAATGCCGTCGTTAGATACGTCTTTTATTCTCACTGGCAGTTTTGCTTTAGCCACGCTAACGTGACTGATCCCCGCGCCCATTAAGCCGCCACCTAACACACTAACGTGTTTGACAGGCTTAGGTTCAGCATCACTACCGTGTTCTTTTTTCATTTCCGTGGTAGCAAAAAATATCGAACGTAATGCTTTAGATTCATTGGTCATCACCAACTCACCAAAGCGTTTCGCTTCTTGCTCCAAACCTGCTTTCAACCCTTTATTCAGTCCATGCTCAATGACTTCTAAAATGGCTTTAGCCGCTGGATAATTGCCGCGCGTTTTCTGTTCGGTTTTTTTGCTCGCTTGGTCAAAAATAATTTTGCGGCCAAGGCCCGTATTAGCAAGCAGTTTTTCTTTTAAAGATGGTTTAGCTTGGCGACGTTTCTTACTATTGTCACCGACAAAACGTAACGCCACTTCTAATAAGACACTCTGAGGCACGCAAGCATCAACGACGCCTAGTTTATAAGCCTTTTTAGCGCGCAGTTGTTTACCGGTCAAAATTAAATCTAACGAAGGAAGTAGACCGATTAAACGAGGTAAACGCTGCGTTCCCCCCGATCCGGGCAGTAAACCCAACATCACCTCAGGTAAACCTAAACGTGTTTTATCATCATCCGTACACACACGATAATCACACGCCAGTGCCAGCTCTAATCCTCCGCCTAAGCAAGGGCCATGAATCGCAGCCACAACAGGGAATGGTAAGTCTTCTAGCTGTTGGAACATCTGCTGTCCGCGCGTGGCTAAGGCTTGTGCTTCTTGAGCAGAAGTGCAGGCATCCAGCATTCGAACATCCGCACCGGCAATAAAGTTATCTGGCTTTAACGAATGGATGACTAAGCCTTTAAGCTGTTTTTTCTGTTCATTAAGCTGCTTAAATACCGCCAACATCTCATCGGCAAATGCGGCCTGAAGAGTGTTCATTTTTTCACCGGGAACATCAATCGCGAGCCAAGCAATGTGCTGCTCATCAATCGTTAAGTGAAATGCTTTTGCCTCGCTCATTATTCAACCTCCAAAATCATTGCCGCACCTAAGCCACCAGCGGCACAAGCAGTATTCAATGCTAGCCCACCACCACGACGTTGTAATTCACGCAAGGTTTGCGTGATCATTCGCGCTCCCGTCGCCGCAAAAGGGTGACCATAAGCAATCGAACCACCAAGCACATTGAATTTATCCATATCAATTTCACCAATCGCTTTACTGCGGCCCAAGTATTGCTGAGCAAAGCTATCGCTAGCGAACATTTTCACATTGGCTAAGGTCTGCGCCGCAAACGCTTCGTGCATATCGATTAATGTTAAATCTTTCAGTTCGATCCCAGCTCGCTCTAGCGCTAATGGCGTCGCGAAAGAAGGCCCCATCAACATATCTTTTTCAACGCCTATCGCCGAAAAAGCATAAGAACGAATGTAGCCAAGAATCTCCAAACCCAACTCTTTAGCTCGCCCTTCGCGCATCAAAAGAATGGCTGCCGCACCATCAGTGAGCGGCGTACTGTTAGCCGCAGTCACACTACCATATTGGCGATCAAACGCAGGACGCAGCTTAGCGTACCCCTCTAAAGTAGAATCAAAACGCACATTATTGTCTTTATCGAGCCACTTCTTATACGGCTCAGGGAAAGCGGTCATCACCTCACCGGCTATCTTGCCTTCATTCCATGCTTGGGCAGCTAAGGTGTGAGAACGATGCGCTAAAGCATCTTGATCAGCGCGTGAGATACCGTGCGACTTCGCCATTTGTTCGGCAGTCTGTCCCATCGATAACCCTGTAGAATATTCGGCAACGGCAGGTGGAACTGGCATTAAGTCTTTAACTGATAATGACTTTAATACGTTGAATTTTTGGCTGAGTGTTTTCGTTTTACTGAGCGCTAATAAGCTCGCTGCCAGTTTTTTAGAAACGCCAATCGGTAAAACGGAAGAGGAATCCGCGCCACCAGCGATGCCAATATCAATGGTGCCAGCCATGATACTTTCAGCGACGTTAACCGCGGATTGAAAACTGGTTGCACAGGCACGAGTCACACTGTAAGCGTCCGTATGAATATTCATCCCCGTACCGAGTACAATTTCCCGAGCAATATTGGGCGCTTCTGGCATTTGCACGACTTGGCCAAAAACCAACTGTTCGATGAGTTGTGGATCAATGTCGGTTCGAGTGAGCAGTTCATTGACCACCATCTTGCCTAAATCTATCGCGGGTACTTGCGCAAACTCCGTACTTTGACGTGCAAAAGGGGTACGAATACCTGCAACAATAGCGACACGCTCTCCTGAGCGTGTTCTGACTTCCTGCTTGCCCATTATTTCTCCTTAGAATAAGAGGTCTGACCTGAGAAGCATTGTAATCAAATTGTTACATCAATCAAACAACTGTTTAAATAAACGTGATTGCGGCAGCGAAAGCAAGCAAAAAAAAACCACACAAAGCTGTGTGGTTGGAATGTTATACAAAGCAATTAACCTAAGCCAATTGAAATAATCAGTTTCCTGATTAGGAGAAAGTAAAGTCAGCCTTCAAAAGGAAGTGTCATCTTGCTCAACATGTTAGCTACTAGAGCTAACGAGATGACAAGAGGTAATATAGCGACTTAAACAAAGCATAGTTTGCATTAGATCAAGTTTATGCCGGTTTAGCCCAGTAATACCGGCTAAAAATTGTTCTAGATCAGTTTTTTCGAGTTATCACCTTGTGCAACACAAGGCAGCAACAGCCAAATAAGCACCCTTTTAATAGAGCCAAAACTCTACTTTTAACTTTTTATTCACAATTTAATGCCAAATTGCTAGCAATTTTAAAGATTTAATCGCGTCTTAGACAATGGTCGGATTTCTATCTCCTATACTTGCGACTAGTATCAGCCAGCCACTGAGCTTTTGCTCAACACAACGCCCATTAGAGGCGATATAACAAGGAAAAAGCACCATGAACAAGACGCGTCTGTTTAAAAAGTCACTGCTTGCTGTGACCATCTCTCTCGCTACTCAACAAGCTATGGCAGCCGGCTTTCAGCTTAACGCTCAAT
This sequence comes from Vibrio metschnikovii CIP 69.14, assembly GCF_000176155.1. GTDB lineage: Bacteria > Pseudomonadota > Gammaproteobacteria > Enterobacterales > Vibrionaceae > Vibrio > Vibrio metschnikovii. The sequence goes on along the minus strand of NZ_ACZO01000006.1, from coordinate 309,813 downwards.
CAGCAACAGGCCTTGGCCGTGCGTTTGCCGGTGATGCCGTGATTGCCGATAATGCCGCCGTAATGTCACGTAACCCTGCCGCGATGGCTCTCTTTGATAAAATGGAGCTCTCACTCGGTTTTGAGACAATTACCACGAATATTAAAGTTAAAGACGTTAACTATACTGGAGTTTTAGGGAACTCAGTGCCAGTGAAAGATGCAGATGATATAGGTAGTACGTCTGTTGCACCAAATATTCATCTTATCGTTCCAGTAAATGATCAATTTGCTTGGGGTGTAAATGCTTATTCAAATTTTGGCACAAAAACGGAATTTGCAAATGATTACCCAGCTTCAGAATACGGCGGCTTGACTGATGTTAAGAGCTTTAATCTAGGTTTAGCTGGTTCGTATCGTATTGATAAATCGTGGAGTATTGGCGCAGGTTTAGATTTAATTTACGGCCAAGGTACAATGAAGCGTAAGACGGGTGATGGATTCCCTGCTAATACTATTATAATTCCTCCATCAACAGTGATCCCAGCTAAAGGTACTTCATTGCTTGATGTTGATAAAGCTGATGGATGGGCAGTAGGCTTTAACCTAGGTACTGTCTATGAACTCGATGAAAATAATCGTTTCGGTTTATCCTATCGTTACAGCCCTGAATTTAAAGCTAAAGATAAGCACGGTCAGGAGATTACCCTACCACTTCCTGATATAGCAGAGTTCTCTGGTTTCCATAAAATTCAAGATACATCATTTGCAGTGCATTATAGTGTTCAATGGATAGGCTGGAGTAGCTTCGATAAAATTAAGTTTAGAAACCTTGATGCTTCTCGCTCTGCCGTTGGTGCCACAACAAATGGAAGCTATGATAAACAATATCAATGGCAAGATGGCTGGCACTACTCTCTTGGTGGTACATACTATCTGAATAATGACTGGACTCTTCGTGCTGGTTATATGTATGACACCAGTGCGCAAGATTCTAAAACTTCCATATCAGTACCAGATTCAGACCGCCAATGGCTATCTGCTGGTTTTACATACCAAATTGATGACAAATCTAATTTCGATTTTGGTTTTACTTATCTGATGGGTAAAAATGTTAGCGTAGTTGAAGATGACGCTGGCTCATCTTTAACCGCAACAACTAAAGCTGATGCAATACTAATGGGCTTACAATATAGCCGTAGTTTCTAAGTTTAGCTTAATTCAAATACGTATCTTAATGGGCTGAATCATCAGCCCTTTTTTTATTTATTCACCTCACAGGCGCTCTTTTTAAGCTTACAACTGTGCTTAAAAAGGGCAGTTACATCCTACATCTGTTCGCTGAACTTTCACCTCACCAGAACGCAATCCAGATTAATAGGTAAGTTAATAATATAAAATCGATATAAAACTCTAAATATTGATAATTTATTGTTTTTATTTGTTAAGGCAACTCGCTCTCTTTACACTTTTCGCCACTATTGACTAACCATTTCAGCGAACATAACCATGAACAATAATCAAAAAACGTTATCGATAGCCGTTGCGTTCGGCTTAATGGGACTACCAACCTACGCTCAAGCAGCGGGATTTCAACTAGCAGAATACTCAGCGACGGGCCTTGGTCGAGCGTACGCGGGTGAAGCAGCCATGGCTGACAATGCTGGCTCACAATGGCGTAACCCTGCGATGTTAACCTACCTGACTGGCACGCAATTTTCTGCTGGGGCGATTTACGTCAATCCCAACATTGATATCAACGGCACAGTAACCCACCCGAATCTTGGGCAAACTAGCGCGACGGCAAAAGATTTCGCCCATGACGCTATCGTTCCAAATGCCTATTTCTCTCATCAATTGAATGACCGGACCTTTTTAGGTTTAGCTTTCGGCACCAATTATGGCATGGAAACCGAGCTACCTAACTTTGCTGCCAGCCATTTTGGCGATCAGGCGAAAATCATCACCGCCGAAGCGAACGTTAACCTCGGCTATCAACTGACCGACGCAGTCAGTGTCGGGGCTGGTGTACGCTATGTGATCGGTGAAGGTCACTTTGGGGCCAGTGTGCCGGAAAAAAATATCGTTGGAATGGATGGAACAAACCCAATAAAGGCACCTCAAGGAACTATTTTAAAATATATGGAAGGGGACGATACCAGTTGGGGCTGGCAGGCTGGTACCGCTTGGCAAATCAACCCAAATCATCGAGTGGCTTTTACCTATAAATCACAAGTCGTGATGGACTTTGATGGTCATGCTGAAGGGATCCCATACGGAAAACACAAACCGGGGCAACTCGCTGTGACTTTACCAGCGACGGCAGAGCTAGCTAGCTTTCACCAATTAACCGAACAATGGGCATTGCACAGTAGTATTAATTGGACAGATTGGAGTAGCTTTGATCAATTGGTGGCTAACTTTCATGATGGCACTCCTAATGACTTGATTAAATTAGAAAACTGGAAAGATAACTACCGTTTTGCGTTAGGGACTAGCTACGCTTGGGATCAAGATTTGACCCTACGTGCAGGCATTGCCTATGACTTATCCGCAGTAAGTACAAAATATCGCACAGCGACCATTCCAGAAACCGATCGTACTTGGTTAAGTATTGGTGCGGGCTATCGAGCCACGAAACAACTGACTCTTGATGCTGGCTTTACCTATATTTTTGCTAAAAAAGCTTCGTTGTATGAGCCTCGCGATGGATCCGACGACCAAGCCGCAGCGATTGGCGGCGCGTTTGCTGGAGAAGTGACCGGACACGTATGGTTAGTCGGTGTGCAAGCCAGCTACGCTTTCTAAACTTAAGTAATATTAAACCGTTAGTATAGCGATGCTGTTTAAGCACAAAGAGAAAGACTGAGGCAAAAGCCTCAGTCTTTGATTGGCAAGCAAAGGAGTTCATTGAATCGTTATTGTTGTTACTTTTTTACCATAGTGCTCCTCAGCCCGTTCTGCCACTGATTTTAAAAAATCTTCTTAAACTCTGTAATTCCTCAACTATTTATGAAAACGATGAATTTGTTAATTACAAAAGCATCCAGCGATTTCAAAATGCTTTGTATTAGCAACCATTACGGTAACGAGCAGGATGAATGCTTTCAGTAGAAAGCGATAAAAGACTTACGCTATGATGTGGTTCATTATTTTTCTAAAAAGAGCTCAACATAATGTCTAGTGAAAACATCAAGCAACAGCGTCATCAACAACGCCAACAAAAAGTAAAAGAACAAGTTGATGCGCGTATTGCCAATGCTCAGCAAGAAAAAGGCTTATTGCTGGTGATCACTGGCAATGGTAAAGGCAAAAGCACATCAGGCTTTGGCACCATTGCACGCGCCGTCGGCCACGGTAAACAGTGTGCTGTTGCACAATTTATCAAAGGCACGTGGGAAAATGGGGAACGTAATTTACTTGAAAAACTCGGTGTCGAGTTTCAAGTCATGGCGACAGGCTTTACCTGGGATACGCAAAATAAACAAACCGATACCGAAGCCGCTCAACAAGTATGGCAAGAGTGTCGACGCATGCTTAACGATGAATCCTTAGATGTCTTACTGTTTGATGAGCTGACTTATATGGTGAGCTATGGCTATCTTGATCTTGATGAAGTGGTTGAAGCGTTACAACAACGCCCCCCTATGCAATCCGTGATCATCACGGGACGTGGTGCTCATCGAACACTTATCGAACTCGCAGATACCGTCTCTGAAGTCAAAAACATCAAACATGCTTTTGATTCAGGCGTCAAAGCCCTAAAAGGCGTCGATTGGTAGTCGTGGATCGCCCAATAAAAAAGCTGGAGTTATCCAGCTTTTTTAGACATCAATGAGCCTTTAACTCAAGGTTACTACGCTTAGCGTCGCAATAACCCTCTCAAGGCCTCCACCGCTTGTTTCGCTTCTTCACCTTTCACTTTATCACCGAGCTTCTCAATACCGCGGTCAATCTCCTGTTGCGCTCTTTGCTTAAGCAGATCATCAAACACCAATCGGTATCTCGGTTCAGTCCATTGGCCAGAAATATGAATCGGGATAGTCACGTCTCGCAACTCGTTGATATCTTTACCGCCTTGCCCTTTCAGCGTCCCAACAATGGATGTGCGAACCACAAAATCAACCGTTTCGTTTAAGTAATTGGCTTTACCTTCACCACGAATTCGTAATAACGGCGATTGCATCGCTAAATTATTGGTCGACACTTCACCCTTATTCAGTTGCAGCGTCGCCGTCAGCGCACTAAAGTCAGTTTGCTTAATGGCCTCAGATTCGTCTAACGTTTGCCCTCTCAAACGCGCATGATTGGTGCGAATTAACTGAGCGATGTTAATGCCATTGACAGCACCATCAGCGAAGTTAATTGTGACCGTTCCCAGCAAGTTTTTCTGAATACCGCTTGGGGTTAGGCTACGACCTTGCACATCTACCGTAATGTTACCCGTTCCCTGTAGTAAGTCATTGTCCGCCACATCAATCAATAATGGCTGAACTTGAACACCAGTAATGGTCTTCTTAACCTGATAGGTTGCGGGTGTTTTTCGTGCATCAACCTTGGCGCTCGCTTGGATCTTACCCTGATAAAGCTCAGCCGTTAGCGTATTAAGATCGATCACACCTCGGTTAACAGCAAAACGAGTATGTACACGCTCAAGCTTGGCATTGCCTGCTTTAAACCGATCAATGGTTATCTCTCCAACCACATCTAAGTCTCGTAAAGCCGATAAATCTGGTTCAACCTCTACCGGTGGCGAAGTGGGTGCATTCACCGATGGCTGGGCAGCAGAGTTTGACGCCACTTGATCGAGCCCTAAAAATTCATCGAGATCAATCGCAGGGCTATGCAATTGAAAACGGATTTTAGGTATATCCGCCAAATGAATGTTCGCTTGTCCAGATAACGCTATTGCGTTGGCCATCAACCTATCTAACGCTACATCCAGCGTACTGTTGGTCACATCAAACACGATACGAGACGCCATTTCTACCTGCAGCGGTGATTGTGGTAAAGCCGCACCTTGTAATGTCGAATTCAGAAGTAACTTATCCAACGAAACAGTACTGATCGCCGCATCAACCTGCAACTGCGCTTGGCCGCTAACGTCAAATGTCATGTCGGCTGCGTTACCTTTCACAGCAAAAGTCAGCGCATTGTCTTGATCAAATTCAAAGGTCGCGAGCTTAAGTTGTAAAGCGTCTATCCGTACCGATGGGTCTTCGAACGTACTATTAAGCGTAATATTGCGTAGAGCATACTGTTTAAAGTCTGCAGACAGTTTTATCTCCGCCTTCCCGTGCACACTAAACTGTTGTTGGTTCGCACTTCCTTTGGCCGAAAAATCCACGCTGGTCCAACGATCGGCAGCAAATTCTGACACCGTAAGATCAACGTCATATAAGGTACTGTGTGTGCCCGTTTGCTGATCAAGCATTTCTAATCGTGCCTGACTAACAGTCACGCCAGCAAGACTCAAAGTCCAAGGTTGATCGGCGGTTGTCTCTTCTGGCTGGCTAGATGGTGAGTCGGTCAGCACCGCCTCCACCTGTGTGGATGGTTTTTGGTTTTGTGCTTGAGTCAAGCTATCTAAGTTAGAACGACCATTTGGTAACGTTTCTAGATAAAATTCGGCCCCTTCAAGGCGAACATTACCAATATGCAGTTGATGACGAAAAAGTGGCATGACCGCGATATCAATCCCAACACGATCGACCTTAAATAGGTTATTTTGAGTAAATCCGTCAGGATTTCTTAACTCGGTTTTACCAAGTTCGAAACCAATCGCCGGAAAGAACTGCCAGCTGATATCGCCTTCAATGACTAACTCAAGGCCCGTTTGTTGTCTGGTTTGCTCAATGATCAGAGGTTTAAATTGATTTGGATTGACGAAAACCACTAACGCGACCACTGCCGCGATAACCATCACCAGCAGCGCCGCAATGAATAGGGACAGTTTTTTCATCTGCTTTTTCCTTGCTTGACGAAAATAAAAAAAGTGGCATCTAAGGTGCCACTTTAATCGGAAAAGATAAAGTCAACGATCGGTAAATTTTATGATTTAAGCAATTTTGCGATATGGGCTTTCAAGACATCAATCGCAATGCGGTTTTTACCACCACGTGGAACAATAATATCGGCGTACTGTTTAGACGGTTCAATAAACTGCATAAACATCGGACGAACGGTTTTTTGGTACTGTTTCAAGACTGATTCCATAGTACGTCCACGCTCTTCAACGTCACGCTTGACTCGACGTAATAAACAGATATCGAGCGGTGTATCCATAAAAATGGTTGCATGCATTAAATCACGCAGACGAGGATCGGTCAGAAGTAAAATCCCCTCCAAAATGATCACTTTTTTCGGCGTCATAGTGCTGGTTTTAGCGGTGCGCGTATGTTCACTGTAACTGTATTCAGGGACTTCAACCGCTTCGCCGCGAACTAAAGCTTGCAGATGATCGCAGAGTAGATCGTGATCTAGGGCATTAGGATGGTCATAATTGGTTTTGACACGTTCGTCCATGCTCAGATGGCTTTGGTCTTTGTAATAGCAATCTTCCGTGATCACACCGATTTGATGGTCGCCTACTTTCGCGCGCAGTTCATTATAAATGGTACTGGCAATAAGGCTTTTCCCAGAAGCAGAAGCGCCAGCAATACCGACGATGACGCATTGATTATTATCAGACATGGTTCAGTGTACCCGATACGTGTATGTGAGGAGATAAGATAAACCGCCTGATTATAGGGAGTTCGTCGGTTAGATACCAGTTCACTCAACGGTAAATATCCGTATTTTCTGACAGTGAATAAAATTAACCCAAAGCAAACGATTACTTCTCTGGGCAAAAATAAAGGCAGTGACATTGGTTGCTTAACGTGTTGGCTGAACTGGCAACTGAACGCCGAATAAACTCAACGCGCTCAGTCGCTAAACTCAATTTTGCTATTCACTCACGAAAGTCAGATCGATGGTTTGCGGCTTCGCTTTGCCCTGCCAATACAAGCTGGCACAAATCCGCTCGGCGAGCGCATAATATTGTTGACTATGTTCACTGTCAGGACGAGCAATCACTGTCGGTTTGCCAGCGTCAATATCTTCCCTGAGTGTGACATGCAACGGAATTTGCGCCAGCAATGATAAACCATATTCAGTGGCTAACGTTTGCGCACCACCAACACCAAAAATCGCTTCTTTTTCACCGCAATGACGACAAATGTGATAACTCATATTCTCAATTAATCCCACCACGGGCACGTCAACTTTAGCAAACATTGCCGCCCCTTTTCGTGCATCAGCCAATGCGAGATCTTGTGGTGTGGTGACAATGACCGCGCCTGTCACCGGAATTTGCTGAGATAACGTTAATTGAATATCGCCGGTACCCGGAGGCATATCCACCACCAAATAGTCCAACTCAGGCCACTCAGTTTCATTAACAAGTTGAGCTAATGCTTTTGATGCCATCGGACCACGCCAGATCGCTGCATCCGCTTTATCGACTAAATAACCTATCGAATGGGTATAGATACCGTGCGCTTTCACTGGCTGCATCCATTTATTATCACGCACACTTGGCTTGGCATCTTGAGTGCCAAACATCATCGGCACCGAAGGGCCATAAATGTCCGCATCCAATAAACCAACTTTGGCACCACTGCCCGCTATCGCGAGCGCCAAGTTAGCGGCTGTGGTTGATTTACCCACCCCGCCTTTCGCCGACGTGACGGCAATAATATTTTTCACGCCTTTAACACCATGCGGAACTTTGGTGATCAAGGCCTTAGGAGTAACATTGACTGAATAATCAAAAGCGGCAACGGCTTTCGTTTGCTGCTGATTAGTTATCCAAGCTTGCAGCTCTTGGCGCAAAGCGTGAGCAGCAAATGGGATATGAATTACAAATTGCCCAGATGCCGTGACTTGAACCACGCCCGGTGAATGCGCCCAATCACTAATTAAATTGGGGTGAGAAAACTGATTAAGCCAAGAACAAAAATCGTGTTTGGACATAAATGTGAGCATAAGCCCTCCTTTTTTGTTCATGCTACCACTCAATCTGCCCACACTGAACCCAAAAAAAGTTAAGGCCTTATCATGACTGACGCCTTGGCGTGAGTAGCTTCATCAGGTAGTATTGAAGGCTATTTTCAATACCTATCAAACATAGCGAATAATTAAGTATGGCAACTGAACCAAGAAACCTTTCTCCAAGGAAACTGCTGGTAACTTGTGCCCTTCCGTACGCTAACGGTTCCATCCACTTAGGTCATATGCTTGAGCATATCCAAGCGGATATTTGGGTGCGCTACCAACGCCTACGCGGCAATATTGTAAATTTCATCTGTGCTGACGACGCTCATGGCACACCAATCATGCTTAAAGCGCAGCAGATGGGTATTACGCCTGAAGAAATGATTGCCGCGGTTAGCGAAGAACATCAGCAAGATTTCGCTGGGTTTGATATTAGTTTTGATAACTATCACAGCACCCACAGTGAAGAAAACCGTGAGTTGGCTTCGCATATTTATCTTGAACTGAAAAAAAATGGCTTTATTTCTAGTCGCACCATTTCTCAGTTATTCGATCCTGAAAAACAGATGTTCTTACCGGATCGCTTCGTCAAAGGCACCTGCCCAAAATGTAAGTCAGAAGATCAATATGGTGATAACTGCGATGCTTGCGGCGAAACTTACAGCCCAACGGAACTGATCAATCCTAAATCTGCGGTCTCAGGTGCAACTCCTGTGATGAAAGATTCTGAACACTTCTTTTTTGACTTGCCACAGTTTGAAAGCATGCTCAAAGAGTGGACTCGTTCTGGCTCGCTGCAAACCGAAACCGCTAATAAAATGCAAGAGTGGTTTGAAGGTGGCTTGCAGCAATGGGATATATCCCGAGATGCGCCCTATTTTGGGTTTGAAATCCCCGGTGAAACCAATAAATTCTTTTATGTGTGGCTCGATGCACCCATTGGTTACATGGGGTCATTCAAAAATCTTTGCAGCAAGCGCAATGATTTAGACTTTGACGAATACTGGCGCAAAGACAGTCAAACCGAGCTGTACCACTTTATTGGTAAAGACATTGTTTACTTCCACAGCCTATTTTGGCCAGCAATGCTTGAAGGCAGTGGTTTCCGTAAACCAACCAATGTTTTTGTGCATGGTTATGTTACGGTTAATGGCGCGAAAATGTCGAAGTCAAAAGGGACGTTTGTCAAAGCGAGTACGTACTTAAAACATTTAGATCCTGAGTGCTTACGTTACTACTACGCGGCAAAACTGAACAACCGTATTGATGATCTCGATCTAAACCTTGAAGACTTCACGCAGCGCGTCAATGCTGATGTGGTCAACAAGATTGTTAACCTAGCTTCACGTAATGCGGGCTTTATCAGTAAACGTTTTGATAATCAGTTATCGGCAACCTTTGCAGAGCCTGAATTGTACGCCGAATTTGCCGCGGCCGCTGAACGTATTGCTGAACTTTATGAAACTCGTGAATTTGGTCGTGCGATTCGTGAAATCACCGCATTAGCAGATAAAGCCAACCAATATGTGGATGAAAAAGCGCCTTGGGTTATCGCCAAGCAAGAAGGCCAAGAGCAAGCGCTGCAAGATATTTGTACCGTGGGCATTAACCTATTCCGCGTATTGATGACTTACCTCAAGCCTGTAATGCCAGCGTTAGCTGAGCGGACGGAAGCTTTCCTTAATCAAGAACTGACTTGGGATGGTATTCAAACGCCACTGACTCGTCATGAGTTGACCCCATTTAAAGCGCTGTTTAATCGTATTGACTCTCAGCATGTTGAAGCGATGATTGAAACCTCAAAACAAGAAGCAGCACTGGAAAAAGCCGCGATAGAAAATGCTCAGCCGGTTAGTCAAGCAACAGAGTTAAGCAAAGATCCCATCGCCGCAGAAATCGAATTTGACGATTTTGCTAAAGTTGATTTACGGATTGCCAAAATCCTCTCTTGTGAAGCGGTGCCAAAGGCCGATAAGTTACTAAAATTCCAGTTGGATATTGGTGGTGAAACACGCCAAGTGTTCTCTGGAATAAAAGCCGCTTACTCACCTGAAGAGCTGGTCGGTAAATACACCGTGATGGTGGCTAACCTTAAACCACGCAAGATGAAGTTTGGTATGTCAGAAGGCATGATCCTCGCTGCAGGCCCTGGCGGTGACCAGTTGTGGATTCTTGAGCCTCATGAAGGTGCACAAGCCGGCATGCGCGTCATGTAGTCTGTCGATTTTAACTACGTGAAAGATGATTAGCCCTCTCCTCGAGAGGGCTTTTTTTTTCGCTTGTGTTCACACTTTTAGCGCAAATCGCACCTTTTTAGTGCACAAACACCAGCAAAGAAAACATAACCAATTGATTTTTAATACATAAAAACTTGGCATTAAGCATGCAATATCCAACTCAGGGGAATACTCAACCTAGGTGACGTCGTGATATCTGCTCATCAATAGTGATGGCCATTCGGTTAACGCGTACAGCAACCTACATTGAGAAAGGAATCTCTGTTCTGAGCAAGCCACATACACAAGGAGTGGATTATGTTTGTCTTTATTTCCATGCTTATCTCTATCGCGATTCTTGGCGGATTATTTTTCTTTGCTAAACAGAAAGAATCCAGCCTACAACGTAAATATCAACTCTTAGTTGATTTACGCGAGTTACTTTATCTTTGTCGTCAACATCGTCAAGCAACCCATCACGAGTTGATGTTTGGCCAAGATCGTCAGCAAGAAATTAATCATCTTCAATCTGCTATCGATCAGACTTTATCTCATTTGATTGCCCATGCTCACTTTGATAACAAACCTCTGTATCGTATTTTCCAAGCTAAATTAACCGCCATTCGCCATGAATGGCCGGATTATAGCGTAGCCAGGAACCAAGTCGCTCACGGTAAAGCGATTCGTCATTGTCTATTTTTAATTGACGAAATTGTTCTCGCTTGGTTAGCTGAATCACATCGAGACGATCTGAGTGATGAATATCATATGAATTGGCAACAAGTCATCGATAGTATGGATTCACTGACCCAGTTACGTTTATGTATTGAAGAGATGGGGAGTCAAGAGGGGCGGCTTCGTCTCAGTCATTACAGTGAGCTCATGCGACGAAAACTGAGCCAGCTAGCACTAATAAGTCCTTTATCAATCGCCTCACCGACTTGCTCCGAAGCCATGCACCAACTCAGTGAGCTCCATGACAATCCGCATTTAGAGCTCGATGCGAAGCAGTTTTATCAACTGACTTCTGAATTATCGCTGACGATCGCTCAAGTGTACGACCAAATGCTGTCCGAAGTGACTGAAAGCTTATATTTACCGTTACCTCAACTCGCACTGGCTTAAATAACCTCACTAGGCGTTAAGATTCAAATAGCAAAAGCGCCACGATTGTGGCGCTTTTTAATACTAACTCAATCAATGATAGCGATTATTTAAGCATCTTACGCGCTGCTTCAACCACCACTTTAATTGAACGAGCTTCGGTCTCTTTTAAGGTGGCGTGATCTGGGATCTCTTTTTGAGTACGGTTAATAATAACACCCGCTACACAGCCTGCTTTTAAACCAGAGCTAGCACACATGGTTAATAGCGTCGCAGATTCCATCTCAAAGTTCAGCACGCCCATCTCTTGCCATTCTTTCATTGATCCTTGGAAACGGCTAACAACACGACCGGTGAATGTGTCATAACGCTCTTGACCCGGGTAGAACGTATCGCTTGATGCCGTTACCCCCATGTGAACGGTAGCGCCGCTCTCTTCTGCGGCTTCTTTCATCGCGGTTGCTACTGCAAAATCCGGTACCGCAGGGAATTCCATCGGTGCAAAGTGTAAGCTAGCGCCATCAAGACGTACTGAGCCAGTGGTAACAATCATGTCGCCGACGTTGACGTGTGGTTGAATTGCACCAGTGGTACCAACACGTAAGAAAGAGCGCACACCTAATTGAGCGAGCTCTTCTACCGCAATGGACGTTGATGGACCACCAATACCCGTTGAACAAACCACAACGGATTGACCATCTAACTCAGCGCGATAAAGCGTGTACTCACGGTGACTAGCTAGAAAAACCGGGTTTTCCATTAATTCAGCGATTTTTTGCACACGGGCAGGATCACCAGGGATAATCGCCAACGTTGCACCATTTAGATCGGCTTGGGTCACTCCTAGGTGAAAGACAGCTTGAGACATAAGTTACTCCTTGATTGCGGCTTGTTCAGCTCATCATTAATTTCGGGTACCTAGTGACTCTATCCCAGTAACCAACAATATTTAGTGACAAACATCACAACTACGTCAGCAATAAAATCCAGCATTTCAAAGAAAAACGGTTTGCATCACAAAAATGAGCAATTCAAATGCAACTCAACACTATTCGCTCGTGATTCAACTCAAATGGTTTTAATCCCTATGGCTCACTCTAATCCGCTACTGATGGCTTAAAGCGTAGTAAACGCAAAGCATTCAGAGTGACCAACGCCGTCGCACCACTATCAGCCAATACTGCCATCCATAAGCCTGTGATACCGAGTAAACTGGTCACCAATAAAATGGCCTTTAAGCCCAAAGCTAATGTCACATTTTGTCGAATATTATTCAGCGTAGCGCGAGATAATTCGATCATTCCTGCCAACTCAATGAGTCGATTATGGGTTAATGCTGCGTCCGCCGTCTCTAACGCGACATCGGTACCGCTGCCCATCGCAATACCGATACTGGCCTGCTTCATCGCAGGAGCATCATTAATGCCATCCCCCACCATTGCAACCGGTTGAAGCTGTGATAATTGCTCGACCACTTGCACTTTATCCTCAGGCAATAAACTGGCTTGAAAATCCATGCCGAGCTTATCGGCGATAGCTGCGGCACTGCGTGGGTTATCCCCGGTCAACATGATGCTGTTAATGCCGATTTTTTTCAGTTGTGCAATCGCGACTTGCGCCTCATCACGTAATGTATCTTGCCAAGCAATAACGCCTATCGGTTGCTTATTTTGCAAAGCAACCGCGACCGTTTTCCCTTGCGCTTCGAGTTGCTCAATCGATTCAGTGACAGCGGCACTAACCACCACATCGAGCTGAGTTGGCGACAACAGTGAATAGCGTTGACCAGCAACTAAGCCTGTAATACCGCGGCCCGGTAACGCTTGTTGCTCAGAAGCTTGATGGATTGTATAGCCTTGGGCTTGCACTTTATCCACTAACGAAGTGGCTAAAGGATGACTAGACCCTTGCTCAATGGCCGCTACTGCCGCTAACCATTGAGATGACGGCAGATCCGTTAAGCTTATCATGTCCGTTACCTGTGGCTTTCCTTGTGTTAGTGTTCCGGTTTTATCAAACGCCATCATGGTCACTCGGCCAAGCTGCTCAAGTGCCGCTCCCCCTTTGATTAAAGCACCGCGTCTTGCTGCCGCGGCTAAACCAGAGGTAATCGCCGCTGGGGTTGAAATCACTAACGCGCAAGGACAAGCAATGAGTAATAACGCCAGTCCACGATAGGTCCAGGTTTCCCATGGCTGAGCAAACATTAATGGTGGAATGAGCACAACCAATAAAGCAATCAGCATCATCAGCGGGGTATACCAACGGCTAAATCGATCTAAAAACCGCTCTAAGGGCGCTTTACGAGATTCAGCTTGCTCAATGAGGTGTAAAATACGGTCAATGGCATTTTGTCCCGGTAATGAAGTGATCTGCACTTGGATCAAACGGTCAACCACTACAGAGCCTGCAGCGAGCGTGTCACAGACTTGCTTTTCAACCGGAATCGATTCTCCGGTTAATGCACTTTCATCAATGCTCGCCGCTTGATCCATCAACTGCCCATCAGCAGGTAAACGCCCTCCAGGAGCAACCTCAACGTGATCACCGGGTCGCAGATCTTGCACATCAACTAACACTCGCTGGCCGTGTTCTATTTTCGTCGCTTGATCAGGCACCAGCGCCATCAGCGCCTGTACACCAGAACGCGCTCGTGCAGCCGCAATGCCTTCTAAGCGCTCGCCAACCAAAAACAGTAATAACACCATCGCCGCTTCTGCCGTTTCACCAAGATATAAAGCGCCCAGTGCGGCGACAGTCATTAAGGTTTCAATCGCAAACGGCGTACCTGACTTTGCCAATTGCCAAGCTTTACGCGCAATCGGAACCAAGCCTAACAAACAGGTTAGTGTAAACATCCACTGCGCTAACTCGCTCGACCACTGAGTCATTAGAGCGGCGACTAGCATCGCTGAACTGATCAAAACCAGACGCCGATTGTCCGCTTGTGTTAACCATGTTCGGGGGGAAGAGTGAGGAGATGCGACTTTAGAGGTCGAGTGCTGAATCTGAAAACCAGCACGACTAACGGCTTGTTCAACCGCCGCAACCGTTGCTTGCTGATTAAACTGCACCACCAACTTTTCTGTCACAAACAGAACCTGGGCAGTGACAATATCTGGAATTTTCTGTAACGCCGTTTCTATTTTCCGCGCACACGATGGGCAATCCATCCCCACCACTTGCCAACTGCGTTGGAACTTAGCAACCGAGTCATGCACATTGTCCGCGGCACTGCGCGTGTTTTTATCTTCTGCTGGTTGAGCACAGCAAGCAACCTCAGGTTGCACTTGATGGGTGGTTGACGCTGCAGAACAACAAGACGCCTGACTATGAGTGGCATGAGAACCATGAGTGACACCGCACCCTGAATGCTTAACAGACATCAATCAATCTCCTAATTTGATGATGTGTTGAGCTTACACCTTGGAGCTAACTCCAAGGTCAAGTGTTTTTTGCGCATTTAACTACAGGCTCTTGAGCTAAGTTCAAAAAGAGAGAGCGAGTCTCTACAAAACTTTAATCCCACCCTATAAGCCAATGTTCTCACTTTAGTTGTTTAGCGATTAAACTGGATGTTTAAAACTGGTGGCGAGGTTTTTACCGATCGCTAACAGTACATTACGACGGGTAATGATACCCACTAACTTTCCTTGCTCTATCACCGGATAGACTTTCGGCTTACCGACTTTCATCATATCAGCCAGTTCGATGATTGACGTCTCCGGAGAAACCGACAGCACTTCTTGATGCATGCAGTCACTCACCGTATGAGAGTCATGGCAGAAGTAACTGGCTTTAACTAATTTATCGAGCAAATCTTGTTCAGAAAGAAAGCCGATCACTCTCTTTTGATCATCAATCACTGGTCCACCAAGATGTTCAGAACCACTTACGCGCTCTAAAGCCGCACTGAGTGACATCTCAGGACTAAAGGTCACCGCTTTGACGGTCATGTAATCTCTTACTTTGAGTGAATCCATTACTATCTCCTTGGCGTTCTTAACCATCGCTATGCCATGAGCACTTCTCTGAGCTTAGTGATGGCTATCCCATAATGATTAAACAGACAAACAAGTCCTTAATGACACTCCGAGTCAATTAAGGTGCCTATAGTAAGTGTTGACTAATTTCTTGATTTTACTAGAGAGGAAGACGATTTTTTTGTAACAAAGCGAACGTTTTAAGCGAGATATTAAGGCCGAGCCGTTTTAGAGAGGGAACGCCCCGAGTCAGCCAAACAAAAAGCTGGCTCGGGGTTTTGATTTACCAACGTTTAGCCGCCTGGTGATCGGATTCGCGCGATTCTATCCAGCGTTCAGAGTGTGTGGTGCGTTCTTTCTTCCAAAACGGGGCTTGAGTTTTTAAGCTATCCATAATGAATTCACAAGCAGCAAAACTCGCACCGCGATGGGCACTCGCAACGCCAACAAACACAATTTGCGCACCAACATCCAAATCACCAACCCGATGAATGATACGTACTTGTTGTAAGGGCCAGCGCTGTTGGGCTTGATCACACAGATGACTGAGCGCTTTTTCAGTCATTCCTGGGTAATGTTCAAGACGTAAGCCGATCACATCATCACCGAGGTTGAGATCACGAACTTTACCGACAAATGTGACAACTGCGCCAGCAGCACTGTCTTGCGCTAACACCGCATACTCATCGGCCAATGAAAAATCAGCCGTTTGTACAGAAACTCTGCTATCCATCGGTCTCACCCGCCAGTAACTGGTGGAAAAAAGGCCACTTCATCACCCGACTGCAAAGGATGAGTCATTGCCACAATGGTGTGATTAACAGCAACCAGTAACTTATCCGCATCTAACGCTAGTGACCACTTATCGCCTTGCAGCACAAGATGCTGCCTAAGAGCCTCAACGGTTGCAAAATTGGCTGGCATCTCAACCCGATCACAGCCAACCAACTCACGAGTCTGTGCAAAAAAAACAACGTTAATCATCGCGTAGCCTTAAAATGCCCGGACTTACCTCCGGTTTTTTCTAGTAAACGCACCTGTTCAATGACCATGTCTTTTTGTACCGCTTTACACATATCATAAATAGTCAAAGCGGCAACAGATGCTGCCGTTAACGCTTCCATCTCAACACCGGTTTTCCCTGCTAGCTTACACACAGATTCAATTCGTACACAGCTTTCAGCTTCGAGAGCTTGTAAATGAACTTCAACTTTAGAAAGCAACAACGGGTGGCAAAGCGGAATTAAATCCCACGTTTTTTTAGCGGCTTGAATTCCAGCAATCCGTGCGGTAGCAAACACATCGCCTTTGTGATGCTGCCCAGAAATAATCAACTGGAGTGTTTCTGGTGCCATACGAATATAAGCTTCTGCACGCGCTTCACGCACACTATCGAGTTTGGCCGATACATCGACCATATTCGCTTCACCGTTGGCATTAATATGGCTAAATTCAGTCATGTTTTTCTGTTACCCAGCGAGATGAGGCATAAAGTTACATGGACGATGGCTCGCATCTAATTGCTGCTGGATAATTTTCGTCCATCCGGTACGGCAAGCCCCCGTCGAACCCGGCATAGCGAATATCACCGTGTGATTGGCAAATCCCGCTAAAGCTCGTGACTGAATCGTTGAAGTACCAATCTCTTCATACGACACCATTCTAAACAGCTCACCAAAGCCCTCGACCTCTTTATCAAAAAGTGGTTTCAATGCTTCAGGAGTACTATCGCGAGCCGTAAAGCCGGTGCCACCAGTAATCAAGATGGCTTGAATCGCCTCATCAGCAATCCACTGTGACACGATGGCACGAATTTTATATTTATCATCGATCACAATTTGCTTATCGGCCAATAGATGTCCCGCGGCTTGCAATTGCTCAGCTAAATAGCCACCAGAGGTATCGTTTTCTTGCGTACGTGTATCGGATACCGTTAGTACCGCAATGTTAGCGGGTTGAAATTTACTTTCTGCATGACCCATGTCATCACCTTATCTTTTTCATTATCTGTCCCCAAAGGTCTAGCCACCAATGGATGCCAAATGGGGAGTTATACCTGTATTACCGTCATGTAAAAAATGACTAACAGACTTATGTTGTAACTGGGTTTGAATACGTTCAATTAATGCTGATTGCTGGCTATCTTCTTGTAATAGATCACGTAATGAGAGACCTTGCTCACCAAACAGACAAAGATGTAGCTTACCTAACGCAGAGATGCGTAACCGATTACAACTGTGGCAAAAGTCTTTCTCGTAAGGCATGATTAACCCTACTTCGCCTTGATAATCAGGATGCCAATAAACTTGAGCCGGCCCATCATGGTGTGATCGTGCTTTTAGTAACCAGCCATCGGCTATCAGTTGATTGCGCAGGGCGACACCAGAAAGGTGATGGCGAGCAAATAAATCATCCATCTCCCCTGTCTGCATCAGTTCAATAAAACGCAGTTGGATCGGTCGATGTTTAATCCACGCCAAAAATTGAGGCATGGTGTGCGCATTAAGATCCTTCATCAATACGACATTAACTTTAACTTGCGCAAAGCCAGCCTCAAAAGCTCGCTCGATTCCCTGCATGACTTGATAAAAACGGTTTTCACCGGTGATCTGCTGAAACATCCTCGGGTCTAAACTATCGACACTCACATTAATATCGGTCAATCCCGCCTGCTTCCAAGCCATGACATGATCAGCCATCCGGTAACCATTGGTGGTGGTGGCAACTTTCTCTATCCCAGGCTGCCCAGCGACCGTCTGAATAATGTCGGTGAAATCTTTGCGTAAACTCGGTTCACCGCCAGTAATTCTCACTTTAGAAGTTCCACAACACGCAAACGCCTTCACCACGCGTTGAATTTCAGGCAGAGTTAGAAAAGCAGAATTTTTGGTTCCCGAGGGTCGGTACCCCCCTGGTAAACAGTAGGTACACTTAAAATTGCAGACATCAGTCACAGACAGACGTAAATAGTAAAATTTACGCTGATATTTATCTTCGAATGGTTGCGCCACGGAACACCTTTCCAAATACGGGAGGCAAAAAGGTTTCCCACTTTGCCCTTGTGGATCAATGCCACTGGCTTAAATGACTTATCTTCAAAAACGTTGCGCTTAAGAAAACTTAGTGCAGATAAGCTCGGAGTTATGGCAACAATAAGCGTACGCTCGATGCTTATTGGTTGCAGCGAACGGATAAAATACTTAAATATTGTGTGTGTTTCCAGCTTCTACTGAAAAAAAACCGTTTTGATGCATAAATTACCACAAAATGAGTACCATCCGCTTGAGCATTACTCTAAATTGTAGGCCATCAAAGAACAACTCGAAATATAAAACATGTCACTCTATGATGATAAAAAAGTGGTTGCGATTGGCGGCGGCCACGGATTAGGCAGAATACTCGCTGCATTAAAAGTCTTTGGTTCTAATGCGACAGGCATTGTTACTACTACTGATAATGGTGGTTCTACTGGGCGTATTCGCCACTGCCAAGGGGGTATCGCTTGGGGAGATACGCGCAACTGCATTAATCAGTTAATCACAGAGCCATCCATAAGTTCGATGATGTTTGAGTACCGTTTCAAAGGCGCTGGTGAACTGAACGGGCATAATCTTGGCAATTTAATGTTAACCGCCTTAGACCACCTTTCGGTACGCCCGCTAGAAGCGATTAACTTGATCCGTAACATGCTCAAAGTCGATGTCAATATTGTACCAATGTCAGAGCATCCAGCTGACTTAACCGCCCTATCGGTAGAGGGGAAATGGGTCACAGGGGAAACCAGTGTTGATGAAATGGCCCAAGATCTACTGAGGCTGGATCTTGATCCAGAAGTCCCCGCCACTAAGGAAGGCGTCCATGCTATCTCTCAAGCAGATGCGATTATTCTCGGTCCGGGCAGCTTTCTCACCAGCATTATGCCACCGCTATTATTACCTGAAATCGGCCAAGCGATCGCAGAGAATACCCGCGCCAAATTGATTTTTGTTGAGAACCTTTCCCCAGAATATGGCCCTGCGGGGCGCATGAGTTTGCAGCAGAAACTAGAATGGTGTGAACGTGCTTGTAGCGCTCGCCATATTGACGTAGTGATTGGTGCCATTGAGCATCCAGAACTCAACCATCAATGGAATTGTGTCACTCGCGATCTCGCTTCTCCCAATCGTGATTGGCGGCATGATCGCGTCAAGTTACGCAACGCAATTGAAGAACAATTGATCAGCTGAAAGCGATAATCCACTTTCATCAATTTCATCAATCACCAAGGTACGAGAATAAAAAGGGCTGTCACAGAACAGCCCTTATCGAAGAAACTAACCACTTTGGTCACTCATGGTTAAAATTTGATTCTATCGGCTAAATGACTGACCGCAACCGCAAAGTAGTGCGAGCGGTTCCATTTCATCAGCACATTATAATTGTTATAAACCAAGTAAATCCGCCCACTTTCATCATCTGGCATAATAAGCCAAGCTTTGATGTCCTCTTTCAACTGTGGTAGCGGTTGACCATCATAACGAGTGATACCAAGCTCACTCCACTCGCGTAGTAACTTGCCTTTTTCAGCCTGACGGCCTTCCAAAGCTTTATCAAAATTAGCCGGAATTTTTACCTGACGCCCCCAAGTATAACGATCATCCCAACCGGATTTACTTAGATAATTAGCCGTTGACGCGAAAACATCCGCCTTGGTGCCCCAAATATCTTTTTTACCGTCACCATCACCGTCTGCGGCAAACGCTAAAAAGGAGCTAGGCATAAACTGACATTGTCCCATCGCCCCTGCCCATGAGCCTTTCATTTCATCAACCGTAATATGCCCTTGTTGCAAAATTTGTAACGCAGCCATAGTTTCCTTACGGAAAAACTCTTCACGCCGACCATCATAAGCCATCGTTGATAAAGCATCGATAACTGGAAAGTTGCCAGTAAAGCTACCGAAGTTACTTTCGACACCCCAAAGCGCAACGATAAAACGCGGCTGAACACCATACTGCTTACCAATACGCTGTAGCTCATCATAGTGTTTTTCATACAATGCTTGAGCTTGTTTGACTTTCCAGTCCGGTACCGCACGAGGGATGTATTCATCTAAAGTTAAGCGTCTTTCCGGTTGATTACGATCTGCGGTGACCGCTCGAGGACGATACTCCACATTAGCAAACGCTTCTGCCAATATTTGCTCAGAAATGCCTTCTTGACGCGCCTGTTGCTTTAACCCTTCAAGATATTGCTCAAAACTCACCGTATTGGCCAGCAAAGGAGCCGATAGCGTTAACCCTAAAATAACTGACAGTAATTTTCTCAAGATGCCCTCCTCAAGCGATCCTAATCAGCAGTGGCTTGTCTACTTTGTGCTTTCTGCTGTTTATGTATATCTAATAAATTTTCTGTTGGCGGGGGAAGCTGTAAAAAGAATCCCGTTACTTGCAACGCTGTTTTTACCTTATCCACATCCACTCGAGCTAGCTGACGATTGGTCAAGTTGACTAACATGACAAAGATAGGTTTACCAAAGGTCTCGAGCAAAGTGTCAGGAACTTGTGAAAAGTCATCTCTTTTCGGAAGATACAGATAAGTTCCTTCTTTTTTCGAACTTTTATAAATAGAACAAAGCATGCCAACCCTTTTGTATTGTGTTATCTGCGTTATGTGCAGCCAGAGAGAGTATACACCCAAATGACTTGGATATATTTTGAATAACCACAGTGAAAATTGCGAGTAAATCACGCATTTGACCGCAAGATAACTTGCTGTCACTGAGCGCTGAATATAACATGACAGCCATCGTCTTCGACAACGCTAATTATTCTATACCCAAGTAACCTCAAAATAAGTATGTTCCTCTTTTTCGAGTGTTGTGAGCTGATTTGGGTATATAACCAGCGTTACCAACGTTTATTGAGGTCAACGTTATCATGTCTCATACACCTGACCTAAAAGGCAGCAGCTTCACTTTGTCTGTATTGCACCTTGCAGATCATCATGTTGCCAATGCGATCGATTTTCTCAAACAAAAAGCCGATCAAGCCCCCGCTTTTTTTGCTAATGCACCAATTGTACTTAATATTAATAAAGTCGGCGGTGAACTGGATTTTCATGCTTTGAAACAGGGCATTCGTGAAGCGGGTTTTGTCCCGGTTGGCATTACTGGCTGTAAAGATAAACGTTGTCAACGTCAAGCATTCGAAGCTGGCTTTGCCGTCATGACAGCCAGCAATACGCCAGCTAACGCTCCGGCAGCGATGGCCCCGACAAAAGTGATTCATACGCCAGTGCGCTCTGGCCAGCAAGTTTATGCCAAAGATGGCGACTTAGTGATTCTTTGTCATGTCAGTCCGGGCGCAGAAGTCATCGCCGATGGTTCAATCCATATTCATGGTACGTTACGTGGTCGAGCGATTGCTGGGGCGAGTGGTCAAAGAGAAGCAAAAATAATTTGTAATGATTTACAAGCTGAGCTGGTGTCTATTGCAGGAAACTACTGGCTAAGCGATCAAATTGACAGTCAGTTTTGGCAAAATAAAGTGATGCTAAGCTTAAACGATGAATCACTGCATTTTGAAAAATTGACAATTTAGATTCGAAAGGAAATTAATTAAATGGCACGCATTATTGTTGTAACGTCAGGAAAAGGCGGAGTGGGTAAAACCACCTCCAGCGCAGCCATTGCCTCAGGGCTGGCGTTGAAAGGTAAAAAAACCGCGGTGATTGATTTTGACATCGGGTTACGTAATCTCGACTTAATTATGGGTTGTGAACGACGGGTAGTGTATGACTTTGTCAACGTCCTCAATGGGGAAGCGACACTGAATCAAGCGCTAATCAAAGATAAACGTAATGAAAACTTATTTATTTTACCGGCTTCACAAACGCGAGATAAAGATGCCCTGACCAAAGAAGGGGTACAGCGTATTCTCAATGAACTGAATGAGATGGAGTTTGAATTTATTATTTGTGACTCTCCAGCAGGCATTGAGCAAGGGGCGCTAATGGCGCTCTATTATGCGGATGAAGCGATTGTCACTACCAACCCTGAAGTCTCTTCTGTGCGTGACTCAGACCGTATCCTCGGTATTTTAGATTCAAAATCACTGCGCGCCGAACAAGGCCTTCCGCCAGTGAAACAGCATTTACTGTTAACTCGTTATAATCCAACACGGGTTAACCAAGGCGAGATGCTCAGTGTTGAAGACGTTGAAGAAATTTTGCATATTCCACTGCTGGGGGTTATCCCTGAGAGCCAAGCCGTATTGAACGCCTCAAATAAAGGCGTACCAGTGATTTTTGATGAACAATCAGATGCCGGCCAAGCCTACGATGATACCGTCGAAAGACTGCTTGGCCAGCAAGTAGAGTTTCGTTTTCTTACTGAGCCGAAAAAAGGCATCTTTAAACGACTTTTTGGAGGCTAAATTAGTATGTCTTTACTTGAGTTTTTCCGCCCACAGAAAAAAAACTCGGCCAGTTTGGCTAAAGAGCGCTTACAAATTATTGTTGCCGAGCGCCGTAGCCAAAGCGATCCTGCGCCAACCTATTTACCACAATTGAAAGAAGACATTCTGAAAGTGATTGCTAAATACGTTGCGATTGATCCATCGATGGTTGAGCTTTCTTTTGAACATAAAGATGACGACATTTCTGTCTTGGAGTTAAACGTAAAACTCCCTGATGAAGAGAAGTAAGCCAGCGCATCAATACTGACACCGCTTTATAGATAGGCCATCCCAACAGAGCAAAGGTTGGGATGACTACTGTCGACTGCCACTTAGTGGCTGATAAACGTTATCCGATCAACTTATTGAGTCGCTCACCGAGTAAAGGTAAACGCCAATTTTGCATTAAGTCTGGCAGGTGATCCGGTTCACGCTGCTGGTTCCAAACCCAGCTCACTAACTGATTTAACTGCTTTTTTGATGCCAAAAACTCACTGGCTAAACCCGAAGTTTGCGATACCACTTTGACTTCATCTTTGAGTTTTTTGAATAGCTGCTTATAGCCAGGGTAATCCATTAACGGCACGATCGCCGCAGGGTAATTCTCTACAGGCGTCTGTTTAGCTTGTTTAACGATCGTTGCTATCGCATCACTGTGACGACGAATCACATGTGGATCGATCCCCTCTTCTTCCATTCGCTTTGGCGAACTCAGCGCTAAACGGGCAATAGTCAGTAAATCATGTTCACGGATCACAAAATTCAAAGCTAAATCACGTTTAACCGCCTGTTGATAACGCCAAGTGGCCAGCGGTTTTAAAATGGCTAACTCTTTAGGCTTTAATTGCCAAGCACCTTTGATCTCAAGGTAAGCGAATTGTGCATCAAAAACTCGAGTTCGTTTTTCAACTTGCAGTTGTGACTCTTGTAAAACGGCATCCCACCAGCCAGCTTGCGTGACTTTATCGAGTAGCTGTTCAAACATCGGCAGTAAATAAAAAACATCCGCGGCGGCATACTCTAGTTGTTTCTCAGACAAAGGCCGAGCAAGCCAATCGGTGCGAGACTCGCTTTTATCTAGCTCAACATTGAGTAAATCATTCGCCAAAGCAGCAAAGCCAGTTGATAAGCCATAACCAATAAAGGCCGCCATCAATTGAGTATCCACCATCGGAAATGGCACACAACCCAAACTGTTGTGGAACACTTCCAGATCTTCTCCGCAGGCATGCAACACTTTTAAAACGGAAACATCTTGCAGCAGCTCAATAAATGGCGTCATATCCTCCATCGCCAACGGATCGATCAGCGACAGCGTCTCCCCATCAAATAATTGGATTAAGCCTAATTGCGGAAAGAAAGTCCGAGTACGGACGAATTCAGTGTCGAGCATGACAACGTCTGCTTGACGGGCAAGTGCACACACTCGCTGTAATTCATGCTGTTGATTAATGATTGTATAATTCACAAATGGCTCACTCTGCCTGTGTTGATTTGGGGGCGCTAAGACAAAAAAATGCCGACGAGAATGGTCGGCATTGTAACATTAAAACGCTATTGCGCACTTAAGCACATTTCGACTTTTCTGCCAATTGCGCATCGTTTTCTTCGCGTAGTACGCGACGTAAAATCTTACCGACGTTAGTCTTAGGCAGCTCTTCTCTGAACTCAATCAGTTTAGGAATTTTATAACCCGTCAAGTGCTTACGACAGTGAGTAATAATTTCTTCTTTCGTTAAACTTGGGTCGCGTTTAACCACATAAATTTTAACGACTTCACCAGACACTTCATGCGCTTGACCAATCGCCGCCACTTCTAGTACTTTGCCATGCAGTGCAACAACATCTTCTATTTCATTCGGGTAGACGTTAAATCCAGACACAAGAATCATATCTTTTTTACGGTCAACGATGTAGATCATACCCTCTTCATCAAAGCGCACAATATCCCCTGTCGACAACCAGCCATCTTCATTAATCACTTCTTTGGTGGCTTCAGGTCGCTGCCAATAGCCTTGCATCACCTGTGGGCCACGCACTTGAAGTTCGCCGGTTTGATCATTGGCAACGACGTTCCCTTCATCATCAACCATACGAACTTCAGTCGAAGGCACGGGTAAACCAATCGCGCCAGAGTAATCGGACAAGTCATAAGGGTTACCAGTGACCAAAGGTGAACATTCCGTTAAACCATAACCTTCGAGTAAATGGATACCGGTGATCTTTTTCCATTTTTCAGCCACTGCGCGTTGTACGGCCATACCACCGCCAACCGACAATTGGAGATGACTAAAATCCAGTTCATGAAAATCTTCATTATTCACTAACGCATTAAACAGCGTGTTCACACCAGTAATCGCCGTGAATGGGTATTTTTGTAGCTCTTTGATAAAGCCGGGGATGTCGCGAGGATTGGTGATCAGTAGATTACGCCCCCCCATTTCGATAAACAGTAGACAGTTTACCGTGAGTGCAAACACGTGATAAAGCGGCAATGCCGTTACCACTAACTCACGTCCTTCACGTAAAACCGGACCATATGCACCCTTGGCTTGCAATACGTTAGCGACCATGTTTCGGTGAGTCAAAATCGCGCCTTTCGCTACCCCCGTTGTCCCACCGGTATACTGTAGAAAGGCAATGTCTTCACCAGACATAAAAGGCTTAACGTATTGTAAACGACGGCCCTTATGCAGCGCTTTACGCATTGATATGGCGCCCGGCAAATCATATTTAGGAACCATACCTTTGACATACTTGACCACAAAATCAACCAAGGTCCCTTTAGCGCGAGGTAACATTTGCCCAAGACTGGTCAATATGACATGCTTAACTTGAGTGTTCGCGACAATTTGCTCTAAAGTATTCGCAAAATTGGAGACAATCACGATCGCACGAGCATCGGCATCATTTAATTGATGTTCTAATTCACGTGGGGTGTATAGAGGGTTGACGTTAACCGCGATCATTCCTGCTCGTAATACGCCAAATAAAGCTACGGGATATTGCAATAGATTCGGCATCATCAGCGCTACTCTATCGCCCTTTTTCAGCTTTAACTCATTTTGTAAATAAGCAGCAAATGCTCGACTGCGCTCTTCCAACTTACGAAAAGTCATTACCGACCCCATATTCATGAATGCGGGTTGGTCAGCATATTTATGGACAGATTGTTCGAACATTTCGACCAATGATAAATATTGATCGGGATTAATCATTTCTGGTACGTCAGTGGGATAACGTGAGAGCCAAGGTTTATCCACAGTAATACTCCTCGTAATAGGCTGGCATAATCAAGATTATCTTTGTTATAAAAATGATCACTATTACAGCACAGCCAGAGCGCTTGAGCACGAAAGACTCAAACACTTGTTTAAATTTTGTTAACTAAGCCAAGAATTAGTTCTGCGACCTGTAAAGGTTGTTGAAGATGACAATGATGTCCACCAGCAATGATCGATGATTGACCATTCTGCCCAATATAATGAGTCAGATCCGTTTGCAATGAAGCAAATCCTTGATCTCCTAAAATAACATGATGTGGACAGACAATATTGTTCATCACCGCTTGAGCGTGCTGCGGAGTTTGGCGATACAATGAATCGCACAATAACTTATTATCATGACGCCACCGCCACTGAGCTCCCACTTGATGAAGACCTCGTCTCACCACTGGTTCAATCAATTCAGCAGGCAGTTGATTCACCCGAGCACGATGCTCAATCGCTTCCTCGACGCTATGGTAATAGCGGATGGGCTTGCGCCTCACTCGTTGCCGACTCAACACCCCTTGACGTAATCGTTGGACGCTATCCATCGGATCTTCCGCTAAGGGTAAAAAACCTTCAATTTGCACTAATCCTGCGACTTGTTCAGGAAAGGCGGCACTATAGCAACTTGCGATTAAAGCACCAAGCGAATGCCCTACTAGCACCAGTCTGTTTGGCGAAAGATTGTGCAATACTTGATAAACATCATCGATATAATCATGAAAGGAGTAATAATTCGCCGCAGATTTATGGCTCGATAAACCATGCCCGGGCAAATCAATAGCACAAAAATGCCCTTCAGGGGCAAGCTGCTGGAGCAATGAAATAACCGGAATAAAGCTGGCGGCATTGTCTAACCAGCCATGTAAAAAAAGTACACTGTAGTCAGATTGCCGTACATCACCTACCGTTAACCCAGCAATCTCACCATGAGCAATAGTCAAAGTTTCGCTGCCGAGCATCACTTCACTTCTTGGATCACTCGGCCACTACGCGGAAAGTCCTCAACGTGACGGCAATAGAAACTCCGACATGGGAAAACATAAGGTGTAATGTCATCAATAATGACTCGCTCTTCCACTCGCCATAAATGTGAACCACGTACCTTCATCACCGGGAACGTATACTCAAATTCGCCTACGGTACCCATTTCTGGTTGAGCTGGGGTACCAATAAAAGTCACTAATCGACCTTGACCATAAGCAATCGGGTCGACAAAACCATCAATATAACCAATAAAACGGCCTTGAGGCTCATCCGTTAGTAGCGGCTTACCAGCCTTATCTATCGGTAAATTGACCACTTCAATACGGGTTCTATCGACCAAATTTGTTACCTGAGCGATAACGCCGCCTAAACGTACCTCATTAACGGTATCGCTGGGTTGAGTCAACCACTGTTGGTAATCAGTAATCAGCGCATCGTTGTCCGTCGCTAAGGTCGGTGGTAGAGACGAGCAAGCCGTCAATAAACTAAGTAGAGCGCAAGCAGGTAAGAATAACCAACGGTTGGATAACATAAAAAGCCCCTTAATTAGATATACAGATCGACACCGAGCATTTGTGTAAGTTCCTCTTTCTTAGCATGATTCATAATATCTAAATATTCTTCCATTGCCTTACGCGCTCGACCTTCGGGTAAATCATAATGCAGTTGCGCGCGGTGAATATCTGCCGAATCCATTTGGCGTATTGAATGAGCAACCGCCTCGGCGACTTTGCTGGTTGAGGCCGCCGAAGATGAAGAATGAGAGACTTGGTTTTTCTTCGCTTTTGACGCCCGTTGAGTATTGGTAATTCGTCCTGGCGGCAAGCCATTGATTGAACCATTAATCGCGACCATAATACTCCTTATCTACCTGTACGGGCCAAAGAAGAAACCGATCTTCTCCTGAGACACTTAAACCGACTTTATCTTAATAAAGCATAGTGGTTATTCTCGTCCTGGCAGTTTTTTCCACGCGACTGTATCTCTTAAATAACAAGGCGTGGCTTGCTCTACAGGGACATACTGGCCTTTTTTCCATGCTTGTTGTGCCAATACCACCATATCTTGCGCTTGAGGATACAACACCTCGCTTTGTTCCGTACGCAGCGGCAAAGCAGTGAGTGTCTCTGTATAGGCTTGCCAACCGGTTCCTGCCATCGCCCAGCAATGCTCATCCTCAGATCGAGCAGCCATGTGTTCCAATAACAGGGACGGAGCAATGACACACTCAGCGTCAAGCTCAGACCAACTGCCGTCAGCTTGGCGGACAAAACGCCCCCAATAGACCTCACTCATTCGCGCATCAATCGCACAAGCAACGTGAGTGGCTCCCAGCTCTCGATACGCAGCCTGAGCCATCGCGGCTAAGGTCGAAATACCAATCATCGGCAAGTCAGCACCAAAAGCTAAGCCTTGTGCAATTCCGATGCCAATCCGCACTCCGGTGAAACTCCCTGGGCCACGGCCAAAAGCCAGTGCATCTAACTCTTGCAATGTGATGCCCGCTTCTTTAAGTACTTCATCGACCATCGGCAGAATTTTTTTGGTGTGATCTCGAGGTGCCACTTCACTGCGTGAGTAAAGTTTATCTCCGACCATCAAAGCAACCGAGCACGCCTCGGTTGCGGTATCTAAAGCAAGAATGGTTGCACTCATGAATGTCTCTAATTAGTGTCTGTTACAGAAAGAGATAGCAGAAAGTCTTTTACCACCGCCAAATCACGTGTTCGTGGTATCGGAGGCAAACTGGCTAAAAATACGCCGCCATAATCACGGGTAACTAAACGATTATCACAGATAATCAATACGCCTTTGTCTTTCTGATCTCGAATGAGTCGTCCTACTCCCTGTTTAAGAGTAATGACAGCATCAGGTAATTGAACCTGAGCAAAAGGATCGCCACCGCGCAAACGACAATCCTCGATACGCGCTTTTAACAGCGGATCATCCGGGGAAGTAAACGGTAGTTTATCAATAATAACACAGCTTAGGGTATCGCCTCTAACATCAATCCCCTCCCAAAAAGCTCCTGTTGCGACTAAAAGCGCATTACCAAGTTCCATAAATTGTGCGAGGGTTTTCTGTTTACTGGTTTCCCCTTGTAACAGTACCGGAAGGCTCAAATGCTCACGAAATCGCTCACCTAACTCGCGCATCATAGTATGGGAGGTACACAAAAAAAAGCAGCGTCCTTGGTTTTGTTCAATCACCGGAGCGAGCATTTCGACCAACGTATCCGCTAACCCTGCGCTATTGGGTTCTGGCAAGTAACGCGGCACGCACAGTTTCGCTTGCTGCTGATAATCAAAAGGACTAGGTAAGGAAAATTGCTCACTGGGTTTTAGCCCTAAACGATGGGTGAAGTGTGCAAAATCTTCATTCACGGCTAACGTTGCCGAAGTAAAAATCCACGCACCGGATTTAAGATTAATTTGCTCTTGAAACTTGTCGGCTATCGATAATGGCGTAATGTGTAAACTAAAATGCCGTGGCGTGGTATCAAACCAATAGGAGTATCCAGTAATCGAAACATCACAGACCCGAACAATACGTGCTTTTAAGGTATTCGCGCGCTCAAAAGCGGTATCAAGCAACTGACTTCGACCAAGGGCAAGCTTTAACACGTCGATAGCAAAAGTTAAACTCTCTTGCAATCGCTCCACTTGCTGAGCAATGCTAGCCACCGACAGCGCCTCTCGCCAGTTGCCACGAAAACCAGAGTCCCCTAATAATACGCGCAAATCCATCGCCGTTTGCTGGAGTTTATCGCCAACTTTTTGCAATTGGCGCATATCCTTCGCTTCGGTGCGATAACCAATTTCAATATCTTTGGCTAAATCTTGAATCTGTCGGCTTGAAACCGATTGACCAAAATATTGGCTTGCAATATCAGGTAACTGGTGCGCCTCGTCAAAAATAAACACCTCGGCGTCAGGGATAAGCTCACCAAATCCGGTCTCTTTGATGGCAAGATCCGCTAGGAAAAGATGATGGTTAACGACCACGATATCCGCTTCCATAGCCTTACGTCGCGCTTTTGAGACAAAGCAATCTTGATAACTTAAGCACTCTTTGCCTAAACAGTTATCGTTGGTCGAAGTAATGGTCGGGATGATCATGCTATCTTCCGCCAACTCATCACATTCACCGAGATCGCCGCTTTTGGTCGATGATGACCAACTGCGTACTTTAACTAATTGGGTTAATAACGTTGGATCGCTTTGCGCGTGATGGCTTTCAACCATTTGTCGGCTCAACCTATCCAAGCAAAGGTAGTTAGCGCGCCCTTTCAGAAGCGCCACTTGGCCAAAAAAGCCCAAAGCCTCGACCATTAAAGGTAAATCTCGATGAAATAGTTGCTCTTGTAAGTTTTTCGAGCCCGTACTGATGATGACCTTTTTGCCACTCAATAACGCAGGAACTAAATACGCAAAGGTTTTACCGGTTCC
Organism: Vibrio metschnikovii CIP 69.14; assembly: GCF_000176155.1. Taxonomy (GTDB): domain Bacteria; phylum Pseudomonadota; class Gammaproteobacteria; order Enterobacterales; family Vibrionaceae; genus Vibrio; species Vibrio metschnikovii. The sequence goes on along the minus strand of NZ_ACZO01000006.1, from coordinate 279,354 downwards.
CGTGCCCGCTTCAACTACTAATTGTGATTGATTCTCGATCGCTTTAGCAACAGCTAACGCCATATCCACTTGAGCTTGACGCCCTTGAAAACCAGGAATGGCTTTGCCCAAAGCCCCATGTTGAGAAAAGGTTTTAGCGATCATGACAGCAATAATGACGATGAGGAATGCAGCGATTATGGCAGGTTTGTTGCGACAGCGCGAATCGAAATCCGCTTCGCGCTGATCGTGTCACTAGAAAAACGTTTTATTTGCGATTGAGATAACGGGCTAACCAAGGGGGTGCGTCGTAACCATTACTGGCTGTCGGCATCATGGCTTTTGCGGCATCCACAGGGGAAGCTTTACTTTCCCACATCGCGTCCAATAACGCTTCATCAATTGGATTTTCACCCATCAGAGCATGCACACGCTCTACGTATAATTTACGTGCAAGTAGTTCTTTGTCCATACACACCACCTTAAATGGTACTCAGCAAAAGACTGAAAGAGGAAGCCGTTAGTGTCTAGCCGTGATAGTTGTTGAATCCTTATTGATAATAGATTAATTATAGTCGCTACAGTGTGGTCTGCATCACCGTTCTTGCAGCCTTGATTTATTTTACAGACCGAGAAAAATACTCACGGAAGTTATCAATGGAAAAAAAAACCCTCCTGACGCATTGCAGTGATGCCCCAGGATTGATCTCAAAAATCACTAATATTTTTTATAAACATCAACTTAACATCATTCATAACAATGAATTTGTCGATAATACCAGCGGTCATTTTTTTATGCGTACCGAGTTAGAAGGGTATTTTAATGACACCACATTTCTCGCTGATCTTGATCAAGCTCTACCGTCTGGTACCAAACGCAAACTGATGGGTTCTGCTCGTAAACGAATCATTATTATGGTGACCAAAGAGGCACATTGTCTTGGCGATATTTTAATGAAGACTTACGATGGTAGCTTAGAAGTAGACATCGCTGCCGTGGTCGGCAATTACGATACTCTACAAGGCCTAACTGAAAAATTTGATATTCCTTATCATTATGTCTCTCATGAAGGACTTAATCGTCAAGAGCATGAACAGAAAATTCTCGAAGTGATTGAACCTTATCACGTAGATTTTGTTGTGTTAGCTAAATATATGCGGGTACTCACGCCCGGTTTTGTCGAAAAATTTCATCATAAAATCATCAATATCCACCATAGTTTTTTACCGGCTTTCATCGGCGCAAAACCTTATCAACAAGCTTACGAGCGTGGGGTTAAAATCATTGGTGCAACCGCGCACTTTGTCACCAACGATCTTGATGAAGGGCCCATCATTAAACAAGATGTGATTCCGGTTGATCATACCTTCAGTGCGCAAGACATGGCCCAAGCGGGACGTGATGTGGAGAAAAATGTGCTCAGCAAAGCCATCAACAAAGTGATTAATGATCACGTGTTTGTTTATGGCAATAAAACCGTCATTTTATAATCCGCCAGCCTAAGTCACTGCTGGATTTCAATCGATACAGTAAGGGGCCTTATCAGCCCCTTATGTTTTCATATTTAAGTCATTGACAGTTCGCTTACAATTTCACTGCCAATTCAACGCCTTGGCGAATCGCACGTACCGCGTCAAGCTCTCCAGCGACATCGGCTCCGCCAATCACATGCAGTTTGTCACCCAAGCTTGCCCACTGTTCGGCAAAAGGCCGAACCGACTCTTGCCCAGCGCACACAATAACGGTGTCCGCGTCTAACAGTTTTTGTTGCCCATCCAGCGTGATATGTAGCCCCTGTGCGTCTATTTTCTCGTAGCCAATACCACCTAACATATTGACACCACGTTTCTCTAGCGTACGTTTGTGAATCCAACCTGTTGTTTTACCAGGGCCTTTACCCACGCGTCCTTTACGGCGCTGCAACAGCCAAACTTGCTTATCACTAACCGCATCCGGGTATGGGTATAACCCGCCAGGGTGGGCAATCTCTTTATCAATTCCCCACTCATGTAACCAGTCATCTAAATCGTGATCCGTAGGCTCGGTTATCATTGTCGCTACATCAATACCAATACCACCAGCACCAATAATCGCCACTTTTTCTCCGACTGGGGTCTTTTCGCGAATCAAGGTTTGGTAATCAATGACTTTTTCAGGATGATCAATGCCCTCTAATTGAATGCTTCTAGGCTCAACGCCCGAAGCCATCACGATATCATCGTAATCAGCGAGCATATCAAAGGTTACATTGCGATCTAAATGCAATTTCACCCCGGTTTCATCAATGCGATTGGCAAAGTAACGGATCGTCTCGCGAAACTCTTCTTTACCTGGAATTTGCATCGCTAATCTAAATTGTCCGCCGATACGATCATTGCGTTCAAACAAATCGACCTCATGTCCCCGCTCGGCCAATGTCGTTGCACAAGCAAGGCCCGCGGGACCCGCACCAACTACTGCAACTTTTTTCTTATAAGTAGCAGGTTGGATACGAATTTCGGTTTCATAACAAGCGCGAGGGTTCACCATACAAGTGGCTCGCTTGGCCTGAAAAATATTATCTAAACAGGCTTGGTTACAACCAATACAGGTATTGATCAGTGCCGCTTTATTTTGCTCAGCTTTACGCACAAAATCAGGATCAGCCAAGAAAGGACGGGCCATTGACACCATATCGGCTTGGCCACTAGCAAGAATTTTTTCGGCTTGTTCGGGCGTATTGATCCGGTTACATGTCACCACTGGCACCGTAAGATGCGATTTGATTTTTTCCGTCACCCAACTGAACGCCGCACGAGGTACTTGCGTGGCAATAGTCGGGATCCGCGCTTCATGCCAACCAATTCCGGTATTAATGATGGTCACTCCCGCTTTTTCTAATCCCTTGGCGAGCTGTAAGACCTCTTCAAAGGTACTGCCTTCTTCAACCAAATCGAGCATCGATAGCCGGAAAATAATGATGAATTCTTTACCGACCGCTTCGCGTATCGCACGTACGACTTCAAGAGGAAAACGCATGCGATTTTCATAGCTACCGCCCCAATCATCGTAACGAACGTTCGTTCGTTTACAAATAAACTGGTTAATGAGGTAGCCTTCAGATCCCATGATTTCAACCCCATCGTAACCCGCTAACTGAGCTAACTCAGCACTATGAGCAAAGGCTTGAATAGTATTACGTATCTGTCGAACACTCATTTCACTTGGGGTGAATTTAGCAATCGGCGCTTTAATCGCCGAGGCACTCTGTGCGAACGGATGCATCGCATAGCGTCCAGCATGCAGTAGCTGCAGCGCAATCTTGCCACCATGACGATGCACCGCCTCAGTCACCACTTGGTGCGCTTTGGCATGCTTAGTCTTGCTAAACTCAGCACTAAATGGATGCAATCGACCACGTAAGTTTGGCGAAAAACCACCGGTGACGATTAAGCCAACGCCACCTTTCGCTCGCTCTTCATAAAAAGCCGCCAACTTACTTAGCCCTTCTTTATGTTCTTCGAGTCCAGTATGCATTGATCCCATTAATACGCGATTACGCAGTTGAGTAAATCCTAAATCTAAAGGCTGTAATAGGTGTGGGTACATGGTGACATCACTTTTTGTTATCTTTATGGTCCGACCAGAATAATCCTGCCAATAATAAAAATCAAACAAGTGTTTACAAGTTTGTAACACCGATCAATCTTGCAGTTGTTTGCCTTTCTGAGATCACGTAGGATGATAGGAATAATTATCGACACGCCGTCCTGCGTTGCATCGGAGATACAATGAAACCACTATTTCGACTTATTGGGCTGATTTTTAAAGGGATTTGGAAAGTTATTACGTTTATTCGTCTCGCCATAACCAACCTTTTCTTTCTACTCAGTATTGCCGTTATCTACTTTCTATACCTAAGTGCCGACTCATCCGCTCCAGTGGTCAAACAACCGTCCGCCTTAATCGTCAATTTTTCAGGCCCGATTGTCGAGCAAAGTACCTCCCTTAATCCAATGGACTCTTTAACAGACTCGCTTTTAGGACGAGAAATACCTCGAGAAAATGTCCTATTTGAGATTGTTGAAACACTGCGTCATGCTAAAAACGACGACAACATCACTGGCTTAGTCTTAGCTTTACGTGACATGCCAGAAACCAATCTCACTAAGCTGCGTTATATTGCGAAAGCTATCAATGAATTTAAAGCTTCTGGTAAGCCAGTTTATGCGGTCGGTGATTTTTATAATCAAAGCCAATACTATTTAGCCAGCTACGCCGACAAAATTTATCTTGCTCCCGATGGCGCAGTGTTACTTCGTGGTTACAGTAGCTATAACCTTTACTACAAAAGCTTGTTAGATAAATTAAATGTCAATACGCACGTATTTCGAGTCGGTACTTACAAATCGGCTGTTGAACCTTTCATTCGTGATGATATGTCAGACCAAGCTCGTGAATCTGCCTCTCAATGGTTGAGCCAATTATGGGGGGCTTATATCGATGATGTTGCGACCAATCGCCATATTGACGCGCAAACTCTCAATCCAACGATGGACGAGTTTTTAGCGCTCATGAAACAGGCATCTGGAAATCTTGCCGATTTATCACTCAATATTGGCTTGGTCGATGAATTAGCGACCCGCCAACAAGTTCGTGCGCAATTGGCCGAAGTCTTTGGTCGTCATGGCGAAGACAGCTACAACGCGATCAGCTACGATCAATATCGTCCAACAGTGAAACCACGAACTCGACCTCAAGCGAAAGAGATCGCCGTTGTCGTCGCCAGTGGCGCGATCATGGATGGTAAACAATCACGCGGTAATGTCGGTGGGGATACCGTGGCCAGCTTACTGCGCCAAGCGCGCAATAACGATCAAGTCAAAGCGGTAATATTACGTGTCGATAGTCCTGGAGGCAGCGCGTTTGCCTCAGAAGTGATCCGTAACGAAATTGAAGCGCTTAAAGCCGCAGGTAAACCCGTCGTGGCATCCATGTCCAGTCTGGCGGCTTCTGGTGGTTATTGGATTTCGATGAGCGCTGACCATATTGTTGCTCAGCCAACCACCTTAACCGGCTCAATCGGCATTTTTAGTGTCATTACCACCTTTGAAAAAGGGCTTAACCATCTTGGTATTTATACTGATGGTGTCGGCACATCACCATTCTCTGGTGTAGGAGTCACGACTGGATTGAATGAAAAAGTCAAAGATGCCATTCAAATGGGCATCGAAAATGGCTATCAAAGGTTTATCTCTTTAGTCAGTGAACAACGTGGCTTATCAATAGAAGAGGTCGATAAAATAGCTCAAGGCCACGTCTGGACGGCAAAAGACGCTCAACAAGCAGGTTTAGTCGATACCTTGGGCGACTTTGATGATGCGGTGCAAATTGCGGCGAATCTCGCCCAATTAGAACACTACAACTTATATTGGATACAAGAGCCACTCACACCAGCACAACGTTTTATCAAAGGTCTGTTTAGCGAAGCGCATGCCCAGTTGGGGGTTAATCTTTCTGATCTTATTCCAAATGCGTTACAACCAACCACTCAGCAACTATTGCAAGATGCTAATTTATTAAATCAATTTAATGATCCTAAAGGATATTATGCATTTTGTTTGCCTTGCCAAATAGAATAGCTAGTACCTGTAAACGCGAAAGAGAACAGGAGTTAACCGTCTCTTTCTTGCGCAAAAACATCAAACCATAAAATAAGGGGCGCTTTGCAACAAGCGCCCCTTTTTATTGTAGTGGTTTTCGCTATAATTTTGGCTCTGTTCCCTACAATAAGCGTTGCCTCTATGACTAGAAAGCATATTTATATTGCCTACACAGGCGGTACCATTGGTATGAAAAAGTCGGATCACGGCTATGTTCCCGTGGCTGGATTTATGGAAAAGCAGCTAGCTGCCATGCCAGAGTTCCATCGTGATGAGATGCCAAAATTCACTATTCATGAATATGATCCTCTGATTGATTCTTCCGATATGACCCCTGAAGATTGGCAATTTATTGCCGATGATATTCGTGATAACTATGACAACTATGATGGCTTTGTTATTTTGCATGGTACGGATACCATGGCTTATACCGCATCAGCACTGTCATTTATGTTAGAGAACTTAGGCAAACCAGTGATCGTTACCGGTTCACAAATCCCTCTTGCCGAACTGCGCTCTGACGGTCAAGCCAACTTACTCAATTCGCTGCATCTTGCGGCCAATTATCCGATTAATGAAGTCACCCTATTTTTCAACAATCAGTTGATGCGTGGTAACCGAAGTACCAAATCGCATGCCGATGGTTTTAGCGCCTTTACTTCCCCAAATTTACCTCCCCTACTGGAAGCTGGAATCAATATTCAAATTAGTAAAGAGGTTACCGTAGGCGAGAAACCGGAAGGGGCATTTCGTGTACATAACATTACACCGCAACCAATCGGTGTGATCACTATGTATCCGGGCATTTCACACGAAGTGATCCGCAATACGTTACTGCAACCTGTCAATGCAATGATTCTTTTGACCTTTGGCGTCGGTAACGCACCACAAAACCCACAGTTGTTGGCGCACTTAAAAGAGGCCTCGGAACGAGGCGTGATTGTTGTCAACTTAACCCAATGTTTGGCCGGAAAGGTGAACATGGGAGGATACGCTACAGGCTGTGCGCTCGCAGAAGCCGGAGTGATCAGCGGTTATGATATGACCCCAGAAGCCGCCCTAGCCAAACTGCATTATCTACTCAGTCAAAATTTATCTTATCAAGAAATTAAGCACAAAATGCAGCAGGTGCTCCGTGGAGAGATGAGTTTATAAACTTATTTTATGCTCCATCATGATGAGCAGTCATTGGCCTCCGAATAAGAGGCCAATACTATGCCCGTAACGAGCAAGGGAATAAACAATAAAGACAATCTTTATTCTTGGTTTGGATTCACGCGAACAATATCTTCTTGCCCATCTTGGAAACGTTTTTTCAATTCTCGTTTCGATTTTAAGACCATTTCACCACCAACGCCTATACTCATATGGTCAGCTTCTACATTATGCCGAGATTGATACAACATCACAGCTTGCATACAAGAATCTCGCTGCGATTGAGAAAGTGGTGTACCTTCTGGCCACTTACCGGTTTCAACGGCAAACAGCAGACGCTGGTAGGCTTCCGGGGTGATAGCATCAACTAACTGATGGGTATCCATTATTTTTTCCTTGATGACGAAATGACTGAGCATAACTAGCACCACAACAATAGCGACCTAGCGTAGCGAGTCAACACCAGCCAAATAAATAAGCGTATTGGATCACAAGTGATGATAATGAATGGGATAAAAATTAGCATACTGCTTTTGATGACCGTACTACTGAACGGTTGCCTGGAAAATCGTAACAATACCGATAAACTGTGTAACGATAACCCAGGCCTTCAATGTGAAAAACTCAATTTAAACGATGGCCAATGTCGCTTACCGCGGACTGATTTAATCTGGCATCGTTTTGAAGTACTCAAAAACCCAACCGTCGATAATAAGTTAGAAGAATATCGACTCGTTCGGCTTTATCGTCAATGTTTAGAACTCGCCTCACAAATTCAAGTCCTTAACGACCCACTACTGACGCAAAATCGCTTTAATGCTTTGGTACATTCAGGGGATGAACTCGATAGATTAACCAAAGATCTTCGACAGATGCGCACCCCTCATGCGTTGTATTTTTTATGGAGTCAAACGGGTGATAATATTGCTCGCCGAGAATTTCTTCGTATGGAAGGCTCACCAGAATTAGACACAGCCGAGATGCAATACGCGCTTGCAACCTTCTATATTTCGCGCGATCGAGAAAAAACCATTCAACTGCTCACTCGAGCTTTAGAACTCAGTTCACCAAGAGCGATCAACTCTGAGATTTTTCAGTCACTGGCTAGTACCCATCAGGCGCTGGGTCATCAAGAACTCGCTTATTTATGGGCAATGGTGGGCAAGCAATTCGATGTCCCCATCGCCTCTGCTGCCGAAATGGCTCTCCTTTATCCCTTTAACGCAGAACAATTTCGACAATTAGATAATCAAGCCAATCAGTTGGCACGGACGATTCGACGGGGTGAGTTCTCTCGTCATAACGTCCCGGTTTTTAATGAACGCTAACATTGTAATATTTCAACCATCGATGACGAATTTTTACCCATTATTGCGGCTTTTTGGTGAAATTTAACGACACAGAATTAACGCAGAAGCGCTCCCCCGTCGTCGGTGGGCCATCGGGAAAAATATGCCCTAAATGACTATCACATTGCGCACAACGAATTTCAGTACGCGTCATTCCGTGACTGCGATCCTCTAAATAGCGAATTGATTCTGTGGTTAATGGCGCATCAAAGCTAGGCCAGCCGCAACCTGAATCATACTTGTTCTGAGAACTAAATAGTGGTGCTTCACAGCAAGTGCAGTGATAAATTCCCGTTTGTTTGTTATGCAGTAACTGACCACTGAAAGGCGCTTCGGTTCCCTGCTGACGACAGACATAATAGGCCTCTTCACTTAGGGTTTCACGCCAGTAATCATCAGGCTTGATGTTTTTTTTGCTGGAATCATTGATCGCCATTCTTATTCCTCTTGGTTTCACTCAACGCTGTGCTTTTTTATCTGAAAAACTTGCCTATTTTACGCTTTGTAGCACATACTTTCTTTCCGAAATTCGAGTGGTATTTCGCCTATAGCACCCGAAGCTAGGCTCACTATTCTACGTCAATTGGTAGGGATAAAAAGCAGCATCAAGTCTAAATATTAACCACTTGCAACTGATTGTTAAAAAAAACGATGCTTTTTTTTGACTTTAAACAAGTTAAGTCCGATTATCTGTTGCAGACATTTACTGGATTCTGTAATTTTACTACCAGTTATCTTTAATCAGAAATTAAGTTGTGGAGCAACTATAATGACTATCAAAGTAGGTATTAACGGTTTTGGCCGTATCGGCCGTTTTGTATTCCGTGCAGCACAAGAACGCAACGACATCGAAGTTGTAGGTATCAACGATCTTATCGATGTTGAATACATGGCTTACATGTTGAAATATGACTCAACTCATGGCCGTTTCAACGGTACTGTTGAAGTAAAAGATGGCAACCTAATCGTTAACGGTAAAACCGTTCGCGTTACTGCTGAACGCAACCCAGAAGATCTAAAATGGGACGCAATCGGTGTTGACGTTGTTGCAGAAGCCACTGGTCTATTCCTAGACGACGCGACTGCACGTAAGCACATCACTGCTGGTGCGAAGAAAGTAGTTCTAACTGGTCCTTCAAAAGACAAAACCCCAATGTTCGTAATGGGCGTTAACCACAACAGCTACGCTGGTCAAGACATCGTTTCTAACGCTTCTTGTACGACTAACTGTCTAGCGCCTATCGCTAAAGTACTGAACGACAAGTTTGGTATCGTGTCTGGTCTAATGACAACTGTTCACGCAACTACAGCGACTCAAAAAACTGTTGATGGTCCTTCTGCAAAAGACTGGCGCGGTGGCCGTGGTGCTTCTCAAAACATCATCCCATCTTCAACTGGTGCCGCTAAAGCAGTAGGCGTTGTTCTTCCAGAACTAAACGGCAAACTAACTGGTATGGCTTTCCGCGTACCAACCGCTAACGTTTCTGTTGTTGACCTAACCGTTAACCTAGAGAAAGGCGCTTCTTACGCTGAAATCTGTTCAGCAATGAAAGAAGCTTCTGAAGGCGAACTAAAAGGCGTACTAGGCTACACTGAAGATGCCGTTGTATCTCAAGACTTCATCGGTGAAGTACAAACTTCTGTATTCGATGCTAAAGCTGGTATCGCGCTAACTGATAACTTCGTTAAAGTTGTATCTTGGTACGACAACGAAATCGGTTACTCAAACAAAGTTCTAGACCTAATCGCTCACATTTCTAAGTAATGTCGTGATTAGCGAAGTCATTCGTTGAGCAACAAAATTAGCTAAAAGGCGGCCACAGTGTCGCCTTTTTCGTCTTTTCTATTCACGAGATCTTGTTCGCCCTTTACCATCGATATTAAGTGCTGAATGTCTTAATATCCAAACATCAGGAGCTTATCTTTATGGATTTACTACCACTTCCTAGCCTAACGGTACTTTCTGACTGCGTCACGATTGTTGAACAGGATAATGTAAAAATCGTCCGCGTTATTCATGATAAAGCGGTAGCCGGTATTGCGCTGCACGGTGGTCATGTCGTGTCTTTTCGACCTACCGGTCAAGATGATCTACTCTGGATGAGCAAAAAAGCAATTTTTGATGGCAAAACGGCACTACGTGGCGGAATACCCATTTGCTGGCCGTGGTTTGGCCGCTTAGCGACTCCAGCTCATGGCTTTGCTCGCTCAAGTCAATGGCAACTCATCGAACATCGGGAAAACGAGCAAGGGGTGATCGTCGTCCTTGGTCTCGACAGTAACCAGCAAACTCGCTCAGTATGGCCGCATGAATTCCAACTTCGTCTGTCTATCGAAATCTCTGATAGCTTAACCGTGCGTTTAACCATTACGAATACCGACCAAAAGGCATGGGCCTTTTCAGGGGCTCTGCACAGTTACTTAAATGTGGCTGATGTACGGGAGACAACCATTACCGGAATGGGCAGTGATTATATTGATAGTCTGCAAAACGATCAGTGGTGCCAAGGAGAGGAAACACTAACCCTGCGCGACAGCATTGACCGGGTTTATACGAAGCCGCAATCTCACATTCAAGTGCAGGATCATCAACGTCAGCGTACTCTAGTGGTAGACAATCAAGGGCATAACTCTGCTGTGCTTTGGAATCCGTGGGCACAAGGTGCTCAATCGATGGGAGATATGCAAGACGATGGTTATCTGACCATGCTTTGTGTCGAATCAACTTGGCATGCACCGAGTCTTACTGCAGGTAAGGTCTTACAACCGGGTGAAACTCACTGTCTAAGTACACGGATTACCGCTTAATCTTGATTAGGGCGATAGTAACGCCCTTTTTATTTCGAATAAATATCGCTAAACTTGCCGACTTGATTTTCTCTTCGAGAGCGTTATGACTTATCAATGCCCCTTGTGCCACCACTCGCTAACTCTTCATCAACGCAGCTATCACTGTGCGAATCATCATCAGTTTGATCAAGCTAAAGAAGGCTATGTCAATTTGATGCCAGTGCAGCATAAACGCTCCAAAGATCCTGGTGACAACAAAGCAATGATGCAGGCAAGACGACGCTTTCTCGATGGAGCGCATTATCACCCAATGCGCAGCGCAGTGAGCACTCTGTGCACTCGTTACTTAGTCAATACCAACCACCAATTACTCGATATTGGCTGTGGTGAAGGTTATTACACCCAATATATTGCTAGTGCGTTACTTGAACAACATCCACAAGCCAATGCCTATGGCCTAGATATCTCAAAAACAGCGATTCGTTTTGCTGCTAAACGTTACCCACAAGTGGACTTTGTTGTCGCCTCCAGCCATCGCTTACCGTTTGCCGATCAATCCTTAAATGCTATCGTGCGTATCTACGCGCCTTGTAAAACAGAAGAGCTGCAACGCGTTCTTGACGATAATGGCGTAGTCATAACCGTCACCCCTGCTGCTCGCCACCTTTATCAGCTCAAAGCGTTGATTTATCCGCAAGTGCAACTGCATGACGAAACAGCAGAAATCATCGATGGTTTTGAGCTAAAACATCAACAGCAACTGCACTATACTATGTCCCTTTCAGGGCCAGAGGCGTTTGATCTGCTACAAATGACGCCTTTTGCTTGGCGGGCAAGTGATCAACTACGTCACGATCTGCCATTAACGCCCCAGTTTGAGTGTGAGGCTGATTTTATGATTCGAGTTTATCAAAAGGTTTAATTGATAATAATTATCACTACATTGATAATTAACTTGGCCTCCAGTAGACTGCTGACTCATTATTGGAGGCTTTATGCGTATTTTTATCACCCTTGCATTATCAATATGGCTTATCGGCTGTAGCGCTTCGAACTCTCGTCAAATCAGTGACTTTTACGACTATCAACTGGCTTCGCCTCAAGGGGAATGGCTATCATTGTCCAATCTTCCCGATGCAGTGAAACAAGCAGACGTGATCTTAGTCGGAGAATGGCATACCCACAGTGCTATCCATAAGTTTCAAGCCGATTTACTGCGAACGTTGATTGAGCAACATCGCTCCATCGTCCTTTCTATGGAGCAATTTTCTCGAGATAGCCAACCTTATCTGAATCAATATTTACAAGGCGAGATTGGTGAGCAATACCTTATCGAGCAAAGTAACGCTTGGCCAAACTATGCCAGTGATTATCGTCCACTTGTTGAGTTAGCGAAACATCATCAAAGACCCATTATTGCCGCCAATGCGCCAAAAAATATGGTTCGTTGTATTGGCAAACAAGGCATTGAATATTTAGATAGGCTACCTAAAGAACAACGTAATTGGGTTGCAAAAGAAATTAACCTCAATGACTCTCCTTACAAAGCTCGTTTTATGGCCTCAATGCATCATGGTAAACCGGCTCAACATGAACAACAATTTGCCGCCCAAATGACTTGGGATGAGACCATGGCGGAAAGTATTGTCGATTATCTTGCCGCTTACCCACACCAACAAGTGCTACACATTGCCGGCGCTTTCCATATTCAGCAAGGGTTAGGTACTGCGGCGGCGATTCATCAACGTAACCCGAATTTAAGCATCGCGATCATCACCCCAACCAGTCAACTTACTGAACAATCAAGCGATTTTCAGTTACTCGTCCTGCCCATGCCGATTCGTTATCTACAACCGGCTCACCAATGGCAAGCGATTGAAAGACTCAAAAATCGCAACACAGATCTCAGTTGTGATTAAAATATCGACCAATTAATTTAACAGGCATACTGTTTGCTTATTAATCAACATTCGCCAAATGTGCAAAAAACGCACAAGTTTTCTTGCGCTTGGCCGATATGGGTATTATCGACACGATTTCACGCTATCGACAGCGTGTCATGGTACATAAGTTGCACTTGCTTATGTACCATAACTAAAGGTTAACGTCGTAAGGATATAAGTTAACCGATATAAAATCGGAGATCGACGAACTGCATTGCTGTTGATTAAGGAGAATAGAATGAATCCTGTTACCTCTGGTGCTCCACAGACCTATTCCGCCAACGGGACGGCTTCCTCTGTCACGCCGATGACTGCCGATAATACTCATGATCTTTCAGCCAAAGCAGAACCGAATAAAGTCACCCTATCTGAAGAGGGCAAAGCGCTGCTTGCGGCTTTGCAACAGTTCAATGACTCAGAGCATCAAGAGCAAGAACCTGAAGCCCAACCCAAATCAGGAACAGCCAAAGCCTTTACCTATGGTGCGCTAGGAATGGGACATCCTGATCAAACCACAGAACCTACGAATAAAGCCTATACCGCAGGAAAATACCTTTCTGCAGCAGCAAAAATTGGCGGCCTTGTACTTCTACTCGCTTGAATAGATTTGTGGCTTTATTTGCTCAACACGAGTCGGTACACTTAGCCGTTGTTGATTAATAGTAACGACTTGAAAGTCTCTGCAGTCGCAAATAAACAGCGCTTGGTCAAGAAAAGTCTTATCGGCTTAAAGTGCATAATGTAGTACTGAACTGCCGCCTTCAATTCGTATCGAAACACTACCTGATTGTATTGGACTAACCATGACACGACTATCTCTACAAGAGCAAATGCTCAAAGCGGGCCTTGTGAATGAAAAAAAACTTAAAAAAGCCCAAAAAAGTTCGAAGAAATCACGCGTACAAGCGCGAGAGGTAAAAGCCGCCGTTGAGGCAAATAAACAAGAGCAGATAGAACGTGATAAGGCGTTAAATAAACAGCAAAAAGAACAATTGCTGACCAAGGAAATTCGCGCTCAAGTGAAACAGTTAATTGAAATGAATAAACTGCCGCACAATAACGGCGATATTCAATATCACTTTACCGATGGAACTTTGGTCAAAAAACTCTACGTTGATAACCCTACTCGTGATCAACTCAGTAAAGGTCATCTCGCGATTGCTCGTTATGAAGAGAGTTACGCCATCATTCCTAATATCGTCGCTGAGAAAATTTGGCAACGTGATGAGAACAGTATTATTCCTCTACCAGAAGAAGATAAACAAGCCCATGATGAAGAAGACCCTTACGCTGATTTTGTCGTCCCTGATGATTTAATGTGGTAAAGCAGCAGAATAGACCCACTTATCGCCACCGTTCTTTGACTTTTAGCAATTACAATCACTCTCGATAATCAATCTATGATGGTCAATCGAACCTATTGCAGCAAGGCTGCAACAATAGGCAGAATTTAGATAAAAAAAAGGGCTCCGAGGAGCCCTGAATCGAAAAAAGTGATAGCAAAGGGGGAAAGGACTTTTGAGCTACAGGTGCGCTATAAGCTCTTTGGGTCTGAACCATTGCTGCCATTCAAACGCTGTAGTTCCCAACTCTACAGGTTTGAACTTTCACTTGACGCAGTACAACCCTTACAATACCGCGTATGACTTACATCCTGTATGTTATGTTGATCCGTCGACAAAAATGTACTGGTTATTACTCTGTGTTGTGTTTCGCAAACTATCCCACTATAGATTCACGCCCAACCTGTCTGAATACTTAACCCGAACCCACACCATCGAACCATAATGTGGGCATGTGATTACTATAAGTAATTCGATGTATCCATGTTGTATAGATAAAGCGTAGGCGTATATAATTTTTATAAAGAAAGAAGATCACGCATGATATATTCAAGTCCATCCGATACGAAGATGATGCGAGTCAGTGCTTAACCATCAAACCTCATCCACTAAACGATAACCCACCCCTGTTTCAGTAATAATGTGCTTTGGTTGAGCAGGAATATCTTCGATTTTATGACGCAATTGAGCGACGTGAATACGTACATAATGGTGATGCTCAATATAGTTACTGCCCCATACTTCTTTTAAAATTTGTTTATGAGTCAAAACTTTACCCATGTTTTTGGTCAGTAATTTAAGAATGTTGTATTCGGTTTTCGTTAACTTAACCACTTGTCCATCTTTGGTCACACGCTGTAAAGCTAAATCAATCACGACTCGACCAAATTGATACTGCACTAACTCCTGCTGATCGGGTTGTTCAAATAAACGCAAGGCAACCCGAATTCTTGCCAGCAATTCCTCACTCCCAAATGGCTTAGTCAAGTAATCGTTAGCACCAGCATCAAGGGCGAGTACTTTGTCCGTCTCTCGCTCTCGAGCTGAGATGATAATGATGGGGGTCTGTGTCCAGCTACGCAGCTCTTTGGTCAGCTCAATCCCATCTTTATCCGGTAATCCTAAATCTAATAAAATAAGATGGGGATTCCAATTGGCGATTAACGCAACCCCCTGCTCTGCCGATGAGGCGGTTTTGACCTGATATTGATAACCCGTGATCAGGACATTTAAAAAACGCTGAATAGGTGCTTCATCTTCAATAATTAAGATTTTTATTTCACTGTTCATACAGTTCCTTTAAATCATACAATCGACAAGGAATACTCACATTAAAACAGATGCCTCCGCCCGCAAGGTTATGCGCGCTGATCTCACCTCGGTGAGCTAAAACAATCACCTGACAAATTGCCAAGCCCAACCCAGTACCATCTTTTTGCTGATCATTGAGTCGATAAAATCGTTCAAAAATACGTATTAATTCTGGCTCCGGCACGCCCGGCCCATTATCCGCTACCGTTAAAATAAACCGTCCGTTAGTATAATCGGTCGTGATCGTAATTTGACTGCCTCGCGGAGTATACTTAATGGCATTTTCAAGTAAATTTAAAATAACTTGCTCAATCAGCAAACTGTCCAATTCCACCAACATCGGCGTACTGGTAAACTGAATGTGATGGAATGTCAGTCGCGAGTTCAGACTCGCTAATACGCTGCCAATCAGCTCTTCTGGCTCAACCCAATCAAGCTTAGGGACCAAAGCACCTGTGGTATAACGGGTAATGTCGAGCAATTTAGTTAAACTACGATTCAACCTCCGCCCTTGCTCGGCAATGGACTGTAATAGCTCATCTCGAATCGCCGAAGATAAAACAACACTGTTATCTGCTAAGGTCGTTGCCGCGCCAATAATCGTCCCTAAGGGTGTTTTAAGATCATGAGAAACTGACGCTAATAAGGTACTGCGCATCGATTCTAATTGATTGGCGGCCTCCACTTGAGCTAACGCTTGATTGGCCTGAGATCGCGCTAACGACAAACTCAATAAAGACAAAACCCAAGGCTCAACACGTTGTGGCGGCTGATCGGTTTGTATCACTAGTGCTCCCAACTCTCTCTCACGATCTTTTAGCCAATATACCGATGCCGCTGATAACGGCTGATTAGGCTGCCAACTGTCGATATCTGGCAAAGTCCATTTGTCATGCTGGGCGACCAGTCGCCAGTCTGGGGAAGACAAAAACACAGCGCCACGTAATGCTGACTCTTTACTCAAAAACTGTACCGTTGCTTGCGCGATTTGCTCACTAGTGCGCAGCGCCGAAAGATGGCAAGCTAACTGGTAATATTTTTTATGCTTATATTGCAAGCGTTTATTTTTCTGTATTTCCTTCCGTTGTGACTGTGTTATATTGATCGCGAATATCCCACTAAAGACCATCACCGCATAAGTAATGATGTGCTGTGCATTCTGAAATCGGAACGAATGATAATCCGGTAACAGAAAGTAATGAAAGATAATGACCCCAGCTAAAGTCATTATATAAGCATAGCTAGGCCGAAGTACCGATGCGCTTAAGATGTTGAGTAATAAGAACAACATCGCCATATCGGTCTCTATCATAGCTTGACGGTAAATCACCCCGATGACGGTTATCAAACCGTACAGCAATATTAGTATGATGATTTTATATCCATCGTACTTTTTCAGCATGTTCTGCATCTTAACCATTTTATTTCTCGTGTTTTCGTCACGTTATGTGAGGGAATCATACTTGTTTAGCCTTAAGTCACAACCATTGTGATTAACCAGAGGTTCCAGAGTGATGAATTGGATTACTGATGCTAATACCGCGGTAGCTCAAGTTGCTTACCAATTGAGTGAAGTGATCGCCGTTTACCCGATCACCCCAAGCACAACTATGGCAGAAAAATGTGAGTCATGGGCAGCACAAAAACGGCCTAATCTTTTAGGGGAAGTGCCTCAGCTGATTGAAATGCAATCGGAAGCAGGAACCATTGCTGTTGTACATGGCAGCGCAATGAGTGGGGCGTTAGCAACAACCTTTACCTCATCACAAGGTTTATTATTGATGATACCAACCTTATATAAACTGGTTGGTGAACTCACGCCATGTGTGATTCATGTTGCGGCGCGTGCTTTAGCCACTCATGCTTTATCAATTTTTTGTGATCATTCAGATGTGATGAGCGTGAGACAGACCGGTGTTGCCATGTTATGTGCAACGGATGGCCAGCAAGCGCAAGATATGGCGTTGATTGCGACGCTTTCTTCTTTGCGTTGTCGGTTACCGTTTATTCATTTTTTTGATGGATTTATCACTTCACATGCTCTGACCAATCTTATTCCTCTCGATGAGCAAACCATTAAGCAATTACTTTCCGGTGATGATCTACTTGCGTTTCGTCAGCGAGCCTTAACCCCTGATAGGCCAAGCCTACGTGGTGCAACCGCAGACAGTGATAGCTATTTCCAATGCCGAGAAGCGCAAAATAGCTATCATCAACAAACGCCATCTATCGTACAAAGCATCATGGATGACTTTGCCGCGCATACTGGACGACAATATCATTTAGTCAGCTATACTGGTCACCCACAAGCGACTCAGGTTATTGTGGCACTTGGTTCAGTCACCGAAACCCTGAAAAGCTATGTTGATCAACAGGTCAATCTCGGCCAGAAAATTGGCGTGATCAGCATACATCTTTATCGCCCCTTCCCCAGTGAAGCGCTATTAGAAGCCCTGCCAAATACCGTGCAACAAATCGCAGTGCTAGACAGAACCAAAGAGCCAGGATCGAGCGGAGAACCGTTATATCTTGATGTATTACATGCATTACAAACCCTGCCTCGCTCGATTACTTTATATCGTGGTCGATACGGGTTAGCCGGAAAGCCCTTTTATCCTGAAGATGCTGAGCAAATTTTTAATATGCTTTCGGCTCCTCAAGCGCAACAAAAAAGAGAATTTGTGATCGGTATTTCCGATGACAAGACACATCTCAACTTACCTATCGCCCAACTCACTCATAATGACGACCATTTACAACAAGTGCTGATGTATGGTTATGGGGGAGATGGCAGCGTTTCCGCTGGGAAAAATGTGCTTAAGGTTTTAGGTCAACATTATCAATCGAACGTCAATGCGCAATTTGAGTACGATTCAAAAAAATCACGGAATATTACCACCACTCACTTACGTTTTTCATCACAGCCGATTCGAACGCCTTATCCAATCCGTCAAGCGCAGCTCATTTCACTGAGCCAAGAAGGATTATTACGGGATATAGACATCAGTATTCACCTCGCTCATCGTGCCATTTTACTGATCAATACCAATAAAACAGGCAGTGAGCTGTGGTATAAACTTCCGACGTCACTACAAGCCGTAATTCAAGCGAAACAAATTCGCGTGATCACCCTTGATGCCGATCAACTGGTGGCAAAACATCAGCTTAACAATAAAACCAGTGTGGTCATGCAGGTCGCCACCACCCTACTGTTAACCAATCAACAAGATAACCAAGCCCTGCTTACCCAACTGCGCAACCTATGTGAACAACAGTTGCAAGGAAAATCGGCCGAGCTGATTACACGAAGTATTGCGTGTATCGAAGCCACACCAGAGAATATTAATTACAATCCTTTTGCTGCTCATGTCGCCTCTAGCTTTATCGCCCCTAAGCCATGTGCTTCTGCAGAGCCCTTATCGTTAGTTGAACAACTGCTCGCTAGACAAGGAAATAGCTTGCCAGTGTCTGCCTTTCCCGCAGATGGCTGCTGGCTAACCAACACATCGCATCTCGAAAAAAGAGACATTTCCGAGCAGCTACCTGTCTGGTCGGAAGATTTATGCACTCAATGCGGTTACTGCGTCGCGATTTGTCCGCACTCAGCCATTCGAGCGAGAATTGTCGAACCAACAGAAGGCGAAGATTTATCACCATTAAAAACCATGCCTTACCGCTCTCGTCATCAACCAGATGCTATCTATACTTTGCAAGTATCACCCAACGATTGTACTGGCTGTCAGCTGTGCGCGAACGTTTGTCCGGGTAAAGATAAGAAAAATCCTGAACGTAAATCCTTGATGATGGTCGCCAAACCCGATTGTTACGATCAGGAGGTAGGTCAATTTGAACGCTTTGAAGCCTTACCAACACAAAATATTTATCAACAAGAACGTATTGATGTCAAAACGCTTCAACATGTTGAGCCTTACTTTGAATACCCTAATGCCTGCGCTGGATGTGGCGAAACCGCTTATATTCGAACCCTAACTCAACTGTTTGGGGATAGACTATACATTGCTAACGCAACCGGATGCTCTTCTATCTTTGGTGGTAACTTACCGACAACACCTTATAGTCAAAATGCGGATCGACGAGGGCCGGCATGGGCCAATAGCTTATTTGAAGATAATGCCGAGTTTGGTCTGGGTATGAAACTGGCTGTCAAAGCCCTTCAATCACGAGCAGAGCATGTATTAGCCCAACAAGGAGGTTCGGATAACATTCAAGCGTTGAATATTCCTGAACGTCGCCAGCAAATTCAAGCTTTGCAAAATCAGATTGAAGCACAACCTCAACATGCTGAGCTGCATCTTCTTTTGGATTACTTAGTCGAAAAACAAGTATGGCTAATCGGTGGTGATGGCTGGGCCTACGATATTGGATTCGGTGGACTCGATCATGTACTAAGAAGTGGTGAAAATATCAACATATTAGTGCTTGATACTCAATGCTACGCCAATACTGGGGGACAAAAGTCTAAATCAACCCCACAAGGCCAAACGGCGAAATTATGCAGCGAGCCTAATCCAAATCCAGCGAAAGATTTGATTGAGCTTTACCGCCACGTCCCCGGTGTTTATGTGGCCAGAATTGCACTCGCGGCTAATATGAATCACACCATTAAGACCTTAAAAGCCGCGGGTGAACACCAAGGTCCATCTTTAGTGATCGCATACTCACCCTGTATTGAACACAATTATGACTTAGCACACAGCGCCGAGTTTACTCGCAACTTAGTTAAAAGTGGCGACTGGCCACTCTATGCCGAAGTCGGAGGAAAAGTTACTGAATAACAGCGATAAAACTCAAACCAGCCAGCATAAATATCACTTTACTGGTTGGTTTGAGCCAGTTAAGGAAATAAAAATGCCTTTTTTGCTCGCATTTTATTCACTTGAAATCGAAGGGACTTTACAAGCACTAAGAAGCCTTATATTATTCGCGCCACACGGAGAGATGGCTGAGTGGTTGAAAGCACCGGTCTTGAAAACCGGCGATGGTTAATAGCTATCCTAGGGTTCAAATCCCTATCTCTCCGCCACATTCTAAGCCCCTGAGTAATCAGGGGCTTTTCTCGTTTTAAGATGATCAAATGTCACCTAATACAAATAGGTGATACATATGTATTTGATTAAATTGAGCAATAACGTGTTTTATACACGTATTTCCACTCCTGTTGCACTACAGACTTCTCTTGGTTATCCAAGAGAGATTCGTCTCTCAATCTTTATCAAGGACACTGTAGTGGTCAACTAAAATTCGTTCCTTTATCAAGGACACACACCTACATTTTTCTCTTGGCCATAATGCTGCCTGTAAGGGTTTAGTGTTCGTTACTACCGGACTTCAAGGTTGCTGCTGGCCATGACCCAGTTTGCAAAGCGCTTAAAAGGACATACACTTATAAATCCATTCGATAACGCTGTGATCGATTTAAAAACTAACCTTGATGTGCGATTCAGAAACGGCCTTACTTAGATATAAAAGTAAAACATCAAATAGTTGGGTGATTTCAAAAGAAGGGACTACCACCAGCACAATTACTGGCTCGTTTTTACTAGACTTTAGCAGTTGTTAGGTTGCTTATTCCAAGAGATAAAGCTGTACTCTTTGTTTTTTCAGAAGCACTTTCGCTATTACCGCCTGAGGCCGAGTACCGATAGCTGTCGCGCGCGACTTCTCTAGACTAGTGCAGATTTTTAGCCAATCCCTTGAATTAAAACTTAACCGTGACAGGATATTTGGCATTTTATCGCTCATCGACGCTTTGCCGTCTCGATATTGGCGAGCGGTCCAGTCAACCAACTCTAAATAATCCATCAGACGAAAAGGGATCCCCTCTCGCGGCTCATTAGTTGGGTTACCAATAAAGGGATGCAAACAAGGCGCTGTCGCTAAATTTTTATTTAGTGCATCTATTCTGGCTTTTATCGAAGTAAATTCACCAGTTTCTAGGGTATCAGCGATCCCCGCTCGAATCGGATTTAAATCAACATAAGCCATTGCCGCTACCAATGCTTTTTCATCAAGTAGTGCTTGGCTTTTGAAACGGCTCTCCCAAAAGTGTCCAGTGCAATTGTCTTCCCTGTTCGCTTTACAAGCAATGTCGTAATTAAGCTCTTTCATAAACCAGCTCAAGCTCGATAACCTTGCCCGCCAAACTTCAATTAGTTCAATGCAGCGCGTTTGTTCAGCTAGGCTAGTGAGTTGTTTACTTTGCCAACGTTGAATCAAAAACGGTAGCTTGTGCACTTGGCTCCAACGTTCAACGACTTCATGAAATGTGAGTTTTAATGCTCTATTTTGGTTAATATTTACAACCAGATGATAATGATTACTCATAATGGCGTATGCACAAATATCAATGCAATAGACGTTCGTTAACGAATAGATTTTTTGTTCTATCCATTCTCTGCGATGTTCATAACAACGATTGGTCAACGTATCTTTTCCGCATAAAAAGCTACGCCTCACGCAGCGAGAAACGCAGTGATAATAAGATGTTACATCCGTAGAAACCAGTTGTTGTCGAGCGGTGGTCAAAGTAGTGTCCTCCATTAAACGTGAAGGAACCTTAGCAATAAATGATGCATAAATGTGCTACCGAATCACCAAAAGACTAAAAATCATTCTTTTTTCATACTTTTGGTGTGTGTCCTTTTAAAGGTCTTGATAATAAGATGTTACATCCGTAGAAACCAGTTGTTGTCGAGCGGTGGTCAAAGTAGTGTCCTCCATTAAACGTGAAGGAACCTTAGCAATAAATGATGATTAAATGTGCTATCAAATCACCAAAAGACTAAAAATCATTCTTTTTTCATACTTTTGGTGTGTGTCCTTTTAAAGGATTCTTTTAAAGGATTCATATGTCCTTTTAAAGGAGGTATAAGATCAATTTAAACGCGACTGACGAGAATACTTATGACGATAACCTTGGCCACGATTAACCTGTTTAACTACTTAGAGCCGCCCAACGCATTTTATCAATTTGATAATATATACACCAATGAACAGTGGCAGAAAAAAAACGCTTGGTTTGCAACTAAAATCCAGCAGTTGAACGCGGATGTGATTGGTTTTCAAGAAGTGTTCAGTTTTGCAGCGCTACGCCAACAAATGAATGCTCTGGGTTACCCGCACGTGGTGTGTGTCGATAGTCCAATGATTGAAGATGACTACATTTATCGCCATCCAGTGGTCGCGCTGGCTTCTCGTTACCCTTTAACCCAAGTAAGCCCATTACAAGCTGTTCTCCCTGAGCAAAACCAAGCGTTCAGTTTTCATCGTATTCCTCTGCACGCGACGATTGAAGTCCCAAAACTTGGGGCTATCGATGTGTATGTCGTGCACTTTAAATCTCAGCGCGCTACGGAAGCCGCCCAAGCCCCGAACAATCTGGTGGAAGAATGGCAACAAGAAACTCTTGGCCGTTGGTTATCTACCGTGCAGCGTGGCTTTGAAGTCAATTTAACCCATCAATATATTATTCATACTCGCCAAAAAACTCAGCGCCCGTTTGTACTAATGGGGGATTTTAATAAGCCTTTGCATCATGAAGAGTTTCAAGGTTTGATGTCTCAAGCTTTGTATCGTAAACCAGAAACGCAAGATCCTCTGAGTGATTATGTGTTTTACGACAGTTGGGATATCTATAGCGAAGCAACCGGGCAAATGCGCCAAGCGACTTATTATGCAGGGGCCACGGGATCGGTGCTCGACTACATTCTACTTTCCGCCGACTTTTCTCCCTTATCAACAGCCCCTAAAGGCAATATCAGCGGCTATACGGTTTTGGATCAGCATTTAGTTAACCCAAGTTTTGCTGATGATAGTTTTAGTACCGATCATGCTTTGGTGGCGGTGACAATCACAGTTTAGCTGTTAGTCACCCTCTATTAGGCAAAACCTAGCCCTGAGCGCTTTCTCTCCGACAAAAACCTCATACAAGCTTTGCTCTGCGGCGGCTTTTAGTCTTTAATATCGTCAAAGAAAATTTAAAGATAGGAATGCAATATGTCGTCGGATTTTTACGGTTCGAGTGCCAATTACGCACGTAAAGAAAGTGGTTACCGAGAAAAAGCGCTCAAACTTTACCCATGGGTATGTGGTAAATGTGCTCGGGAATTTGTGTACTCCAACTTGCGCGAGTTAACCGTGCACCATAAAGATCATGATCACACCAATAATCCGGAAGATGGCAGCAATTGGGAGCTGCTATGCTTATATTGTCACGATCATGAGCATTCAAAGTATCTCGAACATGAACGTTACGGCGTTGAGTCAACCGCTAAGCTTGATGAGCACCAAAGCGCGACTTACAACCCGTTTGCCGATTTAGCTAAAATGATGAAAAAATAACTAGACGACTGGTCTAGTTATTTTTATAGTGTCGTCATGAACATGAAAACCAATGATACTCGTCAACATATTTTAGATGTCGGCTACCAACTGGTGGTGAGTAAAGGCTTTACCAATGTTGGCCTATCTGAATTGTTAAAAACCGCTGACGTACCAAAAGGCTCGTTTTATCATTACTTTAAATCGAAAGAGCAATTTGGCGAGGCATTAATCAATGATTACTTTGCTGATTACTCACAGCGAATTCATGACCTATTTGCCGACCAACACGGCACCGCTTACCAGCGATTAATGCGCTATTGGCAATACTGGCATGAGCAAAGTGAAGGTCAGTGCCATGCGCAGCGTTGTTTAGTGGTGAAGTTAAGTGCTGAAGTCGCTGATCTTTCTGATGCGATGCGCATCGCACTATTGAATGGGGCGAATGCCATTATCCATGCGATTGCTCAATGTATTGAGCAAGGGGTCAATGAAGGCTCAATTTACGTTCAGCACAGCCAGCTAACCGCTGAGCTGTTATATAATTTGTGGATTGGCGCGAGCCTGCTGAGTAAACTTCGTCAAGATAATCAAGGGCTTGCTCAAGCACTTATCACCACCGAGCAAATATTACAAGGCAAACCCGTAAGTTAAACCAGTGGCTTGTCTATATAGAATACCGCTATTTCGATAGCGGTTTTTTACCCACGAAAATTAGACGACTGGTCTAATTTAATAACTGGAATTTGATGTATGACTCAAACGATCAACCGCCAAATCGTACTGGCTTCTCGGCCACATGGTGCCCCGACTGACAGTAACTTTCGTTTACAACACGTGGCCAAACCAACTCCTGCGCAAGGTGAAGTATTACTGCGCACCATTTACCTTTCTCTCGACCCTTATATGC
Organism: Vibrio metschnikovii CIP 69.14; assembly: GCF_000176155.1. Taxonomy (GTDB): domain Bacteria; phylum Pseudomonadota; class Gammaproteobacteria; order Enterobacterales; family Vibrionaceae; genus Vibrio; species Vibrio metschnikovii. The sequence goes on along the minus strand of NZ_ACZO01000006.1, from coordinate 254,591 downwards.
GTGGACGCATGAGCGATGCTAAATCCTATGCTGAACCTGTTGCGATTGATGATGTGATGGTCGGCGGCACTGTATGCCAAGTTGAAACCTCGCATCACCCAGACTTTACTGTTGGTGAGTGGGTGCTTGCTTATACTGGTTGGCAAGATTACGCCATCTCCAATGGTGAAGGCATATTGAAACTGGGGCGAGATCCGATAACCCCTTCCTATGCATTAGGCGTGATGGGGATGCCCGGTTTTACCGCTTACATGGGACTACTGGATATTGGTCAGCCTAAAGCAGGGGAAACCTTGGTTGTCGCCGCAGCAACTGGCCCTGTTGGCGCAACCGTCGGCCAGATTGGCAAAATCAAAGGTTGTCGCGTAGTCGGTATTGCAGGCGGAGAAGAAAAATGCCGTTATGCCAAACAAGTACTGGGATTTGATGAGTGTCTTGATCACAAAGCGGATGATTTTGCTCAGCAACTCGCCCAAGCCTGCCCACAAGGCATCGATGTTTACTATGAGAATGTTGGCGGCAAAGTCTTTGATGCGGTATTACCGCTGCTGAATACTTCAGCTCGCGTTCCTGTTTGTGGTTTAGTTTCCCAATATAACGCGACCGCGCTACCTACTGGCCCCGACCGCTTACCACTACTGATGGGCACTCTACTCACTAAGCGCATTCGTATGCAAGGCTTTATCATCTTTGATGATTACGGCGATCGTTATAGCGAATTTGCCCGCGAAATGAGTCAATGGCTTAGCCAAGGAAAAATCCACTACCGCGAGCAAGTCATCTCCGGTTTAGACAATGCACCACAAACCTTTATCGGTTTACTGGAAGGTAAAAACTTTGGCAAAGTGGTGATTGAAGTCAATCAACCACTTTCAATCTAAAAGGAAAAAATCATGATCATCCTGCATCATCTTAATCAATCACGCTCAAAGCGGATTATCTGGTTACTGGAAGAATTGGGCCTCGACTATCAAATTGTCGCTTATCAACGGGATAAAGCGACGTTTCTCGCACCGCCCGAACTAAAAACCGTACACCCTCTCGGTAAATCACCTGTCCTTGAAGATGATGGACTGATCGTTACTGAATCGGGGGCGATCACCGATTATTTAATTGACAAATACGGCCGACAATTTGCTCCGCAACGTGGCAGTGTTGATTACGTTCACTATCAACAATGGCTGCACTTTGCTGAAAGTTCTGCAATTTTACCGTTATTATTACAGATGTTTGTCGCAAAAGATGGTTGTCAAACCAACTTTTTAAAAGGCTATGCTGATCACGAAGCAGCGCAAGTAATGCGCTATTTTGACCAATCTTTAGTCGATAAAACCTATTTGGTCGCCGAGCAACTCACAGGGGCTGATATCATGATGTCATTTATTGCAGAGATCTTGGTCAAAGATGGTGTCATCGAACACTATCCAAATATTGCGCGTTATTTGCGTCAGTTGGCCACACACCCCGCTTATCAAAAAGCCAATCAACTCGAAGCGCAATACGCTTAGTCTTAGGGTAATCATCAACATCGCACGGCATAAATTAATGCGGTGCGATTTATCGATACTCGCTGATTTCTCGCCTATCCGCTCGACAATCGACTAAGCTAAGGATATCCGTAACAAGCTATTGAGAGCCGTCCTTAATGCATGAAAATTCGATATTAGAAAACCACATACCGCAACCTTATTCTAAGCCCCTCATGCCGCTCTCTGAACTGATGTTAGCCTTAACTGCCGCACTCGATATGACGGAAGGGCAACCGCCAGAGCATTGTATTCGTTGCTGCTGGATTGGCATGCACATTGGCCAAGCGATTGGCCTAGATGAGACACAACACCACGATCTGTTTTTTACCTTATTACTCAAAGATGCGGGCTGTAGTAGTAACGCGGCGCGAATTTGTGAGTTATACATGACCGATGATCGTACATTTAAACGTAATTACAAAACCATCGGCACCAGCTTATCCAGCGCGATAAACTTTGTCATCAAACATGCAGGTGCTGGGCAAAGTTGGATAGAAAGGATCAGCACAACGCTGGATATATTGAAAAATGGCGGTGATTACGCACAAGAATTAATTCAAACTCGCTGCACGCGAGGCGCTGACATTGCTCGTGAGCTGCGCTTATCTGAACCGGTTGCGCTAGGTATCCACAGTTTAGATGAACATTGGGATGGCAAGGGCAGACCCGAACAATTGCAGCAAGAACAAATTCCACTTTACTCTCGTATCGCCCTACTCTCTCAAGTGGTGGACGTATTTCAATATCAACACAATCTCTCAACCGCTTTACAAGAAGTGCAATCACGCAGTGGTCAATGGTTTGACCCAGCGTTAGTGGATACTCTGGTCTCTATTGCTAAAACTGAATCGTTTGTTGATGGGCTCAAAGCGCAAGATATACGCCAACGTATAATGGCAATGGCTCCGGCTCAAGCGAATATTTATCTCGATGATGATTATTTCGATGATATTGTTAGTGCCTTTGGCAAAATTGTCGACGCGAAAAGTCCCTATACCGCCGATCACAGCCAACGCGTAGCGATATATGCTGATTTGATCGCCGAACAGCTAGGTATTGACCCGCTCCAACGTCGTTGGCTAAAACGCGCGGCTTTGCTGCATGACTTGGGTAAACTTGGGGTCAGTAATACCATTTTGGATAAACCCGATAAGCTCAACGATCAAGAATGGGAAGCCGTTAAAGCTCACGCCTCACTTACTGAACAAATCTTAATCAACATTTCAGCTTTCCGCTCTTTGGCAACCATTTCAGCCGCTCATCACGAGAAACTCGATGGGACCGGTTATCCGCGACAATTAGCAGGCGAAGAGATTTCACTAATGACTCGGATCATCACTACCGCTGACATCTTCGATGCGATTACCGCTGAAAGGCCATATCGCGGTGCGATTCCTATCCCTCAGGCACTAGCAATAATGCAAGACAACCTACACACCGCGATTGATGTGGATTGCTTTAATGCATTAACCATCGCGATTAAAAAACTGCCTGAGTGGCAATCAATCGATCTTTAATAAGACTATAAAGATGAACCGCCACGATTATCTAACCATCGTGGCGATCGGTATAACAAACCTAAGCGGCGCTGAGTAGTTTTTCTTGATGGGCAAGATACTCGTTATAAGTGCCTTGAAAGACTTGCAGGCGCTGATCTTTAATTTCAATAATCGACGTCGCCAAAGAAGATACGAACTCTCGGTCATGACTAACAAAAATCAAGGTACCTTTATAACCTTTTAGCGCCGTGTTTAGCGCTTCAATCGCTTCCATATCCATGTGGTTGGTTGGTTCATCCATGACTAAAACGTTGACGTCTAACATCATCAATTTACCAAACATTAAGCGGTTTTTTTCTCCACCGGAGCAGCTTTTGGCTTTTTTGTTGGCATCATCGGCACTAAACAGCAGACGCCCCAAAATACCACGTACAATCAGATCATCATGCTTTGCGGTGCGCCATTGTGAAATCCACTCAAAGACGGTTAAATCGTTATCAAAATCGGCGGTATTGTCTTGAGGACAATAACCGATGGAGGCATTTTCTGACCATTTGACTACGCCTTGCGTTTGAGCCAATTCACCGACTAAACAGCGCAATAAAGTACTTTTACCGACACCATTTTCACCAATTACCGCCAATCGAGTTCCCGCTTCTAGCAACAAGTTACCTTTTTCAAATAATGGCCCTTCATCGAAGGCATGCGCTAACTCTTGTAGCTCAAGGGCTTGGCGATGTAGTTTTTTCCCTTCACCAAAGGTAATATGTGGACTTACTCGGCTACTTGATTTCACTTCATCAAGCTTAATTTTATCCATTTTCTTGGCACGTGAACTGGCTTGCTTAGCTTTTGAAGCGTTGGCACCAAAACGGTTGACGAAATCTTGTAACTCGTTCAGCTCAGCGGTTTTTTTGGCATTCCCCGCTAGCAGTTGCTCACGAATCAAGCTTGATGCCTCTAAGAAATAATCATAATTACCCGGATAAATCCGCAGCTCACCATAATCAATATCAGCCATATGGGTACAGACGGCATTTAAGAAGTGGCGATCGTGAGAGATGATGATCATGGTACATTTACGCTGCTTCAACTCTTCTGCTAACCAGTTAATGGTATGAATGTCCAAGTTGTTGGTCGGCTCATCAAGCAATAAAATATCCGGGTTAGCAAACAGAGCTTGCGCTAATAAGACACGCAGTTTCCAACCAGGAGCGACTTGCTGCATCAAACCAAAATGCAACGATTCTTCAATACCTGCTTGCAGTAGAATATCTCCCGCGCGACTTTCCGCAGTATAACCATCCATCTCGGCAAATTCGCTTTCTAGCTCAGCGACTGCCATGCCATCGGCTTCACTCATTTCAGGTAATGCGTAAATTCGTTCACGTTCTTGTTTAATTTCCCACAGCTTACGATCGCCCATGATCACGGTATCAATCACGCTAAATTGCTCAAAGGCAAATTGATCTTGACTCAACACGCCGAGCTTCAAACCAGGCGTCATCGAAACGTTACCAGAGCTTGGTGTCAGCGCACCACTGAGGATCTTCATGAATGTCGACTTACCACATCCATTCGCACCGATTAACCCATAGCGGTTACCGTTGCCGAATTTAGCAGAAATGTTTTCAAATAAGGGTTCTGCACCAAATTGCATGGTGATGTTGGCAGTAGAGATCAAAGAAGTCTTCCTAGGTATGAATATGAACGAGCCGCTGGGTGACAACCGATAACGGTCACACACCAATTAATAGGTATTGATACCGTAATGATGCCCCGACATCGGACTAGCCATCGGTGAACATCATCAGGGTATAGATAGGCGGCGAATTATACAGGTTTATCACACAAATGATAGATATGAGAGATTAATCACAGAAGTCTTCCCATGGTGTAGCGTTAGATTCGCCAGTCCTCATCGGGATGCTCGGCTTGAGTTAAGTAGCTAAAAGCTTGAAATTGGCTGATAAAAATTTGCCCTGTGAAATGCTCTAAAAACGTTTAGCGTTGTATTTCATCCATCACGGGGCCTTTGACCTCAGACAAATGCATAGTAATACCCGATTGAGCAACACGCTCTGCGATTAAATGTAAACTTTCTAAGGCACTGCTATCGATACGATTGACGCCAGACAGCATCAACACCAAATGCTGAGTTTCAGGGTAGCTACCTAAATACTCTGGAATTTTATCTTCTAAATAACGGGCATTGGCAAAATATAAGCTTTCATCGATGCGTAAAGTTAATACCGTTTTGCTTTGCTTAACTTGAAAACGCTGCACATTACGAAAATGTTCACTACCTTCGATTAATCCCACCACCGCGATGTGCGGCTGACTGGTTCGCCATAAAAAAATCACTAATGAGAGCAGCACGCCAATGATGATCCCCCACTCAATATTGATAAAGAGCACTCCAACAATAGTACTTAACATCACCACACCATCGCTTTTTGCGGCGCGCCACGTAGTAAAAATGGTTTTAATATCAATCAAAGCCGATACTGCAACAATAATAATCGCCGCCAAAACCGCGTGAGGAAGATAGCTAAACAATGGGGTGAAATACAGTACCGTGATGCCGATCCCTATCGCGGTCAACATGCCCGCCAATGGTGTTTCCGCTCCCGCATCATAGTTAACCACTGAACGAGAAAGTCCCCCCGTAACCGGAAACCCGCCCTGTATCGCAGAGGCAATATTCGCCCCACCTAAAGCAATCAACTCTTGATTTGGTTCAATCCGTTGACGTCTTTTCGCCGCTAACGTTTGGCCAACCGACGCTGACTCAACAAACCCGACCACGCTGATCAGCAGCGCTGCAGGCAACAATTGAACCATTAAGTTGGTTTCCAACACCGGCATCACGAAACTTGGTAACCCCGTCGGAATAGCACCAACCACACTCACCCCTTGAGTATGGTGTGGAAAGTAATCAATGATCAATATGCTCGCGACCATGACCATCACCGGCAGTAATTTGGTGATATGGCCCGCCCACGATGCAGAGCAGCCAAGGTTTTGTAATAAGCAGGAGAAATAACGTCGGCCAAGCACCAATAGTACTAAACTCCCCAGCCCCAGCCATAAGGTCGGATAGTGTACAGCAGCCAACACTTCATTGAGCGAGCCATCGGCTACTGGTAAGCCCAGTAACTTAGGTAATTGCCCCCAAATAATCACAACGCCAGAGGCAGTCATAAAACCGGACAGTACCGAATGACTTAAAAACGTCGTTAAAAACCCTAAACGAAACACCGCCATGATTAACAGCATCAGCCCAGATAAAAACGCTAGCGTCGCCGCAGCCGTTACATAAGCGTGTGTCCCAACATCATGTAAAGGCGCAATCGCTTCTGCCGTCATTAACGAAATCACCGCAACCGGCCCAACAGCCAACGTTTTGCTGGTCCCCAACAGGGTGTAAGCCACCAGCGGTAAAATACTGGCATATAGGCCATAAACTGGAGGTAAACCAGCCACAATCGCATAAGCTAAACTTTGTGACACCAGCATCAAGGTGACAATGATCGCCGCCACTCCGTCTTTGCTGGCAGCCTGACGAGTGTATTCCGGCAACCAAGTCACGATGGGCAGATATTGACGCCAAGCTAGCTTCATTGGCTGATTCCTATTTACTTTAATTTCAACTCACCGCGCTTGTGCTTAACGCTGAGCAAATCGCTCGTCGAGACCATCAAGCTTAAAGCCTTGCTTGGTAGCAACCTGCAAACGCTCACTGAATATCGCGCTATCTTGACTTGCCAATGACCACAACATACTAGAACGGGTTCCCGTGCGACAAAAAGCTAAGATAGGTTGAGGGAGCGTCTGTAACAATTCACCAAATTGATGGATCTGAGCTTCGCTAATTTGGCCACCCACCACGGGTAAATGAACATAAACTAAACCAAGCTGATCGGCATGTTGTTCAATCACTTGATTCAATGGCTGGCCACTTTCTTCGCCATCGGGCCGATTATTGATCACCGATTTAAAGCCTAAACCAGCGATCTGTTCGATATCACTTGGCTCAATTTGCGGTGCAACGGTCAGTTGTGGGGTTAATGTAATCAATGTCAACATCAGACTATCCTTGTTAGTTAAACTTTATTAAGCGGAATTTTTAGATACTGAACACCATTGTCTTCAGCCGGAGGTAATACGCCAGCACGCATATTGACCTGAACCGAGGGCAAGATCAAAGTCGGCATCGATAAAGTCGCATCCCGAGCTTGACGCATGGCGACAAACGCAGCTTCTTCCACGCCATGACCAACATGAATATTATGCACACGCTCTTCACCAATCGTGGTTTGGAAAAGAAACTCTTCTCGCCCCGGCGCTGTGTAGTCATGGCACATAAATACGCGCGTTTCATCGGGTAAAGTGAACAGTTTTTGAATGGAGTGATAGAGCGTTTTGGCATCCCCGCCCGGAAAATCACAACGCGCGGTACCGTAATCAGGCATAAACAGCGTATCACCAACAAAAGCACTGTCACCAATCAGGTAAGTCATACACGCTGGTGTGTGTCCCGGAGTATGAATCGCTTTGGCCTGAAGGTTACCTACCGTGAATGACTCCTGATCGGTAAATAAATGATCAAACTGGCTGCCATCTGCGGCAAAATCCTGTTCTGCGTTAAACAACTTTCCAAAGGTATCTTGAACCACGGTAATCTGTTGACCTATCGCCAGTTTACCGCCCAGTCGTTGCTTGAGGTAAGGCGCGGCACTTAAGTGATCGGCATGGACATGGGTTTCTAAAATCCACTCCACTGATAAGCCTTGTTGTTCAACAAAGGCGACCACTTTATCGGCGGACTCATAAGATGTTCTGCCTGATGCTGGTTGGTAATCCAGCACAGAGTCGATGATTGCACATTTCGATGAACTCGGGTCGACCACCACGTAACTGTAAGTAAACGTGTTAGCATCAAAAAATTCATGAACATTAGGTTTCATTACAATCCCCCACCACAATGATTAGCAAATACTTATTTAGATTAAACTAATTCATAACCGCGCGTTTTGCCAGTGATACGAGTAAAATTTGTCCATTTACTGTTACTTCATCGATTTCCACGCCCAAATCGCCGCAGCAATCACCATACTCATCCCTGCGCCTAAATACAGTGTTTCAATACTGGCACCCACTTCCACCAAATGCTCAAGGAAAAGAATGATCATGATCACCACCGCCACTTGCAATAAAGTGATTTTTAAATCATGAAAATTTCTAATCGCGAGGGCAGAAAGAAAGGGACTCGCCTCCAAAGCTGATGGGCGAATAAAAAGACGATATAAACTGGCGGCAATGATTTGAAAGGTAATCGCAATCAGTGAGATATCTAAGACTTTTAGCAACCTCACCGCCAACATTTTGCCTTGAGTAACGCCAGATGGAATTCCGCCCCACAAATTACTGACAATACCGAACATAATCGACAGCACAACGAGATATAAGATCACCGCAGCAACAAAACTGGTCACGATAACCGCTAACACTAAAAATCGACTACTACCAAATAAACGATCCATCATAATGATTACTCTTTTTAACCCAGAGATAAGCAGCTCAGGTACATAAAACCGCTGTTTTTAAACTTACGTTGATAAGCAACTTATAATCTATCATAGCTGATCACTCGATGGGGAAAGCCAATGACGACCTTTGTGAGCATCGCAGCATCCCCCATCAAAAGTAAGTACAACGCCAGTCTTTTACCCATTACGCATCACTAAAAATAATCATTGTCATCAAGCCTTAACGGTTTATTCACATAAAAGTCACCTTTCCCTTCTACCGTGTACCAACTTGTTTAAGGACGACAACCTGAGGTTTTATCATGAAATTGTTAGCTCAATGCGTCGCACTGGCGTTAATCGCAACGCCACTTGCTCACGCACAATTCTCGCTCGATTCACGCTATAAAGATAATGATGGTGATCTGGTCGCCGATATCCCCAGTAATGCGTCAGCTTGGGTGAACCCATCAACATTGATTTTTGCTTATACGCCCGTCGAAGATCCCGCGGTTTATGCGGATGTCTGGAAACCATTTTTAGACCATATGGCTAAAGTGACTGGCAAACGAGTTCAATTTTTTCCGGTCAATTCTAACGCCGCACAAATTGAAGCCATGCGTTCAGGACGTTTACACATCGCTGGATTTAACACAGGTTCAAACCCATTAGCCGTCGCGTGCGCGGGTTTTCGTCCTTTTGCGATGATGGCCAGAGAAGACGGCAGCTACGGTTATGAAATGGAAATCATTACCTACCCAAGCTCTGGAATTGAAAAGATTGAAGATCTGCGTGGTCGCACCTTGGCATTTACTGCAGAAACCTCTAACTCGGGATTTAAAGCGCCACAAGCGTTACTTGAAGCGAGTTATCAATTAACCGCAGGAAAAGATTATACCCCCGCCTTCTCGGGTGCTCACGATAACTCCATTTTAGGCGTGGTTAACCGCGACTATGATGCTGCTGCCATTGCCAATTCTGTTGCCAAGCGCATGGTCGCAAGAAACGTGATTAACCCAGACAGCTATAACACGATCTTTAAATCGGAAAGTTTCCCAACCACAGGTTATGGCGTGGTTTACAACCTACACCCTGATTTACAACAAAAAATCCGTCAAGCCTTTTTCAGTTTTGATTGGAAAGGTACAGCGATGGAAAAAGAATTCTCTCAGTCGGGTGAAGCACAATTTATCCCTATTACCTTTAAAGAACACTGGTCTGTGGTGCGTGAAATCGATCAAGCCATGGGGGTTCAATACACCTGTCGTTAACCCTTAAACGCCAGATGATACTGATCATCTGGCGCTTTTTATCATCAAGGAGTGGATTCATGCTGACCATCAATGGATTAACCAAAACTTACCCAACGGGCGATAAGGCCCTCAATAACGTTTCATTCAGTGTGCCTAAAGGGCAAGTTGTTGGCTTAATTGGCCCTTCAGGAGCTGGGAAATCAACCTTAATTCGCTGTATTAATCGCTTAGTCGAGCCCAGTGACGGGCAAATTATTTTAAATGACTTAACGGTCAATCAACTTTCTCAAACTCAGTTACGACAAGCAAGACGAAAAATTGGCATGATCTTTCAAGAATATGCCCTCGTTGATCGCTTAACGGTGATGGAGAACGTCCTCTCGGGACGATTAGGTTATGTCTCGTTTTGGCGCAGTTTTTGGCGACAATACCCCGAACAAGACATCAGCAACGCTTATCGTCTACTGGATCGTGTGGGCTTACTTCAACATGCTGACAAAAGAGCCGATGCATTATCTGGCGGACAACGCCAACGGGTAGGTATTGCTCGTGCTCTAGCTCAAGATCCAGAACTGCTGTTGATTGACGAGCCAACCGCGAGCTTAGATCCTAAAACCAGTCGCCAAGTGATGCGTTTATTGGTTGAAATGTGCAACGAACGTGGCTTACCAGCGATCATTAATATTCATGATGTGGTCCTCGCTCAGCAGTTTACCGACCGAATTATTGGCTTAAAAGCCGGTGAGGTGGTGTTCGATGGATCTCCACAGCAGCTAACAGAAAGTGTATTGACTCGAATTTACGGTGAAGAGGATTGGACCAGCATGCGCCAGCCAGAATCATCCCTTGACACAGAACTGGCCTCTCAAGCTCATCGTTCATTGGTGAATGCATGAACCCAGTACCTTATTCAACTCAATGGCGCAAACCGCCACAGATCATTAAAAGTCGCGTTTGGCGATGGGTGATTACTCTTTTGTGCCTAATCTATTTATGGTTCGCGATTGGCAGTATAGATATTAACTGGCTAAGGATTTACGAAGGATTAGAACGGGCACAGCGCTTTATTGGTGGATTCTTACAGCCTGATTTTTCCACTCGCTGGCGAGATATTTCCGCTGGAATGATCGAAAGTTTAACCATGACTTTAACTTCCACTGTGGTGGGTATTGCTTTAGCGATTCCGGTTGGACTTGGCGCAGCTCGCAACTTAAGTCCAACTTGGGTTTATATGATTTGTCGCGCTTTTATTGCTCTTAGTCGCTCTTTACAAGAAATTATCGTCGCAATCTTTTTCGTCGCTTTATTTGGCTTTGGTGCTTTTGCTGGCTTTTTGACCTTAACTTTCGCCACGATTGGTTTTATCGGTAAATTACTGGCAGAAGAAATTGAGGGCATCGACCCCGCCCCTATTGAGGCGATTAAAGCCACTGGCGCATCATGGTTACAGTGGATTAATTATGCTATTCAGCCACAGGTGTTACCGCGCCTACTTGGGTTGTGCTTATACCGACTCGATATTAACTTTCGTGAGAGTGCCGTAATCGGCATTGTTGGAGCCGGTGGCATTGGCGCAACACTCAATACCTCTCTCTCGCGCTACGAATATGACAGTGCTGGCGCCATTCTCTTACTGATTATTGCGATTGTAATGCTCAGTGAATATGCTTCAGGCTATCTACGGAAATACGTGAAATGAATCCTCTCAACTCAAGCCTAACTTGGCAATATCGTACGCCAAAGACTCAATTGTTACTTTGGGTTGGTTGGATGTTACTGCTGGCTTTGTTTATTTATTGCTGGAATATCATGACAGAACATACCATGTGGGTGTTCGTCTACGATGCTCCTCAAGCCGCTGCTGATTTAATAGACAGAGCCTTTCCTCCCCGTTGGTCTTATATGGAGCGCTTATGGTCGCCATTGTGGGACACGCTCAATATGGCAACCTTAGGTACGTTACTGGGCGTCATTCTGGCTACGCCACTGGCTTTTTTAGCCGCCAGTAATACCACGCCCTCTAGTGTATTGGTGAGACCAATTGCTTTGTTTGTCATTGTCGCCTCTCGCTCAATTAACTCTTTGATCTGGGCACTGCTACTGGTTTCGATTCTTGGCCCTGGTCTACTGGCTGGCATTTTAGCCATTGCACTGCGATCCATCGGTTTTGTCGGCAAATTATTGTATGAAGCCATTGAAGAGACCGAACTGACTCAAATTGAAGCAATAACCGCCACGGGGGCAAGTCAAGCGCAGGTTTTAAATTATGCGATTGTGCCGCAAGTATTACCTACGTTTTTTGGGATCAGTGTTTTTCGTTGGGATATTAATATTCGCGAAAGTGCGATCTTAGGTTTAGTTGGAGCGGGTGGCATCGGCATGCAATTGCAATCGAGTTTAAATGTCCTCGCTTGGCCTCAAGTCACCTTGATTATTTTAGTCATCTTGGCAACGGTCGTCGTAAGTGAATGGATCTCTGCCAAGGTCCGTCAAGCAGTGATTTAATGGGGTTAGCTCTTAATATTCAACGTTAGGGCAATAACAAAGTGGAGAGCTCTTCTCCACTTTGTTGTCTTTATCCGACTCAATAACAACCGATATAAACTCGGTTGTTATACTTTAAAACGCTGTAACTGCTCATCCAATTGGTTAGCACTATCAGCCAGATGCTGGCTTTGTTCAGCCAAATCTTGCGCCGATTGGCTAATATGATCAGCCGACAGATTAATATGACTGACATTGCTGTTCATCTCTTCAGCTACGGTATCTTGCTGCTCTGCCGCGGTGGCAATTTGGGTCACCATGTCATTCGCTCGAGTCAGTTCTGTCACCATCTGTTTTAACATTTGCTTAGTTTCGGTTGCGGTTTGAACATTTTCTGTCACACGACTATGACACTGCTTCATCGCTTGTGACGCACTGCCCGCTCTGGCAATTAAGGACTCGATGGTTTGCTGAATTTGATGCGTCGATTGCTGAGTACGGCCAGCCAAATGACGCACTTCATCAGCAACCACCGCAAAGCCGCGACCTTGCTCTCCTGCCCGTGCGGCTTCAATCGCCGCATTTAAGGCCAATAAGTTAGTTTGTTCAGAGATGGCTTGAATCACATCAACAATTTCATTGATCCCCGCGACATCATTCCGCAGCGCTTCAACCAATTGATCGGTTTGCTCGGCATTTTGCGCCACATCGCGAATGGTCGCATTCATTTCATTCATGGCGGTCGCTAACTGCTCCAATTGCATGCGCTGCGATTGGGTACTGGTTGCGGTCTCCTCACTGGCCGAAGCGATTGACGACGCCATCTCAGCGGCATTCATCGCTGACTGCTTGGCGGTAATTAAAGCTTGATGGGTACTTTCGATCATTGAATTTATCGAACGCCCTAAACTAGCAATCTCATCCCGTCCTTTAGGATTAAAACGCACCGTCATATCCCCTTGCGCTGCCCGCTGTACTTTGGTGACAAACAGAGCCAGAGGGTCGGTAATGTTTTTACCGATAATGCTCGAAAACAGTAAAGTAATCACCACGCCCGCCAAAGCAAAGCCAACATAAAATAAGGCATTGTGATACACCGTTTGATTGATATCGTTAACGATAACGCCGGTGCCAATGACCCAATTCCAACCATTGGCTTGTGCAACATAGGAAATTTTGTCCTCAATCGGACCACTCGGTGGCACAAAAGTGTATTCGACAAACCCAGCGCCTTGACGTTGAACAACCTGTGCCATTTGTTGCCAATGAAAACGACCAGCACCATCACGTACCTGACTCATATCTTGATTGGTCATTTCTGGGCGCAGAGGATGCAGTACTAGACGAGCATTAGCCGTCATCACCCAAAAATAGTTACCATTGTCATATCGGAGTGACTTGATCGCTTCGATCGCTCGTTGCTTAGCTTCTTCTTCACCAATTCTTGGTGCTAAACGAGCATAATAATCAACTAAACTGACCACTGATTGGACTTGATTTTCAACACTTTGTTGGCGTTCTTGAAAGGCCATTTCTCGTAACTTACTTACCCCGTAGAGGCTGATAAGCACAATAATGGCCAGAGAAATGAGTTCGATCACCAAGATTTTCTGACGAACGTTGAGGGCTCTAAGTATCTTTAACATAGTGTATTCCTAGCGCAAGCGTAATGACGGGCATTTTTGCCTCTGTATGATGATTCCATCCTGATTCTTTGTGATATTCATCCAAGAACCGGAGCTTACTATGGAAAACATTTACCGCTTATGCAACAGGACCATTATTTTTATGTGGATTTATTCTAACTTTCACGCAACAAACCTTAAACGTCCTCATCAATCAATGGTGAATCACCGCGCGATAACGCCTTTATGGGGTTGAACAACGTGCAGGCGGGCTTTTTCTTTTACTGATCGTCGACCTTTTCTTGGTTTTAAATGCAGGTCGCTTAACCGGCGGTAAAGCTCGCAACGAGGCGGGGACAGGTTGTTGTTTCACTTGCTCTATCCATTGGCTAATTTGTCGCTCAAGATCTTCAATAAAGGGTTGATAAGCTTGACCTCTTTCTGCCATCGCTTGCAGTTGATGCTCCCAATGAGCGGTCATATCAGGATAAGTGGCTTGCAGCGGTAGCGCCTCCACCAGTCCTTTGCCAGCCGGAGTACTTTTTATCTGTTTTCCTTCTCGTGTCAGTAATTGACGCTTGAATAACGTATCTAAGATGCCAGCTCGAGTGGCTTCAGTGCCTAACCCATCGGTCTCACGAAGAATTTTCTTAAGCTCTTTATCTTCAACAAAGCGGGCGATCCCCGTCATCGCTTGCAATAACGTTGCCTCAGTAAAATAACGCGGCGGTTCGGTCTGGCAAGTTTTCATCTCTCCTTCGCGACAGATCAACGATGTCCCCTTTGGTAGCGGCGGCACAGTATCAATTCCATCCTCCGGTTGCTCTTGTTGGCCTATGACACTTTTCCAGCCTGCGAACACCAATTGTCTGCCTTTAGCAATAAAGGTTCCTCCTGCAATGGTAAATACGAGTTTAGCTTCAGCGTATACTGCGGGAGGATAAAATTGCAGTACGTACTGGCGAGCAATTAACTGATAAATATTCTGCTCAGCAGCAGAAAGTCCATGTACAGCACTTTGCTTAGGGGTAGGAATAATCGCATGATGCGCATCAACTTTACTGTCGTTCCACGCTTTAGAACGGAATGTACGGTCTGCACCGGCGACCGCAGTTTGTAATGGCTGAAGATTATGAGCAATCGCCGTCAGTATCGTATCCGCCTGAGTTAAATGTTCTTTAGGTAAATAACGACTGTCGGAACGTGGATAAGTGATTAACTTGTATTTTTCATACAGTGACTGACAAATATCTAATACTTGTTGAGCACTCAAACCATAGCGCTTGGCAGCATCAATTTGTAAGGCCGATAATGAATAAGGCAGTGGTGCTGCTTGCTTAGTTTGCGTTTGTTCTGACGCCACAACAATCGCAGGCTGATGTTGAATACGACGGGCAACATTTTCAACCAAAGCGCGGTTTAACACTCGTCCCTCTTCATCTTGCCAAGGCTGGCAGGCGTCACTAGGCTGCCAGCGAGCTCGAATATCAAACTCATGCCCTTCGACTTGATAAGGGATCAATGCGTGTAAGGTAAAATAATCATGGGCGACAAAATGGGCTATCTCGGCATCACGACGGACCACCAAACCCAGTATAGGTGTTTGCACTCGACCAACGGATAATACTCCTTGATAACCCGCTTTTTGTCCAAGCAAGGTATAAGCACGAGACATATTCATACCGTATAACCAGTCAGCCCGAGAGCGTGCTAAGGCTGAAATCGACAATGGAATAAATTCACGATTACTGCGCATTGTTGAAAGTGCGCGTTTCACCGCAGGCAAATTGAGATCGCTGATCAGTAAACGTTGAATGGTTTGCTGCTTTTGTTTAGAGACCTGACAATAATCGATAACCTCATCAACCAACAGTTGACCTTCGCGATCTGGATCGCCAGCATGGACAATTTCTTGGCTACTTTTTAGTAACTTACGCACTACGACCAATTGTTGACTCGCCATTTTCCGCGGCTTCAATTGCCACTTTTCGGGTAGGATGGGTAAATCAGCCAAATTCCACTTTTTGTATCGCGGATCATAGCTGTCCGGTTCCACTTGCTCCAGTAAATGACCAATACACCAAGTCACCTTATCGCCATTGGCACATTCAATAAAACCTTGCTGCTTTTTATGGGGCTTGGGCAACGCATCAGCAATGGCTCGGGCTAAACTGGGTTTTTCAGCAATGAATAAGCGGCTCATAACAGTCTAAAATCAGAATCGAGTAGGAGGCGGGATCACTCCCGCCGTCCTCTCACACCACCGTACAAGCGTGGATCGCATACGGCGGTTCCGAATAGATTTTCAATGTTTCATACCCTTCCAACAATGAGTATAACCCCAACTCTTCCAACCGTTTGTTGGGTAAAGCCTGATTGACTTGGGGCGTCCGTGAGAGTTTCCACCATCCTTTATCTGAACCTGCGACTTTCCATGCATTAGGTTTGGCGACTCCTAAACTAATCAGCCACATCGCTATGCTGTATTTCCGCTTTTTCTGTTTTAGACGGTAGCACCGCAGTCGGCGTCTTATCCAACTGTCTAGGTGACTCATCGATGACGGCCTTAAGCCCAGTTTAAAGTAGTTCTGCCAACCTCGTAGATACGTCGATAGTTCCTTGATGATTGCCGGGAACGTTCGTCCTCTATTTCGTTTGGTGACTTGTCGCACTCGTTTCTTCATTTGATGCATGGCGTCATCACTGATACCTATCACACCATCATCGTTGAAGCGGTGTCCCAAGTAGCTACGCTCACTCACTCTGGTCGCCGCACTTTTCTCACGGTTTACCCGTAATTTAAGCGTCTGCTCCAAGAACTCCGTAACCGAGGTTTTCACCCGTTGCGCTGCTGCTTCACTACCTACGTAGATTTGGCAATCGTCTGCGTATCGGCAGAACTTATGACCTCTACGTTCTAACTCTTTATCAAGCTCATCCAATACGATATTAGAGAGCAGCGGCGACAGAGGACCTCCTTGTGGGGTTCCTCTTTGTCTTCGCTCTATCACTCCATTTCGCATCAGACCACTTTGTAGATATTTCCTGATCAGTTTCAGCACCCGTTTATCCGCGATATCTTGAGACAGCCGATACATCAGTCTGTCGTGATTGACGGTATCGAAGTACTTCTCCAGATCTATATCGACTACATATCCCCGCCCTTCTCGAATGTATTCACTCGCTTTCGACAAAGCATGATGAGCACTCCTTCTTGGTCTGAACCCGAAGCTGCTCTTTGAGAACTTCGGCTCATACAACTGTGTCAGGAGCTGTGCCATCGCTTGTTGTACGATGCGATCCTGAACGGTTGGGATACCCAGTTGGCGTACTCCACCTTTTGGCTTGGGGATTTCTACACCCAGAACGGGAGACGGTTGGTAACTTCCATCCAGTAAAGACTGGCGAAGTTGCTGCCCATTATCCAACTGGCGAAGCTTTTCCAAGGTCGCTGTGATCGTCAGTCTATCTACCCCACCGCACCCCTTGTTGCGCTTCACCTGTTTGGTCGCAGCGTTTAAATTACCCGGACTGAACATCTGTTCGAGTAATCGAGTGGTGTCCATCAAGACTCGTCCTTCTTTCTATGCCAAATCAGCTTGTTACGCTTCGTTTCCGTCAGTTCCACTTTTGGCTTCACCAATCGGAACGTAGAGATGGGTCGCATCGTTACTGTTACTCCACTGATTTGAATATCTGGCGACTGCTTCTTGACCTATTCAGTTCCGGCCTTCCCTTAAGTTGTACTTCCTCAAGGTACTATGCCTTCTGCTGACTCCTTATTACCCATCAGCATCCATCACTGGCTGCTTAGTTTCGTCCGAAACAGATAATAAGATAATAAGATCTCCCGAGGTAAGACGTTGTTCTTTCTCGTGGTCATGCCTGATTTACTGCATCGCACTTCTCGTCGAGTCGTTGGGCTATTCTATCTATTGCTAGGTTACCCAAGTCGACACAGCCTACTATCAGATTTCTGTTCGTCATCACCACGTTTTGCCATTTGCTTCCTTCAGATTTCACCTCACGATGAACACCCTTGCATAGGCTAACGGTTCCCGCTCGACTGAGCCCGTAGAGGACTTTCACCTCCTAGATCAACGCCATGCTCGGCGCACAAAAATTAGGGCCACATTAACCAATGTGACCCTAAAAAATCAAGCTAAACTGTTTTTTTATACAGTATTACACTTCATCTGTCGCGTTACGTGCGGCCGCTTCTTTAATTAATGGCTGTAGTTCACCTTTTTGGAACATTTCCAAAATAATGTCACAACCACCAATCAATTCACCTTCAACCCATAACTGGGGAAAAGTAGGCCACTGAGCATAAACCGGTAGCTCTGCGCGAATATCTGGATTTTGTAAGATATCGACGTAGGCAAATTTTTCACCGCACGCCATTAGTGCTTGAGCGGCTTGCGAAGAGAAACCACAGCTTGGCAGTTTAGGTGACCCTTTCATATAAAGAAGAATTGGGTTTTCGGCAAGTTGCTGTTTAATTTTATCGATGGTTTCCATTGCTTCCTCTTAATGGATGGCTAAGTTAATCCCTTCCATTCTAAATCATTAAGAGAGAATAAAAAGCACATTCTGTTTATGGATTTAGCAGAGTAAGTATCAAGTGATCGCGGTATATTGACTTAACTGAACTTTTTCTTTCACTTGGGGTGTTAATAAAGTAAAAACTTGCTAAAATACATAGCAAGTCAGTTTTATCGACTCCATTACAATAACACTGGAAGCAATCAAAGAAGTGTCTACATCAGTCGTGGGCCGTAACCTGTATTTGACCTCGTCTGCTTAGTCGTTTCTTTCCTCTCAACAACGGAGAATTGAACAATGGCATTTGAACTACCAGCACTACCTTACGCAAAAGATGCGCTACAACCGCAC
The DNA here is from genome assembly GCF_000176155.1 of Vibrio metschnikovii CIP 69.14. GTDB lineage: Bacteria > Pseudomonadota > Gammaproteobacteria > Enterobacterales > Vibrionaceae > Vibrio > Vibrio metschnikovii. The sequence continues at coordinate 235,774 of NZ_ACZO01000006.1, read as the reverse complement.
ATTTCAGCAGAGACTTTGGATTACCACCACGGTAAACACCATAATACTTATGTCGTAAAATTGAATGGTCTGATCCCGGGTACAGAGTTTGAAGGCAAATCTCTCGAAGAGATCATCAAAACGTCAACGGGCGGTATTTTTAATAATGCGGCACAGGTATGGAACCACACTTTCTACTGGCACTGCCTATCTCCAAACGGCGGTGGTGAGCCAACAGGCGCAGTGGCAGAAACCATCAATGCAGCCTTCGGTTCATTTGCTGAGTTTAAAGCCAAATTTACTGATTCTGCGATCAACAATTTCGGTTCTTCGTGGACTTGGCTAGTGAAAAAAGCAGACGGTTCATTGGCGATTATCAATACTTCTAACGCAGCAACACCAATCACTGAGGAGGGAGTTACGCCTTTATTGACCGTTGATCTGTGGGAACATGCTTACTACATTGATTATCGTAACCTCCGCCCAGACTACATGAATGGCTTCTGGGCTCTAGTCAACTGGGAATTCGTTGCACAAAACCTAGCGAAATAATCTCGCTGACCAGCTGATGAGAGTCAAATAACGCTCAACAGCCGATAAGCCTACCTAAAATAAGGTAGGCTTTTTTATTAAAGTTTTTTCTTCATGTGCCGTTATTAATGGTGCATTGAGGAGAAACCATGCAAGTACATACATTAGATAAAGCCGGAATAATTAATGAGTTACAGCTCGGAACAGGGGTCAACCAAGCGGTACAGCAAGGTCGTCATGCCGATTTCGCTCTATTCATGGCACTCTTCTCTAATGACGTTCGCGATACCACGCCCACCGAGCCGATCACCACTCACCGTACGACTGAAGATCAGCTACGTCAACGCTTTGAACTGCCAGCATGCCAAGCACTACGCAATGATCAAAGCTCTTACGCTATTTCGGCTCAGCAAGCAAAACTGTTTCACTCTGGCGGCATGGCGAGCGCCAAACTGTCGCACTATTTGCAACCTGAAGTGCTCACCTACCTCCCCGAAGACACTGAAAATTTCCCAGAAGACGTGTATTTAAATCTCTCTGGGCATGACCGCCGTCATCTCGCACAGCAAGAGAACAAGACGTTGATGATAATGGATTTATATCCTCAGCTTAATCACGCCCTTAGGCAAGATCAACTACGAGCTCAGGTATAGGATATATCTCGACGACGCTGAAAATAGCGAATCATCGTTCAAAAAGGTTTATCTTTTTATTCCCCAAAAGCCAACCGCCCCTAGAGCAGCTGTGTATATTTTTGCTTAAGCCTTGTCACCGAATGTGAATAAGCGCAAAGAAAAAACGATTACTTTTCGAACAACTGGGTTTATTTGAAGCAATTCACACCATCATATCAAACCGTCAACCATGCTTAACGTACTCGATGGTCACGGCACCTCCAAGGAAGGCACACAATGAAAATTAAAAGTGCATTAATTTTAATAACTTCGGCTAATTCGTTACTGGGCAGCACGCTGGCGATGCATTTTGCTCGTTTGGGGGCTAATGTCATATTATGCGATACCGATCATAGTGCTTTAGTCACCACCTGGCAGCATTGCTACGCGATCAGTCATCGTGTTCATTACTACACTTTACCCGACCGCTCTCCAACGAGTATTCATCTGTTATTTGATTATATTGAAACCACCTACCACTCAGCCCCGGACGTGTTAATCAATCATTGGCCAAGCGTCAGTTTTCCTTCTTTGGTGGATGAACAGCCTACAGAGCGTTTTATTCAGCAATTGGCCAATATGGCCTCTTCCCTCTTTACTTTTGGGCAAACTTGCTCAGAAAGGATGCGTCAACATCAAGCAAAAGGGGTGATTGTTAATCTCGTCTGGCACAATACCACACAACAACAAGCCGGAATGGAAAATACCAATTCTATGGTTGCCGGCTTTACCCAAAGTTGGGCCAGAGAGTTAACGCCCTATAATATTCGCGTCGGTGGCGTGATCCCGATGGCGGGAGCCAATCATCACAATCTACATTGGGCTGAAATTCAAGATGAGCTTATACGTAATACCGAATACATTGTGACTAATGACTATTTCAGTGGACGAGTCATGTCAGCATGATGGCAAAGAGAGAATAGAAATAGAAAGTGCAGGTCACTTTAGAGTCAAGTGGCCTGCACTCATTGGATGTCTAGTATCAAGAAAAACTAGAATCCGCCGTCGAGGTAATCATCAAGGAAATCTTCTTGATCGGTGTCGTAATGTTCTGTGTCTCGTTCAGCTTTAAAGTCACGACGTTGTAAATAAACTTCTCGCGTTAATGCGTAAGGATCAGGAGAACGCTGTAGCATGGCTTCTTGAGGCACTAAAGCGGCACGGGTTTCCATTCCTTGAACCGCCCATTTACCAATACTTCCCCAAATATTCAAATACGCAAGAGGAACATACCAACCATCAACCGTATCCGCCACTTCCCGCACAGTATAGGGTCCATAACCCGGTACCATTAAGTATGGTCCGTTACCGACACCGTAATAACCTATCGCATCACCAAATTGTTTGTCATCATGCTTACGAATTCCGGCTTCTGAGGCGATATCAATCAAACCTAAAAGCCCAAAAGTACTGTTTAACCAAAAACGGTTAAAATGATCGAGCGCTTTTTCGCCATTCCCCATGATCAGGTTATTAACCATACTGGCTGGCTCATCTAAATTGGATAAGAAATTCGCTAAACCGCGTCTTAATGGTGACGGGACATAATCGACATAAACCAGTGAAACAGGACGAGCTAGGTAGGGATCTAGGTAATCGTAGTTAATTTTCCACATCGCGCGATTAAACCCCTCTAAAGGGTCATTAGGATGTGATTCATTATGTGCATTTTCAGGTACCGAGCTACATCCGGCCAGTACCAGCATCAATAAAAGCATTGCTATCCGTAACAAACGGCTGGGCATGGTCATAATCCAATTGGTGAAAAGTCATTGCGACATTGCTCGACTTTTACAATATAAAAATAGGGTGAATATAACAATATGAGCCTTAAAATATCATATTATCGTCGAATTTGTCTTATTGATGTAACCAGAATATTAACGCTCGGTCATCAGTAAACAAAAAGCGTCGATTGCTATTAATCATTTTCAGTAACCAATAAAAATGATTAATGAGTTATTCAAAACCGTTGATACTAACACAGCATCCCAGAGACAAAATAGAATTAGCGCTAAACTCGTTATTAACCTGAACATTATCGATGAAAAAACGGCCAAAATCCCGCCTATGAGACGATAGTAAGCAAAATTCTTATAATGGTTTACGAAAATAAAAGCCAAAAGAAAGTGTAACACTCTCATTTGGCTTTTATTTAAAGAGAAGATTTACGAGTCGGTCTTTTACCCGTATTAGAAGCAGGCATGCGCCCTTCCGGATCGCTACTTAAAGGTGGAATAGATTCTTTACCGGCCAACTTTTTTTGCAATGATAACATTAATTCCGCTTCGGCTTTAGGTAACTCACACTCTTCGATAAGCTCATCAATGTCAGCGCCTAACTTGACCATTTTACTTGCCCGACTGTATAGGCGGGCATCGGTATCAACATTTTCTAACTGCTTAAGACGCTCACTTAAGTGAACGATGATCTCTTGTTGCCCTGTGACTTTTTGCCCAAGGCCGATTGCAGCAGAACGCACTTCTAACAACTGCTTGGTGGCTTTTTGCAACTCTTTATCAAGCTGGCGAACTTGTTGACGAAAATAATCGCCTTGGCGAGTTAATGAACGGCGCAAAAACCACAACCCAAGCGTTAATAGTACAACAATGAACGCCGCTCCCCCTGCAAGGACAGAAGGCGTAAAGTGTAAGAAATCACTCATTAGAGATGAGCCATATCGTCCCACTCTTCTTGCGATAGCAGTTTATTGAGATCAACCAAAATAAGCAGTTTTCCATCACGATTACTCACGCCTTGGATAAACTTAGAACTCTCTTCTGTACCGACACTTGGCGTGGTATCAATTTCCGATGAACGTAAGTAAACCACCTCAGCAACGCTATCGACTAAGATACCAATCACTTGACGCTCAGATTCAATGACAATGATTCGTGTATTGTCGGTGATTTCACCTTGCATCAGACCAAAACGTGAACGTGTATCAATAACGGTGACAACATTACCACGTAGGTTAATAATTCCTAAAACATAGTCAGGCGACCCTGGGACGGGTGCGATCTCGGTGTAACGTAACACTTCGCGGACTTGCATCACATTGACGCCATAAGTCTCTTCTTCCAATTGAAATGTTACCCACTGAAGCACTTCATCATTTGAGTGTTCTTTTCTCACTTCTACTTCAGACATACCTTTTCCTCTTTAAGTCGTGACCGACAAAATATGTATTATTTATCGAGCGCTTGGACATCAAGACCTGCATTAAGCATAGCGATTAATGCATGAACGTGTATCAAAGCGCACATTTTTTCTTTAACCATTCCTGCGAGCCAAGGTCGTTTGCCCACTTGCTCTCGCCAGCGTACCTTATCGCTACTTAACCATTCAGTACCTAATAGTTTAGTACAAGCTAAGCCCCACAGGCTGTTATCTAACATGACTATATATTGATAGTCTTTTTTGTACGTATCATCCGCTAATTTATCAGACATTACCCATTTCGCCGTATCGACCACATCCAACTGTGAATCTCGGTTAGTTTGTAAGCCTAAATACCATGCTGGTCGTCCAATCAGATGGTTCAACGTAGCTTTACGATGAATACCACCTAACTCATCCAGTGGTACGGCAAAAGTCACTCCGTTAACATCAAAATACAAAACTTGAAAATTTTGTTCACGGATCGGACATTGCCACTGTCCAATGCCGAATGGATCAGGTTGTGTGTCCTCGGTCACTAACGTGTCATCTGCCATAACCGGCTCGATGATCACCTCAGGCTCTGCTTCCAAAGGCTGTAAAGAGGGTTCCTCAACAAACAGCTCTGGCTCTTCAATCGTGATAACAGGATCAGACTCAACAAGCGTCTCTTCAATATCCCATTCTTGAATTTCTTCCACTACCGTCTCAGTAACCGTTTGAGCAATTTGAGTGGTGTTTTCTGCCATAACCACTTCAAGATCAAGCTCAGCGACAGGATTACTGCTCTCTAATTGACTCAGCAAGCGTTGTACGTCATCTAAATTAGGCAACTCAAATTCGACTAATTCTTGATCGATATAGCTTTCTGCACTCCGCTGGCGAGCAGGTTGAGGTTGAGGATCATCTATTGAATGACTAATAAGCGTGGTCGAAAAAGGACCATCTTGCCAATTCGGCTCATCCAGCTCTTCCTCTAGTAGAGCCGCGAAGTAATCATCCAGTGCTTGTTCGCTAGATAGTAAGGAGTTACTCATCGATAGCCAACCTCTCTAAGAAGAGTAACAGCTGTTTGTAAGCAAACACTCCTCGGCTTCCTTCTGCAAAATGAGAAGCTGGTAGACGCTTCAAACTTGCGTCACGGAATTTAGTATCAATGGGAACGGCAGATGCCCATACCTGTTCAGGGTAATCTTTCTTTAGCTGAGTCAAAGTTTGTAATGACGCACGAGTTCGTTTGTCGTACATCGTAGGCACAATGGTGACTTTAAACTCGCGATTGCGTGACTTTTGCATGATCGCTAATGTACGGACCATGCGTTCTAATCCTTTCATTGCCAAGAATTCAGTTTGCACTGGGATTAAAATACGGTCACTCGCCGCCAACGCATTCACCATCATCACCCCAAGAATCGGAGGGCAGTCAATTAATACGTAGTCATAACGATGGCGTAGAGCAAGCAATGAACGTTTAAGTATTAATCCCATACCACTGCGATTACCCATAACTCGATCTAAGGTAGCTAATGACATATGAGCAGGGATCAGATCCATATTTTCAATATCGGTACGTAAGATTAATGGCTCGACATTTTGTTCATTAAACTCGCGTAACTGAAATAGATCAAAAAGGCTCGTTGGCACGGCATCAGAATCATAGCCTAAATAAGTCGTTAATGATGCATGGGGATCGGTATCGACCAGCAAAACGCGCTTACCTTGTTGGCTTAATAAGCCAGCAAGGGTAATGGTCGTAGTAGTTTTACCTACGCCTCCTTTCTGGTTTGCCACACTCCAAACAATCATTAACGTTTCCTTAACTCAAGCCAACTTCAATCAGCATACGTTCTGCGATGCGATCCAAGGGCAAATCTTCAGATGAGATTCCCGCTTTGGAAACCGCTTGCGGCATGCCATAAACAACGCAACTCTCTTCATCTTGCGCCCAAACTGTTGCTCCAGCAGATTGCAACATACGAGCACCCTCGCGACCATCAGCCCCCATCCCTGTGAGGATCATCGATAAGACTTTATCCCCGAAAATCTTAGAGGCAGAACCAAATGTCACATCAACACACGGTTTGTAGTTCATCCGTTCTCCACCATCAATAATGCGTAATCTGGCCGCTCCTGGGCGACCATCTAACATCATCTGTTTACCGCCAGGGGCGAGATAAGCGGTACCCGGTTTAAGAACATCACCATCTTCGGCTTCTTTCACCTGAATTTTACACAAAGAGTTCAGGCGACTTGCAAAAGCACCAGTGAAGGTGGCTGGCATATGTTGGATCAAAATGATCGGATGAGGATAATTAGCCGGCAATTTAGTTAAGATTTTCTGTAGCGCAACGGGGCCTCCGGTTGACGTACCAATCGCGGTTAATTGGTACTTTTTACCGGTTGCTTTAAAGCGTGATAATGCTGAAGGTGCAGTTGCCACACGTCCCTGAGCTGACGCTGATGAGTCAGATGACGAGCGCGAGGCAAGGTTCGAGGACGTGACACTACTGGTGACCACCGGACGACGCATAAAATTGCGTTTCGCCGCAATTTGTAACACTCGTTGCTGCAATAAAGTGACTGCATCTTCTCGATTGCGGGCTATATCTTCAAATTTTTTCGGCAGAAAGTCTAAAGCGCCAGCATCTAACGCATCCAGTGTCGCTTTGGCACCATCATGAGTCAGCGATGAAAACATTAGAATTGGCGTTGGATTATTAGCCATGATCTCACGTACGGCACTAATTCCATCCATCACCGGCATCTCAATATCCATGGTGATGACATCTGGTTTTAGACGCATGGCTTTATCGACAGCTTCTCGGCCATTAGTCGCCACATCAATCACTTCTAAGCGCGATTCAGCATTGATGATTTCACTCACTCGGCGTCGAAAGAAACTTGAATCATCAACAACTAAGACTTTAATCGGCATAGTTACCCTTATCATTTGGGTGGTCTATCGACCACTAGATACGCGAAGCAGCTGCGTATTTCTTAAGTAAATCAGAGACATCAAGTATCAAGGCTATATGACCATCACTGGTTATCGTAGCACCAGACATACCAGGCGTACCTTGTAACAATTTATCGAGAGGCTTAATCACCACCTCTTCTTGGCCAATTAATGTATCCACAACTAGGCCAACGCGTTGGTTACCAATTTGTACAATAACTACATGGCCATGGCCTTTACGAGGCTCGACTTTACCCGCCTGAGGGGCTAGCCAATTTTGTAGATAGAACAACGGAATGGATTTTTCACGCACAATAATCGTTAGCTGACCATCGACAATATTGGTCCGGCGTAAATCAAGGTGGAAGATTTCATTAACACTCGCGAGCGGTAAAGCGAATGGATGACCTGCCACTCCCACCATTAACGTAGGCAAAATAGCCAGAGTTAACGGAACTTTAATGGTGATTTTGGTCCCTTTCGTGAGTTCAGAATCAATATCAATCGAACCGTTAAGGGTATTAATCGCGGTTTTAACCACATCCATCCCTACGCCGCGTCCAGAAATATCAGAAATTTTCTCTTTACTGGAAAAGCCCGGCATAAAAATCAGGTTAAAACACTCTTTATTCGTCAATCGAGAAGCCGCATCTTCATCCATCATGCCACGTTTAACCGCAATCGCTCGCAGTTTATCGGGATCCATACCACCGCCATCATCAACGATCGCCAGCTCAATATGGTCGCCTTCCTGAGACGCAGAGAGGATAACTTTACCCGTACGCGGTTTCCCTGCCGCAACACGGTCGTCGGGCATTTCAATACCATGGTCAACGGAGTTGCGTACCAAGTGAATCAATGGATCGGCAAGCGCTTCTACTAAGTTTTTATCCAGATCGGTTTCTTCCCCTTTCAACTCCAAAACAATGTCTTTGTTCAAGGTTCGAGCCAAATCACGAACAACGCGAGGGAAGCGACCAAATACTTTCTTGATCGGTTGCATGCGCGTTTTCATTACCGCGCCTTGTAAGTCTGCCGTCACCACATCAAGATTAGAGACCGCTTTAGACATCTCTTCATCATTACTATTAAGGCCAAGACTCAACAGTCGGTTACGCACTAATACCAACTCACCCACCATATTCATGATGGTATCAAGCGTCGAGGTATCTACCCTAACTGACGCCTCTACTTGAGGTTTTTTAGCACCGCCAGAACCAGCAGCAACTAACTCGTTCTTGTCTGAGTTGGTATCCGTTGCCTTAGCGACTGGAGCAGGTTTAGCTGGTGCTGGTGCAGCGGCAGGGGCAGCAGCTTTAGGCTTAGGTTGTTCTACTGGTTTCTTTTCAATAGATGGACTGGCTGGTGCAGCGGCTTTTGCTGCCTGAGTAGTATTGGCTGCCGCTGGGCGCGTAGCCATTTCTAGCTCTTCGATCGATGGTCCTTTACCACTGCCGTGTAACTCATCTAATAAACGTTCAAACTCTTCATCGGTCATGATATCGCCATTAGCGTTCACATTCGATGGTGTTGCTTTTACCGCGGGTTGTGACGATACCGTTGGAGAGGGGGCTTCTCCAGAACCATGTAATGAGGGACTTTTGCCTTTTCCATGCAGCTCATCAAGTAATTTTTCAAACTCATCATCAGTAATATCACCTGAAGCAGCAGGTGCTGATGCTGGTGATGGCTGAGATTTGGCAGCTTCACTGGCCGCCTTTTCCGCACCAGGACTACGACCTTTACCGTGCAACTCATCAAGTAAGCTTTCAAACTCATCATCACTAATATCATCAATCGAGTTAGCATCGATATGAGCGTTACTCGAGGCTTGAGCGGTCACATCTTCAGAAGGCGCTGGTACATGAGATTCGGAGTCAGCTTCAGGTTCATCCTCAGATTCAGGCTTACACATATCATGCAATTCTTGAATTAAGATCGGATCAGCTGGCTGCAATGGCTCTTGATTTTGTACCGCTTGAAACTGCTCATTCACCGTATCCAAAGCACGTAGCATCACATCCATCAAACGAGCGTTGACACTACGTTGACCATTACGTAAATAGTCAAACACGTTTTCTGCACCGTGACAGGTTTCTACCAGTTCGGTGAGCGAGAGAAAGCCAGCGCCGCCTTTTACAGTGTGAAAACCGCGGAAAATGGCATTAAGAAGTTCGCGGTCTTGTGGGTTATTTTCTAACTCTACTAGCTGTTCTGATAACAACTCGAGAATCTCGCCAGCTTCAACCAGAAAGTCTTGAAGAATGTCGTCGTCTAAATCGTAGCTCATACTTTACCCCTAAAATCCAAGACTCGATAATAAATCATCGACATCGTCTTGCGATGAAACTGCATCTGTACGCTCATGAGGATTAATGATTGGTCCCTCTGGCTCACAAGGTGCTTTTTCAACTTTTCCTGATTGTTGTAATTGATTTTTACCAAATACGGTCAAGATCTCTACTAAGCGACCTTCCACCTCATTGACTAAGGTGATCACTCGGCGGATAATTTGTCCCGTTAAATCTTGAAAATCTTGCGCCATCAAAATTTCGGTTAATTGCCCTCGAAGCTCACTACTATTGCCTTCTATTTGCGAAAGAAGATCATCAATACGATGGCAAAGTGCTTTAAATTCATTCAAGTCAATTTTACCGCGCATAAGCGCATTCCACTGTGGTCGAATGAGTAGCAAACTTCCATGTAGGTTGTCGGCTATCGGTAAGCAGCGATCAACCGCATCCATTGTTTTATTGGCAGCGACTTCAGTTTTATCAATGACATAATGCAATCTATCTCTGGCATCAGGCATTTCGTCGTTAGCAATTTGACTCATTCGCTCATCAACTTGAAACTGGCGCAAAGAATCATGCAGATCGCGAGTCAATACGCCGATCTCCTTTAGCATTGGATTGCCTTCAGATTCATACACTTGTTGAACCAGTGTATTGGCGCTATCTTGCTGACCATTTTCTAATAGTTGAACGAGTTCTTTTGCTTGTTCTAATGAAATCATCCTGTCTTAGCCTTGCTCACATAATGGATAAATACCTGTTCGCTGACTATTTTTTGTACGATTAACGTTGCCGCTTACATGCAAAAAATTCTCAATGAACTTTTGACCCGTGCTTTAAAATTATAGGCGGTCAAAAATCTTATCTAACTTTTCTTTTAGCGTAGCAGCCGTAAATGGTTTCACGATATAGCCATTAACCCCCGCTTGAGCAGCTTCTATGATTTGCTCACGCTTGGCTTCTGCGGTAATCATCAGTACAGGTAAGTGCTTAAGCTCTGCATCTGCGCGAATATTTTTGAGCAGATCAATGCCTTGCATACCCGGCATGTTCCAGTCAGTGACCACAAAATCAAAACCACCTTTTTTTAGCATTGGCAACGCCGTCAAACCGTCGTCCGCTTCTTGGGTATTATTAAAACCCAAATCACGAAGTAGGTTTTTTACTATACGGCGCATTGTTGAAAAATCGTCAACAATAAGGATTTTCATATTTTTATTCAAAATTGCCTCCACTGAGTTCAAAGTCAGTGATATTTAGTCGTTTTGTGTCCAAGAACTCAACTTAGTTCGCAGACGTTGCATAGATTGGCTCAGTATTTGACTCACGCGGGACTCGCTCACGCCAATTACTTCACCGATTTCTTTTAAGTTTAGCTCTTCATCATAATAGAGCGAAAGTACCAAAGCTTCACGTTCTGGAAGTGATTTTATTGATTCAACCAATGCTTTACGGAATAATTCGTCGGCCACCCCCTGAAAAGGGGCATTGTCCTCCGCATCATCCAATGGCGAAATAGCATCATCCGATACGCCAAGATCTTCGATACCCACTATCCTTGAGCAACTAATATCCGTTAATGCGTTGTGATAGTGTTCAAGAGACATCCCTAAATGCTGCGCAATTTCTGCATCACTTGGGTCGCGACATAATTCACCCTCTAATATCGCGATAGCTTGACTGATCTCTCGATTATGCTTGTGAACCGAGCGGGGAACCCAATCTCCGCGGCGAATGTCGTCCAACATTGCACCACGAATTCGAATCCCTGCATAGGTTTCAAAACTTGCCCCTTTACTTCCATCGTAATTTTTTTGCGCTTCAAGCAAGCCGATCATGCCAGCTTGCATTAAATCTTCAATAAGTACGCTAGGTGGCAAACGCCCGATTAAATGATGAGCTATACGCTTAACCAATACAGCATATTTTTCCAGAAATAGCTTCTGGCTAGTCATATTACCGTATTGATCGTAAGTCAGCGCTTTATTCACCAAAAGGTTCCTCTACTGGTTCAGTTCGATTAAGCAGTCGCTCTACAAAAAACTCCAAATGACCACTTGGCGTACGTGGTATTGGCCAAGTGAGTGCTTTATTGGCTAATGAATTAATGGCCAATGAAGCTGGAGAGCGAGGATAAGCATCAACGACAATTTTCTGTCTTTTTACTGCCTGTCGTACATTATCGTCTAAAGGAATGCAGGCGACGAGTTCTAACCCGACATTTAAAAATCGCTCTGTGACTAAAGTCAATTTTGCGAATAACTCTCTCCCTTCACGATAGCTTCTCACCATGTTAGCGACAATTTTAAATCGCTCAACTTGATGTTCTCTACTCAAAAGTTTGATCAAGGCATATGCATCGGTGATAGAAGTCGGTTCGTCGCATACTACCACAACCACATCCTGCGCCGCACGAGAGAAACTCACGACCATGTCAGAAATCCCTGCTGCGGTATCAACCAGTAGAATATCCATCTCATCTTCAAGTGAACCAAACGCTCTGATTAACCCGACATGCTGAGCATGAGTTAACTCGGTCATCGATTGAGTACCGGATGTCGCAGGAATGATTTTTATACCATGCGGACCTTCAACAATGGAGTCTTTTAATTCACATTCACCTGCTAATACGTGACCTAAGTTACGTTTAGGCCGAATCCCTAGCATAACGTCAACATTAGCTAATCCTAAGTCGGCATCCAACACCATGACTTTTTTTCCTTGGCGGGCCATACAGATAGCCATACCAAGCGCTACGTTAGACTTGCCAACTCCGCCTTTTCCACCGGTTACGGCGATCACTTTCGTGACTGAAGGTTGAGTTAAACGGCGTAGGCCGCTTGCTTGATCATATATCATTTTATTCGTCATATTTGTCCGCCGCCTAGAATCTCTCTGAATCGCTATTCCAGTAATGAGGTTCATTCTCTGTCGACTTCTCTAGTAACTCATTTGCTTTTGCCACCATGTACTTTGGCTGAGCAATCACTATGTCTTCGGGTACGCGTTGTCCGTTGGCAATATAAGCAACGGGTAACGCATTTTGAACGACAACACTGACAAACTCTCCCAAGCTCAAACACTCATCGAGCTTAGTCATAATGCACCCAGAAAGAGGAATTCTTCGAAAGTGCTCAATGGTTTCCTGTAGCACTTTACGCTGTGCTGTAGCGGGTAATACAAGGTAGCTGTGAATCACTTCATCACTCTCTTGCATTAAGGTATCCAATTGTTCAGATAAACGTACATCACGCTGGCCCATTCCCGCAGTATCAACAAGGATCAAGCGTCGATTACGTAACTGATGAATTACATCGGCTAACTCTTTGGAATCTTTAGCAACTCTTACTGGACATCCCATAATTCGACCATAAATCGAGAGTTGTTCATGAGCGCCTATTCGGTAAGTATCGGTGGTTATTAATGCCACATTATCTGAGCCATACTCCATCGCCGCACGAGCCGCTAATTTAGCAACCGTCGTCGTTTTACCCACTCCAGTTGGACCCAGTAATGCAACGACACCGCCGCGTTGTAAAATATCTTTTTTGACTACAGGGATTTGATCGGAGACTAAGCCGAGTAAAGCTTTCCACGCTTTCGGTGGCGGCGTTTCCTCGGGGATATAACAAGCGAGTTGATCAGCCAACTCCAAAGAAACACCCATGCGTTCCAAACGCTTAATCAGCATCGCTCGCAAAGGCTCGCGACGCTCCACTTCTTGCCACATTAATCCCGATACTTGGTGCTCAAGCAAACGTCGAATCGAGTTCATCTCTTCGCGCATACTCTCTAACTCTTGCTGAGTCAGTGTTGGCTCATTATCTCGTTTCGGTTCGTAACGCGAAGAGTCTAGACGTGGGCGTTGACGAGGAGTGGGATTCTCTTCAGCCATTAACTTTGCGAGTGCGCTTTCATTCGCCAATTGTCGATTAGGGGCCGTTTTGGTCTGGTTGCGCTGCAACAAGGCCGTTAATGAGTCTTCATTTTCGGCGCGATGTTCGGTATCTGGTGTTTGGCTGTACTGTTTCAGCATGCTGGCAAAACGCTGAGTCATAGAAGCGCCATTCGCATTGCTGGCTTTTAAGCTGACTCGGTCGTCTTCCAGCTCTCTTGCGCTATTGCGCGTTGATGGGCTTGGCTTACGATTATCATACTGAGCAGGCGAAGCACGATACTGTTTCGTCGCTGTAGGGGCTGATGAAGCTGAATCCGCATCGACCGCGGCGACAATTTCGACACCTCCTGCGACTTTTTTATTCGACATGATCACCGCGTCCGCTCCAAGCTCTTCTTTCACTTGCAGCAGCGCCATTCGCATGTCTTTCGCAAAAAATCGTTTAATTTTCAAGGCAGATATCCGTACTGTTGGTTAAAGTGGTTAGTTACCCACTGCCTGTACAATTCGAATCTGTTTCTCATCCGGGATCTCTTGATAGGAGAGAACTCTGAGATTTGGAATCGTATTTTTGACAAACTTGGCTAACGTTGAACGCAAGACGCCTGAAGTCAATAATACAGCGGGTTCCCCTTTAAGCTCTTGCTCTTGAGTCGCTTGGCTAAGCGCCATTTGTAAACGTTCCGCCAAACCAGGTTCAATGCCTGCAGACTCTCCGCCTGAAGCTTGCATAGTTTGATGCAATATCTGTTCCAGCTCAGGGATCAGCGTGATAACCGGCAACTCTGGCTCTATACCATTGATTTCTTGAACAATTAATCGTTTCAATGCGATACGCACCGCAGCGGTCAAAATGTCAGGTTCTTGACTCTTACTCGCATATTCAGACAAGGTTTGAACAATCGTGCGGATATCTCGAATCGGGATCGCTTCATTGAGTAAGTTTTGTAATACTTTCACCACAACGCCTAACGATAACTGATCAGGGACAAAACCATCGACTAATCTCGGTGCCGTCCGTCCAAGTAGCTCAAGTAAGTTTTGTACTTCTTCATGACCAATTAATTGTGCAGCGTTATTGGTGAGCAATTGGCTTAAATGTGTCGCTAATACCGTAGAGGCGTCAACCACTGTGTAACCCAGTGCTTGAGCATGCTCTCGCTGCTCTTCACGTATCCACACTGCTTCTAAACCAAAAGCGGGATCGTAAGTGTGTTCACCGTCGATCATTCCATACACTTGCCCTGGGTTAATGGCGAGTTCTTGATCGGGTCTAATTTCAGCTTCGCCCACCGCGACGCCCATGAGGGTAATTCGATAGCTATTTGGTGTCAGCTCAAGATTATCGCGAATGTGTACCGGAGGAATTAGAAAACCAAAATCTTGTGACAGTTTTTTGCGTACCCCTTTAACACGCTCCAGCAGTTCGCCCCCTTGATCTCTATCGACTAAGGGGATCAAACGGTAGCCAACTTCCAGACCAATAACATCGACAGGCTGTACATCATCCCACGATAATTCACGTAATGTCGGAGCGTCGCCTTCGGCTTTAACGGGCAACTTCGCTTCTTCTTTCTCTCTTGCCTGTTTTCGTTGCAACCAATAAGCCGCGCCCCCTGCTAAAACAGCAAGTAGTAAAAAAGAAAAATGAGGCATACCAGGAACAACCCCCATTATGCCAAGTATGCCCGCGGTGATTATTAAGGCTTTAGGATTATCAAACAGCTGGAAAATGAGCTGTTCACCCATATCTTGATCGGTATTTTGGCGGGTAACCATAATGGCCGCACCGATAGAAAGCAGTAACGAAGGGATCTGCGCCACTAAACCGTCACCAATGGTCAACAAAATATAGATTTCCATTGCTTGGCTAAAGCTCAAGTCGTATTGGATCATCCCGATAATTAAGCCACCGACAATATTGATGAACAGAATCAAGATCCCAGCGATGGCATCACCTTTAACAAATTTTGAAGCACCATCCATTGACCCGTAGAAATCCGCTTCTTTTGTTACTTCAAAACGACGAGTTCTCGCTTGCTCTTGATCAATCAGACCAGCGTTTAGATCGGCATCAATTGCCATCTGCTTACCGGGTAAAGCATCAAGAGTAAAGCGTGCACTCACCTCTGAAATCCGTCCCGCCCCTTTGGTGACGACCATGAAGTTAATGATCATCAGAATAAGGAATACCACCAAACCAACCGCGTAGTTACCACCAATAACTACGCTACCAAAGGCTTCAATGACGTTACCAGCCGCACCAGAACCTTCATGTCCGTGTAATAACACCACACGAGTTGAAGCCACGTTCAATGCTAAACGTAATAACGTGGCAATTAACAATACGGTTGGAAACGCAGCAAAATCGAGTGGGCGTCGGGTATAGACAGTCACTAATAACACGACCATCGATAACGCAATGTTAAAGGTAAAAAATAAATCGAGTAAAAACGCAGGTATCGGTAAGACCACCATGGCCAACGTAGCCAGTACCATGACTGGCGCACCAATCGCGGGAAGACTGCGTTGTGGAATCTTAGGTAATTTATGAGCAAATGGCAGCGTAAATTTCATAGGCCTGCAAGTAATAAGTTAATGGAAAGTTACGACAAAACGGTGTACGAGATCCTACCGAGCAGCAAAGATGCAAGTTTTAGTCCAGTTGTGTATGTCAAGAATATGACGATTCATCTGAATAATGATCTCCTTCACCATGACCATCAGAATAGATCAGCCTCATCAGCATAGTGAATGATAAAAAAAGCTGCCTAAAACCCAAGGCAGCTTGCCACCCAAACAACGTGAAGTTTCAGCGTCAAGTTGTTTGGGTGATAGATAACAATTATTGGTATTGGTGCCGATTAAGGATAAACATTCCACAATACACTGGCTTGCTTTGTCTCAGGGTCAAACTCTAAACCGATCGCACCAGAGGTAGGAAACATTGGCGCAGGGAGACCGGCGACCAATTCCGCCACTAAATAACCGACCAAAGGCAAATGAGAAATAATCAGCAGTGTCTCGAGTTGTTCCGTTTGAATCAGAGCCACAAGATACTCAAACACATCTTCAGCTTGACCATAAGGCGTAATATCGTCACAGGTCTCTACCTTAGCCACCGAAAAACATCCCGAAATGGCCTGCCAAGTTTGCTGAGCACGTAAGTAAGGACTCACCAATACTTTATCAAATTGGTCTAATCCTGACTGCTTAGCAAACACACGAGCAACCGCAGCAGACGCTGTTTGTCCTGTTTCGGTTAACGCTCGTTCTGCATCACTGTCCGCATAATGTTCAGCTTCTCCATGACGCATAATCACAATTTTCATATTTTTACCTATTAACCTATTGTCGGCATGCTCTTTTTTGCTAGGGCATATTGACCATAGTCATGATTATAACAGTCTACGGCTCAAAGACATCGATGAAGCTAACACTCTGCTAAAAAGTTGTTATCACGATGAAAATGACCGTTTGTTCAAAAATTTACTCACCGTCAATTGGCAGGCTGTTGTTTCAGCGCCATACTTACTATTCATTTCCCGTTTGGAGACCCTCTGTGCATATAAGCCCCAATGATAATCATCATTATCGTTATCTCACGTTAAAGAATGGATTACGTGTTTTACTGATCCATGAACTTGATGCACAGAAATCCGCAGCGGCATTGGCGGTTAGAGTGGGTCATTTTGATGATCCTAGTGACCGACCAGGCATGGCACATTATCTAGAGCACATGCTGTTTCTAGGGACTGAAAAATACCCTAAAGTAGGCGAGTTTCAAAATTTTATTAGTCAGCACGGCGGAAGCAACAACGCCTGGACAGGAACGGAACATAGTTGTTTCTTTTTTGATATCGATCCCAATGCTTTTGCCAAAGCACTGGATCGTTTCAGTCAGTTTTTTTTAGCCCCACTATTCAATGCTGAAGCCCTAGATAAAGAACGTCAAGCGGTTGATTCTGAATTTAAGATGAAATTAAACGTTGACTCGAGACGTTTATATCAAGTCCACAAAGAAACCATTAATCCAGCTCACCCTTTTGCTAAATTTTCCGTCGGTAATCAACAGACTCTCGCCGATAGAAACGGCCAATCCATTCGTGATGAAGTGATCGCTTTTTATCAAGCTTATTACTCGGCTGATATCATGACACTAGCAATCGTTGGCCCACAATCACTGGATGAGTTACAACACTCGGTGGAACAAGGTTTTGCCACCATTATTAATACTCAACAAGCTGATAAAAATATTCAGCCCCCCTTTGTTGAACAAAAACATACCGGATTATGGCTGTATGTTGAGCCATTAAAAGAAACCCGCAAGCTGATCTTAAGTTTCCCAATGCCGAGTACGGATGCCTATTATCAATACAAACCCCTCTCCTATTTTGCCCATTTATTGGGTTATGAAGGGGAAGGCAGCTTATTATTGGCATTAAGAGAGCGCAATTGGATCACATCCCTCTCTGCGGGAGGGGGAGCCAGCGGCAGCAATTACCGAGAGTTTGCTATCAGTTGTACCTTAACTCAGCAAGGCATTGAGCACGTCGATGATATTATTCAGATGCTGTTTCAAACTTTAGCGCTGATTGGCCGTGAAGGGCTTAATGAGTGGCGCTATCTAGAAAAAAGAGCCGTTCTTGAATCCGTCTTCCGTTTTCAAGAAACCTCGCGCCCTCTTGATATTGCCAGCCACTTAGTGATCAATATGCAACATTACCAGCCTGAGGACATCATGTATGGTGATTATATGATGCAAGCCTATGATGAACCTTTACTGAACACTATTCTCAGCTATCTGGTACCAGAGAACTTACGAGTAACCTTAGTCGCTCAAGGACTCAGCTATGATCGTAATGCACAGTGGTATGGAACGCCTTATGCTTGTCGCCCCTTTACTCAACAGCAATTAACTAAATACCACACGATCGTCACTGATTTTCCAGTGAGATTACCCGGTAAAAACCCATTTATTTGCGAACAATTAGAACCCAAGCCGTTCGTCAATCCTACTGCGCAACCACAGATTATTGAAGAATTACCCGGCTTTAGATTATGGCATCAACAAGACACTGAATTTCAGGTTCCGAAAGGTGTGATCTATATGGCCATCGATAGCCCTCATGCCGTATCAAGCACTCGTCACATCGTTATGACTCGCTTATGTGTAGAGATGTTCTTAGATAGTTTAGCCACCCAAACCTATCAAGCGGAAATCGCCGGTATGAGTTATAACCTCTATGCCCATCAAGGCGGTGTTACCCTCTCTCTTTCTGGCTTTAGTCAAAAGCAACCGCAACTGATGAAGATGATTTTGGATAAATTTTCTCAACGTGACTTTCAGCCAGCACGTTTTGCTACGATTAAACAGCAATTACATCGTAACTGGCGTAATGCAGCGCATGATCGTCCTATTTCACAGCTATTTAATGCGATGACCGGATTACTGCAACCGAATAATCCTCCCTATAGTGATTTACTGAACGCTCTCGAAAGTATCAAGCTTGAGCATCTTGCGCCCTTTGTTGAGTTAATCCTCTCCAAGCTGCATGTTGAGATGTTCGTGTATGGTGATTGGTTAGCCCAAGAAGCGCTGACCCTGGGCGAAATGCTAAAAACGGCCTTACGAGTGAACGATCAAGCTTATCAAGAAGCGTTACGCCCATTGATCACGCTGGGCAATCATGGTTCTTTTCAACATGAAGTTCATTGCAATCAAGATGATTCAGCCGTAGTGGTGTATTACCAATCGCCAGATAGTCAGCCCCGTAGCATCGCCCTGTATTCACTCGCTAATCATCTAATGTCAGCGACATTTTTTCATGAAATACGGACCAAGCAGCAGCTCGGTTATATGGTGGGTACTGGCAACATGCCCCTTAACCGTCACCCTGGCATTGTCCTTTACGTTCAATCTCCACATGCAGCACCGATTGAACTGATCAATTCAATCGATGAATTTTTAAACGCTTTTTACATGGTATTGCTCGAATTAAACGAATATCAATGGCACAGCAGTAAACGAGGGTTATGGAACCAAATCGCCTCTGCCGATCCAACGTTAAGAAGCCGAGCGCAACGATTATGGGTAGCAATCGGTAATAAAGACTGGAGCTTTGATCAACGCGAGATGGTCCTAGAAGAGCTCAAACGCCTCAGTCGTTCTGATATGATCCGCTTTGTGGTCAATCAATTAAAACCCAGAACGGCCAACCGTTTAATTATGCATACCCAAGGACAAGCCCACCACCACGCTCCGCCTTTCACACTAGGGCAACCAATTGATTCAATAGCAGAGTTTCAATTACGCCCAAAAGTGTATGATTTAGGTTAATCTTTCGGACTCAATCACTTGCCTTAAACTGTGAGGATGCAGTTTAAGGCACACTCCCTGCCATTTAAAAGCAACGGTTGGGTTTGCAAGCCGCTCACCTTCACCTTGTGGATGAGAAAGTTTTGTCTTAACCCCTAATGCCGCTAATGAATCCCAATGTTCCGCTAATTCAGGAAAATGTTGCAAAATAGCCTGCAGATACGCCTGTGCGGTTGTAGCATTAGCATGAAAAACACATTCAATATGCTCCCAACCTTGTGTTGGATAACATTTTCCTTCGGCAGGATAAGGCAGTTCTAAACACGCTATCGACCAATGCTTATGAACGATAGGTTGATACAAATCCAATACGACGATGGGTCGACCGTTGATCTTCGCTTCAGAGAGTAAGGAACCATACTCTAACCAAGCTTGATGAGCGGCTTGCGCCAATGGCCACTGATTGATTCTAAGCGCGATATGATCAATCGCTAATGATGAGATATCAATGTGTAAGATCTTGCATAATTCATGAATTTTATCCATGAAATCATCAACTTCACTTTTCATCTGCTCAGGGTGAAGGCCAGAATTGATGAGTAATTCAGACATAATAATCATCCAAAATCGGTATTTTCAGCTGATAGTATCAAGATTCCTCGTTAAAGTAGAAAAATACCTAATTTTCGCCCTATGTGCCTCCCCATAAAATTGTTATTATGGGCCGTAAATTATCAACAGAATCGAGATATGCACTCACTACCCCGTAGTGAATAAAATGCATACCAAACCAGTTTCCAGAATCAAAGGACACGCGTGTGAATATTCAAGCACTGATTAATGATAAAGTCTCTCAGGCTCTTGAAGCCGCTGGTGCACCTGCAGGAAGCCCTGCAGCAGTTCGTCAATCTGCAAAACCACAATTTGGTGATTATCAAGCTAACGGCGTGATGGGCGTCGCTAAACAGTTAGGGATGAATCCGCGAGAATTCGCACAGAAGGTCATTGATGTCTTGGATCTCGATGGCATTGCCAGTAAAACCGAAATCGCGGGCCCAGGCTTTATTAACATTTTCTTGAGTGAGACCTTTCTTGCTCAGCAAGCCGAATTAGCCCTCGCTGATGCTCATCTCGGCGTCAACAAAGCGGAACCACAAACTATTGTCGTTGATTACTCTGCCCCTAACGTGGCAAAAGAGATGCACGTGGGTCATTTACGCTCGACAATCATCGGTGATGCCGTCGTTCGTACGCTGGAGTTTTTAGGCCATAACGTGATTCGAGCTAACCATATTGGTGACTGGGGTACTCAGTTCGGTATGTTGATTGCCAACCTTGAGCGAGTCCAACAGCAATCGGGTGAGGTTTCAATGGAGCTGGCCGATTTAGAAGCTTTCTATCGCGAATCAAAAACGCTCTACGATGAAGATGAAGAATTTGCCGCTAAAGCACGTAACTACGTGGTGAAACTGCAAAGTGGTGATGCTTTCTGCCTAGAGATGTGGAAGAAGCTGGTCGATGTGACCATGATTCAAAACCAACAAAACTATGACCGCCTCAATGTCTCATTATCACGTGATAATGTCATGGGCGAAAGCATGTACAACGATATGCTACCGGGTATCGTCGCTGATCTAAAAGAAAAAGGCATTGCTCAAGAAGATGACGGCGCTCAAGTTGTCTTTTTAGATGAATACAAAAATAAAGATGGTGAGCCAATGGGCGTTATCATCCAGAAGCGTGATGGTGGTTTCTTGTATACCACTACCGATATTGCTTGTGCAAAATATCGTTATGAAACACTTGGCGCGGACCGAGTGCTGTACTTCATCGACTCCAGACAACATCAGCACCTCATGCAAGCGTGGACTATCGTACGTAAAGCGGGCTACATTCCTGAACATGTGTCACTTGAACATCACGCGTTCGGCATGATGCTGGGTAAAGATGGGCGTCCGTTTAAAACTCGTGCGGGCGGAACCGTGCGTCTTGCCGATCTTCTCGATGAAGCGCAAGTGCGCGCAGCGGCACTGATTGAAGCGAAAAACCCAGATTTAACGGCTGAAGAGAAAACCAGCATTGCCACCACTGTCGCTATGGCTGCGGTAAAATATGCTGACCTGTCTAAGCATCGCACCACCGATTATATTTTCGATTGGGATAATATGCTGGCATTTGAAGGTAATACTGCGCCTTATATGCAGTACGCTTACACTCGTGTTGCCTCTATCTTCGCTAAAGCTGGTATTTCAATGGATGAACTTACTGGCCAAATCATTATTGGTGAAGAAAAAGAAAAAGCTTTGATCGCTAAACTGCTGCAGTTTGAAGAAGCGGTACAAGCCGTCGCCCGCGAAGGTCAGCCACACATTATGTGTAGTTACCTGTTTGAACTGGCTGGTCAATTCTCTAGTTTCTATGAGGCTTGTCCAATCTTGGTTGCCAGTAATGAAGAAAGCAAGCAGAGCCGCTTGAAACTTGCTGCACTGACAGCAAAAACCATCAAACAAGGTTTGGATCTACTCGGCATTAACACTCTAGAGCGAATGTAAGTAGCGAGCCTCTCGTCAACGACGAATCAATACAATATATTAAGAACAAAAGGCTGGCGTTGTGCCAGCCTTTATTACATCGAACAATCGTCCAAAATGGAGGCAACGATGCCGTTTGAACTTCACCCACAACTGGCAAAAGATACTGATATTATTGGCCACTTCCCACTGTGTGTTGCGTTATTACATAAAGAATCAGCGGTACCTTGGGTGATCCTAGTACCGAAACGAGAACATCTGAAAGAGCTACATCATTTACCGATGCCCGAACAACAGCAGTTTTTACTGGAATCTCAAGCCGTCAGTCAAGCGCTTGAAGCTTTGTTTCAACCCGACAAGATTAATCTCGGTGCACTCGGTAATATTGTATCTCAATTGCATATCCATCATATTGCACGCTTTACCAGTGACTGTGCTTGGCCAGGACCAATATGGGGAAATACCAACGGGCAGCAACGCGACGCTGTTGAGCAACAAGCAATGTTAACTCGTTTGCAAGGTATCTTAGCGCTGAGTCACTTATTCTCTAAAGCTTAACCTTAAATCATTCATTGACAAAAAAGCCGTACATCGACAGTACGGCTTTGTTATTTCATTCGCGATGGCGTTCATCCATTACATCGTTACCGTCATCGATAAGCCATTAACTCGATTGGGGCAATAGCGCACACGAGTAACGTAATTAGCCGCATTGGTATCAATTAAGCGTGAAATCACTCCTTTTTTTATCCACACTTCAAGCATCGCATCGACACCATCTTCACTTAAAGCAAAACGTCGGGCGAGCTCTTTACGAGTCACATAACCTTGTTGTTCAATGCATTGCTTTAGTTCAGATAAAATCATGCCATTTGTACCTGTAGTGATTGCGACTCTCGGCCGACTTTCTTAAGCCAATAATAAATCGCTAACGATGAACCAATGATCCCGATGATCCATAGCGAACTGGTGACAGGATGATCATTGAAATGAGTCGCTTGATAAAAGAGTGCAGCAGCACCATACGCCAAGCCCATTGTCCAAACCGCAATAAACCTCGCATACTTAGCGCCAAATTCTCGAACATAAGCCCCCATCGCCGCAACGCAAGGCGTATATAACAAAATGAAAATTAAGTAAGAAAAGGCCGCATAACCACTCACAAAGTGATGTTGTAAATTACCAAAAATTGAAGCATCGACAGCTTGCTCTTCCGCTAAGGCGCTAGTGTCGGATAAATCACCTACTTCTATCCCCAGAGGATCAGCAAAATTAAGTCCCATCAGGTTTTCAGGAATCGATAACACCGCTTCTTGTAAGCTTGCCCACAAATCGAACTCTTCGTCTTCGGCATCTACCGAGGTATAAAGATTATTCAGCGTGCCGACGACTGCCTCTTTAGCAAAAATACCAGTGATGATCCCAACGGTCGCCGGCCAGTTATCTTGATTAATTCCAATTGGAGCAAATAAAGGCGTTACGACTTGGGCTGCACTAGACAACACCGAGTTATCACTGTCTTCATTACCAAATGAACCATCGGTACCGAGTGAATTTAAAAAGCTAAGAATGGTCACAACGATAACGATGGTTTTCCCGGCGCCAAGCACAAAACGTTTCAGTTTCTGCCAAGTTTTGATCAGCACATTTTGTAACGTCGGTAATTCATAGTCTGGCATCTCCATTAATAAACTGTCACTTGATCCCGGATATAAGGTCTTTTTCAATACCCATCCCGTGAAAACCGCGGCGACAATGCCAAGCAGATAGAGTGCAAAAACAATATTTTGTCCGCTTTGTGGGAAAAATGCCGCAGCAAACAAAGCATAAACCGGTAAACGAGCACCACAAGACATAAAAGGCGCCATCGCAGCAGCGAGTTTACGCTCACGCTCTTGATCTAAGGTTCGTGTCGCCATTATCGCTGGGACGTTACAACCAAAGCCTAATACCAGTGGCACAAAGGCTTTACCTGGCAAGCCTATTTTCTGCATCACTTTATCCAGTACAAAAGCGGCACGAGACATATAGCCAGAGCTTTCTAAAATAGCCAAGAACAGATACAAGCAAGCAATCACAGGGATAAAAGTCGCTACCGTTTGGATACCGCCACCTAGACCATCGGCGATTAATGTCACCAACCAAATAGGAAGATGATCATCGAGCAAATAATGACCTCCATCAACCAAAAGTGCACCAACCCCAATATCAAAGAAGTCGATAAATGCACTACCAATGTTGATGGAGAACATAAACATCAAGTACATCACCACAAAAAAGAAAGGCACGCCGACCCATTTATTTAAAATGATCTGGTCTGCTTTTTCCGTGAAACTGTGGCTCAGCTTACCCTCACTACGGCGCACTTGTTGACAACAGTGGTGTAAAAATGTGTATTTAACATCCGCGACATGCAAATCAATATCAAATTGACACTCTCGCTGCACATCAACCACCGTTAAACGTTCTGATTCTGAGACACCATTGATCACCATCAGATCATTTTCTAACGCTCTTATCGCCAAAGAACGAGCCGAGACTTCTTGCCCCTCAAATATAGGCAATAGTGCACTAATCGATTGTTCAAAAGCTTGGCCATAGTCTAATTCTAACTGCTTTAAAGCAATGCCTTGCACAACTTTCTTATGCAGCTGTTGTTTGAATTGTATTACCTGCTGTTTATTATTAGCAGAAAGCGCCAACACTGGGCAGCCCAACACTTGCTCTAGTTTTTTAACATCAATGGTTTGCCGCTCACGCTTAAGCGCATCCATTTTATTCAAAACCACAACCATTGGACGGCCCAACTCACGTAGCTGCAGTGTCATGTATAAACTGCGCTCTAAACTGGTGACATCGACCACATTGATAATTACATCCGCAGGATGAGTCAGTACAGCTCGTGAGGCAATGGATTCATCAATACTATTGCTATCATTACCACTGTCTAAGGCATAAATACCCGGCAAGTCGGTAATATAGAATTGATCACCGGAGTGTGTGTAACGCCCCGTCTTTTTCTCAACCGTGACTCCTGCCCAGTTACCAACTTGCTGCTTTGCTCCCGTTAACCCATTAAATAGGGTTGTTTTACCGCTATTAGGGTTACCTACGGTCAAAATTTGATATTGCATTAGGCTCTCTCCACCTCAACCGCAGCAGCGATACTCTCTCGAACGGCCATCGACACCCCCCGAACTTCAATTTGTAAAGGGTCGCCCATCGGAGCACGACGGATTAATGTCACTAACGTATTGGGCAGTATCCCCATTACCATTAATTTTTTACGTACATCGATCGACAGTTCATTCAATGCCGTGATGAGTCCGGACTCACCTGCTTTTAATTCAGACAATTTCATTAGGGGCCACACAAACAATATTGTTAATGAGAAGGATTGCTATTACTGGATAATACGCTGTAAATAAGTGCTAATCATTGTGTGAAATCAAAGATTGCATTAATTGATATTGGCCTACAGAGCATCGATAAACGTTCAAGATTGTCATTTCCGCTAAAAATTGACTCGTTAAAAACGTCAAAATTATTTTCTTGCCACAAGGACGACTCAACCATTAAAGATAAACACAAGAAAAGAGAGAGGAATAATCCATAAAAAACAACATGATATAGAGGAAATCTTAATGATGGCGCTTTTATTAGGTGAGGTTGGCGTTAATTTTATAAGCAAAAAAAGCAGAGGTTATTATATTGAACAGGTCAGCGGGAATTGACCCGAAGATAGAACTCCAGAGGTGATATGGCACTGCCCATATCACTCCGGCAGCAAGCGAAGGTGTCATTGACACCCGTGGTATAGTCCCCCGGCTATACCACGATATTTTTTTCTTCATTGACACTTCAACCCCACTCTCCTCGCTTAACCTCTAAGCAAAGAATCACTCAACAGTATCTCCACACTACTCAACACTGGCTGATAACTCATAGATAAGCGCTCCTACCCGTGGATAACGCTCTGCAAAACGCAAGAGAAAGTCGCTAACGGGACGTGATGCTAAGCCAGTCGCAAGCGCGGCCGTTTCGATTATTGTGACTCTTCAGCAAATTGAGAGGGAGATAATCCATATTGATGTTTAAAACGTTGACTAAAATAAGACGGATCATTAAATCCACATAAAAAGGCAACTTGCGCGACTTTTTCACCACTCATCAATAAACTACAGGCTTGCTCTAAGCGATATTCCGTTAAATATTCTTTAAATGTTTTGCCCGTTAGATACTTCATCCGTCGTTGTAAACTGCGCTCCGACAGATACATTCTTTTCGCAATATCAGACGTTGTAAATTCTGCGTCAGCATAGCGCTCAGCAACAATATGATTGAGTTTTCGTAGCCACTCTAACTCACTATCACTTTGTGGCTTTGCTGATAATAGCGCCGCAGGTGTCGATTCGACAGAGATAACTTGTGGCCACATCAGCTCGATTAAGTTTCGTTCACTGGACGAGTGAATCGATAAATTTCCGCCTGATAAAGCCACCAGCTCATCAAGGGAAAATTGAACATTACCGTTGGAAATCACCATCAGTTTATCCAGTAAGCCGGATGCCGAGCCATAGTCTTTTATCAGCACCACAACATGTCCTTCACGTTCTATTGTCTCAATGGTCAATGTCTGATGGGCATACAAACGCTTTAATGCATCCGATAACAATGCATTAAAGATAACATCCAATCCCGCTTGTTTGACCAACACATCCGGCAAAAGATCACTTGGATGATAATCAATTTTAATGTTGGCTCGTGCAAATTCACTGTGCCAACCATGCAGCACCGTCTCAAGCACTAAAGATAACGAACAGCTGATGGTCATTGACTCGCCTGATGAATTAAAGGCGCCGATTTGCACTATTTGCTCCGTCAGTTGATCAATCAACGCGGTTATCTCGGGAGAATGGTGCTGGTGAGTTTGAACGCTTAACTGTTTAAGCAGTGGCTGATTTTGACATTGCCAACGCTCTAACCACAAATGACGAATCTGTATCTGTTTGCGTAATAATAAGTTATGACTTAGTAGCATCTTACTTTGCTGTTGTAACTGACGTGTTTTATCTGCAATCTGCTGTTTAAGATCCTGATTCACTCGATCCATCACTCGAGAACGCCATCCTGTCAATAAGCCGCCAACCAACAACAAACTAGAGGCATAGCCAACTATCGCCCAGTGGGAGAAATACCAAGGTTTTAATACTTGAAAATTTAAGGTTTTATCAGCTCTCTCTTCTCCAATATGTCGCAGTGATAGGGTGTAGTGGCCAGGTAAAAGATGATCAAGCGTTAGCTGCGGTCCTTCAAATCGCTGCCATGGCTCATTATTGAGACTGAATTCTAATGTCTGCCCTCTTGCATCCGGTAATGCACCAAATTGAAAGCTGATTGCTTGTCCATAGGCCACGTTTAAAGGCACTAAATCAGCCCCACCAATCTGTATCGGTTGATAGTTGACACTGACCTGACTAAAAATGAGTGAGGAATGAGGTGGCTCGGCATTCGCGAGTGGCGTCGTTTGAATAGTCAAGAGCCCAAACATCGATGAAAAGAGTATCTGCTCTTGAGTATAAGAAGCGGAACAAACGCCGCTTTCTAGCTCATTATTGATTAAGCCATGAGGAGAGCCAAAATGTTTATCAATCGAACCATCCGCATGATAGAGAGTGAGGCCTTTAGAGGAAGCCAACCACATCCCTTGCCCGCTGTTCACAAGGCATTTAAGGCGAATATTATCGTCAATCAAAGGCACAGTGAATAACGATAGTTGATCGTTTAAACGTCGAAATACCCCCCGCTCACTGACAAACCATACCTCTCCCGTTGCCGTTTCGCTGATACCAAGGTTGGTACCATAGTTGGCCGTTCGTTTGTCATAAGTAATCTGACCATTTTTTAAGGTATAAATACCATGCCGAGTCCCAATCAATAAGCCATGTTCACTGCTGCTGTATAAAGCCGTAACCGCTCTGTCTTGCTTATTATCAAGCAACCAATTGTGACCAAAATCCGTGTAATGCTGCGAATCAGGATGATAAGACCAAAGCTGATTGTTTGAGACCCCCCATAATCGCCCTTCATTATCGACGGTCAAATGCTGAATCGGTGAATGACGTAAGATAAAGGGCAACGGCTCTGGCTGATCACGATGTTGCTTGAATGAACGTAATATTAAGCCTTGTTCGCTGGCGATCCATAGCTGATCGTCTAGCAATAAGACATCATTAACCTGCCCTGAGTAAACCCGTGATTTTTTGCCCTGTTGATGCCCATCAAATAGGTATAAGCCATCCTGAGTGACCATTAAATATTGGTTACTACTTGGCATAGGACGCAAGCGTTTCAGTTTGCTGTTGAGACGTTCATGAGTAATATCATCGGCTAAATAACGCGTAAACTTCTGACTGAAAAGAGAAAAGTAACGAACACCTTGATGAGTCGCAATCCAAATCCCCCCATGCTGATCATTAGCGAGAGCGTAGATTCGACCTTCAGGTAAGCCATAAGGCCCCTGCTCATTACTGATCAGTTGGGTCGTTTTCTCCGTCGCTAAGGAATAGACAAATAATCCCTTATCACTACCAATCCAATACTCTCCTTCGGCTTCAATGATCGCAAAGACTTGACCATCACCTATTTTTTTTAATGGGTATTCGGAGTGAAAAATATCAATCAATAGAGCTCCTTTATGAGTACCTACTAATAGATGATTTTTTTGGGGAGAAAAATAGAGCGTCTGGACTGGATTTTTTCCAGACGGACGAATATGTGAAAAGGCTTGAGCCTCAGAGATATACGTACCGACATTGGTGGCTAACACCCACTTATAATGCACCAATTCGGCGTCATTAATGTGCACTTGGCTAGCTTGATTAAGCTGATACAGTTTCGCTAATGAGTAAATTTTGAGTTGCTTGGTTTGTAAATGATAGGTATAAAAATACGCCCCATCGCTGAGCCAAATATAACCATTTGAAGCACCGATTTTTTCTATAGATACCCCTGGGGTTAAACTCAGCACCAATTCTGACTCAGAACCGGGTCGTGTTTGGTACAATTCATTATCGATAAAAGTCCAAAAACGCCCTTGTGCGTAAGCCAGTTGCTGCTGCTTATCACGAAACAGCGATCCTTGCTTAGGCAACATCGTTTGCCCATCAAAGAACATGACCTTTCCGTGTACATCGTGAATCCATAGCCCCCCTTCATCACCAAGAAATAAATTCTGTGCAATAAAGGTTTTACCTTGAACAAGCGTTGGTAACGGATAAAAAACCGCAGGCGCACTATCTCGCGCGTGAGCGGGTAAAATACTCCAACTAAAAATAGAAAATATAAGCAGAATAATGTGCTGCAAAATGCGTCCTTTACTGAATCGTAGACTGGCAAACCGACACGACACTGCAAGGTTATTTCTCAGAGAAAATTAATTAACCAAAACAGCCTAACCACTGTTCAATTAATGACAACTGAACCACGACCTTGTTATTGTCGGATCGGTAATTTGGTGCGTTGATTTCGGCATATGTCGCGACAAAAATCATCAGTACCAAGAAAAGTAATCGGCATTTTATACCGAACACATGGTAATAGACAGATTTTGGCTACTGATATGAAGCGTAATTA
Organism: Vibrio metschnikovii CIP 69.14; assembly: GCF_000176155.1. Lineage (GTDB taxonomy): Bacteria > Pseudomonadota > Gammaproteobacteria > Enterobacterales > Vibrionaceae > Vibrio > Vibrio metschnikovii. Next base: position 205,798 of record NZ_ACZO01000006.1, on the reverse strand, counting down.
TCAGCCAACTTCGAAAAGTGCGAGATCAGTAAGCATCTCTAAACAAAAGATGAGCGGATATCAGCATCAATCATGCTTATCGGCAGTATAGGGGGTAATTAGCATAGCGATACGTCACCAATACTACTGACGCGTTAAGTCAAAAAAGGGACGGTTTAGCCACAGAAGCTGCAAGGTAACACCTCGACAGCTTCTTATCGTTAGCAATCGTTATTGAGATAAACAGTTATAAAAACTATTTGATAACTGGTTTAGGAACTCAAAATAGCTCCCTGATTGAACGGGAATGTTAGAACCTAAAGGGTCAAGCACACCAATATGAACGTTACTTCCACGAACAACGGTTTCGATCACTGCAGGTTGAAATTGTGGCTCAGAGAAAACACATTTGGCTTGATTATCGGTTAATGAACGGCGAATGCTGATCAACGTTTTAGCACCAGGTTTACGCTCTGGGCTTACTGTAAAGTGACCAATATTATTTAAGCCATAATGCTGCTCAAAATACGCATAGGCATCATGGAAAACGTAATATGATTTAGATTTAACCGCCGCTAACTGCTTAGCTATCGATTGATCCGTCGTATCGAGTTGGTCAAGAAAGCGAACTAAATTTTCCTCATATTGTGGACGATGCTCTGGATCCATTTCACTTAAACGCTGCGTGATTGCCTGAGCCACTTGTTTTACTTGCGCCACTCCAAGCCAAAAATGAGGGTCATGAGTACCATGACTGTGTCCATCATGATCATGGTGATGATGCTCTTCTTCTCCATAAGCTCGGAGCTCTAAATTAGGGATCTGACTGAGAGTTAACACATTAGGATGCTGGCTTAAAGAACGCTCTAAGAAAGGTTCAAGATCTGAACCAAACCAAATCACCAGTGAAGCTTCACGAATCCGCTTTACATCTGAAGGACGCAGGGCATAATCGTGCGGCGACGCATTCGCAGACAGCAATACCTCCGGTTGACTGACGTTTTCAGTAAGCTCATAAGTAATCATTTGAATCGGTTTAATACTGGTCAAAATACTGCTCGCCCAACCCGAGAAGGGAAAAGCAATGAGCAAAGCACACAGTGTGAATCGAGATAGCATGGTAATTTCCTGCTGGTAGCGTTGATGACTGCGAAATGTTACATTATAACATCACCCAATTGCAAACGAGTTTCTTTCATGTCAACACTCATTGAAATGCATGACATCTGTGTTGATTTCAATCAGCGCCGAGTTCTGGATAAGGTTAGCCTGTCTCTATCCAGAGGTAAAATAACCACCTTAATAGGCCCGAATGGCGCAGGAAAATCGACATTAGTCCGTGTGTTACTTGGTTTACATCAACAAAATTCTGGTACTCTATCGCGAGATAAGACTCTCAAAATTGGCTATGTGCCACAGAAATTGAAGTTAAACGATACGCTCCCCCTCAGTGTTAGTCGCTTTCTTCGTTTGGCCGGAAAATACAGTCAACAAGAACAATTAGAGGCGCTACGCTTAGTTGGCGCTGAGCATCTCATTAACCACGATATGCATAAATTATCTGGCGGTGAGAATCAGCGTGCGCTATTAGCACGAGCTTTGTTACAACGCCCTGATTTATTAGTGCTTGATGAGCCAGCACAAGGGGTCGATGTTCAAGGACAAATTGATTTGTATGATCTTATCGACACCATTCGCTTGCGATTTAACTGCGCCGTTTTTATGGTGTCACACGATTTGCATTTAGTGATGGCCAAAACCGATGAAGTGATCTGTTTACATCACCATATTTGTTGTTCGGGCTCACCAGCGGATATTTCTCAACATCCAAGCTATCTCGCATTATTTGGTCACCGTAGCAGAGAAACCCTCGCTTTTTATCAACACAAACATCAGCATCATCATGATTTAGCTGGACAACCGGTTAAAGGTGACGCTCAAGCCTGTTCACATCATTCACACGGTCATCATCACCATGATTGAGTTTTTACTTCCTTCTATCGCAGCTGGAATTGGCATCGCGATTATTGCTGGCCCTCTCGGCTCTTTTGTCGTCTGGCGGCGTATGGCTTATTTTGGCGACACTCTCGCTCATGCATCATTGCTTGGTTTGGCGCTCGGTTTTTTACTCGATATCAACCTCTATTTTGCACTGCTGGTGTGCAGTCTAAGTCTGGCTGTGATCTTAGTTACCATGCAACGCCAGCAATTAATTGCCACCGATACCTTACTGGGTATTCTTGCTCATAGCTCTCTCTCATTGGGGCTCATTGCCGTGAGCTTTCTCGATAATGTACGTATTGATTTGATGAGTTATCTATTTGGCGATTTACTAGCCGTAAGCCCTGCGGATTTATGGTTTATTTGGAGTGGCGTCGCTGCGGTGAGTCTTGCGGTTTATCTCTTTTGGCGACCGCTACTTTCCAGTAGCGTTAATGAAGAATTAGCCAGTGTTGAAGGGGTCAACATTGAATTAATGCGACTGGTATTGATGCTACTGATTGGATTAGTCATTGCTGTCGGGATGAAGTTTGTTGGCGCGTTAATCATGACTTCATTAATGATTATCCCAGCCGCTACCGCCAGACGCATCGCCAAAACGCCAGAACAGATGGCCCTATTGGCCTCGCTGATCGGCATTATTTCCGTATTGATTGGAATCACGCTCTCATGGCAATTTGATACACCAGCCGGCCCTTCTGTGGTGGTAAGCGCAACCATGATGTTTATGCTCAGTCAAACACTTGGCCGCCGTTCATCTTAACCCACATGCTTAACCAAAATATAAAGGCCTGATAAAACAGGCCTTTATATTACCCCTACCAGCTACCTAAAAAGGCAAAAAGAACACAGCTTATCAAGCCAATCACAAGGATATAAGGAAACTGGGTACGGATATGGTCAATATGGTCATTGCCCGTCGCCATAGAAGATACAATGCCAGTATCACTGATCGGAGAGGTCATATCGCCAAAAATCGCGCCTGATATCGAAGCGCCAATCAATAAATGTGGGTCGAGATCGGCTGCGACACCAATTTGAATGCCAATCGGAATCATGATCGCAAATGTTCCCCATGACGTTCCGGTTGCCAGAGACATCACCGCCGCAATAAGAAATACAAACGCTGCCGAAAGCTCTGCAGGTAATACTCCATCAATCAATTGGGTAATGTATTGCCCTGTTTGCAAATCTGCAGATAAATCTCCGACCAAAAAAGCCAATGACATGATGGCTCCCAATGGGATCATATCCGAATATCCAGCGAGTAAATGGCGAAAAAAAGCATCCAACGATAAAACTCGACCACCGACAAAATAAACCAGTGAAATGAAAGTGCCTGCCATCACCGCCCAAAAGACAGCAGTCGATCCTGAGCCTGCAGTAATATTGCCATTTCCGGTAACCCATAATCCCAATGGAACCATAAAAATAATGGTCAGTAATGGCACAATAAAATAGCTTGCTTTACCGTTAACAGTGACAGGTTCTACTTGTTGGTTACCAGCAATCGGTAAAGCACCTTGTCTCAATACTTGTCCTTGCAATGCCCGCTTGTCAGCCTTGGCCATCGGCCCCCAGCTCACTCCCGAAAAAATATAAAACAGTACACCGAGTAACGATAACCAAGCCATCAAGTTATAAGGCATCGAAGCAAGCAAAATAGAAAAAGGCTCCCCCTCTAAATAGCCTCGACTGATTTGTACGCCAATGATCGCCATCATTGCCGCCCCCCAGCCATTGATCATTACACTTGAACAAGTGGCCACACACGAAGATTGAATCACATACGCCATTTTCTCGCGTGATACTCGATAATGATCGGCTAAGTCACGACTCACCGTTCCTGCTGACATTAAAGAAATTGAGCTTTCAATAAAAATAATCATGCTGGTTAACATGGCTAATAACTGTACCGCGATCGGGCTTTTGACCAGTTGTGCTCGCTCCGTTAATCCGTGAATAATCGCTTGCGTTCCCCCAGTAATTTGAATCAGTCGAATAATCCCCCCGACCATAAAGCAGAATAAAATCGTACGAGTATTCCCTGCGCTAGCAAATACATTGATATAACTGTCTAATGCATCGGCAATACCGGCTAAGGGGTTAAAACCAGCAATCACCGTATAACCAACCACAGCACCGATCAATAAAGACAAAATCACTTGCCGAGTCAGCACTGCTAGAGCAATCGTTACCAGCGGTGTCAATAATGTCCATACACCGTAATCCGTCATACGGGCTCCGCGGAAAGCGCATTAAGCAAATCAGCAATTAAGTCATCACTGTCTTCAATTCCTACCGATAAACGAAACGTAGTATCAAAAACCCCCATCGCTTGACGCTCTGTTTCACTCATCGAACCATGGGACATCGATGCCGAATGGTTGATCATACTTTCTACACCACCCAGTGATTCAGCCAAAATAAAATAACGTAATCGACTTAAAAAGCGTTGGCTGTCTGAACGATTACCTTTGAGTTGAATGGTAACGACGGCTCCTCCTGAACGCATTTGTGATTGGCATAATGCATAGTGAGGATGCGTTGCTAAACCTGGGTAATAGACTGCTTCTATCGCAGAATGACCACTCAGCGCTTGTGCCACTTTCAATGCATTATCACACTGACGCTGCATACGTAAATCGAGAGTTTTTAAACCGCGTAAAGCAAGATAAGCATCGAAAGGTGACGCGATGGCACCTACCGTTGTTTTGGCAAAATCTATCCGTTTCGCTAGCTCAGGATCGGCAGTAATCAACGCACCACCAATCATATCCGAATGACCACCAATGTATTTACTGGTCGATAGCATCACCAGATCGGCACCGAGAGTTAATGGCGTCTGATTCCAAGCGGTAGCAAAGGTATTATCAACACAGGTCAATACACCATGACGACGGGCAAAAGCACACACTTGCTGAATATCCACCAGTTCTAATAATGGATTGGTTGGCGTTTCTATCCAAATCATCGCGGTATTGTCTTGCATCACCGATTCAATGGCAGCTAAGTCGTTCAAATCGACATAATCGACCGTTAAACCATTGTTATATCTACGTAGTTTTTCAAATAAACGATGTGTACCACCATAAACACCACGCATGGCAATGATGTGCGCATTTTGAGTTAACAGTTCAAGCGCTAATGCGGTCGCTGCCATACCAGAAGCCGTTGCTGTCGCATAAGTTCCTTGCTCTAAGGCAGCAAGTGCACTTTCATAAGCGTAACGCGTTGGATTTGCCACTCGTGAGTAGCCATAATCAGCAGACTGTTCGAGATCGGTTTGAATAAAACTACTCGCGGTGTAAATAGGGGGGAAGGCTGCATTGTGACCAGCATCATGCTGATCGCCACCATGGACTGCCAATGTAGCAAAGCTTGGTTTTTTCATGATTTCATCCACATAAGATTTGATGAGTTTTAAACAATGCATTACTGATAATGCAAAAGAAGGCAGTGAAATTATTCTATTTGATAGCTCGTTCTAGCTCATAAAAAGGCATAGAGTTTCCAAATGAGACAAGAAGTAACATTGTATTACTTTTCTGCTCAGTGCAGAAAATAGAATTCGCTTCTATGTTATATCCTTACGATTGAAACGTCAGCGGTGTTGGCTATATTCGACACCGTTACCTTTAGCTATAAGGGCTCACTTACTTGCCGTCGACTCACTATTCCTAGTGGTTTGGGAATATTCTAAAAATAATAAAAAAGCCTCCGCAGCAGGGAGGCTCTATATAAGTAACGGAAGTTTACGTCTTTACCAACCGGTGACTTCACGTAACGCTTGACCAATATCCGCCAAACTTTTTACTGTTTTAACGCCTGCCGATTCTAGTGCCGCAAATTTCTCTTCTGCGGTGCCTTTACCACCAGAAATAATCGCACCAGCATGGCCCATACGCTTACCCGGAGGTGCGGTAACACCGGCAATATAAGAAACAACAGGCTTAGTCACATGCTGTTTAATAAACGCAGCCGCTTCTTCTTCCGCTGTACCACCGATTTCACCGATCATCACAATCGCTTCCGTCTCAGGGTCGTCTTGGAACAGTTTCAGAATATCAATAAAGTTAGAACCAGGAATTGGGTCGCCACCGATACCAACACAAGTCGATTGACCAAAACCTTCATCGGTGGTCTGTTTAACCGCTTCATAAGTTAAAGTACCTGAGCGAGAGACAATGCCCACTTTGCCTTTCTTATGAATGTGTCCTGGCATGATACCAATCTTACACTCATCTGGAGTGATCACACCTGGGCAGTTTGGACCGATCATCCGCACCCCAGTTTGCTCCAACTTAACTTTAACATCGATCATGTCAATGGTCGGAATGCCTTCAGTAATGGTCACGATCAGCTCAATACCAGCATCAATGGCTTCTAAAATCGCGTCTTTACAAAACGGAGCAGGAACATAGATAACGGTGGCAGTTGCACCGGTCGCTTCAACCGCTTCACGAACGGTATTAAATACCGGTAGACCAAGATGAGTTTGACCGCCTTTACCTGGAGAAACACCACCGACCATTTGTGTGCCATAAGCTAGTGCTTGCTCAGAATGGAAAGTACCTTGACCACCCGTAAATCCTTGGCAAATGACTTTGGTGTCTTTGTTAATTAATACCGACATTATTTGCCCTCCGCAGCAGCAACAACTTTACGCGCAGCGTCAGTCAACGACTCTGCTGCAATGATATCTAAACCCGATTTTGCCAACACATCACGACCGAGTTCGGCATTAGTCCCTTCAAGACGAACAACAACCGGTACTTCAACACCGACTTCTTTCACCGCGCCAATAATTCCTTCGGCAATCATGTCGCAGCGTACAATACCACCAAAAATATTCACCAATACGGCTTTAACATTGTCATCAGACAAAATGATCTTAAACGCTTCAGCCACACGCTCTTTGGTTGCGCCACCACCAACATCTAAGAAGTTAGCAGGTTTACCACCATGCAGATTAACAATATCCATGGTTCCCATCGCTAGGCCAGCACCGTTAACCATACAACCGACGTTGCCATCGAGAGCTACGTAGTTCAATTCCCACTGCGCGGCATGAGCCTCACGAGCATCTTCTTGAGTCGCATCGTGCATTTCACGCAATTTAGGCTGACGGTATAAAGCATTGGAGTCGATATTGATCTTGCCATCGAGACACAATAAGTTACCTTCACCGGTAATTACCAATGGGTTGATTTCTAGCAAAGCAAGATCATACTGAGTAAACATCTCGCTTAAGCCCATGAAGATTTTAACAAACTGCTTAATTTGATCGCCTTGCAGACCAAGCTTAAATGCCAGTTCACGACCTTGATAAGCTTGTGCACCGACTAATGGATCGATAGCCGCTTTATGGATAAGCTCTGGAGTTTCTTCTGCAACTTTCTCGATTTCTACTCCGCCTTCCGTTGAAGCCATAAACACGATTTTACGTGTCGCGCGGTCAACAACCGCGCCTAAGTAAAGCTCATTGGCGATACTTGATGCTTCTTCAACTAGGATTTTAGACACGGGCTGGCCATTCGTGTCCGTTTGATAGGTTACTAGGTTTTTACCAAGCCACTTTTGAGCAAAGGCCTTTACCGCATCTTTACTTTCATGCAGCTCGACACCACCCGCTTTACCACGTCCACCGGCGTGAACCTGACACTTGACGACTTTCTTTACTGTACTAATCCGTCCTGCTGCTTCAAAGGCTTCTTGTGGGGTATCACAGGCATAACCTTCTGGGACTGGCAAACCGAATTCGGCAAATAGCTGTTTTGCTTGGTATTCATGCAAATTCATTGTGTTATTCCATTTATGTATTTTTATTCCATAGAGCCCAATACATGGTTGGACTTTACGTCTGTAGGGGTACTCTGAGTGAGTAGCCAAATGGCTTTAAACAAGACCGGGCGTTGAGCTAGCCCGGCTTTTTACGGGTTAATGATGAGGACAAAGCCCTCATCATTAACATTACACGTCTAGAAGCAGACGTGCAGGATCTTCAAGTAGCTCTTTGATTGTCACTAAGAAGCCGACAGATTCACGACCATCAATTAAACGGTGATCGTAAGACAGTGCGAGATACATCATTGGTAAGATTTCCACTTTACCATCTACCGCCATTGGGCGATCTTGGATTTTATGCATCCCCAAAATTGCCGCTTGTGGTGGGTTAATGATCGGCGTCGACATTAATGAACCAAACACACCACCGTTAGTGATAGTAAAATTACCGCCCGTTAACTCTTCCACGGTCAACTTCCCATCACGACCTTTCAGCGCCAGTTCTTTGATGCCCTTTTCAATTTCAGCAAGACTAAGCATATCGCAATCTTTCAGAACTGGCGTCACTAAACCGCGAGGGGTTGATACCGCCATGCTGATATCAAAATAATTATGATAAACAATGTCTTGACCATCAATCGACGCATTGACTTCAGGATAGCGTTTTAGGGCTTCAGTTACCGCTTTAACGTAGAAAGACATAAAACCAAGACGAATGCCGTGTTTTTTCTCAAACAGATCTTGATACTGTTTACGCAGTTCCATAATCGGCTTCATGTTGACTTCATTGAACGTCGTCAGCATCGCGGTACTGTTTTTCGCTTCTAACAGACGCTCAGCAACGCGTTTGCGTAGACGAGTCATTGGTACACGCTTTTCACTGCGAGCGGCCACTGGTAGTGGTGCACTTACTGGTTGCGCTGTTGGAGCTGCCGCTTGGTTTTTCGCTAAGTAAGCGTCGACATCTTCACGCGTAATGCGACCACCCACTCCTGAACCTTTCACTTGAGCGGGCTCTACATTATGCTCTGCCAGCAAACGGCGTACCGCAGGGCTTAACGCATCATTAGACTCTTCACTGAGTACGGCTTTATGGCGTTTATCCGGAGATGGCTCTGTCGATGCCGTAGAGTCTGGCGTTGGTTCACCAGCAACTGCACCTGGTTTAATCCGCGCCAGTAGCTGCTTAGACAGCACGGTTGCACCTTCTAACTCTAAAATCGACTCAAGTATCCCAGCTTCAGGAGCGGGGACTTCCAACACTACTTTGTCGGTTTCAATTTCAACCAGCACTTCATCACGAGCGACAGCATCACCTGGCTGTTTATGCCATGTCGCTACGGTGGCGTCTGCTACTGATTCAGGTAGATCTGGAACCAGAATTTCAACTGTCATATCGGTCTTTTCCTTTTACTTCTTGTTCTTAGGCTAGGGTCAAAGCGTCTTCAATTAACGCTTTCTGCTGTTTCAAGTGTACCGACATATAGCCCACCGCCGGTGATGCTGATGCTGGTCGACCCGCATATTTTAAATCCGCCCCTGCAGGAATAGCGGCACGGAAATTGTGTTGGCTACTGTACCAAGCGCCTTGGTTTTGTGGCTCTTCTTGACACCAGACATAATCAACGACATTGGTATAAGATGCGATTGCGGCTTGTACTTCTTCAATCGGGAACGGATACAGTTGCTCGATACGAACAATAGCGACATCATCTTGCTGATTATTTCTGCGTTGCTCGAGCAAATCGTAATAGACCTTGCCAGAGCAGAAAACTACTCGCTTAACTTTCGCTGCATCCAGCGGATCAATCTCACCAATCGCTGGTAAAAACGAACCGTTAGCCAACTCTTCCATACTTGAAGTACAAAGTGGGTGGCGTAGCAAAGATTTCGGTGACATGACAATCAATGGACGGCGCATTTTACGCACCACTTGACGACGTAGCATGTGATAAACCTGAGCTGGCGTTGAAGGAATCACCACCTGCATGTTTTGCTCCGCGCAAAGCTGTAAGTATCGCTCTAAACGCGCAGAAGAGTGCTCCGGTCCTTGACCTTCATAGCCGTGAGGTAACAACATGGTCAAGCCACACAATCGGCCCCACTTTTGTTCGCCTGAAGAGATAAACTGGTCAACGACAACTTGTGCACCATTAGCAAAGTCACCAAACTGCGCTTCCCAGATGGTTAAACCGCCGGGCTCAGCCGTTGCATAGCCATATTCAAAAGCCAATACCGCTTCTTCTGATAACACAGAATCGATGACTTCAAATGGGCCTTGCTTGGAATGAACGTTCGCCAATGGTACATAAGTACTGGCATCGGCTTGATTATGTAAAACCGAGTGACGGTGGAAGAAGGTTCCACGGCCAGAATCCTGACCAGAAATGCGAATGCGTTTACCATCGTCAACCAATGTTGCATAGGCAAGAGTTTCAGCCATCCCCCAATCGAGCATTTTTTCGCCAGAAACCATACTCATTCGATCATGGTATATTTTCTCAACTCGACTTTGCAGCTTATGACTGTCTGGATACTGGCAAATTTTTTCTCCCAACTCTTTTAAGCGAACAAGAGGGAATTGATTGTCCCAGTTTTCATTCCATTCGCGATTAATATAGGGAGACCAGTCCACAGAATGCATGGTCATTGGTCGCCACTCTTTAACCACCACTTCACCATGATCCAGCGCATCACGGTACTCATTGACTAATTGAGTCGCGGTTTCTAAATCACACTCGTTGCGCTCAGTTAGAATGTCAGCATAAATTTTACGTGGCGTTGGATGCTTCTTAATTTTCTGATACATCAATGGCTGAGTCGCATTAGGCTCATCCGCTTCGTTATGGCCATGACGACGATAACAAACCAATTCAATCACTACATCACGCTTAAACTCATTGCGGTAGTCGAGCGCCATACGAGTAACAAAAGCCACTGCCTCTGGGTCATCCGAGTTAACATGAAGAATCGGAGCCTGAACCATCTTCGCAATATCAGTACAATACATGGTTGAGCGCGTATCGCGAGGATTGGAGGTGGTAAAACCGACTTGGTTATTGATAACAATTCGAACCGTTCCACCGACACAGTAGCCGCGGGCTAAAGACATGTTAAACGTCTCGGCAACGACACCTTGTCCAGCAATCGCTGAATCACCATGGATAGTAATTGGTAACACTCGACTCCCCTCAGAATCGCCTAGACGATCTTGACGAGCACGAACCGAACCAATCACCACCGGATTAACAATTTCTAGATGCGAAGGGTTAAATGCCAAAGCTAGATGAACATCACCGCCAGGGGTTGCGAAGTCTGCGGAGAAACCTTGGTGATATTTAACATCACCGGTGCCCCACGTTTCATCGTGCTTACCAGCAAACTCGTCAAACAGATCCTGCGGCTTTTTACCTAATACGTTAACCAACATATTCAGGCGTCCGCGGTGAGCCATACCGATTACCACTTCACGCATGCCATGAGTACCCGCATGACGAATTAACTCTTTCATCATCGGAATTAACGCATCGCCACCTTCCAGTGAGAAACGTTTTGCGCCGGGGAATTTAGCGCCAAGATAACGCTCTAAACCTTCTGCAGCCGTTAATTCATCTAAGAACGTACGCTTTTCTTCTAAAGTGAAAGTCGGCTGACCTAATACAGGCTCTAGACGCTGTTGAATCCATCGTTTTTGCTCAGTATCAATGATGTGCATGTATTCTGCACCCACTGAGCCACAGTAGATTTTATTTAACGATTGGTAGATATCTTTCAACTTCATGGTATCCGCGCCAACGGCAAAAGAGCCGACGTTGAACGTTTCTTCCATGTCATCTTCAGTTAAGTTATGGAATGAGGGATCGAGTTCCGCCACTGGTGGGCGTTTCCATAAACCAAGAGGATCTAATTGGGCAGCTTCATGACCGCGGAAACGGTAAGCGTTAATAAGCTGTAGAACTTTTACTTGTTTTGCATCGACTTCAGGATCACTAACTTGGACATTGTAATGCTTTGTCTCTTGGGCAAGCCGACGGAAGTAGTCACGGACACGCGAGTGTGGTTGTTCAACCACATGATCAGGCTGCATAGGCAGACCATCAAAAACACGTTTCCACTCCTCACTCACCAGATCGGGATCACTTAGATACAGTTCGTAGAGATCTTCTACATAAGTTGCATTGGCGCCAGCCAAGTGTGAAGACTCGAGCCATGCCTTCATCACGCCGTTGTGCATTATTTTCCCTTAACCAGTAGTTTTCACGTTTGCTGCGGTCTATGCCGAGCTATAAAGGCAGGCCCGAAGGCCTGCAATTTTTCATCTAAACCGAGCGGTTGACCAACATCGACTTGATATGGCCAATTGCTTTTGTCGGGTTTAATCCCTTAGGACAAACACTTACACAATTCATGATGCCATGGCAACGAAAAACGCTAAATGCATCATCAAGATTTGACAAGCGCTCATCTGTTGCCGTATCGCGGCTATCAATTAACCAACGATAAGCCGCCAACAATCCCGCCGGACCGATAAATTTATCCGGATTCCACCAAAAAGAGGGGCAAGACGTTGTACAACATGCACACATAATACATTCATACAATCCATCCAAATGTGCGCGATCTTCCGGTAACTGGAGATGCTCACGAGAAGGAGGAATTTCACCATCAGAAATCAAAAATGGTTTCACTTTGGCGTAGTTATCGTAGAACTGTGTCATGTCGACGATTAAATCACGCACTACCGGTAAGCCCGGTAATGGGCGAATAACTATTTTACTGCCTTTCAAAGCCGAAAGCGGGGTAATACAGGCTAAACCGTTTTTACCATTCATGTTCAAGCCATCAGAACCACACACACCTTCACGGCAAGAACGACGAAAAGCAATCGATGGGTCCTGTTCTTTCAGTAAGATCAGTGCATCGAGCACCATCATGTCTGAACCTTCTGCGACGTCGAGCACATACTCTTTCATGTATGGCTTACTATCAACATCAGGATTGTAACGATACAAAGAGAAGTTAAGTTTCATAATTGAGTCCTCCCTTAGTATGTACGTGCTTTAGGTGGAAAAGCATCACGATGAATCGGCGTCATATTGACATCACGCTTATTCATTTGTTCGGTTTCTGGATCGTAAATCGAGTGGCACAACCAATTCGCATCATCACGTTCTGGATAATCGAAACGAGCATGCGCACCTCGGCTTTCCGTACGATAATTGGCCGCTACTGCGGTAGAAAACGCCGTTTCCATTAAGTTATCTAACTCTAAACATTCGATACGCTGAGTATTAAATTCTTTTGATTTATCGGCCAAGTGTCCGTTTTTCAGACGTTCACGGATCACTTTTAACTCTTCAAGTCCGGTTGCCATCGCATCACCTTCACGGAATACCGAGAAGTTGTTTTGCATACAACGTTGAAGATCTTTACGAATTTGTACTGGGTCTTCGCCACCGGTACTGTTTTCCCAACGCATGGTTCGCGCTAATGACGCTTCAATATCTGACTCGGTTGCTGGGCGAGCTTCACTTTGTGCGGCTAGCGTTTCACCAAGGTGTAATCCTGTCGCGCGGCCAAAGACCACTAAATCTAATAATGAATTACCACCAAGACGATTTGCGCCATGAACTGAAACCGAAGCAATTTCGCCACAAGCGAACAAGCCTTGTACTTCAATATCTTTGCCATTTCTATCTTGTTTGATGGCTTGACCAGAGACCTGAGTCGGCACTCCACCCATCATATAATGACAAGTAGGAATAACAGGAATAGGCTCTTTAACTGGGTCAACATGGGCAAAAGTCCGAGACAGTTCGCAAATACCCGGTAGACGGGATTCAAGAACATCTCGACCTAAATGGTCTAGTTTCAGCTTAATGTGTGGACCCCATGGGCCATCACAACCACGACCTTCACGGATTTCAATCATCATTGAACGAGCAACCACGTCACGGCCAGCTAAGTCTTTCGCATTAGGCGCATAGCGCTCCATGAAACGTTCACCATCTTTATTTAATAGATAGCCACCTTCTCCACGACACCCTTCTGTCACTAACACACCAGCGCCAGCAATCCCTGTTGGGTGGAATTGCCACATTTCCATATCTTGCATTGGTACACCAGCGCGTAAGGCCATGCCTACACCGTCACCAGTATTGATATGCGCATTGGTCGTTGACGCATAAATTCGCCCGGCGCCGCCAGTAGCCAGTACCGTCGCTTTCGATTTAAAGTAGCAAATTTCACCGGTTTCCATGCACAACGCTGTACAACCTAACACCGCACCATCTTGGTTTTTAACTAAATCTAATGCATACCACTCGGAGAAAATGGTCGTTTTATACTTAATGTTCTGCTGATATAGGGTATGTAATAACGCATGACCCGTGCGGTCGGCGGCAGCGGCGGTACGCGCGGCTTGCTCACCACCAAACTCTTTCGATTGGCCACCAAATGGGCGTTGATAAATCGAACCATCTTCAAAACGAGAAAATGGCAACCCCATGCGCTCAAGTTCAATCACCGATTGAGGGCCATTTTTACACATGTATTCAATCGCATTCTGATCACCAATGTAATCTGAACCTTTGACGGTATCGTACATGTGCCACTGCCAATCGTCTTTGTGCGAGTTGCCCAAGGCAACGGTAATGCCACCCTGAGCAGAAACCGTGTGTGAACGAGTTGGGAACACTTTAGACAACAAGGCGCAGGTTAGGCCTTGTTCAGAAATTTGAAGTGCAGCACGCATGCCTGCACCACCAGCACCGATAACGACGGCATCGAATTCACGAACAGGAATAGTCACTTACACACCCCACAGTACAAATAGGCCAGAGAAAAAGTATCCAAATAACACGGCAATAACGACCAATTGCAAAACACTACGTAACTTTGAGCACTTTACGTAATCGGTCAACACTTGCCAGAGCCCTATCCAACCATGAATCAGAATGCAAACTAAGGTCAACATGGTGAACACTTTAGTGAAAGTGCTAGAGAAAAATTGGGTCCATGTTAAATAGGTAATATCAGTGAAAGCACAAAACAACACTACATAAAGGGTATAAAGAGTCATAATAATTGCAGTAGCACGGATTAAGAGATAATCGTGTACCCCATTACGACCAAATGAAGAAACATGCTTTACCATACTAATACCCCCGCTAGCACTGATAACACTAACGTGATTACCAATGATATCTTCGCACTCAATGCGCCACTTTCTAACTCTTCAAAATACCCCATATCCATAAGAAGATGACGTATACCACCGACAATATGATAGGCCAACGCCGTTAGGATGCCCCAAAGAACAAACTTGACGAAGAAGCCATTAACGATATGACTTGCCTCCATAAATCCCATCGGTGATGACAAAGAGAGGGACAGTAACCATAACAATATACCGACCGCCACAAACGTTATGATCCCAGCGATACGGTGCAGGATAGAAACGATGGCGGTGATCGGAAAGCGTATAGTCTGCAGATCTAGATTAACCGGTCTTGACTTTCTTTCTTTCACGGGCTTGCTCACTCAGCTCTAATTGAAGCATTTATAGTTATCAATGAAATTTGGCAACAAACCGACAAAACTTAACATTTAATCAACATATAAGCCGAGATAAGCCCACCTTAATTGTAAAATAAATGTTAACAACAAGGTTGAGTGTTTTTACCTTGAATTGTTTTGAGCTTTGAATTTATAAGGTTTTTACCAAAATTTGCTACGCCTTTATACGGCTGGCAACATTATACAACAAATGATGTAACAAATTTTGCTACACAGAACAGATTTTTAACTTTATATGTATAAAAAATCAAAGTAAGTGCACACATCGGAGGAGAAAAATTGACTTTAATAACGATCGGACGTACAAGAATGACACACAAACATCCTGGACGGATTAAATAATAAACAAAGGAGATTGTCTATGGCAGATAAGAAAGCGACCCTTCACATTGAAGGTAAAGCGCCCATTGAGCTGCCGATTATGGATGGGACAATAGGTCCTCAAGTAATCGACGTTCGTCAATTAGGTTCAAATGGCTACTTTACTTTTGACCCGGGTTTTCTTGCCACTGCATCTTGTGAATCTCAAATCACTTATATCGATGGTGACAAAGGCATTTTGTTACATCGCGGCTTTTCTATCGAACAGTTAGCCAATAATGCTGATTATTTAGAAGTATGTTACATCCTTCTTTATGGTGAAGCCCCTAACCGTGAACAATACGAAGAGTTTAAGAAGATCGTTACTCGCCACACCATGGTTCACGAGCAAATTGCTAGTTTCTTCCATGGTTTCCGCCGCGATGCACACCCAATGGCGGTGATGTGTGGGGTGGTAGGTGCGTTAGCGGCTTTCTATCACGATTCACTGGATATTAATAACGATACCCACCGAGAAATTGCTGCTTATCGTTTATTATCAAAAATGCCAACCTTGGCTGCAATGTGTTACAAATACTCGATTGGTCAGCCATTTATCTATCCACGTAACGATTTAACCTATGCAGAAAACTTCCTGCACATGATGTTTGCTAATCCGTGTAAAGAATATGAAGTCAATCCTGTCGTCGCTCGTGCTATGGATAAAATCTTCACTTTGCATGCAGATCATGAGCAAAACGCATCAACATCAACCGTTCGTTTAGCCGGCTCTTCAGGTGCCAATCCTTTCGCCTGTATTGCCGCAGGTATCGCGTCACTGTGGGGGCCTGCTCATGGTGGAGCCAACGAAGCTTGCTTACGCATGCTAGAAGAAATTGGTTCTGTCGATAAAATTCCTGAGTACGTCGCCCGAGCAAAAGATAAAGATGATCCATTCCGCTTAATGGGCTTTGGTCATCGGGTGTACAAAAACTACGATCCACGTGCAACGGTGATGCGTGAAGCTTGTCATGATGTTCTTAAAGAACTCAATATTAGCGATCCACTACTTGATGTGGCTATGGAACTTGAACGTATTGCACTTTCTGACCCCTACTTTGTGGAGAAGAAACTCTATCCGAACGTCGATTTCTATTCTGGGATTATTCTCAAAGCCATCGGTATTCCAGTCTCCATGTTTACCGTTATCTTTGCCATGTCACGCACCATTGGCTGGATTGCGCACTGGAATGAAATGCATTCAGACGTGAACAACAAGATAGGCCGTCCTCGTCAGCTTTATACTGGGCAAAAACTTCGTGAGTTTGTGCCATTGCATGAGCGCCAATAGACCGCTACTTCAAATCAACGAACAGAGCTGCCGATGAGTCTCCTCTGTTCAAGTCGATAAAAAAACCAAGAGCGAGATTTCCTCGCCCTTGGTTTTTTAATTTATACCGGATTATCGATATCAATAAACTCAACCACAAAACCATGTTCGCGGCTTAACCATTCCCCCAATGCTTTAACACCATAACGCTCGGTAGCATGATGCCCCGCAGCAAAATAATGAATATTTAATTCTCGTGCCGCATAAGTGGTTCGTTCAGAAATCTCACCCGAGATGAACGCATCCATACCTTGCTCAGCAGCCAGTTCGATATAGTCTTGCCCGCCCCCCGTACACCAAGCGATCTTTTTAATCGGTTTATCCGTTTGCTCTGGAGCAATATGCAATGGCTGACGGTGAAGTACCGTTTGCAGATGCTGGGCAAACTCATCACAAGAGTAATTACGATTGAGACAACCGTACATAGCGACAGATTGTGCATGCCCTTCTAGCCCGCCCTCCACTTGAATTCCAAGTAACTGAGCGAGCTGAGCGTTATTACCCAATTGCGGATGAATATCCAGTGGTAAATGATAGGCAAACAAATTAATGTCATGCTTAATCAGTTGTCGTAGTCGCTGCCCTTTCATACCACGAATCGCTTCTGGCTCTCCTTTCCAAAAATAACCATGATGGACAAGTAAAGCATCGGCTTGATGCTCAATGGCTTGTTCAATGAGCGCTTTCGACGCCGTCACTCCAGTAATGATTTTTTTTATCTCGGCTTTACCTTCCACTTGCAAGCCGTTAGGACAGTAATCTTTCACTAATTGTGGAGACAAGATCTCATTTAACAACGCTTCTAACTGTAAGTTGTCCATATTTCGTTCCATTACACTATTGTTATGACGTGTTTATAACAATTTCAGGCTAGAATGTCGAAAACGGAATGGTAACCGTAGATGGTGCTCACAATGGATATAAAACAGCTTATGCAATGGGTGGTAACCACTCCTCCACTCTTTCAAGGGTCAGAGCCAATAGTCTCTAAAGTTCCTTTCATTCAACCGTCTTATCAGCAGTGGCCAACTTATCAAGGTAATCAGCGACTAGGATTTATTTATCAATTTTTATGTCAACAACTCTTCACTGCCACGCCTCGCTATAACGCCGTTTCAGAAGAGATTCAGCTAAATCAACAAGGCACAACGTTAGGTTCGATTGATTTTATTGCCAAAAACCGCAAAACAGAGCAATACGAACATTGGGAAGTGGCCGTTAAATTCTACCTTCTTCATCAAGGGAATTGGTATGGGCCCAATGCAGAAGATAGACTTGATCTCAAGTTAAATCATATGCTCAACCATCAACTTCCCCTTTCAAGCAACGAAGCGTTTTGTAAACATTATCCGTTATGGGCTAATGCGAAGCCCCATTTGCTCATGCAAGGTCGACTTTATACTAACCCTTTTCAACCAGAACCCGTACCTAACGAATGTTTAGGCCACCCACTCAACCCTTCACAAATTCAGGGTCATTGGTGTTATCAACATCAACAGTCATTGATTGACGAGCCCTTGTATCGATTAGAAAAGCCACAATGGTTAACCGGCCGTGATAAACAGAGTCCACGCTACCAAGGTGAAGACTTAGGTTTTGTTCATTGCCAAAGTCAATCGGGATTATTTTGGTTTATTATGCCCAATGACTGGCCTGCTACCACATAATAAAAGACAGGCCACGAACGTTGATTCATGGCCTGTCTTAAGCTAAATTCGAGATGTGATTAATTATAATCCCGCATTTTTAAAGACTTGATTAACAATCTCTTGCGCTTCATGCTCTATCTGTTTTAAATGCTCCTCGCCTTTAAAACTCTCACAATAAATTTTATAAATATCTTCCGTCCCTGATGGACGTGCCGCAAACCAACCGTAATCAGTCGTCACTTTTAAACCACCAATCGCAGCCCCATTACCTGGAGCATGGGTTAAACGGGCAGTGATCACATCTCCGGCTAAGGTTTGAGCGGTCACCATCTCGGCGGAAAGCTGACTCAAGATCGTTTTTTGAGGTCCATTGGCGACAGCTTGAATTCGGCTGTAGTGCGACTCACCATGTTTCGCTGCTAATTGATCATAATATTGCTGAGGGTTTTTACCCGTCACCGCCGTTATTTCAGCAGCAAGTAGACATAAAATAATCCCATCTTTATCGGTTGACCAAGCGGTGCCATCTTGACGTAAGAAAGAGGCACCAGCACTCTCTTCTCCACCAAAACCAAAACGACCGTTATACAAGCCATCAACAAACCATTTAAATCCAACTGGCACTTCACACAATTTGCGTCCTAAATCCGCAACGACTTTATCAATCATCGCACTAGAAACAAGGGTTTTGCCCACAGCAACATCAGATTGCCAAGCAGAGCGGTGACGGTAAAGATAGTCAATACAAACCGCCAGAAAATGGTTAGGGTTCATTAAACCTTGTGGCGTAACAATCCCATGACGATCATAATCAGGGTCATTACCAAACGCTAAATCGTATTGGTCTTTCAGTGCTAATAAGCCAGCCATCGCATAGGGAGATGAGCAATCCATACGCACCACGCCATCTTTATCCAGTGACATAAACTGGAACGTAGGATCAATCGCTTCACTGACTAACGTTAAATCTAAATCGTACGTTTGAGCAATTTGTCGCCAATAATCAATTCCGCTGCCACCTAATGGGTCGACACCTATCTTCAGTTTGGCTTTCTGAATCGCGGCCATATCGACAACATTCACTAAGTCGTCAACATAAGGTTTCACTAAATCAACCTGCTTCAATAAAGGTGAATGCTTCGCTTCAACAATAGCCACGCGTTTCACCCCGCTCAAACCATCGGCAATTAGCTGATTGGCTCGATTTTCAATCGCTTTGGTAAGCTCACCTTCCGCGGGTCCACCATGGGTAGGATTGTATTTGATACCGCCATCTTGAGGCGGATTATGTGATGGGGTGATCACGATACCATCTGCTTTATCGGCATGTTGCAAGTTATAGGTCAAGATAGCATGAGAGATACCCGGCGTTGGCGTATAACCGTTATCTTGTTGAATAATGACCTCAACCTGATTGGCAATAAGCACTTCGAGCACACTACTTAAGGCTGGCTCAGATAAAGCATGGGTATCTTTACCGACAAAAATAGGTCCGGTCGTACCCAACTCAGTACGTAGATCAACGATCGCTTGCGCAATAGCTAAAATATGGTGTTCATTAAACGTGAATTTATCAGCCGACCCTCTATGGCCGGAAGTACCAAATTCAACCTTATGCTGCGGATTACTCGCATCAGGTTGTAAAAGGTAGTAATGAGAAACTAAAGCCGGAATATTATGTAAATCTTGTTGCTGTGCTTTTTGTCCTGCACGAGGGTGCATAGCCATAATGACATCCTTTTAAAAATAATAATCAATAAAAAACCTCATAATACGCATTTTTACATGCCCAGTATGAGGTTCTAGTCAGACTTTTCGCTGCTGATCGTGCCACGTTAAATAGACAAGGTCACTTTTTCAATAATATCCGCAGGGAAATTCATTTTCAGCATCACTTGCTCAACCATTTGCTGTTTACGGCTGGTATTGTTATTCGTAATCACCCATAACGGCGTATTTGGAATAGCTTTTGGTTTCGTCGTCTGCCCGTTCGCGAGCAACGTCGCTTCGTTATCAGCAAAGTAAACTCGCTTGCGTCCCTTAACGATCATGGCATCAGAGAAGCTCGCTGGATCGATACGATAGAGTGTGGATAGGACTAACATAAAACGATCAACGGCTTTTTTCAGTGCAGAATATTCATCTGAAATCAGTAACTCGCGCATCGCCTTAACGCTATCAACTTTTGTCTCTTGAGCCGCATCTTTACTGACCACTAACCCTTTAGGAGCAGTGATAGCAGGCATCGCCGAAAAACGCTGGCTATCAACCTTCAATAAGCGACGTAAAATATCGGAAGCGCTCTCACCAATATGTAGGGTTTGACTGGCAATATAACGGTATAGATCTTCATCAACCTCAATTGTTTTCATTCGCTTTTCACAATCTCTATGTTTAAACTCTGGGGGATTATAGCGAGATCTTTACCGATACTCTACGTTAAACCCATTACTAATAAGATAAAATGTCAGCACTGCTTAATTACAAACTAGAAGGTGAGGGTCACACCGTCGTTCTGATCCATGGTTTATTTGGTAATTTGGACAATTTAGGACTACTCGCGAGAGATCTGAAACACGATCATCAGGTACTGAGTATTGACTTGCGTAACCATGGACAATCGTTTCACGCTTCAGAACATAACTACGCGTTAATGGCGCGCGATGTCGATCAACTGCTCACCGAGTTGGCTATCACTCAAGCGACGATCATTGGTCACTCCATGGGCGGTAAAGTAGCGATGAAATTAGCCGATCTTGCCCCCGATATCGTTCAACGGTTAATCGTGCTAGACATGGCACCCGTTGCCTATACCGTGCATCGTCATCAACAGGTGATCGATGGTCTCGATGCGGTTTTAGAACAAAAACCGTCCTCTCGCAGTGAAGTGATGACCCTTTTAGCCCAGCATATCGATCAGGAAGGCGTTCGCCAATTTCTGGGGAAATCCTTGGTCAACCAAGATAGCGTCATGACTTGGCGATTTAATGTACCTGCGATTAAAGCCAACTACTGGAATATTCTTGGTTGGGAACCGATTGCCTGTAACTCAACCCCGACCTTATTTATTAAAGGGGCAGATTCAAACTATTTAATGGCAGAGCATCAACCCGCTATCCAGCAACAATTTAGCCACGCCAAAGCACATGTTATCGCCAATACTGGCCACTGGTTACATGCTGAAAAACCAGCAGAAGTGCTCCGTGCGATTCGTAAATTTATTGTCTAAAGCGCTTAATCCATAACAAGTTAAGGGAAATTTGAAAGTCAATAGGTGGATTAACTTTAACAAATAACAGTGGTATAGTTCGCGCAAGCAGATTGATTTAAAGGTAAAGACTCTATGGCAAGTGTAGGTATCTTTTTTGGTAGCGATACAGGTAACACCGAAGCTATTGCAAAAATGATTCAAAAACAACTCGGCAAACAACTGGTTCACGTACAAGATATCGCGAAAAGTAGTAAAGAAGATATTGATAACTTTGATCTTTTACTGCTTGGCATTCCCACTTGGTACTATGGTGAAGCACAGTGTGATTGGGATGATTTTTTCCCTGAATTAGAAGCCATTGATTTTTCGACTAAACTCGTGGCTATTTTTGGGTGTGGTGATCAAGAAGACTACGCAGAGTATTTCTGTGATGCTATGGGCACCGTTCGAGACATCATTCAAGCCAAAGGCGCAACGATTATTGGTCATTGGCCAACGGAAGGTTATGAGTTTGAAGCGTCTAAAGCATTAGTCGATGATAATCATTTTGTTGGTCTATGCATTGATGAAGACCGTCAACCAGAGTTGACCGAGCAACGTGTGACCGCTTGGGTTCAGCAAGTATACGAAGAAATGTGCTTAGCTGAGCTAGAAGACTAAACCAGCAACCGCCCTCACTTGGGCGGTTTTTTTAACACAAACTCTTTATGAATTATTGGATCTATTTACCACAATAGCTGGCCTAAAAAGGGCGCAATCAGTACCGTTACCATACCGGCTATCATCATGACGACACTCGATACCACCCCTTCTGCATTTCCCATTTGATACGCTTTCGCGGTGCCTGCACCATGGGCAGAAGCCCCTAAGCTAGCCCCACGCCCAAATCGAGAACGAATCGATAAGAAAGTTAATATACTTTCACCAACCGCCATTCCAATAACACCCGTGAGTACCACAAACAGGGCCGTTAAGTCACTTTCACCGCCAATGGCACGTGTTGCTTCCACGGCAAAAGGGGTCGTTATCGAGCGCATGGCTAAGCTACGCTGCAGTAACTCTGGTAATTCAAACCAGCGTGCCAGTAAGACGGTACTGCTCACAGCCACAATCACGGAAACCACCACACCAACCGATAATGACAACCAATGACGTCGAATTAAAAGCCGATTATCGTACACAGGAATCGCAAAGGCGACGGTGGCAGGCCCAAGTAACCATAATAGCCAGCGAGACTCTTCCATATACGATGGATAAGGAATATCCATACCAATAACAATCAGCACCAACAGTAATGGGGCCAGCAATAAAGGCATCAAAAAAATTGTTCGTTTGCGCTGATAGAGCATTTTACAGACGTAATAGAGTGCTAAAGTCAGTACCAAACACGTCATGCCGAGTAATGAGACAGAGTGCAACATTATAAGGCTCCTGTTAACTTATTACTTTTTCGGCGCGCTAATTTAAGCTCCAGGCGGTATAATTTATCCACGACCCACGCAGTCACCGCTATCACTAAAACGGTACTCAGCACTAATACTAAGATAATTCGTCCGCCCTGTTCACGCACCAGCGGCTGATAATTGACCACGGCTACGACCGCCGGAACAAAAAACAGTAACATTTCCGCTAAAAGCCAAGCCGCACCTCGTCGCAGCCATTCAACGTTAACAATCTTACTGAACACCAACGTCAGCAGTAACAACATACCTGTGAGATTGGCAGGGATAGGCAAGTGTAAGTAATCAACCAAACGATCGGCGATTACCCATATCAAACCTAACGCAACAATTTGCCCAATGGTCAGCAAAACAGTTTCAATCTTCCTCATGGCATCATTCGCTCATTGTGTGAAATTAATCACAGTATAGAGAGCATTAAAATTTCATAAAATGAATTTTTATTATAAAAATTATGCCAATATGGAATCAATTAACACAGAGAATCACTTTCTTATGGATATTAAAGCCCTACGCTATTTTGTTGAACTCATCAATCAACAGAGCTTTACCCGTGCCTCGGAGAAACTTTTTGTTACCCAACCGACGATCAGCAAAATGATCCGTAGCCTTGAACAAGAGATCGGGCAGCCATTACTCCATCGTCAAGGCCATCGATTTTGGCTAACCGATGCAGGACACATTGTGTATTTACGTGCACAAGAGATTTTGACCCACTTTACTCAGCTAGAAGCTGAACTGATCGATCTGCACCAACTCCAAGGAGGGCAACTTCGGCTAGGTATTCCTCCTATGGTGGGGCATCTTTATGCTGGCTTGATTAGACAATATCGACAAACCTACCCAGCCGTAGAAATGACGATCGTCGAGTATGGCGGGCGAAAAATAGAACAAGCGGTACTTAATGGAGAATTGGATGTTGCCATTACGATGCTATCGCGCCACGCAGAGCAACATCTCAGCACTTTAGTATTAGACAGTTACCCAATTTATGCCGTATTACCGCAAACCATGCCTTGGACTGCCATGACAACGATTGATTGGCCATCACTCAAAGAAGCGCCTTTTTATCTTTACACTGAAGAGTTTACTCTTAGTGACTATGTGCATCAGCAATGTCTAGCGCATGGATTTACCCCACAAATTGCGGCGCGAAGTAGCCAATGGGATTTTCTCGTTGCGCTTGTAAAAAGTGGCATCGGAGTGGCCTTTTTACCCGAACCACTCTGCTTAAGAATCCAAAATGAAGGCGTCTTAATTAAGCCGCTCAATCCCAGTATTGACTGGACATTAAGTGTTATTTGGCATAGTGAACGTTACGTCTCTCGCACTGCAGAAGCTTGGATACAACTTTGTCATACTCATCCATCGTCTCGCTGAACACCATTATGCAGCGTTATCGGTTTGATAATCACTCTCTTGACGATACTTAGGCTTTTTACGAACATACAACTTACGATGCACTTCAGAAACCACATCACCCTGTTTGTCTTTGACGTGAATAATAAATTCAGGAAAGCATTTATCGCCATTTGCCGTCGCCACTAATATCGCATCCAGTTGAGCTTGAGAAATCAAAAACTCAGCATACAAATCACTGTGTCCCGGCTTAATGAAATTAATGCTCGCTTCTTTATCCCAAACATAATACTGGCGACCTAAAATCCCCATCAGCATTAATGAATATACGGGATCCGTTAAAGAGAAGATGCTGCCACCATATTGGGAACGATTGGCATTTTTGTTCCACCAACGAAGCTTTAAACGCAATCTAGCTTCACGAAAGTCTTCGCTGATTGACTCGATTTTTATCCCAGATCCCCAAAAAGGTGGCCAACTATTTAATGCCCACTTCACAATATTAGGTTTATACAACTTCTCAAGTGTTTTATTCATGCTATCCGTGCCTTAGACTCTATCTCATCTTCACTGATCGTGATGCTCAATGAGCACCTCACTCAGCGAAGCTACACACAAGTTAATGTTGCATAATTGTAACTGGTCAGATCAGATTTCTCCGTGATGAAACTCGATTTTGTAGTAATTACAGTAACCCTTTGAAGTTCGTGGTTTATTGTTTTAATCGAGTGGCCTATAATGTGGAACAACATTGACCTCTGTTTACGACTGCAGATCATCAACGGGAAAGTATATGTCAGACAATAACCAAGCGCTAAAGGATGCAGGTCTTAAAGTAACCCTTCCACGGCTAAAGATTTTAGAAGTATTGCAGCAGCCTGAGTGCCAACATATTAGTGCTGAGGAGCTGTACAAAAAGCTGATTGATCTCGGTGAAGAGATCGGCCTTGCGACCGTTTATCGCGTGTTAAACCAATTTGATGACGCTGGTATCGTGACTCGTCATCATTTTGAAGGTGGAAAATCAGTTTTCGAACTCTCAACCCAACACCATCATGACCATCTCGTCTGTCTTGATTGTGGCGAAGTGATTGAGTTTTCTGACGAGGTAATCGAACAGCGTCAAAAAGAGATCGCTGCGCGTTACAATGTTCAGCTAACTAATCACAGTTTATATCTTTATGGCAAATGTGCTGATGGCGGTTGCAAAAACAACCCTTCCGCGCATAAAGCTCGATAAGATAACCGAAAAAAACCACCGCGAGGTGGTTTTTTTGTTCACTCAATATCGACGAGGGTATCGATAACGCCGCGACTATTTACAGATAATCTCGGATCAATACTTCCGCAATCTGTACCGCGTTGGTTGCTGCCCCTTTACGAACATTGTCTGCTACCACCCACAAATTAATCCCGCTATGATGGCTAATATCATTACGGATGCGTCCAACCAACACCGTATCTTTACCACCGGAATCACGCACTTGAGTCGGGTAGTCTTGCCCTTGGAAAACTTCAATCCCTGCCGTTTGTTCCAATAGGCTTATTACCTGCTCGGCATCAATGGGGCTACGAGTCTCAATATGCAATGCTTCGGCATGACCATAAAATACCGGGACGCGAACACAGGTTGGATTAACCATGATCGAAGGATCATTGAAGATTTTTTGGGTTTCCCATACCATCTTCATCTCTTCTTTCGTATAACCATTATCCATAAACTGATCGATTTGCGGGATACAGTTAAAGGCAATTTGCTGACTAAAAGCATGCGTCTCAGCTGGAATGCCACTCAGTAGTTTTGCCGTTTGTCCTGCTAGCTCATCAATTCCTGCTTTACCGGCTCCAGATACAGACTGGTAAGTCGTGACATTAATTCGCTCGATCCCTACCGCATCATAAATGGGTTTTAACGCCACCAACATTTGAATGGTGGAACAATTTGGGTTAGCAATAATGTTGCGGTTACGAAACTCGGCAATCGCCTGTGGATTGACTTCTGGAACCACTAAAGGGATATCGTAGTCATAACGAAAATGAGAGGTGTTATCTATAACGATTACGCCCGCATCGGCAGCGATCGGTGCCCAGTGAGCAGAAAGCTCACCACCTGCCGAAAAAAGCGCAATATGCACCGAGGACCAATCAAACTCTTCAACATTTTGTACTCGTACGGTTTTTCCATTAAAGCGATAGGTTTTCCCTTCACTACGTTCACTCGCGAGTAGAAAAAGTTCACCAACAGGAAATTTACGCTCTTGCAATACTTCCAGCATGGTTTCACCGACCGCACCCGTTGCACCGAAAATCGCAACATTAAATTCTTGGCTCATTTGTAACCTCTATTGTAAATCCGAGTTGCGCTAGCAGTTCTAATTGACACGATGCCTCACCTACTAGCTTAATTGCGCTATATTCACGCCTATCCCAATACTGTTTGCGCATTTTATCAAACGCGTCAGGTTGATGTATTTGACGGCGAAACAGAGCATCGTCTCGTCGAACATCATAAATAAGTTGCGTTAAGTTGAGCAACGTTGCTTCATCCCAAGCTCGATTCAGCACCACTTCAGGTACAGGAGCCGTCGGCAGTAAACTGGATGGATTAGCCCAATGCGCTTGGCCTAAAAACTCACAGTATTGGTTAAACACCATGGTGGTACCGCGCGCTTTCCCTTCCAAGCCATAACCAGCAACATGAGGCGTCGCAAACGCTAACAACGGCAGGAGCTCTAAATCCACCTGCGGTTCAAATTCGAACACGTCTAAGGCTGCGGTAAAGCCATCGCCTTGTTGTAAACGAGCTTTTAATGCGTCATTGTCGACCACTGGACCTCGCGCAGCATTAATCAAAATTTGATCGCCTCGTAAACCAGCCAACACCTGCTCATTAATTAAATGGTGAGTAGGCCACTCACCTTGCTGAGTGATCGGCGTATGCAAGGTAATCACATCCGCTTCAGTTAATAGTTGCTCCAGTGGTGTAAATGCTCGCGTATCCCCTTGTGCTTGCTTGGGAGGATCATTGATCAAAACGTTGAGTCCTAACCCAGTCAAACAATGGGCTAAGTAGCTACCGACTTGGCCTGCACCAATAATACCAATCGTTTTATCAAAAATAGAGAAACCTTGCTGCTGAGAAAGTACCATTAAGACACTAAACACATACTCTGCAACGCCGACTTTATTACAGCCTGGTGCGGCGGTAAAAAATATCCCTCGCTCAGCCAATAGCGCTTGATCAACGTGATCCATCCCAGCCGTTGCCGTACCGACAAAAGCCAATCGATTCGCTTTACTTAATAGAGCTGCATCTACTTTTGTCACCGAACGAATCATTAACGCATCAATGTCGATCAAATCGTCAGCGGTTAATGTGCGACCTGGTTTAAGAATTACCTCACCGAGCTGACTAAACAGCTGCTCAGCGTAAGGCATATTTTCGTCGATCAAGATTTTCATAGCCGAATTCACACTATTGGGTTGTCTTTAGGATCATGATAGGCCAAAAACCATGGGGTCTTATTTGCCAACACGTGATGGGTATTTTGTTGGGCATTGTGCAGAAAAGCATTCTGTGTGTCGAGCATAAAAATACCCGGAGCCAAAGGCTACCGGGCAAATACCCAGAACAAAAGGATCTCGTCCTGCTCTCAATAGGACAGAGTCTGCGTCTGTGTGATCGGCTACGCCGATCGGCTCTGGAAACGGTTCACCTCAAATGGTGATTATGCTTGGTACTTTTTGATCACCAATGTGGCGTTGGTACCACCAAAGCCAAAACTGTTTGACATAACGCTATTGAGCTCTTGTTCACGTGGTTGCGTGACAATATCTAGCCCCTCTGCAGCCGGATCCAGAGTATCAATATTAATACTCGGTGCGATAAAATTATGATGCAGCATCAAGGTCGAATAAATCGCTTCATGAACCCCTGCTGCGCCTAATGCGTGACCAGTCATGGCTTTAGTCGCAGAAATAGCAGGGCTATTACCGCCAAAAATTTCTTGAATCGCGCCCAGTTCTTTTACATCACCGACTGGTGTTGATGTACCATGGGTGTTGACATAATCAACACTATCGACATTTTGCATCGCCATTCGCATACAACGAGCCGCACCCTCACCAGATGGCGCAACCATATCGTAGCCATCAGAGGTTGCGCCATAACCCACAAGTTCGCCGTAAATTTTTGCACCGCGTGCCAAAGCATGCTCTAACTCTTCAATCACCAGCATGCCGCCGCCGCCTGAAATCACAAAACCATCGCGATCAGCGTCATAGGTGCGAGACGCTTTCTCTGGTGTGTCATTGTATTTGGTGGATAACGCGCCCATGGCATCAAACATCATCGTCAATGTCCAATCCAGTTCTTCACCGCCACCAGCAAACACAATGTCTTGCTTGCCGAGTTGAATCAGCTCCATCGCGTTACCAATACAGTGTGCTGAAGTCGCACAGGCTGAGCTAATCGAATAGTTAACGCCACGAATTTTAAACGGTGTAGCCAAACAAGCCGACACCGTGGAAGACATGGTACGAGGCACCATATACGGCCCAATACGCTTAACGCCTTTCTCACGTAGCGTATCCACGGCAATGGATTGGTTAAGTGAAGATGCACCGCCAGAACCCGCAATGATGCCGGTACGGTCATTCGACACTTGCTCAGGCGTCAATCCAGCATCAGCAATCGCTTGCTCCATAGAAAGATAAGCATAAGCCGCCGCATCGCCCATAAAACGCATCTGTTTGCGATCAATATGCTCAGCAGGGTTTATCTTTAAATCACCCCAAACTTGTGAACGTAGCCCCTGCTCTTTAAATTGCTCGGAAGCAGTGATGCCTGATTTGCCGGCTTTAAGAGACGCTAAAACTTCTTGGACGTTGTTACCGATACTGGAAATAATTCCCATCCCGGTGATGACGACTCGTTTCATGTGACATTCCTATAATTCAAAATTCCGCTAAATGATAACCAAGATAAGTAACAGAAGTGGTCAGCTTTCCTATAAATCCGTACAATCTTGCTCTATAAATGCCTTATTTGCTAGAAATCATCGCTTATGACTTCCATTACTCACGCACAATTGGCGTGGAATGACGCCGGAACGCCGGTCTCAGACCAATTTGACGACGTCTATTTTTCCAATGCCAATGGCTTAGAAGAGACACGCTACGTCTTTCTCAATCAGAATCATCTCCCACAAAGATGGCGAGAATATGACCAACGCCATTTTGTGATTGCTGAAACGGGTTTTGGCACTGGACTCAATTTTCTCGCTACGTGGCAATGTTTTGACCAGTTTCGCCACCAAAATCCTGATGCAACCATTAAGACCTTGCACTTTATCAGCTTTGAAAAATATCCGCTCAATAAAAGCGATCTGATCAAAGCACATCAAGCTTGGCCAGAGCTCGCTCACTACGCCGAGCAGTTGCATCAAGCCTATCCTTTGGCACTACCTGAATGCCATCGAATTATTTTGGCGGATGGGGCGATTATTTTAGACTTGTGGTTTGGCGATATCAAAACCAGCTTACCTCAAGTAGCCGTTTCCGAACGTGGCTTGGTTGATGCGTGGTTTCTCGATGGCTTCGCGCCCAGTAAAAACCCTGACATGTGGAGCCAAGCTTTATTTGATGGCATGAGCCAATTGGCCAAAGAAAATTGTACCTGCGCTACCTTTACCGCTGCTGGGTTTGTCCGCCGAGGGCTCAATCAAGCTGGCTTTAGCATGAAAAAGGTGAAAGGTTTTGGCACCAAACGAGAAATGCTGGCTGGCAAGATTGAGCATAAAAAACCGTACCACAATATTAAACCTTATTATCAGATTGAAGCGACAGAATCTGTCCACGATGTGGCGATCATCGGCGGTGGTATTGCCAGCGCAGCACTCGCCTATGCCTTAACTCAACGCGGCATTTCTGTGACCTTATATTGCGCCGATAAAGCGCCCGCGCAGGGGGCTTCTGGCAATCGACAGGGAGCCATTTATCCGCTATTAAATGGCCAACATAGCAATGTGTCCCGCGTCTTTGCGCCAGCGTTTCTGTTTACTCGTCAATTTGTGCAACGTCTCGCTCAGCAAGTCAATTTTGAATACGATTGGTGTGGCGTGACTCAGTTAATGTGGGATGAAAAATCCACCGATAAATTAACGCGTCTTACCCAAGGTGAATTCCCAAGCGAACTCGTGCATTATCTCACTGCAGAACAAACCAGCCAGCACATTGGCCTTGCGGTGGATATGCCGAGCATCCATTATCCACTGGGTGGATGGTTATGCCCGGTAGAGCTCACTCAAGCACTGTTAGCCGATTTAGTCAGCAAAGGATCGGTTACCGCCCATTATCAACAAGCGATTGACTCGTTAGCCTGGCAAGCCGAAACGAGAACGTGGCAATTGAATGCTCAAGGTCAGCCGTTTCAGCATCAATGTGTGGTGATCGCTAATGGCCATCAATTTGATGCCTTTGCTCAAACTGAGCATTTACCACTAGGCAAAGTCAAAGGCCAAGTCAGTCATGCGCCGACCAATCACACTTTACAAGCGCTGCGTTCAGTACTGTGCTATGACGGCTACATGACCCCAAGCAGCCCGCGTCATGGCACCCATTGTATTGGTGCCAGTTACGATAGACAGCACCTTGACCAAACCTTCGATGCCAAAGCACAGCAAGAAAATAGTGCGCGTTTAACCCGTTGCCTAGCGAATCAAACTTGGCCGATGGCGGTGGACACATCAGACAACCAATCTCGTCAAGGGGTTCGCTGTGTCAGTCGCGATCATTTGCCTTTTGTGGGTAATGTGGGACGACGTGATGCAATCATTGAGCAATACGCAGATTTGCCACAAAAAAGAGAGCATCAAATCCCAACCATTAGCCAATACCCTCAATTGTACGCTTTACTGGGTTTAGGTTCCCGAGGTTTGAGCTCTGCACCACTGATGGCCGAAGTCTTGGCCGCGCAGATCTGCGGTGAACCACTGCCTTTGCCTGTCGATGTGCTAGCCTCTCTGCATCCGAGCCGGATGTGGGTACGTAAATTAAAGAAAGGTAAGGCAATCACAGAAAAAGGGGCTTAACTTTATACGCTGCGGTTTCAGCGCCTGAAGCCGATTTTTGCGCCCTTAAAATCATGAAGCCTCGCTGGATAAGCGAGGCTTCATGAATACAACGGATACGAAAAAACTTAACCTAGTAATGCTACTGTAGCTTTAATTTTTTCGGCAATCTCTGAGTTAGTCACTTCACCAGCTGCCAAGTCGAAATTATCATAAAAGCTAGGGACAGAAAGCGAGCCTTTAACATTACCACCGAAAAATGGCGCTGAGGCAACGGCGGCGGCTAGCACCGACTGAGCACCACCGGGGCCTGGTGACGTAGCAAGATACACCGCTGGCTTACCTTTAAACAGCTCACGATCAATACGAGTAGTCCAGTCGAACAAATTTTTATAAGCGGCAGGATAATGTCCATTATGCTCAGCAAAAGAAATCACAAAGGCATCGGCTTGCGCTAAATCACGTAAAAAGGCTTGTGCGCCTTCCGCTTGCCCTAGCTCTTTCTCTCGATCTTCGCTGAACATCGGTACAGAATAATCATTAATATTCAATACGGTAACTTGCGCACCCTCAATTTGCTTTGCCGCGTAAGTGGCTAGCGCTTGATTGATAGATTGAGAGCTGGTGCTCGCGCCAAATGCGATAACTTTCATAGGATAACCTCATGGTTTATATAATAAGCACAGAGTAAACATTGGTCATTGTTATCGCAACTACAAAAATTATACGATGATATTCAAATTTTCCGAATAAGAACTCTCATCAAGAATATCAAGCACTCAATTCACGCCATAACGCATAAACGATCGCCCGGTCAGCAGGTGTCAGCTCCGAACGTGCTTCTTCAAGACTTTGCTCAATACGTGCTTTTAATCGCTCAATATCATCAATACCTTGCTCTTCACAAGCCGCGGCCGATAAAGAAATATGCCCGCGTAAATAACCACCAGCAAATAACTCATCATCAGACGCCGACTCAATACGGGCATCAATTCGGTCCAATAATTGTTCTTCAAATTCAATAATCATCGTCTTCTCATTATTTCACTATAAATTGATCAGCGCTCAACGGCGGAGTGTGATAAAACGCCCGTAAAGCCTGTGATAATCGCGCCACTCGAGGAGGCAAACCAGTTTTTAGTATCCCCAACACTTGTTGATGAACCTTGTGCATAAACACCAACCTATCAGGCTCATGATCACCATGTAGGTTGTCACAGCTTACCGTAAAGGGGAATCCTGCGCTTTGCGCTAAAATCCACTCATAAGCCTGCGGCCTTACTTCTACCCGCTCAAACTCCGCTTGTACTTGCGCTGAACGACCATCCGGCTCATACCAATAGCCAAAATCTTCTAGTAAGCGGCGCTCAGGCCCAGCAACGCACCAATGAGCGATCTCGTGCAGTGCCGACGCATAAAACCCGCGCGCAAAAATGATCCGATGATATGGCGTCTGTTCATCGGCGGGTAAATATACGGGTTCGTCACCGCCTAGCTCAAGTTGAGTCTGGTAGTCGGTAAAAAAAGTTTGATTAAAAATAGCGATTAAATCTTGATACTGATGGGTCATCAACAGCTACTCTCGTCGGCTTAATGGCCAGCATTCTCGCGATTTTTTCCTTTAGGGTAAAGCGTTCAAACAAAATTATTAGATTAAGTAATCTGGCTGCCCTTTTCGCCCTATAAAAACTCATTCGTCAAACTGCTCGATTCGCTCTACACTTGCGCCTTTCTCGGCTCAAGTAATCAATACGTAATAAGGTTAACTATGCTACTTAGCGTTCTATACATTATTGGCATCACAGCAGAAGCAATGACCGGAGCTCTTAGTGCTGGTCGTCGGAAAATGGATTGGTTTGGCGTTATGCTAGTGGCAAGCGCAACGGCGATTGGTGGTGGCACGGTGCGTGATATTCTTCTCGGTCATTATCCGCTTGGCTGGGTAAAAAATCCTGAGTATCTGGCGATTACTTGCTTAGCCGGTGTATTAACCACTGGGATTTATCGTTGGGTGATTAAACTCAAAGGGCTATTTATTCGCTTGGACGCGTTAGGATTGATCGTGTTTAGCATTATCGGCACCAAAGTCGCCTTAGAAATGGGGCATCATGTGATGATCTGTATGGTCGCGGCCTTAGTCACTGGGGTATTTGGTGGCTTGTTGCGTGATTTAATCTGCCGCCAACCACCACTGGTACTGCATGATGAGCTTTACGCTTCTGTAGCGTTGATTGCATCAGGGCTTTATCTCACCTTATTAGAACTTGGCATCAGTGAGACAACCAATACCATTGCAACGTTAGTGGTCGGTTATCTTCTGCGCATGGCCGCGGTGCGTTTTAAATGGCGCTTACCATCATTCCATTTAGTTGAAACCGATAAACCGCTGCACTAATTACCATAATTTAAGAGCCAGAACATCTGAACCCATTGTTGGTCAATAACTCACAACACTCAGTGCCCTGTGACGGGCGCTGAGTGTGTCGATTAGCATTATAAAATAGGCGTTTCAGTGTGTACTGATTGATTTTGACCACGATGACGCAGCAAGTGATCCATCAGCACAATGGCTAACATCGCCTCAGCAATCGGTACCGCGCGAATACCCACGCAAGGGTCGTGTCGCCCTTTGGTGATAAGCTCCGTTGGCTCACCTTGACGGGTAATGGTTTGTCCAGGCACGGTAATACTCGACGTCGGCTTTAAGGCGATATTGGCAACAATGTCTTGACCTGAAGAAATTCCGCCCAAAATCCCCCCGGCATGATTGCTTGCAAAGCCGTCCGGGGTGAGCAAATCACGATGTTCGCTGCCTTTTTGGCGCACCACATCAAAGCCGTCGCCAATCTCTACCCCTTTAACCGCATTAATGCTCATCAGTGCATGAGCAATATCCGCATCGAGTCGATCAAATACCGGTTCACCTAAGCCTACGGGTACTTTGGTTGCCACGACTTGAATTTTGGCACCAATCGAATCACCTTGCTTTTTTAAATCGCGGATTAATTGATCAAACTGAGCGACTTTATCGATATCAGGACAAAAAAAGGCATTGTTTTCAATTTCATTCCAATCCACTTTTTCAATCGCAATATCACCCATTTGGGCAAGATAAGCACGGATCTCAATACCAAATTCTTGTTGCAGGTATTTTTTCGCAATACCACCAGCCGCCACACGCATCGCCGTCTCGCGTGCCGATGAACGGCCACCACCCCGATAGTCACGTAAACCGTACTTTTGATGGTAGGTATAGTCCGCATGTCCAGGACGAAATTTATCTTTAATATCTGAATAATCGGTCGAACGCTGATCGGTATTTTCAATCAATAAGCCGATAGAAGTCCCTGTCGTTTTACCTTCAAAAATACCAGAAAGAATTTTCACTTCATCCGCTTCACGGCGCTGAGTAGTATAACGCGATGTACCCGGACGACGGCGATCCAAGTCTACTTGTAAATCAGCGGCACTGATTTCAAGACCAGGAGGGCAACCATCGATGATACACCCTAATGCAACACCATGACTTTCGCCAAAAGTGGTGACTCGAAAATGTTGTCCAATACTGTTTCCTGCCATGTTTTCCTCAAACTTCCCATCAATAAGTAAATCCGTATTGACTTACCAGCATCCTTATTCCTAGCTATCCCTTTGCTACTTGAAGCTACAGTGGTGTTGGCTACGTTCGTTGCCCCAATCGCATCGTTACCTATGCTCATGGAGAGTCGCTCACCGGCCGCCTACCTACCACGCCCAATAGCTTGGGGATCATCTCATCAAGGAAGGAGCTTTTGTTAATCATGAAATCATACTCGCTTGATTAGCCAATGATGTAAAGTCCCGACTGACGTTTTCCTTAAAATGCGGCTTTGCCCCTCGCTGATGCCATAAAATGCGCCCCAGACATACGATTTCACTCCGCGCTACCATCCATAAAAAACGCCGACATCGCGTCGGCGTAGAGAGATCATGATTAATGAAAAATGATTAAGCTTTAATCTCAGCTGGGTTAATCACGATACAGTGAGAATTCTTCTGCACAATCAAGTAACTGTTGCTTGGTTAATAAAAAGACCCCGTGACCACCATTTTCAAACTCTAACCAAGTAAACGGAATATTAGGGTACTGATCCACCAGGTGAATCATTGAGTTACCCACTTCACAAACTAAAATCCCATTATCCGTTAGATAGTGAGGCGCATTAGCTAAAATGCGTCGTGCGAGTTTTAAACCATCCGTTCCCGCCGCAAGCCCTAACTCTGGCTCATGCTTGAACTCATCGGGTAAACTGTTCATATCCTCTTGATCGACATAAGGAGGATTAGTAACAATAATGTCGTATTGCTCTTTCGGTAAATCGCGAAATAAATCTGAACGAATCGGGAACACTTGCTGCTCTAAACCGTGATCTTGAATATTTTGCTCAGCCACCTGCAAAGCGTCAGCTGAAATATCAATCGCATCCACTTCAGCTTCAGGGAAAGCATAGGCGCAAGCAATTGCAATACAACCACTGCCCGTACATAAATCCATAATCCGAGTCGGCTCATCAAGTAACCAAGGTGAAAATTGCGCTTGAATCAATTCACCAATCGGTGAACGAGGCACTAAGACTCGCTCATCAACGAAAAACTCTAGACCACAAAACCATGCTTTATTGGTTAAATAAGCAATAGGCGTGCGCTCATTAATCCGCTTAATGACTCGCTCCACCACACGTAATCGCTCACTGCCCGTTAAACGGGAATTCAGTACATGAGGCGGAACGTCAATCGGTAAATAGAGTGTCGGTAAGATTAACTGAACGGCTTCATCCCATGCATTATCGGTTCCGTGACCATAAAATAACTGTGCCGCATTGAAACGACTCACCGTCCAACGGATCATGTCCTGAAGGGTATGCAGTTCAGAAACCGCCTCATCTACAAAAATCTTATCCAAAATTGCCTCCGAAAAGCGCTACAATACTGCCAATACCGAAAATAACTGATAATTTAACTTTCATGAACAAAAAAAACACCGACATCAGTCACTGTCATGATCTCGATGCGAATGATGATTTTGCTCTGTTTCACGAGGCAGTAAAAGGCGTAAAAAAGTTATCTCAGGATACCATAACCCAATCGCCAAACAGAAATCCCAAGCAAAAAGAAATTCGCCGTCACTCACGAGAAGCCAGTGATACCCATTTTTATTTTTCCGATGAATTTGTGCCTCTACTTAGTGAAGAAGGACCAACCCGTTATGCTAGGAGTGATATCTCTAAGTATGAAGTTAAAAAACTGCGCCGCGGTGTGTATTCGCCTGAGGTGTTTCTCGATATGCATGGTATGACTCAACAGGAAGCCAAACGAGAACTCGGTGCAATGATTGCTTATTGCCTAAAAGAAAAAGTTCACTGTGCTTGCGTACAACATGGTATTGGTAAACATATTCTTAAACAGA
Organism: Vibrio metschnikovii CIP 69.14; assembly: GCF_000176155.1. GTDB lineage: Bacteria > Pseudomonadota > Gammaproteobacteria > Enterobacterales > Vibrionaceae > Vibrio > Vibrio metschnikovii. The sequence goes on along the minus strand of NZ_ACZO01000006.1, from coordinate 168,568 downwards.
AAGTGCCATTGTGGTTGGCTCAACATCCTGATGTCCTCGCTTTTCATCAAGCGCCATTAGAGTTTGGTGGCAATGGGGCTCTGTTGATCTTATTATCGATTCCCGATAAGTAATACGGTATTGGTCTGGAATAACACAGAACCACTGGCAATAATACGGCTCAACGATAGAGAGTCTGCGCTAGTAGCGCATGTCCGGTGGTATTGGCAGCTCTTGCGTTTTCAACACTGGGCGCTGACCCCCTTTGCGGCGATATTGCTTAATTTGGAACACATAAGCCAATACCTGGGCGACGGCCACAAATAAACCATCTGGAATTTCCTGCTCTAGCTCTGTGGTGTAGTACAGTGCCCGCGCTAGCGGAGGAGCGGCAACAATCATAATCTCGTGCTCACGGGCAATTTCACGGATTTTAAGGGCCAGAAAATCGCCGCCTTTGGCAACCACAATGGGGGCTTTATCCGTTCCTTGCTTATAACGTAGCGCCACTGAAAAGTGATCGGGGTTGGTGATAATGACGTCCGCTTGAGGGACATCGGCCATCATCCTGCGTTGTGCCGCTTCACGCTGCAACATCCGAATCCGACCTTTAACTTCAGGCTTACCTTCCGTATCTTTGTATTCGTCTTTAATCTCTTGCTTGGTCATTTTCAGTTTTTCAGCGTGTTGCCAAATCTGAAAAGGCACATCAATCGCGACGACCACCAGCAGTGAACAGCTGATCAGCAAAATAAAATTAAGTAGAATTTCTAACGCATGGAAAATATTTTGTGGATACACATCCATACTGAGTTGAAAAAGATCATTTTTCGAAGCGTCAATCAGATAGAAAGCCACCCCAGCCACTAAGAGTACTTTGAGTATCGACTTAAACAGCTCAACTAAACTCTGCATACCAAACATGCGTTTAAAGCCGCTCAACGGACTGATTTTTGATAACTTAGGTCTTGCCGCCTCAGCAGAAAAACTAACCCCGCCAACACCAGCAGCCCCGATCAGCGCAGCCACAAATAAGGTAATGAGGATCAGTAGTAGTGGGAAAATTAAATGGGTCAGCGTACCAGCAATAATATCGAACAGTTTGCTACTGTCGAAAATCTCTTCACGGCTCAGAGAAAAAAACCGTCCCATCGTAGTATACAAGCGACTGGCTAACATTTCGCCAAACCACATTAGGGCTACCGAACCAATGATTAATACCGATACCGACGCTAACTCTTTCGACCTTGCAACCTGCCCTTTTTCTTTGGCTTGTTGCAAGCGCCTGGGGGTCGCCTCTTCGGTTCTTTCTTGTCCATCAGACTCTGCCACGGGTTTCTCCTAACAGTTCAGGCGGATCAAACGACACAGTTGCTGCTCACCCTCTGCCCAAAACAGATCATAGTGCGCAAATAGACCACTGACAATATAACCACAAATCAGTAAGCCGACCAAAAGAGCAAAGGCAAAACCTAGCGAAAAGATATTCAATTGTGGTGCAGCCCGAGTCATTACCCCAAAGGAAAGGTTAACGGTTAATAACGCAATGATCCCAGACAGTGACATACTCAACGCCACTTTAAACATAATCCCTAACCATTGGGAGAGCTCATAATAATCGACATTAGTCAGCGATCCTGCGCCAATCGGTAAACTGGTGAAGCTCAGCACCACCAACTGAATCATGGTTAAATGGCCATCCGTCGCCAAAAAAAACATCGTTGCTAAAAACATAAACAATTGGCCTAACAGCGGCGTATTCTGTCCATTAGCAGGATCAACCATAGAAGCAAACCCCAAACTGGCTTGCATACCGAGTATTTGACCAAGGATAACAAAGGTTTGAATTAAAAACTGAGTCACCATCCCCATCGCCACGCCAATAATGATTTGTTCTAGTGTGGTTAAAAAACCTTGAAACGAGAGGAGTTGCAAATCATCGGCAATCGCTGGCACAGCTGGCATTACGGCGAGTGTGATCGCTAAACCAAGATACAGGCGAATACGCGGCGACACAAACCGCGCGCCAGTGACGGTCATCACCATCAACATGGCTGAAATACGTGTAAAGGGCCAAAAGTAGTGTGCAATAAAATCTAGGACTACACTGGCTGGGTATTCCATCGCAGCTCCTAAAATAAAACTTGTGGCAAGCGCTCAATCATGGCGAAGAAAAACTCCATCAGCATTTGAGTCATCCAATGGGCAAATATCATTAATGCTAATAGAGTCACAATCAAACGTGGTAAAAAGCTTAGTGTCTGTTCGTTGATTGAGGTTGCGGCTTGAAACACCGCCACAACTAAACCAATTATTAGGCTAGGTACAATGATGGCGCAAACCATGATCAGCACTAACCATAATGCTTCACGAAATAGCTCAACAAACAGCTCAGGTGTCATTTGTCTCTCCCGCTATAAAGCAAAACTGCCCGCTAAGGTCGATAAAATTAGGTTCCATCCATCAACTAAGACAAATAACATCAGCTTAAAGGGTAAGGAAACGATCATCGGTGACAACATCATCATACCCATCGCCATTAATACCGAAGCCACCACTAAATCAATAATAAGAAAAGGCAAAAAGAGCATAAAACCGATTTGGAATGCCGTTTTCAATTCAGAGGTAATAAACGCAGGAATAAGAATCGCCATCGAGACATCTTCCGGATTTTGCGCATTCGAACCGGCAATGTTAACAAACGTCTCTAAATCTTTAAGTCGTGTTTGTTTAAGCATAAAAGATTTCATCGGATCCTGGGCTAAATCAAATGCCTGCCGAGCACTGATCTGCTCATTAAGATAAGGCTGTACCGCTTGGTCATTAATCTGATTGAGCACTGGCGACATAATGAAAAACGTTAAAAAAATCGCAATACCAATAATGACCTGATTCGAGGGAGTTTGCTGCAAGCCCATCGCCTGACGCAAAATCGACATCACGACAACAATCCGCGTAAATGACGTCATTAAAATAACCATCGCTGGCAAAAAGCCCAGCATGGTCATTAGAGCGAGAATTTGTAGATTAATCGAATAATCTTCACCGCCATCCGCATTAGTTGTCATCGTGAATGCGGGAATCCCACCGCCACCACTACGGCTGGATAAGGCCAAACTCCTTGAACCGGCTTGTTCACTCTCCATTGCTGATACGGTAACACCTTGCGCACCGGCAGCAGTGGGAGGAATGGCCGTTGCAAGCTCTTGCTGAGCATAAAGTGGGGAGGAAAACGCCCAAATAAGTAAACTGAGCAGCATCATTGCTTTACAGAGTAAATGGGTGAGTCGGTGATATTGGCGATTATTTGTCATGTTTTTTTAGCAGCTGCGTCAATTGATGAGCAAAAGGCGTTGGATCTTGCGCCTCCTGAGTTAATGGTGAGTCTAATTTAGCAATCAATTGGATCGAATGACTGGTCACCCCAATCAAAAACTGCTCCTCCCCTGCTTGGACTATCATGATTCGTTCTTTGGTCCCAACAGGAAGCTGGCGAATGATCTGAAATCCTTTTTGCTGACCAAAAACCGGGACTTTCATCCGTTTAAGTAACCAAGCTAGAAACAGAATAAAACCCAGGACGAATAAAAGCGACCCTAAGGTGGTCGCTATATCCAACGAACTGCTGGGAGCGGCAAAAGCTGGGCAACTGAGCAAGGCTAGCCCTAAGATTTTTTTCATCCGCTATCTCAGCTTCTTAATCCGTTCTGTTTGACTAATAACATCCGTGAGACGGATACCGAACTTATCATTGACGACAACGACTTCACCATGAGCAATTAAGGTTCCATTGACCATAACATCAAGTGATTCTCCGGCAATTCTATCCAATTCCACGACTGAACCTTGGTTTAATTGCAACAAGTTACGAATACTAATTTTAGATCGGCCCACTTCCATCGAAATGGTCACCGGAATATCCATGATAGTATCTAACTTACGCCGCTCATCTTCAGTGATCGGCGGTGAAGTATCTTTTAATTCATCCAATGGGGCTGCTAATATTTCATCGACATCAACATCAGGAGCATTCGGATCTTCGCCCAATGCTGCCGCCCATTCATCTGCCAATTTTTGATCATCTGATTTTGACATCTTTGCTACCTATTCTTACGCTTAAGATTGTTCTTCATCGGCTAATTCGTCATTTTCTAATTCAGCAATGATATCTTTACCTAAAAAGGCCAAATCGGTTTTCATTGCTTCAGGACGTTTGATTTTTTGCGAAATTTGCACCGCGAGTTTGTCACCTGAGCGTCCCATTTTAACGCGATAAGTGGGTAGCTCTTCGACAAACATAATGGCATGTTCTGGCATTTTTATCGGGATAATATCGCCAACCTGCAAATCCATTAGATCTCGCAGCGCGATGTCTTGCTCTAATAAATTGACTCGAAAATTAATCGGCACGTCCATAATTTCGTCGCGTAGTGCTGAGCTCCAGCGAACATCGGTTTCCATTTTATCCGATTGAACCCCTGCATCGAGCAATTCTCGAATCGGTTCAACCATCGAATAAGGCATGACCATATGGAAATCACCGCCTCCACCATCCACTTCAATATGGAATGAACAGACAACGATTACCTCGGTTGGACTGACGATGTTCGCCATACTCGGATTCACTTCCGAGTCTAAATATTCAAACTCGACCCCCATTACTGGTGACCATGCTTCTTTATAATCGGCAAAAACGATTTTCAACAATAATTGGATAACTCGTCGTTCGGTTGGTGTAAATTCTCGACCTTCAATTCGCGCATGATAGCGGCCATCACCACCAAAAAAGTTTTCAACCAGAATAAATACCAGTCGCGCTTCCATTGTCACCAGCGCTGTCCCCTTTAATGGACGAAAACGCACCATGTTAAGGCTGGTCGGAACGTATAGAGTATTTTGGTATTCACCAAACTTCATCATCTGTACGCCGTTAATCGAAACTTCGGCGGTTTTACGCAGCATATTAAACAGACTAATCCTCATATGCCGTGCAAAGCGTTCATTAATCAGCTCAAGCGTCGGCATTCGTCCACGAACGATACGATCTTGTGACGAAAAATCAAATGAAGAGGCAGTCGACGAATCTAACTCTTCTTCTTCGTCATCCACTCCATCAACGCCATGAAGGAGCGCATCAATTTCGTCTTGGCTTAGTAAATCGGTCACGGACTCACCTGCTGCATTACAAAATCGGTAAATAAAACACGTTCAATAACGGGTTCTCCCACCACTTGTGTCATGGCGGCTTTAATATCTTCGGTGGCTTTATCTCGTAATTCAACCCGCCCCGATGGAGTACGCAGTTGTTCAACCGTCGCTGAAGCAAACGTCGCCAATAAGGTACTTTCTACTAACGGAGAGTGAAAACGAGCTAGGTTTTCGTTATTAGTACCACGAACCATCAGTTGGACTTTAACTTGGACCATACGTCCCCGAGTATCACCACTGACATTAAACACAAACGGCTGAGCAATGTTAACGTAAGAAACTGGAGCAACGCTAGGTGCCGCTCGGCGATTCGCTGTATCGGCACTTTGCTGATCACTGCCAGATCCCATTAAAAAGAACGCTGCACCGCCGCCACCTAACAGCAAAACCGCCGCCGCAACGATAATGATCAGCAGTTTCTTTTTACTCTTCGGTGCATCTTGTGAATTTTCATCAGCAGCCATAACATCCTCTACGTGGTTTTGTTTATTTTTATTAGTTTAAGCGTAATAACTGATTCCATCACGCTTTGTTGTCACATTCAAATCAAGTTTGACGTTAGCATCAATGTTTTCATCGCCTAATAGCGTATCATCGTCACTTAAATGGCCAGACTGGCCTCGCTCAGCAGCATAACCTTGTTGCTGACCCGAGCTCTGCTGTTGCACTGATGTATCCGCCAATTGTACACCTTGTTGGGCTAACATTTCCCTTAAACGAGGCATCGCGCCCTCTAAAGCATCTCGTGCTTGAGCATTGGTTACCGTAAATTGAATACTAGCTCCATCAGCGTGCATATTCATACGAATATGCAATCGGCCTAACTCTGGCGGATCCAACCGGATATCAATATTTTTTAAATTCTTCGACATCATCATTTGGATCCGCTCAGCCATCTCATCCGCAACCAATCCTTTATTGAGCATCAAAGGCAGTGGTTGAGCTTGAATCGGCGTCGCTTCATGACGCAATGGTGTCGAACTACTTACCCCAGACTGGGTCGCGGTTGCCGCTATTTGTTGAGCTAATGAGGTATCATCGCTATCACTCGCCGAACGCGTTTTTCCTGCTGCTCCGGCAAGCAACATTGAACTCGCTAAGGCGGCGTTAGCCGCTTGAGTATTTACTAAATCTGGCTGAGCCATCGCTTGACCAGCCGCTCGATTAACGGCCGTTGTACTACTCATCTCAGCATCCAGTGAAGTAGCGTTGCTCATCGCTGTACTAACAGGAGCAGCTATTGTTTGAGATGCTCCAACAGGAGAAGCAGCGGCGGACTGTGTCGCCAATGCCGCAGAGACCCCGACCGCAACCGCTTTTTTGGTACGTTGCCCATCTTGAAGCTCTATATGACCTTCAACTTTAGAGAGATCTCCATCAATTGATCCAGAAGAAGATTGACTATGTGGGTTCGCCGAGAAATGGGTGGCTTGAGTAACCAAGCTCGGATCGATATCAAGTTCATCGGTTAATAAAGTGGGTTGACTATCGATTGGAAGATGAATATCGGTCGTTAACGCTGTATTACTGATAGCGTCTCGCTCCGTCAATTCTGGATGAGCAACCATTGACGCGAGATCAGTCTCAAGTTCAGTGACCCGATGAGATACGACTGTGTTGTTCCGCTCATTCTCACCATCATCGCCATATTGATGACGAGTGCTATTGTCTAAAGTGCTCGCGCCATACATCACCTGAGTTTGTATTGGTGATGTCCAGTCATCTGAGTGCGAGTATTGGTCAGCAACAACCGGCACTGCTATCTCAGCATCGTCATGCTTAGCGGAGAGACTATGAGGCAAAGGCTTGCCGTTATGCCCAGTGAGCACCTGATTAGCCTGCTGTAAACGTACCAGCAAGTCATCGCCTTCATTCATCACTTGCGTGCTTTTATTCTCCAGGAGCGGTTCAGATTGAGGTTCAGCGATTGCACGTGTGAGGCCAACATCGACAGCGGCGTCAAATGAAGCCGTGTGCTCAGAATCAGACTCGGCGAAAGTCTGTCGTTCATCAGAGGGTTCTGATGCTGAAAGTTCAGAGCTAGTTTCATCACTCGATACCACCGTCGCTATCGAAGCCTCATTGTGCTTAGCCGTTTGAGTATCACTTTTGGCGCTAAACAGCAGTGCGGTTAACTTATCGAGAAAACTGCTTGGCTCAGCGCTTGCTGAATCTTGACCACTTTGCCCAACGGAGCCTTTTGCCAGATTGGCAATAGAAGTGTTATCGACAGAAGAAGTTGAATTAATATTCATAGGCACATCGCTCGCATTGATACTGAATCATAAAGCCACGCGCGATAGTTATCGTGTGTAGCATGAGATGATCGGATTCTGTGCCTAAATAAATGCAAAAACTACGCCACAATAAGATCTATTTATTGGAATGGATAAAGTATTGGAACGGATAACATTTAGAAGCACCAAGCACCAGTATCGCGGTCGGACAAAGAACAATCTGAACGGGATAATTACTTAGGAATATTCCGTTGACGATTAAAATTGAGCGTCGAAAATTCATCCATTTGCTTTTGTTCTCTTCGCTCTTGAATGCGCCGTTGCTCCGTGCGTTTTTTGTCAATTAACCATTCGTATGAACGACGTTGCTGCCGAATATGTAACCAATGTTGCTGACTATTCTCAACTTGCTGCTTAAAATGATTTTCTGCGCCACGTTGTTTAGCTAGGGTTTCATCAAGCTGAGTAAGAAATCGGTTTAAATGACCATATTGACTGGCGGACAATCCCGCTTGACCCCGCTCGACAAGCTGTTGGCAATATTCAAGTCGATACTGCTCAATTTGCTTTAATTGTTGATAGTAACCTTCAAGCTCATTACGAGCCTTACTCAATACCATTATTGCTTGGCTTTCTTTCTCTTTGGCTTGGTCTAATAAAAATTCCAACGCATTGTCCATAGCAAGACTACTCCATGCTCAAGACATTTTTTAACATACCAACGCACATCTCATAAGGTACCGACTCTTTCATTTCTTGTTGAAGGTACTGATCCAACCTTGGTTTGAGAGTAAATGCACTATCAATCGCTTTATCGGTGCCAGGTTTATAGGCGCCAATTGAGACTAAGTCTTGGTTTTTACGACAAATCGATAAGATTTGTCGTACCGCTCGAGACATCAACATGTGCTCATCTGTGGTGATTTGTGGCATTACCCGACTGACGGATTTTTCAACATCAATCGCGGGATAATGACCAGCGTCTGCCATTTCTCTTGAGAGAACAATATGGCCGTCCAGAATGGCGCGCGACGCATCAGCTATCGGATCTTGTAAATCATCCCCTTCGGTCAACACCGTAAAAAAGGCGGTGATCGAGCCTTGGTTCGGACCACCATTGCCCGCTCGTTCAACCAATGCGGGTAATTTAGCAAACACCGAAGGTGGATAACCTTTAGTCGCTGGCGGCTCTCCCACCGATAGTGCGATCTCCCGTTGCGCTTGAGCAAAACGAGTTAATGAGTCCATCAATAAGAGTACATCGAGCCCTTGATCGCGAAAATATTCCGCGATAGCCAATGCCGTTTGGCAACCTTTCAAACGCATCAGTGGCGAGGAATCTGCGGGCGCTGCGACTACAACCGCGCGTTGACGGCCATCCACGCCAAGTATTTCTTCGATAAACTCTTTTACTTCTCGGCCACGTTCACCAATTAGTCCCACCACGACCACTTGCGCAGTCGTGCCACGAGTCATCATCCCTAAGGTAACCGATTTACCGACACCAGAGCCTGCAAAAAGACCGATACGTTGGCCTTTACCAACCGTCAGTAACCCATTAATGGCTTTGATTCCAACGTCTAATGGTTCGGTGATCGGTTTACGCAATAAAGGGTTTATCGGTTGAGCATTAAACGTGGCCTGTTGATCGGTGTAAATCGGTCCAAGTCCATCCAAAGGATTGCCGACACCATCAATCACTCGACCCAGTAGCTCCATCCCTACCGCTAATCCTGCCTCTTCGGTCAGTGGGGTTACTTTGGCTCCCGGCAAGATACCGTTGACTTGCTCACTGGGCATCAGAAACAGACTGTCACCAGAAAACCCAACCACTTCCGCTTCCATTTCACCAGACATGGTGTCGACTTTACATAAACTACCAATTGGTGCTCGGCACCCCGTTGCTTCTAACGTCAGTCCAACGACGCGTACCAGCTTGCCTGACGCGACAGGTCTGGTTGTTAAGCCTTGTGTTTTGTACTGTGCTAATCGTTCGGCCAGTGACAACATTACTCTTGTCCTACTTGGTGGCGATTTGTGCCACAAAAGCGTTGTAATACGCTACGAATACGTTCTTCCATACGGTAACTCACACTCGACTCACCGGCTTCGATTTGTACATCACCGCGATTTAAGGCAGGCTCACTACTGAGTGTCCATTGACGTGAATTTAACTCCGCTTCACCATAAGCATTTTTAACCAATTCATAATCTTCAGGATGGAGTTTTAAATGAATGGCATGTCCAGTAACAGGGAGCGCTTCGACTGACTCTTTCACCGTATCTAAAATCACTTGTGGATTGGTTTGAACTTCCACATGCACCACTTCTTTGACTAAAGTCAGTACCATATCCACAAGCTGCTTTTCAACTTGTGCATTCATTAATTGTAATGGTTGAGCAAATTGATCGGCCAACTCAATCAAAACATTCACCTGCTCTTGAATGGCTTGTTGCCCCGCTTCAAGCCCTTCTGTTTTACCCGTTTGTAATCCTTCTTGGTGGCCAACCTCAAAACCACCTTGTTTACCCAGTTCAAATCCTTGTTGATACCCTTCTGCTTTGCCCTGCTCGATGCCTTCTTGATAAGCGGAACGTTTGATTAACTCAATTTCTTCATCCGTTAAGGTTTGTGGTAGCTCAGGTTCAGGATCATCAAAGCTTGGCATCCAAGCGGGATCATAATTCATTGCCGTTTCTTTGGCTTTCTTACCCAGCTCTGCGCCATAATCTGGTAATCCCCATTTTTTGGGTGGCTCAACATTCTCATCCGAGCCTAAACGGATAAAACCCCGTTTTCTTTGTCCAGTCATGAAACATCCTATCGCGAACTAAAAAGGCCGCTAGTTCATTAAGAAAGACATCGAGAGCACAAGGTAACAAACCACCGTCTCTCGATTACAAGAATTCGTCTGCGCCACCAGACAACATCAACTCGCCACTGTCTGCCATCTTACGAGCAATCGCCAAGATTTCTTTTTGAGCCGATTCGACATCCGACACTTTAATCGGTGCCATCGCTTCCAAGTCATCTTTCATCAGTTCAGCGGCACGCTTAGACATGTTCTTAAAGATTTTATCTCGTAGCGCTTCATCGGCACCTTTGAGCGCTTTCAACAACACATCCTGTGGTACATCTCGAAGTAGTTTTTGGATACCTTGGTCATCCACTTCGACCAAGTTTTCAAACACGAACATCAGGTCTTCAATCTGGGTAGCGAGATCTTCATCTTGCTCACGCATCTGCTCCATAGCGATGCTTTCAATGCTATTATCTAGATAGTTCATAATATCCGCAGCCGCTTTCAAACCACCAATTTTCGCCGCTTGAGCACCTGCTTGTCCCGCAAACTGTTTCTCCATGATCTCGTTCAACTCAGCCAGTGCTGAAGGTTGAACTTCCTCAAGATTAGCGATACGCATTAATAATTGAAGCCTATCTCGCTCAGAAAATTGCGCGAGAATTTCTGCTGATTGGTCTGGCTTAAGGTAGGAGAGAACAATGGTTTGAATTTGTGGGTGTTCATTAACAATGATCGTCGCCACTTGTCTAGGATCCATCCATTTCAGCGAATCTAACCCTTTCGAACCGGTCCCTAGGAGAATTTGGTCGACTAAGTTATTCGCTTTATCCTCACCTAATGCGGCAATAAGTGCATTACGCATAAAGTCTTCACTGCCCATACCAATGTTGGTATATTTTTGAATATCTTCTAAAAATGCACGATGGACGGCACTGACTTTATCTTGACTGAGATCTTTTGCTTTTGCCATCGCACTGCCCACTCGCTGCACTTGCTTGGGTTCTAAGTGACGAATAATCCCAGCCGCATCATCTTCATTGAGGCTCAGTAATAAAATGGCCGCGCGCTCTTCACCAGGAATCGTTGAAATATCAATCCCTTCTTCAGCACCGTCTTTTTTGACTATATCGTTAGGCATTTTGCATCCAATTCTTCACTACTTGAGCCGCAAGTTCAGGCTCGTTAGCCACTAGAGCACGTACCGCTTTGAGTACATCCTCATCCTTATGTAGGTTAGGTAAATCTATTCCTGAGCCAAACTCGAAGAGATCGCCCCCTTCAATATCGCTGCCAATTAAGCTGGTTTCACCATCAGCTCCTATCGGTAAACCATCAGGTCCATATAATTGATCGTCATCATCAACCACTGGATTAAGTAGTTTCTTCATCGCGGGGCGCACCAAGACCAGAACAATCACAATGATCACTAGCGCACTGGCTAACCAACGTACCCAATCGTTAAAGTGTGGGTTTTCCCAAATAGGAATATCAATCAATGGATCAGTTTCTGGTTCAGCAAACTGCATACTGAGTACTTTAAGTAAATCACCACGATTTTCATTAAACCCAACCGTACCTATCAATAAGGTACGAATTGCATTGATTTCACTCTCGCTTAATGCTTGATAAGTCACCTGTCCTGTTTCAGGATTAACTACAGCGCGATTTTTAATTGCCACCGCCACCGTCTGACGATTAATCACCCCTGTTTGACGCCGCTCATGGCTGATCGTGGTGTCGAGTTCAAAGTTGCGTGTCGCTTCACGATGAACAGAACCTCGCCCCAAAATAGAGCCATCTTTCATTTGGGCGATATCTTGTGGGATAGAAGCATCGGCGGGGGGTTGATTGCTCAATGCGCCAGGAATTCCGGCCACAACATTACCGTTATTATAGTCTTCTAAGGTATATTCGCTGCGCGTAGCTGGAGTATTTGGGTCAAAAACTTTACGGGTTTGCTCAATCGCACTGAAGTCCAATTCAATATCAACTTGGGCCGTGTAATTGCCTAAGCCTAAAATTGGGATCAAGACTGAATCAATTTTATTGCGTAAATTTTCTTCTTGACGGCGCTCAAGCTCTTGCTCTTTGCGACGAGCCGTGGCGATTGGATCTTGTGAACCTGAGCTGAGTAAGCGTCCGTGTTGGTCAGTGACCGTCACTCGAGTCGGACGCATACCGGGTACCGCACTGGCAACCATATCAACAATAGAATCAACCTCTTCTTGCTTCAAGTTCATTCCTGTACGTAAGGTTAATGATACCGAGGCAGAAGCTTCTTGGTTATGGCGCACAAAGACGCTTTGTTGTGGTAAGGCAAGTAAGACTCGAGCGCGGTTGACTTGACGCATCTCTTCAATCGCTTTAGCTAATTGCCGCTCGCGACTGAGTTTTAGTCTTTCTTGTTCAAGACGCTGAGATACGCCAAAGCCCATATCTTGTAATAAAATATCATCTCCAGCATGACGAGTTTGATGCAACCCAGAACGAACCATATTGAGTCGAATACTATTGAAATCTTTGCTGGGTACTAAAATCGTATTGCCGTCTAATCGATAGTTCTGTTTTTGCTGATCGAGATAATCCAAAACGGGGATCAACTCTTCAGTTTCAAAAGCACCCAGCGGACGCATTTCCGGCTCTTTGACCCAGAAAAACAACATCACGATTAATGAGACGCAAATAGAGATAGATAGGACAAGTACAATTTGTCGCAAGAGATCTAAATCGCCCATGGCAAAATCAAGCTTAGAAGTACTTTTTTCTTCTAAATCGGGATTTTGTAAGCCATCATCTAAGCTCATCGAGGTAGAAAGCGCCTGCTCTCCACCAGAAGATATTGCCAGATCGGTTGTTTGTTTATCTTCGGCCACAGTTTACATCCTATGGTTATACTGGCATGTTCATCAGCTCTTTGTACGCATCAACGAGCTTATTACGTACCTGAATAGTCGCTTCAAACGCCACACTCGATTTATTACGAGCAATCATCACATCAGACAAAGAGATACCTTCATCTCCGCGATCAAAGCGTGTCTGTAGGTTACTCGATGACTGCTGTAATCCATTAACAGTATTGATGGCTTGAGTCAGCATTTGGCTAAAATCAGCGCCAACTTTTTGTCCAGTTGCCGCCGGACGAGCATTCGCTGCTTCCGCCATCATTGCTTGCATCTCACTGTTTAAGCCATCTAATCTCATAACCACCTCTAAATGCCAATTCTTTGACTCTCTCATCCATATTGAGTAAATGAGCAATTAATATGCCACGTCAAATTAACCTGGAATATCGATCCCTGCATCACGCATTTTCGCTAATTTATAGCGTAACGTTCGCGGGCTAATGCCTAATTTTTCCGCCATCTCTTTACGCCGACCGTGACACTCAACTAACGTCTCCATAATAATGGTAAACTCTTGATCACGTAGCTCATCACCTAATCCGACGGGACTCGCTGGAGTGTGGTTGATCGGCGAACTTTGCGCAACAGGCTTAATCTGGGGGCACGAGACTTCTTCTTGCTCAACCAACTGCTGTAAACCTGACGCATCTTGCCAATCAAGTCCCTCAAGTAATATATGTTGCTGAGTAATGTCCGCCTGTTCACTTAAAATTAACGCACGCTGAATCACATTATCAAGCTCACGGACATTACCAGGCCATGTGTATTGATGAAGCTTTTCCATGGCTGCGGGAGAAATGCTGGGAACCGGTAAACCGAGTTTTTTGCAATGGCGCTCCACGAGGTGTGTCGCTAATGGCGCAATATCTCCTTTTCGCTCACACAATGCAGGCCATGTGATCGGAAACACATTCAATCGATAGTATAAATCTTCGCGAAATTTGTTTTCTTTAACGTAAGCTTTTAAATCTCGGTTGCTGGTCGCAAGAACTCGTACATCAAGTTGAATACTTTTCCGACTGCCCAGCCGCTCAACCTCTCGCTCTTGGAGGACCCTAAGCAATTTAGCCTGTAGATTTAAATCCATCTCACTGATTTCATCCAATAAGATGGTGCCACCTTGAGCTTGTTCGAATTTACCTGGGCAGGCTTGCACCGCCCCCGTAAAAGCTCCCTTTTCATAACCAAAGAGTGTCGCTTCTAACATGTTGTCTGGGATAGCAGCACAATTAATGGCAATAAATGGTCCATCTTTACGGGGTGAAGCGTTATGAATATAACGTGACATAATCTCTTTACCAGAACCACTTGGGCCAAGAACCATCACGTTGGCGTCGGTTCTCGCCACTTTTTCCGCTAGCGCTAACAGCTTCAAGCTTTTCTCATCCGCCACCACCGCATCACCGTCATCATCGGATTTTACTGGTGCATAACGGCTGATCATATTAAGCAGTACTTCGGGCGCAAAAGGCTTCGCCATATAGTCGATGGCCCCCTCTTTCATCGCCGCCACGGCATCTTCGATATTGGCATAAGCGGTCATTAATAGCACCGGAACATTTGGCCAATGCTGTTTAATATTGCGAAGTAGCGCTAACCCGCCCATTCCGGCCATCTGTACGTCAGAGACGACGATATCGACTGGATGTGTTTTAAGTTTGATAAGTGCATCTTCAGCGCTGTCAGCTTCTAACCACTCATATCCGGCTAAGGCCAGTGTATCCACTAAGGCTTCACGGAGCCCTTCATCATCTTCAACGATTAAGACTTTACTTTGCGCCATGATCATTCTCCGTTATCTGATTGAGGTGAGGGCGATTGACGTTCGATGGGAAGGCACAGAGTAAAACAGGCTCCTTCACCAGGCTGCGACAATAACTCTAATCGCCCATCATGGGCACGACAGACCATTTGGACTACCGCTAGCCCAAGCCCTGTTCCTTGTGAACGCGTCGTAAAAAAAGGCTCCATTATTTTATGATGCAGCTCTGGTGCGATACCGGGACCGTTGTCTTGAACGGATATTTTTAATTCACCGTTGACGGCACGAAAGAAAACATCAATTTGCGCCCCTTTACCAATGATCTGAATAGCATTCATCACTAAATTACTGATCGCCGAAGCCAATGCGTTAGCATTCCCTAACAATACGGTATCGTCTTGCTCAACCTGTAGATCATAATCGATTTGATTGTTTTTTAATGCCGTTTCAATCATAGGTGAGAACTCTGCCACCAATTCAGCCACAGAAAAAGGCTGGATGACTCGGTTATCGCCGCCCTTAGCAAACAGCAACATATCGTTCACTTGCTTTTCTAGGTCGTGTAATCGATCAACCAATTTAGATTGAAATCGTTCACGGGTTGCAGTCGGTAAATTCGCCGCGGCTAAGTTAGAAGCATAGAGCATCGCGCTCGATAATGGCGTTCGAACTTGATGGGCTAACGATGCCACCATCCGCCCCAAAGACGATAAGCGCTGTAAATCACCGATCCGTGATTGTAAGAGGCGAGTTTCGGTTAAATCGGTTATTAGGATAAGTTGGCCCGTTGTTGAAGCAGAAATGGCTAAGCGAACTTTTCGGCCATTACGTAATGAGATTTCATGTCCATCATCCTCACGAGGTGCGAAAGCGACTTGAATCACGCTGTACCATTTTTCACCGACTAACGGAACTTGCAATAGCCGTTGCGCTTCAGGATTCGCTTCACGAACGATCCCTTGAGTATCCAGTAATATCACGCCAGCAGGCATTACATCGAGCACTTGTTTATAACGCTCAACTTGATCTTCCAATGAGTCTAAGTGCGACTGTTGTTTGTGTACGGGATCATTCATCGTCGAAAATTTGCCTTAATATACAACAATAGTCTGAAATGCAAAATGCAAGCCAGACTATTATTCAATAATTTCAATGCGTTAACGACAGTCAATATATTGACCACGCCAGAAAGTCGCTTTAGCGTTGCATATTATACTTACGCATTTTCTCGACCAATGTCGTACGACGCATACCTAGCATGTCCGCAGCACGAGCAACAATGCCACTGTGGGCATCAAGCGCTTGATTAATTAGACTCACTTCAAGATCGGCGAGCAGCTCTTTTAAATTCACCCCTTCTGGCGGTAATGACTTTGCTGCGTCAAAATGACCATTAAGATCATCATGAGATTCGAACGTGAAGTTTTCTGAAAAAATATCTTCTAACACATCACGCTCTTGCTCTTCCACGGAACTAAACCGACATGGTTCAGGCTGAAACTCAGGTATATCACTATAACGATATTTGGTCGGTAAATGATTCACATCGACCAAATTATTGGGATACAGAATCACCATACGTTCAACTAAATTCGCTAATTCACGAACGTTACCTGGCCAATCATGCTCCATTAATGAATTGATCGCCCGAGGAGTAAAGCAAATCGGCGCTCCGCCTTCTGCCTCCATACGGGTCATCAACTCTTGCAGCAATAAAGGAATATCTTCTTTACGATCCTTTAATGCTGGCATCTCAATAGGAAAAACGTTTAAACGATAGTAAAGATCTTCTCGAAATCGCTGCTCAGTGATCATGCTATCTAAGTCTCGATGAGTGGCGGCAATAATCCTCACATCCGCCTTGATGGTTGTATTTCCACCAACTCGCTCAAAACAGCGTTCCTGTAACACTCGCAGTAACTTAACCTGCATATTAGTTGGCATATCACCAATTTCATCGAGAAATAAGGTTCCGCCTTCAGCGAGTTCAAAGCGCCCTTTACGTGAGGTGATCGCCCCAGTAAACGATCCCTTTTCATGGCCAAACAGTTCACTCTCTAATAATTCAGCGGGGATCGCTCCGCAGTTAATCGGTACAAAAGGGCCTTTACGACGTGAAGAGTGATAATGAATGTTGCGCGCTACCACCTCTTTACCAGTACCAGATTCACCTAAAATCAATACATTTGCTTCTGTATTCGCCACTTGCTCAATCAAATGACGCACATCTTGAATACCAAGACTCTGTCCGACTAAGCTACGAAATAAAGCGTTATTTCGCGAAGGCGTTGACAGCGCTATCCCTTTACGCCCTAAAAACTCTTTACAATGACGCAATGCGTCACTGAGTTGTGGATAGTTAAGGGGAAACTCCAATTCACCAACAAATTGGGGGAAATATTCAACAGAAAAATGGTGTTGGTTAGCTACCAATAACGGTATATGGTTAGCTTGACTCAACGCCTGCGTAAGCTCATCCGATAGCAAAGGCGTAGTAATCGAGCCCAAAATACACCCAGACCAAGGCGCAGACCAATCGATACGGTCAGCTTGAGAAGAATCTATGACCTCACATTGCTCCCCGACAAATTCCAATATAGTACGAAAACTTTGACGAATTGCAGGATCGTCTTCAATGACAAGTAGTTGTGCTAAACCTTGCATAGGTGAGAATATTTGCCTTAATTTAGGGACGTTGTGGTTACACCATTACCAATTATTTACTCATTCTGACTAAAATTGTATGTCAAATTCAGTAAACAATAGACAACGTGTGAAATTCAGCAACAAAAAAAGCCACTCGGCTAGTTAGTGGCTTCTATTCTATTTAATTAAAAAAATAAGGCAACCAAGCATTTAGCTGATGTGATATTGGTTAAAAGTTTAAGATAAAACTTATATCCCTACATCAGTCGCGGTCAAATTATGATATTCAGTAGGGATTTGATCCCATGCAGACTTGATTTCACGCAGAATATCTATCACATCGTCTAATGGTTGAGGCTCGTTTTTATGGTTAGCGGTGGTGATTTGCGTGATCATAAATTCATACAATTGATCAAGGTTTTTTGCAATATCCCCGCCATCGTCCATCGATAAACAGCCACGCAGACTAATAATAATGTCCAGTGCTTTGCCTAAACGCTCACCTTTAACAGGGATATTACCTTGCTGCATTGCCGCTTTACCTTGGATCAAACGTTCTATGGCACCGGCCATCAGCATCTGGACGATTTTATGCGGTGAGGCCGCACTGAGCTGGCTATCCACTGATACTTTTTTGTACGCTTGTAAAGAACCACGCATAGTCTTCCTCTTTATAAAAACTTTTTGTATTGTTGAAGCGATTTATTACCGTATCGATATTGTCGCAATGATTTACCGATAGACAGGGTTTTAGACTGCATCAGTTCAACAAGATGTTGTGTCTCTTCGATCGCGCTCTGCCATTCTGGTGATTGCGCAAACTGCGGATTGTCTACGATATAACTCAGCAATACCGCTAACCGTTGTTCCCTATTATCGACCAAGCGATGAATTTCTTCAGTGTTAATGTCGTCAATAGTTAACTTTTCTTTTATTTGTTGATTTATATCAAATAACGCTTGTAGCTCAGTCTGCATATCACTAACCCAGAGCATTCATCATACCAGCAAGTTGAGACTGCATCTTACCCGTTGCATCTTGCATAGCCGAAAATTTAGCGTGAGTTCGCTTCTCTAAACCGTCCATACGACGATCCAAGGCGTCTTGATCATTGACCAAGCGACGATTTTGTTCGGTGATGCTGTTCTCGCGAGTGCGGATCGATCCCGTTGCCCCAGTCAATCCTTGAATGGCTTCTTCGACTCGTCGAGCAAAGCCTTGATTGCCACCAAAAAAATCACCCAGTTGATTAAAATTATTATTTAGCTGACGATTGAGCATAGCATAGTTAATTTCTAAGTTCCCTTGGCGAGTGGTAGTAATACCTAATTCCGTCAGGCTTTTTAGCTGCTCAGGCCCTTGCTCAATCGGCGATGAAAAGACTGATTTCAATCGCGTATCGGCACTACGAACAATACTATCTCCAGCGAGTGGTCCAGCACGGCCCGTCCTTGGATCGACACCCGATAATTCTTTACTAATTTGGTAAAATTGATTGTAAGCCGCAACGAACTGCTCAATATCTTGACGAACACTATCTCTGTCGTACTCAATGCCAATTTCTGCAGGCCGTTGATTGGCGTCATGTCGACCTTTAAGAGTAAGATTAACGCCATCGATAGCGTTTTCAATGATGTTATTTTCACTGGATAATGTCGCAATACCATCCAGCAAGACCAACGAATCTTGCCCCGCTTGAACTTGGATCATCCCTTGATATTCATCAAAAGAGTGCTGCGCCGCTTTTAATTGAGCTTGAACTTGTTCCATTTTTTCAAGCACCGCGAGCTCTTCAGGAGATAATTTTGCTCTTTCAGCGGCTTTTGCCTCCTCCGGAGTCATATTGCCGCTTTTTATCGCTTCTTGTATTGCAGCTTGCTCTTGGGCAAGTTTGGCATCAATTTTAGCTTGGGCTTCTTTGGGGGTCACATAAGAATCAAGCAACGTGCCTGACGCGGTATTACTCCAACCAGGAATATCGGCGGCCTTTGCTAAGCCATTTTCATCGAGTTCCGGTTGAGGTTCGGAATAAGAATCAAGTAAGGTGCCTGACGCGGTTTCTGTCCAACCGGGAATGCGCTCTTCAGGTCTTAAATAACGATTGGCTTCTTCTGCAGCTTTGATCCCTTCGCCAGAGATATCATCAAGATCTTGTGTTGTTGATACCGCTTGTTCAGCTTGGGCCGCGAGCTCTTTATCCACTTCACGTGCAGCCGCACCAATTTTTTCAGCGACTTGGGCCGCGACTTCTTGTTGCTCCGCTGTCAGAGGGGCAATGATTTGTTGCGCTTCAGCTCGTGCTTTCTCTAAATCTTTAACCCTTTGTTCTAAGGTTTTATACTCTAAGCGTTTTAATGGGTTACCTGACTCAGCTTGCGCTTGAATTGATATTTGCTGTTTTTCACCCGATAGATTAGAAGCAATGATCAGCCGAGGTCCTTCGACATCATTGATAATTGATGCTCGCACACCGGGATTATTTTTATGGCCATTAATCTCTCGTATCACATCTGTCAGCCGAGAATTATTGGCGACATCAACCGTGAATTGTCTCTTACCCAGAGAAATTTGCAGCTTCCCCTCACCAAATCTTGTGTCACTCGGTATAACCTCTGACGCAATTTTATGGCTTTGAGCAAGCTGCAACACATCGACTGAGTATCTCCCAGCAATCGCATCGGTTGAAGCGGTTGCAGAAACAATCTGGTCATCAGAAGTGTCAACTTTGCGCACAGCAAACGCTTTCTCTTGACGAAAATTCGCCATGAGATTTCGCATGGTATCCAGTGATTCCCTGAGCCTGCCATAGGCACTAATACTGGCTTCATTATCATAGCGCTTATTATCAATGCTTTGCTGTTTTGGTACACGCTCAGCATCAACAATCGTCCTTACGACGCTATTGATATCAAAACCAGTGTTCATCCCCATTGGGCCTAAACTCATCCAATCACCTCAATCATACGATTACGCCTTAATCACCAGCAAGCCTGACTTTGGACTCTGCTCACGAGAGAGACGTCGTAATACTTCAAGCATTTCTTCTTCAGGGATCTGCCGAATAATGTCGCCCGTAGAGGCTTCATAAATCGTCACAACATCCCGTCCGGATTCTTCATCAACCCGAAACGCCAAACCTTTATTGATCGAATTAACAAACTCGTCCATTTTCTCAATAACCACTGCGCGTTGCTGCTCGTTTATCCGCTCTCTTTGTTGAGATTGTTTAATCGCGGCTTGCAACGCTTGTTCTTGGTTGCGTTTTAGTTGTTCAGACACTTGCGCATTGACTTTTTCTGTCTTGCGCACCGAACGGTGACTCTCCTGCGAAGAAGCACTTACCACGCTGTCGTTTCCTGAAGCAAGTTTAGTGCCACTTTGCGAGCCGTAAGGCTGGATGTTCGATGTGTAGGATGGTACTTCCATAACAATCTCCCTTCCACCTTATAGGTAGCTTAATCGCTAATTGCGCGTTCAGCTACCCATGCTGCCCATTGCACCGTCAGTTAACCTAACAGGCTAAGAGCTGCAGATGGTGACTGCTTCGCTTGAGCTAATACTGAGGTACTCGCTTGCTGCAAAATTTGTGCTTTAGTCATTGCCGTTGTTTCACGTGCGTAATCCGTATCTTGGATACGACTGCGCGAGGCATTAACGTTTTCATTGGTATTCTCTAAGTTATTAATCGCATGAGAGAATCGGTTTTGAAAAGCACCTAGTGAAGCTCGCTGACTATCCACCGATTTTAACGCGCCATCAAGGATAGCAATCGCTTCTTGTGAGCCAGCCACGGTAGTCACATCGATGTTTTTCACGTTAACATCTTGCCCTGTACCAAAACCAATTTCGGTAGCAAGATCGCCACCTATCGTCACATCACCGGTTACTTTTTGCGAAGAGGCATACAGTTGAAGCTTGCCATCTTCACCGACTGACGCGTTGATATCTTCACTTTGACCATTAATGTAAGTCGCAACCTCCTCAAGGTCATCACCGACTTTCGCGTTAATAGTGATTTCTCGCGCTTCACCCTGCTTATCTGTGTAGTTAAGCGTGAGTTCGGTCGCAGTGGTGACTCTCCAATCCGGCGTTTGGCCTGTTTCTGCTCGATACGCTTTTCCGCCCATCTCAGCCGTATCAGAGCGCAAACTTCCCATCGTTAGCAGCACCGCTTCCCCTGATTCGGCACCAATTTGGAAAGATTTGCTACCAAAAGTGCCGTTCAGCAGCCGGTTACCACCAAAGGAGGTACTTTCTGCAATCCGGTTAAGTTCTTGGTTAAGGGCCGTAACTTCTTCTTGAATCGCGACACGCTCAGAGCGTGAGTTTGAACCGTTAGAAGATTGCAGAGCAAGATCTCGCATACGCTGCAAAATATTGGTACTTTCGCCCATCGCACCTTCTGCGGTTTGAGCAATAGAGATCCCATCATTAGCATTGCGTACCGCGACATCAAGCCCACGGCTTTGCGAAGTCAATCGGTTTGAGATTTGTAAGCCTGCTGCATCATCACGAGCACTGTTAATACGATACCCCGATGATAGGCGTTCCATTGATTTTTGCACACCGTCAGCCGCACTATTCAGGTGGCGCTGTGCGGTCATCGCCGACACATTGGTGTTTACGTTAATTGCCATAGTTTGATCTCCTTAGGCGGATAGTTGGCATACCTTCAAGTCTCTCACCTCTCGTCGGTATACCTCATTTCTCTCGTATCCTTTAACGGCCTCAATTAAATATCCTTTAGGGAAATAGTCGACATTTTTCTATTTTTTTTCTTCTCATCGCTAAAAAGCGATCCAGCTCAAAAAATAACGCTCGTCTATGGCTAAAGATTACAAGCAACCGCCGCACCTAACTCAATTTCAAACATAAAAAAATCCAGCCGAAGCTGGATTCTTTGTAAA
Source organism: Vibrio metschnikovii CIP 69.14 (assembly GCF_000176155.1). Classification (GTDB taxonomy): domain Bacteria; phylum Pseudomonadota; class Gammaproteobacteria; order Enterobacterales; family Vibrionaceae; genus Vibrio; species Vibrio metschnikovii. The sequence goes on along the minus strand of NZ_ACZO01000006.1, from coordinate 146,122 downwards.
GGCAGAGATTGATTAGCCAAGTAAACTTAATGCGGCATTCGGTGCCTGTTTGGCTTGAGCTAAGATAGAACTTGAGGCTTGACCAAGGATTTGCGCTTTGGTTAACGCTGTGGTTTCCTTCGCAAAATCAGTATCTTTAATGCGGCTCTTCGATGCGTTAACGTTCTCGTTAATATTATCCAAGTTGTTGATAGCATGGTTAAAGCGGTTTTGGAAGGCACCAAGCTCGGCTCGATGACTATCGACATACTGTAACGCGGCATCCACGATAGCAACAGACTCTTGAGCTCCACCAACACTGGTGACATCAATCGTATTCACCGTCACCGCTTGTGCTGGGCCCATCGCCAACTCAGTCGCTAATGCGCCACCAAAGGTCACATCACCAGTAACTTTATGCTCCCCACTAAAGATCTGTAGTTGCCCTTTTTCATTGACCGATGCTTGAACCATATCAGTTTGGCCATTAATGTAAGTGGCCAGCTCTTCGATATCATCGCCAACTTTAGCACTGATATTAATGGTTTGCTCTACGCCATTGACATCATTAAGCGTTAAGGTTAGTTCATTATTACCATCACTAACGGTCCAATCTTTATCGGCTTCAGTTGCAGCGACATAACTCGTACCACCCATTTTAACGTTATCACTACGCATATCATTGAGTGTTAACATAACGGCTTCACCACTGTTCGAACCAATTTGGAATGCCTTGGTTTGGAAGGTGCCGTTAAGTAAGCGGTTACCACCGAAAGACGTGGTTTCAGCAATACGATTGAGCTCATCATTCAGCGCGGTTACTTCTTCTTGAATCGCGACACGCTCTGATTTTGAGTTAGAACCGTTAGCTGATTGCAATGATAGATCACGAATACGTTGTAAGATATTAGTGGTTTCTTGCATCGCGCCTTCAGCCGTTTGTGCCATTGAGATACCATCATTGGCGTTACGTACTGCGACATCTAAACCACGGCTTTGTACATTTAAACGGTTAGAGATTTGTAGACCAGCAGCATCATCTTTAGCGCTGTTGATCTTAAAGCCTGAAGACAGACGCTCCATCGATGTTTGTTGCGCATTAGTCGCGCTATTTAGGTAACGTTGTGCGGTCATTGCGGCTACGTTGGTATTTACATTCACTGCCATGGTAATTTCTCCAATTGATTTTCCGATGTTTCCGGTTTTCGACGTCTCGTAAAACCAAGGTAGTTCTCTCAAAGTTATTTTCTTAGCGGCATGTTTTGAAAAACCTTTAGATTTTTTTTGCTTTTCTTTAAAAAAACTCACTTTGTGGTTAAAAATGCACCAAACTAGGAAAAATAACAAAAATAGCGTTTTTTTTTACTCAAGCTTTTAAATGACCTGTCGATAACGATCGTTTTTTTAATTATTCAGTAAAGACAATGCAAGATGAGGCTGCTTTTTCGCTTGGCTAAGAATAGATGTGCTGACTTGTTGCAGTATTTGCTGTTTAACCATTTGAGTAGTTTCTTTAGCAAAATCAGTATCTTTAATCCGACTATTTGAAGCAGCCAAATGCTCATGCATATTATCAAGATTATTAATGGCATGATAAAAACGATTTTGGAGAGCACCTAATTTAGCCCGATGGCTATCGACATACTGCAATGCAGTATCAATCACAGCGACAGCACTTTGCGCACCACCAACGGAAGTGATATCAAGATCATTAACGGTTTCATATTTTCCAAAGGTAAGCTGTAACTGGTCAGCCAAACCACCTGAAAAATAAGGCTGGCCGTGAATAAAATGACTATGTTGATTTTCGAAATAAATCTGTAATTGTCCATTTTCGTTAACTGAGGCGGACAGTTTATCGGTTTGACCATTAATATAAGTGGCTAAAGACTCGATGTTATCACCGACTTTAGCCTGAATATCGACAGTTTCTGTTATGCCTGCGCGATTCATAAACGAAATAGAAAGCTGATGATTACCTTGTTCAACTTGCCAATCGGGATCTTTAGGAAGAGAAACATATTTAAAGCCACCCATTAGCAACTGGTCACTCCGCATCGATTTCAAACCGACTTGTACCGCCTCTCCAGAGGCCGCACCAATCTGAAAAGAAGCCGAACCAAAACGTCCATTGAGTAATTTTCGCCCAGCAAAAGAGGTGGTTTCTGCAATTCGGTTTATTTCATCATTCAAAGCACTCATTTCTTCTTGTAGTGCTTGTCGCTCAGCTTGGCTATTCGAGCCATTCGCTGACTGTAAGGAGAGATCGCGCATTCGCTGCAAAAGGGTTGTTGTCTCTTGCATCCCACCTTCTGCGGTTTGCATGATCGAAATACCGTCATTTGCATTACGCGCTGCGACGCCTAAACCTCGCATCTGTGTTTCTAATCGATTGGAGATTTGTAACCCAGCGACATCATCTTTAGCTCGATTAATTCGTTTACCAGAAGATAATCGCTCCAGTGATTGCTGAAGGGCTACTGACGCTTGATTAAGATGGCGCTGAGCGACTAAAACCGAAACATTGGTGTTGACCGAAAGAGACATGCTGTTTTATCAAATTGCTCTGTGAACAAATACTTAACTAGCGTATCGGCAAAATGAAAAAAATCTTGAGTCATGATACCGATCACCATTAATGATCGGCAATGAAATAAGAAGATCACCCGACAAGGTAGATTTGGGTGCATAATCAATAACCGTCAACTCAGCGGGCCAGAAGAATCAAAGCACGCTTTAACTCGACGACTACGTATCAAGTAAAAACCAAACCACAGTAAGATGAGCAGCGTCAATGCATTAGCCCACTGGAATGCGCCATGATCTAAATAAACATGATAAACCGTTTGTACTAATTGGATAATCAGTACACAAAGGGTCATGGCGCGTCCTAAACGGAAACCGGCGATAAGTAAACGTCGCTGCTCTTGTCTAAGGTGAATAAGCCACATCAATAGTAAGCTAGGTAAACCAGTCATTAACCCTAAGTACAGCATATCGTGATCGGGATACACAAAACTCAGAATGGTTGAACCATGTTCTCGGCTTACTCCTGCCACCACAAAAACGACCCAAGCGCGAGCTAAAAACAACCAGCCCAACCAGAGCCATAACGAAGCATTAAGGTAACCATAACGGTCATAGTGTTCGATCGGATATCGCATAATACATCATAAATTCATACTATTATGCCTGCTACTTTAACGTAATCCTTACTCATCGCCTATGCCTTAACAACTCAAGTTTTAACCTTACTCGTCCTCAGTTGAGGAAATGAATCAAGGCATGTTAATCTGATCAATATTGAAAAGGGGTTATTAATGAAACAGACCATTATTCCGTCACCACAAACTCAGCAAGAAGCACAAGCTATTGCTAAAGCCTCACAAAAACCGGGCCAAACGAAAGAACAAACCAAGTTAATTGCGCAAGGTATAGAAAAAGGTATCGCGCTCTATAAGAAACAACAAAAAGAGAAAAGCCGTCAGGCCGATAGAGCCAAAAAAAAGTCTCAGCAATTAAAAAACACTGTAGAGAATACGACGAAAGAAGTCATGCCACTCCCAGCCAAACCCAGCGCAAAATCAAAGCCATGGTTACCATGGGGACTGTTAATCATCAGTTGGATGGGGTTTATTGTTTATCTCTCAACAAAAACCAGTTGATAAAAAAAGCCAGCATAGACTGGCTTAAGCATGAAATCCAAGGCTTGCTGCAATCGCCGCTTTACGTTGGATGACCCATTGACTATCAAACGGTCCCCAATCCGATAACCGATAATAGCCATCATTATGACGACGTCCATCTTGAACAAAGCTGAGCTCAATTCCGATCCCCGGCATCGCTTTGATCACATCCTGAATGGTGCGACGCGGCCATCCGGTTTTTTCAATCAACTTAGGGACATTTGGCCGTTCAAGGCTTTCAACTAATAAGGCGAGATACAAACGCCTTGCAAAAACAGGACTCAATTCCATTGATACCTCCTAAATGGTGCAGAGCACATTATTTCTGTTTTGTCAGTTAAGATGTTGCGTTCGATCAATAACAAGCCAATCGGTGGTGCTACCGAACCACTTTCTTATCCTTAACCTGTCATCCGTATGTTTTTTGTACATACACAGCCAAATCATCTTAACAATAGCAAACCGCCAAATAGGTTTTTTTGTCACCGCTTACGCTTCCTGTTAGGATTTAGACACTGAATTCACCCCTATTGTTAACGGGCCAATAATCACAATAAATTGGCACCAGAGCGAGGAAAAGGAATCTTATGCTTATTACTCTTTACGGTATCCCCAACTGTGACACCATCAAAAAAGCGCGAAAATGGTTAGACGCCAAAGGGGTCGAATATCAATTTCATGATTACCGAAAAGATGGTATTACTGCTGAGTTAGTGAATGAGTTTTTTCAAGCACTCGGTTGGCAGAATGTGATCAATAAACGGGGAACGACTTATCGCCAATTGAGCCCACAGCAAAAAGAGAACCTCAATGAAACGACCGCTCTCCCTTTGTTGCTTGACCAACCTGCGATGATTAAACGCCCTATTTTACGTATCGAGAAGTTACTCTATGTCGGTTTTAGTACCGATGATTACGCTACTCTTTTTCCATCACCACAAGGACAATAAGGATGATAGATAGCCCCGTACTCGCGCTGGCAAAAGATTTGATTAGTCGCGAATCCGTCACCCCAAATGATGCAGGTTGCCAACAGGTGATGATTGAACGCCTTATCGCGCTGGGCTTTAATATTGAGCCGATGATCTTCGAAGATACGACCAACTTTTGGGCTCGTAAAGGAACCGAAGGTCCTTTGTTTGTGTTTGCAGGTCATACCGATGTAGTCCCAGCAGGACCTCTTTTTCAGTGGCACACACCGCCCTTTGAACCAACCGTCATTGATGGCTATCTGCATGGTCGTGGTGCCGCGGATATGAAAGGCTCATTAGCTTGCATGATAGTGGCGGTGGAACGCTTTTTAGCGAAACATCCCAATCACAAGGGGTCCATCGGTTTTTTAATTACCTCTGATGAAGAAGGCCCTTTTATTAACGGGACCACTAAAGTGGTTGATACGTTAATGGCTCGCAATGAGCTGATTGATATGTGTATTGTCGGCGAACCTTCTAGTACCTTAAAGGTCGGCGATGTTGTTAAAAATGGGCGTCGTGGTTCGATCACCGGTGATCTGACCATTAAAGGAACACAAGGCCATGTTGCTTACCCTCATTTAGCCAGTAACCCCGTACATCAAGCGCTACCCGCTTTAGCGGAACTCGCGGCAACCACGTGGGATAACGGCAATGCTTACTTTCCGCCAACCAGCTTCCAAATCCCGAACTTGCAAGCAGGAACGGGCGCGTCAAATGTGATACCTGGCGAATTTAGCGTGCAATTCAATTTCCGATTTAGTACCGAATTGACCGAGCAAGAGATCAAACGCCGCGTTCACTCGGTATTGGATGCGCATGGTTTAGACTATGAGCTAAAATGGACATTGAGTGGCGATCCTTTTCTGACTGATGCCGGCTCGCTACTTGATGCGGTTGTTTGCGCTGTCCAAGAGGTCAATCATCAACAGCCCCAGTTATTAACCACTGGAGGCACTTCTGATGGCCGCTTTATTGCTAAAATGGGCGCACAGGTCGTCGAGTTAGGACCTGTCAATGCCACCATTCATAAAGTCAATGAATGTGTCAGCATCGCAGATTTAGAAAAACTCACGGACATGTATCAAAACGTGCTGGAGCACCTTTTCGGCCAATGATGTCACCTGAACAATTAACCGGAAAAACCGACGATCACCTCAATGCGGTGATCGTTGGCCAAAAAAACTTTTGGGTTCACCCAGAGGTAAGCCAAGATCTGCTTGCTTTAAAACAAGCGGTCGATTCAGCTGGATTTAATTTTAATATCGCCAGCGGCTTTCGATCTTTTGCACGTCAGCAGAGTATATGGAATCGTAAAATGAGTGGCGAACTCGCGATCTTAGATGAAGCAAGTCAGCCTATTGATACCGCTCATTACTCAGAAGAACAACGAGTATGGGCTATTTTACGTTGGTCAGCGTTACCTGGCGCAAGTCGCCATCACTGGGGAACCGATTTTGACGTTTTTGATCGTCATGGATTACCAGCCGGAGAGTCATTACAGCTAGAACCTTGGGAATATTTGCAGGCTCATCAACACCCTTTCTATTTATGGTTAAAAGCACATATCGAACCGTTTGGATTTTTTTTCCCTTACCAACAGAATGGTATCGGGGTCGCCTTTGAACCTTGGCATATTAGTCACCGACTGACCGCGGAAAGGTGCTTAACACAATTAACCCTTGACGTACTCGCCGAACAATTAGCACCAGAACAGCTATTAGGCAAACAAACCGTATTACAAAACCTAGAGACGATCTACAATCAGTACATCATCAATATTGCATAGGCAGGACGGATATGGACTTTTTATTCAACCCATGGGTGATTTCAATTGCTGCCATGAGCCTGATTATTGGTAATTTAGCGGCGCTCAAATACCTCTCCAAAATCAAATTCCAACCCATGAGCAAAAAAAAGGACTTTGAAAAGCTCAGCGAGCTAGACAAAAAACTGCAATCGATGACTGCCGAACTTGATTCCTCAGAACCGACGCCATCAGAGCAGGAAACAGAAAAAAAAGAACAAGCTAAAAAAGAGAGGGATACTGATCATTAGTATCCCTCATCGCTATAATTGGTTACTTAGTATCAAACTATTTCTCTGCAATCGCAGCCAGTACCGGAGCCATCTCTTTCAGTAGCTCTTCCTCAACAGGTTTACCTGCCGAGTTGGTTACGTTGACTGACGTTCGGTTGCCTAAATCACCAAATAAGAAGGTATAAGTGCCCGCTCTTAGATTCATTGGCTTGACACCTATGTGATTCCAAAATTGATCATCGGGGGACGCGTACTTCGCTTTGATGGTGCCCTGTGACTGATTGCGCTCTTCAATAGTAAAGCCCATCTCAGGTAATAAAGTCGGTAAACGCTGCCATAACACATCATAAGGCGTACGAGCAATGATCACCGGTAAACCACTACGGTCGGAGCCCATCGTGATGGGTATCTGCTTGACTAACTCTTGCGCTCGACGCGTCGCTTCTTCTCGTACTTGCTGATCATAGCGGCTGGTGACTAAATTGGTCATAAAAGCGTTATAACGTTCTTTATTACTTGCGGTCACCGGCATTGACTTGCCATCTTCCCGCCAATCTATCAGGGAAATTTTAAAACCAAAGCGATTATTAGCCTCAACGCGAGTTAACTCATAGCGGCTACCAAGCGTGGTGTCCTCATCTTCAGAGACCCAATTAATCCAACTGGTTTCGACACGATTATCGCTCTGCTCTACCGCGCCAATGCCTCGCTCTTCCATCATGGTTAATGCCGTTTGCCATACTCTATCGGCTTCATCTTGACGAATCATCCACAACGTCACTTCACCATTTTGCCGTTCCGCACGAGCGCCAGGAATTAACTCAAGAATTTGTTGAGGTGGACGAATATCCACTTTCCGGCCAATTTTTCCAGGAAATTGTCCTTCGGGAATCGTATAGTTAGGGTAAAACTGAGGTAACGCACCTTCAGGTAATACCCAAGGCGTTAATGGTTTGGTCTCTAAGTAGGCAAAATCATTTTTTGCTTGACGCCGCTGTGCCGGACTACTTGAACAAGCACTCAACACCAATACAGCCAGCGAACCAACAACCAGCTGGTGGGATAACTTCATTGAAACTCCTAAGTTGCTGAGAAGAGACTCAGCCGTAAAACGTTATAGAATACAAGCTTCTGTCATAGCTTGGGCAACGAACGGGCGAGCAGATTCTGAAAGCTCAGTCAAAGGCAAACGTAAATGACCGTGTGCAATTAAACCCAATTTATGGGCGGCCCACTTCACCGGAATGGGGCTAGACTCAACAAACAACCCCTTATGGAGAGGCATTAAACGTTGATTGATGACCTCCGCTTCCGCAAACTGACCGGAAAGCGCAAGTGACATCATTTGAGCCATATCTGCAGCGGCAATATTATTGGTAACCGAGATAACTCCTTTACCACCCAGTTTAACAAACTCAAGCCCAGTCGCGTCATCGCCACTCAGCAAAATAAACTGGTCACCGCACAACTCACGATGCAACGCAATACGACTTAAATCACCCGTTGCGTCTTTGAGTGCAACAATATTTTTTAGTTCCGCTAAACGAGCAACCGTTTCTGGTTTTAAGTCAACAGCCGTTCGGCTCGGCACGTTATAAAGAATAACCGGAATATCCGTTTCTTGACTGATCGCTTTATAGTGCTGAAATAGCCCCTCTTGAGTCGGCTTATTATAATAAGGAGTGACACTCAGATAACCCGCGATTCCAGTATTATTCAGTAAACGACTAAACGTCACGGATTCATGAGTCGCATTGGCACCGGTTCCAGCAATGACTGGTATACGCCCAGCAGAAAACTCGACCGTTTTCGCCACGACTTTGACATGTTCTTCTACCGAAAGGGTCGATGACTCACCAGTAGTACCCACAGAAACAATCGCGTCGGTTCCTGCTGCGACATGATAATCGACTAATTTTTGTAAACTAACGTAGTCTACTTCACCGTCATGGTCGAAAGGCGTAATTAACGCGACGATACTTCCTGAAAACATGTCTATCTCCCTAAATTGATAACTTTTGCATGGTACTGCATGGCACTTAAAAAACACAAGGGGGGAAATCTGCTTAAATGACACCTAACCGTGAATATTTATCAAATCTTATACCAGCGCCACTGAACCTTACTTGATCTTAGTTGGGTTATATACCTAAACGACTTAGCGTTGCAAGTGGGCGGTCAATGAATGATCTCTATACGCAAAGCAAACGATATGGTTATGGCTAAGCAAACGTCGAGAATGCCATGACAGCGTCGGATAGGCATGATCTACACCGGTTTCACCTACTTGTTGTCAAACTTAAGTAAGAAGGTTATCAGCCATGATTAACTCATGACCATTCACCGGATGTACGATTTTTATATCGCTTATTAACTGTGTTAACATCAATGAAAACATTCAACTCAAGTGGCCTTATGATTCAACATCTCGTGATAACCGCTATAGGCTCTGACCGTGCGGGTATTTGTAACCAAGTTATCCAGCTGGTGACTCAAGCTGGTGGTAATATTATTGATAGCCGGATTGCTTTATTTGGCAATGAATTTACTTTAATTATGTTGGTCTCTGGCAATACAAATAGTATTACTCGTATCGAAAGCACCCTTCCGTTGCTCGGACAACAACACGATCTTATCACAATGATGAAACGAACCTCTCCGCATCATCAGCCACATTATGCTTATAGCGTTGAAGTGTATGTCGAATCTGACGATAAACTTGGCTTAACTGAAAAATTCACTCATTTTTTTGCCGAACGGCATATCGGCATGGCTTCATTGAGTGCACAAACAATTCACAAATCAAAGCTCAGCACAGAGCATGACCAATTTCATATCGCGATTACTGCTCAAGTCAATGCCGACTATAATCTTATGCAATTACAAGAAGAGTTTGCTGCACTCTGTCATCAACTGGCTGTACGTGGCTCGCTCAATTTCATAAAAAACAGTCAATAAAAGGAAAAGAATCACCATGACTCCTCTACACGTAGGTTCAACGGCACCGACGCTGACTCGCCTTGATCAACATGGCAATCCCATCTCACTGGCTGACTTTGCAGGAAAAAAAGTACTGCTGTATTTTTATCCAAAAGCCATGACTCCAGGTTGTACCGTACAAGCGCAAGGTTTACGTGATATTCAAGCAGAACTTGCCGCACACAATGTGGTGGTACTTGGTGTCAGTGTTGACCCTGTTGCTCGGTTAGGTAAGTTTATCGAGCGTGATAAGCTTAACTTCACGTTATTATCCGATGAAGATCATCAGTTAGCGGATCAATTTGGCGTTTGGGGGGAGAAAAAATTCATGGGTAAAACTTACGATGGCCTGCATCGGATCAGTTTTTTAATTGATGAACAAGGTAACGTCGCCCATGTGTTTGATAAGTTTAAAACCAAAGATCATCATCAGGTGGTTCTTAACTACTTAAACCAGCACTAAGCCTACCTGAAAACTCTCCTCGGCAACGAAAAAAACCGCCCCGTTATTAACGAAGCGGTTTTTTATTACGACTGACTATCGATAAACGATATCAGACAATAAATTTACCTAAAATGGCGTCTTGCTCACGCACGTTCTCAGCTTGAACTTGCATGGCAATATTTGCTTCTTCTGCAGAATCAGAAACTTGGGTTGATAAATCTTTTATCTTCACCGTATTGCTGTTAATTTCTTCGGCCACCAAGCTTTGCTGCTCTGCTGCAGAAGCAATCTGTAAGTTCATGTCACTGATTTGCTGAATGGCATGACGGATACGCTGTAATGCACCATCGGCTAACTGTGCTTTGGCAACGACATCTACCGCGGTATCTTTACTCTCTTTCATTGCTTTCGAGACCGAGCTAGAGCCGATTTGCAGTTGCTCAATCATACCGCGAATTTCAGTGGTCGATTGCTGAGTTCGTTGCGCTAACGTACGTACTTCATCAGCAACAACCGCAAAACCACGCCCCGATTCACCCGCACGCGCTGCTTCAATCGCCGCGTTCAGTGCTAATAGATTGGTTTGATCCGCAATATCGTTAATCACTTTTAAAATCGTTTCAATATTAGCCGTTGCCGACTCCAAGCCTTGAACTTCTTTAACGGCCATTTCAATATGCGCGGATAACTTATCAATCGATTGTGTCGTCACACTCACGACTTGCGAGCCCTCAATGGTTGCTTCATCGGCTTCTTTTGCGGCAGAGGCGGCCCCTTGAGCGTTATTGGCGACTTCCGTCGCGGTTACTGACATTTCATGCATCGCTGTCGCTAATTGCTCAAGCTCTTGTAACTGAGAACGCATCGCTGAAGATGAACCTTCAACGCTCATGATGGTTAATTCAGCACCACGCATGATCTCCTCACCAATCGCTTTCGATTGTTTGATTTGCGTTTGTAACGTCTCAGTAAAGGTATTAAAGCCGTGAGCAAGCTCTGCGAACTCTTGATCGGTATTGGTATCTAGACGCTTAGTTAAATCACCTTGTCCTGAAGCGACATCTTTTATTGCTTGATTAAGCACGCTCAGCGGGCGCATTAATACATTAATTAGTAAGGTTAAACCTATAATACTGACAATCACCCCAATCAAAGTATAAATAATCGAGCTATTGCGTAATTTAGTCAGAGCAACGAATGCGAGCGACTCATCAATCACCGCCCCCACATACCAATTTTCACTGGGTACATGACTAAAATACACCAAATGTGACTGACCATTAATATCAACCTGTTTTAGTCCCTCTTTTAATTGAACATCGGGCAAATAAGCGGTCAATTTCTGACCGTTATACCGAGTCTCAGGGTGAGCAATAGTTGAGCCATCGGCAGTCACAATAAACAGGTAACCCGCATCAAACAGGTTGATCCGATTGACCATTTCCGCTAATTGAGTGAGCTCTAAATCATAAAACATCGCGCCGATAAAGCGTCCGGCATGGCGTACAGGCGTACCAATAGAAATGATAATGTTATTGGTCGATGCGTCAGCATAAGGCGCAGTAACGACGAGTGAATTCTGAGCTTTAGCGCCGATATACCATGGGCGACGTCTTGGATCGTAATCACTCCCTGGCTCCCAGCCATCGTCATTTTCGACCATTGAACCATCAGATTCATACCCTAAGCCAATGGATAAAAAGCTACCTTTGAGCGTTGGTTTTTCTAGCACATTGGTTACATATTGACGATTTAAAGGATCAAGTTCTAAGGTTTCGGTGATGGTTTTGGCCATTCCCTTCTTACTGCCCATATCTAAGGTAATGGTGTTTTTTACCCCTGCAACCATCTCTTTTAAACTGCTGTGCACCAATGCTTGAACTTCTGAGCGAACCGTCGTCAACTGTTGCACAGACAATGAAACGACAATGACCAACAATAATGCAGATGAAGCTGCCACAATTTTTTGACTAAATTTCATAATTTCCCTCTACTAATCTTCCTAATGTTATTTTTATTTTTTATTCGGGTGAAGTTGGCCTTAATCACTGTATCGCCAAGTTCAATCAAAACTTAAACGAGGATATTAAGAGTGTAAGCAAAAGTTAACGCTTTTGCCGCAACGACAACATAAACAGCGCTTAATTATCTTTAAACAAAAAGCCTCATTAACGACAATGAGGCTTTGCAATCAGATAACGAGTAAAAAACACATCGTCACTTAACTATCAATCGAGACTGTTTCATCGTCATTACTGGGTAGAGCATGCCACACGGCTTTGACTAATGTGGCCAGAGGAATAGCAAAAAAGACGCCCCAAAAACCCCATAATCCGCCAAAAACTAAAACCGCAATGATGATGGCAACCGGATGCAAATTGACCGCTTCAGAAAATAGAATAGGCACCAGCACGTTGCCATCTAAAATTTGAATAATAAAATACGCAATCAACAAGGTATAGTATTGAGGCGTTAATCCCCATTGAAACAAACCAACAATCGCGACTGGAATGGTGACGGCTGCCGCACCGATATAAGGGATCAGAACCGAGAAACCCACCGCAACAGCTAACAGAGCAGAATAACGTAAATCCAAAATCGCAAACGTCACATAACTCACGCCACCGACGATGAGAATCTCCAACACTTTACCACGAATATAATTAGAAATTTGTTGATTCATTTCTAACCATACCTTAGTCGCCAAACGTCGATTTCGAGGTAGAACGCCGCTGGCAATCGACATCATTTCTTGTTTATCTTTAAGTAAAAAGAACACCAACATCGGCACTAAAATCAAATATACCGCCAGCGTTGCTAAGCTAACTAATGACGCTAGTGACCCTTTGACTACCGACTCTCCCATGCTTAGCGCTTTATTTTTTGCATTATTAACTAATGACTCAATGATTTGTAAGTTGGCCAGTTCTGGGTAGCGCTCCGGTAAACTGGCAATAAAGTTTTGCAAATCGTTATACATATTAGGGATATCATTAATTAAATTAATGACTTGCTGCCAAATGGTCGGAACAATACCAAATAACGCAACTAACATGAGTCCAAGAAACAATGACACGATGACCAAAACCGATAAGGTTCTCGGAATTCCTAAACGGCATAGCTGGGTTACTGGCCACTCAAGCAAATAGGCTAAAACAATCGCAACCAATAATGGGGCGATCAGATGACCAAAAAAATAGATGATGATAAAACCAAAAAATAAGATAGCGACCAAACTAACCGCATGAGGATCGGAGAATCGTCTTTGATACCAACGATTGAGCATTTCAAACATCGAGCGGGCTCCCCTTAACAATAGAACGAGAAAAATAACGATTATTTGGCAAATTCATGTGCTGAACAGCAATGGTATTGAGATAATATGGAGCATCAACCGTATCTTGCCTGCCAATCAGAATAGTGTGATTTTTTCTATCATCAAGCGTCAAGATGTGACGGTTTGCAAGTAATAATGTCATAGGACAGCACGACTTAGGTAAATCAACAATCTTGGGTTCCATTTTAGGGTTCAATCCTTAATATAGACTCAAACTACTGATGGATGGAGCGGTCAGCCTCATCATCGCCATTGAGAAGAAACCGCAACACAGGGTGAAAAATAAATCAGCATCAATCATACCACTGCCGGAGTGAGTAAACGAGATGACTTTCTGCGGTGGAGGAAACCAATGGCATCGCGCAGTGTCTTAGAGAAAGATAAGCTTGGAGCATTACCTATCACTATGAAAATAAAACGTTCTCTTGTTTACCTCTGCCTCGCGGCAACCTTAAGTCCACTTTCTGGCGCGTATGCGAATCGTTTTGGGAGTGATAGCATAGAGCTGCCCGATATTGGTACCGTGGCAGGCTCAACATTAACGATTGATCAAGAGCTTATCTATGGTGATGCGTATATGCGCATGTTACGTAACAGCCGTCCGATCATCAACGATCCTGTCATCAATGAGTATATTGATGCGCTAGGTTATCGCCTAGTAGCTAACTCAGATGATGTCAAAACGCCGTTTACCTTCTTTATGATCCGCGATCGTAATATTAATGCTTTCGCGTTTTTCGGTGGTTATATTGCACTGCATTCTGGTCTACTGCTGCATGCTCAATCAGAAAGCGAGCTCGCGTCGGTCATGGCGCATGAAATTGCTCACGTCACTCAACGTCATTTAGCGCGTAGTATGGAAGAGCAAGCTCGTCGCTCCCCAGCCACAATTGCCGCTTTAGCTGGCTCACTGCTATTAGCCATCGCAGCGCCTCAAGCGGGAATTGCAGCGATCACCGCGACGACAGCTGGCAGTATGCAAAGCCAAATTAACTACACGCGCAGTAATGAAAAAGAAGCGGATCGTTTTGGGATTGCGACTTTAGCTAAAGCTGGGTTTGATGTGCATGCCATGCCACGCTTTTTTGGTCGTCTTGCTGACGAATATCGTTATGCCAGTACGCCGCCACCGATGCTCCTCACCCACCCTTTACCCGAAGATCGTATTACAGATAGTCGTTCTCGAGCACAACAATTTCCTAGTGTTAGCGTTGCTCCATCTCTGAATTATCATTTAACGCGCTCGCGAGTTGTCGCTCGTTATGCAGGAATCAACAGTGAAGCCGCATTAGATTGGTTTAAGCGTAACCAAAGAAAAGCTGATCCGGGTATGGCCGCCGCCTTTGATTATGGTAAAGCTCTCGTTTATCTTGATACTAAGCAATACGACGAAGCCGAAAGTCGCTTGAAAAAGTTGCTACAAAGCCATCCTGATAATAATTTTTATCTCGATGCGATGAGTGACCTTTTGGTTGATACTGAACGCGCCACAGAAGCACAATCCATGCTGGCTCAAGCACTGCAACGAAAACCCAATAATCCTGTATTGGTGATAAACTACGCCAATGTCTTGATCAAAGATGAAAAATTTTCAGAAGCCATTCGTATTTTACAACGCTACACCCATGAGCGCCCCAATGACGTCAATGGATGGCATTTGTTAGCAGAAGCGAATAGCCGAAGCGGTAATAGCGCAGAAGATTTGGCAGCCAGGGCTGAAATTTTTGCTTTAGGTGCGAACTGGAATAAAGCGATTCAATTTTATACCCAAGCCAGTCAGCTTGCTCCTTTGGGTAGTTTGCAACAAGCTCGCTATGATGCACGACTCGATCAACTCATGGTACAAAGAGATCGATTTTTAGCCCTACGATAAACTTAGCGACTCAAGGCGATTGTTAGCCAACAATGACTGGGAGTAATTGATGATTGGTAAGCGAGTGAAACCCTAATCATATCGACAAACTATGTGATTGGGGAAAATGACGCAGCCAATACCACAGCCTCGTCAACTCGCAGAACAATAAGCAACTTAAATAATAAACCATCTTTATTAAGGAGAGAGGATGTCCGTTACCATTTATCACAATCCACGCTGCTCTAAAAGCCGCGAAACGTTAGCTCTATTAGAAGCACGTAACCTGCAGCTGAACATTATCCACTATTTACAAACCCCATTGACCATTGAACAACTCAAAGCCATTCATGAAAAGTTACCTCATAGTCAGGTTCGAGACATGATGCGTTGTAAAGAAGCCTTATATAAAACCCTGAATTTAGCCGATCCTACCCTCTCTGACGAGGCGTTATTTTCAGCCATGGTAGAACACCCCATTCTGATCGAACGCCCTATTGTGATTGCCAATCAACAAGCGCGTCTCGGTCGTCCACCAGAACAGGTACTGGATATTTTATGACTCGTCTGATCGTTCTGTACTACAGTCGTCACGGAAGTACCCGTAGCTTGGCTCGGCATATTGCCCGAGGTATTGAGTCGGTCTCTGGATGTGAGGCAATTTTACGTACTGTTCCTGAGCTAGAACCTGCGCAAGGAAACGCGAGTGATCCTTACTTAACCTTCGATGAGTTAGAACAGTGTCATGGCTTAGCCGTCGGTAGCCCCGTTTGGTTCGGAAATATGGCGGCACCATTAAAACATTTTTGGGATCAAACCACCCCACTATGGGTAAAAGGTTCGTTAATTGATAAACCAGCCTGCGTATTTACTAGCTCGGCAACATTACATGGCGGACAAGAGACGACTCAACAGACCATGATGCTACCTTTGCTGCACCATGGCATGTTGATTATGGGGATTCCTTATTCAGAACCCAAGCTGCATACCACTCGATCGGGTGGCACCCCTTACGGCGCCAGTCATGTGGCTGACTCTGCAAATAACACCTTAACCCATGATGAGAGTGAATTAGCCCAACGTCTTGGTCAACGCCTTGCTCAACTCGCCGTTGCCTTAAACGAGGGTGATAATCATTAATTGAAAACGTGAGTCCCAACCTCTAAAAGGGGGTTGGGACGAGTCAATTAAATCAGTAGGCAGGATGGTTTCTGACTTTATCGATTAGCATCTTCAGCAACCATCAAAAAGTTAATATCCTTAATAAGGGGAAGTTAATCTTGCCAAGAGAAATAAAGCTGCGTTCTTTTAGGTGGAGTAACCACCGATGGCTCATCCTCTAACTGACGGCCATCTTTCGCCTTATCTTGCTGAACGTTCTTACGCTCAATTAGCTTCGGCGCCGCTCTTTGCGTCACTTGACGAAGACGAAGCACTTCTTGAGCGAAATCTGCTTCGCTAGCTAATAAATGCACATTGAAGATCACTTCATCCCCTCGAATACTCACAATATCCAAAGAGGCGACTGAGCTTAAGCGTCTCACGCTCTCCTCCAAGGTAAAGAAAGCCTGAGCATTATTAATCGGTTTAAATGCCGCCCACAGCGTTTGTGAAGACTCGCTACCCACTAACACCGCACTTTTTTTAGCGTAGTGATTGGCCAATACATCGATGAATGTGTTCATTGCCTCATCGCCCGAAGTCTGACCACTGACAGGGACTTTAGGAGAGGTTAGCATCTGTTCGGCAGATTGATCGTACAACGCCCAACGCAAAGTGGAACCTTGAGCTCGTAGCACTAAAATCGCATCGCTGGTATAACGTTGACTCGCCTTCGCTATTGACTCAGTAAAGCCGCCCCAAAGATCGGAGCTTTGAATGCTCGTCACATCCTCAAAATCACCGACAGGAAAAGTAAGCGGTAAACCCCGTTGCTCAGCCTGTCTTTTTAATTGCGATACAACGTCAGTTTGTGAATGCTCCCAAATGATACGCCGCTCATAGTCAGATTCTTCTACCAACCAGACTAAAATATTAGCCCGGTCTTCTGGCCAGAATGCTAAATGCGCTTGAGTTAACAGTGCTCGGATGCGTGGCCCACTAAAAGCCACTCTTAATGTTCTTTGATCATTGAGTTGTCCATAGCTGATCTGATTCGCGTATTGAGCACTTTGACGCAGCGCTTTACTGACGACGTCATTGTTCAATGAGTCCTGACTCCCCGCGGCTCGGACAATCACCTCTTGCATGGCACGAATTCGAGCGTCTGCTTCTGGATCATTGTGCTGCTCGTCGATCACAACTTCAGCTTGGTACAAATTGATTTTGGTTAATGCCAATGCAGGCAGACTGATTAACCCCATCAACAACAAAACGAAATAGCGCATACGGTTACCATAGATTCCAAGTGAGCATTGATGATAAGCAACTATCTAGGTCGGGGCAAGGCGCAGTACAAGAGCCAGTGTCAATTTTCCGCAGTTTTTCCTTCCTGATTCCTACCTCATCAGTCGTAACGCCAAACCTTTTCAGCTTATTAATGATCAGAAACCAGAAAAAGTTTGATCTATAACCCATAGCAATCGTTTGCAAAGATGATAGAATCCCGCGAATTTTATTTTGCTTCAGGGAAAACACGATGAAAAATGCCATTCAAGGTGCACAAATGTTATTTGTCGCATTTGGTGCTCTGGTTCTGGTTCCATTGCTGACCGGGCTTGATCCTAACGTTGCTCTGTTTGGGGCAGGTGTAGGCACCTTAATCTTCCAAATCATTACTCGCCGCTCTGTACCTATCTTTCTCGCCTCTTCTTTCGCTTTTATTGCTCCCATTATGTATGGCGTACAAACTTGGGGAATTGGGGCAACAATGGGGGGCCTAATGGCCGCAGGCGCAGTCTACGTCTTACTCGGCGCTATCATTAAAGTTCGGGGCGTGGGCTTTGTACATACGCTATTACCCCCCGTGGTCGTTGGGCCGGTTATCATGGTGATTGGATTAGGTCTCGCGCCTACTGCGGTCAATATGGCACTGGGTAGAACGGGAGATGGTTCAGTACAGTTGATTGATGCACAAGCTGCGTTATGGATTTCAGCGATTTCACTACTGGTGACCGTTGGGGTCAGTGTCTTTTCGCGAGGTTTTTTTAAACTAATTCCTATTTGTGCAGGGATTGCCGCCGGTTATAGCGTTTCTCTGTACTTTGGTGTGGTCAGTTTTGTTCCGGTTCAACAAGCCGCGTGGTTGGCATTGCCAAACTTCACCTTTCCTGAATTTAACATTAATGCCATTTTATTTATGATTCCTGTTGCGATTGCTCCAGCCGTTGAGCACGTCGGCGATATGCTCGCAATCTCTAATGTCACCGGAAAAGATTACCTTAAAAAACCGGGCTTACACCGTACCATTGCGGGAGATGGGTTTGCGACCATAGCAGCCAGCATGGTCGGTGCACCACCAAATACAACCTACAGTGAAGTCACTGGCGCGGTAATGCTAACTAAAGCCTTTAACCCGGTGATCATGACTTGGGCGGCAGTAACGGCGATTGTATTAGCCTTGGTCGGTAAGCTTGGAGCGTTGTTACAAACCATTCCAATCCCAGTGATGGGCGGGATTATGATTCTATTATTTGGATCGATAGCCACCGTTGGACTCAATACCTTAATCCGGAACCAAGTCGACTTACACAAATCTCGTAACCTTGTGATTGTCGCTGTCACTCTGGTTTTCGGGATTGGTGGTATGGCGTTTGGCATTGGTGAATTTAGTTTACAAGGTGTGAGTTTGTGTGGAATTGTGGCGATTATTCTCAACTTAGTGTTGCCAAAAGATCTCGGTGAAAACCACGTGGTCGACAACACGCAAATGGATAAGCATTGATCATGTCGCCAAGACGGCGGCCAATTCAAGTGGGAAAATGATCAGTGAAACCCTCGTTTATCCGATGCTCATCAACAAATATCATCAAGATGAACGAGGGCGTCCCACATCGCCACTTGCAACCACAAATCGACAGATTTATTGGCACAAATCAACAAACTGTCCACCAGTGAGCTTCGTGAGATCTTGTGGGCTGAGCTCTATCTCTAAACCACGCTTGCCTGCACTGACACACAAAGTGGTCAATGTCTCGGCACTGCTGTGAATAAAAGTCGGCAAGCGTTTCTTTTGTCCTAACGGACTGATCCCCCCCACCACATAACCCGTGACCTTTTGAGCGATCTCTGGATCGGCCATCTCGGCTTTTTTTGCTTTTGCCGCTTTTGCCGCGAGCTTTAAGTTGAGTTTTTTTTCAACAGGGATCACCGCAACGGCTAAATGCTTAGCTTCGCCATTGAGACAGAATAATAACGTTTTGAATACCGTCGCGGGGTCCTGACCTAAAGCTTGCGCAGCTTCTAAACCATAACTCGGATGGCTAGGATCATGCTCATAGTGATGAATCGTGTGGGCGATGTGCTTTTTTTTCGCTAAATCAATGGCTGGGGTCATGCTTAACTACTCCTTATTGCCCAAACCAAAACGGGTAAGGAATTATCTTACCCGTTTTTTTAAAGCGCAAGGATTGAACTTAACGGATATCGATCGGTGCAAAGCTCTTAATCAAATCATCCAACGCTTTCATTTGTGCTAAGAAAGGCTCAAGCTTATCCAACGGTAACGCCGAAGGACCATCACATTTTGCTTGATCAGGCGTCGGGTGAGCTTCGATAAATAAACCAGCGATGCCCGTCGCTAAACCAGCTTTAGCCAGTTCCACGGTTTGCTCACGGCGACCACCAGAAGCGGCCCCCAATGGATCGCGCATCTGCAGTGAATGGGTAACATCGAAAATGATTGGACTGCCTTGAGAGGCTTTTTTCATCACGCCAAATCCAAGCATATCGACTACTAAGTTATCGTAACCATGGCAAGCACCACGCTCACATAAAATGACTTGCTCATTGCCACATTCCGCGAACTTTTCAACAATATTGCCTACTTGTCCTGGGCTCATAAACTGCGGTTTTTTAACGTTAATGACTGCGCCCGTTTTTGCCATCGCTTCGACTAAATCCGTTTGACGTGCTAAAAATGCTGGCAACTGAATCACATCAACGACTTCAGAGACTGGCTGAGCCTGCGCTTCGGTGTGTACGTCGGTAATAATTTTCACCCCGAAGGTCTCTTTCAGCTCTTGAAAGATTTTCATGCCCTCTTCCAAACCAGGCCCACGGTATGAATGTACCGAGCTACGGTTAGCCTTATCAAACGACGCTTTAAACACGTAAGGAATACCAAGCTTTTCGGTTACTTTGACGTAGTACTCGCAAATTTGCATCGCCAAATCACGAGATTCCAACACATTCATACCAGCAAAAAGCGTAAAGGGATGATCATTGGCGACCGGGATATGACCGATATGAACAATTTTTTGTTCCATAGTGAGTTCTCTTAAGTTGTGATTAATGCAGCGTCACTGGATAAACCGTTAGCGCATTCATTTGATTCTTGAGTAACTGCGCTGCGGGATCATCAGGGCAGTGTTCAATAAAATATTGGAAATCGGATAACGCCACCTGATGACAGTCTAACTGCTGATAGATAAAACCACGATCACGTATTTCATAAGGATCATCAGGGACAAAGGTTAATGCTAAATTGGTGCAGCGTAGCGCCAAAGTATAGCGCTCTTCTCGCAGCAAGGCACTTTTCAATAAGGCTAACCAGCGACCAATAATCGTTGGATTATCGGTCGGTTTTAGATGCTCAGCCTGCAAGCGGGCCAAGGGGCCTTTATGACCAACCAACCACGCATTGAGCATGTATTTCGAGACAAACTCGCCGGAAAAAGGATTGAGATACAGCGGAGCTTCATCAGGCCACTGCACTTCAAGTAAAAACTGTGTAGGAAAAGTAATTCCTTGCACGGGAAAATCAAAACGCCTAGCAAAATAGAGTAGTAACGCTCCAAGACTCACCGGTATTCCCTGACGACGTTCGAGGACTTTATCAATAAAACCGTTACGAGAATGAAAATAGGTTTCTTTATCGCCAACAAAGCCCCATTGATGATAAAAAACATCCAAAAAGAGGGCAAAGCGCTGCTTTGTATTTGATTCATCAGCTAAAGCTAACTCAGCTTGATGGTACAGCCTTTGCAATTCAGCGAGAGCCCAATCGACTTTAGTCTCCGGATTAATGGCTTTATTTAATGCCAGCGCACCTTCCACTAAATCCATTGCATCAAAATCTTCATCAAATAAATTCAGCATTGATTTATCGAGTCCATGATATTAACTGAAAAACATCGGTGCTTTAGAAGCCGTCACTTTACCCGCCATGATCAGCCAGCCCATCGCGCCAAGAAAAGCAAACGAGCGTAGCAGCTTATTACGACCAAACTTAAGCGCAAAAAAGCCCAAAGCAATATAAGCCAAGACACAAGTAATTTTATCGGTCATCCACGGCGCTGCAGCCGTATAAGGTATAAAGCCTGTGATCACAATAAGCCAAATGCCAGTGACTAATAACAGGCTATCGTTGATGTGCGGATAAATTTTCAGAAACTTATGTTGTAACCAATGGGAATCCATCATCATTAAAATATAACGAACACTCAATAAGAAAGCGCTAGTCGCTATAGTGAAGAGATGGAGTGATTTAAGTACTTCGTACATGTGTTCCTCTTTAAAATCGACATTGACCCAAGGTGACTCGATCGTTACCAGCGTAGTCTTGCTCCGTAACCACTTGCTGATAGCCAAGTTCACTCAAAATGGCTCGCACTGCTTTGCCTTGTTGATAACCATGTTCAAACAACAGCCAGCCTCGATCGAGTAAATATTCACGCGCCGAAGTCGCGATATGTTTAATATCGGCTAATCCATTATCGCCTGCGACCAGAGCGCTTCTCGGTTCAAAACGGACATCCCCTTGCTGTAAATGGGGATCGTGCTCCTCAATATAAGGCGGGTTAGAAGCAATCAAAGCAAACTTTATACCGTTAGCGAGAGGGGTAAACCAACTGCCTTGCAAAAATGTGACATTGGAGAGCTGTAATCGTTTGCGATTATCCTCGGCAAGCTCAACGGCCTCTGAACGCAGATCGATCCCCAGCACATGGCGCTGAGGTAGCTCTGAAGCAAGCGCTAATGCGATAGCTCCAGTTCCTGTCCCTAGATCAAGGATATCGCCATCAATAAGTACAGCCTTATCCAGTGCTAATTCAACTAAGCGTTCAGTATCCGGACGAGGTATTAAGGTCGATGGTGCGACTTTTAAAGGTAACGACCAAAATTCGCGTTCACCAATAATATAAGCGATCGGCTCACCGGCGATACGCCGTGCGAGCAAAACCTCGAAAGCAGAAATAGCGTCTGCATCGAGCCTTTTATCTGGCCACGTCAATAAATAGGAGCGCGGTTTTTGTAACACATGGCAAAGCAGCAGCGCGGCATCAAGAGACGGCGAATCGCTGCCGCTCTCGATAAGTTGCCGCTTAGCCTTAGCCAATAAAGCTTGTATCGTCATGATAATGAATAAATTAATGGTTATCAGATAACGCAGCCAGCAGATCCGCTTGATGCTCTTGGACAACAGGATCAATCAAGGCTTGTAAATCGCCTTCCATCACCTCATTGAGACGATAAATGGTGAGGTTAATACGATGATCGGACACTCGGCTCTGTGGATAGTTGTAAGTTCGAATGCGATCACTGCGATCGCCTGAGCCAAGTAGATTGCGTCGGGTATCGGAGATTTCCGCCGCACGTTTTTTCTCTTCAGCTTGAACAATCCGAGCGCCTAGCACAGACATCGCTTTAGCTTTGTTCTTATGTTGCGAACGCTCATCCTGACACTCAACCACAATCCCCGTTGGCAAGTGGGTAATTCGAATCGCTGAATCCGTCGTGTTAACGTGCTGGCCACCTGCTCCTGATGAGCGGAAAGTATCGATTTTTAGATCGCTGGCTTTAATTTCAGGAATTTCGGCTTCGGGGATCTCTGGCATCACAGCCACAGTACACGCAGAAGTATGTACACGACCTTGAGATTCGGTCGCGGGAACACGTTGCACTCGGTGACCGCCCGATTCAAATTTCAATACCCCGTAAGCTCCGTCACCATTAACTTTGGCTATCATCTCTTTGTAACCACCATGCTCAGCTTCACTCGCCGACATGACTTCAATTCGCCAGCCTTTTTTCTCAGCAAAACGGCTGTACATCCGGAACAGATCACCAGCAAAAATCCCGGCTTCATCACCACCCGCCCCAGCACGAATTTCTAAGAAACAGTTGCGATCATCATTCGGATCTTTAGGTAACAGAAGAATTTGCAGCTCAGCACTTAAGCGTTCAATTTCCGCTTTAGCCGCTTTCATTTCATCTTGGGCCATTTCGCGCATTTCAGCATCGTCTTCTTTGGTCATCTCTTCTGCGGCGACAAAGTCTTCTTGAGCTTGCTGATAAGCTTGGAAGCATTTGGTGACTTCTTCGAGTTGCGAATACTCTTTTGAGAGCGATCGAAATTTATTTTGATCACCGATCACGGCAGGATCGCCTAATAAGTGTTGCACTTCTTCGTAGCGCTCCACCAAAGATTCAAGCTTAACTAAAATCGACGCTTTCATAGTTTCTTCTTTAATAAATAAGGATTTACAAATTATTACAGGTCATCAAGACCCAAACTTTGTCTAATAATTGCCAGTTTTGCTGGCTCCCCTTGCTCGGCTGCCATCTGCAACGCGCGCGTTGGGGTATGGATCAATCTATTGGTGAGTTTATTGCTTAATTCGACCAATAACTTTTCCGCATCGCCTCCAGCGGCTAACGCTTGTAAACTTTTACTGAGTAACTCTTCACGGATATTGTTCGCCGATTGACGATAGTCACGAATGCTGTCGACCGCCTGCAGCGAGCGCATCCAACTCATGAATTCTGCGCTTTCTTCGCTGACGATCGCTTCGGCTTGAATCGCCTCAATCTTACGTTGCTCAATATTACTCTCAACAATCGATTGTAAATCATCCACTGAATAGAGATAAGCATCGTCAAGTTCACTGACTTGTGATTCCACATCACGCGGAACGGCAATATCGACTAACAGCATCGGTTGATGACGACGCGCTTTGAGCGCGCTTTCGACCATCCCTTTACCGATGATGGGCAGCGGACTAGCGGTCGAACTAATCACAATATCCGCCTGTGCTAAATAATCTGGAATCTCATTTAAGGTAATCACTTCAGCGTCAAAATTTTGCGCTAATGCCATGGCCCGTTCGCGTGTTCGGTTAGCAACGATCATTCGTTTACAACCATGACCGTCCAAATGTTTAGCGACCAATTCGATGGTCTCTCCTGCGCCAACTAATAGCACCGTAGCCTGCGTTAACGATTCAAAAATATGTTTTGCCAGCGTACAGGCGGCATAAGCAACAGAGACCGCATGACCACCAATGTCGGTTTCAGTCCGCACACGCTTAGCAACCGAAAACGCTTTTTGAAACAACTTATCTAAGGCCGAATCGACCATGCGATTCTCTCGCGAATCCGCATACGCTTGTTTTACTTGACCCAAAATTTGTGGTTCGCCCAGTACTAATGAATCCAATCCACAAGCAACGCGCATCAGATGACGGATTGCCGCTTGCTCTTCATGGACATATAAACTGGGCTTTAAGGTTTCCAGATTGACTTGATGAAACTGAGATAACCACTCTATCAGTTTATTCTTACTTGCCACCTTAACGTCACAATACAGTTCGGTTCGGTTACAGGTTGATAAAATCACACTTCCCTTGACGTAAGGTTGGCCAGATAAATGGCGCAACGCTTCGGACAGTTTATCTGCTCCAAAGGCCACTTTTTCTCGCAACTCAACCGAAGCTGTATTGTGATTGATACCAATAACAAGCAAGGACATGTATCGAGGGTTCTCTGATAAGAAGTGGGTTGAGCGGCGAATTTTACTTGATGCACCTATTTATTGAAAGAGCGATTGGGATTTGTTTTCCCGAGTTCGTGATATCAATGGTATAGTGACGGCTCTTGTGTCCCATAAATGGATAAATAACGAGCATATGATGATATCACCGCCACGTATTTTTCTTATTATTACCTTACTCTTAGGACTATGGGGCTGTAGCAGCATTCCCGACCCCATTAGGGACGTTGAATGGCAATCACACCAAGCTCGCTTAAAGACCATTACGCAGTTTCAACTGGTTGGGAAACTCGCCTATATTGACCCCAATCAGCGTCAATCTCTTAATTTTCAGTGGCAAATTTCACCTCAGCAAACCCAGCTCCGCCTAACGACCTTTTTAGGACAGACGGTATTAAACTTGTCGATTGATCAACAGGGCGCGCAAGTCATCACTCATGATGACAACGTCTACCGCGCTGACAGTGCCGAACAATTGATTACCTCTCTGACTGGATTAACGCTCCCTATTGAGCTTTTACAAGCATGGATTGTCGGCTTACCCACTCAAGCTGATCACTTTGAATTAAATTCGAACAATACCTTGGCTAGATTACAAAAAAACCAAGGTTTTTCGCGCTGGACGGTAGATTATCATCGCTACCGCGAATATCTCTGGCAAGATAAACCCCTCCCTCTGCCAGACCGAGTATTGCTCACCCAACAGGACACCTCGATTAACCTTGTGATATCTAAATGGACACTCACGCCATGATACAACGACCAACCGTATGGCCATCGCCCGCTAAATTAAATCTGTTTTTGTACATTACCGGACAACGCGCTGATGGTTATCACGACCTGCAAACATTATTTCAATTTATCGATTATGGCGATGAACTGACGATTACCGCGAATCAGACAGGGCAAATCACACTCTCACCGCAACTGCCTGACGTCGCACTGCAAGATAATCTTATTTACCGTGCGGCTTGCGCCTTACAGCAGCAAACCGAGAGCTCATTCGGCGCAGATATTCAACTAACCAAACGCTTACCAATGGGCGGGGGGATTGGTGGAGGTTCTTCTAATGCGGCAACGGTGTTGGTCGCACTCAATTATTTATGGGGCTGTGGGTTAAGCGATGATCAACTCGCGACGATAGGTCTAAGTTTAGGGGCCGATGTTCCGGTTTTTATTCACGGCTTCTCCGCTTTTGCCGAAGGTGTTGGAGAAAAGCTCCAACCGGTACAGCCCGAAGAAAAGCATTATCTCGTGATTCGCCCAAATGTGAGTATTGCGACAAAAGTAATTTTTTCTCATCCAAAATTACCGAGAAACACAGCAAAACGTGATATTAATACTCTACTCAATGCGAACTACGAAAACGATTGCGAAAAAATTGTCCGATTGGAGTACCCAGAGGTTGATAAGCAACTTTCATGGCTGCTACAATACGCGCCGTCAAGATTGACCGGGACCGGGTCTTGCGTTTTCGCTGAATTTTCGAGCAAAAAAGAAGCGCAAGCTGTCCTTGCGAAACTCCCAGACACTGTCTCTGCGTTTGTCGCTCAAGGCCGCAACGTTTCACCACTAAAAGAGACACTGGCTGATTACCAATCAGCCGACACCCAACCTAATTAAAAACTGGACGCAACCCTGAGGTTTCCACCGTGCCTGATATGAAGCTATTTGCTGGTAACGCCACACCTGAACTAGCCCAACGTATTGCTGAACGTCTATACATCTCCCTTGGTGATGCTACTGTTTCTCGCTTCTCTGATGGAGAAGTGGCAGTGCAGATCAACGAAAATGTTCGTGGTAGCGATGTATTTATTATTCAATCAACTTGTGCACCAACCAATGACAATTTAATGGAATTGGTGGTAATGATTGACGCAATGCGCCGCGCTTCAGCAGGCCGTATTACTGCTGTCATCCCTTACTTTGGCTATGCACGCCAAGACCGTCGAGTGCGTTCTGCTCGTGTTCCAATTACGGCGAAAGTCGTTGCTGACTTTCTCTCTAACGTAGGGGTTGATCGGGTCTTAACCATTGACCTACACGCAGAGCAAATTCAAGGTTTCTTTGATGTACCGGTAGATAACATCTTCGGTACACCCGTTCTCTTGGAAGACATGAAAGCACGTAACTTAGAAGATCCTGTCGTCGTATCTCCGGATCTAGGTGGTGTGGTACGTGCTCGTGCAACAGCAAAAGCACTCGGTGATATTGATATCGCGATTGTCGATAAACGTCGTCCTCGTGCCAACGTCTCTGAAGTCATGAACTTAATAGGTGACGTTGAAGGCCGTGATTGCGTGATTGTTGACGATATGATCGATACCGGCGGAACCTTATGCAAAGCGGCTGAAGCACTTAAAGAGCGCGGAGCAAAACGTGTGTTTGCTTATGCAACCCATGCTGTCTTCTCAGGCAATGCCGCAAAAAACATCAAAAATTCTGTGCTTGACCAAGTGATCGTCACAGACTCCATCACTTTATCTAAAGAAATGGCAGCAACGGGTAAAGTTACCCAATTAACGTTATCAACCATGCTCGCCGAGGCGATCCGCCGAATCAGTAACGAAGAGTCTATCTCAGCGATGTTTAACTAAGCAGCGATAGTCTTGGATCGGTAAAATACCTCGTCAAAATGACGAGGTATTTTTGTTTCATGGCGTCGAGCATCAGCCATCTCGCCCTTTTGCATTTTTCTATGCTATCATACCGCGCTTTTTTCGTTTCCGAAGGGATCCTAGCCTTGAGTCAACCAATTAAATTACTTGTCGGTCTGGCCAACCCGGGCCCTGAATACGTCAATACTCGACATAATGCAGGAGCATGGGTCATCGAAGAACTGGCCCGAGTGCACAATACGACACTGAAAAGTGAAGTGAAGTTTTTCGGATTAACCGGTCGTATATTGGTTAATGGTCAAGATCTGCGTTTACTGATCCCAACGACTTATATGAATTTATCTGGTAAAGCCGTCGCAGCCCTTGCTAAGTTTTATCAAATCAAACCGGAAGAGATCATGATCGCTCATGACGAACTGGATCTTCCTCCCGGCGTGGCTAAATTTAAACAAGGTGGCGGGCATGGTGGTCATAATGGGTTAAAAGACACCATCAGTAAATTAGGCAACAATAAAGAATTCTATCGTCTTCGTATTGGCATTGGCCATCCAGGACACAAAGACAAAGTTGCAGGCTATGTGTTAAGTAAAGCTCCTAACAAAGAGCACGAGTGCATACTAGCAGCAGTAGATGAATCTGTTCGCTGTCTCGATATTTTACTGAAAGATGGCCTAACTAAAGCGCAAAACCGCTTACATACGTTCAAAGCTGAATAAGGTTACCAAACATGGGTTTTAAATGTGGCATTGTGGGTTTACCTAACGTAGGTAAATCAACCCTTTTTAATGCACTGACTAACGCAGGTATCGAAGCGGCTAACTTCCCGTTTTGTACTATTGAACCAAACACTGGTGTGGTACCAGTGCCTGATTTGCGTCTCGACGCATTGGCAAAAATTGTTAATCCACAACGCATACTACCAACCACAATGGAGTTTGTTGATATCGCAGGCTTAGTGGCTGGGGCATCAAAAGGTGAAGGTTTAGGTAATAAATTTTTAGCCAACATCCGCGAAACCGATGCGATTGGTCACGTTGTCCGCTGCTTTGAGAACGAAAATATTGTTCACGTCGCAGGAAAAGTATCACCAATTGAAGACATCGAAGTGATCAATCTTGAGTTGGCTCTCGCTGACTTAGATAGCTGCGAACGCGCGATTCAACGTCAAACGAAACGTGCCAAAGGTGGCGATAAAGACGCTAAATTTGAGCTTGGTGTCTTAGAAAAACTATTGCCCGTACTGACTGAAGGTGGCTCTGCACGCTCTGTCCCCTTAAGCAAAGAAGAACTTGCTGCGGTTGGATACCTTAATTTCCTGACCCTTAAGCCAACCATGTACATTGCTAATGTGAATGAAGATGGCTTTGAAAATAACCCCTATTTAGACGCGGTCCGTGCTCATGCCGCCCAAGAAAATGCCTCTGTCGTGGCCGTATGTGCTGCTATTGAAGCCGAACTTTCTGAATTAGAAGAAGAAGAGCGTGCTGAGTTTCTTGCTGATCTGGGTATTGAAGAACCAGGCTTAAACCGAGTGATTCGTTCAGGGTATGAACTGCTTGATTTGCAAACTTACTTTACCGCAGGGGTTAAAGAGGTCCGTGCTTGGACCGTTCCGGTAGGCGCGACAGCTCCTCAAGCAGCAGGAAAAATCCACACCGATTTTGAACGTGGATTTATCCGTGCCGAAGTGATCGGTTACAATGACTTCATCCAGTACCAAGGCGAAAGTGGTGCCAAGGAAGCGGGTAAATGGCGTCTAGAAGGCAAAGATTATATTGTCAAAGATGGTGATGTCATTCATTTCCGCTTTAACGTATAAAACCTAATCACTATCGAAAAAGCCAACACTATGTTGGCTTTTTTTGAATCGAATGTTCATGGTTTACTTTTACATTCATCGCTAATAAACCATGATCATCTGCTTGGCGTACAATGAGAAAATCTCTCGGTTTGGGATAGATTTTGATCAGAAACAGCCAGCTTTGTTTAAAAAAAACTCGAACAGTTGGTTTTCAGGAATTTATTCAAAAAAACTATTGACGCTCTACAGCCATATCCGCATAATGCGCACCGTTCGCAGCGAGAAGGCAACTTCGAAACTCCGAGCGTAACGCTGGCTGTGAGTGATAAGCAGTTTAGCAATTGGCTACGTAGCTCAGCTGGTTAGAGCACATCACTCATAATGATGGGGTCACAGGTTCGAATCCCGTCGTAGCCACCATTTCCTAAGTGTTCTTTGAGTAGAATAGTTAGGAAATAATGCGGAAATGGCGAAATTGGTAGACGCACCAGATTTAGGTTCTGGCGCCGCAAGGTGTGAGAGTTCAAGTCTCTCTTTCCGCACCATTTATCGATAGGCTGCCTAAGGGCTACTTATCACCGTAGGTCTATCGCCAAGCGGTAAGGCAGCGGCTTTTGATGCCGCCATTCCCTGGTTCGAATCCAGGTAGACCTGCCATTATTTCTTTAGGTTTCAATACGTAAAAACTATTGGAACTGATGGCGAGAATAGATTATAGTTTCTCGCTCTAAAAAGATGGCTACGTAGCTCAGTTGGTTAGAGCACATCACTCATAATGATGGGGTCACAGGTTCGAATCCCGTCGTAGCCACCACTTATTTTACCTCTTCTGTTGAGATAAGGTACAATAACGAGATGCGGAAGTGGCGAAATTGGTAGACGCACCAGATTTAGGTTCTGGCGCCGCAAGGTGTGAGAGTTCAAGTCTCTCCTTCCGCACCATTATCTCGTTATAAAAGTAAAGTTTTGCGGAAATGGCGAAATTGGTAGACGCACCAGATTTAGGTTCTGGCGCCGCAAGGTGTGAGAGTTCAAGTCTCTCTTTCCGCACCATATTAGAGGTCAGCAGTAGATAGCTGTTAACCGATGTAGGTCTATCGCCAAGCGGTAAGGCAGCGGCTTTTGATGCCGCCATTCCCTGGTTCGAATCCAGGTAGACCTGCCAACTATTTAGTTCCATCAATACTGTATCAGCATTGACTGAATTTGCGGTGGTGGCGAAATTGGTAGACGCGCTAGCTTCAGGTGCTAGTGTCCGTTAGGACGTGAGGGTTCAAGTCCCTCCCTCCGCACCAAGTTCAGTATTACAGGTCTATCGCCAAGCGGTAAGGCAGCGGCTTTTGATGCCGCCATTCCCTGGTTCGAATCCAGGTAGACCTGCCAATTACAACGATGATTTGAGTCAATCAGATTATCTGCAAAATTTGTGCGGAAGTGGCGAAATTGGTAGACGCACCAGATTTAGGTTCTGGCGCCGCAAGGTGTGAGAGTTCAAGTCTCTCCTTCCGCACCATTTATTGAGTTAGCATAGCCTGCTATCAACAACAGGTCTATCGCCAAGCGGTAAGGCAGCGGCTTTTGATGCCGCCATTCCCTGGTTCGAATCCAGGTAGACCTGCCAATTACAACGATGATTTGAGTTAATCAAATTATCTACAAAATTTGTGCGGAAGTGGCGAAATTGGTAGACGCACCAGATTTAGGTTCTGGCGCCGCAAGGTGTGAGAGTTCAAGTCTCTCCTTCCGCACCATTGATTAGTCGTGGCTACGTAGCTCAGCTGGTTAGAGCACATCACTCATAATGATGGGGTCACAGGTTCGAATCCCGTCGTAGCCACCATTTATCGTTAGTTACTGTTGAACAGTTGCTTTATCGATAAGCCTGTTATTAAATTAACAGCATTTCAGGTCTATCGCCAAGCGGTAAGGCAGCGGCTTTTGATGCCGCCATTCCCTGGTTCGAATCCAGGTAGACCTGCCAATTACAACGATGATTTGAGTCAATCAGATTATCTACAAAATTTGTGCGGAAGTGGCGAAATTGGTAGACGCACCAGATTTAGGTTCTGGCGCCGCAAGGTGTGAGAGTTCAAGTCTCTCCTTCCGCACCATTTATAAAAAAACCCAGCTTAGGCTGGGTTTTTTATTATCACTTAAATCTTAATTACCCTAATAGCGCGAGTGCCGCTGTTGGTGCTTGTTTCGCTTGAGCTAAGACTGAGCTCGACGCTTGACTTAAAATCTGTGATTTAGTCAATGCCGTGGTTTCTTTAGCAAAGTCGGTATCCTTGATCCGGCTCTTAGACGCATTAACATTTTCATTAATGTTATCCAAGTTATTAATGGCATGGCCAAATCGATTCTGGAACGCACCTAGCTCTGCACGATGGCTATCAACATACTTAAGCGCAGCATCGACAACAGACACTGATTTTTGCGCTCCGCCAACGGTCGTGACATCAATCGTATCGATCGTAATCGCCTGTCCCGCTTGCATGTCTAGCTCGGTAGCTAATGCGCCACTAAAAGCGACTGCGCCAGTGACATCATTATTTCCGGTAAAGACCTGTAACTGCCCCTTCTCATTAACCGATGCTTGCACTAAGTCTGTTTGACCATTAATGTAGGTGGCAACTTCTTCAATATCATCACCAACTTTGGCGGTAATATTAACAATTTGCTCATCACCATTAATATCGGTCAAGGTTAAGGTTAAATCGTTACTACCATCACTAACCGTCCAATCTTTATCTGCCTCAGTAGCCGCAACGTAACTGGTTCCTCCCATCATCGCGTTATCACTACGCATGTCTTTCATGGTCAGCATCACAGCTTCACCGCTCTGAGATCCAATCTGGAACGACTTCGTTTGGAAAGTACCGTTCAATAGACGATTACCCGCAAATGAGGTGGTCTCTGCAATACGATTCAATTCATCATTAAGTGCCGTGACTTCTTCTTGGATAGCGACACGCTCAGATTTTGAGTTTGAACCATTCGCAGATTGTAAAGAAAGATCCCGCATCCGTTGCAAAATGTTGGTGGTCTCATTCATGGCGCCTTCAGCGGTTTGTGCCATGGAAATACCATCATTCGCGTTACGAACAGCAACGTCTAAACCACGACTTTGCACATTCAAACGGTTTGAGATCTGCAAACCTGCAGCATCATCTTTCGCACTATTAATTTTAAAACCTGAAGACAAACGTTCCATTGACGTTTGCTGTGCACTGGTTGCACTGTTCAGGTACCTCTGTGCCGTCATCGCTGACACGTTAGTGTTTACATTTACCGCCATAATTGGTCTCCTATTAATATTAGACGTAGCGGAACTTGCCGAACGGTTTCCGACGTCTCGGATAACCACGTAGTTCTCTCAAAGTATCTTTAATAGCGACTCAAACGACGATTCCTTTAGGGGATTTATTGAGCAAGGTGAATTAAGCGACTTAGAAAGAAGAAACTGAGGCATAAGACGCAAAACCAACCGAAAAAGACATAAATCGCTCAAGATTTAGCGGTAATGGCCGGGGGGGATGAGAAATGGATTGGCAGAAAAAAGAAAAGCCCCTTTTCCTTTGAGAGAACCGGGGCTATGGTTGGCAGCCATTGCCAATGTGGAGATCAAGAGAAATGAACACATTATGGCTAACCATAATGTATGGTTATTTTCCTAGTATAAACAGGCGTATCTGAGAGAGCTTATACTGTTCTAACAACCATACCTTGCCAAGGTTGCGGATTACATACTCACGTCTGAGCTTATTAATGCCGCCTCCCAGGACTACTGCAATAATGATATTGCAGAGTTTGGCAACTGTTTTGCTTGAGCAAGAATTGACGTTCCTGCTTGCTGCAATATTTGTGACTTAGTCAACTGAGTCGTCTCTTTCGCAAAGTCGGTATCTTTAATCCGGCTCTTCGAGGCTTCGACGTTCTCTTGGATGTTGGCCAAGTTATTAATACTGTGGTTGAGTCGGTTCTGTTTAGCACCTAAATCCGCGCGTTGTGAGTCAATGTATTTAAGCGCTGCATCTAAGATACCGACTGCGTTTTGCGAGCCACCAACAGTGCGCATATCAATATTTTGCACGGTCGTTTTCTCTCCAGGACCACCGGCTAAACCAAGTTCAGTCGCTAAGCCTCCAGAGATGGTTAAATCACCTTCAATGTGTGGTTCAGCAACAAAAATCTGTAGCTTACCATCTTCGTCGACTGAGGCTTTGAGCAAGTCAGTCTGACCATTGATGTAAGTTGCGAGCTCTTCAATATCGTCACCGGTTTTGGCTAAGATATCTAATGTCACTTCTTGGCCATCTTTTTTGGTGAACTCTAATTTCAAATCGTTTGCCGTCGGATCGACACCCCAATCTTTGTTTTTGCCTTCAGTAGCAATAAAAGATTGGCCGCCCATCCGATAGTCATCGGCACGGATACTGGTTAAGCCCATGATGATCGCTTCACCGGAACTAGAACCAATTTGGAATGATGCTTCACCAAATGACCCGTTGAGCAATCGACGACCACCAAAAGAGGTCGTTTCTGCAATTCGGTTTAACTCATCTTGCAGAGCAACCGACTCTTCGTTGAGTGCTTGACGCTCGGCATCTGAGTTGGTTCCGTTGGCTGATTGTAGGGCCAAATCACGCATACGTTGCAGAATGCTGGTTGACTCATTCATTGCTCCTTCAGCGGTCTGAGCAATCGAAATACCATCGTTAGCATTACGCATTGCCACATCAAGACCACGAGACTGAGCGATCAATCGGTTTGAAATTTGCAAACCTGCCGCATCATCTTTGGCACTGTTAATACGGTTACCAGAAGAAAGACGCTCCATCGAGGTATTTAAATCGTTGGACGACTTGGTCAAGTAACGCTGAGCGGTCATTGCCGACACGTTGGTATTTACATTAATGGTCATATTTTGCTCTCCTATCGAGTCCGCAAGTCTTTTGCGAAGCGGTCAGCTTTACTCTCTTGGAAGCACTGACCGTAAATCACTTGCCAAATACACCCTAAGGTATATTTAAGATCGGGTGGTATTCACTCTGTTTAAATTAATCCAATAAACATGCCAACTTTTCAAACGAACTCAATGAAAATTTTAAACCTTTATAATCAATAAGTTAATTTCAATTATTTACAAAACTCTCTTTCGTTCAGCACTGGTAATATACCGTTGCCGCTTTTTTGCCGCTCCGCCTGCTGTCGACTGGCAAAGGAAAGCCGACCGAAGACAAGATGAGATTTAAAGCAAAAAAACACCTCTCTTTTCGCACTGATGGCATAGCACATAAGGCACAAAGATAGGATTTATTAACCTTTCGAGGTTAAGCGTTGTTCGAGAGAAACAAGTTCTTGTCCCGAACTCAAACAACGACTTAATGATGCTGAGCAAGCGATTCTCACTAACCTCTAAAGGTAATTAAATAGGGTTAAATCTTTCGCTTTGCCAAACGCCAATTGAGAGGCTTGCAGCGCTCTCGAGTTTTCATTAAATTCAATCACTGCTTGCGAGTAATCGAGATCTTCAAACTGACTCTTAGAGCGAGCCAGACTGATTTTAAAATCTTCATGCTGATCTTCTTGTAGATCTAAGGTGCTCAATCGAGCACCGACATCCGAACGAACTTGGTTTAAATGAATAAAGGCAGTGTGTAATTCTTCGGTGATTTGATGAAGCTTGCCAGTGGTTGAAGCATCGGAAACAGAACCTTTCGAGTACTCAATGGCTTTTTTAAAACTATCAAATACTGTAAATGTTTTACGTGGATTCAGAGTGATACTGTCTCCGGCTGTGATACTGCCTTTGATATTAATAGTGAGACCTTGATATTGAACCCCTGTTCTTGGATCAAAGTCATTAACCTCGACAACCTCACCATCGCGCTCTAACTGATAAGCAAAGCCGCCATTGAGCATATCCACAAACGTTACCGTATAGCTGGCATTATCACCGTCATCACTGTTCGTTGCCCGCTCAAGCAATAATTCCGATCCTTCTTGTAATGCATACTCAGGTTCAAAATCACCAAATGGATTATTAATATCCATAAACATTTGGTTGCCTGGGGTATTGAAGGGCATTTCTAAATTATTGGAGATGCGCATTTTTCGCTGATAATCATCACCGTAATAGGTCACGTTACCTTGATTATCTCGAAAAAAAGGTTGGTTCTTCGGCCGAGTTCCCGCAAAAATAAAATTACCCGTTTCGTCTTGTACATTGGCAAGATTCAAAAAGTTATTAGCAATTTCTTGAATTTGCCGCGCCTGAGTTTCACGATCTTCGGGAGATAATGAACCGTTGATCATTTCCATGACCATACGCTTGGCTTTATCGGTAAACTCTTCGGCATTAGAAATGATCACTTCTTGGTGCTCAAGACGATTACGAACCAGTACAATGGCATCTAAGTATTGGCGCAACTGCTCTTCTTGTTGTGTTACATTTTGAATGTAATGCGTCGCGAGTGGGTTATCTCCGGCAGACAAAAGCTTTTTTCCCGAAGCTAATTGCGCTTGGTTGTGATGAACTTTATTTTCTTGGCGACGTAAATCGTTTTGCACCGACTGATAGTTATGGAAGCTAGAAATTCGATTTAACATTTACTTGTCCCCCTACCTGAGCTGCAAAATGGTATTAAACGTGTCATTTGCAGCCTGCATGATGCGCGATGAGGCCATATAAGCATGCTGAAACTTCATCATATTGGCTGCTTCTTCATCCAAGTTAACCCCAGACACTGAACCAATACGCGATTCCGCCGCCTCTTTTTCTAAACGAGCCACATCGGCTAAGCGAGTCGAAGTCGAGAGTTTTAAACCGAAATCGGTATTCAAGTTATGATACAAACCGATAATGGTTGACTCATTGTCATTCATTTTTTTGGTCGTTTGCAGATGAATCATCTTGCGTAAATTACCGTTATCACCTTCCGCCGGATTTAAATTGGCGGTAAATTTATCATTCTCAATCGCCCCTCGAGTCAGGGTAAAGACGGTCGGTTGACCACTCGTTTGTTGAGCAGGGATAACTATCGGTAACTTTGATTGGTCGTCATTAAATAAATAAGGTTGCGTTGCGAGCAACTGGCCATTTTTGTCCACCACACGAATTTGCATCTCATGATCGCCAGCACCTGTATTAGGGACAAGATAAGCTTCAAACTCTTTGATATCACCAACTTGGTCAATTTGAAATTGGGCACGCCCTTGAGCAAAAGAAGTCGAGGCTTGATAGCTTTGGGCGGCAATCTTTGTCGGATCATTGGTTGCCATCTGAATCTGAGCGGCGCCATCACGGGTTGGGCGAACGATGACTCGCTCACCAATTTCTGGTGGAGTATTGACCTGAATACGCAAGCCATCTAAATAAAGATTACCTTGATTAAGTGCGAGGATCTGTTGCTTGCCATCTGGTAACGTCGCCACATAATGACTGCCTGTATAAGACAGAGCAAACTCGCCACCTTTTAACTGACTAAGATCATCGATGTACACTCGAATATCAGCATTCGAATCACTGGCTGTGGCAATACGTGAACGAGCATTGACTTCAGAGTTAACATCGGAAAAAAGCAGCCCACCAACATTACCACGCAGATCTAAACCTTGGCTTTGTAACTCGTTGACCTGATGAGCAAAAGAAATTGATAAACGACCGATTTCATCCAGTAATCCAGGAATATGTTGATCACGCATTTCAAATAGCGCAGCCATCTTTCCGCCGATCTCTTTTTCAGAAATAGACTTTAATGTATTTCCTTCAACGACTGCCAAACGACGCTGTTTGACATCTGGATAACCGTCAATCATTTTTAATTGACTCGCTTCCGTTCCCGAGACAAGGGTATGTCCGCTACCAATATGAATATTAAAACCTTCAGCACTGGTACGGGGTGTTACCGTTACTTTGGTATATTGGGAAAGTTCAGCGACTAATTTTTCATGCTCATCCATCAAATCATTATGTGGACCAGGCACACGCATCATTAGGCGCTGTAAATCACGTATTTCTAACGCTAACTGGTTGATTCGCTCTATACCAACGTCGAGTCCTTTATTAGTGATATCAAACTGACGTCGCACGGTTTCATGAAAATCATTCAAATTTTGAGTAACAAGATTCGCTTTTTCGAGCACAACTTTGCGCACCCCGACATCATTGGGGGTGTCGGCTAAACTTTTTACTGAATCAAACCATTCGTTAAGATTTTCGGGGATTTTCTTAGAAGCAACAGAAGAGAGTAACTTAGAGAGCATATCTAAGTTTTCTTCAGTATCGCTATTAAAAGCGTGGTTGGTTGTGGCAAGATTCAGCTCTTTAACGGCAAACTGATCCCAAGAGCGGCGAACATTTTCCACATGTACGCCCATCCCATAGGTTTGACCACCGAGTTGGCGAGGTGCATTGGTCCCTTGGATCACAGACTGACGGCTGTAACCCTCGGTATTAACATTCGCAATGTTATGACCCGTGGTATTGAGTTGTCTCTGAGCCGTTAATACGCTCTGCGCACCAAGATTCAGAAGATCAGACGCCATACTTGCCCCCAAAAAACCGATTAACGCCAGTCGCTACTGACCACATTACTACTTATAAAAGCAATAACTATGCCAACGAATGAGATTAGTTAACTAGAGGAAATATAAAAGATAAAACTGAAGCGCTAGAAGAAACTGGTTGCGAGGCCAACCAGCCAAAGCCTATTTCTATATTCAATAAGGTACGAAATGAAAGGATGTTTATTGCGCTAAGTGAATGATCGCCAAGTCAGAAAAAATCCAATATACCCAAACGACTTGGAATTACAGGTAGGCAGAAAGTGAGTGAATCCCCATGAGCATTAGCTGTTATCCATTTGATCGATCTGCGCTTTTACTCGCAATACTTTATCTGCATAATGAGGATCTGTCGCATAGCCAGCTTGATGAATACCATGAATAAACGCTTCATTACTTCCACCATGCTCTAAGGCGGTGCTGTAGCGAGGATTATTTTCCAAAAAGCGCAAATAATCATCAAAACTGTCTTGGAAGCTTGGATACGCGCGAAAAGCGGCTTTTTCCATAACCGGTGTTTGATCGTAATATTCTAAGGTTTGAGTGGCAACACGCTGCCCCTGCCAACTTCTATCAGCTTTAATATTAAATAAATTATTACTGCTTCCACGGACATTACTGACCATTTTTTGTCCCCAACCGGTTTCTAAAGCGGCTTGAGCAAGCAGTAAAGAAGCATCAATACCTAACGCTTGTGCCGCTTTATCAGCGTAAGGTTTGAGTGATGTGACAAAAGATTGTGGTGAATCAAAGCGGTATTCATGAGCCGGTGATGAAGATGCCGCCACTACGCTATTATTGGGCCGCTCGGCCGCCACCGATCGCGCTTGTTGAACGCGATTCATCGCCTCTTGGAAACGGTCATTATCTTGATCGGTAGGTGCGACATTATCTGCCGCCGTCAGCTGTGCAACAATCATATCGGCTAAGCCTAACGAACCTGAGGCGCTTAACTGACTGACCATTTGCTCGTCTTGCATTTGTCGATAAAAATCTTCGTTATTACTGCTGAATAAATCCGATTTAAAGGCTGAGTTCGCATCGCGCATCGACTTTAACATCATGGTGGTAAAAATAGCCTCAAACTGTCTTGCCGCGGCAGTCAGTGCCTCTTTTTCAGCGCCGGAATCACCATTGAGTGCTTGTTGACGTAATTTATCTAGGCTGGCGATATCATGAATAAAGCCGATATCATTGGGGTTATTCACCATCACGAACTCCTTAGATAATAATTAACTGACCTTGAATGGCACCAGCTTGTTTTAATGCTTGTAAAATTGCCATTAAATCTGACGGAGCAGCCCCGACTTCATTCACAGCCCTGACCAATTCATCTAAAGTCGTTCCGGTTTCTAACTTAAACATTTTTCCCTGCTGCTCAACGACTTCAATATCTGTATCGGGAATGATCGCCGTCTCTCCTCCCGCGAAAGGATTGGGTTGATCAACGCCCCAGTTTTCTTTGATTGCCACCGTCATACCGCCGTGAGTCACAGCGGCTGGTCTTAAACGTACATGCTGACCAATCACAATCGTTCCGGTTCGTGAATTGACGATAATCTTGGCCGCCATATCCGCAGGTTCAAACTCAAGGTTTTCTACGGCAGAAAGAAAAGCCACTCTTTGCGAGACTTCTCGTGGCGCACGAACACGTACTGAAGTTGCATCAATGGCTGAGGCCATATCAGGACCTAAAAATTGATTAACGGTATCGGCCATTCGTTGAGCGGTCGTAAAATCCGATTGGAAAAGATTAAAAGTGATAAAATCACCACGACCAAAAGGCGTCGGAATTTCTCGCTCAACTATCGCCCCATTAGAAATCATACCAACCGTTGGGTTGTTGCCAACCAAACTTGACCCATCCGCTCCAGTCGCACTAAAGCCACTCACCACTAAATTGCCTTGAGCCACAGCATACACTTGGCCATCCAGCCCTTTTAAGAAGGTTTGTGTCAATGTGCCACCACGTAAACTACTCGCTGAGCCTATCGACGATACGGTGACATCAATCGTCTGTCCTTGCTTCGTAAACGGAGGTAGTTCAGCCGTCAACATGACTGCGGCAACGTTTTTGGTATTGGTTCGTGTACCTGGGGGGAGTTGAATGCCAAAGTTTTGCAGCATGGCGCGAAAACTTTGATCAGTAAATGGGTTTGATTCCCCCGTACCGGGTAACCCCGTCACTAAACCATACCCGACTAATTGGTTACTACGTACACCGGCTACTTGTGCAACATCTTTAATTCGCGTGGCATGAGCACTGCTTGCCATGAACACCATTAAGAGCAATAAAATTTTTTTCATCATCGTTAACCTTCTCTCAATGTGGATACGCATTGCCGTGTGATCATTTTATCGTGTCAAAAAATCGACTTATATTGTCATACTATAAAGAGACATTAAAAAATCGTGCCAAGAATCCAGGCTCTTGCATGTCTTGATTCGATCCGGTACTGGAGTATTGAATTCGAGTATTAGAGATACGGTTAGACGCTATCGTATTGTCGTAACCAATATCATCTGGACGCACGGTGCCACTTAAACGAATGTATTCATCACCCGTGTTGAGCATTAACCACTTTTCGCCTCGAACCACTAAATTGCCGTTAGATAAAACATCAATGACTTCAACGGTAATCGAACCTTGTAAGTTATTATTTTGATTTGCTTGCGCACTACCCGAAAATTGATTGTTATTTTTCAAAGCGTAAGAGAAGTTGTAATCACCAATGGTAAGCTCCTGACCGCCAACACTGAGTGGATCCATCGATGCGTCATTATTTTTAGTTAATTTAGCATCCGCGCTTTTGGTCGCCTTGGTGTTTTCATTCAACGTCACAGTAATAATGTCGCCAATCCCTCGCGGCTTAGCATCACTGTATAAACTCACTGCTCGAGCGAGATTAAACAATGAACCGGTCTCAGCAGCATAATGCTCAGGTTTGGCTTTCGGATGAATAGGAGCCCAAGCAGGGTCACCAGCAACCGGATCATTTCGGTTACGTAATGTATCAAGTAAGCCTGTGCTACCGTCAGACGATCGATCACCCTCAACTGCATCGACTACCGTTGTGCCTTGCACCACATCTGCCGTTTCAAGGGGTGCGGGTAATAAACTGCATCCTGAAAGTAATGCCACAAAGGCTAAACTGAGTATACGTTTCATCATCATAGTCTCTTAGTTAGTCAGTGATTAGAGTTGTTGATTAACAAAACTCATCATTTGATCCACAGAAGAGATCACTTTAGAGTTCATCTCATAGACTCGCTGCGCTTCAATCATGTTGACCAACTCTTCGGTAACATTGACGTTAGAGCTTTCCAACATGGATTGACGGATATTGCCAAGCCCATCCAAACCAGGAACGCCTTCTTGTGGATCGCCACTGGCCCCCGTCGGTAAATATAGGTTTTGCCCAACAGGTTCTAAACCGCCTGGGTTAATGAAATCCACGATGGTGATCTGTCCTAAGACTTGGTTCTCTTGCTGACCACGTAAACGCACCGAAACTTCACCGTCATTGCCCACAGTGATCGAGATAGCATCTTCAGGAACGACGATTTCTGGTTGTACTAAATAACCAGCTCCAGAAGTCACGATCGCGCCTTCCGCGTTCAAAGTAAATTGACCGTTACGGCTATAGCCAATATTGCCATCCGGCATGAGAATCTGGAAAAAGCCATCGCCTTCAATCATCATATCTAAGCTATTGTTAGTGGTCTGGACGTTACCGTTAGTGTGAACTTTTTGAGTTGCTACCACCTTCGCTCCGGCTCCTAACATTAACCCGCTCGGTAACTCCGTATTTTGTGAAGACTGACCACCAGGCTGATTAATATTTTGGTAAAACAGATCCTCAAATACCGCTCGACTCTTTTTAAAACCCACCGTTGAGGCGTTAGCTAAGTTATTTGAGATGGTGGCAATATTGGTCTGCTGGGCATCTAGACCCGTTTTACTTATCCATAATGCAGGTTGCATACTAAATTCCTCTCACTTAGCTCATACGCAGT
This sequence comes from Vibrio metschnikovii CIP 69.14, assembly GCF_000176155.1. Taxonomy (GTDB): domain Bacteria; phylum Pseudomonadota; class Gammaproteobacteria; order Enterobacterales; family Vibrionaceae; genus Vibrio; species Vibrio metschnikovii. The sequence continues at coordinate 103,898 of NZ_ACZO01000006.1, read as the reverse complement.
AAAGAGTCAGACGCTTTGTCCATCTCTTCTGCCGTACTCATCATTTTGACTTGCATTTCAAACTGACGCTGTAAATCAATCAGGTTGGTCATCTCTCCCACTGCATTGACGTTGCTGCCCTCAAGAGCGCCAGTCAACACTTTCACTGTGGCATCGGCTACGTATTCTGCATTAGGATCTTTGGCTCGAAATAAGCCATTAATATCTTTGAATAGAGAACGATTATCAGGCTTGACCAATTTAATACGATCAACGATTTCCATCGCATCGGCAGGTGCGCCTTGTGGACGAACCGAGATAGTGCCGTCATTACCTATCTCTACTTTATTCAACGGGATTGGCAAAGTAATCGGCGCACCCAACTCACCTAACACTAAATGACCATTACCATTAAGTAATAAGCCATTTTGATCAATGCGTAGATTACCGCTGCGCGTTAAACCTTCATTGCCAGTTTTATCTAATACTGAAATCCAGCCATCACCTTGAATAGTAATATCGAGTTCTCGTCCTGTGGTGATCACGCTGCCTTGGTCAAAGCGGTGCCCTGGGCGTTCTGTCATGCTAAATACGCGACTAGGTAGCCCTTCACCATACGCTTGCATTGAACGCGCTTGTTCTAAATCAGCTCGAAAGCCCGTAGTACTGACGTTAGCAAGGTTATTGGCTCTTAGCTGCATCGCCTGCATATTTTGTTTAGCGCCACTCATGGCAAGGAACAGTGCGCGATCCATCAGACGTTCTCCACAATCATTAATTAATCATAAACAAGCAATTGGCGTGCCATTATTTTTACACCTATTAATCAGTAAGTTAAATAAGATAAAATGACAACGGCGCAATCAAAAGCGGCAATTTAACGGCAAGAGAAGACAGAGGATGCGATGTGGCATGCCGTTCTACCTAAAGAACGAGTTAAGGTCGAACGAAGAGAAAAAACGAAGAAAGAAGTACATGCCTAAGTAGACAAAGCAACTTAGGCATGTTGAATCGAATAAATCTAGAATTAACGGATTTGTAAAATCGTTTGTTGTAATCCAGTATGCACTTCTAAAGCCCGCGAGTTAGCCTGGAAGTTACGCTGTGCAGAAATAAGATCCACCAGCTCTTGGGTCATATCAATGTTTGACTGCTCAAGCACGCCATTACTGATCGTACCAAATGAGCCTTTGCTTGATTCACCCCAAATTTTAACGCCAGATTGCTGAGTAGAATCCCATTGCGTGCCGCCTTTTTTATCCAAACCTTGCTCATTAGCCACTCGAACCATCGCGACTCGACCTAAGGTTACATTTTGTCCATTTGAATAGGTGGCCAGTACACTACCGTACTCATCAAAATCGATTTTGGTCAAAAAGCCCGTGGTCGCACCATCTTGATCAAACTTCGTTAATTCAAATGGCGCAGCAAATTGTGTAGCCCCGTTGAGGTTAAAGGCTAAAGTCTGTGAACCATCCGCTCCATTTAGATCAATTGGATTATCACCCTCCCCAAATGCAGCAGAAACAATCGGGTTACCGTTATTGATGCTAGCTAACGTTCCGTCATTATTAAAGCGTAACGTATGGCCCACATGACCATTTGGAGAAACCGCATCTCCGCCAGCGATATTGAGTGGTTTTTCACCAGTTTTATCGGTAACGGTGTAGTAGGTATTCCACTTATTATTTTCATTTTGATCTTTTAAATAATAGGTGGTGAGCTTATAAGGTTGTCCCATTGAGTCATAAATGGTCGACGACGTGGTGCGGTTATAAGTATCAGGATCGGTAATATCAAATAGCGCAGGATCTTTTAAATCACCGTTCGCAGGTAAGTTAGCCGAGAGTTCAATATTGCCGGTTTGCTTTGGTTTACCAAACTGAGCCGGAATATTGATCGGCTTAGGCTCATACGATAAAACCTCTCCATTATCAGGATTTACTTCATAACCGAGTAAATATTGATCGTTTGAGGTGACCATATAGTTATTCTTATCAAGGTGAAATGCACCGTTACGAGTCAATTCATTTTGCTGAGGGATTAAGCGATCTTTAGCAACTGCAAAAAATCCGGTACCGGCAATACGCAAATCCATCGGGTTATTAGTATAAATACTCGACCCTTCATGAAATTGTTGCGCAACCTTACTCGCCTGAACACCTTGCCCTGGTGTAGTTTTTGAATTGGTAAATAGCGACGTTGAATACACATCACCAAACTCCGCCCGCGACTCTTTAAAGCCGTAGGTGTTCGCGTTGGCAATATTATTACTGGTGGTATTCAAATCTAATTGAGCAGCAGAAAGACCGCTTAACGATATATATGACATAACAAATTCTCCTGTTTGGCGAGCATAATTATGCTTTGCCAACTCCTAGTACTTCAGCAAGTCGCACTGGTGATTCAAAACCAGCAAGATTGAGCAGTACATTACCGTCGCCTTTACCAAGTAGAACACTATTGACATTCGCGTAGGTTGATACGCCAAATTCGGCATTTTCACCACCGAGCAAACCGGATGCTCTGACTCTATATCGACCTTCAGGCAATGGATTTCCATTTTCATCATTACCATCCCATTCGACACGATTATCACCGCCAGGTTTTGCACCAACATCAAAAGTACGTACTAATTGGCCAGCTTCATTTTCAATGCGAATGAATAAGTTTTGTACTGCTTGAGGCAATTTGACCATTGCCGCCATACCGCCAACATCCGACTTCATTCCAGCAGAACCGGGAACCAGAACATCTCGTCCTACTAGCGACGAAGCCTGTAGCGCCTGATTAGAAGTCATTGCCGAGTTTAAACTTTCAAATTGACCGTTCATTTTGCCAATGCCATCAACGGTGGCAAAAGAGGCCATTTGAGCAATCATTTGATCGTTACTAACGGGTTTAAACGGATCTTGTTGTGCCAACTGTTTGGTCAATAACGAGAGAAAATCCTCTTGTTTCAACTCTTGTTGCCCAGTCGTCTCCGTGGGCTTTTTCTGCTCTTGCAGCGCTTTAAGTTGGTCGATATAGGACAAGCCGCTTTGACCAAGGTTATTAATGCCAGCCATTTGCTACCTCCTACCCTTATTGACCCATCTGCAGCGTACGCAGCAGCATCTGTTTACTTGCATCGGCCACTTGAACGTTTGTTTGATAAGAACGTGAAGCAGAAATCATATTGGCCATTTCTTCCATAACATTAACATTGGGCTTATAAATAAAGCCTTCATCGTTGGCCAAAGGATGATCGGGATTGTATTCCGCATTTAGCGGTTTATTACTTTCGACAATCCCTAACACTTTTACCGGAACATTCGGGTCACGATGATAACGGGCTTTATTTAACTCTGCACCGAACACCGCGTGACGGGCTTTATACGTTTCTTTCGCCGAACTACTAACACTGTCTGCGTTCGCTAAGTTACTGGATGTCGTATTTAGACGAACAGATTCAGCACTCATTGCAGAACCAGTCACATTGAATACATTAAATAAGCTCATCTAATTAATCCCCTTTAATCGCTTTTGATAGGTTCTTAAACTTACTGCCTAAGAACTCTAGAGAAGCTTGGTGGCGCAGTTGATTTTCCATAAAGAGGTTACGCTCTAAATCAACATCGACCGTATTGCCATCTCCGGTATCCGGTTGAGTCGGAATGCGGTAAAGCATTTCCCCTGTCACCGTTTTTGAGGCAGGAATATGCCGACCGTCCGTACGGCTAAGACTAATGCTTGCCCCTGAACTTGCCGCCTTTAATGCTCGATCAAAGTCCATTCCTTTTGCTTTAAAGCCCGGAGTGTTCGATTGTGCAATATTGGTCGCAATCACTTCTGCATTGCGTGCACGAACACCAACCGTATGTTGATGGATACCGAGTGCTTTATCAAAAGAAATAGTCATGTTTTGCCTCTTTGCTAAGAACCGACCGTTATTTGATTTAAAAAGCAAATTACGTACCAAGTTTTAGATGCTTTAGGAAATTAGTGGTTCATTACACGCTGGGGTACTTTAGTCTGTCTTACTATCATAGAACATGTTGCTAAAAGAAAAGGCCAACGATACGACTTTAGGTTAAAGCAAGAATTTAGCCATATTGAGCTTAATGATAAACAAAACCCGGCATACCGCCGGGTTTACGAAGATCACTCTGTTGTGTTTATTTTAGCTTATAAATAATACCGGGATTACAGCGAACCATATCAAAACGATCCGTCAGCCCAGTCAATGACTCTGAAGCTCCGAGCAATAAATAGCCGCCAGGATTTAAACTACTCGCCATCTGATTAAGTACTTTTGATTTCATATCCGGTGCAAAGTAGATCAGTACATTACGACAAAAAATAATATCGAACTTGCTCAAAAGGGCGTAACTTTCCATTAAGTTTTGAGGCCGAAAGTTAACCAATTTTTTTACGTTATCTTTGACTCGCATTCGACCATCACCGTTCTCTTCAAAGAAAGCTCGACGACGCTCTGGCGATAATCCTCTGCCGAGTGCTAGATTATCGTAAATACCCAATCGACACATATCTAGCATGCTGCTGGAAATATCGGTCGCCGTGATCGCCACACTCGGAAGCATACCTGGGCGCTTTTGCTGAACCTCTAAGACTGTCATCGCCATCGAGTAAGGCTCTTGACCTGAAGAACTCGCCGCAGACCAGATTTTAATCGGTCTTTTGCTTTTCGCAACTTCAGGCAATAAACGTTCAGCCAATACCGTGAAAGGGTATGAATCTCGAAACCACAAGGTTTCGTTCGTGGTCATTGCATCGACCGCAGCGACTCGCAATTCACGATTTCTGCCCGTCACAACATCGCGCAACAGATCAGACAATGAGCTGAGCTTAAACTTATTGACCAGTGGACTAAGACGACTTCTCACTAGGTATTGTTTACTGTCGCCCAGCACGATACCGCACTGAGACTCTAAAAACCGACAAAAATCGCGATACTCTTGATCGCTGATAGTAATAGCAGTCATGTAGTTCTCTTTATTCTACTAGCGCAGCTTTCACCGCGTTGCCAAGCTCATCGGGATTGAATTTAGCGATGAAAGAGTTGGCACCGACCCTTTCAACCATTGCTTGGTTAAATACCCCACTCAGTGACGAATGGAGAATAACATATAAATTTTTTAATTCATTATGACGTCGAATCTCTGCAGTTAAGGTATAGCCGTCCATCTCAGGCATTTCAATATCCGAAATCACTAAACAGATTTGCTCATAGATACTGCCCTCTTCAGCCATACTTAATAGTTTTTCATAAGCATCTTTGCCGTCTTTGGTGAGAATACACTCAAAACCAATCGACTCAATCGCTCTTTGCACCTGTTTGCGTGCCACACTTGAGTCATCAGCAATAAGAATTCGGCGTACAATCGGTTTTTCTTGCTCAGCATGAGCAATATCTTCGCCAATCGATGCACTCATAATTTCGTTGACCGGGGCGATTTCAGCGAGGATTTTTTCTACATCCAGAATTTCAACCAACTCATTATCGATATTGGTGACGGCTGTGAGGTAATTGCCTTTACCTGCCGCTTCAGGTGGTGGCAATATCGCTTCCCAACGCATATTGATAATTCGCTCAACGGAGCTAACTAAAAAAGCTTGAATCGAACGGTTAAACTAGGCGATAACCACAAAGCTTTTATCAATATCAACCGTTGGACGGCCACCAACGGCTAAGCTAAGATCGATCACAGAGACCGTTTGACCGCGGATGTGAGCAACACCTTTAACTAGGCGATGTAAGTTTGGCATGGCAGTGAGCTTCGGGCATTGCAGAACCTCTTTAACCTTAAATACGTTAATACCATAACGTTGACGCCCGTTAAGACGGAAAGTCAATAATTCTAGTCGGTTTTGACCAACAAGTTGCGTACGCTGATTCACAGAATCAAGAATACCCGTCATAAGCTCATCTCCATCTCAAACTTTTATAGGAAAAAAGTGGTAGTCTAAATCAGGCTATGAAGAAATCAGAGAAACGAACTATGAATTCGAAGACCCGTTTATTTTCCCATTCCCCAACTAAGTGTAGAGGGTTCTACCACTTTTTTTATAACTCTATCGGCTTTTTATTATTTTTCTTTAGTCTCTCGGTTTTTTCTGCAACGCCAGAGCAAATCGAACAGATTCAGCGAGCAGCCGAAAGTCATGTCATCAACACCGTCGATAAGCCGATAGGCGGTGAACTGGTCGTCAATGCGGCCAACATTGATCCTAGGATCTTTGCTACCGATTGTCCTAATGAGCTACAGACATCGTCTTCATCTCATAGCGGCTCTGCTAGTAATATCACTGTATTGGTTGAATGCCCAGCAGATAACTGGCGAATTTATGTTCCCGTGAGACTGACGATGACCGTTCCTATGGTGACGGCGCTTAATGCCTTATCCAGAGGACAAACGATTACGCAAAATGATATTACTCTTAGTATGGTAGATCTGCTTCGCTTTCGACGGCAAGGATTTTCCTCACAAGATATGGTAATTGGAGCAAAAACGAAAAGAAACTTACAATTAGGTGACGTGATCAATCGTAATGATATTTGTGTCGTTTGTAGAAATGAAAGCGTGTTGATCAGAGCCATTAGTAACGGGATGAATATCACAACTAGAGGCACCGCTCTCTCTGATGGTAACCTAGGAGAGCAGATAAAAGTGAAAAATGATCGTTCAAACCGTATAATAGATGCACAAGTGAGCGGAATGGGGGAAGTTACCGTGCAATTTTAAGCCCTTTACGATCATTTTTTATCGTTGAGTAAACAAAGCACTAAAGTTTTCTCTCTCTCCGTCGATATGACGGTACCTATAGATCAATTTTAAAGGCTCGTTTATGGCAGGTATTGATAACATACGCTCAGGTCAATCGTTGGTTACAACGAATCGTTCACCTGCTCGTTCAGACACAAATACAGCAGCATCATCAACATCGAGTGCCGCTCGCTCACAATCATCTCAACAAGATGCGGTATCTCTAAGTACCCAAGGCAGAGCGATTGGTGAAATGCACAGTGAAATGGCGGCAACGCCAAGCTTTGATACGGCAAAAGTAGCGGCGATTAAAGAAGCCATAGCAAATGGCTCTTATGTCGTTGATGCTGAAAAGCTCGCAGATAATATGATTAAGTTTGAGAAAGAGTTGGGCGGTTTTTAACCATCACCTCACTTTCAAGTCAGACCGATGCATAAAGGTGGTTGATTTATGGCAGCATTAAACGATTTAGTTGCATTCCAATTGAAAAATGCTCAAGAGCTTTCAGCGGTATTGGAACAAGAAAAAATAGCCATTACTAGCCGCGTTTCTGCCGATATCGAGTCAACAGCGAAACAAAAGATAGCCTTAATTACTCGATTACAGCAAACCGATCAACGTATCGCGAGTCATCCCCATCTTAATCAGCTCACGGAAGATGAATATTTACATAGTACAATGACTCAAATTCGCTCCATTATTCACGATTGTCAGCAAGCCAACCTAGTGAATGGTGAAGCACTGGCAAGAGCACAAGTCAGTTTTAATAAGCTGAATAATTTGATGCAGCAAAGTCACGGCAAAATCGGCATGACTTACAATGCGACAGGTCAAACTCATACCGTTTCTACCTTAGGCACCAACCTTAAAGCTTGATGATCCCCGTTCCGTTTTTATCCGCTATTTTTTACTCGCCACTATTCTAAAGTCACTGATAGCTTGCCAACTCAAACCCACAGCATAAAAAAAGCGGCCACAGTATTTGCAGCCACTTTCGTATATTCTGGAGAAAGAAAAGAGTTAAAATAAGGTTTGCTGGCGTTTCTCTGGCACCTGTTGAACTTCGCCATAACTGCGTAATCGATCCATTTTACGGATATCTAACCGCAGTTCAGTTACATAGCTATCGCCAACTTTATAACTGCGAACCACTTCTGCACCTCGAATCACACCATCCACCGCACCTGAGGTCAGTTCAGTACCTAAACGTTGATCATGTAAATCGGCTCGGCCACTAACTCGCATACCATAAACTTGTTCTGCTAATTCACGGTAAGCATCTATTTTAGAAGCACGCATTGCTCGCACTTGCTTTTCCTCATCATCACGGCCTCGTTGCTCACTGATGCTGGCATAACCGACTGCCGTCAACCAATCATCTTCACGCATCGCCTGCAATGGCTGGCAACCGCTGAGCAATATGACGATGGTCAGAAAAAAAAGTAATGGTGATCTCATCATATTCTCCTAAGGGCGCAAGATAACACTGTATGGACGAGTCATTGTCGGATCAGAACGAATAAGTACACCGTCTTGCGTACGAATGGTATTCAACGTATCTAAGTCACGTCCAATGCGATCAGCCGGCAAGAAACCTTGGGCAGTCGCAACCACGATTCTCGATTGCATACCAACCACCCGAGCATTAACCAATACCCCCCCTTCTTGACGGAGCATAGTACCCGTTAATACGTATTGAATTTCTTGCTCTTGAGCCAAATCTTTCCAGTCTCGACTAAAAGCAAAGTCACCTTGACGAGTGACTTGAATTGTCCCTGTGGTTTTAAAATCTACCACTTTAAAGCCGCGACGCTGGAACTGATGAATTAATCCTTCAGATACAGAGTTACCTAACCAATTGGTGGTATCCATATCTTGTAGATCCACAAACGAAGTCACCGCGATCGGGGTACGAGCCGTCACACTGGTATTGGACTGAACGAGATCTTCTGTCAAACTATCAATAAAGAAATCCAACGTATGGCGCGGACTTTCAATCAACATAAATTGTGAGCCAGAATACGGCTCTTTACCATTATAAATTGGCGCATAAGCACACGCCGTCAAAAAGACTACCGGTACTAAACCAAGCCATTTTTTCATTTTCTTCATCTCCAGATATACTAAGGCTATCGTCCCGTTCACCCGTTTTGACAAAACTGGAACGCTCTTTGCTTTTCTCAATCTGTCTTTGATTCAGAATTGCGCACCTACATCAGCTAACACTTACTAAGCAAGATTTATACCCAACTGGTAACTAATAATGAAAAAAAATGTTTCTTTTTTAATCTCAATGCTTTTCATGGCTTTTTTTGCCACCAAAAGTCATGCCGCTTGGTACGAAGTGACTGGCACCGCAACGATCGTTTCCTCTGAAGAGGTCGCTAGATTGCATGCTCTGGAAGATGCGCTGTATAAGGCGGTGAATTTTGCCGGGGCAGATATTGGTAGTATTAGTCATTTAATGCCTTTACTCGAAACCGATAGAAAGGAATATTTGTTTAATAACCATGAAGTTCGTTATATCTCCGTTGAAAATCGTAAGGTTCGTGGCAATGTCATGAAGGTTACGGCTCGTATCGACATTTATCCATCGGCAAGGGCTTGCCACAAAGAACAATACAAAAAGACCTTTTTAGTCGGCAATATTGATCTTGCTTCGCCACAACAAGCGGTGATGGGACAAATTTACACCATCGGTGATGATTTTGCTGATGTCCTCGATAGACAAATCGCTCAGCAATCTCATAGCTTTGTCTCTGTTGGAACCACTGATTACGATATCAATCATCGCAACCCGACTCGCATACAAATGATCGCACAAGATACCGGGGCTCACTATATTATCGGTGGGGTGATTAATGATTTAACAGCAACGATTGAACAGAAGGTTTTGCGAGATGATGTTATTAATCGTCAGTTTGCTCTCGAAATGCAAGTCTTTGATGGCAAAACGGGCAGTGAAATCTTGAGAAGAAATTATCGAGAAGTTGCGAGCTGGCCGTTTGCAAAAACTAGCCAAGTCGATACTCGTAGCGCCCGTTTTTGGGCATCTACCTATGGTCAAATGTTGTTACGGGTCAGCCGGAACATTATGCTGGATCTCGAATCTGAAATCTCTTGTAAAATCACCTTACCAGAAGTCGTCGCTAAATTTGGGCAAACCGTCAGTATCGATCTAGGTCGTATTCATGGCGTGAAAGAAGGGGATAAATTACAACTTTGGCATACAGGATCGTTTATCGATCAGAACGGTTTGCCTCGTAATAAGGTGTCACAAAGTGATATCACCTTAACCGTCTCGCGCGTCTATGAAAAAAATGCAGAGTTGACGGTTGATCAGCCTGAACTGGCGTCAAGCATTCAGATTGGTGATGTTATGCATAAACAAGTGTCATTTTTAGAATAATCTCGTGACTAACTGGTCATTCAATCAGCGAATACCATCAAAAAAATGCACAATTTGGCGTATTGATGAGATACAATTAATGCGCCAAATTAATCAAAGCTCCCGTAGCTCAGTAGGATAGAGCGGTCCCCTCCTAAGGGACAGGCCACTGGTTCGACTCCAGTCGGGAGCGCCAAGATTGTTCGTTGTCCCCTGCCATTTTTTCGCACAATGTTGACTTAACGTTGATGAAGCTTTTTTTTATTCCTCTAGACTAAATTGACTGTCTCTATTATTTTTGGCCTACTCTTATTATTAACAAAGAACTCTATAGCGTAATCGGCATGACAAAAAGTAATCTCCAAACGAATACTGGCCATCGCTTTATCTCAAAAGCGAAAACGGCTTATAAAGTTCACATCCACACTCCCGATGATACCGTGTTACACCGATCAGTCGGTTATATCCGTTTAGGGGAAGAAAAAGGCTTAAAAAAAGCCATTAAACTGCGTAATGAGCTAGGGCGTGAAATGTGGGGCAAACACTGGCGACGAATTCTCAAAGATCCGTACCTCATGACTCGATTGCCACATAGCCTGGAACCGAAAATTATTTATAAGCCAAGACCCACTAAAGAAAATCCAAACTATCGTGACGCTTGCTATATCGCCGCCTGGCGTGATTACAATGAGCAAGGTGAATGTACTTTTAGAAGTGTCGTTTGTTCAATCAGTAAACACGGTAAACTTGCCGCTTATACGAAGACCAAAAAAGCCTTATTGGATGCTTATAAAGATTGCCTTGATATTTTGATCTTTATGGGCCGCTTAAACAGTATCGACTTAAAATAAGAAAGCTCACCGAAGTGAGCTTTCTTGCTGTATTAATCAACTACATGATTATTGTTTAACTTGATAATCAAACTCTGGAATGGTGATATCAACCCGACGGTTAAGCTCACGTCCTTCCGCTGTACTATTAGAAGCGATAGGATTCGTCTCCCCTTCTCCTCGCCAAGTTATACGAGAGCGCTGAATTCCCTGCTCAACTAACGCATCCGCAACGGCTTTCGCTCGTTTTTCTGATAACGTTTGGTTGTATGCTGCAGGACCAGTAGCGTCAGTGTGCCCAGTAATCACTACCTTAGCTTGCGGGTATTGATTTAAAAAACGAACCAGCTTAGTCAGTTGCTGTTTACTTTCTTGATTTAAACTAACACTATCAAAAGCAAAACTGCTGCTATCAAGTCGTTGGAAGTCATAGGTTTTATTGACGAACACAGGTCCAGTTTCTACGATTTCTTCAACAACAATCACTTCTTCAATCACCGTGACGGGGCGAATTTCAACCACTTGAGTCGGTTGGGCTGCGGCACCAAAACGGTAACTCACACCAAGTGACACGGTGTTAGCTTCTGCTCTGGTTTGATCGTTATTGATATCCGTTAAAACTTGATATTCCGTGCGTAAGGAAACATTTGGGCTGACATTAAATTCTAGACCAGCAGCAGCAAGAAACGAGTAGTCACTTTCATCACCATAATCGACATAAGCACCACCGAGCTTAGCATAAGCACCGACACTTGGTGATAAAGAAAGAGTAAACTTAGGCGCCAAAGTAATCGCTTTCACTCTATCATCGGCCAATCCGATACCAGTAAATTTGCCAAGCATGTCATAACCCGCTTCCACGGCTAACCATTCATTTAGGTTGTAACCAAGAAAAGCCCCCATACTGGTATCTCTGTCTTCACAAACCTCACCAGCTCGACAGGAATCATTCAACCATGTTTGTCCTAATTTGCCGCCTAAATATACGTCTGCCATTGCAGAAGAAGACGCCGCCATTAAAGACGCTGATATCATCGCCACTAACTTTTTCATAATCCTTTCCTTTTGACTAATTATTATCATTAGCATGACCAAACCGGATTGTAGCTAACCAATAACAAAACGCTAAGGCCTCCGTTACCAAACGGACCACTGCTGTATCTATTACTCATCGAGAGGTGCCGTTGAGTAACCCACGGTTTAATATCTATTAACCAAGGTCATTTATCAACCGCCAGATTCATAATACCTGAAGAATGTTAAACCAATGTCATGTGAATTAAAAATAAGCAACAACACACACAAAAAATAGAGATTAACCAAATTAAAAGGGGTTAATAATCGTTAATGCGCTGATAACAAACTTGCTCCATAAAAAAAACCGCAGCTTCAATCGGCCGCGGTTTCAACACTATGGATTATTCTCAATCGTGTTATGCGTTTGCTTCACGCTCTGCAATAAAATCTAATGCCATTTGAATACGTTGTACTACACGCGCTTTACCAATCAAATGCATAACCGCATCAACAGAAGGTGATTGCCCACCACCGGTGACCGCGACTCGTAGTGGCATACCAATTTTCCCCATACCAATAGCCAGCTCTTCACACACTAGAGCAATCACTTGATGCAACGCGTCAACACTCCACTCTGGTAATTCGTTAATCTTGGTTAATGCCAATGCCAGTGGCTCTTTGGCAACACCGCGTAAATGTTTTTTCGCGGCATCGGCATCAAACTCAGTGAAATCTTGGTAGAAATAACGCGATTGTTCTGCCAGCTCAACCAAGGTATGGCAGCGCTCTCCAACTAATTTAACCACTTCAGATAGGGCTGGACCTTGCTGCTTATCAATACCTTGCTGAGTAAAATGCCACTCTAAATGTTTAGCGACGTACTCAGGATCTGAGGTTTTAATGTAGTGATTGTTCAACCATAACAACTTGTCGGTATTAAAAGCCGAAGCCGATTTAGAAATGGCATTAAGACTAAACAGATCGATCATCTCTTGACGAGAAAAAATCTCTTGGTCGCCATGTCCCCATCCTAAACGCACTAAATAGTTGATCAGTGCTTCTGGCAAATAACCTTCATCACGATATTGCATCACCGACACCGCACCATGGCGTTTGGATAATTTGGCTCCATCATCGCCCAAAATCATCGCACAGTGAGCAAATGTTGGAATCGTCGCTCCCATCGCCTGATAAATATTAATCTGACGAGGCGTGTTGTTGATATGGTCTTCACCGCGAATCACATGGGTAATCCCCATATCGACGTCATCTACCACGACACAGAAATTATACGTCGGCGAACCATCGGTACGACGAATAATTAAATCATCCAGTTGATCGTTACGAATTTCAATTCGGCCACGGATTTTATCATCAAAAATCACGCTGCCTTCTTTGGGATTTCGAAAACGAATCACGCATGGATCGCCCTCTTTTGCAGCTTCATTCACCGCTTTGATTTTAGGGTGATTGGCATCATAACGAGGCATCTCTTTGTTCGCTTCTTGCTCGGCACGAATCTCATCAAGCAACTCTTTGGAGGCGTAACACTTATAAGCTTTATTCTCAGCCAATAGCTGTTCAACCACTTGGTTGTAACGGTCAAAACGCTTCGTTTGATAGTAAGGGCCCTCATCCCAGTCGAGGCCCAGCCACGTCATTCCCTCGAGTATGGCATCGACTGCCGCTTGAGTAGAACGCTCGAGATCGGTATCTTCAATACGTAGAACAAATTCACCACCTTGGCTCTTCGCATAGAGCCAAGAATACAGAGCGGTACGAGCGCCCCCTACGTGTAGATAGCCTGTTGGGCTTGGAGCAAAACGAGTTTTAACCGTCATTATTGATTACCTTTTTCATAAACTTCAGCCAAAGCTTGGCATGAGCGAAATTTTGCGCGCCATTCTATCACTCCCACTGCACAGACCCAAGAAACTTCAAAAAAGTCATGATCATTCGCTTGACCTTACCTTAAGGTCAAGGTTTATCCTACTCTCAATCAGTTAGGAGAGATAACAATGAATCATTACGCTTTATCTTTATCAGGGTTGAACTGTATGGGCTGCGCGCGCAAGCTAGAGCGCCAATTACACAGTGAGTTTACCCTGCACATCCATTCGTTGTCGCCCACATTCATTGAACTCGATGTAGATACCTCGCTTGATAATGTGTTGCGTTGTATTAAGTCTTTAGGCTATCAAGCGACATTAAGTCAACCTCGCTCTCAAGAGGAAAAGCTCATCCCGACGCCAACAGCAATTGATGAAACCGTAAAAGAGCACATAGCCGTCGAGCCAGCGACAGTTAGCACACATTTATTGATTGAAGGGATGACCTGTGCCAGTTGCGTGGCTTCGGTAGAGAAGGCCCTCACTGCACTTCCCGGTGTTGACAAAGTACAAGTCAATTTAGCCGAGCAAAGTGCATTAGTACTGAGTCAACAGCCACTCACTGAGCAGCTATTAAGCGCGGTAAAGCAAGCGGGTTATCAAGCCCAATCGGTCGATGATCCCCTTGAACAGCAAGCCAAACAGCAACAACACTTGGCAAAAACTCAGCGATTACATCGACGCAATGCGCTGATTGGCCTTGTACTTGGTGGCCCAATGATGCTGTGGGGGATGGCTGGCGGTAGCATGATGATCGATAATCCCCATGATCAACTGGGTTGGGGACTGATTGGCGTGGGCATGCTTAGCAATGCTCGCCACTGCAGGACGTGTTTTTTTTGTCAATGCTTGGCAAGCACTACTCCACCGTCGAGCCACTATGGATAGCTTAGTTGCTTTAGGAACGGGAGCAGCATGGTTTTATTCGATGTTAGTGGTTGTCTTTCCTGAGTGGTTTCCCGCCGCAGCTCGGCATGTCTATTTTGAAGCTTCAGCCATGATCATTGGTCTTATCTCTCTGGGTCATTATATTGAAACGAAAGCCAAATCAACAACCACTCAATCGCTGCAAGCCTTAATCAATCTACAGCCACAACAAGCCATCCTCGTTACCGAACAAGGCGAGCAAGTCATTACTCTTGCTCACATACAACAAGGCATGATGCTGCGTATTAAACCCGGAGAAAAAGTCCCAGTCGATGGTGTAGTGATCGAAGGCGATTCCTATATTGATGAAGCCATGCTGACTGGTGAGCCGATTCCCGCCCATAAAATACCGGGCAATACCGTTTCCGCAGGTACCATCAATCAAGATGGCAGTTTATTGATTAAAGCCACTGGGATCGGCTCACAAACCATGTTAGCTCGTATTATTCAAATGGTACGTCAAGCACAAAGCAGCAAGCCAGCCATTGCCAAACTGGCCGACCAAATTTCGGCCGTATTTGTCCCTATCGTGGTGGTGATAGCTTGTATTGCAGCGGCAATCTGGTTTTGGTTTGGTCCTGATCCTAAAGCCAGTTATATGCTCGTAGTCGCGACCACCGTGTTGATCATCGCTTGCCCCTGTGCCCTCGGTTTGGCAACCCCACTTTCCGTTACCGTTGGTATCGGTAAAGCAGCAGAAATGGGCATACTGATTCGTGACGCCAACGTTTTGCAGTTAGCCAGTAACATCGATACTGTGGTTTTTGACAAAACGGGCACGTTAACGCAAGGAAAACCAAGCGTTCAACACGTTGTGAGTTTTGAAGATGACGAATCGGCATTGCTCAGTTTAGCCTTTGGCTTAGAGCAGTATTCAGAGCACCCACTGGCTAAAGCTATTTGCGAATACGCACGGCAGTACAATGGAACGGCCGCAAATATTGCACAGTTTGAGAATCAGCGTGGTAAAGGCGTTCAAGCGTCTTATCAAGGTGATACGGTACATTTAGGCTCATTAAGCTATATGCAAGAGCTCGCTATCGATCTCAGTGTTGCGCAAAGTACCATTCAATATTTTGCGGATCAGGCATGGACTCCCGTCGCTATCGCTCGACATCACCAGTTGATTGGGATGATAGCCATTGCTGACCCTATCAAAGCCAGCGCAGCCAAAGCCGTTAAAGCACTACAACAAATGGGGATTCATACGGTAATGCTGACTGGCGATCAGTACAGTGTTGCCGAGTCAATCGCCAAGCAACTAGGTATCGATCAAGTCATTGCCCAAGTCCTACCTGAACAAAAGGCGCAGCATATTGAGCAGTTACAGCATCAAGGCCGGCACGTAGCGATGGTTGGAGATGGCATCAATGATGCACCAGCTCTGGCACAGGCAAATATTGGTATCGCAATGGGCAGCGGCAGTGATGTGGCGATAGAAAGCGCACAAATGACATTACTGAACTCTTCACCGTTAGCCGTCGTCAATGCCATCGACCTGTCTAAAGCGACCTTAAGGAATATGCAACAAAATCTATTTGGTGCTTTCATTTATAATACGCTCGGTATCCCAATTGCGGCTGGAATACTCTATCCGGCATTTGGTTTTTTACTCAGTCCGGTCGTGGCTGGTGCCGCAATGGCTTTATCTTCAATTACTGTCGTAACCAATGCTAACCGCCTTCGTTTTAGCAAAGTACGCTACCATGATTGATGGCTAAACACTCAGAAGATAAAAAAAGCCTCTCGATAGAGAGGCTTGAGCGTATATCATTCGTTTATGACAGTAACCCGACTGAATCGCATTCCGCTTGCCGACGTCGAACGAAGCGCGACTTCGCCACTCACTTGAGGAGGATTGCTAGCATCAAAATCAAACCATTGCTGTCCATCCAATGAATATTGCAGGCTCACACCTGGAAATTGAACATTCATGGCTAAATAACCATTATCGATACGTGCTCCCGGTACTGGTAGACGGTAATCGATACCCGCTTTTTCAAGCTTCGCCAATTCACGCTGACCCAGCACATTGGCAAAGCGGTTGTAATCTTGGTTAAGCGCCGCTTGGTTAACAAGTTGGCTGTCTTGTGAATACTCAACCCCTACTTTGTAGTCATTTTCCCACTCAGCTCGGTGCCACGCACGTTCAGCCGCGGCTAATACGCGAGGGAATACCATGTACTCATATTGCTCATCATTGCGCACCGTCTCAGACCAAAGTTGTGCCGATAGACCATAGAAAGGTTTGCCTTGTACTTCACCTTTGCCCGTAAAACCATTCCCGTCGCGATCGAGTGAAGTTTCCGCATTTTGTGGCATGTTCTCAGGTGCGAAACTGAACATTTTACGCGTATCGGTAGCACGTGTAGCCCAATAGTAGCCGCGCTCTTTTGGATCGGCTTCATACGGCATATCCATATAAACGTAATCTGGGTTAGAAACAATCACGTCATAGCCTTGTTTGGCCCATTCGTAAACCGATGCGCTGCCGCCCCAATATAGAGTGTCCCAGAAGTTAACACGTTTATTCGTGGTGGCGAAAGCTTCTGGACCTTCACTGTACTTCAGACCATCTTGCCACGCTTGGAAACTTGGGATGCCTTTCTCAGCGACAATTTTAGAGACTTGCTCTGCAAAGAAACTTGGCAGGTGACCAAAATCACTCACGGTACCGTCTGCAATCAGTATCTGACATTGTGGCGACTGTGCGAATGGCTTATCTTGCTTAGCGAGATCTATCGTGCCTTTCCAGTCAACTTTATCTTGAGCGTTTACGTCTTGAAAGCCTGCACCAAGCTTGATGTTTTTCGCTTCGTCGCCACCAAAGTGCCATGTGGTTAGCGGTGCACCTGCTTCGATGTGCATGGCGGCCACTTCAGAAATCACTTTATCGACAAAGCGCGTTGATGATTCAAGACAAGGATTGATGAAGCTTTGTTTATCATAGAACTGAACCGTGGTCACATTTGAAGTATCTTGCGGATCCATCAAACGGTATTCATTCGCTTGTATTTGCTTACCTTGTGCCATTAGTCGCTCGTAACGTGCTTCCATTGAAACCACCGCTGCGCGAGCGTGCGCTGGCATATCAATTTCAGGAATGACTTCAATATGGCGCGCTTTGGCGTACTTAACAATATCGATATAATCGGCTTTACTGAAATAACCAGAGCCAAAGTTATCCGATGTCGGTCCAGAGCCTAGCTGAGGCAACAAGCAATGCTTCTCTTCCAGATCAAAACAACGCTTAGCGCCTACCTCGGTCAATTCTGGCAAACCGGGAATTTCTAGACGCCACCCTTCATCATCGGTTAAATGAAGATGAAGTTTATTCATCTTGTACGCCGCCATTTGGTCTAGCGTAGCTAAAATGGCTTGTTTGGAATGAAAATTACGCGCGACATCAACCATTACGCCGCGATACTCAAAACGAGGAGCATCTTGAATAAACAGCTGTGGTAAAGCATCAGGCTGTTGGCTGTCGATAAGACCAAAGATAGATTGTACTGCGTAAAAAGCACCCGCCTGGTCAAACGCTTTAATCACAATACCGTCGCCTTTGATGGTCAACTCATAAGCCCCTGATTTTGCTAATTCACCAGTGAAACCTGCAGGAACAACCGTAACGCTGACAGGAAGCTCACCACGAACATTTATCCCGATCACGGCTGCGCGATGTTGAATTGCGCTGTATTGAGTGGCATTGAATGCTTCTTTAGGCAACGCGATACCTGCCGCAATATCCACCACGCCTTGACTCGCTTCAACGAGCATTGGGGTTGGGAGTAACGTAGTGGAAACCTCTTGTTTTGCTAGGTCGGCATTCTGCTCAAAACGCGATATCGCGTTGGCAAAAACGTTATTGTCTTCTGGAGTCCGTTTTAAATTATTACCGTCAATACCGCTCACAAACGAAGCAATATCTTCGGTATTCAGCGATGCAATAAGCCTAGGCTCTGCATTAGGAGCGACCACAAAAGCACCTGGCATAAAATCAGTGTCAAACAGCGTCCAATATTCACCGATGAGTGGTAAAACGACCTCTTCACCCGCCGCAAAACCGGCAAATTTCTCTGTTGGCTCTAGTTTATGTAAATCACCCGTCACGCGAGAAATTTTAAACTGGTCATTCTCCACATCCAAAATCAAGCGAATACTGTGAAAGTAGATAGCCCAGTCTCTCGACTTTATCGCCTCACCTTGATTAAGAAGCGTCATATTAACCTTATTACATGAAGCCCATTCTGCACCGAGAGCTTCACAAGCCAAGCCGTCATTAGCGCCGTGGTTTGTGACGACGTGATATTGAATACCCAAATTGCCCGCCAGTGAATTGACTAGCGCTTGATTAGACGTGCCCATCATTGAACATCCCGCTAATACTGCGGTGACTGAAATGGCGATTACACTCTTGTTCAACATAGAATTACCTTCTTTCGGTTGGAAATATAGGAAGGAGTAAACTCTTTTTCCTCCCTTGATGACGGCATTATCCGATGATTGCCATGATTCATCTTCCAACCATAACGCGAGTTATTTTGCGGCGTAAAATTAATCATACTAAGCAGTGATCACGTTCAAATTTTAGGTTTTATGAAAATAAAAAACCATTACTTATCATTGAGTTAAAGTTAACGTCAAAATCGACACTTCTATTTTGACGAGATTACTGCGATCTCAATCACATCAATGTCATAATCCTATCTACTTATTGAGATAATGATCACTTTTCGTAGCAGCAATCGCTGATCGTCAACTTAAAAATAAAAGTAAATTTGTGATTAAGATCTTAAGTTTATAGTCATTCTGATTATGTTATTTACGCTAGAGTATCTCTTTAACTCAAGTTTAAGGTGAACGCTATTTTGTTGAATTCTCGATTACTCTCTTATTTAGCCATTTTTTTCGCCTTAGGCCTTCATGCTGAGCCACTCTACTGGCAAGCAACAAAAGGAAATTTGTCTTTTGATATCGTTGGGTCTATCCATGTGGGTAAATCATCCATGTACCCCTTGCCGAGCACTTTGTATGAACGCCTCGCAACCAGCAATGGTTTAATTATTGAAGTCGACCTAAGTGATTTGAAGGCTATTACCTATCCAATCCCTTCCGTAACCAGTCAACAAATACTGACCACACAACAATATCGTCAGTTGGATAATATGGCGCAACGACTCAAACAAAACACAGATAGATTGGCCAATCTTCCACCATGGAGTAGCGCGCTACAACTGCAGTTTTTACATCTCCATCAGCTGGGTTATTCTGCAGAACAAGGGGTTGACCTACATTTTATTCGTCAAGCCAAGCAAATCGGTATAACGCTACTTC
Source organism: Vibrio metschnikovii CIP 69.14 (assembly GCF_000176155.1). Taxonomy (GTDB): domain Bacteria; phylum Pseudomonadota; class Gammaproteobacteria; order Enterobacterales; family Vibrionaceae; genus Vibrio; species Vibrio metschnikovii. The sequence goes on along the minus strand of NZ_ACZO01000006.1, from coordinate 83,766 downwards.
CTTTAGAGACCGCGCAATATCAAATCGATGTGTTAACGAATTTACCTAATGACGGACAAGAGCTATTGATAGCGCTACTCGATGAATGGGAAAACCAACACAGCATGACTGAATGTCTGATCGAAAGCTGGCAAAGTGGCGATAGCGTAAAGCTAGAACAGCTTTTAAAACAGACGAAGATGTCAGCTGAGATGGAAGATTCATTGATTATCAAGCGCAATCATCAATGGGTAGATAAGCTAATTTCGCCAGACTTTCTTCCTTCATCATCTGGCAATTATCTCGTTGTCGTGGGGACACTTCATTTGGTGGGGAAAGATAATGTATTAACGTTATTGCAAGACCAAGGTTTTGATCTCATTCAACGTAATCAAAGCCAACAAGCAACTTGTTTTCCAGCTAAGCAATAACGAAAAAGCCCCAGCACAATGGCTGAGGCCTTAAATATGGTCGGTGAAGAGGGATTCGAACCCCCGACCCTCTGGTCCCAAACCAGATGCGCTACCAAGCTGCGCTATTCACCGTTCTATGTTGGGTATGTTACCGATTCTTTTTTGTGAAGCAAGTCCTTTTCGACGCTTTTCAATTTTCCAGATGACGTTCGAACAAAACTTGAACAAAGCGAACAAGATGTGATTAAAGGCACACAATCTTAAACATAAATGCAACCAATTAACTACATTTGATCCAGATCAGCGTCAAAACTTGGGCAGGGTTTTAAGGTGTCAGGGTCTTTAAACACTTTGTGAGAAACAGAGACGTCAGACCTAAGTAACGACTGGGTAATGCTATCCGCTTAATCTACAGACGGTCAGCCTCAGGCTACTTTTAGCCAGTTTAGTGGTTTACAAAGTGATCAAGGACAAATCTCCTCACTAGATCGCTTAGCTTCGATTGTTAAATAGTCTCACGCTATGCACCGAAGTAGATAATTTGTCTACTTCGGTTTTTTTTAATAACAAACTGATCAACGCTTTCTCTGCATCGGTATAATCAACTTACCAAGCCAATTGTGAATTTAAGGTGTGATGATGCCTAACGATGATTTAGAACTATTTCAGCAAATGATGGATGATGTGAAACCGCTGGCTCACGATGTCGCACAACTTAACAAACCGCATACTATCACCGAAGCACAACTCGCCAAACGCCAAGCAGCCATCACGTTATCGACGCAAGAACCGGATTATCTTTCCATCGATTGCGCCGCCATGCTCAAACCTGATGACATCATTGAATATAAAAAAGCAGGTATTCAGGATGGGGTGTATAAGAAACTCCGCTTAGGTAAATACCCCTTACAAGCACGACTAGACTTACATCGAAAAACCCTCAAACAAGCTCGCGACGAAGTGATTCACTTTATCGCTCAATGCATAAAAATGGACTTGCGAACCGTGCTCATCGTCCATGGTCGAGGGGAGCGCTCTACCCCACAAGCGTTAATGAAAAGCTTTGTCGCCAGCTGGTTAACTCAAATTGATGAAGTACAATGCGCGCATAGTGCACAACGCTTTCACGGTGGAAGTGGTGCGGTTTATCTGCTGTTAAAGAAAAGTAAAAATCAGAAAAGTGAGAATCGAGAACGCCATCAAAAACGGCTTGGTTAAAGTGCAATAACTGGTAAAATGCTCCGTTCATCTACTTCATTTCATTTTTTCACCATTCCGTTGAGAAACGTCAGGAGTTTTCATGTCATCGTTAACCGAAAAACGCTTAAATAAATACATTAGTGAAACGGGCTTTTGTTCGCGCCGTGAGGCCGACAAACTGATTGAGCAAGGTCGTGTAACCATTAATGGGCAACTGCCACCAATGGGCAGCAAAGTCACTGAACACGACCAAGTATGCATTGATGGCAAACCGGTCGGCTATAAAGAAAAACCGATTTATATTGCGTTAAATAAACCGACTGGCATCACCTGTACCACCGAACGAGATGTCCCTGGTAATATTGTCGATTTTATTGGACACAATAAACGTATATTCCCCATCGGTCGCCTCGATAAACCCTCTGATGGGTTGATTTTTTTGACTAATGACGGTGATATCGTTAATAAAATTTTACGTGCCGGTAATAACCACGAAAAGGAATACGTGGTACGGGTCAATAAACCGATTAGTGCAGAATTTATTCGTCAAATGTCTGCGGGGGTCAATATTCTTGATACCGTCACCCTACCGTGTAAAGTGGTTCAAGAGACCCAGTACTCATTTAGAATTATCCTTACCCAAGGATTAAATAGACAAATTCGTCGCATGTGTGAAGCACTGGGTTATGAAGTGTTTAAACTACGTCGTGTACGTATTATGAACATCACACTAGATGGCATACCGAATGGTCAATGGCGTTATTTAACCGATGCCGAAGTCAATGAGATCCTCGCGATGTGCGAAAGCTCAGTCAGTACTGAAGAGGCATCAAAAACCGATAGTTCAGGTAAACAGATCCGCAAAGCCACCGATGCAAAATTGTTTGATAGTCGATTGGCGCAATCCAAAACCACCTCCGAAACTCCCCACAAAACTTATCAGGGGCGTCAAGCCCATGAGTTTCGTCATGCGCCAAATTCAAAAAAAGGGCGAGAACAGCGCCAGCAGCACGGCGACGTTAAACGTAACGACAATACTGCTCGCTCTGCACGCCGTAATCCAACCCGAAAAGCCGGCACGCTGAGCTTGAAAAAATAGCAGACCTTGAAACATGATGAGGAGCCAAGGCTCCTCATCATGTTTGTATCACTTAGCGAATTAAAAAACGCCGTTATTTAGTACCAAAAATCTTATCGCCAGCATCTCCCAAACCAGGCACGATGTAGCCTTTGTCATTGAGTTTCTCATCAATGGCGGCGGTGTAAAGTTCAACATCTGGATGCACTTTTTTCAGTGCTTCAATGCCTTCTGGCGCTGCGACCAAGACTAGCACTTTTATTTGATTACATCCTTTCTCTTTTAGAAGATCAATCGTTGCAATCATCGAGCCACCAGTCGCCAACATAGGGTCAACCACCAGCGCAATACGCTCTTCAATGTTCGATGCCAGTTTATTAAAGTAAGGCACTGGCTCAAGTGTTTCTTCATCACGGTAGATGCCGACAACACTGATTCTTGCGCTAGGAATATGCTCTAGTACCCCATCCATCATACCAAGGCCCGCACGTAGAATCGGGACAACCGTGACCTTTTTGCCTTTAATTTGATCAACAGCAACAGGACCATCCCAGCCTTCAATCGTCACTTTTTCTGTCTCAAAATCTGAAGTCGCTTCATAAGTTAATAAACTGGCAACCTCAGTCGCTAGCTCACGAAAACGTTTAGTGCTGATATCACCTTCTCGCATTAAACCCAGTTTATGTTTGACTAGAGGGTGTTTCACTTCAACAACTTTCATTTTCATCTCCGGCATAATTTAAATAAACTTTTCGATTATACACGCATTTCTACCTATTTTAAGCGTTTAAATCTGGATAAAAAAACTGACGCAAACGTTTTCCTTTTTGATTTAAGCCCTGTAGAATAGCGGCGTTTTCATATCCAATTAGATCGAGGACTTCCCCCGTGAGCGGTAACAACACTTCTCTTAGCTACAAAGATGCCGGTGTAGATATTGATGCAGGCAACGCACTGGTTGAACGAATTAAAGGCGCAGTAAAGCGTACTCGTCGTCCTGAAGTTATGGGTGGCCTTGGCGGCTTTGGTGCCCTGTGTGAACTTCCAAGTAAATACAAGCATCCGGTTTTGGTTTCTGGGACCGATGGCGTAGGGACAAAACTACGCTTAGCTTTGGATATGAAAAAACACGACACCATCGGCATCGATTTAGTGGCGATGTGCGTCAATGATTTGATCGTACAAGGTGCAGAACCGCTGTTTTTCCTTGATTACTATGCGACCGGAAAACTGGACGTCGATACAGCAGCGGATGTCGTCTCTGGGATTGCCGATGGCTGTGTCCAAGCGGGATGCGCGTTAATCGGCGGAGAAACAGCAGAGATGCCGGGAATGTACGAAGGCGAAGACTATGACGTCGCTGGGTTCTGTGTCGGTGTGGTTGAGAAAGAAGCGATTATCGATGGTTCCAAAGTGGCCGTGGGTGATGCACTCATCGCTGTCGGTTCCAGTGGTCCTCACTCTAATGGCTACTCACTGATCCGTAAAATTCTTGAAGTCTCGGGCGCTGATAAGAATGAACAATTGGCTGGTAAAACCATCGGTGAACATTTACTTGAACCAACCCGAATTTATATAAAATCTGGCTTAAAGCTGATTGCTGAACATGATATTCACGCTATTTCTCATATTACTGGCGGCGGTTTCTGGGAAAACATCCCACGAGTATTACCGCAAGGAACTAAAGCGGTGATTGATGGTAGCAGTTGGCAATGGCCAGCGATTTTCACTTGGCTACAAGAGAAAGGCAATGTAGCAACGCGTGAAATGTATCGTACGTTCAACTGTGGCGTCGGCTTAGTGATTGCCCTACCTCAAGCCCAAGCACAAGCGGCGGTTGAGCTGCTACAGCAAGAAGGTGAAACGGCATGGGTTATCGGTCAGATTGCTCAAGCACAAACCAATGAAGAGCAAGTAGAGATCAAATAATTCATGAAAAGTATTGTTGTTTTAGTTTCAGGAAATGGTTCTAATTTACAAGCGATCATCGATGCTTGTGAGACAAGTATCCATAATGGCAAAGTAACGGCTGTTTTTTCAAACAAAGCAACAGCATACGCTTTAGAGCGAGCAAAAAAAGCGGGAGCCGCAGCACATTTTATTGATCCTAATGCCTATGAAACTCGTGATGCATTTGACGCTGATTTAATGAAGTGGATGGATGAATATGCGCCAGATTTAGTGGTACTCGCTGGCTATATGCGTATCTTAAGTAGTGATTTTGTTCGCCATTATTTTGGTCGGATGATCAATATCCATCCCTCATTACTGCCTAAGTACCCAGGGTTAAACACTTATCAAAGAGCGATTCATGCAGGTGATGAAGAACACGGTACTAGCGTCCACTTTGTTACTGAGCAATTGGATGGCGGTCCGGTGATTTTACAAGCCAAAGTGCCTATTTTTGATAACGATACGGTAGAAAGCCTGACTGCTCGAGTACAATCTCAGGAGTATCGGATCTATCCCTTAGTCGTACAGTGGTTTGTCGAAGGACGCTTAGCCATGACGAACGGCAAAGCCCTTTTGGATGGTCATGTTTTAGGGATTCATGGCTACGCGGATAAGTAGCTCACGCCACGAAATAACAAAGGGGAGTATCGACTCCCCTTTGTATTGATGAAACTCTTTAGCCTAACGGTTCAGTCGGGGCCTGATTACCCGGCTTGGCTTGGGCAAAGGCGACCGCTGTCAATTGGTCAACATTCGTCGCCACTCGCTCACCTAAGTGGAACAAATTAAACTCGCCTGGCTTCATACGTTGCCATATTTCATTTCCTGTCAAAGGTTGAGTTGCAATCACCGAGACCACATCGTTAGGCGTCGTCTCTTCTTGAAAATTCACTTCAACATCTTCATCAATCAATGCTGCATGACCAAATGGTGCACGACGAGTGATCCAGTACAGATGGTTAGTACAATAACTCATCAGATAATCGCCATCGGACAAAAGCATATTAAATACACCTTTATCACGCAGTTGATCGCATAATTGACTAACATACTGGAAAACCGACAGCATATTGTCAGGGATCTGCGGGTAACGCTGCTCTAACTTATCCAGTAACCAACAAAATGCCGCTTCACTATCGGTTTGACCAACTGGGCGATGACGCCCTTGCGCCAAACGCTGATAATCAACCAGTTGACCATTATGCGCAAAAGTCCAATATCGCCCCCATAATTCACGCGTGAACGGGTGGGTATTTTCTAAATTAACCGCCCCACGATTCGCTTGACGAATATGGCTAATCACTGCACAACTTTTTATCGGATAGTTCTGCACCAACTGAGCGATTTGTGACTGGCAACTGGGCGCTGGATCTTTAAACGTCCGAAAACCACGACCTTCATAAAAGGTTATCCCCCACCCATCACGATGGGGACCCGTTTTACCGCCACGTTGCATTAAACCAGTAAAGCTAAAGCAGATATCGGTCGGAACATTGGCACTCATACCGAGTAATTCACACATGGTTTATATCACTCCTAATAAACCCTCGGCGATTAGATTCACTCTCAGCAAATCCATCGTTCGATTTATGCCATCTCTTTTTCAATCAGTTGGATAACAATGTGAATGATTTTAATGTGCACCTCTTGGATGCGATCAGCATAACCAAAATGTGGAACACGAATTTCTACATCAGCAAGGCCAGCCATTTTTCCACCATCTTTTCCGGTCAGAGCAATCGTCTTCATCCCTTTCGCCTTCGCCGCTTCAATCGCTTTTAAAATATTGCCTGAATTACCCGAAGTAGAAAGACCAAACAGCACGTCGCCTTTGCTTCCCACCGCTTCTACGTAGCGCGAAAAAACGTAGTCATAACCAAAATCATTACTTACACAAGAAAGATGGCTAGGATCTGAAATCGCAATTCCAGGATAACCCGGACGATTGTCACGATAACGACCCGTTAACTCTTCAGCAAAATGCATCGCATCGCAATGCGAGCCGCCATTACCACAAGACAGTACTTTCCCACCCTGTTTAAAAGAATCAGCAATCATTTTTGCTGCAGCTTCAATTTGCGCAATATTGTGATCATCGCTTAAAAAGGCATTCAATACTTCGGCGGCTTCATTAAGTTCACTGCGAATTAAATCATGATACATAATCTGGTCTCTTGGTTATTCTGCTGACAGGTAAGTTTCAATTAGGGAAACTCAGGTATGTCATTGAGTTTACCCAAACGAGATTCTCTGTCGAGAGTCTGTTCTCAACAAATTGACCGAATCGGATGATATTTTCTATGCAAAATTGACGCTTGACGCACAATTTGCAGTTTTCTTTTCACTGAGATCACTTTTTGACCGGTTTGATGTTTTACATTTCATTAATATATTGATTACAATCCCACTGGTTAGACCACTCCACTCATCAGGTCTCATTGAGTCTGTAAAAGGAAATAATTATGGATATCTTGCTCTCTACACTCGGCATATTGCTGGTATTAAGCGCTTGCTTATACCATCGTACGTCGCTATTTACTGGATTAGTTGCTTTAACCCTAACCATGTTTGGCTTAACCCTGTTTGGCCCGATTGGTTTCTTTGGCTGGGTTATCTATCTAGCGGCAGTCGCTATTTTTGCCGTTCCATCCGTTCGCCAAAGCTTAATCAGCGGGAAAGCTCTGCGGGTTTTTAAAAAAGTATTACCTGCCATGTCACAAACGGAAAAAGAAGCGCTCGAAGCGGGTACCGTGTGGTGGGAAGCCGAGCTGTTTAAAGGTAAACCAGACTGGCAGCAACTGAAAAATATCAAAGCTCCAACACTGAGTGCGGAAGAACAGGCTTTCCTTGATGGCCCAGTTAACGAAGTCTGCGCGATGGTTAATGACTATCAAGTCACTCACGAGTTGGCCGACTTACCCCCTGAAGTCTGGCAATATCTTAAAGATCATAAGTTTTTTGCGATGATCATTAAGAAAAAATACGGCGGTTTAGAATTTTCAGCTTACGCACAATCTCTGGTATTGCAAAAATTAACCGGCGTCTCTGGAGTGCTTTCCTCTACAGTGGGGGTTCCGAACTCTTTAGGCCCAGGTGAGCTGTTGCAACATTATGGCACCCAAGAGCAGAAAGACTACTATTTACCTCGCCTCGCGGAAGGTAAAGAGATCCCCTGTTTTGCACTCACTAGCCCAGAAGCAGGCTCAGATGCTGGCTCTATTCCAGATTTTGGCGTGGTCTGCAAAGGCGAATGGGAAGGGAAAGAAGTGCTTGGTATGCGTCTCACCTGGAACAAGCGTTATATCACTTTAGCCCCCGTCGCTACCGTACTTGGCTTAGCTTTTAAACTGCGAGATCCTGATGGTCTACTAGGGGATACTCCTGAGCTGGGCATCACCTGTGCTTTGATACCCACTCACTTAAAAGGTGTTGAGATTGGTAATCGTCATTTCCCGCTCAATGTGCCTTTCCAAAATGGTCCAACCCGAGCGACCGATCTTTTTGTTCCCCTTGATTTCATCATTGGTGGGCCAAAAATGGCTGGGCAAGGCTGGCGTATGCTGGTTGAGTGTTTATCGGTTGGTCGTGGTATTACTCTTCCCTCCAACTCAACGGGAGGCCTAAAAACCGCCGCCCTAGCAACCGGAGCTTATGCGCGTATTCGCCGTCAGTTCAAGCAACCGATTGGTCAAATGGAAGGTATTGAAGAACCACTCGCGCGTTTAGGGGGCAACGCTTATGTGATGGATGCAGCGAGTAATTTAACCGTAGCAGGCATCGATTTAGGCGAAAAACCGTCGGTTATTTCAGCGATAGTGAAGTACCACTGTACTCATCGTGGTCAACGTTCAATTATTGATGCGATGGACATCGTCGGCGGAAAAGGGATCTGCTTAGGCCCAGCCAACTTTTTAGCGCGTAGTTACCAAGGTTCACCGATTGCCATTACCGTTGAAGGGGCGAATATTTTAACTCGTTCCATGATCATCTTTGGTCAGGGAGCCATTCGCTGTCATCCTTATGTGCTAAAAGAGATGGAAGCTGCTTATTCAGACCGTTCAGACGCTGTAGAGCAGTTTGACCAAGCTCTTGCTGGCCATGTTTCCTTTACTTTAAGTAACTTGGTGCGCAGTATTTGGTTTGGGATTACCGATGGCTATGGCTCGGCAGCGCCAAGCCAAGGCCCCACCAAGCGTTATTACCAAAAACTTAATCGTTACAGTGCCAACTTAGCATTACTGGCCGACATTTCGATGGCGGTATTGGGTGGTTCACTCAAACGTAGAGAGCGCTTATCCGCCCGCCTCGGAGACATATTAAGTCAATTGTACTTAAGCTCTGCTACACTGAAACGCTTTGAAAATGATGGGCGACCAAGTGAAGATTTACCATTCGTTCATTGGGGACTTCAAGATAGTTTGAAACAAACTGAATTAGCGATTGATGAGTTCTTAGCTAACTTCCCTAATCCTGTTATTGGTAAGTTGCTTCGCGTTCTGATTATGCCTATTGGACGGGTTCGTAAAGCGCCCAATGACCATTTGGATAGTCAGGTTGCTCAGATCTTGCAAACCCCTAGTGCTGCACGTTCACGCTTAGGACGTAATCAATACTTATTGCCAACCGAACACAACCCAGCAGGTAAGATAGAACAAGCGTTGAGCATTATTCTCCAAGCTGAGCCAATCTTTACTAAGATGTGTGACGCGCTCAATCAGCGTCGTCCTTTTACTCAGTTAGATCAGCTAGCGAAAATCGGTTTAGAGAAGCAGTTGCTTACTCAGTGGGAAGCGGATCTATTGATTGAAGCTGAGGCCCATCGTCTATACACGATTAACGTAGATGATTTTGACCCGCAGGAACTTGCAGCAAAAAAGTATCACCCCAAACTCGAAGAAGTCGCGTAACTTCAAACGAGAAAAAGGGGACCACTCAATCAGAAAAAACGAGCGTTTAGCGTTTGCTCAATAAACAAAAAGGAGGCTCGCCTCCTTTTTTGTTGCGGTTATTTTCTTTTCTTCACGATTGTGGTTTACGGTTTTTTCGGAATATTTAGATTCATCTCTTGTATGGCTACCGCTTTCGCTTTCAGCTTACGACGAATAAACCACCCAGCAAGCGCAACAATAATAACGAAAAAATTACCCAAAATAATGTACATCATCGTACGGCGGCGAGCTTGCTCTTGCATATGTTGAATGAGCTTTTCTTGCTCTAAACGACGAAGATTTTCTAACTCAGCTTCTTGCATACGCCGAGTCGTCGCTAAATCAATTTCGCTTACCACCCCATAGGTTTGCTCTCGAATAGGGAAGATGAGTGGTCTTTGGGTCGCTAAATCCGTCGCATAAACTTGCCCATTCCACGCAAAATTACCAAATTGCTTCTCATTCGGGACCATTAGAACAACACCTAAACCAGAGGGATCGGCTTGCCCTTGGGCAAGAAATGGCGGTTGTCCTAACTCCCGATGCTCGATATGAGCAACCATAGAACCAGGCTCTATCATACCTCGTTCACCATTAAAACTAATTTGATGAGCAACACCTTGAGTTCGTGACTGAATAAAGGTGGCCACAACTGGAGTGGGATAAACCAAAATCACCTGTTCTTGAGCACGTAAAAAGACGCCATTACCTGATGTAATACGCACACGATACTTACCCGGTTCAGGGGTTATCGGTAAAGCGACGGTAAAAACACCATCGCCCGGCTTTTCATCTAACCCACGCCCATCATCGGCAAATTGACCAATCACTTCCGGAATTGGGCGCATTTCTTGAGGCAACTGCTGTTCATCATCAACATAACGAGTAAAGGTTACCGTGAGCTTAACCCGATCAAGAAAATCTCTTAATAACAGCGGCTCGCCATCCGACGTTAAACGCGCGGTAAATTTAATCGTTTCATCTTGATATAAACGATGCGGTAATTGTTCGGTTTCAAGCTGCAAATGCGAAATCAAACGCACGTGATTATTTGGCGAAATCTGGCCTATGGCTTGCCATGGCCCCGGCATCGGTTTATCAATCGAAACGATATCCATTGATGACTCTTGATACCAACGAACGTAATCAGGGTGACGAGAAGCATAATACTTAAAACCGTCTGGGCGAACTAATACCACAGGGCGAGAGTTTTGCTCGCGATAAATGACAAAGGTGATTTGTGAAATCGTAGGATCCACCCGAAAACGGTTATCAAGCAAGGTAAGCGATGAATCATTGCTGGCAAAACTTCCTATACTGCATAACAAACTCAGTATCACTATTCCTAGCCGTAACATACTCTCTCCTACTGACGCCAGAGGCAAATTCCACTTTTTTCAACCACATCCAAACGTTGTTGGTGAGCTTCTATTTCATCGGCCGATGCACGTAAAACCTTAAGGTTTTTCCTCTCACCTTGTACGCGCTGCACAAAACTACCAGCCGGCTCGCCACTTTGTGAACTGGCAGAAAACTGTAATGAAGTCTGCCCCCCAGTCATTAATAAATAAACATCCGCGAGGATTTCAGCATCGAGCAAAGCGCCGTGCAAGGTTCGATGTGAATTATCTATCCCATAGCGATCACAAAGAATATCGAGGTTATTGCGCTTACCGGGGAAGATTTTCTTCGCCATCGCCAAGGTATCGGTAATTTTGCAATACTGCTCAGTTTTGCCAATCGCAGGGTTGACTTTGGCGAACTCATAATCCATAAAGCCGACGTCAAATGACGCATTATGAGCCACTAACTCTGCCCCTTTGATAAAGTCTAAAAACTCCTGATGGACTTCTTTATATTGCGGCTTATCCACTAAGAAAGCATCGGTAATACCATGAACTTCAATTGCTTGCGGTTGAATCTCACGATCTGGTTTTAAATAAACATGAAAATGCCGGCCGGTTAATTTCCGATCGATAATTTCAACCGCGCCGATCTCAATAATCCGGTGGCCTTCATAATGAGGCCCGCCTTCAAAGTTCATACCTGTCGTTTCGGTATCAAGTACCACAATACGATTGTGTTGCGAATTGCTGCTAGTATTCATAAGGATATCTATGTCAGACTATGCCAATTGTGTGAATAATCCAATAGTATCAAATCATGAACAAACAAGTGGAAATTTTCACTGATGGGTCGTGTTTAGGCAATCCTGGCCCCGGGTGGCTATGGCGTAGTGTTACGCTATAGAAAAACTGAAAAGACCTTATCGAAGGGCTATCGCCTCACCACCAATAATCGAATGGAAATGCTCGCGGCGGTCATCGCTCTACAAAGCTTAAAAGAGCCCTGCGATGTCATCCTAACCACCGACAGCCAATATGTTCGTCAAGGCATCACTCAATGGATTCATAACTGGAAACAACGAGGCTGGAAAACGGCGGATAAAAAACCAGTGAAAAATGCCGACTTATGGCAAGCCTTAGAAAAAGAAACCGCGCGACATCAGGTGGATTGGCGCTGGGTAAAAGGGCATGCCGGTCACCGTGAAAATGAAATGTGTGATCAATTGGCACGTAGCGCGGCGGAAAACCCAACGGAAGACGATGTCGGTTATCAACCCTAAATTCATGACTACCAAGTCAATTTAGAATGGCACATAGGCTCGCTATCGTCTGGATCAACAAGCGCTTGGAAATAACACCAACTATTGATCTTCTGACTTGACCCGATAGTTAAAACCAACTGGCGAGAAACGTCGCTTCAAACGCCAGTGTGGTTTAATGGGTTTAAGTGGGTATGTCCGCTTGCGAGCAACAATGAAATATAAGCTTCCTAACGGACTTGCCCAGCCACCCATCGCATTTTCTAACCAGGCCCACAGCGGACGATATTTCTGCATCGGAAAAAGCGCGTATTGATCACATTCTAAAACTTGATAGTTCAGCACACTGAGCCAATCTTTAATGCGGCTCGAAGTAAACATCCTCCCACTCCAAGGAAGGTTATGTTTACGCCAAGGCATCGTACTGGTAAGGCCAGTTAAACTGATCGGATTAAAACCAGTAATAATCACATAACCGTCATCAATCAATACTCGGTCGACTTCACGCAAAATACGGTGCGGGTCGTTACAGTAATCTAATTGATGGGCAATAATCGCAACATCAATGCTCTTTTCCAAAAAGGGTAAATCATAAGCATCGGCGATAACCGTATGGAGTGGATTATGGATATCCAGATGAACTTGGTGTTGAATAGTACAATTACCGCTGGACAGCTCACAGCTCAAACCGCCCAATTTTAGCATGTGATAACCGAAAAGCTTTGGACACCACTCGTCAAGCCGGGTTTGAATAGACTCACACACCCACTGGCCATTTTTTAGTTGGGACCAAGAGTGAGGACTCTCAATTTTTTTTTGACTGCGTGCTGGTTTCATTGCTAAATCGCTTTACCACGTGACTGGAGATAACTCATGTTACACATCAAAAGCATACCCGCATTTAACGACAATTACATCTGGCTGATTGAAAATAGCGATCGCTGTTGTGCGGTGGTCGATCCGGGGGATGCTCAACCTGTTTTAGCTTACCTACGACAGCAGGAATTAACCTTAGAAGCCATTCTGATCACCCATCATCATCATGATCATATCGGTGGCGTCGCCGAATTAGTCCGCCAATATCCTCATGTGGATGTTGTGGGCCCAGCTCAAGAACCCATTCCCACCCTCACTCATCCCGTTGAAGATGGTGATCAAATTGAATTATTTGACGAACGTTTTATGGTCTTAGGGCTTCCTGGACACACTTTAGGCCATATTGGTTATGTCGGTGACAGTAAGCTTTTTTGTGGCGATGTGCTGTTTTCTGCAGGCTGTGGGCGGGTATTTGAAGGCACGATGGAGCAAATGTTTTCCTCACTCAATAAACTGTTAACATTACCTGAGGAAACCGAAATCTATTGCGCTCATGAATACACCGCCAGTAACGTCGCTTTTGCGATGGCCGTTGAACCTGATAACGAACAGTTACAAATTTATCGAGATACGGTTATTCGTATGCGCGCACAAGGTCAAGCTACACTCCCCACCACCTTACAACGTGAAAAATGGGTCAATCCCTTCTTACGTACTGGGGTTCCGAGCGTGATTAAGTCGGTAGCCAATCGTACTGAACAACATGATCCACTCGCTATTTTTAGCGCTTTACGTGAGTGGAAGAATGAATTTTAACGATTTGCTACTTGTCATCCGCTTAATACGACAAGTATTATCAGCAGCCAATTTATGACAAGGCTGTGTGATATGCGAGTACAATTCAGCTGGGTAATTGCACTGCTATTAGCAGGTTGCCAGCTTACCCAGCCAGAGATAGAGACCAGTTCAGAAACCAATCAACGCAAGGTAAAGCCAACCGATCAGCAGGTTCAAGTACAAAAGTCCCCAAAAAAAACCGCTAAACCTCACGTCGTGGCGCCTAACATTGACGTCCGCTCACCACAAGAGCAAGAGGATGTCTGGCAACGTATCGCGATGCAGCTAAGCCTGCCGATTGCTGACGATCCTACGGTCGATTATTACCGTAACTGGTATCTCAATCATCCCAATCATCTCGCCACTGTTGCCAAACGTGCCGAACCGTTTCTGTACTTAATTACTGAAAAGATTGAACAACGAGAACTGCCGTTAGAGCTCGCTTTACTGCCAATCGTAGAAAGCTCCTTTGATGCCTTTGCTTACTCTCATGGCCAAGCCGCAGGGCTATGGCAGTTCGTACCAGCGACGGGCAACATGTTTGGTTTAGAGCAAAATTTTTGGTATGACGGCCGTCGAGATGTGGTTGCCGCCACTGATGCTGCGCTCGAATATTTAACCCGTTTGAATCAGCGTTTTGACGGCGACTGGTATTTGGCCATTGCGGCCTATAATAGTGGTGGCGGCCGAGTCTCGAGTGCAATAAGAAAAAATACTCGACTCGGTAAAGAGACCGACTTCTTCTCTTTAGATCTGCCAAAAGAAACCAGCAGTTATGTGCCTAAACTTCTCGCACTAGCAGATATTGTCGCCAATCAAGAACAGTATGGAATTTCCATTCCTAGTATTAGTAATCAACCCGTATTAGCCTTGGTTGATCCTCAAGAGCAGTTAGATTTAGCTATCGCAGCCAATTATGCGGGGATCAGCGTTAAAGAGTTACAAAGTTACAACCCCGCCTATAATCAATGGGCGACCGCCCCAGAAGGCCCGCATCAACTGTTAATACCCGTCGATAGAGTCGATGAGTTTAGTGAACAAGTTGAATCAAACCGTGGTCAAGGGATGAAGTTGGTTCGCTATCAAGTACAAGCCGGCGATAGCTTGAGTGTGATTGCTCAGCGGCATAACACCACCACGCAAATCATTCAAACCGCTAACAACCTCACTAGCCATACCATTCGTGTCGGACAACATTTAATGATCCCAACCTCTGTCACCGATGAGGAGGCTTATGCATTAAGTGCTAATAATCGCCTAGCAAGAACACAGTCGTTAGCACGAGGTCAATACCAACTTAACCACACTGTACGCAGTGGTGAAAGCCTATGGACCATTGCTCGTGCGCACAATGTCTCTTACCAAGCTTTGGCGCGTTGGAATGCAATGAGCCCACAAGATACGCTACGAGTAGGTCAACAACTGGTCATTTGGAAACAAAGTAGTGAAGGCGCAATTATTCGCACCGTGTTTTATCAAGTACGCAGTGGTGATACCTTAAGCGATATCGCTTCGCGTTTTAAAGTCAACACCCAAGATATCGTCAAGTGGAATGAGCTTGCTAATCAACGATACCTACAACCAGGACAACGCTTAAAACTGTACGTGGATGTAACGCAAGTGAGCGTGTGAATCGGGTCAAAGAGTGATACGTAACGTATCACTCTTTTTTCGTGTATTAAAAAGACAAACACTTACCTTGTGATGATTGACCCTAATGTGGAAACCTTGGTGTCAACCAGCCTACTCCGAGTATCGATAACTTTCTTATAAGCTTTGCTAATTAACTACTCGTCTTTATCTTGAGTATGCCTATCGACGTACGGCCAATAGTGATGTCCAGCACGAATGAGCAGCGTTGCTGCTGCTAAAATAAACGCCGCGAAAGAGAGCCAGACAACGGGCACTGCATCCAAATCTTTCATGCCGAGGGTGATATAGCGGGCGATAGCCATCATCGCGATGTAGATAGGATAACGCACAGGAATTTTGCCATTAACCACAAATTGCTGCACCATTGCTAACACTTCGAGATAAATGAACATCAACAGGATATCGGTCAGTAATACTTGTTTTTCAACAAAAACATGCATGAACTCGTGTCCAATTGCATATACCGTTGCCAAAGTGATAGCAATAAGTAGTACCGCTTCCAGTAGATGAAACATTTTTAAAAATGGGCGGCTAAACGATTTGGGTAAATTTGACGGCATAGTGGTTTATCCAAGCAAATCAAAATAGACAGGTGTTGAGTTTATCATGCCTAAGCGCAGATTGATTAAGGGATTAGAGAAGAACTTAAGCATCCTCTCCCGCTCAACCCCAGGTCACGTCCTCAGTCGTTCTTCAATATTCTCATTTAACCACACCTCATTTTTTGAGCAGTTCAAAACTAAGTTGTGAACGAACAACGCAAGTAGTAGACTTGCCACCTGATATACCACTATTTTTCAATATGTTATCGTTAACTAAATCTTACTAATGCTTTCTTCAATAAAAATAATTAAATAAACCTAGGCTAGGTTCACTCGATGCAATTAATATCATCTTTACGCTCACTGTTAACGAGCACTCTTCCGGTCGACCAAAAACAACAAATGCTCATAGCGTTGGTTATTAACACCTATCCATCGCAACAGCGTACTGACCTTTTCCTCTCAGTGACAGACTACCGTAAACAA
Organism: Vibrio metschnikovii CIP 69.14; assembly: GCF_000176155.1. Lineage (GTDB taxonomy): Bacteria > Pseudomonadota > Gammaproteobacteria > Enterobacterales > Vibrionaceae > Vibrio > Vibrio metschnikovii. Next base: position 67,276 of record NZ_ACZO01000006.1, on the reverse strand, counting down.
CAATTAGTCGCTCTTTTCCCTGAACATCACAATACAAGTTTCTCTGTATTATTTGAATTGATTGACTACCGTGCTCTCATTCAACGCTATCCGAATACCCTGTCCGAGGAGATAGCACTACTTGAGCAAATCGTCGGCGAGTGTTATCCACATTGGCTGGACTTTTGGTGTGAATGTGAGATAGCCACCATCAAAGCGAACTCCGTCATTGATACTACTGCTTGTGATATTGAGCTACCACTGGAAGATAATGCTTACTACGGTTTGTTGATCAATCAGGTAGAAGACTCCGAGCTAGTAGTAGCCACGCCCAGTCACCCGCAAAAAATGCTCATCAAAGAAGCCATCACCTTAAGTAATCTTGAGCTGTTTATCCAAGGGGAAAAGTGGTACGAGATGCTGCCCCTCTTGTCATTATCACAAACGGGTAAGCACTTTGTGTTGCTCAAATACCCTAATAATGGCAAGGTTCCCGTCCTCGTCGCTTCAATGTTAGTGCAAGATTGGGCATCGAATCAGACTTGGCTCAGTTATGCACCGCAGTTTAGTAATCCACAGTGGCAGTTCTGCTTACCCGCACAGGGTTATGATGTTTTCTCGACCTTATCGATTTTCCAACCAGCACTGTCAAAATGCGACTCTCTGCCAGAATTCGATCGGCAATTTAGGTTACGATTATCCGCTAAAAATAGGGTCTGTGAAGTACTACGCTTTACCGTCAGTGGTAATACTCAGCAAAAACTCTATTTTCTCTATCTTGCGCAAAAAGAACTGATGAGTGTAATGCATCAGTTTGGATACAAAATTGGTTTTACTATTATTGAACAACCTTTCATGCTTAACTTTTATCAAGCAATTGATTCAAAAGCATATTTTCACTCTGGGTGTTGTGATTTAAATAATAACGGCAAAAAGACTTACCGGGGATTCTGGAATTTCGAAGTCATCAATAAAGTATTCAAAGAGACTAATTATCGCGATTATAAACAGGCAGTTCGTCAAACTAGACTGCACGCTGTAATCAAAAAGGAAGAGTATGCTTGATATCAATTTAGGCGCCATTCTCTACGCTAAAGCGATTACGCTTCTTGCTACCGTAGCGATGGTATTGGCTTGGCTCACCTACTATTGCTATCGTCTTAAGCAAAAAAACGCGTTAATTTGGGGAACATATCATGTTCCTTATATTGCATACTCAATATGTATTATCGCGTGGATAAGTAGTAATGCTTACTTTCACACCGATTTACTCCCCGAACTTGGCGCTTCAGTGGCAGTATTAGTTGCAAAATCAGCCAATCTTGCCTCACTCTTTGCCTTCGCCTTTGCTTATTACTTTTCTTGCCAGCTCGCCGCCGAGCCGCGCAATGGTAAAATCCATCTATGGCAAAAAATCATTTTTGTCACACTGTCGGTCTATTCTCTCTTTATTAATCTGAGACCAGAACTGACAGTTGAACATGTAGAAATTTCAGGCCCAAGCCAATTCATCATCGAATTTGGTCCTCATACCTCGCATTTCTTTATTGTCTTAGTGATATTTGTTGTTCTGACATTGACTAACCTAGTCCTGATGCGAGCCAATAGCAGTAGAGTCACATTAGCCAGAACCAATTATATGATTGCAGGTATTTTGGTATTCATGATCTCTACTGCAACCATTCACCTTGGTGTTACTTACTTCATGGGTGACTTTTCATTAACCTGGCTACCACCAGCACTCTCGATCAGTGAAATGTTATTTGTGGGTTATGCCCTATTGACATCACGCTTCTACAGTGTGGAATATCTTGCTTATCTATGCCTCAATACCCTGTTGGTGTGTGGCGTGTTAACTATCCCTTTAGGCATGGTCTTCATGCCTCTTACCGACAACAGTCAGTGGCTGTTTGTTATCCCATTTTGTGCGCTGATCGGTGTGACTTGGGCCCCACTCTATAAAAACGTGAGTCGTTACGCCGCGTTACTCATTTACGGTAATCGACAAACTCCCGTTGAACAAATTCTCGCTTTGGAGGAAGACTTCAAGTTATCCATTGATGATGCGATGCGACGTTTAGGTGAATTATTACAAATACCGAGTGATAAACTGCGCCTCGTGAGCAGTAATCACAGCGAAGCGGTTTACGCACGTTACCTTTCCTCTAAACAAACGGCTCTGGTTTTTGATGAACTGTTTGAAAAGCTGGATAATAAAGTCACTGAAAAAAGCTCAGTCAAAGCACTTTATGACAAGATGAGCGCCAACAATACCGCATTAGTGATGCCACTATTCGGTCACGGAAAGTCGGTGACGCATTTATTGATATCGCCACACAAAATCAACAATCAGATGTTTTCTCATGAAGAAATCTCGGCTCTTCAAACCTTGCTAACCCGAATACAAAGTATTATTGAGGCAGATCGCCGCATCCATCAAAGCCGAGCACTGGCCAATTCGATTGCTCACGAAATGCGTAACCCACTGTCTCAAGTTCAGTTGTGTTTTGAGATGTTAAAAAAACACGTTGAACATCAAGCACCGGCCCAGCAAATAAAGCAAGATATTGAGAGCGGCCAAGCTGCTATTCAACGTGGGCGTCAATTAATTGATATTATCTTACGTGAAGTAAGCGATAGTTCACCAGAACACGAACCCGTTACGATGACCTCGATTCATAAAGCGGTCGATCAGGCTGTCAGTCAGTACGGTTTTGAGAACGAAAAAGTCGTTGAGCGAATTCATTTACCACAACAAGATGACTTTGTTGTTAAGCTCAATGAAACCTTATTTAATTTTGTCATTTTCAATCTCATTCGTAATGCCATCTATTATTTCGACTCTTATCCCAACAGCCAAATTAAGATCACAACCCAAACAGGTACTTATGAAAACATATTGATATTCAAAGATACCGGTCCAGGGATTGATGAAACTATTGCTGATAAGATCTTCGATGATTTCTTCTCTTATCAAAAAAGTGGAGGTAGCGGTTTAGGGCTCGGTTATTGTCAACGCGTCATGCGCTCCTTTGGCGGTCGAATTGAATGCAAGTCTAGGTTGGGGGAATTTACCGAATTCCACCTATCCTTTCCTATTGTGCCCAATGCCCCACAAGCAGACTCGCTTCGCACGCCTTATTTCGACGATTGGCAATCGAATCAAACCGCAGCGGAAGATAACTCCGTTCCCTCACCGATTGTCAATTCATTATCAAACCATAACCCAACACCTACCGTACTCATTGTTGATGATAAAGAAATACAGCGTACGCTAGTTAAACTGTACCTAGATCAACTTGGCATCAGTAGCTTACAAGCAAACAACGGTGAGAGTGCGGTAAACATCGTTAAAACTCATTCTATCGATTTGATTTTGATGGATATTCAGATGCCGGTAATGAATGGTTTTGAAGCTAGCCAAATCATCAAAGCACATTCCCCAGATATTCCGATCATTGCACTATCGGGAGAATCAGGAAACCATGAGCTAAAAATGATCAGTCTGTTGATGGATGGTCGTTTAGATAAACCGACTTCATTGAATGCATTGCAACGTCTGCTTAACTATTGGTTTGGTAGAAACGTGAGGTTTAATGTTGAATATCAATAGCTAAAACGGTATATCGTCAATTACAAACGAAAAGACACCAACATTGGATTATGATCAGAAGCATCGGATTCTGGCGCTTGGGCTTGCTCTAAGGTTAATCTTTTATAGAACACATGATCCAGAGGTAACCCCGTCATAAATCTTAACCGTTGATCGGGAGTAAATTCGACTTCTTTCATTTGCAGTGACAACAGTGCTGACTTTAAAAATCGGGCTCGCTGTTTATTCCAGCTATTAAAATCTCCGGCGACAATCATCGGCCCATTGTGTTTTCTTAACGCACTAAGCAGAGATTCAAGTTGCTCACGATAGGCTTTTTGTCCATAGGTAAAATTAACCGCATGCAAATTCACCACGGCTAAAGTTTGGCCATCACTCAGCGCATAATGAGCAAAAATACCCGATTTAGGTAAACGTAACCAAGGTTCTAGTTGAGTATAAGCACAGGCTAAGCGAGGCATACGATAGCTAAGGTTGAGGACTCCAGAAGAAGCGCCAAAGACGCGAAACGCATCGACATAAGCACCGTCCCAAGCTTGTTGACTGATCCACTGACGTAGCTCAGCAGTCATATTCGCTTCTTGCAATAACAGTAATTGAGCATGTTCGCTGTATCGGGTCAATTCACTCGACCAGTTTTCACGGTTTTGTTTGTAGATATTCCACACCAATACCGTTAATTGACCGTCCTTATCAATCGGTTCTGCGTCAGGGTTCTGATAGCAAACTAAATCTCTCCCTAGTGTATCTTGACCTAAGGTGAGCAGTTGTGGCTGTTTCGAGATCGAAAATATAAGATGAAAAATAATCGTGACCGTAAGCGTTATAATAACTGGTAAAAGTAAAAGATAGCGTTTTTTCATTAGACTCACCAGCATAAAAAACTAACGCTTTCACTTCTTATCATCTGACCCCTAAGAAGCGAAAACCGTCTTTACGATCTCATCAAGCAATGATTAAATCGCATCTTCATCTTCTTCACCAGTACGGATACGCACCACTCGTTGAATATCACTGACGAAGATTTTACCATCACCGATTTTGCCGGTTTGCGCCGTTTCAATGATGGTATCAACACATTGATCCGCCATTTCTTCACTGACGACAATTTCTAATTTCACTTTTGGTAAAAAATCCACCATATATTCCGCACCGCGATAGAGCTCGGTATGTCCTTTCTGGCGACCAAATCCTTTCACTTCAGAGACCGTCATGCCGGTTATCCCGACTTCAGCCAGCGCTTCACGGACATCATCCAATTTAAATGGTTTGATAATCGCTTCAATTTTCTTCATGTTCATCCCTTACACGGTTTCGTTATCAGAGTATTATTGGGGTAATCCAAACGCAATCTTGAATGCCTTTAACTTATGATGCGTATTATCGGTTAGCGATGGGTAACAATCAATACAAAGCCTAAGCATTACCCTGCTTGCGCTCATTTCCATCCAAAGCCGTGATCGACGACTTGTCCCACAAAAGCCGGCACTCTTGCCCTGAAAAATCACGGTCAACAAATAAATCGGCGATAGCGATGACCCTATCGTGCTCAAGTAAAATCGGCATACGACGCCGTTGCCAACTAGGAATCGCGTATTCTTGAAACAGCTTTTTCAGTTTCCGAGAGCCAGCCCGCCCCACTGGGCAAGCGCTTAATCCTGTCGGATCAAAGGTCACTCGCAAAGCCTCTTGATGAACCGGTAAGCGGATGTTGCCTTGAGGATCTAATGACAAGGTTAACTTACCAAGCTGATCGGGAAGTACGAGTGGTGTATCTAAGCGGATCTTTTGCCGCCACTCACTGATATCGGCAACGGAAGTAACACAAAAAAGAAGATCATTAAAACGACGAATATCATACGCTTTGAGATGTAAAATCGGGTTAGCGCCCGCCTCTGCCAGCGCCACTTGACTCCAGATCATCTCGGTATGCTGACGACTGGGTAGCACACGCTGCTGCTTGGCTAGCCAGGCACGGATCAGTTGTCGCCGCATGGCATCGCTACACTCTTTTAGTCCTTGAATCGATAACGCACCATCCGAGTTAATCATATTCGCCAGTTTTTCCGCCAGCAACTCTTCAATTAACGTTTCTTGTTCAGCACATAATTCGGCACTGCGTTGCACCGCCTGACGAAAAGAGGGCCAACGCTGAATAAGGATTGGCGCAACTTGATGCCGTAAAAAGTTACGGTCATAGCGTAAATCGGCATTGCTTTCATCATTGACTGACGATAATTGATGACATTGGGCAAACTGCTCAATCTGTTGTCGAGTGACGGCTAACAGTGGCCGAAGTAATTGCCCCTGACTAAAGGAAGCACAGGCAGCCATAGCCGATAATCCCTTAGGGCCACTCCCTCGCTTCAAAGCCAAGAGAAAAGTCTCTAGTTGATCATCAGCATGATGACCCAGTAACAAGGTGTCTTGCTGATTGACGTATTGCGCTAATACCCGATAGCGTGCATCGCGTGCTAATTTTTCAATACTTTCGCCGCTATCGCGCTCAAGTGCGACGTATTCAACATCAAAGGAGATATGGCTTTGATTACACCAAGTTCGGCATTGCTCAACCCAATGATCGGCATTACGACTCAATCCATGATGGACATGCACCGCACGCACGTTAACGGCATACTGATCTCGATATTGGGCCAGTAAATGCAGCAGCACTCGTGAGTCGACACCACCACTGAGTGCCAAAACCAAGTCTTTTGTATCGTGGGCTTGCAGTTGATGAGAAAAATGCCGGTACAAATCCATACTGTTCTTCTTAGGTCGAGATAAATAATGCTCAGTGTATCGCTGGAGACATCAAAGCAAAAGGGCTGGATTCTCTCCAGCCCTTTCAATTCAATTCAGTGGCAGATAGCCAAACGCTTTGCCATAAAAATCAGCCTGCTTAGCAGTAGCCATAGCTCATCAAACGCTGATAACGACGAGTTAATAAGGCATCATGCTCTAAACCTTGTAGATCGGCAAGCTGGCGAAGCAAAGTGGCTTTCAGGTTATTGGCCATTTGCAGAGGATTACGATGTGCCCCGCCAAGAGGCTCTTCAACCACTTCATCAATTAAGGCTAATTCTTTTAAGCGAGGCGCGGTTAAGCCCATCGCATCGGCCGCTTGCGGCGCTTTGTCAGAATCACGCCATAAAATTGAAGCACAGCCTTCAGGAGAAATAACCGAATAGGTTGAATACTGTAGCATATTCACATAATCACCAACACCGATGGCTAACGCACCACCAGAGCCGCCTTCACCAACAACGTTACAAATGATCGGTACTTTTAAACCCGACATCACTTTCAAGTTAGTGGCAATCGCTTCTGACTGACCACGCTCTTCAGCCCCAACGCCTGGGTAAGCACCCGCCGTATCAATAAAGGTGATGATAGGCATATTAAAACGCTCTGCCATTTCCATTAAACGCAGCGCTTTACGATAACCTTCTGGCTTTGGCATACCAAAGTTACGTCTGACTTTTTCGCGTGTTTCACGACCTTTTTGATGGCCAATGATCATCACAGGTTGATCATCCAAACGGGCAATGCCACCGACAATGGCTTTGTCATCGGCATAGGCTCGATCACCCGCTAACTCATCGAATTCAGTAAAGATATGATTGACATAATCAAGGGTATAAGGGCGCTGAGGGTGGCGTGCCAATTGAGCAACTTGCCATGCGCCTAAATCACCAAAAATTTTCTTTTTTAGTTCTAAACTTTTCTTCTCTAATTGTTCGATCTCTTTTTCAAGATCAACTGAAGAACTTGCACCATGACGAGAGACATCGCGTAGTGCCTGAATTTTCGCTTCAAGCTCGACAATAGGTTTTTCAAAATCTAAAAAATTTAGGCTCATCTACCGATCCTTTTTTACTCAGCTCGTCAATTGCGCAGCTGAATTTAGTTAAATTCGAGTTCTACTTGGTCTTTACCAAGTAACTGTTGTAATTCATCTAGCAATGTATCACTCGGCGTTACCCGCCATTCCGTACCCAACGTTAAACGCGCCCTCGCATCTGAGCGTTGATAGTATACATTGACAGGAACAGTCCCTGCTCGGTGAGGCTCTAAGATTTGACTAAAGCGCTCAAAAAATTGCTCATCGATTTGCGATTGTGCAATCGATACCGATAAACCACGGGCATATTTTTCACGCGCGCTACCCAAGTCCATGACTTCGCGCGCAGACATTTTAAGGCCACCGTTGAAGTCATCAAAGCTGACCTGTCCGGAAATCACCAGAATTCTATCTTTTTCTAACAATTCTGCATACCTATCTAAGGCATCAGAATAAAGCATGACCTCAATACGTCCAGAGCGATCATCTAAAGTCATTAAGCCGATCCGGCTTCCGCGCTTGGTGGTCATCACTCGAGCGGCAATCACCAAACCCGCTAATGTTAACGATTGATCACGCCGTGTCGGCGTAGCTTCATTTAAGCGACAACTGGTGTATTTAGGTAATTCTTTTAAATACTGGTTAATCGGGTGACCCGTTAAGTACAACCCTAATGTTTCTCGCTCCCCTTCAAGCCAAACCTTTTCCGGCCAAGGAGGAACTTGAGTATACTTTTGCTCAACCTCTTCGGGAGCGTCGGTCAAGACACCAAACATATCCGCTTGGCCAAAGGCCTCCGCTTGATGATGTTGACTGGCCGCTTTTACTGCATCGTCTAACGAGGCCATCATCGCCGCACGATGGGGACCTAACCTATCCAATGCTCCCGCAAGGATCAATTTCTCAATCACCCGTTTATTGACTTTTTTAAGGTCGATCCGCGCACAAAAATCAAACAAGTCTTTAAAATAGCCGTTTTTACTGCGCGAGTCTAAAATCGCTTCGATAGGCCCTTCACCAACGCCTTTGATCGCCCCGATACCGTACACAATCGCCCCGTTCTCATCAACATTAAAACTGTATAAACCAGAGTTAATGTCAGGCGGTAATACGGTTAAACCCATACGTTGGCACTCATCCACCAAACCAACCACTTTCTCGGTGTTATCCATATCTGCGGTCATCACCGCCGCCATAAATTCAGCAGGATAATGAGTTTTTAACCATAAGGTTTGATAAGACACTAAAGCATAGGCCGCAGAGTGGGACTTGTTAAATCCATAACCGGCAAATTTCTCTACCAAGTCAAAGATTTTCATCGCCAACTCGCCATCAACACCGTTGTTTTCAGCCCCTTCTTTAAATATGGCACGCTGTTTAGCCATCTCTTCCGGTTTTTTCTTACCCATCGCACGGCGCAGCATATCTGCACCGCCTAAGGTATAACCTGCTAGCACCTGAGCAATCTGCATGACCTGCTCTTGATAGAGGATGATGCCGTAAGTCGGTTCTAAAATTTCTTTTAATGACTCATGTTGCCATTTTTCATCTGGATAAGAGATCACTTCACGGCCATGTTTACGGTCAATAAAGTTATCCACCATACCTGACTGCAAAGGCCCAGGACGAAATAGCGCCACCAAGGCGATAATATCTTCAAAACAGTCCGGTTTTAGACGTTTGATAAGCTCTTTCATTCCGCGCGATTCCAACTGGAATACGGCGGTCGTTTCAGATTTTTGTAGTAATCGGAATGAAGCTTCATCTTGCAGTGGAATCGCTTCAATTCGCAACGGCTCCTCACCAAGAGCGGTACGGCGCGGATTAATTAAACCCAATGCCCAATCAATGATGGTTAACGTGCGCAGACCTAAGAAGTCGAATTTCACTAATCCGGCGTATTCAACATCGTTTTTATCAAATTGAGTAACCGGATGATGACCTTCTGCATCGCAATACAGCGGCGCAAAATCGGTGATCGTGGTCGGAGAAATCACCACGCCGCCGGCATGTTTACCGGCATTTCGAGTACATCCTTCAAGAATACGACACTTATCGATCAGCTCTTTGACTTCTTCATCGGCGTCATACAACTCTTGCAGCGCTGGCTCGGCTTTAAAGGCTTTTTCGAGCGTCATGCCGGGATCGGGTGGGATCAACTTAGAAATACGATCAACAAATCCGAAAGGATGCCCCAATACACGCCCGACATCACGAATCACCGCTTTTGCCGCCATGGTACCAAAAGTAATGATCTGGGATACCGCATCACGACCGTATAATTCAGCCACGTGATCAATCACCTGATCTCGCTTATCCATACAAAAGTCGACATCAAAGTCAGGCATCGAGACCCGCTCTGGGTTAAGAAAGCGCTCAAACAGTAGGTCATATTCAAGGGGATCAAGATCGGTAATTTTCAGCGCATAAGCCACCAAAGAACCGGCACCAGACCCACGACCAGGACCCACTGGAATATCATTATCTTTTGACCATTGGATAAACTCCATAACGATCAAAAAGTAACCCGGGAATCCCATCTGGTTAATCACTTGTAGCTCAATATCCAAACGTTCATCGTATTCAGGGCGACGCTCGGCACGAACTTGTGGATCGGGGAACAAAAATTCTAGGCGCTCCTCTAATCCTTGTTTGGATTTCACGACCAAAAATTCTTCAATTGCTAACCCACCCGTCGGAAAATTAGGTAGGAAATACTCACCTAAACGCACGGTCACATTACAGCGTTTAGCAATTTCAACGCTATTTTCTAGCGCTTGCGGAATATCCGCAAACAGCTCACACATCTCTTGCTCAGTGCGTAAATATTGCTGAGGGCTGTAATTTTTAGGTCGTCTTGGATCCTCTAAAGTATAACCATCGTGAATAGCAACGCGAATTTCATGGGCATCAAACTGCTCTGCGTTTAAGAAAACCACTTCATTGGTCGCCACAACCGGTAATTGCGTTTGTTCTGCTAAGTCGAGAGCAAAATGTAAGTAGCTCTCTTCATCCGCACGCCCTGTGCGCACCAGCTCTAAATAGAAATGATCGGCGAAATACGTTTGATAAAACTCTACGCACTTTTCCGCTAACGCTTGGTTGCCTTTTAATAACGCTCGGCCGATTTCACCATTTTTACCACCAGAAAGTATGATCAAACCTTCGGCGTGTTTCACCAACCACTGTTTATCAATCACTGGTTGATGCTGAACATGACCGCGCAAATACGCTTCTGAAATCAATAAGGTGAGATTTTTATAACCAATATTATTTTTGGCTAAAATAGTGATTTTGGTCAGTTCATCAGCAAACTCATCGGAACGCAGCGTAAAATCAGCACCAATAATCGGCTTAATCCCACAACTATGCGCGGTGCCATAAAATTTCACCAGTCCACATAAGTTTGTAAAATCGGTCAAGGCCATGGCTGGCATCCCCATCGCCGCCACTTGCTTAACCAGAGGGGGGACTTTGGACAAACCATCCACCATGGAGTAATCACTATGAACACGTAAGTGGATAAACTTTGGGTCTGACATTCAATTGAATCCTAGGTGTTTCGAAGGAGCTAGATCGTGCAATAGCGCTATTCTACGTTAAACCGTAAGCGCGTAAAACCATCAGGGAAAAACCTGACGCTATAAACCCAATGCACGCTTAACGGGGGAAAAACTGCGCCGATGCTGATCGATCACGCCATGCTGCTCGATGGCGGCAAAATGCGCTTTGGTCGGGTAGCCCTTATGCTGCGCAAAACCAAACTGCGGATAAAGCAGATCGAGTTCGGCCATCTCTTGATCGCGCACGACCTTAGCAATGATCGAGGCCGCGCTGATCTGCGCGACTCGTAGATCGCCCTTAACCACGGCTTCAGCGGCCATCGGCAACTTAGGCACTTTATTACCGTCGACCAAGACTAAGTCAGGTTGAATGGCTAAACCCGCTACGGCACGCTGCATGGCGAGCATCGTCGCTTGAAAAATATTCAGTTGATCAATTTCACTTGGTGAGCAACGACCCACTGACCATGCTAACGCTTTCGCTTGAATTTCTGGTAGTAACGCAAGGCGTTTCTTTTCTGACAGTTTTTTAGAGTCATTCAAACCGTTAATCGGTTGCGCTGGGTCTAAAATCACCGCAGCAGTGACCACATCCCCAACCAGCGGCCCACGTCCAACTTCATCGACCCCGGCAATCCAGTGATAGCCAGTCGGAAGAATAAAAGGGGGCAGATCTTTATTGGCTTTTATGGTCACGCGGTTATTTTCCTATTAATGTCAGTACCGCTTGCGCGGCTTGTTGATCCGCATCTTTGCGGATCCAATGATGCATCTCTGTGAATTTATCTACTAATGCTTGGTTATCGCTTTGCAATAATCGAGTTAACTCATGATACAGGTTATCAACATTGCACTCTTGTTGTATAAACTCTTTCACCAGCTCCTGCCCTGCTAAAATATTCGGCAGTGAAACATAAGGTATTTTAACTAATCGTCTCGCTAAAAAAGCGGTAATCGCATTGACTTTATAACCGACCACCATCGGCCGTTTGAGTAACATGCACTCCAATGCGACCGTGCCGGAAGCCAGCATCACCACATCCGATGCCGTAATCACATTACGAGCGGTATCATCGACTAAGGTAAAATCCAGCTCTGGGGCTACTTGCTGCCAAACCGCTTCAAATTGCTCGCGCCGCTGTGCGTTGACCAGCGCGACGACAAATCCTAACTCTGGATAAGTTTGATGCAGTCGTTGGCACGTCTCAATAAACGGTTGAGCCAGTAGCTTCATTTCGCCACCACGGCTACCGGGCAACACCGCAAGCCAGCGCTTTTTCTCATCTAACCCTAATAAACGCTGAGCAGCTTGCTTATCTGGCTGAAGTGGTAAAGCATCGGCCAAGGTATGGCCAATAAACTCACACGGTACGTTAAACCGATCATAAAACGCTTTTTCAAACGGTAAAAAAGCGAGCACGAGATCCGTTGCCGCGGCAATTTTAAAAATTCGCTTCTGACGCCAAGCCCATACTGAAGGGCTGACATAATGCACCGTTTTAATGCCCGCTTGCTTTAAATCTCGCTCCAAGCGTAAATTAAAATCCGGCGCATCAATCCCAATAAAGACATCCGGTGGATTTTGCGTAAAATACTGTACCAACTCAGCTTTAACTTTGAGCAAACGAGGCAAACGTCCTAGCACTTCCACCAAGCCCATGACGGCTAACTCTTCCATATCAAACAGAGAATGGCAGCCTTGACCAATCATTTTCGGGCCGCCAATCCCAACAAACTCAGCATTAGGATAACGGGCTTTTATCGCTTTAATAAAACCTTCGCCGAGGGTATCCCCCGACAATTCACCCGCAACAATACCAATACGTAAAGGTTGTTGTTCCATTCCTCAATGCCTCTTGATAGGTAATCGCCATAAAATGCAAAAGATCGCCGATAAATGGCGATCTTTTGTCTAACGCCAAGTCTAAAACTAACGGATGATACCGCGAGCTGAGTTAGCTAAGAAATCAAGAAAACGTTGGACCGCAGGGAAATTTGCCGCTTCTTTAGCGATTTCCACTTTGGCTTCTTCCAAAGTGAGTCCATTACGATACAACGCCTTATAAGCACGGCGAATCGCATGTATTTCCGCTTTTTCAAAACCACGACGCTTTAAGCCTTCAACGTTAATGCCAAAAGGTGCACAGTGGTTACCTTGTGCCATCACAAAAGGAGGCACATCTTGTACAACGATCGATCCACCACCCAACATACAATGGTCACCAATGTGGCAGAATTGATGAATTGCTGACATACCACCAATGATGGCTTGATTGCCCACCTTGACATGTCCGGCTAAGGTCGCGTTATTGGCAAAAATACAGCGATCACCAATGACACAATCATGAGCAACGTGTGCATTAATCATAAATAAGTTATCACTGCCAACAACGGTGATACCTTTATCTTGCACGGTACCACGATGCATGGTGACACTTTCACGAATGGTATTGCGATCACCAACAATCAGTTGAGTATCTTCACCTGCGTATTTTAGATCCTGACAGGCTTCACCAATTGAGGCGAATTGGAAGATGCGGTTATCTTTACCAAGCTTGGTTGGCCCTTTGACAACAACGTGCGATAACAACTCAGTGCCGTCACCAATCTCCACTTTGCTATCAACATAACAAAATGGACCAATCTTAACATTTGCGCCAATCACTGCGCCGTCTTCGACCACCGCGGTTGGGTGGATTTGTGCCGTTGGATGAATCATATTAAAACTCTCTGCGTGCACATTTTAGAACCGCGGAACAGACCACGTCACCATCGACTTTTGCCACTCCATTAAAAAGAGCAATGCCTCGGCGTTCTTTGATAAATTCCACTTCAATCATTAATTGATCGCCAGGGCCAACTGGTTTACGAAACTTTGCATTATCAATGCTTGCAAAATAGTACAGCTCGTTTTCTTTTGGTGCGCCAAAGGTTTTAAATGCCAACAACCCAGTTGCTTGAGCCATGGCTTCTAAAATAAGCACGCCAGGGAAAACCGGCAACTGAGGGAAATGACCAGTAAACTGAGGTTCATTCACCGAAACATTCTTTAGCCCAACAAGGTATTTACCTTCTTCATAATCGGTCACACGATCGATCAATAAAAAAGGATAACGGTGCGGAAGCAGGCTCTGAATTTCAGTGATATTCATCATTTTCTTTTCAGTAGTCAAAGTCATATTCCTATCAATAAATAGATTAAATGCGATACCCCGCTCTCAAAGACAGGGAAAACTGTCGCCGCTTAAAGCATCACGAAAACAGATCCAGAGCAGAGCAAATAAGTTGGCTTGTATTATATACTCAAACCGCGGAGAGTGGCAGGCAGCAGGTTAATCAATCTGACTAAGGTTCTAGTCACAAAACACCAAACTAGCGTCGCCGACACGCGATACCAACCATTAACAAACAAGAGATAGAGATAAAAAAGACTCGCGTACGGCGAGCCTTTTTAGCAAATCAGTCCATTATGAATGAGTGATTTGCTCCAGTTTTTTTTCTAAGGCTTTTAATCGCTTGTTCATCTCATCAATCCGATGCACCCGTGCGGCGGTTTTACGCCACTCTTTATTCGGCTGCAGCGGAATACCGGATGAATACATACCTTTCTCTTCAATGCTGCGCATCACCATGCCCATGCCGGTAATGGTGACCCCATCAGCAATGGTAATGTGACCATTAATGACCGTCGCCCCGCCAATAATGCAGTATTTACCAATATGAGTACTGCCAGCAATCACTGTACCACCAGCAATCGCGGTGCCATATCCGATGTGTACGTTATGCGCAATTTGCAATTGATTATCCATGATCACATTATCTTCAATCACGGTATCATCTAACGCGCCACGATCAATGGTTGTCGAGGCACCAATTTCAACGCGGTTGCCAATCCGTACAGTGCCCATTTGAGGGATTTTTACCCATTCGCCACGTTCATTGGCATAGCCAAAACCGTCAGATCCGATCACGGTACCAGATTGGATCAAACAATCATCACCAATCTGTACGCCATGGTAAACGGTGACATTCGCCCACAGCTTAGTGTTATGACCTAATCGTGCGTTATGACCAATAAAGCATCCAGCGCCGACCACCGCGTTATCACCAAGAACCACTCCCGATTCAATGACTGCGTTAGCACCAATCGCTACATTCTGACCCAGTTGGGCATCTGTCGCGACAACCGCACTTGGTGCAATCCCGACCAACGCTGGTTTGGGTGTTTTATCTAATGCCTGAGCTACCTTAGCAAAGGCAATATAAGGGTCAGCGACCACTAATACATTCGATGGGCACAACTCTCGTTCCGACTCTTTCACCATCACTACTGACGCTTGGCACAACTTAAGGTGTTTAGCGTATTTAGTATTAGAAAGAAAGGTGACATCCCCTTCCTTGGCCCTATCCATTGGCGCGACCGCGCTTACTTTCACGTTAGCATCACCGTATAGGGTGCCGCCGGTTATGGTTGCCAAATCGGCTAAAGTTAGAGTCATCATAGTCATCGAATATTATTTAATTGCTTTAATTACTTGCTCAGAAATATTGTACTGTGGTTTGCCGTATTGCATAGCGCTAACATCAACAATCAAGTCATAACCTTCTTTTTCCGCGACTTTTTGTACAGCGTCTTGGATAATTTTAAACAATTTTTGTTTTTCTTCTGCTTCACGACGTGCAGAAGCCCGCTCCAGAGCTTGGGCTTTCATCTGGTACATATTATCCAACTGCCCAATTTCCATACGCAATTTTTCAACGTCATCTTGGCTCATCAGCTCAGCATCACGTCTTAATTTTTCAATTTTCGTCTTGGCTTGAGCTTGCAGACTTTGTAGCTCTGCAGCTTTGTCTTTAAACTCGTCCTGCATTTTCTGCAAAACAACTTCACGTTGTGGTAACGCTTGAAATACTTGTGCGGTGTTAATAAAGCCTACTTTTTGCGCAGCCTCAGCAGCGTTGGCAAAAAAAGCAGAACTAAGAATAATCAGGCTAACACTGGCCGCTTTAACGGTATTTTTTAACATACTTTCCTCTATTTAGAAGGTTCGTCCGATAGTAAAAGTGAAGAACTCTTCATTATCACCATCGTATTTTTTAATAGGTTTCGCCAACGAGAAGACTAATGGCCCCATCGGTGACATCCATTGCAGTGCGACACCATAAGATGCGCGATATTTGCTTGGGTCGGAGTAATCGTAGTAATACTGATTACCAAACGAGGCATTGGAGCGATAATCGAACTCGGTATCCCATACACTAGCGACATCAACAAAGACACTGGTGCGGACTTGACTACGTGCTTCATCAGATGCAAAAGGCGTGGGGACAATTAACTCTAAGCTGGCCAGAGCAATCGCGTTACCACCGACTGAATCTTTGGTCGCCGTATCTTGACCATTGCTTGAACTAGAATAGTCTCGATATACCGCTTTAGGACCTGCCGAGTTAGAGCCAAACCCACGTAAGGTGGTAAAACCACCAGCATAAAAGTTTTCATAAAACGGATAAAGGTTATCTTTACCCTCCGTTTGACCATAACCGTTACCATAACCCAAACGACCACGCAGTAGCAGAGTAAACTCATGTTTTCTGGTTAATGGGAAGTACTGACGCACATCGTATTGGAGCTTGAAAAACTGTGCATCGGAACCCGGAGTGGTCATTTTAGCAAACGCACGCTGATGGTTACCTGCGGTTGGGAAAAAACCGCGGTTAAGATTATTTCGTGTCCAAGCAACGTTGACATCAAAATCATCGGTGATCAACTCTTTCGGGTCACAATCACCTAAGTTGCACAGGAACTGCTCAACTTGTAAATAAGGCGATAAGTTACCAATTTTGTTATGGGTATAGCCAACACCGAATTCAAAACGATTGAGTTCATCAAACGGGAATCCCCAAGTCAAACTGGTGCCATAACTTTGGTTGGTATAATCGACAATCCCTGCTTCTGAAGCTTCAAACTTGTTATAGAAAACGCGGCCGCCAAGACTTACACCATCAATGTTCCAATAAGGATCACGGTATTCAAGTGTAATATTTTGTTGATAGTCGTTAGTGGTTGCTGTGACACCGACACGGTTACCGGTTCCTAAGAAGTTATCTTGGGTTAATCCGACGGTAAAACTCACCCCTGATTCGGTACCATAACCAACACCAAAGTTAATACTTCCCGAGTTAGCCTCTTTGACGGTATAGACCAAATCAACTTGATCGTCTGAACCAGGAACACGAACCGTTTGTACATCAACCGTTTCAAAAAAGCCCAAGCGGTTTAAGCGCGTTTTTCCGGTATCAATCGCACGAGAGTTCAACCAACTGCCTTCCATTTGACGCATTTCGCGGCGTAGGACTTCATCACGAGTGGCGTTGTTACCGATAAAACGAATATCACGGACATAAATACGTTTACCGGCTTCAACATGCACGATGAGAGAAACTTGTTGGGTTTCATCATCAAACTCCGGAATGGTCCGGACTTGAGGATAGGCATAACCGGCTTCACCTAGGACGCGTTTGACACTTTCTTCCAATTGCGTCACCGCCGAGCCCTGATAAGTCTCGCCTAACTCAAAGGGAATCTGAGCCTTAAACTCATCTTCTTTGCCAATCAACTCACCGCGAAATTGAACCTCTTTTACCGTATACGGTAAACCTTCATTCAGATTCAAGGTGATGTAGACACCTTTTTTATCTGGAGAGATAGAAACGTGGGTCGATTCAACTTGGAACTTCAAATAGCCTCGGTCCAAGTAAAAAGTGCGTAGTGCTTCAATATCTGCTGCTAGTACCTGCTTTTGATACTTATCATCAGAGAGGAAGTTCCACCACGATAGATCGACATTCAGGTTGAAGCGAGATAAAAGATCTTCATTACTGAATACTTCATTACCGATAAAGTTAATCTGTTGAATTTTTGCCGAAACACCCTCGGTAAAAATAAACTTCAAATCAGCTCGATTGCGCGGTAAGGGCGTAACCACTGCTTTTACGCTGGCGTTATATTTACCGACGCTGTAATAAAAATCTTCTAAGCCTTTTTCGATATTGCTCAGTTTAGTACGATCCAAAGCCTCACCAACTCGAATACCAGAAGCTTCAAGATTTTGTTGCAGTTGCTCTTGTTTAATCGCTTTGTTGCCAGAGAAAGAGACACTCGCAATGGTTGGACGCTCTTGAACTTGTACGATCAACGCGGAACCATCGCGCAGAACTTTCACGTTTTCAAAGTTACCCGAGGCATACAACGCTTGGATAATTTGTGCAACATCTTGAGAATCAACGGTATCGCCAATTCGCACAGGCATTCTCAATAACGCAGCCCCGAGAGCCACTCGCTGCAGTCCTTGAATCTGAATGTCCTGCACTACAAAATTTTCGGCACCACTAACGGATACGCTTGTTGCGAGCAGTGTCGCGAACAGGATTTTTTTCATCGCCATATTTGTTTTAGTTAGTCCTTACTACAACCATTGCCTAATGCGAATCAATCACAGGCGAGTAAAATCGTTAAATATCGCTACCGCCATTAAGGAGAAAATGATCACTCCTCCGAGTCGATAGCCAATTTCTTGTATTTTTTCCGGAACAGGGCGTCGAATCACCGCTTCAATCGCGAAGAACAGTAAGTGCCCACCATCAAGCATTGGCAGAGGAACCAAATTAATAATCCCCAAGTTTATACTGATCAAGGCCAAGAAACCGAGAAAATAAACTAAGCCATAATCAGCCGTTGTCCCTGCACCTTTAGCAATAGAGATCGGCCCACTAAGATTATTCAGTCCCACATCACCGACAATCAGCTTTTTCAGCATACTGATGGTTAAGTCGATCACTTGGCCTGTCTTTGCAAACGCTTTACCGATCGAGTCGATCACGCCAAACTGTAACTCAAAGCGATACCCCGGCGGCCATTCAGCCATTTGCGGAGCAATACCAGCAAACCCTATCGTTTGTCCGGATACGCTTCGTGCATCAGGAACCAAAGTAATCGTTAACCGTTGCTGATCACGTTCAATCCCTATCTCTAACGCTTGATTAGGATGTGCCTGAATCTCTGTAACCGCCTGTTGCCAAGATGAAACCGTTTGACCGTTAATGTGCGTTAAGCGATCGCCTACTTGCAGTCCCGCTTTAGCTCCAGCACTACCAGCAGAAATCGTCGCTAATACCGTCGATACTTCAGGGACAAAAGGTTTAAATCCCAGCGCTCCCATAGCAGACTCTGTTTCTGGGTTAAAGTTCCATGACGCTAGGTCAAAAGTCTTGATTTGCTCGATGCCAATGTCATCTGGAGAAGCGACGGTCAAGGTTAGGCTCTGGTTACCAATATGGCGAATTAATCCCATATTGACTGACTCCCAATCCAGCGTCTTCACGCCTGATACGGCCTTAATTTCCATACCAGGCTTTACTCCGGCCTCTGCAGCAATCGAGTATGGCGCGACGTCACCAATCACCGGTTTGACCGCAGGTACACCAATAATAAAAACCAACCAGTAAGCGAAAAGAGCGAACAAAAAGTTAAAAGCTGGCCCCGCAGCAACAATCGCTGTGCGTTGCCATAATGATTTTTTATCAAAAGCGAATGGATACTGCTCGCGGGGAATATCGTCTACTCGGCTATCGAGCATTTTGACGTAGCCACCGAGTGGAATAACCGAAATACTGTACTCCGTTCCGTCTTTACCCATACGTTTCCAAATCGCTCGTCCAAAGCCAATTGAAAACTTTTCTACTTTAACGCCGCACTTTCTTGCCACCCAAAAATGCCCGTACTCATGGACGGCGACTAAAATGCCTAAGGCGACAATAAAGGCAACGAAGTTCCATAAAATGCCACTCATAACATACGCTCTTTCAAGTGTTGATTAGCCAGACTGCGCGCTATTGTATCTAGCTCGAGTAGGCTTTCCAAGTGATAGGAATGTAACGGACTGTTTGCCCCGCATACGGTCGACAATACCTTTTCATTAATCACAGCAATATCAGTAAAACGAATCTGCCCTCGTAAAAAGGCCTCAACGGCCACTTCATTCGCCGCATTGAGCGACGTAGTGGCATGCTGGCCGAGATAACACGCGTCTATCGCCAATTGCAAACAAGGGTAACGCTGATAATCAACCTCCATAAAGGTCAACTCACTCAAACGAGTAAAGTCTAGCGGTTCAACGCCTGCACTGACCCGCTGAGGATAGGCCAGCGTTTGTGCAATTGGCGTCGCCATATCTGGCTCGCCGAGCTGTGCAATCACCGAACCATCCCGATATTGGACCATTGAATGGATCACTGATTGAGGGTGGATCAAAACCTTAAGCTGTTCACGAGACGCGTTAAATAGCCACTTAGCCTCAATATACTCAAGCCCTTTGTTCATCATGGTTGCAGAATCAACCGATATTTTGGGCCCCATCGACCAATTAGGGTGAGCAATCGCTTGTTCTGGAGTCACTTGAGCTAAAGTCTCAATATCGGCATAACGAAATGGTCCGCCGGACCCCGTCAGCAGAATATGGGAAACGCCCTGCTCTTGTAAATTACAGCGTCCGAGCTGAGTTTGAATATCAACGGGTAAACATTGAAAAATCGCATTATGTTCACTGTCGACGGGCAATAATTCAGCCCCATAGTGCTCAACCGCATCAATAAATAACTGCCCAGACATGACCAAGGCTTCTTTGTTGGCTAAGAGAACTCGCTTCCCAGCTTTAACCGCGGCCATCGTCGGCAACAGACCTGCGGCACCGACAATCGCCGCCATCACAGTATCAACATCATCGCTAGCAGCAACATGACACATTGCCTCTTCGCCATACAACACTTCGGTTGACAGTGAAAGTCCAGCTAATTGGGAGGATAACAACTGTGCCGCTTGTGGCGTCGCCATTACGGCATACTTAGGTCGCCATGTTTGGCAAAGCTCGCGCATTTTGTTGACATTACTACCCGCCACCAAAGCAACCACACTAAAGTGATCAGGATTCTCGGCCACCACTTTAAGGGTGCTCGCACCAATAGAGCCAGTGGCTCCGAGAATGGTTAATTTACGCATCACAAAAACCGTCATGGTTTATGCTGATGAAGGCGTGCTTCACCAGCATTAAAATAAGAAATAGCATAAAGCAAATACAGGGAAAGCAGCCGTCAGACTATCCACTCGGTCTAAAATACCACCGTGACCAGGAATGATTTTACTGCTGTCTTTGATGCCAGATACCCGCTTAAACATACTTTCCACCAAATCGCCCAAGACTGAGATCACCACGGTAACCAAAATGGTCAATAGCATGATAGTGGTAGACGCAAATTGAATATTAAACCAACTGGCGCATAACCAACCCACCAACATAGCAGCAATAACCCCACCGACTAAGCCTTCAATAGTTTTATTCGGACTGACAGCTGGAGCCATTTTACGCTTGCCAAAACTTTTGCCAGAAAAGTAAGCCCCACTGTCCGCGGCCCACACAATCAAACAGACATAAAGTACCAATTTCGCCCCGAGATAACTGTCGGAGACAATATGTTCAGAGCGTAAAAAAATCACACTCCAAAAGAAAGGCAACAATGTCAGCACGCCAAAGAGATGACGCACAGCATTGGAATTTTCCCAGCAAGCTCGTGATTTAGGATAGGTAATGGCTAAACCACTAGCGACAATCCACCATAGTGAGCCGATCACTAAGATGCCATAATGCATCGGTTGCAAGGCACTTAATACCGAAAGCTGAGGTACAAGCAACCAATAACTTATTGCACCAACCACCAGACCGGGTAATAAGGCAAGATAACGAGAGGAAGAAGAAACGAATTGCGTCCATTCCCATAAGCCCAATAACGTTACTACGCCCAACGCCAAAATAAAGCCAGATTGCGGGAGCCAAAAAATGCCAGCAATCACTAAAGGGGCAAGTAAAAGCGCAGTAATAATTCTTTGCTTCAAACTGAGAAGTCCTATTTTATGGTGTCATTAACGCTTTGACTTGCTCACCGGTACAACCAAATCGGCGCTCACGATTAACAAACCAAGTCACAGCTTCAATTAAACTTTCTTCACCAAACTCAGGCCAATAAACAGGAGTAAAATACATTTCTGCATAAGCCAACTGCCAAAGAAGGAAGTTACTGATCCGGCATTCACCACTGGTGCGAATCAGTAAATCCACTTCAGGAAGATCAGCCATCGTTAAATGTTCAGCGATCAATGTCTCGTTAATATCCGTGACACTGAGTTCATCACGACTGATTTTAAGAGCAATATGGCGCATCGCCTGAGTGATGTCCCATTTTCCACCGTAATTCGCCGCAATATTAATCACCATGCCCGTATTATGCTGAGTCAGCGCTTCAGCTTGGGCGATTTTACTTTGTAACCGCTCACTGAATCGACTGGTATCACCAATAATACGTAAACGCAGGTTATTTTTGTGCAGTTTTTTGACCTCGGTCGATAAGACACGAAGAAATAACTCCATCAACACGCCGACCTCTTCCTCAGGGCGTCGCCAATTTTCACTGCTAAAGGCAAATAAAGTCACGGCTCTGATCCCCAGTTTTGCTGCGGTAGAAACCGTTTTACGCACCGCAGCAACCCCGTTTTTGTGACCAAAGATCCGAGGTTTACCTTGTGCTTTTGCCCAACGACCATTGCCATCCATAATAATGGCGATATGCTGAGGGAGAACATCTAACGAGAGCTGCGAATTTTGCATAGAAACGTAATAAAGAAAAAAGATGGTGAAGAGTAGCATAAAAAAACGCTGTGCTGTGAGCACAGCGTTTTCCTGTTAAGGTTTTGTAGAAATTAAACTTCCATGAGTTCTTTTTCTTTAACCGCTAAGATGTCATCAATTTTCTTGACAGCCGCATCGGTCAGTTTTTGAATTTCATCTTGAGCCTTACGCTCTTCATCTTCTGAAATTTCTTTATCTTTCAATAACGCTTTTAGATCGTTGTTGGCGTCACGACGAATGTTGCGCACGGCTACTCGACCACCTTCCGCCTCACCACGCACGATTTTAACGAGATCACGGCGACGCTCTTCCGTTAATGGTGGCAGTGGAACACGAATCACGGTTCCTGCTGACATTGGGTTTAACCCTAAATCAGACATGAGAATCGCTTTTTCAACTTTTGGCGTAAGTTCTTTATCAAATACCGTAATCGCTAATGTACGTGCATCTTCAGCAATTACGTTGGCAATTTGGCTTAGAGGTGTTGACGCACCGTAGTACTCAACAGAGAGGCCAGATAGTAGGCTTGGGTGAGCGCGGCCCGTACGAATCTTTGATAGATTGTTCTTTAGCGCTTCAACACTTTTATCCATACGCTCTTGAGCGTCTTTTTTGATCTCATTAATCACAATATCACCTTAATTCTTATTTCATTTCGAGAGTGATTATACAGCAGAGCTGATCAGCGTTCCTTCCGCTTCACCCATAACCACACGGCGTAGTGCGCCAGGCTTATTCATATTAAAGACACGGATTGGCATGTTGTGATCGCGAGCCAGAGTAAAGGCCGCCAAATCCATCACTTTAAGTTCTTTATCCAGTACATCGTTGTAACCCAGCTTATCATACAGTTGCGCATCTGGATTGGCTACAGGGTCAGCACTGTAGACGCCGTCTACTTTTGTCGCTTTGAGAACCACGTCAGCTTCAATTTCGATGCCACGTAAACAAGCGGCAGAATCGGTTGTGAAAAACGGGTTACCCGTACCAGCAGAAAAAATCACTACACGACCTTGACGTAATTGACTGATCGCGTCAGCCCAATTGTAGTCATCACACACCCCTTTAAGTGGGATAGCAGACATAACGCGTGCATTCACGTAAGCTCGATGTAGGGCGTCACGCATCGCAAGGCCATTCATCACTGTCGCCAACATGCCCATATGGTCACCCACAACACGGTTCATTCCCGCTGCCGCTAAGCCTGCACCACGGAATAAGTTGCCACCACCAATGACTACACCCACTTGAACACCTAATTCGACCAATTCTTTTACTTCTTGTGCCATACGATCAAGCACGGTCGGATCGATACCAAAACCTTCTTCACCTTGAAGCGCTTCACCGCTCAATTTTAATAAAATACGTTGATATGCGGGTTTAGGGTTTGTTGTCATGGACTTTACCTTTCAAAAAGTATCGTTAGTTAACAGTCATAAATAAACTTACTGCGTAAATGTATTGATGATCATTACCATCGTGAGTTCGAAAACCGCTCTCTTTAACCGTCGAGGGAGTGATATTCGTAAAAAGACCGCAGCCATGGCCACGGTCTTTATCTTGGTCATCAAAAAGGCAATTAACCTTTCTGAGCCATAGCCACTTCTTCAGCGAAGCTCAGGCCTTCTTGTTTTTCGATACCTTCACCTACTTCTAGGCGAACGAAAGTCGATACTGAAGCGCCTTTCTCTTTCAAAATTTCACCAACAGTTTTCTTTGGCTCCATAACGAAAGGTTGACCAGTTAGAGAAACTTCACCGGTGAATTTCTTCATACGGCCTTCAACCATTTTCTCTGCGATCTCTTTTGGCTTGCCTTCGTTCATTGCGATTTCAACTTGAACTTCACGCTCTTTCGCAACAACATCAGCCGGTACATCTTCAGGATTAACGTATTCAGGGCGAGAAGCCGCTACGTGCATCGCGATGTGTTTTAGAGTTTCAGCATCGGCATCACCAGCAACCACAACACCAATACGAGAACCATGGCTGTATGCAGCCAAAGCTTTGCCTTCAGCGTATTGAACGCGACGGATGTTGATGTTTTCGCCGATTTTAGCAATAAGAGTCACACGAGCATCTTCAAATTGTGCTTGTAGCTCTTCTAGGCTTAGTTTTGATGCTAACGCTGCTTCAGCGACTTCGTTAGCGAATGCTAGGAAGTTGCCATCTTTAGCAACGAAATCTGTTTGGCAGTTGATTTCAACCAAAGCGGCAGAACCTTCTGCTTCTTTGATGATGATCGCGCCTTCAGCAGCGATATTACCCGCTTTTTTAGCCGCTTTTGCAGCACCGCTTTTACGCATATTTTCGATGGCAAGTTCGATGTCACCGTTGGTTTCAACGAGTGCTTTCTTACATTCCATCATACCTGCGCCAGTACGTTCACGCAGTTCTTTTACTAGAGCAGCAGTAACAGCCATTCTCTATTCCTCAGTTGATTCAGGATTAAAAATTGGGGGCCTAATGATTTGGCCCCCAATACTAACTATGACTTAGCCCATGTAGTATTCTACAGAAGGCTAAGTAAGACTAAGAGCCGCTATTATTCCGCTTCTACAAAGCCGTCTTTTTCAGCAACTGCCGCTACGTCTTTGTTACGACCTTCGTTTACTGATTCAGCTGCAGCATTCAGGTATAGTTGAACGGCACGGATCGCATCGTCGTTACCTGGGATGATGTAATCAATACCATCTGGGTTAGAGTTAGTATCAACAACAGCAAACACTGGAATGCCTAGGTTGTTTGCTTCTTTAACTGCAATGTGCTCGTGATCAGCGTCGATAACGAATAGAGCGTCAGGTAAACCGCCCATGTCTTTGATACCACCAAGAGATTTCTCAAGCTTGTCCATTTCACGAGTACGCATTAGCGCTTCTTTCTTGGTTAGCTTGTCGAAGGTGCCATCAGTCGCTTGAACTTCAAGTTCTTTTAGACGCTTGATTGATTGACGAACGGTTTTCCAGTTAGTTAGCATACCACCTAACCAACGGTTGTTTACGTAGTATTGATTGCTTGCAATCGCTGCTTCTTTTACTGCTTCAGAGGCTGCGCGCTTAGTACCTACGAAAAGTACTTTACCTTTTTTGTCGCCGATTTTCACTAGCTCAGCCAGTGCTTCGTTGAACATTGGTACCGTTTTTTCTAGGTTGATGATATGAACTTTGTTACGAGCGCCAAAAATGAATGGTTTCATTTTTGGGTTCCAGTAACGAGTCTGGTGACCAAAGTGAACACCAGCTTTTAGCATATCGCGCATTGATACAGTTGCCATGAAATAATCCTCTATGGGGTTAGGCCTCCACATCCCCCATGTCTCCGACTCCTCAACGTTTGTAACGTTGGAAGCACCCCGGAACATGTGTCGGAATGTGTGTGATTTAAAGATAAATGTGTGTGGACTCGGGCTGTTTCGCCGTTACGAAGAAATCAGGCCGATGCTCCGGCGCGTTTTATATCATATTTAGCACTAATCTGACTAGCAAAAATTGTGGCGTCAGCGCTTACATTGAACCAGCAAGAGCAATGATGAGCAAGAAGATCCATCTTACTATCGAGCCCTTGCTCTCCCATCAGGAGAAGCGTCATTCAACGTGACGAACTACCGCGCTTAATCATTCTTATTTACACCGCTTCTTGCGCTTCCTTTTCTCACTGTTACAATATTGCGATTAGCACTCAGTGCCTAAAATTTGAATAGAGAAAGCCGATGTCTGTAAAAATTAAAAATGCTCAAGAAATAGAAAAAATGCGTGTAGCGGGGCGATTGGCTGCGCAAGTTTTAGAAATGATTGAACCTCACGTCAAAGCTGGCGTGACCACTGAACACCTTAACCAACTTTGCCACGATTATATTACCGAGGTGCAAGGCGCTATTCCTGCCCCTCTTAACTATCATGGCTTCCCAAAATCCATTTGCACATCGATTAACCATATCGTGTGCCATGGTATTCCGGCTGAGCAAGATACGCAATTTGGTCAACTGCTTCGCCCGGCCGTCTTAAAAGAGGGTGATATTATGAACATCGATATTACCGTCATTAAAGATGGTTATCACGGTGATACCTCAAAGATGTTCTTAATTGGTGATGTGCAGCCAGCCGACAAACGCTTATGTCTAGTCGCTCAAGAGTGTCTCTACTTAGCCTTAAAAAAAGTTAAACCTGGCGTACAGTTAGGCGAAATTGGTACCGCGATAGAGAAGTACATCAAAACCAATAATAAAAATAATCCGCGATCGAAATTCTCGATTGTTCGTGATTACTGTGGCCATGGTATTGGCGCAGAGTTTCATGAAGAGCCCCAAGTGGTGCATTACAAAAATAGTGACCGCACACTGCTTCGTGAAGGGATGATTTTTACCATTGAGCCAATGATCAATGCGGGTAAATTTGGTTGTCGCTTGGATGATGAAGATAACTGGACGGTCTATACGGCCGATAGTAAAAACTCAGCTCAATGGGAGCACACCATTTTGGTTACCGCAGATGGCTGTGAAATTCTCACACTACGTGAAGAAGAGACCATCCCACGTATTTTCCACAATGCTTAATCCTGCCCGATAGTCGGTAAAGGGAGCTTGAGCTCAGCGCTTGATTTCTGTTAGATTGAGCATTCACACTGAGTTCACTCCCTGGCATGGACCGCACTGTTATGGCTTATTTATCCCCGCTGAATTACACCGACCAACAGCTCACGGTTGAGCAATTAAAACAGCAACTCGACCTTTTTTCTGCCTACCAGCGCCAAGCGTTTCTCTCTCGCCATCCGGTCAGTGATCTCGTGGTTGGCCGTGCCGATTATATGGACATGCTCCTTAATCGTCTTTGGCAACATTTTGGGTTTGATAAACTCAATGACCTCTGTCTGGCCGCTGTTGGCGGATACGGAAGAGCTGAATTACATCCCTTATCAGATATTGATATTTTAGTCGTTTCTACGACCCGATTAGCCGATGGTATTGGCAGTAAAGTCAGTCAATTCATTACCTTATTATGGGACTTGCGCCTAGAAGTGGGCCATGCTGTGCGTACCGTAGAAGAGTGTATTGAGATTGGTAAAGCGGACTTAACCGTGGCCACCAATTTGCAAGAGGCGCGCTTGTTGTGCGGCAGTGACCGTATTTTCCATCGTTTACAATCAGCCATTCATAGTGAATCTTTTTGGCCAAGTGAATGTTTCTACCAAGCTAAAATTCAAGAACAGCGTGAGCGTCATGCCCGTTATCACGATACGGCCTATAATCTTGAGCCCGACATTAAATCAACGCCTGGCGGTCTAAGAGATATTCATACCTTAAGCTGGGTTGCTCGTCGCCATTTTGGGGCGACATCACTGTATGAAATGAGCCGCTTCGGCTTTCTCACTGACGCTGAATTTCGTGAACTGGCCGAATGCCAAGATTTTTTGTGGCGAGTTCGCTTCGCTCTGCATCTTGAACTAAAACGTTATGACAATCGACTCGGCTTTGCCCATCAAGCTCAAGTTGCCGAACACCTTGGATTTACTGGCGAAGGCAATCGAGCGGTCGAAAAAATGATGAAGGAGTTCTATCGCACCTTACGCCGCGTATCTGAACTCAATAAAATGCTCTTGAAGTTGTTTGATCAAGCGATCTTAAACCGTGGTGAAGAAATTAAAGCCGAGATCATTAATCACGACTTTCAGCGTCGTGGTTCATTAATTGAAGCTCGAAAGCCCGCTCTTTTTCAAGCTCGACCTGAAACCATTCTCGACATGTTTTTGCTCATGGCCAATGACTCGAGCATTGATGGGGTTGCCCCTTCTACGATGCGTCAATTAAGAACCGCGCGGCGACGATTGAACAAATTTTTGCATACGATTCCTGCTGCGCGTGAAAAGTTTCTCGCGCTGACCCGTCACCCCAATGCGCTTCACAAAGCGTTTGGACAAATGCATAAATTGGGCGTGTTGGCCGCCTATTTACCACAATGGAGTCAAATAGTTGGGCAGATGCAATTTGACTTGTTTCATGTCTATACCGTTGATGAGCACAGTATTCGTCTGCTAAAACATATCCATCTGTTTAATGACCCGAAAAACCATCAGCGTCATCCTATTTGCTGTGAGATTTTCCCGAAAATACAAAAAAAAGAACTGCTGATCCTCGCGGCCATTTTCCATGATATTGCTAAAGGTCGCGGCGGCGATCATTCAGAAATCGGCGCGAGTGAAGCTTACGATTTTTGTATCGAACACGGCCTCTCTAAGCCAGAAGCAAAACTGGTGGCTTGGTTAGTCCAAAATCACTTATTAATGTCCGTTACCGCTCAACGACGCGACATTTATGATCCAGACGTGATCATCGAATTTGCTAAAAAAGTCCGCGATGAAGAGTATCTGGAATACTTAGTCTGTTTAACGGTGGCTGATATTTGCGCCACTAATCCCGATTTATGGAACAGTTGGAAACGAACCTTACTGGCTGAACTCTTTTATTCAACACAAAGAGCCTTAAGACGCGGACTTGAACATCCAGTTGATGTCAGGGAGCGAATTCGCCATAACCAACAAATGGCGTCTGCACAACTGCGTAAAGAAGGCTTTCATAGTCGTGAAATCGAGCAATTGTGGCAACGATTTAAAGCCGATTACTTTTTACGCCATACTCACAAACAAATAGCATGGCATGGTATGCACATTTTAACGCACTCATCGCCCACTGAACCCTTGGTGTTAATCAGTAAAAAAGCCACTCGCGGTGGCACCGAAGTGTTTGTGTATACCAAAGATCAGCCCGCATTGTTTGCAACGGTGGTCGCCGAATTAGACCGTCGAAATCTTAACGTCCATGACGCGCAAATCATGACCAGTAAAGATGGCTATGTTTTAGATACCTTTATGGTCTTAGATCACAACGGCCAAGCAATTGAAGAAAACCGTCATCATGCGTTAATTAAGCATTTAACTCATGTATTGACCGATGGCCGTCCAACAAGACTCAAAACGCGCCGTATCCCACGTAATCTGCAACATTTCACGGTTCGAACTCAGGTAGACTTTTTACCAACAAAAAGCAAAAAACGCACCCTAATGGAGCTGGTTGCTCTCGATACGCCGGGATTACTGGCTACCATAGGGGCGACGTTTGCCGAATTAAACTTAGATTTACATGGAGCAAAAATTACTACCTTAGGGGAGCGTGCAGAAGACTTATTTATTTTAACCAATCAACAAGGGGCTAAACTCACAGACCAAGAGCAAAATGCCCTACGTGAACGATTAATTGATACTATTGCTCAGCTCTCTTCTTCTCACCAAGAAGCTTTATCGCCTTAATCACTCAAAACAATGCAGAGGATGCTTATGTTTCCACAACTCACCAGCTTGGGAATCGATCAACCCCATACGATTGAACGTTACTCATTGCGCCAAGAAGCGCAAAAAGATGTGCTAAAAATCTATTTCAAGAAACAGAAAGGTGAGTTTTTTGCTAAAAGTGTCAAATTTAAATACCCAAGACAGATCAAAACGGTTTTGGTCGATGGTGGCACTCATCAATACCGAGAGATAAGCGAAATCAATCGTACTCTTACCTTAGTTATTGATGAGTTGAACCAACTCACACGTAATGAGAACGCCGGAGATAACGGCGGTGAGGTGGACGTTAAACAAAAAATATTGAGTGATTTACGTCACTTAGAGAAAGTAGTGGCCAGCAAAATTGCTGAAATTGAAGCCGATCTGAACAAACTTTAGTTTGGTTTACCCATAAGGGAGCCTCTGCTCCCTTATTGATGATTGACCAACACGACCTAACTGTACTTAGTTTAGCCATCCCGCCCACTGCCCAACAAAAAACAGCATGATAGCCGCCATGATACCAGCGACGATATCATCGAGCATAATTCCTACACCACCTTCGACTTGCTTATCCAGCCATCCAATTGGCCATGGCTTGACCATATCAAAAAAACGAAAGAGTACGAATCCCGTAACAATCCATTGCCAATCAAAGATTGGCAATTGCAGTAACGGAACAATAGACATGGTGATCCAAAAACCAGCAAACTCATCCCAAACAATCGAACCATGATCGTGAACTTGCATATCTGTTGACGTCACTTGGCAAATTTTTACACCGAGAATACACGCCATTAAGACGACGAAAAGATAGGCAAATAAGGGTAGTTGCACTAGAAGTAGATACAGAGGAATAGAAGCTAATGTCCCCATCGTACCGGGAATGATCGGCGATAAACCACTGCCAAATCCGGTCGCCAGTAAATGCCATGGATTGCGTAGTGAAAGACGAGAAAGAGGATGACTCATGCTGATTCCTTAAAATGATCATAACCAGTCAACGACCAGTCGACTTTTTGCCCATGGTTGAGTAAGTCAAACACGCCATGAGGACGAATTTGACCAATGCAGGTGATAGGCGTCGCGGTATGGGCCAGAGCGCTTGCTAACGATCCCTTATTCTCTTCAGGCACCGTAAAGCAGAGTTCGTACTCTTCACCACTGGTTAATGCATACTGCTGTGCAATGAGCGGATCCCCCGTGTACTGCACTAACGCTTCAGACAACGGCAAAGTATGCAAATCAAGACTCGCTCCCACTTGCGAAGCACTTAAAATATGGTTTAAATCCGCGACTAGGCCATCAGAAATATCAATCGCTGATGAGGCCAAATTGAGCAAGGCTTGTCCGGCGAGTACTCGCGGGGTCGATACGTAATGACGTGACTCTAACACCGATGCACAAGGTAGAGCACGTTTACTCGCATCGAGTATCACCTCCAGCCCCGCTTTACTATCGCCGAGTTGCCCTGTGACATAAATCCAGTCCCCAACTTTCGCACCAGAACGTAACAAGGCTTTATCTTGCGGTACAAAACCTTGCACTGTGAGAGTGATGCTCAACGGACCTTTGGTGGTATCACCACCAATCAATTGTACATTGTAGTAGTTCGCTAAATCAAAAAAGGCTCCACAAAATGGATCAAGCCAATTGGGGTTAATCTCAGGTAAAGTAAGTGCCATCGAGACCCAAGCAGGGGTTGCCCCCATCGCGGCTAAATCACTGATATTAGAAGCAAGGGCTTTATGTGCCACCCACGCTGGATTAGCATTAGCCAGAAAATGTGTCCCTGCAACTAAGGTATCGGTACTGATAGCCAGCCGAACATTCTCTGGTACATTGACGATCGCACAATCATCCCCCAAAGCTAAATGGACATCTTTACGCTGTGGTTGACGTGCTGCCAAATAGTGTTCAATAAAATTAAATTCACCTAACATGGATGATTCTCTAGCCAGACCAACGAACCCACCGAATAATTCATTCATACGATGTGAATGCGGTTAGTAAAACTAAGCCCATCAATAACACTCGCTCAACCGTTGTAGACGGACTCATTGGTCGATTTTATCTATAAAAAAGGCCAGCGAATGCTGACCTTTTATGCCAAAACTGATTACGCTTTTTTGCGTACATGAGGAGCGGCTTTATCAAGCACGCCATTCACAAACTTATGGCTATCTTCTGCTGCAAACACTTTTGCTAGCTCAATGGCCTCGTTAATCACGACCTTATAAGGAACATCTTCGCGTCGAGTCATTTCATACATCGCTAGACGAAGTAGCGCAAGTTCCATCATATCCAAATCTTGCATCGGACGAGAAACAAAAGGACGTAGTTTGCTATCTAGCTCGGTATGATTGAGCACAACGCCGACAAGCAGATCACGGAAATAGGTCACATCGGTTTGTGGAGCCGATAGCGCAGGCTCTGCTGCATGATGTTCTTCTTCATCATACTTACCACCGGATAAGAACTGCTCTTCAATAGTCGCCACATTCTCTTTAGTAATTTGCCACGAATAAATAGCTTGTAGCGCAAATTGACGTGCATTACGACGTGCGGCTGGTTTCACACTGGCCCCCATTAGGAATCGATTTCAGAAAGAACGTTTATCATCTCAAGTGCGCTAAGTGCTGCTTCTGCACCTTTATTACCAGCCTTGGTTCCTGCGCGTTCAATAGCTTGATCGATAGTATCAACAGTTAATACACCAAACGCGACAGGAATACTGAATTCCATCGACACTTGGGCTAACCCTTTATTCATTTCACTGCAAACATAGTCAAAGTGTGGTGTACCACCACGAATAACCGAACCCAGTGACACTATCGCATCAAATTTGCCTGTTTTGGCAACGCGCTGAGCCACCAGTGGCAGCTCAACCGCACCAGGACAACGCACAACGGTAATATTCTCGTCGCTAACTTGACCATGACGCTTTAAAGTATCGATGGCACCAGACAGCAGACTTTCGTTAATAAAACTGTTGAAACGAGAAATCACAATCGCAACTTTGGCATGGGGGGCAGGGAAACCACCTTCGATCACTTTCATAAGCTTTCCTTTAACTCTGTTCATCAAGTGAGAATCGCCGGATTCTAGCACAAATTTGTGAACGATATCTAATAGTAATTTGCCGCCACAAGGGCGGCCTATCGTGCAGACTTAACGAGCCGAACGTAGAATAACTGGCTTACTCGCTGATATACTCGACAACATTTAAGCCAAATCCACCCAAGGCGTGGTATTTCTTATTGGCTGAAGAGAGCAAACGCATATCACTGACGCCTAAATCGGCAAGGATCTGTGAGCCAACCCCGACCCGTCGAGATGTCCCTTGCTTTTTCGCCATCGTTGGGGCTGCGCCTTTATCTTGCTGTTCAAACATTTTAACGCGATGGATAAGCAGATCAGTGGACTCTTCATTACCAAGAATCACCAACACGCCCCCTTCTTGACCAATACGTTGCATGGCTTTATCCAAAGTCCAACTACGATCGGCGCTGCGATCGCTACGTAATAGATCAGTAAAGGTATCTTGTAGATGAACACGCACTAAAGGCGCTTGCTGACTCACGCTCTCTTTGCGCAAAGCAAAATGAATTTGATTGTCAATGATATCGCGATACGTCACCAGCTCAAATTCACCGAATTCGGTTGGCAATTGGCATTGCGCGACCCGTTCGATGGTGGTTTCTGTATTATTACGATACTCAATTAAATCGGCAATGGTACCTAATTTGATGTCGTGTTTTTTAGCAAAAACTTCCAGATCGGGGCGACGAGCCATACTGCCATCGTCATTGAGGATCTCGACAATCACTGACGCAGGCTCAAGCCCAGCGAGACGCGCTAAATCGCAGCCCGCTTCGGTATGACCTGCGCGGGTGAGCACCCCGCCATCTTGCGCTGCTAATGGGAAAATATGCCCAGGTTGGACTAAATCAGCCGCTTTGGCCTCTTTTGCCACGGCAGCTTGCACCGTACGTGCGCGATCGGCCGCTGATATCCCCGTCGTCACGCCTTCTGCTGCTTCAATCGATACCGTAAAGTTGGTGGTATATTGTGCGTTATTGTCTTGCACCATCGGGGCTAGCCCTAAGTGCTGACAACGGCTTTTGGTCATGGTTAAACAAATCAACCCACGCCCATGAGTCGCCATAAAATTGATCGCTTCTGGTGTGATATGCTCAGCGGCCATGATTAAATCGCCTTCATTTTCGCGATCTTCATCGTCCATCAAGATAACCATTTTGCCTAAGCGAATATCTTCGATAATGTCTTGTGGGGTACTAATTGACATGACTCTTGTCCTATATTTTGTCTTATTGCGTCACGTATGATTACGCAAAACCATTTTGTTGTAAGAATTCCATTGTCATTCGAGAAGGTGATTCGGGCTCATTCTGACCACCGACCAATAAACGTTCTAAATATCGAGCAAGCACATCCACTTCGAGGTTCACCTTGCGACCAGGTTGAAAGCCGTCAATGGTCGTTTCTAACGAGGTATGCGGCACGATGGTCAGCTTAAAGGCATTTTTTCGTAACCCATTGACGGTTAAGCTAATCCCATCAATAGTGATCGAGCCTTTTTCAGCAACATACCTAGTTAACTCATTCGGTAAGCTCACCCACAATTCAATCGCACGCCCCACCCATTGGCGTTCAATAATTTCACCAATCCCATCAACGTGTCCCGACACAATATGCCCACCAAAACGCGTCGTCGGAAGCATGGCTTTTTCTAAGTTGAGTTTTTCTCCGACTTGATAGTGAGCAAACGCTGATTTATTGAGTGTTTCTAATGAGAGATCGGCACAGTAATGTTGAGAACTGACATCAATAACGGTTAAACACACACCGTTAGTAGCAATGCTATCGCCGAGTTTAACATCACTCATATCGAGTTTTCCCGTAGCAACGGTAATGGTGACGTCTTCACCTTGGCGAGTCATCTCAACCAAGGAGCCCACAGCTTCTATAATTCCGGTAAACATAATCAGTTATCTTATTGGGTTGAGGTGAGAGTTGCCGTTAGGCGAAGATCTGGGCCGACCATTCGACAGTCTTGAATGACTAATCCTAATGCTTGATCCATATGAGTAAAACCTAAGGCTCCTAATAAACCACGGCCGTCACTGCCCATGATTTTCGGCGCAAGGTAGATGATTAGTTCATCTACCAGTTGCTGCTCAAGCAAGCTTTTGGCCAATGTTGGCCCAGCTTCTACCCAAAGATGATTGATCTGATACTGTTCAGCCAAACTGGCTAAGGTATCACGCAGATCGAGCTGTTGATGTTCATTCAATGGCACGCACAGTTCCGCGTCTTGTTCTGCTACACGAATTATCGGTGAAGTGGTGGCATAAAGAGCCAGTGATTGGTGCAATTGATGCTGGCGGTCAAGTATCACACGAGTTGGCTGGCGAAGTTCTGCATGAGGGTATTGCTGTTGCACATCGGCTGGTAATTCAGACCAACGTACCGCTAATGAGGCGTTATCGGCGATCACCGTTTGACTGGTTGATAACACCGCTCCTGCTTGCGCTCGATACACTTGAACATCTTGCCGTGCTTGTGCTGAGGTTATCCATTGACTTTCGCCATTAGCCAGTGCCGTTTGTCCATCCAGACTGGCCGCTAATTTTAGCTGAACATAAGGCATTCCGGTTTGCATCCGTTTAATAAATGCAGGATTAAGCACCTTCGCATCCGCTTCTAATAAACCAACCTCCACCTCAATGCCTGCTTCTCGCAACATAGCAATACCGCGTCCAGAAACTTGTGGATTGGGGTCTTGCATCGCGCAAATCACCTTTGCTACTCCGGCTTGAATTAACCCTTCAGCACAAGGAGGCGTTCGCCCATAGTGAGAACAAGGCTCTAGTGTCACATAAGCGGTCGCACCACGAGCGTACTCTTTAGCCATACGCAAAGCGTGCACCTCAGCATGTGGCTGACCAGCTCGATAATGGAAACCTTCGCCAACAATGCGGCCTTGTTGAGTAATCACACACCCAACCTTTGGATTCGGCGCCGTAGTAAAGCGTCCGCGCTGAGCAAGTTGAATGGCTCGCGCCATCATTTGATAATCGACAGCAGAAAAGTTTGACATCATCGGACTCACGTTCAATTTTCTAATTTAGCAATCTCTTCACCAAACTCGCGAATATCTTCAAAACTACGATAAACCGAGGCAAAGCGAATGTATGCCACCTTATCTAACTCTTTTAGTTGTTCCATCACTAAATTACCGATCAATTCACTCGGAACTTCCCCGTTCGCCGGTGGCGCGTAATTTAGATTTAATGGTACTGATCGCTAACTCAATCGCATCGGCGCTAACCGGGCGTTTTTCTAAAGCGCGTAGCATCCCACCGATCATTTTTTCTTCATCAAATGGCTCTCGATTACCGTTGGATTTGATGACTCTTGGCATCACTAGCTCTGCGGTTTCAAACGTGGTGAAACGTTCGCTACAAGTCAAACATTGCCGACGACGGCGCACTTGGTGACCATCAGCCACTAGACGAGAATCGATAACTTTTGTTTCGTTTTCAGAGCAAAAAGGACAATGCATAATACCTCCATAGCAAGGCAATCAGTGTACCGGAAATGGGCATATGAACAAAAGAAAAAGGGGCTAATAAGCCCCTTTTGCTCGTAGATTTGCTCAAATTTGTTAAGCACCGCCATCACAAGTGGTTACTCATGATGAACACTAACGCGATACCGTTAATGACGTAATAAATAGTTTCCTTGACCAACCCATTTGTAACTGGTCAACTCTTCGAGTCCCATTGGGCCGCGAGCATGCAGTTTTTGGGTCGACACAGCGACTTCTGCCCCTAAACCAAATTGCGCACCATCGGTAAAACGAGTCGAAGCATTGACATAGACCGCAGCAGAGCCCGCGGTATTAACAAACCGCTCAGCATTGAACAGATCGTTAGTCATAATAGCATCGGAATGGCTGGCATTATGCTCACGCATATGATCGATTGCCTGCTCAACACCACTAACGACTTTAACACCTAAGGTATAACTTAACCATTCGGTATCAAAATCTCCCGCTTGTGCGAGGCGAATATTGTTTGCCTCGGGAAGCAGTGCTTTGGCATGTTCATCGACGACTAACGTCAGTTTATCGTGCAGTTGATGCTGCAGTTTTTCTAACAAAGGTTGAGCGATCGCTTGATGAACCAGTAAGGTATCTAATGCATTGCAGGCTGATGGACGTTGCATTTTGGCATTTTCAATCACCGCAAGCGACTTATCAAGGTCGGCACTCTCATCAACAAAAATATGGCTGATACCAAAACCGCCAATGATCACTGGAATGGTGCTGTTTTCCTTACACATTTGATGTAATCCAGCACCACCACGCGGAATGATCATATCGACATACTGATCCATTGTTAATAATTGAGTAACGTATTCACGCTCGGGTTGACTGATATATTGAACAGAAGCCATAGGGAGTTCAGCTTTGCTCAAAGCTAACTGAATCACTTTAACTAACTCAAGATTGGAGAAAAAAGTCTCTTTACTACCACGTAAAATGGCTGCATTACCAGTTTTTAAACATAACGCGGCAATATCAATCGTGACATTAGGGCGGGCTTCGTAAATAACGCCCACCACACCAAGGGGAACACGACGACGAGCTAATGACATGCCATTTTCAAGGACTTTACTGTCCATTTCACTGCCGACAGGATCAGGTAAACTGATGACATTACGCACATCATGGGCGATGGCCTGTAAGCGTGATTCATTAAGCAGAAGTCTATCGAGCAACGCTTCACTTAAACCTGACGCTTGCCCTAAAGCAATATCCTTGGCATTCGCCGCTAAAATAGCGTCCATATTCGCTTCTAATTCATCCGCAATTATCGCGAGTGCTTGATTTTTCTGCGCAGTTGAAGCGGTAGCAAGTTGAAACGAGGCCGATTTTGCCGCCTTACCCATTTCGATTAAATCCACGATTCTTCTCCCCTATTCTTGAATAACGACCATATTATCACGGTGAATGACTTCAGCGCCGTAATCATAACCAAGAATATCAATGATCATGGTGCTGTGTTGGCCGGCAATTTTACTCAAGTCGCGACTGGAATACGAACTGATACCACGGGCAATCAGATGCTGCTGTTGATCTTTCACACAAATGACCTCGCCTCGCGCAAACTCCCCCGCGACTTTAATAACCCCTTTGGCCAACAAACTGCTGCCTTTACCAAGTAAGGCATTAACCGCGCCTTGATCAATGTACACATCACCAGAAGCGGCAGGCCCCGCTAAAATCCAACGTTTACGATTTTCTAGTGCCTCTTCTAGGGCTAAAAAGCGTGTGCCTTGTGGCGTGTCGCTTAATGCATCAAAAATGACATTCGGCGCTCGACCGGCGGCGATAATCACTTCAATCCCAGCTCGGCGAGCAATATCGGCCGCTTGCAACTTAGTCGCCATGCCTCCGGTACCTAATGTTGTACCACTTCCACCAGCAATTTTTCGCAGCGTATCATCAATGGTTTTAACCTCTTTGATTAACTCAGCATTGGGGTCTTTACGCGGATCGGCGGTAAACAAACCTTTCTGATCGGTTAATAATAAGAGCTTATCCGCTGCACACAAAATACCGACTAAGGCCGAGAGATTATCATTATCACCGACTTTAATTTCATTGGTCGCAACGGCATCATTTTCATTCACAACCGGAATAATGCCATGCTCAATCAGCGCATTGATCGTATCTCGTGCATTCAAAAATCGCTCTCGATCTTCCAAATCAGCACGAGTTAACAACATTTGACCAATTTTTATGCCGTAAAGCGCAAATAACGACTCCCACGCTTGAATCAACTGACTTTGACCAACGGCAGCCAATAACTGTTTACTCGATATGGCTTGGGGCAATGCGGGATAACCTAGATGCTCTCGACCCGCTGCAATCGCTCCTGAAGAGACAATCACCACACTGTGGCCTTGTTTTTTTAATTCAGCACATTGACGGACTAACTCAACCATATGTGCGCGATCAAGTGCTAACGTTCCACCGGTAAGAACACTGGTTCCTAGCTTCACAACGATGGTTTGTAACGCTGTTTGGCTCTGTTGATTCATTGTCATGATTTTGTCTGTTGAAGAAAACATTTAAGAGGTGATGTTTTAGCAATCCAGCGCCTCTTACACAAGCAGAAAAGGTGCTAAAGAGCACCTTTTTTTAGTGGGAATTATTTCTTACTCTGCTAAGCACTCAATGAGCAGTAAAGGAAGTGCTTTATTAACACGATAAAATGCAACAACCCAATGATTAAGTGATAACGCTGTCATGCTTAGAAAGCCGGCAACCTACAATTAAGCAAACTCTGTCGATTGTTGATGCAGGGACAGACTTAACTCAAAACGTTGCTGCAAAGTTTGAGCTAACTTTTTATGAAAATCTTCTTGGGTACGAATCACTTCAGGCAGCGCCGCCGCCGTTGGCTTACTCTCTTCCCATTGACCTGCGAGGTTATAGCGGCCGATACGATAATTGGCTTCAAAGCCAGTTTCGGTCGTCGTCAACTCCATCCACCAGCCCCAAAACTCTCGTTTTTCAGGCGATTTTTTATCGTTAATACAAAAAGCTAAACAATCAAACCAATAAATGCCTTCCTGGCACTGCCCTTCCCGTAAATAAGGACCAATCGCTTTTAACGTCGATAATAAACGATAGTGTGTCGGATATTTTGCTGCCTCTGACATGTAGACTCTCCTTGTTAAGAATGATTATTGCTTTTAATAATCATACGCTTAAAAACGCAGACAATTCACTCTTAACTAATTTAAGCCAAAAGTCATTCGCAAAGTTGTTCTTCCAGCCACTTTATCGCTAAATCGAGGGATTGCTCATATCCTCGTGTAAGACTTTCA
The DNA here is from genome assembly GCF_000176155.1 of Vibrio metschnikovii CIP 69.14. Classification (GTDB taxonomy): domain Bacteria; phylum Pseudomonadota; class Gammaproteobacteria; order Enterobacterales; family Vibrionaceae; genus Vibrio; species Vibrio metschnikovii. The sequence goes on along the minus strand of NZ_ACZO01000006.1, from coordinate 27,296 downwards.
CTCTTTATCTGTTTTGATTGCCCACCTTGACTAAAAGTCGCAATCAAATGATTATCGCTGGCAGGTGAAACCGGATCACCTTCCATCGCTAACGCCAAAATAGGAACTTTAGTACGTCGAGTCGCAAGGAAGCCTTGCACTTTCAGTGACCATGCCATGAGTTGAGCCGATAAACTCGGAATATCAACCGCATGCTTACCAATTCGCGACGCTAATACATCCATGTACATTTTCGACATCAGCTTCATTTTTTGCTGAGAAACAAAAATATCATGCACCGGAGCGCCGATAGCGACACACGCTTTAATTTTATCTGATTCAATAAACGATAGTCTTACCATGGCGTTACCACCAAAGCGAAAACCAATCAAACCAACTCGACGATGATCAACCCAAGGCAAGGGCGCTAATTGATTAAGTACCGCTTGGTGTAAACAGGAAGAATCTTGCGTTAATGACCAATGATTACTGTGGCCAACAGAAGGCATATCAATCGTTAACATCGCAATATTTCGTTTAGCCAAATAATCACGAAAGAGACGCCACATATCGGTTTGCAAACTATCAAGACCGGCACTAACGATCACCACCGGTTGTGGCTCATCGGTGTGTGATAAGTGTAGGTGGCCAAGAATTTTCTTACCTTGATAATCAAACTCTAATGGTTTAATCGTATACTGCGTCAGTTCAGAGGCTTGTTTATAAGCGGCATTGGCTAACACTCGCGCTTGAATAGCTAAGGTATCATTTTTTAAATGGGGATAACCGGCAATACTGTAGCAAAGGGAAGCACTAAACATACGTTCTGCCGCCGCTTCTCCCGTTAAGGCTTCACTTTGCTTATGATAACGCCCGCCGAGCTTTGTCCACTCATAAGTCCAGTTACCACTATGATAACCAATCACCGTATCTAACCACTTTTCATGACTACGAGAATGCTCAGACGAAGCCATGTTGGCGAGGACTTCTTCTTGGTCAATTGGATTGATTCCTAACCAAGCCCACTGTAAACGACGTAAATTTCGATACCAAGAAAAAGGGTCCTGCTCCATTTTCTGTTCAAAAAACTCACTACTGCTCGGCATGTATTGCGTGAGAGAGGAAGTCTCTTTCGCCTCTTTATGCTGTTGAAAGAGCGTTTCAGATAGGTTGATATTACTTGATTCAGACATGATGCATCTCATTATTAAACCGCTTAGACCTTATAGTAATCAAAAAAAAGGCCCTTTGCAGGGCCATATGTCGATTAATTGCGGGAAACTGGTGATGAATCAATAATTGTCGTTATTTTTGCTTACGATTCACTGGTTCAACATAAGCTAAAGCCATATCCCAAGGTTGTTCAATCCAAGTATCTTGTTCAATATCGACTACGTATTCATCCACTAAATCTTTACCTGCTGGTTTAGCACAAACGGTCACAAATTTAGCTTTCGGGTACATTTCACGTATTTTGCGTGCCGTATCACCGCTATCAACCAAATCATCAACAATAAGAAAACCTTCACCATCATGCTCAGGTGCTTTCAGTACGGTCATATCACGTTGATGGTCATGATCGTAACTTGAGATACAAACGGTATCAACATAACGAATACCAAGTTCACGCGCTAAAATAGCTGCAGGAACCAACCCACCGCGACTCACACCGAGGATACCTTTCCATTGCTCAGCAGGCATTTGACGCTGGGCTAATTCACGGCAAAAATTTTGCATATTGTCCCAAGTGATTACGAATTTTTTACTCATTGTGATTGAACCTAATTATTTGAAAATAGAGCCTATTTACGCTTCAAGAATAAACTTAATAACAAAGACGATCGCCATAATCCAAACACTAAGCGAAACGTGTCGACCTTTGCCACTCAATAGTTTAATCACGGCGTAAGAGATAAAACCAAGTGCGATACCTTCAGCTATTGAGAAGGTTAAAGGCATTAATAAGCAAGTCACTACCGTCGGTGCCGCTTCTGTAAGATCTCGCCAGTCGATACTTACCAAGCCGGACATCATTAGAATCGCGACATAAAACAACGCACCCGCCGTAGCGTAGGCAGGGATCATTCCCGCTAATGGCGAGAAGAATAATGCAAGTATAAATAAAATGCCAACAACTACCGCGGTTAAGCCCGTGCGACCGCCTGCAGCCACACCTGAAACACTTTCGACATAAGATGTGGTATTCGAGGTGCCCAATAATGCGCCGACAGACGTCGCTGTCGAGTCAGCAAGCAATGCTCGATTTAAACGTGGAATTTTACCATCTTTACCAATGAAACCCGCTTTGTTTGCCACTCCAACGAGAGTTCCAGCGGTATCAAACAGGTCAACAAACAAGAAAGCAAACACAATTGAAATCATGCCGATTTCAAATACGGCTGAAAAATCAAGCTGCATGAAAGTTGGAGCAATACTTGGTGGCGTAGACATGATGCCTCCCCAAGTCACATCGCCAACAATCAACCCTAAAATAGTCACCGCTAAAATAGCGATCATTACCGCCCCTTTAACACCGCGATGAACCAGAGCAATCGTGAAGAAAAAGCTTAACGCCCCCAACACAGCAGGCAACGAGGTAATCGCTCCCATTGACACCAAAGTTGCCGGGTTATCGACCACAATGCCAGCATTTTTAAGCGCGATAAATGCTAAAAACAAGCCAATGCCGGCAGAGATACCCGTGCGTAACGACATTGGAATCGAATTAATGATCCATTCACGAATCTTAAATAGACTCAACAGGATAAATAAAATACCTGAGCAAAATACCGCCGCTAACGCCACTTGCCACGTATACCCCATGCCAAGTACAACAACATAGGTAAAGAAAGCATTTAACCCCATGCCAGGGGCTTGTGCTATCGGGTAGTTAGCGACAAAACCCATAATAAAACAGCCAATCGCTGCCGCTAAACAGGTCGCCACAAAGACAGCACCACGGTCCATTCCTGCATCCGCTAAAATTGCCGGATTCACAAAAATAATATAAGCCATGGTCAGAAACGTCGTGATCCCGGCAATGATCTCAGTGCGCACGGTTGTGCCATTTTCACTGAGTTTAAACAGTTTTTCTAACATGGTAGAATCCTAATACAGACAAAGTAAACGGTTGCGTAATCGATTGGCGAGGATTATAAAGTTATCAACAGATAAATTCCATACACAACTACTATCAATCTGTAGGAAAAAAACGACTTTATCTATGCTAAAAATGTGAAAGCGCCAGACCAACGTTCGTGAAGTGATACTCGCGAGGACAATGCTCATCTGCTGAGCAAAGGATTATTACGGATCGTTAAGCATAAAAAAACGCCATCTGAGTACAGATGGCGGTGAATTATTTTAATCACTGTAGATTAACAATAGATTCTAATATAGGGGTGAACAAAACTACATAACTTTCAAGTGGTTAATTTAATAACCAAAACTTGATGGATAAGTAAAGTTGCTAGTAAAAACAGAATTGTTTTTCCAGAACATTACACAAGATAAACCTTTATTCATAACTATCACCTTTAAAATCAAACGTCATTAAGTTGATTTCTCAGTTCCTTGGAGGCGATAAATCGGACTCATCCTTTGAGCATTTTTTCTTCACTTGGGAAGTTGGTTACAAATATACCACCAAGAAAATTAATTACAACACTTTTGGTGACTAAAATCACAAAAAAGCACAAAAAAACACTAATCCCGACGAAATTTGGTAATTTAATTACACAAATATCAGTAATAATGTCTTCGCTCCTCACTCAACATGGGGAGACCCTCTCGTCCTTAAAGCCTCAAAACAATTGAATAATACGTGTATCATTGACTCTCAATAAGCGGAATGTTTCACGTTGTCGTCATCGTTCAGCCGAATAAACAAAAGATAACTTTGATCGCGACTCACTGAACAACGATGAACAATGTGACTAGCGTAACGAACGTGGTAAATCTCAAGCAGGAAAAATGGTAGCCATCGAGAAGGATAATAAATCCACTACTCCCAGATCTCGCATAGTGGTATGCTATTTCATATTATCGTCTCACCTCCGATCTCAGTTTATTACTCTGTAAAACATCCATAAATATGCTCATTGATCGGGGACAATCACAAAAAGGAGTTATCAGTGTCTGAATTCCATTCTGAAATCAGTAGTTTATCACCTAGCCCTGTTTGGCAGTTTTTTGACAAAATTTGTTCTATCCCTCATCCCTCTAAACATGAAGAAGCACTGGCTCAATACATTATTGATTGGGCGACTCAGCAAGGCTTAGAGGTTCGTCGCGATCCGATCGGCAATGTGTTTATCAAAAAACCAGCCACTGCAGGAATGGAGCACAAAAAAGGAGTTGTACTCCAAGCACACATTGATATGGTTCCGCAAAAAAATGAAGAAACGCAACATGACTTTGCGACCGACCCAATCCAACCTTATATTGATGGAGAATGGGTAACAGCAAAAGGAACCACATTAGGTGCGGATAATGGCATTGGCATGGCAACCTGTTTAGCCGTACTTGCCTCGAATGAGATCAAACATGGCCCGCTTGAAGTTTTATTGACCATCGATGAAGAAGCCGGCATGACAGGTGCATTTGGTCTGCAAGCCGGTTGGCTAGAAGGCGATATTCTTCTCAATACCGATTCAGAGCAAGAAGGTGAAGTCTACATGGGCTGTGCCGGTGGGGTTGATGGCGCACTGACTTTCGCCATCACTCGTGAAACGATTCCTTCTGGCTTTATCACCCGACAATTAACCTTAAAAGGCTTAAAAGGCGGCCATTCAGGTTGTGACATTCATACTGGTCGCGGTAACGCTAACAAATTGCTTGGTCGTTTTCTTGCCACTTACGCAGCAACGTTGGATCTGCGTTTAATTGAGTTTCGAGGTGGGAGCTTACGTAATGCGATTCCAAGAGAAGCTTTTATTACCGTCGCTATCCCGGCAGAAATGGAAACGCAGTTAGAACAAGTGTTTAATGATTATCAGCAATTATTAGTCGCTGAACTGGGTAAAGTAGAAACCAGTATTACCACCTTTAATCAAGCGAAAGAAACCACTCAAGGGGTATTCTCAAGCGCCGATCAGCAACGCTTCATTGCCGCACTGAATGCTTGTCCGAACGGTGTGATCCGCATGAGTGACGAGATTCAAGGGGTGGTAGAAACCTCACTTAATGTCGGCGTGATCACAACCGAAGCAGAGCAAGTGAATGTGCTATGTTTGATCCGTTCATTGATTGATTCTGGACGCAGCCAAGTTGAAGGGATGCTAACCTCTATCGCCGAATTAGCCGGTGCCGACGTTCGTTTTTCAGGAGCCTATCCTGGTTGGAAACCCGATGCCGACTCAGAAATCATGGCCATCTTCCGTGATATGTATGAAGGCATTTATGGCCATAAACCCAATATCATGGTCATTCATGCCGGATTAGAGTGTGGACTATTCAAAAAACCATACCCACATATGGATATGCTTTCCTTTGGCCCAACGATTAAGTTCCCTCACTCTCCAGATGAAAAAGTGAAAATAGATACTGTAGCGCTATTTTGGCAACAAATGGTCGCTTTATTGGAACATATTCCAACAAAACAGTCTGTCTAATCGATAATTATGATAGGCTTTGTTCAGAACCGAACAAAGCCTATCATTCAAATGAGGCTAATTTTCACTCAACCCGTTGGTACTTGCCGGCGTAACAGGTTATACGATGCAATCAAACGCATTGATTGGATGAGTGAATTATTCAGTCACAAAATAAAGTAAGCGGTGTATCAATTTTTTTTATCGATACGAATAATTTTATTCATTAGCTGCGGATTTTATCTGCTGCTAGAGTTCGCTCCCTTGAATTTTCCCGAGTTATTCACCTAACTCGATTCAAGCTGATGACTCGATGACTGTCGTATCGAGATGCTGCTAATTTTCTTCCCTTATGGGCCATTCCTGAGCAGCATCAACTGTGCTCAAATACACAACCATATTCAAAAAAATGACCATGACAAAAAAAATGATTGTTGGATGGAGAGAAACACTTAGCCTTCCTGATTTAGGCATTGAAAAAATAAAAGCCAAAATCGATACTGGCGCAAGAACCTCTTGTTTACACGCTTTTAAAGTAGAAAGCTTTACCAAAGATGACGCGCTATGGGTGAGATTTTGGATTCATCCATTACAACATAATGTAGATAAAGTCACCGTCTGTGAAGCCGAAGTGATTGATGAACGTATCGTGCGTGATTCCGGTGGGCACGAGGAATCCCGCTATGTGATCAAATCCGATCTTTGTCTCGGTGGTCAACGCTGGCCGATCGAAATAACGCTAACCAATCGTGAGAATATGGCGTTTCGTATGTTACTCGGCAGAACCGCAATGCATCACAAACTGATTGTCGATCCTACACAATCTTTTTTAATCCCTTTCGAGGAAAATAAATAATGAAAATTGGTATTCTATCGCGTAACGCTTCTCTGTACTCCACGAAGCGCTTGATTGAAGCATGTAAACAGCGCGGTCATGAGGTAAAAGTCATTGATGCCTTACGCTGTTATATGAATATCAATTCAGACCAACCCGAGATCCATTTTAAAGGTGAAGAGCTCGGTGGTTTTGATGCAGTGATCCCAAGGATCGGTGCTTCAGTCACCTTCTACGGCACCGCAGTATTACGTCAGTTTGAAATGATGGGGGTTTATCCTGCCAATGAATCTGTTGCCATCAGCCGCTCACGTGACAAGTTACGTTCAATGCAGCTACTTTCTCGTAAAGGCATTGGTATGCCGATCACTGGCTTTGCCAGCAAGCCTGATGATGTCAAAGACTTGTTAGACATGGTAGGAGGGGCTCCTGTAGTAATTAAATTGCTTGAAGGTACTCAAGGTATCGGTGTCGTATTAGCTGAAACCCGAAAAGCGGCTGAAAGTGTCATTGAAGCTTTTATGGGCCTGAAAGCCAACATTATGGTGCAAGAGTACATTAAAGAAGCGGGTGGCGCCGATATTCGATGCTTTGTTATCGGTGATAAAGTGATTGCCGCCATGAAGCGTCAAGGTGCTGAAGGTGAATTTCGCTCCAATTTACATCGTGGGGGAACCGCATCGTTAGTAAAAATTACCCCTCTAGAACGCAAAACAGCGATTGATGCTGCTAAGATTATGGGACTGAATGTTGCTGGTGTCGATTTACTTCGCTCAGAACGAGGCCCATTGGTTATGGAAGTCAATTCATCACCGGGCTTAGAAGGCATTGAAGCCGCAACAGGGAAAGACATTGCCAGCCTGATCATCGAGTTTATCGAGAAGAATGCGGCCAGTAGAAGGACAAAAACACGTGGTAAAGGCTAATCGAAATACGGATTATCAATTTTTGGGGGAATCCATTCCCCCAGCAAGTAAACGAGTCATTGAGCTCGAAGCTGCGAAACTGTACACCCACTCTCCTCTATCCATCCCCATAGAAATCATCCATGGCATCTCGAAAGGTCCGGTCCTTATGGTCAATGCCGCGATTCATGGAGATGAACTTAATGGGGTCGAGATCGTTCGACAACTGATCAACTCGCTTGACCCAAAAAAGTTAAGAGGGACATTAATCACTGTCCCTATAGTCAATGTGTTTGGCTTTATTCATAAATCTCGCTACCTTCCTGATCGGCGAGATCTTAATCGCTGTTTTCCTGGCAGTGAAAAAGGCTCACTCGCCTCACGAATGGCGCATAACTTCTTCTCTCAAGTCGCACTTAATTGTGATTACATCATTGATTTACATACAGGTGCAATACATCGAACTAATTTACCACAAATTCGAGCTGATCTGAGTAATCGTGAAACCTTACGTATCGCTGAAGCGTTTGCTACGCCAGTTATTTTAGATTCACCACTGCGTAATGGCTCGTTACGCAGCGAAGCCGAAAAAGCCGGTATTACCGTATTGACCTATGAAGCGGGTGAAGCATTACGCTTTGATCCTATCGCTATCCATGCTGGAATTGTCGGCGTAAAACGCGTCATGCAAGAAATCGGTATGCTGCGCCCAAGTCGCAAAAAACGCCCAACCTCAGTCATCGCCAAATCCACCAGTTGGCAGCGAGCAGAAGCCGACGGCATTTTGCGAACCCTCGTTTCACTTGGCGATAAAGTCGAAAAAGGCCAAGTATTAGCCTACATTAATTCACCACTCGGTAATGTAGAAGTTGAAATAAGAGCTAGCAAAGGTGGGATTGTGATTGGTCAACAAACACTCCCATTAGTCAATGAAGGCGATGCGGTCTTTCATTTGGCTTATTTCAGTCAAAGTGACGAGATGGTTGAGCAAGTTGTCGGTGATTTTATTGAAGAAGTGACCGATAGTGATTTAGAACCATTAACGACTGGGCAAATCATGCCACCATCCCCGGTCTGATCCAATAATGCCCTTGTGGTTTATCAACAAGGGCATTTATCTATCTTGCGGTTTATTATCAGCTAGGTAAAAGAAGCCCAAATTACGGTTGTCACCAAAAGCGGACAAACAAATTTGACATACCACGGCCAGATTTTCGCAAACCAACTACCTGCAAACTCGGGATAACCGTGTTGCAACTCTTTGAACTTAGCATGACGACTCCATACCCAGCCGCCAAATAGGCAGAACATTAATGCCGCTGTCGGTTGTAAATATTGAGTTGCCGCCATCGCAACCAAGCCAAATAGACTCGCAAAGTTATACACTATCACGACGCTAAATAACGCAATCAAACCACCCAATACCCAACTGGTGCTTCCCCGTGGCGTATTAAAGCGCTCACTTACCAAAGCGACGGGACATTCCAACATCGAGATCGACGAGGTTAATGCGGCAATGGTTAATAATAAGAAAAACACCACCGCAAACAGTTGCCCAAGCAAACCGAGACTATCGAACATTAATGGCAAGACGGTAAACACTAAAGTATCCGAGCTCAGTAACGAACCATCTTGAGCATAAATTTGTACACCATTATGCATCGCCACAAACATGGCTGGCATCACCACTAAACCAGCAATAAACGCGACACTGGTATCAACCAAAGTAACGCTCATCGCCATCTTCGGTAAGTTCTCTTTTTTACTTAAGTAAGAGCCGTAAATCAACATCGAACAACCGCCGATCGTTAAAGAGAAAAAGCCTTGTCCCATCGCCGCTAAAATGAGTTTTCTATCCCACACTTTTTCAAAATCAGGTACTAAGTAATGTTTTAAACCATCCATAGCCCCCTGCTGCATCATGATATAAACAAACAGCACGGCAAATAAAACGAATAACGCAGGCATCAAGCGTGTTGACCACTTCTCAATACCTTGTTTGACTCCGCTACGAACAATCAAAATGGTTAATAAGTAAAAAATCAATGTGCCTAATAGATTACGTTCGACGGAAAAACCTTTAAGCCACGAGCTAATATTGGTCAATCCCAACAGATCAGTAATCGCGGCGAACAGAAAACAGATGATCCAACCACCAACGATACTATAAAACGCCAACACCGCGCTGGGTACACTTAATCCTACCCAGCCAACGAAAGCACCAACCTTTTTACCTAAAGGATGATTGGTTAGTGAGCGCATACTATCGACTGGATTAGCTTGACCTGATCGACCAATTGCCATCTCCACCACTAACATAGGAAAAGCGACGACAAAAATAAGCACTAAATAAACAAAAAGGAAAGCGCCACCACCATTGCTGGCCGCTTGAGTAGGAAATCCCCAAATATTCCCAAGCCCCACCGCTGCTCCTGCGGCTGCTAAAACAAAACCAAGTCGAGAACCAAAGGTTTCCCGTGAACTACCTTGTGTCATAACCACTCACACATCATCAAACTAGTAAGCTAGTACAATAATCGAAAATCAATCCATCGACAATCGTTATCTTATGATTCATTCAGTAATGAGAAGTTTTTTAATCTAGGGATAGATTGATGTAATACTTGCTCTTGTTGCTGCAATTGCGTTAGCGAGCTACACAGCGCAGTCACTTCACTGGTCAATTGTTGTGAGTAATCATTTAAACGTTGCGTGACATGGATTTTAAGATCATCCATTTGCCGAGTGAGTTCAGTCAGATTCATTCCTCCTTGGCGCTGCATTTTTTGCGCAATCACCATAAAAGCATCCGATAAAAATTGTTGACTGATTGCTTGCTGAGCTCGTTCAAATTCTTGCTGCCACTCTTTCTCGGTGACTGAAAATTTTTGCGCAGGAAACACCCATTGTTCTTGATGATGATAGCGAGCCTCTACCTCACTAAACAAGGCTTCGATCCGATGCTGCACATTATCAAAAGCTCCAGGAGCTTCAAGGCGAGCCGCCACATCTTCTAATAGGATACGGCTACGCTGTAAGTTCTTATTGGTTAATTGTTGAGTCTCAGCCAAAATCGAATCAATCTGTTGTCGATAATCTCTTAACACCGCTTGTTGTTGATTCGTTACTCTTATTGGCTGCCCCGAAATTAACAGTTCATTTTGTTGGGTGATCACCGCGTGTTGATCAGTGTGATGAATTTCGATCTGCTGCGCCGTGATACGCAGTTCATTGTGCAATTCAACAGGACAGGTGATTGCCCATAATGAAGGGCTAACCATAAGCCCACACAGTAACAATAATTTTTTCATATTTTCCTCAAACTTAGTCGCGTACATCTTATCCTAACGAAATGTCGACCTAGTTAGTGAATTGTCATAATCTGGCATGAAACATTCAGATAACGTTTGATGTCACTGCGGCTGATATTAAAAAAAGCTTAATTGAACGAAAGGTTCTGGCGGTTTTAAGGTGACATTGAGTCCCAGTAAGCGTATTCCTCGCCCTTTTTGACGCTGAAGGACATCAGCTAATAGCGATTTAAAATCATTGCGCTCTAGCTGAGTTTGTCCATGCTCAATCGTCGTGAGTTGAAAATCAGCAAACTTAACCTTAATGCCTTGCTTGATGATTCCTCGTTGCGGGCAAGAACGGTTTAGTCGTCGCTCAAGCTCAGGAAATAGAGTTTGCTCAATGAGTTGCCAACATTGTTCGTAAGTTTGAATATTTTCACTCAAGGTACGCTCAACCCCGACAGACTTTCTTTCACGCTCAACAACTATCGGCCGCTCATCAATGCCATGACTGTTTTTCCACAGTGAAGCTCCCAAGCGCCCAAAGCTAACCAACAGTTGTCGATAGTCGCTATTTTTTATGTCTTCACAGACATAAAATCCAGCTTGATGCAGTTTCTCTAAACTCACCTTACCAACACCAGGAATTTTACCTAAAGGTAAACCATCAATAACGCCTTGTACTTGTTCAGGTGTTATTACGCACAGTCCATTTGGTTTATTGATATCAGAGGCAATTTTGGCGAGAAACTTAAGTGGTGCAACGCCGGCAGAGGCCGTCAACTGGAGTTCATTCCAGATATCACGTCGAATCGCTTCAGCAATTAATGTGGCGCTGCCATAATAAGTCTGAGCATCACTGACATCTAAAAACGCCTCATCTAATGACAGGGGCTCTATAATCGCAGTATAACGCTGAAAAATCTGTTGGATATGTTGCGAGATAGTTTTATAGACCGACATTCTACCCGGCACCACCAATAAGTGGGGGCATAGTTTGAGCGCCTGAGCCGTTGGCATCGCAGAATGAATACCAAAACGTCGCGCTTCATAATTACATGTACTGATCACACCGCGCTGTTTCTCATTCCCTCCGACCGCTAATGGTCGATCTCGATAGGTAGGATTATCACGCATTTCTACGGCAGCGAAAAAACAGTCCATATCAATATGAATAATTTTACGAATCGATTCACCCATCACGCATCACGAACAAAACTGTATGTATGAACAGTATAGATATTTCGTTATGAAATGCATATAAAAAAACACCTCGCCCAGATGGCGAGGTGTTGATTACTTGATTGAGAAAAGCGTTAATGGCTTTACCCTTCCTCCTTGAAGCGGCAGCGGTGTTGGTTGCGTTCGTACACCCCAATCATATAGTCTGCCTATGCTCATGGCGATTTACTCACTTGCCGCCTACCTGCAACTCCAAGTTGTTTGGGTATATTCATCGCACATAAAAAGATTAAGCAATTCGGTCTTTTTCCCATGCTGCTAACCGTTCAGCACGAGCTGCGGCACGTGCTTCTCGTTTTTTACGAGCATCACAAGGTTCAGGGCAATTACAAACCTTTTCAATACCAACCGCACCAAGACCGCCACAACTGCCTTTCACGACTTTCTTTTGAAAAATATAGCCTACTGCCATTGCAGCAATCACTGCCATAAAGACAGCAAATGTTATAAAAAAAGTACTCATCGTAACTGACTCACTCTTTATTTTGACCGATTAAGATAAGGCTGAAATGCACTAGAAACCACCTCTCTAAAGCCATCATCTGTTTTAATAATCATAAATACGGGGATTTGATTTAACTCAGCCACCGCCATCGCCTTTTCTTCACCTAGCACCATAAGACCCGTTGAAAGACCATCAGCGGTCATGCTCGATTTATCCAGAACCGTAACTGAAACCACTTTATTATCGATTGGATAACCCGTTTGTGGATTAATAATGTGTGAATAACGCATACCATCGCGTTCAAAATAATTCCGATAATCACCAGAAGTGGCAATAGCCATATTACCGGGTTCAATTATCTCTTGAACTGAGCGCTCTTGTACAGACGGTTTTTCAATCGCAATTCGCCAAGGAATGCCTTGAGCATTAAGGCCCTTAAGGCGCATTTCTCCGCCAACTTCAACCATGTAATTCTCAATCCCTTGCGATTCGATAAAGTCGGCAACAACATCAACTCCCCAACCTTTGGCGATGGTTGACAAATCAACGTATAAATCAGGGATAGCTTTACTTAAAAAATGCCCAGCAATGGATAAATGTTCTATGCCTGTTTTGGCTTTTCGTGCGGCTAACTCTTGCTCACTAGGTACTGTATCTCGGCGCGCTTCTGGACCAAAGCCCCATAAATTAACCAAAGGCCCGACCGTCACATCTAATGCTCCCAAGGTGAGCGCATTCAGTCGAATTGCCTCTTTCACAACCGTTGCCGTTTGCTCTGAGACCTGAAAAGGCTCGCTACTTTGATGTTGATTAAAGCGACTGAGTTCAGAATCTTCACGGTACGTTGACATCTGGTCATTGACTTGCTCTAACAAACGATCGATCTCTGTTTGTAAATGAGATGAGTCAGGAATACCTGCTTGTTGAGTGTACTTTATATTGTAGGTCGTCCCCATCGTTGGCCCATTTAAATGGACCAATTCAACTGATTTTTCACATCCAGCCATAAAAATTAGCGATGCGAATGCAACAAGCCATTTCTTCACTTATTAATACCTCATTAGATCATGAACTCATAGGTGTGTTTTATCCCTTACCACTTTCAGCCATAGTAGTGGCAACATTCGTTCATTCTCATCCGTTATCTTTACGTATCGAAATTCACTTACCTGTCGCCTAACGACAACTTAACGTCGTTTGAGTGTATGGCAATCAACAGACCTATTTTCTCACGTTATACTCTCGGCAGAAAAATAATGGCTGACTCATCTGAGCCAGCCATCGGTTTTGCGATAATTAGCGATTAACCGCCAAAATCATCCAGTAGAATATTCTCATCTTCTACACCGAGATCTTTCAACATGCCGATAACCGCAGCATTCATCATCGGTGGCCCACACATGTAGTATTCACAATCTTCTGGCGCATCGTGATCGCGCAGATAATTTTCATACAATACATTATGGATAAAGCCAGTATAGCCATCCCAGTTGTCTTCAGGCATCGGATCAGATAATGCACAATGCCAAACGAAATTCGGATTTTCTGCTGCCAGACCATCAAAATCTTCAACGTAGAACATTTCACGTTTAGAACGCGCACCGTACCAGAAAGACATCTTACGTTTTGATTTCAAACGCTTAAGCTGGTCGAAAATATGCGAACGCATTGGAGCCATGCCAGCACCACCACCGATAAACACCATTTCTGCATCAGTATCTTTAGCGAAGAATTCACCAAACGGACCAGAAATAGTACATTTATCACCAGCTTTCAGTGACCAAATATACGAGGACATTTGACCTGGTGGCACATCAGGATTATTTGGCGGCGGCGTTGCAATACGCACGTTAAGCATAATAATCCCAAACTCTTCAGGATAGTTAGCCATTGAGTAAGCGCGAATGATATCTTCATCAACCTTCGACTCGTAGCGGAACAAGTTAAACTTGTCCCAGTCACCACGATACTCTTCTGGAACATCAAAATCAGAGTATTTAATGTGATGTGCTGGTGCTTCAATCTGAATATAGCCACCAGCTCTGAATGGTACTGACTCACCATCCGGAATCTGTAGCTTGAGCTCTTTAATGAAGGTTGCTTTGTTATCATTAGAGATAACTTCACATTCCCAACGTTTCACCCCAAAAATCTCTTCTGGAAGCTCAATATCCATATCGGTTTTCACTGCGACCTGACAAGCAAGACGCTCGCCTTCTCGGGCTTCACCTTTACTGATATGATCAAGCTCGGTAGGCAGAATATCACCACCGCCCGATTTGATTTTTACTCGGCACTGTCCACAAGAACCACCGCCACCACAAGCTGAAGAAACAAAAATTCCTGAACCCGCTAAGGCACTGAGTAACTTGCCACCTGGCTGAGTTAAGATGGCCTTATCTGGCTCACCATTAATTGAGATGGTAATGTCACCTGAAGGTACCAGCTTGGACTTAGCGAATAAAATCACTAATACCAACGCTAGAACGATAATGGTAAACATCACGACACCAAGGATAATACTTAGCATTGACTATTCCTTTATTGTTGCGGCCTACCCGACTTACAGTTGAACACCAGAGAAAGACATAAAGCCTAACGCCATCAAACCTACCGTGATAAACGTGATACCTAAACCACGTAATCCTGGAGGAACGTCTGAATATTTCATTTTCTCGCGAATGCCCGCAAGCGCAACAATCGCCAACATCCAACCGACACCAGAACCAAAGCCATAAACAATCGACTCAGTGAAGTTGTAATCGCGTTGCACCATGAAAGACACACCACCAAAGATGGCACAGTTCACCGTAATTAAGGGTAAGAAAATGCCTAGCGCGTTATATAGCGGTGGGAAGAATCGGTCCAACACCATCTCTAAAATCTGAACTAAGGCAGCAATTACCCCAATAAAGGTGATGAAATTCAAAAAGCTCAGGTCTACTCCGTCGACTAACGCGCTGTCTTTCAACACCAAGTTATAGAGTAAATTGTTCACCGGCACGGCAATGGTTAGAACCACAATCACCGCGACACCTAAGCCAAAAGAGGTTTTTACTTTCTTAGATACCGCCAAGAAAGTACACATCCCTAAGAAAAACGATAGCGCTAAGTTCTCGATAAAGATCGAACGAACAAGCAAACTAATATAATGTTCCATTGCAGTTTTACTCCTTCGCTTCGACTTGTGCTGGTTTCACCGTACGGATAGCCCAAATCAAGAAACCGATTAAGAAGAAGGCCGATGGCGCGAGCAGCATCATACCATTTGGCTGATACCATCCGCCGTTACTTACCAGTGGCAAGACTTCTAAACCAAACAGTTGACCAGAGCCAAGCAGTTCGCGGAAAAAAGCAACCGTGATCAGGACAAAACCATAACCTAGTCCATTGCCGATACCGTCAATCAATGAGGGTAAGGGCGCTGATTTCATCGCAAACGCTTCGGCGCGTCCCATAACGATACAGTTAGTAATGATCAAGCCAACGAATACCGATAGTTGTTTAGAAATATCGTATAAGAAAGCTTTTAAGAACTGGTCAACCACGATAACCAACGAAGCGATAATCGCCATTTGCACGATAATCCGCACACTATTAGGAATGTGATTACGAATAATAGAAACAAACAAGTTAGAAAATGCAGTTACAAAGATAACCGCAAGTGTCATAACAAAAGCAGTTTCTAGCTTAGTTGTTACCGCTAATGCAGAACACACACCAAGCACTTGTAGTGCAATTGGGTTATTGTCCAACACTGGCGCTAACAAACTTTTTTTCATTTCTTTTGCGTTAGCCATTAGTTCAGGCCTCCGTCACGAACTTTTGCAAGGAATGGACCAAAGCCCATGTCACCCAACCAGAAGTCAAACGTATGTTGTACACCATTAGCCGTCAGTGTCGCTCCAGACAGTCCATCAACACCGTGAATAGATCCTTCAGGCGCACCACCTTTGTAGACGCGAAGCGCTGGACGATGATTTTCATCAAACAATTGCTTACCTACAAATTGTTGACGCCATCTTGGGTTTTCTACTTCACCACCAAGCCCAGGAGTTTCACCCTGCTCGTAGTAAGTAATGCCCGCAACAGTATTACCATCCATTTCTACAGCAACAAAAGCGTACATCATCGACCATAAGCCGTTACCGTGCATCGGTAAAATAACTTTGGAGTACCCTTCATCGCCTTTAACTAAATAGACAACACCAAGATTAGAGCGACGTAGGATTTTAGCTGGGTCTTGATCGGCTGGTAGACGAATAGACTCACTAGGATTACGCGACGCTGCTCTCTGGTCAAAGTTTGCCGCATCTCCCTCAACAAAATTACCGGTACTAAAATCGACCAAACGAGGCACGATATTGGAGCGGAACTGTGCTTGAATTTCTTGCGGATTACGAGCTTCTAAGCCCGCCACCGAGACAATATTACTTTGCATATCAAGCAAAGCATTATTGGTTTGGCGGTCTTTTAAAATGATCGCTGAAGCAGAAACCACAATCGAGCACACTAGGCTCAATGCGATAACAACCAACAGCGTTTTTTTAATGCTATCGTTATTACTTGCCATAGCGGGCTTCTCTCCGTTTGATATTTCTCTCTACAACCAAATTGTCGAACAGAGGTGCAAACAAGTTTGCAAACAGGATAGCCAACATCATCCCTTCAGGATACGCTGGGTTAACCACACGAATGAGGACACACATAGCACCAATTAAGATACCATATGCCCACTTACCGTTATTGGTAAACGCGGCGGAGACAGGATCAGTCGCCATGAAAATCATACCGAATGCAAATCCGCCCAACACTAAATGCCAGTGCCAAGGCATACTAAATAGAGGGTTAGTATCAGAGCCGATCACATTAAATAAGGTTGCTAACGCCACCATACCAATCATAACGCCGGCAATAATACGCCATGAGGCGATACCCATATAGACGATAAATATACCGCCTAATATCAGCGCCAGTGTAGATACTTCACCAATCGAACCTGGAATATTACCAATAAAGGCATCCATCCAAGTGATCGTCTCACCGGTTACCGTATGTACAAGACTACCTGAACCACCTTGCGCCCACTGGCTAAGTGCAGTTGCACCCGAGTAACCATCAGCAGCCGTCCATACTGTATCCCCTGAAATTTGTGCTGGATAAGCAAAAAACAGGAAAGCACGGCCAGCCAACGCAGGGTTTAGGAAGTTACGTCCAGTACCACCGAAAATTTCTTTCGCAACCACAACACCAAAGGTAATACCTAATGCCGCTTGCCAAAGTGGTAACGTGGGTGGAACAATCAAAGCAAACAGAATTGAAGTAACAAAGAAACCCTCATTCACTTCATGTTTGCGTACCATACAGAACAATACTTCCCAGAAACCACCAACAATAAAGACGGTTGCATAAATTGGTAGGAAGTAAGTTGCCCCGAGCAACATTTTGGAGCCCCAGCCTGCCTCAGCAGAAATGGTACCACCCAGCATTTCGGTCAACCAGTAGTGCCAGTTGCCTGCGATTGCTGCTGCTAAATCCAGCTGACCAGATGCAGACATGTGCAATAGGGCAGAAATGGCTTGGCCGCCTGCGTTGTACATTCCCCAGAAAGTAGCAGGGAATACCGCAAACCAAACCATGATCATGATGCGTTTTAAATCAACGCTATCACGCACGTGTGAGCTTTTTTTCGTCACTAGGCCCGGTGTATAAAACAACGTTGCAGCAGCTTCATATAAAGCAAACCACTTCTCATGTTTTCCACCTGGCTCAAAATGAGGCTCGATGTCTTCAAGAAACTTTTTAAGGCCCATGAAAATTACCCTTCCTTCTCAATCTTGTCGAGGCACTCGCGCAGCAAGGCGCCATATTCATACTTGCCTGGACATACAAAGGTGCACAGCGCGAGATCTTCTTCGTCTAACTCAAGAGCCCCTAAACGCTGAGCGTTATCGGTATCACCCGCACACAAATCGCGCAGTAGCAATGTTGGTTCCATATCGAGCGGCATGACTTTTTCATAGTTGCCAATAGGAACCATTGCTCTATCACTACCATTGGTGGTAGTAGTCATATTAAACAACTGACCTTTAAAGAAATGACCTAAGAATGCTCGTGTCACAGAGAAGCGGTTTTTACCCGGCATCGCCCAACCAAACAGTTCTTTTTCTCGGCCTTCACGCAATACGGAGACTTGCTTATGATAACGACCAAGGTAAGCATGGGGACCAGAAGCCTTTGTACCAGACAATACGGAGCCTGATATTACTCGTACATCGCCTTGCATTAATTCACTATGAGTTAGCTCATCCAAACTTGCGCCCATTACGGTACGTAGCAAACGTGGATTATTCACCACTGGACCCGCCAATGAAATCACTCGTTCATTGTACAGTTCACCGGTTAAAAACAGCTTACCAATAGCAATTACGTCTTGATAATCGATGTTCCATGCCACATTTTGCGCATTAACAGGATACAAGAAATGCATGTGCGTCCCGACTAAGCCAGCTGGATGTGGGCCATCAAAAACATGCTCATGCACATTCTGTTGAGCTGAACGAGGCAAGCTTACGTTCGATTTACAAACATAGACTTTATCTTCAGTGAGTACTGAAAGCACGTCTAGACCTGCAGTGAACGCCTCTGGCTGCTCATTAATGATGACACTTGGCTCTGCGGCTAATGGATTGGTATCCATGGCCGTAACGAAGATCGCTTTAGTGTGAGAATTAATGGCTGGTACCTTGCTGAACGGACGAGTTCGTAGGGCTGTCCACAATCCAGAGTCGACAAGTTGAGAGGTCACCGCTGCGCGGTCTAAACTCGCTAACTGGCTCGCGTCAAATTTATTGAAGGTGATTTGCTCATCGCCCATCTTTTCAATCACAACGGACTGAAGGACTCGCTTAGCACCACGATTAACTTCAACAACTTTGCCACAAACAGGAGAAGTAAAAACGACACCTGGGTTCTTCTTATCTTCAAAAAGAACTTGTGCTTTTTTCACTTCATCACCCACGCGAACATGCATCGTTGGACGCATACTCACGTACTCTTCGCCAAGCAAGGCGACTTTGGTGATGGCTTTGCCATCATGAATCACCTGGGAAGGAGCTCCAGCAATGGGAAGGTCCAAACCCTTTTTTATTGTAATCATACGCACTTGCACTACTTTTTTATTGGGAAAAAGATTCTTTCATTGCGTAAAATCGAGAACGAGACAGGCTAATTGACTTACATGCCAGTCAACACGATCTAACGCTCTCTAGACACGACATTGATAGTGTCCGTTTTTGGCTATTGTCAATGCCAAAACCGCAACATCCTTCTTAAAATCCGATTACCAGTCTGTAATGAGATTTGTCAGGTGCAATAGTTTAGCATCTTTTAGGAACTGGATGCCATGACCAATCCCCGCTTCATTCGCTTTATTTATCAAGAAATAGCCAGCAAGGAATGATAAATAATCATAAATATGACCTATCGCACAGTTAACCTTAGTCAGTTAACTTACGAGCAGAATTATTTGATTATTGGTAGGGAAAATGCACCACCATGGTCTGCTTAACAATACAATACGCAAAGGCTGATAACGGCGATCACTCACTTATTTAAGTTCATTTTTAGAACCACCCATACACATAGGGCTATCAGGAGCCTCACCTTGCAATTGGTTCCATTCTTGAGGCGTGTAAGTATGAATAGCCAATGCATGGATAGAGTGAGCAAGCTCATCTTTTAACACTTGATTAACTTGTCGATGACGAGTAATTAAGCGCTGTTCGACAAAAGTGTCGCTAACAATAATGACTTTAAAGTGGCTTTCTGAACCGGCAGGGACATTATGCATATAGCTTTCATTCAGCACTTGTAAATGCTCTGGTTGAAAAGCCTGCTGTAATTTCATTTCGATGGTTTCTTGAAGCATGATGAGTCCTCAACGACACAATGTCTCATTTATATGATGCTGCGATTCTACTCTTGCTTAATGAGAAGGAAAAGGTTTTGGTTTCTTGTTCCCTCTCCATTTGAGACAATGTTGTTGCCTTTCTTTAATCGATAGTTAACGAACAAGATGAAAACAGAATTAACCTTGGATAACCGAACTTTAACGCTTCATCGATTTCCCATTCGCAGTAATGAAACATTACAAGCTTGGGATGCGGGTGATGAGTATTTGATCTCTCATCTTAAGACGCTCAATCTACAACCTAATCGGCATATTCTTGTTCTGAATGATCATTTCGGTGCACTCAGCTGCTATTTATCTTTCGAACATCAAATCACTATGTTGAGTGATTCATTTATTGCCCAACAAGCTACGATAGCGAATTTACAAGCCAATGGTTGTCCCGCTATTCATCTCGATAATACGATGGCATCGCTCCCGGATAACATCGACCTTGTATTGATGCAAATTCCCCGTAATAACCGCCATTTAATTTGGCAATTGAGCCAATTAAGAGCCTCTTTACCCGCTGATTGCCCTGTGATAGCCGTCAATAAAGCAAAAGAAATTCATACCTCAACATTACAACTTTTTGAACAATATTTAGGTCAAACACAGACTTCTTTGGCGTGGAAAAAACATCGTCTCGTCTTTTCTCAGCCCGATGTTCAGCCCATTCCCTCGATTGAAGAAAGTATTTGCTGGAGCATTGATGATAAAACGATTGAATTAACTAATCTGCCTAATGTCTACTCTGCTGAACGTTTGGATCAAGGTGCGCGTTTACTCTTAGATTATTTACCTCAAGATGACACCTTAGAGAGTATTATTGATTTAGGATGCGGCAATGGCGTTTTATCGGTCAAACTCGGGCAACTGAACCCGCAAGCCAAAATAATCTCTGTTGATGAAAGCTTTATGGCGGTGGAGTCAGCGAAACGAAATCTTGAGAAAAATTTATCATCACAGCATCGTTTTGAATGTTTGACGAATAATTGTTTAGATGGCTTTCCCGATCACAGCACAATGTTTATCGTTTGCAATCCACCGTTCCATCAGCAACAAGCCATCACTGATCATATTGCATGGCAGATGTTTTGTGATGCTAAGCGTGTTCTTTCTAAACAGGGTAAGTTGTTAGTGATTGGTAATCGTCACCTCGGTTACGATATCAAGTTAAAACGACTATTTGGTAATACGCAGGTGAAAACTATCGCTAGTAACGCAAAATTTGTTATCTTACAGGCTATTAAGTCATAAATATTACCGTTCACTACAGCAAAGGATTTGATCATGAAGAAATTGGTTATCGCCGCCTCAATTGCACTCTTAACCGCTTGTGCCGCACCAAAGCAAGAGCAAATTAACTTTATGCCTCAAGCAGTATTAAGCAGTAGCAATATTGTTAACAATATCAGCTTTACCTTAGTCAGCAAAGATGTTCGTTCTGCGCAGTATGTGGCATTAGTCGACAGCGGACGTAATCATATTGAGCCTGTGCATACGAAACAAAATGTACGTATTACCTTAGAAAATGCTTTAGCTGAACAGTTTGCTTCGCAAGGTTTCCGTTTAACGGTGAATAGTGAAAACAATCTGGCGTTAGAAATTCAAGAGGCGTTAGTTACTGTCAAACACTCAATTACCTCGCATGAAATGAACGCCAGTGTCACTCTGGAGTTAACCGCCGAGACGCCTAAAGGTAAGCTAGTAAAAAGTTATAATGGTACCGCTAAACGCAGCGCCGCTTTAAGTGCGTCAAATCAAGACATTGAAAGAGTATTCAATGATGTCGTTAATTTAGTACTAAAAGAAATTGCTAACGATAGCGAGTTACAAAGCTATATGAAGGATCGTTTCAATGGTTAAAAAAATAGCCGCCGCCATCCTAACGATGTTCAGCATTACTGTATGGGCACAACCACAGGTTAAATTTGAGACCTCTATCGGTGATTTCATCGTCGAGCTCGATTCACAATTAGCACCAATTACCAGTGAAAATTTTTTACACTATGTGCAAGATGGTAGTTATATCGGCAGTCAATTCCATCGAGTAATCCCAGGGTTCATGGCTCAAGGTGGAGGCTTTGACGCCAAATTGGAACCATTAAAAACCAACCCTCCGATTGTCAATGAAGCTCGTAATGGACTACGCAATGATACGGCAACAATTGCCATGGCAAGAACTGCTAACCCAAATTCTGCCACACGACAATTTTTTATTAACCTTGCTGATAATCAATTTTTAAATCCTACCCAACGTCAAGAAGGCTATGCCGTTTTTGGTAAAGTGATCAGTGGCTTTGAAACTATCCAAATGATGGCCAAGCAACCAACTCGAACGATAGGTCATCTGAATGATGTCCCTATTACCCCAATCGTCATTACTAATGTGACAGTCATTATTGATTAATCTCTTCCCCCTAACTTTTAAGTTAGGGGGAACTCTGTAAGGATAAGGCTCATGCCGAGCGGAACTCAATATCTTACTTGGTCACAAACCATTAAAAGTTATCTTGATCGTCGCCTTTTATGGGTATTTCTACTTGGTTGCTCAAGTGGTTTCCCTTGGGTATTGATCGGTTCAAATATGTCTGGATGGCTTAAAGATGCGGGCTTATCTCTAGCCGCTATCGGATACTTTGGTAGCGTATTTTCCGTCTATGCCATTAATTTTCTTTGGGCACCTTTAGTCGATCGAGTAAAAATCCCCTTCTTATATAAAAGACTAGGACAAAGACGAAGCTGGATATTGTTTTGCCAGCTCCTTGTTTTTATCTTTACATTACTGATCGCAGGGGTTAATCCAGCGACAAATCTCATTTTAACATCAATGTTTGCTCTTGCTATCGCTACCGCATCAGCGACACAAGATATTGCCATTGATGCTTTTCGCATTGACACCTTTCCTAAATCAGAACAATCAAAGTTGCCTCAAGCTTCAGCAATGGCGGTTATTGGATGGTGGACTGGATATTCTCTACCCGGATACTTTGCTTTTATTAATGCCGATAGTGTGGGTTGGAACCAAGTCTATTACGGGATGGCGGCAATCGTATTATTGTTAATGCTGTTCACCTTATTTGTCGGCGAACCAACGTCTCATCGAGATCGATTACAACAACAAGCTGAGTTACGACACGGTGAAGTCATTCAATCTAAAGCCGCGACATGGCTCACCGTGACATTATTTGAGCCCTTCATTGATTTTTTCCGCCAAAACGGAACTCGAGTGGCGATCACTCTATTACTGTTTGTCTTTCTGTTCAAAATTGGAGAAGCATTTCTGGGCAGGATGTCGATTGCTTTTTATAAAGATATCGGATTCACCAATGAACAAATCGGATACTACTCTAAGTTGATTGGTTGGGGATTAACTATGCTATTTACGTTTGTCGGTAGCATGTTCAACGTAAGATTTGGCATTATTAAAGGATTAATGATCGGCGGAATAGCGATGTCGGCAAGTAATCTTATGTTCTCTTGGATTGCTCAAGTCGGCCCGAATGAACATCTTCTGCTCGCTACGATTGTTGTTGATAACTTTACTACCGCTTTTTCTACTGTGGCTTTCGTTTCTTTCTTAACGGTAATGACAGGGCAAGCTTTTTCCGCTACTCAATATGCTTTACTAGCATCACTGGGCAATTTTGGTCGTACAACGCTTGCTTCATTTAGCGGTCAAGTTGCTGATTATCTTGATAATTGGTCACTGTTTTTCGTATTAACTGCAGTTATGGTCGTACCCAGTCTACTCATGCTGTATTCATTACGTCATTATTTTAACAACATGCTCAACACGGCAAGAAAGCATCAATTATCAGAACTTGATTCACTCAATCGCTCAGAGAAACAAAGCAAGTGATAAAATTGGCTCCCTTAGAATATAAGC
Source organism: Vibrio metschnikovii CIP 69.14 (assembly GCF_000176155.1). Classification (GTDB taxonomy): domain Bacteria; phylum Pseudomonadota; class Gammaproteobacteria; order Enterobacterales; family Vibrionaceae; genus Vibrio; species Vibrio metschnikovii. Next base: position 3,163 of record NZ_ACZO01000006.1, on the reverse strand, counting down.
TTCTAGAGGGAGCAATTAGCGATGTGTTTTACAATAGCGCAGTAATGAGTGATATTATGGTATTCACTTTTTAGCCAACCCCTTACAATGAAAATAGTCCTGCATATAAGGCCTAGATTCCTGAGCTAATTTATTACAAGTTTGCTCAGACCAACCTTGTTGCTTACTATTGCTTGAACGAGTTTGATAGTAATCAAGCATAATTTGATCGTACTGTTTAACATACCCGACCTCCAAAGGCTGATAAGCATTTTCATGTACGATCACTTCTGGACTTAATCTTGGCTTTAATTGCGGGTGTTGATCCGGATGACCTAAACACAAGCCAAAAAGCACTGCACAATAAGGGGGTAACTCTAATAATTGATCAACCTCATAAGGCGAATTTCTTAATCCCCCGATGTAAACACCACCTAATTGCAACGATTCTGCTGCTAGCAAACAATTTTGCGCCATAATGCCCGCATCAATAGCCCCGATCAGGGTCAGCTCCATAAATTCTGGATGCACGTTATTATCAAGCGTGTAATGACGTTGATAATCAATACAAAATACTAAAAATTCGGCGGCGCTAGCGACATAAGGTTGGTTACCAGCAAGTTCAGCCAGTTTAAGGCGCTTCTCTTGTTCAGTAACGCGTATAATGGATACCGCTTGCAATAAACTCGAAGAAGAGGCAGCGATACCCGATGCAATAATGGCATCCAACTGTATTTTACTGATTGGTTGATCTTTAAAAGCACGGATAGAACGATGTGAGGTAATAGTATCAATAACTTGATTCATGAACGCCTCTTAATAATGCTGAGCATTATCATAATAGTGATTCGGTTTTAATGCGGTAAATATCACTGCAACGTCAACTTGACTACTCAAGACTTGACGCACTTGATCGGTAATTACCGATGCGACTTGGTCTTGAACATTTTGTCCTCTATCAAACCAGAGTACTTCAACGAAAGGATAAGCCTGACTGACAGCCCCATCAAAGAAGAAGGTACTGTAGATATATTCAAAGGTGAAGTCCTCACGAGGAGCGTTGATTAGAGGCTGTAACTCGTGAATCAATGTCGTTGACAAAGCTTGGACTGTTTGCGGTTCTAATGCTCGAAATCGAATATGTGGCATGACTTACTCCTTTTTGTTATTTATCATAACAGCTTATAAATTGAACTTCGATAGACTACCAATCATTTACCACTGTTAAATAAAAAGAAAGGATATGGATTACTTTCGACTTTCATGTATCCACCTTTGTCGTCGAATAAGTAAATAACCGAAAATAAAAAAGCCTTAACATTGCTATTAAGGCTTACGATTTGCTATTAACACCCAACACACGCATCTTTTGGCGATTAGCGGGATCCGCTGCTTTGGAAGCTACCGAACTTAAAAACATTGTACCTAGATCAAAAAAGGTCTTAGTCAAACGACTAAGACCTTTTGTATCTGGCAGGGGTGGAGAGATTCGAACTCCCAACACGCGGATTTGGAATCCGCTGCTCTACCAATTGGAGCTACACCCCTAAATAATCTTACAGCTAAAGCCTTGCTGTTTAGCAAAGCTCTTTATCAGTGGCGGAGCGGACGGGACTCGAACCCGCGACCCCCGGCGTGACAGGCCGGTATTCTAACCAACTGAACTACCGCTCCACATTGTCTTGTTACTCGATAAAGTCTGATTGGCTGCTTTATTGAGTTTGTGTCTTCAGACCTTAAGTCTAAAAACCACGATTAAAGCCTGGCGATGTTCTACTCTCACATGGGGAGACCCCACACTACCATCGACGCTGTTTCGTTTCACTTCTGAGTTCGGCATGGGATCAGGTGGGTCCAAAACGCTATGGTCGCCAAGCAAATTTGGTTAATTCGGAAAGCTGTTTTTTTGTTCTCACACATTCAATGCACTTCTTTGAGTCCACCAAAACCCCTTGGGTGTTGTATGGTTAAGCCTCACGGGCAATTAGTACAGGTTAGCTCAACGCCTCACAGCGCTTACACACCCTGCCTATCAACGTTCTAGTCTCGAACAACCCTTTAGGACACTTATAGTGCCAGGGAGAACTCATCTCAGGGCTCGCTTCGCGCTTAGATGCTTTCAGCGCTTATCAATTCCGAACTTAGCTACCGGGCAATGCCACTGGCGTGACAACCCGAACACCAGAGGTTCGTCCACTCCGGTCCTCTCGTACTAGGAGCAGCCCCCTTCAATTCTCCAACGCCCACGGCAGATAGGGACCGAACTGTCTCACGACGTTCTAAACCCAGCTCGCGTACCACTTTAAATGGCGAACAGCCATACCCTTGGGACCGACTTCAGCCCCAGGATGTGATGAGCCGACATCGAGGTGCCAAACACCGCCGTCGATATGAACTCTTGGGCGGTATCAGCCTGTTATCCCCGGAGTACCTTTTATCCGTTGAGCGATGGCCCTTCCATTCAGAACCACCGGATCACTATGACCTGCTTTCGCACCTGCTCGAACCGTCATTCTCGCAGTTAAGCGGGCTTATGCCATTGCACTAACCTCACGATGTCCAACCGTGATTAGCCCACCTTCGTGCTCCTCCGTTACTCTTTGGGAGGAGACCGCCCCAGTCAAACTACCCACCAGGCACTGTCCGCAACCCCGATTAGGGGCCAACGTTAGAACATCAAAACTACAAGGGTGGTATTTCAAGGTCGACTCCACGCAAACTAGCGTCTGCGCTTCAAAGTCTCCCACCTATCCTACACATGTAGGTTCAATGTTCAGTGCCAAGCTGTAGTAAAGGTTCACGGGGTCTTTCCGTCTAGCCGCGGGTACACTGCATCTTCACAGCGATTTCAATTTCACTGAGTCTCGGGTGGAGACAGCGTGGCCATCATTACGCCATTCGTGCAGGTCGGAACTTACCCGACAAGGAATTTCGCTACCTTAGGACCGTTATAGTTACGGCCGCCGTTTACCGGGGCTTCGATCAAGAGCTTCGACTTGCGTCTAACCCCATCAATTAACCTTCCGGCACCGGGCAGGCGTCACACCGTATACGTCATCTTGCGATTTTGCACAGTGCTGTGTTTTTAATAAACAGTTGCAGCCACCTGGTATCTGCGACTCTCAATAGCTCCATCCGCAAGGGACTTCACCGTCAAGAGCGTACCTTCTCCCGAAGTTACGGT